>JACJYH010000001.1 GCA_020636195.1 Lewinellaceae bacterium
ACAACATTCTGGCAGTTTCGCATAAATGTCATCAGGCGCTAAATAGGTTATATTGTCATACCCTGCTAACGCAATTCGTTTTAATATGGCATTAGCATTTGTTTTAGTACTGTCAAATTCTAATCCAGCTTGTTTGGTATCTTTATTCCAAACTACAAGAGCTTCATTTTTTTTATTTCCTGCGGTTTCTATGGTTTTTTTACACATATCACAGTTTCCCCAAATTTTTACTGATACTTTATTGACATTTTTTATTTTTGAATTGCAACTTGTGAAACTGAACAGCATTGCAATGGCGATAATAATATAATTTATATAACTCATATTATTTATTGTTTAATTACTTTAAATATTTGACTGTTTTGTTTTGTACTTACTGTAATAAAATAATTCCCTGATGATAAATTTGTATTATTTATTAAGAATGATGTATTCTTTATACTGTGTTCTTCAATAAGCTTACCATCAATATTACATAGTTGATAAAATAAAATTGGCTCACCAGAAGTAGATTCTATCTGCCAATTATTTTGAGACGGATTTGGATAAACTTTTATTGTAATGTCTTTGGTTATGTTATTCAATACATCAGTTAAATTTGCATCTGTTACTAAAAAACTACCCATCATTCCTCTATCTTCATGACTTAAAATGTGGCAATGGTACATATAAGGCATTTCACTATCTGCAAAATCTTCGTATTTCATTACTATTTGGGCTGATCCATTCATGGGAGGAATTGTTACCACATCTTTTCTGCCTTTCATATAAGCTGGTGGTGCTTGACCATTGATAGATTTTATGTAAAAATAGTTGCCATGGATGTGCCAAGGATGTGGCATCATGCTTTGATTGGTGATATTCCATATCATGACATCATCTTGCTTTACTTTAAAGTTGATTTTTTCGTGGTCGTATTGTTCATTGTTGATGGTAAAATTGGTCATGCTCATCATGGGTAAGCCCCTAAGTTGAAAATTTCTTGTAGTGGCACCAGATTCATTGATTGGCTCATTGGTGGTCAAACTTGAAGAAATTTCTTTAATGGCATTTGGTGTTGGAGCTTTTACATCAATTTTTAGTAAACTAAAATCAGTATTATCTAGTGGACCCATCGTCATATTCATGCCCATCATGCCCAAGGGAGGACCGCCTGGGTATCCATTTGGAAGTGACATGCCTAATTGATTGATAAAAAATGATTGACCTTGCTGTTCTTTAAAATCTACAATGATCTCAAATCTTTCACCAGGACTAACTATCAATTGCTTGACTGAAACTGGTTTGTTGAGTAAGCTCTCATCATTGGCTATGATCTGAAAATTTCTATTATCGCTAAATGCAAAATTAAAAAATCTATGACTACTACCATTTAATAATCTAAATCTCACCATTTGTGCTGGCACTTCTAATACACCATTTATCGTACCATTGACCATCGCAACATTATCTGCTTCATCATCGAGTACAATTTGTTTGTTGGTGTCAAATGTTCTCCATTGCATAATAAGAGGTATGTCATCAACGCCATAAGTTCTTGGTAAATTGAGCTTGCTTTCTTCATCATCTCGAACAATAATCATACCAGCCGCACCTTGTATTACTTGCTTCATAGTTTTGCCATGTAGGTGTGGATGATACCAATAAGTAGCGGCTTTGTCCATCACTTCAAATTTTGGTGACCACGTAGTATTAGCCATGATAAGATTATGAGGGCTACCGTCATTTTGTGGTGATACATGTAGGCCATGCCAATGGGTAGTTGTAGTGTCATTAAGTTCATTGGCCACATTCATTTGTACAGTTTGGCCTTTGTGCAAAATAATGGTCGGGCCGAGTAAATTGCCATTATAACCAATAATAGAAGTGTTATATGAAGTATAAAAGCTATGGCTACCTTCTTTAATGGATAAATTAATTTCTGATCCACTTAGTGTGTCAGGGATGAAAAGTGGTGATTGGGCATAAATTTTAAAACTTATAAAAATGCCAATGAAATAAAAAGATTTCATTATAATGAAAATTAATTTGGTTTTGAATAAGAAATATTATTGAGGTATGATTGGTCAGTAAGCGTTCTGAGGAAGGACAGAAGGTCAGCTTTATCTTGACTGCTTAGTTTCAGCCCCCCTGATTGTAAATTGTATTGTAGTAAGATATCAGCAGTAGTACTGTATTTTGCATGTTCATTGTAGTGATCTACCACTTCTTCCAATGTTATGAATCTACCGTCATGCATATAAGGGGCAGTTACTTCAATATTTCTTAATGATGGTGTCAAAAACTTGGCATTATCATCGGTGGTCATTGTCACTTTTGCTCTACCAAGATCTTTAAAATTTGCATCGTCGTCAAGTCCATTGTTCATATACTCATCGTTAGTAAAATTTGGACCTGCATGACAATGAAAACATTCGGCACCTTTAACCTTACCAGATGGGTCAAATTCGGTAAAGAATAATTGTCTTCCCCTTTCTTCGCTATCTGTTAGCATAGCCTTACCATCCTTATATTGATCATATTTGGATTGATAAGAAACTATGGAAAACATAAACTGCTCTAATGCCAATGAGATGTTTTTATCATCAATAGTGCCATTTACAAAAGCTCTTTTAAATTGATCAATATATTTTGGAGAGTTAGATAATTTGGCTCTAACATTTTCAAGTTTTTCATTCATTTCCAAGGGATCTTGAATAGGTTTTAAAGCCTGATCTCTGAGTTTAGGAGCTCTGCCGTCCCAAAAGAATCCATTGTTGTGCCATGCCATATTAAAAATAGTCATAGCTTGTCTTCCACCAAACTTTCCTTCCACTCCCTTACTAAATTGATTAAGGTCTGAAAAACCATCTTTTTGAATGTGACAAGAAGCACATGCTTGAGTATTGTCTTTAGATAATAAAGTTTCATAAAACAACATTCTACCCAATTTCACTCCTTCTACTGTGAGAGGATTATCAGAAGGTAAATCAGGGGTGGGCAGACTACCATACTGTAAATTAAAAGGACTTGAATCATAAGTGACTTCAACAGGGTCAGTACATGAAGCAATAATTATGATTAAAAATAAAGTGACTGAAACTATCTTATTCATCTTTGAAATTTTTATTATTAATAAAATTGTAATCTGTCAACGTATGAAGAAAAGCAATCAAAGCCGCTTTTTCATCTTGTGAAAGAGAGATATTTTTAATGAGTTGGCTTTTATTGGGATGGGACTTGCCACCTGTGCTGTAATGCTCCATCACTTGCTCTAATGAACTAATAGACCCATCGTGCATATAAGGGGCAGTTAATGCAACATTTCTTAATGAAGGTACTTTAAATCTTCCATTATCACTGGTGTCAAGTGTAAATCTTTCTCTTCCATTATCGTAATAAAATACATATAAACCATTATTCTCAAAGGTCTGATTGGTAAATAGAAAAGTACCATGACATGAACTACAATTAGTTCTTTCACTAAAGAATAATTCTTTACCTTTCAATTCTAATGATGACAAATTAGATTTACCATTTATAAAGGCATCGTATTTTGATTGGCCACTAATGAGTATTCTCTCAAAGGCTGAGATAGATCTGGTAATAGCAAAAGGTGTGAGTTCAGATCCAAATGCTTTTTGCGACAATTGGCGATACTCGGAGATTTCATTAAGTTTATTTGTAATGTCTAGTATGTTTGAATTAAACTCATTATGCTCTTGGATCGGTACTAAGACTTGCATTTCTAAAGTGGGTAAACTTCCTTCTCTTAGTAGTTTATCCTGATAAACTACATTCGCCAAAGATGGTGCATTTCTAGTCCCTATGGCCTTATTGTCACCAAAACTAAAAGCTATGGAATCAGAGAATGCTAATGATTGCTGATGGCAAGATGCACAAGAAATGGTGTTATTTTTTGAAAGTCGAATATCATAAAAGAGCTTGCGTCCTAGAACAATTTTTTCCAAACTTGGAAAACTATCAGGATGGATATTCGGAATAGGGAAGTGAGATGGAATCAAATCAAGATAATTGAATGGCTCCATCTCACTTTCTTTTGAACAGCTCATCAAAACTGCCAAAAGAATAGCACAGCAAATAAATTTATATTTAATGCTTCTTAATATCATTAATAAATAAAAATTTGCTGTGTTGTAGTATTTTGTGTTTCGGAAATAGAAACAAATAAGTTACCTGATGGTATGTTTGTTAATTCGAAGGTGAATTCATCATCTCTAGTGATATAATTTTGAACTAGGATACCTGAAGTATTGTAAACCCTAATGGATTTTTCTGATCCCTTATTTTTAAAGGCAATCATTATTTTTCTATTGTTTTGAAGCACATTAGCAATTTGATCCAAAGGAACATTGGTTGTACTGGAGATGATTTGAGGGTTTAAAAACTTTTTTGTAGCTGCATTCAAAAGTACATTTTTATTTAATGTACCAGAGCCATGTTGAATTAAATTACCTGACATACTGAGTGCATCAAAAAGTTTGATGTAATCAAGGTTAATGATCATAGGGTCGGTTTCTACATGATGGCTTCCAGTAAGGTCTAAGATAGTCTGAAACAATAATGCATCTCCTAAACTGTGGAATTGAAATTCTTGTTCGGGAGTACCATCGTTGTTATTGTCCACTAAGCCTTCAAGAGCTATGAACCTGTAACCAGCTGCCCAGCCCCAATGCATATCTGGAGATTTAGGTCCAAGAGGATGTGAAGCTGGATATAAACTAGGGTCAGCATGATTTTTGTCTTTATCAATACCAACATCCATTTTGACAATGCGAAAATCATGATCCTGTGGATAGGTACCTACAGTATGAAGTTTTGTGGGATCATTAGCATTAACCAAAATGTAAGAATCATTAATTTTAAATGAATCGTGATTTAATGTATGTAATGTAACGCCACTCAAAAAAAATTCAGCCCTAGTAAGCATAACTTTTTTGCCATTGTGAATAGTAAATATAGTTTTATTCAATTCCATAGCTTGGCTCCCAGCATAGTGATTGAATTTGAATGTTAGGTTTTTGTCTTGAGCCATGACTCCACTGAGAAGACATCCTAAAAATACTAATGTAAAAATTTGTCGCATTATAATTTATTTGTTGAAATGATAGAATACATATGTGGATAGTTCATACCTTTTTAGGTTAGCTGGATTATTAAAACTTATTGATGATTGAGGGTTTAAACCTATACTTAACCGTGGGCTCAATTTATATTCCAGTGCCAATCCGAGCAAGCCATCTACTGTCAATGTGGAGGACGAACTCATAACAGATGAGATCATAGGTTCAAAGCCATTTATCAGACATAATTCTTTGCAGGTTTCATTAGAACTTATAATTTGTGTTTTAACTTTATACCTATAATTTAGGGATGAACCTACTTGTAGATAAGCATTAAAATTATTTTTGTTTAGTAGTTTGCGTTCAATTAAAAGTGGGATGGAGAGTGTTTTTATAGTTTTATTAATTTTCATTGAAAAATCAAATGAATCTAATGTATAATTATGCTGTCCTGGAGCTACGTCAAAAAATGACACTAACAACGAAGAATTTATTTTTCCATCAGATATATTGTAATTAATATTATAGCTTCTTTGTGAGTCCATGGAAGGATCGTGTATTGTGAGTTCGTCAGCCTTGATATTCATTTTGTGATACGCATCAAATGCAAGGGACGCATGATGTAAACCCAATGAAAATCTATATTTATCCTTATATGAATATACGAGATTGGATTGAAGGGAATTTCCTAAAGGAGCCATTTGTACTGATTCTTCGACATGGCTTAAATTGCCAGCATGGCTAATTTTTGGAAAAATATCGTAAAATTTTCCATAAGAAAATTTAAGACTAGGTTTTGATGATTTGCTAACTTTTTGAGTTAAGTTGAAGTCTAAATTAGGGGAATCAAGGTAGCTTATTCCTTTGTAAAGAGATGGTAACTCTACGACATTGATTGGCGGTGGAGTCCCTTCAGTGCTCTTGAAATTAGAAAGGTGTAAAGATGTATTAACTGAATTGCTGAAAGTTGTATCTGAAGTTATGATATTATTATCTTGAGATGGTTCTACTACCTTGCCAATGACACTGGCATCGTCGGTATATATTTTTTGTCGAATGATGGATGATGACACATTTTTAGTATTTGTTGGTTTAGAGTATTTATAATCACATTTACCATTGCTATCTTGATCCACAATAGCATTTAAATTTGTGTGGAATTTAGGTATTGTTTGATGTTGTGCAATTGGAGGTTGATGATTTCCAGTTTTTTTACTTTCTTTTTGTGTTTTGACAGTGTCATTTTGGTATGCAATGATGCCAATGGTTGTAAAACACAATATAAAAATACCAACGGCAGCAAAAGTAAATAAATACGCTAAGTGACGTTTCTTTTCTTTTTTATTGAGTCGTTTTTCTAAGGCATGCCAATCTCTATCCTGAGAGGACGTATCAGCGACTAAGCTGTTAAGTTTAGACTTATAGGTATGATCGAATGTATTCTTCATCTAAAAAATGCCTTATGTTATACTATTCAAGAAAAAAAGTTAAATGGTTGCCTTAAGGTCAAAATAAAGTGAAAATTTTTATTTCGGACATCAATTTCTTTAAAAAAAGCCTTGCTTTGGACAGATTAGATTTAGAAGTTCCAGTCGAAATTGTGAGCATTTTGGCAATCTCCTGATGGCTATATCCTTCTATGGCATATAGATTTAACACCATCCGATAGGCTGGGGGAAGCTGGTTTACGAAGTTTAGTAGTTCTTCGGCATCTATATCGCATATTGCATTGTCTCCTTGTGTATCAAGACTGTCAAATAATTCTTGGCTTTTCTCCGCATTGTAGTATTTGATGTTTTTGTGGTAATAATTGATAGCCTTCCTTATGACAATAATTCTGAACCATGATGTAAACGAATGATTGATGTCATATTGATCAATTTTTTCAAAGACATCAAAAAAAGCATCATTTAGCACTTCGGATGCATCATCTATATTATTGGAATAGGACAATGCTATCTTAATGCCATATGCATAGTGTAGGTCGTAAAGCTGCTTTTGGCAGCTACGATCTTTTCGCCTACATCCCAAGATGATTTGATTAAAGTCCATATAACCGATGTGAAAATGAATGAAAGTGAAGCCAATTCTTCACTTTCATTCGATGTGAGCCTTACTTAATGGTTTCTACAACTTTTCCACATGTCAACATTACTGAGCCATAATAAGGATTCTGAACCTTATTTTCTTTACTAAGCCAGTTAGCTCCTTTGCCATTGTTAGCCATAGGGCAATGCTGATAATAAATAGGGGCATCATGCTTAGAGACCTTTATGAGATCATACATATTGGTAGATAGGTTGATAAAATGATCTCTTTGATGAGATGTTTCCTTTGTATCACCTATATGCTCTGCATCAAGTGCCAAGTCTTTCATCACTTTCATCCAAACAACATGCTCGTCGTTAGCCAATTGGCCCATTTTAACAGCATTAATAGCTTTTAGCAACTCCTTTGCTTTAGCTGATGCCGTATTACCATCCGTTTTTACTAATGCATCCTTTACAGCGAAATAATGGTCAAATACTGCTGTTAAATGAGATATTTCTGGTTTTACCACTGGTGTAGTAGATTTGTGATTCTTGTCACTTTGGCCAGCTGAGCTTGTCGATGTTTGATTGCTTTTTGCTTCTGTATGAGCAGAATGATCCACAGTTTTAGCTTCAGTTTGATTTGTCTGCTGATGGTTTGCATGATCTTGTGACCGGTCAATGATTGGCTCAATGGCTGATTTCTCAGCAATATTTGCGGTTTTTCTTACTCGATCGTATTGACAGCATCCTGGCAACTTTGCATAAATGTCATCAGGTGCTAAAAAAATATCACTATCATAGCCTGCTAAAGCTATTCTCTTCAAAATTTCTGCTTGGCTGGTTTTCTTAGTGTCATATGTAATCGTTGCCATTTTGGTATCTTTATCCCAATCTACTTTGGCGACTTTCTTTAAATAACCCGCTTTTTCTATGGTTTTTTCGCACATACCACAGTTGCCATATATTTTTACTGTCTCTGTTTTGCTGTTTTTAATTTGTGCATCACATGATGTTGATAGCAATATAGCTATCATAGAAATGATATTGAATGACTTCATTATTAATTTTTTTTATAAAAATAAGAAAATAGAGCTTTACTTAGGAAAAGCTCTTTTCGCAAGTGGACACACTATGGGCTGTCCAATGAAGAATCAACATATTTTAGGGAGTGACCAAATCAGGACATGGCCTTCAGACTGGAGTTGTATGTAATAAAAAGTGTTTTGGGAGATATGCAAAATTTGTTTCTCAAAAAATCCACAAGTAATCAGTGAAGGAGGTAAGGCGACAGAACTCATGGATAAACAATGGCACGAATCACCACAATTGCCGCCACAATCATCAGTACGTCCTTTGTGTTTCGAAGAACAACATGAAGATGATTTCGTGTTAGTCTTAGACTTACAACAGGTAGTTTTTTCGGCCTTTTGACTACATGCATAGGCAACATTAGGTGTTATACAAACCCCAATTATAATCGCAAAAATAACAAATATTGCTCTATACATAAGAGTTAAAACGGTATAAAAAGAAAAAAGTTGCTTAAAAGAAATAAAATTTTTCATTTACAAAAACCATAAATTTTCCTTCATATAATCATTTGGACCCTGAAATATTATACCGTAATTTAATATATAGTCTATTGGGGCAGCAAGATCAATTTTAGGTAAAGCTAAATCATTAGAAATTTGTGCTGTTAAAAGGCATCTACAAAGTAAACAAGCTATTACAATTACAATCTTCAATTTCATTTTCATTTTACATACTCTATTAATTATATAATGCCATAAAGGTAGATAAATGTTTTACAAAAACCAGAGTTTATCCAAACCGAACTCTGGAATGGAATATTTAAATTGTTGGTGGATTCTGGCGATCATTTCTGGGTATGAGATGGTGACAGGTAGAGATTGTTGGGATACTGATTTCCAATACATTCTACTGAACTGGTATATTTGGTCGATGAGTTTGGCAATGGTTTCGGGATCTTCTACTAAAGAGAGATCGGTGGCTGTAAACTTTATCTTTATCGGGAAGTGGTATTCTTTTATTGTTGGTTTGGAAGTTTCATCATATCTGGTATTGTTGAATAAGATATATTCTCTTTCCTTTATCTCTATATAAGTGCCACTATAGGGCATGAGGGTAGTGGGTTTGGAAATGTCGAAGCCTAGATAGTCCTTGCTTTCTGTCTTGTTTATAGTTGCAATGATGATAGGAATATCAAGACCACAATCATTATACAACATGTTGAGAATCTCTTTCACTTCTTTCTTACTGATAGCTTTGTAAAAATGGATGATCAGTCTTTTCACATCAGGACTTTGTTCTTTAAATATATGAACAGCTTCCCTAATTGAACCTACAAGTGATTTAATATCTTCAGACTTGAAGCATCTTAGATTCTTAAATATCCCTTGATTATTAAAACAAAATGCTGAGCCTAACAACCTTGACTTCTCGGATATAGAATAAAATGCACCTATACCAATTATTAGTTCATTTTCAGGATCTCTTTTCAGTCGCCAAGGAACACCGCCAAGTTTAGCAAGTATGGCTGCTTGTATATTACAAAGAAAATATTTGAACCCTTCGGTATTTATATTATCAGCCACTATAGACTGAGAGTAATAATTATGATGCAACAGCATCTCTTTTAGTCTATAATATATTTTTTTATGGTCTTCATTTTCTATGAATTTGGTAATGGGAGATATGTAAATGGCAAGATATTTTATAGCTGGATCTAGGGTTCTATTATGGACAACATTATATACATCTTGAACACAATTCTCAAGGCCATTAAAAGTGATATCCAGAGATTGATCAATATGGAATGGCGTTTTTAAGTATGTATTTATTCCGGGATGAAAAGATTGACCATTTATAAACTTGTTACTTAAAATATCTCTCAGATTCTGATGTTTCTGATCGTAAATGAAGAATAGTTTGATGTTAACAGGAGGTTTAAGTGGCATCGCTGGACCATATTTTCTAAGGTCAATCTTAGGATCAACTCCTGTACTAGAACCAAATTGTAAAATATTGGATGCACCGTCTAATATTGGTACTCGGTTTTCCTGAGATTTTAATTGAATAAAGCCACTGGATGATAAAGGTATGATGTTTCGAAATGCATCTACATTTAAGTATTTCTTGTAAAGATTTTCAATAAAGGCATAATGTGATCGATATCTGTTTTCTTTAGGCGATCGCTCAAAGGCCAAATCTAATAATGGTGCTAGCTTGTTGGTAAGCACAGGATAAGTATTTTGAAAATCCCATTGTACTTCATCGGGGGCATGTTCATACTTGTATAGCCTATTTTTGTTCAATATCCAGTTATATTCGGAAGCATCAATATTAAGTTCAAGTATTGATTTTTTATAGACTTTCGTCTCACCATCAAATGATACTACTAATTCAAACCCATTTGAAATTTTACCGAATTGAACTTTTAGGGTGAATAAGTAATAGATGTCATAAACCTTGTCTTTAGATGCAGTATTTTTAAACCATATTTCTACATCGTCAGTAAAATTTCTTCTCATGACATCTGCGACGTTATTGTCAAAGTAGGAGTGAATCAAGTGTCTAAAATAATGAAGAGCAATTTCTTTCTTATCAAATAAATCAATATCAAGTGTTATGTCACCTACTGCAGGAGTAGCAAATGAAGTATATAGCCAACGTTGTGGTGCTTCTTGGTTAAGTTCAATTTTGTCATCTATCTGGCTTAGTATATCTTCATCAATAAATATGGATGAGAAACCTATATCTTTAGATAGAGAAACAGGAATAGAGATTTTTGACTCCTTTGGAGTAAAAGGTATGACATTGAGTTGGATAGTCTGCTCCATAGGCTAAAGGATTTCAGAGAGTTTTTTAGATTTAAGGATTCTATCTAGGGTGGTATATCGTGGGCCTTGTGGTGCAGTGCCTTTCTTGTCTTTGTCTAACTGGAGTATGGGATTGACTTGTTTTGCGGGATTTTTGAAAGTAAGTATATATTTGTTGGTGTCGTTGTATTTTTCGATTTTGGCTACTTCTGCATAATGGGTGATAGCTGATATTGGTGCTACTTGATAGGCAGCGATGTATTTGATTCTGTCTAGCATGGAACTGTGGATGCGGACAGCATACCATTGGTGATTTGTGAGAAATTCTCGTTCAAAGCCTTCTTCTTTTGCAGCGACTACTAATGTGTCTAGGTCTTCTGGTTTGATAGTAGATTGTACTGACTCAGAGATCTCTCTTATATCGTCATTGAATGGAGTGTATTGATAAATGAAGTCTTTATCATTTTTATATTTGAGATTGTATGTTTTATCTATCACCATTGGAATCTTCATTTAAAAATTTATCAGGATTTTTACCCAATTTCTTTTCTTCTCCTTTAACTCTTCTTTCCAATTTTTTAATGTCTTCTTCTGCTGGAAGGTCTTCTGGTTTGATACCCCTTTCTAATAGTAAATTTCGAACACCTTTGTTGTTTTTAATGTGTTCTGTAGAAATAGCTCCTTCTGAACGTAGGTTTCTTTCTCTAGTGTTAAAAATGGTGATTTCTGTTGCAAAATCTTTTGCTTTAATTGTAATGGTAGGTAAAAAGTCTGCTAAAGCTCTACCATCAGGAACATTGAGCTTGTTTTTCATTTGTTGAGTTGATTTGCCACCAAAAAGTGCAGTATCGCCCTTGCTACGAATAATAGCGAAGTTCTTATCATTTCCTGTATGATCAAAAATAAGCCCAGATAATTCTTTCTCTGATAAACTGAGTTTTTCTCTTGCTTGGAGTCTCTCCCAGTCTTTGATTCTTTGCTCAATTATCTCAAACTTTCTTGTTTGGATAGCAAAGTAATTTTGTGCAAAAGCGATTTGCTCCTTCTTTGGGTCTCCGTTTTGGGCTATAAGATAGCATGCGAATCTAGTTAACATGAGGTCATCAATTTCTTTCTCTGCACTTTTAGGCATTGCTATCGTTTTGTTGACATCAACAAAATGATGGTCTATGACATTATCACTTGATTCACAGGCTATTTTGGCTTTTACGATCACTTTTAAAAAGTTTCTCCACTCTGTATAACCAAGGAGATGTTGTATCTCTCTAGCAAACCAAAATTCTACCCCATTTTCTGTTGTATGCGAATGATCTTCAAATGTTTCGGTAAGCGATATCACTAGTTCTTGTTTCATTGTTTTCTATTTGTTGAAAATATTATGGATTGTATTAACTTCTTTTCAATCATGCTAATATCATTTTTTCTATTTGAGCCTTGGCATCGTCTAAGATGGATTGGGCTTCTGATTTTAAAGCGTTTATTTGGGAATGCATCATATTTACATGGTTTACAATATTTCTTTGAATATCAATTGACGGTAAAACGACATGTTGATTATAAAAACTTCCCATGATAAGGTTTCTTATTCCGTTGGTTTGACTTTGCATTGATTCAGTCAACTTTACATTATGCATAACTTTTAAATAATAAAACAGAAATTCAGGCAGTACTAAGTTTCCATCTACCCGTATTTTCTGAATGAAATTACTAAAAGCAAGAGTATTTCTCTGTAAAATTTCGTTTGTTATTAATGCAACTCTGCCAACTGGTTGATCAATACTCCCACCAGATTTTTCTATTAACAAATCAAATGGTTGTAAATCCATTTTTTTAAGTTTATCTTTGTTAATATACCTGAATTTAACTCTATTATTATCTAAATCTAAATTGCCATTATTTTTAAATTCAGTAGCCCTAATAACAAGACATTCTTCATAAGTGTGGGTATCATTATTAAATTCTTGCCCCCAATCTCCTGCACTAGAATGAATTAATAAATTCTTCAGAGTACTTTTATTGAAAGGAGATGATAGAATGGCATTTTTTAGGTTCTTGGTATTAACATTGTAAAATGAAGGATCAAATCTGGCAGTTTCTAATTCATCAAACTCCACATAAAACATCCTGTCTTCGATGTCATTTCTCTGCTCTGGAATGGTAATGCCCAACTGGTCAAGAATGTAGGTATCTATGCTTTGGAGCAAGGCTTGGGCTTCGGACTCTTTTTGGAGTTTTAGGGTATAGGCATGGTTTAAAATGCTAAAATCAATATTCTCAATTATTGGTATAGATTTAAGTGCTTGGTAATCTAATGCTGGTCTTGTACCACCTGTTGCTCTTCTACTTGCCAATCTTTCAATAATATCCAAATTTAAATAATTGGCTAAGTAGGTTGATTCTTCTAAAGAGTTAGTTTTAATAACTACCATATGCTGATTTGTATTTCCTACAAAACCTGCTGGTGCAACCGAAGCAATTGCCATCCGACCAACTCCAGTTATCTTTACAAGAAGATCCCCTTCACTAACTTGACTTCTTTTTAAATATGAGTTGTGGGTATCAAGATTTATATACTTTAAATCATCTAAGTAAAGTGAGCCATTGGGCTGTAAGTTTTGTACTCTTAAAAAAGGAATACCATTAATATTGTCAGTATAGTATTTTGTTTCTTCTTGGACTGAAGGCGTAGCCCCACTAGCAACTGATTTAATATAATGCTTCAATTTTTTACTTGACTTTGA
Organism: Lewinellaceae bacterium; assembly: GCA_020636195.1. Lineage (GTDB taxonomy): Bacteria > Bacteroidota > Bacteroidia > Chitinophagales > Saprospiraceae > OLB9. The sequence goes on from JACJYH010000001.1 coordinate 13,677, forward strand.
CTGAATTTTTTGTTCAAGGGCAACTATCTCAGGTAAATGATAAGCTGGTTCTAATCGATATTCTGTATCAATTGATTGAACATAAAAACCTTTATTTGCTGCTGTCATACATTCATTTTTAAATTTGACCAAAGTGATTGCGAAGTCCAATCCAATAGATTGCCCTTTCCATCAGATGGAATGCCTAAGTACTTGATGGGTACGTGGGTATATATGCCTTTGGTATATGCAATCTTACTCATAGGCCTAAAAAGAGAAGACCCCCCAAGTGTGCTACCGTGGTAAGCCTGGAGGGTATATTATCTTTGATTAACGAAAATGTCTGAAATATTGGGTAAACATCATCAACTTGCGATGATCTACGATACTCTGAAAGTGCCACAAAGATAAGTGAAATACTTGCATATACGCAACTATAAAATGTTAATGTATAAAAATATATACATAATATGCAGACAATCAATAAGTAGGGCACTCTAACGAAAGAATTAAGAACTATATTGTTGAAGTCATGGTTAGGAATTAATCCAAGTTTCATTTGATACATTTTAACTGCGTTATTTATTACTTCCATTCTTGTGGGATTTTTAATTTATAACCTGTCTTACTTATCACTGTCTCATCAAATTGAGCATCTACAAGTTTTTTTCGACCAATAGTCATAGATCCTTTTGCTACCAGTGCCATAGAATTGTTGTGTCTTTTCGGTGGAAATGCAATAAATACTCTTTTGTCTTTAAACAGTTCATGGACAGCTTTTATTGGTGGAGTCAAATCACTATCTCCTGAAATTAACATAGCCATGTCATACGAACCATGAAATGCATCAACTATGATGGACGTGGCAATATTTACATCAGTCATTTTCTCTTTTGCAGTTCGCCAAATATTGCCACATCGTTTACACTCTTCTTTACTATCTTGGTAGTTCCCATAAAATATTTTGGTATCAGTGCTTTGAATAGCGTCAATATAAGTTGATTGTCTTTTTTGTTTATCTGGACTATTACTTACCCTGCTTGTAAAATATTTTACTTCAACTAGAATTTGATTTGGTTGCAGCAAACTTTCGACTAATTTTTTGATATTCAGCCATCTACAATGATCCAATGATGCATCTCTCATCCCAAAATAGAGATTAAAACCATCAACATATGCGATTACTTTTTCTTTTTTTTGTTGTTGTTGTTGCATTTATGTTTTTTTAGTATTACCTTTGCGGTCTAGAACATCACCAAGGATAGTATCCTTGGTCAGACGCCTTCCAAAAGAAGGCGTTTCGCTTTTGTGGCCTAGCCAAATTCTACATTTATGTTGATCGTGCATTTTTAGTTCTCTATTTGTATTATAAACTTCTTTAATTCTTCACGGATCAACTCTAAATCACCATCACCAGAGCCAGTACTTTTACCTGTGGCGTCGTAACCTATATCATCAGCCACAGCCATAAAGATAGGATAACTTGGAAGTTTGGATTTCTTAGCTAGTTGGTACTCTTCGGACAGTGTTTCTTTCAGTTCTGTGATGCGGTCATTGTATAGTGTGTTTACTTCATCTTTCCATGCTTTGTATTCTTCTGTTTTTTGGATGTCAGCCAATTTTAGTGTGGTGTAAGGATTGTTGAATCCTACTAAACCCTTTATGATTGCTTTCTTTTCTTTGTCCCAATCGCTTAATAATTGATAGTATTGATGCTTGTCTCTTATAGTTGTCTGCAAGGCTAACTTAGTATTGCGGAGTTTATCAGTTAAGTCCGATGGGTATTTCTTTAAGAATAAGACGGAACTCTTGACACCTGCACCAGTGGCGGTAAAGGCTGTCTGTGGCATAGAGATCACGGCGATGATTCTAAACTTGTCTTCGATGCCTTCTCTTACATATTGTAAGCTACTATTGGTCAAAATACCATCAGGCAAAACTATAGCAAGGTATCCACCATCACGGAGAAAATTGTGGCATTGCTCGATGAACAAGACTTCAGTACTTTGTCGTTCTCTTTTTTCAATCGTGTTTTTACTTTTGGGTGCTAGCCAGTCCGCTTCTTTTTTACCAAAGTCATAGAGGCCAAGATAGGCTTTCTCATTGCGGTGAACATCACTGCCAAATGGTGGATTGGTAATGATGTAGTCAAAGCGACCATAGCGAAAGCCTTGGTTGTTGGTCATACGCTGTATGTCTTCTTCTCTCAACAAGCCATCGGAGGTGATGACATTGGTATGACCATCGTCATGAATGATCATATTCATCTTCGCAGCTCTGCTAATCTGTTCATTGATCTCAATACCATATAGATTCTTCTCAGCGAAGTCATGCCAATACTTATGGTGTTTATTACTTTGGGTAATATCCGTTTTGAACTTGGGATATAAGAGATTGGCTTGCTCCCTGACTTTATTGAGTGCATAGAGTAAAAAGCCACCACTACCGCAAGAGGTATCTAAGACTAAAGAATTGTTGTCAATAGGTAGTACATCGACAGTGAACTTTACAATAGGTCTTGGAGTGAAGTATTGACCAAAGTTGCCCCTAAAGAAAGAATCCATAAAGGTCTCAAAAGCACGGCCCTTGGCATCAAGGTCTGTCCCACTTAGATTGATGTCTTGAAGATAACCTACTACTGTACGGATCTTCTCAGGTGTCAAACGAATATTGTCTCTGAAGACTTCTGGGTCTTTGATTCTGCCTTCTTCGTAAAGGGCATTGATTCTATCGTATAAAAGTTGGTTCTCAGTGGATCGGGTTTTCACTCTGAGTTCATCTGCACCTAATTTTGCCCATCCGTTGATATCTTCTTTATCCACGGTGATGATCTGGAAATCATAAGGGCTCCCAGTAGGTCGGTGCTTTTTCTCATCCCAAATCTTACAAAAGATGAGCTTATCCAATTCATCAAAGGCTTCTGATGGATTCAACTGACCACCTGCCCAAAGGCTGTCATGAGCTTGTTTGAATCTACGAGTAAGCTCGCTTTGCTCAACTACCTTAAGATCAAAAAACTTCTCAGAGCCACCTGATTGATTGATAGAATTAGCTTCATAGACAAACTTATAGTTGGCCAGTTTACGCTGACCAAAACCCGGAATATCTGGGATGGTAATCCGCAAAGAAGTAGTCTTATCTACTTCAAAATATTCGTCTTTGAGACCTGATGTAACCCATACATATTTAATCTCATTGGGTAAGGCATAAGCATAGCTATAAGCCTGCTCAATAGCTTGAAGGAACTCTTGTTCGCTGACTTCCTGTTTTTTGCACTCCACCAGGATATGGGGCTGGGTACACTCAGCATCATTGTAAACTATGATATCTGCTTCTTTCTTCTCACTACCCATGGTAACTGTCTCATAATGTTTAATCTTATTAGGGTCGTATCCATATCGAAGAACTAGAGTTATGAAAGCAACAGCTTGCACTTTCTCTTCAGGATTGTTGAAATTACGTGGTTTGTGATGATTGCAGTATGTGATTAGTTTACCTTCTTCGGAAAGAGAAATTAGATTTGAATCAATGCCTTCTTGTATAATGTCTGTCATAGTAAAAGTTAATGGGTTAGAGTTGATAATTCTTTCTTAGATAAATTGAGTGCTTTCAAGGCCATGCTATCATCTTGAATACTAGCCAAGAGTTCTGTTATCTGATCACTCAGCCAAAGGACTTTGAGTTCTCCAGATGGAACATTAAATATCTCGCTCAATGCAACTACATGCTCTAGCCTTACAGATCGTTCTCCCCTTTCTAGCTTAGAAAGATAGGCGACATCGACATCTAACTTGGCAGCGAGGTGACGAAGGAGTAGGTTGTTTTCTTCACGTTTGGAGCGGATGAAGGATCCTAATTTGCTCATTGGTCAAAAAAATATTTGTCAAATAATGGCAAATGTAGTGAAAAATATAATAAAAAATGATAGTGTGTCTTAAATGATTTTTTGATAATGCCCAGGTTTCAGCTTATGAAAGTAAATGCCTATCCCATTCCTAAGAATATCATCAATGGTTCGGGAAGATAGATTGAAAGATTTACCTAATTCTACTGCCTGAGCTCGCTGAAAAGTAGCTGGCAGAGCTTCAATAAAAGTCATTTTTAATTTTGTAACATCTTTAAATGGTTCTTGGCCATTGTTATTAGGTAGGTTGTTAAACATCAAAATACTGTGATTTAATAATGTCTTTGAAATGATAAGTGCTGTATGAAAATCATGGTCATCACAAACAACAATTGATTTCATTTCAGCATTTTCTGCCTTACGAAGTGCTGAGAAAATCATACAAATACGAAAGGTAATCAACCCAAGTCTATATACAACCGCTGCTGAATCATCGCCATTGAATATGGCAGTATTTTGTAAGATGGCCGAAAATGAATCATTGAGAATTGACCACTGCTGGTGAGATAAGGTGAACTCTGAAGGATCGGATGAAAGGAAATCAGATGTCAATAAAAGCATTTCTGAAAGCCTATCAAAATGGTCATTATAGACAACTTTTGCACTAGAAGGAGCTGGATTGAGCCATATTAGGTCATTTTTAAAGGCATAGAATAAGAATCTAGAGAAAAGGCCATCTTCAGAACTTGAGATCAGTCTTGGTGCTTGAGATGGTGTACCTGTAAGACAAACCGCCAATTTTGGTTCTTTTATCTCAATGTATTGATTGTCTGTCTTTCGTGAGTAGGTAACCTTTTCGTGGTGAAAGGAAGCTCTCAATATCGGAGAGTAGTCACCCCAATCTTGCTTTTTTGCTCCACTCATGGTATCAGCTTCAGTCTCGCAAATGATGCCTTCGCCACCATTGTTTTCAAGATGCTCGATCATACGAGATGATGAACTATCCGCCGGAATGAAAAGTATCTTAAAAGTAGGCTTTTCTGGCTGTGGTGGTCGCTCATCAGTCTTTTTAAGATTGCGACAAGTGTTTTTGTAGTTTTCAATTTCTTCATCATAAAGAGATTGTGCTTGTCTGCTTGCTGATAATTTACGGTCATGCAGTTTGTCCGCCAATCTCTTAGCATTTTTGGCAACACCTTTACCACTGGCAGCTGGAGCAATAATAAAGACAAAGAGATGAGGATAAATACGTTCACCACCGTATATGCCACTGATACCAGGTAAACAACCACTGATAACAGATAAAGCTGTAATAAAAAAAACATCTCTCTGGCGAACATCATCAAAAGCATCACATCCTGCCCGAAGAATGTCTGGTAGATGAGTAAATACATCATCGGGAATGGTAGGGGTAAGTTTTAGGTAATCTTCAGAGTCTTCGGTATCAATGTCTTTAGATACTTTTTGATTAGTGATTTTGGAAGGACTACCTAAGGTCTGGTATTTGCCAAATTCCGCAAGATGGTTGGTATAAGCACTTCTAACGGAGGCACGGATTTCATTATGGCTTAGATCAAATTTTTGTAAAGAAAAATCTTCGCATTCTATTTGGGTTATCCCACGTCTATTGCAATTGGATGCAAACTGATAGATATAGTTATTTCGACTACCTTCTGCATAAGTGATTTTATAAGAGGTAAACTCTAAAATTTGATTGAATTTAAAATCAAGATCTAAGTCAGTGACTGGTATTTCTTTTGCAGGGGGAAGGGGTTTGGGCGGTGGCGGAACTAATGGTGTGATAGGTAATTCACCATCGGGTAGATTGACAATAAATTTCTTTGCCGATAGGTTTCGGTAAGCGTCAGGATCGTAACTTACAAAACAAAGTCTAGTAATGTCTTTGCATTTTTCATCAGCCTTGAGACCTGTCAGATTTTCATAATAGTCTTTGACTTGTTGATAGGCTAAAGCATGGTGATCAGGACCAGAGTTTACTTCAAGAAATATCTTGAGTCCATCACCTGATGGGCTGACAAATGCTAAGGCAGTATGAGGGCATTCTGTTACTTTAGTCAATAAATCATGAAGCTGATCTTTGGTCAACTTGTCGAAATCTAAGTGAATGTAACTGCTGTACTGATCCAGATTCTCTACCTTTCTTCTTGAATGAAAAATACCAGAAGGGGTGAAAGCTGGAAGTTTCTTTTTGAGTTCTTCCGCTTTAGGTTTCTCACCAAAGATTAATTCAGCACGATAATCGTTGATAAGCATTTCATACTTACCATTTTTGATATCCTTCCCAAGGTCGATGATATTGACTTTACCATTAGGTGTGGTGAAGTCATTGTATAAACTGAATGTTGCCATGACTATCTTCTTTTGTTTTTGATGAGATAATTCACAGCTTGTTTCTCAATTTCTTCAGATGAATCTTGGCGATTGCGTTGAAGCCAAGTATCTAATTCATCACGACGGAAATAGAGCTTCTTGCCCTGGGGACAAAAGTGTGGAATCTGTCGTGAACTGGTTAGCTTGTATAAGTGTGATTCACTTATGTCAAGGTAGTTTGCAGCTTCAGAAAGATTAAGAACGGTCTTCTGAAGGATGTTTTGCTCAGATAGCTTGTTGGCTATCTCGGTGAGCTTGTCAAGGATTAAATTGTCTTGCATGTGCATTACTTTTTAATGTGAAAGAATGCTGCAAAGGAATTGAGGATGGGGTCTTAGCTTTATTCGATGTTTCTTTCGATATTCGATTTATCGAATAAAATCGAATAAAAATCGAAAGATTTTAACTAAATATTTTGTTTACTTTTGCTATTAGTTCAGTCGCTTGACATCCCAATTTTCGAGATTTTGATATATTTTGTGCCGTCAATTGGGTTCCATTAATGCTATAGAACAACTTTGATTTTTCTATTATTGCATCTTTAAAATTCGGGGCATACTTCTTTAGTTTTTCCTGAATTATTGGAAATAAATTTGTTGGACAGCTAATATGAATAGGCTTAGTTAAGATTGAAAGGTCTTTGGAAACAAACGTATTAACGAATGTTTCCTGAGTTGTTAAACCTTCATTTAAGAACTCAACATTAAGGCAAAGAGCTTTAACCTTGTTTTTTAATTCTTCTTGGTCTGCACTAAACTTGAAAGATAAGGCTTTGGGCTTGGACGCTGGGGATTTTACTTCTTGGCTTTCAATCTTATGTCTATACTTCATTGATTTATTACTATGAAGCTCAAAGTTAGGTTGATTTGAAACGTTTAATACATACATGTAAAACTCGGCAATATCATCAAATGCATCTTCTAGAAAAGTGGCATATTGATCTTGTACTGAGAAATATAATGCTAGCAACGTCTTATGAAGATGCCACATTACATATAAAGAAAGATCATCAGCATCTTTGCAAGATTGTAAACTTTGTTGGTTTTGCAATTCTTCATAAGTTTTGGCAATAAGGTCTTTGAGTACATCGAGTACCTTGCGACCGACTTGATACTCTACATCTTTTTCTAAGTCAACAAGCAAAGGATTTGCTAATACTTCATTGTAGTATCTCAAGGCTTCCGTATCTATAAGTTCTTTGTAAAATTTTGTTTCAAGTGAAGGAGTATCATCAGATGTAAATGTATATGGCAATTGATGTATGGATTCAAAAGTTGGATTTGCCTTTAGGATTTGGTGAAATTCAGAGAAGTTTGGTAATAATCCTAGTAACTTGTTATTCAAGTCAATAGGTGATGCTATATCTGTTCTTGTAGCTGATCTCACTAATTGTGACAAATGAGCTGGATCAGAAAAAGAGATGGTCCATGGTTTGAGACTACCATAGCATATACTGTGTAAAATTGAAAGAGTCATAGGATGATCATTTAATAAAAATTGTGAAAGTTCTTGGTTAGGTTGATGGGGCAAGTGTTTTGGTTTTGGTGGTGAAGGAGGTAGCTTGATTAGTTCGGGGATGATTTCTTCGAAATATTTCTTTTCATTGTCAAGCCATCTTTTTATGATTTTGATGTATTGAGCTTCAGACTTATTGAATGTCTCAACAAGTTTTAATTGTTTTATTCGATGAGCATCATTGATTAATTTGATTTTAAATGATTGGGTATCTGAGATAGTGCCATCTTTAATCATTTGTGGAGTGTCAATTAGACCTAAGACTTGTTTAGTAATGTCATATAATGCCTGAACTAATTCAATATTTGTCTTCACCTGTGATGAAGTCATACCCATATAAGGGTTATAATCGAAATCGTATAAGAATAAGTTCATTGGAACTTTGCCAGTAGTTGTTTGCTTTAAATGCGAAAAGTAATGAACATCTGGAATTGCTTTCAGCCACTTTTGGTATATATTATATAACAGGTTTAGATCTGTTTCTTTCTTTGGTGGTCTATTTAATTTTCTATCTTTTAAATATTCAATAAGTGCTTTTCTACGATCTTCAGGAAAAACCCAATCCTTAGGTTTACAAAGTTTCACATGATATTCTATCATAAAATATAATCGATCATATCCAATTGCTGGCGATCCAAAGCTAAACTCAAGGTGAGCTATATAATGTTTGATATCAGTAAACCAATGATCATCATTGATCTTTTGAGACAGATGATATTCGAAATATGCGAAACAAGTAATAATTTTTTCGGGAACATAAGTATAATTTTCTTTTTTGATTCGACCACTAGAAACCATTTTTCTATGTTCGTTGCAACAATCTGGAAACTTAGCCCACCATTCTTGAACATTTTTTAAAACTGAATTATGATATGGGCAACAAGTTGGATATCCTTCTTTTGGTACGAAGCCTTTCAATACAACGTTTTCAGATGCATGGAAGATCATATCTTTACCTTCTAACTTAATAAATGGTCCATCAGGTGTCATAAGTTTAATTTTATTCTGTTAGCTGCTTCAACTTTCTTTTCATCAATTACTTTTGCATAGATTTCTGTAGTGGACAGATTCTTATGGCCAAGTAATTTACTTACAGTATAGATGTCGGTACCCAAAGTTAACTGCAAGGTAGCGAAAGTATGTCGACCACAGTGAAATGTAATGTGTTTAGTGATACCAGCACTTTTAAGCCAATCTTTGAGGGTGGTTTTATTCCAATTGCCATATTTTAGGCCAGTAAAAACTTTATCATCTTCATGCCCCCTTTCACCTAAAAGACTAAATGCTTCTTCACTGATTGGTAGAGTTTCTGCTCCTGAAGTCTTAGCTTGCTTGAAACGAATGTAATAACCTAATTCATTAGAATGTTGCATTTCACTCCAGAGTAGTTTTTCCACATCGCCCCATCTTAAACCTGTTAAACATGAAAATAGAAACATATGGCGTAAGGTTTGGTTTTTGCAAGGAGCATTGACCATTGCCAATAATTCTTCATAAGTGAGAAATTCACGTTGGGTTTCATCTTGTGGAAATGGTTCTACTAAATATGCAGGGTTTGAAGGAATGATCTCTTCCTTGACTGCTTGGTTCAATGCAGCTATCAATTTGTTAAAGTAGGAATATTTAGAGTTTAGGGAAAGTGGAGTGTTTTGTTTTGTTCTGGCTTTTTTATCAAGGTAATCTTTAAATCCTTGAACCCATTCTTTGTTAACTCGATCAAATGATACATCCTTTGGATTGTAAATATTTATATGCTTACGAACGCTGTTCCAATTGCCATAATTACCTAAACTCTCTTTCTTCATTTCGGCCATATCAGAAAAGAATTGCTTGAAACTGCCCTTGACTTTATCTTTGTCTTTGAAGCCATAGATATTATTTTGGGCTTCAAGGTGTCGTTTTGATCTGATGGTTTCAGCTAACTCTAAGATTCGCTTATTCTCATCTTTCTGGAACTTAGTTAAGCTACCTTTCTCAGGATCTGGAGTCAGATACAAATTTAGATATTCGTACTCTCTCCTGCCTTTCTCATAATACTCCAAATAAAGGCTGATCTTGTTATTCTTTTGTCTTTGTCTTAATGTGATCTTCATTTTACATTCTATTATTGTTTAAAGAAGGATTCTAATTGTTGCCTTGACATCATTTTCTTACGGCCAACTTGTTTAACTGTAAGCTGGCCACGTTGCACCATTCTTTGTATGGTCCACCTACTTACTCCCAAAAGATCGGAAATATCATTGATGCAAAGGAAGTCTTTTGATGTTTGTGAGCTGGTGGAAGTGATATTGGCCTGAGAAGGCGAAACCATCTGTGTCATTGTGTCTTCCAATGATTTTTGAATCTTTGCTTCTTTAGCTCTCTTTTTATAGTTTCTCTGTGAGCATTTATGGCTACAAAATCTCGTCACCGTTGTTTGAGCGATAAATGACTTTCCGCAATGGTTACATATCTTGGGTACTTGCATTTTTTACTATATTTTGTCATTAATGTAGCGAAATGTATCATCAAGGTGCATTATGTAGCGATATGGTGCATGATTTCGCCTAATATTTTCCAAATGTGTTTCGGGCAACAAATTTGATGCCTTGGCAACGTCTGGGCAACAAAGATAAGTAAAAAAGAGTGATTGGGCAACAAAAAAGAGCAAGAATAATTATACAAAGTCAACAAAAACAAGGTGTTGGAAAGAAAGAGAAGGGAAGTTACTTCCCGATACAAAACTTACTAAAAATGCTCTCCAAAAGGTCATCAGTTGTTACTTCCCCTGTAATAGAGCCAAGATGATACAAGGCTTCCCTCATATCCATAGCTACGAGGTCTGAAGAGATTTGTGCATCTATCCCATCCAAAACCTTTTCCAAACTTTCCTTGGTTTTTTGCAATGCTTCATAATGCCGGCTGTTTGTGATGATAGTACTCTCATCTCTTGGTTTTTCATGGGTAAATTCTCTCAAAAAATGCATCAGTGGCGCAAGCGTATGTACATCTTTGGCGGCGATTGAAAAAGTCTCCACGCGGGTGCTAGAAGCGATATTTTCCACCTTTGCAGATGCTATTTCAGGAGAAACAGTATCTTTTTTATTGAGGAGGATGCAGCTGTGTTGGCTTTCAGATATTTGTAGCGACAAGTATTCCTGTTTGATTTGTTCGATAGGTTTGTTGACATCTGAAATAAATAAAACCATCTCAGCTTCTCGTAATTTCTGTTTTGACCTTTCTATACCCATATTTTCGAGGATGTCATCTGTATCTCGTATCCCGGCAGTATCGATAAACCTAAATGTAATGCCATCCAACACCAATATATCTTCAATAAAATCCCTCGTCGTCCCCTCTATCTCACTGACCAATGCCTTATCTTCGTTTAATATGGAATTGAGCAATGTAGATTTTCCGGCATTTGGTGCACCGATGATGGCTACAGCGATACCTTCCTTGATACTGTTACCCCATTGAAAGGAATCGATGATAGGATTGATGACATTAAATATACGGTGAATCAATGATTTCAAATGACTTCTATTTGCAAACTCAACATCTTCTTCAGAAAAATCAAGCTCTAGTTCAATCAATGCAGCAAAATCTATCAATTCTTGCCTGAGTTCCTTGATGTGATGAGACAAATGTCCTTTTAGTTGATGTAGTGCTATGCTTGCTGACTTAGATGATGCCGCATGGATGAGGTCTGCTACTGCCTCTGCTTGTGTAAGGTCAATTCGACCATTTAAAAAAGCCCTCAATGTGAACTCGCCAGGAAAAGCAGGTTTTGCACCATTTTTTATAGCCACTCGAATGATATCTTGGACAATGTGTTCTGATCCATGACAGGAAATTTCGGTACTGTCTTCCGTCGTAAATGTTTTGGGAGATCTGAATACTGCCACCATCACTTCATCTATGTCTTGGTCGCCATCAGATATCCATCCATAATGCACAGTGTGAGATTTGGCTTCGGAAAGTGATCCACCTTTAAATATTTTGTCAGTAATGTCTATCGCATGATTCCCGGAAAGTCTGATTACTGCTATTGCGCTTTGTCCTTGAGGTGTCGCCAATGCGATAATGGTATCTGTGAAGTGATTCATATTGCAAATATACATGTTGAAATTTTTCTCTCAGACTTATATGAGTTCAAAGCTGTAATTTCTCGTTTTTATTTCTTCTAAAACCGGATGTTATGATTGCAATCATAAATTTTTAAGCCTTCTTCCGCCACCTTTGCACCAAATAATCAATAAATTTATGCAAGCATTAAAATTATTTATACTAATGACCTTTTTTGCAGGGCTGACAGCGTGTGGTGGCAATAAGGATTCACAGCCCAAAACCGCTCCCGGAGTACAAACTGAAGCTAGTCCAAGTACCGGAAATTACGATCCAAACAGAGGAGAAGGTAAGTTTAGTTCTGAAAACCTCACATTGGACGCTGCCCTAAATGATTCCATGGCTGATGCAGGTGAGAAGATCGCAAATGTAAAATGTACATCTTGTCATAAGCTCACAGATGAAAAGCTTGTTGGTCCTGGTTGGAAAGGAGTTACATCTCGACGTACTCCACATTGGATCATGAATTTCATTACAAATCCTGATCCAATGATCAATCAAGACCCTGAGCTACAGGCTCAGTTGGAGTTATGTTTGGTACGTATGCCAAATCAAAGTCTTACTGAAGATGACGCTAGGAATATCTTAGAATTTATGAGAAAAAATGATGGTATCAAATAAATCAATATACAATGAAAACCAATAAATTTCTAATTCTAATTACCATAGTCATGAGTGTTGTGGTCTTTGGTTGCAAGCCAAAGAATGCCAGCACTTCTATCAAGGGCGACTCAACTGTAAAATCTTATGTTGCTCCCGGTCAGTATGACGAGTTTTACAATTTTGTTTCTGGAGGATTCAGTGGACAATTATCCGTCTATGGATTACCTAGTGGAAGATTATTCAGAGTGATTCCCGTATTCTCCGCAGACCCTGAAAAAGGATGGGGATATAGCGAAGAGTCAAAGCCAATGCTCAACACTTCTCACGGATTTGTGCCATGGGACGATTGTCACCACCCGGAATTATCACAAACTAATGGCGAAGTGGACGGAAAATGGATATTTGTCAATGGAAACAACACTCCAAGATTGGCAAGAATAGATCTCAAAACATTCAAAACCGCTGAGATCATTGAGTTGCCGAATAGCGCTGGTAACCATAGTTCACCATTCGGAACAGAAAATTCAGAATACATCGTTGCAGGTACAAGATTCAGTGTACCTCCTGATTATACCAATGGTGACGTGCCTATAGATACTTACAAAAAGAATTTCAAAGGCCATATCAGTTTCGTAAGTATCGATAAAAATTCGGGTGCAATGAATATCGCATTTCAATTGCGTACACCTGGTATCGACTTTGACTTAGCAAGATGTGGAAGAGCAAAATCACACGGATGGTTCTTCTTCTCATGCTATAATTCTGAGCAAGCCAATACTCTTCTTGAAGTCAATGCTTCACAAAATGACAAAGATTTTATCATGGCTGTCAATTGGAAAAAAGCAGAGGAATACCTAAAAGAAGGAAAAGGTGTGAAGGAAAAAGTAAAATATGCACACAATGTATGGGATGATAAAACACATAGCGCTACTTCCACTATTATGGATGAAGTAACAGTTTTGGATGCTTCAGCTTTAAAAGACATATGCTATTTTATTCCATGTCCGAAGTCACCACACGGTTGTGACGTAGATCCGACAGGTGAATACATTGTAGGTAGTGGAAAATTGGCAGCTGTATTGCCGGTATTTAGTTTTGACAAATTGATGAAAGCCATAGAAAACAAAGCATTTGATGGTGATTATGAAGGCATTCCTGTAGTCAAATATGAAGAAGCATTGTATGGTGAAGTGAAAAAACCTGGATTAGGCCCTTTGCATACAGAGTTTGACGGAAATGGTTTTGCATATACATCATTCTTTGTGTCATCAGAAGTGGTCAAATGGAATGTAAAAGACCTTGCAGTCGTTGATAGAGTTCCTACGTTTTACTCTGTAGGTCACCTTTGTGTTCCCGGTGGAAACACTAGAAAACCTTTTGGAAAATATATGATTGCGTACAATAAGATCACTAAAGACAGATATCTGCCTACAGGTCCTGAGCTTACACAAAGTGCTCAACTGTATGATATCAGTGGTGAAAAAATGCAGATGATTCTTGACTTTCCGACCATTGGAGAACCACACTATGCTCAAGCAGCTCCTGCGAGTTTGATCATGAACAATGGACAGCTGAAAATTTATTCCATTGAGGAAAATCAGAACCCATATGTCACAAAGGGAGAAGCGGAATCAAAAGTAGTACGTGAAGGCAATAAAGTACATGTCTATATGACGTCAGTTAGATCACACTTTGCACCAGATAATATTGAAGGTATCAAGGAAGGTGATGAAGTGTATTTTCACGTTACAAATCTAGAGCAAGACTGGGATGTTCCTCATGGATTTGCAATAAAAGGCGCCAATACAGCAGAATTATTGATCATGCCGGGAGAAACTTCTACCGTCAAGTGGATTGCTGAAAAACCTGGTATGTTCCCTATGTATTGTACTGACTTCTGTAGTGCACTACACCAAGAAATGCAAGGTTATGTGAGAGTATCACCGAAAGGAAGTAATGTGCCAATATCCTTCCATGTAGGTAAAGCTCCGGAACCAGAAAAGGTAACCCAATAAGAAGTTTTTCCATTACAAAAGAAAAGTTTTTTCAAGTTTTTGTGTGAAAATATTTGGGGGATAGCTATTATTTTGCGATTCCCCCTTTATTTTTTAAAAATGTATAATAAACCAAATAGATCCTCTCATGAAGAAAATATCCTTTAGTTCCACCATCCTATTGGTTGTAGCAGGATTATGCATTCTTAGTGCGATAATTTTACCAATTTGGCGCATAGAATTGGATGCACCTCAGTACCCTGAAGGGTTAGCCTTATTGATTTATGCCAATCACTTGGGTGGTGAAGTCGATATCATCAATGGTCTCAACCACTATATCGGTATGAAAACCCTACACGCTGAAGAATTCATTGAATTTACAGTTCTTCCTTACATCTTTGGTGTATTTGGCATTTGGGCAATATTAACCGGGATTTGGTTTAAAACAAAAAGATCAGTACTTATACTTCTTATTGCATTTGCATTGTTTGGGATACTCGCCATGGTTGACTTTTGGAAATGGGAATATGACTATGGCCATAACTTAAACCCTACTGCGGCCATTCAAGTGCCGGGAATGGCATATCAACCACCTTTGATTGGATTCAAACAACTGCTCAATTTTGGAGCTTATTCCATTCCTGATATTGGTGGATGGCTGATGCTTGGAGGCGGACTGTTAATTGGCATCATTTACTTTTTGGAAACAAGGAAGAAAACTACCAAAACTTTGTCTCTAGTTGCACTTGTACTGATGTCTCTGACTTTTGTAAGATGCAGTCCATCCGGCCCGGAGCCGATTGTTTTACACAAGGATGCTTGTGCCCACTGTAAGATGAACATATCTGAACCTCATTTTGGCGCCGAATTGATTACAGAAAAAGGTAGGGTGTATAAATTTGACGATATCTACTGTATGGCGGAATTTAAAAAGGAGAATCCGGAAAAAAATTCGACCCGCCATTATGTCCACAATTATCTTGGGGATAATGAACTCATCCCGGTAGAATCTGCCTCTTTCCTGAAAGGTGGAGAATTAAAAAGTCCAATGGCTGGCAATATTGCCGCCTTCAAGACAAGTCAAGAAGCACAGTCTTATAAAACAAAACTAAATGCCACAGAGTTAGATATATCTTCTTTGTTTGACAATAATTAAACACCATGCCTATCAAGGTATTTGCCTTTTCAGTCTTAGTATTCTTCATTACCTTAAATTTTATACATGCACGATGTATTCATGTAGGTCCACAACAGGAGATTAGACATTTGAGAGAAGCAATATACCAAGCTAAAAACTATGATACCATAAAAGTGCATCATAGCCTGTATAAAGAGGGCAATATTGTCATCAATAAAAAATTGTATCTCATCGGAATAGATTATCCTATTCTTGACGGTGATTTTACCTACGAAGTCGTATCAATCAAGTCAGATGGTGTCACTCTCAAAGGATTCAGAATACAAAATTCCGGTATTGCTTCCATGACTGAACCCTGTGGAATCAAAATATATGATGCAAAAGATGTTAAAATTGAGGAAAACGTATTGGATAATAATTTTTTTGCCATCTATGTCCAATATGGAAAGCACATTCAAGTGACCAATAATACCATTAAAGCTTATGGATCAGAAGAGCAAAATATAGGCAATGGCATCCATTGCTGGAAATCAGATAGTCTGCATATCGTACACAATACGATCATCGGGCAAAGGGACGGCATCTACTTCGAATTTGTCACCCATTCCATGGTTTACGGCAATATATCCAAAAACAATATCCGATATGGTCTCCACTTTATGTTCTCAAATGACAACTCATATATCAATAATTTTTTTGACAGTAATGGTGCCGGCGTAGCAATTATGTACACCAAAAACGTGTTGATTTACAATAACACTTTTTCTATGAGTGTTGGAGATGCGTCTTACGGCATCTTACTGAAGGAACTTTCGGACGTCGAAATCACAGGAAACTTGTTTGAATTCAATACAGCGGCATTGTTTTTAGAAGGTGCCAATAGAATGGTGGTCAATCATAACAGATTTTATTCCAATGGATGGGGATTGAAAATCCAAGCTAACTGTGTGGATAATGTCATCTCAGAAAACAATTTTCAGAACAACACCTTTGATGTCAGTACAAATGGTTCATTGGTTTTAAATAAATTCAATGCTAACTATTGGGACAAATATGAAGGATACGATTTAGATCACAACGGTTCAGGCGATGTGCCCTATAGACCTCTGAGTTTATTCAGCATCATCATAGACAACAATCCCATTGCCATGCTATTATACAGAAGTTTTATGGTCAACCTATTAGATAAAACAGAGAAATTGATTCCTAGTATCACTCCGGAAGACTTTAGAGATGATCAACCAAAACTAAAGCCATACCATTTATGATTGAAATCAAAAGCATTTCTAAAAATTTTGGTTCTACCCAAGCTCTCAGAGATATAGATGTTTTGTTGGAAGAGGGACAGTGCTTTGGTCTAATCGGGCCAAATGCCTGTGGCAAAACCACATTGATCAAGAGTATCTTAGGTATGGTCATCCCATCACAGGGTGATATTTTGTTTAACGAGAAGTCTATCATCGGCGATGTTTCTTATAGGTCAGATATCGGATATATGCCCCAAATCGGAAAATATCCTGAAAACATGACAGTCGCACAAGTGATTAACACCATTCGTTCTATTCGTAAGTATAAAGTTGAAGAAGACTTAGAATTGTACCACGCATTTGACATCGGACAAATAGCACATAAAAAAATGCGTGCACTTTCAGGTGGGACTACACAAAAGGTTAGTGCGACCATCGCTTTTTTATTCAATCCCAAAGTGTTGATTTTGGATGAACCAACAGCAGGATTAGATCCGCTTGCAGCAGATATATTGAAAGAAAAAATTGTCAGGGAACATCAGTCAGGAAAACTTATACTTATCACATCACATTTATTGAGCGAATTGGATGATCTTTTGACACATGTGATTTTCATGCAAGAGGGATCAATATTATTCAATCATTCTATCAATGCGTTATTGGCACATACGGGACAGGATAGAGTGTCCAAAGCCATCAGCCATGTACTAAAAACCAAGGCCAAATGATAGATATCACCAAATTTGTCGTTTTAGATATTCTAAAGAATAAAATAATCATATTCTATACTCTACTTTTAGGTGTCTTTTCATGGAGCATCTTTAGCTTGGAAGACAGTTCGTCAAAAAGTATATTATCATTGCTCAATATTATTCTACTTACTGTACCCTTGGTTTCTATTATTTTCTCCAATATTTACATCTATAATAGCGGCGAGTTTATAGAATTATTGGTGAGCCAACCCGTGAAGAGGCGATCTATTTGGTCGGCATTATTTCTGGGTTTATGTATAGCATTTAATTTTGCATATTTAGTAGGCATCGGCATTCCTGTGTTGATGTACATTGGTGGCCAAACGGGATGGATACTACTTCTTTCCGGAATGCTCATTACCTCAATCTTTGTATCATTGGCGCTTTTTGCTGCAATTATCATGAGAGACAAGGCAAAAGGAATTGGTTTTTCCATCATTTTGTGGCTCTTTTTCACATTGATTTATGATGGTTTGATTTTATTTTTTATGTTTCAATATGCGGATTATCCCATAGAAAAGCCAATGACCATTGCCACTGCACTAAATCCTATTGACCTTTCCCGCATTCAAGTTTTACTTTGCGTTGATTCTTCTGCGTTGATGGGATATACAGGAGCTATTTTCAAAAAACTATTTGGTACTACATTAGGGATTGTCATTTCATTCACTTTGATGAGTTTATGGATCATCATTCCATTTTTTATATCCCTGAAGTTATTCAATAAAAAAGACTTATAACATCAAAACTCTTGGTCATGGATAAAAAAGACATTAAAAAAAGAAAAGACGTGGAAGTGGTGGTTGACCAATTTTATAATAAAATTAGAGAAGATACACTTCTACAACCTATGTTCGCTCATGTGCATTGGGAAAAGCACTTGCCTATCATGTACGACTTTTGGGAAAACGTATTATTTTATACAGGTCAATATACAGGAAATCCGATGCAAGTACATCGAAAAGCAAATGCTGTAAATCCAATTAATTCAGAACATTTTGAACGCTGGCTCAAGCTGTTTTTTGGCACTGTGGATGAACATTTTGTTGGAGAGAATGCTGACATCGTCAAAGAAAGAGCCGCTAGCATTGCCAAAATTATGCAATCAAAGTTTGAACAATAAGCAAAAACAAAACAACTAGAATCAGTAATTTTTTGTCGGTAAATAGACTCCACAAGCTTTGAAAAATAAAAATGGTGGCCAAACAGTCCTGCTGACCACCAAAAAAAATGTTAGTAATCTACTATTATTATTTTCCTATTTTGGTAATAAGACATCACCTATCACGTGAATCCACCCATTTGAAGTATTGATGGAAGCCACGATTTCAGAACCATTGACAAAAGTTTTACCATCCTTTACAGTGATATCCACTTTCTTACCATTGACTTCTTCATAACTTTGACCATCTTTAAAATATTCTGGTTTCAAAGCGCCAACATAAGTGTGGTACTCCAAAATGTCAACCAAATCTTTTTTGTTTTCAGGTTTCAAAAGGTTTTCTACGGTTCCTGCGGGTAATTTATCAAATGCAGCATTGGTAGGTGCAAATACAGTAAACGGTCCTGCATTGCTCAGAGCGTCAACTAATCCACCGGCTTTTACAGCTGCAACTAAGGTGGTATGATCGGCACTTCCGACAGCTACTTGAACAATGTTTGGTTTCGAAATATCATCCTTCACATTGGATTGGCCTACGCCATCTACAGCACTAGAATGTTGAGCGCCTGTATCTGTAGCTTGAGCCTCTTGTGTGGCTGGTTTACAAGATATTACAATGAGAACAATGGAAAAAAGGAAAAATTGAAATATACGTTTCATAATGCATTATTTTAAAGTGCAAATAAACTATCCTTATGATAATTTTTTTATGCGTTGAGTCATAAATTCACCCATAATTCCTCAATTAAAATCTGTTTTCAGCCTAAACTCCATCTTAAAAGTAAATGATTATAATTTGATATGTGGGTCATCCCTCTACGCAAATGAAGCTTCATTAAATCATAGAAACTAGAAAAATAAAATAGGTTACCACATAGCATTTTCAACACATCTTGTTTCGCTTTTGAAATAAAAAAAACGTCTGCCCTCTTTGGGAAGAGCAGACGAATCAAAACAAAACGAAAAACCAACTTTCCTTAAATAACCATTTCTTTACAAAGCCTTCATAAGTTTGACAGGCAATGTTATTTCTTTGCCATTTCTATTGATACGAATCTTTATTATGTCACCTACTTTATTGTATTTCAGCGCTTTATCAATATCATCATAATTATGAATAACATTATCTCCGATACCAATAATCACATCACCGGAAAGGATTCCTCCCAACTGAGCGGCACTGGTTCTTAATACTTCTTCCACATAAAACCCTTGAGGGTTCTTTATTTTTAATTTGAATTCTTTTACCAAGTCTTCATTCACATCATAACCACCTACGCCCAAATTTGTGCGTTCTATATCTCCTCCATTCTGAATGATGTCTTGAACCACATGCCGTACGATGTTGCTTGGAATAGCAAAAGAATAACCCGCAAAAACACCTGTTGGTGCGGCTATCGCCGTGTTGATACCGATCAATTCACCTTCCAAATTTACTAAGGCACCACCGCTATTGCCCGGGTTGATGGCTGCATCTGTTTGAATAAACTCTTCTATGGCCTTCTTATCTTTGATGATGTCTAGTTTACGGCCTTTAGCACTGATGATACCTGCAGTAACTGTGGATGTCAAATATCCAAATGGATTTCCTACTGCCAGCACCCATTCACCTACCTGAATATCATCAGAATTTCCCATTTTCATTGGCGTCAACCCTGATGCTTCTATTTTTATGACTGCTAAATCAGAAGAATGATCTGTTCCTATTTTTCGTGCTTTGTATTTCTTTCCGTCACTATCCGTCACCGTAATTTCATCTGCAAAACCGACCACATGGTTATTTGTAACGATATATCCATCCTGTGAATAAATCACACCGGACCCACTACCATTTTGTGGCTGTGAAAATGAATTGCCAAAAAAATCATCCAAGCTGAAAAAATCAGCGAATGGGTCTAAACTTTGATTTCGCCTCCTTTTTGCTAATGCCGACTCCTGACTTTCCTCCGCAAAAATATGGACAACAGAGCTTGTACTTCTTTTGGCACTCTCTACAAAATTTGATGGCGCATTAGCGTTGTTGTTACCAAAATTAGTATAAGAAACCTTAGATACCATCGGTAATTCTTCAGCCACATTCATGGAAGTAGTAGGTTTTAAAATCCACTGGCCCATAATCACCATTAAACCGCCAACAACCCCTGCAATGGTCATGGATAAAAATGACTTAGATGAAGGTATTCTATTGATCAAATTCATTTTTTTGTGACGTATTTAGGACAAAACAGAACTTCTTCAAAATCGATTGTTACAAAAATGGTTTTTAACACAAGCTTAACTATGAAGTTTGCAAATCGTAAAGCATATTCAATGATATCAATATGCTACTTTAATTCAAGGCAAAAAACTACATCTCCCTACCTCACCACCGTCACATCTCCATGAAGCATTTCAGTGTGGCCATCATCATAGGTGACCTCTGCCACCCAAACGTACACACCCTGAGCACACGATTGTCCTCGATATCGGCCATCCCAGCCGTCTGATGGGTTATTCAACTGTGCATTTTTCTTGGTGAAGACAATATTACCCCAGCGGTCATAGATGCTCAAATTGGGCAGTGTGATGTCACTCCTATTGCTACTGCCAAAAAAGATAGGATTGGCAGTGCCCGATGGATTGAAAATGGTGGGGAAAACGATGGAAATCTCCCTGTTGATACGCAATACAAGGGTATAAATGCTGTCGCAACCTTCTTGGGATGCGTACACAGCGACGTATTGGCCTGATTCTGTGTAAGTGCGGCCATCGATGGGCCAGAGATAGTCTTTGTCTGTTTCTATGGTGTCGCCCTGGTGAAACTCAGGATAAATATCCAATGTCAGTGTCGCCAAGCTGTCGCAACCTGCTTGGTTTTTTGTAATATAGGTGTAGGTGCCGGAAGACGTGTATTCTGTTCCATTCCAGAGGTAGATGGTACAGGCTTCTTGGCTATCATCTGAAGACGATCTATAATTGACGGTCAAATCCAGCGTTCGGATGCTATCACATCCAGCAATTGTTTTTGTGGCGACGGAATAAACTCCACTTTGTTTGTACGTAGTGCCTTGCCAAGTGATGCTGTCACATGCAGCCATCTTTTCTTTGATGTCGTAGCTCGGATGGATGGTCAAATCCAAGGTTGTGATGCTGTCACATCCAAAGATGGTATGTGATAGGTAGGTGTATTGTCCACTGGTATCGTATGTCATTCCGTGCCATGTGTAGCCGTCACATGCCGACTGTATGATGGTAAGACTTTCCATCGGGTGTATGATGAGGTCAAGCGTCACTAGGCTGTCACAGCCACTACTACTCATAGTTTGGTAGGTGTATTGCCCTGACTGGGTGTAGGTGTTACCATTCCAGTCGTAGGACGTACAAGCGGACTGACTTTCTGATGTGTTCAGGACACTGGAAATGGTCAAATCCAGCGTTCGGATGCTATCACATCCTGCAATTGTTTTGTTTGTGATGGTATAAATACCACTTTGTTTGTAGGTGGTTCCTTGCCAAGTGATGCTGTCACATGCAGCCTTCGTTTCCATGATGTCGTAGCTCGGATGGATGGTCAAATCAAGGATGATGATGCTATCACACCCAAAGATGGTTTGCGATTGGAATGGATATTTCCCGGATGTATCGTAGATATTTCCATTCCATGAGTAACTATCGCATGCCGACTGTGTGATGGTAAGACTTTCCATCGGATGGATGGTGAGATTAAGCGTCACAATGCTGTCACAACCATTTGTGCTTTGAGTTTGGTAGGTGTATTTCCCTGACTGCGTATAGGTGCTTCCATTCCAGTTAAGATTCTCACAAGTAGCAACGGTTTCTTGCGCTGTTTTTCTATCGATCACCTGCAAGTTGAGAATGGTGATCAAACTATCGCACCCACTCACATTCATTATTTGATGGCTGTAAGCTCCTGAAGTGGTGAGAAGGTCACCATAGAAGTCATAGGTGTCGCCCTGACAGATTTCTTCCGTCTTCAGTAGTTTGTAGGGCATCAATGTCTGGAACACATTGTCGGTGTAGTCGCACTCGTCGATGTCATAATGCGACGTGTTGGATACGACAATGGGATATTTGTCGGTATTGACGATCATCCAGATGGACGTCATGGAGGTCTCAGGGATGGTGACGGTGCGTACAATCCGCTCACCTGCCTGTACGTCCACATCGGTGTGGTAGGTAGTGAGCAAGGTTCCACCTGCTTGTGGGTCGCCGCTGTAGAAGCTGATGGGAAGGTTGCTGCCCGCTGTCTTCGATGCATCCGATCGATTTTCTACACCGAAGGTGACAATGTATTCCTTCATTACCGGATCGGAGTTGATGCAGGTAATGTCTCCGAGGAGCGACGCTGCCGCCACGGGGTAGTTGCCATCCTCGTCGATAAGCGACTCTTGCACCATGAAGTTGTTGTATTTGCCATTTTTATAGGTGGCGGGATTTTGCATATATTGTGGCACCGTGCCATCGTCGTTGATGAAGAGAGGATTATAGGCGTATTGGTGCCAGATATTACGTGCCGGTGCCCAATGCTGACCGGGCGGTGGACCGAAGATGGTGAGTTTTCCATCACCATTTTGATCCATACACGTCACGCAGATGCGCGCTTCTCCATTTTTTTCAAGGGCAGTGACAATGGGCATTTCTGACAATGTTGGAGAAACACAAGTTTTTCTTATGGAAGCTTTCAAATTTCCATTTTCATCCAGTGTAATTAGATGCAGATCATTATCATCTCTTACGATAATTTCATTGAATCCGTCGTGATTTAAATCAAAAGTTGTTACACCAATTTTTCCTGACGAATCTGTAATTATTATTTCTGAAAGAGAAAAAATTGTATCCTTCGAAATTTTTATTAAATAGACACTGCTATTGAAACTACAAATTGCAACATTTGTGGTATCGTTTAGTTGGCCTACAGTTAGGTAGCTTGGTAACCAGTATCCATAATTACTATTGAATTTACTACTATTCAATAGTTTTATTTGTTGACTGTCAACTGTATAAACGTATAAATTACTTGATATTGATGGATACATCGCACTATAAACTACATCCAATTTCCCATCATTATCAATATCACTTATAGCCACAAACCCATCAACATTTTTACCATTTAAAGCAAAGTTTATTGGCATCATTGTATTTCCTGCTTCACCATTCGAATTAGTAATGTTTACTTTATACACTGTATAACCAGCTATCAATTCTAAGTTACCATCTTCATTATCTACATCTTCCGCAATTGTCATTGAGCGCATTTTAAATCTTCTTGCAGCATAATTATCGCCTATTCCCATACCAAAGTCTTTTCCATCACAAAGTTTAACTCCAGTTATAGAATTATAAATTTCATTATGAATATAAACTTCTGGAATGCCATCTCGATTAAAATCTGCAATGCCCACCATTCCACCATATGTAACAAAATTAAAATTTACTCCATAATCTTTATTTGAAATCCATTTAATATTACCTAGGATATCAAAACATATTAACTTTCCTCGCGTAGATTCTGGATTTTTTTCATGATTTAATGCAGCTAGAAATATTTCAGGAACGCAATCTTTATCCACATCTACTATAGCGATCGGTTGGGGATTTGCGTTATTATAAAAGGGAACTTTAATTTTCCATTTAATTTCTAAAGTTTTTCCGTCAACTATATACAGTGTATCAGAACCATAAAAAGGCTCTTCAAGAACAGTTTGAGGCATTACCATTAGTTCATTAATTCCATCTCCATCCATGTCATATGATAGCGGAGTATGAACATCAGAAACCGCAAATTCACTTTGAATCAATTTTTCTAAATCTATTTTGCCAACCGTTGATTGAAACTTCTTTAATCCATAGCATTTATCTTCACATTGGCAATACCCGATTTGAATTATAAAACACAAGCAAGCAATACTAAAAAACCATCTCATAATTGTGAAAGATAATTTTTTAAAAGGGCTAAAGAATGCATTGACCATTAGGTTTCTTATAATTTTACCATTTTCACACTTTTACACATTCCATCTCTGGAATGGTATCTTAGCATACAAATTGTGAAAAACAGAAATAAATTTTTCATAAGAACGAAATTTTTAAATCTAAAAAATTAATAATTTTACTGAAATAATGAGGGCATCTCGTCTCTTCTGTGTGCACATCTTTCCTCTTCCCCTTATCTCAAATGTAAATATACACCTTGTTCTTGAACTTTGCAAATAAAATGTTAAGATCTCCCTACCTCACCACAGTCACATCTCCATGTAGCATCTCGGTGTGGCCATCATCGTAGGTGACCTCTGCCACCCACACGTACACACCCTGAGCACACGATTGTCCTCGATATCGGCCATCCCAACCGTCTGACGGATCATTCAACTGTGCATTTTTCTTGGCGAAGACAACATTGCCCCAGCGGTCATAGATGCTGAAATTGGTCAGTGTGATGTCACTCCTATTGCTACTGCCAAAAAAGATAGGATTGGCAGTGCCCGATGGATTGAAAATGGTAGGGAAAACGATGGAAATCTCCCTGTTGATACGCAATACAAGGGTATAAATGCTGTCGCAACCTTCTTGGGATGCGTACACAGCGACGTATTGGCCTGATTCCGTGTAAGTGCGCCCATCGATGGGCCAGAGATAGTCTTTGTCTGTTTCTATGGTGTCGCCCTGGTGAAACTCAGGATAAATATCCAATGTCAGTGTCGCCAAGCTGTCGCAGCCCGCTTGGTTTTTTGTAATATAGGTGTAGGTGCCGGAAGATGTGTATTCTGTACCATTCCAGAGGTATATGGTACACGCTTCTTGGCTATCATCTGAAGACGATCTGTAATGGACTGTCAAATCCAGCGTTCGGATGCTATCGCAGCCTGCCACTGTTTTTGAAGCGATGGTGTATATCCCACTTTGTTTGTAGGTGGTTCCTTGCCATGTGATGCTGTCACATGCAGCCATCTTTTCTTTGATGTCGTAGCTCGGATGGATGGTCAGATCCAAGGTTGTGATGCTGTCACATCCAAAGATGGTTTGTGATTGGAAAGGATATTTCCCTGATGTATCGTAGATATTTCCATTCCATATGTAGCTATCACATGCCGACTGTGCGATGGTAAGACTTTCCATCGGGTGAATGGTGAGATCAAGCGTTACAATGCTGTCACAACCGCTGCTGCTCATTGTTTGGTAGGAATATTGTCCTGATTGGGTGTAGGTGCTACCATTCCAGTCATAGGACGTGCAAGATGACTGACTTTCTGATGTGTTCAGGACATTGGAAATGGTCAGATCCAGCGTTCGAATGCTATCACAGCCTGCAAGTGTTTTAGTGGCGACGGTATAAACTCCACTTTGATTGTAGGTGGTTCCTTGCCAAGTGATGCTGTCACATGCAGACTTCGTTTCCATGATGTCGTAGCTCGGATGGATGGTCAAATCCAAGGTTGTGATGCTGTCACATCCAAAGATGGTTTGTGATTGGAATGGATATTTCCCGGATGTATCGTAGATATTTGCATTCCATGTGTAGCTGTCACATGCCGACTGTGTGATGGTAAGACTTCCCGTTGGGTGGATGGTGAGATCAAGCGTTACAATGCTGTCACAACCACTGCTACTCATCGTTTGAAAGGTGTATTGCCCTGACTGCGTGTAGGTGTTACCATTCCAGTCATAGGACGTGCAAGATGACTGGCTTTCTGATGTGTTCAGGACATTGGAAATGGTCAGATCCAGCGTTCGAATGCTATCACAGCCTGCAAGTGTTTTAGTGGCGACGGTATAAACTCCACTTTGATTGTAGGTGGTTCCTTGCCAAGTGATGCTGTCACATGCAGCCATCGTTTCTTTGATGTCGTAGTTCGGATGGATGGTCAAATCCAAGGTTGTGATGCTGTCACACCCAAAGATAGTTTGTGATTGGAAATTGAATTTCCCGGATGTATCGTAGATATTTCCATTCCATGTGTAGCTGTCACATGCTGACTGTGTGATGGTAAGACTTCCCGTTGGGTGGATGGTGAGATTAAGCGTTACAATGCTGTCACAGCCATTTGCGCTCATAGTTTGGTAGGTGTATTGCCCTGACTGGGTGTAGGTGCTTCCATTCCAGTCATAGGATGTACAAGATGACTGGCTTTCTGATGTGTTCAGTACATTGGAAATGGTCAAATCCAGCGTTCGGATGCTATCACATCCCGCAGATGTTTTGGAAGTGACGGTATAAACTCCACTTTGTTTGTACGTAGTGCCTTGCCAAGCGATGCTGTCACACGCAGCCTTCGTTTCTTTGATGTCGTAGCTCGGATGGATGGTCAAATCCAAGGTTGTAATACTGTCACACCCAAAAATGGTTTGTGATTGGAATGGATATTTCCCGGATGTATCGTAGATATTTCCATTCCATGAGTAACTATCGCATGCCGACTGTGTGATGGTAAGACTTTCCATCGGATGGATGGTGAGATTAAGCGTCACAATGCTGTCACAACCATTTGTGCTTTGAGTTTGGTAGGTGTATTTCCCTGACTGCGTATAGGTGCTTCCATTCCAGTTAAAATTCTCACAAGTAGCAACGGTTTCTTGTGCTGTTTTTCTATTGGTCACCAGCAAGTTGAGAATGGTGATCACGCTATCGCACCCACTCACATTCATTATTTCATGGCTGTAAACTCCGGATGTGGTGAGAAGGTCACCATAAAAGTCATAGGTGTCGCCCTGACAGATTTCTTCCGTCTTCAGGAGTTTGTAGGGCATCAAGGTCTGGAACACATTGTCAGTGTAGTCGCACTCGTCGATGTCGTAATACGATGTGTCGGAGACGATGATGGGATATTTGTCGGTATTGACGATCATCCAGATGGACGTCATGGCGGTCTCAGGGATGGTGACGGTGCGTTCTATCCGCTCACCTGCCTGTACATCCACATCGGTGTGGTAGGTAGTGAGCAAAGTGCCACCTGCTTGTGGGTCGTCGCTGTAGAAGCTGACAGGAAGGTTGCTGCCAGCTGTCTTCGATGCATCTGCACGATTTTCTACACCGAAGGTGACAATGTATTCCTTCATTACCGGATCGTAGTCGATGCAGGTGATGTCCCCAAAGAGCGATGCTGCTGCCACGGGGTAGTTGCCATCCTCGTCGATAAGCGACTCTTGCACCATGAAGTTGTTGTATTTGCCATTTTTATAGGTGGCGGGATTGTGCATGTATTTTGGCACCGTGCCATCGTCGTTGATGAAGAGTGGATTGTAGGCGTACTGGTGCCAGATATTACGTGCCGGTGCCCAATGCTGGCCTGGTGGCGGACCGAAGATGGTGAGTTTTCCATTGCGATCATTTATGTTTTGGGCACAAGTTACACAGATTTTAGCTTCACCTGTGCCGTCGATGTCGGCGACAATGGCCATCTCGGCTGATGTACCTGAGATGCATGGATAACTATACAACAAGGTAGGATTGTTGGTCTTCAAGCTAAATATCTTCAATGATACCTCATCGCGATGGATCACCTCCTTGATACCATCACCATCTAGGTCAAATAGAGTTGGTACAGTTCCGTTAGAATTGTCATTTAATAGAAGATGCCAGTTACTTTTTAAGTTAAGCTCAGGCTTAAAAATATAGTTTTTTAAAGAATCAAATAAGTTTTTTCCAGATCTCATGACAAAAAACTCCATACTATTGGAGGATTTGTTTTTATCTATCATGATTGGACCATAAAATGAAAATGGATCATCATTGGTTGTAAAGAGCAGTTCTGTGGCATTATTTTTCAATGTGTAACCGTATAAGTCAATATTGATTGGTGGAAATAATTGATAAAAACCACCACCAGATACCACAACATCCAAGATGCCATCCTCATTTAAATCGGCAACAGATGTAAAACCATCAGCGAAGCGTCCAATATCTATATTGTGTGGTGTCATATTATTTCCAGTAGTGCCATTTGGATTGGTGATATTGATATCATATATCGTAAACCCAGCAGCCAATTCTAATTCCGGATCGTCATCAAAATTTGCAGCAACACATACTGATTGGGTTCTTCCAGCTCCAGATGTGATTGATTTTCCTGTTCCATTTGGTCCACCATCACAAAGCTTTTTGCCATTGGCGGCATTGAATATCTCATTATATATACATACTTCGGCTATGCCATCTTGATTAAAATCAGCTAAAATTAAACCACCTCCAAAATCACCGTTTTGCTCTAAAGTTGATAAATTTTTTCCATAAATATCATCACTTATCCATTTTATATTGCCATTTAAATCATAACAAACCAACCTGCTTTTCAAATTTTCAGGGTTTAAATTTGCATCAGCTGAAGATGCCAAAATAATTTCTTTTATACAGTCATTATCGATATCTGCAATCACTATTGAACCTGTGCTTGCTGTATTAAAATATACTGAGTTTACTTTATTAACTATCGTGAAAGTTTTTGAATCGATTATAAAAATTTCATTTGAAAAATAAAAATTAGTGGCTTTATAAATTACCAATTCAGGAATGTCATCATTTTCAACATTAATTATTAGAGGTGTGCAGGTTATTGATACTTCATGCCCTTCCCATACTTTTTGTGCAAAATCGACTCCATTTGGACCACTTAGTGGAATAAACTTTTTCTTTGAGTAGCATTGCTCCATACATCCTGTCGTACATGATTTAATTCCGAGATTCAACTCCACTATCACGCTATCGCACCCGCTCGCATTCATTATTTCATGGCTGTAAACTCCAGAAGTAGAGAGGATGTTGCCATAGAAATCATAGGTGTCGCCCTGACAGATTTCTTCCGTCTTCAGAAGTTTGTAGGGCATCAAGGTCTGGAACACATTATCGGTGTAGTCGCACTCGTCGATGTCATAATACGACGTATCGGAGACGACGATGGGATATTTGTCGGTATTGACGATCATCCAGATGGACGTCATGGCGGTCTCAGGGATGGTGACGGTGCGTTCTATCCGCTCACCTGCCTGTACATCCACATCTATGTGGTAGGTAGTGAGCAAGGTGCCGCCTGCTTGTGGGTCGCCGCTGTAGAAGCTGACGGGAAGATTGCTGCCCGCTGTCTTCGATGCATCTGCACGATTTTCTACACCGAATGTGACGGTATATGCTTTCTGCGCCGGATCGTAGTCGATGCAGGTGATGTCTCCAAAGAGCGATGCTGCCGCCACGGGATAGTTGCCATCCTCGTCGATAAGCGACTCTTGCACCATGAAGTTGTTGTACTTTCCATTTTTATAGGTGGCGGGATTGTGCATATACTGTGGCACGGTACCATCGTCGTTGATGAAGAGTGGATTGTAGGGAATGTACCATTGATTCCTAGAAGGTGTCCACCCATTTTTAATGCCTGACCCAAAAATAGAGATTTTAGCATTTATATAATTATATTTATCATCAAAATCTGAACAAAGGATAAATATTTTAGTCTCACCAGATTCATCACTTGTGGCTATCGACGGAAATTCATTCCCTGTTGAAGAATAACATATTTGTTTTATAATTTCCTTTGGCTTTGTAATGCTGTCTTCGAGAATAATTAAATATTGCTCATCTCTATAAATAATCTCATTTATGTTATCACCATTAAAATCAAATAAAGTAGCTCCTGTTCCTAATGAACTCTCAACAGTTTTATATATCCAACTTTTTTGTATTCCTACTGAAGGATCATATGTATATTTTCTTAAACTATCATATGAAGTAAGGATTAAGGTATTATAAATTGATGTTGTAGTTCTACCAATAGACATCTGGTTAAATGAAAAATATCTTTTTTCCTCGTATTTACTTTTTAATATTGGTTGACCATTTTCTATAGTATATATATATATTAAAGTAGATCTAGTCTGACTTGAAAATACGATTATATCTAATTTTCCGTCTAAATCCATGTCTGAAATAGCTGTAAATCCATCTCTTAGCTCACCATTAATCATTATATTCATTGGCAGCATTGAATTTCCAATTGAGCCATTTGTATTAGTAATTTTTACTTTATACACTGTATATCCTGATGCTAACTCCAAATCTTCATCATCATTATCCAAATTTGCCGCAATGCTCAAAGATGAAAACACATAAAGACCGCATCCATTTGATCCTCCTTCAGCTAATTTTACTCCTGTGCGTGCATTGAAAATTTCATTATGAATATACACTTCCGGAATACCATCATGGTTAAAATCTGCTGCACCCATATATCCAGATTGTGTTAGTCCAGTATTTATTCCAAATTTTTGATCTGATACCCATAAAATACTCCCTTCCAAATTATAACAAATCAATTTACCTCGGTGTAATGGGTCATTTAAAGGAATATCCATGGCTGCAATAATAAATTCTGAAATTCCATCATTGTCAACATCCAAAATCATTATATTATTATTTGGATCATAAAAGGATGTTAAAATAGTATCACTTTTCACTCCTGTTTTGGAATCTGTGATTATAAATGAGTTTGCAGCAAACCACACTTCATTAAAATCTATCAGACTTTCAACAATTAATTCTGTCTTACAATCTCCATTTACATCTTTAACTATAATATTACCGTAATTAAATACACTATTAAACTTTTGTTTTAAAACCAAACTTAAAGGAGCTTCAAAGTCAAATTTCTTATAGCTATAGCATAAGGTGGTATCATAACAATTAGGATTTTGTCCGATCAATGAACTAAAACAAACGATAACAATAATTAAAGATGTGTAACTTCTCATTTTAAAATATAATAATAGAGGGTGTATTTCTACACCCTCTCTATAATCTAAAGTTTTACCACCTTTATAGAATTAACTTTGCCGTCTGCATCCATGTATTGTAACACATATACCCCTGATGCATGATCAAGGTACAAGGTTTTCTCAGATGTGAAAAACAGAATTAAATTTTTCATAAGAACGAAATATTAAATCTAAAAAATTAATAATTTTACTGAAATAATGAGGGCATCTCGTCTCTTCTGTGCGCACATCTTTCCTTTTCCTCTTATCTCAAATGTAAATATACACCTAGTATTTTAACTTTGCAAATAAAATGTTAAGAAAAGATATCGAAAGTAGTTTTTCTGGTCGTATTTTTGAGAACCTAGTTTTATGTAGCTATTCTTCCGGAGCAACCGGTGCCAGTCTAACGATCAAGCCGTCTATCTCATGGGTAATTTTTATTTGACATCCCAATCTTGAGTTGGGTTTGACAAAGAAAGCCTGATCTAGCATATTCTCTTCATCCTCTGAAGGTTCATCCAGTATGTGATCACTTTCAACATACATGTGGCAAGATGCACATAGCGCCATACCACCGCAAATTCCTTCCACGGGGAGCCCATGCGACTTGCTCACTTCCATCATATTCATAGACATATCTGTCGGTGCTTCGAGACAATGCACGTCCCCTTCTCTGTCTATCACCGTTACACAGATTATTTCCTGTTCTCGCTGACAATCACAATCCTCAGTCATTTTTTTAAAATCCATTGACACCTGCTACTGTTGTATATTTGAATGAAAGTTTTTGTTCCGGGTATATATGCTTAAAAGCCGATTGCACCATCAATGTTGCCTCATGAAAACCACACAAGATAAGCTTCAATTTTCCCGGATATGTATTCACATCTCCAATGGCATATACTCCGCGAAGATTGGTACTGTAATCAAAAGTATCCACCTTGACGGCATTATCCTCTATGTCCAATCCCCAATCGGCGATGGGTCCAAGCTTCGGTGCCAACCCAAATAATGGTAAGAAGTAATCAGTTTTATGCGGATAAGTGGGTTTGCCATCCTCTTCAATCGCAACAAATTCCAATTTTCCTTCCCCGCCAAGTCCTACGGCTTGTGCATTTGTAATGAGTTGAATTTTTCCATTTTCAGCCAAATGCATGACTTTTTCTACAGAATCTAAGGCGCCTCTAAAAGAAGTGCGTCGGTGAATCATCACCACTTCCGCAGCGATATCCGAAAGAATTATAGACCAATCCAATGCAGAATCCCCACCGCCGGCAATGACAACGCGCTTATTTCTATATTTCTCAGGGTCTCTGATGATATAGTCAATACCTATATCCTCGTATTGCGCTATATTTTCAATAGGTGGCTTTCGCGGTTCAAAACTACCCAAACCACCGGCAATAGCTACTACAGGTGCGTAGAGTTCTGTGCCTTTATTGGTAGTGACACGATACAAATTATCTTCAACTTTTGTAAGACTTTCTGCTCTTTCACCCATGGTAAAAGTTGGTTTAAAAGGGGCAATTTGTTCTAACAGATTTGTGGTTAAATCCGATGCCAATATGCTTGGATAACCGGGAATGTCATAAATGGGTTTTTTAGGATATATTTCATTCAATTGGCCTCCCGGTTGAGCCAAAGAATCCACAATGTGGCACTTCAATTTCAACAAACCGGCTTCAAATACGGTAAACAAACCAACAGGCCCTGCTCCTATTATGAGAATATCGCTTCGATTCATGCGGCAAAAGTAAGGTAAATCTTACAAACATTCAACCCAAAATCAGTATTAAAGCTATTTGCAATAATTGATGGTAAAAATTGCTCTTTTTGTCAGGGTCAACCACTTAAGGGAGGCTTACACCGATCAGAGTCATCAGATCTTTTATTTGTGAAGAAAAGGAGATACTTCGTCACCTTGAGAAAGAAAATCCGCTATTGCTTCCATTGAGTTATACCATTGAACTAAAAAATATATCTTTGCACTTTGTTTCCATAAACATCATTTTTCTTGAGAAATTTCCACACCATTGACAACGGGCGTTATGACGTAAACGGAATCATATCGCTCTTATTTTCAGATAATCTCTTAGAACTTGGCAGAGATGCAAAGCTCCAAGTAGAAAAAAATAGAGATTTTCTAGAATCTCAAATAAAACATCCTGATAGCATCATTTATGGAATCAATACAGGTTTTGGATCTTTGTGTAATGTTCATATCTCTGATGATAAATTAGAGCACCTTCAAGAAAAACTTGTTCTTTCCCACGCCTGTGGTATGGGCAATAAAATTCCTATTCATATTGCAAAATTGATTCTTCTCCTAAAAATAATCAACCTTTCAAAGGGAAAATCCGGTGTAAGAAGTACCGTCATAGAAACGATGATAGCCATGTATAACCATGATATCATTCCGGTGATATATGAACAAGGATCGCTTGGTGCATCCGGTGACTTGGCACCATTGGCACATCTAAGTCTTCCACTGATTGGGTATGGAAAAGTGTATTTTAAAGGTGAAATAATTGACAGTGCAGATGCATTTTCTTCCTGCGGCATTGCTCACATATCGTTAAAATCAAAGGAAGGATTGGCTTTGCTCAATGGCACACAATTTTCACTTGCTTTTTCTATTTTTATCCTAGGTCATAGCATGTCCTTGTGGGATATTGGTCATGAAGTATCTGCCATGTCCTTGGATGCTTTCCATTGTGATTCTGCACCTTTCGATGCATTGATTCATCAAATCCGACCACATAAAGGACAATTACTTTCTGCGCAAAAGATATCTTCCATCCTAAAGGATTCTCAAATTTTTACGGGTAAAAAATCTACAGTCCAAGATCCATATTCCTTTAGGTGCATTCCACAGGTTCATGGTGCTTCTTATCAGGCTTTTGCACATGCACTTGAGGTCATAGAAACAGAACTCAATTCAGTAACTGACAATCCTTTGATCTTTGAGGAAGACGGGAAAATCCTTTCTGGTGGCAATTTCCATGCACAACCGTTGGCATTGGTTTTGGACTACATGTCCATGGCAATGGCGGAATTGGGCAGTATTTCTGAAAGACGTGTGTATCAGTTGATTAATGGTGATAGAGGTTTACCTGCCTTCTTAACGATGAACCCGGGATTGGACTCAGGATTTATGATTGTGCAATATACTGCCGCATCCATCGTAAGCCAGTCAAAACAATTATGTTCTCCGGCATCTGTTGATTCTATAGTCTCCAGCAAGGGTCAAGAAGACCACGTCAGTATGGCTGCCAATGCTGCTACCAAGGCATATAAAATCCTTGACAACCTAAAAAGTTTGATTGCCATTGAATATTTGGTAGCTGCTCAAGCACTTGACTTTAGGAGACCACAGATGTCATCACCACAGGTTGAGTCGCTTCATAAGCAACTACGAGAAAAAGTTTCATTTTTATCCGAAGATAGACTTTTGCATGACGATATGACTTTGGTAAAGGAGTGTATTGAAATCAAATTAGAAAACCATTTTAAAAAATCGTAGTCAGAAACCATGCTTACCACTATCATTATTTGGATAATCATTCTACATTTGATCGTAGGTTTTGGATTTATATTTTATAAATTGAATGATTGGGGTGGAAAAGACAAAAAAGATGAAGAATAAATGCCTCTGAGGATTGTAGGGAATTATTCTTTATAATTTATCCAGTTCTCGTGGGTGCCAAAATACTTCTTTGAAATTTTGTACAACATCATTTTCTACAATAATACCTTCTGATTTAAGCCGATTTTCCATAGTCGTCGGTGTTTTAAAATGAAGGCGACCGGAAAGTTCTCCCAACCTATTCACAACCCTGTGAGCAGGAATGAGGTCGTCCATTTGATGACATTGATTCAGTGCCCATCCCACCATTCGCGCTGAACCTAGTGCTAAAAAGTCTGCTATTGCACCATAGGTTGTAACCCGACCTACAGGTACCAAACGCGTTACATCATACACCCTCTCAAAGTAATGTGAAGAATTTTGATTTACTTTGTGCTCCATATCTACAGCATCATCCATTATGTTCACAAAGATAAAGATTAATCAGATCACCAACCTCACAGAAGCAAGATATTATGCTGCTATGGGAGTGGATTTCTTAGGGTTCAGACCTTCCCAAATAGACATTAAAGATATCATTTCCATCATAGATTGGGTTGAAGGTACAAGGGCAATAATTGATATTTATGTGGAGAAAGATATTCCATCAACCGAACTTATTGAAAAATTTCAAGGCATACATGTGATGGACGCAATCGATATTACTCCACCCAAAGGTTTTAAATTCAAAAACTACACTATTGATCAGAAGCATCATTTTGAATCCGGTGAGATACCTGTTTTATCCTTGTCAAAACCATTCACCCACCTCTCAGATGATGAAAAATATTACTTGGAAGAAGTCACTTCATCATCACCGATTTGGTTATTTTCAGAACATCGATGGATTGAAGAATATATTGCACATTTCAATTGGGAAGGTATTGTTATAGAGAATACACTTCATGAGGACGGTACAGGTTTGATGGATTATGATGAGGTCAATGATCTATTGGAATCTTTTGAAAAATATAAACAAAATGAATAAAATACAAGCCGAATATCACCAACAATGGCAGAATGCCTATGATCATCTGAATAAAGAACAGAAAGAAGCCGTAGATACCATAGAAGGTCCAGTGATGGTGGTCGCCGGGCCGGGCACGGGAAAAACGCAGCTTTTAGCCGTTCGTGTTGGAAAAATTCTATTAGAAACTGATGCGCTGGCACACAATATATTGTGCCTCACTTATACTGACGCAGGTGTAGTAGCCATGCAAAAAAGATTAGTTTCACTGATTGGTCCTGATGCCTATAATGTCAAAATATCAACTTTTCATACCTTTTGCGCTGGCGTGATCAAGGACAATTCTGACCAATTTGTCGGTTTTCGAGAATTACAGACGGTATCTGAACTAGAAGAAGTGGAACTCCTCAGACAATTGTTAGATACATTGCCACTTGACCATCCTCTCAAAAGATTGAAAGGCGACCTTTACAATGATGTACCAAGGTTCAAAAATCTTTTTTCTCTGATGAAACAAGAGAAATGGTCACCCGAGTTTATCGTTGAAGCCTTTGATGCCTATATGGCCTATATTGAAGACCCATTGACTTCACCATATGTTTATAAGAATAATAGTACGTATGGTAAAAAAGGGGAATTAAACCGTAGGAACATAGAAAAAGATAAGGAAAAATATATCAAAGTGGCAGAAGCTGCCAAAGAATATCGTCGATACAATGAATTGCTCCACAATGGGGATCGTTACGATTTTAATGATATGATCCTGTTTGTCATTGACGCCTTTGAAAAAAACCCAAACTTGTTATTAGATTACCAAGAGAGATTTCAGTATATCTTGGTGGATGAGTATCAAGATACAAATGGATCACAAAACACCATTCTCTTCCAACTTTCTTCATACTGGGAAAATCCAAATCTATTTATTGTAGGTGATGATGATCAATCTATCTATAGATTTCAGGGAGCAAATATGGATAGCATCGAAGATTTCCAGAAAAAATTCAATCCAACGGTCATAGTTTTAAAAGAAAACTATCGCAACACCCAAGTTATTTTGGATATGAGTTATAGATTTATACAAAATAATACTGATCGTCTGGAAGACAGAAATCCTTTATTGAATAAAAAGCTTATAGAAAAAAGACCCGATCCGGTGATAAATCCTGAGCCTCCAAAATATGTAGAGTTTCTGAATCCTATTCAACAAGATATTGGTGTGCTAAATCTCGTAAAAACTTTTGTAAATCAAGGTTCCCATTATGAAGACATCGCCATCATTTACAGAAAACATGCTAATGCAAAAAACTTAATCAAGTACTTCCTTCAGAACAATATACCTACCAATGTCAGCCACCGTGCCAATGTCTTAGAAGAAACCATATTCATAAAGTTATTTCAAATTCTGCAGTACGTTTCTACGGAGTTTCGCCAACCATTCTCAGGTGATCACGTGCTTTTTGAGATCATGCATTATGAATTTTTCGGTATTTCTGCATTAGATATCGCTAGAGTGAGTGTCTATTGTAGGCCAAAGCGGCAAGAAGACAATACCTATTCTGATGGTTATAAGATGCGATTGGTGATTCAAGACAAAAGCGCATTAGAAGCTGCTCAGGTAAAAGATGCAGATGCATTTCTGGCATTTTCGACCATAATAGAGGGATGGATACAAACATTATCACAATCCATATCAATCTCAGTCATAGAAAATGTGATTTCAACGAGTGGTATAATAGAATATGTATTAAAATCTGAAGAAAGCGCATGGCAAATCCAAGTCATCAATACATTTTTGGAATGGGCAAAAGATGAAAATATGCGACGTCCACATATACCCTTGGATGAGCTTCTACATACCATCCTACTCATGCAAGAATCTCGGATCTCCATCCCTATCCATAGGTTGATATCTTATAAAAAAGGTGTCAATTTTATGAGTGCCCACTCATCTAAGGGTTTGGAGTTCAAACATGTCATCATCATGGATATTCGTAAGAGAATGTGGGAAGGAATGCAAGGCAGTAATAATAAATTTTCATTGCCTCCAACGATATCAGCAGAAAGCCAACAAGGAGAAATCGATGATGATAGGAGATTATTTTACGTTGCTGTGACGCGTGCAAAAGATACCATCCACATGACCTATCCTGCATTCAACGAAAGCGAAAAAGAGGACATTCCAAGTGTATTCTTGCACGAATTCAAGCATCATGACGACTCAATTTCGTCCATCGATATTTCTAATGAGGAAGTAGTATCATATACATCCCAAATTATTTTACATCAACCTGACATTTCTCCAATAATTAATCATGACTTAATAGATCAAAAATTGGAGAACTTCAGACTCAGCCCTTCATCTTTAGACAAATATTTACGATGCCCATTGACTTTTTATTTTGAACAAATCGTTTCTGTACCCATGTCCGATAGTAAAGATATTACCTTCGGAAATGCAGTCCATTGGGCCATGGAAATGTACTTCAACGACATAGAAAAATCACATCCCAGATCTATTGGCAGTGTGGAGACATTTCTAAAGTTCTTTGAAAAAGCCATGCAGTACTATAAGTATCACTTTGACACAAAAGACTTTGAATACCTTAATGAATTTGGAAAAAAAGCTTTGGATGCATATTATCAACAATACCATTCTCAATGGCTGAAACCAAAAAATTTCATAACAGAATATAGCATTTACCAAACAGAATACATGGGTGTGCCCATAACCGGAAAATTGGACAGGATCAATTTTTATCATGATCATGTGACTGTGACAGATTATAAAACAGGAAGGTTCGAAAGCAAAAAAGTGAGCCCGCCAAAGGATAACAATCCAGTAGGAGGAGATAATTGGCGACAAATAATTTTTTACAAAATACTCTCAGATGCCGATAAAAGGCATGCTTGGTCAATTGATTATGGTGAAGTAGATTATCTATTATATGATAAGCCAAACTCTCTTTATCGCATTAAAATAGAACCAAGCGACATTGAATTTGTAGGACAACAAATCCAAAACACGTATCAAAATATTATTTCCCATCAATTTACTCAAGGTTGTGGTGAAGAAAATTGCAAGTGGTGTAATTTTGTCAAAATGAATTTCAAATAAGACACCTGGTAAATTATGTACATTAGAGTATGTTTAAATTTTGTTTTTGGACGAAAAAATGGAATTATTTTGGACGAAAAAAAGGCAAATTTTGCAGTCGAATGTGGGCCATTTGACGAAAAATTTAACGAATTTGTAGCCAAAATACAACATTTTCTTGCTAAAGGATAAATTTTAAACCTACTTTTAGATGAATGAACCATTAGAATATCCGTCCTGAAAGTTTTACCTTTGCAATTTACAATTTTTTTGAAATTCATACGGCCTAAAGGCCTCTTAAAAACATAAATATGAGTCAAGATAGCAGACATTCGTCCAAAACAGATGTATATGAAGGACATGATTATTATTTGATGGATGAATTACTGAGTGAAGATCACCTTTTGGCACGGGCGGCAGTTCGCGATTGGGTAAAACAAGAAGTTAGCCCAATTATTGAAGATTACGCCAATAGAGCAGCTTGTCCTACCCATCTATTCAAAGGATTAGCAGAAATCGGTGCTTTTGGTCCCAGCCTTCCGGCAGAATATGGTGGTGGCGGCATGGATGAGATTTCTTATGGAATCATCATGCAGGAATTGGAGAGAGGAGATTCCGGCATACGCTCTATGGCTTCAGTGCAAGGTTCACTAGTGATGTATCCTATCTACAAATTTGGTAGTGAAGAACAGCGCAGAAAATACCTTCCAAAACTCGGAAGTGGGGAATTTATTGGATGTTTTGGGCTGACTGAACCCGATCATGGTTCAAATCCGGGAGGTATGATCACAAACATCAAGGATGACGGAGATGCCTACATCCTCAATGGTGCTAAAATGTGGATCACCAATTCCCCTGTGGCAGACATTGCAGTTGTATGGGCAAAGGATGAGGAAGGGATCATCAGGGGTATAATCGTTGAAAAAGGAATGAAGGGATTCAGTGCCCCGGAAATTCATGGAAAATGGTCATTGCGGGCTTCTGTAACAGGTGAACTTGTTTTTGAAGATGTGAGAGTTCCCAAATCCAATGTATTACCCAATGTAAAAGGCCTGAAAGGTCCATTGTCATGTCTTTCAAAGGCGCGATACGGTATCGCTTGGGGAGCAATCGGTGCAGCCTTGGATTGTTATGACTCAGCATTGAGATACAGTAAGGAAAGAGAACAGTTTGGAAAGAAAATTGGTCAATTTCAATTAACACAAAAGAAATTGGCAGAAATGATTACCGAAATCACAAAAGCACAATTATTGACTTGGAGATTGGGTGTTTTAGCCAATGAAGGCAGAGCTACACCTGCTCAAATCTCCATGGCAAAAAGAAATAATGTGGCCATGGCCATAGAGATAGCGAGAGAAGCAAGGCAGATCCACGGTGGTATGGGCATCACTTCTGAATATCCTATCATGCGTCACAGCATGAACCTAGAATCCGTCATCACATATGAAGGTACTCACGACGTTCATTTGCTGATAACGGGTATGGATATTACCGGATTCAATGCTTTTGGATAGAGAATTTATCGTATTAAAAGTGATTTGGATAGTTTCTGTTTAAAAAATCTAAGAATAATCCATTTTTATTCTATGAATTCTCTTTTTCTATCATAATATAAGCGTATCTTTGCGGCAAATTTTAAAAATTTAAACTTTAAATCTTTCTAAAGCCCACCTTTTATGGCAAATATAGGACATATCAAGCAGATTATTGGACCTGTCGTTGACGTCAGTTTTTCCGGAGATGATAGTAAATTACCAGACATTCTCAATGCACTCTCTATTAAACGACCCAATGGTGAAGAACTCATCCTTGAGGTTCAACAACACCTAGGAGAAGATAGCGTAAGAGCAGTCTCAATGGACTCTACTGACGGTCTAACAAGAGGCATGAAGGTCGTGGATATGGGTAAGAATATCACCATGCCTGTGGGCGAACAGATCAAAGGAAGAGTTTTCAATGTGGTAGGAGAGCCTATCGATGGATTACAGCCATTAGATAGGACAAAATCTTACTCTATTCACAATAAACCACCAAAATTTGAAGACCTATCCACAGAGACTGAGGTACTTTACACAGGTATCAAGGTCATCGATTTGATAGAGCCTTATTCCAAAGGTGGAAAAATCGGGTTATTCGGTGGTGCCGGTGTGGGTAAAACCGTTTTGATTCAGGAGTTGATCAACAACATTGCAAAAGGTTATGATGGTATCTCTGTATTTGCTGGTGTAGGTGAGCGTACAAGAGAAGGAAATGACCTTCTAAGAGAAATGTTGGAGTCAGGCATTATCAATTATGGCAAAGACTTCATGCATTCCATGGAAGAAGGTGGTTGGGACTTGAGCAAAGTTGCTTCTAGTGACTTGAAAGAATCAAAAGCAACCTTCGTGTTTGGTCAGATGAACGAGCCACCGGGAGCGAGAGCAAGGGTTGCGTTGTCAGGATTGACATTAGCAGAATACTATAGAGATGGAGACCTATCTGACCCTAACGGCGGAAGGGACATCTTATTTTTTATCGATAACATCTTCCGATTTACTCAAGCGGGATCAGAAGTGTCTGCCCTACTAGGAAGGATGCCTTCAGCGGTGGGATATCAGCCGACCTTAGCAACAGAAATGGGATTGATGCAAGAAAGAATCACATCAACTAAGAGAGGTTCCATCACATCTGTACAAGCGGTATATGTGCCTGCGGATGACTTGACAGACCCTGCGCCTGCCACAACTTTCGCCCACTTGGATGCTACCACAGTATTAAGTAGGAAAATCGCTTCCTTAGGTATCTATCCTGCGGTAGATCCATTGGATTCTACATCTAGAATCTTGGACCCTGCCATCATCGGTGAGGAGCATTATAACTGTGCACAAAGGGTAAAACACATCCTTCAAAGGTATAACGAACTTCAAGACATCATAGCCATCTTGGGTATGGAAGAGCTCTCAGAAGAAGATAAACTCGTGGTATTTAGAGCACGTAAGGTGCAAAGATTCTTATCTCAACCGTTCCACGTTGCAGAACAATTTACAGGAATTCCGGGTGTGCTTGTACCAATCGAAGAAACCATCAGAGGATTCAATATGATCATCGACGGTGAGCTAGATAAATATCCTGAAGCTGCCTTTAACCTGAAGGGAACAATCGAAGAAGTGGTCACTGCAGGTGAGAAAATGTTGGCAGATGCTGCCGCCAATGCATAAATTTACTAACGCAAAAGTCACATTATGACCATCGTTGTACTGACACCTGAAAGGGAAATATATCAAGGAAACATCACCTCCGTGAAGGTGCCCGGCATTACCGGTAAATTTGAAGTTTTGCAGAATCACGCACCCATAGTAGCTGCATTGGGCACCGGAGAAGTGCGCATCATCGATGCACAAGGTGTAACCAAAAAATTCAATATCCAAAAAGGCTTCATTGAAGTATTGAGAAATGAAGTGTCACTTTTAGTGCAAGGTGTAACGGAATAATAGCATCAAGTAAAGTATATTGACAAAGCCATTTCTGCCAGCAGAGATGGCTTTGTTGTTTTAATCTATATTGGTCCATTGCGTAATTTGGTGCTGTAAAAATAAAATCTAGGAAATGATGAAAATATAATTAACTTTGATAAAAATTTCACCCCCTTACATGAACTTAATCAATACAAAAATGAGAAAAGTAAATTTAAAATTCACACTATTATTTTGTTTGTACTATTTTATATCTTTTGATGTATCAGGTCAATGGAATTACGTCGGCGCACCTTCGATAGGTGATGTAGTCAGCGTCAAACACCAAGGAGATACCTTGTACGCTTTAGCAGATTATGGTGGATTATTTTACAAACCAAATAATACTACTGATTGGAAATTGATACCCGGAAGTCTAGAGCACAAAGGAGATGATTTTATCGTTTCAGGTAAAAACATTTATTTATTTACAAATGAAGATTTCTCAGAAGGTCCCCCTGTTACTGTTTTTAGAACTCAAAATTTAGGATTAGAATGGAAAAAGGTCTTTGAAGCAAGTTCCCTTTCGTCTGGAAATAATACCATAAGTGTCCGAGGAGACACATTAATTATATGAGTTGAAAATAAAATTTATTATTCTTTAGATACGGGTGACACCTTTCACTCATCTTACGTGACATCAATGTATAGTAATTGGGATCTATCCCCAGTAAATGATTCCATCTATATTTATGATTATTCTGGTATCAAAAAAGTAAGCTTGAAAAATATAGAATTCGATATGTATTATGTAAAAGCTATAGCTAGTTTTCCAGAAAATTTGTCCTTTGATAAAATGCATATTTGTGGTTCAATCGCTTGGTTTTTATTTACCGAAAAAGGTATGTTGCATTTATATAAACTATCAGAAACACAAAAAAAATTGATTCTGGTTGCATCTTTTGCATCATACCCTGATAAAAGACCCTTCTATAATACCTTAGGTAGCAA
This sequence comes from Lewinellaceae bacterium, assembly GCA_020636195.1. Classification (GTDB taxonomy): domain Bacteria; phylum Bacteroidota; class Bacteroidia; order Chitinophagales; family Saprospiraceae; genus OLB9. The sequence continues at coordinate 57,278 of JACJYH010000001.1, forward strand.
TGGGAAAAGAGTTTTTGTACACAAAGGAGCACTGACTGATAATAAAATCTTTTATACTGAAGATGAAGGAATTACCTTTTTTGAAACTGACTCTATTCCACTCAAATTTGCAGGATGGTTAGGAGACCAAATATTCACATCAGATGGTAAGCTAAAAGTTACAATGGATGGTGGTAAGTCATTTTCTGATTACAATAGTGGGATTTTCAATTCTACCTATTGCGAATTTAATGAATCAGAACAAGAATTGGCAGTCACCAATGATAAGGGTTACATATATCAATGGAGCTTTGAAAAAATCGGCGAAACATGGGAAGAAATTGATAGACTTCATGGATATCAATGGGTCAAAAACTCTTCTGGAGTTTATTTGGTAAATGATTATTATAAGTTTTATTATACCAATGATTTAAATCAACCTTTAAAGCCCATCGAACATAATAGACTAAAGTATTTAAACTCAATGCTTGCAGTTGGAAATGACTTTTATATCGTGAATAGAAATAGTGTCTGGATTTCAAAAGATAATTGTATTAGCTGGAATGAAATAAAAGTTGATATAGATTCAACAGATATATTTCAATCACTTTCCTACAATGAAGGGTATTACTTGCCCTTGTGTGAAAATTCGATCTGGATTTCTCAAAATGGATTGGATTTTAAAGATATAACTTATGATCATCCAATGACTGAACAATTTGCCAGTGCTCCCATCAATGCATTTTATCAAAATGGAAAGGTTTATACTTATTATCAATCAATGTTCAATGAACTAAACATTAAAAATGAATATTGGAATAATGGTGACTTTGATAATTACATTCCATCTATCTACAATGCACAAACTAAACTGATTCCTTTAGGTGGCGATTTGATTGGTTACAGTACATCAATTTTAGGTTTTTATGTTTCTGGCGGTGGTTGGCCTTGGGATGAATTCAATGATGGATTAAGCGATACTGAAATAGTGGACATAAGAAGAATCGATGATAAAATTTATTGCATTAATGCCACAGGAATTTGGATGCGAGACATCAACGATTTCAATTATCCTATAAATTCTGATGGACTACATTCCACAAGTGGCATCAGAGTGTATCCCAATCCTGCTCAGAATATCATACAAATAGAAATAGGTACAGAAGAAATCACTGATCGAATTCAACTCTATGACTCATTCGGAAAAGTGATGGAATCAATAAAAAAACCGGAAAAAGAAAATCCCACATTAGATATACATAACCTGCCCAGTGGCGTATATTTTTTGCGGTTCAAAACACAAAATACATCCATTATTAAAAAAGTGGTTGTGGAAAGATAAAATGGGAGACTAGAAATCAAGCCTAAATTTTTATGCGCAAAATGATTATGTATTATTTATAAAGTGTATCAATTAAAATTTTGTTTTATACAGGTCAAAATTGTACTTTAAATTATTCTGCAAATAGATATCATTAATTTTGATATTATTTGTTAATTTTGTTTTATGGAATCATTCTTTGTTAAAAGTATCTCAATTTATAAAGTCAGACATCTTGAAGATTTTGACATTGAAATATCTGCATCCGAGCGTAAACACTTAATTCTAACAGGTAAAAATGGTTGTGGAAAAACTTCAGTTTTAGAAGCAATTAATTACCAATTGAATAATAAAGCATCACAAAATTTAGCTTTAAAAAATTTTGTAGAAAATTACCTGAAAAGTATTAGGCAAAAAAAAGCTTCCAAATTGGATACTAGTAGAGATGAAAAAGCATTATTTGATAAAAAAATAAATAATAAATTATATTTAACAATTCCAAATGTACGTGATTTTATATTGTACAATTTCACCACTGATAGAAAGTTAAAAGTGACTAAGTCAATAGGTGTAAAAGATAACATTTCAAAAAATGTTGAAGATTTTGAAAAATTTCTAGCAAAAAAAAGAACTGAACAAGCTTTCTTATCTTTTGAAAGTGGAAGTTCCAAGGAAGTAAAGGCTATTTCTGATTGGTTTCAGATGCTAGAAACAAATCTACGATTTCTTTTTGAGGACGAAAGCCTAAAATTATTGAGTAAAAGAACTGAAGATAAGGTAAATTTTTATCTTACTTCAGATAACAGAGAAGAATTTGACTTCAACACCCTATCAAGTGGTTACAGTTCCATACTTTTTATCCTATTTGATATGATGCAAAAGATGCAAAATGAAACTGGAAGTTTTGATTATACTAAAGAAGGAATTGCATTAATCGACGAAGTTGAAGCTCACTTGCACATTTCTCTTCAGAAAAAGATATTGCCATTTTTAACAAGGTTTTTTCCGAATGTTCAATTTATAGTTACTACCCATTCTCCATTCATCTTACAGTCTCTAAAAAATTCTGTTATCTTTGATTTAGAAACAAAAAAGAGATATGAAGATTTTTCAAATTATTCCTCTGAAAGCATTTTAGAGACGTTTTACGATTTGGATAAGTTTGGAGATATTATGAAGACAGAAATGGGTAAATATGAAGAAATGTTAAAAAACGGCATTGGCAATGATAAGAATGAAATATTGGAAACGCGTAAAAAATTCCTTGAAATACCGGATATTGAAATCAGCTATTGGATCAAGGATATGGATATTAGACATAAGGAAACTATAAAAAAACTTTTAAAATGATCAATTTTAGAAGAGCTATGCCTCCTCCGAAAAAACTGCAAGAGCGGAGTTTTGAGGGTGTTAAAAATTGTTTGATTGAAATGCAAGCAAATAAATGTTATATGTGCGAAAGAAAAGCACCCGATTCGTCGCAAATAGAACATTTTATTCCCGTAAGTAAAGGAAGTGAAGAACTGAAATTTAGTTGGGAAAACCTCTTTTTGGCATGTGGCCATTGTAATTCGATCAAAAATCATGTTTCTGACAGGCAAGACCCTGCACTCTCTATCTTGAATTGTACAGATTATAGTACAATCATAACTGATGCTATTCACTTTCAGTGTGAAGGCAAACCTAGAGAAAGGGTAATAATTAAATCAGCCTCTGAAAATCCCACAAAACAAGTTTTAGATACAATTAAATTACTTGACCAAATTTTTAATTATAATAGCGAATCTCTGGCTTTTGATGCAAAAGTCTTGACTGATGAAGTAATTCAAGAAATGAAAAAATTATTGGATCTTCTACATACTTACGAATTTAATAGTCATTCCATTTCAAAAAAGGAAGGAATAAAAAATGATATCAAAGACGCTTTATCTGTGGAGTCACCTTTCACAGCATTTAAAATTTGGTATATCAAACGCTATTTTTCCAATTCGGAATTTGATGATTTGCTGCCAATTTTTGAAATTAATTAAATTTTTGGTGATTCTAGTATAACAAAACATCTCTACATCTACCACGCTGATATCACCGAAGCATATGCCATGATATTCAGGTGCAATAAACCTAGCAAAATAGAAAGACGCGATGCATTTAGTAAGATTAAATTTCTACAAATGGTGCAATTATCACTTTTTGCCGCAAAAATTGACGTTTGTTTGCTGAATTTTACTACATTTGCTTATCAATTTTTAAAATATAGGCGTATGTGGATCGCAGAAAATCTCAAACATCTTAGAGCTAAGCACGGCATGTCACAACAGGAGCTGTCTGCAAAAATGGAAGTGACGAGAACATCTCTCAGTGACTATGAGCGCGGACACACACAGATGAGTAATGAAACCTTGGTAAAAGTATCCGAGATCTTCGATGTTTCATTGGATGTGCTGATGAAGAAAAAAATCTCCGTTGAAGATCTGGAGATAGCACGGAACAAAGATTTGCGCATCCTTGCCATCAGCGTGGATGGGCATAACAGATCGAACATCGAACTGGTGGACACGAAAGCAGAAGCCGGATATCTCGAGTATTATGGAGATCCACAATACATTCGCGACCTACCCAAAATCTCCGTGCCGGGCATACCCGAAGGCACGTATAGAGGATTCGAAATCCATGGCGATAGTATGTTGCCATTGCAGAGTGGTTCTATCGTCATTTGCTCCTATATCGAATCATTTGCCAACATTAAACCCAATGCTACCTACGTGGTCATCTCCTCATCGGATGGTGTAGTGTACAAACGGGTCAGACCTGACCATAAAAAGAAGTCCTTGACATTGATTTCTGATAATCCCATCTTCCCTGCCTATCAAATAGGTTTCGGCGACGTTCAGGAAATTTGGCAGTATTTTGCACACCTGTCATTTCAAGATATCAACACGTCATTTCAGCAGTATTACCAAGACAATATTCAGGAAATGCACAAAAAGATCAATGAAATGCATAGCGTTTTGATTCCCGAGTGATGGCAGATATAAAATTAATAGGGTTGTTTTCTGCATTGAAAGAAATAATGATTAGCTTTGTTGTTTTTGGAAGGATATTATTGTCATGAGCGAACCCAAAAAACCCATCATATTTGGAGATTTTTTTACTGAAGGTCAATATTTTACCGAGGTAGAAACCCTAGCCATTAGTGAAAAGAAGAAAAAATTGACCATAGGAGTACCATGTGAAACCATACTGAGCGAAAAACGCGTCGCCTTAGTTCCCAGTTCTATCAGAACACTCGTTGGCTATGGACATGAGATCATCGTAGAAAGTGGTGCGGGACAGCATGCCAATTTCAGCGACCATCATTATTCTGAAGCCGGAGCCACCATATCCCATTCAAGAGAGACAGTTTTCAAGTCTCAAGTGATCGTGAAAATTGCGCCACCTACAACGGAAGAGATCAAACTCATGCAGGCAGATCAGGTATTGATATCCCCACTTCAGCTTCCGGTATTGAAGGATGATTATCTAGAGCATATAAAACAAAAGAGAATCACAGCATTAGCAATGGAATATCTCCAAGCAGATGACGGTTCTTATCCTATCGTAAGGATTATGAGCGAAATTGCAGGCACCAGTGCAGTACTCACTGCAGCAGAATTTCTCAATAATTCTGCCAAAGGTGGTCGAGGTGTCTTGTTAGGTGGTATTTCAGGCGTGCCACCGGCAAAAATCGTGATCTTGGGTGCCGGATTTGTTGCAGAAACTGCTATAAAAATCGCTGTGCAATTAGGCGCATCGGTAAGAGTTTTTGACAACGATGTCACTAAGTTGATGCGACTACAGAATGCAGTTGGTCGCCATTTACATACATCTACAATCAATCCAGTTTACCTAGCATATCAGCTCACTAGTGCCGACGTGGTGATTGGTGCGATTCATAGTAAAAGTGGGCGCACACCCATTCTAGTTACCGAGGAAATGGTGGCACACATGAAAGAAGGTTCTGTCATCATAGACATCAGCATAGATCAAGGAGGCTGTTTTGAAACATCGCGGATGACCACTCTAGATACACCAACTTTCGTAAAACATGGCGTTATCCACTATTGTGTGCCCAACATCGCTTCAAAAGTCAGTAGAACAGCATCTATGGCAGTCAGCAATATCATCACTCCTTTACTTTTGAAAATGGGTGCAGAACAAAACATTGACGCTGCGTTATTCATGCATTCCGGTCTGCGTCATGGCTGCTACAGCTACAAAGGGTGTATCACCAATGAGTATTTGAGTAAGAGATTTGGTCTGAAATATACAAACTTAGATCTCCTACTTACCAGCAAATTATAAATAGTTTAATAGCAAAAGATGGATTTATCAAATCTAAACAGTAAAGTCACCGCTTATCATTCTGTATTGGAAAATACTACCAATTACAGAAAGGCATGGCATGCCGAAGTCAAACCATTGTTACTGGATACCCTTACAAAAATTGTCAAAGAAGTACAATTTCCAAAATGCACCATAGATGAACGCAAAGAAATAGAAAATCTGGAGGCTGTTGTGCTTGACTTAGGTAATACTTCAAGTGGAATTTCCCAAAACTATGAAAACACAGATGTAAAACGGATTATGATAAAATCCAATGGTTCTCTCATATACCAACAACTGTTCAATGGAAAAATCATGGTAATGATTCTCAATCCGCACATAGACGGATATGGCGAACAAAAACCACCCATCACAGTTGAAATTTTAAGACCCGATGAACTGAAAGTACCATTTATCATCAGACACATGGAGAATTTTATCAAAACCATCACAGATTGGGAAGATTTTGACGACGATGAACCACAAAAAAGCGTAATTGGATTTAATCCCATAGGCTTTAATCACAATACAGGTGAACCTCCTGCTAATTAACGGGTATCAATATTAAAAACTCATGACATTTTGACCGCTTAGAAAAATATATGCGACATTATTACATAAGAATATAATTGATTGTGCAGTGGAACTACAATTGATTGTGAGAATACACTGTCGCATTTTGCACCAATAATTTTAATACCTTATGTTTCAAAATATAAATAAATTACTCAATCCTGTGCTAGAAGAAGAAGGGGATTTTATTCCTGTTTTCAGTACTGAAGATGATGAATTAAAATTTGATGAAGAGTACAAAAGTCACTTGCCGATATTGGCTTTGAAAAATACTGTTCTTTTCCCGGGAGTTGTATTTCCTATCACTGTAGGCAGAGATAAATCTATCAAAGCATTACAAAAAGCGGATAAAGGCGATAAAATGCTAGGTGTTTTGACGCAAAAGGATATGGAGAGTGAAGATCCGGATCAAGATGGGTTACACAAAGTCGGTACGATAGCAAGAATTATAAAGATATTAAAAATGCCTGATGGTAGCACAACCGCCATTTTGCAGGGTAGAAAGAGGTTTAAACCCGTTAGGTTTTTACCCAATGAGAAGTTTTTAGAGGCTGAAATTTTACCAATGGACGAAGATGTGCCTGAAAAAAACATTGAGTTCAATGCCATGATTTCCTCCATCAGAGAATACGCTCAAAAAATCATAGAGCTTTCACCCAATATTCCCACTGAAGCGAAGCTTATGGTTCAAAATATCAAAAACAATGGCTTTCTCATCAATTTCATCGCTTCAAATCTCAATCTCACTGTAGATAAAAAGCAAGAAATCTTAGAAATGGATGACTACATTGTGAAAGCAAATCATGTCATCAAGATCATGAATAATGAGTTGCAACTGTTACAACTGAAGGATAAAATAGAAAATAAGGTTCGTGGAGACCTTGAAAAGCAACAAAAAGAGTACTTCCTCAACCAACAACTAAAAACCATTCAGGAAGAGCTTGGCGGAAATCCACAAGATGAGGAACTCAATAAATTGCAGGAGCAATCTCTCAAAAAAGAATGGCCGGAATATGCCAAGGATACATTTTCAAGAGAAATAGCTAAGGCCCGTAGAATAAACCCACAGATGGCGGAGTATTCTGTAACCTTGAGTTATTTAGAGTTTATGTTGGAACTACCTTGGAATACTATTTCAAAGGATAATTTTAACCTGACACGTGTCGAGAAAGTCCTCAATAAAGACCATTTTGGACTTGATGATGTAAAAAAGCGCATCCTTGAGCACTTGGCTGTTTTAAAACTAAAAGGTGACATGAAGGCGCCAATTCTTTGTTTGGTTGGTCCTCCCGGCGTAGGAAAAACCAGTCTTGGCAAAAGTATAGCGTCAGCACTGAACCGTAAATTTATCAGGATGGCATTGGGTGGACTCCATGATGAAAGTGAAATCAGAGGGCATCGTCGTACTTACATCGGTGCAATGCCCGGTAGAATCCTACAATCGATAAAGAAATCAAAGACATCCAACCCTGTATTTCTCCTAGATGAAATAGACAAATTGGGCAAAGATTTTCGTGGTGACCCTTCATCTGCTCTACTGGAAGTTTTGGATCCTGAGCAGAACTCTACCTTTCATGATAACTATCTGGATATTGAATATGATCTTTCAAAAGTCCTATTCATAGCTACAGCAAACAGCCTCCAAAGTATTCAACCTGCCCTACTGGACAGAATGGAAATCATAGACATCAGTGGGTATTCCATGGAGGAGAAAGAAGAAATTGGGAAAAGGCATTTAGTACCAAAACAACTCAGCGAGCATGGACTAAAGCCAAAAAATATCTCCTTGTCAACTTCCATAATGCGGTTTATCATAGATAAATACACCAGAGAATCAGGAGTACGTAGTTTGGAGAGGATGATTGCAGGTGTCATGCGTTATATTGCAAAAAAAGTAGCCACCAACGAGGCATATAATATTAAAGTGTCAGAGGAAGACGTCATGGATGCCTTGGGCCCAATCCGTTTTGACAACGATATCTACCACCAAGTCAATATGCCAGGCGTTGCTGTTGGTTTGGCGTGGACACGAGTGGGTGGAGACATTTTATTTATCGAAGCAAGTAAAAACAAGGGCAAGGGTGCGCTGTCACTGACAGGTAATCTCGGTGATGTCATGAAAGAATCGGCATCTACAGCGCTGAGTTATATCAAAGCCAATTCAGAATTATTGGGAATAGATCCAAATATTTTTGAATCTACAGACATACACATTCACGTTCCTGAAGGTGCCATACCAAAAGATGGACCAAGTGCAGGCGTCACGATGCTTACAGCAATTACTTCAGCATTGTCCGGTAATGTTGTCAAGTCACATTTGGCTATGACAGGAGAAATCACTTTGAGAGGAAAAGTGTTGCCGGTAGGCGGTATCAAGGAAAAAATTCTTGCTGCAAAAAGAGCCGGAATCACACATATACTACTTTGCGAGGACAATAAGAGACACGTAGAGCAAATACCCAAAGATTATATCAAGGGATTGCATTTCGAATACGTTAAAACAATGAAACAGGTGATAGATTATGCAATAGTCAAGGCTAAAAAATAGCTTTCAATTTGCTTTTGATGTTATCCTTCCATTGTACCATTCGGAAAGTTTGTGGATCAGGATTATCTAAAATACCTGAATATGATGTGCCTAGGCGCAGATAGTACCTTAAAAAGGTGGAACTTGATACCTTCCATTTGAGTAAAAATTGAGTCCTACCATCATTTTTCTTGACCCTTTCGGTGGATTTTGACATAAAATGATATACTCGACTTTTTCCAACACCCATAAAGTCTCTAACACCTATTTTCCATAGTTTCATCATGAAGTCAGGATCACTGTACATTCCCGGTGAAAACTCTACACTAAGACCTCCAACAAGAGACCAAATTGATCTTGGCACAACCAATGGATACCATTGTGATCCATTCCAATCCTCGTGGGAATAACTGTCATATTCTTCCAAAAACAAGGCTTCATCAAAGGTCTCTGCATTTTTTCCATAGTTTTTTCCCACAATTACGCAAGGATTATGCTTGTCTTCCCATTCTATCATGGTACCACTCAGACACCAAAGATCACCTTGCCTTTTCTGTATTTGTTGGAGAAGGTATGCATCCCAGCCAGGAGCCACATACATGTCGTCGTTTAGAATTAATATGTAGTCACATTTGGCCAAAGAAGAGGCTGCATTGGTGCCCACACATACGCCTACATTTTCCGGTGAAATAGTAAAAGAAATCTTTTCTTGCTTTAGGAAGGATACACTTTGATCACAGTGACCATTGAGATGAACGCAAATTTGGTGATGAAATGAGCTATTTTTTTGAATTGATTCAACCAATAACTTCAAATGTTGAAAATTCTTCCATGAAGGTATAAGAATGCTGAAAATAGCGTCAGGATTTTTCGGATGCGGGTGAGAAACTATCTTATGCGAAATATCAAATGAATCCATTATCTATATATTTCCGTCAATAAATCATCCACTTTCGAAAGCACCGTGACTTTGACATCAAATTTCTTGTGTTTTACACTATCGGATTTATACTTTGAAATAAAAATCTGTTCAAAACCGAGTCTAGATGCTTCTGCTATGCGTTGTTCCACCCTGCTGACAGGTCTGATTTCTCCGGAAAGTCCCACTTCACCGGCAAAACACCATTTTTTAGGGATGTGGACATTTTGTAATGATGATATCAAGGCAGCAATAATAGCCAAGTCAATGGATGGATCTGCTACTTTGATGCCTCCTGCAATATTGAGGAAAATGTCATTTTGCCCAAAGGGAAGGCCACATCTTTTCTCCAAAACCGCAACCAACATGGCTAATCGCCTGAGGTCAAAACCCGTGGACGAACGTTGTGGATTGCCATATATCGCCGGACTTACCAGAGCTTGAGTCTCAATCAATAGTGGTCTTAAACCTTCTATAGATGCCGCAATGGTACTGCCACTTAATGCAGAATCTTCGGGAGAAATGAGCATTTCAGATGGATTATTGATCTCTCTGAGACCTCCCTCTTCCATATGGTAGATCCCTATCTCATCTGTTGAGCCAAATCTATTCTTTATCGTCCTTAGAATCCTATATGCATAGTGTTGATCCCCTTCAAATTGAAGCACAACATCAACAATGTGTTCTAAAATCTTTGGTCCTGCTATACCGCCTTCCTTAGTTATGTGGCCAATAATGAAAACAGGAATATTGGTTTCCTTAGAAAATCTTTGTAGTTCAGCGGTACATTCCCTTACTTGTGTGATGCTACCCGGCGTGGATTCCACATGCGGAGATTCTAAGGTTTGGATGGAATCTATGATCACCATAGTAGGTGATAATTTTTGAGCAGACTGTAGGATAGTTTGGACATTTGTCTCAGTTAATATATAACATGCCGGATTGGTATGCCTTATTCTATCGGCACGAAGCTTTATCTGCTCAGCACTTTCTTCACCTGAAACATAAAGAACATTTGATTTTTGGTATAGAGCTACCTGAAGCATGAGTGTGGATTTTCCAATTCCGGGCTGACCGCCAATCAAAATGATGGAACCTCGAACTAAGCCACCACCCAAAACTCTATTCAACTCAGCACTTCCTGTATTTATTCTCTTGATTGGTTCAGAGCCAATCTCTGAAATTGAAATTGGTATATTTTTATCTCCTTTATTCTCAGCGCCCCATGACCTCTTTGTGGTAGAAGTCTTGGTAATGACTTCTTCTACGTAAGTATTCCATTGACCACAGGAAGGACATTTGCCAATCCACTTGGCTGATTCAGCTCCACATTCCTTGCAAAAGAAAGTTATTTTAGACTTCAAAAAAAAATTTTAAAAAATTTTTAAAAAAAATGTGTGTCCATAAAAATCAATTCGTCATAACAACAATTGATAAAATACACATATTCCAAAAGTGGATAAAATTTAATTGTTTTTCAATTGGTTTTTTGGGGTTATGCGGGGTGCGAATGCTAATTCGACCTCGCTTTTTTCTCAATACAAATTTGATGATTGCAAATTTTTATATACTAAGAATGCCTTAGAATTATGTTAATGTAGGGACATAATTTCTAAGGCATTTCTTTTTTAAATTAAACTATTCAGAAAACTATTCTTCTTCGTTATCTTTGAGAGTTAAGGTATCTTCTTCTGTCTCTGAAATAGAGGATTTCACATTTTCTGCTAAATCTTCTACCTTATCTTCAACCTTTTCATACACTTCTGTCAACTCTTCCTTTGCTGCTTTCGCTACGTCTGCCATCTTGTCTGAAAGATCTTCTACCATATCTCCTGATTTATCAGCAAGGTCCTCCAATTTATCCCCCACGACTTCAGCAATGGCTTTGGCGGAATCTACGACGTCTTCCATAAAATTCTCAGCAGATTCAGCTAAGGATGCCAGCATGCTACTTCCTTTTTTCTTTTTAGACTCAGAAATCTCACTGGCTGCTTTCGCTAAGTCATCAGAAATTGGTTCAAATTGTTTGGCTTGTTCTGAAATATCTGAAGCAATTTTCTGTTTTACAATATCTTTTGCCTCTTCTACTTTCTCTATTTTAGCCATCCTTCGCTTTTCCTTCTCCAACTTTTGTTCTATTTCAACCTTTGTCTTTTCCATGTCGGTATATTTCTCTAATTTGGATTTATACCGCTCATCTATCATATTTATTTTAGCTTGACGCAAAAGTGATTCTAACTGACCATCACTTTCGCCTACCTTTTTATTTTGATAATCCAAGTCTTTTTTATCTAAATCGATGGAACGCTTCATTTTCTGCATTGCTGCAATCAATCCTTTGTACCTGGACTCTAACCTAGACACATGACTACCGGCTCCGGAGCCTGCTTGGCTGCCTCTTTTGTCTTTAAGTTTTTTGAAGGCTACGTCAATACTGTTCCATATTTCAGTTCTATCTTCCCTTGTAAACTTGACATCTTTGACCTTGGCTTGTATTTTCTTTAAATCTTCAAAGAGCGGACTTAGCCCAAAACCTTTTTCTATTTTTTCTTCAATTTCAGTCAGTTCCTGCTTGAAATTATCAAAAAATGATTTTGATTGGGTCTCAAATTCTTCATCCAGTGACTTTTTATATTCTTTGAGTTTATCAAAAAGATGATTGGTTTTGTCCCTCAATGCCGCACCTTGTTCTCTGAAAAGGTTCTTCTCATTGACCTGTGTTTGTACCTTGCCCCAAAAGGATTTCAAATCACTCCATACGTCTTGATCAAATGAAGTCAGTTTTTCAACTTTTTCTTTTAGTTCCTCGAGCTCAGATTTATACATTTCATATAACTTAGATGAAAGTACTACAAAATGCCATTCTGTCTGGGCTCTATTGATCTGATCTGTTTTGTCCACCTTGATCTCATCAGGTAATATACTATCCGTGACTGAGAGTTTTCTTACAATCTTGTGGTAATGTGCCGGAAACTCGATTTCCTTATCGTTGGTCCAGTTTTCACTCAATTCCTTGTAAAAAGACTCGGTGGCTTCAGCTTCATTAAAAGTGTAAATATCTACTTCATTTTGCTTCTCAAGCAATTCTAATGCGACTAAAATCTTCTCTTCCTTTTCATTCGTACCCCAAAGTACTAACTTGCGTCTCATGTGCGGTGTTCTTTAAAATCAATAAATAAACTGTGTAAAGTAATAAATAATATCTAAAATTATACCAAATTCTGTGCTACCAAATATTGAGCAATCTGTACTGCATTCGTTGCTGCGCCTTTCCTAAGATTGTCCGCTACTATCCATAAATTCAATCCATTTTCTATAGACAAATCCCTTCTTATTCTGCCCACAAATACATCATTTTTGTCTTTTGCGAATAATGGCATGGGATAAATATGTGCATTGACATCATCCAAGACGGTGATTCCAGGTGCGGAATTGAGCAATGTATAAACATCTTCCAAGCTATAAGGTTTTGAGAATTCTACATTTACGCTCTCGGAGTGACCACCATCAACGGGTACTCTGACTGCAGTCGCCGTGATTTTGATTCCTCCATCATTCATAATCTTTTGTGTTTCATTAACGAGTTTCATCTCTTCTTTTGTATAATTATGCTCCACAAAAACATCACATTGTGGAATACAATTGGCAAAAATGGGATAATGATAAGCCATCTCCTCTTTGTCTTGTTGCACACCTCTGCGTTCTGAATCGTATTGTTTTACAGCTTTTACACCGGTTCCGGTAAAAGATTGATACGTTGAGATAACCAATCTCTTGATCTGAAATGCTTTATGCAGCGGCCAAAGCGCCATAACCATTTGTATGGTAGAACAGTTTGGGTTTGCTATAATTTTATCGTCGGAAGTAATCTGATTAGCATTTATTTCAGGTACAATGAGTTTTTTAGTTGGATCCATCCGCCAAGCACTCGAATTATCAATGACAAAACAACCTACTTCTGCAAATTTTGGAGCCCATTCTAAAGAAGTTTGCCCACCTGCTGAAAATATAGCTATATCAGGTTTTTGACTTATTGCTTCATCCATGGATAAAACACGATATTCCTTACCCTTGAATTCTATTTGTTTGCCCACAGATTTTTCAGAAGCGACAGGCAAATATTCATCAAATGGAAATTGAAATTCTTCCAATACCTTATTCATCATACCGCCAACCAAACCTGTAACACCAACAACTGCTAGTTTCATGATTAAATTATTTTTGTTGCTTTTAAAAAACTATCACAATTCAAAATGATACCAATATTCTCATTACCTTTGTTGATATTACTTTATTGTTATAAAAATCATGGTATTGAAAATAAAATCTGCAATTTTGAATCGTTCTTATTTTTGCAGCCGCAAAGATAGAATTTCATTAAATATTAGTTTTAAATTATTTTTTAATCTCTTTCTTTTTATTTTCATCGTTTCCGGACCTAGGATGCATGGTCAATATGCGCAAGACTTCAATAACGCCAATTGGAGTGAAGGTTGGCAAGGTGATATTTCAAATTTTAAGTTATCAAACAACCAATTGCAGCTTTCAGCTCCAGCAGCCGGCTCATCCTACATTTACAGGGCATACGACATGCCAAAAGACAGCATTGAAATATTTTTTTATTTGAAAATGGGGTTTGCACCTTCAAATGACAATTATTCCAAAATCTACTTGATAATGGATTCGCCCAATGAAAATATGGCCAATGGCTATTACCTAAAGGTAGGAGAAAACGGCAGTAATGACGCCTTGATGATATATAAGGTTAATAATGGTGTTTCTACATTGTTGGCTACGGGTACTTTGGGCACTATGTCAACTGACCCTTCCGATGTGTGGCTTAGATGTAAAATTTACAGAGACGGCGTTTGGAACATTGAAACAAATTATACTGATGGCATTCTTCTTAAGTCTGAAATCAATTTTCAAGATCCTAGCCTTTCTCTCCCACCGAAGTCTTATTTTGGCATATTTGCAAACTACACTTCCACTAGAGCAGATAAATTTTTCTATGATGACCTTATCATCAGAACAATAGTAAGAGATAGTATTGCACCTTATTTGGCCTCATTAGAAGCAATTGATGACCAAAAGTTAGACTTGTTTTTTTCTGAACCCATTTCAGAAAATTCAGCAAAAGTAATAGGAAATTACTCGATAACTCCCGGAAATGTGAAACCAACTTCTGTCTCATTTTCCACTTCTCAGCCGAATAAAGTCAGTTTGTTGTTTAATCCAAATACCTTCGATAGTGGAACCCAATACACCATACAGATTAGCGGCCTTTCTGACAATTCCGGAAATATTCTCAATACTTCGCAAGACTTTGTACTGACGGTTCGTCCGGATGTGGGAGATTTAAAAATTACAGAAGTACTTACTAATCCATACTCAGGAGGAGAAGATTTTGTAGAAATTTATAATCGCTCTGACAAATTTCTGAAATTGGACGGTTTAGTCATTAAAAATAGTCAAAAAAACGAACAAAAAACTTTGACGACCAAGTCAATTCTTTTCCCTGAACAATATATAGCCATTTCAAAAGATACTAGTTTCCTTATCGACACCTACGGACCACCAAGTGATGCGCATTTCTTACAAGGAGATTTACCATCGCTCAACATTGATGGCGCTAATATCAGCATCCTTTCTTTTGTAAATCAGACATCGATAACTATTGATTCCTTTGATTATGACGTTTCCATGCACAATGCTTTCATAGATGACACAAAAGGAGTAAGCCTTGAAAAAATTGTCATCGATGGCAATACAAATGATGCCAATAATTGGCAGTCTGCAGCCAGCAGCTATCATTATGCAACACCAGGTTACAGAAATTCTAATTTCAAAAATGGAAACCTTCCTTCATCTATAAGTTTTACTCCTGACATCACAACCATATCCCCAAACGGCGATGGAATTGATGACTTTGTCTCATTCAATTATTTATTAGACAAGAGTGGATATTTGGCTTCCGTAAAAGTTTATGATTCAGAAGGTGCTTTTTTAGCAGATTTAGAACAAAATACTTTACTTGGTACTAGCGGATTTTTAAAATGGGATGGAACATTATCAAATCAAGAAAGATTAAGAACAGGAATGTATGTCATATTCAGTAGATTATTTCACCCGGATGGAGATGTTTTGGAGTTTAAACACGTCATCATTATGGTTAATTAGATAAAAGAGTGAAAAAGTATTTGTTATTCGGCAATAGAATTGTTGCTTCCTTCTTCATCCTCACCACTCTCAGTGTTGTCTTTTTTCCGCAAACCAATTATATCAGAGACATTCAAGATTATTTGGTGCACTTTATGTTGATGCTGATTCTGTCAGGGATTATCGGGTTAATCATAGGTAATAGAACCGTACTTTTTACCAGTTTCGGATGTGCAGGTATTTTGGCCTTATTTCTGAAAAATGCTTCCAATGACAATCTTAAAAACCCAACAATCAATCAGCAAATAAAAGTCAGCATTGCACACATAAATTTAGCAGCCGTTTCCGATGTGGAAAATTTTTGGAACATTCTGAAAGATTCCACTATTGATGCAGTAATCGTCTATGAATACACACCCGATTGGGATAAAGTCCTAAAGGTAATTTCAAAAAATTATAAACCATACTATAGTACCTATACAAAGGATGATGTGTACGGGAAAGCTATTTTCTCAGCATATCCAATACTAAATACTGATACCATTTTATACGATAAAAACCCCAATTTGCAATGTTTAATAAGTAAAAATAGTGCTGAATTCAATATTCTATCCACTTATATTACGCCATCACTCAGTACTTCGTCCAGCAATACATCATCACAAGAGCTTAGCACTATTGCAAATCATCTTATTTACAAGCAATCACATACCATCGTAAGCGGTGAATTCAACCAAGTTTACTGGTCATTTGATGTCATGAATTTTAGAACAAAAACCAATTTGCAAAATAGCAGAAGGTCTATCAATCCATCCTCACTGAAGATGCCTTACCAGCATATATTTTATTCTCATGATTTGGAATGTACCATGTTTGAAGATTTGTTTGAAAACAAAACCACAGATATTGGTTGTAAAGGCACCTACCAAATCAAAGACACATACATCTGATATCATGTCATCATCAGAATTGACATTTTCTATAAGACCATTTGAAGAGCTTAGTTTAGTGGAACTTTACGAGATTATGCGGTTGCGTCAAGAAGTCTTTGTGGTTGAACAAAATTGCCCTTACTTGGATGCAGATGGCAAAGATTTGGATAGTCTTCATGTATTAGGATTTGAAAACAAGAAGCTTTGTTGCTATTGTAGGCTTTTGCCGAAAGGAATATCATATCCAGATGCCACATCCATAGGAAGGGTGATCACATCACAGGAAGTAAGAGGGAAAGGATACGGAAAAAAAATGATGGAAGCCGCCATTTCTACCCTTAAAATGCAATATCCCGATCATCCAATAAAAATCAGTGCGCAAAAATATCTCAAATTATATTACGAGTCTTTTGGTTTTGTAGATAGCAACATAGAATATCTAGAAGACAACATTTGGCACATTCTTATGGTTAAACAATGACAAACCTCTCAGCAGATACATGCCATCAATAAAAAAATCTGATCCGGTGCAACAAAAGCCACCGTATTTAAAATGGATAGTAGGTACCTTCATTATCGGTATCACCAGTATAATTTTGGTGTTTTTATTTATATCCAAAACATTGCTGCCTGATACTGAAGAGTTAGAAAACCCGAAGTACGAAATTGCATCCCAATTCATTTCTTCTGATAATCAAGTATTCGGAAAGGTATTTAAATTTAATCGCGAATGGGTAGAACCCAATGAGCTCAACCCCATTCTGGTCAAAGCATTGGTTGCCACAGAAGATGAAAGATTTTACAACCATTCCGGCATTGACTTCCGAGCCACAATGAGAGCTATAGTCTATATGGGAAAGAAAGGTGGCGCATCTACCATAACACAACAATTGGCAAAATTATTTTTTACCCAAAGATCAAGTAATTTCATAAAAAGAGTCTGGCAAAAACTCAAAGAATGGGTTATCGCCATTGAATTTGAAAAAAGATATACCAAGGAAGAAATTTTGGCGATGTATCTTAATAAAAGCGACTTTTTGTATGATGCTGTTGGTATAGGTGCTGCGGCAAAAACATACTTTGGTAAAAATCAAAAAGATTTACAAGCGGAAGAAGCAGCAGTTCTCATAGGGATGCTTAAAAATCCAAGGCTTTACAATCCACATCTCAACCCTGAAAATGCATTTGCCAGGAGGAACGTTGTTCTCAAGCAAATGGTTAAAAATGGATTTCTCACAGAAGATGAGTATCTCAATAAAAGAGTAAAACAAATCAGCGGAGAGAACTTCAAAAGAGAAGTCCATTATGATGGCATTGCACCCTATTTCAGATCAGAATTGACAAAATGGTTAAAAAATCTGTTGGACCAAGATCAGTACAGAAAACCTGATGGCAGCAAGTACAATCTTTATGTAGATGGACTCAAAATATACACAACCATAGACTCAAGAATCCAAAAATATGCTGAAGAAGCCATGACAGAGCACATGTCACAACTTCAGGCAAAATATTTCAAGATTTGGAGTGGCAAAGATATTCTCACCTATGGAGCAGATAAAACCCAAGTGGAAATCAGGAAAAAGGCTATGATTCAAATGATGAAGGAATCAGATAGATATAAAACTATCAGACAAAGTTTTATGAGTAAAATATTCAATGATATATCCAATGCTTACGATGGATTCAGCTTGAATGATGCCGATATTTTTAGACTTTATGAGGCCTCAAAAAATAAGAGCCATTTGAAAAAATTGCTCTCAGAGAAATCAATTACAGACTATCAATACGACGTTTACACTAAAATTTTGGCAAGTGACTTATGGCCTACCTTGCAATCCCAATGGAACAAAATGCAGAAAAAAGTCAATACTGATTTTAATTCAAAAATTAAAATGAGAGTATTTGCATATAATGATATCGGTGAAAAAATTGTGGAAATGACTCCGATGGATAGCATCAAATATCATCTCCAACATATGCAGATCGGTTCTGTAGCTGTCGATCCGAAAAATGGAAGCATATTGGCTTGGGTTGGTGGCATCAACCACAAGTATTTCCAGTATGACCACGTCAATTCAAATAGGCAAGTGGGTTCTACCTTTAAGCCATTTATTTATTCTACTGCAATCATAGAAAATGCCATGTCACCATGCTTTAAAGTTACAGATACGAAGCAATGCATACAGGCTAATGATCCAAATTTCAACCTTGCATCCACATGGTGTCCATCCAATTCTGACAATAAATATACAGGACAAGCCTATACGCTGAGACAAGCACTCAAGGAGTCAAAAAATACGGTTTCAGTCTTCCTAATGAAAGAAATCGGCAACGTTACATCAGTAAAAAATTTATGCCAAAACTTAGGAATTGATCCTGTAAAAATCCCAAATTATCCTTCTATCTGCTTGGGTACGCCTGAACTTTCCGCAATGGATATGGCGAGTGCTTATACAACATTTGCCAACGAAGGCATCCACACAAAACCCATTTTTGTAACGAAAATAGAAGATAAAAATGGTAGAATCATTTATTCATCGGTCCCCGAACAGAAAAAAGCCATCAACCCTAATTATAATTACGTGATAGTAAATATGTTGCAATATGTAGCCAGTGCCATCCAAAACCAATTCAAAACGGAAATTGCAGGAAAAACTGGAACTACCAATGATTATAAAGATGGATGGTTTGTAGGTTTTACTCCGGATCTTGTCATTTCTACTTGGGTGGGTGGCGATCAAGAATTCATCAGATTTACGAATATTCAGGATGGTCAAGGTGCTACTATGGCAAGACCATTTTTCGCGAAGTTATTGAAAAAAATAGAAAACGACAATAGGCTTGCATACGCCAAAAACAGCATTTTTATGAAACCGGAAGGAGATCTCATCGAGTTGGATTGTGATAAATATGATGCTTTATCTAATGCAACCGACACACTAGTCAGAATAGAGCATTTTGATGATGAGTTTTAGAAATAATACTTGGAACGGGTATCAATTTTTTATAATATCTACCTTATCAGAGATTTGTAATGTTGAATTACTTCCATTAAAATATCCCGAACCTAAACTTGATGTGCTTTGATCGTGCATCAATACATTATTTAAATGTAAGTCTCCTAAATTATAGAAACAACGTCCATCACCGGAACCATCAGCACAATGAAATTGAATTCCATCAATTGTCACCGTTTTTCCAGCAGCAATTTGACATAATATTCCGGAAAAATCCCCTACAACTGTAATGTTTTGGGCACCAAAACCTACAATCTCAACATTCTTATCAATGATGAGAGTACTGTTCAAATGTATAGTATCATTGTATAATGGAAACTCTATATTTATGACATCACCCGAATTGGCGCATTGGATAGCACTTCTCAAGCTATAGTCCCCGGAATCTGTTGTTGATCTGACATCAGTACAATCATCTATTTTAAAACTTGTGAATAACATCATCTCCGAAGGTTGCAAAGTATAGGTGCCATTTTGATTTGCTGATGTGACTACATAAGATGACTCATCCACCAACCCATTATACCTGTACCAAGTCCCTGTCACGTCAAAATTTGGTGTGACATTGTGTGCAGCTGCGGGGTCCAAATTTGCCACTACGATCGCATGATATCCATCATTAGATGATAGTCTCATCACACGTGGTGTTGTTATATTTCCTGCTCCGAGACCAATATTTCCATAATCGGGCGCTGTAGAATACATATCATGCTTTGCACGCATTTTGTAGATTCTAGATATCAGAGTATATAATTCCCTGCGTTTAGTATCGTCATAATAATCCCAACGAACTGGTTTTTCTCCGGTACGTCCATTGTATTCTATACTATAATCGTATCCCAATTCTCCAAACTGCCAGGTCATTCGTGGCCCAGGCAAACAAAGATTAAATCCATAGGCAATCTTCAGTCTATCGATCATATTATCCTTGTTCTTTGTACCATTGAAATACTGCATCAACTCATATCCTAGACGCTCTTCATCATGGCTTTCTCCATAACTCATCCAATGAGGATAAGCAAAATTTCTAGAAGGAGAATTATACACTCCGGACTCGTAGATATTTGTATTGTCAGTATTATAACCTAAAATGAAGTTTTTTAAATCATTGTGATGGCTTACACCGCTCCACATCAGGATACCAAAATCAGCCAAAACCTTATCTTCGGAAGGAACAGCAAGATGCTCGAATATGGCTATTTTACCCGGATAATGAGACCACATTGTATTGATCATCCTTTTTAACAGGTCTATTCTGTCTTGATTATATGAGCTGGCCCAATCATCACCCGGTGGAAAACTATTGGGATCGGTTTGTCCAAATCCCTTTGTAAAATCAAATCTAAATCCATCAAAATTGAATTCAGTAATCCAATATCCCAATATAGAATCTACCATTTTTTGGGTATGGATGCTTTCGTGATTCCAATCGGCACCCCAATGTCCGGCGTCACTTTTTACCATTTTATGGGTCGGATTAAACCATGGATTGTCATCAGCAGGTCTATTATATATGGAGTTCCAATACATTTTTGCCATCACATTTGAGAAGAAGGCATGGTTGAGAACTAGGTCATTTACAACTAATATTTTACGAGCATGACATGCATCAATAAATGCTTTTAAATCAGTGGCTGTCCCATATGCTTTGTCAGGAGCAAAATAAAAATTTGGGTTATAACCCCAGCTGCTGTTCCCTTCAAATTCTGAAACTGGCATCACATGAATGGTATTCACTCCTAATCCTTTGATATAATCCAATTTATCTATAGCCGCCAAGTATGTGCCCTCTTCAGTGAAGTCTCTAAAATGCAGCTCATAAATATTCAATTCATCTTTATCCGGATGTGTGAATGCGGATGCACTCCATGTATAACTACTTTGGCCGGTTTGAAGTACAGATGCTCTATCCACTGCTTCAGCAGGATACGTAATCAAATTGGGATATACACTAGAAGGTATGTTTGCATCATCAGGATCAGATACCTTAGCACAGTATGGGTCGCCCACTTTTAAGTAACCATCAATAAGATATTGGAACACATATTCCTGTCCCGGTGTCAATCCTTGAAGCTCAATCCACCAATAATCACCTCTATCACCATCATTGTCCGCATCTGATGTTCCATTCCAACCATCATGATCCACGTGCATTAAATAAGATTGGCTGGGAGTCCAATCATTGAAATCTCCAATAACATGTACTGAGTTTTTAGGCGTACTATTATTCCAGCCTGTCTGAACACCATTTCCATTCAAGTACCGTGTATATGTTGGAGCATGAAGGATTAAAGTTGCTTTAGTTGGATCTTGGGTGTTGTAGTAGATGCCGGGTTTTTCGTAAGGTCTAGCAATCACTTGGGGTGCATTGAATCCAATTATTTGAAAGGTTTTATACTTCGTCACTGCTCCAACATGGTATTCTAACAAGTAGGATTTTGTCCCAACAGAAGTTACAGAAAGGTTATAATCAAAAGTATTTCCACCGGTGATATTTGTTATTACGATGTTTTGTCCCCCTGTTGTGTCTTTCAATATCCAGTTATCTGCTACATTTGTACCTTGAGCACTGATATGGGTAGTGGAACCTGTTTGCACCGAAATAGAACCATTGGAAGGTTGAAGTAAAATACAATATAATCCTGTATTGACAGCATTGAAATAATTGCTCCCACTATTATCTTCTTTTAAATTACCGTCATCGCTCCTAAACAAAAAATTCAACCCAAAAATATCATTACTGACATCTACACCAAAATATCCAATCAAATTAGGTGACAACACTTTCCGCCAATGATCAGTACCAACTGAAGTCATTGCTCCAATTCCATCATCTTGTCCCCAATTTCCAATCGTCTGACTGAAATTCTTTGGGTTGGTTGATGTGGTAGAAACCCCGGAATGTAGATAAACCTTGGCTTCCCCTGCAAGGTCTGTTCCGGCAGCATAAAAATCTATAGTCACATCATTCGTTGGAGATGGAAATACCGGACTCACAGTTACTTTTGGTGTTGATGTGACGGTATAAGAAAAGTTTGCGCCATTGTTATTATTACCATTAAAAGTATAAAAATCCACATTGGATGAGGATAAAGATATTGTGGGTGACGATGTCAAAATATAATATTGAACATTGGTCCCTGTGGTATTTGCCGGAATCTGAGCTTTGAAAAGGGTTCCTATCCCTTCCATCGGTAGTATAGTCGATGATGCCCAATTATTAGATGTATATCTTAAATACAGTTTTTGACCTGTTGGTAATACTCCATCTGTAGTGGCCAAAACCGTCACCACATTAGAAGCCGTTACATTTCCATTCTGCGGTGATTGCATTACACTAAGTACATTTTTCAGATAACCACCAACTTTAAATAATATAAATCTTCCTTCAGGATTGGTACCACCTTGTGATGTTTTGAAAACGTATTTGTCTGAAGTACTTGTGATGTTCACTTTCATAGCTCCTGAAGTTGTACAGCTACTATTCAACATGTACTCTTGCTCAGGCACAACGGTTACATCACTACCAATGGTTATTGCACGCTGATGAGTGATTGCATCCCAAGCAATGCCCATTCTAAAATATTGCCATCCGGTACCATTGGGAGATAAAACACCACCTAGACTTGTGCCGTAAGATGCAGATAAATAATTGAAATTGGAACTTCCTGTAGGGCAACTTCCACCACCCCATCCAGTAGAAAATCCTGTTCCCACCACAGCGTTTTGAGCAGATAATGGGAAAACAAATAACATCAAAAATGTAATAAATAGAAAAGGCTTCATATTAATTTCTTATATATTAATAAGGTGCATACACATAAAAATTGTGAAATCAATATAATCTTTGGCGGGGAATAGACTCGTAAAGATACGATAAAAATAAATTTATGGGCAGAAATTGATTAAAATAACGAATGGATTTTTTATAACAAAATCCGGAGAACTGGAATTATACCAGCCTCTTCACCCTGTTTTCAAGGTCAATATATACCACCCCAGGTGTTTTTCCAATCTTAAAACTGCCAAGAGTATCCTCAAAACCCAGAGCTTTTGCGCCATTAATTGTTCCCCATCTTATGAGTTCTTCTATCGGGATGTAAGAAGCATATTTACTAATAGTCAATATCTCATCCCAGACTGACAAGTTCCAATTTGATGTCAATGAGTCAGTGCCAATCGTCATAGTGATGGGCTGTTTTAAAAGGTCTGCATACTTAGGCAAAGAGTTCTCGATATACAAATTAGCGTTTGGGCAGGTTGCCCAAAAAGTCTCATGAAAATGTTTGGAAGCGGCCATTACATCTTCTGCACTCGTCTGTGTGTTATGCACAAAAATTGGTTTTAATGAAGGTTTCAATCCTTCAATTAAATAGTGGATTGATGTTTTTCCTAAAGGTGTAAAGTCTAATTTCTGCTTTCCAAAACTTTCAAAGAAGTTTAAAAAATCTCTTTCGCCATTGAGAAACATAAGGTTTTCCTCATGAGTCTCTTGATTATGTATGCTTATTCTAGAGTTTTCAGGATTGACCTGATTGATATAATGCATCAAGTTTTTGGTAATGGAATACGGAGCATGTGGAACCATTGATTTCATATCTTTTTCACCTACGCTATAAGACTTTAAAACATCGCCTCCATCTTTTATAACCCTTTCAGTATGATTAGGATTCATAAAATCAAAGAGCTCAACAAAAGTAAAGTATTGCAACTTGGATTGGGCTTTTACAATGGCAGTATCTGACCTATTAGAAATGTCTCCTACTGCCATGATTCCATTGTCATACATTTCTTTATCAGCAGTTTGAATAGCTTCAAAAATCTCTTCTTCATCGAAACCTCTTTGGGTGACTACTTCTTTGATAAATGGAATCAAACCTGTACCGGTAGGAACCTTCCCACGCATATGAGACAATTCCAAGTGACAATGTGTATTGACAAAACCCGGGCAAAGAATGCCATCCACCTTCCTAACAGTGACAGGATCGTGATCTGCCCATGACTCAATACTGAGTACTTTTCCATTATTATCTGTAATTAAAACGGATTCATCTCTAAATGAAATGCCATCATGCAGTTGAGAAGCTGAAAATTTCAGTACATCTTCCATATCAAATCTCTTTCAAAACTGCTAAAATTTGATCTCCATGTTGCTTGGATACTACATCTTCGATAATATGGGTTATCACTCCTTTTTCATTGATAAAAAATGTGGTCCTGTAAATGCCCATGACTTCTTTCCCCATAAATATCTTGGGGCCATAAACACCAAAGACATTATGTAGATGCAACTCCGGATCAGCAACCAATCGATAAGGAAGGTTCTCCTTCTGAATAAATTTCTGGTGTGATTTTACCGTGTCCCGACTGACTCCAATGACTTCAAATCCCATTTTTTGAATCTCATGATATGCGTTTGCAACACTTTTAGCTTCATTGGTACAGGTTGGGGATCCATCTGTACCATAAAAAAATAACACGTATTTAGAATTTTTGAAATAACTCTCATCAATTGATTTTCCGTCGTCCAAAAATGCATTAAAGTATGGCAATACATCGCCAACTTTTACTTTTATCTTATTTTTATATTCACTCATGACTCCTATTGAAACAGCCGATAAGAAAGTTTGGTTGCCAAGTTACAATCTTTTTCAGGTTCAGAATTTTTACAAAACTTAGTTAGTCACTTCATCCGTAATTACCCTTAAAAACCGTAAGGGTAAATGACCATTTTTATACAATTCATTGATTTTTATTATATTACAATGAAATATTGCATTAAAATTGCATCGTCTAGTTTTAAAAAATTTGAAGTGCACAGAAAAATTGTATTTCAATTCATTATTATTATAAGAGTTTTAACCACAAAAATCCAATAAAATTTATGAAACACATTTTAACAATGGTCTTGTCGTTGACCGTTCTTTTTACTTTTGCACAAAGCCTTAAACCAATCGATTTAGTGACTATTGCCCAAGAAAAACAAGTTTCAAAATCTTACATTTTATGGAAAAAATCTACTCAACGCAGTAATGTTGTCCTACCTAATGAATTAAAAGTAGCGCAAGTTCTTGAAGTGAATCCGGAAGAGATAAAAGCACTGATAAATGAGGAAGCTCCTCATATCAACTTACAGTTACCATTGGAAAATGAAACAAATATAACTTTAGATTTAGTGGAAGTAAACCCATTGTCCGTGGGTGCTTCCATCCGCATAGCCCCAAGTATGCAAGCAGTATCAATCAACACAGGAAAGCATTACCGTGGTATCATACAAGGAGATATGACCAGCATAGTGGCTCTTTCTGTGTTTGATGGTGAAGTGATGGGTCTCATATCTTCTAATAGATTCAATGGAAATCTCGTCTTAGGAAAGTTGGAGGACAATGACTATCACATCTTATATGAAGATCAACAAATAGCATCGCTGAATCACTTTGAATGTATGACAGAGGACAACAATCTAAATTACAGCGCAGAACAGCTCAGATACAACCATTCTGAAAGAGATCTGAATAATTGTGTAAATTTATATTTGGAAGTAAATACAGACATATACAATAATAAAGGTTCTATATCGGCTACCACAAATTACGTCACTGGACTTTTCAATCAAGTTGCGACTTTATACGCAAATGAGCAAATCAATGTCACTGTTTCTGATATCGTCATTTGGACATCACAAAGCCCATATACTTCCACTACATCTAGCGGAATGTTAAGTCAATTTACAGCCTACAGACAAGGATTCAATGGAGATTTAGCACAGCTGCTATCTTATCAAGCAAGCGGTGGCATCGCCTACCTAGATGGTCTATGTAGGTCAAATCCCGATTATAGTATGTCATATGCTGGCATTTCATCAACGTACCAAAATGTACCTACCTATAGTTGGTCTGTCATGGTATGTACCCACGAATTTGGGCATTTGATGGGTTCGAATCACACACATGCATGTGCCTGGAATGGCAATAATACTGCCATCGATGGATGTTATACCACGGAAGGAAGCTGTCCAAATCCGGGCATTCCACAAGGAGGTGGTACCATCATGTCCTACTGCCACTTGACAAGTGCAGGTATCAATTTGAATTTGGGGTTTGGACCGCAACCCGGCAATGTTATCCGCTCAGAAGTATCCAATGCTTCTTGCCTTACAGCTTGTTCAGGAGGTAGTGATACATGCAATGATGGCATACAAAATGGCAATGAAACCGGAGTAGATTGTGGCGGTTCTTGTGTTCCTTGCGATACTGGTGGCAATGAAGGCACACTTGTTGCCGGCCATTACTTTGAAAGTGGGTGGGACAACTGGATAGACGGAGGATCTAATTGTTATAGGTATGGAGGAAGCTTGTCTCCTGAAGGCACTTACTCTATTCGTCTGAGAAATAAAACAGGTGCCGCATCAACAATGACCTCACCTACCTTTGATCTTTCTACTTTTGACACTGTGGCAATATCATTTAAGTTTTATGCCACAAGTTTCGAGGCAGGAGAAGATTTTTGGTTGAATTATTTTGATGGAACATCATGGACCACAGTGAGACAATACGTTGTAGGAACTGATTTCTCAAATAACACCCAATCTTCAAAAACATTTACTATGGTTGGGCTATTTCCTTCTAACGCAAAAATCAGTTTCCAAGCGGATGCAGGTGACAATACAGACATCGTTTACATTGATGCAATAGAAATTTATGGCTTCGTAGGTAGCGATATTCCTACTTGCAATGATGGTATCCAAAACGGAGATGAAACAGGTGTAGATTGTGGTGGCTCATGCGCACCATGTGGTGGCGGTGGTGGCGGAAGTAGTAGTGAAGAAATTTCAGGTCATTACTTTGAAAGCGGATGGGACAATTGGACAGACGGCGGTTCCGATTGCTACAGATATTATGGAAGTATATCACCGGAAGGTAGCTATTCTATCAGATTAAGAGATAACAGTGGTGCCGGATCAACGATGTTTTCACCTTCATACGATTTTACACCATATAATGCTCTTGATATCCAATTTCAATTCTATGCTGTCAACATGTTGCCGGGACAATCTTTAAAAATCAATTACTTTAATGGAAATACTTGGAGTACAGTATATTCATTGATAAGTGGTTCTCATTTTAACAACAACATTGACTATACAGCAACACTTACATTGACAGGAACTCTCGATAATAATGCAAAGATTGCGTTTGAATGCGATGGTTCTGACAATAATAACCTAGTTTATGTGGATGCCGTAGTTTTGACAGGATACTATGGAAGCTCATTGATAGAAGATCAAGTTCAACTATCAATTAACCCACTTCATAAAACCAGAATTGTTGATGATAACACTCTAAAAGATGTTCAAGTCTATCCAAATCCGGCTTTGGAGCAGGTAAAAATCAATGCTGAAGAAAAAATATTGGAAGTCCATATATATTCTATGGAAGGAAAATTGCTGAAAGCACTGTCTCCAAATGATGCTTCAACCACAATACAAATCGATGAATTCAATTCAGGCGTATTACTTTTCGAAATAAAAACCGAAGAGTCCCAGACCATCGAGAAGATTATTAAACTGTAGAGAAGTCAGCCATAGAACCTATAAAACCCCGCTTGGAATGGTATTTCAAGCGGGGTTTTTTGATTCCTTGCACTTGAAATTTTCATTTTTTTAAATCAAAAGGACAATAACAGCCCACATTTTCGTTTTAATACTGATATTT
This sequence comes from Lewinellaceae bacterium, assembly GCA_020636195.1. Classification (GTDB taxonomy): domain Bacteria; phylum Bacteroidota; class Bacteroidia; order Chitinophagales; family Saprospiraceae; genus OLB9. Next base: position 85,781 of record JACJYH010000001.1, read on the forward strand.
GCACTTTAAAATAAAGTTGTTTTCAATGTATCAAACAAGCTTTAATTTCAATTTATATAAACTTGTATTCGCTTTTTCTGTAGTGTTGTGTTTGTCCAAAAGCATGTATGCACAAGATCCACATTTTTCTCAATATTATGCTTCACCACTCAATTTGAATCCCGCTTTGGTAGGCAGTTACAGCGGTACTTTCAGGATTTCAACCATCTATAGAGATCAATGGCGTTTTGCAGTTGATAATCCTCTCAAAACATTTTCAGCCAGTGGCGACGTGAAGATTGCTATGAATTTCGGAACCAAAAAGAAAGAAAAAGACTTTGTAGGATTAGGTATATCATTCTTCGGCGATAGAGTCACACATTTTGACTTCAATACAAACCAGATTTCACTTTCTTTAGGCTACCATAAAGTATTAGATGAAAAAACAAAACAATATTTGGGCATAGCATTTCAAGGAGGTGTTTCACAAAAATCAGTCAATTATGAAGACTTGGAATTTGGCGATCAATTTAATGCCATCAATGGATATACACTTCCTACCGATGAAGCGCTTCCACCCAATAACAAAGCGTATGCAGATTTCGGAATCGGACTCTACTATTCTCAATCTCCGTCAAAGAAATTTGGCTACCATTTAGGTGTCGGGTATTTTCATCTTAACAAACCCAATATTTCATATTATAATCTGAATGAAATCATAGATCCAAATGTTGTAAAAGTCAGCACTATTCAGCCTAAATTAAGTTTTCATGCCGGTGCAAGAATCGAAACTTCAGACAGATTTTCAGTAGAACCACGAACCATTATACTTAAACAAGATAAAGACTTGGAAGTCAATTTAGGAAGCAATTTCAGGTATAAGTTTTCAAAAACTTCTAACCAATATGGTTTACTAGGAATCTATGGTAGAGGCGTGGATAATATTTCAGGTTTTGCACCCGAATCCATTACAATCATGGCAGGATACGAGAGAAATAACTTTATTTTAGGATTCAGCTACGACCAATCATTAAAGAATTTTATTGACGCACCAAAGTCTCTATCGTCATTGGAAGTATCCTTGATTTATATTGGAGAACACAGCAATGACAATCAATTCTGTCCTCAATTTTAATATTATATTTTTCTAGACTAGGGATTGAGCAAGCACCCTCTGATACAAAGCTTCGTATTTGGGTAAAATACCTGCGATATCAAAATTATGGGCGTGTTTGAAGGCATTCTTACTAAAGGCCTTATGTGTTTTTTCATCGCTCAATATTGTTAGGCAATCATCTGCCATCCCCTTTGTATCCCCTATTTCTCTTAAAAATCCTGTTACTCCTTGAACATTGACCTCAGGTAAGCCACCGGCATTTGAAGAAACCACAGGTACTTCACAAGCCATTGCCTCCAATGCCGCTAAACCAAAACTTTCACTTTCAGAAGGCAATAAAAACAAGTCAGCCACAGCAAGAATTTCTTCTACCGCTTCTTGCTTACCCAAAAACCTGATATGCTCACATAAATTCAGAGTCCTACACAAATCTTCCATAAACTTACGCTCAGGCCCATCCCCAATCAACAATAACTTTGCATCCATTTTTTGACGAATGAGTCTAAATACCTCTATGACATCTTCTACTCTTTTTACCTTTCTAAAATTTGAGATATGTACAATGATTTTTTCGCCATCAGGAGCTATTGCCTTCTTAAAATGGTCCTTATTGGTCTTCTTAAACCGCTTAAAATCTATGAAATTATATATGACATCTATCTCCCTTGTGATATTAAAGGATGACATTGTTTCCGATTTTAGATGTTGAGAAACTGCAGTCACACCATCCGAATTATTGATAGAGAACTCTACAACCGGAGCAAAGGTGCCATCGATACCTACCAAGGTAATATCTGTACCATGCAAGGTGGTGATGAATGGAATTCTTATCCCTTGGGATAGCAATATTTGTTTTGTCATAAAAGCGACAGCAGCATGAGGAATGGCATAGTGCACGTGTAGAAGATCCAACTGTTCGAATTTGACAACGTCTGCCATTTTACTTGCCAATGCAGTTTCATAAGGAGTAAATTCAAATAATGGATAAGAAGGTGGTGTCACTTCATGAAAGTAGGCATTGGAATGGAAATTCGTCAATCTCACCGGCCTTTTATAGGTGATAAAGTGCACTTGATGTCCTTTATCCGCCAATCCTAATCCCAACTCTGTAGCCACGACGCCACTGCCTCCAAATGTGGGATAACATACAATTCCTATTTTCACTAAACTTTGAATTATTTAGAATAGCAAAACAATCAAGCTTTATTTATAGTTTAACAAATTCACAAAATCAAACGATTCTGAATGGATTGGAAAAGCTGCTTGGCAGGTTTTAAGGCGTATTTGTTATTAGAAAAATCTCTTTCGGATCATAGCATTGAGGCCTATTTGAGAGATGTCAATAAACTGATGCAATATTGCCAGTTAAAAGAATTGGGCAATTCTCCCATAACGATCCATCCGGACAACCTCTCGGATTTTGTGTATTTTATAAATGATTTGGGTCTTGAAGCGAGAAGTCAGGCAAGGATCATTTCAGGCGTTAGAGCTTTCTACAAGTATTTAGTCTTGGAGGACTTGATAGATCATGATCCCACGGAACACATGCAAACCCCGAAGCTCAAACGTAGCCTTCCGGACGTCCTATCATATGAAGAGATAGATAATATTCTTCAGTCGATCGATTTATCTTCTGACCACGGTCATAGAAACAAAGCCATGCTTGAAACACTATATGCCTGTGGACTTCGCGTATCTGAATTGATTTCACTGAAACTCAGCAACTATTTTCCTGAAGAAGGCTTCATAAAAGTCATAGGTAAAAACAATAAAGAAAGGTTGATTCCAATTGGTGATGCTGCAATAAATCAAATAAATATCTATATACAAACCGATAGAACCCAATTAAAAATAGCCAAAGGGTATGAAGATTTTATATTTCTAAACAGAAGGGGTAAATCATTAACTAGAAATATGATCTTCCTGTTAATCAAAACCTATGTAGCACAAGCAGGCATTTCAAAATCTATCAGTCCACACACATTCAGGCATTCATTTGCTACGCATTTGGTGGAAGGAGGAGCGGATTTGCGGGCTGTTCAAGAGATGTTAGGACATGAATCTATTTTAACTACAGAAATTTACACACATTTAGACAAACAATTTCTCAGAGAAACCATCAGGGCATATCACCCAATTTCAAAATTATCGGGTAAATAATTTTTACATTCTCGTAGTAATAAGAGTATGTTTAAATTTTGTTTTTGGATAATAAAATGGAATTATTTTGAGCGAAAAAAGGCAAATTTTGCTGTCGAATGTGGGCAATTCGACGAAATATTTAACGAATTTGTAGCCAAAATAAAACATTTTCATGCTAAAGGATAAATTTTAAACATACTCTAAACAAGATTTTAAGTTTTTAATCGAGGAATTTTTATTTCTTTGCATTTGAATTTCATCAATTGATTACATGTTTTTAGAACCTGCTTTTCGCGGACAAAGAAGTGGATGGATAGAAATCATATGCGGATCCATGTTTTCCGGAAAAACTGAAGAACTCATAAGACGCATTAAAAGAGCTCGTTTTGCCAACCAAAAAGTACAAATCTTCAAGCCCGCAAAAGATGTAAGATACGATGAAAAGAATGTAGTTTCTCATGATGATCGCTATATTGATTCCCAACCCATCACACACAGTAAAGAGATTTTGGACTACATAGACAATGCCAATGTGGTTGGAATAGATGAGGCTCAATTTTTCGACGATGACCTACCGCAAGTGTGTCAACATCTAGCATTGAAAGGTGTAAGAGTTATTGTGGCTGGATTAGATATGGATTTCAAAGGGCGACCTTTTGGACCGATTCCTGCCCTCTTATCTGTTTCTGAGTACATCACGAAGGTGCATGCTATCTGTCCACATTGTGGCAATCTTGCTACCCATTCGTATAGGTTATCTGAAGAACAAGACACCGTTGTACTTGGTGAAAAAGATAAATACGAACCACGCTGTAGACTGTGCTACAGCATGGGTAATATTTTAAATTTTAAGCTTAAAAAGGACTAAAACGAAGATTGCTTATCCTTTGTTTTTATTGACGACCGTAAAGACTCTGGATATATTGAAACCAAAATGAATGCCACCATCAGCCCAGCTATTGGTTGTTTCTGCTACGAATCCCTTTTCGATCATAGAAGTACTATTCGTAAAATGCAATTGGAAGACATGGCCACCCGTTTCAATATCAAAGCCAATTGATAAACTATTTTTAATATCTGAAGACACTTGATTTGGTAGTAAATAGATATATTCAGCATTGATAGCTACCCTATTTGATAATTTAAATCTACCGGCCGTACCCAATGCAAATACCATATTCTTCTCTCCTTCTGTCGTCACATAATTCCTTTGCACAACTGTAGGACTTAACTGTAGGCTCAATCGTTCTGAGAACTTCCTACCTAAGATCAACTGACCAGTATAATACATACGGTCTGAAAATGGATGAGATACAGTTGATATTGGCCAAGTTTGAGTTTGTACTGCCGCAGTCAACAATAACGCAGCTGTTATCGGCATATTTTTTGCTCCAGTACTCTGTCGTAAGAATTTATATTTTAAAAAACTATCGTATGTTTTTTGATAACTTCCCCTTCCAATGCCAACACTTAAAAGGTCTGAAATACCATAATCAAATCCAAGGTGCATAGTGGAATAATCCAACCCAAAAAGCTCACCTACTCCACCATCTATGGTTCCAAATCTATGGCTGATCTTGAAATCCAAAACTCCTGCAGCCGTATTCTCCAGAGAGTGAAGGTTGATCACCCGATTGGTTTTGAAGCTTGCATAGGAATAAATAGTGGGTTCATCATTTCCCAATAGTGAGAGGAGGTCATCTTGACCATTTGTGGTACCTATTGTCAACATTAAAAGCAAAAAAAGATAAAGGTGTTTCATATTTTATAAGATGATTATTTACATATCTCGATGACAACTGCGATACCACATGGTGAAAAAAGAATCATTTCAGCGGTTGAAGATCGGCGTCAACCTGCACTTTGGTTTCTTTGGCCACTTTATCTTTTACAAGACTAGGGATATTAATATTGAAGTCGTCCAATACTACATTGAAAGCTGTTGTTGCCTTAATTTTGCCCTGTTGAACAACAAAATTTACAGTGGTGGTCATTGGCTTAGTGGCACCATGCATCGTCATATCTCCGGAAACTTTGATGGAATATTTGCCATCTTTTGTAAGTTGCGAAGCACTTTTCGGGTCCATTGTTCCCTTAAACATTGCTTTAGGAAATTTGGCTGATTCCATATAGTTTTCATTAAAATGCTCTTGCATCAAAGCCCTATCAAATTGAAAACCATTTACCAAAACAGCAGATTCTATTTTACCTGTGGTAATGTCTAGTACAACAGTACCTGATTTATTGACTGCATCAATTTTTTCAAGAGGTGTACCTGCTGCAAATGAAAGCTGGGCATTCTTTGAAAAGAACTTTTGAGCAAAAGTTGATTGACCTAAACTGAGGAATAAAAAACTAAAAATAACAAATGATCTCATGATTTTATATTTTATAAACCGAATAACGGAAAAGCCATTAGAAAACTACCAAAAGAAAAGTTAAATTTTCTCAATTGAACATCTTACCAAAACAACATCCATAAGTTTGCCAGAACAGAAACCTTTGACTTTCACTTTTTGGCCTGTATTGAGTCCATTTGTAGCATCCATAGCTTCAAACTCACATGTCACACCTCCCATAGGATCTCCCGTTTCCAAACCGAAACTAGAACCAGCTTGAAGTGTATTTATTACTGAGATATCACCTTCAACTTCTATGACCTTATTTAAGTATTTTGCATTTGCAGCATCTTCATTTTCACTATATTCTTGAAATAACTGTGCCGCAGACAACTGAAAATCTGCATTCATTGCGTTAACCTCAGTATGTGGTTTTGTGTACATTTTATAGGCGATAAATCCACCGACTACGGCCAAGGCCAATATCACCCAAATGATTCTCTTTAGTGTCATAATATTATACTGTGCTTAAAAAACAATTAACTAGATAAACGTTAAGGAATAATAATGGTTTTCCTAGAAAAGTCAAACCAGCGTAAAAAAATGTGCTTCAGTTATAAATGGTTAATCGTCAAAAGAATAAAAAAACCACCTACAAAAAAATCTGAAGGTGGTTTTAATTAATTGACTAATTGTTTATTTATTTTGTTGCAGCGGCTGGAGCAGCTGGAGCAGCCTTTCCAACAACTTTACCTTTGATGTTCAAGTATGTCTCCATAGGATCAGTATTGGCTGTGATAGTAACTCTCTTGGTATCCATTTTGCCTTCTGGAGAACCTTTTCCTTTTGAATCATAAATCACTTTGATTTCGCCTGATGCACCTGGAGCAATTGCTTCTTTTGGATACTCTGGAACAGTACATCCGCAGCTTCCCTTAGCGTTGCTGATGATCAATGGCTCAGAACCAGTATTTTTAAATTTGAAAACGTGTGTCATCTTCTCACCATCGTTGATGGTACCCCAATCAAATGTGTCTTCTTCAAAAGCGACAGTAGTTTTTGGTCCAGTTGGTGCAGCAGCTACTGGAGCTGTGCTATTTGGATCAACACCATTAGCTTGAGCATTTTGAACAGCACCTTCTGCAGAAGCTACTTGAGCATTTGCTGCATCAGTGGTTGCTGTTGTTTCCTTATCCTTACAAGAAACCACAGCTAGTGAAAGTACTAAAGCAAATAAGCTAAAAATTTTGAAATTTCTCATTATTTTTTTGATTTTAAGAATGTAACTAAATATTTTAAATTAAAAGGAATATTTTCCTGATTTTGAATACAAAAGTATGTCCAACAACACAATTAATCAAACCGAGTTTCCAAAGACGGAGTTCGATTAACATCTATTTAACAAGATAATTGGTTGCTTAACAATTTTAACTTTTCCTTAAGTGCCATATTAATTGAGAAGATTATAAAAATAAAATTTTGGAATACATTTCAATATTCTATATTTGGACTTTCATATAAAAAAGTGATATTATGTCTGATAGAATCATCAATATATTGTGCATTTCAAGGTACTTCAAGGGAAATGATTTTCTAAGATCTATAAAGAATTCCGGACATCGCGCTTATTTACTGACATCAAAAAAATTGGAAAATAGTGAATGGGCTTGGGATAGTATCGAGGAAGTTTTTTACATCGTTGAAGACGAACATGGCAAGTGGAACCACGACCATTTAATCGGTGGATTGGCCTACAAAATGAGATCAATGAAATTCGACGTTTTCGTCGCATTAGATGATTTTGATGTAGAACATGTGGCATTCTTGAGAGAATATTTTAGAGTGTCAGGTATGGGTGAAACTACAGCGAGATATTTTAGAGATAAACTAGCCATGCGTATAAAAGCGCATAACTCAGGAGTTCCGGTTCCACATTTTATTGATCTCTTTCACGATGCAGATATTGAAAAATTCGTTGCAACAACTCCGCCACCATGGCTTATTAAACCGAGAATGCAAGCATCAGCGACCGGAATTAAAAAAATTCATTCTCACGAACAATTATGGAGTGAATTACAAGCATTGGATGGGGAGCGGCATGAATATCTTCTTGAAAGGTTTGCCCCTGGAGCAGTATATCATGTAGATAGTCTCACATATCATGGAAAGGTGATTTTCACGCAAGTAAGTAAATATTTGGACACGCCGTTTGAAGTCGCTCATGGAGGTGGTATTTTTCGGTCTATCACTTTAGAAAAAGATGATCCGGACTTTAAGGCTCTCAGTCATTTAAATGCTGATGTCATGAAGGCTTTTGGAATGCAATACAGTGCTTCACATACAGAATTTATCAAAGACAACGAATCCGGAGCATATTATTTTTTAGAAACAGCATCTAGAGTTGGAGGTGCGCATTTAGCAGAAATGGTAGAAGCTGCATCAGGTATAAATCTTTGGGCAGAATGGGCAAGGTTAGAGATAGCGATGTGCCTTGGAGAAAATTATAAACTTCCTAAAACAAGAAGTGACAATGCCGGAATCATCGTTTCTCTTTCTAAATACGAACATCCGGACGTTTCGACATTTGATGATGAAGAGATTGTCTGGAAACTCAAAAAACCTCATCATGTTGGCATTATCATTAGATCCAAGGATAGAAATACCATTCTTAAGTTATTAGATGCCTATGCTGAGCGCATCAAAAACGAATATCACGCATCACTACCGTCTCCAAATAGACCTCATAGTTAGACAATCAATGTCCAATAAAGAAATAGCTGACCAATTTGAGCTGATGGCAAAATTGCTCGAATTGCACGAAGAGAATACCTTCAGGTCAAAAAATTATTCTCTAGCATATCTGAGCTTGAAAAAAGTGGCTATTCCGTTTTCTGATATGGATGTAAATTTATTGGCTGCATTACCACATGTTGGAGTGCAAAATGCCAAGAAAGCAATTTCAGCAGCTCAGGTTGGTGTTTTAGAAGGCCTTCAAAGCTTATTAGATAAAACACCGGAAGGGATATTGGACATACTAAAAATAAAAGGGTTAGGCCCAAAGAAAGTTGGACAAATATGGCGAGAACTCAACATCACAAATTTGGGACAGTTGCGTTACGCATGTGAAGAAAATAGGCTAGTTAGTTTAAACGGTTTTGGTATAAGAATTCAGAACGATGTCAAAGAAAAAATTGACTTCATTTGGGCCAATAAGGGGAAATTTTTATACCATCAGGCAGTGACATTAGCACATCAACTGTTGGAACAGTTAGAAGCAAATTTGCCAAATTTTAAATGGTTATTGACAGGTGAAATTAGAAGGTGTGTCACAGAAATTTCAAGTATTCAGATACTCACCACCTGTAATGAAGTCATAGATGCAGCGGAGACTATTGATCAACTGATATTTGAAAATAACAGCTTTTCCTATCGACATTTTCCTGTAGAATTTATTGTAACTTCTGATGCACAACTTGCCATAACTTTATTTAAAAGTACTGGAAGTTCACTATTTTTGGACACTATCGATATTCCTGAAAAGAGTTTTGCAACAGAAGCAGATATTTTTACATCATTGGGCTTGCATTTCGTTCCCCCCGAAGCTCGGGATCAGGTGAACGCAAGCAAATATTTTGATTTAAACCTTCCTACACCGCAGCTGATCAACGACAAGGATATCAAAGGCATTGTACATTGCCATTCTACCTATTCTGATGGATTGGATCCCCTAAAGAATATGGCTGAATACATCTCTTCATGCGGATATAAGTACATGGTGATTACAGATCATAGCAAATCAGCTACTTATGCCAATGGACTTACCGAAGAACGAGTTTTTGAACAATGGGCTGAAATAGAGCAACTTAATGAAGAACATGGTGATCATTTTACTATTTTTAAAGGTATTGAGAGTGATATTTTGTCCGATGGGTCTTTGGATTATACGGATGAAATACTCAAAAGATTTGATGTAGTCATAGCATCTATCCATTCAGGTATGGATATGAACATTGAAAAAGCAACAACAAGAATCATTAAAGCTATCGAAAATCCACACACGCGCATCTTGGGTCATCCTACAGGAAGGTTGCTCCTAAGCCGGGCAGGTTATCCTGTGCATATGTCAAAAATTATCGATGCTTGTGCCGTAAATAATGTTGTGATAGAGCTCAACTGCAATCCACAGAGATTGGATATTGATTGGTCATTTATCCAAGAATGTATCCAAAAAAATGTGCTCATTGCATTGAATCCTGATGCCCATTCCAAAGAAGCAATTTCTAACGTTCAATATGGTGTAATAGCGGCTCGCAAAGGTCTTCTTTCTGCCCATCAGTGCCTCAATAATTTCTCAACTTTAGAATTCAGAAACTGGATACAAAGTCGATAATCTTCCTTCCAATTCATCTATCGATCAATTCTATATCTGAACTATCAGTTGTATATTTGCAGCTTTAGGAAAGATATGCACAAATCATATTCAAAAACAAACATCATATTTTACATTGCTTTGGGTGTAATTATCTTCATGCTCATACTCAAAAAAGCCATCGCTATTCCTATCACTCATGATGAAGTCAACACCATAGCTACCAGCCATACTTCTTTCTATGATATTATAACATACAAGGATCCCGTCCCGAATAACCATATTTTTAACACTTTACTGATTAAAATTAACCAAATCATTTTTGGCAATAGTTTAATCGCAGCAAGACTCCACAATGTATTATTTTTCATTCCATTCTATATATTTACTGTATTGCTTTCATCCTTAGCCTTTCGAGATAGCTGGATACGGGCTGGTTTTACATTGACAGTTATTTTACAACCATATCTTTTAGACTTTTTTTCGGTGACAAGAGGCTATGGATTGAGCTTGGCATTTTTAATGGTAAGTTTATATTATGTTGTGATGTATGAGCGTAAAAAATCTATGAAATTATTGGTATTGGCAGAAATTTCAGGTGTCTTAGGAGTGTATGCCAATCTCACACTACTCAATTATTTTATCCCAATACAAGCACTTATATTTTACTTGAACCTATCCACATTTTATACTTCCCAAAGACAGACATTTTGGAAAACAATCTTGATACAGTTAGTTTCAATTCTAGTATTGGGACTGTTGATGATATTTCCAATTTTGAAAATGACTTCAACAGACCAATTTGTATATTGGGGATCAACCGGCTTTTTCAGTGATACAGTTGTAGCACTAGTCTCATCGCTAAAATATACTGCAACATATTTTAATTGGACAAAGCAAACAAATGCATTGTTGGTAGTAGGTATTATTATAATCACAATTTCCTTAGGAATAGGAATCGGTTTGTATCACCAGCACCGACAAAAATCAATACTATATTTAAGCGTGACTACCCTCTTTTTAGTTTTAGTATATAACGCTTTGCAGTTTTACATTTTAAAAATTCCATTCCTCAATGCGCGCACATCATTGTTTTTTGTGCCTATCTCAATGCTACCATTTTTTGCAAGTATAGATGTGATACAAATCTATTTAAAAAAGGTGGGAACATGGATGACTTTCCTATTGATTGTCTTCATCACCCATCATTTCATCATCACCTTTCAAGAAAAAAATGTATTTGAATGGTGGTTTGACGAAAATACATTTGAAGTGTTGGATGATGTACAAAAAGATGCTACTGCATCACAAATCACTACACCGATCATGATAGACTGTTCTTGGTTATTTCAGCCTTCATTGAGTTACCATGGTGATCAATGTTGTAAATCTACCATCCAAATAGTTCCATACCACAAAGATCCTAATGCCAATAGTGATGCCATATATTATTATGCCACTTCTGATGAGGCTCCTTCATTGGATTCTTCCTATCATAAAATAAAGGAATATGGTTGGGGGTCGAGAATTTTGTTTAAGAAAAATGGAAAATAGATTCTTGATGGAAAATTTATACATACCAAGTATAGACCAAAAATCTGTTTTACAACTTGACCAATCGGTATTAAATATCTTGTACCACAGTCAAGATGTGGCAAATCACTCCGCATTTCTTATAGCAGTTCAAAATTTTCTGAAAGATTCTTCAACTTTCATATTATGCTCTTCTAGTCAAGACATGGAGGAAATCTGCTCTTTACTGGAAAATAGTGAATTGAAAAATTCTTATTTAAAATTGGCAGCTAATGAAAATTTGGTATCAGAAATAGACGATTCCACTGCAAAAAAAATAAGACAATCCATCGAGCAAAGCTCCATACAAGAGTCCTTAGATGTTGATTTTCACCGAAGTAAAATATGGTTATCTATGCTTTCACACTTGTGTGATGAGTTGGATGCGAATGCCGTTTATGAAGTAATAGATACCATCACTGCGTATGACAATTCGGAAAGACTTCATCTTATCCAAATGGAGTTGTCAGACCTAAAAGAGTCCAATTTCGACTTTACTGAAACTCAAAATTATCTAAATAGACTTTCAAAACTTTTCAAACAAGAATATCGATTTGCCCTCCAAAATTATACAAAATTTACAGATTCCAACGCACAAGCCATATCCAAAATTAAAACTTCCATTGACGCTTTGATGGACAAGATGTCAGAATTAAACGCTGAAATCATTCAGCATTATGTAGATTTTGACAAACTTACTTATAATGATATCCTTCTGGATATAGAGTTGTTCAAAAAACTTAAATACAGTGATGTAAAAGTAAACATTCCACCTCCTTCAAAAAAAGTGTATTCGCTATTCAAAAATAGAAAACCTTCTCAAACCAATGAAGTAGAAAACCTATTCCTTGAGTTTAAAACCAAATGCATCAACATTAAATTACCATTTGGAAGCGAAAGTTTTGAAACTATGGATGTTGAAGAATTGAATAGTTTAGAAGACAGGCTATCAACGTGGTACGACAATAGCAGAAATAGAGCAAGAGAGACTGTATTATCTATCAATTCACTCAATTTTCCATTTAAAAAAGATCAGCTCCAAACGCTAGAAAAGTCAATAATAGACCTTGTATCAGATATTAATCAATTGAATGTCTTTTCAGATAAAATTGAAGTGAATTCGGTCAATTTTCTAAAGCAACTAGACCTACTGAAAAGTCTTGAAAAAAAAATATCGAAATATAACTATGAATATGATCTGTTTCTGAAGAGAAAAGATTGGTTTGACGCCAAGGAAATCGGTAGTGACGCCCAACAAAAGCTCTTGAATGCTCTCATGCCAATTCCTACTCGTGAATGGGAAAGCACCTTTGCCTCTTGGTATTTTTTATCAAAATTGAAAGCATATTATTCATCTTTGCAAATACTTGATGATGAACAAGAAATAGCAACGATGGATATGCAATCAATGGCATATAAGCTTAAGGAAAAGAAAAACTCAAAAGCCGTTGAACTAAAAAATGTTTTCACTGAAAAAATAAAAGATAAGTCAGGATTTATATATGATATATGTGCACACCAAAAACAGAAAACTTATCCCTCTTGGCATCAATATTTTAAGTCAGAACAGAAGACAATACTTGCTTTTTTCCCTGTCATCGTCACTACTTTTAATCAATGTGAAAATCTGTTGTCTTCAGGAATTGATTCATTGATCTACATAAATCCACATACTATCAATATAGAAATTTTGCATTATTTCTCTACGATTAGGACATTTTATCATAACGATCATCTGCCTGAAAATGCCCAAGCCGATGGAATTGTACTATCTTCACTGCTACAAATGCATGATTTTTCCACATGGCACTATGAGAAGGCATTTTCCGTATCAAAATTGCTTACTTATCGAACTTTACCAATAATCTATCAAATGAAACAAGGCATCATAGTCAGTTATTTGCCTGAAAAAATTGACTCTATCATACAAACAGACCTATACACGTCAGGTATAAAGCGACTTGCGGATGAAAACAACATTCAGTCAAATTTGATGACTTTGTTGCTTCAAAACGGAAATCCAAATATTCTTATTACATTGGATAATTTCATTTATGCAGATTGTTATTGTGATTCCAGACATACCATCCAGTATTGTATCAGGCAAGGTTTTCGACATATCAATATACCTTCAAAAGACATCATAGAACATAAGGAAAGTCGTCTTATTTGGTTTCGTGAAACCCTTTCAAAAAGTATTCTATGATAATTGAAAAAATTAGCCTATGAGATTATTAAATGAATTCAATGTATTGAAAAATGAATCCAATCTAAAACTGACTGAAAGAAAAGGGAAAACATATATTTTTGATCCAATAAGAAAGAAAAGTGTCCTTTTACAACCTGAGGAAATGGTACGGCAGAGCCTGATTCACTTCATTATTTTGAATAACATTTACCCAAAAAATCTCATTCAAGTAGAAAAAACTATAGATGCATTCGGGAAAAGGAGGAGATTTGACCTTTTAGTGTATAAAAATGCGTTGACACCATTTTTGGTAGTAGAATGCAAGTCACCACAAATCCCAATTCAACAAAAGCATGGTGACCAAGTATTTGCTTATAGAGAAATTTTACAATCTTCCTACGTCTTGATTACAAATGGAATAACACATATATGTGGTAAAATAAGCCCTGACAAATCAGATGTACAGTTTATAGATTATTTTCCAGAATTGGATGGGTAAAAAAAAGACCCTAAAATAAGGGTCTTTTTTGTATCAAAATTTCAAAATTTACTTAGTACGCTCTCTATAATGAGCCGAATAATTGAGCTTGAGTTGACCGGCTTTTCTAAGCGCTGTTTTGACATCTCCTACGATTCCCATGGTCACATCAGAGTCTATTTTCATGGAGGTGATGATTTGATTTCTCTCTCCTTCAGAAACTGTCAATCTATGTTGCTCTAAAAATAAAGGAATATCTTCCGGCTCTGCAAACTTGTCACCAAGTTGAATCCTAGGTTTTGTACCATACAAATCCTTATATTTATCTACAGGTCTTCCAATAAAAATAAAGTTTACCAAGGATTTTTTCTCCAGTTTTGTCAATTCAGATGCTTGAGGAACTTCCGTTTTGATCATCAACTCCGAGTCCCGCATTTTTGTTATCACCATAAAGAAAAATAATAACATAAATACAATATCTGGTAACGAAGCCGTGGAAATAGCCGGCTGCGTATTGCTCTTCTTTTTTACGAAATGTGCCATTTTATACAGTTTAAAATGAAATAATTCTATTTTTCTTCTCCAAAACTCGTGGCCTCTGCCTCTGAAATAACTAGAGGGTATGCGTCCTTGATCTCTTTTTGCTGTACAGAACTCAAGTCATCCATCCCTTTGCCAAACTTTTTCATGGCTGCTTCTTCGTACAATTCATTGTAAGCCGCTTTGAGTTCATTATACACTTCAAGGTAGGTACCATACTTGGTACCACGGTCATTTCTAATGGAAATCAAAGCTTTCGTCGGATCTTCTGCCATGTTTTCCATGTGTTGCGGATTGGCAATAAAATTCTTCGTGTTATTTTTAAGATCCTTGATATTCATTGGTTCTCCTCTCACCAATAATTGGTTGTTGGAATTGACCAAAACGGAATAAATATTCCTTGTATTTAATTTTATCGCTTCCGGTGGTTCATCGGACCAAGGCGGAAGTTTGACTAAAACTCCCTTGTCCTCAGAAATGGTGGTGGTGACCAAAAAGAAAATCAAAAGCAAGAAGGCAATATCTGCCATAGATCCTGCATTGATCTCATTGGACATCCTGTTTCTTTTGCTAGCCATTTTTGCTTCTTTTTATTTACAAATTATCTAAACATATTAACTACTTCCGCGTAAACCAACGCAATAGCGGCTAAAATCGTCAAAACAAATGTCGTCATCACGCCTGCTGAAACAAACTTACTGACACCTTCCGTTATATGATTGTCTCTATTTAAAACATCCCAGCTTCCACCAGTGTCAAATTTGCCCATAGAATAAAATATAACAAACAAAATTACGATTCCGATCAATGCGAAAACCATTTTTTTACTTGTCTTTATGTTTACAAAAATATCCACTATAGAGCTTATAAGAAATGCTATGACAGCTATGATGATTAATAAAAATGTTGTATACAAACCGAAGTTGAAAGCTGAAAGATTTGTGGTATCTACTGTGGTCAGGTCAGTTCCTGATTCATAACCTGCAGATTTTAAACCCAATACAGCAAAAACCAAAAACAATATGGATATTACAGTACCTGCGATCATCGCAATAGCAGTACCATTTTTTACTAAATATTTATACATATGTATTGTTTTAATGTTATTGAAAAATACATATTCTTATTTAAACATGTTGTTCCTTGCCATGATGTCCACTAAACCCAATGAAGCGTCTTCCATTTTGTTAGTGATGCTATCAATTTTAGATACGATATAGTTATAGAAAACTTGCAAGATAATAGCTACAATCAATCCAAATACAGTTGTCAACAAAGCCACTTTAATACCACTTGCTACAATGTTTGGAGAAATATCACCGGCAGCTGCGATCTTATCAAATGCTTGAATCATACCGATAACTGTTCCTAAGAATCCCAACATCGGTGCTAGTGCAATGAATAATGAAATCCATACAAGACCTTTCTCTAGCAAGCCCATCTGTACTGATCCATATGAAACAATAGCTTTTTCTACGGCTTCAGGACCGTTATTTGCATTGCGCAAACCTTCATAAAGTACGCTTGCAGCTGGACCAGGAGTTGCTTTTGCCACATCTTTTGCACCTTCCAAATCACCTGATGCCAATCTATCTTCTATTCTATTCAATAGATTTTCTGTGTTCACACTGGCTAAACTCAATGTAATAATTCTCTCAATACTGAATGCAAGACCTAAAATCAAACATACCAATACAATACTCATGAACTTCCAGTCACCTTCAATAAATTTTTGCTTTATTGTCTGGTACATGCCTAAGTTTGCTGTACCCGCATCGGCGGCTTGAGCCATTATATCCATCGTTCCTAAAAATGAAACAAAAAGAAATACGCCTAATACTAATAAAAGTTTTCGCATGATTTGTTAATTTACTTAATAATTGAATTTTGAAAATAAAGGTTAAAATTAAAGAAATTAATGATAATAAAAAATTATATCATTCTTTTTTTGCGGAGAGTGAGGGATTCGAACCCTCGGTACCCTTTTGGAGTACACACACTTTCCAGGCGTGCTCCTTCAACCACTCGGACAACTCTCCAGTACCGCAAATGTTAGAAATATTATGGTAAATTCAAAACTATTTTTTGAATACTATTTTTCATAATATGCAATTCTTTAATTCGCAATTAATTGTGAGTGTCCAACCTTTTACCTTATCTATTATGGTTTTTATTTTGAAAATTCAATCAACTTCTTTACTTTTTATGATGAACTTTATACTTCATTTGGTGTGTCCTCAGTAAAATTTTATTGGTTAAAACTATTTTTAAAAATGTCTTTCGCATTTCTCGAGGTTATTAAACTTATTATCTCCAAGGTTACATTTTTTAACTCACTGAGTTTTTCAGCGGTATGTATAAGGTAAGAGCATTCATTCCTTTTTCCACGATAAGGAACCGGACTAAGGTAGGGCGCGTCAGTTTCCAAAACCATTGAAGTCAGTGGTAACTCTGATACAACCTTATCCACACCGGCATTTTTATAGGTGATAACTCCTCCTATTCCTAAATAAAAACCTAAATCTATGATTTCATTTCCTTGGGATAATGTCCCATTGAAACAATGAAAAATTCCAGTCAAATTTCCCTTTTGATGCTTTTTTATAATCCCAATAGTAGTATCCAAAGAATCTCTAGAGTGAATGATGATAGGCTTCTGAGAGTGTATTGCCATATCAATTTGCGCTTCGAAAGCAAACACCTGTGCTTCATCAAAGTTTCTATCCCAGTAAAAATCTATGCCTGTTTCACCTATCCCTGCATATAAATCTGGCGCATCTGACAGGATTTTCTCTATGGACTTGATATCACCTCGCGTATTCTCTTGTGCATGACATGGATGCAATCCTATCATTGAATGACAAAATGGATATCGGTTTTGTAGTACATTCATTTGTTCCACTGTGGAGAGATCGATATTTGGCATGAAAATATGCGAAATGCCTTGATTTTGTGAATTTTCCAACATAAGATCCAAATCATCATCAAAATCTTTTAGATAAATGTGTGCATGGGTATCAATAAACATTATATTTGGAATTTAATTTTATAGGTTTATAATGGCAAAGAAACAAAAATTTTATGTTGTTTGGAATGGTGATGCACCCGGCATCTATACTCAATGGGAAGAATGTAAAAAATATGTTGAAGGTGCTTCAAGAATAAAATATAAATCTTTCCCAACATTAGAAGAAGCTGAATCTGCGTTTTTTGATGAAAATTATGATACAAACAAGCCAAGTACGACTTCTAATCAGGATATAATTCAAGATTCTATTTGCGTTGATGCTGCCTGTAGCGGAAATCCCGGAATTTTAGAATATCAAGGTGTCAATACAGCCACAAAAGAAATTCTTTTTAGACAAGGTCCATTTAAAAATGGAACAAATAATATCGGCGAGTTCTTAGCCATTGTTCATGCCTTGGCTTATTTGGAACAAAAGAAGAATACACAAACCGCAATTTACACTGACTCAGTTACAGCATTAGCTTGGGTGAGAAATAAAAAAGCAAAAACACTTCTAGAAATTACAGATGAAAACAAAAAGCTATTCGATCTTATTCAGAGAGCCGAAACTTGGCTCCGTTCACATCAATACTCAAATAAAATCTTGAAATGGGAAACCAAAGTGTGGGGAGAAATTCCTGCAGATTTTAATAGAAAAAAATAACACGAGATTTTGATTCACATCACAATCTCGTGTTATTTACAATGGAAGCTTGAGAATATTTCTTTATTTAAATCTCAACTTCACCGTTTCTCCAATCCAGCATCCAACGTTCACTGATTGGCCTTCACTTACTCCTCGCATGTGTCCTTCTGCTTTTTCCGGAATGGAACCATAATATTTTGAAAGCCTATCATTGGCTTCTGATGCTACACTGTTGTCAATTGATTTTGCATAGGAATATTTATCCATTGCAGCTAATATTGCCAATCTCTGAGTCCATGAATCCCCGCAAGAACGAGCTGTATGTCCGTACATATCACCTATCAACATATATGGTCTTCCCCATCCTGGATTTACCTTGGCGGCTTCATATGCTGTACTTCTAGCTCTAGAGTACAAATTTAATTTTCTGAATTCAATGGAAGCGACTGCTAGGAGCATAGTGGCTTTCTTATCTTTGTCAGTTTCTTCAGAGATAGCAGTATTATATTTTTCAATTGCTTCAGAATATTTGCCTGCATCATATGCGGCTTTTGCAGCTGCAGCAGGATTATTTGCTTCGTATTCAGCTAATAAACGGGCATTTTCTTCTGTAGCATACTTGCTCCATTCTTTATCCAATTTAGCAATGTCCGGATCGCTACTATCACATCCTTGTGATTTTAAAGTCGCAATAACCCTTTTTAACACACTAGGATCACCACTTTCTTCGTATTCAGGAATCAACTTCTCCTTGAAATATTGACAATCAAAAACTTCGCCTTCTATTTCACCAAGAGTATAATCCATGGCAGCTTTTGACTGCTGATACCCTTCTGAAAGTTCTTCATTATTCGCTATATTGTAGGAAGCAATATCCGATAATCTTTTATAATATTCTATGACCTCAGGTTTTTGAATGACATTATTCTTAAAATCATACACAACGATGTGTGCCCATGGGTCAAAAATGATGTATTCTGCCTTGTCTCCTGCATATTCTATGCTCTTTTTAATAGCTTCCAGATTGGCATCGTATGGCGAATTCAGATAATAAAACATATCATATGCTTTTCTCCCATAGAGAAATCCTATTTTCTCATTGATACCTTCCTTAGTATTATTTTTTTGGAGTGTGATTACGCCAGCTTTATAGCATTCTATCGCCTCATCATACAATTTTATAATTTGTGATTTTATGTCTGCTCGTGCCGCCTCATCTGTGGTTTTCTCTAATTTCTGCTTAAGCAATTCGATGCCATCAGTATAATGAGAATCCCTTTTTCCATCAGCTGCCGGAGCCAATTTATATGCAATGTTCCAGTGCTCAAAAGCAATATTAAAATCATTGACTTTCATAGCCTGCCTATAAATTGAATGTGCATTTTCTGCTTCATTCTGTGTTGGCGAATTAATCCAGGTATTACATTGGGCATTAAGCTGTTGGGATAATAATACACTTGACACAAATAAAAAAAATAAACTAAGGTGTTTCATATCTTGATTTGTATGTTAATAATAAAGTCAATTTGTCTAATTATACTTGCGTTTTAAAAACCATTCATCGTCATTAAAAGTTACACCGATAGATAATTTAACATAATTTTCTGAAATGACGGTTTTGTGACCACGCACACCAATTTCTGCACCGATATTAACGTGAGAAATCTTCCTTTGATATACAAATGGCATCCCCAATCCAAAATTCAATCCATAGCTTGACAATTGTTTTCCTTCTATCAATCTTGGATCTTCATTATAGAATAAACCATATCTATAATAAACTCTTTGTAAAAAGCTGGTGTATGATTTATAATTTGGACGGATATAACCACCAACAGAATACCTACTGCTGTTGACTAGGTCTCCTTCTTTTGTATCTGTCGCTTCATTATAAAATTTTGACCATGTGGTCGTTTTGGCATTAAATCCAAAACAATATTTTTCACCTATGTAGTATGTAGCACCAAAACCGAGACTAATCGGCAATTTACCAGACTGTTTCAAATCTGATGCATACAAAATAGTATCAATTAACGTCACGATGGCAGATTGAGTTTGCACGTTCAAAACCGAGCCATTGGTAGAAAATCCTGTGCTAGGCGTAATATGAAACCCTATGTTCAACTTTCTTGAAGGAATGGCAGAGTTTGCACTGACAGCCTTTGAGTTTAACACTTTAGAATATAAAAAGCCTAGATCTCCTGTGAAGCCTCTTAGTATGATGTCATTGGAATAATAATCATTGAAGGCATATGGGTGATCTAAAAATTCAAGAGCCCGATTATAACTTACTGTACCAAAAATATAATTCAGATTCAGACCAACTCCAAAATTTTTATACTTGAGCGCATTTCCCCATTGTACTTTATATGTACCACCTTTTCCGGAGTAATTCTGTGCAACATTTTCTATATACGATAATGAATCAAAGCTTGTGATATTATAATTGACAACAGAATATGGGGCCAAAGAAAAGGCCATTCCAAGTTTCAAATTCCTTTTTTTCCCATCATATATTTCATTGATCGGATTGTAAATCGGAAAAGCTAAACCTATGTAATCTAAATTTCCAGTCCAAAATGCATTTGTATTTTTTGAATCCTTCAGTGAGGTATATTTTGCAAAAACACCAATGTCAAATGCAGTGGAATTCAAAAATGCGTAAGAAGCCGGATTGATTGTATTGATATGGAAATTATCCACATAAGATGCACCCATTCCTCCCATTTGACGGAGATGGTTGAAACTCTGATCATGTTGATCTCCAATTCCGAATCTAGAATATGGACTATTATCATTTTGCTGACCAAAAACACATGTGGTAGCCAAAAGGAATACAAAAAAGGAAAATTTTTTAAAACGCATTGAAAGTCAATATTTCGTTTAGGCCCTCCAAAACAAGTTTTGGGGCAGCAAATATCTTAATATTTGTGCAACTTTCAAAAAATTTGGCGTCACCACCGGTTAAAATTACGTTAACTGGGCCATTTTTTTCCTGCACATTCCTTATAAACGATTCAATTTCCCAAAGTGCGCCTCTGACTGCACCATTTTGAAGCGCTTTTTCGGTGTTTTGACCAATTAAATTTTCGTTAAATTTTTTTTCAACCAATGGTAGCTTCTCTGTAAAGTAATGCATTGCTTGTAATCGCATAGAGATACCGGGACTAATATTACCACCTAAAAATGTCGAAGTTGCATCTATATAGTTCATTGTAATACAAGTGCCCATATCAACAACCACTGTATTCCCGTCCGGAAAGTATAGCAATGATCCTACAGCTGACGCAATCCTATCTTTTCCAAGCGTCTGAGGTGTCTCGTAATCCAGTTTAATGGGCAGCACCAGATTGGAATCGAAATAAATAACTTCAAAAGCCACATTTTCCAACCAATCCATTAATTCTTCAGACAACTTGCCCGATTGGGAAATCAAACATCTATCAATATTAAATTTCTCCAAAGTCGACTGAATATCCGAAGAAGATAAATCATCAAAAGATTGAAAGTACTGAGTAAGTTCCTTGTTATCAAAAAGTGCGTATTTCGTGGTAGAGTTCCCAACATCAATAATTAATCTGTATTGCATTTTCAATGCTTGAAATGCCTTACACCCGTAAAAACCATCTTGACCCCGTGTTTATCACAAAAATCTATGCTCAACTGATCTTTTATAGATCCACCCGGCTGAATTACCGCTGTTATCCCTTCATTATATGCCATTTCTACGCAATCAGGAAATGGAAAAAAAGCATCAGATGCCATCACCGAACCCTTCAAATCAAACCCATAGGCTTTTGCCTTTTCTATCCCATATCTACAAGCATCGATACGCGATGTTTGTCCACATCCCATCCCAATCATTTGCCTATCCTTTACAAAAACTATAGTATTGGATTTCAAATGTTTGACACATTTATTGGCAAAAATTAATGCTTCAATTTCATTATCATCAGGACTAAGTGAAGTCACAATTTTGAGATCTTCCTTCTTTGTAGAAGCATAGTCATATGTTTGTTGGATTTCTCCATTGAGTAATGTTTTATAATTTTGCTCTTGTGGTCTATAATCTGAATTGTATTTCAATAGTATTCTACCTTGTTTTGACTTCAAGAGTTCCAAGGTATCATCATCAAAACTTGGTGCTAACAATACTTCATAGAATAGTTTGTTGATCGATGATGCAACATCCATGGTGATATTAAAATTCGCAATGATGATCCCACCAAAAGCAGATGTTGGGTCACATGCCAATGCTGCTTCCCATGCTTCTATGCCCGAATCTCGAGTGGCTATTCCACAAATATTGGTATGTTTTAATATCGCTACCGTATATACATCTTGTTTAAATTCGGACATGATCTGCAATGCAGCATCAATGTCCACCAAATTATTATATGAAATTTCCTTTCCTGAAATTTGTGTAAATACATCTTCTAAATTGCCAATAAATTCAGCCTTTTGGTGTGGATTTTCCCCGTAACGAAGCTGGTAATTGGGTTTATGGCCTGCTTCATCGAAGGACATAAAGTATTCTGAAATCTGGCGATCATATTCTGATGTCAATGAAAAAGCAGACTTTGCTAGTTGTTGGCGTGTTCTCAATGATGTTGAACCATGATGTTCTGTAATTTCTTTTATAAATGTTGTATATTGATCTTTAGAAGATAAAATGACAACATCTTGAAAATTTTTAGCAGCTGCCCTCACCAATGAAATACCTCCAATATCTATTTTTTCAATGATGTATTCGTGGGAAGCACCGGATGCGACTGTATCTTCAAAAGGATATAAATCAACGACTACCAAATCGATAGTTGGGATGTCTAATGCATCCAGTTGTGTTAAATGCGTCTCGTTTCTTCTTGCGAGGATTCCACCAAATACCTTTGGATGAAGTGTTTTTACACGGCCACCTAACATCTCAGGAAAACCTGTCAAATCTTCAACTAATTCAATCTCAATATTTCTGTCAGTAAGATATTTTGCAGTTCCCCCTGTGGATATGATATTGACGCCATTTGATACCAAAGCATCAGCTAAATCATCAACTCCTGTTTTATTATACACTGAAATGAGAGCTGTTTTAATTTTTCTATTCTCAGACATTACTCTAATGTTCAAAATTATATAAAAAAATAAAGGGAAGCTATTTTTAACTTCCCTTTATTATATATTGAAAATCAATATTCCCACAAATCTAACTCAAAATTGAGCAATTCATTTTTGATCTTCTCAGAGTGCAATAATAAGTCTACACCGGATCTGTTGGTATCATCATTTGGATCAGGCACATAAAAATCCTTTAACCTGTAATCCAAAACATTAGAACGCTTATAAATATATGAAGAAAACTCTCTTTGGTCAAACAAATCAGCCCAAGTCATTGGAGCTATATCATTCTCATCATTGAACACTCTATGCTTTGAAAGTGGTGTACGCGCTTCAGGATAATAGATCCAAAATATAGGAGCGGGTGGAATTCCTGCTTCTTCATCTTTTGGACTTTGATAGATAGGTGCAATACCTAAGATTCTAACATCCATCACTGAACGTTGTTTGTCAAAATACCAAACCTCTTTAATTCTGTATTGATTCACCTTCTCCCAGTTGATATCGTTTTTGGCTATCTTTATCAATTCCTCATACGTATCAGGATCTAATGCGATAATCGTATCATATGAAACCATCTTACCTTCCACTTCCTCAGCTGACAATACATTTTTGAATTGTTCATCTGAAAACGCAGTAATTTCTTTATTGATGATCATTTCCTTGAAGACATTAAAAAGATTTAACTCCTGACTTCTGAATGGTAAATTCAATTTCTCACGTGTGTCAATCACACGCTGAATTCTCTTTTCCCAAGAAATGTCTGCCTCTCTAATTGGCTGCTGTGCCATCAATCTATTCTCCACAACAATTCGCTTTACAACGATGTCATCAACGAATGCATCTTCTGTAGGTTGTGATGATTCTGTTTTTATTTCTTCTGCCCTTAATGGTTGCACTTGTGCTCCCACACTTTGAGAAGCAAAAATTAAAACAGATAAATAAAGAAAACTAAAATATGATTTCATTATGAAAAAAATTTAAAAATACTTTACCAAAAATATTTTGGTCAAAAATGAAATGCTCGAATTTCTATTATTGAATATCAAATACCAATTGTCCTAAGTTCCTGTCTGCTACGTCGCCAGGACATTTACACCTCACATCTTGGAAAATATACTTATCACCAGGTTGTGCTTTACCTTGCAATGCTCCTGCACTTCCCTCTATTCTTGCTCCTCTGTTTGCTGCCACTTCAGGGTCTTGACGCTTTGCAACACGAACCAAAGTAAACCCAGCCAAGTTACATTTTGCATCAAAGTCAAAGTTCTCCAAAATCGGAATCATCGCATCTAAAGCTCTAAAGGTACCGTTTCCGATCTTACCGCCTCGCTCTCTACCACCTAACATAGGTGTTGGATCAGGGATTCTCTTTATACGGAATTCTTTTGATCCGTTCATACCAGGTGCAGAAACACTCACTACAGCCTTCTGACCTTGCGGTCCTTGTACTCTTGCAGTGTAGGTACCGTCACCATTTCTGCTGATGTCTCCACCGGACATCGATACTTTGATTTGTGCGGAAGGTACACCAGCTGCAGATACTTCTACAGGGTTATCCACACCGATATAAAATACATTCATTTTTGAAGCAGATACAGTCACAGACCTTTCACCAACTTCATATTCGAAGGTTTGCTTGTATGATTTAGTTTCCTTAGTTACAGGATTGAAAACATTTGCAACTGCTTCGTATTTCTTCACACCCACTTCACCTGCGGTGGTTGACCATTGTGCAGCACCATCTTGATTGACCGGTAATGAAGCTCCATTGACAGATATTTTGATGCCTGTATTTGTACTCTTTCCTGCAGATGCAGAAAGGAAAACTTCAGTTTCAAACTTTTCCCCCTTGATTACATAAGATTTCTTAGGTGAAGATACCACTCTAAACTGGTCTAAAACAACCTCTTGAGTCAAGCCCACTTTGGAAGCTAGGTAATTCAAAACTGCAGCTTCCGAACTTTTCACATCATTTGTAAACTTAGAAAAGATAGGAAGCACTGCACCCAAAGGCATGTGACCGAATGTGAAGTCTGCCCAATTGGCTTTCTTATTGACAGACTTTTTCCATGTTTCATCGTCGATGGTCAATGGCAATTTGCTAGCAAATGCAGCTCTGTCAGGCTCGTCCACTAAAGCAAGAAATTTGCCTTTTATTTCATCGATTTTGCCCTTTAATTCTTCTCCCTTTCCGTCATGGACAAGTAACCTTGTGGTGATGTCATAATCTCTCTGGGCCTTCAATTGTTGGATGCCATCCACTTCTTCATACCCACCACTTTCTTTTATCATATAATCCTTGATTCCATCAATGTACTGAGACCCTTCTTTTGAAATTTGTCCAACTACATCTACTCTATCAGCATAAACCTTGTATTGAGGCCCTTTTTCGGCACTCTTTTTAATTTGTTCAGGCACTTCCTTATTAGCAGCGTCGAGGGCGTCATTCGCCTTGACCAAACCCTTATCCACCATATTAAAGGCGTTAAAGATTTCTGCTGATACGTTCAATGCCAACAACGCGGTCAGTACGATATACATCACATTGATCATCAACTGCCGCGGTTCCTTAGGAATTGACATATTTTCTTTTTTTTACTGGATTAAAAAATAAATTTGACCTTCCTATTATGCTTTCACATTATATGCAGTAAGGATGTTTCCATACACTCCGTTAAGAGATGTAAGGTTTTTGCTTAAACTCGCCATTTGTGCTTGATATTGCTTAGTATCTTCTACACTTGCATTCAAAGAGTTCATGGCTTCATTCATCCTATTATAAAAGTTATTCATTGTTTTCAGCTGATCGCCTGTTTTTGAGAAATCAACTTCTTGTAATGCTTTTAGAGATCCTAAGCTCTTTGACATAGATTGTAATTCAGAAAGCATACCTCCCAATTTATTTTCTACGATATCTGCATTCAATCCTCTATGGTCTGCAGAAGTTTCTCCTTCTGTCAAAGGTGCAATGTGAGACTTATATTTATCCAAACCAGGATACAATTTTTCCCAATAATAATCCTTGTCAGGACCTAAAATACCAAGCATTGCAAATAGAAATGCTTCAACCATCAAACCTGCTGTAATCCATGTACCTCCCCAAGGTGTACTATTCAACTTTCCAAGGGCTCCGATCATAACTACTGATGCACCGAGACCGATAAGCAAATTCTTTAAATACTTAAATGATGGTGATTTGAAAAAACTCATTGTAATAAAATTTTGTGATTAGTTAAAAAAATTGATATCTCAACAAAATGCCCTACGACATTTTCCTTTAGCCTAAAATAAATTTTGAAAAATTAAAAATCATTGATAGATCTACCTAAGAAGGTAATGACACATCTAAATCCAATGTAGGATTTACTCGTATCCTGAAACTCCCATGACCTTGTACCTGTCTGACAATAGTATGCTATGTCTTTCCATGACCCGCCACGCAATACTTTTCTTTTGTATGCTTCTGGATCACTGTCATTTGCATCATATCTGTAATCAGCATTCAGATCATGTTCGTGTTTGTATGCATTTTCGTGAAATGCTGATGAAGTCCACTCAGCCACGTTTCCTGCCATACAATACAACCCATAATCATTGGGAAAATACGCATCTGCTTTTACAGTATGCATACCACCATCTTCAGGATAATTTCCTCTTCCTGGTTTAAAATTAGCAAGCAAACATCCCTTAGAATTCCTCATATAAGGGCCTCCCCAAGGATAAGGAGAAAGGTCGTGGCCTCCTCTAGCGGCGTATTCCCATTCGGCTTCAGATGGAAGTCTGAATTCTTCTGTATTAGGCTCATCTGCCTTGTACATGTTCCACAATTTTGTTCTCCAATTGCAAAATGCAGTCGATTGTTTCCAATTGACACCTACAACCGGATAATCATCAAAAGCAGGATGCCAAAAATAATTTCTTGTTTGAGGTTCATTGTATGAATATGTGAAGTCTCTGATCCAACATAATGTATCGGGGAATATTTTTACTTCTTCCTTTTTGATCAATGATTTTCTGGTAGCAGCTGGATCATGAGCAGCTTTTTGCCAATCCACCCACTCATATTTATACTTAAGAGATGCATAATCCATTTCTTTTTTGCCTTCAAAAGCCATATCGCCCTGGAAATACATGTCTTGAAGCGATTCTTGATCTAGTTCATAGTCAAGTTCTGTTTCCCAATCAAGCTGTTCATTGCCATCTCCATCTGGGTCATCCACATAACCTAGAATAGTTCTGGCAGTGGAATCTCTGACCCATTCTACAAACTGACGGTATTCGTTGTTTGTGATTTCGGTGTCATCCATGAAAAAACCAGATATTGATAGGGCTTTAGACCTTTGAGCATAGGTACTAAATACGTCTTGATCACTTTGACCGATGGTTAATGTTCCCGATGGAACGTACACCATTCCATAAGGGTTAAAACCTGCCCATTTTGGTCTGTTTTGAGACCCGATCAACTGACCGGATTCTTCCTTGCCACAAGACGTAATAAGAATAAAAGCCAATATTACGGCACTTAGACTTGATAAACTTTTCATTTTACTTTAGCGATTTTACCTTAAAAATTCCAAAAATTGGATTAAAGCGGCGTAAAGATAATTGACTATTTTAAAACTACCAATATTTTATTTTCGTTTTTGAAAATAATTTTATCTTTGAAAAAACTCTTTAGCTTTCTATAAACGCTCTAATGTCCCTTTTATTGTATGTTTCAATAAACAAATATTACTCATATATTATAAATCTGAATATATCAATTTTGTAAAAGAATATTCTTTATTATTAATATTTTAAAAAACAAATTTCACAACCTATCCCAAAATCTCTCAATAGAAAATTAATTCTTACAGATCTCTCGTATTATAAATTACCGGCGGAAGCACTTTTCTCCCAAAATCTGAACTGAGTCTGATAGCCAAACTGAATTCATGGCTACCTTCTTGGACAGTCTTTAGTTCCGATGTTCCCATATCGTAACTATATGTCAACTTGATATTGTCGGAAATTTTCCCACCCATAATAAAAATCAAGGCATCAAATGAGCTAGAACTATAACCTCTCCAAGACAATCCTCCATATAAACCTCCGATATGTTCTGCCATAACACACACATCAGATTGAATTACGTTTTTATTGACTTTGACTAATATGGAAGGCTTAATTAAAAGATCTTGTACATTCCTGAAGGTGTACTCCGCAAACATGTTGACATACCATGCTTTCTGATATATGCTATTTTTACCAAATTGGTTTATATTTGGAACGTCAGCAATGACAAAACCACCTTGAATTGTATTAGACATAAAATAGGCGCCCAATTCATATGTCATACCAATTCCGCTATTAAAATCCAAAGGCAAAATAGGATCATTATGAAAAACGCCATTTTGATAATCTCCATCAGGAGTCACAATTTCTGAATAATCAAATGATATTCTGTCAATGCCTATTCTTCCACCAAAGGATAATAACCCGCCAAAAGCACTTTGAACATAATTATATGAAAATTTAAGATTTTCATTGCTCAGTGCGCCCGATTTTTCGTGGTAAAAATTAAATCCAATGCCTCCATGCCAGACATAATACGGCATATCTGCACTTACATTAAAAACTTTTGGATTTCCTAAAATACTTGTGTATTGAGTGCGATAGGTTGAAATGATGTTCAAAGACCTTTCTAATCCGCCATATGCAGGATTATAAGTAAACTTATTAAGAGCCCCCTGACTAAACTGGGGCAATTGCTGAGCAAATAACTCCAATAATAATGCCACAAAAAAAATAGTGAATAAGAACCTTTTATTTCTTATCATATTAATTTCATACCAAATTGATATTCAATCGCAAGAAATGAATAATATTTGACTTAAATAATAAAATCGATTGATTTTAACATATAAAATTTATTTTTAAACTATATAAATTTCATTAGAAACGATACAATGTATGACAAAAATCTTTTTTATAACTACCATAAATTCGAGATGCTAAAGATGTCACTCTTTTCACCGAAAGAATTTTTTATATGAAATACAAGTCAACTTTTACAAAAACTCTTATTTCATCAATCATTTACAGTATATGTCTCTCAAGTGAAATTTGTGATAAAATGACATGTTGGAAATAATTACGTCTCAATTACCAACATTTAATACATTTATAGTGTTTTTTAACAAATCCAATTTTACTCTAAGTTCTTAAAAGGATACGACATCATGCTGATAAATACTTCAAAATTCAAAGTAAAATTTCTGGTTTTAGGGTTTGTACTCTCCCTTTTCTCTGTGGGAAATACACAGGTTATCAATGATGAGTGCAGATATGCAACCAATATTCCGGATGTGGCAAACTATTGTTCCGGTGATGCTGAATTTACTAATATCGGGGCACAATCAGATCCTGTTTTTAGTCATCCTTGTGTGTCTCTTGGTTTTAAGAATGGAGTTTGGTTCAGTTTCACTCCCAGAAAAGCGGGTATTTTAGCCAAGGTTTTTGGAAGTGGAAATGGAGGCACAATCAAGAATCCAAAGATATTAATTTTTGAAGATTGTAACACTTTTAAAAGCTGCTCACCGGGAAATACAACTGATTATGACGAACTTTTAGATGTCGATTTTACCATAGGACAAGTGTATTATTTAATGGTGGAAAGTCCGGTAGGAAGTGAAGGAACCTTTAAATTATGCATTGAAGAATTTAGTCCTATACCGTTTCCTGAATCGGATTGTAAATCAGCTGTTGTACTTTGCGACAAATCGCCGTTTGCTGTTCAGAACTTAACAGGCACTGGAGACGATACCAATGAAATAGAGGCAGGCAATTGTATCATGAGCGAAACGCAATCTGTATGGTATAAATGGACTTGTGATACAGCCGGAACTTTGACTTTTACACTTACACCAAATGATTTTATAAATTACCAAACTGTTTCAATTGATTTGGATTTTGCATTGTATGAGCTACCAAACGGTATAGATGATTGTTCCAACAAAAAGCTCTTACGATGCATGGCTTCCGGTGCAAATCTTTTGAATAATAGTCCTGCTCCACTTTCACAATGGTCAGGTTGCAATGGCCCAACAGGCTTACTACTTGGAGATCCCGATATATCAGAAACTGCAGGATGCCAATCTGGTAATAATAATTTTGTCAAGGAAATTCAAATGGAATCCGGAAAATCCTATGTGCTGATAGTGAATAATTTTGACCACGATGGAAAGGGATTCTCTATCAAATTTGGAGGAACTGGAACATTTCTCGGCCCGAAACCAAATTTTGAAATCAATTCCAATAATAAATTTGAATGCGACAAATCAGTGACTGTTATGAACACATCAAATTCACTCACAGATCCAATCGTCAGCTATTCATGGAATTTTGGTGATAAATCTACACCCAATAGAGAGACTGGACAAGGTCCATTCAATGTGACATACGCGTCATTTGGAGATAAAATCGCGGCACTTACTGTAACCAGTTCCAGAGGATGTACAGTCACAAAAACACTTGACTTTTATGTAGAACCATGTTGTAAAGACACTTCTACACTGGATGTAAATGCAATAGGGCATGACATCATCTGTTTTGGTGATTCAAATGGAAAAATAGAAGCCCGAGGCATCAGCGGTGCTCCGGAATACAAATTTAACATTGATGGTGGTCCATTACAACCGAATCCAAATTTCTTTAATCTTGCCGTGGGAGATTATTTGGTTGGTATTGTTGATTTGAAAGGCTGTAAAGATTCTGTCAATGTACATGTCGGTACGCCAGAGTTGATTGTTGCAGATGCAGGACCTGACCAAGAGATTGAGCTGGGTGATGGCACCATCCTTGAAGGCACCTATACCCCAATGAAGGATAATGATATGATAAGCTGGAGCCCATTAAGTACACCATCAGATTCGTTAAGACTACATGTCATGCCTTATAATACTACCACTTATACAATGATTGTAACAGATTCATCGGGCTGTGTAGGACAAGACATGGTTGAAATAAGGGTAATAAAAAATCTCAATCTCTTTGCTCCAAACATATTTTATCCTGACTCAAGACAGAACAATAGCTTTTTCAATGTTTGGGGTACAAAAGGTGTCGATAAAATTCTTCTCTTAGAAGTGTATGACAGATGGGGAAACCTTGTTTTTCAAGGAACCGATGGGCAGATTTCCAGCAACGGAACCATATATTACAGAAATAGACATGATTCAGGGTGGAATGGCAGATTCAAAGGTCAAGATGTTGTAGCAGGTGTTTATGCATGGAGGGCTTTGGTTTCGTTTCTGGATGGGACTGAGAAGAATTATAGTGGAGATATCACTTTGTTGAGATAATGCGGACTTTTTTCACGATTGCTTCCCTTTTCTGCTTGGTATTGGTTCTTCAATCTTGTTCAAATGATATTGAAGAAATTGATTCATTGTTAGCTTCCGACCTAAAATCAAAAATCCAACGAGGAAAGAACATCAAAATTGTGTATAGCGATTCCGCCGTTGTCAAGATCATCATACATGCTCCTGTTCTGGAAAGATATATCGGAATAGATGATCAAAAAGATGTTTTTCCAAAAGGAGTATTATTAGAGTTTTTGGATGAAAATCAAAATCCCCATAGTTGGCTTAAAGCAGATGCTGCTATCAGAGATCACAAGCAAAAAAAAGTCACTGCGAAAGGCAATGTCACATTTTATAACAATAAATACGACAAACTGGAAAGTCCGGAATTGATTTGGGATGAGGATAAAAGGATAATCACTACAGAAAAATTGGTCAGAATTACCCAGACTGAGAGAAGCGACACATTGTATGGATTTGGTTTCGAAGCAAATCAATCATTCAATAGGTTTGAGATAAAAAGAAAAGTTCAAGGGAAAATCAATGTGGCAGAGTTTGCCAAGGTCTTTCATTGAGTCCACGATCAAGATTTCTGCCCATATTAAAATTATACTTTACCTTTGCAGACCATTTGTTATAAAAAATGATTTCTTCCATCATATTAGTTATCATAACTATATTACTTTCAGCTTTCTTTTCAGGCAGTGAGATTGCCTATTTGTCAGCCAACAAACTCAGCGTAGAAGTCTTTAAGAATAAAGGTATGGCCAAAGGCAAAGCCATACAAGACCTATATAAAGATCCAAAAACATTTCTTAGTACGATGTTGGTTGGAAATAACATTGTCTTGGTGATGTACACTCTATTTTTTGGTCAATTGCTCGAACCTTTATTGACGAAGTTTGTGCCTCAGAATAGCGTGATCTATTCACTGTTAGCTACATTTATCATCACGATGGTACTTTTGGTATTTGGAGAGTTTTTACCCAAAACCATATTCAGATTGTATGCTGACGAACTGATTTACAGGTTTTCCTATCTCCTAAAAATTTTCCAATGGATCTTATTGGTTCCTTCAAAAATATTAACCTTTCTATCGAATTTAGTTATTCGTATTTTATTCGGTCAAGTTCCAAATGCTGAAGATCAAAGCATTACAAAGCTGGACCTTGAACACTACATCAATACCAATGTAGATGAACAGAAAAAGGAAATTGATAAGGAGATATTGACCAATGCGCTTAATCTAAACCAACTGAAGGTTAGAGATTGTATGATTCCAAGGAATGAAATAGTTTTTGTGGATAAAAGCGATGATGTAGATTCTATCAAGCAATTATTCATAGAGTCCAAGCACTCCAGATTAATCGTGGTTGATGCTGATATAGAACATATATTGGGATACATCCATCACCAACTACTCTTCAGAGCTTTCAATATAAAGCGCAATATCAGAGACATCGACTTTATCCCAGATGTCATGAATGTCCAAGACCTCATGTATAAATTTATTAAATCTAACTCCAATATTGCTATTGTAGTGGATGAGTTTGGCGGTACGGCAGGATTAATTACATTAGAAGATATCTTAGAAGAGATTTTCGGAGAAATAGAAGATGAGCATGATGTAGAAACCATGACGGAAAAGGTTGTTTCAGAAAATGAGTTTATATTTTCAGGGAGATTAGAGTTAGACTACCTCAATAATAAGTACCCACAGCTCCAGTTTCCTACTGATGATTTTACCACATTGTCCGGGTTTATCGTCATGACGCACGGAAACATCCCTGAAGTTGGTGAAAAAATCATTATTGAAAACTATACTTTTACAATTCTTTCAAAATCTGATACAAAGATCAATGAGGTTGGCGTAGTATTGGAGTCTGAGCACTCAGATAAAAGCATCGATGAGGCAAGATAGACTTCCTTAAATAGTAGAGTATTATTTTTTGGTGTCCATTTTTTTATTGTTTTTCAGTAAGTTACAGAATTTTTTTTATTATTTTTCTCCAAAATGTTTTTGTATTGTAAAAACAAATTTTACCTTTGCGCCCGCATTTTATTCTTGGAGTAAAATGATTCATTTCAAAAGTATTTAAAATCAATTTAAAGTGAATACACTAAGTTATAAAACAATATCTGCCAACAAAGGTACGGTGACGCCGAAATGGTACGTAATAGATGCCGAAGGCGAAGTGGTAGGTAGATTGGCGACTCGAATAGCGTCGGTTTTGCGAGGAAAGCATAAACCCGACTTCACGCCACATGCAGATACCGGCGATTTTGTGATTGTGCTTAATGCCAACAAAGTAAGATTTACCGGAGCTAAATTGGACGATAAAGAATATCAGAGATACTCTGGATATCCTGGAGGCCAAAAAAGAAGAACAGCAAAAGAAATGCTTGAAAAGAGACCTGAGATGGTTCTAGAATTAGCCATCAAAGGTATGCTGCCTAAAACAAAGTTGGGTAAGGCGCAAATCAAAAAGTTATTCTTATATACTGAGAGTACGCATCCGCATGCAGCTCAAAAACCTGAACCATTTAAATTTTAATCATAATGGAAAACATCAATAGCGTAGGAAGAAGAAAATCTTCAACAGCCAGAGTATATTTTACAAAAGGCAGTGGAAAAATCACCATCAATGGTAAGGAATTCACAGAGTATTTTCCAATGAAAACTGTACAAACTACAGTTTTAGATCCACTCAAAGTGGCTGAAGTAGAAAATCTCTACGACATCAAAATCAATGTTATGGGAGGTGGTTTTAAAGGACAAGCAGAAGCCATCAGATTGGGCATCGCGAGATCTCTTGTAAAAATCAATGAAGACCACAAAAAGCCGTTAAAAGATAAGAAATATCTTACGAGAGACGCAAGAGAAGTTGAAAGGAAGAAATTTGGTAAACCAAAAGCAAGAAAGAGCTTCCAGTTCTCTAAACGTTAATTATTTTCTTATAATCCTATTTTTATACTCACAAATACAAAAAGAATGAATAAGCCCACATATAATGATATGTTAGAAGCAGGAGTACACTATGGACACCAAAAAAGAAAATGGAATCCTAAGATGCTTCCGTACATATTTATGGAAAGAAAAGGGATTCACATCATAGACCTCAACAGAACTTCTGAATGCTTAGATAGAGCCGCATATGCCATGAAACAAATGGCTAAATCGGGTAAAAAAATCTTGTTTGTTGCTACAAAAAAACAAGCAAAAGATATCGTCTCTGAAGCAGCAAGAAGCGCAGAAATGCCTTACGTTACAGAAAGATGGTTAGGAGGAATGATGACAAACTTCTCCACAATCAGAAAGTCTGTTAAAAAAATGAATAGCATTGACAAAATGCTTTCTGATCCTGGCATTTCAATAACAAAAAAAGAGCGTTTAACCCTTACTAGAGAGAAAGAAAAACTTGAAAAAGTATTGGGTGGAATTGCCAATCTCAATAGACTTCCTTCCGCAGTATTTATGGTGGATATACATCATGAGCACATTGCACTTGCAGAGGCCAAGAGACTTGGTATGAGAACTATCGCAATGGTTGATACCAACTCAGATCCAAATACTGTAGATTTTGCGATCCCTGCCAATGATGATGCTTCAAAATCCGTGAAATTGATCACTGATTATATTATCAGTGCCATCAAAGAAGGACTTGAGGAACGTAGATTGGCTAAAGTAGAGTCAAAGGAAGAATAATTGACTCTTTTTCTTAATTAATTTTAAAATATCATTACCATGAGTGAAGTAAATATATCAGCATCTGCGGTAAAAGAACTTAGAGATATCACAGGTGTTGGAAT
This sequence comes from Lewinellaceae bacterium, assembly GCA_020636195.1. GTDB lineage: Bacteria > Bacteroidota > Bacteroidia > Chitinophagales > Saprospiraceae > OLB9. The sequence continues at coordinate 121,425 of JACJYH010000001.1, forward strand.
GATGGATTGTAAAAAAGCCCTAGTAGAAGCAGAAGGTGATTTTGACAAAGCTATTGAATTATTGAGGCTCAAAGGACAAAAAATGTCTGAGAAAAGAGCGGATAGAGATGCAAAAGAAGGTGTTGTGATAGCTCTCGTTTCTAGTGACAATTCAAAAGGTGTTGTCATCAGATTGAGCTGTGAAACCGATTTTGTTTCTAAAAATGAAGATTTCATTGAATTAACCAAGTCTATTGCTCAAGTTGCTTTAGATACGTTCCCAGCTACTTTGGAAGATCTTTTACAGCAGTCATTGAATGGAGTTACTATCCAAACAGTCATTGCTGAGCAAGTAGCGAAAATTGGTGAAAAAATAGAATTGGCAGATTACCAACATATCGAAGCACCTTTGGTGGCCTCATATATTCACATGGGCAATAAAGCCGGAGTCGTTGTAGGCCTTAATATAGCAGATGCATCTTACATAGATGCAGGTCGTGACGTAGCCATGCAAGTTGCAGCAATGAAGCCAGTTGCTCTAGATCAGAAAGATGTGCCACAAAATATCATCGATAAAGAAATAGAAATCGGAAAAGAGTTGGCACGAAACGAAGGCAAAGCTGAAGAAATGTTAGAGAAAATAGCTATCGGTAAGCTTAACAAATTTTTCAAAGAGAATACCCTTCTCAATCAGGTATTTGTAAAAGACGGAAAAATTTCGGTAGCCGATTATCTGAAAAGTAAAAATCCACAGTTGACGTCTGTAGGATTCAGACATATCAAATTAGGATAATGATAAAAAGAGCGGATACAACAACCGCTCTTTTTTTTTGCAAAAAAATATAAATCTTTATTTTCATGTCAAAAAACCATCTCAAATATAAACGTATATTACTGAAGCTAAGCGGTGAGTCGCTGATGGGAGATCAAAAGTTTGGTATTTCATCGGACATGCTTACCTATTACGCTGAGCAGATAAAATCTCTAGTAGATATCGGAACGGAAGTAGCCATCGTCATTGGTGGAGGAAACATCTACCGAGGTCTCAGTGCTGATTCATCAGGAATAGAACGTGTCACAGGAGATTATATGGGTATGCTAGCCACATGTATCAATGGTATGGCACTTCAAAATGCGCTAGAACAAAAAGGGATCTATACTCGATTGATTACTGCCATCGAGATGCGACAAATAGCAGAACCATATATCAGAAGAAGAGCAATACGACATTTAGAAAAAAGAAGGGTAATTATATTTAGTGGTGGTACCGGAAGCCCATACTTTACTACAGATTCAGCCGCGGCACTAAGGGCAAATGAGATCAACGCTGATGTAATTTTAAAAGGCACAAGGGTTGATGGAATTTTCGACAGCGATCCGGAAAAAAATTCCAATGCCATAAAATACGATACCATAAGCTTTGCAAAAGTCATCTCCATGGGCTTGTCCGTGATGGATATGACCGCATTCACTTTGTGTCAAGAAAATAACTTGCCGATTATCGTATTTAACATCAATGAACCAGGATATTTAACCAGAATAGCACAGGGCGAAGAGTTGGGCACGTTGGTTTCTTAATTTTTAGCCTAATCATCGTTACCAACGACTATTTCCAATAAGTTTCTTTTTTTAAGATACTTCAAAGATGCATTTTTAATTTCTTGTGGGCCTACTGAATATATTCTTTGTAACAGCTCATTATACTCTTCTATTTCAAAGGCATCTAAATTTAGTGCCTTAAGAAATTGCATCCGACGAAACATACCATCCGTCAAATTCATATAACTACCCATAATATACCTCTTTACCATCGTCAATTCATTTTCATCTACTAGTGATGTTTGCATTTCATGTATTTGATGGTAAATTTCATCTAATAATCTAGGCACATTATTAGAATCTGCATCACTGAGAATATAAAAAAAACTTCCCGCTTTCATGTGTTCGATATGACAACTAATATCATATGTAAGACCTAGTTCTTCTCTGATTTCTTTCATCAATCTACTTCCAAAATAACCTCCCAGAAGCATCAATGCCATATATAATGCAGGAAAATCTTCATGTCTTCTATGTATAATTGTCCTTCCTATCATCACGGAACTCTGAAATTCACCCTTATTTGTTAAATGAAACGTCTGCCTTCGGGTTTCATTTTGGTTAAAATGTTGCAACGATGCATCATGCTTTGAGGTTTTTGTGCTTCCAAATAATTCTTTTATGAGATTTAGTGCCGCATCATCTATATAACCACCCAAATAAATACGTGTTAATTCAGGGATAAATAAATTACGATGGTGCGCTTTCACATGTTCTAACGATAAATCATTGATCATTTCAACAGTTGAATTATAGCCGTAAGGATGATTTTCTCCATACAATGCTTGTGTAAAATGTCTATAGGCTACATTTTCATTTTTTGAAAGCGAAACCTTTAGCCTTTGTGCTTCAATAAATTTAAATTTGTCGAATTCACTTTGTGGAAATGTTGCAGCATGGTAAATATCAAAAAGAACTGATATCAAAGGAGCAGCATGTTTGCTCATTGCGCTTAATGAAAGCGTGATATAATCCATATTTGACCAAACTTTAATCCTTCCTCCATAGTAATCAATGGTTTCTGCAATCACATCAGTATTCATTGTGGACGCGCCTTCTTTTAGCAGACTTGCAGTAGCCTTGGATGTCATTTTATATTTTTCAAAAAGTCTGCCTGCTTCAATCACAATGTCCAGTTGAAAGGCTGGCAATTCGGAATTCACTAATTTGAAAAAATTTGTTCCATTGGATAGCTTTTCATGATCCATCGCTGTCAAATCTAGCGAAAAAATGCTTTTTATGGGAGGCTGAACTACTTTCATTTATGAAGTATAAATAATTTTGGCAAAGTTACATTTATTCATATTACTCGCTTTTTAATCAAAGGAATATATAAAAAAATTCCAAAATAAATTATTCTTTATGTATTTTTGCGCAAACTTTTCAATTATTGTATTTTTATTATGTACCAATAATTGTTTGTGTAAACCTAAAGAACACGTGATTTATGAGATTTGAAGTTTCCTCATCTGAATTATTGAAGCAACTCAATATTGCTTTTGGTGCAATAAGCAATAATCCTGTTTTACCAGTAATGGAGGATTTTTTGTTTGATGTTGTAAAAGGTGTTCTTACTATTACATCAACTAATTTAGAAACCACCATTATCACTAAGATGCCAGTGACATCTGAAGAAGATGGCACTATTGCGATTCCGGCAAAAATTCTTCTCGAAACAGTAAAGGCACTTCCCGAACATCCTATTACTATTTCTACAGATGATGAGAATAATGGCGTCAAAATACTCTCTGCTTTTGGTGTTTATAAATTAGCAGGCGATTCTCCACTAGATTTTCCCAATCCACCTGAAGAAGACAATGTGGAAAGTTTGGTAATGAATTCAAAAAAAATACAGAAAGGGATTGCAAATACCATCTTTGCTACCAGTAATGATGAACTTAGGTTGGCAATGACAGGTGTGCTGATACACATAGATTTTACGAGAATTCATTTTGTGGCCACTGACGCACACAAATTGGTAAAATATACGTTTGGTAATTTAAATTCTGATATTACCAGATCATTGATCGTACCGAAGAAAGGACTCAGTCAAGTAAAAAATGCATTGTCAGAGGATCAAGATGTGAAGATTAGTTTCAACAAAACCAATATCTTTTTTACATTTGGTGCAACGAAAATAGCCTGCAGATTGATTGATTCAAAATATCCGGAATACAATGCGGTTATCCCTGTTGATCTTCCTTTCGAAGCATTGATCAATAGAAAAGATTTTCTAAATTCACTTAGGAGGATTTCCATCTACGCCAATAAATCAACAAATCAAGTATTACTGAATATCACAGACCAAAGTATTACGGTATCAGCGCAAGATTTGGATTTCTCAAACGAAGCAACAGAACAGCTGTCATGTGAATATGTCGGTGAACCGATGACCATTGGCTTTAATGCTAAGTTTTTGTCGGAGATGCTTTCAGTCATCGAAGCTGATGACATCAAATTACTTATTTCTGACCCATCAAAAGCAAATCTTTTAATACCAGTAGAAGAGGAAGCAGGAGAAAATCTTGTGATGCTGGTTATGCCGGTGATGATGGGACATCAGTAGGAAAACATACCCTTTTATGAAGATTGGCCTATTTTTTGGCTCATTCAATCCGGTGCATATCGGACATATGATCATTGCAAACTATTTGTACCAATATACGGATTTGGATAAAATATGGTTGGTGGTAAGTCCTCATAACCCATTAAAAAACAAAAAATCTCTTGCCAACGATTATGATAGACTGCATTTGGTAAATTTGGCTATTGGGGATAATCTTTATCTACAGTCTTCAAATATAGAATTTTCGCTGCCGATACCATCTTATACCATTGACACACTAACCTATCTAAAGGAAAAATATCCAAAATATCATTTTCACCTCATCATGGGTAGTGATAACATATTATCGATACATAAGTGGAAAAACTATGAAATGCTGCTGAGAGACTATGAAATATTTATCTATCGGCGCCCGGGAAGTGAAAGTACATTATTTTCGGAGCAACCCAATATCCATTATTTAGATGCACCACTTTTGGATATTTCCTCAACTCAAATCAGGGCAATGATCCACGAGGGAAAATCCATTCAATACTTGGTGCCGGATACGGTGTATCACTATCTACTCAATTCTTCACTTTACAGATAAAAAAAATGGTTGCTAATAAAAATTAGCAACCATTTACAAGTAAAATTATCTTTTACTCTATTATTTCTGTACAGTCACTTTTTTAGAAATAACACCATCATCGGTCTTAATAAGTGCTGTATATTGACCACTTGTAAGTGAAGAAACATCAACTTTTAATCTATCATCTTGGATATTTTTGAAAGATTTTGAAGCAACTGTTCTTCCATCAATTGACATAATATCAATAGTCACATCATCAGAAAGATTCTTTAAACTGATATCGAAATACAAGTCTCTGTTAGCAGGGTTAGGGAAAACTGTAACGTCTCCTGAAGCCAAGAAATCATAAGTCTTAACAACGCGAGCCATTGCTACTTCTATGTTCATAATCATGTGTGAATTAAGACCTTCGTTTCCAAGTCTTCCCATTTCACGACTTCTTATTTCATCTATATCTGTGCTTTCGCCATCTCTTTTCCAAACACTTCCCGCTCTTCTGATTTGGTTTAATTGATCGAATGCTGTATTGGCAGGTGCAGGATAAATAGACCTTCCGTCAATTCCCAAATCTGTGTCACTATAACCTAAAAGTTGGTATCTCTCTGCTCCTGGATCGAATGGGTTAGTGTTAAGAACGACAACATAAGTAGTATTGTCTTGAAGTTGAGGTTTGCCTTCGCCATCCGGTCCGGTTAAGTCAACTTCAATATTTCTCAAATCTGCTATTTCAGCTTCATCAATTAAAATTTCTCCCGTACCGACCAAAATTCTCTCATCTTGTGAAAAAGATCCATCTAATCCTTGGAACCACTCATAAACATCAACAGAAATACTTCCGGTCAAGTTGATGTTTGTGATGTCATTTCCTAATCCAAATCTTACTTTATCAAAAGTATACTCTGTACCATTAGTGACATAGTAAATATTTCCTGCAGATTGGTAATTTGTGATGGTAGAATTTACATTCCAAAAGGCCGTGACATCATCCATATATGCTTCATCAGCGAAGGATTCTGAAAGCAAATTATTAAACACAGTGTCAGAAACCACAAAGTAAAACTCTTCAGAATTATTTTCCTTTATTTCATCAGACTCTGTCACTGAAGAAATTTCGTATCTAGCAAGATAAACTCCAGGTTCAGCCGGTGGTGTATAACCTTGGTCGAATGGTGTGTTTTCTACCAATGTACTTCCTTCTATTGCCCCGAAATCCTTTGACAATCTGTCTATTTCAACATCAGTAAAGTAATCATATATCCCAACTTCAAGGGTTGTATTGGCAGCAAGTGTATTTCCAATATTTTCAATATCTGACATAAGTGGAATTTCAGACACTTGTGATGCCGGAGTAACTAATGAAGGTGCAACTGAGTACCAATTTTTATTTACTCGTACATCAATGATTTCTTTGTTATATACGCGAACATCATCCAGAACAAAGTAATAAAAATCACCGTCAACAGTGAATTTCACTCTACAATCAGACTTATTATACCATGCAGGAACTGCCATAGTGACTGTTTCACCTTCTGCTGAAACATTCACGGAATTGCCTGTAGAAATAACTGTTTCCTCTGTCCACTCTGTACCATCCCAAAATGATATACGTGCTTCGCCGTTCAATCTATTATGTAACATTCTCCACTGTAGTAAAACTGCTTCTTTACCGGAACAATCAATGGATGGAGATATAATAGAAGAAACATAATTAAAATATGGTGAAGTGAATGTAGGATTGTCTTGTCTTTGTAATCTAACTAAATCACATACTGCAGCACCATTACATTGAGTTTCTGACTTTATATTATTAGATGAAAATCCTCTAGGCTCTTCCGGAAATCCAGATCCACTATACCACCAAGGATTTCTAGCTAAAAGACTTGAATCTGAAGCTTCAACAGTCCAGCCATTTAGACCTCCATTAAAATCTCCCTGACCAGGTTCATTTCCCCAAAAAGCTTCAGCATCATACACAGGATTACATACACTAGCTAAAGTCACATCAAGTTCTCCTGAATTTAAAACTGCTTTAAGTTTTGTACAGTTTGAAGCAGACATCATAAACGTTGGAATGGTAACTTGAGCTCCAAATGTTCCAACTGACATAGGAAATGGGTTTTCGGCAGTTGCTCCATTGTTACATAAAACAAATGCAATTGCACCTGCAGTCTGTGCTCTAAGTGCTTTGTCACCAAATTCACAAACGCCTCTATCAGCAAATGCGATTTTACCGCCCAAATCATTGACAGGATCTTGACAACCATCATTAATGGTACCACCTGTACCAGAAGTACTTCCATCGTCAACTAATACAGCTTTTCCTGTGATAGTAGTAATATCTTTACTACCAAAATTTGCAACAACAATAAAATAATCCCCTGCTACACTTGCAGGACTTGTGACCGAAAGTGTATTTATGGATTGTCCCAGCATACTACTGGAAATGTATCCAAACACCAACACTAATAAACTTTTTGTAAAAAACCTTTGCATAATAAAAATTTAATTTGTTACTGTTAATTTAGAATTCAAATATGAAATCGTAAAATTAAATGATTTACACATAATTTTATGTCACTTTGGCGACATTTTTTATTTTGTAATGTGTTAAATCGATGCTTTTCCCTATTATTTTATAAGGGAAAACTCTGAAAATAGCTGATTAGCATCTATTATTGCCACACCTGGTTTTCGGCATACTTGTCCACCGGCTATGTTCAATATGTTTCCTATCTCTTCAAATGGTATATTTTGCAAAAAACAGCCTACTAACACTGATAGTACAGTATCACCTGCTCCGCACACATCTACGATTTCTTGTTTCTGCGTCTGGAAATGCATTCCCTTACTTCCGTCATGAAGATAGATTCCTTTTGAACCCAAAGTCAAGCAAGTCCATTGGTGGTGAAGTCGTTCTTTTAGCCAATGAACATATTGGTTGTAGTCTTCTGTCTGTAGCGCACTGGCTTGAGTTATCTCTTTTTTATTCGGTTTGAATACCGTACATCCTTCATATGCTAAAAAGTTCTTCTCCTTCGGGTCAACGAAAGTGGCTATTTTTCTGTGATTTGCTTGAGTTATAATGCTCTTTATGAGCGACTTTGTGAGGACTCCCTTGTTATAATCTTGTAAAACGATGGCATGAATTTCTTTTGACTGAATAATTTCTTCAAAAGCGTTGATTATCAATTGTTCGAAATCATGATTAATGTCTTGCAAAGTTTCATCATCTAATCGCAAAAGATGTTGATTTCCAGACATAAATCTAGTTTTCATTGATGTACGTCGAGAACTATCTTTCAAAAAAACGGTATTAATTTTATCGCCTATGATTGATTGCAGTTTTGCAGATATTTCATCGTCTCCAGAGACAGACAATAACGTGACTTCCATTCCTAGAGAGAATAGGTTCATTGCGACATTAGCTGCTCCACCAGGTTTTTCGTCTATATGCTGAAAGTTGAGAACCGGAACCGGTGCTTCCGGCGATATTCGATGTACATGACCTGACACATATCTATCCAGCATAACATCCCCGATAACTAAAACCTTCTTGCCCGAAAAATCCAATCTATTTTCTTTCAAAATCAAAAATATTTAATGTTTGAAGCGCACAAAGTTAACAAAAGATTTTCTTAGGCTAGCTAAATACTATTTGAGTTATTTTTACGATGTAAAGTGCTGCTTTCAACCATTGTCAATTCGATACGTTGAATATATTTTGTGCAGATATATATTTCTTATACTCAATGGAAGATTGGTTGACCTTGTGGGAAAAGGAGAAGGAAGCAAATATTTCTTCGGTGTTACAGAATATTGATCGTCTTTCTATCGATAATGCGGAGGAGTCATCCTCTAAGCTTAGAAAAATACACGATGATGTCTTCCAACATTTTGATTGTATCCATTGCGCAAAATGTTGTAAGGAAGCTCCTCCATTGATAACAAGGGAAGATATAAACCGAATTTCAAAACGATTGAATATTTCGCGTAAAGCGTTTATAAACAAATTTCTTCTGGAAGATATCAATGGAGAAAATAGCTTTAAACAAGTGCCTTGTGTGTTTTTAGATAAGGATCAGAAATGTACCATTTATGAAGATCGTCCATTGGCATGTAGAAGATACCCGCACACAGACGAGAGAGATTTTCCAAAGAGGACTAAGCTAAATAAGAAAATAGTCTTGCAATGTCCCGCAGCTTATAAAATTATTGACTTGTATTTTAAACCCGATACCAATGATCTTTGAATTCAATGGATGGAAACCTGTCATAGATCCCACAGCGTTTATCCACCCACAAGCAACAGTGACCGGAAATGTGATCATAGGTAAAGATGTCTATATAGGCCCACATGCTGCCATCAGAGGTGATTGGGGTGAAATAATTATCCATGATGGTTCAAACGTTCAAGAAAACTGTACCATACACATGTTTCCAGGAAAATCTGTGATCTTACACCCCAGTGCACACATTGGTCACGGGGCTGTGATACATGGTGCTATCATCGGTAAAAATAGTCTTATTGGCATGAATGCAGTGATTATGGATGATGTGGTCATCGAAGAAGAATGCATCATTGGTGCGCTTTCATTCTTGAAGGCAGGAACACACGTTACCAGAAGAAGCTTATTTGCCGGAAATCCTGCCAAATTTATCAGATCCATTTCTGATGACATGGTAAACTGGAAAACAGAAGGTACGTCACTCTACCAATCACTACCAAAGCAATGCTATAATACGCTAAAACCATGTGAACCACTGAGGGAAATACCAAAAGATAGGCCAAAAATGGAGGAAATTTTTAAGCCATTTAAACGATAATACAATTCAAAAGAATCAAATCTTTGAAATAATAAGAGGCTTTGATTGGCTCAAATACTTTTTCTGTCACATCAATCTTTGATAATCTTCAAACTCAAATCCATCGTGCCAGCACTATGTGTCAAAGCACCCACAGAAATATAATCTACACCTGTCAAAGCTATTGACCTAACAGTTTTCAAATTGACACCACCTGATGCTTCCGTTTCAAATCGTTTGTTGACGTGGGCTACGGCTTCTTTTAAAATTGGCAATTCAAAATTATCAAACATAATCCTAGAAATGCCGCCAATCTTGAGTACCTCTTCAACTTCTGCCAGATTTCTTACTTCAACCGTAATTTTCAAATTTAAGTGATTGTTTTTCAGATATTTGTGCACTGCCTGAATGGCTTCTGTATGGGAACCACAGGCATCTACATGGTTGTCTTTGATCATAATCCAATCGTAAAGCCCATCTCTATAATTGTCACAACCTCCGACTTTCACAGCCCATTTTTCGAGAAATCTTAGCAGGGGTGTGGTCTTTCGTGTGTCTAAAATTTTCACAGGAAGATCTTGCACTTCAAAAGCAAATTGGCTACTGAGTGTAGAGATTCCGCTAAGTCTTTGCATGGTGTTCAGAACGAGTCTTTCAGCCTTCAGCAGTGCCTGGGTATTGCACTCTACATAAAAAGCTATATCACCATACAATACATCTTGACCATCTTTAATCAACACATCGACTTTAGATTTAGGATCTACGTGCCCAAAAATTGCCTGTGCTACTTTAATTCCAGATATGACGCCTGCCTCTTTTACCAATAATTTTGCCCTGCTTCTATCATTTTGTGGAATACATGCTTGTGAAGTATGATCGCCTTCTCTGACGTCTTCATACAATCCGGCTATAATAAATTCATCTAAAAGTTTTCGGTCCAGCATATGACGATGACTACATTGATTAATACACAAATGTAGGACTAAAAATGGAAATTGAGTAAATCAATTCATATGAAGATATAAAAATCAAACTCAAATAACTTGACTAAAAGATACTGAAACACTTCATTCATAATGGCCAAAAGGGATAATGCCAATAAATATTAATTGAGTTTTTGACGAAAGCCAACAATCATATTTTACAATATTTATATGTGATTCTCGTCATTAGCCCTATCTTTACCACAAAAAAGTTTTGGACAGTCCATTTGTCATACAGTTTGAGAATGCCGATATCTTCGTGGGTGATGTCCCTGTGCTGAACAAGGTCAATTTTACACTAGCAAAAGCAGAATCTTGTTATATCATAGGAAAGTCAGGAAGTGGAAAAACAAGTTTTTTGAAAGCTATTTATGGCAATCAAAAAGTAGGTGCTGGTGTAGCAAGGGTTGGAGATTTTGATTTGACTTCTATTAAAAAGCATCAAATTCCTATGTTGAGAAGGAGCTTGGGTATGGTATTTCAAGATTTTATTCTTTTTGAAGATTGGACTGTAGGAAAAAACTTATTATTTGTTTTGGAAGCTACAGGATGGAAAGATGTAGCTTCTATGAAAGGCAGAGTGCTCGATGTTCTTCAGATGGTTGGTTTGCAAGGTTATGAAAAAAGACCTATCAAACTTCTATCCGGAGGAGAACAACAAAGGGTTGTTATAGCTAGGGCACTGCTCAATAATCCTTCAGTGATCATAGCAGATGAGCCAACTGGAAACCTTGATCCTGACACTTCTGATGATATACTTTATTTATTGAGTCGGTTGACCAGAGAATTTGGTACTTCCACGATTGTGGCAACCCATGATTATAGATTACTGGATAAATTTCCTGCAAGGGTGTACAAGTGTTTTGATGGAAAATTGACTGAAGTTTCACACAAATAAAAAAGTCCCAAAGCATGACGCTTTGAGACTTCATTATATTTCTGTCAATAGAAGTTATTCCTGTACTAATTCAAACTGTACTGTTGACTTTACTTCTTTGTGAAAATTTACTTCTGCTGTGTAAATACCCACTTCTTTGACTTCTTCTGGTAAAACAATTTTCTTTCTCTCCACGTCTAGGTCTAATTGATCCTTCAACGCTTGAGCTAATTGTACGCTTGTCACACTACCGAAAATTTTACCGGAAGTACCGGCTTTAACACCAATTCTCAATGTTTGACCTTCTAATTTTTCTGCCATTACTTTGTATTCATCAACTTTGGCTGCTTCTTTTGCTTCTTCTTCAGCAATCATAGCATCCAATTTCTTTCTATTGGCAGCATTGGCATTTACCGCCAATCCTTGAGGGATGAGATAATTTCTACCGTAACCCGGTTTTACTTTCACGATACTATGCTTATCTCCTAAATTATCTAAATCTTTTAAAAGTATGATTTCCATTTGAATACTGTTTAATGATTATTTTAATAAGTCAGCTACATAAGGAAGAATAGCCAAGTGTCTTGCTCTTTTTACGGCAACAGCAACTAATTTCTGATATTTCAAGGAATTTCCTGTGATCCTTCTAGGCAATAGTTTGCCTTGCTCGTTGATAAACTGAAGCAAGAATTCTGAATCCTTATAATCGATGTACTTAATACCATACTTTTTGAATCGGCAATATTTTTTGCGCTTACGACCTATGGTAGGATTATTTAAAAATTTTATATCGTCTCTTGAAGCCATTTTTTAATTTTTTGAATGTGATAATAAATTTAACAAGTGAGGTTATTCTTCCTCAACCTTTGAAGGTGCTTTCACCATAACTTCTTCTACTACTTTTTCTTTCTTTTCAACTGTAGTAGCTGCATCATTTGGCTTTTTCTTATCCTTCTTTTTGTAAGCAACAATTTTTCCAGACCTTCTGTCCTCGTTGTACTTCACACCATACTTGTCCAATTTCACTGTGAGAAAACGCATGATTCTCTCATCACGTCGCAATGCCAATTCTACTTTACTGATGACTTCCCCAGCAGTTGTAGAAAACTCGATACAATAATATATACCGGATGATTTTTTGTTGATAGGGTATGCCAATTGTCTCAAACCCATATCATGTACATGTACGATATTGCAGCCATTGTCCTTCAATAGGCTCTCGTATGTACTTCCTGTCGTTTTTATTTCATCACCTGACAGAACGGGATCGATGATGAAAGTCACTTCATATTGATTCATTATTTTTTGAAGTAAAGGATTAAATAAATAATTAATTAACTCGAAATTTTCATTTCGGGCTGCAAAGGTAATATAATACTTTGATTTACAAAATAATATTTTTTACTTTTTAAAGGTCAATTTAACTTTTCACAAGTATATCGGTACATAGAAGAACTCAACCAATTTAGTTCCGATATCTCTTAAACGCTTACCGAACTAGTTTTCTCAGCAATAAAATCCAAGTTTTTACACGTAAATCCTTTCTCATACAAATGTTCCAATAGTTTTGGAAGTACATACCGAAGTTTTTTTTCTGATTTATAATTGTCATGTAACACGATAATACTGCCTTTTTGATAGTGATCTATGATGTTTTTATAACAATCTTCTTGGGATAAATTATTGTCAAAATCTCCACTGAGCACATCCCACATAACTATGGTTTTGTGTTTTCTAATTTCGGTGGATTGGCTAGGTTTTAATTTTCCATATGGTGGTCGAAATAATGGAGATGCGCAGTAATGATCACAAAGTCCTACGTTTTCTAAATATGTTTCTGTGTCCGTCATCCATCCGTTCAGATGATTGTGTGTATGGTTACCAACGGTATGTCCTTCAGATTGCAGCCTATAAAAAATATCCTGATTTTTTACTATGTTTTCTCCCACACAAAAAAAAGTTGCTTTGGCTTTATAATTTGAAAGTGTGTCTAATACCCAAGGTGTAAGTCCATCAATTGGCCCATCATCAAACGTCAGAAATACAACCGGTTCATCTGTTTTGATGTGCCATATGTAATCTTTGAAGAAGCTTTTGACCAAAGTAGGAGTCTGGACTAAATACATAAATACTATGTTATGAGAGAATAAAAACTAATTTTGCATCACAGAACCAAAATAGCTCTAATATTTGCATAAAGCTATCATAAGAACGCATCATCTTGATGACATGATAGTCTATATACATCAACATTAACAATATTTAACAATTAATCAATGAAAGATGAACGCTCTGGCCAAAATCGCAATTGTAGAGTAAGATTTGCGCCAAGTCCTACAGGCCCATTGCACATCGGAGGAGTTCGTACGGCTTTGTACAACTATCTATTTGCACGTCAGCAACAAGGCACTTTTATTTTGAGGATAGAAGATACCGATCAAGTAAGGTATGTTCCCGGTGCAGAGCAATACATCATCAATTCTCTCCAATGGTTTGGACTAGTCCCTGATGAAGGTCCTGGTTTTGGCGGTGCATATGGTCCATATCGCCAATCTGAAAGAAAGGAAATATACGATCAGTACGCCATGAAATTAGTACATGAAGGCAAAGCTTACTATGCTTTTGATACGCCGGATGAATTGGAAAAATATAGAGAGTCAGATCCCACCTTCAAGTATGATGCTTCCAATAGAATGAAACTCCGAAATAGTTTGAATTTCACTGAAGCACAGACTAAGCAGTTACTTGAATCAAGCACGGAGTATGTGATCAGGTTGAAGATAGATCCCAAAAATTCTGTGACATTTCAGGATAGAATTCGTGGTGAAGTAACTTTCAGCACTGACGAACTGGATGACAAGGTCATTTTAAAAGGCGACGGTATGCCTACATATCATTTGGCAAACATCATTGACGACCATTTGATGGAGATTTCTCATGTGATCAGAGGTGAAGAATGGCTGTCTAGTACAGCACACCATGTGATCATGTACGATTACTTCGGATGGAATCCACCTGAGTTCGCTCATTTGCCTCTAATATTGAAGCCTTCCGGCAAAGGCAAATTAAGCAAAAGAGATGGCGCCAAATTTGGATTTCCGGTGTTTCCGCTCTCATGGGAATCCGGTGATCCTGAGGATAGGTTTACAGGATTTAAAGAAGATGGATACCTACCTGAGGCAGTATTGAACTTCTTGGTTTTATTGGGATGGAGCCCTCACTCAGAAAAAGAAATGTTTACTTTGGATGAATTGATTCAAGTCTTCGACATAGAAAATATCGTCAAGTCAGGCGCCCGATTTGATATTGATAAAGCATTATGGTTTAATCAACACTATATCATTCAAAGTAGCAATGAAGATTTGGCAAAGAAACTTATTATCACTTGCGAAAAATTGGGTATCCAAACCAATGAATCCTACCTTTTAGGGGTTGCTGCCTTGATGAAAGAGAGGGTACACAAAATCGATGAAATGATCACTTCTGCAATGTACTTTTTCTTGCCACCTACCTCGTATGATGAAGGCATGATCAAGAAAAAATATAAATCAGAATTGGGGCAACATCTTGAAGAGATTGGTAAAGTTGTTGGATCTTCAGAATCCTCCTCATTAGAACATAATGTAAAGTCTTACATCAGCGAACAATCCTTAAAAATGGGTGATATTATGCCGTTATTACGAATTGCGATTAGTGGCACTATGCAAGGTCCTGATTTATTTGAAACCATGTCTTTAGTGGGATTAGAAGAGAGTCGTCGCCGTATTTCAAGCAGTGTAGAAGCGTATAATAAGTTGATTCAATAAATAGATTTTTCTCAGAAAATCTAAGAGTATGTTTAAATTTTATTTTTGGATAATAAAATGGAATTATTTTGAGCGAAAAAAGGCAAATTTTGCCGTCGAATGTGGGCAATGCGAAGAATAATTTAACGAATTTGTAGCCAAAATAAAATATTTTCTTGCTAATGGATAAATTTTAAACATACTCTAAATTGAATTTCCAAATATCTTTGTGTATCGAGATTCAAAAAATTTCAATTGCAAAGATTCGCCATCAAAAACGGCATATGAACAGAAGTGCATCCACTCGCCAAGATTAATATATCTACTCTTGCCGTTGGATAATCTAAAGTCTATGGGTAGATGTCGATGCCCAAAAATAAAGTAATCTACATCTGTGGTTTTTATTTTTTCTTCACAATACTCTACTAACCATTCTCCTTTTTCTGTAGAAAATTCGCTGTCATCTTCTGTATATGTTCTGCTTTTCTTACTAAAATACTTCATCAATGGAATCCCAATACTTGGATGAATGAAGGAAAAAAGTCTTTGACAAATTTTATTTGAAAATATGGCTTTGATAATTTTGTATCCGTGATCTCCGGGACCCAATCCGTCTCCATGACCTATGATAAACTTTTTACCGTGTAAATCCAACTCAATTGGCGCTTTAAATATGGGAATACCCAACTCATCAGTGAAGTATGAAAACATCCACATATCGTGATTGCCAATAAAAAAGTAAATCGATATGCCTTGGTCTCTAAGTTCAGCTAATTTGCCAAACAACCTAACAAATCCCTTTGGAACAACATGTCGGTATTCAAACCAGTAATCAAAAACATCACCTACGAGGTATATCGCTTCCGCATCAGATTTGACACTATCCAACCATGACACAATTTTCTTTTCTCTCTCTGAAGATGTCAAATCGGCATCTATACCCAAATGAAAATCTGATACAAAGTAGGTTTTATGACCCATTCGGAAACCGAGTGTTAATCGACAAACCTTTTGTCTGCTTCCATGACGTGGTTGCAAACAGGACATTTTCTGAGTTCATCTGATCCGTAAAAATGTCTGAATCTTGGAAGGAAATCTTTTTCAATGTTTTCCAACTTGAAATATGATTCGTGCAATTTATGGTTACAATTTTCACAAAACCAGAGCAATCCATCATTCTCATGACCTTGCCTTTTTAGTTCTATAACTAGGCCAATAGAACCTTCTGATCGCATAGGAGAATGTGGCACCATGGCAGGCAATAAAAACATTTCACCTTCTTTTATCGGCACATCCACTGGTTTGCCATCTTCTTGTATTCTGACTACGATATCACCTTCCAATTGGTAATAAAGCTCTTCAGTTTCATTGTAATGATAATCTTTACGAGCATTTGGCCCTGCTACTATCATCACTATGTAGTCTCCGGCATCCTTGTACAGATTTCTATTGCCAACAGGTGGTTTCAACTCATGCCTGTGCTCATCTATCCATTTTTGTAAATTAAAAGGTCGTGCTACTGCCATAATATTTACATTTTATTGAACCATAAAAATATAAATAATTCCGATGGTAACAGTGCTTTCTATCCAATTTATTTCATCTTCATATTTCAATGTCAAAAATCTTTGCATATTTCAAAGGATCAAAACATCTATTCTACATCCCAGAAGCACAAAAAACATCCGTTACTAAATGATAAATAGTATCCTTTCAACCAAGATCCAAAGTCTCCTATTTGAAAACTAGGATCCGTAAATTTCATTATTGCTCACAAGGACAAAACAAGAAAAGTGTTTTCATTCATATTTTCAATTATAACTTTGTTAAGTTATTTTGTAAAAATTCTAGGAAAACAACGTTAGTTAAATATTTATTTTTAATTTTGTAAACTATTGTGTCTGAATGTACTTCAGCACTCCATTTCCTTATTTTTTCTTATCATTTACTCATATAAAAGTTACAAGTTTTGAAAGCTTTAAAATTCCTATCCATATTTCTCATCTCCACTTTTGTGCAGATCACTTTATCAGCCGGAATCGTATGCCCTCCGAATGTGAATATCATGTGTTACGATGACATACATTATTTACCACAGGTCGGTGTGCCTACTGTTTTTGGCTACCCTTCAGAAATATTAGAATATTATGATCAATCTTCCAATACCATGTGTTCTAGCGGTGACGTAACAAGAATTTGGTATCTTGATCTAAATCAAAATCAACAACATGACACCGGAGAACATAGCTGCGTACAACATATCTATGTTCAACATATTGATGGTAATGTTAGTGTGACATTTCCTCAGGACAAAGTATATTCATGTAAGGAAGATATTGAATTTGAAGCTCCAGATTGGACTTCCGGACCGTGCGACATGATGGCCTATTCATATAATGACCTCGTGTACAATGGTGCGAGTGATGCTTGTTATAAGATTTTGCGCAATTTTACTGTGATTAATTGGTGTACCTATGAAAATAATCCTCAAGGAGATGGGGTTTGGACACATACTCAAGTAATTAAAGTCGTTGAAACCACAAAACCTGTCATCAAAAACTGTGCGGATGTAACGCTATCGGTTTCCGGAGCGGATTGCAAGGCGACTTTTCAGATAAGCAACTCCGCAACTGATGTTGGAGATTGTATTTCCCATGAATTAGAATGGATCGTTGACGTGGATCTTTGGGGAGATGGCATTGTTGAATACACATTTTCGAAGACCGAACCTTATCCATTTACATTAAAACCAACAAAAAATGGTGAAGCTATATCAATCCTTCTCCCAGAAAAAGCACCGATTGGCCTTCATAAGGTGACTTGGAAAGTAAAAGACAAATGTAATAACTACGCCAACTGTCTTCAGAAGGTCGTTGTTAAAGACACAAAGGCACCGACACCATATCTTCACCCCATTATTTCGGCTGCTTTCACAAAAGATATGGCTCCATTGAAATTTCCGGCACGGATGTTCAACATTGATTCTTATGATAACTGCACACAAAAATCCATGCTTAGATATTCATTTTCTCCAAATGTCAATGACTCACTGAAAATGATTCAATGTTCAAATAGTGGATTTCAGTTTTGGACTGTATATGTCACCGATATGGCAGGCAATCAATCCTTTACCAATGTATTCGCCTTAGTCTTCGATAATGGATCATGCAATATGCGCCAAACACTTCAGGGTCAACTCAAAAATAGCAACAGATCTACCATCGCTCCGATTCAATTGATAGCGGAAAGGTCCGATCATTCTATGACAGAATCTACTACAGCACAGAATGATGGTTCCTTTGAGTTTAATGCATTTCCGCTATATGATGATTTCACATTTTCTATTGAGTCAAAGCCTAAAGTTGATAAGAAAAGTATCAATGTTTTAGACCTGATCATGCTTCAAGATTACATCTTTGGAGATTATGACTTGACAAACTTCCAGTTTCCTGCATCTGACATCAATGCGGATGGTAAAATCAATGTGTACGATGTAGTTGAACTAAGAGACCTTATCCTCGATTCAGAAAAGGAGTCTGATATTTTGTATTATTTTGATGTGGATACCATTTCCAAAAAAGAGGATGTAAATTCTCTCAAGAATCAGCTCAATATTAAAGCATTTGACGGATTTATAGATATTACCGGAGTAGCAGTTGGTGACATTTCTGATGCTAATGAAGTTGCTTCAGAATCTCGTTCCATGACTTCATTGTACATGTTGCAGAATGCATCCACAATAGATATCATTCCACAAAATGATGAAGTATGGCAAGGTTTTCAATTAAAGTTGAACATCCCTTCAGACATCATCGACTTAGTGGAAGTCAGTTCGGGTGGGTTGATACATCCCAATCAAATCATCAAAGATGTTGAAAACCATTCAATCACAATTCTATATCCTGAGTCTCTAGCAGTCTCTAGCCATAATCCAATCATTTCACTTCATTATTCTGGTCTTACGCCGACTGAGGTGGGATTAGATCCATCCAGTATCGTGGTGAAAAATGGATACCAAGCTTCAGGAATTGTGGGTAAATACCAGCGTCCGATGCTACAACCCAACCCCAACAATGGTACTTTTACCATATTTGGAGTCGATGCAATCCACTCTGTAGTAAATGTTTTAGGGCAACCTTGTGCTTTTGAGCAAAATGGAAATAGGATCACACTTTCACAACCTGCGGGTATCTATTTTATCATGTACAGTGCTAACGGCAAGGTAGAAACGTCAACCGTTACGATAGAATAAAGTGTTTCTTTCCAAAGGATTATTGGTTATCCTATTAGACGCTCATCTTTTTTATTCTGTCTTCGAGTTTTTCTGAGGTGAGTTTTTCTCGGAGTCTATCCACGATGATTGGAAATGAAAACGGTGTGTAAGTCTTTGGTTTTATAATTCTTATGGTGCTATTTTGGATGTTTTTTAAACATCGATACATACGTTCTTCTTCAAGTTGAAAGGTCATCACTTCCTCGTTTGCTTGTCTCAACAATAGATTTTCCGGTTCATACTCTTGAAAAACGTCAAATATCAATTGTGAAGAGGATTGTAAGTGCCTTTCTTTTTTCAATTTATTAGGAAATCCTCCGAAAATAAGCCCGGAAATTTTTGCGATGTCTCTGAAACGACGTCGAGACATTTCAACACTATTGACACAAGATTGTATATCTGACACTAAATTTTCCGTGGAGAATAATTCTTTTGTGATCAAAGTATCTATTTTTAAAGGGATGTCTGTCAGCAGTTCAAAACCTAGGTCATTCATCGCTATTGAAAATGAAACCGGCATTTTCATTGAAATCCGTTTTGCCAATAACGCACCCAAGCCTTCATGTACGTTTCTGCCCTCAAATGGATACATTAATATATGATAACCTTCATTGCTTTCAAGATATTCAATCAAAAATTCGCCTTCAGCTGGAATAATTGATCTTTCTTGCTGGAGTGAAAGTAGAGGTTGTAGTGCATGCATCTCGTCATCCTGTATGATACCATTCCTATAATCGAACAGCTTTTGCTTTAATACTTTTGACATTTGTGATGAAAGTGGCATTCTCCCACCGGAATATGAGGGAATGCGACCTTTATTGTCTGATGACGGCTTGACTTGAGCGACCATTTCCTTTACTCTGACGAGTTCGAGTGCCCTGCCGGCAAACCAGAAACTATCGCCGGGTAAAAGTTGCGAAATGAATATTTCTTCGATAGAACCGATATATCCACCTTTGACAAATCGGATCTGCATCATCACGTCTGAGACAATTGTGCCTATGGATAGTTTATGCCTTTGGATCATCTTCCTATCCAATACTTTGTACATTCCATCAGGTAAAATTTCTACCCTTTTATATTCATCATATGCTTGCAAACTCTGGTCACCATACACCAAGCTATTGAGAATGAGCCGCCATTCTTCAGTAGTTATTGACTGAAAGCAGTAGCTATTTAAAATTTCTTGGTGTAATGTATCCGGAAAAAAACCATCGGATACTGCAAGCGTCATCAGGTATTGGCTCAATACATCAAAGGAACGAATGTACGGGATGCGTTCTTCCAAAGATTGGTCTTCGAGAGCTATCCGCAGACCTGCCGACTCGACTAACTCAAGTGCATGAGTTGGGAGAAAATATATGGTGCTTTTTGCACCCGGTGAATGTCCACTTCTTCCTGCTCGTTGTAGAAATCTTGCAACCCCTTTTGGACTGCCTATTTGAATGACAGCATCTACAGGTCTAAAGTCCACACCCAAGTCCAAGCTCGAAGTACAAACTACTGCCTTCAATCTGCCATCATACAAAGCCTCCTCCACCCAATCACGTATTTCTCTTGATATAGAGCCGTGGTGCATAGCGATTATACCTGCAAAATCAGGGTAAATGTCTATCAGTTTTTGATACCAAATCTCGCATTGCGCCCTCGTATTTGTAAAAATTAAGGTTGACTCAGAAGCTTGGATGATCTTGACAACTTCATCTATCAGTCTCAAACCTAAATGTCCCGCCCATGGTAATAAGTCTATTTTCGATGGGATGATCGATTGGACGGTTATTTTCTTATGGATATTGGATTGTATCAGTTTTCTTTTTGAAATAGGAATAGGGAACAGTAAGACTGACATTGCCTCTTCCATATTGCCGATGGTAGCAGAGATTCCCCAAATTTGGAGATGTGGCACTCTGTGGTAGAGGTAGTTGATAAAGAGTTCCATCTGTGTACCGCGCTTTGAACCCATCAACTCGTGCCACTCATCCACCACAATAGTTTCCACATCTGATAATAGATTCAAATGGCCTTTTGTGGATAATATCACATGAAGGGATTCCGGTGTAGTAATCATGATTTGTGGTGGTTTGGAAAACTGTTGTTTCCTGGTACTCGCATCGGTATCTCCTGTTCGTATCTCAACCTTCCAATCCATTTGCAAAGCGATGAGCGCCCTTTGACACGAAATGAGTATCTCCTTTGCCAATGCACGAATAGGTGTCACCCATATGATTTTTAAATTTTTCTCATTGATGTTGCCTGATGACAAATGTTTGATCAATATACCTAATAATATTGAATACGTTTTCCCTGATCCGGTTGGTGCATTGACAATACCCGAATCACCGTTGAGATATGACAACCAAGCTTGTTTCTGAAAATCTAAAATCTCCCAATCCAATCGGTTGAACCACTCTTCTACTGCTTGAAGACCTTTGTTATGAGGCGCTTCTTTCATCTACATAATGTCTGAGTATGAACTCCCTAAGTTTTGAAAGCGCAAAAATGATGGTGTAATCTATGTTTTTTTGTCTTTCTAAATAGCCTTTGATAAAATAGGATTCCATAGTGGATGCATTACCAATGGCAACCCAAATGGAACCTACTGGTTTTTCCGGAGTGCCACCTGATGGCCCGGCTATGCCAGAAACTGCTACACCGATATCGGCGTGTGTCAGATTTCGAATCCCCATCACCATAGCTTCAACGGTCTCTTTGCTGACTGCTCCATAATGAGATAAAATGTCTTCATTGACCTTTAAAATTTGTTGTTTGATCTCATTCCTGTAAGCCACAACACTGCCCAAAAAATAGTCTGATGATCCCGGCGTGGACACCAAATTAGCGGCGATGCCTCCTCCAGTACAACTCTCTGCAGTAGCGATTGAAATGCCCTTATTTACACATAGATGTTTTATAACAGAAGATAAAGTGGCATCTTCCATCCCATATACCACATCGTTTCCGATAATTTTCATAATATTTTCAACAATAGTATCCAATTCTGCTTGAGCATGAAAATCCTGCTTGTCTTTTACAATAGTCACCCTTACTCTCACTTGTGCTAATGAAGGCAAATAAGCGATGGATACATAAGGAGGAAGTTCCTTGATGTATGGTTGAATCTTGTCTTCTATGACAGTTTCTGACATACACGATGTCAATAATGTCCTGTGAAGGATAGTAAGTGAAGAAGATTCCTCCAGTTTTGGAAGTACTTCTTCTGTCATAATCGCTTTCATTTCTGATGGAACACCTGGCATCGAGATGATGTGTTTTTTCTCATGTTCAAACCACATGCCTGGAGCAGTACCTTGAGAATTATGTAGCAACTTGGCGCCTTGGGGCAACATACATTGTACTCTATGAGACTCTGAAAGCGGCTTGTATAATTTCTTAAAAATCGCTACAATCCTATCATAAGTCGCTTGATCAAAATACATGTCAACACCTAAAAAATCGGCAAGAGCTATTTTTGTAATGTCGTCCTTAGTAGGCCCCAATCCTCCTGTAATAAAAACAATATCACAGTTTTGAACCGCTTGTTGTAAAGCTCCTTTGATCGCACTCAAGTCATCACCAACACTCCATTTCCCTTGCACAGAGACACCAATAGAAGCCAACTGTTGACCCATCCAAGCAGAGTTGGTATCCACCACTTGACCCAATAAAATCTCATCACCAATAGTAATAATTCCGGCTTGCATCCTTAAGGTCGATTAAGCTGTCACTGCCTTATTGAGATAATCTATGAGAGGAGATGCTGCCTTAAAATACTGCAAAACCATTTTCGAAAGGTCAGGTGATGTCAACATTTTTGGGTCCATCTCTTTTGAAATGGTAAAACTCTTCAACTTCAAATATTCTATTGCGGGGTGTGATTCATCAAATCCTTTTGGTGGTCTTTGAAGTTTTTGCCCTTCTTCTGCATCAAGATGACCAAAGGTAGTTTTAAACTCCTTGTTATTGAGAATCTCCACTAATCCTTGGTAATCGTAATCTATCTCATTTCGGATTTTTTTCAGTAAAGCTGATTCCGGATGCCAGATACCTCCTCCGGCAAAACACTCTGACGGATCGATATGGCAATAGTAGGCAGCCGCTTGTAACCTTTTCCCCAATGGTTGTAAAACAACTCCAAAATTGGTTTTGTATGGTGATTTATCCGGAGAAAAACGAATGTCTCTATTGATCCTGAATACACAATCTTTGACTTGGTGATGTTCAAAAGCAGGATTGATATTCTTTGCTCCATCCAATAGTGTTTGGGCGAATTTATGATAATCTGCTTTGGCTTTTTCGTACCACTTTCTATTAGCGTCAAACCACTCTTTGTTGTTATTTTCTTTCAACTCCGACAAGAACTGAATGGTAGATATATCAAACATAATTTATGCGTTTAAAAATGATTGAATTGCCGATTTGGCCTCCTCTGATAAAATTAAATTTCCACTGATTTCCGCTCTCCTTTCCAACAATTGATCCCAATGATCTGTGCCTTCCCAAAAGACTTTTTTTAACTCTGACAATGCTTTTGGGCTTTTAGCCATGAGTGATTTTATAAAATGATCAATATACGCATCCAATTGCTCCACTGTTTCAAAACTCTCAGTAAAAAGTCCTTTTTGCTTAGCCCACTCAGCGGTTTGCCATTCGTCAGGATTCAATGCCAATTGGCTAAATGCAGAAAATCCCATTTTACGTTCAACTGCCGGACCTATGACAAAAGGACCGATTCCAACAGCCAGCTCTGATAATCTGATTGAAGCATATTTAGAAGCCATAGCATAATCACATGCCGCAGCAAGACCTACACCACCTCCCACTGCCTTACCTTGTATCCTACCAATCACTATTTTTCCGCATGTTCGAATTGCGTTGATCACCTTAGCAAATCCCATAAAAAACTCTTTCCCTGATATGAAATCACTGATTGAAACCAATTCATAAAAACTCGCACCACCACAAAACGTGCGATTTCCACTACTTTTCAAAAGAATCAATCTGACTGCGTCATCTTTACCCGCTTCTAAAATGGATTTTGCCAAAGAATCCAATAATTGTCCGGGCAACGAATTTCCGGCTTCATGATAAAATTCCACTATCCCAAGGCCATCCTCAATGGTATAGGTGACACTTCCTTCTTTCATGATATTTTCGATGATTTATTGACTACAAAGGTAATCCAAAGAATAGGAATTTTTAAATGTTACCTTGTTTATTTGCCTTTTGATACCCTTTCAATCCCTGATTTTGCTTTCTGGTGCAAGCTATTAGCATAACCTTTTGGATGGAAGGTCAAAGCAATATTGTAATACTCTTTTGCCTTTTGAAGTTGATTTTGGTTTTCATAAATGGCAGCCAAATAAATAGAGGCAGCGCAAGGAAAATAAGTTTGTGAAGTACCTGTTTTTATCGTTTGAAGGTAGTAGTCCATAGCATCATGATAGTTCTTTAAAGCATCAGAAACTCTTCCCATCCTGTACGTGAATTCACTTTTAGTCATCTCATTTTCAGAATTCACTCGGGAAGCATGTAAAATCAATAATTGTTGTGCCTTGGTATAATAACCGCCATCATACAAAAGTCTGGCTTTGAGCAAGTATTCGTTGGGTAATTCATCTGGTTTTGTCTCCAGTTCAGCTTGTTTGTCTTCATCAATGAGACTATTACCCTTTGAAGAACACTTTGATGCATATGACCGAAAACCAAGGGTATCTTTATTGAGAATCCATCTACTCCACGCCAATTTTTGATATGCCTCCTTGATGTAATGTTGACCTTTAAAATTGTTTATAAACTTAAGAATATGCTTCTCAGCATCCGTGTCCAATCGATACAGTTTGAACTTTCCCAACATGAAATCAAGATAATAAAATGGCAAATACTCTCCCGAACTAGGACGCTGTTCGAGAATCTTGATTGCTAGGTCGTTTCTTCCTGTTTTTTGAGCCATGGTGGCCATAAGAAATGCAACCAATGGACTTTTAGTGTAGTCTAAATTATACAGTTGAAACAAAGCAAAAGCCTCTTCTTTTTTATTGTTGGAATAAAACAAAATGTAGCTATAAATGGCTACTATTTCTTCTTTAAAAATATGATCTGTCTTTGCTGCATAGCTCGCCAAACCAGATATTTCTTTCGTTGCTAATTCAATAGACCCATGAATTCCAAATGATTTTCTGACCCAATAAGGAAGGCTCTCTGCCAATGCATGAATGACGCTGAGGCTTTTATCATTTTCTCTAAAGGAAGGATAAAGTCTTTTGTTTTCCTCCAATATTTTGTAGGCAGAATAGACATCAGATGCCGCACCGATTTTGTCATTGAATTTCATCTTGATGGTAGCCCACTGCAACATGATTTCCGCTTGGCAAAACAAATAATATGGCGTGGAAGAATCCGCAGATTGGATTTTTTCCAATCTTTTTTCTTTGTTTTTCAGGCGTAATTTGTACTCACCTTTATTTTCTTGTATGAAGAGCACAAAAAAGTCAATGTAGTTCTCAATGTAGTAGGTCATCATGTTGGTTGGGTCATCTATTTTTGCCTTTTCCACCATGGTTTGACCGGCTTCAATTTTCAATTGGGCAATGTTTTTATACGCTTTTTTTAAATTGTCATTAAACTCCAAATGTCCATTGGCAAACCCAACTTGAACCAAAAAGATGACCCCGAAAAGGAATCGCACGGCTAGAGAACTCGCACTAAAAAATAAAACCCCAAATGCATCCATTTGAGGTTTTGATATAAGCTTTAGAATGTTGATCAACTTAATCTTCAACTTGTTTTGCAATGGAGTCATCAACCAAGACTCTCCCACAATGCTCACACGCTATGATTTTTTTCATGACACCTAGTTCTATTTGCATTTGCGGTGGTATTCTATTGAAACATCCTCCACAAGCGCCTCTAGCTATTGTAACCACAGCGAGACCATTGCGGTATGTTTTCCTGATTTTGTCATAGGAAGCCAACAATCTATCTTCGATATCTTTTCGTGCCTTATCGGATTCCTTACGCAATTTTGACTCTTCTTTTTCAGTTTTTTCGATGATTTTAGCAAGTTCCAATTTCTTGGTTTCAAGGTCATTGCTTCTGGCATCATACTTTTCCTTGATGCCTTGCATGGCTTCTTGCTTTATTTCTCTATTGGCTGTGGCTTCCCGAGATTTCTTTTGCGAAAGCTGAATTTCAAGTTTTTGAAGCTCAATCTCCTTTGTCAATGCATCAAATTCTCGATTGTTTTTTACGTTATCCAATTGCTTTTCATAACGCGCTATCAACGTTTCTGACTCCTTGATATAATTATTGTGTTGCGCTATTTCTCTATCTATGTCCGCTAGAGAATTTTCCAATTTCTTCAATCTCAAGCTTAATCCTGAAATCTCATCTTCTAAATCACTCACTTCCATTGGCAATTCTCCTTTGATCACGGATATTTCATCCAATTTCGAATCTACTTGCTGAAGATTGTAAAGTAATTTTAGTTTATCTGATATACTTTGTTCCTTTGTGGCTGCCATTGAATCTAAATTTTTAACTTTTAAAAAGCGAAATATACCCCATTCTTAAAATCGGAGTGCAAAGGTATAAAAAATATTGATTATAGGCATGTTATGTTCTTTAATTTATAAAAATCAAAGGTGATAAAACATGCATTTACTATCGCGATTACCATCAAGAAGTTAAATTGTTTCCTGAATAATGTTCATGATGAAAATATTTTGCCATCAACCAAAACCAAGAGATAAAAAACCCATAAACGAAAAGCGGCAATTGTCCTTCTAATGGGGTTTCAAATAAAAAACACACAGCCGCACCTAAAAAAAAGGCTACAAAAAACTTGTCTCTCACTAATTCCCGTTTAAAAAATGGATATAGAATATGCCACATGATCGCCATGAGCCCAAGGAGGCCTCCACCTGCCCAGTAAATTATAAACTCGCTGCTAGGTAGAAAATATGAGCTTGGTGGCACATCCGGTTGTTCTTTTACATACCATTCCCTTGTCAAATTACGTAACCTACTAAACCCTTTTCCAAGGATGGGTGATTCTTTGATGAACGACATTCCTGCCTGAATAGAATATAACCTGATGGCGTCACTAAGTCCCGGTCGATATCTTCCTTGTGAGTAATGTTCAAAATCATATTTTATAAAATGTACCCTTTCCTTGAAAGTAGGGAAAATATGATAAGCCGCTATAGGAAGTGCTATTATAACCGCTATAATTAATGGTGACAACCATACATACTTTGTAGGCAGAGCATATAGAAATAGTACAAAAAGTGCAATATAAAGGGTGATAAGACCTGTTTTTGAGCCTAAAATGTGTAAAAAAACCAGTTCTAAAACTATAAATGAGTACAAAAATATCTTCAAAGCACGAGAAGATGTAGAGCCCAAACACTGAAATGCGAGAACGATCGATATCACAGACATCCATGCAATACGTATGTGGTCGCCATAACTCAAAACTGGCAGTATGCCGGATGACTTATAACTTTGATTGATGTGTTCAAAATCAATTATATAAGCGGAAAGACTATAGATGGTTGACAACAAAACAGATACGATGATCACCATCGGAATCCAAAACTTTAAAGAAGCATATTTCTTTAATACTGTGTATAATAACATGGGATATACCAGAAGTGCCGCTTTCATCACACCATGGTACATAAAGAAGTTTTTTCCTTCCCAGAGAACATCAGAAATGATGACAATACCAACAATTCCAATTATCGTGTAAAACCATTTATCCTTCAGTAAAACTCCCAAATCCTTCCAATGAATGAGAGCAAAAGTTCCGGAAAGCAATAGGCCAACATTTGAAACTACTCTAGAAAAATAAAATCCATATAAAAGGCATCCCAATCCACAAATGGCAAGCAAAAACAAAGCTATTGATGGAATTGATGGGTGAGATGATTGCTTTACAAGCATGGTCAGGGTTTTATAAAGCTATTTTGTCCCGATGAATTTTATGGTGGTTTTCAAGAACATTATAGCTCATCCCCGCGCAATATTCTAAATCTTTTCCTGGCTTCTACTGCAAAAGTGCTATCGCTGTAATTCAAAAATAGTTTTTCGTACAGCGGTTTTGCCAAGTCGGGTTTTTGAAGAAACTCGTATAATTCTGCAAGCTCATATATCGCATTGTCGGCTCTGATGTCATCAGGAAATTTGTCGATAACCATATTGTACTCGCTTATCGCAGCATCGAAATTTCTTAGTTTTTTATAAATATGTGCCTTTACATAGTGAACATCATCTTCCAGGCTATGCTCAGGGAAAATGATCATAATGGAATCCAATTTTGTAAATGCCTCATTGTATTTATTTTGAAATGCCAACAGTTCAGCTTGAGCATACATATTCAGCGTTTGTTCGGTGGTATCCAGACCTAAATTATCCAAAATGAACACCGACATATCTATGGCATCATTGGATATAAGTCGAGATGTGGCACCTTTCAGAATCTTGAATTGCTCTTGTGCCCATTCAAAATCACCTGAAAAATACGATAATCTGGCATTTCTGTATCGTGCCTGTTCACCCAAAACTCCTTCTTTATAATCTTTGTCCACTTGACTATAGAGTAAGCTCGCTTCCCATCTATCTCCATTCATCAGGTAATAATCGCCCAATGTAAGCTTGACATTGGCTACTTCGTCACGTGGAAGACCTCCAAATCCTTTTACCTGTTCCAAAACGATGATGGCTGAATCCAGTTCATTCATATACAAGGCTAAAAATTCCCCATAGTCAAACATCACCTGAGAACTCTGGGTGTTTTTCCCCATTTCTGAAAGAAAAATATTGTATTCCTGCTTCAATGATTGCAGGTCAGAAGTCGAATAGTCATAGTTTTTTGTGACTTTTATTTGCTTGGTATTGAGCAACCCTCTTCTTGCATCAATGTAGTATGTTGAATTTGGACCGTGTTCATCAATGATATATTGGAAGGCGTCAATAGCAGTATCATATTCACCATCTTTTACGGCTATTTCAGCCATTTTATATACTCTGTTTCCATTTTCATCAAACTGCCGATCTAAACCTTTTGCTTGACGAAGGGCTTTGTCGTATTCCTTCTTTTGCATGAATGTCCATTGCAAAAGTTCTCCATAGTAAGGGACATCTTGATGAGACTGCACCAATTCATATAACTGCTTCTGTAGTTCGGGGTAATCATCGTCTTGGAGATACCTTTGGAGTTGCATCTGCACATTGAGGATGTTTTGATCCTTCTCTGCAACCAATAGATAATACTTTATCATATTTTTATTGTCCCCAATCCTACGGTACAAATCCGCCAAATTATAAATGTAAAGGTTTTTCAAATTAGCCAATTTTTCTCCTTTCAGGTAGGTTTCTATGGCCAACTCATATTTTGCTAGATTGGTAAAAGTAGTGGCAAGATTTGAGATATTTGTGGGATCAGGCCCAAGATTTTGAATCGCTTTTTTATATTCTTTATTCGCTAGATCAATTTCTCCCTGCCTCTCGTGTAGATTTCCCAAGGTCACCATTAAGGATACATCATCTGGATTCTTCTTCAATTCAGTTTCTACGATATTCCTCACTTCATCATAGTCACCAAGGTCTGTTAGACACTGAATGTAATAATTGAAATACCCTTTATTGAAGTTACTTTCTTTGTATAATTCTTCAAAAAGCTTTGCTGCCTTTTCTAATTCACCAGAGTTATAATACTCAAACGCCAATTTGCTCTTTTGTTGTCCAATGATGGCATGGCTTGTAAGCAGTAACAAAGCAATAACAAAAATCCTCATTTTAATATCGTGACTAATACTTCCATGTAAAACGGATATTGTCACAAGATGTTGCACATCAATGTTGAGAACACTGCTATATTTTGATGATATATCCGAGATACGCTCCTAAGAAATTGTAAGATTGTTGAATAGGATTGGCATTATCAGAAAAAGATTTTGGAATGATTGTTCCTCTCAAATCCAAGTAAAGTCTTCCCTTTTCTGTCATCTGACGACTAATATGGATGCCTCCTCTATAGCTCAATCCTAGCCTGCTCCTATAGGTGTATGGATTGGTATTGATATCTTGAAAATCCGTATCGCTTCTCAGGATTCTACCTTTTGCCTTTAGGGATACATTAAAATTCACTCCAATGTCTCCACCAACGATCCAACCATTCATAGGTTTTTCATATCCTATTATTAATGGAATATCAATCAAGCTCATAGTGTGATGCACCTTGCTACTGCCTACAAATCTACTTTCAGTGATGATATCGCCGTAAATACTTGTAATCGTATCACCATTAGGAGAAATTGTGGTGGAAATTATTCCTTTTGTCGTGTCCATTTTTATGACATCATACTCCAATGTCATTTTTTCAGTTAGGCGTGCATATGAGACGCCCGACTGAATGTAAATGCCCTTCCTTCTGAAAAACATACGGCCGTAAAGGGCAGCAGACAGACCTTCCAATGATTTTTCGTTTTCTTGCCGCAATGATAAGATGTCATTAGGCTCAGATGTATTGTTTTTTAATGTTTTGAATGGGTAGAAGACACCTATTTCCGGAATGATAGAAAATCCAATTTTCTTCCCTACAAAGAAATCTGCACATTCAACTTTCTTTGTAAATGCCGGTAAATGATTGTACTCCAACCCATGTACACTGTTAGCAAGTAGTGGTATATGTGTTTGTGAAGACGCAAATTTCTCATTAGACAGAATATCAGATGTTGGAAGATCTTCAGTAGCAATTTCTATGGAAGATGATACAATATCCGTTGAAATACGCACTTCGTGAATGCTTTCTTGATCAGTGATACGTCCATTGACAGACTTAGTTCTATTTATATCTTTTGAAAGTGTCGGTGGTGCAACATACTGTGTTTGAATTTCTTCTGTTAAATAAGTAGGTGTATGAGACGTGATCATATTTTCATCATGAATGGGTGATGCCACAACAGCGGTTTGAACAATTGCTGATGGAATATCTTTCTCTTGCAACAAGTTACCTTGCTCCTGTCTGAACATCAAATAATACAGAAACCCTAACAAGATAATGCCGGCACCGGAGATATAAAAAATCATGGCTTTTGGTGCATTCCTATCCTTTTTTGGTAACAACGCATTCAGCTCTTTTGCACTGAGTGGAATGCTATCTCCTTGGAAGGTGTTACGTATCTGATCTTCAAATTGTCTATAATCCATGAATAGAAAGTTTATCTTTAAATGTAAAATTTTGCAAATTGTCGTGTTCTCCGGTACGGATGATGTGTATCAATTTTTGTCTCGCTTTGAAGAGGGAAGCTCTGGATGTGGACTCTGTGATATTGAGTATTTCCGCTATTTCCTTGTGGTCATAGCCTTCAATAACATAAAGGTTAAATACCAAGTACAATGTTTTTGGCAATTTCCGGAGCAAATCAAGCATCTCTTCTTTTGCCAGATGGCTGTACACATCCGGGATTTCTACTGAAATATCTTCAGGTGTTATGTTCATCTCTACAAAAATGAATTTTTGATTTTTCCTCAGTATTTCAAGGCAAGCATGTACAGCTATACGCTTTGCCCAACCTGCAAAAGCAGCATTGTTCTTCAATGTGGGCAAGTTCTTGAATATGGATAAAAATGACTCTTGGAGTGCGTCTTGTGCTTGATGATAGTCAGAAGTGTAGCGATCGCAAATGGCCAAGAGCCCTGGTGCGAACTTCTGCACCAAGACTTCTTGACTCTGGCGGTTTCCCTCTTTACATCCTTTAACTATATCTTCTATGGACACAATCTGTTATTAATTGATGGTGACTTTGCGGAAAGCGATAAAACATCCGGTAATTTGGTCTGTTACGACGACGTAATAATCACCTTTTGACATCATGCCGGCATCATTGACGCTTGTTAAATCAGTACTAAAATCTGATGTAGTAAATATTTTTATAGCTCCGTAAGTACAGTCGTAACAATTTCCTGTACCACCATCTGAGATGACTATAATTTTTCCATCATCACAGGTTGGGCATGATGTATTTTGTACATTAGCATCTAATACTCCATTGTAATGTGGTAATGAAATATCACTTTCTGTTTCACAATTTGAAGACGAGATGTTAGCAACGAATCCATACCCTGTTTCAAACACATTAACCTTAATAGGAAAAGAAATAGGAATGTTGGATCCTGTATTTGTATAAATTTCACCAAAATCAAACCCACTGGATGGAATTTCAAACATATTTTTTGAACATACATCAGGTCTGTTACTTACCCACAATTGCCCATAATATGTTATACAATACTTACGAGTGCAAAAGGATGGGAATGTTACATCAACACAATATGTCCCTGGAGAAGTAGGTTTATACCTACTTGTTGTTAATCCACTAGGCCAATAAAAAATCAAGCCACTTGTCACGTTTGATCTAAAATTTATTTCACCGTTTTGGCAATTTATTTCCAAATACCCATTTTCATGTTCAATTTTTTTACATGCCGATTTCCAACAGCCCGTTCCAATATCCACAACGGTAATGCAATAAATCTTATCTATGGTATCCATATTTGTATCAATAATTTTATCTGTATTCCCATTTGCCCAAGTATATCCATAATTTCCACTTCCTCCACTTACATCTGCTTCTAAATTGCCAAGACAATCTAACTTCAAATTCACAGAAATATCACAAGAAATTTCACAAACATTTAGATTAATATTTGATAAACTATCAGATGTTAATGTCAATGTAGAGGACGTTTTAGAAGATACATCATCAAACCCAAACACATCTATTGTAAAATTATCCTCACAGGTCACCGCCCGCAAATCAATTTTAAAAGTTCCATCCGTCTTTGAATTAAAGACTGCATTTTGATTACCTACTTTGATGGCTATTATCCCATTCTCTACAGGCACACCATCGCACACTATGGTACCGGAAAGCAATTTTTCATTTGTGTTAAGTACAATGATATCTCCCAAATCCGTATTTGTAGAAAAAGGACCGACAGTGCTATTAGTGAATCCACTCAAACAATTATATTGGCTTCCTATTTTGATCTTCAATTCCTTATCTTTTGGCATTTTTCCACAAAAAACGCCCTCAGAATTGGTGTAACCATAACGGGTACCAAGGCCATCGACAGAGATACCTACTTCCATATTTGCCAAAGGTATTCCATCCTGGTTTACCACTCTACCGCACACATCAATGATGGGAAATGGTGCATCGCAGTTCCAAAAACTGAAATGGGATACTTTGCCAATATATTGGTTACCGCTTTTTGTGGCGACACCTTCTTCCTTCCACCTCCCTTTGTCTTCATCAAAAGACCACAAAGGAATGGCATCGGGTGCATATGTTGTGTTGATGGGAAAAGTCAATTCCGCCGGTTTCTCAGGATTCAGTTGAACAGTGTTGCCGGCGTCATCTCTCAAATCTACGGCCATCATACCCAGTGTGCCTAAAATCACAGTATTACCATTGGCAGCATCTGCCATCAGCCCTCCAGGCATGGTTTCGCCGATATCAAGTGCATTGGGATTGAGATATTTGGCTGTGACATATACCTTTCCTGTATATTCATCACCATTCAAGGATAGAAAACTACGTGGTGCAAAAGTGATCTCTCCGCCACCATCTGCATTTATAATACCACCATCTATAGCATTCAAAGATTTTGATTTCTCAATAGCCAACAGTTTTGTATAAGAATAAGTGACAGCTTCCTTCTGAGGATATACAAAATCTGAGCCTAATATATAGCCACTTTTGATGATTTTGATATAAGTGCCTTGCTTGTCCATTCGGGCATTTCTTATTACAAAGATCCCTTTTTCATTGGTTTTCGTCTGTGTGCTATACGTCAGCACCGCAGCATCAGCCACCGGAACATTATTTTCATCGAACACCATACCTATGATGGTGGACTGAATCTCATCAACGACTGTCGCTGTGAAAGTCGTATGATCCACTTCAGAAAATGTTTCATCATCATTGTGACATGAGTAGATTGTAAAGAGTACCGCACATACGAGATAAAACAACTTAGAGTTCATTGAAATCAATTTTAATTGTGAAAGTAATAAAAAACTATTGTATTTGTATAAAAGATGGCAATTCATCGTTTTTCGCTCCTCAGTTGTGCATTTTTTTTTGAAAAAACCAGACTTACCGAAATCAATTGCAAATATGCCCTATTAACCCGACTATATCCCGACTATATCCCGACTATAACCCGACTATAACCTGACTATGTCTCGGCTCATAGTTGATAACCATTTCGTTGTTCTATCCAAATAATAAAAACTTTGACTAAGAGTATGTTTAAATTTTGTTTTTGGACAATAAAATGAAATTATTTTGAGCGAAAAAAGGCAAATTTTTCTCTCAAATGTGGGCAATTCGACGAAAAATTTAACGAATTTGAAGCCAAAATAAAACATTTTCTTGCTAAAGGATAAATTTTAAAAATACTCTTAATCAGAACCCCAATACAAACTAAAGCTGAGATGAAAGAATATGCTGTTTTAGCTTTTTCGCCCGTTACCGCAATCTCAGCATTCCAAGTCCTTTGTTCTCATTTATAATTTTAATGATTGAGACTCACGAATAGAACCAAAAATTAAAAGTTGACAAAACGCACTTGAATGCACCAACAATATTTACTTTTGATGTGAAAATGAGGGATTTTTTTATACAATCTGCCTACAACGGCGCCAAAATAATTTCTAATGTACTTTCCTTTTGACAGTGATATTATTCTTGAAAACAATTTCACTTTGATGAGACCCATTTGTGAAGCTGATATTGATAATTTGCTGGATATTGCGACAAGTGACAAAGACTTGCTACAATTTTCACCTACACCAATTTATAGCCGAGAGTTGTTACAAAAATATATACACAAAGCTGTGGAAAACCGAAACATCAAAAGCCGTTATACTTTTATTGTTTTTGACAAAACAAAAAATGCCTATGCCGGAAGTACAAGCTTTCTCAACATCTCAAATCAGGACAATAGGCTTGAGATTGGGGCGACTTGGTATGGAAAAGCATTTCAGCGAACGGGACTCAACAGACATTGTAAATACTTGTTGTTGGAGTTTGCCTTTGATACCATAGGTGCTGAGCGGGTGGAATTTAAGACTGACGAAAGAAACCTAGCATCAAGAAAAGCCATAGAAAAAATTGGTGGTCAATTGGAAGGGACATTAAGAAGGCACACTTTAATGTATGACGGATACAGGCGCAATACCGTTTGTTACAGCATTTTGAAGCCTGAATGGGAGGAGATGAAATACAACTTATTATAGTATCAAATGTAAAAACCATCTGAGTGATGGAAAGAATTGAGAACTTAGCTCTTATCAGCAGTTTCGATATGTAAAGGCTTTGAATAATCGCAGCAGACGGAAACCATCTTATTCAAGGGTCTGGTTCATCTATCATTTTAGTTTCGGCATCACAAATTAATCCTTGTTTTCGTTTTATGTATTAGAGTAAGTTTAAATTTTGTTTTGGGACAATAAAATGGAATTATTTTGGGCGAAAAAAGGCAAATTTTGCTGTCGAATGTGGGCAATTCGACGAAAAATTTAACGAATTTGTAGCCAAAATACAACAATTTCTTGCTAAAGGATAAATTTTAAACATGCTCTTAACGGACATATGCCGAAATAAATAGTTTGATGGTAACCATAAAATTGCTTTGACGCGTAGAATTCATATAATTTAAAAGTGAAAAATTTATAAGTAATCTCATATTATGAAATACATTTTGACTATCCTATTCTTGGCCAACTTATTTCAATCTTGTACAAAATGTGGGGACAATTCAGAACCACATGCAGACATACATTTTATTAATGTTGATATGGAGGTTGACAGTATAAAAGCAATGCATTCAGATGATTTTATTCTGTTTGAAGTAAACAAAAGTGGTTTTCCTCTGTCGATGGTTTCAGATACAACTACCTATCTATTTTTCAAAGACGACAAAATAGATACCATTTCTATACAATATAAAAGGAATTTTACCTACCAATCCGATGAATGTGGATTTATAATCAACCTAAGTGATTTCCAAAATCTACCCCAAACTACTTTTGATTCAATCAAATTTTACATTGGTTATTATGAATATGATGGATATGAATATTTGTTGGAAGTATATAATTAGCGTACCTTTGGTGTGGTGGCTAACTACAGGTGTCATTTCTGCACAAAGGAATTACAATTTAGGTATAGACCTTACAAAAACAATTGTGAACCATTTTCCCACAGGAGGTTCCGGAGTTGTTATTGAACCCTTATATTTGTATAGTAAAAACGATAGTAAAATCAAGTTTAAAATTCCATTTGGTTACAGTCAAGTAAAAATGGAAAATGTTTTCTTCAACTCCAAAATCAAAACCACAGGAGCGTACATAAAACCCGGAATAGGATATTCATCAAGCAAGAATGTAGTACCGTATCTAAACCTACTTTTTACAATCTATACAATCAATAATACGTATAAACTCGATGGTCCTGTCTTCGGAGATTACATTGATGAATATCGTCACTCCAATCTGTTTGCCTTCGGAATAGAGCCAAATATTGACTATCGGTTTACCCTGATTAAAAATCTTGCTTTGATTACAAATATCAAACTCTCCATGATATTTTATAATTCTGAAAGTAAAGATTTTCCGGTACATTATATAGCGGGAGCAGGCATAGTAAGATCTTCAAAGGTGATAAGAAGTGCAACAAGAAGATTTATATCCGGAGTAAATATATATTTGGTTTTTTGACCCATTGGAGTTATATGAATTGAATCTCGAATAGTTAGTTGATGTAACATCCGGCTCCCTCTATATTGGTAAATTGCTGGATCGAGATCCGTTTATGTCATGCTCAAAGCTGTCATAGGTAGTGCAAATACCTAATTTACTTGGAAATGTTGATTTAATTTTTTTCACATACCAAGATTTTTGAAGAAGATTTTTTAAATATTTACAAAAATTGTTTTGTCTCTTAAGAAATCTACAAAAAACATCACAAACCCATCAAAAATTTAATATATTATTAAATATAAAATATATATTGTACTCTTATTTTTCAAATTAAAGCCTATTTTTGTCATATTATTGAATTGTCACAAACCGCATCCTATGAATTCGAACGGTGTGGTTCTGAAAATACAAATCAGAGAAACGAAAGCATTTCTATATAAAATTTTACATCGATATTAAATCACCATGAATACAAAATCATTATCCTCCCTATCACTCATCCTCATCGCTCTGCTCTCTCTCTTCAGCTGTACGAAAACCGAAGAAATAGACAAGCTACCACCCATCACGATGGAAGGAAAAAATACACTAGGCTTTCTACTAGATGGAAAGGTGTGGGTGCCTTATCAAGAAAGTTCAGGGATTTTTACTCCTACTTTGGAATTTAATATGGATGGAAACGTTTTACGAGGTGGGGCTCGTTTAAAGAATAATAATATAGATCAAAAATTTAGTATTACTATCCAAGTCATAAAAGAAGAAATTATTCAGATTGATTCAAATTATGTGGGTGTTTTTTTCATAAATAATAAAAATACAGGATTTTCTTGTAATGAGTATAGAAATACTACTAATACATCTTATATAAATATTTCAAAATTAGACTGGGATGATAGAATTATAGCAGGCACATTTGAATTTCCCATGATGGTAAGTGGCTGTCAAGATACAGTAAGCATTACAGAAGGAAGATTTGATCTTAAATTTTAATGATAATTGCTATAGCAAGAAAATTTAATATTATGTAATTTTTTATTTTTTCACACCATAAATCGAAAAATTATGAACCGATTTTTATCATCACTAAATCCAAAATATATGTACACATCACGATCTTATTTTACACTAAATCTTGTCACAAATATCATAGCATGTCTATGTATCATCATGCTATCATCTTGCAATAAAGACCCCTACCAAGATGGCACACCCGAGCTACCACCCATCACGATGGAAGGAAAAAATACTTTCGGATGTAAAATTAATGAAGAAATTTGGATACCATTTGTAAAAAATCCAAGTCAGTGGAATCAAGCGATATCTATTAACTTAGATGAAACTTCAGGAAAAAAAGTTTTTCGTTTTACAATGAAAAAAAGACATGATAATATTAACGAAAACCTTTCCTTTCAAATAGTAAATCCTAGAGATGGAAGTAACAAACAAGATAATATCATTGCAGGAATTTATAATTTTCTTGGGTCTACCTCAAATTGTCCATTATTTGAAATGGTTGATAGTACTAGATTCGTTTTAATTAATAAAATTGACTATGATTCGAAAATAATTTCTGGGACATTCACTTTTAACAAATTTATAAATGAATGTGGTGATTCAACTAAAATTACTGATAGAAGATTTGACTTGAAATTTTAGGAAACTTAAACTCTCCAAGTTCTTAACATCAAATAACAATTTATTTTTTTCACATTTAATACATTTTAACATGAACCGATTTTTCCGGCTTTCATTAGCCACCCTTATGTCCTTTTTTATCTGGTATGCTGGGGATGCACAGGGCATCGTAGTAGAGCATACACAGACTGCTGATGCCGAGGCTCAGATCAATTATGCCCTAGCAGCCTTGCCTATGACGCCCGTCACATCTGGTGTCTTGCTAGATCGTACCTTCCCACTATTCGATGGCGACATCGTAGGTGGCTCCACACTAGCAGACTCTGTGTGGATGAGCTATGCCACTATGGACCTTGCCTATCGCAGCATCTATGCGGCTCGCATCCCTGATGGCAGATTTGATGTGCACTATTGATGGTTCTACTTTTGAAAAAAGCAGTACATTTTCAACTGTAAAACCGATTGCAGATTTGCCCTATCAACCCGTATATAACCCGTATATGACCCGTATATAAGCCGTATATAACCCGACTATACCTTTATACAGAAAAATCATGCATTGTTTATGATTATAAAAATAGTGAAAATACTAGATTTTATTTCTTCATATACCACGAACAACTATAATGTAAGACATAAGATATTCCAAAACTACACTTCCATATTTCCTTCACAGTTGTATTTTGATCCAAGCCAAATACTTCGTAAGCACATTTTTGTTTAATGTAGATTTTTTAAAAACAAAAAGCACTTGCCAAATCAATGACAAGTGCTTTCATCATATTATATGCAAAAGGAATGCGAATTAATACGTGAATACTTTAACGGCTTTTTTTCCGTCGTTTGCTGCGATAGCTACCACCCAAATGCCTGATTTTGGCGCTTTGAAAGCGACATCTTCATGCGTCGTCATGGTAAGATAATGCAAACCGGACAAATCGTACAATTGGATCTGTGTTTGACCTGTCACATTACTAATGGAAATCTGGCTTCCAAGTGAAGTTACCTTTACAGCAGATGTGACTACCGGATGAACAGCGCTCGTTTGATCTTTTTCGATAAGCAATGGAATGGGATCCCAGCCATCTGTTCCCTTCGTGAAATTGAAAGTGGTGATGTCCGTTCCATCAGACAGCGTAGGTGTCGTAAGTAGAGTTGACCAAGGAGCTCTCGATGCAAGATTGTCTTCACCTGACTGTTCTGTAGTGCCATATTCATACATTCCTTTTGACTCACCACCAAGTGTATTTTGCCATGCCAATGGTACGATGAGTGACTTACCTTCAGAACCCGGAAAATCACTTGTTTCTATCGTGGTATTATAAAATACTACTTCACTTGTCGTAGGCTGCCAAGGTCTTCCATAATATCCCGGTTTTGAGCGGGTTGCTGACGCCGTTTCAGTGCCCGGAATGGCGCTGGTAACATTACACTCATACATCAGGTAACCTCTTCCGGAAGTCTGCTGGGCAGCTGTGATATAGGTTTGATCGCTGCCTACGTCGCTGGTGTTCATGGCAAGATCTGTCTTATAAAACACAGACGTCATAGCCCCAAAGATATAATCAACTGCGCCCATCGCTGATCCTTTATACATCACAAACCTCGCATTGGTACCACCATATAAAGCATCTTGTCTTCCTACAACTCTACATTTGTATAGGATAGCCTTATCAGCATTATTAGCCAAGGCAATTGCACATGCTCTCTCAACAAAACTTCTATTTTGGACGGATGTATTGCCTATATCTGTAGGTCGGTCTCCCTTGCCACCTGATGCCCATTGCTGTACTACATCTTCAGATTCTTTCTTAGAGATGTATTGGTTAAATGAATTTTCAAAAATAATATCTTCTGCTTCAAATCCTGCTGCACGGATCAATACTGTGGTATTCCAAAATGAATTATTGGTAGTACCTGCACCTTTGTTTTCGTAAGAGATATATCCATTCTCTTTATTTACGGCCAAAACATCAGCTGACCACCTTTGATTTTGCATACTAAAATAGTTATATCCATGTCCATAATAAGACGTGATTCTGACTGCATTTGGGTCTATATCAACACCCTTATTGGCTAAAGAAATACTTGGTACGGCGGCGTCATTTTTTAGAGTAATGTTTGGAACATCTACGTCCAACATTTCTTCGTAATTTCCGGGATCGATAAGAATGGTTACTCTCTCATCATTTTCACGGGTCATACGTCTGACTGCATCCAATGCTTCATTGACAGTATGAAAATCTCTAGTCGGCCCAACTCTCAACGTAGAAGCGAAATCTATGGTCTCATAGGTATAAATATCAGTGATGTATGTCGTTGCTGCTCCCGCTCCAACATTGATGGTGATATATCCATCAGTATCACCGGAATAGTCATAGGAAGTAGATTCAATGATACTAGTACTGGATGAACTGGTGGTAATCTGTGTACCTCCATCGATATTGAAATCAGCAGAATAGTAATAATAAATCACCGCTTTTTCACCACGAGACATTGGCACTTGAATGGTTGCATCCGGCTTTGCTCCGAGGTGGCTTTTAGCAATTTCGTTGCTCACATTTCCAGAAAACAACAATCCTTTATAAGCTGGATCGCCGTTTGCTATCACTTTGTCACCAAAAGACCAAAAGTTCACTTTTTCGAAAACCAAGGTTTTCGTTGTCGCTGCTTGCCCCACATTGAGATTAGATGTCAATTTCATTTGAATTGGAAATGAATCTAAACCAAATGATGTGACACTGTAGACACCTTCTCTCAAAGCAATGTTAGTAATATCAGTAAAAGTATAGGTATATCCTTGCTCATTTAAATTATTGAACGTCAATTTCAATGCAGTCTTTTGCACGTCACTTAATCCTTGTGGGTCAATGGTAACTGCATATGTTGGTTTGAGTTCAAAATTTACATCAGCGCTGGTATTTGCATTACTGATGGTGATAGTGTTATTGGTGATATAATAATCATTTACTCCAAGAGCACTGATAGTGTATGCGACGTTTGGTTCCAATTCCACCGAATACGTGCTTGTCAATGCATCTAAAGCAGGTTCAGGAGCATAAATGGTATTGGCACTTGGATCAGCCGTGTACACCAAGGTTAATCTATTGATTTTATCACCCAAACCAGTGATGTTTCCACTTACGGTGTAAAGTTCAACCCTTGTAATGGCAATGTCAAATACCTGATTCCCCTCAGAGACACTGATGGTTTTTGCACTGCTGATGACATAACCATTAGCACCTTCTAAGCTGAGATCATAGTCGTATCCTCCCGGAACATAAGCTGAATAGTTATCTCCCGCCACTTCAGTTTTCCAAGATTTACCATTAGAATTTGTGAAAACCAATGTAAATGGAGATGGTAAACCATTGGCAGCAGTCTTGTCTATCGCGCCGGTGATGGTCAAATACTCAGGCATTTTTCTTTGTATCCTGAAATAACTCGGTTTGCCTTTTGTGTCAAATATTTTGTAATCGCCACTTGCCTTTGCCACAAATTTGACCTGTGCAAAGTCACTGGTTAAAGATAGGGCTTCACTTTGAACATTCGGATCGGCTGCATTTTGAAAGTTCAACTCACCACCGGAATCCGTTTTTACATCCATGATAAGTTCATCATCTTCATTCAATGATAAGGTCAAAAATCGAGTCACATTTGCTGCTGAATTGACATAAATTCTTCCTGTAAATTCTGTCGAGTTGGCAATATTTTCGTCATATCTGGACAAATTTAGGTTTGTGGTACGCAATCTATCGTTGGTTCCACCAGTCCAAGTAAGAATGCCCGCACTGACAAACGAAGGAAGTACCACACCCTTGGTACCTGCCACAACTGTGCTGTCATACCAAGCATTAATGATGGTTTCATTCAATACATTATTATACACATTGCCATCCAATTGCTCAGCGCCAAAATCCCATACATCAATTTTTGACTTTGGATCCATTCTCGTGCTGATGATGATATCAAATTGGTTATTGGCACTGCTCACACTGATGGTTTGTGGACTCACCACGCTAAAGCCATCTGCACCTTTTAGGGAAACTCCATAATCCATATCTCCCGGCAAATCAACAGAATAAGTATCTCCTGTCACTGCGGTGGTTGCAATACTTCCATTTTGATCGGTGAATTGTAGATAAAATGGCGAAGGAATACCTGTAGCAGCTGATTTATCGACATTGCCTGTCACGGTGACTTTAGAAGAAGCACTTCTTTGAATTCTAAAATAGCTTGGCTTGCCTTTTGAGTCATAAATCTTGTAACTTCCATCCATGCTTGCGACAAACTTTACAACAGCAAAATCACTTGTCAAGGAAACTACGTCTGCTTGAACCATAGAAGAATCAGGGCCTTGGAAGTTTAATTCTCCCCCGGAATCTGTCTTAACATTTAGAGTAATTTCGTCACCTGCACTTAAGTTTAAGGTCAAAAACCTATTTGCATTGCCCGATGAATTTACATACAATCTCCCTGTAAATTCAGTAGAATTAGCAATATTCTCATCATACCTGGTCAAAGCTGTATTGGTAGTCCTGAGCCGGTCATTGGTACCTCCAGTCCAAGATAATGCTCCGACTTGAAATGCCGGCAATACATTTCCACTGGTGCCCGGAGTAATTCCTGCGTCATACCATCCATTGATGACATCAGTATTGAGCATATTGTTGTACAAGTTGGGATCAAGCTGTTCGGCTCCGAAATCCCAAACATCAACTTTTTGTTGACTGTACACAGCGGTGGTACATACCATCGCCAAAAATAAAATAGGTAAAAAAATGTGTTTCATAAATTGGCTATTGTTATTAAAAAATAAGAGTAGGTTTAAATTTTGTTTTTGGATAATAAAATGGAATTATTTTGGCTACAAATTCGTTAAATTTTAAACATACTCTAAAACTACATATTGATTATACTAATTCTTTCATGGCAACAAAGTCCATGTCTGTAAAATCTTGGTTTTCACCTCCCATGGCCCAAATAAATGCATAATGCG
Organism: Lewinellaceae bacterium; assembly: GCA_020636195.1. Classification (GTDB taxonomy): domain Bacteria; phylum Bacteroidota; class Bacteroidia; order Chitinophagales; family Saprospiraceae; genus OLB9. The sequence continues at coordinate 165,268 of JACJYH010000001.1, forward strand.
AGGTACCCGCTCCTGCGTGAATAGACCAAGGCGGCGAAATGATGGCTTGGTGGTTGCGCACTACCAAGTGTCTCGTTTCCTGTGGTTCGCCCATGAGATGGATGATCATATTGTCATCTTTCAAGTCAAAATAAAAATACACTTCACTTCTGCGTAAGTGGGTATGAGCCGGCATGGTGTTCCATATATTGCCCGGTTCAAGCATGGTAAGCCCCATAACCAACTGACAACTCTTTATTCCACTGCTATGAATATACTTGTAAATCGTACGCTGATTTACTGAGTTCGCCTCACCTAATCTGACTGGTGAAGCATCTTCTTTTGCCATGATGGCATCATCATACCGCGTGTGCGCCGGAGTACTTAAGAAGAAATATGCAGGTGCTTCACTACCTTCAGTAGGATGAAACACAACTTTCTGCGTGCCTTTTCCTAAGTAAAGACAAGATAGTTTTTCTACCGTATATGTTTTACCATCAGCCGTAATAGTACCTGATCCACCAACGTTGATGATGCCTATTTCTCTTCTTTCAAGGAAGTACGCACTTTTTAAGGAACTATCAGTATCCAATGTCAAGGTTTTTGAAATAGGAAGTACGCCTCCAAGTATCATTCTGTCGTACAAAGTATAACACATTTTGACCTCATCCTCCGCCATCAATCCATCAACAAGAAACTGACTTCTCAATTGCATCGTGTTCATGGTTTTGAACTCATTTGGTCCACTCTCTAAGAGGATTTTCATGTTTACTTTAATTTGTTTTTAATTACACAAAATAATACCCGTACTACCTACCCATCCAGCCGCCATCTACAGTTAAAATAGTACCATTGACATAAGTAGAGGCATCTGATGCAAGGAAAACAGCAGGACCAACCAAGTCGTCCGGTTGTCCCCATCTGCCGGCAGGAATTCTACTTAGAATGGCTTCACTTCTTGTGGCATCTTGTCTTAATGCTTCAGTATTATCAGTAGATACATATCCGGGAGCAATGCCATTCACATTGATGCCGGACGATGCCCATTCATTTGCCAACGCTTTTATAAGACTTTGGATGCCACCTTTACTTGCTGCATATCCAGGTACAGTGATACCACCCTGAAAACTGAGTAATGATGCAATAAATATTATTTTCCCTTGTTTTTGATCAAGCATCATATTTCCAATCTCCCTACTCAAAATAAACTGAGATGTAAGGTTGGTTTGGATAACCTCATCCCAAAATAGATCACTATGCGTTGCTGCCGGAGCCCTCTTGATGATGCCTGCATTATTGATCAGTATATCGATGCGTGGATGCTTAGATTTTATTTCTTTTACTAGATGGTAGATTTGATCTCTTTGATTGAAATCAGCTTGATAGTGGTTGAATGATTGCCCAGTTTGTTCTATTTGTTTTACAATGTCTGCATCAGAGTCAATGGTCGATTTTGAAACACCAATGATGTCTGCCCCAAAACGTGCTAAACCGATAGCAATAGCCTTTCCGATGCCTCTAGAACACCCAGTAACGATGGCCGTTTTATTGCTCAGATCAAAAATACGTCCCGATGACTCTAACACCTAATACCACTATTTTTATCAAATGAAGTGCTAATTTAGGGAATCAAGTGTAGCCATTTTGCATAGTTCTACAATATTATTTACGCAAACGATGCCAAAAACAAATGACTGAATACAAATAAATTAGAAAAATTATTATCTTTACAAATTCATTAATCTTGAGTTAAAATTCAAAAATTGTCAATTTCAAGTCAGTAATGTCGAAAATCACACTTAAAGAAATTGGAAAAGCCCTGAATTTGTCTGTATCTACAGTCTCAAGAGCTTTGAGGGATAGTTATGAAATCGGAGAAAAAACCAAAGAAAGGGTCTTGGAATATGCTAAATCTGTCCATTATAGACCAAATCCTATAGCTCAAAGTTTAAAAGTTAATAAAAGCCATTCCATTTGTGTCATTATACCGGAAATTGCCAATAACTTCTTTTCTGAAGTCATCAATGGTATAGATTATGCTGCATATGAAAGAGGATATAATGTATTCATATTTCAGACGCATGAATCTTATGAAAGGGAAGTATCCAGCATCCATCTTGGTATGGATAGAAGGGTAGATGGGTTCATCATGTCACTTTCAGGTAAAACTGACCATTACGATCACTTAGATTTACTGAAATCAGAAGAGATTCCCATAGTATATTTTGATCGGGTGCCTCCGGCCAATAACATCAACAAAGTGGTGGTTAATAATTTTGAAGGGGCGTACAATGGAACCAAGCAACTTATCAATAAAGGGAAGAAAAAAATTGCTCATATCACGACACCATTGATTTTATCGATCACAAAGGAGCGACTAGAAGGATATAAGTCATGCCTGAGAGACCATGACATTGAAGTTGATGAAGCATTGATCAAGTTTTGTAGTTTTGATCCTCAAGAAGCTATAGACATTGTCAATAAATTGGTGTATGAAGATCAAATAGATGCGCTGTTTTTGGGTAGTGATAGACTTGCTCTGAATGCGCTGAACGCAGTCAAAAAACTCGGTGCTTCCATGCAAAATAAAATCGAGATCGTAGGATTTACAAACATGAAATATGTTGACCTTTTGAGTCCTGTCATCTGTGCAATCTATCAACCGGCACTTGAAATAGGCCACGCTGCCGCTAATTTATTGATAGATTACATAGAAGCGAGAAGAAAACCGGAGCCAAAACAAATAGTGTTAAAGACTTTTATGAAGACAAATGATTGAAATCGACTTTATCTATCTACATCAATAAAGATCAAATTTTTACTAATTCGTATTTAGGTACCAATCTCTTCATGATAACCCAAGCTAACACATATGCTACTGCGCAAAAGGCGAACATAATAGAATATCCTATCTCTATATGTCCTATGCTTTTGTAATGGTCAAATAGGTATCCCGCCACTTTGGTAATCAATACACCACCAATACCACCTGCCATACCTCCAATACCTACAACACTTGCCACTGATTTTTTGGGAAACATATCGGACACAGTAGTAAACAAGTTGGCACTCCAAGCCTGGTGTGCAGCTGCTCCGATACCTATCAATATGATGGGAACCCAGTAGGAAATATGTCCCAAAGGCTGGGCAAGCAAAACCACAAGAGGAAACAAGGCTATCGTAATCATGGCTTTCATTCTTGCACTATAGATATCTTTTCCTTTATTGATAAAATACATAGGAAACCATCCGCCACCAATACTACCTATCATGGTCAGTGAATACAACAATGCTAAGGGTAACATGATTTGTGTCTTTTCCATGCCGTACTGATCTTTCAAATACGCAGGTAACCAAAACAGGAAAAACCACCAAACGCCATCTGTGATAAACTTACCGACGATAAATGACCAAGTCTGATTGAATTTCAGTAAACCCATCCATGAAATTTTTTCAGGAGTTCCTCCTTGCTGTGATGAATCATCCTCGCCATCTTGACGGATATAAGCCAATTCGTCCTTTGACAACCGCGATTGTTGATCAGGCGTGTCATAATAGATAAACCAAAATATTAACCACATAAACCCAATGGCACCAATGATGATAAATGCCGCTTGCCATCCCCAAGTACTCTCAATCCATGGCACTGATAAGGGCGCCAATACTGCCCCAATATTTGCTCCGGAATTAAAGAGGCCGGTGGCAAATGATCTTTCTTTCTTAGGAAAATACTCGGCTGTCGCCTTTATGGCTGCGGGAAAATTTCCGGCTTCGCCCACAGCTAAAACCATCCTACCAAAAATAAAACCGAGTACCGATACGGGAATGGCCGCCAAACCAATCCATCCTAATACATTGACAATGCCAGATCCTATCGGGATAGCTAAAGCATGTACCATAGCTCCTAATGACCAAAGGACAATGGCCCATACATAACCCTTTTTAGTACCAATCTTATCAATAAATCGACCAGCAAATAGCAAGGCAATGGCATAGGTAAACTGAAATGCGGCGGCAATATTGGCGTAATCAGAATTTGTCCATCCAAACTCAGTTTCCAATGTTGGCTTTAACAAGCTCAGTACCTGCCTGTCCAAATAATTGATGGTGGTGGCAAAAAACAATAGCCAACAAATTGTCCATCTGTACTTTCCTATTTGTGCATTCATATGACTTGATTTATGATGTCATTTTATAAAAATTATGGTCAAATTACCTTATGGAATTTATAATATCCATGACTTCCTTGGTGTCTTTTTGGATTTGGTTATAATTTTCTGTTTGTAATAAATCCTTTGATATTAACTTGCTGCCCATGCCTACGGCACAAACTCCTGCGTCAAACCATGACTTGATGCTTTCCTTATTTGCATCGACTCCGCCAGTAGGCATGAAATGCAAATTTGGAAAAATTTCCCTAATACTACTCAAGAAAACAGGTTTTAAAACATTGCCCGGGAACAATTTTATTAATTTTATACCTGCATTTTCAGCTGCAATGATTTCTGTTGGTGTCATACAACCGGGAGCATACACCACATCATTCTGCACACAATATGCGGCAACTTCTGGTACAAATCCGGGACTGATGATAAAATCTGCCCCAATTTCTCTAAATGCCTTAGCCTGTTCAATATTTTTTATTGTGCCTATGCCTAGTTTCAGATCAGGGAAGGATTCATTTCTAGATTGTACTAACGCCTTAAAATTTTGAAATGCTGTTTCCCCTCTGTTGGTAAACTCTATGGCTTTCACACCGGCATGATACAAGGCGCTGACCACAGAAATACACACTTTTTCATCTTTGTGAAAAAATAATGGAAGTACACCTTGTTGCTTGATAATATTGATAATATCCATTTGATTCTTTTTTGATATAAAACTATCGCTGCACTCTGCCACTACCATCGCCTTTCATCAAATCCTCCACTTCTTTCAGCGTGGCGTGGTTGAGATCACCTGGAATGGTATGTTTAATCGCACTAGCTGCTACTCCAAATTCAGCAGCGTCAGCCATTGATTTCCCCGTTACAAGTCCGTATATCAGACCACTGGCAAATGAATCACCACTGCCAACTCTATCAACAATGCGCACTTGGTACTTTTTAGTATGGTAAAATTCTTCGCCATTATACACCAATGCGCTCCAACCATTGTCGCTGGCACTATGACTCTCTCTAAGTGACGATGCAATGAATTTGAATCCAAACTTCTCCTTCATTTGCTTAAAAACATCTTTGTAGCCGGAAAGGTCGAGTTCTCCCTTTGTTACATCGGTATGCGCTGCTTTAAATCCAAGGGTCGTGTCAGCATCTTCTTCATTTCCAATGCACACATCGACGTATTGGCACAGATTTGTCATCACTTCTCTAGCCTTCTCCTTGCTCCATAACTTTTTACGATAATTCAAATCTATGCTTGTCGTAATCCCTTTAGATTTGGCGATCTTCAAGGCTTCTTCGGTTAGAATTGCGGCCTTGTCACTCAGTGCTGGAGTTATGCCTGTAGTATGAAACCAATCAGCATTCTCAAAGATACTATCCCAATCAAAATCACTGACTGCAACATCTGCGATTGAAGCGCCTGCTCTATCATAGACGACTTGTGATGCGCGCATAGATGCACCGGTTTCCAAAAAATAGATACCCAATCGATCGCCTCCGCGTGCTATATATTGGGTGTTGACACCATATCTTCTCAAGTGATTTATGGCAGATTGTCCTATGGGATTATCTGGAACCTTTGTTACAAACACACCTTGCAGACCATAGTTACAAAGAGAAGCAGAAACATTTGCTTCACCACCACCATAGGTGACATCAAAACTATCTGACTGAACGAATCTCTGAAAATTTGGTGTGCTCAATCGGAGCATTATTTCACCAAGAGTCACTACTTTTTTTGACATATTTTATTGATATTAAAATTGTTATATTTAAATATTTAGATATTCTTTTACATTATAATAACAGATGTCCTGAATTATCTTACCTACCCAAGGGATATCATGAGGCAGTTCGCCGCGTTCAATCTCTTGACCAAAGATATTACATAGAATCCTTCTGAAATATTCATGCCTTGGAAATGATAAGAAACTGCGTGAATCTGTCAGCATTCCTATAAAACAACTTAACATTCCCATGTTTGAAAGTGCATTGATTTGCTTTTCCATTCCGTCTTTTTGATCAAGAAACCACCAGCTCGACCCGTATTGGATTTTGCCTTTTGAACTGCCGTCATTGAAGTTACCTACCATGGTTGCCATCAATGCATTGTCTGCTGGATTTAGGTTGTACAGTACTGTCTTTGTTAATTTATTCTGATTGTCTAAACGTGCCAAAAAATGGGATAACGAAGTGGCTTGAGACCAATCTCCTATTGAGTCCCATCCCGTATCCGGACCCATCTCTCTCAGAGCTCGTACATTGTTGTTGCGCAGCGCACCCAAATGGAATTGTTGCACCCAGCCCAAGTCATGATACATCTCGCCGAGGTCAACAAGGATTGCTGTTTTGAATTGATTGATTTGTTCAAGAGAAAGCGATTGACCTCTCATCTTAGACATAAATATTTGCTCTATTTCTTGGCCAGTATAGTGCACATGAGAGATATATTCTAGGCCGTGATCTGCAGCCCTACATCCTAAGGAATTAAAGAAATCAGCTCTATTTCTCAGTGCATTGATGAGGTCTGTGTAACTGTCTATAGACGATCCAATTACATCGCTCAATTTATTGACGGAAGTAATAAAATTTTCATTTTCGATCAAGATAAACTTATCTGGTCTGAAAGATGGAAACATATTTAATTCTGTGGGATGCCCATTGAATTGCTTGTGATACATGAGATCATCTGTCGGGTCATCAGTTGTACAAACTACCTCTACTCGCATCATTTTTAAAAGACCCAAGACTGAATGTGTTTTTTCTGACAACATGTCATTGCACTGTTCGTAGATAGATGACTGACTATGGGTATCTAAAATTGTATCTATTTGAAAGTATCTCTGCAATTCCAAATGTGTCCAATGATACAATGGATTGCGCAATGTGTAAGGTACCGTTTCTGCCCATTTTTCAAACTTTTCTGCATCCGATTTGCTTCCTGTTATATAGGATTCTGATATCCCCAAAGTTCTCATGGCCCTCCACTTATAATGATCTCCGTATAGCCAAGGCTGAGTAATATTTTCAAATTGGTGGTCTTCGGCAATCTGCTTTGGTATCAGATGGTTATGATAATCTATGATAGGCATACTTTCTGCATAATCAAAGTAAAGTCCTTCAGCTATAGAGTTGCTAAGCAAAAAGTTTTTGTCTAAAAATTTCTTTATCATGGAATTGAAAATTTGCTGTGTTTGGTATTGGTTAATTATAAAGATACGCCTCTTTTCCAAGGGATGAAATCATATTGCTGGTTGATCACTGCCTTGGACTGCTTGGTTCCGGAAGCTATGTCTATGATAAGCTCCATGAGTTCATCTGCCATTTCTTCGATTGATTTTTCTCCTGAAATAATCGGCCCTGTATCTATGTCAATGATGTCATTCATTTTACTAGATAAAACCGAGTTACTAGAAACTTTGATGACAGGAACTATCGGGTTTCCTGTGGGCGTTCCCAATCCCGTGGTAAACAGGATGATATTTGCTCCAGAACCAGCCAATGCCGTGGTGGATTCCACATCGTTGCCGGGAGTATTCAAGAGATTCAATCCGGATTTTATACTCATTTCAGGATAGTCCAATATATCCGTCACCGGTGAAGTACCTCCTTTTTTTGCTGCGCCTGCTGACTTCATTGCGTCTGTGATGAGGCCATCTTTAATGTTTCCTGGTGATGGGTTCATGTCAAAACTGGAGCCAGATGCAATCGCCGCACTTTCGTATCGATGCATGAGATCCAAAAACTTATTTGCCAACTCCGCATTTACACACCTGTCTGTGAGTTCTTGTTCTACACCACACAACTCAGGAAATTCCGCCAAAATACAGGTGCCCTTCAATTTTGCTATAATGTCAGAAACCTGTCCCAATGTAGGATTGGCTGATATACCTGAGAATCCATCGGAGCCACCACATTCTAATCCTATTTTCAGCTTGCTCAATGGAGCCGGTTTCCGTGATTGTTGATTTGCCCATTTGACACCATCAATAGTTGCTTTGATGGCTCCATGGATCAATTTTTCTTCAGTTCCTATGGTTTGCTGGTCAAAATAATGTATTGGCTTGTCAAAATCAGGATTGCGCTTTGATAATTCTTCTTGCAAAATCTGGTATTGTGCATTCTGGCACCCCAAACTCAATATGGTTGCGCCCGCAACATTGGGATTACATAGGTAGCCTGCCATCAATCCACAAAAAGTTTGCGCATCTTGTCTGGTACCACCACAACCCATAGTATGTGTGATGAATCTCACTCCATCCACATTTTTAAATATAGGTTGCGAAGGAATAAATTCTTCTATTTCAAATTCATCTACATCATTTCCTTGTACCAACGCTTTCGCAAAACTCTTGTACATATGATATTTTGAATATCCTAAAGCTTCAGAAACCGCTTCTTTGATGATTTCTATATTTTTATTTTCACAAAATACCAAAGGAAAAACCAACCAAATATTGGCGGTGCCAACACTTCCATCACTACGATGATAGCCATTGAATGTGCGATTTTCCCATCTGGTGATGTTTGGCCCGTTCCAATTTGTCTTAGGATTTCGATCTAAAACCGGGCTTGTCTTATGCTTAACATTTTGGGTTGTGATGATCGTACCTGCCGGTAATGACATGATCGTTTTACCTACCGGAACTCCATACATTACAATTTCTGCGTTTTCGGGCAAATCTTCCTGAACAAATTTATGCTTTGCTTTGACATCCTGTGGTAAAACGAGCTCACGACCCGCTATTGAAATATGTGAAGACGTTGATAAATCTTGGAGCGCAATGATGACATTGTCCAACTCGTGGACCTTCAAATAAGATTTTGGGCTGGGATGGTTCATGGATTACTTATTTTTTCAAAATCGTGAATTTTTGAAACAGTGGCTTTCGTGAGTAATGTCAATACATTCACATCAACATCCTTAAATAAATATTCAGAAAGCACAAAGTCAATTGTTGACTCCAAACCGTGAATGGTGAAATAATTGTAAATGTCTTCGCTATTGGGATCATTTAAAACTATTTTCCTTTGACCAATTTCCCTAATGTACATACCGTTTTCATGATATGTAGGAATGCATAACTGGACACAACCTATCAATCCGGTCGTCATGGCCTCAGGCAGACTTTGATTTCTGTTAATGTAAGAAACCATTAACGGTGAACACCTGATTTTAAATTTGTCCGTATAATTGAAAATGATGGAAGACCAATAATGCTCAATAAATGGGTTGGAAAACCTTTCAATGACTTGGTTTGCATAATCCAAAGCGGTTTGTCGGTCAATGGACACTGGCATGGCAGCGATGATTTCGTTGCAAAGTGTTGATTCAAAAGCACTCATCTCATCATTTTGAAGGGTTTTATTGACAATTTCGAAACCTTTCATCAATGATAATCCGGCTAAAAAGCTGTGATTTGCATTAAGAAGTCTCAACTTTAGCTCCTTATACACAGAAATGTCCTCTTTAATTTTAATTCCGGGATTTACCTTTGTAAAACTCAATATTGATGCCAAATCTTCCTGACCCTCTATGGCCCACAAATCGAAATATTCTGAAATGAAAAGATACGAATCAGAATATTGCAACTCAGTCTCTAGGGATTCCATAATAGATTTGCCGGGTTTTCCGGGTACAATTCTATCTACCAATGAATTACAAAATGTAACATTACTCGTTAGCCATGAAATAAATGCGTGACTCAGATGATTAGATATCGCCAATTGATGAAGAATATTTTTTAGAATGGTTCCATTATTCTCGATCAACTCTGTTGGGATGACATAGATTTTTGAATTCGGTTGATGGCCAATACTCGTGAATCTATGGTGTAAATATGCCAATAACTTTGCTGGGAAAGATACTGGTGGAGACTGGAAAATGTCTTCATCAATAAATACAATGCCTTGCTCTGTGGTATTAGACAGTACGATGTTTATTTCAGGATTTGCTGCACAATCCAAGATATTCTGCCAATCCGTGGTAGCATGTAAAACCCTACTGATCGAAGCATTAATGAAGTGAGTATCTATGATTTCTGAATCTTGTTTGCCTCGAATAACATGGGTGAATAAATAATCTTGATTTGCAAAGTCTTCGATATTTCCAGAGTCTGTAGTTTTTACAACCACGATCCTTCCGTTGAAAACACCTGCTTTATTGGCTTTATCGATATAATAATCCGGAAGCCCTCGCAACAATACGCCGGTGCCGAATTGGATAACCCGTTCAGGCAGGTGCATCAAGAATTCACTTGAAACATCTCCGACATCTTGTCGTTGGGCAAATATTTCTTTATTCAGAATGGGCAACATAAGTTTATACCTTTTTTATCATTAAATTGAATCATTGCACATTAATGCTTTATGGCTTGTCTTGCTATCATCTTCCATTGCTTCTTATTTTTGACCCAAACGGTCATGATGTGCAATTTTACTTCTCCTTCTTCCTTACCTTTATCATGGGTTTTTGCAAACAAATTGTGTCTTACGATGGCTGTTTTTTTGTATATTTTGATGGTTTGATTTGAAAGAGAGATGTCCAAAAAATCAGAATTCCCATTGAGAAGATTGGCTTCAAAGGTTTCTTTGTCTTCAATCTTTCCACCCGAATGTCCATAAGAGAGTTCATCCATCACATATTGGTCCAATGAGGCTGTAGTAGGATGAATCATAGCTTGCCTTAGGCCTTCAACTGCAGCTTCCACTTGCTTGATTTCTTTGCTTTGTGCCGTAATACTACCGACGTTTAAAAGGCACACTATAGTTATCGAATATTTGAATCTTATTTTCATTTTGATGACTTGAGTAACCATGCCGCCAATTCTTGAGCGGCATTAAAATTTTTATAATCTGATGGCAATTTTCTACCATTCACATATTCATTGTACAACCACGGATCTCCAATGATGAAAACCTTGCCCTTACCATAAGATGTGCATGCCATCACAATATCGTGTCCGGCAGATGCTGCTATATTTACATTTTTGCCAACTTCTAATGTTACCAGTTCCTTTACATAAAATTTTTGATTGGGTTGAAAAACAGGATTACCCACAGTGGATATCACATTACCTTCGGGAAAATGATCGTTTTTTACGAAGTTGATGTTTTTCATTGTAAAAGATATTCCGAACTTCTTAGCAAGAATATTGGCATTTACAACATCTGCATTTGTGGTGTCGTTGGTCATGAGTAGGAGGCTTCCTCCATTTTTGACCCATTTTTCAATGTATGCGGCATCTGTAGCATTGATAGGATTAGGTGTTGGATTGTCTTTTTTATGATCAGGGTCCACAATGATGTACACATCCGCCTCAGCAAGATTCTGTTCAGTAGGTCTATCATCTAAACTCTTCAATTTGGCTCCATAATCTTTAAAGATACTTCCAAACCATGAAAAACCACTGTCCATTTTGTCTTCCCAAGTATAATGATAACGCTGACCGTTTTTGTATTCATTGTTGTAAAATCGATCCAACAGCACCACTTTACCTACGCCTAATCTAGATTTTTTTGCCAATTCATATTCAATGGCTGCTTGCATCAATGGGCCAATGGCTTTGAGGTCATCATCGCGTTTAGGTTCTTTGACATAGTAATCATAAGAACCATCTCTATACGGTGAACCGCCTAGCCCTGCACCTGCTACTGCTTGATTAAAATGTGTCATACCGAGCGTATCCGTAGTCACAAATTCTTTCAACATGCCTTCATATCCTTGTAAAGCCGGTTCCAAAAAGTCATCAGGTAAATATCCCAATCGAACACCCTTCAGCATGGAGGCAACGAACATGGCAGTACCTGAGCTTTCGAGGTAATTTCCGGTTTGATGTGCTTTATCCGTGACCTGCCACCATACCTTTGCTTGTGGATCCTGCACCTTTATGAGTGCTCGACTTAAGTCTAAGAAGATTGTTATGAGTTCTTTCTTTTTTGGGTGATCGTCAGGAAAAAAATCGAGTACATCAACAAGGCCCATCATGTACCAACCCATGGCGCGACTCCAGAATTCCGGTGATTTCCCCGTTTGTGGGTCTGACCATCTTTGTATTCTACTCTCATCAAAGGCATGGTACATCAATCCTGTCGTCGTGTCTCTTGACCCATTGGCCATCCAGATAAATTGGTTGGCTATATCATCCCATTCTTGGTCATCATTGGTCAAGAGTGCGTACTCAGCCCGAAAAGGCTCTCCCATATACAAACCATCCAACCACATTTGATAAGGATAGCGGTGTTTATGCCAGAATCCACCTTCTCTCGTTCTCGGTTGGAAGTCAATTTGATGTTTTAAAGTATTGGCAGCTATGAGGTATCTCTTATCCTTGTAGGTTTGGTACAAGGTGATCAACTGACGTCCGGTTGGGATGTTATCAATATTGAAATCTTCAATACTATAGGTTTTTATTTCTCCTTTTACATCGATAAAATGGTCAATGATGGTTTTGGTATAATCCAGGTATTTTTTATCTCCGGTTACTCTCCACAGGCGATCGAATCCCATGAGAACAACGCCGATTTCGTAATTCCACTTGGCAGGTTTAGCTTTTTCTTTTTTAGTCGATGATGAATTTTCCTTCATCAAATGATTCAAATATGTACTCACCACCAAAGAATCCTGATACTGTGTCATTATCGTTTTAGCCATTTCTTTTGCCAATGATATCTGATTCCAGCCTTTTGACGCAAAGACGATCAAAAACACTAAAATGAAATATATCCTGGTAATTGTCATTTATACTATTTTGAAATGGAAACGGTATTATTACTTAATGCAGGGTCAATGTGAATCATGGACTTATTCAAATGATCACCGCATTTTTTAAATGTAATTTTCTTGCTTTTTTCCCCTGAAACAATTCCGATGGGCTGAGCTAAACTTGCGTCAAATTCACAATTTTCAAATCCTATATTCTGTGCATTAAAAAGATTGAACAGATCACCTTCAGCATGTACAAATTTCACATTCGTAAATTTTATACCATTTGCTTCATTGATGTCAATGCCTTTTGTGGTATTTAAACTGGAGTTTTTGATGTGCACGTTTTCGAGATTACTTTCCGGAAGTCCTGATATTCCGAGAGATCTTTCAGCACCATTACAATGGATATTTTCTAAATAAAAATCTTTAAAAACCGGAGTGGTTTCAGAAAATGGCATCGGAGCATACGCTTCTTTCTTTCTCTCTTCACCCGGTAAGGCTATTGGGTCTTTTGCAGCATAAAACATATTGAATAAGATGGCTTCACCAACGATACCCGCCATATTTATATTTGAAATGTAGATATCGCTCACCAAACCACCACGACCTCTAGTGGTTTTAAATCTCAAGCCAATATCTGTACCTTTAAACGTACAATTGTCCACGTAAATATGGTTGACACCTCCGGACATCTCTGATCCGATGACAAAACCACCGTGACCATGTATCACTTTTGTATTCGTAATGATCCAATGTTCTGTAGGGATATTCCTCTTTCTACCATCTTCATCTCTTCCGGATTTGAGCGTGATGGCGTCATCTCCGGTATCAAAATAACAATTGTCTAACTTCCCATATCGACAGGATTCCAGATCAATGGCGTCATTATTTTGTCCATACCAAGGATTATTTACTGTGACCTGAGACACTGTTGTATGGTTACACATCAGTGGATGTATGGTCCATGCAGGAGAATTCAACAAGGTCACACCTTCTATCAATACTAGGTCACAAGAAATAAAACTGATCATATTGGGTCTTAGAAAATCTCTGACAGCTTTATAATCTTCAAGTGATTTACCGGATGTTATTTTCTTTGCCCAATCCGATTCCCAACCCACCTTCGAAGCTTCCGACGGATACCATGTTTTCCCGTCATTAACGCCGCCAGATTTGATGAGTCGCTTCCATTCTCCCTCTGTGAGCTTGTCTTTTTTGACAGACTTCCAGACATGACCTGCGCCATCTATCGTTCCATTACCCGTTATGGCTATATTGGTACAGTTCTTTGCTGAAATAGGTGCTTGACATCTATAGGCATCCTGCCCTTCCCAAGTTGTCTCTACTATCGGATAGTCATCTCTATCTGTTGAAAATTGCAGCATCGCACCATCTGCCAAATGTAAATTGATCCCATCTTTCAAAACTAATGGCCCTGAAATCCAAAATCCGGTCGGTATGAGTACTACGCCACCACCCAGATTTGCGGCATTGTCAATAGCTGATTGTATTGACTTTGTATTGTTGATCACAGCAGATGAAATGGCTCCATATTTTTGTATATCAAAAGTGTCGCAACGAAAATACGGTGTTGCGACATTGGGTAATTCAAAAGCGTATTTGTTTGAATTGAACGATTTTTTTAAAAAATTTCTTAATGGATGCTTTTGATTCATCAATTCTTGAGCAGCTGCGGCAGCGATGCATCTCGCGCCATAAGGAGAGAAATGGGTGTTGTCGTTCACTCCATCCGGAAATTTATCAAAGATGTTTCCTTTGAATTGCATGAATAAATGCTTTGATAATTCTGGCCCATGTTCTTCCAATATTTTCTGACTAGCTTGGTGCATGTCTAGTAAATCTATATGCATGGATTTTGCGATCTCGCGAACTACTGAAGGATAATCACCGTGACCATCAACCAACTTACCAGCCGAATCAAAATTTCTTCTATAAACCGGAGTAGCTAATATAGGAATGGCACCGATCTCTTTTATTTCATTAATATAGTTGATTAGGTTTTGCTTGTAGGCTGTTTTTGCCGGCGCATATCGAGTTGTATCATCTTCTTTTGCATCGTTGTGTCCAAATTGCAGGATGACATAATCGTCCTTTTTAAGCTGATTTTTAAGTTCTTTCCAATGGCCTCTGTCTCTAAAACTCTTCGTAGATCGTCCGTTCACAGCATGATTATGAATTTCCACTTGGTCAGTAAAATATTCGTCGAAAACTTGTCCCCAACCTGTTTCAGGAGCATCTGAAGCTTTCTTATTTGCCATTGTGGAATCACCCATCATAAATACCCTCACTTTCGGATTTGGTTGTATCCAAGCAATCAACAAAATGCTACTAAATACGATATATACTGTTTTACTCAAAACATTTGTTTTTAATCCGATAAATATTTTATTCTTCATTTTTAACTTTAAAATACTCAGCTTCGACATAGGAATCAGTGCTTCCGGTAGTGAATAATCCTACTTTCGCACCTACCCATTTGCCTTCTTTTGCAATAAACTCCGTTCCGATTTTTGAGTAAGTGTTTCCATCCAAACTATATAAAAATGAACAAAATGCTTTTGGAATTACTTCCCCTTCTATTTCTTTGCTTGTTACTTTTACACCCAAATATATCTCATCATCAGAAATAGTCACCGTTTCTGAGATAGGATATTCGGGCCTTTCCTTTTCGGCTTGTTTACATTCTATTACCTTGATATTGTACTGATCTGAATCAAATTTTTCGATGGCGATATAGGCATAATCAAGGCCAAAAATGATGAGTCCGGCTTGATCTCCCATATGAGTTGAGTGTAAAGCAAGTTTTGTTTTAACAGAAAAGTCACTCGCCGGAAACTTCTGTAACATCATGTTAGGTTGCATCCAAAAATTTACATCATTTACTTTTGGAATGGAATGTAATATCAATTTTCCGTTTCTAAGCGAATACCATTGTGTGTCAACGTTTGCCTGCCACTGCCATTGAAGACCAAGAGTTTTAGTATTAAAATCATCACTAGTCTGAAGCCTTGATGTATCAACTACCTGATTGGGCATGCTGAATGCACTTACCGGTTCACCTATTCCATTTCCATCGAAGTCCTTCCCAATCACAGGCCAATCGTCATGCCAAGTCATCGGTTGCAGGTGAATTATCCTACCATAAGCACCTTTATCTTGAAAATGTACAAACCAATCTCTACCATCTTGCGCTGTCACCCAACCACCTTGATGTGGTCCATTGATTTTTGTGGTGCCTTGCTCCAAAACTATTTTATCTTCATAGGGACCAAAGATGTTTTTTGACCGCAAAACTGTTTGCCATCCAGTGGCAACACCACCAGCCGGAGCAAATATGTAATAGTATCCATTTCTCTTGTACAGTTTTGGGCCTTCAATGGTATTGTGCCTTTGTGGATCATTGAATACGATAGTAGAAGTTCCCAATATTTCACGACCATCCTGTGACATTTCATTCATCAACAGAACACTCTTGAGGCCAACGCGACTATTGGCATACGCATGCACCAAGTACGCTTTGCCATCTTCGTCCCAAAAAGGGCAAGTATCGATCCAACCTGTCACTTTTTTGATCAGTTGCAATGGAGTCCACGGCCCTTTCGGGTCAAAAGCTGTGGTCATGAAAACGCCTCTATCAGGATCTCCAAAATAAATATAAAATACACCATTGTGATGTCTCAGGCTTGGCGCCCAAATTGCATTGCCATGTTGAGGCGTTTTAAAAACAGGATCAGGATACGACAACGCGGCATGTCCAATAATTGTCCAATGCACCAAATCTTTTGAATGTAAAATCGGCAACCCCGGAAAATGACTAAAACTTGAAGATGTCATATAATAATCATTTCCAACTCTGATCACATCGGGGTCTGAATAGTCCGCATGAATAATAGGATTTGTATAATATTTTACGCCATCGTTTTGTGCAACACATTCCTTGCCAACAACGCTGGCAATGATTAAAATCCAATATGTGATGCTGACTTTCAATTCAAATCTTATTTAAATATAACCACTTTACCAATAATTCCTTTTGATGTGTCAAACCGTAATACATACTCACCCTCATCTAAGGTGCCTAAATCCAATACATGATTTTGGAGATTGTTTATCGTTGTTCTATCGTAGGTTTTGATCACCTTCCCCATGAGATCATATACAATCATAGATTGCACGTCAATATCTTCAGGTATCAATATGTACATTTGTCCTTGGCTAGGGTTTGGATAGACCGTAATATCACTTTTCGAGGTAGATTCAGATGTTGCAGAGGAAATTTCAGCAATGCTATTTATGTAATGTTCCAATTCAGTATATCCATCTGCACCAACAGTGTTTCTATCAGTAGCGTCGTTTGGATTTAAACCGTTGTCAATTTCCCATTGATCAGGCATTCCGTCATGGTCAGTATCTAACGGTGCAGGCAGAGATTGGTAAGCTGGCAATCCACCCACATCATCAGGTTTATCTATAATTCCTGAAGGATGGCTTACACCTGTACTGGTGACCGATGCATATCCACTTCCTTCAAAAGTGGCGACTCCATTGAGCATTTCTTGGATGATTCTCTTATCTATATCGTCTCTTTTGGGGATAATAGCACCAACTCCCTTTGCGATATTGTCATAAGCATCAGTAGCTGATTCAGATACATAATCGGAGATACTGTACGATGTGGTTTTTTTTGCTTTGGCAATCAGGGCAGTGGCGCCGCCCCAACTATCTTTTTGAACACCTTTTGTCCAATTGTCAGCGGTGACATCAGGATAACCATGTACGTAGTTGCCATTGATATAAAAGTCACCACCCCAAATAGTATCAGTATTATCCACATAATAGCTGGTATAATTCAAGATTCGATTTCTCTTATTGGAAGAACCACTGCTTGTTAAATTGCCGGGTGTAGCCGGACCAGCTTTGTAATAGTTATTGATCATATTGTATTTGCCTCCTTCCCCACCATATACAGAGTTGATATTGCCCCAATTATAAATGACATTATTGCAAAACTCTAAACTGTCGCCATACTTTTGAGAACTGTATCTTGTTCCATTCAGCCGAGGAGTTCTGCTCGTATGATGGGCAATCAAATTGTGGTGATAGGTCGTATTTTCACCACCCCAAATGCCTCCATAGCCATGTTTACCTTTGCTGTGATAGGAATCGTATAGGCTTTCGCTGATGATCGACCACTGCAAAGTAAAATTCTTTACATCATAAAAACTTGCCACCTCATCTAGTCCCCAACTCATAGAACAATGGTCGATAATAATATTTTTATAACCACCACTAAAACAATTTAGGGCGTCATCCTCTACTTTATTCACATCGCCCATCCTGAATCTCAAGTATCTCAAAATGAGATTGTTGGCTGAAATATTGACTGGATAGCCTGTTATACATATGCCATCTCCGGGCGCTGTTTGTCCGGCAACGGTGATGTTGTCCTTTTTGAAGGAGAGTTTTGATTTTAAATTGATAACACCAGAAACTCTAAAAACAATGGTTCTATTGGGTTGGCTGATGGCATCTCTCAAGCTACCTGAACCGGAATCGTTAAGATTAGTGACTTCATAAACACTGCCGCCTCTTCCACCAGACACATATTTTCCTCCACCATCTGCACCGGGAAATGCAGGTGTTTGCGCTACAGTAAAGTTAAAACAGTACAATAGAGACATAAATAAAATGGCTTGTGAAATTTTCTTTATTGATATCATCTTAATGTTTCTTGATAAATTCATCTATTTTATTGATCATAGGGCTGAACCAAGGTTCACAATATATAAAGTTGTGGGGAGCATTTTCAAATTCAAAGAACTCAAAGTACTTCCCTAAACTTTTATATTTTGCTTCGTATTCTTTATATCCGGCTCTCATTCTTTTTTCCTTACTTGCCAAAAAAAGCGTTGGTGGAGAATTTTCAGAAATATGTGATAATGCAGATGCTTCCTTGAATAAATCAAATCTATCCCATTTTCCGGCTCCAAACCACAACGTAGATGCTGAAAGTCGCTTAGAATCATCTCCTTCTTCTGACTCAGGGGCATAAAATGACAATACACCATCGAGATCAATTAACAATTTTATCTGAGGTAGATTTTTATTACCTATTTTCTCACCGTGAAATTTAGTTTTGTCTTGGGTATTAGCAATCAATGCTGCCAATTGTCCTCCAGCAGAATGTCCCAGAATGGTTAATTTATTTAAGTCCATTGGGTATTCATTTGAATTTTTATATATGAAGGAAAGGGATTCACGGATATCTTGGATAGGTGCCGGATAAAGTGCTTCCGTTGACAATCTATAATTTGGAGTAAAACAGATGTATCCTCGTTGGGCAAGCGCATTTGCCATCTGACGCATCATGGCTTTGTCGCCACTTCTCCATCCGCCACCATGGATAATGACAATAGGAATTTTGGAACTGCCGTCATTTTTGGCAGTGATATCCATTCTTAATCCCTCTGATCCAAACATAACTTCCTTTGTAGATATGCCAAGCTCACTGACTTGGGCAAGGCGTGCTTTGGGATCTACTTTCTGATCATCTCTCAGAACTTTTGTAAGATTATAAGATGTATCAGGTATCTTAGTCAGTCCTGTCAAAATAGGTGGAAAATGTGTTGCATACCATTGAGGATATTCTTTCTCCAACAGATCTTCGGGCCAGTAGCCATACCATCCATATCCTCGCCTTCGTTCTTCATCAATGGACATGATATCGTCTTTTATTACACCATCTCTTCCACTGAATATTGGTTTAAAAGTATTTAAATCATAAAATCTTGCCCAAATCGGTTTTGCCTCCACGTCATCAAATAACTCCACATCGTCAAAGCGGTGCTCTTGCTTATTATAAGTCTTTCTATATCCTTGATGGTGGATGGCAACTTCATGTAAAAAAGCAATCCCTGCTTGAATAGCATGTTTTATGGTATCATTGATGACTTCACTATCCATCAAAAATTTGATGATTTCTACACTTTCCTTTGAAGCGTATGACGGATGTTCGTAACTCCTAGCCTTTGCGGGCAAATAAGAATCTTTATCATATTGGGCTGCCCAAGCTGTGAGTTTCCCGTCATGGTAAAGTTGAGTTTTTAAAATACAAGAAACACCCTTTTCTACGGCATTTTTTGATTCTGACCGCAAGTTTTCTGATACGGTAGAGAATTCTTCTTGACCTCTTGCCACGTCTCTAAGCACTTTCAATGCATTGATCATGGCATCGTCGTTATATGTAATTTGTGTCACATAACCTTTATTATATGGATAAAACTGCGGAAAACCACCATCTTCATATTGCATCTCCAAAAGGTATCTAATCCCCGTTTCTGCAGACTTCAGATAGGCTTCGTTCATGGTAAGGCCATAAGTTTTCAAGAGATAACGAATTTCCCTTGTAGTAGCACCATTATCGATGGTACAGTCATCCAAGACTTTTTCAGAAGTTACTTTATTGACGGTAGCGTAATCCCAAGTTTCGTGATATGGTGGTGGCTGTGTTTTATTATCTAACGTTTTTGCCCATCCACCACAATTTCTTTGTGCGATGAGCATGTTGTCAGCAGCGAGATCAATTTTAAGTTTTGTTGACAATTTGTCATTTCCAGGTATGGGATATTCGTGGCTTTTCAGATATTGAACCGGATGATACCACCTATCCATCAGTACATTTTCTCTTGTGAGGACTTTTGCCTCATCTTTAGTTATGTTATTTTTGTACCAATCGTATGTACCGCCTTTCTTTTTACAATTATAATAATAAATCCTTTCGCCCCATCTTAAATTATTGTCACCTTTGACATTGTAGATTTTAGCATCAGCCATGTTTTCCGAAAAGGTACAATTGATAAGATATAGTTGCGCATCTCGATGATACCTTCCTAATTTGTAACCATCATCTCCTATAAATTCTGAATTTTTAATCACTGACTTAGAATCCATGTACTCACGACCATCATGCCAGATTGCTGCGTTTTTGTTATGACAGATAAAATAACAGCGGTCAGCATATGCCCAACCTCTTGGACAATAAAAATCTACACCTCCTTCCATAGTACAGTTTGTAAAAGTGTAGGTACCGTTTTCTACATCCCAAGGACTCACCGTGTCACCGCCAAAAGAATAAAAATTACATCTATCCACAGTAAGCCTTTGGGTAGGTGGCATCGTCCTAAGTGCAAATTGATGGCCATCTTTTCTTACTGTTTTGGTTTCGCCGCGGCAGCTTATTTCAAATGGCTCTTTCAGATCAAAACCATACGTATTTACAGCTGTAATATTTTGAAGGATGATGTCATTGCCTTTGATATTAATGACAGATGCACCCCAATCATTGTCGTTTTCACATCGGAAAATATCCCGCGAAATAGCAAAAATGATATACACTCCATCAACTCTCTTTTGTAGTTTTTTTTGAATTTCATTCCATGATTTTCCAAAAGATGGTTTGCTTTCACCAACCAGTTTAACATGGTCAAAATCTATAAATATTTTTTCTTCGTAAATTCCATTTTTAATGTAAATCACCTTTTCTGTCGTATCCTTTTTGTCAAAACTCTCCAACGCTTTTTGAATGCTGGTGAATTGGCCGGAATGATCTTTTGCAACAGTGACTACCTTTGAACCAAATAAAATCACTTGGCAATTCAATGTAAAAAATAATATGAGTTTAAAGGTATTCATCGATAGTGCAGATGAAAAACAAAGTATTTAGAAGGGTTGAAAAAAACGACCATTGTCCAAAAATTGATAGAATCATTGATTTGCGATTGCAATACAATTTGAATAGATAAATATATAAAAAGGTAGTAAAAGATGTGGATTACGAGCCCAATTTAAATTAAATAGACTCGTAATCCGATTAACCAACTAACTATTTAACTCTCCATCTTGGATCACCTGAATCAAATTTTCCGGCAAATCCATTGTCACTAAAATTGAAATCACCAGTATATGGTTCTTTCCAAAGTTTGGTTGCGGTACCACTATAAGTCGCTGATGGGAAACCAGGCATTTCTGATCCGGCAATGACCGCAAAGTCTGAAGTTGCCCAAGTATTGGTCAAGGTAATACTGGTACCCTTCAATCCATCTTTATTGAAATTAATTGACTTATCTCCGGCTCCTGCAATATCCCAGCCATGCCCAAAGATACTATTTGAAATAGTCAATCCATTGATGATATTATTTTTACCGTCAGCACCTCTAAATCTAAATGTTTGCTGAGCTGTTTGTGTAAATTCACTAAATGTACATCCATCAATTAAGAAGGATTGGACATTTTGTCTTGATGTCACGAACACAGTCAACTGATAAAAAGTAGAGTTAGTAAACATCACATTGTCTATAGCTGCTTGGTTATCGCCATCGGTATCGCAGGTGAAAATGCCATAATTACCGAAGTTATAAACGACGCAGTCATTGATGGTAAAATTCCTAACAAAAGAATCTGATCTCAACCTCAATACACCTCTTAAATTATGGATTTCGCAGTTATTGAATGAAACGGTGTTGATGATCGTTTGAGCGCCTGCATTACTGATGTTAAAGACATAGTCTCCAGCCATATCTTCACCTATGAATTCTATATCGTCAAAATTAACATGATCAATGTTTGCGCCAACTTCAACCTTCCAGTCGCTGGTACTGAATAGAGCAGCTCTATCCGGTGTGAGTCCATAAGCGCCTTTGATGGTCAATGATTTGTTCAATAAATCTATCGGAATGTTATATCTGACACCTTTTTTCAGCAAGATAATTCCGCCATCTTGTGCCGCAAGCACTGCCGCTGTAAATGCATCCGGATCTTCGGAATCACTTAAATTTACTACTTTAGGGTCATTTACATCTACACCTGCTACAAGAGTTGTATAATCGACCCAACCTCTTAATATGGCACCACTGTAGATAGCCACTTGGTACTGTGTTGATGGGCTCAATCCATCAATGATGACCTCGCCATCAGCATTTTCTGAAGCTGAAACGGGATAGCTACTGATAGGATTAGCCAATTTTATATCCGTAGATGAAAATGTTTTCACTTCAGTCACTGCAGCTCCTGCCGGACTCCATCGAACCCTAGCTTTTACGTCAGTCACATCGTATGCTCGTGGCAATAATATTATGGATGCAAACCTTTCCGTCCTAACCGATCCTAATTCTGCAACTTTGCTATTGAATTCAGAACTTGAAGCATTAGCCGTTGCCCTTAACTGATATAGTGTATTGTACAAAAGGTCTTCTCCAATCAGCGCCTTATCAATGACGAAATTATTAGTATCTACAGTGAAATTATATTCAATTGTTTTAAATGAATCCTGAGAGACATCAATGGTGTAGGAAACAGCATCCTTTGATTTTGCCAAATTCACCAAAATGGTGTTTCCTTTTGCTGTGAGATCAGTATTTAATGCAGGTCTGAATAACCTTGTTTGCTCATAAACGATGTCATCTTTACTACAAGAAAAGAGAACTGCAAAAAATAGTAAGAAGATATATTTACCCATAAATCTATATGTATTGCTTATCATTTTTTTATTTTGTTTTACTAGTTAAAAAGATATCCTATGTTATCTAACTTGCCTTTGCTTGATGAGATCGCTTCATCCGGAATAGGAAAAATATATCTCACTACACCTGCTTTCGGCCCTTCATAATAATTCTTCCAATCCTTTACAATCCAATCATCATATGTCTTAGCAGGATCTGCCATGCTAATTATAAATGGAACTTTCGTCCACTCTATATCCGGTTCAGTGGTCACTTTTCTGTTTGGATTATAAATTACAAATTTTCCAGCTTCATTTCTCTTCCAGTACATATAGTCCGGTAATTCAGAATATTTACCCGAACCTGAGACAGCTGCATCAACCATTTCCTTTAAGGTAGCTACAGTTTCTGCCATTTTTTCTGAATAGATTCCCCAACGAATTAATTCGTATTTCCTTATCATTTCACCCCCGAACTCCCAAGCTCTTTCATTTACGATAGCATTGAAAAAACTTTCTTTGCTCGCACCAACATTATTGACATAAATATCTACCTTATTTGCCCAATTGGAATCCGAAAATGCCCTTCTTCTCACCCTAGCCAACGCATCTTTTGCTGATTGTGTAGGCCCGTTCAATTCGTTTTCTGCTTCAGCATACATCAGCAATACATCTGCATATCTCATCATTGGCCAATTGATTCCTGTACCTTTTGCAGAGTTTTGACCAGGACCATTGTCTAAAAAGTACCTGCTCCATTTGCCTTGTGAAATATTTGTAGGATTTGTGATAAACTGCTCTTCAAAGTTAGTATTGACTTCATAAAAGGCACATGTGACATCTCTACGAATATCTGTGGTGTCAAATGAGAAATAATACGTTGGAGGTATAGCCATGTAATTATTTCCTGATCCAAAAGGATGGGTTGCTGTCGCTCCTCCCATGACAGTAATACCAATATTCCAACCCACATCACCATTTCCTATTGCAAATGGAACTTCAAACAATACTTCAGAATTCACCGTAGTGATAAACTTGCATTGGTTTAAGAAAACTTGTCTGAAATCTTTGGGTAACTCTCTATCTTTTAGATCGATCAGCTTGGCAGTATAATCCTTGGCTATTTGATAGTAAGTAGCTGCATCACCCGGCTTAACTAAACTCATATCCGGCTTGAGATAATATCCTGCTCTTTGCAATGCAATCCTAGAAATTAAACCAAGCGTAAACTCACGATTCACTTGCTCCGTGCCATAAGGAGATTCATCAGCCCAAAGCATCTTTTCTTCAATCGCCTTCATATCGTCGATTACTTGAGATAAAATCACATTTCTGTCTTCCCTAGGAAGGTAAAAATCTACACCTGCTTTTGGTGCTTCTCTCACATTGGGTACATCTCCGAAATAATACACCAACATACTATACCAATATGCTCTCAATGTATATGCTTCACCGAGCATATTGTTCATGAGGTTTTTTGTTCTCACGTCATTTGATTGAAGGGCTGCACTGGCTTCAATACCTTCGATGGCTACGTTGGCATCTCGAATAGCAGTATAGGCTGCATTCCAAAATTGACGTAAATCACCATTCGTTGATAGGGCGTTGAGGTCCCAAATTTGGTATCGATCACCTGAACTTGTCCAACCACTTTGATGCTCGATATCTGTATTTCCGGTCATGTTATTGGACAATCTTGATCTAAATCCATCTACGCCAAACTGGACATAAATCGCATTGACACCTCTCCTAGCATCGTCAACATTAGAAAAAACATAATTCGAATCGAACGTTGAAATTGAATCCGGTTCAAGAAAATCTTGACATGAAAGAAGGGATAGAATGAAAGTTATAATTAATACATTGTATTTCATTTGTTTATTTTTTATTTGTTTAAAAACTCTAATGGAATCGTTGATGAAAAACAAGAACACTGATGTGTACATTATTTTGCTATTTGATTTCATCGGAAAATTTTTTATTTGCTTAGAAAATGACATTTAAACCAAAAGTATAAGACCTACTTCTAGGAAATGAGGAATAATCTACTCCTGGTGTTAGTGAGGAATAAGAACCTCTACTCGTGCTGACTTCAGGGTCGTAGCCTGAATAATTAGTCCAAAGTTTGAGGTTATTTCCGGTGACATATGCTCTAACTTGTTGCATTCTGAGTTTTGAAATGATGGACTTAGGTAGAGTATAACCCAAAGTCAAATTGTTCAGTCTAATGTATGATCCATCTTCTACAGCCCATGAGTGAATGACTGCTTGAGCAACGCCGTAACTAGCAGGCGACCACATCGTTTTACCTTGATTGAGCTCTGCCAATTGATCTAAATCTGTAACTATATTTCCGGCTGTTCCAGTGATACTGCCATCCACATCTACGTAAGTAAATCTGTAATCTGAACTCATGGTAGAAAGCAAATTACCATAAGTCACCCTTCTAAACTGATTGTATTGGATCTTTCCTGTATTATAGACATCATTGCCCACAGCCCAATTAAAAAATATAGAAGCATCAAAGGCTTTGAATACTGCATTCAATCCTAAACCACCCTGTGCATCAGGCAATGCATTGCCGATCACTTGCCTATCTTTTGACGTGATTTGTCCATCTCCGTCGAGGTCTTTCAATTTTAAAAATCCGGGACGAATCTTGTTGTTGCCAACTGTATTACCTGAATTGGGAACTCCATCATTCAGCGTATAGGTATCAGAGGCTTCATTATAGCTCGCAAAATCAGAAGGCAGGTAATATCCATCCGTGACATAACCATAGATATCTCCCAATTTACCGCCAACTTCTATATAATAATCATCTCTGTCTTTTAGGTCGGTACTTGCCCAATTGGACTGAAAGAATCTTGAATCTGTTCCATCCAGTTCATCGATTTTCGCAACATTCTTAGCAACATTAAAATTCATTCCCAACACAAAATCCTTCTTCTCAACCAAGGACGCATTCAATCCAAGTTCCACACCTTTATTGGATGTACTTCCTATGTTGTCCCACTGTGTGGTAAATCCAGTGTTTGAAGGAATGGCCGATTGCAATAAAAGATCTCTGGTGGAATTCTTATAGAAATCCAAGGTACCTGTGATTCTAGATTGGAACAATCCGAAATCAAGACCTATATTTCTATTAACTGTCGTTTCCCATACAAGATTTGGATTGTAAAGAGTAGTCCCAGTTGGTTTGTAGTATGTATTGTCATAATTACCAAAACCCGGTCCTCTCAGTGTGGATCCGGCAAAAAGAAGTTGAGTTGCTGTAGGATCAATTCTGTCATTTCCCGTTTCTCCATAACTCAGTCTTAATTTGAGATCGTTGATAGAATTTGAGTTTGCCAAGAATGGTTCTTCGCTGATTTTCCAAGCCAATGCAACAGCGGGGAAGAAACCTAATCGATTTTCTTTTGAAAATTTACTAGATGCATCTCCTCTCAAGGTAAAAGTAGCTAGGTATCTGCTATTGTATTGATAATCTAATCTAGCAAAACCGGAAACTCTATTGGCATCAGTAAAATTAGCGGTTTCAAGTCTGTCTGTTCTACCAAAAGTCATATTTGCAAACAACTCTTCCGGAGTGATAGACAATCTGAAATCTTCTGACCTAATGAAAGTACTATTTCCTCCTAAGGAATAAATCTCGTGGCCCAACAATACATCAAAATTATGAAGACCTTTGGAGTTCAACTTATAATTCAATGTATTCAACCAACGGTATGAGTCGTTTACTGTATTTGTCTTTTCACCTAGTGGTAAATTGCCACCATTGTTATAAGACTCTCCGGTTAGAGGGCCATAAAATCTTTTGTTATCAATGAATGCCTTCGATGTGGTATAAGTGGTTTTCAATGACAAATTATCCAAGATATCATAATTCAATGAGCCGTTTAATACGTATTCGTTATTGGTGTTTTTCCTCCAGTCTTGTTTGGCAAGGTCAATAGGATTCACAAGACTCTTGATAAAAGTGCTAAAATCATCATTGGGATCAACAGAATTCAAATCCAAAGATAATTCGTCTGCCAAGCCATTTACAGGTCTTGTTTGCACAGCTTCTTTGATGGTAAGCTGTGAATTTCCGGATGTACCTGCTCCATCAATAATCGTACTTGTCAATCTGGCTGAGGCAGAAAAAGTAAGTCTTTTAAACAAATTCTGATCCAATTTGAAGTTAAGGACATTACGCTTATAACCATTATTCAATAATAGACCTGCATCCTTGTTATGTGAGAGACTCAGACTTAATCTCGTATTTTCTGTACCGCCGCTGATACTCACATTATGATATTGAGAATCTCCGGGAGATCCAAATAACTCATCTTGCCAATCGGTAGGTCTTCTCTGTTTGTATAACTCCAAGTCATCATACACCCCAAAAAATCTTTCGAAACTTCTAGCAGCAGATTCTGATGTCAGCTTTGCATATTCATAATTTGCCAATGCGAATTCATACGGACTCAATACTTCGTACTTTCTATCTTTAGGGAGTGTTTTTGCTTGGTAGTATCCATTATATGATACAACTGTTTTCCCTGCTTTTGCTTTTTTAGTGGTGATGACGACGACACCATTGGAAGCTTGAGCTCCATATATCGCAGTGGCTGCAGCGTCTTTCAGGACATTGATACTTTCGATATCACTTGGTGGGATGTCTCTGATGCTATTGACTATAAAATTATCTACAACATACAAGGGTGAATTGTCTTGTGTAATAGAGCCTCCACCACGGACTCTGATCAATACTTCTGCTCCGGGAGAGCCATCAGTGGTGACCACATTGACACCGGGCAACCTTCCCGTCATCGCTTGTGCCACATCGACTATGGGAATTTTCGATAGTTCCTTTGCTCCAATAGATGCAACAGAACCCGTTAAGTCGGATTTTTTTACTGCACCATACCCAAAATCGACAACTACAATTTCATCTAGGAGTTCGCTATTAGGTGAAAGTGTAACATCTATTGTGGAACTTCCATTTACCGGAATTTCAATAGTTTTATATCCCAAATAAGAAAATACTAAAACTGCATTGTTTGGGACAGAAAGACTATAACTACCATCTACATCTGTAATAGTACCTTTGTCTGCATTTTGCACCAAAACATTGCATCCTATGATAGGTTCGTTTGTGTCACCATCCACTACTTTACCTGAAGTTTGGATCATTGATTGCCCAAAAGTCATGAGTGAGAGATGGAATACTAAAAAGGTGATTAAAAGTGATTTCATACATTCAATGATTTAAATTTAGGTGCTAATTTCAAGTATAAATATTACATTTTGACAGTTCTTTAAAATTAAATTTACGCAAACGATATCATTTTTTCACCATTTTTTTAGCATTTGTCAAAAATCTTGAACTAATATCTATTTTACGAAATGGATAAAATTGAGTATAAGGAAACGCAATTCTGCTTAGCATCTCTTGTTTATCAGTGATGTTTTTGACAAAACATCAAGTTATCGTAAAATTTTGACTTATCGAGTTAAATGCGGTTGCTTACCACATGTTCCAAACCTTCATCCCAATGCTTGAGTTCTACAGATATGGTTTGATTGACGCTGATATCTTCCTGTGGGATGAGTACCTTGATATAATTTTCTGTGAACCCTGATAAATGGCCGTCAATTGTGCAATTTTCTGTGATTATATTTTGTACAGTGTCCAAATATGGTTCAGTAAATTGGAGTTTTTTCTTCAGCGATAGGTTTCGCAAGATTTCGTTTCGCTTTTTTCTAACATGCATTGGCACAGGATTTTCCATTTCAGCAGCCAAAGTATGTGCCCGTTCGGAGTAGGTGAAGGCATGAATATAGGAGATATCCAATTGTATTAAGAAGTCTAATGTCTCTTGAAAATGAGAGTCTGTCTCTCCAGGAAATCCTACAATCACGTCCACGCCAATACAACAATCAGGCATATATTTTTTAATCCATGCTACCCTTTGTTCATATAATTCTCGTTTGTAGCGCCTTCGCATTTTACCTAAGATCTCATTTGATCCTGATTGGAGCGGAATATGGAAGTGCGGCACAAAAAGTCTGGATGTTGACACAAAATCGATCATTTCCTCCGTCAGCAGATTGGGTTCAATTGAGGAAATACGTATTCTCTCTAGACCTTCTACTTGATCAATAGCCTTCATAAGATCGAAAAATAAGGCTTCTTTGGCGGGTTTCATACCCTCGATCACTTCTGTTCCATTACCAAAGTCACCTATATTGACTCCCGTAAGGACGATTTCCTTGACACCTTGGCTTACAATTTTTTCTGCATTGCGCAGTACATTGTCTATGGTATCACTTCTGCTGCTTCCTCTTGCTTGTGGAATGGTACAAAATGTGCAAGCATAATTACAACCATCTTGCACCTTCAGAAAGGAACGTGTACGATCACCAAAAGAAAATGAATCCACAAAATGATGTGCATCTTTTACGTCTCCGGCAACTACTAAACCTTTGTCATTGCTTTGAGAAAGTCCATCAATATAGTTGAGAATATTGAATTTTTCAGAAGCTCCCAAAACCAAATCCACACCCGGAATATCTGCTATTTCCTTTGGTTTCAACTGTGCATAGCAGCCAACGACAACTATCTTGGCATTTGGAGAGTATCTCAAAGCTCTTCTGACTTCATACCGACATTTTTTATCGGCAAATTCTGTTACGGAGCATGTATTGATGACATAAATATCAGCACCGTCTTCAAATTCTACGGATGTATAGCCAAATTTTTCAAAACTGCGTTTCAATGTAGATGTCTCAGAAAAATTGAGTTTACAACCCAATGTATGAAATGCTACTGTATGCGGTGTTGACATGACAATTGTATATTTACATTAACCTCCAGGTTTATTCTCCTTATTAACCTCACTTGTATTGTGCAGGGTTTTTGCAGGGTTTTGACTTGGTTTTTCATTTTGAGGATGATGGTTGGGTTTTTCATTTTTAACTTTATCCTTCTCCATAGGAATTTCTTCCATTTCTTCAGGGTTCGCAGCATCTGACTCACCACCTTCGGGCTCTATCACATCTGGATATCCATACACATCTGTGACTATTTGTCTTAAATTCTTAAATCCCGACCTCGTCAGACTATCTCTCCAAATGGTATCTTGCATCAGCATATTGAGGGTGTCAGGAGAAATTCCTATTCTGAATGGACAAAGGACTTTTTCATTGACACTTTCATTGACCGGAAATTTATCTTGAGTCAACTTTGCAAAATTTTTATCGATGGCCAAACTGTACCAGAAATTACCAACAATAGGCAATGCCATGGCAGCACCACTTCCCAAATTCATCGACCTAAATCTCACAGCAGGGCTCGAACCACCAACCCAAGCACCTGTCACCAAGTCCGGATTGAAAGCGATAAACCATCCATCGGCATGATTCTGAGTTGTACCTGTTTTGCCTGCAAAATCACCATGTGGAACAAATCGACTTCTGAGATTATTTCCGGTACCATAGACAATGACGGATTGCATCATCCTTGTCATGGTTGCTGCGGTCGTGGTATCCATGGCTACCACATGCGGACCTAAATTCGGATCATTTTTGACTTCTTCTTGATAATCGTAAATGACATTTCCATATCGGTCTTCAATTTTCAATACTGTGACGGGTTCTGGCCTCACACCTTTATTAGCTATGGTTCCAAACACCTTCATCATATCGTACAATGATATATCTGCGGCACCCAAACTGATACCATATTCCCTAGGCAAAGTGGACGTCACACCCATCTTTTCCGCTAGGTCAAGAGTTTTTTGTATGCCAACTTTATCTATGAGCTGGGCAACTATGACATTTACAGAATAAGTGAGACCACCTATGACAGAGTACCATCCACCATAGCTCTCATCTGAATTTCTTGGTGACCAATCCTTGATTGTTACTTGGTCATTTCTAATAAATTTACATGGACTTATACTATCCATCAAAGCTGCCGAATAAACTATGGGTTTAAAAGTGGACCCAACCTGTCGCTTGCTAAGAATATGGTCAAACTTGAAATATTTAAAATCTGTGCCTCCAACCCAAGATTTGACGTATCCATTTTTATAATCCATGGCCATGAACCCACAATTGAGCATGGTAAAGTAATATCTCACACTATCCAATGGAGTTAACATAGTATCTTTTTCTACTGGTGATTTGCCCCATGAAATGATTTTCATAGGTGCCGGAACATTGAATATTGAGTCGATTTGAGCTTCTGAAAATTGGGCATCTTTCAGCGTCTGGTATCGGTCACTTTTTTTCACCTGTTCGTCTATCCATTTGTCATCGCCCCATGGTTTTGACTCTTTATATCCTTTCCAATGTTTGTAAAACTCTGACTGTAACCATGACATATGCTTGAACACAGCGGCCTCCGCTAAAGTCTGCATTTTACTGTCTAATGTAGTCGTTATCTTTAATCCATCCGTATAAAGATTATATGGTGTGCCATCGCTTTTCAACAAATTTTTAAGAATATTTGGTAGCACCTTAGTTCGTAGATACTCTCGAAAATAGGTGGCGATTCCATCATTATTTCCAACATCCTCATGTACTTTTGCTGTGATAGGCTTTGCCGTCATTTGTTCGTATGTTTTTTCGTCTATAGCGCCTTGTGTAATCATTTGAGAAATCGTGGTCATCTCCTTTGAATCAAACCTAAAATCTTTGTTTTTCAACATTTGCGAGAGCACCAAATTTCTTCTTTTCTTACTGTTTTCAGGGTTTCTAGTTGGATCCAAGGCAGTAGTGGCCTTCAACATTCCGATCAATGTAGCAGCCTCATCAGGTTCCAATTTTTTAGGCCTTTTATTATAAAAATATCGAGACGCCTCTTGTATCCCAAATCGGTTACCTCCGAAAGGTACTGTATTGAGATACATGATAAGTAATTCTTCCTTATTATAGGCATTCTCCAATTTTATTGAAATGATATTTTCCCTTATTTTATTGATAAACAAGCTCAATCCAGGAATGTAATAGTTCTTTCTTGGAAACAAGTTTTTTGCCAATTGTTGACTCAAAGTAGAGCCTCCACCCAGCTGACTTTGTGTTGCAAGACCTTTGAAAACGCGCATCCATGAGCGAAGATCGACGCCAGAATGTTCAAAAAATCTTTTATCTTCTATAGCAAGCAATGCAGTGATCAAATATGGGCTTATACTATCTAAAGCGATTGTGGTACGGTTTTCCACATAATATTTTCCAATGAGTTTACCATCTTGTGTGTATATTTCAGTTGCATTGGCTGTTTCAAGTTGCTGAATTTCTTCAGAACTAGGGATATGGCCAAATACACCCATGTACACCAATAAAAATAGCAAGGCAATAACACCAAAAACTGTTCCTAAGATTTTTGCAATCCAAGAAAATATTTTTGATTCACGTGGGTTTTTTCTGGCATAATCATCCCAAGCATTGGATAGCGGGGCAATGAACGCTTTCCACTTATTTGTCAAAGGCGAAAGCACGTCCTTTACCTTTTGATTCAACTTATCAAAAGAAGACTTTAGAGCATTTAAATTATTGCGTTGATCCGTCATTGCATTGGAAAATTGGGGTGCAAAAGTACAGAATTATTAAACAAGAAGTATTGACATTATTTTGAATCAATGTTTTTTAATACGTAGAGTAAAAGTGTCCAAAATTTTTCAACTGATGTAATATTGACTTTTTCATCAGGAGAATGTGCTCCCTTGATGGTTGGGCCAAATGATATCATGTCTAATCCGGGAACCTTGCTTCCTATGATTCCACATTCCAAACCTGCATGGCATGCTACTACTTTTGGATCTGATTTGAAGAGCGTTTTATATGATTCCACAAGAGAATGTAAAATTTGGGAATCTCTGTTTGGCGCCCATCCGGGATAGTCACCGGAAAACTGCACACCGAAACCCGCCAATGCAAATACAGCATGTAAGCTCTCTGCGACCCACCATTTTGTACTTTCAACCGATGATCTTGTGAGACACAAAACACTGGCATTTCCTCCTTTGATCGTCACTTTAGCTACATTATTGGAAGCTTCTACTAATCCCTCCACATCAGGGCTCATCCGAAACACACCATTGTGCGCTGCATAAACAGCGTTTATTAGCTGAATTGCGTCCTTCCTATCGCATACCATCCCTCCTGCAAAATCAGAAGATTCAACCTTCACTTCCATGCCGGGATCGTGGATTTGATATTCACTCTGTATCGTTTTAATTAGAGAAGAAAGCGTCTCAAGACAAGTATCTTTTGACATCCTAGGAACCCAAAGTGTGGCTCTGCTTTCCCTAGGAATAGCATTGCGTAAACTACCACCTTCAAACTCAACCAATTCGGTATTTTCTTCTTTCAAAACTTTATAAACCAATCGTATCAATACCTTATTAGAATTAGCTCGTCCTTTATCTATATCTATTCCTGAATGACCACCTTGAAGACCTTTTACAGAGATGGCAATGGCAACGCCATCTTGTGCAGCAGCTTCATGGTACGTCCTCGTTGCCGTCACATCCAAACCACCTGCACATCCTATATCTATTTCATCATCCTCTTCAGTATCTAAATTTAATAATATTTTGCCTTTCAACCAACCTTCTTTGATACTTTTGGCGCCTGTCATTCCTGTTTCTTCATCTATAGTAAACAGTGCCTCGATAGATGGATGGCTGATTTCATCTGATGCTAAAATGGCCATGATGGAAGCAACTCCGATTCCATTGTCAGCTCCCAAGGTTGTACCATCAGCCCTTACCCAACCATCATTGATATACATTTTGATTCCTTCGTTTTCAAAATCAAAATTGGTTTCATTATTTTTTTGATGCACCATGTCCAAGTGAGATTGAAGAATAATGGTAGGTTTTGATTCCATACCTGGTGTAGCCGACTTTTTTATCAATACATTTCCTACTTCATCCATTTCACTGACCAATCCCAATCGTTTGCCAAATGAAAGCATAAACTCTGAAATTTTCTCTTCCTTTTTGGACGGTCTAGGGATTGCATTGATTTCACTAAAATACTTCCATAATGTGCGGGGCTCTAAATTTTGGATTTCTGAATTCATGTTTGATAAATAAAGATTAAGGAATAAAAATCATAAAATTAGTGAAAAATGTTTTTTGGTGTATCTTTGGGTGCTCATGAGTCACGATATTGTAGTAATTATACCTGTTTACAATACAACTTTGGTTTGAGATGAAGTTACTTTTGACAAGTAATTGGTATTTGGGAATAATTGGCCTATTTATCGCATACCTTGAAATTTAGAAAATCTATGCAAACTTGCCTTTTATTGCTTTTTCTGCCATAAAATGCTGTACGAGCCGGAAAACTCTTTTACTTTATCATAATTTTTTGAGAGCAATTCTGTCTCACTTGGATCAGAATAGTAAAACATGGCATTGCTATTTTGGTCTGTCTCTTTGTGATATGGAGTCAACTCGATCAACCCTCGATATTTTTGATTGATATGATACGTTAATGAAGGATGATAAAACCAATGACAGTCTAAAGTGACAGGTGTTGATAAATTTTTTGAGTTTATCAGAAAATAGATTTCATCCAATACTTCGTATGTATTTTGATTAAAATACCACTCATAGTTTACCTTCCCATTATATCCTCTAACAAAATGTTGGGTGCATACAACAATGATGAAAATAGCAATTCCCTTTGACAACTTTATAGATTGCTCACTTAGTGTTAAAATCAATGCATATAAAAATAATGCAACCAAGGGTACAAAAAATAAAGAAGTTCTGGCATTTAAAAAAGGTACTTTCAATAAGTAAAACTGCATGTTGTTGTAAATAAGCACTAATAAGAGCAGAAATGAAGAAAACAGCAAATATTTGTTTTTTCTTAAATTATTCTTTGAAACGAAAGCCACCAATAAAACCAAAAAAGACAATAAAACAATTAAGACAATTGAATAAACAGTATGACTCCAATGAAAGTAAAATACTCCTACCCTCAAAGAAGTGAAAAGTGGAACGATAGTATCATTAAAAAAATTATTCGAACTCCAAAAGACAAATTGATTGGTATTGACCATTTTTGAAATTGGCAGGATACTTATTAAAGCCAGTAATAACGTTATTCCCAATCCCAAAACGAGTTCTTTTTTAAAGTTATGTTGTTTTTGATGGCTATTTCCTTTAAACGAATAATATATAAGTAAACCAAGTAACGGAATGTAAAAATTGAGCAATGTGAAGTTGGCCATGACACCTATAGCTCCAAAAAGCAAAGCTAAACCATAATGCTTTGAATGAGAATTTGAGATGTATTCTAAAGCATAGTATAGACTGGCCATTTGGAAGGCAATGCTTAGTCCGTAGCCTCTAGTCACACAAAAGAAATCCAAAACGAACGGTTGGAAATTTACCATGAGCACAAACATCATACTCAGTATAGTATTTCTTGAAAGTTTTCTAGCTATCAATACTGAAAACACAAAATAAGGTATAAATGATAAAATATTATGCAGCCGATTGCTAATTAAGTGATCACCAAAAATAATGATATTGCATTTTAGCAGTATGGTATTCAAGATGTGATTATTGGGGATCGGATCTTTGTAAGTAATTATATCCCATAATGGCTGGTAACTTACCAGAATAGTGGAATATTCATCATGAGTCAAAGGTAAAAAAATAGCTTCCCTGATGATTAGGAAAAATAAAACCAAACCAACACCAAAAAACCATTTAAATCCTTTATCCTGAAAATCTATCATCATTTCTTTAAATAAGAGTATGTTTAAAATTTATAAAATTTACATCAAAAGTAATATTATTATCTTTGCCGAAATACCTTCATGGAATATTTAAGTAATAAACGATTGGGTGGATTATACACAGTTTTGATATGTATAATTTTTTCATTTTCATTTATTGGTAAAAGCCTTATTAGCCCAAATCATCATATGTACACATTTGGTGGTGATGGTTTGACGATCTATTATGACATGATTTATCATATTTGTCATGGAACAGGTCAACATTTTTCCGGAATGAATTACCCCGACGGAGAATTAATTTTTATGACGGATGCACAAGCGATTTTGTCTATTGCTCTAAGTTGGATCAACGATCATTTATTCACAGTGTGTGATCACACGGTTGGAATCGTTAATTTCTTGATCGCACTTTCGGTCATTATTTGTTCTCTAACATTGTACTTTCTTTTCACATTGCTAAATGTTAGAACTTGGATAGCAGTAGTTTTTAGTGCATTAATCACATTGCTTTCTCCGCAAATTTATAGAATTATCGGACATTTTGGCCTTGCATATCTTTTTCTCATACCATTGTGTTTTGTTTGGATAATACAAAAACAGAGAGACCAAAAATTCAGGTATTACGATGTGTTTTTAGGGGTTTTGATATTGTTATTGATTTTAAATAATCCATACTTAGGTTTTATAAGTGCCGCCACTATCATTTTCTCAGGTTTTTATTTATGGATGAGTTCACAATTCAAATCCTACAATATTTATTTGATTTTGATTGGATTTATTCCGCTTCTTTTTGCATTTTCCTATCTAAAACTGTTCGATAAGATTTCCGATAGAATCCAAATTCAATGGGGATATTTTTATTTACAATCAAGTCCACAAGGTATATTAGCCCCAAAAGGATCCCTGATGGATGCTATTCTCAAGTGGTTTGGTAAGCCAAGTTATGAATTAGATTTTGAAAGTATTGCCAATATAGGATTGGTGTCTGCGGTGACTTTGATATTGATTATAGTTGGCTTGTTTATAAAGAAGAAGTCGGTTTTCCATTTTTCTGTTCCACAGGAATTCAGACCAATTGTTTTTGCATCCATGGTATTATTTATTTATTCATCCGGCGTTTTATTTTTACCATTTGGACAAGATTATAGTGAAGACAAACTTGGATTTTTATTGATGTTTAAAGCTGTGGGAAGGTTGGTATGGCCGTTGTATTATGCTATTAGTATCTTGACTGTCTTGTATTTGAATGGCATTTTCAACAAGTCAAATCAAGTAGTCGGATATTGTATCGTAATTGCAGCGGCGCTAGTTTGGAAATGGGAAGTAAATACTTACACTATTCATGGTTTTAGAGATACAAAGCATGACAATTTTTTCAGCGCTGTAAAAGCAGACAATGTCAAACAAGTACTGAGCGACAATCATATTAACCCGGATGACTTTCAAGCAATACTGGGTTTGCCCAAATTGGAGACATGGAACGATATTTTTATCAGTGAAGTCAATTGGAGTACACAGTACAACAGTATGAATATTTCAAGAACTACAGGATTACCAATGATCAATGCTATGCTATCCAGAATTTCAACAGGTCAAGCTGCGGAGAGAATAGAACTTTTAGGGAATCCTTTGATTTACAAATCTTTTATTGAAAAATTGCCAAATAAAAAAGACATTTTGATCTTACTAGCTGGTGATCCTCCTCCATTATCACCTGGCGAAAAGTTTTTAATCGAAGTTTCTGATACACTCTACTACAAGGAACATGATTATAGTTTGCATAGATTAAAAGTAGATAGTATCAACAACAATACATATTTAAGATCTGCACAGGCGCTTTTGTGTAATGCAGAAAATGGATTGGATGGCTGTATCTATTTAGGATTTAATGACTTGAAAACTGATTACTCCTATTTTGGTAATGGCTCTATGAAATATGGAAAAGGCAGGCATACGATCCTTGAAACAAAGATTGAAAATCCATTAACTGATAAATATGTCTTTTCTATATGGACAAGGTTTGACCATATGAAGCATGGTATTGGTTGGATAAATTGTGTTGTACGAGACAGTAGCGGGAATGTCATATACAACGAAACTCCTGATACGCGTAGATCCAATGATATTCACGGATCTTGGATCAGAACAGAATTATCGATTCCTGTAATAAAAAATAGTACAATCAAAGTTGACTTCGATACAAATCGAGACTTGTATGTTGATGAATTATTGATACGACCGATAAATAAAGACGTTTTGTATTGTGATGGTGAAGATATTATTATGCTAAATGGATTTAAAATTATGAAAAGATAAAAATCCAATGAGTTCTTGTTTATTGAATTCCAATATCTCGCTCTATTGTATTAATCCAAAAAACTTACCCAAGTGATTCCAATTTCCCTAGGTTTTAGAAGTTTGAAAATATAATTAAAAATATGTTCCGAACCTTTCCTAAACAAGACATTTTACTTAATATTGTGCCTGTATGGCTACGGCCGAAAGTAAATGGGTTTTGTTAGATTATTATGTAGGGGTTCTTTTCTAAGGTAAGAATTTAAGATTTAGCATTTACTTTTTTATATATGTATTTTACAATTACATTTTTATCCAATCCCATTTTTTAATTCCATTGTAAAATTTTAGATTTTGAAAACGCCAAAACCAAAAAATGCTTTACCAATCACACAAAATAATAATAGGTTATATCTGATTTTGTTTTTATTGGGTGTAATTGTGATTTCACTCATTCGTTTTAGATTATTGGGCATACCTTTAGAAAGGGATGAAGGTGAATTTGCCTATATGGGAAAGTTGCTTTTAGATGGATATTTGCCGTTTGAGAAAGCCTACAACATGAAACTTCCAGGTACGAATTTGATGTACGCCATCATCATGTCAATTTTTGGGCATTCTTATAAAGGTATCCATTTGGGATTGTTGTTTGTGAATGCCTTCACAATGTTGTGGTTATATTTAGGTATCAAAAGATTATTCAATAGTCCCATAGCATTGATGACCAGTTGGACATTTGGCATAATGGCAGTAAGTGAGAAATTTTTGGGTTTTGCAGCACACGCAACGCATTTTATCGCTTTTTGGGTGGCTTTAGGAATTCTGTTCTATTCGTTTTCAAACGAGAAAAAGAAATTATACTTTGCATTATTGAGTGGATTCAGTTTTGGCATGGCTTTTATGATGAAGCAACACGCCCTCTTCTGGGTTTTCTTTGGGGCTGCATTGTTTGTAATCAACCTTTTGTCATCTCTCAAAACAACTCAAAATCGTTACGATTGGAAGGCTTTATTGTTCTGTCTTTTTGGAAGTATCCTACCTTATGGCATTTTGTTGATCATCATGTATTCTGGAGGATTGTTTGATCAATTTTGGTTTTGGACTGTGGAATACGCTAGAAGTTATACGACTACCGTGACAACCATTGAAGATGCAAAAGCTTTGTTTAATATTTCTTTTAAAGGCATGTTTTCTTCATTTCCTTTGATATGGATACTTTTCATCATCGGTGTATTATCAATATGGAAGCTTCCTCTGGAAAGAAGTCAAAAGTGGTTTTTGTACCTTGCTTCCATAGCGGGAATATTGACAGTTATTCCGGGATTTTACTTTAGACAGCATTATTTTATTTCATTGATACCTGCGGTGGCATTGGTTTCAAGCGCTACACTATATTATTTACTTTCATACTTATCATCAAAAAATTCAGGTTATATTGCAGTAGTTATATCAGCATTGATTGGTTTTTATGCTATAATTGCTTCACAAAATTACTATTTCAAGAAATCGCCCAAGGAATTGACAAGGAGATTTTACGGTGGAAACCCATTTGAAGAATCTGTGGAAATAGGAAAATATATCAAAAAAACCACCAAAGCAACTGACGAGATAGCTGTATTGGGGTCAGAGCCTGAAATTTATTTCTATAGTGACAGACTATCTTCCACAGGGCATATTTATATGTATGGATTGATGGAACCCCAAAAGAATAATATTGACATGCAAAACCAAATGATTCAAGAAATAAGCGTGCATAAACCTGAGATCATTGTGTATGTCAATATGAAATTCTCATGGTTAACACGCCCTGATTCGCCAAAAAACTTGATGGATTGGGCAAGAGATTATATCACCAAAGAATACCAATTGGTAGGCATCGTAGATTTTGGTCCCAATGGACCAAACTATCTATGGGATAATGACGTGAAAGGTAAACAGCCGCAAACAGAACAACATGTGGTGGTGTTTAGAAGGATTCCTACTTCTTAGATCGGCTTTTCACCGTACATTTGTGGCCTTCTTGACTTTTATTCTTGAGAAATTATTCTGTGAAAAATCACACGGCGATGTGCTGCATCAACGTGTTGAATTTCAATTTTGTAGTATGGCAATGGTAGTATCGGCATTATGATGTCAGCCCATTCAATGAAGCAATAGCCACTCTGCGAAAACAAATATTCATCTATCCCAAAGTCCAATGTTTCTTGAATTGCATTCACCCGATATAAGTCCATATGATAAATCGAGTTGCCATCATCAATTGTATATTCATTGATCAGACTAAATGTAGGACTTGTTACGTCTTGATGATATCCCAAATAGTGTGCAATTGCTTTTATCAATGTAGTCTTTCCGGCACCTAATTGTCCATCAAATACCACGATATCGCCAACTTGAAGCTGTTGACAAATTTTTAAAGCTATTTGGTTCACTTCATGGAAAGTGTACAGGCTCTCAAACAATTTTTCAGTCATTATTAACCAATAATATTCCCATTTTCGTCCCAAGAAACGATAGTGTGTTGTGTATCCAACTTCAGATATACATCTTTATATTTTTCATCAAGATTTAGACCAAATTTTGCCATCACTTCTTCAGGAACTCCATCCCACTGATTTGGTGTGTTTCCTAGATATCCCATATCTTTAATTCCCATCTCGGTAGTAAAGAATCCTGTACATGTCAGGTTTCTGAGCGTGTTGAAAAATCTTACACCAAATTTCATATTGGCTTCAGCTTTATCGGGATATGCTATCATATCAATGATTTCTAATTTTTGACCATCGTTGGTATCCAAAAATCCTACTCCATAGCGTGACAAACACTGATTTTCTAACCACATCAAACCACCGCGTAATGGCACTTGAAATGGTGGATAATCCTTCACCATAAATTCTATGAAATCTACTACATCTGCATCATTTGCACTTCCTGAAACTTCGTCTGCCGGAATGATGATATCCACCAAAATGCCTAACATCGCCAACTCCTTTTCTGTAAAAAAGGTTTCCTCCATGATCTTTTCGTCTTTCTCCATCTCGTCCGGAGTTCTTCCATAACCATTCTTCGGAGCTTGACTAGTCTGAATGTCAATCTTTGGCGTTGGTTTACATCCGATGGATAATAAAAGGCTCGTGGCAAAACCACTAGTCAAAATAATCTTTAAATTTTCTCTCCTATCCATGGTTATAA
Organism: Lewinellaceae bacterium; assembly: GCA_020636195.1. Taxonomy (GTDB): domain Bacteria; phylum Bacteroidota; class Bacteroidia; order Chitinophagales; family Saprospiraceae; genus OLB9. The sequence continues at coordinate 206,874 of JACJYH010000001.1, forward strand.
ATTTTGTTTTTTAAGTTGGTCAATGATATAATCCGATGTGCGCCATGAAAGTGCTAAAATTGTCCAAGTTGGATTTTTATCGGCTTGTGACACAAAAGAACCACCATCCACTACAAACAAGTTTTTGCATTCATGTGCTTGACCAAAGGAATTCAGAACCGATTTTTTCGGGTCATCGCCCATTCGTGTAGTTCCCACTTCATGGATAATCCTACCTGGTGCCAATAGACCATATTGATTCTCCTCTGTTGGTTTTGTTCCCAGCAATGTTGCGCCCATAGAAGTGAGGATTTCTTCAAATGTATCATGCATGTGTTTCGCTTGTTTTATCTCATGTTCAGTCCAATTATAATGAAACCGTAAGACTGGAATTCCATATTTATCTACGTGATCAGGGTCAATCTCACAATAATTATCATATTGAGGTATGCTTTCTCCTCTTCCCGACATACCTACCATAGAACCATAAATTCTTCTGATATCATTTTTTAAATTTTTTCCATAACCACCATTTTCGCTAGGATTGCCAAGTGTATCCTTTAAATATTGCCTACTGGTGTCCATACCAAAACCGGTTCCATAGGATGGCATTCCCATCCCACCCCAATATTCTATATGATATCCTCTCGGAAAATTCAGTTTTTTATTGTCAAGCCACCATGGAGTATAGACGTGCATACCACCTGTGCCATCCTCATTATACCTCACCCGATCTACCAGTTCGGGAAGGAATCCCATGCGGTCAGTGCCAGTAGAATCGTGAAGGTACCTACCTAAAACTCCGGAACTGTTTGAAATTCCATTAGCATGATATTTTGACTTTGAATTGAGCATGATACGAGCCGTTTCGCAAGCCGATGCACCCAAAACCACAACCTTGCTTTTTATTCTATTTTCAGTCATTGTGGTTTTATTGATATAGATGACACCATTGGCGTTTCCATTTTCATCTATGGTAACTTCCCTAACCATAGCTTGGGTGATGACTTCAGCATTTCCTGTTTTTTGAGCTGGTTGAATAAGACATGTCGATGATGAAAAATCTCCGTGGATGGTACACGCTCTATTGCATTGCGCACAAAAAAAACATGCATTTCGTTCCTTATTTACTTTTCTGGTGAGAATGGACAAACGAGATGGAATAACGGGAATTTTAATTTTTTTGGCACCACGAGCTATAAACATTTCATGAAGCCGTGGTTTCGGAGGTGGCAAGAAAAAACCATCAGGTTCGTTATAGATGCCTTCCTTACTACCATATATTCCAATGAGTTTATCCACTTTATCATAATACGGTTTCACATCATCATAGGAAATAGGCCAGTTATCGCCTAATCCATCTTTATCCTTGGCCTTGAAATCCAATGGACCAAACCTCAGCGATATCCTGCCCCAATGGTTGGTACGCCCACCAATCATTCGTGCTCTCCACCAGTCAAATTTGGTATCGTTTTTATGTGTATAGGGTTCTCCATCTATTTCCCATCCACCGTAACATGCATCAAAATCTCCAAAAGGCCGCTTTGTACCTGCACCTCGACGAGGTGATTCCCATGGCCATCTTAATTGAGTTCTATATTCCTCTTTTGATGGGTCATAATCACTACCTGCTTCAAGGACAATCACTTTCAGTCCGGATTCAGACAGTATTTTTGCTGACATCCCTCCACCTGCTCCTGATCCTACGATACAAACGTCATATTCATTTCCTTGCTCTTTGATATTGAATGGCATAACTCTAAATTATTAGTCCGTAAATATAAAGCAAAGTTTATTAAATGGAATAATCCATCAAATGATTCTAATGACAGACAATATGTTTTATCTTTGTGCCTTAATAAATTCAATTTTAAAATGAAATATAATTTTTCAGCCGGACCCGCCATTCTTCCAAAAGAAGTAATGGAAGAAGCCGGTAAAGCTGCCATAAATTTTAATAATTCCGGTTTATCTATTTTGGAAATTTCTCATAGATCCAAGGATTTTATTGCTGTCATGGATCAGGCGGTACAACTCGTCAAGGACTTGCTCTCACTCAGCAGTGATTATGAAGTTATATTTATTTCGGGAGGTGCTTCTTCTCAATTTTTTATGGTGCCTATGAATTTTCTGGACGAAAACGGAAAAGCAGCTTACGTAGATTCAGGCGTCTGGGCAAACAAAGCCATCAAAGAAGCCAAATTATTCGGACAAGTAGATGTAGTTGCTTCTTCAAAGGATGAAAACTATTCTTATATTCCTAAAGGATTTTCGGTAGATAGCCAAAATACCTACCTCCATTTGACAAGTAATAATACCATTTACGGCACCCAATTACACCATTTTCCGGAGACAGAAGTTCCTTTGATCGCTGATATGTCATCTGATATTTTCAGTAGAGCCTTTGATGTCAATAAATTTGATTTGATCTATGCAGGAGCTCAAAAGAACATGGGGCCTGCAGGGACAACCTTGGTGATTGTAAAAAAATCCGCCCTTGGTAAAGTACGCAGATCGATTCCGTCTATGCTTAAATACGAAACACACATTGATGGTGGCTCTATGTATAACACACCACCGGTTTTTCCTATTTATGTATCAATGCTGACCATGCAATGGTTGAAAAATAATGGTGGCATCGAAGCCATTCAAAAAATCAATGAAGAAAAGGCAGCTTTGTTGTATAATGAAATAGATAGAAATCCTCTGTTTGTTGGAACCGCTAGAAAAGAAGACAGGTCCAATATGAATGTGTGCTTCCTATTGAAAGACTCAAGTCAAGAACCTGCTTTCAATGAAATGTGCAAAAGTGCAGGTTGTGTGGGTTTAGCGGGACACCGTTCTGTCGGTGGATTTAGGGCTTCTATTTATAATGCCATGCCAAAGGATGCAATTCAAGTTTTAGTAGATATTATGAGAGAGTTTGAAAGGAAGAATGGGTAAAACTTTTCTCACCCAAATATCTATAGCTGATAATGTTATTCCGGTAAAAGTTTACGTTGAAAAAAGGCAAAATACGCGTGCATCGTTAGGGTCAAAGTATGTCAACCTCAGAATACCTCAAGGTCTCATTTTTAAACCTGATGTACAGAAGCATTTAAAGTGGTTGGAGGGTTGGTTGAAGCAAGTACAAGACCAGAAACCTCAAGCTTTGTACAAGTATTTTAATAGTAGGAATTATGAAAATGGAGATATAATTCGTCTGTATGATATCGATTATAGCATCCATATATCCTTAGACTCTGAAGCGACTTTAGGTAAAATAAAACTGTTGAATAAAGAGATTTGGATAACTATACCCAATAATAAAGAGTATGACAGACAAAAACTCATCAAACACCTATTGATCAAAGGATGTCAAAAGTTTTTTAAACCACGCCTCAGTCATAGAGTTCTTGAACTTAATACCAAATATTTTGAGAAAGAGATTTCCACAATAAAGTTGAAGTACAATAAGAGTAACTGGGGAAGCTGTTCTTCTTCTAAAAACTTGAATTTTTCCGTCAGGCTACTTTTAGCACCTAGCGAAGTGATAGATTACGTCATCATCCACGAGCTGACGCATTTAGTGGAAATGAACCATTCGGATCGATTTTGGTCAATTGTTAGTAAAATCGTACCGTCATATAAGGAAAGTGAAAAATTCCTAAAAATGTATAATCATTCACTTGATTTCTGATTCTACATTTTAGAGTATGTTTAAATTTTATTATCCAAAACAAAATTTAAACATTCTCTAATATTACTTGTAATAATGCTCTAAAAATGCTCTGTATTTCAATGTTGATTTTTCACTGAGCATTTTTCTATAATTGGAAACAGAAATGGGTAAGATATCAAAATTGACGTCATTTCTACCGGTATAATCAGGAATATTATTACTGACGTTTTTGTAATAAGCATCAGCTTTTTCATAATTATCAAATTTTTTGATAAGAATTACATCTACTTTATCCTGAATATTTAACGTCACCTTTTCGCCTATCTGGAGGTTTTCAACTTTAAAATTCTGCTTATTGTAATTTGATATGGCTACCCTAACATTGGCATTTTCTACTTCTGTCAAACCATAGGTTACTATTGCAACATAGTGTGGATCTGCATCATCCTTAGTATATATCTTGTCCACATCCTTGATATCCACAGTATTAAAAATGGAGTTGTCGCCGGACAGATATCTCATTATCTCCCTTGCTTTAGCTTGCTCAGGTGAATTTGGAAATGCTTGGGTAACCTTTTTTAGCTCCTCCATATAAGCATCTTTTCCTTGAGTACTGCCTATGCACATGGCTCTTAACAAAGATATTTTCGAAAGGAAAGGGCTGTTTTCTTGACTGGTTGCATTATCATCGATGGCTTTGATAACCCTTTTATATTCATTATTTTCAAATAAGCGATAAAGAGATTGATAAAATGCTTCCGGTGTGGTTTCCTTATTCTTTGCAAAATAATTGGGGTCAGATAAGACTGAAGCATACTTTGAATCAGGATATTTTCTGATGATTTTCTCTTTATACTCATTTGCCTTAGTCTGATCATTCATGTCTAAATAATCCAGATATAGATAGTAATGTGAGTCGAGCTCGTATTGTGTTGGTCCATATCTTTTATGCATGTCTTCTAGTGTCATTGCTGACTTAGAGTAATTCTGTATTTTGTCTCTGAACAACTTTCCAAGAGTGTACATTGCTGAGATGATTTTATCATGTACTTCTTGTCTTTTTACCGGATTAGATGGGATTTCCCTCAGCATTTTTTTGTACTCATCGTTCAATGGACTACTTTCTTCACCTGTGGATTCATCTACCTTCGTATCCGGAGCTGTGGACTGACTAATATCCGCACCAACAGATTTTCTACTGCGTCTCCAATCATCAGATAGCGGTCTATCTCCCCAAGTCCTTCTAAAATCCTGGATGCCTTTTTCTCTATTTTTGCTGTTGTATGCAAAAAATGAACTTTGGATGTTTATAGGAATGCTTTGTAATGCAGTCGGATCTTTTTTTGCATCATCCGTAGTTGCAGTACTTGTAAGCAATTTAGGATTATTTCTCACCAACCATGCTTTTATGGCATCTTTTTGATCTCCTTCTTTCAGGGAAGCAAAATAAAGAAGCGTATCATTATAGGTGATTGTACTGATGTTATAAGCTATGTCTTTCAATGCTTCCACAGATTTTTTTACTTCTAATTGTCTCGCATCTTTTGCATTGAGATTTGTCAGCGTAGTATCATAGTAATTGGATGCATTAAGATATTTCTCATCTTTATAGTACAGATTGGCTATGTTCAAGTATGTTTCAGCTTTCAGCTTTTGATTGCCTTTATTGTTGAGCGCTGATAATTTAAAGTTTTCAATCGCCTTGTCTGTATTATTTTGTGCCATTTCCATCTCAGCCAGAGTATAATATATTTGATCTCTGTAGTTCTGATACCTTTCATTTTTTAAGAATTTTTGCATTTCTTCAGCTACCTGCTCACGAGATTTTAAACCGGACAACAAAGCACTTTTTATTATGGCCATATCTGCCATAAAAGCCATTCTATCTGACTTTGTCAATTTTTTTGACTGTTCAAAAAAAGCGTATGCTGCGGTTTGATCCTGAAGTTGTTGTGCCAATTGTCCTGCAATAAAAGCATATCTTCCTTTCAAATTTTTATCTTTCGATGTTGTGATGGCTTCTTCCAGTTTTGGTATGGCTTCAGCATACTTTTCTTCTTTTATAAGCAAACTTGCATAGGTGGCGCTGATATCTGATTTTAAATTTTCATCTATTTTATCAAGATCAATTTTCCTTAATAAAACATCACAACCAAAATAATTTTGTCTCTTTATATAAGTTTTTGCCAACCATAACAAACCTTCAGGATACGCAGACCTATCTATAGGCACTACCTTTGGTGTCACCTGAACAGGTTCTTCTTCAGTTGGCTCTACAGTTTGTGCTTGAATAGTAGGTTCAGGTTTTGGCGTTTGAATTACCGTTTTTTCTTTCTCCACCTTCGGCTTTGGTGTGGTTTTAATTCCTTTCTTGCGATTCTTTGCGTCTTGTTTTCTTTGTCTCTCTCTTTCTTTCTTTTCTCTTTCCCTTTGTTTTTGCTTTTCCTTTCTTTCTTGTGCCTTTGTCTTAGCAACTTCCTTCTTTTCTTTCGCCTTTTCTTCTCTTTCTTCTTTTTGTTGTTCGATTTTTTGCTCTCTCTCAAGAGCTTTTGCTTTTATGGCAGATTTTCCGGTAGGTTTTTTAGTCATGTAATTTCTGCCGTAAGGATTAGCAGGATTGAATTCTTCCTGAAAATACTCTAATGTCTGTTCAGAAGTTTCATAATCATGCTTTAGATACTGCGCTTTCCCCATCATGACATAACAATCGTCTACATAATTTCCGGGCTCGTGCAACTGAGCTACAGTTGTAACTTTTTGGATGATGATTTCCATATCATCTTTAACCATTTTAGGGTCATTGATTGATACATAATCTTCAACTTCTAAAATCTTATTAAAGTCATCTTCATTGGCCAGCCTCATCTGTTCTAAACTCAATCGGTATATCTCCTTTGCATTCCAGTATCCATTATATAACGAAGTGGTATTATGGTAAAACTTTCCAAATTTTGAAGTTTCATTTCTCTTTTTTTTAGTCACGCACCCCGATGAGAAAACTGCTAAAATCAAGACAATAAAAAGGGAGAATTTTTTATGATTCAAAATATATTATTTTTATTTATAATGTTTAATATTCAGAGTGCAAAGATAATCTGATATTTTACTTTTAAATAGATATTCGCATCAATTTTTATCCAAATTCTTGTCTCATTTCTAAGAAAGATTACATAAAATGACGTCAATTTTAGCTAAAAAAGCACGAAATAATAGGGCAAATTTTTTAACTATTAAAAATATTGGCCCTGAAATAAACTAATATAACTATTTTTGTCCCAAATTATTTTATTTTCTTAGCAAATATTTGGTCCATGCCGGACACATTGCCATTTAAAAGGAAGTTGCTTGATCGCCTCAAACATAACTTCAGGATATTGATTCTTGACGATGAAAATCTTGAAGAGGTTGGATCCTATAATTTGAGTTTATTGAGTTTTTATACATTGTTGAGTGTAGTCAGCCTGCTTTTGAGCATCTTGGTGATTTCGTTGATCGTATTTACACCTGTTAAAAGGTTGATACCCGGATATGGAGACATTACTGACAATAAGAAATTTATAGAGCTTACCAAAAAGGTAGATGCTTTGGAACAAGAAGTTCAAGCCTACGATACCTACACCACCGGATTAAAAAATATGTTGACAGGTGGTATTCATACCCAAGCAGTGCAACGGGAAGATTCCATTGACGCTTCAAAAAACATCCCAATTGAACTGATAAAACAAGAAGACATTTTGGAAAATAAAAGAGCAAAAGAGCTCAATTTTCTAAGATTCGTCACTCCTGTTCGTGGAAGTATTTCAGCAAAATTTCAACCTGCAGTACAACATTATGGAGTGGATATATTAGCGGCAAAGGATGCGCCTATCAGCAGCATCATGGATGGTATTGTGATCAGTTCTGATGTATCTCTTCAGACAGGAAACAGTGTGTATATCCAACATCCGAAAAACATTGTGTCTGTGTACAAACATAACTCAGCATTATTGGTGAAAACCGGAGATGTAGTGAAAACCGGCCAAGCAATAGCTATTATAGGAAATTCAGGGGAAATGTCCACAGGTCCACATCTGCATTTTGAAATGTGGTATGATGGAAAGGTAGTAAACCCGGAGAATTATATAAATTTTAATTAAATTGAAGCATAGAAAATGAGTATTTCATTGCAAAATCTAAAAAACGAAAAGGGGGAAAATTTGAGCCCTATTTTACCAAACGGCATTAAAAATTATCTGATCGATATAGACGGAACTATTTGTGACGATGTCCCTAATGAAGAACCGGAAAGAATGGCAACCGTGGAACCCTACGCTGACGCCTTGGAGATATGTAATAAGTGGTATGATGAAGGCCACATCATTACATTTTTCACATCTAGAACGGAAGAACATAGAGTCGTTACGGAGAAATGGTTGAACGATAATGGTTTTAAATACCATGGTTTGCTAGTAGGAAAACCCAGAGGAGGAAATTACCACTGGATAGACAATCATATGGTTAAAGCTACTAGGTTCAAGGGAAAATTTACAGACTTGGTACACAGAAATGCCATCATAGAAGTCTTCGAACAATAATATCGACATCGGTGCCAAAGAATAGCAGGATATTGATCACCGGAGCAAGTGGTTTTCTTGGTACTTATATCATCAAAGCATTACAACTACAAGGTTATAGCCACATTACAGGCTTAACGCGAAATCTTGCAGTACTCAATAAAAATAATTATCCGGAAATCACCTGGGTTGAAGGAAATATTTTGGATATGCCGCTGATGCTGGAATTAGTGGAGAAAGCAGATATCATCATTAATAGTGCAGCTGAAGTCAGTTTTTCTATTAAACATAAAAAAAGACTGTTAAAAATTGCGGTAGATGGCACAGCAAACTTGGTCAATGCAGCACTTGATAAAGGTGTTCAAAAGTTCATTCACGTAAGTTCTGTCGCGGCTATAGGAAGGAGAAAACCTGATGAGACCATCACAGAAGACATGATATTTAGCCATTCAAAGTACGATACAACCTATGGGCTTTCTAAATTTCTTGCGGAGCAGGAAGTGTGGAGAGCACATGTAGAGGGACTTAATGTAACTATTTTCAACCCTTCCATGATCATAGGAGCAGGCGATTGGGAAAAATCTACTGCACAACTGTGGAAAAAAATATATCATGGGTTAGCATGGTTCGGAACTGGAACTACGGGCTGGGTGGCAGCAACTGATGTTTCTGATATCATAGTACAATCCATACAAATGGAAACAAATGGTGAAAGATACATTCTCAGTGCTGAAAACAAATCTTACAAAGAAGTTTTTGCAAGCATAGCAAAAACTTTAGATAAACGGCCTCCTACAAAACCACTCATCGGTTTCGCTGCCAAGGCTATGGCATTTGTGGAATTCATTAGGTCTGCACTTACAAATTCCACTCCTATTATTACTAAAGAAACGATAGAAAGCACATCAGTAAATAGTAGGTATGACAATGAAAAATCAAAACAAACTTTTGGCATTCAATACAAAGACATATATCAGACTATAAAAGAAACATCTACACAATTTCTTGATCACGTCCATCGAGAAATGATGTGAAGGTAAATTGGTGCATTCACAGAAAAACAATAGATTTTGTCTTACTTATTTCCATTGAAAACTATAACTTTGTCATCCTCTTATTCACATTGATGTAAATTGATGTGATAGGATCGGAGCAAATTTTGTCGAAAACGAATCTTTTTTGAAATATGCACATATGAATGTATTGATTTATGGTCAAGGTATCAATAGCCCTGAGGAATATATCTATGTAGATCAAGTCTTCAAAGCACTTAAAGGAGATCAGGTGGAGATTATTGTATTTAAACCATACATTGAATCACTCCGTATGTATGATGAAAACCTTGAGTATAAAACGGTGAGTGACTTTGCTGATGTAAAGAAAAGCAACATTGATCTCATGATTACTTTAGGCGGAGATGGAACCATCCTGAAAGCAGTCACGCTAATACATGATTTGAATATCCCCATATTAGGGATAAACTTAGGAAGATTGGGGTTTTTAGCCAGCGTAGAAAAAAAGATCATTTCTACTGCTATCAAGCAAGTAATGAAAAAAGATTACACCATCTTGAGAAGGTCTATGCTTCAAATAGAAAGCAATATTCCTATTTTTCAGGAGTTTCCATATGGTTTAAATGACTTTACGATCAATAGGAGAGACACTTCTTCCATGATCACTGTGCATGTGTTTGTGGATGATGAGCTCTTGAATAGTTACTGGGCAGATGGTTTAATTGTAAGTACACCCACAGGTTCTACAGGTTACGCTCTGAGTTGTGGCGGACCCATTGTTTTGCCTGACTCCAAAACATTTATCATTACTCCAGTTGCTCCCCATAATCTGAATGTGAGACCCATCGTGTTACCCGATTACCATGCTATAAAAATACAAGTAGAGGGAAGGTCAGAAAGTTTTATGTGCACATTGGACTCAAGATATGAAACCATCTCAGCACAACATCAGATCATTCTTAGAAAGGGAAGTTTTGATGTTTCTTTCATCCAATTAAAAGGGCAAACATTCATGAAAACGCTTGGCAATAAGCTCCATTGGGGCAAAGATAAAAGGAATTGACAGCCATGATTATATCAACAACGTACAAAAACCGATCCCTTTCATTTGATTTAAGTGTAGGAATAGACATTTCTATACCTTTGGTTTCCGGAGCAAAATCCCCAAAGTGTTTTTGGGCTCCGGACGTGTCAATACAACCTGTTACAGCAGAAAGTTTTATAGGAGATATTGACCAAGGTGGAGTTGTTAATTTCAAGAATATTATGCTCAATCCGCATGGCAACGGCACACATACGGAATGCGTAGGACATATCACTGCAGGAGATTTTACCATACATAGGACATTAAAAAAATTTCATGCTATCGCTCGTTTGACGACAGTGTCGCCTACTATCCATAATGGTGACTCAGTGATCACGGAACAATCATTTGAGCCGGGTTTTTTTGATGAAAATCAAGAAGAAATACTGATAGTGAGAACGAGTCCCAATTCAGAAAACAAACTTTCGACAGATTATTCCGGCACCAATCCTACCTATTTTGACCATACAGTCATTGAAAAAATATGTAATTCCGGTGTACAACACCTTATCACCGATCTTCCCTCAGTAGATAAAGAGATTGATGGTGGATTGCTATTGGCACATAAAGCATTTTGGTACCATGAAGGAATCCTTTGTCCTGAAAAAACCATCACAGAGTTGGTATATGTTCCGGATAGTGTAGTAGATGGCATCTACTTGGCCAATATGCAAATAATAAGCCTAGAAAGCGATGCGTCACCGTCTAAAATTGTGTTATACAAACCTTTGGACTGAAATGCATAGAAATAGCAAATATATCCAGTATTTTTCCCTTGGAGAAGGTGCCTATTTGGAAAAAATTCAATATTACGAATCCATATATCCTGAGCTTAAATTCCTTTATACAGAAGAAAGAATAGAAATGGACATAGACTATATCTTTTGTCTTTCAGAGATTGGTCTTTATCACAAGTTGTTACAAAAAGTTGACCCTATCATTGAATTGGTTATAATTGAAAATATCTATGACGTCAATGGAGAAGACATTTACACCCAATTACTATTTAAGAAGGCAATTTGCCTATACCATGTTGGTCAATATACGTCCGCAATTCACATCCTTCAACAGTTAAAGGCAATAGACCATAAAAACAAGTTGTATCAGGAAGTTATCCTGCTGAGTTTTAAAAAATTGCATTCCAAAAAAATTCTTTTACTTCATATCATAGTTTACGCATCTTTGGCCACAGTATTTTGCATCGCAGTGATGCAGTTATTTTACAGAGACACCATTTTTAGTCAACATCAAAACTTGCTATTTCAATTGAGATGGACATTATTAATATTCTCTATCACTTTGATGGTGGGAATTGAAGTCTATCTTCGCATATTTAGTAAATATAAAACAATAAAGAAAATATGACAACGCTATTCACCAATATTCAAACTTTAGTAGGTATCACATCAACATCAAAGCTATTGAAAGGTGAAGAAATGTCAAAAGTACAATCAATAGATTCCGCATTTTTACTTATAGACAATGGTAAAATCATCGATTTTGGACCACAAACAGATGCCCCATTAAGAGCAGATAAATCAATTGACGCAGGTGGTGGTTTAGTATTGCCTACTTGGTGTGACAGCCACACACATATTGTCTTCGGTGGGTCACGAGAACAAGAATACTTGATGAGACTTCAAGGAAAAAGTTACCAAGAAATCGCATCAGCAGGTGGCGGCATTCTCAATTCAGCAAAAAAGCTCAGAGATACAGATGAAGAAACTCTTTTCCAATCAGCACTAGAAAGACTCAATGAAGTCATTTCTTATGGAACCGGAGCCATTGAGATCAAAAGTGGTTATGGTTTGTCGAGGGAAAGCGAACTTAAGATGCTCCGCGTCATCAGCAGATTAAAAGATGTGTCATCAGCAGAAATAAAATCGAGTTTTCTAGGTGCTCATGCTATTCCAACAGACTATGCAGATAGAAGGCAGGACTACATACAGATGGTGATAGGAATGTTGCCGGAAATTGTCGACGACGGATTGGCTGACTATATGGATGTCTTTTGTGATCAAGGATTTTTTACCGTAGATGAGACGGATCAACTCCTCCAAGCTGCAGCAAAATACGGATTGAAACCCAAAATTCATGCGAATGAATTGGCGGTTTCAGGTGGCGTTCAGGTGGGTATAAAGAACCATGCCGTTTCAGTAGATCACTTAGAAGCCATCACCCAAGAAGAAATTGATGCATTGCTTGCATCTAATACTATTCCTACTGTGCTCCCTTTTGTGTCATTTTTCTTAAATATCCATTATGCTCCGGCAAGGAAAATGATCGACCAAGGATTAGGAATTGCTATCGCGTCTGACTTCAATCCGGGAAGCAGTCCATGTGGAAATATACCGTTATTGATGGCATTTGCATGCAATGGAATGCGCCTCCTACCTGAAGAAGCATTCAATGCTGTGACGATAAACGGCGCTTGTGCCATAGAATCTCAGCACCATCTAGGCAGCATAGAACGTGGGAAAAAAGCCAATTTTATAATAACCCATCCCATACCCAACTTGGAGTTTATGGTGTATAGATTCGGGGCGAATCATATCAAAGATGTCTTTCTCAATGGAAAGCTACAGTAGAAATAATTATTTCCTAATAATTCTCCGAAACGGATCTTCAGCCTGATCAAATCTGTAAAGCTGGTATTTTTCGATTTTATCGATGAGCTTAGATGCATATTCAGGATCACTCGCATAACCACAGTTTTTCAAGCCATACGCCCACTGGGTGTAATCAGTGCGATCCAATGAAAACAATGGTTTGTACCTTTCAGTCTGCATCAAAAAGTTCGAACGGTCTATATAAGAATCTATATCTGAGTCATAAGCTCTGAAACACGACTCTACTAACTGTCCCTTTCTATCCTTGTCATCGTCTTTATAGTAATAAGTCTTTCCGGTCCAGTAGGACTTGCATTTGATACCGAAGTGATTATTGGCTTGAATGGCGAGTTCTGATGTACCATAATATGATTCTTGCAGTCCTTGCGCTAAGGTAATACTGGCCGGAATTCCGGTACGGTACATTTCTACTATCGCTAAATCCTTATACTGACCTATATAATCATAAGCCGCTGATTCAGGATTGAATTCAAATGAAAAAAATAAAGGGCAAAGTAAGACGAGTATGAGTCTGTACATTATAAATACAAATTGGATTACTGTTTTGGAGTCAAATGTCATGCCAAAAGTAGTTATTTTTCACCCTTAATTACAGGAATTAAATAAAATTTTTGTCAAAATTTGTCATTGGATAAGTTTTTATAGTATCATTCCTTGAAGTGTAAGAGTATGTTTAAATTTTGTTTTTGGATAATAAAATGGAATTATTTTGAGCGAAAAAAGGCAAATTTTGCAGTCGAATGTGGGCAATTCGACGAAAAATTTAACGAATTTGTAGCCAAAATAAAACCTTCTCTTGCTAAAGGATAAATTTTAAACATACTCTAAATATAAGGTATCGTTTTCCTCACCCACCATCTGGTGGTAAGTGCAGCTGGAATTTATAAAAGCTAAAACCGGTTTGAATGCTTCCTAAGAAATCATAGTATTTGGATTTCGACCCTTGGTTTGAATCTAAAGAAGTACAATTAACAAGTTGTTTAATTTTATGCCAAAAATATTCCGGCTTCCGTATTGGACTTTTGAATTCTAAAAAATTTTAAGCTAGTATAAAAAGCTAATAAATTTGATGAATAGACGAAAATAACGATTAAAAAGCTCCTACACTTCATTGAAATGTAGGAGCTTTATACATTCAATTTTTTCAATAGGTTAATCCACTTTTATCATCTTATGGATTGATGGATTTTTCCCTTCTTCTTGTATTTTCATAAAATAGAAACCCGCTTCTAATACATTTAAATCTATGGATTCTGCTATTGGTACCTTGCCTTGTGTTCTTATACTTCCTGTTGCATCCATCACACTATATTGTACATTGTTTTCAATGCCCTGTATTTTAACTTTACCAGTAAACGGATTTGGAAATATTCGAATATTGTTATTTACATAATCTTCGATATCATTTAATATCTTTGATTCCCAGTGTAAACTTATCAATGATGGATCTCTGTCTCCTGCTTGTTTAATACTATTATAGGCTTCACTATTCAGACTCAACACATCACTAAGTACAGAATTTTTTGTTGCGGTGTAATGAATCCTGACCATTTCCTGATTGTTTAAAATGTTTATACCCAAAGGATTTTTTTGTAAGTCAATATACCATTGAATAATAAGCTTATCATTGGACATCTTTACATGTTGGGTAGGATCAAATCCCGGTAAGTTGTTACCTTCCACACCAATGATATTGATACCCTTATCTTTGATGTCAAATTCAAGCTGAGCTGCTACGAGACTTTGTGATCTGTCAGATTTCAAAATTAATTCATATGTTTCCCCTTTGTTGAGCACATCATCAGTACCCTTTAGAGCGGCATATGTAATAGGCCTTGAAGTGCCTGGATCTCTATAACTACCATCAATGTCTCCCATTTTAATACCCAAAAACTGATTAGAAGAAAGTAAATCATTTGTGTTAATACTTTCCTTAAATGGTGTAATCACACCATTGACCACGGTATGGTTTTTATCTAAAAACTTCCAAACTGGTACTAGGGACCAATCATTTGCTGTACCGTCCACAATCCTTTGCATCATCACAAGATCAAGGGTTGAAATATAACCTGAATTAGTAACATCAGCAGCTATTTTTTGATATGAGTTTAGTTCTCTAAGACCTAAAATATGCTCATACACCATTACCAAATCCATGATATCTACTCCTTCTTTAGCCTTACTTACCTTGGAAGGTTTGATTTCAAAATTTGGAGCGAAAACTATATCTGCACATCCTGATTCAGTCGTAGTGCCGAGTTGCATATCTACATCCGAAATTGGAATGCCGGTAAAAGTTGCTGCGCATACATTTTGATTTGCACTTTGACCTGTGATTGTGATTTTTTGTATAAAAGTAACCTCATCATTTGTAAAATTATCTTCTACTTTCCAAGTGCGTTTGACCGTGATACTATCAGGATCTGTCTGATTGAATTGATCAGTATATGAAACGATATAATTAAAATTGCAAGAGGCCATGATTCTTGGTTCTACATTATTGATATGAATATTTGGATTATTCCTCAAAATATTAATAGCTATGCCTCCTCTGGAAACAGTGATGTCAGCAGGCCATTCCACTGCATCTTGGTCTGTATGTCCGGATGCACAATCACCAAATGGCGTATCCCAAGGAAAGACATCACATATAACTGAATGTCCACTCAGCAAGTAAAATTCTTGCACGTAGGTATAAGTATTTCCTGTCATCCAATCAAGCACCGTCCAAGTTCTAATGACTTTTTTCTCTCCTGAATTAGCATTGCCAATAGGTTCATATTGGTCTGCAAAATCAGTGAAAATAGCACTACATGGATAATTAATAATTTGAGGATATACTTGCTCTTTAGGGATGCCGTGTAGAGCTACAAGGTCACCTGGAGAAAATCTTTCGAATAAATCATCATCACAAACATAAGATTCAAAATCACATGGCCAATCAATATTGTCTGTTACAGTGTATCCCGAATTACAATCACCTGGTACTCCCTCAGAGCATCTTGTATCGCACACGACAAATGGAATAGTACAATCCACTGGTTTTTTTACAATTAGACTTCCCCAACAACTGTTACCTATTGTGGTGTTTTTTACCTCAAAAGTTAAATTTTTTCCAATGTCGGATTGTGTAACGACAGGTAAAGGAAACTCAAAATTATTAAAAGACAAAGTCACATCAAAATTATCATCACAAGTATAGTTACCTTCCAAAAGCATCTCTGGAGTGATCCGTACCGAATCTAAACCTGTAATTTCAATTTCAACTTCATCATTACAAGATAATATTGATGAAGAATTGACGGTGTATCCTACGAAAGTCGAAGCGGATACTGTGCTTCCTCCTTTATCCTTTGCTATTAGGGTTACTTCGGTAGGATTTGCACTATTGCAATCAATAGTACTTGGCACAACTTGTAATGAAACAAACTCACAATTATCAAAATATGATGCAACCATGTCAGGTGTGAGCTGAGTTGGAGTTATCCCATTGAGATGTACTGTCGGATTGTTTTTCATCAACACTATTGGTGCTAATTTGTCCTGAATCTTAATGTTGCTTGAACATTGACTTATGATATTATCTGAATTTGCCACCGATAGCTTGACTGTTTGAGTAATATTGACGTCATCACAATTGAATTCAGTCTTTGAGCTCCACATAGATACAAAATTTGAAGAACCATCATCCAATGACTGAGGTGTGATCACACAATGTCCAGTTTGCGTTAATGAAGCAATGACAAACTCATCACAGCTGGCAATAGCATGACTCGTCTGAAAGCTTGATACACTGAAAGATGTCCAACATTTATTGCCATTTGACTTTTCTGTGATTTGAACTTCATAGGTTCTTGTATCAACATCATATTGCAATATGTTATTGGTAAGAATATTCCCTTGAGGATCATTTATAATAAGATCATATAGCTCATTGTTTACATTGTCAAAGTCTAAAAAATCAGAAGGTTCCATCTCCATATTCTGTGAAGGCATAATTGAATAATGCAAGTTGGGCTTGCACGATATCGGAAGTGTGCCTTCAATGCCAATAATCACCAGTTTATTTGAACAAGAATTTTGTGTGGGAAGATGTACAACCTTATAATTTACTATTCGAGTATTGGATGTGGGTAAAAAATAATTTTGTAACACATTGCCACCTGCATCTGTGAATGTAACTGTGAAATCTTCAGGTTTGTAACTAATCAAACTATCCTGAAAGTTTAATTTGACCAAATCTATCCCAGAAAAAGTAACTGGTTTATCATTTACAATAGCGCTTAAATAAAGGCACTCCAAACTTGTTTGGCTATTCATTTGTCCAAGACCTACACACCAAAGAGTGATAACTAAAAGGATTTGTTTAAAATATTTCATTGTGATAAATTTTTTTAAATAATTGAATAAAGATTGTTCATATCTTTTGCGCAAAGTGATATACAAATGATTAAAAATGATGTCTATATCCTAAATTGAAGTATAGAATTGAATTATTTTTATCTGATTTAGAAGGCGGTTGAATCAAGGAATATTTTTTTGATTCATTGACTATAGATGTATGGATGCTTCCATTTTGGTTAAATTTCCATTCACACTCCATGCCATACATCCATGAAAGCTTGTTGGCAATAAATGGACTAGATTCCGAAAACTTTTTCCAGATACCTTCTACATCATAATAGCTGCCGGTAGAATTCATCCATATTGGCAATGTAAAGCCACCTAATACAGCAACTCTATATCTTGGATTGCTATAAAAACTATATTTAACAGTCACGGGCAATTCTAATTGATAGTGATACGTAAACCATGTGGAAGTCGTGGTCATGATTTGATATCCTGACTTTTGTCCATAAATCAGCCTCTCTATCCCCAAAGAATCGATAATTATTTCTGTGATATCTTGTGATATGACTGGGTTCACAATTGAAGATGTGTTATGTATAACTGAAACGAGTCTGCCAAATCGCAGTCCGACATTGATGTACCATCTTTGAGCTATTTTTTTCTCTGTACTCAATCCAATATTAAGATATTCTTTTCCCACTTCAGCTTGGTTCATTTTTTGAAGAAGTTTGGCGTCGTTCTGATTGGTATATTTTATCCATGTTTTACCTATTCCACTATATATCAATAGATTAAACCACCTATTTCGAGCTGGCAAAATGGTAATTTCTTTTTCACCACGTATCGAATGTAAATCAATAAATGGTGTCGATTTCAAAGATGGAATAGATAGAGGTATATGTTTGTCTTGATTTTCATCAACATAAAAGATTTCATTTGTTTGCTTTTCATCACCGAGATTGTCACTAATTTTATCTGAAATCAATTCTTCATCAAAAACATGTATGATTGTCGAAAACCTGAAATTCGGCAAATATTGGTTGTAGTAATCGGTGGAAACTTGTTGGTTTTTTGTCAAAGGATTTCCAACAGAGGTTTCATGTAATTGGAAATCTGGATTTGAAGTATTTTGAGATTCTTGTGCCATTCTAGATACAGAATTACGCGATGAATTTGAATTCTCACTTGTGTAAAAGGCATCTTTGGTAGAATTAATAAGTTGGTCATCAATATTTTTACCATGAATATCAGGGCTTTGATCACCTACAAGCATTTCATTTGAATTGTCGCCTTGATTCGAATCGATAGATTTATAAATCCCAAAGTACCAGGTCAACACTGAAATTATTAGTAAACCAGAAATACTCATCCATACCCAAAGAAGCTTTTTATCATTCTTCCTTTTGGGCACATGTGGCTCTAATGTTACCCACAACCCATCAAAATCAACTTCTGTGGTGTGGTTTCTTGCCACTTCTTTAAATATTTTATCTTGCTTGTCCATTTACCTAAGCTATTAATTGAACATTATATTTTAAAACCAATTCTTTGATCATCTTTCGTGCCCTTGACAATTGGGTTCGTGAAGTACTCTCACCTACACCTAGCAACAATGAAATTTCCTGATGTGAAAAACCCTCTATCACAAATAGATTGAAAACTAAGCGATAAGGCATTTGTAGCTCCTCTATGATTTTCATTATACCCGTTTCATCATTTAAAACAATGTAATCCGCACCCATATCAGCCTCCATTTCATCAATCTCCAGATCTGCTATTAAGTAGTTTTTTCTAATTTCTTTTAGACAAGTTGTTGCTGCTATTTTATTCAGCCAAGCTCGAAAGGAACCTGTCTCTTCATATGTCATGATATTTTGGAAGACTTTGATAAATGTCTCTTGCAACATATCTTCAGCATCATATTTATTGCCCATGTAACGCTTGCACACAGACATCAAGCCAGGTGAATATACCCTCACCAACTCTTTAAATGCGGCCTTGTCATAAGCCTTACATTTCATGATGATGTTTGATTCGGTCATGCTTGGTTTAAAATTCCTTTTTGATTTGAAATTCGCCAAGCAATTCTTGGTATCCGGCAATCAAAGGCTGGAATGTTTTTGTCCAAAATCTCCCATTAAAATAACCTCGAATAAAAGGATCCGTTCCACTTCCAAAGTGGGTTATAACTACGTCATCAAATCCACATCCTAAAGTCGATGTAGGGCAATATATTTCTATACTTTTACCTAGAAAAGATTGTTCTTGAAGTAAGATATTACACATTTCATCTTTTTTCATTCCTACTCCATCGGAAGGTAAATATACTGAAAGCACAACTGCCATTTGCTCATCCAATGCTTGTAAAACCATTCTACCATCTTGCTGAAGACTTGCTTTTGTCTGCCAATAAATTTTATTTTTACCTTCAATGATTAAATTGAAATATGACTCCTTTGCTTTATTACATGCTAGCAAAGTTCCTGAGTTTATGACACTTTCATTCTTGCATATAACTTCACCTCCCTTTTCGCTACCTGATGGATTCGATATATAAAAAGCAAAATTTTCCTGTCCACATGTAGGGATATAAAAATGTAAATCATGATCTTTAAAATAATAGGTATTTCCTGATGTAGTCTCTGTCATTATAAATGAAGTCACATCTTTGCCTTCGCAGTCTTTCACTTTGCCGTTTACAAATGCAAAAGTTGAACCACTTGAAGAAATATCTTTGTCATGGACAATTTGTGCATTGAAAGTATTCAAATTGATATCGTCTATTTTACCGCATGTCGATAAAATTTCCGCTTTGACATCTGTATTCACCGGAAGATATGTCGTCCAGTTTCCATCATTGGTGGTAAAGATTTCAAAATGAGCTTTGGGTTCTAAAAATTTTATTTTGAGATTAGTTAATGGATCGTGAGTAATGTGACACCGACCTGAAAAATATGCTCCCGGTTGCCATTCCGCAATGCAATAATACCCAGATTTTTTGTGGTCAAATACGACACTATTGCGAATATTTTCAAAAGGTTGCTCCACCCACATAGCTTCATCACTGTTAAAAAACCACAGTTTTGCAGTACCTGAGTTGAGCTTTGTTATATTACCATCTATATTCAATTCACTCTCAATTGTTTGTCCACTATCACTTTTTATTGATAGATAAAAAGCATTTGCTATTTGCAAATAACCTATTCCACCTGATATTTTTTTCCCTTTTCGCACTTGCGGTAATGCATTGATGTGGTTCTGGTTGTCAAGCGTTGGTACAATCATTTCAGCCGTAACACTCCCTGAATAATTTGTATTATCGACCTTGTAAGAGTTTTCTTGAAAATTCAACCTGATGTCATTATCTAAAGTAACTTTTTGGGGTTGATTGGAAGAAAAGGTGAATTCTTGACTGTTTCTAAATATTGTCAATGTTTGATAATTTACATCGTTTTCTATCCCTGACAGAAACAATCTTGATGTCTCACCGTCTTCACTAACTATATCAATGGGCTCATCATACTTTGAGATATTTTTACCATCCAGCAATAGATTCCCTTCAGGAGATGGTTTCCATATTTTACCTGCAAATGTGGCAGATTGAATTTTAATATTGCTACCATTTTCATCTTTAACCCTGCAAAAATGATTGGTAGAGACAACGATTTTGGGTGGGTCGTTGATATCTTCTACTTTGGTCAATTCTTCGTTGTCATGACAAGAAAAAGCAAATGACAGCATTAAAAAAAGCCAAACAATTTTATGAAAATTAGCGTAATGCATACTTTGTCGATTTTGAATTCATCAATAGAATCCTAAAATTGATCAAAACGCTACAAAAAGTCATACATTTTTACAGAATTTTTCTATATATCTGATGTCTTTTAACAAAACCAGCATGAAGTTAATGGCCTTTAAAATAAATATGTTAATAAATTATTTTATTTATAATATATTGATTTATAAAAATATACAGATATCTAAAAGTAATTTTTAGTGTAAAACAAATCAAACAATATTATTTCAATCTTTTACAGATATCGCTGGATCATTAATTACCTCAATCTCGATAAATTATTACAATACGCACATGATGGTGAAGATCGGAGCTAATATTTCCTCACCCTCCATCCGGCGGTAAGTGTGGCTGATCTCGCAGCACTTTAGGTTTCACGAGGCCGCTAGCACGCATGATAGCATCTATTCCAAAACGTCGGCGTATGCGATCCATCTGCTGCATGAGCTGGATATGCTGGATGGTATCGTCGAAGAGGTTGATTTGATAATTTCCTTGTACCAAACCGCTGTATTTGACACCTATGAGGCGGATGAGCTGTCGGCGCTCATACAGTTTTTCGAAAATATCCACGACATGCTGCCCGAGAATACGATCATTGGCTGTATAGGCTATATTTTTTTGTTTGGTGTAGGTATTAAAATCGGCGTATCGTATCTTTACCGTGACCGTAGATGTAAGCTTTCCGCTATTGCGGAGTTCAAAAGATAGCTTATCTACCATGTCCAAGAGGAGATGTCGTATCATCGTAACATCCAGTGTATCTTCCATAAATGTGCGCTCCTTAGACATAGACTTTTGCTCATGATATGGTACGATCGGTGTAGGGTCTATGGCATTGGCGCGTTCCCACAGTGTACGTCCGGGTTTTCCGAATTCACGCTCTAAAAGTCGGATCGGTATCTGGCTGAGTGTATCTATGGTGCGTACCCCCATAAAGTTGAGCTTCTTATGCGTTTGATCGCCTACACCGGGTATTTTGCCCACAGGAAGCGGTGCAAGGAAACCTTTCTCAGTCCCATTGGGAATATACTTGGTACCGTTTGGTTTCGCTTCTCCTGTACCTACTTTTGATACAGTTTTGTTTATAGACAAGCCAAAAGATATGGGAAGTCCCGATTCTTTGATGACCTTCTGTCTCAATTCAGATGACCATTTAAAACATCCA
This sequence comes from Lewinellaceae bacterium, assembly GCA_020636195.1. Classification (GTDB taxonomy): domain Bacteria; phylum Bacteroidota; class Bacteroidia; order Chitinophagales; family Saprospiraceae; genus OLB9. The sequence continues at coordinate 229,108 of JACJYH010000001.1, forward strand.
AAGTGCTTATCCATCCCCGTAAGATCGAGATAAAACTCATCTATGGATGCCTTTTCATACACCGGCGCATCCTCCGCGATCACGTCTGTCACTAACTGTGAGTATTTTGAGTAGCTGTCCATGTCACCTCGCAACACAATGGCTTGTGGGCAAATTCGGAGCGCCATCTTCATAGGCATGGCCGAGTGAACTCCGAAGCGTCTCGCCTCATAGCTACACGATGCAACTACACCTCTATTACTCGTACCACCGATCAATAGCGGCTTGCCAGTCAAACTGCTGTTTTTCAAGCACTCTACGGATACAAAGAAAGAGTCCAAATCCATGTGTAATACTGCCCGATCGTACATTCCCAGAAAGTCGTTGTTTAATATTCCGTTTTATACGGCATAATAAATCCGAAATTTACGACATTTTTTAAAAACAAATCGTAGTTTAGAGATATTTTTTATCGTTTTGGAATAAAAAATAGTGCTCTTGTACAACAAAAGCATAAAAACTCTACACCAATATCTATTAATGGAAGAAATGGCAATAGGTGTTGTATATTGGCAACCGTTAAGGAGTCGGTTTTACTTCCTTAGCAAAAGTGTCTTTTAATCCCACTGTTTTATTGAAAACTAAAGCTTCCGATGAGCTGTCTTGATCTATACAGAAGTAACCCAATCTAAAAAACTGGTAATGGGTCAAAGGATCAGTAAATACGATGCCGGGCTCAATCTTCGCATTATGTACAGTCTGAAGAGAATCTTTATTGTAGAAGTTGATAAAATCCGTGTTTTCATCCGCAAGAGGATCAGACACAGTAAACAATCTATCATAAAGTCTCACCTCACAAGTTCTTGAAGCGTGTGCATCTACCCAATGAAGCGTCCCTTTTGGTTTTATTCCAGAGACATCACTACCGGATTTACTATTGGGATAATAGGTGGCATATATCGTCGTAACAAGGCCAAACTCATCCTTTTCACATCCCTCACAGTGCAAAATATACGCATGCTTCAGCCTCACATCTTTGCCCGGAGTCATCCTAAAATATTTTGGCGGTGCGTCCTCCATAAAATCTTCCCTCTCAATGTAAATCTCTCGGCTGAAAGGCATTTGTCTCTCTCCGGCGCTTACATCTTCAGGATTATTTTCTGCCATAAGTATTTCTGATGTGCCTTCAGGATAGTTGGTGATGACCACCTTAATAGGGTCAAGTACGACCATGGCACGAAGCGCTGTTTTATTGAGTTCATCCCGAACGCATGATTCGAGCAAGTTTATTTCTATGGTGTTATCTCGCTTAGCAACTCCCGTTTTTTCACAAAAAGTGCGCAAAGCTGCGGCAGGATATCCTTTCCTTCTCATGCCGGATAAAGTCGGCATCCTTGGGTCATCCCAACCAGTGACATATTTTTCATTGACCAATTTAAGCAGCCTTCTTTTCGATGTGATCATATACTCCACGTTCATCCTAGCAAATTCGATTTGCCTGGAAGGAAATATCTCCAACTTCTCGATAAACCAGTCATATACCGGTCGGTGATGAATAAACTCTAGAGAGCAAAGTGAATGGGTAATGCCCTCTATTGAGTCCGATTGTCCATGTGCAAAATCATACATAGGATAGATGCACCAGTCATCACCTGTACGATGGTGGTTTTCCTTTTTAATTCTATACAAGATAGGATCTCGCATCAACATATTGGGTGCCGCCATATCAATATTAGCTCTGAGAACTCTGGAACCATCCGGAAACTCCCCATTTTTCATCCCTTCAAAAAGGGTCAAGTTTTCTTCAACACTCCGGGATTTATACGGACTATCCACGCCGGGTTCCGTCGGTGTTCCCTTCATGGAAGCTATTTCTTCTGGTGTGCTATCATCAACGTATGCAAGACCTTTTGATATCAATTTTTTAGCATATTCGTACAATTGGCCGAAGTAATCCGACGCGTATAATGGCTCATTTTGCCATTGGTAGCCAAGCCATTGGATGTCTTTCTGAATGCTTTCTACATACTCGGTTTCCTCAGTTGTCGGATTTGTATCATCAAATCTCAAATTTGTTTTTCCACCGTATTTTTTAGCCAACTCAAAGTTAATCCAGATAGCTTTGGCATGCCCTATATGGAGATAACCATTGGGTTCCGGAGGAAATCGGGTGAGGATTCTTCCCGAATGTTTTCCGTTTGCTAAGTCGGTTTCGATGATTTGTTCAATAAAATTAAGAGACTCTTTTCTTTCGTCTTGCATAGAGAAAAAATATAAAATTTAAATGGCAAAGATACATCTTAAAAACAAACCATAATGAAAAAAGGAGCTGTACTACATTGAATACAACTCCTTTTGTATGATTTTAAGAAAGGACGATTACTTTTTCAATAAGTCTCTTATTTCGGTAAGTAATTCTTCTTGTGAAGGTCCAGCAGGTGGTGCAGGTGCTGCTTCTTCTTTTTTCTTCAAATTATTCATGCCCTTTATGATCATAAACATCACAAATGCCACGATAATGAAATTAATGATTGCACCAAATAACTTACCATACAAGATTGCAGCTTCCGGTTTTGTTATCTCACCAGTTGCAGGATCTGTGATTGCGGCAGAAAGAACATATTTTGCTGAGTTTAGGTCTCCTAATTGGAAAATTTGGCCTACAATAGGCATGAAGATACCATCCACAAAAGCAGATGTCACCATACCAAAAGCTCCTGCGATCACTAAACCTACAGCAACGTCTATCAAGTTGCCTCGCATTGCAAAGTCCTTAAATTCTTTTAACATAAATTTGAAATTGAAATTGTTACGAAATGATTAATTTAATTTAAGACAATATTACTCAAAAAAGTCTCTTGATTATATCTACTTATTTATTTCTGCTCTGATTTGATTGAGTGCAGAACCCCATTTCAACCATTCAATCTGTGCGTCATTATAGGTATGATTGGCTAAAATGTAATCATCCGTGCCATCTGCATGATGTAATTGCACTCCAAGTGGTTGATTTGGCGCCATGGTACTAAAACCTAAAATAGACACCTGATCATCTTGGCGAATTTTTTCATAATCCGATGGATCTGTGAATGTCAGCGCTAACATACCTTGTTTTTTAAGATTTGTCTCGTGAATCCTCGCAAAAGATTTTACCATGACGGCTTTTACGCCCAAGAATCGTGGCTGCATGGCCGCATGTTCACGTGATGATCCTTCACCATAGTTTTCCTCGCCAAATACAATCGTGCCAATATGTTTATCTCGATATGTCTTTGCAGAATCCGGAACAGCCATATACGTATTTGATATATAATTCAAAACGTTATTGGTTTCATTATTATAAGCATTGACTGCGCCTATCAACGTGTTATTGGAAATATTTTCTAGGTGACCTCTATATGTGAGCCATGGACCGGCCATTGAAATATGATCTGTGGTACACTTGCCTTTCGCTTTGATCAGTACTCTCATGCCCACAAGCTCAATGGGTTTGATGGGCTCAAATGCTTTCAACAATTGTAACCTGTCAGATGTAGGTTTGACGATGACTTCAATGGCGGAACCGTCCGCAGCAGGCGCCAAGAACCCTGCATCTTGTACATCAAAACCCTTTGGTGGGAGTTCCATACCTGTAGGTTCATCCAATTTGACTTCCTCCCCATTTTCATTGGTCAATGTATCTGTTATTGGATTGAAATCCAATCTTCCGGCCAATGCAATGGCAGTCACCATTTCCGGCGATGTGACAAAAGCATGGGTATTTGGATTGCCATCAGCTCTCTTTGAAAAGTTTCTATTGAATGAGTGTACAATCGTATTTTTTTCTTTTTTATCTGCACCTTCTCTATCCCACTGTCCGATACATGGTCCACAAGCATTGGCAAAGACTGTTCCTCCAATTTGATTAAAAATATCGATGAAACCGTCCCTTTCTATTGTAAACCTCACCTGTTCGCTTCCTGGAGTAACCGTAAACTCAGATTTTGTTTTTAAATTTTTATCAATGGCCTGTTTTGCTACCGAAGCGGCCCTTGAAATATCTTCATATGACGAATTTGTGCATGACCCTATTAATCCAACTTCTACCTTTACGGGCCAATCTTTCCCCTTGTCTTTTAGCACTTCTTTCATTTGCGAAATCGGTGTTGCTAAGTCTGGAGTAAATGGTCCATTGAGATGTGGTTCCAATTCTGATAGGTTGATTTCAATGACTTGGTCAAAATACTTTTCAGGACTTTGATAACATTCTTCATCTGCCGTTAAATACTCTGCAATGGAATCCGCTAAATGGGCAACTTCTTCCCTTCCGGTAGCATTAAGGTATCGAGACATTGAAGCATCGTAACCAAAGGTTGAAGTAGTGGCACCTATCTCTGCACCCATATTGCAAATAGTTCCTTTTCCTGTGGCTGATAAAGATTTTGCGCCTTCACCAAAGTACTCTACTATTGCACCTGTACCTCCCTTTACAGTAAGAATACCTGCAACCTTCAAAATGACATCTTTTGGTGACGTCCATCCTGAAAGCTTTCCGGTAAGTTTTACGCCTATCAATTTCGGCATTTTCAACTCCCACGCCATTCCTGCCATTACATCTACCGCATCTGCGCCACCTACGCCTATTGCCACCATACCCAATCCTCCGGCGTTGACCGTATGAGAGTCAGTACCGATCATCATCCCTCCCGGAAAGGCATAATTTTCCAATACTACTTGGTGAATGATTCCTGCTCCCGGTTTCCAAAATCCTATTCCGTACTTATTTGAGATAGATTGCAAAAAATCAAAAACTTCAGAATTGATGTCCAATGCCCATTTTAAGTCTTGATTGGCGCTGGTTTTCGCTTGTATCAAATGGTCACAATGCACAGTGCTCGGAACCGCAACTTTTGTCCTACCTGCTGTCATAAATTGCAATAAAGCCATCTGTGCAGTGGCGTCTTGCATCGCTACTCTATCAGGTGCAAAAAACACATATTCATTACCTCTTTTATAATCCTTGAGGGGAGAATCAGGGTGTAAATGAGCATAAAGTATCTTTTCTGATAATGTCATCGGTCTTTGAAGGACAGCTTTGGCAGCTTTAATTTTTTCGGGCATACTCGCATATACCTCTCTTATCATATCAATGTCGAAAATCATAATGTGAAAGTGGATGTGGTGAAAATTGCAAAAATAATAAAACTAAAGGATTGGATTTCAAAATGATTCGATTTAATCATTTATTTTTTAATGTTTTTACTTTTGTGAGCATTCAAGTAAAATATCTAAAATTGAATTTATTGGATTGACATTCAAACATTTTAGTTGATGGGATGTTATGTTTTTTTATTTTTAATGTATGCAATCCTTTGAATTAACAAAACTATATTATTCCATCGGAGAGGTGGCAGATATGTTTAGTGTTGCGCCTTCTATGATTCGGTATTGGGAATCAGAGTTTAAACAGCTCAAACCCGGAAAAAACAGTAAAGGAGAAAGAAAATACACTTCTAAAGATATTCGAATCTTGTCTCATATTTTTCATTTGGTCAAAGAAAAAGGTTTTACCATCGATGGAGCCAAAAAAGAGTTGGAGTTCGAGAAAAAAACCAACAAAGAACAAGAAGCTCTGATAAAAAAATTGAATGATATGAAGGAACAACTGATTAAACTAAGAAAGTTTATTTCAGAGCATTAATTCCGTATTTTCCTAATCATTTCCATGAGTTTCAACCTGACATCCCATTATCAACCTACGGGAGACCAACCCAATGCCATCCGCCAACTTGTTCAAGGTTTACAAAATGACGAAAGGGATCAAGTTTTACTTGGCGTTACCGGTTCAGGGAAAACATTTACTATGGCGAATGTCATTGCAGAGACAGGGCGACCAACTTTGATCCTTACACATAACAAGACACTGACGGCTCAGCTCTATGGTGAAATGTGTGAGTTTTTTCCAAATAATGCTGTGGAATATTTCGTGTCTTACTATGATTATTATCAACCGGAAGCTTATATCACCCATTCTGATACATACATTGAAAAAGATTTACAGATCAATGAAGAAATAGACAAATTGCGGCTGAGGGCCACAACTTCTCTTTTGAGTGGAAGAAGAGATGTCATCATAGTTTCATCTGTCTCATGTATTTATGGTATGGGAAATCCTGATGATTATAAGACAGGTATCATCAGAATTCAAAAAGGGCAAAAAGTCTCAAGAAACGGGTTTTTATATCAGTTAGTTCAAAGCTTATACTCCAGAACAGAATCCGATTTCAAACGCGGCACATTCAGAGTTAGAGGTGATACAGTCGACGTCAATCTACCTTACTTGGATACCGGATACAGGATTATTTTCTTCGGTGATGAGATAGAATCCATAGAGCAAATCGAGATTGCCACAAGTAAAAAGATAAAATCGATTGATTTTGCTGCCATTTTTCCTGCAAATTTATACGTTGCACCGAAGGATAGATTGAACCAAGTGATTAGAGATATAGAAGATGAGCTATATAAACACGAAAAGTTTTTTCAAGAGGAAGGCAGATATATAGAAGCTCAAAGAATCAAAGAAAGGGTAGTTTTTGATCTCGAGATGATAAGAGAATTGGGATATTGCAGCGGTATAGAAAATTATTCGCGCTTTTTTGACGGAAGAAAACCGGGGACAAGGCCATTTTGCTTGCTAGACTACTTCCCTGAGGATTATTTGATGATCATTGACGAAAGTCACGTGACGCTTCCGCAAGTTCGTGGTATGTGGGGCGGTGATAGGGCACGAAAATTAAACTTGGTGAATTATGGATTTCGGCTTCCCTCTGCCATAGATAACCGACCACTTAGTTTTGAAGAATTCGAATCCATCATCCATCAAGTCATCTATGTAAGTGCAACACCCGGAGATTATGAGCTTTTGCGGACGGAAGGAATGGTGGTAGAACAAATAGTTCGTCCAACCGGATTGCTAGATCCACCAATTGAAGTCAGACCTAGCATCAATCAAATTGATGATTTATTGGATGAAATCCAGAAAAGGATTGATCTGAATGAGCGTGTTTTGGTGACAACTTTGACCAAAAGAATGGCAGAAGAGCTAACAAATTACCTTCAAAAGTTATCAGTAAAAGTCAGATATATCCATTCTGAAGTTGACACTATGGATCGCGTAGAAATACTTCGGGATCTGAGATTGGGAGAATTTGATGTTTTGGTAGGTGTCAATCTATTGCGAGAAGGCTTAGACTTACCGGAAGTGTCCTTAGTCGCTGTGATAGATGCGGATAAAGAAGGCTTCCTCAGAAATAACAGATCTTTGACTCAAACCGCAGGAAGAGCAGCAAGAAACTCAAATGGATTGGTCATTTTTTATGCGGACAAAGTCACTGAAAGTATGCAAACCACAATTGATGAAACCAACAGACGGAGAGCCATTCAAATGGAATACAACGACAAAAATGGCATCATCCCTACTACCATCGCCAAAACAAAAGAAGAAATCGTCCAACAAAAGTCAATATTAGATGTAAGAGGCAAAAAACCAACACCTTATGTGGAGAAATCATATGAAGACAATGTAGCAGCAGATCCTGTGCTTGCATACTTGAACAAGGATCAAATATCCAAGCTCATTCAAGATACGGAGGCAAAAATGAAACAAGCAGCAAAAGATTTAGACTTCTTTACGGCTGCACAGTTGAGAGACGAACTAATGGCACTTAAGAAAAAATTGTAGCTGCCAATCACTTTAATTTTATTGATTTTCATTGAATTTTATTCAAAATATGTACTTTTGGTCGAATAAATCAAAGTATCATGGAGCGTCCTCACAACATCACTTTAGAACAAATCCAATCATTTGAAGGTAAATATCCAAAGCAATTATGGTACCTGTTTTTCACAGAAATGTGGGAAAGGTTTTGTTTCTATGGAATGAGAGGTGTTTTGGCCATTTTTATGGTTAACCAATTGGGTTTTAATGCCAAAGATTCTAATCTTAAGTACGGAGCCATCCAAGCTTTTGTATATGCTTTTACATTCATTGGAGGCATCTTCGCTGACAAGGTTTTGGGGTTCAAAAAATCATTGTTTTTTGGTGGAATTGTTATGATTTTGGGCAACTTGTTGATCGCATTTTCTCCTGAAAAGATGTTTTTCTTTGGTATCACTTTAACCATCATTGGTACAGGCTTTTTCAAACCCAATATTTCTTCAATGGTTGGAGAGCTCTATAAGGAAGGCGATAGCCGGAGAGATGCCGGATTCGGATTATTTTATTCGGGTATCAATATCGGTGCGCTTTTAGGTGGCGCTTTATGTGTTTGGCTCGGTAAATATTATGATTGGTCGTATGCATTTCTAGCTGCCGCCATTGTCATGATCATCGGTGTTGGAACATTTGTCTATACGAAAAACTTCTTAGGGCCAATAGGTGATTCTCCATTGTTACACTTAGACATTTCTAAAAGAAGGATGAAAGAAATCATGGTTTATTTAGGTTCTATCATTTCTATTCCATTGATTTACATTATGATTAAAAATACTGATTATACCGATTACTTCATGTATTCGGTTGGACCGGTTGCCCTCATTTATTTTTTATATGAAACTTTTAAAATTTCAAATCCTAATACGCGTCAAAAACTCTTTGCTGCCCTGATTTTTATCGTTTTTTCCATTGTATTTTGGGCGTTTTTTGAGCAAAGTGGTGGTTCATTGAGCTTATTTGCCGAAAAGAATTTAGATTTCAATCTGTTGGGTTTTCACATGGACCCAAATGTTGTCAATAATACCAGCAATGCATTATTTGTAATATTGTTTAGTCCACTCATCGGACTTCTGTGGATATGGTTATCCAAAAGAAAACTTGAGCCAAACACCGTTTTAAAATTTGGTTTCGGGTTTATTTTCTTGGCAGCAGCATTCTATGTTTTTTATGCTACACGGTTTTTTGCCACTCCTGAAGGGATAACTTCCTTGAATGTTTTTACTGCTGCATATTTAGTTATCACATTAGCTGAATTATTTCTCTCACCTATTGGATTATCCATTATCACAAAATTATCTCCTAAACACTTGGGCGGAATGATGATGGGATTATGGTTTCTCGCAAGTGCTTATGGACAATACGTTGCTGGGATTTTAGGTGCCGGAATGAGTACACCCGATGAATCTGCATCGCTCGCAGAGAAACTGATGCTTTATACAGATGGATATCGCCAATTAGCCATTTATGCGCTCATTGCAGGAATTCTCTTGATAGTCATTTCACCATTGGTCAGAAAACTCATGCACGAAGTTAAGTAGTACAAAACTTGAATCCTTTTACCATCTAATCATCGATTAGTGGAAGGTTTCAATTTCATCATATTTCTGATATTGTCTATTTCTGTTTCAGTAAAAGTCAAGTCCCAGAAATCATAACTATTGTTTGTGTATATCCTCAAACTAAACTTTTGAAAAGGTGGGTTTTTAGCCAATTCTGAAATAGGAATTTGGACATACCTTTTTGATGCCACTTTATCTAAGATTTCCGTATCAATACTTGTGTTTTTATCTGTTTGTGTTGTTGTGGTGGTTTTAGTATCTGTGACCACCTGAGTATTGTCTTTTGATGCCTCATTGATAGATTTATTTGGCTCTATTTTAGTAGTATTGTCCACTTTGACATCAGTTGTAGTAGTGGACAATTCTGTAATGGTGTTTTCTTTTTCTTTATAATTGATGTTTTCTGATATGTTTCCGAGAGCTAATGGTGTAGAGTTCTGCGGAAAAACCAAATATACAGTATCCTTATAATCCGGTTCGATGCTGGTGAAGTTTGAAATCACCTCCAATTTTATTGATTCGGGATCGGATTTATAGTGGATAAACGACAACTTAAAACTCCTTAAATTGCGATTGACTTTTGAGCGGGTTATTTTTGTGCTATTGAAAATGTGTATCTCCTCATTTTTTACCTGATCTTGAATCACTCTCATTGGTGTAGGAATGGTACATGCTGTCAGTTGTAGGGTAATAAGTAAGTAAAAATAATATTTCATGTGTGCGGTTTTAAATTGTTTTTTTATTACAAATTGGATTGCTAGATAAACTTTTTAAGCAATTTCTTGTGAAATAATTTCATGATATCTATTTTGTAAATTTCATGTTTACTGATGCAAGTGCAAATATATAAATATACTTTAAATCAATCGCCCATTTTCAGCTTTTTGAATACAATATTATCCGAATCCAAATTCTTTGTTTTAAAGTATGCTGAAATGTCTTCTAACTGAACCAAATGGCCATCATGGTCAATCATAAAAGGGAAAAATCCTAAGTCTTTAAGTAAGTTTTCAGCACTTGTGTGTTCTACATTTCCTCTTTTTTCTGAGAGGAATTCCATCACTACATAAGGTGCATGGCTTGATAGGAAGTTCTTTAATCCTTTAATCACTTTAAATTCTGCGCCTTCCACATCAATTTTAATGATTTTCGGAATCACTTTCTCATTGTCAAAAAACCTTTCTAATACCATGCTTTTGATATCTATTACCCTTGGAGTGTAATTCGAAAACCATTCCTCATTTTGAAATTGCTGTACGTCAAGGGTATTGTATTCCGAGTATAAATTAGGGAATTCGTAAAACTTCAATGTGCTATCTTCATCAGATACTGCCACATTATAACAATGAACATTGGAACAATTGTCTGCATTTTTCTTTAAAATATTGTAAGATTTGGGTGATGCTTCAAAAGCATAAACTAAACCATTTTCTCCAACAATAACTGATGATAGCAGGGAAAAATAGCCATAATGTGCACCCACATCGACAAACGTTTCACCATTTTGCAAATTCAAAATTAAAAACTTGGCAAGGTGAATTTCAGATACATGTGACTTTCCACCTGTTAAATAAATATCTGTGCTAGAAGGCAAAAGGATATGCATTTTTTTATTAAAAAAAGTATCCGCAATACTTCCCAATTCCTGTTTTCTATTTTTATAGATGAGCTCTCTAAAAAGGATTGCTTTACTATATTTGAATGGGTGCATTAGAAACCTTTCAGACTTAGATGCTAATGCTATCTTTTCAACTTCTTTTATTTTCTCAAGTAACATGTTTGTAATCATATCATTTCTACTTTTGAAAATTCAGGCATTTCGAAATTATTTCCAGAATTTGAATGTATTTCAATTCAAAGTTCATCAGTACATATTCTTCCTATCTACCACCCCAAAATGATGGCAAACATCAATGGAGCTACGATGGTAGCATCGCTTTCAACGATAAATTTCGGTGTATCAATGTCCAATTTACCCCATGTTATTTTTTCGTTTGGTACAGCTCCTGAATAGGATCCATAGCTGGTAGTGCTATCGCTGATCTGACAGAAATATGACCAAAACGGAATGTCATACATTTCCATATCTTGGTAGAGCATAGGAACTACGCATATCGGAAAATCACCAGCAATTCCACCACCGATCTGAAAAAATCCAACTCCTTTTCCTCCGCTATTTTTAGTGTACCAATCTGCCAACCACATCATGTACTCTATACCACTTTTCATTGTGGAAGCTTTGAGTTGGCCTTTGATGCAGTAGGATGCAAAGATATTTCCCATTGTACTGTCTTCCCATCCTGGCACCACAATAGGAATATTCTTTTCCGCTGCAGCTAGCATCCAGCTATTTTTGGGGTCGATTTCATAATATTGTTCTAGAACACCGCTGAGCAACATCTGGTACATGAATTCATGTGGGAAGAACCGTTTTCCACTTTTCTCCGCATTACTCCAAATATCCCATAGGTGTTTTTGCAGTCTTCTGAATGCTTCCTCTTCTGGGATGCATGTATCTGTCACTCTATTATAATGGTTTTCAAGAAGCTCCCATTCCTCTTTAGGGCTTAAATCTCTATAATTTGGCACCCTTTTGTAATGTGAATGGGCCACCAAGTTCATGATATCTTCTTCTAGGTTGGCGCCTGTACAAGAAATGATATGCACTTTGTCTTGTCTGATCATTTCTGCCAATGATTTTCCAAGTTCTGCTGTACTCATGGCACCCGCAAGCGTTACCATCATTTTTCCACCTTCTTGGAGATGGGTAACATATCCATCAGCAGCATCTATCAGCGCTGCCGCATTAAAGTGCCTATAATGATGTTTTAAAAATTCAGAAATTTGCATGAATGAAAAATTTTATGGGTTGACGAGTTGATTTTCAAATTTATACGTCAACATTTTGTAATATAATTTTGCCGCTAAAAAATCTGGTGCAGGATTGTGTTCACTGGGCAAAAGCTCAACAATATCAAAACCTACAACATTTTTTCTGTGGAATACCTTTCTTAAAAATTCTAATGTAGGATACCATTGTAAACCTCCAGGTTCCGGTGTTCCCGTAGATGGCATCAATGAGGAGTCAAAAGCATCAAGGTCAAACGTGATATAGACATCCTTTGTCATCTTCCCGATGGCTTCCTCCATCCAATAATCATTATCTATTATCTGATGAGCAAAATACACCTTTTTAGGATTCATAAATGCTTTCTCGGATACATCCATGCTCCTGATACCTACCTGAATCAAGTTAGTGTTTTTTGATGCATCGTGCACCGCACATGCGTGATTATAGGGTGTTCCCATATATTCATCACGGAGATCTGCGTGGGCATCTATTTGCAAAACAGTAAGATTTGGGTACTTTTCATAATAAGCTTTCAGTAACCCAATACTTATAGAGTGCTCACCACCAAAAACAGTATAAAATTTTCCTAATGCTATGTTCTTCTTGGCTTCATTGTACACAGCCTTGAAAACATTTTCGGGAGAAGATTCTTCTGTAATAGAAGGTAATGTATGAACGCCAACTTTATACACCTCTGTATCTGTCTCAATGTCATACAATTCCATATTGGCAGAAGCCCACCAAAAAGCATCAAAACCTTTATCAGCACCCTTTCCCCAACTACTCGTTCCATCATAAGGAATGCTTTGTAAAAGCACCTGTGATGTTTCAAAATTTGCATTCTCCTCTGGGATTCCGGCGTATGTAGTGATGTCACTATTGATCATATCCTAATATATTTAGCATTTGCTCCACTGTTTGTTCACCTCTATACAGTCTGTCTATGATGTTACCCTTATCGTCACGGTCTATAATAATTTGTTTGGGAGACGGAATCAAGCAGTGTTTTATTCCTCCATATCCACTGATGGCATCTTGATAGGCGCCAGTGTGAAAAAATCCCAAATATAAAGGCTCCTTCTCCTCTGTATTATAAACTGGAAGGTAGATTTCTTGATTCAGATCCTCAGAATTATAATAATCTGAATGGTCACATGAGATACCTCCTATGTTCACCCTTGAATATTCATGATCCCATTTATTAACCGGTAAGAGAATGAATTTTTCGAAAATAGACCAAGCATCAGGTATCGTATTCATGAGGCTGTTATCAATCAAATACCACAACTCAGCATCATTTTGTTGTTTTTGTTCAAGTACAGAAAAAATGATGGCTCCACTTTCCCCAACTGTATATTTCCCAAATTCTGTAAAAATATTGGGTTCGTCGATGCCTTCTTCTTCACAAGTTTCTTTGATATTTCGCACCAACTCATTGATCATATATTTATAATCATATTCAAACCCGAGGTTATTTCTTATGGGTAATCCGCCACCCAAGTTGATAGAATCGAGAGTGGGACAAAGTTTCTTCATCTCTGCAAAGATTTTTAATGCCTTGCGAAATTCTCCCCAATAATACAAGTTATCCTTAATACCTGAGTCCACGAAAAAATGGAGCATTTTCAGCTTCACTCGCTTCTTCTTAGCAATCTTATTCTTGTAAAAATCAATAATTTCAACGCTTCTTATACCGAGTCTAGATGTATAATATGCGCTTTGTGGCTCCTCATTTATGGCCATTCTTAGTCCAATAGTCAGGTCCCCCTTTGTCTTTGCATAGAGACGATCTAGCTCAGCTTTACTATCTAAAACCGGTATGACATGTTCATAACCATCATCTATCAATTCAACAATTTTACTGAGGTAGTCTTCAGTTTTATGTCCATTATGGATCAATGTGATCCGCTTATCAATTTTTCCTTTTTTTTGTAATAGCTTAATGATGTCAATGTCAAATGATGATGAAGTCTCTAAATGTACATTGTGATTCAATGCTTCTTCTATGACATGAGAAAAATGGCAGCACTTAGTGCAATAACAATAGTAGTATTCCCCTTTATAATTATTCGCTTTGATTGCTCGATTGAAAAGGTTCTTGGCTTTCTTGATTTGGTCACCAATTCTAGGTAGATACGTCAACCTAAATGGAGTGCCATACTTATCAATCAGATATTTTAATGATAATCCATGAAAGGTCAAATTACCTTGATGAATATCGAATCCCTCTTGAGGAAAATAATAGGTTTGGTTTATTAATTGAAAATACGAGTTTCTCATTTTAAAATTAAATGCCCATTTGAAAAAAAATTGTCACAAAGAAACAACTTAAAACTATATGCAGGCCAACTTTATTTCTAAATTTTAAGTAAATTTATATTTGTAAAAAGACATGCTTTCATTATTTATGTACAAAAACCTTTAGACAAACTAGCTTAAAGACCATATTTTACCTTTAAGTGCATGATAATGAATAATTTTTCAAGTTTTTTTGTATTATTTTTTAAAAAAAACTACCTTTGCGCTCCATTTTCAAAATGTTCTTTAATTTATGAGTAATTTAAATCATTTTTCGATCCCATTTGAAGGGTTGAAGGATGGGTTTCATACCTTTAATTTTACCTTAAATAATGCATTTTTTAAAGAATTTGAAGCATCGCCCATTCAAGAAGGGTCATTCGTTGTAGATTGCACCTTTGAGAAGAAGCCGAAGATCAGCATTTTAAACTTTGACTTCAAAGGAAGTTATAGAACAAATTGTGACAGATGCCTTGAGCAAGTTGATATTCCGATGTCAGGAGAGCAAACTTTGTTAGTCAAGGTTCATGAAAGAATGGCGGGCGTTGAAGATGAAGATGTCATATTTATTGATGGTCATACATCAGTGATAGACTTGAGACAGTACTTATACGAAATGGTTTGTGTGAATATGCCTATGCAAAACACGTTTCAGTGTGAAGATGCAGATCCAAAACCATGCAATGTAGATGTTCTGAAATTGTTGGGTCTTCATTCTGATAATGACAAATTAGATAGTGCATTTGATTCCTTTTTGGGAATAGATTTTGATAATAATTAGATTTTAACTTTATAAATAATATACAATGGCACATCCAAAGAGTAGGGTTTCTAAAGCCAGAAAAAACAAACGCAGAACGCATCACAAAGCCGAGATGCCACAGCTTACAGTTTGTAAAACTACTGGAGAATCACACATGATGCACAGAGCATATTGGCATGAAGGTAGCATGTATTACAAAGGCCAAGTAGTGATCCAGGCTAAAGAAGAGGAAGTAGAATTAGATTAATTAATAGGATCAATACATTGGATTTAAGCATGCCAACTTTTTTAATCCAAAATTGATCATTTGAATCACTTCTTATTGAAAACCATTATACATTCACCACTTGCACCTGCACCGGTTGGCCCGTATAATCAAGCCATTCTTGTTGGTGGAACTTTATATGTATCGGGTCAAATTGCTATAGATCAAGCCAATGAAAAGTTAGTCATTGACAACATTGAAGATGAGACCCATCAAGTGATGAAAAATATTGGATTCATATTGGATGCAGCAGGAATGACATATGAAAACATCGTAAAGTGTTCTGTATTTGTAAACGATATGGAAAAATATAGTAGGATTAACGCTGTTTATGCATCTTATTTTCATGATGATACAGCACCTGCTAGAGAATTAGTGCAGGTCGTACACCTTCCTAAATATGTCAATGTTGAGATCAGCTGTATCGCTGCGAAGTAGATTTCGTTAAATAATCACGTTACAAAAACAAAAAAAGAGAAAATTAAAGCACTGAATATCACAATTGTATTATCTTTGCACTCCAAAATTTAAAAATTTAGTAAATATTATATATTATGGCGCAACATAAGTCATCAAAAAAGAGAATCCGACAGACATTAAAAATACGTCTAAGAAATAGATATTACAAAAAATCCGCAAGAACTGCCATCGCTAAATTAAGAACAATGACCGATAAATCGGAAGCAAGTATGTTTCTTCCGAAAGTAGTCAGTATGATTGATAAATTAGCAAAGAAGAAAACTTGGCATAAAAATAAATCTTCAAATTTGAAATCGAAATTGACAAAGTTTGTCAATAGTCTATAACTTCAGCTGACCTGTTGAAGGAGAATGGCGAATACATTGGTTTGTAATCGCCATTTTTTATTTATAAAAGATTACATTTGCAACAAAGTAATTTACCATGACAAAAGGAATACAGTTTCTTTCCATCATACTATTCCTTATTTTAATTACTATGACCGCAGAATCGTGTAAAAACAGCACGATCTATTCAAAAAAAGTAAATATTCCTGATTCATGGGTGTATCAAGACACAGTAGATTTTTCATTTGAAATAAGTGATACAATAAATCTTTTTGATTTTGTCCTTCATATACAGCATGGTGATGATTTTCCATACCAAAATCTATATGTGTGGGCTATCACAGATTTCCCAAATAACACATCGTCAGATCAACAACTGTCCCTTCAGCTTACATCTGAGAATGGGCAGTGGGTCGGGAAGTGTGGAGAAAATATGTGTACAGCTATTATCCCAATAGCCACATCCATTAAATTTAAAGAACAAGGACTTTACAGATTAAAATTGAGCCAATATACTCGAGAACCCAACCTCCATGGTGTCCATTCCATCCAATTTGACATCGTACATCATCCAGACAAATAGTCATCCATGAAGCGTAATGTTCAAATTGTAAATATTATTCTTTGGTGCTTATTTGTTGTAAGTATAGCATGGTTCAAGTGGAGTTATCATGAAATGTGGAAAGATGAGTGGCAGGCTTGGTTTGTTGCTAAGGATCAGTCATTCAGCGAGATGTTGTCATTTTTAAATTATGAGGGTCATCCTGCACTTTGGTATCTGTACTTAAAAATATGGAGTTTTGTGGCGCCTTTTATTGGGTCTGTAAATGCCCTTCAATTGGGTCACCTTGTGTGTGTCATTGCTGTATATGGAATACTTTTCATAATTTTTGATATGCCTATCTGGCAAAAAATCGGGATTGCATCATCCTATTTTTTATTGTTTGAATATGGACTTGTAAACCGTGGATATATTTTGGTCATTCTAATACTATTTTTGATCATTGTTAAGCTTAAGAATAAACAAACAAAACAATTTACTATACCTTTATTATTATTGTTGCTTTGTCAGACTGAAGTATATGGCGTATTTATGGCGCTTGGCATATTGACCTACCAGTACTTTTCTTTAGAGGACAAAACTAGATTCAAAAGAAATGCACTTTTCACTTTTTTAGGGTTTTGCGTGTTTATTCTGACAGTTTATCCGCGTGAAAGTGGCCACATAGCTAAAACCCAAAGTGTCAACTTAAGTGGATGGGATCAGTTCCTTACAGCGATTCAAGGTAATTTATCAAATACCTTTTTTATTGGCACTACTTTGGACACCTTTACATATGGATACACATTAATTGGGTTATTGCTATCGGTGCTTGTTTTATTGATGTTGGGATATATATTCTATGAAAACAAATCATCATGGATGGCTTTAGGACTATTCTTGTTAATCATGATTTCATTTTCAAGTTTTATCTTTTTGGGTGGCGTCAGACAATGGGGCATGGTTTTTATTTTCTTTGTTGCAATTCTGGAACTAACACCATCAAATAAAATACTGTCAAAATATAAAAATGGTGCAATAGCCTTATTATTAATATTCAGCACCGTTCATGGTGTAAAAGCTATGATCACAGAATATAAAATCCCATTTTCCAATGCAAAAATGACTGGTGAGTTTTTGAAAACAAATGTTCCCGAAAAAGTCCCAATTGTCACATTCAATAAATTTTCTACGACACCTGTCATTGGTTACTTAGATCGAAAGATGTACTCATTACCTGATGGCGAACCCTACTCGTATTTCAGATGGGTTGATAAAGTATATGTAACTACGGAAAGTGAGCTCAGACTCTTTACGAAATTTAAAAACGTAAAAGGCATCATCATCGTATCAGATAAACCCATTGACAAAAATAGGTTTCCAAGTTTAATGCTTTGGGAAAGTTTTGATAAAGAAAATTTCAAGAAGGAGAATTATTTTATTTATACCTTTAAATTATGATAAAACTTGTTACATCGATTTATCCTTTTTGCCGATTTTCAAGAAAAATGTTGACCATATATTGTCATCAAATGATAGATAACTTATATCAGTAGGTATGTATCAAGGTAAAATATTCAATGATCCCATCTATGGGTTGATCAGATTTCCACACAGCATTTTGTATAAAATCATTGATCACCCTTATTTCCAGAGACTAAGAAGAATCTCACAGCAAGCGTTGTCACATTACGTATATCCGGGAGCCATGCATACCCGATTTCAACATGCTCTAGGTGCTCTACACCTGATGACGAGAGCCATCGATGTATTGAAATCCAAGGGCGTAAGCATATCAAAGGAAGAATCGGAAGCTGTTTCTGTAGCAATTTTATTGCATGACATTGGTCATGGCCCTTTCTCTCATGCTTTAGAACAAGAATTAGTGCCTATTCATCATGAAGACATCTCAAAAATACTTATAGAGCAGATAGGTATTGACCTAAACGCAGATTTTTCTCTCGCTCTTCAAATGTTTGATGGCCAATACCACAGACCTTTTTTCCACGATCTTATTTCCGGTAACATTGACATGGATAGAATGGATTACTTGACACGAGACAGTTATTTTTCAGGTGTTGCAGAAGGTATAATCGGGTATGATAGGATCATTACCATGCTGAATGTGTGGCGAGACAGCCTTGTTATAGAAGAAAAAGCTATCTATTCCATTGAAAAATTTTTAATGGCTAGAAGACTTATGTACCATCAGGTGTACCTTCATAAAACAGTAGTTTCTGCAGAATTGATGCTGAAATCTATTACACAAAGATTAAAATATCTAGTATCAAGCCCCCAAAGATATCAGACATATAACGAAGGGATCAATGTACTTCTAAAAGGAGAAAGTGCTAATTCTAATAGTAAAGAGGATATTTTAAAATGGTTTGTCCATCTTGATGATACTGACATTTTGCAAGTAATCAAGCAGGGACAAGGGACAAATGATATGATTTTGAGCAAATTATGTTCAAATTTATTGGAAAGAAATTTATTTAAACTATCTTTGTCCTCTGAATCTGACGAAAATTCAGACCTGTCTCACCGTAAGAAAAAGTTTATTAAAAAATATAAAATAAAAGAAGACGAGTTATTTTATTTTTTCCCAACAAAAAGTGAGACTATTGAAATGTATAGCAGTCTAAATGGCGAGTTAAATGTTCTTGACAAGAGTGATTCGATTAAATCCTTTTCTGAGTTTATATCAGACCGAGAAATCAATAGACGGGAAATCAAAGAGTTCAAATTTTATTCACAGTAATTTTAATATTTTATAATTTTAAACCAAGTATTCACATTATGAGAAACCTTAATTTTTTAACCCTACGTGAATAATGGTTAAGCAGCATGTAAAAGTAGGCATTCCCCTTCATTTAATTCATGATTTATTTTAATACTGGGCTTCTTTTCAAATGTTTGATATGCAATTAGAGCTGATACCGCATTATTTAAAAATCCCTGAAGGGATCTATGACGTGTATGTTGAATTGAGCAGATATTTTTTAACTCATCATTTACAGATTCTATCACAGCTCTTTTTCTTAACAAGATTTTGTCAGTATCTGATATGTTCATCTTTTTCATATTCTTTCGGACTTTATAGATAAGTTCTACTCCATCGTTCCACAAGTATTCTGCTAATTTTTGATCTATATATCCTCGGTCACCAAACAATTTTCCGAAGACATCTTTTGTCATTACTTTCATTACTTTTTGATCTCGATCATCAACGTTAGCCTTTGAAAAACAGAAACTTAGGATTTCTCCTTTGTCATTTATTATTAGATGAAGTTTGAATCCAAAGAACCAGCCCATTGTACTCTTTGACTTTTCTGCGATTCCTTTAAACACTTTATTTTGCCTTTCTCGCTTAATGTGACATACTGGAAGTGTGGTAGAATCTGCATATGATATTCCTGTGCATTTCCCTTTGAAACGACTTTGTATAAGCATTATTAACGGAACAAATATCCGACTCTGTGTTTGATTAAATCTTTCGTACGAAACCAGATTGGGAAACATATGCTTCCATTGTTTTATAACAACATCATGGTAATAACTTTTGAAATTAGTCTTTGCACTGAGATGAAATCCTATGTAAATGGTCATCATTTCTGATAAGTGCATTTGAGTTTTTCTATTCCTCCTTTTCACGGTATCACCTAAAAGTTGATTTTTTAATGCAAATTGATCAATTTCTTTACAAAAATCATCTATTTCTAAGAAAATTGCTATAATTTTGTCTTCGGACATAAGGAGTATATTTTAATTTATTTATTTGGTTTACAACAACAAATATATTAATTATTTTCTTATGTCCATATTTTTTATTCTATTTTCTTATCCATTATTCACGTTAACCCTTGTATTTTTGACAGTTTTTGCTTTAGGGTTGTCCGCACAACCAGAAGCAGGTATGCCGTCAGTACCGGGGAAATGTTATGCTAAATGTCTTATTCAAGATCAATATGAGACAGTAACAGAGCAAATTTTGGTAAAAGCAGCGTCTTCTAGAGTAGAAGTTGTTCCTGCTAAGTATGAAACAGTGACCAATCAGGCCATTAAAAAAGAGGCTAGCACAAGCCTAAGCATTTCTCCTGCTAAATTTGAAAAAATGACACAGCAGGTGATGGCAAAAGAAGGTTCACAAACACTAAGTATTGTCCCTGCAAAATTTGAGACAGTATCAAATCAAGTTGTTTCTAAAGAAGGAAGTACATCGCTTTCAGTGGTTGCCCCTAAAGTAGAAACAGTATCTGAGCAAGTAATGGTAAAAGATGGTTACACTGAAATCAAAGTTGTTCCTGCAAGATTTGAAACAGTATCTGAAGATGTTGTTTTAGAAGATGCTTATGAAACAGTTTCAGTAATTCCAGCAAAGTATGAGACAGTCACTGAGCAAGTTTTAGCAAAGGAAGGTTACACCACTTTGTCTATCGTTCCTGCTAAATACGAAACAGTATCTGAGCAAGTAATGGTAAAAGATGGTTACACTACTTTGTCTGTTGTACCTGCACAGTATGAAACTGTTACTGAAGAAGTCCTTGTTGCAGAAGCTTCAACAACCATCGAAAGAGTACCTCGTGGTTATGAAACCATGACTGAAAGAGTTGAAACAGCACCTGCAACCACAAAATGGGAGAAAAAGAAAGCAGACAAAAACTGTTTATCAGCTAATCCTGATGATTGTTTGGTATGGTGTTTAGTAGAAGTACCTGCACAGTATTCTATGATTACTAAGAGTGTTGCAAAAGGTTGTGCAGCCGGTTATACTGAAAGTGGTGATGATTGTATCAGAACTATAGATGTACCAGCTCAATATGTTAAAAGAACATATCAAAAAGTAAAAACTCCTGCAACAACAACTAGTGTTTCTGTTCCTGCAAAATACGAAACTCGTACTTACCAAAAATTGGTTAGCCCTGCAACAACAACTAGTGTTTCTGTTCCTGCAAAATATACTAGCAGAACATACCAGAAGTTAGTAACTCCTGCTACAACAACAAGAACAACAGTGCCTGCAAAAATGGGTAAAAGAACATACCAAAAATTGGTTAGCCCTGCAACTACAGAAGTAGTTTCTGTTCCTGCAAAATACGAAACTCGTACTTACAAAAAATATGCTCCGGCTTCTGTTACAAGTACAGATGTAGCACCTCAATATGCTACAGTGACAACTGAGAAATTAGTTAGCGACGCTACTACAACTTCTACAGGTGTTGATGCTTCTTATGTAAGTCGTTCTTATGAAAAATTGGTTAGCGATGCAGTAGCTGTAAATTCTGAAGGTATTGGTACACAATACGAAACCGTATCAATGAAGAAGTTAGTTAGCCCTGCTACTACTAGAACCATTGAAGTTCCAGCAGAATATAGAACAGCAACTAAGAGAGTGCTTAAGAAAGCTGGTGGATTTACAGAGTGGAGAGAAATAGTTTGTGATTCTGATGTTACAACAGAATTAGTAAGAAAAGTTCAGAATGCTCTGATGACAAGAGGATATGAAGTAGGTCCTGCAGGAGCTGATAATATCTTAGGTTCTGACACTAAATCCGCTTTAGTTAAGTTCCAAAAAGATAATGGCCTTCCAGTAGGTGCTTTAGACTTTGAAACACTTAAAGCTTTAGGTGTAAAATAGATTTTTCTCATTTTACTTGAATAAATTATGAATTGGTCTTGGATCTCAGTTGATCCAAGACCTTTTTATTTATAGCGATTGGGTATTTTTCAAATGATTGAATCTCTAAAATTGAATATACTGTGGTTTACTAAAATTCAATGGATCATATACAAAAAATAGGAGGAAAATAATGATGCAAATTTGAAGGCATCTTCTACCTTTGCAAAAATTTAATATATCTATATATACACATGGACACTCAGATAGCAAACCTTATAGCTTCAGAGCTTGAAAGACAAAGAAATGGATTTGAACTTATTGCTTCAGAAAACTTTACATCAAAACAAGTTCTAGATGCGATGGGAAGCTGCCTTACCAATAAATATGCTGAAGGATATCCGGGAAAAAGATATTATGGAGGCTGTGAAGTGGTAGATGTGATAGAACAATTGGCCATAGACAGAGTGTGCGCACTTTTTGGTGCAGAATACGCTAATGTACAGCCACATTCAGGTGCACAAGCAAATGCTGCTGTTTTCCTAGGTTTGCTGAATCCAGGCGATGCTATATTAGGATTTGAGTTAGCTCATGGTGGACATTTATCCCATGGGTCACCTGTGAATTTTTCTGGCAAAGTTTATGATGCTCATTTCTATGGTGTAGAAGAAGATTCCGGCATCATTGATATGGATAAGGTAGCAGAAATTGCACAAAAAGTACGTCCTAAGTTGATCATCTGTGGTGCCTCAGCCTATTCCAGAGATTGGGATTATATAAGATTCCGACAGATTGCAGATGAAGTAGGAGCCATATTATTAGGAGACATTTCACATCCTGCTGGTCTTATTGCAGCAGATTTACTCAATGATCCTTTACCACATTGTCATATTGTCACATCAACCACCCACAAAACACTTCGTGGACCCAGAGGTGGTATAATTTTGATGGGCAAAGATTTTATCAATCCATGGGGTAGAACTACTAAAAAAGGTGACCCTATCATGATGTCTACTATATTAAACAGTGCTGTCTTCCCTGGTATGCAAGGAGGACCGCTTGAACATGTCATTGCTGCGAAAGCAGTTGCATTTTATGAAGCAGCACAAGATGAGTATAAAAAATACGCTTCGCAAGTAATTAAAAATGCTAAATCAATGGCCACAGCATTGGTGCAAAAAGGATACAATATCATTTCCGGTGGAACTGATAACCATCTCATGCTCATAGATTTAAGATCAAAATATCCTGATGTATCCGGTAAAGAAGCTGAGAATGCTTTGGTGAAAGCACATATAACAGTCAATAAAAATATGGTGCCATTTGATTCAAGAACGCCACTTACGACTTCAGGTATCAGAGTAGGAACCGCTGCATTGACCTCACGTGGATTGGTGGAAGATGATTTTGAAATGATCGTGGATTGGATAGATTATGTCATTCAAAATAGAAATGATGAAACTTCTATTCAAGTAATGCAGGAACGTGTCCAACAATTCATGAAAAACTTTCCACTGTATTAATTTACCATTATACTCAATAACTAGCACATTATATAAAATTTACTGTCAAGCTGTGTAATTTTTTATCTGACAGATAAAATTTTAATCAATATATTAGAAAGTGTTCTTTAAGTAATTAGTTAGAAAACAAAACCACTATATCTATATAATTAATTGATTTTCAATTATATATATTTATTTTTTATACTAAAAAAATGTGCATTAATGTGGAAAAATTCTTAATTAAAAACTAACTCGACAGATATATTTATATCTATATTTACACCTTCGTTTAATCCCTGACTCAGTAATTTAGTATGGAAAACAAAATAAAGCGAGACCTTGCCCTCATCAATCTTGTTTCAGATTTTGAATCAAAGTATGAACAAGGTGAATTAGGATATATAGAAGAGAAAATATACTTTCAGATATTAGAGTTTTACGAAGATGAGTATTTGTTAGAAAAAGCTTTGGAAGTGGTTGATCATGCCATTGACCAATATGAATACAGATCCGAGTTTTATATCATCAAAGCAAGATTACTACTCAATACCAATAAGGTCAATGAATGTTTAGCTGTTCTTGAAAAAGCTGAAACCATTGCCCCTTATGAAAGAGAGATAGCATTTATCAAAGCCAGAGCCTGTGCCATAAAAAAGGATTTTCAAATGGCTCACCATATCATTGAGGATTTAAGGATTGGAGCCACAAAAAGCGACATGGTAGATATACTCATTGCGGAGTCATTCATTTCGGAGCATATGAAGGATTATAATGCCATGTATGATAGCCTAGCAGAAGCCGTACAAATAGATAGCAGCAATGAGGAAGCGATGGAGCGTGTGTGGATCAGTGCTGAACTTTCTAGGAGATATGAGGATAGTGTGGCATTACACAAAACGATCATCGACCGTGACCCATATAATTATCAAGCGTGGTATAATCTCGGTCATGGATACAATTGTATTTGGGAGTACGACAAAGCGATAGAAGCATTGGAGTATTCTTTCATCATCAATCCACAATTTGAAAGTGGGTATTTAGATTGTGCAGACACTTGCTTGCAATTGAAGTACTTCTCAAGAGCATTGGATATTTATATCGAAGCAAATAAAAAATTTGGTCCTAACAGTGAGTTGATGGTCAATATTGCTCAATGCTATATGTACTTAGAACGGTTGAGTCTTGCTAAACAATGGGTGCTTAAATCAATAAAATTGGATGGATATAATGACGAAGCTTATTTCCTTTTAGGTGAATGCTATGCTAAGGAAAATGTATGGTTTAATGCAATCAATGCCTATCAAAAAGCCATCCAATTAGAAGACCGAAGAGAAGAATATTACTTAGGTTTGGCCAAAGCGTTTTGGGCTGTAGAAGATTATAACAAGGCCACAATAAATTTCCAAATGGCCACGCAAACCGGCCCTGAGGAAACCTTGTACTGGAGAGAATATGTCATCTTCTTGACCAAGTTGGGTTTGTATGATGAGGCCCTCCAAATTTTGGATGAGGCAGAAGATTATACATATGGTGTAGATCTTATATTCTGTAGAGCAGCCATTTATTTTATGATTGAAGATAGAGAGGAAGCGATTACGCTTTTTGAAGAAGGCTTACTAGAAGACAATTCTCAGTACGAATATAGTTATATCATTGCTCCGGAAATGAAGCTTGATAAGGAATTTAATTCAATGATCAGATATTTCACGGAATAGATCTGATTCAAAATAAACTCTTTTAATAACCAAGACTGAAGAGCACTTTTCATACAGATGAGAGTGCTCTTTTTTTAACCCTAAATTTCATTTTTTAAACGATTGAGGTAGTCAATGCAAAAGCCCACAATATATTTCCATAGTAATATCATTTCACCTCGTGTAACTTATACCATAGACTTCATTTTTAAACAAGTTTTACATTGGGATGTGATTGTATCATCAGATATCTCAGAAATTCCAAAAAATAGCGTCTTTATTAATTATTCAGAAGAAAACTACAGCAATGCCTTGCATATTTTCCCTCATGGCCTATTGTTTCAAAATGGGTTTGATCCCACCGTTGTCACATCAATGCATGAGGTGGTTGATAAAATAAAAACCGGAAACTTCAATGTGGACATCTTCAGTTTTATATTCTTCTGCATCTCACGTTATGAAGAATATTTAGATGGACATAAAGACAAAATGGGCAGATTCATTTCTGACCATAGCATTCTTTATGACAATAACCACGGATTGGCTCCATGGGTAGATATTACTATCCGCTGGATTTTCGAGACTTTGAATAACAAATATCCATCACTTGAGCTCGCTTCTGGAATGACATACAGGTTGATCTCCACCATAGATATAGACCAAGCATGGCAATATGCCAACAAAGGTTTCTATAGTGTTGCAGGAGTAGTGAAAAGTTTAATTGCATTAAAATTCAAAAACTGTTTTTATAGATTAAAATCTATTTTCAAACCAGCAAGTGATCCCTATTATCAGTATGAAACTATTGATAAATTTCACATCCAAAATGATATTCCAAGACCTATTTACTTTTTTTTATTAGCAAAAAGAAGGAATACTTATGATAAAAACCATAAATCTTCTAATAGGGCATTGATCAGATTGATAAAAGGGTTATCTCAAAATCATACCATTGGAATTCATCCTTCATACAGATCCCATAAGAATATAAAGATTCTAAAAAGTGAAAAAGCCTCTCTTGAAAAAATATTGAATACAACTGTTGAACATTCCCGCCAACATTACCTTAAAATGAGTATTCCGTCAACATATAGATCTTTATTGGGAATAGGTATTCATCATGATTATAGCATGGGATATGCTGATAGAATTGGCTATAGAGCCGGAACGGGGTACGCATATTTATGGTATGACCTAGAAAATGAACATGTGTCAGAATTATGGGTTCATCCATTTCAGGTCATGGATGTCACACTTCAAAAATACATGGGACTGAAAACTAATGAAGCGATGGAATATTTTAAAGATCTCGTTAAAATGGCAAGACAATATCACACTCCACTATCTATATTGTGGCACAACAGTTCCTTATGTGACGAAGGTATTTGGAAAGGTTGGAAAGGTGTATATGCTTACTTCCTGAAAATAGGAAAGTAGGATTAATATCTTGGTTTTGAAATTTCAGGACATACCACACCACCAAAATACTTATTAAACCCGAAGCTGACGAATGTGTATTTGTCTTTTCCCTTGGCATCACCGCGTTGTCTTTCTGCTTCGCCAATACCATCCACCAATGATCTATCAGAAAGAAGAACTGCAACAGGCCCTCTATTCCCTTCTAATGTCTCTTTATCAGGATATATCGTACTCACATCATCGAGATAGTCGGTAAATAAATATCTAGTACTGAATTCTACAAACAATCCGGTAGATCTTCCAATGCTCCACTTAAATCCACCTCCAAGTACCCAACCTCCGTTCAAAGGGTTATATTCTTGACCAGGCAATTGGCCTTCAGTGCCGTAGTCTCTCAAATTGTACTTCTTGCCATCCATGATGGCCGTAGGGTTGAAATGAAATATATTAAATCCACCAAAAATATAAGGTGTTTTATTATAGACTTTGCTTCCGTATTCAAACCTAAAAAAATTAAACTCTATGACATTGCTACAATCAAAAATATTGGATGCAAAACTTAGATTTCTATTATACTCAAAATTGTTAGTGGAGGTTGCGTCATCAGCACCAACATGACCATAATTGAAAGAAGTTCTGATACCAATTCGTGAATTGAAATTGTATTTTCCTAAAACTCCAAACGCCAGTCCCGGTTTCTGAATCCTCATAGTTGTATTGAGATCCCCAAAATAAAAACTGCTTCCGATCCAACCTCCCAATTCAATACCTTTCTGGCTGTGAGTGAACGGAATGAAGGAGACAAAAAATACAAATATCAAATACTTCTTATAATCCATATCTAAACTTAAACTAACGATTTTAATGATATTTTATTATTTTTTCGATGACTTGATTGATTCGTTAGGAGCCAATACTTATTTTATTTACCAAGTCCTCCATTGAAACTTCATCTTGGGCACCAGAAACCATGTCTTTTAATGACACTACATTTCTCTCACACTCGCTTTCTCCTATGATAGCTACATACGGAACATTTCGAGCGTTGGCATAAGACATTTGCTTTTTTAATTTTGTAGGTTCGGGATAAATATCCGCTGCTATGCCAGTGTTTCTCAATTTTGTGACTTCCGAGAACGCCTTTTTATGACTATTCTCATCCAAGGCAATGAATAAAATGTCTATGTCTTTCTGTATATCAGTAGGAAAAAGATTCAACTCATCCATGACGTCATAGATGCGCTCTGCACCAAATGAAACACCTACACCAGAAACATTTTTTAAACCAAATACACCAGTAAGATCATCATATCTGCCTCCGCCTCCGATACTTCCCATCTTAAATCCCGGATAGGCGTCCTCATCTACTTTCACTTCAAAGATACATCCGGTATAGTAATTTAATCCTCTTGCAAGAGTGATGTCAAACTCCAAATTTGGCACTCCATTATCCAAATATTCCATAACATCAAGAACTTCTCTCACGCCATGAGCCCCCACTGATCCTTCTTCAAAAATTGCCTCAAGATCAGCGATATTTTTACACTTTAAACATTCTAAAACTTTATCCACGGAAGATTCTGGCAAACCTTTTTCCAACATCTCCAACCTTACATTCTCTATTCCGATCTTATCAAGTTTATCAATGGAAACAGTCATTTCCACAAAATTTTCTGTCAATTGAGCAAGTTCAGCTATGCCAAATAAAATTTTTCTATTATTGATATAGATTTTGGTCTTCAGGTTGAGTTTATGAAATACGGATGCATAGATCTGCACCAATTCTGCTTCATACATCAAGGATGAAGAGCCTACAACATCAGCATCGCATTGATAAAACTCTTGGTATCTGCCTCTCTGTGGTCTATCTGCCCTCCAAACAGTTTGAATCTGATACCTTTTGAAAGGGAAGGAAATTTCATTTTGGTGCATCACCACAAATCGTGCAAAAGGCACCGTGAGGTCATACCGCAATCCTCTTTTTGAAATAGATGAAAGAATCTTTTGAGAATTTTTCTCCATCAAATCTTGAGCATTTGAGTCTGAAAGAAAGTCCCCATTATTCAATACTTTGAAGATCAGTTTATCTCCCTCATCCCCATATTTACCCAAAAGTGTAGAGAGGTTTTCCAGTGTTGGCGTTTCTATGGGCAGGTAACCGAAAGTTGTAAAAGTTTCTTCTATAATTTTAAATATATGCTTTCGCTTACTGATCTGATGCGGCAAAAAATCCCTTGTTCCTTTTGGAATAGATGGCTTCATGAATGGTTTTTCAATATTCGGCAAAGGTAGTCATTTTTATTTAATTGAAAAAGCCGCTTATCAACATATTAACAAGCGGCTTTATTTATAAGTTATTGATATTCTTTATATCGTGTAAGTCAGGCCAATGATGTAGTATGACTGAAGCTTTTTACCAATCCCCAATAAGCTACCTTCTACCGGACTATACCTAAGTGCATGCTCAATACCTACACCTATACCATTGAATATTTTGAATCCAAACCAGTTTGTCCAAGTTCCATTATGGAGAGCTGGATCTGCGTTTTTATAACTAAAAAATGCTGACAAATTGGATCTCCAAGCGATACCTTTATAGATTGTAGTATTATAATCCCCCATGATCTTACAACCCAAAGATGAAGTAAATGTATTATCTGATTTTGAAAAAATATAGTTATAGTTCAATGGGTGGAAAACCAAAACCATATTTTTAATTGGCGTGTACGTTACACCTGCTCCAATATCTAGATATCCTGGATTATTGAAAGAGCTAAATTTATTGCCAATACTATCTGTATAATTTAAAACTGAAGTTCTATATTCACCCAAAACTGAAGCTGCCAATTTTGAAGAAAGTTTGTATCCATACAAAGATGAAATATTCAATTGGTCTGCAACTGGTTGATACTTGGCTCCAGCATCTCCGGAAATATTTTGTTTTTGCCATCCCAAACTTAATGAACCCTTGTTTCTCCAGAAGTATTTACTTCCATTGTTTATTAAAAATGCATTTAGGGACATATTGATGGAACTCGTTTTTGAATTTTTAAGATCTGCTGCTGCAAACCAGTCATTTCTACTAGAGAAATTGGCACCTACCAGACCAAAGAAACCTTTATACCATCCCGGGAAAGCAGAAATCTTCCCATTGACTTCATCAATCTTGGCTTTTAGTGCATCCGATTCAGCTACCACAGGCGCTAGTTTGGCTTCTAAATCCGATTTTTCTTTTTTAAGGTCGTCCAGCGTCTGTGCTGACAATATAGTAACACCGACCATAAAAAACAATAATGTAAAAAAGTGTCTCATAAATAATCTGTTTTGTGTTTTATTGAATTTTTTAATGATAAATTTCTATATTTTCTTTTATTAAGGTGCTTAGCGGAATGATAATTTTACTGTCTGAAGTATCAATTGTAATAGAAGTTTTATCCAAATCCACAATAATTCCTGTAACACCATTGACTGTAACTTTATCTCCTATCTTCACCCTATCTTTGGTATAAAATGATGCTAAAAAACTGGAAACGATATCCTTTGAAGCTAAACCATAACCTATGGAAAATGCCAAAACACCACCAGCAATGATAATGGAAATATTCTGCTCAATAAAACTTGTATTGATGCTGGCTTGAGACAACGCTACAATTAAAATATTGATGAAAACAAAATAAAAAACAAAATTAGATATCAAACTGGCAGATGGCATTCCTAAGCTTTTGCACGTCGTGTACACAACATTTTTTAGACCATCCGATAGCAATAATCCAAAAATAAGGATGATAAATCCCGCAATCAAATTTGGAATAAATCTGATCAAATCCCGAATCAATTCTGCCAAAACAGGCAAATCCAAAACACCTATGGCTGTCATCACAAATACCAACATCACCACTCCATAGATGAACTTTCCGATAAGGACAGATAACTTTATTTCAATATTGTTTTTTTGAAGGATGTCTATGCCATTTAATTTCTGACCTAGCACATCTATGTTGAGTTTTTTCAATAGCCTTATGCTCATCTTTTTACCAATATTAGCAACGATGAGCCCGATAATAAGGATAACAAGCGCAGTTATAAATTTTGGTATGGCACCTACTAATCCCACGAGCATCTCAGTGAGTGCTTGTTGGATCTCTTGGCCAAACATAAGTACTGCAGACAACATAATCTGATATTTTTATTTTTTGTGCATTTGGCCGCTCCTAGCATCAAGAGCATTTGATATGACACTGATCACCTTCGGTAGAAAAAGATCTACTACATTTGAGATAAAACCAAAAACAGCCTTTTGTGACATTACGTTCGCCTTTGTTTCTTGGCCTTTGTCCGGCCTTTGTGCAATGTAATATTGCTCTAATTTTTTAAAATTGTTTTCTTTATTTTGCATATAATTAAACCTCTACACTATCAGCATACATGCTGTTATAAATTTTTAAAAACCGTTCTTTAGCTCTTAGAAGCTTCATTTTTACGGCACTTTCTGTTTTCCCTATGACATCACAAATCTCTTTTATAGACATGTCATCTTGGTATTTCATCAATAGAATGCTCATATCATCCGAATGTAATTCCACTAATACACTTTTCAATCGCATTACATTGGTTTCCAATATTTCAGCGTCATACATTCCATCATCCGTGACATCGACATATCTAAAATCTTCAATGTGTTGCACAATTTGCTTTTGTTCCTTTCTGATTTGATCAATGCAGTAATTGTAAGTAATAGAGTACAGCCAGGTTGAAAATTTTGATCTACCACTGAATTTTGAGACACTCAACAACACTTTGACAAAAATCTCCTGCGTAGCATCTTCTGCCATATCAGGTCTTTTTAGCATTGAAATACATTTTGCAAATACCTTATTACTATATCTATCGTATAGTAGATTAAAGTAATTGACGTTTTGGGTCAAAATGTACTGGTCTAACGCTTCTTCATCACTACAACTCTTTACTTCGCTGTTGACAATGATGGGATTCAAAAGATTAACTATCAAAATGTTCGGCCTTTTGAAGATATTTCCAAATAATGACGGATAAAAACTAAAAAGTTACACAAAGCTATTAAAAAATTAAGTTTGTACGAAATATGAGACAAAAAATATACATTTGAATTTATGTTTCTTCCCCAAAAATAAACTTAATGATCTACATCAATAAATCATAAATGTTCGTTAAATCTATTTCATTTTTGATACATTCATCAATCATAAGAGTCTTATCATTATAATTGTCAAATATTTTTTTAAAAATTAAATTTATTGAAATGAGAAACAAAATTTTATTATTCGTTTTGATGATCATCATGGGATTTGCTTTCAATGCAAGCGCACAAAAACAAACCAACAAAGGACAAAAAGGGTTACCTACTCAAGCTTCTGAAGTGGCAAAAGAAAATAACCTTGAAAAAAATGCAAAACTCGAGCAAAAGAAGCTGACAAAAGAAGAAAAAAAGGCTCAAAAAGAAGCTGAAAAGGCACAGAAAAAAGCCGAAAAAGCTCAAAAAGAAGGCGAGAAACACGGTAAAATGAAAGGTAAAGAAAATCATGACAAAAACATGAATGGCAAGGAGCAAGCAGAAAAAAAAGGAAAAGGTAAAGCCAAAATGAACAAGGATAAAGCCAAAAAGTATAAAGAAAAGCAT
Organism: Lewinellaceae bacterium; assembly: GCA_020636195.1. Lineage (GTDB taxonomy): Bacteria > Bacteroidota > Bacteroidia > Chitinophagales > Saprospiraceae > OLB9. The sequence goes on from JACJYH010000001.1 coordinate 261,814, forward strand.
TCCAAGGAGGGCAATGATATGGATGAAAATAAGGACGATGATAGACCTGCTAAAAAGCCTAAGGTTGAAAAGTCCAAAATGATAGAAAGTCCAAAAGAATAATAAATAGGTTATAAATTATTAAAGGCCACCAAAAAATTGGTGGCCTTTTTCATGACCTATAGTCTGAAAAACACCTAATTAGTTATTCGAAATCCTACTATTTAGTTTTTGAAAATGCCGTCTAAAAATTTGGAAAGTTCAGGCAAGGTGGAAGAATACACGTCATGATGGCTGAAGTAAAACGCAATATGAAGTGCTTTGTGGTCGATCTCAGATTCACCAAGCTGAGTGCATATTATTTCTTTCGTAAATCCGGTCGCTGCTAAAATCTCTTGTGTATAATTCTCAAAATCAGCTGAAAACTTGTCATTATACAGATATATAAAAGCCAATGCATATCCGTGGTATAAGATATTATAAAACATATCGGGTCTCACCACACAATTGATCGCTTGCTCCAATGAAAAAATAAAAACGCCATCTTCTGTGTTTGTCTCCACAGTATGTAAGTATGGTTTGTCGGGCGTCGGAAATGGATGTTTGTATAAATAAATCCGATCAAAATCTCCAATCAAAATATCATCTTTGTAAAATCCCATCATTATTCCATGAGCAGCCACCATTGCCTTAATATCCGCTGGTACTTCTCCCATTTCAGCACCAACCGTTTGAAAGAGACGAGAATCCATATAGATCATCAGTCTTTTCTTAAAAATCTCCTGAGAATCATTGGACAATGCAGCAAATGGCGGAAAATTCCCGTTCAACCATTCCAAAATTTTAGAATCAAACTTCGGCGGAAAATGCATCATCCCCCAATAATCTATCGGCCCCTGAAACACATACAAAACTACCAGTAATAAAACCGGCAATGCAAACCAAACTGAAAGTGAATCCTTGCTTCCCCAAAAATAAATCAAAATGGCCAAGATTATAAGAGGAAAACTCAAAATTTTTGATAACGAATGCATATTTGAAAAAGTCAGTATTAGTTTTGAAAAATACCAAAAATAAAAAAGGTAGTAATGTTATACTAACAAATACTACCTTTTATTGTGGTACCTCCCAGATTTGAACTGGGGACACACGGATTTTCAGTCCGTTGCTCTACCAACTGAGCTAAGGTACCTTATCAAAATTGCGGTGCAAAAATACTATGAATATACGATATACAAGCTATTTTGCCTCGCAGAATTTTTAAAATTAAAATAATTTATTTGTAATCAAAAGATCACCAACAAGTAACGTATTGTCAAAATTTCTGTATGTCTCTATAAAAAATCTTTCAATCAGCGAAATACTCGATTTACTTTTTATTTAATGCAATACAACCACTTTTTTAGATAGATGTGCACGTTGTGAAGCAACACTCAAGATATACACACCTGTTGGTAGGTTTCCTTTTTCTATTTCTTTACGTCCGCCATCATGACTAAGTTTCTGAATAAGCCTACCATCCAATTGTATCAAACTAACTTCACACTTACTTGGACTATCTATGATGATGTAATCTGGCATGTCAGTAATAACAAAATCTTGCGATGCCCAGGTGTTTGTACCTGTTGTACATTCTACAGCAGGAAGTGTAAACTTGCTAAAGCAATCTTCTCTCTCGTTGTCCCAAATAGATATGTTATACGGCGTGTTCCCTTTGAGAGTGATACTCACAGGAAGGTCACTGTATAAAAAAGAAGAAACGATGTCGTTTGTTTTGACCTTGAATCCATTGGAATTATGTAAATGCTCGAAATTCAATGTCAATGTAAAATGCCCATCCTCACATGGACCCAATGATATAGTCGGGTCACTGATCGAGCATGATTCGCAACATTTTGGTTCCGCTAAACGAATATCCTCAGCACAATCAGGATTGTTTAAGTCGTATATCAAAAACTTATGTGCTTCACCACAATTACTCTCAAGTGGGCCTATCTCATATACATCCAAATTATGGTACAGTGTATCAAAATTATTATTATTGACCTTGACAACAATAGGATGAACACCTTTCAAGGATGATGTAAATTTCAGTAATGCATAAAATCTTCCATCCTCAGTGCAGTCGGTAGTGGTTACTGCTAGATTTTTAAGGTCACATTCAGAACAACAAACGGGACCATACTTTGTCTCAATAACACAAGATTCGAATTCTACATCTCTAATGACCAAGTTGTGAACCTTATCACAATTGCTTTCAAATGGGCCAAAAGGATAATAATCCTTACCATACTCATAGGTACCCAATAGAACACCATCCAATTTAACCGTAAATCCCTTGCTTCCATGACCCGGATTATTGATCGGTATCTTGATGTAATATTGACCATTGACACAATCTGATGTGATCACGTCAAATGGCTGAAATCCACATTCTTTCAAATGACAAGTTATTTCCAATATTTTATCTATTGCACAACCGTCTATTTCCCCATCCTTGACAAGAATACTATTTCTTGTCTGCTTAAATACGGTGGAAGGTATAATCAGTGGCAATTGGCTATATGCATATTTACCTATTAAAACTCCATTGATAAACAGGTTGAAATTGGCACTTGTACCTGTGTGATTTAAATTCAAAATTACATTATCCAAGAGGTTGTTTTCGCATGATTCCTTCAGCGTCAATTCTGACAATTGGCAGGATTTACAACATACAGGTTCAGGCAAGTGGGTCACAGATCTGCAATCAGGATTTTCAATATCTACAACCGCAAATTCATATAATGTGGTACAATCTCCCTTCAAAGGACCAATTTTATACAGATCCATTCCATATTCTAAAGTATCATAAATGACTCCGTTGCCCCTAACTATGAATCCTTTTAAACCTGTATTAAACGAATTGAAAGATAAATTTACATAGAACACATTGTCTGCGTTACAATCTGTCGGTTTTGCTTTGATCTCACTTATATTGCAATGATAAATACATGTATCTATGTGTGGAACCTCCAAAACACCGAAACATAATGGGTCATGCGTATCTACAAGCAGAAACTCGTATGCACCATCAGATTTGAATGGTAAGCTATCTATTTTTATTGGGAGATCGTGATAGCTAAATGTGCCGTAATTATGTCCATTTCCGCCGACCTTAAAACTATCTATGACATTGGCATATTTGAAATTAAATCGAATAGAAAATGTCTCCGAATCTTCATTACACTCTACGATTTGGTATTTGATATTATTAAAATGGCAATAGCAATCATTCTCGAAATATAAGGTGTCGCAGCAATGTGGCTGGTCATTGGCACAAGCCACGATAAAGTTTTGCTCACCGGATTTATTGGATTCTATTTTTAAATTTTTAATGGGTAAATCTTCATAACTGTAATAACCTATAAATTTATTATTGGCATATAAATCAAAGCCATTTGTAGGAGCAAGTTCATGATTTAATCCAAAAGAAACGGAGAACGAGCCATTCTCGCAAGCGCTTGCCTTCGGTTCAACAAATTTTATAGCACATTGATTATCACAGCATTTTTGTCCGAAGTTGATAAAAGTAGTGCATGATTCGTGGTTGACATCCCTTGCTAAAAATTCATAGTTTGTACTGCAATTGGCAGTCAGTGGTCCAAACTCTATGGGGAGCTGATTATAAGCAAACCTTCCGTAGTTTTTACCATTACCAACTATCGTAAAAGAGTCAGAATTTCCTTGGTGTTCAAAATTAAGATGCACATAAAACTTTCCTAAAGCGTTACACTCTGTCGCTTCCGCAGTCATATTGGATAATTGGCACTGACTCCACATAAAATTTGCCAAAACCATGTATATTAAAACTAATATGAACCTTTGCATAACTATTGGATTAAATTATAACAAAAGTAGTCAAAATTATTGCAGTGTTTAGAATTTCATTGATTTATAGCAAAAAATCATACTAATAATCTAATATTTCTACTTGATATGCCAAAATTGCATTTTTTCTCATTCCATATGGAGGTTTATTGTCAAATCCTAGATATGACGGGATGAATAAGTATCCTGAACCGCCCTTGCCAAAATGTACTAGCCCTAACTGAAGTCCTGAAATCAATGAAGATAATTTTATAGTTACAGGCTGATTGGTTGCAGTACTATCAAACACTTCATTATCCAAGTAAAACCCCACATATTTCATAGTCACATATGAGGCATCTGACATATGCTCAGCTGTATCTCCGTAGTTGTCAAAATGGATGAAAACATCATTATAACTTGTATCTATTGCAAGTTTATTTTCCGCAACATAGGTCTGTATAGTTTCAATCTCAATATCGGTAATATCGCTGCTACATCCCAAAAAAGCGAGTAAGGCGATTCCAAAAATTGCTATGGGATTACGCCATGTCATTTGAAATTTATCAACTCTATGTCAAATGCTAAAACTGCGTTTTTTCTTCCCTCAATTTCATTGCCGGCATAAGCAAATTCTGATGGGATAATGACTTTCATTATGCCGCCGATACCAATCAGTGGTAAAGCAATCTGCCATCCTTCTATGGTATTATATAGTTCAATGTCCACTTCATTTCCACTATCAAATTCGGTACCATCTAAGAAATAACCTTTGTACTTTACAGTGACAGTATGTTGCAATTGTGGATGTTCGGATGTGCCCGGTTGTTCAACCAGATAATAGATAGGATCATCTGTCTTCTTCATCACTAGATTTTGATCACTAACATATTGATCAATCAATTTTAAATCGATATTCAACTGATCAGTTCTCGTCTGCTCAATATCCTCACAAGAAGTGAAGCTCAATAACAAGACCAAAATTGGAAAAAGAAATTTCATTATTTTCACCATTTATTCATTTTTTATAGGATTCAATTCTCTAAAAGACTTCAGACTACACTCAAGAAACTCCAAGTAACCATCTATGCCTTCTACAAACGGTCTTGGTCGTGTAATCACTTGTTGATCATTGGATGTAATGACATACAATGGCTGTGAGTTTTGCTCAAAGTTTACAATCTGAAAATCCGCCCATTTCTTACCCACATTTCTTAATTTTTGACCGGTAATTTCAGAGCTATAAACAGGTGTCACAGGCGTATCGTCATCTACATACAGTGAGATCAGGACAAGCGAGTCATTCAATATTTTGCGCACCCTTTCGTCCACCCAAATGTGTTCCTCTGTTTTTCTACAGTTGACACATCCATATCCTGTAAAATCCAACATAACCGGTTTCCCAACTTCTTTTGCATAATTCATACCTTCAAAATAATCTTTAAAACAGTTGATGTTATTAGCACATTTTGTATAAGACATGTATTTTGCTTTGATGGAAGGATCTACTGACGGTTTTTCTAAAAAGTATGTATAACTTGACGGTGGCGCCAATCCACTCATCAGCGATAATGCATTATATTCTTTCGTGGTCTCATTGATTTTAAATCCTGAAAGCAAATAAATCACTGCAGCAACAGCAAGTACACCAAAACCTATGCGCAATGGACTTAATTTCTTCAAGGGGCTATCATGTGGAAATTTTATGAATCCAAATAAATAAAGTGCCATCCCAATAAATACCAAGACCCATAATCCCATAAACAGCTCATATCTCAGAAATCCCCATCCATTAGTTAGATCTGCCGTTGATAAAAATTTCAGAGCCAAAGCAAGCTCCAAAAATCCAAGTACGACTTTTACAGAATTCATCCAACTACCGGATTTAGGAAGGGTATTTAACCATGCAGGAAACGCTGCAAATAGTCCAAATGGTAACGCTAGTGCACTTGAAAATCCCAGCATTACTAAAAATGGACCCATATATTCTCCCTTGGAAGAAGCCTCTACCAATGCAGTGCCAATGATGGGCCCTGTACATGAGAAAGATACTAAGGCAAGTGTAAATGCCATGAAGAAAATCCCAATGAGACCTCCTTTATCCGCCATGCGATCGCTCTTTGTGCTCCAGCTGGAAGGCAAAGTGATCTCATAAAACCCAAAGAATGAGAAAGCAAAAATGATAAATATAATGAAAAATAAGGTATTGGCGATCCAGTTGGTGGAGAGTCTATTCAGAGCTTCCGGACCTGCAATAATTGTTATCAATAGACCGATAACGACATAGATAATAATAATGGAAGCTGCATAGATCAAACCATTGACCCAGCCTTTCCTCTTCGTATCCTTGGTAAAAAAACTAATGGTGATAGGCAACATTGGAAATACACACGGCGTCAACAATGCAAATAGGCCTCCAATAAACCCGAAGATAAAAGTCCATAAATATCCACTTTTTTCAGGTGCTTCTCCGCCACAACCCGTCAATGGATTCTTATAAGAACTCAATAATGTTGGTACCTGCTGATTGATTTGATTTCCTGTAATCTTGGCTGAAATATTTCCAAAGCTTACTGCTCCAGTATCAACAACCTGAGGAGGTGTTTCTTTAGTTTCTATGGTTTTTACGGTTGTATCAACGCCAGACTTGGTTGATTCAACTACAGTAGGCTTTTCAATTTGTGTGGCAGGTTGAACCGGTTTATCTTTGGGGCTTGGAGCAACAACTTCTGCTGTTGTTGCTGAAGCAGATGGTGGAACTGTAAAGGTAAAGTCTTCATCTGTGGGTGGCAGACATTTTTCGTGATCACATGACATGAAATTGACATAACCCATGATATGTTTTTTAGGATCAATGACTTTGATTTTCTGCTCTATAACAAAGGGTTTATCTGACAAAAACTTCACAACATCGACATCGAAATATTTATCATGTCCTTCCTTTTTACTTCCGGATTCTGTTGCCTTTCCTAAAAGCTGAATACCATCCTTTTCTTCATAATTGATGGAAGTTGGAACCGGACCCTCGTCAGATGTATATTGAGAATAAACGGTCCACCCATTTTCAATATCGGCTCTATAAATGAGTTTATACTCATTATCTTTTATGTGTTCTATCTTGAAGCTCCATTTTACGGGATTGAACACTTTTGACTGTGACCAACCTTTTACTGAAGAAAAGATTAAAAATACATATATAAAATATCTGAAAATCTTGAATTGCATAAAGATCAATTTCTTAGATTAAAATTAAATTCTGCTTTTACCGGTGGAAGACATCTAGCACCGTCACACGTCATGTACACTACATAACCCGAAATATGGTCTTGACCAATATCCGGTAATGAATACGAAAACTTTGCTTCTTTTTTGAATTTTAGTACTTCTACTTCAAAGACTTCATCCATTTCCTTTATCACTTCAGTGTCTTCAACAAATGTGACATCTTCATTTTGTACCGAGAAAGAAGTAGGAATCGGCCCTTCATCAGATGTAAATTGAGAATATAAAACCCATCCCTTATCAATAGTCGCAGTAGCTAGGATTTTATAATTGTGATCTAAACCCTGAACAATTTCAAAATTCCACTTGACCGGAGAGACAATTTTTTGAGAAAAAACTTTGAAAAATGAAAATGCCATAAAAATAATTATAAATGTAGTGCGCATAATTGTTTAATTGATTTTGAATAAAATTCAGGATTTTTAAAAGGCTCAAACCAAATTCTCATATAAATGAACGCAAAAGTACATCAATTGTACCGTTGTATATGTAATGCTGGTTACGTTTTAATAAAAGTTTAACCGCACTTTCACTAACTAATTCCATAATTCAATATAAAATTCCAGATTAAACATTAAATATTTTAAAATATGTGATAAAAATGATGGCAACTAAAAGTATATGATACAGTTCATGCGTAAGTTTAGATTTTGAGTCACTGATAAATATGCCTACAAGGACAGAAACCGGTATGGCAAGCCCAATTTGAAGTTCAAAAGACTCAGAATTCACCGAGAAAAAACCTAATCCCAAAAACACAAGAAGTAAATAAAACACCTCAATCTTTTTTTGTGCCTGAATCGTTTTTTTAAGGGTTATAGAACTTAGACTCAAAATAACAAATATCAATGTGATACCAAATGCTGCTAACGGTATAATATCCTTCAAACCTAAAGGATTAAACTTAGGTAATGTGACTAAATAATGTAAATACAATTCTGAAAAAGGCTTCAAACCTTCCGCAAACAAACTCACTGTAAACAGTAAAAATGGAGGAACGAGATATCCTATTAGATACTGAAGAATTGCTCTAAATCTCATGGTATATAAAAATGCCAAAGACATATATCCAAAGATAAATCCAAAAATGTAAGGAGGATATATAAGCGCCGCTAAACTTAGAAAAAAAGCAGTGTTGAACACATGCGCCACATCGTCAGTAGCTTTATATGTTTGCAGTAAACTCTCTACAGCCAAAATGATAAACGTATTTGCGATGAGAGCCGGAGTCAAGGCAGAATTTGTCACAAACAAAGTCACATAAATGACATACAATGCTCCGGAAAATAAAGTGCTTTCATGTGATAGCTTATGCCTATTTGTAATATAGTTGACCAGTAATGCTTGGATAAAGATCAAAATAACAGCCAACCATTGTTGGATCACAGGACTATCAAGATATAAAAATAATTGGCGTGTAATGAGAGTTTCTTGTTCTGTCATGGTGTATCCGATAGGATTTATCAATTGTCCTATCCTTAGAATACAGATATATGGCAATAATAATATACTATTGAGTACAATATTTCTTCTAAATAACTCAAACAAGAATTTTAGGTTTTAAACTGCACAAAGATAAATGAATATTAGGAAAAATCTAAATCCATTAAAATAAAATGAGCCTTACCACTGTGGTAAAGCTCATTGATTCTCTGATTAAAGAATGCACAGCCTAAAAAGACGGTGATTCCTAACTATTTGCATATTTTCTTTCTACTTCATTCCAATTGACAACATTCCAGAAAGCAGTAATATAATCTGCACGTCGGTTTTGATAATGAAGGTAGTAAGCATGTTCCCATACATCAAGTCCCAAAATAGGCTTTCCACCACAGCCTATACCCGGCATGAGTGGGTTATCTTGATTGGCAGTACTGCACACATCCACAGAACCGTCAGAATGCACACATAACCAAGCCCAACCAGAACCAAATCTTGTCGCAGCAGCATCAGAGAACTTCTTGATAAAGTCATCTTTAGTACCATATTTTGCTTCAATAGCATCTTTTAATGGACCGGATAATCTCCCACGGTCTTCAGGGTGAATGCTCTCCCAAAACAAACCATGATTGTAAAATCCTCCACCATTATTTCTGACAGCATTATTGGACATGTCTAAATGTTTTAGAATTTCTTCTATGCTCTGATTTTCTAGTGGTGAACCTTGAATCGCATTGTTCAGATTGTTCGTATATCCAGCATGGTGCTTAGAATAATGAATTTCCATGGTGCGCGCATCTATATGTGGTTCCAATGCATCAAAAGCATATCCTAATTCCGGAAGTTTAAAAGCCATAATATTTGATTTTGAAAATTTACTTTGAAAAATTAAGTACTGCCTTAACAGCAATAGGATGGATATTGTTGTGATAAAAACTCGAAATACACTTATATAATACTACATTATCGAATGACAAAAAATGAAGTTTCTCAATAGAATTACATCAGATTCTTCCATATAAACGCAAAATGTTATCCCAAAATTCTTATATGCGTTTGGTATTCTTCTTTGTGAATAGCATTGTCTTTATCCCAAATATGTCAATAGAAATTGCAAGAAAAAATGACTTGAATCTTAAATTATATTAGTCAAAACATTATATCTTAATGGTTACCGTTGCAGAATATGTCCTACCATCAGATGGCCAAATTCCGGGACCAGGATAAAATTGTGGTCGTTTTACAAAATAGTGCTCATTAAAAATATTATTGACATTGCATCTTAATTGAATGTGGCTTGATAGTTTGATATTGAAATTAAAATCAACAATTTGATATGCAGGAACCAAACCTGTAGAACCGCTTGCATTGGGTTGGATTGAATTGAGTGCGTCGGCAAAACTTGATCCGGTATAGCTGTATAAAAGCGACGCACGAAAGCCCAAATATACATATGTACATCCATTTCTAGAAATCCAGTTTGGTACGCTTTCTACATAGTTTCCACTTACATCCTCATTGGTAGAGCCAGATTTGATCGTTGCCTTGTCATATCTGGCATCCATATATGAAGTGGACGTAAAAATCGAAATTGAAGCCTTTTGGCTCAAACTAATGTCACTCTGAATAAAGCACTCTACTCCTTTTGTTCTAGAGTTTCCGATATTTGTTCTGTAAATTAGTAGATTACCTATGGAATCAGTCATAGCCAAAGTGCCAATTCGATGATCATATTGGACATCAAACAAAGAAACATCCCAACGTATATTTTTCCAAGAACCACGATTTCCGATTTCGATAACATAACCCTTGGCGTCTTTTAGGTTTTTGTCCGTGATTTCGTAAATGGATTGTGGCACTATGTCTTTTAAAATGACAGGTCTATACGCTTGAGACAAACCACCATAAAAGTGTATATTATCCGAAATATTATATTGACTGCTCAATCCAAATAGTGGGAATTTATGCGTGATTTCATTATTCAACTGACCATCCGGATAATAAACTGTCGTCCCGCTCAATCTCGTTTTTCCTAATTCCATTCTTCCTCCCGCATTGAATGACAATTTTGGCGTTATTGTCCAGTGATTTTCAAAAAATATTGCCAAATTATTTGTTTTGAAATGTAAATCTCTACCCCAACCCGGTTTCATAAGACTTAGATCAAAATCGACACCAGTGGTGCCCAAACCCTGTTGTTGTCGATGCAAATCGTTATTCATATATTGAAGTCCGGAGGAGAAAAAACTTGTATTACCAAAAGACTTATATGATTTCAATAACCGCAACTCCGAAGTATAGCTATTAAAATGGTCAATATCCACTTGTCTAGGATTATATTGAAATGTAGAGTGAACGATGGAGTCCGCAACAGTCGCCGGTTTGTCAAATTGAACACTATTTCTAGCACCTATGACAGCTGAAGTTGTTAATTGTACCTTCATAGAATTACCCAATTTCATATCAAGGGAAATGGAAGGAATATGAATATTGGGTTGGTAATAATTGCGAGACCTTGTAGCCATCTGTGGATTAAGAAGAAACATGCTGTCAGTGAGAGGGCCGGGAAGTTGAGTAATGTAGTTGGAATGTGTCCAATCCAATTTCAGAACAGCATTTTTGATACCATCATAATACAATGAAAAACCTTCAGCATCATAGGTTGAAGCACTGCTTTTTCTATATCCTGAAATTTTTTTTGAATTCGCCCAAGTGTAATACCTGAATTTGCCCAATTTACCTGATGCTCCAAGATAAGAGCTGATCAAACCATATGATCCCACTGAGTTAATGCTTTCCAATGCGAATTTTTTTGTGCTGTCAGGTTCTTTGCTGACATAATTGATCATTCCACCAAATTGCGCACCATATTGCAGAGAACCAATTCCACGCACCAATTCGATTTTCTCCACAGCTTCCATAGGAATGTTGTAGTGACTGGCTGGATATCCATACATATCAGAATTGGTAGATATTCCATCTTTGCGAATATTCAACTCCCAACTTCTATGCGGATCCAATCCTCGGGTTGAAATATTGACTTGATTGCCAGTCCCATCCATATCATAGACAAAGACACCGGGAATTTTAGCAAAAATCTGTCGCCCATACTTTTCTGCAAACGCCGAATTTTTTTTTGAAATATTGATCACTTCACTTTTTTTCCCATCAAAAATATAGGTTCCTTGAATGGATGTTAATCTTTGTATGTCGTTTATGTATCGAGAAGCCAAAATTGTAATAGGACTTATGTCGCGCTCAATTATTGTGTCAACTACATTTTGTGAAAAGAGAAAATTCGCCCCGAAGAGGAGGATGATTGTGAAGAAAAACTGTTTCATTTATCCCTATTTTGTTAGGAAGATTTGTGATATTGCGCAAAAATCTACTTCAAAGAAAACATTACATATTTTGCGCTATTTTGACCAGATACTGTGTGTACAATTTCATGGTCCAATTTCAATATTTTTGGACTGCAAAGGTAAGGTTTTTATAGAAATTCTCAGGTTTGTGACAGATCTATTCATCGTTTTGAGAAGATTTATTTTTACTCTAGCACATCTAATGTTCTACATATTAGAAAGCTAAATTTGCAAATATAATTCCGTAAAAACAATATTTAATATGTATATATTTTGCATTAAATGCATATAATGTCATGATTTTTATTCAATTAAAAAAGTCAGTGAACCATTCATGCACATTAAATCTTCTCAATTTATTGTGTACTTTTACAATATTGTGACATTTTACAATAGAAAAAATTCCTTGCTGATGGTTGCAAAAACCAAAAAAAGTAAGAGTATGTTTAAATTTTGTTTTTGGATAATAAAATGGAAATATATTGAGCGAAAAAAGGCAAATTTTGCAGTCGAATGTGGGAAATTCGACGAAAAATTTAACGAATATGTAGCCAAAATACAACATTTTCTTGCTAAAGGATAAATTTTAAACATACTCTAAGGATTAAATCAAAATACCCTTTACATTTGTCATCTCAATATTCGAGTACTTTGTGCAAATGTAAATTTGACATCAAATATTTTTTATATGTCTTGGATCGCAGATCATCATAAACCACTACTCATTTCCGGGCCTTGTAGTGCTGAAACGGAAGATCAAGTGATCGAAACTGCCGTGAGGCTTCAGAAGACAGGTCAAATTCATGTCTTCAGAGCCGGTATTTGGAAACCTCGAACTCGACCTGGAGCATTCGAAGGAGTAGGAAAAATTGGATTACAGTGGCTTCAGAAAGTTAAAGAAATCACTGGTTTGCCTGTCATGGTAGAAGTGGCAAATAGTGATCATGTAGAAGCGTGTCTCAATGCTGGAATTGATATACTTTGGATAGGCGCTCGGACTACTGTCAATCCATTTGCGGTACAAGAAGTGGCTGATACTTTAAAAGGTGTGGATATTCCAGTATTCTTAAAGAATCCCGTTTCACCCGATTTAGAACTTTGGATAGGTGGAATGGAACGATTACTCAATGCCGGTTTACAAAAAGTCGGAGCCATACATAGAGGCTTCTATTTCAGTGGTGAGAAAGTGTATCGCAATAGGCCACAGTGGCAGATCGCTATTGATTTTAAAACTGCAATGCCAAACATTCCTATGATCAATGATCCAAGCCACATCTGTGGTAGAAGGGATATGCTTGGAAAAATTGCTCAGCAAGCTATTGATTTGGATTTTAATGGGTTAATGATTGAGAGCCATATACAGCCGGACGATGCATGGAGTGACGCCAAACAGCAGGTGACGCCCGAGGTGTATGCAAATATCATCCACCAATTGATCATCAGACAACCCGAACATCAAGTCTCAAATGAAGCAATTGAGTACCTTGAACGCCTTAGAAAGAAAATCGACCTTATTGATGATGAGATTATCAATATTCTCACTTCGCGAATGGAAATAGTCAGAGAAATAGGCCACTACAAAAAAGACCATAATATTGTGATTTTGCAGTCACAACGTTGGAAGGAAATACTAGAAAAATTTATAAAGAGAGGTCATGATGCCCAACTAAGCGAAGAGTTTATCTCAAAAATAATCAAATCCATCCACGATGAAAGCATCGAACAGCAAGAAAAAATAATGTCTAAACGGCAATCTGATCAGGATATTTAGAGATTTATACATCTATTGTTATATTTGCCACCAACATAATAGTGAACGTAATGAAACGATTCTTGATTTTACTTTTAGTTTTTTCATCAGCAACAGCCTTTGCCGGTGAAGGGATGTGGTTACCTCAGCTTTTAAAACTCTTGAATGAGTCAGAGATGAAAAGCATGGGGATGAAGATGTCCGCTGATGATATTTATAGTATCAATAAAGGTTCTCTCAAGGACGCTGTGGTACATTTTGGTGGATTTTGCACATCGGAAGTAATTTCGCCTCAGGGTTTATTACTCACCAATCATCACTGTGGATATGGTGAAATTCAGTCACATTCTTCCGTGGAACACAATTATATCAAAAATGGATTTTGGGCGAAAAACCTAAGCGAAGAATTGTCAAATCCAGGCTTGACTGCCACATTTATAGATTATATTGAAGATGTGACTTCACTTGTTTTAGCTGGTGTTGATGCAGAAAAAAACCTTGAAGATCGTCAAAAAATAGTTGATAAAAACCTATCTATGGTGAAGAAAAATTACAAGCTTGAATCCTATCAAGACGTGATTATTCGCCCGTTTTTTGATGGAAATCAATATTTTGCATTTGTGACGACCACATTCCGAGACGTCCGATTGGTAGGTGCTCCACCGGAATCAATAGGAAAGTTTGGATCTGATACCGATAACTGGGTATGGCCACGTCACACCGGAGATTTTTCTCTTTTCAGAATCTATGCCGATAAAAACAACAAACCCGCTGATTATTCCCCTGATAATGTACCATACACTCCAAAACATTATCTACCTATTTCTTTGGATGGAGTGGAAGAAGGGGATTTTACTTTGGTATTTGGGTTTCCCGGACGCACAAATGAGTATCTGCCTTCCTATGCGGTAGATCAAATAGTTACTTCTCTCAACCCAGCTAAAATTGAGATCAGAGAAAAATCGTTGAAAATCATGGATACTTACATGAGAAAAGACGAAAAAATAAAAATAAAATATGCAGCAAAATATGCCAGTATTGCTAACTATTGGAAGAAATGGATTGGAGAATCCACAGGACTTCAAAAAACAAACGCTGTGCAAAAGAAACAGCTTTTTGAAGAGGAATTCACTAAAAGACTGAAAAAAGATAGCCCATACAAAGATATTCTTCCTTCAATGGAAAAATTGTACAATGACATCAATAAATATGCATTAGCGAGGGATGTGTACAGCGAAATCGTGATGAGAAACGTCGATTTAACCGGATTCATGTTTTCTTTTAAAAGATTACTAGATGCGTACCAAAATAATGGAGATTCAGGCTATCAAGAATATTTATCTCGATTGAAAGGATCTATACCTGACTTTTACAAGGATTTAGATGTAAAAATAGATCAAGAAAAACTATCGGCCCTATTGGATATTTATGTAAAAACAGTCGATCCAGATTTTGTACCTGATTTTTTACAAAGAGAAAATCTTGGCATGGCGTCTGATGAACCATATGATGAAATGGTCAAAAATCTCTATATAGGTAGTAGTTTTTCTGATGAGAATGCTACAATGAAGTTATTGTCTCTGTCTCCATCTGAGGCAGTTTCAGCTGTTAAAAGTGACCCACTCTATGCTTTTATAATAGGTTGGAATGATATTTTTGTCCAAAAGATTTCCAATCCATACAATGATATCAAGAGAAAACTCGATGAACTTCAATCAAATTATACTAATGCACAGATGGAAGTTTTTAAGGAAAAGAGATTTTACCCGGATGCCAATAGTACTATGCGTGTCACCTACGGTCAGGTAGAGGGTTACCAACCCAGAGACGCTGTGGAATATGAACCAAACACCTACTTAGATGGCGTCATGGAAAAATATATTCCGAATGATTACGAATTTGATGTCTCAGAAAGGATGAAAACATTGTATCAAAACAAGGATTTTGGTCCATATGCAGACAAAAATGGCAAACTTCCTATATGCTTTCTTGGGTCAAATCATACTACCGGAGGAAATTCAGGAAGCCCGGCAATAGATGCATATGGTAATCTCATTGGTTTAAATTTCGATAGAGTGTGGGAAGGTACCATGAGTGATATCAACTACGATCGATCCATTTGTCGAAATATCATGGTGGACGCTAGGTATATCTTATGGGTTATAGACAAATATGCAGGTGCGGGAAACTTGGTCAAAGAGATGAAATTGGTGCACCCCAAAAAAAATAAATATCCATCATGTAAATAAACACATCGTGCCAAAAATTTTAATCATCCGATTTTCATCCATTGGCGATATAGTATTGACAACGCCTGTCATCCGTACAGTAAAAAATCAATTAAATGCTGAAGTGCACTTTTTAGTAAAACCTGCTTTTCATGCCATCTTATCCCACAATCCGTATATCGATCACTTGATATCTTACACAAAAGAAAATACTTCCATCATTGACCAACTCAAAGCAGAAAATTATGATTGTGTCATTGACTTACAAAAAAATGTCAAATCATACACCCTAACGCAAAGATTGGGTATCAAAACCTATACATTTGATAAACTCAATGTTAAAAAATGGATATTCGTCAATACAAAACTGAACTTACTACCTGACAAACACATCGTTCACAGATATTTTGAAGGGATAGAACCTTTAGGTGTAAAAGATGATGGATTAGGCTTAGACTTTTTCTGGGATATTGCAGAAGAAGATAAAGCTTTATCAATGATGGAAGGGATTATAAAATATCAAATTTTGATTCTCGGAGCTAACTACTATACGAAGAGAATTCCAGAAGAAATTTGCCGTAAAATTATCGAAAAATCTGAATGGACGACGGTATTAATAGGCGGTAAAGATGTGGAACAAGTGGCAAATAAACTTTCCGATGAATATCCTGATGCAACCTTAAATTTTGTAGGAAAGGTCAATATCAATGTCAGCGCCGCTTTAATCAAGCATGCAAAGCGTATCATTACCGGCGATACAGGCATGATGCATATTGCTGCGGCGTTGCAAAAGGACATGTTTGTTTTATGGGGAAATACCGTGCCCGATTTTGGAATGTACCCATATTATGGAGAAAAATCAGAAAAATCAGCTACCTACATGGAAGTGTTAGGTTTAGGGTGTCGCCCTTGCTCAAAACTAGGCTACAATACATGCCCTAAGTCACATTTTAAGTGTATGATGGATCAAGACATGAGTCCATTGACCAAAAAGAAAGAACATTAGACTTGCGATAAAATAAAATGAAAAAGGGTTGCACAATAGAATCATACAACCCTTTTTAAAATTTGAACTTGTTTATTTAATAGAAACAAATTTCTTTGTGATCACTTCTTTTCCGGCTACAATTTTGGAATAATAAACACCCGGATTAAACTGTGTGACATCTATAGGAAATAGCAGATGACCCGACAAATTACCATAATTTCTCTGTGTCACCACTGTTCCGGCAATGTCAGAAATTTCAATAGAAACAGGTACTGTCTCAACTAAATCCAACTCTATATTCAAAGTTTCTTGAGCAGGATTTGGATACATTTCTATGCCTTTCAATGTGATGTATTCTTTGCTAGACGATAAGAAACCATTTTGTAATGCCTTAGCTATCGAAGCAGATGCGGCATTTTCGTAACCTCTATCTAAGCTAGACACAATAGGAATGATATTGAAACTATCTATGTTTTGACCACTAGGTATTTCATATTGGAAATTAAACAGAACTTTATCACCTGCTGTAAATGGACCTTCCATATAGTTATCCCCTTCCAAATCTTTATACAAAAGTACTCTAGCAACATGGTCATAAACCATTTGTGCTGCAGGAACCGGATTTGGAAGGCTTTCAAATCCTCCCATTGGGCCTAGTGCATTTCCTGCATATGCATTTACTTGGTTATAACCTGAAGTCGTACCTCGAACACCATCTTCTGTCAATGCCAAAGAAATGTAAAAATCTCCGGAAATATTTTCGTTAAATAAAACCTCCGCAGAAACATCTAAAATTCTTGAAATTGAATCAAATTTTGCGCCCGGAGTGATGGTCACAGGAGTAGGAATGGAAACTCTCTCTAGGAATGGAATTTCTACTGTAGATGGATCAAAAATTTTGGATCTATTGACTACAACTGAAGGAAAACCGGTAAAGCCTGGTGTACTGGTCACAAATTTATCATACTCAGCATTTACCATAGGGTCATTATTGTGTACAGCTATCGCAATAAAATTATCCGGATATAAATGGCTCATTCGATCCATATATACGGCTCCTCTTGGGCAAAATTGACACCAAGTTCCAGTACCTTCTTCGACTAAAACTGCTCTACCTGGCGCTGCAGTGTATCCTTTAATATTTGCAACGACATAGTTATTGCACGATTCCAAATCTAGTGTAGTCCCGTTGATTTTAGCTAATTCTACTTCAAAAAGATTATCTCCATCAGCTAAAGTAAACTCCTCAGAAATTGTTACTGCTTGAGTTTTTTTGGACGCAACAGATAAATTGGTTAAATGTATGTTTTTGACATTGCCATTATGTGCTATGTTCAAATCTAAGTCAGTGATTACCTTAGTGCCGTGATTTGAAACATTTACATTTAAATAGTTTTTCTCCCCTGCCAATTTTGGATGAGGCCATGATAGAGCACTCACACCTGCTTCATATTGGAACAATGTTGCACTTGTGGAATAATTATAACTCACATCATCTACGTAAAATTCAGCTAATTCATTGGAAGGGTAAATGTCGATGGAAGCCATCGCATTTGTTGTATTCAAGAAAGTTCCCATACAATTATTATCCAATAACACTTTCCATAAATTTGACGTTAAGTTGACATCCAATTGAAATTCAAACCAAGTGTCAGCTGGAAACGTTGATAGCACCACAATCGAAGAACCATCATCAACTGTCATTAAGCCAGAATTTCTAAAATTCACGTTTAAAGACCACACTGAACCAACGGTTGTATTTCCTTGAACATTGAAGTACCCTGTTTTTCCGGATGGAATGAAAAAGTTTAGCTTCAAAGTAAATTGTCCAGTAGTATATTTTTTGCCAAATGGCAATACGACATCCTGAGGTCCTCCAGTGGATGCAGTGCTGGTAAATTTTATTGATTTGGTACCACTAAGGGCTTTTTCGTCAGTAATTTTTACATCTTCGTCTGTTCCGGGCATTTTACTCCAAGTAGTCCATTTTGTAGATGACTCTCCCAAATATGCTCCTGCAGAATAGGATTCAAAATCGTCTGAAAATGTTTGGCTGTACAAATTTGTTCCAAAAAACAAAACGGAAACAAATAGTACAAAATTTCTAGTAAAAATTGATCTCATACATTAAATTTTGTTAGGTGATTAATAAAAAGCCAAAGATATATAATCCTAATCAAAATAATATTCCTTCATTGAAATTTCCTTGTACCTTTATCCCTAATTAATGATCAATGATCGTCAACAAGACAATTTTTGTATAAAACACTGAAAGTATTAGGTATTCTTATCTTGCTCTATATTTTATATTTTCAAATTATAGAAGCAAAAGGATGGGTGTATTTACAAAAAGAGTTTTCTGATTCCCACATTATCATTCAATATAAATATATCCTTTTTGCAGTGATGCTCATGCCTATCAATTGGCTTCTTGAAGCTAAGAAGTGGCAAATTCTATATAGAAATTTTGAAAAAATAAATTTGAAAGAAGCATTCATCACCGTATTGGCAGGAAACTCCCTTGGTGTGGTGACGCCAGCTAGGATTGGGGAATATGGCGGAAGGCTTATCACCTCTCATCCAGACCACAGAGGCGGAGTTATCTTGGCCACTTTCATAGGTAGTATCACCCAAAACGTCTGGAATTTATTTATAGGACTTTCTTTTAGTTTTTTTTTAATCCAAGATCTCATTGGTATCAATTATATTGAACAAAAAGGGTTTCTGATTATTGGAATATTACAGACTTTGATGATGACAGCGCTTCTTATATTCCTTCCAAAAATTCTTTTTAGCATTGCAAAAACACAACTCTTTAAAAAATCGTTTTTAGGCCTAAATAACCATGATTTAGTTTCCTTTTCTTCTCGATCTATCTACAAATCAATTGGTTGGTCATTGGTGCGATACATAATTTACACTATACAGTATGCATTGGTTATTATGGCATTCAATGGTTGGAGCGGAATAGAGACGTTATTTTCAGGTATTGCTTTGATATACTTTGTTCAAACCATAATACCATTACCATCATTGGTAAACGTTGTTGCCAGAGGAGAAATCGCCATTTTTATATGGCCAAAGCTTGGATTGTCAGTGCCCGTTGCTCTTTTATCCAGTTACACAATTTGGTTGATCAATTTAATCTTTCCTGCATTGATTGGTGCAATCTTTCTATACAGTTATTCAACATTTAGCAAAAGCAAATCTACTTTAGAATGAAATTTTTAAAACAAATCATCGTCATCCTGCTCATAACTTTGTGCTTAGGCATTTTGGTCCTTTGGTATGTACAAAACAAAATGTCATTACATCAAAAATCCGGAAACACCACTGTCGTTCTAGAACAGATCCATAAAGTCACAAAGCTTGTTACAGTTGAAGGTCAATTTTCAGAAATATATGACCATAAAGAGTATTATAAATACGATATTTTTGATTTGTTTACGAAGAAAATGTTGCTCAGAATAAATGCCAAGGTTTCAGCTGGTTTTAATCTCGAAGGCAGCAATATGACGATAGACTCCATTTCAAAGACGGTGTATTTCACTGAGTTGCCAAAGGCCGAAATTTTATCCATTGATCATGACATAGATTATTATGATATCAGTCAAGGCGTTTTTGCTTCATTCACACCTGAAGAATACACCAGCATCGATAAAGATGCTAAAGAAATGATTGCGTCCAAAGTTCAGTTTACAGATTTATTAAAGAAGGCCGATGAACAAAAACAAGAATATTTGGACATGTTGGAATTAATTTTGCGTACTTATGGATGGAAGTTAGTGATTAAGGGGAAAAGTTACCCTTTACAATAACTTTACTAATTTTCAGTTTTGAAATAAAGAAATTTTAATTTTATGGTGGTTAAACTTTTGCAGCTATTGGTGTTCATAATTTTTATCCAAGTAAATTTAGACGCACAAACGCTTTCTCCAAAAGCAAAAAACTGGATGACAGAAGCAAAGAAATTAGCCAATAAGGGAGATTTTAAAAATGCCAATAAAAAACTTAGTAAAATCATTGATGGATTTCCTCAATGTGCTGAAGCCTATATGCGAATGGGTTCCAACTATTATTCTTTAGGAGAAGACGATCTTGCCGAAAGATATTTTGACAAAGTTATTATGGTTGATTCCACATTTTCACCTGAAGTTTATTTTTCCTTAGGAATTGTACAAATGAGGCAAAAAAAATATCTGGAATCTGCCAAAAATTTTAGTCTTTACAGCCTAAAAGAAGACGTTCCCGACGAAAAAAAACACAAGGCTCAAAGATTATCCGAAAACATGACTTTTACATATAATGCTGTATTAAACCCCAAGCCTTTTCATCCTGAATCACTTGGCGAGGGTGTCAATTCGAGTAAATATTCAGAATATTCTCCGAGTTTATCTTTTGACGAATCTGCCATTATTTTTACAAAGAACATAGGTCAAGAGGATATGTATTTTTCCACAAAAGATAGTCTGGATAGGTTTACTGTCAGTATTCCGATGGATCATTTGAATACATATCAAAACGAAGGAGCGCATTCCTTTTCAGCTGATGGCAGATTTATGGTTTTTACTGCTTGTGACAGGAAAGAGTCTCTTGGAGGATGTGACTTATACTATTCCAATTTTGTCGACGGACAATGGTCAAAACCAAAAAATATGGGGAAAGATGTAAATTCTCCTTCATGGGATTCCCAGCCATGCATTTCTCCGGATGGAAAAACCCTCTATTTTTCAAGCAATAGATCCGGAACTTATGGCGGTTCTGATATCTGGATGTCTAAAAAATCGGATTCCGGAACATGGCAAAAACCAGAAAATCTTGGAGCGTCCATTAATACAAAATACAGGGAGGAAACTCCTTTTATGCATCCGGATGGAAAAACGCTTTACTTCCGATCCGATGGTTACCCGGGAATGGGTGATTTCGATATCTATTTTTCTAGGTATTCTGATGAAACAAAAACTTGGTCAAAACCCGAAAACCTAGGATTTCCAATAAATACTTCAGGTGCAGAGGGCGGTCTCATCGTTTCATTAGATGGTAAAACAGCCTATTTTGCAAGCGATATAGATCCAAATACACAAGAAAACTTAGGTCAATTGGACATTTATAAATTTGAATTGTATGAGGATGCCAGACCAAAACCTACTACTTTTATCAAAGGTATTGTACAAGATGCGGAAACCGGCAAGACTATAGAGAACGCAGTAATACGTATCACATCTTTAGATCACCAGCAAGAATCATCTACATTCTACAGCAGAAGCGAGGGTGGATTTTTAGGAAGTTTGACTGCCGGAGAATCGTACAGTTATCATGTTGAGCATCCAAACTATATATTTTATTCAGATTTTTTTGATTTGACAGCATTGGATTCTTTATACAAACCTTATGAGTTAAATATAAAACTTCAGCCCATTCCTGTGGAAGAAACACAAGCACAAGTGGATTCAAAACCTACCGTATTGAAAAATATATTCTTTGAATTTGGATCATCTGAAATTTTGCCGCAGTCATTCACAGAGATTGACAAACTATATCGATTACTAGAGTTAAATCCGAATTCAAAGATAAAAATCCTAGGTCATACGGATGATGTGGGAAGTGACCAAGATAATATTTTGCTTTCTCAGCAAAGGGCTGAAGCTGTACGTCAAAAATTGATTTCTATGGGTATTAACCCACTCAGAATCATCGCTTTAGGTTATGGAGAATCACAGCCTATTGCTTCTAATGATACCGATGATGGTAGGAGAGCAAACAGACGAACAGAGTTTATTTTGTTTTATTGATGATCAATGTCATAGCTTCTAACATTAAAAAATTCCATTATATTTATTGTAATTGTATCTAATTAAATACCTTCGTGCTTTGTTCTAAAAATATAGTATGAAGCTAGGTATTTTAAAGGAAAATCATTTTTCACGTGTCGCTATTGTACCCGGATCAGCAAAAAAACTGCAGAATCTGGGTTTTGAATTGGTGATCGAAATGTCAGCAGGACAGAATTCTGGTTTTACGGATATCATGTATCGAGACGCTGGTTTTGAAGTCGTTGAGAGAAGTCAAGTTTTTGAAAAAGCAGATGTATTGGTGAATATTGGCCCATTACAAGACAATGAACTTTCAAAGCTAAGGCAAAAATCTGTGTATATTTCCATGTTTGCACCATATCAGAATGAAAATGTAGTGCCACAGTTATCGAAATATAATGTCAATTTTATGTCGATGGACATGATCCCAAGAACCACCATTGCACAATCAATGGACGTACTTTCTTCAATGGCTTCATTGGCTGGATACAAGGCGGTTCTACAAGCAGCAAATCATTACAATAACATGTTTCCGATGATGATGACCGCTGCTGGAACCATACCTCCTACCAAAGTGATGGTGTTGGGTGCCGGTGTTGCCGGTTTACAAGCCATTGCAACAGCAAAAAGATTAGGCGCAGTCGTTGAGGCATTTGATACTCGAGCTGCTGCAAAAGAGGAAGTCAAAAGTTTGGGTGCTACCTTCGTAGAAGTGGAAGGTGCATCAGATGACAAAGGTGCTGGCGGATATGCAGTTCAACAGACTGAAGAATATCTTCAAAAGCAAAGAAAATTGGTGCAAGAAAAAGCTCTCAAATCAAATATTATCATTGCAACTGCACAAGTTAGAGGCAGAAAAGCTCCTGTTTTGATATCTGAGGACACAGTAGAAAATTTGAAACCAGGTTCAGTGATCGTAGATTTAGCTGCTTCAACAGGCGGAAACTGTGCATACACTGAAAACAATAAGACCATAGTAAAAAACGGTGTTACTATCATTGGGAACTCTGACCTGGCTGATGAATTACCGGGTGTTGCCAGTACCCTCTATTCCAATAATGTCATCAACTTCCTTCAAGTATTGATTAAGGACGGTGCAGTAGTCTTAAATGAAGAAAATGACATCATAAAATCGGTTTTAATATCTAAAGCAAATTAATAAAAATGGAACAAATTTTATCTTTTATATCAGAAAATATCATTTTTATCTTTTTGATTTCGATGATGATCATCTTAGGTTTTGAAGTGATTTCAAACGTACCGGCTGTATTGCATACACCGTTGATGAGTGGTGCTAATGCCATTCATGGAGTGGTAATAATAGGCGCAATCATCGTGATGGGAGAAGCAGAAAGTGACAACTATCTTGCACTGACATTAGGATTTTTAGCTGTTATTTTGGGAACCCTGAATGTGGTGGGTGGATTTGTCGTCACGGATAGAATGCTCGAGATGTTTAAACGCAAAAAGAAAAATTAGATAAATTTTAAAACTCAAATTTGTTTATTCATTAATCAATTTCAAAAGAATATCATATGTCTTTAGGTCTTTTAGCATTGAGTTATTTGATTGGTAGTCTTTCTTTCATCATTGGACTCAAAATGCTGTCCCACCCTGATACTGCAAGAAAAGGGAACTTATATGCGGCAGCAGGGATGACTTTAGCCATTGTCGCTACTATATTGTTGTATTCTGATAAAGAAGGCAATTCATTACATAATTACGGGTGGATCTTTGCGGGATTGATCATTGGCTCAATCATCGGTACACTTGCCGCAAAAAAAGTGCAAATGACTGCTATGCCTCAAATGGTAAGTCTTTTCAACGGTATGGGAGGTGCGTGTGCTGCTATCATTTCACTTGTAGAGTTTAATCATTTAGTACATCAAGGAACTGATGTTGCCGCTGATCCGGTGCTTACATTTACCATTTTAGCTGGATTAGTAATAGGTACAGTGTCTTTTGCAGGAAGTATGATTGCCTTTGGCAAGCTCAATGGAAATTTGGGCGACAAAACACTTCCATTGCAACAGATTATTAACATCGGTTTATTGGTAGTCATTGTTTTAATGGTGGTTGCAATTGGACTTGGATTTTTTGGACCTGCACCGGTAAGCATGGTTTATCTCCTGCTATTGATCTCTGCATTGTATGGCATTCTTTTCGTCTTTCCTATCGGAGGGGCAGACATGCCGGTAGTGATTTCATTACTCAACTCATTTACCGGAGTTGCAGCAGCATTTGGTGGATTTTTATACAATAACATGGTCATGCTTACAGGAGGAATTCTCGTAGGTAGTGCCGGAACAGTACTAACAGTTTTGATGTGCAATGCCATGAATAGATCACTTCTGAATGTGATTGTTGGTTCATTTGGAGGTAACAAATCCGGCAGCAGTGCAGGAGGTGGACAAGGTGGCTCATACAAAGAAATTTCACTGTCGGATGCCGCCGTACTGATGCTATATTCAAAAAAAGTGATCATAGTGCCTGGATATGGATTAGCTGTTGCACAAGCGCAGCACATTTGCCATGAGCTAGAAAAAGTTTTGGATGCCAATGGTGTTGAAGTAAAATATGCAATCCATCCTGTAGCAGGAAGAATGCCGGGACACATGAACGTTCTTCTTGCCGAAGCTGATGTATCATATGATAAACTTATGGATATGGATGAAATAAATCCTGAGTTTGCCCATACAGATGTAGTTCTAGTTTTAGGAGCTAATGATGTGGTAAATCCTGCAGCAAAATCTGATCCTGCATCTCCTATCTACGGAATGCCAATATTAGATGTCGAAGATGCTGCCCATGTAATTGTAAACAAGAGGAGTATGAAACCTGGTTATGCAGGAATCGAAAATGAGTTGTTCTTCAGACCTAAGACATCTATGCTTTTTGGTGATGCAAAAGATGCTTTGACAAAATTGGTCTCCGAGATAAAAAGTATGGGATAGTAAGTGCTCTTTCAAGAAAAACTCTCCTTTGCACGCAAATTGATCAATATCTTACCTGACGAAAAGGGACACATTTTCCATGTTTCTTTACAAAGATATTCCCTTCTATAATTGTAACAAGAATTGGTTAGACTTTTTAGGCTTTTGATGGTTGATTGTTACCTTTCCTGTATAACCAAATCAATCCAACTATTCCGATTATTATAAAAAGTATGGAAATGTATTGTGCTTGACTCCAATGCACTCCAAAATAATCGTATCTATCGTTGACTCTGATGAATTCAATGAAAAATCTTTCTATACCATTGAGTATCATATAGATAAAAAAGATGGTTCCCGTAATTTTAAAGGTATTACGGAATAGAAATAAAATACCAAAACTAATAAAACCAAAAATAGTCTCATACAACGGTGTAGGATACACTTTTGGAGTTATTTCATGACAGTACCTCATACCGGATGCCGTTTGGCAAGCCTCTTCAATGGATGCGCGTTGAGCAATGGCTGTATTAAATAATTCTTGATTTACATTTGACATAACCGAACCGTCATTATTGACATTATGAGGGTAGTTAAAAGACCACATCCAATCCGGCAAGAACCACCATGATGGCATGGCCGATGCTTCAATTCCCCAATCACCGTCGCCGGATAATTGACAACCAATACGACCTATTGCATAGCCCAGTAGGATGCCCATTCCAGCGATGTCCATCATATACAGCGGCTTTATACCTAATTTTTTGATATACCAATACACCGCTATAAAAGCTAATATCAGTCCTCCATAAATATTTAATCCACTCCCTGAAAATAAAGATCCTAGTGGGTTTTTGAAAAATCCGGATAAATTTTCTGTGATCGAGAAAAGTTTGCTTCCCAAAACTCCGGCAAATCCAGCAATCATGATGATATTGTTCGTCTTCTCAGATGGATATTGTAAATATTCCTCCTTGACATTTGAAGTGTCGGGTGTTTTGGAGTTTTTATAAATGAAATAAGCAGCAGAAAGAGCTCCTACTAATATTCCAATTCCCCAATTTCCGATTTTTGAAAAAATTACGGAAGCAGGATCGGCTTGAAAGGCTTTGAAATTGGAAAAAATAATGGGAATTTTCGCTCCAAGAAAAAACATGATAGCACTATTAACAGCTATATCAAGGGCAGAAATTCTCTCAGATGTATTTTTAAATACCTTGATGGGGTGAATTTTCCCGGCTGCTTCTAACCTTTTCAACTCATACTTTAAAAAAACGCCACAGGCCATCAATGCCAAAACAAGCATGACACCAAAAGTCTTAAATATGGACGTAAAATTATCAACATCAGTGCCTAAAAGATCATGAAAAAAATAAGAAAGATCTGGATACATTTTATTTCCGGTTTCGTAATCTGGGCAAAGTTAGTGACTTATTATCCATATGTACCAAAAAGTTCAAGAATTCTATTAAATATACATTTTTAATCCTTACTCTTTTCAAGTGAAAAAATATTTTAACCCCAAAAAGTGTTTATAAAAGTAAAAATTGAAGTACTTTTGAGACTTATTTTAAACCCCAACGTAAAAATTCTATACGTTATATTTCAAATTCATTTCATTTTAGTTTAAATAATCGTTAGTAATTTATATATGAAGTATTTGTTTTCATTAATTTTATTGGTATTTGTGGCATTTGGTATCTCAGCGCAAAATGCGGGAGTAGTGGTTCAAACGGGACTTTCCATGGGCTACGCAAAAGATGTAAATATCATCCAAAGGGGGGCGGCAAATTACGGAGTAATGTTTGGAGCCGATGCAAGAATACTTGATGGTGGACTTCAGTTCCTCGTTGGTGTACAATATCATGCCATCTCACTACAAGCAGCAAAGGCGCCAAAATTTTTTAGCAACAACGACTGGAGAGTTGTAATGGGTAGGTTTGGAATCGGTTTTTCATTATATCAGTTGGACAATGGCGCTTTATTGAGATCAAAACTGCTTGCATCTATCAATTTTAACAATAGCGCTCCCGATGGTGCACTGAATATACCTGGATATAAAGATCTTAATGAGTCATTTATAGGACTTACCACAGGTTTGGGTATCACAAAAGGTGCCTATGATATTGATCTAGAATATCAATATGGCTTGCTCAATGCATATTTTGAGAAGCCAAAAACAGTATTTGATTTTTGGACACTGATGGTTGGATTCAACTTCTAATTCTTACGGAGGCTAGAAAAACGGATTAGTAGCCTTTTCAATTCCAATAGTGGTCATCGGCCCATGACCCGGATAGACCTTGGTTTGGTCATCCAAAGTGAAGAATTTCTCGGAAATAATGGATATCAAGAGATTATAATTTCCACCAGGCAAATCTGTTCTCCCAATACTGCCAGAAAACAATACATCACCACATATCAGAATACCTTTTTCTCTACAATATAACGAGATTGAAGCAGGCGAATGACCCGGAGTTTCTATGATCTCTAGTGTGGTATTTCCAAATTTTACTTCGGCTCCTTCAATTAAATAATGACTTATCTTAGGAGATGGCGTATAATCAATGCCATACATTTGAGCAACTTGTGGAGCCGATGACAATACTATTTCTTCGCCTTCATGTGATTCTAAAGCCAAGTGGAATTTCTCGCATACATATTGGTTCCCTAAAATATGGTCAATATGACAATGCGTATTGATTACATGTTTAGGAGTCAATTGATGCTCCTCAATAAAATACATTAGTGCTTTCCTTTCACTATCATTATTACATCCAGGATCAATGATGATACATTCTCGAGTTTCATCAAACAACACATATGTATTCTCAAGAAACTCATTGAATGTAAAAAATTTTATTTCCATCTCTTATTATTTCTAATTTGATGACAAAACTTGAAATTGTGCTAAATGTATCCAAAATACCTAACAAAATCATCAAACTTGTGACCAAAGTTAAATAATGTGGTCATATTTTTAACCCTAAAATGAAAATATTTTTATAACCTTATTAAATATTACTTTATGTTATTACAAGTTTCAAACGTTGTTCAAACGGATTATCTTTCAAAATTAATTTCTATGGCTGTAGAATATGCACCTAAATTAGCAGGTGCTATTATTGTCTACTTGATAGGATCTATGATCATAGGATGGATAAGCAGAGTTGTGAAGAAACTACTTCATGCTAAAAATGTAGATGCGTCTTTGCAATCGTTTTTGTATTCAGCAGTCAAAATCTTACTCAACATCTTGTTGTTACTTACAGTGTTCGGAATGCTTGGAGTTAATCTGACTTCATTTGCAGCAATCTTAGCCGGTTTAGCAGTTGGAGTTGGTGCAGCCTTAAATGGTACATTAGGAAACTTTGCTGGTGGAGTCATGATGCTTTTATTTAAACCATTCAAAGTAGGAGATTTAATTGAGGCGCAAGGTCAATTAGGTACAGTCACTGAACAAGGCATTTTCAATACATTCTTATTAAGCCCGGATAATAAAACTATAATCTTAGCGAATGGTGCATTGTCCACTGGAACCATTGTAAATTATACTACTCATGGAAATCTGAGAGTCGATCTTACTGCCGTTGTAGAGCCGGGTGCTGACATAGACAGAGTAAGAAAAATCGCCACTGATGCTCTTCTTTCTCATCCAAAAGTACTAAAAAATCCTGCTCCTGAAGTCAATGTGATGAAAGTAGGTGATGGCATGGTTAGTCTTGCAGTCAGACCTTACACAGAACAGGCAGATTACTGGGATGTATTCTTCGGCGGTCAAGAGTTGGTCAAAAAAGCCTTTGATCAGGCAGGTATTCATCAACCCATTCCACATCGAGTACTCATCAACAAAAATTAATCTCTTCTTTTTGAAAATAAAAAACCCTTCCAAAAATTTTCGGAAGGGTTTTTTTATTGACTTGATCTAAATCAAATCTTTCTTAAACTCTGACTTTGGATCTTTTTATTCTATCAAAATCATCTTCTTTGTTGCTGTATATTGACCTGCAGTAATGGTATAATACAGTAACCCGGATGTTTGATCAAGTAAATCTATCTGAACAGTGTTGACACCTTTCTCTCCAACCATGTTTATTGATGAAGCTACTTTACCGCTTACATCAAATATAGTGATGTTGGTTGTCATTGATTCAGGCAATTCGTAAGTGATAGCCGTTGTTCCTTTGAATGGGTTTGGAACGTTTTGGTGAACCACAAACTTACTGTCATTATCAGAAACGCTCCACTTGATATTTCTCACATTGAGTACATCATCATACATTTCAGCATTGATGCCTGTAGAGTTCACAGACATGGCATTAACCAATGAAGATGACTTGTTTGCTTTTACAAGCACATTGAACAATACATCACCAACCTGAAGGTTTTGTGAAGCTGCATTATTCCAGCTAAACACCACTAAACCATTAGCATTGTCAGTCACTTTAAAGTTTTCATTTGAAATTTTCAAGACACCTGATTCAAATCCTTCAATGGAAAGAACAGAAGGATCAACTTGAAGTGAAAACTGCATTCCTGAAATCTTTGTCGATTCACCAGCTAAGATTGGGATGGCCACCATTTCATCTTGAACAAAAGCAATGTCTTGAGATAATACATTAAATGTTGTTCTGTTTCTGGATTGAGTTTTGTTATAATCATTTGGTTCCACATTACCATTGATATCACCTACTTTGATAGCTGTGAAATCTGTAATCATATTGGCACTCAAATTATTGATAGGATACACTTCAGGGAATGCATATGTATGAGCAAGAGAAGGATCAGCAAAAGTATAATTCTTGTCGATAAATCTCCATGATGTATTACTTGTTATTTCATCAGTATATCCAAGGATTATTTTCCTTAACTCTGTCAAATCCAGTACTGTGATCTTATTATCTCTATTGGCGTCTGCTGCAATAAGTTTAAATGGTGACTGTATGCGCTCAAGGTTTAGAATATGTCTTTGAATCAAAACTAAATCTAGCGTTGATACGCCATTTTTCCAATCATCATTTTTATATGGTGAAACTTCATAGCTTCCACCCGCATCCATGTTGGCAAATGCAAATGCACCAGTGTTTCCAGTCAAAGCACGTAGCTCAGAACCTTTTAGTGCTACATCTACATCCTTCACTGGAATAGATTCCTCCGTAAGAAGCGTTCCATTAACTGTAAATCTACCCGCATCGTCAGAATCACAGACATTGTTGTTATCTTGGATGTCTATGAAAGTCTCCACAACTGATTGGACGATATTTCCATCAGGAGTGATAGACACTACCCAAATATCAACAATATTTCTACCAACATCGTCACAAGTATATACCCAATTCGGCGTTACTACAGGTTTTCCATCAACAACTTCAGTAACTTCTGTAAATGAGAAATATACTTTGTATCCGCAAGGGTGTGAACTACCATTGTCAAAGTCTTTTGCCCAAACTTCAGCCATTCCACTACCATCAGCCATAAGCATCAATGACATGGCTAAACCATTTTTCACGTATGCATTTGGTGATTTTTTATTGACAATATTGAAAATCTGGTCTTTGGTGGCTATGTTACCACACTTATCTTCAAATGAATATGAAACTCTATGCTGTCCAACTGGATATGCTCCTTCAATGGTTATGGTATTTCCATTTCCAGTAACAGGTGCTCCAAAGCTACCATCATTGTATAAATCTATCTTGTAAGAATATTTCAACACTGATGTACAGTTATCATCCGCTGTTACAGATAATGATATGTCTCCAGATCCACATAAAGGATCGTAAGTATCTACCGAAACTACAGGTTCAAAATCATCAAATTCCGGTGCTTCGTTATCTAATACTTTGATTTCTTGGACATGCTCCCAAGTATTCACTCCAAGCGTTTTTTGCTTAGGATATTCTTTTCCAGTTGGGTCAAGATTTGGATAAAATTTACACCAGTCTATAACCGTCCAAGTTCTTAAAATCTTAAAACAAGCTACGCCATTAGTATTATTGAAGTTGAATGTCTGATCTGATTTTTGTGAACCGACAAGTGAGCAGCTACCATCTGTTAATATAGGATATCCCAAATTCTCCGGAGAAAATGCCGGACTATTAGGATCTGCGCATCCGTGTACAGACACATTTTCAGGCCATTCAGCTACTGCAGGACCATTATATACTAATGCAGGATTCAACACAATAGTTATCACCTGAGTACAAGAAGCTGCAAATCCACCGGTATCCGTAACTTGGAAGGTTCTTGTGATACTTCCAGTTCGGCATCCTGTAACATCAACTACTGGATCCAATTCTTCCACATCCGGGTTTGCACAATTGTCAGTAGCAACTGCATTGCCAAAATCTTTTGACAAGTTCTCTACATCATATACAAAATCGCAATAAACAGTTTGGTCTGCAGGACAAGTAATCGTTGGACGAATTTTATCTTGTATTACAGCAGTCACCATGCAATCATTGTAATTTCCTGAAGCATCTATTGCTCTCAAAACAACCATTTTATTGCTTGTTGAGTTGACATCTGCACAACAGAATTGTACATGACTACCAAAACCGCAAGGATTTGAAATTTCTACAACATATCTTAAAGTGCCTTCATCTGATCCAATATCACGGAATTTATTGTTCCTTCTGTGAACAACATAATCTCCGGATCCATCAGGTTCGCCTGATGCCCAGTCAGGAACATAAGTTGAAGTGTTTCCGCTAGACCATTTGAATGTATTTTCAGTAACTAAATCATTATATCCCGTAAGAAAACGTGCTTCCGTATCAGGTAAGTATGTAAAAGCCTGAGTGTGCACCCAGTTTCCTTCCGCTTGGTTTTCATAAGATACCACATATCCACCCATCGCTTTTGCTGTCTTGTATGCTACATCAGGCATGGATGAATGCTGTGACAAATAGTAATAATGCGTCTCACCATTGGCATTGACATATTCGCCGAGAGGTAAAAATCCCGGAAACTCAGGAGCTTCACAACCACCACAATGAGGCGCATCCATTCTCCTAACTAATATTTTTGCTAAGGTACACTCATCATAACTTCCGTCATCAAAAACTGTCGATGAAACCCATGCTGTACCATCATTGGTAAGACCTACTGTAGGAAATTCATCACAAATAGCCACAGGTGGTGTATTATCAGTTACTTCTAAATTTACGGTAACCGAAGTACTTTTATAACAATCGTCATAACCTGTATAGACAACATAATACTGACCAACTGCAAGATTTACGATCTTAGGTGCACCGTGCTTCACAACGGCCACAGGTGAATCGTCCTCAGCATTATAGACGTTGATGTCTAATGTAGTAGTTGGACTGCACGCATCTACTACAGTCAAATGGGGCTGTGCGAGATTTACAGCGGCTTGACAAGAATGATCACTTGTCGTTGCAGTCAAGTCAACAGCACCACTCATAACAGGTCCATATTTATCTTCGATTTCAATGATCTGAAGCTCTGTTCTAGTCCTATTGAGACATGACCATTCGATGATATTCCATGTACGCATAACTTTAGTGACACATTTCACCTTCACTTTAGTATCTGAATAGGATATCATTATATTGCAAAGTGCGTCAGGATTGTTGTATAAAGAAATATCATCAATCGATGGCACTCCTGTCCCTTTTGAAATAAGATTATCTTGAGCATCATAGTGATCTTCCGGGTCAGGGTTACCATTAGCAAGTGGAGCCCATACATCATCACCAAAACCATGATCACATGTGATGGATGTGGCATTGTTAACTAGTAAATTTTCCGGAATATCAATATCCTCCAAATCAGCAATAGTAGTGACATTGAAGGTCACAACACATGGTAAAGATGTATTGTTATGCGCATCTGTAGCTGTATATGTTCTAACAACTTGTTTTAAAACATTATCAGCCAATGCTCCGCTACAATCATTTGGAGTTGTCAATTCATTGATTATATCCGTAGTATAAGCAACACAATTTTCCGTTACCGAAAGCTCGTAATTCTCCATTTCTATGCACGTAAGCTCTATCGGAGCCGTTGGGCAAGCGATAACTGGTTTCATTTTATCTTCAATTTGAAGAGAAGACCAGCAAGAGTTACCTGCATTTGAAACTTTAGCATACAAGGTTTTGCCAACATGGCTACAAGTGACATTTGGGCTACCAAGAATTTGAGGCCCGGTTGGTGTAGTCATCACTGTAACCGTACCTCCACCACCACAAGTACTTCCGTCAGCAAGTATCATGGAAGGAGTCACTTCTACAGTTCCACTGCTTCCTATAGACACCTGCACAGATGGCTTACAAGTACATGAAGGGGTTTGAGCCACGATAGGATGACTTAAAGCAATGCTCATAGCTACTACTAAGATGATGTGTAACTGATGAGTAAATCGCGTAAAAATACAATTCATCATGAGATCCAATTTTGAGTTATAAAAAATTAAACATGGTTACAAAATAATATTTGGTGTTGTGCGATGGCACGGCTACGCCTACCTATTGTTTGGCACAATTGACCAATTAGAACCAGTGATTAGGGTCACTAATTCTAAGTAAAATTTACACTGTTCAGAGGATGGTTTCTTGACTTCATTTATTCACATAATACGAAATCAAACACAAATGTAAATTTTTTATAATATGTAATCAAATGTTTTTGAAAGATTTTTTTATAATTTTTTTTCTTAATATGTAATTTTCACATTTTTTGACACCTATATATTTGGTATATTTTATACCGTCTGCTTTACTTTTTTAAATTCTTCAATTGTAAGAAGAAAAAGAATCTAAGTTTTCCAGCAGAATGTTATTCTTTATGATGTTCATAGATTTCTTAACATACGGATCTACTTTTATAAAATATTTTTGGGCGTTATCCTTTCCAAAAAAGTATTTAACCATCACTTTTTTCACTTCAGAATCTAAATGGTGGAATGTAAAGTTCTTCATTTTTGGAGCATGATCTTCATATGCAAAAGATATCAATCCTTCATAATAACCATTTGGAATTTCCCATGACAGAATATCTTTAACTCGCTCAAAATTCAATTTTTGCTTTGTTATATACCTGAATGTATATTCGCTCAACAATTCTTGAATGCCAAAAAGGTGTGGATCCTTATAAATAGTATCCATAGATATAAAAATATCAGGAGAAATTCCGCCTGATGCTTTCATAGGCCTATTCAATATAAGCGATGTATAAGTCGCAGTGTCATGCACCAATATACTATCTTTATTAAATAAGTCACCATGCAAAAATCTTGCATCAAGATCCGTTTCATAATTGGGACGATCAGAATAATCTCTCTGGATTGATCTCCCTGATGGTGTATAATACCTTGCTACTGTCAGCCTCATGGCACCGCCATTGTTGAGTGGAAATTGCTCTTGAACCAAGCCTTTCCCGAATGATCTTCTACCTATGATGATTCCCCTATCCCAATCTTGGATAGCGCCTGCAACAATTTCACTAGCAGATGCAGAGTTTTCGTCTATAAGGACAATGATTTTTTCAATATTGAAAAATGCTTTTCCGTTGGTTTTATAATCATTTCTCTTCCGATTTCTCCCTTCCGTGTAAACGAGAATTTTATCTTTTTCTTTAAATAGTTGACACAAAATATTTGTGGCCTCCGGTAAATAACCACCGGGATTATTTCTCAAATCCAAAATAAGATGTTTCGCACTATTATTCTTTTCAAAATACGTCTCAATTGCCAACATAAACTCTTGATATGTTTTTGAACCAAATCTATCTATCTTAACCAATAGGGTTTGCAAACTGTCGAATAAATAGGGATGTACAGAAGATATCTGAATATCATCAGGTATCAGTGTAAATTTCTTTGGTGTTCCATTGCGAAGTATATCCAATGTGATGGCGCCTTCAGTTGTCGGAATGAGCATTTTTCTTATCGTATCAAAACTCAAAGATTTACCTGCTATGACTGTATCATTGATACCAATGATCTTATCAAATATTTTTAATCCTGAACGTTCTGCTGGGCTATCAGTAAGCACAGAAGAAATCACTACGGTATCATCAATCAAGTAGTTCTCAATGCCTATTCCCTTATAATGGCCATTCATTTGTGTATTGACATCTTGCACTTCTGAAGGACTGATATAGATAGAATGTGGGTCAAGAGACTTGAAGACAGCTTGTATGGCGTCTTCTAACATCACATCATCATCTATTTTATCTATATACTTTGAGTCTATATATCGTATGAGTTCTTCTACTCGTCCTACTGAAGAATTCTTGTGATTTCCATCGATTTTCGATACATCAACTAAGGAATCTTCCGGAATTTCATTCATTTTATATCCGGCCATCATGCCTACGATGATGCATACTGCGAGTATGAGTGGTTGTAAAACTTTGTATTCTGTAGGGCCTCCTGGATTCAATGCTTATAACGTTATATGGATAAAATAGCTAATATCGTTCCAATTTTTATTACCCACCGAATATCAACGCCTCTATTACAAGAATAAATCCAATGTTAATAGATAAATGTTGCTTAAAATTCAACTGAATATAATTCAATTATGAATCTTGAATTTATTAGCATAAGTCCATCAACATCTATCAAATATATCCAATTCTAATTTTGCATCAGCTCAATCGAATCTCGTCTTTGGCTTCATCAAAAAAGGTATATTCAAAGAAGTGGTAATTGTCATTTTCCGATATATTTATCCATTTCTTATATTTCCACAGCCATTTCATTTGCAAGCTTGGAAAACCCTCCTTGATATATGCTTTGACGAACGGATTTGTAACCAGCGAGAGCTTTGTTGTTGGCCTAGATTGTAGTATAAATACTATATCCCTAAGAATATTATCAATGACTAAAATCGTAGGGTTCACTTTTCCTGTACCTTGACATGTTGGGCACACCTCCCTTGTATCAATGTTCACTTCAGGTCTGGTTCGTTGCCGAGTTATCTGCATCAGCCCAAATTTACTCAACGGCAGTATTGTATGCTGAGCACGATCATTGCTCATAAAATCTTTCATCTTATTGTATAAGCTGACTTTATTTTCTGAAGTCCGCATATCAATAAAATCGATAATGATCAGCCCACCGATATCTCTCAATCTGAGTTGTCTTGCTATCTCTTCTCCAGCTTCTAAATTGACAGAAATAGCTGCTTCTTCTTGGTCTCTTTTGACCATTTTTGGTCCGGAATTGACATCTATGACATGCATCGCCTCGGTGTGCTCAATAATGACATAGGCGCCACTAGACATGGTAGAAGTCTTACCAAAAGAAGCTTTAATTTGTCTATTGATATCAAATTGGTCGAAAAGATGCCTATTCCCTTTATAAAACTGTAATATTTTTACTTTTTCGGGGGCTATAGATTGCAAATATTCTTTGATGCCATTATACAAGTCTTTATCATCGGTGACGATTCTATTGAAATTATCATTCAAAATGTCACGCAAAATACTATTCGTTTTGTCTATTTCACTGAGAATTTTATTTGGAGTTTTAGTTTTGCGTAGTTGCTCAAACATACTCTTCCACTTCTCCTCAAGTTCTTTGATATCATTGTGAAGATCCACAACCTTTTTGCCTTCAGCAGCTGTTCTGACGATTACACCAAAATTTTTAGGTTTAATACTTTCCACTAAAACTTTGAGCCGTTTGCGTTCTTCTGAAGAACCTATCTTTTTTGAAACCGCAACAATCTCTGAAAAAGGCGTCAGCACTACAAACCTTCCCGGTAGAGTCAATTCACAGCTTAAACATGGGCCTTTAGTGGATATTGGCTCTTTCAATACCTGAACAATCACATGGGTATTTTTATCAAAAACTTGGTCAATTTTACCCGTTTTGGGATTGTCTGGTTCTAGTTTAAAGTTTTCAAGTAAAGGATTGTTATATGATCCATTGATGACGGCGTTTGTATATTTTATAAGAGATTTGATTTGGGGACCAAGGTCAGTATAATGCAAAAAGGCATCTTTTCTATGACCAACGTCCATAAATGCCGCATTCAGACCCGGCATGAGTTTTTTAATGCTTCCTAAGAAAACATCACCTACCGTAGATGTATTATTTGTTTTTTGCCGATGAATCTCGACGAGTTTACTTCCTTCCAATAAGGCAATCTCCACTTCATTGGCTGAGGATTTTATAATTAATTCTTTGTCCACGTTGACATATTCTTTATGGCTTACAAAAATTTTTGATAGTGTTTACAATGGCACTATACATACCTTCTAGAAATCAACAATATAAGATTTCAAATACCTTTCCACTCATAATTCGGAGGCGCATATGAGGATAGTATATTCAATCCAGAAATTAGGTCATCAAAAAGTGAACAGAAACATGTTTTTTTATAGTTTGACTTTTACACTGTGTGTTTACAGTTTTCTTCAGTGAGAGTCTATATATTTTTTGAAAATGCTTTATATTTTGGACCTAAAAGTATTTCATTCACTTTATAATGAAGAAGGGATTACGCTAATTAAATAAACGTAATCCTTTCAAAATCTACCTATTTCTTCTTTTTATGTCTATTCTTTCTTAATCTCTTTTTACGCTTATGCGTAGATATCTTATGTCGTTTTCTTTTTTTACCACAAGGCATATTTACAATTTTAATTGTTAAAAAATTATTATTTATTACATTTTAAGATATAGGCTTCTGCCTTTTCTGCCAAGCCCATTTTGGAATATGTTTCGCCAAGTAAACACGTTGCTATCATATTTTCAGAATCAATGTCTAGTACTTGCTCAAATCTTTGGGTTGCTTTATCCCATTGGTTGGTATTCATTGCCAATTTACCTAGCTGAAGTAGAACATTTATATTGTTCGGATGAGATGTATTTAGCTCTCTGAGCATCAAGATCCCCTTCATTGGATTGTCTTTAGGCGGCATGGCAACATATCCCATTGCTAAATTAAGCCTGTAATCTATATTTTCAGGGTCCAAAGAAATGGCATTTTCAAAGGCTTTACTATTTCTCTCAAAACAATATTGTCTAACCTTTTCTTCTTCAGTATTCTGTAAACATATTTGAAACATTTTTCCTGCGTCACTCCATGATAGAGCAGATGGCTTTAAGCTTGCAATATTGTCTAAATAAGATCCTGAAATGGCCGGATAACCTAAACTCAACCAAGTGTTGGATAGATCGCGTAACGCTTGAATTTTTTGGATTGTATCTTGACCAGTCGCACTTAAGTTCATCTGCATAGCCTCAACCAATGAAGATTGCGATCTATCAAGATGCTTCATTGCATCTGCGATTAAATTTGAAACGCCGGTACTTTCAATTCCTTCAAGCCTTGACTTTTCAAGACTTTTCATTTTGGGAGGTGATGTGTCAAAACAAAAGTATAAAACAACAACTGCAATACATGATAGGGTGATAGCTAGGTATTGTTTATTACCCATTTTGACCTATGCCCTTCTTAATCGTCTTCGCCTTCATCTTCCGGTAATGAATCCACATTGGCCTTCACTTGGTCAACAAAGATTTTTGCCGGCTTAAATGATGGGATAAAATGCTCCGGAATCTCTATGGATTTGTTTTTCTTGATATGTCTTCCAATTTTTTTGGCTCTTTTCTTTATGACAAAACTGCCAAAGCCTCTCACATACACATTTTCTCCCTGTGATAGTGAGTTTTTTACTTCTTTAAAAAACATCTCTAAAGTGACCAAAACATCTACTTTAGGTACTCCAGTTTTTTCGGTTATTACATTTACTAAATCTGCCTTACGCATTATCTTGATATTTTATTGTGATTCTACTTTTAATGACCTTTTCGTCAAAAGAGCGGCAAATTTCGCAATTTATCGGAATTAAGAAAACTATTTTATATAAAATTGTATAAAAATGCCAATTTTTTTTATTTTAATAGCTTCATAACCAATATATTACTTGTTATAGCATTTAAATTGTTTTCAATTGTGGCATTATGGGTATATATTTGTGTTCAAATAATATCAAGCAATGATTCTTTCAATGACCGGTTTTGGTCACGCAAAAAAGGAAATAGCGGGCAAAATCATCCATGTGGAGATAAAATCTCTGAATGCCAGAAGTTCTGAAATGAGATGCAAACTGCCACTGAACTTTATGGATAGAGAAATGGAACTAAGAAAGAAGGTACTAGATTCCATGCAAAGAGGGAAAATTGATATTACCATTACAGTTGAAGGATTTTCAGAAGAAGACAGCCTTTTAGTAAATGCATCTGCTTTTAAAAAATATTATAAAGAGATTTCAAAAATAATGGCTGACCTTGGAGCAGTTCAAGGAGATATCATTCAAGGCATTTTACGTATCCCAAGCGTTTTGACACAAGAATCTCTGGTGGCAGATGATGAAGAATGGCAGAGTATCGAAGTTGTCATCGATGAAGCACTAGAAAACATCTTGAATTTCAGAATA
Source organism: Lewinellaceae bacterium (assembly GCA_020636195.1). Classification (GTDB taxonomy): domain Bacteria; phylum Bacteroidota; class Bacteroidia; order Chitinophagales; family Saprospiraceae; genus OLB9. The sequence continues at coordinate 301,859 of JACJYH010000001.1, forward strand.
CAAGAAGGTAAAACCCTATCAAATGACTGTATAGCAAAAGTCAAAAATATTGAACATCACCTAAAGAATATTGAGCCATTTGAAGTAGGTAGAATTCAAAAAATCAAAGATAAACTCAAAAAGAACATGCTTGAATTTGGTCAAAATATGCAAGTTGATCAGAATAGGTATGAGCAAGAGATTCTCTATTATCTTGAAAAACTGGATATCAATGAAGAAAAGGTTCGCTTAGCTCAGCATTGCAGCTACTTCTATGATGAACTCAAAACAAATGATGGACTCCAAAAAGGTCGTAAACTATCCTTTATCGCTCAAGAAATAGGAAGGGAAATCAATACCATTGGTGCTAAGGCTCAGGATAGTGATATCCAACAACTAGTTGTGATGATGAAAGATGAATTAGAACAGCTCAAGGAGCAATTAGCAAACGTGTTATAACTGATGAACCCCAAAGCTGAAAAGAAAATGTTCGTATTTACTGCTCCGTCTGGCGCAGGAAAAACAACAGTGGTAAAGCATCTTTTGTCTAATTATGACAATCTTGGCTTTTCTATTTCTGCTACTACGAGAACTAAAAGGGCAGGTGAGACTGATGGCGTGGATTATTATTTTCTTACCTCTGAAGAATTCAAAAAAAAAATAGCCCAAAATGAATTTGTAGAGTGGGAAGAAGTCTATGAAAACCAGTTTTATGGCACTCTAAAATCTGAAGTGGAGCGCATCTGGGACGAAGGAAAATTTTTAGTATTTGACATTGACGTACGCGGTGCAACAAATATAAAAAAGTTTTTCGGTAATCAATGTATGGCTGTTTTCATTAGGCCACCATCTTTTGAAGTGTTAAAACAGAGACTTATAGACAGAAATACTGAAAATGAAGCTACTCTCAAGAAAAGAATTGATAAAGTTATCAAAGAATTGACTTATGAGCCAAATTTTGATCTGGTTTTGGTAAATGATCAATTAGATGTGACCTTACGAGAAGCCGAGACTATAGTGAATGTCTTTATAAATGGTGTGCCGGCATGAAGGAGAATGAATATCAGATGGTATCCAATGGTATCAGCATCAAAGTGGTACCACAATATGAAGAACAACATTCAAAACCTTCAATAGGAAAATTTACTTTTTCTTATAAAGTCACTATTGAAAATATGTCGAATAAACCCGTGAAGTTAGTATCTCGGCATTGGTTCATCCACGATTCTATACAGATTAGACGAGAAGTGTCCGGGGAAGGAGTTGTCGGTCAACAACCAGTCTTGAAGCCCGGCGAAGTATTTGTGTATTCTTCTTGGTGTCCACTTCAAAGCTCATTAGGTAAAATGTATGGGAATTACAATTTTATAACCTTGGATGAAGAGAAAAGAAAATTTGAAGCAGCCATTCCTGAATTCATTTTGGCAGCTACCTTCATTTTAAACTAAGAGTATGTTTATTTTTTGTTTTTGGATAATAAAATGGAATTATTTTGAGCGAAAAAAGGCAAATTTTTGCAGTCGAATGTAGGCAATTCGATGAAAAATTTAACGAATTTGTATACAAAATAAAACATTTTCTTGCTAAAGGATAAATTTTAAACATACTCAAAGAGAATTAGCAATTTTACAGCATTTTTATAGGGAAAATGAGAATTTTGGAATGAATTCTTATCTTTACCAAATTATAAATTAATCTTCAATTCATTTACAATGCGTCTGTTTATTTCATTCGTTTTTCTGTTTTCATTGATTTCAATATCAGCACAAGACACAACATGGGTCAATACCTTTCATTTTGCTTCTGATAAAAGAGATACATTGATTGAATTTCCTAATGTAGATCAAAATGGATACGAAAAAATACTGATGTATTACACTATGAGATGCAAAAACGGTCTCGTTTCCACAACTTCTGACAGAAACAAAGGATGTGGTGAGTGGGATTATAGTTGTAATACAAGCATCATTGATTCATCTCGAGTGGATTCAGTCTTATCATACCATGACAACTATCTGGTACGAGGTCTTTTTACCAACTTTTTTCCATACACAACTTCCCCTACATATACCTACACAGACTATAGTCTAAATAGGGTAACAGTAAGCAATACATCAAACATAGAAAAAATTACGATCGGCAATCCGCAGGCCAATAATATAATCATTAATAAAGACAAAAATAAGGGTAAATTTTACTTATATTTTTCTAGAGAGGATCTTAATAAAATCCAAAATGGACAACTCATTGGTCTTGGTTTTACGTACAACGGTGCCGGAACTGTGGAATTCATGAAAATTAAACTCGCATATACTTCATCAGACAGCTTTGATTTAGAAAGTTTGACCAATTTGACATTTGATGAAGTGGTCAACAGAGATGTGACATTTAATCAGGGAGGAGATGGCAATGTCTTCTTCCAAACACCATTCAGCTTAAGCAATCAAATGGCCGTAGTTGCAGAAATATCATATCATTCATCCCCTGAAAAATTAGGTACACTTGAAATACTTGGTACACAAGATATAAAGAATCCGTCTGTTGTTAATTTTAATGATAAATATTTAGTATCCGGCAGAAGTAGCTCAGGTCGAATGAGCACTGATGCATTCAGAAAAATTTCCAATGAAATTACTGTGGCCTTTTGGTCAAAAGGCGATGAAATCATCCTTCCCGCCAATACAGCTATTCTGAACGCTACTGATGATTCAGGAAACAGACAACTCAATGTGCATTTACCATGGGCAAATGGTAAAATTTATTGGGATTGCGGGTATAGCAGTGGCAGTTATGATCGTTTAGAAAAAGCCGCTGTGTCTAGCGAATATAAAGGCCAGTGGAACTTCTGGTCATTTACAAAAAACGCTTTGTCTGGTACAATGAAAATTTATCTCAATGGTGTTCTTTGGGCCAGTGCAACCGGAAAAAATAAACCCATTGATATTACCCAATTTATTTTTGGATCGGGTTTAAGCAATAATGTTCCCTACTTTGGATACGTGGATGACTTTTCTATTTGGAATCGCGAATTGAGTGTTTCAGAAATTCAAAAAATAATGTACCACAATCCTGCTTGGGTAGCAGTTGGTGACCCTTCCTTAGTGGCGTATTATGATATGAATACTGTAGTAGATAACAAAATATTGGACAAGTCAATATATCAAGGTAACATAAGCTATGAAGACAAAATATTCACAGTAAATCACAGAGCAAATAATTATTTCAAAAGCTTCACTCCTGAGTCTCCGTCATTAGATATTTCACTTATTTCGGGGAGCGCATCCCTTAATACGCAAACAATCACAGTCAGAGACTCTACGGAAAATCTCCCTTATGAAGTCATTCCTTTTTCTGTATTGAATAGCAAACTTGTACAAGGTGCGCCATTGTATTACTGGTTAGGTGGATATCAATCGATTTTTGATGAAGATGGAAACATTATTGGTGAAGTAGAATTCCCCATTGATGATATTTTAGAAATAAATGACCTCGAATACTATAATTTCTCACCTGCCAAGTTCGAATTGATGTCTTTTGTTACTCCTTATGGGATAGGATTAAACTTTGGAAATAAAGGAAAGACTTGGGTTTTTGATGTCACAGATTATGGACCTATTCTCAAAGGAACCAAAAGATTGCTTATGGATAGAGGCGGCCAAAATCAAGAGCAAATGGACATCAAATTCGCCTTTATAAAAGGCACTCCCACCCGCAATGTCTTAGATATTCTTCAGGTTTGGCCGGTCAATTCATATAATTATACAGACATCATCAATAATAGACAGTTGGAACCAAGAAAAATAACGCTAGACGACAATGTGAAAAACGTAAAAGTAAGAACCGTTGGTACAGGTCATGGTCAAGAAGGCGAATTTATTCCGAGAACTCACTCGATCAATATCAACGGTGGTCCAACTGAATTCTCATGGTCTCTTTGGAAAGAATGTGCAGATAATCCCATTTATCCACAAGGCGGCACTTGGATCTATGATAGAGCCGGTTGGTGTCCGGGAGCTCCATCAGACGTATATGAGTACGAAATAAAAAATCTAATCACAGGAAATTCCTTCACAATAGATTATGGTTTAAATACTGCTTCTGGTGATAGTAGATACATCATCAATACACAAGTAGTTAAATATGGACCATTCAATTTTGATACAGATGCCTCACTAGAAGACATAATAGTTCCCTCATCAAAAGTAGAATATACTAGATGGAACCCGAACTGTGACCATCCACTTATAAAAATCAAAAATAATGGAAGTCAAACTATTACAAGTCTAGATATAGAATATGGGGTGATAGGAGTTGAGACTAAATCTTATCAATGGAGTGGTAATTTAGGCAGTTTAAGTACCAAAGAAATTGAACTCCCACTCATAAACCGTCAAGCATTTATATCAAACGGAAGGTTTTTCGTTAAAATAATCTCTGTCAATGGCACTGCGGATCAAAATTCCAATAACAATGCTTTATCATCTGAATTTCTCCCTGTAAAAGTGATTTATGATGGCATCATCGTATCCATGAAAACAAATGGCTTGCCTAAAGAAACAACATGGAAATTGGAAGACAGTGATGGCAATATTATAAAGTCCAGCAGGTCCAATATGAGCTCATTTACAACGTATAATGATACCATAAGAAATCTCATAGGTTGCTACAGCCTGACATTCTCTGATAGCGATGAAGATGGAATTTCTTGGTGGGCAAATGGAGATGGTGATGGCTTCATTAGGATGAAACCTATTCAAGGTAATTGGACCACCTTTGAACCAGATTTTGGAAAGTTTTATAGGTATAATTTCGTCGCAGAACCATCCACTAGTTCCCAAGATATATCAAGTGATGCCTATGTGAAGATTTCCCCAAATCCTACAAGCGGTCCATTAAATATTTTAATTTATGCACTTGAAGGTACTTCCATTGTAGAAATATTTGACCAAACAGGAAAGCAAATGTTGTATCAACCCATCTATCAAGGAAATATTACAGATTTTTCATACGACATTGATATATCCGCATTCCCTTCAGGGTTTTATTATTTGCAATTGAAATCCGGATTGGATGCGCACGTGTATAAAATTATAAAAATATAAACCATTCATTTTTCCAATGAAAGTTTTTGAAATTGTTTCATATCTCCAATCCATTGCTCCTGAAAGTTTTCAAGAATCATATGACAATGCAGGACTGATAGTAGGCAATCTACAGACAGAAGTGACCAAGGTTTTGGTTTCCCTTGATACGACAGAAAAAGTGGTTGAAGACGCCATTGAAAAAGGTTGTAATGTTATAATTTCACATCATCCCATCATATTCAAAGGCATAAAAAAATTTGATGCACAATATTATGTAGATAAAGCGATCATCAAAGCCATAAAAAATGACATAGCCATCTATGCAATCCACACCAATCTGGATAATGTATATACCCATGGTGTATCTACAGCATTGGCCGAAATTTTGCAATTAAAAGACATTGAGATATTATCTCCTCATGAAAGTACAATATTTGAGCAAAAACCTGTCGGTGCGGGTGCCATTGGCTACCTTGCTGAACCAACAGATTCCTTAGTATTTTTAAAGGAACTGAAGTCAATTTTCCAACTTCAATGTATCAAGCATACGTCAATCATCAAGAGTCTTATAAAAAAGGTGGCGGTTTGCGGTGGAAGCGGTAGTTTCCTAATTTCAGATGCCATTGCAGCCGGTGCAGATATTTTAATTACCGCAGATATAAAATACCACGAATTTTTTGATGCCAATGGTCAAATTATTTTGGCAGACATTGGTCATTATGAGAGTGAAAAACATGTCATTCAGCTTATTAAAAATATCCTATCGAACCACTTTCAGGATTTACACATTTTATCCACAGAAGTTATTACAAATCCTGTTTCCTATTTCTAATATCTGAGAAATTCATGTAATATTGATCTTTTTTCTAAAATGGACATCTTGATATGATGTGCATTTCCTTACCATTGATGGGATGTATAAATGTAATTTCTGTGGCATGAAGATACAATCTATCACTTACAGTTCCATAAAGGTCATCGCCTTTGATTGAAATTCCTAAACCTCTACTATCTGCGCAATGTACGCGCAATTGGTGGGTGCGACCCGTTATTGGAAATAAAAGCACTCTAGATGTTTGTCCGCAATTATCGATCACTTCGTAGTGTGTTTTAGCCGGTTTGCCATGGGCAAAACAGACAATTTGTTTGGGCCTGTTGTCGATATTTACACGCAGAGGGAGATCAATTGTGCCTTTTGTTCCCGATGGAAAATAGCCGTCTAAAATTGCTGTATATGTCTTTTTAATTTTACGTTTTGAAAACTGATTTTGGAGATGTTGGTGTACCTGTTTTGACTTTGCTACAAGAAGTAATCCCGATGTGGACATGTCTAGTCTGTGTACTATCAAAGGACCTGATGCATGGGGATATTTTTTCTCTAAAATACTCAAAATAGAATCTCTCGTATCTTTACCTGGAACAGTCAGAAAATTCGCCGGTTTATTTATGATCAATATATCTTCATCTTCCCATACAATATCTAGAGTAAAGTTATCTAAACTAACTTTTAGCGGATTTTTAGCGACTTCTATGTCTTGTAACATGTGAGATAGAATAGGCTTACACTTACCGGTACAAGCCGGATAATACATACCATGTTTTCTTACTTCAGATTCAGGTGGTTTTCCCCACCAAAACTCTGCCATCGTCACAGGATGCAAGTTGTGCAAATAGGCATATTGCAATAGCTTCGGTGCTGTACATTCTCCCGATCCGCTGGGAGGAACAATCCCTCTCCCTTTTTCAAAAATTTCAATGAGGTTTTGTGTTTTACCTGCTACGTTCAAAAAAGAGTATGCTTCAAACAGTTTCCGTTGCAAGGCAGTGGATTTTTCTTTTCTCTTTACTTTTAATGCCTCCAATGTATTTTGCATTGGTAATAACTCATCTTGTATTGACTTGATACGTTTGTTCCATTCTTTTTTTCTGTCTTTGTAAATGTAATGGTCATGAATACTTTGATTATTGAGAATTTCTAAGAGATCTTTGTCTTTTTGTAATGGATTTTGTTGTCTGATTTGATCCCTTTCTTCCTTTTTTCTCTTTTGAAGTTGTTTTAACTCTGCAATATCTTTGACACTTTCTTGAATTGCCAAATCAAGTTCTCTGCTCAACGTAGTGAAAGATTCAGATGACAATATTGCATGAATGTCCTCGTTTATTTTGGTAATTTCTTTTTCACCTTTTAGATAAAAATTATGATGGCTTAAAGTATCAAACACAGGTGGAACCCAACCTTTTACATGATTACCACAATCTAATTTTCCGGAAAAAGCCATCAAATAACCTAGCGCATCTTGGGAGTCTCGGACAACTAAAACACCTATCATTTTTCCCAAACCTGACTGGCTGTTTGTTAAACCAAAATCATGATATTTTTCCAATTCTTGCAAATGAAATGATTGCATCTCGCTTACAGCTATTTTTGCCAGTTCATCCGGAATATAATGAAATGGATAGGGAAACACTGGAGGAATATCAGGTAAATTCTTGGTTTTAAAACGGTGAATGAGCTCCATACATGTATAAAAGTTATCCTCTCATAAGTCTCTTTAATCCTTCTCCTTCCATTTTCCACAAGAAACCTACATAGCCAATGAAAATAATTGAATTGAGCAAATAATTTCCCCTAAATAGATGAAATGAAACAAAAGACAAGGCTGAAGATACCCCGATGATCCAACCGGCCTTCCATAGGTCATAAGGAACCGGATAATATTTTTTTCCCAAAAGATAGGAAATGACGGCCATGAAACTGTATGTGAATAAAGTCGCATAGGCGCCGCCAATGTAACCGAAAATAGGAACGAAAATCATGAGACTGACTATCGTTAGCATGGCTCCAAATATACTGATGTACATTCCCATTGATGTTCTGTTGGTCAATTTATACCAAATAGACAGATTAATATAAATACCCGAAAACAAATTGGCTAACAATAATATAGGCACAATAATGAGTCCTTGTTTGTATTCCTGTTGTCTCAATAAAATATCTGCTATCACATCAATAAATATCATGACTGCCACCATCAGTAAACTTCCCAAAAGAATAAACCAATGCATAACTGTCTTGTACTTTGTTTTAGCATCTGCATCCTTAGCAACGTTGAAGAAAAAAGGCTCCGCACCCAACCGAAAAGCTGTGATATACAATGTCATAAATACGCCCAACCGATATGAAGCTGAGTAAATACCATTAATATCACTGCCTAAAACCTGAGAGATATACAACTTATCAAAGTTCTCATTCACTATGAAAGCGATACCTCCTATCATGATCGGCAATCCATATTGTAGCATGCGATGCCAAATATCTTTATCAAAACTAAAACGAATAGACCTAAATTCTTTAACCAATAATAGGATGGTCAGAGCACTTGCTACAAAATTTGCCAACACAATATGGAAGACACCCGGTGAATAACCTGTATAAAAGTATTTGGCCCATGAAAATGGCAAAGTTTGCTTAGGTAAGTATATGAGAAAAATAAAGGTGAGAATAAAGTACACCACTACATTGATACACTTGATCAATAAATACTTCCAAGGTCTGTGCGTGACCCTTATGATAGCCAAAGGAATGATAGCCCAAGCATCTAAAACAGTGGTGAGTATGAGAATTTTAATGACATTCTGATCATCAAATCCTGACCATTTTGTGATCGTTGCAGCAAATAGTAATCCCAAAGCAGAAAATGCTACTGTATTCACAAGTATAATGGAAAAGCTATGATGGATAATAGATGATTTATTTTCCTCCAAATTATAAAATCTAAAAAAAGACGTTTCCATGCCCATGGACAAAAAGGCATTGATGAATGCTGCATAGATAAACCAATTGGTTTGGTCCGAGAATCCTTTCGTTGTCAATGCGGTCGTAAACACAGCCGTCAAAATAAACGTGATCACTCGTGGCAGTACCGCTGCCAAACCATACACTGATGTATCTTTTATTAAACTTTTATAACTATCCAATGATCCGATCTAAATCTTTGACAAAGGTATGGTGACTTTTTCATTTCGCAGCAGTTCACCCACATTCTATTTAAAACCAGTGGAAAATTGAAGTCCGGTTGTTCTATCCATTTTTGTTTAAAGATTTTGAACCAATCTTTCATGATTAATCCATTTTTAGTCAATATTTTACATCTATAGACAATTTTTAGCATCTAAATTAGTTATCTATCAAAGTATATTCTTTTCCAAATTTCATTAAAAAAACAACAGAGTTCAAAATTATCCTTAATTTTACATCTTAATACAAAATCAATCAAGAAAATGGGCATTTTTAGTTCACTAAAAAAATTATTTTTTACAACTGAGTCTGTTGCAAAATCTGCTGTAGAAAAATCTGTTGAATTTACTAAAGAAAAAGCAGAAACTGCTTGGGAAAAAACCAAAGATATCGCGGAAGACGCAAAGGTAAAATTGGACGACCTCAGTGAAAAGTCTGCAGATGCTATGGAGTCTGCTTGGGAAAAAACCAAAGATATTGCCGAAGATGCCAAAGATAAGGCGGATGTCATGATGCATAAAGCAGGAGAAACTTTATCCCAAGTAAAAGACAAAGCCGAAGATATCACTGAAGATACAGCATCATATCTGTCCAAAAAATTCGATGATGTGAAAGAGAGCGCATCAAAGATGATGGATGAAGGAATGGAAAAAGGTGAGCAAGTGATAAAAAGTGTCAAAGAATCCACAGAAAGTTCCTTTGATTCAGCTAAAGAAACGGCTGCAGGATTTGGAAAAACTCTTCACGATACTTCGGGTTCAGTCATTGACAAGGCTTCAGATCTCTTCAATAAAGCTAAAGCCACCGCAGGAGAAGCTGTGGACAAAATCGCTGAAAGTGAATTTGTACAGAAAGCTGGTGATTTTACAGAGAAAGTAGGTGAGAAGGTGGTGGAAAAATCAGATGCAGCTTGGGATTCTATTGACAAGGCTAAAGATGTGATCGCTGACAAAGCCAAGGACGTCGCCGGAAAAATCTCTGATAAATTTGATGAAACCGTAGAAAAAGCAGAGAAATTTTTAGCTGAAGAAGATGCAAAGCCCAAAAAGGAATTTGCCGATGAAACATTGACAACAGGTCCTTCATTGATGGATGGAAAAGATGATTTTTTTAAGAAAGCTAGTGCATATGCTGATGGCGATTATGATGCTTTCAGCGAAGGAAAAATCACCATTTCGAAGGATGTCAACCCATCCAATAAGCCCATTGCAAAAGCAGGTGGACAAGATGACACAGATGGTGATGGCAATGAATTGATAGATGATGCAATAATTATAGATAACGGCTAGTAAAGTCGACCAATGAATTAATATTTTTTATGTCACCTCTGATCATAAACGGAAAAACTGAAAAGGAGCTAATAAAAGCAGCCCTAGGTGGAGACCGAAAGTCTCAGAAGGACATATTTCACCTATATGCATCAAAAATGCTGGCCGTCAGCTATCGCTACGCAAAAGATAAAGCTGAAGCAGAAGACATATTGCAAGATGCCTTTATAAAAGTATTTACCAATCTTCAAGATTTTGAATTTAAAGGTTCTTTTGAAGGATGGATCAGAAAGATTGTCGTCAACACTGCTATAAAGTTTAATCTCAAAAGGTATCATGCTTACGAAGAGAAAAAAATGGAACAAATCCAAGAAGATTGGGAGAATCCTGAAGTCTTCTCAAACTTAGCAGAGATCGATTTATTACACCTTATCCAGGAACTTCCTGATGGCTATAAGATGGTATTCAACTTGTATGCAATCGAAGGATATTCACATAAAGAAATTGCTGAGATGTGCTACATTGAGGAATCCACTTCTAGGTCACAATTGGCAAAGGCGCGTAAAATTTTACAACAAAAAGTAAAGGGTTTATTATTTTTGGCCGTATGAGTATAATAGATAAAATATTTAAACATAAACTTGAACACCATACAATGGATGTTTCACATGATTTATGGAACAAAATAGAATCAAATCTACCCGATCAAAAGCATAAAAAATGGCTTCCAATCATCGGCATTTCTACATTTTTATTGATCGCTTCAATTGCCGCAGGAATTAGTTTATACTTCTATTCTGACTCTGCTGTTAAAACATCAAATTCACACGCACCTACTAATATTGCACAAACTACTATCGACGAAAGTAAAGTAATACCTGAAAACACCAATTTTTCTTCATCAGACGCGGCTCCTTTACAGACTAAATCGGAACTTTCATCAGCAAGCTATGTGAAACATGACGTTGATGTTCATCCATACACAGTTGAGAATCAAAATAATAATGAAAATGTTTCCAATGATGTAGATATCAACATGGTATCTGAATCTGGTAAAGGTAATTCCAAGGTTATAGAATCTACATCAACAATTGCATCTTCTGCATTAATTGTCGAGCATGCGCAAGAATTGGTAAGTTTACCATTCACAAATCACTCTTTAGACAAACTGTCTGAAAAAGAATTTGGCGTGCAGTCAATGGAAGATTCTGGCGTATCCATCTTTAAAAAAGTAGATGTAAAACCATGTCCGTTTGGAGAATCAGATAAATTTAAACGATTAGACTTCTATGTTTCTCCGGAATATGCTTTGCGTAGTCTTTATGCTGAATCTGACCGACAAGATTACATGCAAATGCGCAAAACGACAGAAAGTAGTAAATTATCCTACTCTATGGGTCTCCGATTTGGTTATAGTGTAGGTTATCGATGGAACATCATGACTGGGTTGAATTTTTCAAAAATCAATGAAAGTTTTGAATACATCGATCCTGAGTCCGTTTCTACACGAGTTATCACGACTAAAGATTATATCATTGTCAACGGTGTAAAAGTGGATAGCACTACTAAAGAAGAAATTGTAGAAATTCCGGGAACGGAAAAAATGTATATCAACAATTCATACAAAACCTTGGATATCCCTTTGATGGGCCGATATATTTTACAATCCAATGAGAAGTACAGTATTTCTGCCATTGGCGGCGCTCTGATCAATCTTTCATTTACGACTAAAGGCAAGATTATTTCCCCATATACTTCTAAGCCTGATGACATCACCACAGGTTCTGAATTTGCTCAAAAGAGCTTTAAAACCAATATCGGAGCCACTTTAATTGGAGGAGTCAGTTTCGCATACTTTTTATCGCCATCGGTTGATGTGCTCGTCGAACCAACAGTAAAGTTTCAACCGACATTTCTTACTTATGGAAGTTTCCCTGTGCTACAGCGGTATGCCACTTTCGGTGTTGCAATGGGATTCAGATATAGATTTTAAAATTTTTTTTATAAATTTTATACCTGCGGGCAGCGTTTTGCCTGTTACTTGAGTCTATATCATACACCAAAGAATACGGTTTAAAATTTATGCATCGCTTTTTTGTTTTATATTTCATCATATTATTCACTTCTTGCCAAGAAGATTCGATTATTTTTATTCCTGACCAAACCAAGGAAATCAATAGAGATGTAGTCTTCTCAAAAATCATTGGAGAAAAACCATATTATTTTATTCCAAATATTGATGGAAAATACATACAAATTGCGGATTACTTGATAAAAATAGATTCAAATACCTTACGTGATAACAAGGGAAATAGTGTAAATAATGATATAAGGCTGGAGTTCACTGATTTCACAGAAGATAAACTCCATTTGTTAAGTTCAAACCCGCCCAAATTGGCTCATAGTTCATCTGAAATATTGCATTACTTTCGGATAGCTATCTATCATGGTAATGACACGCTCTATAACATCTCAAGTCCAATAGAAATTTATATCCTCACACCGAATCAAGTAGGCCAAGATGAGTTGTTTTATTCTTTTGACAGGACTAAAAACGATTGGTATCAAGGTGTAGATCAAAACAACATAGAATTTAATCAATGGAACATCATTCAAAATGAACAAATGTATCATGTTTCGGGATATAAAATATCGTTGAATAGCTTAAAATCACAAGAGTTCTGTATTGTAAAAAACCCAATTGTTTCTAATCAAGAATACTATGTAAAATGCACTTTGACTGCAGAATTTGATCAATTAAATACATTGGTTTATTTTGTAAATAAGGAAGGAAATAGCTTTATTCCGCTTCAATTCCAGGAGGGAACTAGATTATTCACTTCATCTATTCCTAGCTATAACAAGGATAATTTGGGTGATATTGTAGTTTTTTCAGACTTAGGTGAAGAAAAATACTATTTTGGCACGACAAATGCTGTGATAGGTGAGAATACCGCATACACCATTCAACCTAAGAAAACAGCCAATGAAGATATAAAGGCTAAAATGTTAGCTTTATAAGTAGAAAAAGTACTTTTCGTATTTTTTTTTCGTAAATGGGAACCGCCTGTCTGGAATGTCTTTTCAGACAGGCTTTTTTTTGCTTTTTATTGAGACTATTTATTTTTCTCTCCACCTTGTTTGCTAGAATTTCAGGTCTGACTTTAGGAAAAATTGCGTTCAACGAAGTATATTTGTAGTCATTTCCATAGTAAATAAAATCAGCCATGTCAAAGAATTTAAGCGAGCTTTCAGGTAGAAAAGGATTAAGGGACAATCTCTTTGATCGAATTGGGGAGTTATCTAATGATACCCCTTCTTTAAAAGATTTTGAAGATTTGGCAAAAGAATATAAAATTGGCACAGCAAATGTGTACGGATCCACTACTTTTTATGACTTCACTCGACCCTCCAATCGTGGTAAGAAAATTTATATTTGCAATGGAAGTGCTTGCATGACGGCAGGAACTCAAGCCAATCTAAAAAATAATATATTAAATCATTTTAATGACAATGAAATCGGGGAAATGTGCTGCCTGGGCAGATGTTATGAAAATAGTGCTTTCCATCTCAATGGTGTAAATTTTTCGGGTTCCGATCAAAATATTTCAGAAATAATAACAGGTGTTTCCAAACATCAAAGCTTTTGTCAAGTGTATTCTTCAGGAAAGCCTATACTCACTGGAAATGACCTTTCTGATGTTAGTACGTTCAAATCGCTCCTGTACAAACTTTTGGATAATTCCCCTGAAGACCTATTGGAAGAAATTAAAATAGCCAATGTACGTGGTCGAGGTGGAGCCGGCTTCCCAATGCATATAAAACTCAATGGTTGCAAACAAGCAAACAGTGTGGATGGTAGAAAATTTATTGTCTGTAATGCTGATGAGGGAGATCCCGGTGCATTTAGCGATAGATACTTGATGGAATTGCAGCCGTACAAGGTATTATTAGGAATGGTGATGGCAGGATATATCACAGGAGCCGATTGGGGCGTACTGTATATCAGAGCAGAATATCCTGAGTGCATACACATGATACAAGAGTCCATTGCTCAATTAATGGCGGATGGATTGCTGGGTGAAAATATAATGGATAGTGGTTTTTCATTTTATTTCAAAGTGATCAAGGCACAAGGTGCCTACATCTGCGGAGAAGAAACAGCCTTGATTTCTTCCATTGAAGGTCAGCGACCTGAGGTCAGAGTTCGTCCACCTTTTCCTGTTGTAGAAGGTTTGTTTAATCGTCCTACTGTAGTACAAAATGTAGAAACGTTAGCTTGCTTACCATTTATTTTATCTCATGGTGGTGGTGCTTTCTCACAAATCGGCACGGAAAAATCTAAAGGGACAAAATTAGTAAGCTTGGACAGCCATTTTCAAAAACCTGGATTGTATGAAGTAGAGATGGGGCATTCTTTATCGCATTTGCTAAACGAAATGGCGGGCGGATTTTCAAAACCTGTAAAAGCTTTGCACATCGGAGGGCCATTAGGTGGTTTAGTGCCTGTTGAAAAAATTTCAGAATTGACCGTAGATTTTGAATCATTCTCCAAAGCGGGATTTTTATTGGGACACGCATCAGTGGTTTGCATACCTCGAGATTTTCCTCTGATTACCTACCTTAGACATCTTTTTGAGTTTACGGCACATGAAAGCTGTGGAAAATGTTTCCCTTGTCGACTAGGTTCTACTCGTGGTGCAGAATTGCTTAAAAAGGCAGAAAATGATGGATATAAGATTGATGCACAACTCTTTCAAGATTTATTATTCACTTTGGAAAAAGGATCTCTTTGTGCCTTAGGAGGTGGTTTGCCACTACCTGTGAAAAATGCATTACAATATTTTCAGGAGGAACTTCGAATGTATTTTCAAGAGTAAGAACGTTTATTTCAATTTAGAATAGCATTAAGGTAGAAAGGGCTAAAAGAAATATGACTCAAGAAGAGTTAGCAAAATTGATTTCCGTCAGTAGACAAACTATTAATGCCCTGGAAGCGAATAAATATGTTTCTTCTACTGTCTTAGCCCTTAAGATTGCTAAAGTCTTCGATAAAAATGTTGAGGAGATATTCCAACTTGAAGATCAAGATTAAAACCTTAACCCTATTATTGCAGATTTTCTTTGAGATGATAGAAAGTTATTGCGATTTGAAACAGTAACTATCAGATGTAATAAAAGGATATCTACACCTTAAAATTATAACATTCTGTCATTCAGGTGACACATTTCATGAAGAAACTCACTTGAACACAAAAATAGTATTAGAGCAAAGAAATATTGATATTATTCGTTCCGTTCACAAAACTATATTAAAAAATTTTGGAGTGATGAAAAGCTTACCAATGAATAAAAAAATTTCCTTTTTAGGGCTTGGGACTTATACAGTATTATTAATATTGTCTATCGTCTTTTTCAAAGAAAGGGCTGCCTTTGTGGATATTGCCTTCCATATATTTTACATAATAAAGGATAATGACTTTGCCATACAAAATCATCGATTCATCGCATTTTTCACCCAATTGTTTCCTTTATTTTCATCAAAGATGGGTTTTGGTCTTTCAAATATCATGAAGCTGTACTCATCGTCATTCATCGTTTTGAATATCATCATTTTTGCATTTCTGAGTTACATCTTAAGGCTTTGGAAATTTGCACTTATCCTGATTTTAATGAATACCGTCATGGTATCACATACATTTTATTGGATTCAGTCCGAACTTCAGCAAGGGTTATCGCTATTGATCTTATATTTTAGTCTGGCTTACTATCAATCGCATTCCGAATGTACTGATTTTCAAAAATATTCAATTTTTTCCTTTTTGCAAGTATTGCTTTTTGCATTGGTATTTTCCCACCCAATGTTATTATTTCCTTTTGCATTCATTACATTTTATTTTATGATGTCTGAGTCAAAACAGTATCTATTTTGGGGTTCTGGGCTCATTTCATATGCATTGATGTACGGTATCAAATTATTGTTTTTTAAAACAGCCTATGATTCATCTACCTCCTTGAGTGGTATAACAAATCTAAAAAATTCACTACCACATTTTTTTGATCTCCCATCAAACAAATTATTTGTACAATATTGTATCCATGACTACCACTTTCTAATTTTATTCTTTTTATTGGTCTGTGGCTTTTATTTATACCGAAAATCCTTGATTCGATTGTCTTTGGTTGTCATGTTTTTTATGGGTTATATAATTCTCATCAATGCTTCATATCCAAATGGTGCTGATCAATTTTATATCGAAAATTTGTATTTACCGCTCTCAATATTCGTATTATTTCCACTTGTTTTTGAAGTATTGGACTTTGTAAACCCAAAATATTTGGTACCGATGATATGTATTCTTCTCTTGCTAAGAATTTCGAATATATATGCAAGTCATGAAATCTACACCAATCGGATTGCTACTTTAGAAGAGATAATAGAAAACAATGCCTTGCAATCAGATAAAAAGATTATCACAGCTGAAACTAAACCACTGATCGATAAACTGCTGATGACATGGGGAACACCTTATGAAATCTGGCTACTATCAACGCTGAAAACAGGGCAAGGTGCTTCCATCGTGATATCTGATAATGTAAAGGAATTAGAATGGGTGCTTCCCTACAATAAGAAATTTGTAACTAAATGGGGCGTATTTGATTATTCAGAATTGCCGAGACAATACTTTATATTCAATGATACGACCTATTACCACATCAAATAGAAGTAATAATTGACCTAAAAACATGGTTTCGTTAATTTTTTAATCAGTACCTAGCTTTTACACAGAGAAAGTTGATGCTTCATCTGAATGATATGATGGTACTACACCAAGTAAATTACCTTACGAACCTATAATATCTGTAAATATCTGACAAAAATGATAAACATCTTCAAATGAATTGTACAATGGAGCTGGCGCAATCCTGATGACATCCGGTTCCCTCCAGTCTGCTATCACACCATGTCTGATGAGTGCGTCAAAAACAGATTTATCCTTTTCCGACATTTGAATGGATAGCTGGCTTCCGCGTTCTTCATCTTTCAGCGGTGTGATTATTGTATATTTTTTGGACTTAGTCCCAAGCAAATCCAAGCAGAATTGCGTCAACTGAAGTGATTTTTGTCGCAATCTTTGCATTCCGGCCTCTTCAAAAATGTCCAGGGATGACTTAATGGCGGCCATAGAAAGAATAGGAGGATTGCTAAGCTGCCATCCTTCAGCGGTTTTGATCGGATCAAATTCAGGTCCCATTTTGAACCTAATCGTTTTATTTTGTCCCCACCAACCCGCGAATCTATTTAAGGATAAATCATCATGATGTTTTTCATGAATGAAGCAACCTGATAGACTTCCAGGCCCGGAATTGAGATATTTATATGAACACCACACCGCAAAATCCACATTTGCATCATGTAAATTCAATGTAACATTACCGGCAGCATGCGCTAAGTCAAACCCAACAGCACAACCATGCTTTTTTGCCAATGATGTGATAAAAGGTATGTCGTACACTTGTCCCGAATAATAATTGACTCCTCCTATTAGCACCAAAGCAATCTCATCTCCATGTGTATGTATGATGTGTTCTATGGTTTCTCTTGATACGTATTCTGTACCTTCATCAGGAGAGAGTTCTATCATTCCTTCCGGACCATATCCATGAAAATGCAACTGGCTTAAAATTGCGTATCGATCTGATGGAAACAAGGAATAATCCACTAAAATTTTATATTTTGTCTTTGTAGGTCTGTAAAATGTCACCATCATCAAGTGTATATTGACGGTGAGGCTATTCATGACTACTACTTCACTAGGTTTTCCTCCTACTATATTTGCCATCTGTTGAGTCAGTATTTCATGGTAGGGCAACCATGGGTTTTTAGCGTGTAAATGCCCCTCAACTCCTAGATGTCTCCAATCCTCTAACTCCTGATCAATATACTGTGGTGTTTGTTTTGGCATCAAGCCTAGGCTATTCCCACAGAGATATATACTATCCTTGCCATCGATTTGAGGAATAAAAAAATAATTTCTAAATTTAGCCAACACATCTTCTCGATCCAAAGTTTGTGCCTGGTTTAAATCCTGCTCCATCTTACATCTTTATAATGGCAAATGTAGCTAACCTATATCTACTACACTAAAAGAAGCTGAATTTAATTTGTAAAAAATGTAATTTGCGATAAACTACCAGATATGTTTTGCCTCCAGTTTGATGTGTTCCCCGTAAAAGTTTTTTGCAGTTTGCTCAAAAGAGTCCGTGTAATCAGAGACATAAAAGTGTTCAGCCACATCATTGTTTGACCGTAATAAATTCTCTCGAAATAGCATTTCATGAACACTATTAGCTACCACATCTGTAGAGTCTAAGATATCTACTTTTCCACCATAGAATTGATTTATTTCGGGTTTTATCAGCGGATAATGGGTACATGCCAGTAGGAGTGCGTCGATATTTTCTAGTTCGGGATGGGATAAATAGCTGTCAATCACTGATGCGCTGATATTTCCGGAATAAAAACCTTCTTCGATCATGGGTGCGAGAAGTGGTGTAGCAATTTGATTGACTTTGATCCTTTGGTTGTAGTTTTTTATTTTGTTTTTATATATCGATGAATTGATGGTCGCCTTTGTGGCAATGACACCTACATTTTTATATCCTCCATTCACAACAGATTGTACAAGAGGATCCACCACATTGACAAAGAGTACCTTCCCTTCAAAAAAATCCAATAGTACATCATACGCTGCCGATGAAGCAGTATTGCATGCAATGACGATCATTTTGCATTGTTGCTCCATGAGAAATTTGCATATCTTCAGTGAGTAGTACCTGATGGCATCAGCAGACTTATCACCATAAGGGAGATGGATGGTATCTCCAAAGTAAATAATAGATTCATGAGGCAATGCATGACGAATGGCATTGGCAACTGTCAAGCCACCAATGCCACTGTCAAATATTCCAATAGGCTGTTCAGCCAGATGCTTCATATATCTACACTATCAAAGCGTGATACCTAATTTTGCGGCTACAGCTTTAGTGACATTATTAGATGGATCAGCATATAAGACCAAGCCCATCGCTTCGTCAAAGATATACATGTATCCCATCTCAGCAGCCACATCTTTTATAGCTTGATTGACCTTTTGTTCTATTGGGCCTAAAAGCTCCGTTGTTTTATCAGCAACTTCTTTTTGGCTAGATTGCTCAAACTTCATGATGCTTTCTTCTTCGACCTTGAGGGCAGCGGCTTGTTTTTCTATTTCCACAGGTGCCAACTCGCCACTTTGTTGCTTTGCTTGTAATGTCTGATATTTGGCTTGAAGAGTCTGCACCATATCTTGACCTTTCTTTGTGATCATATTTTTCATGTCTTCTATGACAGAATTGGCTTGCTTTACTTCAGGCATAGCGGCCATAATTTCTTGTGAATTGAGATACGCTATTTTCTGCGCTTGAAGACCAATGGTGCAAAACAAAAGCCCAATAAAAATAATAAATTTACTCATGTGTTATGAATGGATTATGGTTTTAATAATGATTACTTTATTCCTAATCTTCTTTTGATGTCTCCCGTTTTATCATATTCAGGATTTGTAAACAAAAGTCCTGTGGAGCCATCTTTGTCGAAGATTAAATCTATTGCTTTTTCTGCTGCATAATTTTCTATAGCTGCAAATACTTTATCTTGTATCGGTGATACCAACTCTTGGCGCTTCATAAATAATTCCCCTTCAGGTCCGAATTTTTGTTTTTGAAGCTCTCTGACTTGACTTTCCATTTTCATAATGTCATCTTCTCTTTTCATTTTGTCTTCAGGAGAAAGTAGAACCTGCTCAGCTTGTAACTTATTATACATGCTCTTCACTTTATCAAACTCTTGCTGAATTTGTTGTTGCCATTCAGCAGAATATTTATCTAGCTGGGTTTGTGCATCTTCATACTCTTTCATAGATGAGAGGACGTCATTGATATCGACAATCGCAATTTTTTGAGCACTAAGAGCGAAAGTAAGTCCAATGATTATTGCAAAAACGGATAAAATTCTTGATGTTTTCATGATGATTTTTTAAAAATGTGACAAAAATAATATTTTATAATTCAAATCTTTACTTTTATAAACTTCTTATCAAAATTAAAAGTTACTTATCCAATGTGATTCATTCGGAAAAATATTTTGTAATATACTGAAAGAGAATTATTTACTTCCGGACAGTAATATATATTTCTGATTTATTTAACGATTGTTTAACCAAGAAGTTTTCAGTTTTTTACCTTGTGGGTTAAAAAAATAGCCAGATTCGTTGTTTTTATTAAAATCAAATGTGGATACAATGCTCACCTATAGCCATTTAAAAAGTAGATTACATGAAATTGAAATCTAAAATCTCTAAAATTGTGCATTCATTCACTTCAACTCAATGGAAATTATTCAGTGTGGTTTGGACAATTATTCTCCTTTTTCTATCCCTGTTGTCTTCACAACAAGCTTCAAAACTCAGCATTGATCTGATCGGCTTCGATAAATTGGCACATCTCATCTTTTACTGTATTCTTTGTTTTTCATGGATGATGGCATTAGTGCCCTTTAAATATAAGCACTTTGTAATCTTTACCGCGATTGTTACACTTGGAATAATGGTAGAATTTGCTCAATTGAGGATGGGAAAGGGTCGTTCCTATGAATATTATGATATGCTAGCGAACACAGCAGGTACTTTAATGGGTATTTATTTATTTGGAAAGTTGTCTCATAATATAAGGAACGAAGCCATTCCATCAAATTGATACTCACACACACCAAAAGTCTTTTATTTGCATCATACAAGTATAGTTTCTGGAAGTTGTTTTATAATCGAGTCGTACGAAGCCAAAAGGGTAAAACTCAAAGATCAACATTCCCGGGAAGAGTGGCAAAGGTGTTTTAAAAATTTTTTACAAAAATTTTTGGTTTATTGATAGATTTCGTGCACCTTTACCTTTTAAATGAGAGCCCTTTTGCGGTTTTGACTGGCATCCGGAGACTTATAATGGACTTTTATTATTTAAAAATTTTTATTAATTAACGCCTTATGTTTAAAGAATTAGAAATTTCATCCATGGGAATATTAAGCGTCCTTATATTTTTGACGCTTCTAACCATCGGTTTGGTCTATTTTTTCAAGAGGAAGTACAATTCTTACACAGTAGATGGACTTAGGGATGCCAATATGGACTCCAAATCTACTACTGCGAGTTCAAGGGTTAAATTTCCTGAAGTAGATATTTTCAAAAACTCCAGCAGCTTCTTCAACTATGGTATGATGGCGTCTATGCTTATGGCATTGATATTCATGGGTTGGACCACATATGAAAAAGCCATAAAAGTGGATCTTTCAGATTTAGTTTTAGAAGAAGAAATAGAGGTAGAAGTACCTAGAACAGCGGAACCACCGCCACCACCACCACCGCCACCACCGCCAGTCATTGAAGAGGTGCCTGATACAGAGGTGATAGAAGAAGAGGTAAAATTTGAAAGCCAAGAAATAACCACGGAGACGAAAGTGGAAGCTCCTGTTGAAGAGAAAAAAGTGGCTCCGCCGCCGCCGCCACCACCACCACCAAAGAAGGCGGAACCTGAAGAAATTTTCAAAATCGTTGAGCAAATGCCGCGTTTTCCGGGATGTGAAGACAAAGGAACGGATAAGGAAAAAGATGAATGTGCTAAGACTCTTATGTTGCAATACATCTATAAAAATTTGAAGTATCCTGCCATTGCAAGAGAAAACGGTGTAGAAGGTCAGGTAGTACTCCAATTTGTTGTGGACAGAGAAGGTAAAATATCCGAAACAAAAATCATGAGGGATATAGGCGCCGGATGTGGAGCCGCAGCAGAATCTGTTGTTCTTGGAATGAACGATATGCCACAAAGATGGACGCCTGGAAAACAAAGAGGTAGACCGGTAAAAGTTCTTTACACATTACCTGTGAAATTTAAATTGGAAGGGTAATTTCCAATCCTGAAGTTTTAAGAAGGTAAAAGTAATTTTTAAGCACTTTTTGTTTCTTGCTTTTTGCACAACAATTTGCAATTCAAGCAAGTAAACTTAAATTTGTGGTTGCAGCTTTAAAGTCTGTGATCATGGCTTACATCGTAACATTGCTAATTATTTACCTGCCAGAATGTTGGAGTGAGATCATTGGGTTGAATTTCTCAGGGAGAAATAAATGTTGATTTGAATTAAAAATTCTTTGAGTAAAATCAATATATTTTTCTGTTGAACATGCTGCATTTCTTAGATTTTCTATATTTTTCGGAGATGGATGTATTTAAATTCATTCCCCATTATTCGAAAGTGGATACAATGCATTTGAAACCATTAACTCATCAAGCATTCAGTTTACTGATAATTAAGTCTGTTCATCTTTGATCAATTATGATGCATGACTTTGATGTTTAATTAATTAAAACGAGCAAGAAATGTAATTTCGCATTCCAGGTAACCTACGATGATCACTTTTTTCTTGCCTTAGCTTGGTTTGTTTACTATATTTTATTGACGTTCTGCAGCATTCAATAACAGTATGAAACCACTCTTTTGCATGCTTATTTAATATTGAATTATAGATTTATCTATTACACTCTTTTAAGCATGAAGCTAAAATTAGTACACCAAGGTTATTACTCCATTGTGCAAAATTCGGTAGCCGCTTCATTTTGAGCCAAAGTTTTCGATTCAAGAATTTTATAGCAATTAATGAGGCATTAGTATGAAAGGGTGAGCATATTGTTAATATGCACCACCACCATTCTTCATGTAACTAGTTAAAATACCTATCCTTTTTCTTGGATAAACGTAAAAGCATATCCTGTTAGACAATATTTGTTTGTAGCCATTCAAGCACACTGCTGTGTTGAATATAAATTGTTAAACATCCAACAAGAATTGAATAACAACATGTTACAATGAAATAATAACCCTAGACTGATTGAATTCTAAACCTTATTCATTAACATTTTTAAAAATTATCGCCTTATGTTTAAAGAATTAGAAGTTTCCGGTGCCGGAATACTGAGCTTACTTATTATTTTGACAATTATTACAAGTGGTTTAATCTATTATTTCAAGAGGAAATACAACTCATACACTGTAGATAGTCTCAAAGATGCCAATAAAGGCACCAAATCATCTACTGCAAGCTCAAGAGTTAAATTTCCCGAAGTAGATATTTACAAAAACTCCAGCAGCTTCTTCAACTTCGGTATGCTGGCATCCATTTTAATTAGTTTGGCTTTTATGGGTTGGACTTCTTTTCAAAAAGTTATAAAAGTAGAATTTCCAGAAATGGTTTTTTATGACGAAATGGAGATTGAAATACCCAGAATTGCTAACCAGTCACCACCTCCACCACCACCTCCGCCTTTGATTGAAGAGGTGCCCAATACTGAAGTTATTGAAGACAACGTGATATTCAATAGCAACGAAATAACGCAGGAAATCCCGGTTGAAGCACCTGTAGAATTAAAGAAACAATCACCACCAGTGCCGCCACCACCACCAAAGAAGGCGGAACCTGAGGAAATTTTCAAAATCGTTGAGCAAATGCCTCGTTTTCCGGGATGTGAAGACAAAGGAACGGATAAGGAAAAAGATGAATGTGCTAAGACTCTTATGTTGCAATACATCTATAATACTTTGAAGTATCCTGCCATTGCAAGAGAAAACGGTGTGGAAGGTCAGGTGGTACTACAATTTGTAGTGGACAGAGAAGGCAAAATAACCGAAACAAAAATCATGCGGGATATAGGTGCCGGATGTGGAGCCGCAGCAGAATCTGTCGTCCTTGGGATGAACGATATGCCACAAAGATGGACGCCTGGAAAACAAAGAGGAAGACCAGTAAAAGTGCTTTACACATTACCTGTGAAATTTAAATTAGAAGGGTAGTACTTTTTTTGAATTTCAAAAAGGTCTAAAATTTTATAAGTTTTAGACCTTTTTTGTTGATTATTAGTGCAATATTAAAAATTTAGTCTATTTTTGCAGTCTTTTTTAAATAGTTATCAAAATCGTATCTTATTTATGCTAATAATTCATGTTAAAGATGACGAATCTATAGACAGAGCTCTTAAAAGATATAAGAGAAAATTTCAGTCTGTAGGCTTGGTCAAAGAGCTTCGTAATAGAAAGCATTTTGTAAAACCATCGGTTGAGAGAAGGAATGAAATTCTTTCAGCAGCATACAGACAGACTAAATTTGGAGATCAAGGGTAATTCCCTTTACATAAATACCCATTTTTGCCGGCATAAAATAAAGTAATCTTATAGAAAGTGTATAAGATTGCTTTATTTTTATAATTTTCAGATCAACGTGCAATTACTCAATTATATTTCAGTGTTTTGGATGTTGATACCATATAACTTAGATAAATTGACTATCAATTATTTTAGTTGGGTTCTATAAAACCCCATTATAACATTTAATCGTTTAAGTTATGATAATTATAATTGAGAAGGCCGAAGATATGTCTAGACTGGCGGATAAAGCCCACAAAAAAAATCTCACCGTTGGATTCATTCCAACGATGGGAGCACTTCACAAAGGACATATAAAGTTAGTAAAGGCGTCCAAGAAACAGTGTGATTTTACCATTGTTTCAATTTTTGTCAATCCCACTCAATTTAATGATAAAAATGATCTTCAAAAGTATCCCCGTACTCTTGATAAGGATATTGAGATGTTATTTGAACCAAGCACAGATATCGTTTTTGTGCCTCAAGAGGAAGAGATTTATCCTTATGGTGTTGATTTTGAAAATGATTTGGATTTAGGTGGGAAGGACCTTCCCCTTGAAGGCAAATTCAGACCCGGACATTTTAAAGGAGTTGCCCAAGTTGTAAAAAGGCTATTAGAGATTGTGAAACCCACACATCTTTTCATGGGTTTGAAAGATTTTCAACAAGTGGCAGTAGTTCAACATATTATAGATAGGTACGAAATACCTACTAAGCTTGTTCCAGTCAGCACAATGAGGGAAAAAAGTGGCTTGGCCATGTCTTCTCGAAATGCTCGGCTTTCTGAAGAAGGAAAAGAAAAAGCTGCCACCATTTATAAGGTGCTATCAAGCATCGTAAGAAATTATAATAAAAGACCAGTGAACTATCTATTGGATAAAGGTTTTCAAAAACTCAAAGAAACAGGTTTTGAAACTGAATATTTATCTGTCGTAGATGGTCATACTTTGCAAGAAATTTCCGATTTAAATGATACTGATTACGCAGTGGTGTGTGTCGCTACATGGTTAGAAGGTGTGAGACTCATAGATAATATGATTATAAAACAGCCTTAATCCAGTTGGCTTAGTAACCACTTTTTATCCGCTATTTGTTTTTCAGAAGCTATATCATCCTTCAGCTTTTCCTTTGCAGTTTTGTCATAGGGACTTAGAGCCAAAAGTCGCTTTGTAAATTTGATGAGATTGGAATAGTTTATCTTATGGTAACCTATGATTTTCTTTCTAGTAAGATAAACTTGCATGGCATCCAAATGAGAGTCTAAAGATCGATAGGAATTCGTTTCAAAATAAATTTTCAATAACACTGATTTTGCAAATAAATTTGAAAGGTGATCGTCGAATTCCACTTGTTGCAGAAGTTCTAACGCTTCATCATATTGCTTTGTGGCATAGTGAATGTTGGCCATATTGAAGTTATAAGCACTTTTTTTATCGTCATCTCTTAATAAATCTATGTAATCGTTACTGATTTTAAGTGCATCTTCAAAACGACCCAATCGTATCGCCAATGTGTTGATATTGCGATACGTGTTTTTAGACAAATTACCGTTTTGTAATAAAAGGTTTTTACTCAATGCGATGTTGTAATAATCCAAGATGATAAATCCGAACTCTTGTAATCCATTATTGTATTTTCTGATGCAATAGTTGATAGCAAAAAGATAAAATGACTTCACCTCTTCAAACGGAAAAGCATCCTTATGATCCTCTAATGACTTTGCAAATTGATCAAACCAGGATATTTCTGCCGGCTCTGTGATCATTTTATACACATAATAATAGAGTGCTATGCTTGGAATTTCTAGATATTGATTTTCGATGATATACCTCTCTAATTCGGTAAAAACTCCGTAATCTATTTCCTTGGAAATCAAAGAAGTTTGTGATGCTATCGTAGTCATTTGCAGAAGTTTATGGCCGATCATAGCGATATCTTTAAATTTAAACATATCATCTACATCTGCATTGTCAAATCGGTTTTGAAGTTGATCAAATTGCCATTTTTCAAATAAAATATCGGAGTAAAGCTGATAATAGTCTGCATTTTTACAGTCTGTTCCATTAAGTTGCTGTTCAATGGACTTAAAGTACTCAGAAAAGAGTTTTTGAGATTCTACCTTTCTAAAATGTGAGAGCAAAAGTTTATGTTTATAGGTATTATCCTCCATAGCAGACTTTATAAAAATATACTTTTCAATCATCTTTACTAATTCTGACATAAGCAGACGGTCTTTTACTGAGAAGTTCAACGCAAGTTTATAATCTGCACTCAAGAACTTATCCAAAAATTGCTTGTGTTTTTGCTTACCTCCCAAAAAAGGAGAAGTGATATTATCAGAAATCTCACCCATTTCTTTGGCAGAAAGAGTCTCAAGGATGCACTGTAATTTGGTTTTCATATTAACAAAATGGCATTAATTGTTTTGTAATACACTAATTATCAATTATTTAAAATCTTATAGTATAATAATTATACCTACAAATGTAAAAAATTGTTTTTTAAATTCCTACTTATATTTCTGATATTTGTATCGTTTTTAATTCATGAGGAATCATTGGGGATTTAGTATGAGAACATGGGTTATATTATTGGCTTTACTTATAGGGCTTACAGCACGTGTAAGCGCTCAGAAAGACTGTATAGATACCGTTCGTATGACTACTTCCATTCGTTACGAAGACAATGCAATTTTTGTGGATGTACATGTTGAAAATGCAATAGATTTGATCGGTTTCCAATTTTACTTAAATTTTGATAATGAAGTGCTGAGCTTTGAAGATAAAGAGCTGGCCCCATTTCCGAATTATCAGGCATACATAGTTGGAGGAACAATCAGGGCATCTTGGATAGACCAAACAGGTTGTTGTAACCCATTGAACCTCCCTGATGGGTATAAGGTTATGACCATAAAATTCCGGCGTAAAAAACTATTTAATGAATCATACCTATACATTACATCTGAAGAATTCGCGACTTCTGACTTAAAATTATATTGTGTGGAAAAGACTACATCTTTGGTTTTATCATCTCCTGTCATACTTAAAGGCAAAGTCGTTTTTGACGAAAACGAAAACTGCGGCCTTGATACAGGCGAAAACGCCATCAGTGGAGTTCTCTTAGAAATTTCAAATGGAACCCAGTTGATCTATAGATTTTCAGATGAGGATGGCGCATATGCAGTGGGCCTAACACCCGGAATCTACAAAGTAAAAGTCTTACCAAAATATGATTTATGGAAGGCCTGTGTATCCGAATTTGTCATGACACTGGAAAACAATAAAACCACTGAAACAAATTTTTTCCTTCAGCCCACAACAAGCTGCTCATATTTAGCAACAACTATTTCGGCACCGCCTATTCGTGGATGCTCGGAAAACCAATACACGCTGAAATACCAAAATCTTGGAACCATCGGTGCCGACCTTGTTTCTTTAAACCTCTCGTATGACAGAAGTTTAAAGTTTATTTCAACTGATTTTTCAGGTAATTATACTGTTACATCTGATTCCATCGTATTTAACCTTGGAAATGTATTGCCTTCTCAAGGTGGAACCATCCATGCTGTCTTTTATGCTGAATGTGAAGCAGAAATTGATGCCCAAATCCATTGCGTCAGTTCTACTATTTATCCACATCAACCTTGCATAGTGGACCCACGATGGAGTAGTGCCTTAGTCAAAATAACATCTGAATGTGTTGACGATTCAAAGTCAGTTTTTAAAATAGAGAATATTGGGACAAAGCCTATGCCGGATCCTTTGGACTATATTGTCACAGAAGATGATATCCTCAGACCAGGCGGTGTTATTAATCTAAAGGAAGATGAAGCAGCCTACTTAGAGTTCGATGGAAATGGATCTACGTATAGTGTGAGAAGTAAACAAGTATCTTTTTCTCCTTATCAATCTATGCCATCATCGACTATTGAAGGGTGTGGAACCAACAGTTCAAACTCTTATAGCACCGGATACTTTACGCTTTTTGAGTATGATGATCGAGATGCTTTTGTGGATATAGATTGTCAAGAGAGTATCTTGTCAAATGTGCCAAATCTAATATCCGCTTATCCAAAAGGATATGGGTCAAAGCATTTTATTGAGAATGATACAAAATTAGAGTACAATTTTACCTTTAGAAATACCAGTCAAAGCACTCACAATTATATTGTTTTGAAAAACAGTATTTCTCCATTTTTAGATATCACGACATTAGAGATGGAGGCTGCCAGTCATCCCTACAGCTATAGAATTACTGATGAAAGGGATTTGGTGGTCAGTTTTGAAAATATTGCATTAAAAGACTCTATACATGATCCTATGAGATCAATAGGGTTTATCAAATACAGTATCTATCCTCATAAAAACCTACCTCTAGGAACTGTCATAGAAAGTAGTGGTAGAGTAAACTTTGATTTTATCTATGAAAAGACATTGGAAAAAACTTTTCACACTATCGGAACTGACTTTATTATCAACGTAGAAAATATTGATGATTTTACTCAGAATATAGTCTGCTATCCAAATCCGACTTCTGCCTTGATCGTCATTGCCAAAAATAGTTTAATAAAGAATAATTTGGAGTTTGCAATGTTTTCAATGGATGGAATCAATGTGCGTTCAGGTATCATCAGAGACCAGAACTTTACGCTTGATTGCTCCATATTTCCCAAAGGAACCTACATGATTTACTTTCATGATGAAAGTAAATTGATTTCGACTAAAAAAATAATAATAAAATAATGGCCCCCTGACTATTTAAACTAACCTTTGCGAACCCTTAAAATATAGGGAAATGTATCGGCATGTATGCTTAAAAAGTTAAGTAAATGTGCCGATTTTTTTATGCTTTGCTATAAGCTAATACGTTGTCTATGACCTTCTTATTTGGACTGAAGGTCACTTGTGGAAGATGGCTTAAGGTTGATTGAATTTTTATATAATCTTCTATCAACATACTATCATTTTCCATTGCAAATTCCATTTCCAATCTATGGAAAAGATCCAGTTCTTTGTAATAATATTTGAGCAAGTCAAAATCAGTGTAACGTTGTATCATATAACGAATTAGGTATTGAAAAGAAATTTATCGTGTATATAACCCACCAAGTGACTGAATTATTGTAATTTTTTGCATTTTTATTTAATCTGTTTTCTTTTGAAGGTCTATATACTGCTACGGTTCAAAAAAACCAACGCTTCCTCCTACCCAATCTTTATCTTTATTATACTTGACGCCTATCATTTTACCCTTAGATAATCTCACGAGGTTATTGATTACAAATGGCTCGGGTTCATTTTTCGGCCATAGCATTAACATCCTAATTTCGGCTTTTACCGGTTCTGTTGGTGATTTTAGAATCGGCTCATAGTGGACTTTCTTTTGTAAGATGTAATTAGATTTATCTTCAATTTTTTCTAAGTCATCCTTAGTAAGGTCAATCAAAACTCCAGCACCCGCAAAAGAAAACAGCGGCTTCAACACCCAATTTTCTAAATCTTCAGGATATGAACTGAGTTCACTGAGAAAATGTGTCTCAGGGACATATTTATTTTTTAGTAAGGGAAGAATATACTTAGAAATTCTATAGAACCAATTAGGATGACCAATCCATTCTACATCTAAATCGTCAGTGAAGTTAAAGTTGAGATTTAGATCTGTTCTTTGATCAAGCTCATCAAAAATCACTCTATTATAAATTTTCAGAATTTGAATCAGTTTTCCACTAATATCCCTGTAATATAATTTATTGTCATGTTTTTCCACCTTTGTGATACAAACCACCGGAATTCCCAATTCTATTGAAGTGGCTTTCATGTCAATATAGGTTGTTTGTTTTTCCGGCTCTATCTCGAGCAATATTACTTGTTCGGGATTGGTGTTTCCAACAATGATTTCCTGCATAAAGTTTCTGTATGTCTGGATATCAAGCCCATGAAACAAACTGGTAAAATGCTCCGGGATATCGTAAAACAATCTGTATTCCTGAGCTACCAAATATTGGAAAAAGTACACCGATGGAAATCCTTGTACCTCTATCAACATAGGTATAGGATCATTATTTTCATCCAAACATATACCGAAATCCATTTGTAAAAAGATGGTATGATCATCTTCATTGGGAACGATGTATTTTGGATCAAAAAGTGCACCTTGAGTAAGTTCTTTAATGTCTTTTCGACAAATTGTCTTATTGATTATTTCGCAGGCTTCTAGTAACCTCTCCTTGAGTTGATGAGATATAAAGAAAGGAGATTCTGCCACACGAAAAGCTGGAACACAGTCATACTTCTGGCTGATCGATTCTAAAAACTTATGATAAGTTTCTTCTGAAAACGAAGCATTGAAAGCTTCCCTGACTTCAGGTATCATGCGTAAACGGCATTAGTTTCAAAAATAGCTTCTACAGCATTCTCAATGAAAAATGGCAACACTGTTTCATGGGTCAATTCAATTTTATCCGGATCATCTATTCTATCCATCATGGTGTCATATTTTTCCTTGCCATAGGTTTTGATGACATTTTCCCTTACGTCTTTTTGCTCGAAATAGATTTTCATACCTATAGGATCGGCCTCTGGATGAAACTGAGTCCCAATAAATTCTTTAGAAAATCTTACTGCCATGATGGCACGTTCATGATCAACATAGGTGCGGATTTTTTCTAATGCCAAAATCCTTGCCCCATGCTCTCTGAAAACATCAAGGTTCGGTTGAATGAGCTGCCAATCTCTACTATCGACTGCATACATAGGATCAGGAAGATATTTGAAGATAGGATCATTGAACGCGTACCTCGTTAGATGAACCGGCATGATGCCAAAAGATGTGGATTTTCTTCTGGCTATAGTACCAAGTTGGAAGTGATGGCATGCCATTTGAAAAGAATGACAAATAAAGAACATGTACTTCTTCTCGTATGGATTATTGAGATTGTGATTCCACAGGTCTTCAACAAGCTTATACCATGCTACATCCCATACACCATCTCCTTCTAATGGGTTTCCAGGTCCTCCACTAGAAATATAGACATCATAAGAAGTATCAGGTATTTGATAATGTTGCCTTACGTCAAACTCATCGATATCAAACACACTGCTGTAAAGATTGGTAATATCTCTTATACATCGCATGCCTTGGTTTGGCTTGCCGGCATTCATATCTAAAATGGCTAATCTGAGTTTCTGCTCCATCTTTTATGGCTCTACAAAGAATATCCGAAAAAATCTTACTTTTTAGCTGCAGACTTTTTTGGAGACGCAAATATATCACTAATAAAGTTGCCCCACGTCAAATTCATCTGATTATCTTTATGATTCTTTGCTTTTTCTATCGCCATATCCGCTGCATTTTCTACGATCCAATCAAAATTTTGCTGGCCCACAGAATGAACATCAGCATCAGGTGCCGGATTACAGAAGTCTATTGCAATAGGAATACCATCTCTCACTGCAAATTCCACAGTATTAAAATCATATCCTAAACCTCTGCATAATTTGATGGTGTATTCTCTAACTGTTTCCAGCAACTTTTGATCTTTTGTAGGATTATCGACTACATATCTGAGATGATGAGGATTTCTAGGCTCATATGGCATCACATGCACTCTATCACCAGCCAGATAATAACATCTAAAATAGTGATCGAAGACGATTTCCTCCTGTAACATCATAACTAATTGACCTGTCTCACCATGCTTTTTCCACAGATCATCAGGGTCATTTACTTTATATACATTTTTCCAACCACCTCCGGCAAATGGTTTCATGTATGCCGGAAACTTGATGTAATCAAAGATTCTTCCCCAATCGGTGGGAAACTTAAGATTTCTAAAAGATTGTTCACTGGTATCATCCGGCCTTTGGTTGGAAGGAAGTAACACCGTATTTGGAACAGGTACGCCTATCTTGGTGGCCAAGCAATTATTGAAAAATTTCTCATCAGCACTCCACCAAAATGGGTTATTGACTACGGCTGTTCCTGTCAAAGCAGCATTCTTTAAATACGCTCGATAATAGGGAACATCTTGTGAAATTCTGTCAACAATAACAGCATATTCAGTTGGCTCTGCTTGTTCTAAAACATCAATAGAGACCGCTTCTGCCACGATGTTTTTTTGATTTTTTGAATTGACTCTATCTACAAATGCTTGGGGGAATGTATTTTCCTTACCGAAGAGAATACCTATCTTCTTCATTTTTCTTGGGTTAAAAACTGTTTACAAATTTAAAATAATTGACTTATGCTTGCTCTCAAATAACTATAAAACACTTCACTTAATTACTAACGAACAATATTGTGCAAATATTAACCTTAAACTTTGAATTACAAAATTTACTCAAATTATTTTTATAATAGTTTAAGTAATTTATGCTTTATGGAAATGGCAAGTTTGAAAGCTCGAATGCTGAATTTTGATCAGAAAATAAAAATTCAATATATCTACCAAATTAAAAAATTTACATACCTATACTGATTTAATCTCTGTTTAATTACCTACATTTGGCTTTGATATGTAGTATTTTATTTTGTTCTCGCCTTTTAAATGACCAAACTATGCGCTTCACAATCCTATTATCTCTATTATTGGTTGGTTTTTCCGGTTGTAAAAGAAATCATGATTCTAATGTAGTTCTTGACCCATCAAAAGATCAAGATGTTTTATCCCAATACTTTGCAGCAGCAACAGTAGGTGTAGTGTCCGTCGGCGATAAACTGATGTACGTATTAAATTCGCCAATCAGTGAAGAAGTATCAGATGATTTACTCCAAGGTGTTATTAAGCTTTCACCAGATGTTTCCGGGAAGGTTACATTGACAAATAAGACCATTCTCACCTTTATACCTGATACTTTGCTCCAACCCAATACCACATATACCGTCCGCTTGAATTTAAAACCTATTCTTGGAGCCCATTTTAATGAAATCACTTATATTATTCAAACGGTGAAGCAAGACTTGATGGTAGATTTCAAAGGGATAGAAATTCTTGAAGACAGATCGCAAAATTTGTTATTATCAGTTTCTGTAGCAGATCAAGTGGATATCAATGCTCTAAAATCCTGCTTTAACTTTCCAAAGGAAGATATAGAAATTTCTCCTTCAGGGACATTTGTATTTGACGTCAATATAAAATTACCGAAAGGGAAACGGGCGGCAACATTGGAATTTGATGGTTCTAAAATAGGTTCAGAAACCAAAGGAAGCATCTTGATTCCTACAGATCAAAATAATGCTTTTGAAGTGGGTACCACTTATAATGATCCTACAAATAATGAATTATTAGTTTTTATGACTGACCTTATAGACGCTGAAAAAGATAATTCAGGTCTCATTACAGTCAATGGAGACAATGCATCGTTTAGCATCAAAAATAACATTATCAAGGTATTCTTATCTGAGTCAATGACGGAAAATGAAGTTTCGATAAAAATATCCAAAGGCATCAGATCAAAGTCAGGAAAAGTTTTAGAGGAGGATTATTCCATTGGTGTAACTGTCGAAACTGAGACGCCAAGTTTGAGCTTCATGTTTGACGGTCATTATTTTCCATCAAATGACGAATTTAAAATTCCTATAAAAGCCAAAAATCTCAAAGAAATTAGAATTCAGGTTGTAGAAATCAAGCAAGAAAATGTTCTTCAATATCTGACTTGGCAAAATTTAAATTATCAAGATTATTACTCCTTGAGAATGTTTGGGAAACCAATTTTTGATAAAAATGTGGCTTTGGTTCAAGGTTTAAGAGATAAAGAAGGATTTATGGTTTATGGCATCGACCTCAATGGGCAGGTGAAACAAAATCCGGGTAGTATCTACTTCATCAGCATGGATTACGCACCTTCACAAACTACCTTGAGCTGTGTTAATACCATTTCAGAACAGGATATTAGTGAGGGCATTCCTGATAAGAATTATTATAATTATGTCAATGATCGCTACAGACAGAACTATTACTATGATGACTATGATTGGCGGGAAAACAAAAACCCGTGTACACTATCCTATTATTTGAATAAAGAACCTGTAAAACAGCTTTTGATTTGTTCTGATTATAATATGTTTGTGAAAAAGGCAGGGAATAAATACCACTTTGCTGTGAATGATCTGCAAAATGTAGCACCTGTTTCAGGAGCTAAACTTTCTGGATACAATATGCAAGGCCTTTTAGTAGGTAATACCACCACAAGTGCACAAGGATTTGCCTCTCTTGAAAACCTAAATGAAGATATAACCGTTGTTTCGCTTGAAAAAAATGGACAAAAAACCTATTTGTCTGTAAACGAAAATGATAGCAATCCACTTACTGAATTTGACACGGATAGTGAACGTTCAAACTTTGAAACCCAGTTTTATATCTATACAGATAGAGATGTGTGGCGGCCTGGTGATAGCATCTATATTGATTTGATGGTCAATTCATCTCAGATTTCTATTCCATCGGGAGCACCAATTACTTTGAAATTTTACAATCCCGACCACTTATTGATAGATAAAAAAATTACATCCTTACGTATTTCTGATAACAAAATCTATTCTTTTGTTTTGGGTACTTCTGCCTCAGCAAAAACCGGAATGTACAAAGCAGTTATTGAAGTAGGTCCGAAAGTCCTATCAAAAAAGATTCAAATTGAAACCATTAAACCTAATACAATTGAGACTAAATTTGATATAATAGATGGTGTAAAAAATGAAATTTTTAGTGATAATTTTAAAGGGAATGCCTACATAAAGTTTCTCACAGGATTTGCTGTTCCTAACGCCAAAGTATCAATAGCAGGCCGAACGTATGGCTTAGAAAAACCATTCAAGATTTTTGGTGATTTTCAATTTGGAAAAACCCAAACCAATGATCCGCCACAAACTTTTGAAATATTCCAGGGAACAACGGATGACTCCGGAAAAATAAACATAGATTCTGACTTTGATCTTACTTCATTAGGAAGACCACTGACTCTGAACATAGAAACTGAAACTACGCTCGCACAAGGAGGTACAAATAAAGAAGGTAGAAACTATAAAGTATTTCCATTCAAAACCTTTATAGGAACTAAAAAAATAGATGGACGAGGTTGGTATGGCAATTATACTTTTGAAGATGACGCCCTTATAAATCTGGTAAGCGTAACTGACCATGGAATCAAAAACAAAACTAAAACAAACTATCAATGGAAACTGTATAACAACCTACATTCTTGGTGGGTAGATAAATACCGATTACGATCATCAGGATATTTTTTAAGAGATGAATATTGGAAGGAAGTTGATGCCGGTTCTGGTGTTTTTACTACCGAAGGGAGCTTAAAATTCCCAAAAGGAAAGCTAAAGAAGGGAGCGTACAAGGTGGAAATTACAGATACGGCAAGCGGACACGTTACAGATGCATTTTTTACCGTATATGATGGAAAAGAAACCATTCCTGATAAACAGCCTTACATCATTTCTATCGAAACAGATAAGGACCAATATAAAGCTGGAGAATCAGTTATAGTTAAATTGCCGGACATAAAAAAAGGCAGAGCTTTGATCAGTATAGAGAAAGGAAACCAAGTAGTAGAGATGGTATGGCATGATCTGGAAAAAGGTCAAAGCATTTCGATGACAACAGATCAAAACTGGTCACCCAATGTCTATATACATGTATCCATTATACAGCCATACAAAAATGTAGAAAATGACTTGCCACTACGGCT
Organism: Lewinellaceae bacterium; assembly: GCA_020636195.1. Taxonomy (GTDB): domain Bacteria; phylum Bacteroidota; class Bacteroidia; order Chitinophagales; family Saprospiraceae; genus OLB9. The sequence goes on from JACJYH010000001.1 coordinate 338,186, forward strand.
TTATGGAATTAAATACGTAGAAATGGATGGTGAAAATGGGAAAATAAAACCCGTCATTGACATGGTAGAAACTATGGAATCCAATAAAAAATATGACATTTCTATCAAGGAAAGTATGGGTAAAGAAATGGAATATACCTTGGCAATAATTGATGAGGGCCTTCTTAACATTACAGGGTTTCAAACACCTAACCCTTATACATATTTCAATGGAAAATTTCCTCTTCTTGTGAGAACTTGGGACATTTATCAGTCTTTAATTGGGTATTTCAAGGGTAAATTTGCAGGTATCATTTCTGTTGGTGGTGACAATGCATACCACCCGGATGCAGTACCGGAAGTTAACAGATTTAAACCTTTGGCTATGCATTTAGGTCCGTTTAAATTGGGTAATAAACAAAGCAATACACATACTATTTCCATCCCAAATTATATCGGCAAGTTGAGAGTCATGGTGGTAGCTTGTAATGATCAGAGTTTTGGAAATCAAGAAAAATATATTCAAGTTAAAAACCCTATTATGGTGCAATCACAATTGCCGAGATCATTGAATATGACGGATAAGGTACAGCTGCCACTGACTATTCTAAAAGATGACAAACAAATAAACACTGTAGAGCTAAGTGCCAAGGTAGATCCATCATTCATACAGATCGTGAAGCCTTCATATACGCTCAATGTATCAGGTAAAGATCAAATGACCCAAAATATTACTGCTGAAGTCTTGAAAAAAGCCGGAAAAACCGCCATAGATTTTGATATATCAGGTCGTAATAAGACTATGCATGAAAGCACAGATATTGCTATTCATTACCCAAATGCTTATGAATCTGCTTCTCAAATTCATGAAATAAAACCTGGAGAAACCAAAACTATTAATATGAATCCACATGGATTTCTAGATGCTTACACTGCAACAGCCTCCATCGGAGGATTGAAAATACCAGATTTTATTAAGTATGCCGATGAGTTGATTCAATACCCATATGGCTGTCTTGAGCAAACGACATCAATTGCTTTCTCTCAATTATATCTAGATAAAGTCCTGAAGTTAAGCCCATTTCAGAACAGAGAGCGTTCGGAACATCTGCAAGCAGCAATAAACAAAATACGCCGGTTTCAGAATTCTGATGGTAGTTTCAATTATTGGGATGATGGACATTATGACGCATGGGCTGATATCTATGCTGGATATTTTCTCATAGAAGCACAATCCTTGAACGTCATCACTAAATCTGAAATTCTAAAAAAGTGGTTGGATAAAAGTCATTCAACTGCCGAAAATTGGTCTTTTAAAGGCGCTTCCAATGTTGATGTGTATGAATCCGAATCCTTCATACAGGCATTTAGATTATATGTATTATCCAAAGGTAACAAACCCGCAAAATCTGCTATGAATAGGTTTAGTAGTAGCAATAAATCTTTGAACCCTATGGTTTGGTGGTTGTTAGCAGGTGCTTACCAATCAGCCGGTTTGGAGTCATCTAGCTTAGAGTTGATGAAAAAAGCAGAAAATTATCAAGGGAATGCAGAAAAATTCTATTTGTATGAATTTGGAAGCGTAGCAAGAAATTTAGCTATCATTGTGGATGTTTTATCCCAATCTAAAATTTCCCAGGACAAAAAAGCATCCTATTATGACTACTTCCTAAATGCTATCAACGGAAAAGAATGGTTGAGTACACAAACTATGGGATTTGCGTTTATTGCGGCCTACCACTACTTCAACAAATCATTTCAATATAATGCGACTTTAAAATACGCATTATCAGGCGATGGAGTATCCGGAAACTATGAAAGAACGGCCTCAGAAATGTTGACTTTTCCATTCAAAGGAAGCAATAAGAAGTCTTTTAATATTAAAAACAATGGCACTGAATCCGTCTATGTTTATATCAGTGAGCGTTTCATTTCAGAGAATTTGGTGACAGGCCCAGCTTCATCTCAACTAGATTTAAATGTTAAATATTTCAACGCAACCACCAACCAAAGTTCAGCAAAAACTTGTTCTTTAGGAGACGACATTGTTATTATTGTGGATGTAAAAAACCTTATGGCAATACCAGCAGAAAACCTAGCCTTGAATCTGAAGATGCCTTCAGGATGGGAACTGAAAAACCCCAGATTATACGGCACAGAAACAAATCAAGATAAATTCGATTATCAAGATTTTAAAGATGACCGAGTGTACACATTCTTTAATTTGAGTGCAAATAAAAATTTAAGTTTTACTTTCAAGGCGAAAGCGGCGTTTTCTGGAAATTTTTTCCTTCCTGCTGTTTCATGTGAGGCCATGTACAATGGTAAGATCTATGCACGAACTGCCTCGGACAGAGTGATTATTAAATAATTCCAAAGTCCCCTTTAAAGGACTTGATTTATAAGCCATATATCTCGCGATTATTGAAAGAATATTCAACCCTAACAATACTGAGTTAGGGTTGAATATTGATGTTTATTCTATCCTTAACATCTTTATTACTTGTTCCAATGAAGACGTCTTTATCTTGCATAAGATGATGCCTTTGGCCCCTTTGAATTGATCTGAAGTTAAACTGATCTGATGACTTCCTTTAGAGTAATAGTCAGATGACTCAAATAAAAGCCTTCCATCCGCTGTAAATAATGAAATTTGTACCGTAGATGGCTCGTCCAATCCTACAAAAACAATTGTTTCATTTATAAATGGATTTGGTTCATTTTGAGATCCAAACAATGTTCCAAAATCATCTTCAATTTCTCTAACTACAAAAGACAAAGACCTTTTCTGCAGTTCATGATCTACAATCTCTGATGTAGTAATGTCATTTGACATTTTGAGAAGACGTCCTATACTTCCATCTTTCTTTGCCTTGCAAATGACATTGAAAAGGGTATTGCCACCTGATGTGTTGATACCGTAAAGGTCAAAATAAGACACAGTGATATATTTACGCCCTTCTCTTTCTACATAGCCAACATTTTCACTGTCAAAGGCTTGAAAATCTGCAGATTCTATGCCAATGTATTCTACATCTTCCGATAACTCCAAGGTAAATTGTATCGCAATAGGTTCATCACTATTTTCAAGTTTCAATGGAACAGATACTATGTTACCTTTTTTTACTTCTGCATCTTCCGTGTATAGAATATAATCTTGTGCCGATCTCGATTGAGTTGTAGGGCTTGTAACATTGAATGCATCATTGTTGACATCTCCAATTTTCATCCCAATAAAGTCTGAATTGGACATCGATTGTGACAAGTCTGAATATGCCATGGATTGTACATAGTTCCAAGGTTTGTTTTTGTCTTCAAACTGATAGGATGCATCGATAAATCTCCAAGAAGTGTTGTTTGAAAACTTCGTTTGAATACCAAGAATCAACTTTCGCAATTCTGAAAGGTCGCTGACGGAAATAGAATTAGACCGATTGACGTCAGCAGCGATAAGTTTGTAAGGGGAATTAAGTCTTTCCACACCTAAAATATGCCTTTGCATCAGAACAAGATCAAGAGTTGATACGCCTGATAGGTAATTATTGTCCTTTTCAGGCAATAAAGTATAATCATTGAATTTTTCTAATCCTTCAAAGCGATAGTCACCATCATTTGAAGTCATAAATGTGCCTTCTGTCACTCCACCATCCAATTTCACCTTCGTTTCAGGGATCATCTTCTTATCTTCTGTAAATATATGGCCTGAAATGGATACCTTGGTACCTGTGGTGTTACATAGATTGAAGTTATCTTGAACAATGACATACGTTTTTGCTCTACTTTGGTTTCCTGCAAGGTCCGTGACCCATAATTCTACAGTTCTTTTTCCGAGACTATCACAGTTATATGTTCTAAAATTATCATTGACATCTGATGAAAATGAAAATTTCAATTGAGAAGTTGGCGTGCAATTATCACTACTGAAGTTATTAAAATCACTTGCCCATAAGCTGTTCATACCCATCGGTGGTGACAGGTTCAACGCCAAACCTTGCATTGCTAAAGCTGTAGGCGCTTTGCAATCCCTGACCACAAAAGTAAACATGCATGAACTAGTGTTTCCGCACCCATCTTTGGCATACCATTTCAACTTGTGCGTACCGATTTCATACGTTCTTTGTATGGAAGATCCATTTGATTTTACATCTATTGTGCCATTATTATTTAAATCCAATTCATACCACCACTTGATATTTACAGGCAAACAATCATCTGTTCCCGTTGCGCTGTAAGTTAGGTTTGCTGTGCATCCATTATTTTGGGTACATACAGTCACGTCTTGACAAACACCCGAGTCTATAGTCGGTGGCGTTGTATTTTTTACATTAATATTTTGTACGAATGTCCATTTACCGGTATTTGAGCCGCTATTTGTCACATACTGACACCAATCTAAAACTGTCCATGTGCGTCGGATCAACTTACAATTATCCGGGATATAGAAAATCTCATCTTTATATGTTGCACCTACCAAGCTACAATGGTCAATATTAAGAAATGGCCTGCCTGTTATCAAGGTATCCGGATCGTTGTCGTTGCAGTCAAAATAATCCACATTTTCGCTTGGCCATGTTATATCATTTTCATCAAATGGATCTACATCTTTGACATTAATGATTTGTGTGTAAGTTGCCGTATTTCCTGCGACATCTGTTACAACAAAATCTCTATAAATTTTGCCTGTGTTACACATACCCGTAGAATCTCTATAGGATGAAGAAACCAACGCTCCGGGACAATTGTCAGAATAAACACCATCATAGCCTGCAAGACTATCCGGATAAAACGGATTATTGGGGTCGATGATGATGATTTCATTTCTCGTTTCATGTAGCTCCACCAAGGTTCCAAAAACAGATAAATTATTCAAATTCAATGGGTATTCACAGCTGATAGTGATGTCGGGTAGACTTCCCTCATCAATTTCAGGGGCAATTTCATCACCAACTATGACCGATGTCATGCAGGTGCTTTTATTATTGTGTTGATCTGAAGCCTCTACTATGACTACAATACTTTGTCCTACATCATCACAACAAATTTCTATTTCCGGACCAAAATCATCCTCCATTCCTGTGCCACATTCTCCTGCCATTCTTTTCACTTGAAACGTAATGGGGCCTCCACAATTATCTGTCGCATGATCAATAAATGATTCTGCTGTCAAATCAGGATTTCCACTGATACTCACAATTCTTGGGTCCTGGCAAGTAATATCAGGTCCAAGGTTATCTTCTGCTTGTACTTGAAGACTACATGTAGCAGAATTACCAAAGTTATCCGTCACAGTGACTACTACTGTATGAAGTTGACCATGCGAAGATACAATGAGAGAATTTTCAATAGGAAATTGTGATGTATCTGCCAATGTACAATTATCCGATGCTGTGATTGTATATAAAACATCAGGAATCACGACTTGACAATTTTGATTTAAATCTGCTGGGACGATACCGACATTACAACTTAAAGATGGATCTTCATTGTCTGAAACTACAACGTATTGGGAACACGAAGCACTATTCCCTGCAGCGTCTGTCACTATCCAAATCACGATGGATGTATCGATAGGGAATGACGTCATCGGCGTTACCAAAACATTATTAAAATATACCTGACTATTTGCACCACAATTATCAGTGACAGTCGGCAATCCTAGACCAACATTTGTCGCTGAACACTGACCAGAATCTGTATTTGCCGTGGCAGTAGCGGGACAACTGACTTCAGGAATTTGATTATCTTCAACTGTAACAATCTGTTCACATGTCGCTGTGTGTCCACTTGCATCTGTGACAATCCAAATCACTGTGTTTTCACCAATATTAAAATGTGTTGTTGCATTGACTTCTGTTCCTCCTAGGGTTACTGTAGCAGTACTTCCCGGACAGTTGTCTGTGATGGTTGGTGTTCCCAGATTGACATTGGTAGCGTAACATACATCTTCATCAGTGCTAACAGTTATCGGTGACGGACAAGTAATCTCTGGAAACTCAACATCTATTACAACAATCGTTTGGGTACACTGGGTAGAATTACCACCAATATCTGTAACCGTCCAAGTTATGAGATTAGAACCTACAGGTAATGTTGTGGGGAAGGTAATGGCATTACCGTTATACATAGACCCTACTGTCAAAAAACTATCACAATTATCGTCTACAATCGGGGGATCTGTATCCACAATACCGGAACAAAGTCCGGGAGATGAATTCACTGTCACATTATCGGGGCATTGTATCGTTGGAAAGATATCATCTACAATGGTGAAAGATATTTCGCAGGTAGAAGAATTACCACACTCATCAGTGACAACCAGCGTGACCAATACAGGTGCGCCTGATAAGACATTATTACAAGCAAAACATACTACTTCTGTAAATGAAAACATTAAATCACCTCCACAATTATCCACACTTCCATTGTCAAAAGCAGATGCAGTTGGTTTGAAGTTTCCATCAGCATCCAGTGAAACAGTTACGTCTGAAAAGCAATTTGCAGTTGGAGGTGTCGTATCATGTATAATAATCAGTTGGGTACATGTATCCCAATTCATATTTGTATCAGCTATTGCATATTTTCTAAAAACAGTATCTAAGCAGGTTCCGTCAAAACCTTCATCAATTACCCAAGTAAATTCAAGGGTATCAAGAGCCGTTTCATCCGTCGCTGAACCACCGGCATTGATAAATGCCTGATAACTGGTGTAAAACTGTGGCACCTCACATTGTTCAAAAATGGTTGGTGGACACATGATAACAGGCGGTGTGTTATCAACCACTGTTATAGATTGGCAACAAAAATTCGTATTACCATTGACATCTGTCACAGTCCAACAAACCATTGTCGTCCCGACAGGGTAGTCATCAGATGCATCGTCTGTATTGTTATAATCATTGATTACAGACAATATACCACAATTATCATCCACATTTGGTTGTCCCACAGTCACCAAGGTTCTTCTTCCTGATTCGTTATTTCCTACGGTTATATTACTAGGACACGTAATCGAAGGTGATTCTAAATCTTCTACAATGATTTTCTGAGTGCAGGTAGCCGCATTATTATGAATATCTTTTATACTATATACCCTACAGTATTGCGGAGGTTGTGACCCTGCCACTAATTGTGTACTTACCAACATAAATGAGTCCGGATTTATTCCACATGCGTCACTGGCAGAGTTGCCACTAGACATAATAAATGTATTGTAATCCGGATATGGTGGTTCATCATCAACGGTGCATGGCGTAAAAATATTTACACATGTCAATGAAGGTGCTGTATTATCAGTAATTAACACCGGTTGATTACAAACTCTCAGTCCTAAGCAGTCCACGACATCCCATCTTATTGTGAATGAACTAACTCCCAAGCTGCCTAAAAAAACAGTGCTGGGAAACGGAGCTGATAGATTTGTTGTGACTCCTGCTATAGTGTAAGACATGCTGGTAATTGCACAATTTGATGTCGGAGCATTTACAGTTACGTCTGTCATACACGTTGTCGGGCTTACATTACCAGTATATGGAGTTGGGCAAGTAACCAATTCCGGTGCCGCTATTTTAAATATGTTTTTGTAAAAATATCTATGACTATTTTCTCCCATAGCGATGGTAGCCAACGTAGCTGTACTTATGATCACCAATAGAACGGCGATCACCTTTAAAATCGGTTTTTGCATGATAAAATGTTTTTTAGGTACAATAAATCCGCTCTGTTTTTGGAAAGGAACAACGAATCTACTAAACACTTTTTACGGAATTCTTCTTGGAGAAAACACGTAGCGCAAAATTAAGTACAATGTTTTATATATTATGTATTTTTTTAATATATTTTTTACATTTTTATTTTTCCATATTTAACTCATTGTTTAACACGCCTTTGTGTGTTTATTTATTTTTTGTTGTTTTTCTTTGATTGTGAAAACAACCATGGCATCAAACCATCTTCCATGATAGCTGCATTCCAAATTCCATGATTCCCATCGGGGTATTCCGTATATTTTGGATGGGCATGCATAGATTCCAGTTTCGCCACCAATTGTCTAGATAATTCCACTGGAACGACGTCATCTTTTGCTCCATGAAAAATCCATAGTGGAACATCCACATATGCAGAAACCTTAGCTAAATCGGCACCACCACACATCACAATACCGGCAGAAAACCATTCCGGATGCCTTGCCAGAATGTCTAACGCTCCAAATCCTCCCATTGACAACCCTGCAACATAAATCCTTGTACTGTCAACGTTTTTCATTTTTCTGATCTTTTGCATCAGTTTTTCTACTGCTATCATGGCATCGGTTGCTTCGTCTTCCGGATTATACGTCCATTCCATTCGCTTTACCGGAGCCCAATAATCTTGCTCAGGACATTGAGGTGCTATAACAATGGATGGATACAAGGTTTGCAGGCTATCAGAAATCAAAATTGGGACAATGTGCTTCAATTGTTTTTGGTTATCTGCTCCTCTTTCTCCTGATCCATGCAGCCATAAGATTAGTGGGAGTTTTTGGTTACGGCTCATATTTTTAGGATAAAATACTTGATAAGGAATATCGCTATGAAAAGACAAATCTTGATCAATCCTGTTTGTTCCTTTTTTTGCACATTGTATAAAAAGCAATGGTATGCTTATCATTAATATCAAGTTTTTCCGAAAGATGGTTTTCATGCTTAATAATTTATATTGTTATTGCTCAATAAATTGCAAAAATTACTCTTTTCAATTAAAAATCTTCAAAACTATGTATCTTTGTATTAAAACTTATAGTTTTTTATGCAAAATAATTTTTTAAAACATATCATCTTAATTTTTGGCCTTCTAAACATTGCTCAATCCGGATTTGGTCAAAGCTATTGGTTTGGTTTGAAAGGTGGTGTTGGTGCAAATTTCCAGAATTGGGGAGATGGATCTGGTAGTAGCATCAATCGGGATCCTCTATTTTCGCTAAACGGTGATTTATTCGTTGAATCCTATGATCCAAATAAAAAAGGTGCATTATATGCTTCATTAGGATTTCATACAAGAGGAAGTTCTGCACGGTATTTTTCGCTTAACAATAACTTCCAAGGGTTACAAAAATACAAGTTCAATAATATTGTTCTGGACTTAGGTGCAAAAAAATCATTAGGTGGGATTAAAGATTTCATTCCTTTTTTCATACTTGGCATCCGAGGGGAATACACTATCAGCACAAATTTGGATAATTACTCTGATTATGGTATCTATTTTTATCCTCATAATGATTTCGTCAATCACTTCGTATATGGCATAACAATGGGTGGTGGATTTGAAACACAGCTTTCTGAATTTTATGGCGCTTTTTGTGAGTTTTCCATACTTCCTGATATGGCGTATCAATACGATCAACCGCCAATTCAAAATGTTACTGAACCATATACCGGAAACACTGTAAATTTAGCAGCAAGAAGAGTCAGAAATATCACTCTAGAATTAAAGGTGGGATTAAAGTTTCTTAGAAAAGTGGAATATATAGATTAAAGAAGTCTTTTATCTTTTAAAATATAATTTTTATTCATCAATTTACCCTCTGTCGCATATGAAATACATTTACTTCTTTGCACTTCTGCTCTCTGAATTCTCATTGATTGGGCAAGTGACCACAGACAATTCTATATTCCCAAGCCTTGGCACGGAAATTAAGTATAATAACTATAGTGAAGAGATTCCGTTCAGTTCACTAGATGTCATTGGTGGGCCTTATACATGGACCTTTAACCAACCATCCACAATCGAATCGACAAACATTGTCAGGTTTTCTGACCCGAAACAAAATTCCTTTTCTTCAGAATTCCCAAGTTCAAATCTATTGATGTCCAATGATGTTGGGGACATCGTTTTCCTAAACAAAACCGCAACTGAAATTAGGGTAATCGGTTCTGTATTTGAAAGTGATTTTGGAGCATTGGATACATTGGCGCTACCTGCAAAAAGTAAAGAACTTTTATACAAAGCCCCATTAAAATTGGGAACCGATATAAGTTCGACCGGCTCATATGCAATTGCATTTGGCAGTGACATCATTCCGGACACAATTTTGGCTTCTTTACCTATACCTATTGACAGTATTCGCATCAAATTAGATTCAGAAAATGATGGTAGAATCGAAGCTATGGGAACATTAGAAGTCAATAACCAGAGTCACCAAGTATTAATGGGTAAAATTCAAACGATATTCTCACCAAATCTCGAATTTAAAGTTGGCTTCTTAGGTTGGGTCAATCCTGCCATTTTAGGGTTGCCATTACCTGATGGATTTTCATTTTTTGGCATTAAAGACACATCAATTGTGTACCGGTTTTTCGAAAACAATCATGTAGGATCTTTGTTGGAAGTGTCATTTAGTGTTCAGGATGGAGAACCTACATTTATAGAAACCTCTGTCAACTCTGATATACTCAATTCGACTTTCAATTACACTTCTGACACTGAGTCACCGTGGACAATATTTCCCAATCCTACCTTCTCAAATGACATCACAATGGCTGCATTGAAGCCGAACCATGACATTGTTATTCATATATCAGATATCAAAGGCAGGCTAATACATACCCAAGAGATTGCAAATTGTAATGGTTCTGAAGTCATTTCAGTTCCAAATTTATCAGGACTTTATACCATCAAAATTCTGGATAAAACAGATAAAACGTTGTCTTCAAAAAAGTTTCTTAAACTGTAGAATTTCTTAGGCTAAAGGAAGTGATATACAAAAAATCGTCTCCTTGTTTGGGACTGATGATTTGACATAGATTTTCCCTTTGTGGTAATCTTCTACAATCCTTTTTGAGAGTGACAAGCCTAAACCCCAACCTCGTTTTTTCGTAGAAAATCCCGGTTTAAATATCGTTTTAAATTTTCCTGACGGAATGCCGTGACCCGTATCGCTGATTTCAATTATAGCATTGTTGTGTTGTTTATACATTTTACAGCCGATTCTTCCTTCTTCAGTCATTGCATCAAGGGCATTTCTGATCAAATTTTCTATGACCCATGAAAAAAGATGAGGATTGATGGCTGCCACAATAGGTTCTTCAGGTGCATCAAACTGAAAAGTAACCCGACGAGCTGCTCTCCTTTTCAGATAATCTCTCACATCAATTAATGTTTTATAGATGTCTGTGGGTTCCAGCAAAGGCTCTGAACCGATCTTGCTAAATCGATCCGCCACTAATTCTAACCTATTAACATCTTTTGAAAGTTCGTTGACGATATCCATGTTTTCAGGATCTTCTTCATACTTCAAACGCATAAACTCTATCCAGCCAATTATGGCACTAATTGGTGTCCCCAATTGGTGCGCTGTTTCCTTGGCTAAACCTGCCCAAATTCTACTTTCTTCCTCTCTTCTCGATGTACTAAATAAAAAATATCCAAGGGCTATATACAACGCTATTAGGGACAATTGAATGATTGGAAATAGTTTTAATCTGTCTATAATTTTTGAGTTAAAATAATAAATATTGCTTGCATAACCAGTAAACTGTATAGGTTTGAGACCTTGGTTCAAAAAGGAGTGCTTTTGATTTTGTAAAAACAGACTATCATTGTTTAATTCTGTCCCAAAATTTATACCCTCTAGTGCACCTCTTTCATCTTCATAAATCACAGGAAGAGGAAATGAATCTACAATTGTAGTCAGTAGTTCAAGATAATCATCTGTTATTTCCTGGGAATCTTCTATTGCGCTTGATTGGATCAATCCATCCACAGCCCGTTTGTATAAATTGATGTTTTTTTGCTCATTAATCAATAGTTGATTGGCAAGATGATTTGAGTAATATAAGGAAACGACAAGGATCATTGCTCCTATCAACATGAGCAAAATCTTCCATCTTTTACCTGTAGAATAAAACCCCATGGATAATAATTAATCAAAAATCATGCGATAAATCCATCACAACTCAAACGAAAGAAGGTATTGCTTGATGTATTCATCAAAAAAAGTTTGTCCAAAAAAGTGAAACCTTACCCTCACTGGAAGCACAAATATAGCTATATTAGCATCTAACAATGCTTTTCTCTTCAGATCTAATCGCATTGCATCCTTCTCAGTGGTCAGAACTATCTTTTTTTCGTTTGGAATATTTTTATAGACTTTTGTGATTCTTTCTATATCTCTATCATCAAAAACATGATGATCAGCATATTCAATCTCATGAATAGAACCGGAGATTTTAGATAAATAGGACGTCAAATATGAAGTATCAGCTATAGCGCTTAGGAGAATAATATCTAAACTTTCATCCAGCTCAAGACGATGATTCGGCTCAAAAAAGCTGTATGGATGTGCATATTCATAGTAGGTAAAAAATACCTTTTGATGAGCATATGGGTTGATTTCTTTGATAATGTCTTGAGCTTCGTTATCAGTTAATACAGATGGGCATTTTGATACTATGATACAGTCGGCCCTACGATAGCCTGATCTCCATTCCCTCAGCCTTCCTGAAGGCAAAAGGTAGTCTCGTGTAAAAAGCAATTCATAGGATGTCAATAGAATATTTAGACCAGGTTTTACGGCTAAATGTTGGAAAGCATCATCCAATAAAATAGTCTGAATATGTGGAAAATTTTGCAAAATTTGAGGGATCGCATATGCTCTACTTTCTCCTACTGCCACCACGATGTCTCTATACTTTCGTTTAAACTGCAATGGTTCATCTCCCACCGTAAGTGCATTATCTGTTGTTTGCACAAATCTGAATCCTTGGGTTTCTCTTTTATAACCTCGGCTTAAAACACCAATGTCTATATAATCCTTCAATAACATAATCAGGTACTCAATGTGTGGTGTCTTTCCTGTACCGCCGATAGTTAGATTTCCTATACTGATGATAGGGATATTAAATTTTGACGATTTTACTAAGCCTAAAGTGTATCCCAGAGTAAACAAAGAAACGCCAAAGCCATACAGTAGCGATAGAGGTGCCAATAGTAACTGTAAAAGCATCTTTCTGAAGCCTGAAAAATTGTGCATTTCTAAATTAGAATGGTTTTATGAAAGGAGTGTAATAAAAAATTTTACCTTCAGTGGAAGTTTAAAGAACTAAAAACGCCCTTTTGAATAAATTGTTTTAATATTGTGCTGAGTTCTAATGACATGACAATTCCAAAAGGTACTCTTATAAATGTGGCAACAGTGACTGTTGGCAGCTTGGTAGGATTGACTCTGAAACATCTATTCTCACCTGAAATGGAGTCAATCGTATTTCAGGGTTTAGGATTAGGAACCATTTTAATTGGGATAAAACTGGCCCTTCGATGTCCTGAAGGGTATATGTTACATGTGATCTTCAGTTTAATATTGGGCGGAATCCTAGGACAATGGATTGCTTTGGACAGTTTAATACAAGACTTCTCTGCATTCTTGAAATCGATGATTTCAAATGAAGATACCGGTTTTTCAGAAGGGTTGGTTACAGCATTTTTATTATTTTGTATCGGATCAATGACAGTCATAGGGTCTATTGAAGAAGGCTTGACCGGAAACAGAGAATTATTGATGGTGAAGTCCACTTTGGATGGGTTTTCAGCTATTTTTCTGACGAGTACATTCGGAATCGGAGTTTTATTTTCAACCATTCCATTGTTAATTTTTCAAGGTGGACTTACCCTTGGAGCAAAAAAGATCTCCAATTTTTTAGACAATGATATGCTGGATGGTTTGACTTCTGTCGGTGGCGTTCTAATTTTAGGGATTTCAATAAATATTTTGAAGTTAGGCCATATTCCATTAGAAAACCTATTGCCTGGATTAATCATCATATTATTAGGGATAAAGTTATTTCCAAGAAAAAACAACATAAAAGCGGTGCCAAAAGCATTATGATGCAAGAAATGTCATATACAGTAAAGTTTGAAAAATTTGAAGGGCCTTTCGATCTTCTGCTATTTTTCATAGAACGTGATGAATTAGAAATTTACGATATTCCCATTACTAAGATCACACAAGATTTTTTAGAATATATCAAGCATTTGGAATCATTAAACATTGATGTGGCCAGTGAATTTATTTTGGTTGCTGCCACACTCATGAAAATAAAAGCCAAAATGCTTATTCCCCGCAAACAAATCAATGATCTGGGCGAAGAAATCGATCCAAGAGAAGAGCTAGTTCAAAAACTTTTGGAGTATAAAAAGTATAAATCAGTTACAGATGAGCTGAGCCTATTAGAGGATCATAGGCATCTTCGACATCATAGAGGTAACACTGTTGAAGAATTGAAAACACTAGGAGAAAAAGCACTGATTGATATTGAATTAGAGACGTTATCTCTTTTTAAACTATTCAATACTTATCTGGTATTAATACAAAAATATGAGAACGAACTCTCAAAACCCAAACATCAAATCATCACCTATGATTACACTATAGATGGGCAACAATCGTATCTACTTGAGAGGGTTTCTTCAGAAAAAACTGTCCGCTTTGAACATTTGTTTTTGAACTTGAATAATAGAATTGAAGCTATTGTTACATTTATAGCTCTCTTGGAATTACTCAATTTACAAAAACTATCCCTAATCCAGGGAAGCGGTGTCAACGACTTTTGGATTTCAAAGCAAGAGCTTTAGTAATTAATCGAACAAACGGTCTATAGACACCTTATCAGCTAAATTGGATTTAATATCTGATATTTTCACTCTTTCCTGAAGTAATGTATCTCTATTCCTGATTGTAACCGTATGATTCTCTAATGTTTCAAAATCTATGGTGATACAGTATGGTGTTCCTATGGCATCTTGTCTTCTATATCTCCTTCCTATGGCATCCTTTTCATCATATTGACACATCATAGATGATTTCAGGTTGTTGAATATCTCACCAGCCGCTTTGGTGAGTTCTTCCTTGTTTTTCAGAAGTGGCAAAATGGCAACCTTGACAGGTGCCAATGCAGGTGGTAATGTCATCACTACTCTCTGTGATTCGTTTCCATCAGCATCAGGAACAGTTTCTTCCCTCAGAGCATTGGAAACAGTAGCTAGAAACATCCTGTCACATCCTATAGAAGTCTCTACGACATATGGTGTATAACTTTCGTTGAGTTCGGGGTCAAAATACTGCATCTTTTTTCCGGATAATTTCTGATGCTCGCTGAGGTCAAAGTCAGTTCTACTATGTATCCCTTCTAACTCTCTGAACCCAAATGGAAATTCAAATTCAATATCTACAGCTGCATTGGCATAGTGCGCTAAGTTGATATGATCGTGAAATCTAAGTTTGCGCGTATCCGTACCTAAGGCATGATGCCACTTAAGGCGATGTTCTTTCCAGTAGTGATACCATTCCATTTCTGTTCCGGGCCTCACAAAAAACTGCATCTCCATTTGCTCAAATTCACGCATTCTAAATATAAACTGCCTTGCTACTATCTCATTTCTGAATGCTTTTCCAATTTGTGCTATCCCGAATGGAATCTTCTGACGGGTGGACTTCTGAACATTTAAGAAATTTACAAAGATTCCTTGGGCGGTTTCCGGACGCAAATAAAGCTTGCCTTCTTCTCCGGCAATATTTCCCAATTGTGTATTGAACATCAGGTTAAATTGGCGCACTTCCGTCCAATTTCTAGAACCACTTTCCTGACAAGCGATGCCACATTCATCAATGATCGCTTTAAGCCCTTCCATGTCACCATTTTTCAAGGATTGAGCAAGACGATTTTGTATGGCATCTATCTCTTTTTGTCTTTCAATGATGCGTTCATTGGTATGTACAAAATGATCTCGATCAAACGACTCTCCAAACCTACTTCTGGCCTTTTCTACGTCCTTTTCGATTTTTTGTTCGATTTTTTCGATATAACCTTCTATAAGTTGGTCTGCTCTATATCTTTTTTTTGAATCCTTATTATCAATCAAAGGATCATTAAAAGCATCCACATGACCAGATGCTTTCCAAGTTTTTGGGTGCATAAAAATAGCGGCATCTAATCCAACGATATTTTCATGCATTTGCACCATGGATTTCCACCAGTATGACTTAATATTATTTTTGAGTTCTACACCATATGGACCATAATCATATACCGCACTCAAACCATCATATATTTCACTGGAAGGATATACAAAACCATATTCTTTACAATGGCTTATCAAATCTTTGAACTCCATACTTGCTTCAATATTTAAAATAAGTCACAAAAATAAACGGAAATGTGTTTTTTTACGTAATTATTCAAACACAATATCTATTTTTTACGTTTAGGTTAAAATTTTTTAAATCATGCGTATATTATTTTTAGTTCCAGTATTTCTCATCGTGGTGATCATGTCTTCTTGCACATCTACTACCACAACCACAACAGATTGTACAGGTATCACACCCACTTACACCAATGATATCGCAAGTGTAATGAACAATTCTTGTGCATTATCCGGATGTCATAACAGTAGCTCAAAGTCAGCAGGTATTGACCTTTCGACATACGATAAGGTGAAAACCGAATCCGCCAAAAGCAACTTTCTTAAATCCATCAAACATCAGTCCGGAGTAGCTGCAATGCCTCAAGGTTTAGCAAAATTATCCGATGCAACCATCCTCAACATTGAGTGTTGGATAAACAATAATTGGCCTCAATAAGGTAATTTTAAAAATCAACAATTTTTGACGTTGAACCGATTTTTTTTATTCCTTTCCATTATAGGGTTTATATCCATTGGATCTGCATGTAAGGTATCCAAATCCGTTGCTGTAGAAAAACCAGAAGAGCAATCTTTATTGTGGGAATTAACTGGTCAGGATATCAAGCAACCATCTTATATTTTTGGCACTATTCACATGATTCCTAACGAGGATTTCTTTTTTCCTTCAAAGTTTATGTCTGCTTTTGAAAAAACAAAAGAAGTGTACTTTGAAATTGATATGAACGATATGAGCGATATGTCTAAAATAATGGGTTTGATGTCAGAAATGATGATGAAAGACAATAAGACTTTGAAAGACTTCGTCTCTGATGAAGACTACAAACTAGTGCAAGATTTCTTCAATGAAATGGGTTTGCCGTTGATGTTTTTAGAGCGGATGAAACCCATGTTTTTAAGCGCATTTACAGACATGGACATGAATCCTGAAAGCCTAAAAAATGGTGATATGAAATCTTACGAGATGGAGATTTACGACCTTGCAAAAAGTACCGACAAACATGTATCCGGTTTAGAAACTATGGAATTCCAGCTTCAACTGTTTGATGAAATTCCTTATGATGTACAAGCCAGGATGCTTGTAGATGGAATCAAAAATAAGTCAAATGAAAATGCAGAAAACCTAGATGAATTAATTAAAATCTATAAATCTGAAGATATTTCTTCAATGGCAGCATTAATTGGTAAAGATGAAAATTCATCTCCTGAAATTCAAGAAAAACTTTTGATTAATAGAAATAAAAATTGGATTCCAATTATTACTAAGGCTTCTAAGGAACAATCCTGCTTTTATGCTGTGGGTGCGGGACATTTAGGTGGAAAAACCGGTATATTACAATTACTTAGAGACAAAGGTTATACTGTAAAACCATATAAATAAAGATCTTTTTTCTGATAATAACCTTCATATGATCCCTGGAAAAAACGCATCCTCATAATGATTCAAAATTTTTACCTGATCCTTTTCTATTTTTACAGAAATAATATCGAATCTTACGGCTCCGTCAAAACCATTTAGGTAAACATATTGTCCGGCTGCATCTAATATCAAGTTCTCTTTGTATTGAGAAATGCTTTCCTCAGGCATCCCAAAGTAAATACTGGATCGCGATTTTACCTCAACAAATATCAATTTTTTGTCTTTGCTTTCTGCAATGATGTCAATTTCTGCCTTTTTAAACCGCCAGTTTCTCTCTATAATAGTATAACCTGAACGTATTAAAAACTCACATGCTGCATCCTCTCCCAGTTTACCTTTTCTTTGATTTTGCATCTCACTTCTACACTTATTGATGCTGATTGGAATCAAAATGGTTCCAACCTTGTGCCATCAATGGATGAATATTTCCTCCTGTGGTATGAAGTGTCAATCCTTCAGTAGGTACTGTAATCTCTCCGATAATAAATACTTCCGGCATGTATCGGACTTTATCCAAATCTTTTGGGTCAATTGTAAATAGCAATTCATAGTCTTCGCCTCCATGCAATGCGCATGTGATTGGGTCGAGTTTAAACTCCAACGCTGTTCGTTCTGTATCAGGATGAATCGGCACTTTCCCTTCCTCTATGAAAGCGCCCACATGTGATTGTTCGCAAATATGCATTAGGTCGCTGGCCAATCCATCGGAAACGTCAATCATGGCCGTTGGTTTGATCTTCATTTCCTTAAAGAATTCAATTGCTCCTATTTGTGCTTCGGGCTTTAGCTGTCTTTCAAGCAAATATTGGCTTTTTCCCAATTCTGGTTGAATTTTCGGATTTTCTAAAAAAATTCGCTTCTCTCTTTCTAAAATTTGTAAACCCAAATAAGCAGCTCCCAAATCTCCTGTAACACAAATAATGTCGCCAATTTTTGCTCCATTTCTATAGACGACATCATCGTTAGGACACTGACCAATTGCAGTGATAGATATCACTAATCCTTTAGGAGATGAAGTGGTATCACCGCCTATCAAATCAATTTTATATTTTTCACACGCTAAATAAATTCCTGCGTACAGTTCATCCATAGCTTCAACAGTGTACTTGCTTGAAATTGCCACAGATACAGTAATTTGCTTGGGTGTAGCATTCATAGCAAAAATATCAGATAGGTTTGTCACCACTGATTTATATCCCAAATGCTTCAGCGGTGAATACATAAGGTCAAAGTGTATTCCTTCGACCATCATGTCTGTAGAAATAACAAATACATCACTTTCTGATTGAATCACTGCCCCATCATCACCTACACCTTTAATCGTGGAGGCGTGCTTTGTTGAATTTTGCCTGTTCAAATGTTTTATCAAGCCAAACTCACCTAAATCTTTTATTTCAGACATTAAAATTTCTATTTGATTAATTCCTTATCGATCAATTGCCAAAGAACCTCATTGGTAGGGAATGGCGCAGTATAAGCATAGTGCTTTCCAGTTTTGGGGTGAATAAACTCCAATTTATACGACAATAGTCCAATACTTCTATCTAGATTTGGTCTTCTTGATCCGTATTTTAAATCCCCTTTTATTGGCATGCCCATAGTGGCCATTTGCGCTCTTATCTGATGAAATCTACCCGTTTTCAAATCTACCTTCAGAGCGTGATAATTATCAAATGATTGTATCAAAGTGTATTCCAATTCAGCCAATTTATAATCGTCATCTAATGCTTCATCAGATGTCATGGCGCGATTATGTAGTTTTTTAATGTAATGGGTCAAAGTAGTAGTTTGCTTATTTGGATTACCACTTACCAAAGCGATATATGTTTTTTTAACTTCTCTATTTTTTAATAACTCTGTGAAAATTCTGGTAAATTCTCGTGTTTTACCAAAAATTACTAGCCCTGATACGGGTTGGTCTATTCTATTTAAAACATGTACTTTCCCTCCAAATTTCGCATTTAGAAATCCCTCTAAATCCATTTGTTCATTATCAGTGACCTGTACAGGGATTCCATACCTCTTAAAGACAACAAAAAAATCATCTGTCTCATCAATGATGGTATAGTGGTCTTCAAAAGATCCCTTTTTTCCAAAATTCTCAAACGCAGATAAATCTAATTTCAAACGACCTTTTTATAATTTATAAGAATCAACATGCCCAAAATACACTACTCAACTTCCTCATATTCAGTGTATTCCATGTCCTTTGTCTTATTGCTATTGTTAGAAGTAGATTTATTATCTATAACTTTTTGAAAATTTATACGATAAAAATAATACAAAATAAGACCTACAATTAAATACTTCATGCTTTATGGACTAGCTATATTAAACCTAGAAAAATTAGAAAAGTTCTATATAGGAGGGAAGATCAAAATACTGTTGTATGACTTTCCCTCCCATACAAAACTCATCAATTTCCTAAAATCACAATTCTTTCAGTGACCTTGACTCCATTTACATCCACATTCATCAAATATACTCCTTGAACAATATTTGATGGAAGTACCACAGAGTATTGGAAATTATTTTCCTTTGTCATAGACTCAGGCAAAATGCTAATTCTTCTACCATCTACCGACATTAATGAAACAGAAAACTCATGATCATTGATGACTTCACGGCTTGTAATATTGACCTTATCTTTAGCCGGGTTAGGATAAATAGATATTTGACTTCCGTTCATAACATATATGGAAATACTCTCTGTATCCGTACACTCATTACAGTCTTCTACAGTCACCCTATAGAATGTTGAAGCTGTTGGTGTGACGGTAATACTTGAAGTAGTAGCACCATTAGACCATAAATATTTAACTTCATTAACTCCTAAATCTGTATCCGAACATATCGATTTTCCTGAAATAACCGGTGTCAAAGTAATTGTTTGACCTCTAATTATCATTCTATCAGGACCTAGGTCAGCTTTTAGATCTGAAACATAAATATCTTTTGACAAAACGTTAGTACATCCGCAGCAGTCTGTCACTGTCACTGTATATGATGTGTTTTCACTTGGTTGAATATGTATTGAAGAACCTGTTGAGCCATCTGACCATACATAGGTTACTTCCTTCTCAATGCCTTCGCAACAACCACCATATACCTTTATTTCATCTATATCCCAAATAGACTCTAATCCTCCATTATCGAAGATGCAATAAGGCACCAATTCAAATAAATATACGCTCTTGCCAACGCCTTTAAAATTTGGATTATTAGCAAAATCAAAAGAAACATTCCCCCATAATCGATGCGTCGGTATATTGTCTTTATAATATACTATTTGTCCATTTTTACTTACCCTAATCAGGAATTTCTGAGCATAATTATTGGTATTCGGAGTACCACCTACAAACAAATAATTTTCAGGAGACTGCTCAGCAAACTGTAAACCTGTAATTTGGGCAGATTTACTTGGATCTATTGTGACCATAAATCGCAATGCCTCTGTATAATCAATATGGGAAGGGCTGCATGTATTTTGTGTTCCTATACACATTCCAACTCCATCATTTATACCTGGTGTACATGAATGTTTCAACCAATTATATCGGTGTACATTACCAGCACTAACGTTAACACAGTTTGACTTATTGATGACTGGTGTAAATTCACTATAATCAAGGTGAGTTCCATTGGTCATGAAAGATGAACAATCTTCTAAATCCCAATATGCCAAAACTTCAGGGTTCGTAACATTACATTGATTCGCACATTCATTTGATGTTGTTCCAGTCACAACAATAAATGTTGAATCGCCTAAACACAATATGTCAGGGCCAGAAAACTCGATATTCGGTTTACTTTTTATCATGACTGTAACACTAGATGTTGCACTACATCCAAATTCTGATGTGACGGTAACTGTGTATGTGGTCGCTAAATCTGGGTTGACAGTTATTTTTTTGGTGTTTTGACCCGTACTCCAATGATAATTCACACCACCAGTTGCTTCTAACATGGTTGAACTACCAACACATATTTTTGTATCTCCATTTATATTAACTGTAGGTAATGGATGTACTGTAACCGTAACTGTTCCTGTAGATACACACCCGTGGTCACTCGTCACTGTTACTGTATATGTGGTTGTCGCATTTGGTGAGACCGTGATACTGCTGCCATTGTCTCCTGTGCTCCAGGAATAATTTCTACCGCCACTCGCAGTTAATGTACTGCTGCCACCCAGACAGATATCACTGTCGCCTTGGATCGTGACGCTTGGCAATGGATGAACAGTGACAGTTACCCATCCTGTAGATATACAGCCTTGGTCACTTGTAACTGTCACTGTATATGTGGTGGTAGCATTTGGTGAGACCGTGATACTACTGCCACTCTCTCCTGTATTCCATGCGTAACTACTGCCGCCGCTTGCTGTTAATGTACTGCTGCCATTTATACAGATCTCTTGGTCGCCTTCAATCGTTACACTCGGTAATGGATGTACTGTAACCGTTACCCATCCTGTAGATATACACCCGTGGTCACTTGTAACTGTCACTGTATATGTGGTGGTAGCATTCGGGGTTACTGTGATGCTACTGCCACTCTCTCCTGTGCTCCAAGTGTAAGTACTGCCACCACTCGCTGTCAATGTGCTGCTGCCATTTATACAGATCTCTTTATCGCCTTGGATCGTGACACTTGGTAATGGGTGTACTGTGACCGTAACCGTTCCTGTAGATACACACCCGTGATCACTCGTAACGGTAACTGTGTAGGTGGTGGTTGCGCTTGGTGAGACCGTGATACTACTGCCATTGTCTCCTGTGCTCCAGGAATAATTACTACCGCCACTCGCTGTTAATGTACTGCTGCCACCCAGACAGATATCACTGTCGCCTTGGATCGTGACGCTTGGCAATGGATGAACAGTGACAGTTACCCATCCTGTAGATATACAGCCTTGGTCACTTGTAACTGTCACTGTATATGTGGTGGTTGCATTCGGGGTTACTGTGATACCACTTCCACTCGCTCCTGTGCTCCAATGGTAGCTACTGCCACCACTCGCTGTCAATGTGCTGCTGCCATTTATACAGATATCTTTATCGCCTTCAATCGTTACACTCGGTAATGGATGTACTGTAACCGTTACCCATCCTGTAGATATACAGCCTTGGTCACTTGTAACTGTCACTGTATAGGTGGTGGTTGCGCTTGGTGAGACCGTGATACTACTGCCATTGTCTCCTGTGCTCCAATGGTAGCTACTGCCACCACTCGCTGTCAATGTGCTGCTGCCGCCTATACAGATATCTTTATCTCCATCGATCGTGACACTTGGCAATGGGTGTACTGTGAC
This sequence comes from Lewinellaceae bacterium, assembly GCA_020636195.1. Lineage (GTDB taxonomy): Bacteria > Bacteroidota > Bacteroidia > Chitinophagales > Saprospiraceae > OLB9. The sequence goes on from JACJYH010000001.1 coordinate 361,072, forward strand.
CGTAACCGTTCCCGTGGATACACAGCCGTGATCACTCGTAATAGTCACTGTATACGTGGTGGTAGCGCTTGGAGTTACTGTGATGCCATTGCTGCTTTCACCTGTGCTCCAAGTGTAAGTATTACCACCACTCGCTGTTAATACCGTGCTGCCACCCACACAGATATCTTTATCTCCATCGATCGTGACACTTGGTAATGGATGTACTGTGACCGTAACTGTTCCTGTAGATACACACCCATGGTCACTTGTAACCGTTACTGTGTACGTGGTTGTAACACTCGGCGATACTGTGATGCCACTGCTGCTAGCTCCTGTGCTCCACGCATAACTGCCACCGCCATATGCTATTAGTACAGTGCTCCCTCCTTTACATATCTCCTTCTCTCCATATATCTCTACTATCGGTAACGGATGTACTTCAACCGTCTGGGTAGTTGTCCCAGTACATCCTGACGCATCCTCTACTGTCACTCCGTAGGTTGTCCTCTCTAGCGGACTTACATCTATCCTCTCTGTCGTCTCTCCTGTACTCCATGTGACTGTTCTATATCCACCGCCTACACTTAATGACGTAGTCTCCCCTTTACAAATTTCTGTATCGCCTTGGATCGTTACTTCTACTTTTTCTAAGACCTCTACTCTAACTGTTCGAGTGGACATACAGCCTCGTGGGTCCGTTACTTTCACTGTATAGCTCGTCGTCTCTTCCGGACATACGGTAGCTGTCGAGCCATTTACTCCCTCGTTTCCTCCACATGGCTTACAGTCACTTATGTCGCCTCGGTAATCCTCCGGCCAACCTTCTGTCAACAACGTTAACTCTCCACTCTCCTTGTCTATCCTATAATATCTGCCTCTATCTACTTGGTAACCATACAACTCGCCGTCCCTTAGAGCTATCCCTCCAAACTCATCCGTCTTTACTCCTGTCGTCCCCGTGTATATCAAATTACTTGCAGGGCCTCCTACACAACTCGCCGTTTGACTCGCTAAATCTATCTTTAATAATCCATTCTCTATCCCTAAGAACGAGTACAATGTATTCCCATCACTGCTCAATGCCCAGTCTTGTATCCCTCCTGATGGTGATCCTATGCTCGGATCTAATGCATATGCTTGAAACGCACTTACACACGCATCCATATACGGCTTGCAATCCGGTAATACCCGCAATACCTCATAACTTACATTGGAACCATTTCCATGGTTATTTAAATCTATCCTTCCTATATAAACGGTGTAGTCTAATATCTCATATGTGCTCGGATTGATAAACGCATTGATCGCCGGAAAGTAATAATTTCCATCTCTATCTACATCGCCTACAAAACTGATGATTCCACTCTGTCCTAATCCACCATAGATATTCGTAGGTTGCGGTATCTCCCCAAGTACATTTACTCCTCCACTCGCTACATCTAGTACTACTAGGTTCGATCGGGTTGCCGTTAACGGATTATCTCCCATTCGCTCCATTCCGTACAACTTCATACTCCTACCGTCACAATAACTGCCTATACCATTGATATTCCTTGGGCCTATTTCATAACTCTTTATTAAATCTGTCCCTGTGATCTTATACAAACTTTGTACGCCGCCATCCTGTAATCCGCCTACAAAATATAAGTCCGGACAACTCTCTTCTACTCCTTCTCCTACTCCTTGCCACTCTACTTCCAAATCATCTCCTACTACTGTCAACGTGGTACAGCTGCCCGCACATATCGTCGTATCTCCTTCTATTATTATCTCAGGTAGTGGGTGTGCTGTAACCGTTACTGTTCCCGTGGATACACAGCCGTGATCACTTGTAACTGTCACTGTATATGTGGTTGTCTCATTTGGTGAGACCGTGATACTACTGCCACTTGCTCCTGTACTCCAGGAATAACTACTTCCTCCACTCGCTGTCAATACCGTGCTGCCACCCATGCATATCTCATTGTCTCCTTCAATCGTTACACTCGGTAATGGATGTACCGTAACCGTAACTGTTCCCGTGGATACACAGCCTTGGTCACTCGTCACTGTTACTGTGTAGGTGGTGGTTGCGCTTGGTGAGACCGTGATACTGCTGCCATTGTCTCCTGTGCTCCAATGGTAGCTACTGCCACCACTCGCTGTCAATGTGCTGCTGCCATTTATACAGATCTCTTTATCGCCTTGGATCGTGACACTTGGTAATGGGTGTACTGCAACCGTTACCCATCCTGTAGATACACACCCGTGATCACTCGTAACGGTAACTGTATATGTGGTGGTTGCATTCGGGGTTACTGTGATGCTGCTGCCACTCTCTCCTGTGCTCCAGGAATAATTACTACCGCCACTTGCTGTTAATGTACTGCTGCCGCCAATACAAATCTCACTATCGCCTTCGATCGTGACACTTGGTAATGGATGTACTGTAACCGTAACCGTTCCCGTGGATACACAGCCTTGGTCACTTGTAACTGTCACTGTATATGTGGTGGTAGCATTCGGGGTTACTGTGATACCACTTCCACTCGCTCCTGTACTCCAGGAATAACTACTTCCTCCACTCGCTGTCAATGTGCTGCTGCCATTTATACAGATATCTTTATCGCCTTCAATCGTTACACTCGGTAATGGATGTACTGTAACCGTTACCCATCCTGTAGATATACAGCCTTGGTCACTTGTAACTGTCACTGTGTAGGTGGTGGTTGCGCTTGGTGAGACCGTGATACTACTGCCATTGTCTCCTGTGCTCCAGGAATAATTACTACCGCCACTAGCTGTCAATGTACTGCTGCCATTTATACAGATATCTTTATCTCCATCGATCGTGACACTTGGCAATGGGTGTACTGTGACCGTAACCGTTCCCGTGGATACACAGCCGTGATCACTCGTAATAGTCACTGTATACGTGGTGGTAGCGCTTGGAGTTACTGTGATGCCATTGCTGCTTTCACCTGTGCTCCAAGTGTAAGTATTGCCACCACTCGCTGTTAATACCGTGCTGCCACCCACACAGATATCTTTATCTCCATCGATCGTGACACTTGGTAATGGATGTACTGTGACCGTAACTGTTCCTGTAGATACACACCCATGGTCACTTGTAACTGTTACTGTATAGGTGGTGGTTGCATTCGGCGATACTGTGATACCACTACTGCTAGCTCCTGTGCTCCACGCATAACTGCCACCGCCATATGCTATTAGTACAGTGCTCCCTCCTTTACATATCTCCTTCTCTCCATATATCTCTACTATCGGTAACGGATGTACTTCAACCGTCTGGGTAGTTGTCCCAGTACATCCTGACGCATCCTCTACTGTCACTCCGTAGGTTGTCCTCTCTAGCGGACTTACATCTATCCTCTCTGTCGTCTCTCCTGTACTCCATGTGACTGTTCTATATCCACCGCCTACACTTAATGACGTAGTCTCCCCTTTACAAATTTCTGTATCGCCTTGGATCGTTACTTCTACTTTTTCTAAGACCTCTACTCTAACTGTTCGAGTGGACATACAGCCTCGTGGGTCCGTTACTTTCACTGTATAGCTCGTCGTCTCTTCCGGACATACGGTAGCTGTCGAGCCATTTACTCCCTCGTTTCCTCCACATGGCTTACAGTCACTTATGTCGCCTCGGTAATCCTCCGGCCAACCTTCTGTCAACAACGTTAACTCTCCACTCTCCTTGTCTATCCTATAATATCTGCCTCTATCTACTTGGTAACCATACAACTCGCCGTCCCTTAGAGCTATCCCTCCAAACTCATCCGTCTTTACTCCTGTCGTCCCCGTGTATATCAAATTACTTGCAGGGCCTCCTACACAACTCGCCGTTTGACTCGCTAAATCTATCTTTAATAATCCATTCTCTATCCCTAAGAACGAGTACAATGTATTCCCATCACTGCTCAATGCCCAGTCTTGTATCCCTCCTGATGGTGATCCTATGCTCGGATCTAATGCATATGCTTGAAACGCACTTACACACGCATCCATATACGGCTTGCAATCCGGTAATACCCGCAATACCTCATAACTTACATTGGAACCATTTCCATGGTTATTTAAATCTATCCTTCCTATATAAACGGTGTAGTCTAATATCTCATATGTGCTCGGATTGATAAACGCATTGATCGCCGGAAAGTAATAATTTCCATCTCTATCTACATCGCCTACAAAACTGATGATTCCACTCTGTCCTAATCCACCATAGATATTCGTAGGTTGCGGTATCTCCCCAAGTACATTTACTCCTCCACTCGCTACATCTAGTACTACTAGGTTCGATCGGGTTGCCGTTAACGGATTATCTCCCATTCGCTCCATTCCGTACAACTTCATACTCCTACCGTCACAATAACTGCCTATACCATTGATATTCCTTGGGCCTATTTCATAACTCTTTATTAAATCTGTCCCTGTGATCTTATACAAACTTTGTACGCCGCCATCCTGTAATCCGCCTACAAAATATAAGTCCGGACAACTCTCTTCTACTCCTTCTCCTACTCCTTGCCACTCTACTTCCAAATCATCTCCTACTACTGTCAACGTGGTACAGCTGCCCGCACATATCGTCGTATCTCCTTCTATTATTATCTCAGGTAGTGGGTGTGCTGTAACCGTTACTGTTCCCGTGGATACACAGCCGTGATCACTTGTAACTGTCACTGTATATGTGGTTGTCTCATTTGGTGAGACCGTGATACTACTGCCACTTGCTCCTGTACTCCAGGAATAACTACTTCCTCCACTCGCTGTTAATACCGTGCTGCCACCCATGCATATCTCATTGTCTCCTTCAATCATTACACTCGGTAATGGGTGTACTGTGACCGTTACTGTTCCCGTGGATACACAGCCGTGATCACTCGTCACTGTTACTGTGTAGGTGGTGGTTGCGCTTGGTGAGACCGTGATACTACTGCCATTGTCTCCTGTGCTCCAATGGTAGCTACTGCCACCACTCGCTGTCAATGTGCTGCTGCCATTTATACAGATATCTTTATCGCCTTGGATCGTGACACTTGGTAATGGGTGTACTGCAACCGTTACCCATCCTGTAGATACACAGCCGTGATCACTCGTCACTGTTACTGTGTAGGTGGTGGTTGCGCTTGGTGAGACCGTGATACTACTGCCATTGTCTCCTGTGCTCCAATGGTAGCTACTGCCACCACTCGCTGTCAATGTGCTGCTGCCATTTATACAGATATCTTTATCGCCTTGGATCGTGACGCTTGGCAATGGATGAACAGTGACAGTTACCCATCCTGTAGATATACAGCCTTGGTCACTTGTAACTGTCACTGTATATGTGGTGGTAGCATTCGGGGTTACTGTGATACCACTTCCACTCGCTCCTGTACTCCAGGAATAACTACTTCCTCCACTCGCTGTCAATGTGCTGCTGCCGCCTATACAGATCTCTTTATCGCCTTGGATCGCGACACTTGGTAATGGGTGTACTGTAACCGTTACCCATCCTGTAGATATACAGCCTTGGTCACTCGTAACTGTTACTGTGTAGGTGGTGGTTGCGCTTGGTGAGACCGTAATGCTGCTGCCGCTAGCTCCTATACTCCAAGAATAAGTACTGCCACCGCTAGCTGTTAATATACTGCTGCCGCCCATACAGATATCAATATCTCCTTGGATCGTAACAATTGGCATTGGGTGTACTGTAACCGTGGCTGTTCCTGTAGATACACACCCGTGGTCACTCGTCACTGTTACTGTATATGTGGTTGTCGCATTTGGTGAGACTGTGATACTGCTGCCATTGTCTCCTGTGCTCCAGGAATAATTACTACCGCCACTCGCTGTCAATACAGTGCTGCTTCCATAGCATATTTCGCTATCGCCTTCAATCGTGACACTTGGTAATGGATGTACTGTAACCGTAAATGTTCCCGTGGATACGCAGCCGTGGTCACTCGTAACTGTTACTGTGTAGGTGGTGGTGGCACTTGGGTTTACTGTGATACTACTGCCATTGTCTCCTGTGCTCCAATGGTAACTACTGCCACCACTCGCTGTCAATGTGCTGCTGCCGCCTATACAGATCTCTTTATCTCCATCGATCGTGACACTTGGTAATGGGTGTACTGTAACCGTTACCCATCCTGTAGATATACACCGGTGGTCACTTGTAACTGTCACTGTGTAGGTGGTGGTTGCGCTTGGTGAGACCGTGATGTCATTGCTGCTTTCACCTGTGCTCCAATGGTAGCTACTGCCACCACTTGCTGTCAATGTGCTGCTGCCATTTATACAGATCTCTTTATCGCCTTGGATCGTGACACTTGGTAATGGGTGTACTGTGACCGTAACTGTTCCCGTGGATACACAGCCGTGATCACTCGTCACTGTTACTGTATATATGGTTGTCTCATTTGGTGAGACCGTGATACTACTGCCACTCTCTCCTGTATTCCATGCGTAACTACTACCTCCACTCGTTGTTAATGTGCTACTGCCACCCAGGCAGATCTCAATATCGCCTTGGATTGTGACACTCGGTAATGGATGTACTGTGACAGTTACCCATCCTGTAGATATACAGCCTTGGTCACTTGTAACCGTTACTGTGTACGTGGTTGTAACACTCGGCGATACTGTGATGCTGTTTCCGCTCTCTCCTGTGTTCCAGGAATAGCTGCTGCCACCGCTCGCAGTCAATACAGTGCTGCTTCCTTGGCATATTTCTATATCGCCTTGGATTGATATATTTGGTAATGGGTTTACTTTAATTTCTTTTTTCTTTGATGCTGAACAACCATTACAATCTTTTACCGTAACCGAATATATCGTAGTTGCAGGTGGAGAGACTGTAATCATACTTGTTGTTTCATTAGTTGACCAGACAAAGTTTAAATTATTTGCCGACATTGAACTGGGACATTCTCCTCCATAAATTCTAACATCGTCAATTTCCCAACCTGTCATTCCTCCTCTATCTTCAACGCAATATCCATACAACTCAAAATCAAATTTTGACAACTCTTCAACCCTAAATTCAGGGTGGTTAGAAAAGTCAAATGTTTCCAAATTCCATGATCTTTCCGTTAAGATGTCGTTTTTGGAATAAATGAGTTTATTGTTTTTATAGACTCTTATAAGATATTTGGTATTTATATTATTTATACCGGTTGAACCATTAGTTGTAATCCAATTATATGGTGATTGTTCTCTAAAGGTTAAAGTGTTAATTTTACCAACTTCCTTTGGATCTATGCTCACAGAAAACCTAAGTGCATTTTGGCTATTGTAATCATTGGGGTCACAAGACGTTAAATTTTCTATGCAAATTCCAGCACCACCTAAACCATCTGGTGTACATGAATGATCTCCTGAGTCTCTGTTTATATTTGTCGCAGTAACAACTTTCAAATCGCCATAACTATTAATTTCCGGAGTAAACTCATCATAACTCATTTGATTTGATGAGCCTAAGGCATTACAATCATCAAGATTCCAAGTGACTAATAACTCATCAGCACAATCTTTATCACAAAAGGTCTTTCCAGTCACTGTTGCTGTTAATTTTGCAGAATTGCCAATACAAATTTCACTATCACCAACAATACTCAAATCAGGGTTTGGGTTAACTATAACAGAATGTACAGCTGTAGCTTGACATCCATGTTCATCTGTTACCGTTAGGTAATAAAAGGTAGTCGATGTAGGTGATACATTGATAATAGAAGTTGTACTTCCATTGCTCCAAAAATATTGGGTACCTCCAGAACCATTGAGTTGGATTTGTTCTCCAAAACAAATTTTTTCATCGCCTGAGATATTTGCTTCGGGTAAAGGGTTTACATGTACAACTTTACTTGACGAAGCCATACATCCGTGGACATCCGTTGCTGTCACACTATAACTTGTTTCTATTCCCGGGTGCACCGTAATAGCAGGTGAGGTTTGACCTGTACTCCACATGTATGAAATTCCACCTGTTGCTACCAATTCTAAATTTGATCCAAAACAAATTTCTGAATTTCCAGAAATGCTAACTATTGGTAATGCATGAACAACAATTTCTTTTTGAGTGGATTCAACACATCCAAACTCTGAAGTTACAGTAACACTGTATGTAGAATTTATTATTGGATTAACTACTATAGATTTTGTTGTTTCTCCAGTGGACCAAAGATAAGAAATACCTCCATCTGCTTCTAAAACGGTACTTTCTCCATAACAAATTTCTGATTTGCCAATAATTGAAGGAACAGGAAGTGGGTGAACTATAATAGTCTCTGATGTTGCGTTTTGACATCCATGATTGTCTGTAGTAGTAACAGAAATATTTATTGTTGAAGTTGGAGTTATAGTGATCGTGTTCGTCGTACTACCGTTACTCCATATATAACTTAACCCACCCGATGCCGAAAGAGTCGTTGATTCTCCGATACATAGGTCAAAATCACCAGAAATCACGGGTGTAGGGAGCTTATGTACTATTACTTGATGCGATGCAACCGAGGTACAGCCATCTGTGGATGTGACAGTGACAAAATAGGTGGTTGTTTCAGCTGGTTTTACTTCAATAGTTGAAGCCACTTCACCGGTGGACCAATGATATGAGCTACCTCCTTGTGCAGTTAAAATTGCAGAATCTCCAAAGCAAATTTCACCTGATCCGGTTATACTCGCTACCGGCAATGGATAAACTGTTGTTTTTACTTCATCACTGGACACACATCCTTTACAATCCACCACGGAAACGGTATAAGTAGTGGTTTCAAGGGGTGTAACTACTATTGTTGAGGTAGTAGCTCCATTTGACCAAATATATGAAATTGGGTTTTCTACATTATTATTAATACAACAACCTCCATAAACCCTAATATCATTCAACTCCCAACCATTCATTACTCCATTGTTTTCAACAACGCAATATCCTCTCAGCTCAAATCTAAATGTACTAGGTTCATAAATATTAAATTCCTCAATGGAAGAAAAGTCAAATGTTTCTAAATTCCATGATCTTTCTGTGGCCCTCTCATTCTCTTCAAAAATTAGAATATCATTTTTATAGACTCTAATTAAATATTTTGTATTGTAGTTATTGATACCTGTTGATCCATTTGTTGTTATCCAATTGAATGGAGATTGTTCATAAAAGGTCAATTTTGAAAGTCTTCCTATTTGGGATGGAGTCAATGAAACAGAAAATTTAATGGCATAATCTGAATCATAATCCAGAGGATCACAGCTTTCCATAGATGGAATACACATTCCTACATCATCTGGATAGGACCCAATTATTGGTGTACATGAATGTTCTCCTTTGTCTCTATAAATATTTCCTGCATCGACATCCGTACAATTTCCTGTATTTGGAAATTCTGGTATAAATTCCGTGTAACTATCTTGGTTTGTAGCACCTTGTGCATTACACTGATCTAATGTCCATTTTACTAGCAACGAATCTGTACCCACAGAACATGTATTTTTACATGTGGCTTGGCCAGAACCAGATGCTGTCAAAGTAAACGATGATCCAAAACAAGCTGCTTGATCTTGTCCGGCATTCACACTCAATGCGCCGACTTCTAAATAAATGGCTGTTTCTGAAATACAACCATATCCATTAGTATATTTTATTGTGTATTGACCCGTTTGTGATGGTTGAACATTTGTCAATGTAAAGTATGAACTTCCCTGTGGAGACGAACTTGTAAAACCATTAGGTCCAGTTATAGTAAATCCAGTTATTCCCAATGGTTGTGTTCCTAGTTTTACTGTTCCACCTCGGCATACATACACATTTTTTGCTTGGTAAAATCCTGAACCTTTATCTGCATATGGTGTGAGTTTCGTTGAAGTCCCTCCATTTAAAAAAACTTCCTTGGTTTGCACTTGTGAGCAACCACACCCATTGATGGCAATGACACTATACATTCCCGAAGAGAGATTTCCTACTGACAATGTTGCTTGTCCTTCTGCAATTTGAACGTTGTCTTTCAACAATTTTACTGTTCTCTCACAAGGATTACCTGGCTGATCCGTTGCGGTAACCGTAATGGATCCATCAGATGCATAGCAAGAGGTAGGGTGTTTTACATTATTTATTACGATCGCACAATTTTGGCTATAAGATTTTGTAGTAAATAAAGTTCCAATGACAAAAAGGAATTGCCAGAAATAATTTGGTTTTAGATTGGACATGAGTAATGATTATTTCAAATATTAAAAATCAATATATGTTAAAATTGAAAAAAATTACTGTAAAGATATCATGTAATTATAAAAGGGGAACAGTTTTTAGTGTCATTATTTCATATATTTTTTTTGTTAAATTATTTTTTTTACAAATATAACCTTATAATCTTCCACATTTAAATTCATACTTTTATATATTTTATATTTGCAATATGACATAAAATTGTTAGGGTATAGAATTTTATTTAATGTATAATATGATCTAATAAATTTTTAATTTGTTGTATTTTTAGCAAAAACAATTTTTATCAAATCATCGTTAATTACTACATCAAAAAATAATTCTCTTTGTGTTCATAGGTAAGGATATAAATATTGCTGCCGAACTACTACAAAAAGGAAATTTAGTAGGCATTCCTACTGAAACTGTGTATGGGTTGGCTGGTAACGCATTTGATCCTGTGGCGATTTCCAAAATATTTCAAATTAAAAAGCGTCCAAGTTTCGATCCTTTGATTGTGCATGTAGGTGACCATGAAGAAGTAAAATATCTAGCTGCATACATTCCCAATGAGTTAGAAACTATTATGAACCATTACATGCCTGGACCACTAACTATTATTGTAAAAAAAAGGCATCTTATACCGGATATTGTTACTGCGGGAAGCCCTTATGTTGGAATCAGAATTCCAAAGCACGATGTAACTTTGGAATTGTTGAGAAAAATAGATTTTCCATTAGCTGCACCAAGCGCCAATCCTTTTGGCTATATCAGCCCAACCACGGCGCAACATGTAGCAGATCAATTAGGCAGTAAGATATCTTATATTTTAGATGGTGGTGCATGCGAGGTAGGATTAGAAAGCACTATCATTGGGGTGAATAATAACGGAAGTTTACAAGTTTTAAGAAAAGGTGGCCTCACTCTTGAACATATAGAAGAACTCACCGGTAAAAAACTCACTATCAATGACCATAGCTCTTCAAATCCTCAAGCTCCAGGTATGTTGAGTAGCCATTATGCGCCAAGAGTACCTTTATATTTATGTAATTTAAGGGAGAAGATAGGCTCTGTTGATCCGGAACGTACGGGAGTAATTTCTTTTTCTGATCGTTTTCCTAGTATTTCACCTAATCATTTTGTCACTTTATCGGAGAGTGGCGATTTTGGGGAGGCTGCAAGAAATTTATTTTCCGGGATGAGACATCTTGATAACTGTGATATAGATCTCATTTTGGCTGAGTTGGTTCCAAATGTAAATTTAGGATTGGCAATCAATGACAGATTGAGAAGAGCTGCGACACATTAACTGACACCATTATTTATTTATCATGCATAGAATTTTATTACTTTTTGTTTCTATTTTCATTGGCTTTAATTCTTGTTCAAAAACTGAAGATATCGGAAGCCTCGAGAATATTCAATCTTTGGATGAATTTAAAGGAATTATTTCATCTGGAGTATCGCTGATTTTTTTTCATGCTTCTTGGTGTCCCAATTGTCAAGAACAAAGACCAGCCATTGAAGCATTAACAAAGAGAGATGACCTGAAAGCAGCAAAAATATATCAGGTGGATTATGAAGAAATAAAAGAAGTTGTCAATGAATACAACATCATAGGTTTTCCAACCATCGTTTTCTACAAAAATAATGTTGAGGTAAAAAGATTTGAATCAAAGGGACATAGTGAAGAGGAGTTAGCAAACATCTTAAAAGGACTATTGTAGCTGAGATTTTATCAGTTGTATAAGTGACGTCTTGATTTCGGACTGATCCAAAGTAAAGTATTTTTCACCATCTGCAGTGATTTTGGCAAGGTATTCTTGTTCAGTTTGTCCGGGAGTAGGCACAAAAATTGCTTTCAAATCCAAATCATAGATATCCATGAGAGTACTGTATCCGGATCGCGATATTAAGACTTTTGCGCTATTCAAAAATGCATTCATTCTATCGGTTTCTACAATATCATATACTTGAACATTTTCTTGTACACTATGTGTAAAAGGTTTTGAAGTACTTCTTACTAATACTATTCGAAAGTTATCAATATCAGATAATGAATTCAAAAGAATAGACTCAAACAGACTTCTCTGGGGTTCAATACCGGATAAGACAATAAGTATGTCTATGTTTTTAGGTAAATTTTTTTGCACAATCCTAGTCAATGGACCAATAAATTTTACGGGAATTTTAAAACCATCGACTACACTTAAATTTCCGGATATTGCATGAGTTTCAGTATCTGGTATCCAAAGCTTATTGAATTTATGAATGACATATTTATGTATCGTTATCGCAATTTTACTTATAAAATTGTTGCTGTGCAGAATATTGATTTGATGTGATATATAAATGTTGATCGCACGCTTTGCTCTAAATCCAAATCTATTGTCAGAAATAACCACGCTTGCCTTACTTCTTTCAGTTATTTTATACGCAGAGATCCTATCTAATCCATAATTTATCATCAAGGAAGGAATATTGATGATCATATTGAAAATGACACTTTTGCTTCCATAGTATAATGGTAGTCTTCTCAGTTGTATCACTTCAGGATTTTCTAATGCAAGTAATGCATATGATTTTCCATCAGCGACAATGATGACTTTTTCTGCCTTTTCTTTCAATAGTTTAATTAAAGGAATACATCTGCTGGCATGTCCCATTCCCCAATTCAAAGGAGAAATGACCACAATATCATCTTCGTTTATATCATCAATGATATTTCGTATCATTTCAACTTATCATTTCTGATATGTCTATATTGATCTCTTTTTGTCTTTTTTCCAATATTCTTTTGTAAGGCAGTTTCCAAATCTATACCTGTTTGATTTGCTAGACAAGTCACTACCCAGATCACATCTGCCAGCTCATCTGAAAGCATTTCTCTTTTTTGTTCTTCTGCAACTGCTTCTTTAAATGACTGTTCTCCATATATTCGACTGATCAATCTAGCCACTTCACCTACTTCTTCCACAAGTATTGCCATGTTGGTGAGTTCAGAAAAATATCTTACTCCATAGTTTTTGATCCATTCATCTACTGTATTTTGATATGTGGAAATTTTCATATTATTCTCTATTTTTTGAATCAATGATAATGGTAACAGGTCCATCATTAATGAGAGCAACTTTCATATCTGCTCCAAAGATACCACAGCTTACTTTCTCCTTTGTCAATGACAAAGTAGCCTGATGAATAAACTCTTCATACAATGGGATGGCGATATCAGGTTTTGCTGATTTTATAAATGAAGGTCTGTTCCCTTTTTTTGTGGAGGCAAATAATGTAAACTGGCTTATAATTAATACTTCTCCATCAATATCCAATACTGACAAATTCATTTTATCTTCAGAATCACTGAAAATCCTCATCTGAACTATTTTTTGAGATAACCATTGGACATCTGATATGTCATCATTTTCTTCTACTCCCAATAATACCAATAATCCTTGATTAATAGAAGTAGTAATGACACCATTGATCTCTACAGAAGCATTTTTTACCCTTTGAACTACGGCTCTCATGAGTTATAAACATTATTTAAAAATATCATACAAATGTACCTGAATTATCCTACTTTACAAATATTGTTATCCACACAAAAATTTTGGATAACTTTTTAAAACATATACTTACTGCACATTCCCGATAAACTTTATATAATAATGATTGTAAAAAAAGGTTTATACCTATTTTATTAAAACATATACACAACTTTACATACATTGTTATCATCCAAAATTATCCACAATTTCCTAAAAAGTAAGCACTGTGGAAATGTGGAAAACTGAATGTTAAAATTGACATTCAATGGATTATTTTGGTAATAAAATTGATTGCAAATGTTGATATTTTGTTTTCCAATAAGTTATGCACAAATCCACAGCCTTAATATTAATAGTATGAAAAGTAAAATATAAAATACTTATTTATATTTATTAGTTGGGAGAATCTTGAGACGAATTTTTTTCCAAAAAAATTATCCTTAATTTTGCTTTAAATTTTATGAGATGTCCCCAATTGAAAAATATAGCAAGGCAGTAAAAATATGGTTGTGGATAGGTGTTTTCATGGTCGTTATTCAGCTATTGATTGGTGCAGTAACTAGGCTGACTGAAGCAGGATTATCAATCACAAAGTGGGATGTCGTAAGTGGCGTTGTACCACCTCTTTCTCATGATGATTGGAATAAAGCATTTGAATTATATCAAGAAACTCCGCAATACAAGCAAATCAATGAAGGTATGACTTTATCTGATTTTAAATTTATTTTCTTTTGGGAATATATCCATAGATTGTGGGCAAGATTCATGGGTTTTGTTTTTGTGATACCATTTATTTATTTTATTTTAAAAAACCAAATTGATAAAAGACTATTACGAAAACTAGGGATTGTTATTTTATTTGCATGTTTGGCAGCAGTATTTGGGTGGATAATGGTAGCAAGTGGACTTGTGGATAGACCTTGGGTGAATGCATATAAACTTTCGCTACATCTTATTTTAGGATTTTTAGTTTTTGCATCATTGATAAAAGTGGTTTTCTACGTTTATAATTGTAATCGGAAAGAGATTTTTCCTACATTAAAACCATTCCTAAAAGTATTTATTGCAGTATTGATAGTACAAGTTTTTCTCGGAGGTATGATGTCCGGTATGAAGGCAGCTGTCGTGTATCCTACTTGGCCTAAAATGGCTGGAGAATGGTTTCCTTCCATCTTAATTGATTATAGTCAGTGGAAATGGAGTAATTTTGTTTGGTACGATAAGAATACTTTTATGTATGCTTTGGTACAATTTTCTCACAGGGTGAGCGGTTATGTGCTACTTCTTATTGGATTAATTTTAGGGGCAAAATGGATTAAGTCCGGTGATTTTACAGCAGGCTTGGTGATCATTTTATTACTGGCTTTACAAGTACTTTTTGGGATTATAACGTTAGTAAATTCATTGGGAGAAGTGCCTGTTTTATTAGGCAGTATTCATCAGTTTATTGCGATCATGATTGTGGGATTCACGACATGGATGCACAGCAAAGTATAGTTTATCATTTTAAATGAATTGTGTTTATTATATTTGCTCAAATTTTAATCAGAATTTTATTCACCCAAGGTATAGAAAAAGCCAATGGAAGCATATAAAATCATACAGGAGAGGGAATTTAGGTATATAGAGTCTAGCCCTAATGAAGGCAAAACGCTAGTATTGCTTCATGGATTGATGGGTGCCTTAAGTAATTTTGAAGGTATCATTAAGTCATTTGGTGAGAAATATAATGTGGTCGTTCCAATACTTCCATTGTTTGAAATATCCTTGAGACAAATATCTGTAAATAAATTAGTCCATTATTTAAAAGATTTTTTAGAGTTTAAACAACTTAAATCTGTGCATCTTTTGGGCAATTCATTGGGAGGTCATATTGCGCAGATATACACCATAGAGAATCCTGAGAAGGTAAAAAGCATGATACTCACAGGAAGTAGTGGATTATTCGAAAGTGCTATGGGCAATACTTTTCCAAAAAGGGGAAATAAAGATTATATTAGAAAGAAGACAGAAAGTGTTTTTTATGATCCTGCTGTAGCGACAGACGAATTGGTAGATGAAGTTTTCGGGATAGTGACTGATTTGAAAAAGGCTATGAATGTTGTTGCTATCGCTAAGAGTGCTGTGAGACACAATCTTGAAGATAAACTACACAAAATTCTAACACCTACATTACTAGTTTGGGGCATTCAAGATGAGGTTACACCGCTTTGGGTTGGAGAGAAGTTTCATGAGATGTTAGCGAATTCAGAATTAGTCAAACTGGATAAATGTGGCCATGCTCCTATGATGGAGCGACCTGATGTTTTCAATACCGTTTTGGAATCTTTTATGGATAGGGTAGAGAATGAAAAATTCGAAGGGAAAGCTTCTTCTGTGCAGATTATTTCATAAAAAAAGGGCGGCGAAGAATCACCGACCTTTTTGCTAATTTATTTATCAGTACAAAGATATAGGTGTTTCGTTAATTTTACCATATATTTTTATTTTTTTTTATAAATAATTTTCGATGTTTCACGTGGAACATTATTTGTTTTTCAAAATTTGAATCAATTCACTTTTATTGGTATCTGAGTTCAAAATGATGATTTCTTTTTTACCTCCTAAATAATATGATAGCGCAATAGTAGCAGGAGGATTTCTTCCCATATCATCTGCATGCAAAAGGAGAAAGTTTTTACCATTGTCATTTAAATGTATTGTAAAGCTATATGGTTTCTCAGATATTTTAAATTTCTCAATAATCCAGTCGCCATTGAAACTTATAGACACGATATCGCCATCTATGAGTTTATGGTCATACATTTGAAAGGTGACGATATTGGTATCTACCTTGATGACCCTATCAGCGATCACTACATTTCTTCCCTTCATGGATGTAGGAATATTTTCTACCAAAGGATCTGAAGACTCTAAATAAGTGGTTTTTTGTAGTACTTTTGGATAGACGACTTTAAAATTATTCGGGATTTCTAAATATTTTATGGCGTCTTTATTTAGTTCTTGTACGATATAATTAAAATATGGAAAATAACCGGGATTGTAGGTATCAATTTCTGAAAGAAATTCCCAATTGTAATAATAATAGTACCTATCTAATAGTTTGTAATCTTCAGGTAGTGACTCTCCATTTGTAAAGTCATTTAGTACTTTTAAAAATCCTTCAAAATTTATAATTATACTTTCTAGTAAAGTTTTTATATCACCTTTATACTCTTGTGCGGCATATTCTTTTAAAATTTGAATATTTGACTTAATTGTTTTTTTATAATTTTCAAAACTTGAGTCATTTTTTTGGCGAATATCCCTTGAAGCATTTATTGTATTTAAGTATAGCGTTTCCATGGTAGAAATAAGACCATTCTCTGGTGAAAGTTGGTTTACTCTTAAGTAATTGACAGTTTTGAAAATAGCACTATAATTATCGTAAAATTCTTCGATCATAGACACTGCTTCTTCCATTTTATCATATACCAAACTCATATTTTCCCTTTTGTTCAGATCAAGAGAGTCTATTAAATTGCTTACTTCCCATCTCATCTTATCGAGTCTGGAAGTAATTTTATTTATCTCTTTTGCATATGGATATAGTTTTCCATGTATTTCATTGGGAAATTTGTTTTGATGCTGTGAAATGGCTTCAAAATCTTCAACAGGTGTCGATTTTGCTGATATAAATGCTTTGTCATCAAATATATTTCCTGAGAAATAATAATTTGTAAGTTCTTCATTGATTTGCTTGTCTGACAAATTCACATATTTGTTTATGGCTCTATTTTGAGAATCAAATAATCTTTGGACAATGTATAGACCGTGGATATTCTTATTGACATACTCCACATACATATTAACCACTTTTACTTGATCAGAGGTGAGTTGTGACTGAGAGTGTATTTGATTATAGCTAATAATGAAGCAGACAATAATGAATATGAGCTTCCGGAAGATATTCATGGTATGATGTTGATAAATGTTAGAAACAAAGACGCTGTTTGGACTAAAATGATTAATAATTGTACCACATTAACCAAATATTATAGAATCTTACGTCCGATTTATGCCTTTTTTACGTATTGGGTGAGGATGACGATATATTGATCATTGATCTTTCCTTCGATATATTGTGGATTGGACATATCTAAATTTATTTTTTTAACCAGTGTTCCTTGCTTCGCAGTGAAATTAGCACCTTTTACATCAAGGTCTTTGATCAAAATGACATTATCTCCTTGTGTCAGTAAGTTTCCATTAGAATCAACATGTCGAACTGCATCTTCAAGGCTTTCTGCCCATTCCTGAGTTGCTTCGTCAAAATAAACCATGCTCAATGGATCTTGGGCCCAAGCGTGACTTTCCAATGATTTAAGTATTCTATATGAGACCACTTGAACTGCAGGATGTGGTGACCAAATTGCCTCAGTCAAACATCTCCAATGCTCGGTATGGAGTGATGTTTCATCGTTAATGTATGTAAGACAATCAGGGCATAAACCTACTTGTTCATCCACATTTTCTCCGGTTTTTGGTGGTACGATGTACGTCTCTAAGGTTTCAGTTTTTGCTTGGCACAATTCACATTGCCCTTGACATCGGTCTAATAATTCTGTACTGATCATGATGAAATGATAGATTTTATATGATTTAATATGGTGTCAAATACGGATTCCTTTGAAGCTGTGCCGTCCACCACTACTATGTTTTCTGTATCTTTGAAATCCACAACGATGTGCTGATAAAGATGGTAAACAGCTTGAAGATTTTCTAAAGTCTCATAGAGTTCTTTCTGATCATTTCTATGGTGAATCCTCTGCATGCTCTCATCCGGCGATATATCAATGAAAATATGCATATCAGGTTTCAGAGTTTGCATAGCTACGGTGTTTAGTTGCAATACCCATTTATATGGAACATGGACACTATGGTACGCCAATGAAGACAAATAATATCTGTCACATAGGATTATGTATCCTTTATCTAGGAGATGCAACATACCATATTCGCTATGAAAGATGTGATCCAGTCTATCTGCAGCAAAAAGTGTGGCAATCACATGCTGATCACCTTCAAGTTTACCTGAAAAAATCTGACGGATTGTTTTTCCTATTGGGTTTGTTGTTGGTTCAGCTGTGGTTATGACTTTGAATCCATCATGTTCTAATTGATGGGCAATATTCTTGATTTGTGTGGATTTTCCGCTTCCATCAATGCCTTCAAAAACAATCAATTTACCTTTTCTATTCTGCATCATTGGTGATTGAGAATTTGATATTTCTATTTAAACCAGAATATTTAGTACGTTTAATAGCGCTGTATTTAAAAAGTTCATGGAATGTTTCTTCATGGAGTTCTATCCATTCCTTTTCTGTCATGTCAAGCATTCCATTAGATGAAATGAAATCGCTTTCATCATGTGGTGTAGAAAACCTATTCCACGGACAGACTTTTTGACAAATGTCACATCCAAATATCCATCCATTCATTTTTGATTTATGTTCTAATGGTATATCTCCTTTATGTTCAATGGTCAGATAAGAAATACATTTATTGCTATCCAAAACATAACCCGATGTACTTAGCGCATCTGTTGGACAAGCGTCAATACACTTTCTGCAAGTTCCACAGTAATCTTTCATCGGCGTATCATAGTGCATTTCTAAGTCACAAAGGATTTCTGCTAAGAAAAAGTATGAACCTCTTTTAGGATGGATCAGAAGTGTATTTTTTCCAATCCAACCAAGTCCTGATCTTCGAGCCCAATCTCTTTCTAGTATGGGCGCTGAATCGACAAATGAGCGCATTGAGACGTCACCGAATTGAGATTTGATGTATTCCATCAATATGGATAATTTACCCTTTACGACTGTATGATAGTCTTTACCATATGCATACATTGAAATTTTTGGAGCTTTTGGGTCTTTTTGTTTTTGATGTGTAAAATAGTTATGGGATAATGAAATGACGGTTTTAGTACCAGGAAGTAATTTCGTAGGATCTACGCGCTTATCAAAATGGTTTTCCATGTACTGCATCCCGCTATGATAACCTTGATGCAACCATTTTTCCAATCTTTTAGCTTCAGGGATCATGAATTCTGCTTTCGCAACAGTCATAGAGGTAAAACCAAGTTCTATGGCTTTGGATTGAATAAGTTGTGTTATTTCAAGCGGTGTGATCAATAAAAGAATTTTTTAAAAAAGTACTGATTTTTGATTCTTAGGCTGACGATCCACCACTGATTCTGCGGTAAAATATAATCAGATAGTTGATAATTGGTAATTCCGTATTGTATAGGTATAGTTTTAGTCACTCTTCCCATGATATCCGTTATGATTATGGAACCGTTGCTATCATTATATTCATTAGAAATTTGCAAAGTCGGCAATGGATCCATAGATAAAGAAAAATTTCCAATGTAGGATTCTGTGATGTTTGTCGATGTTTGGAGATTATAGTCACCTATGATTGGATAATGATCAGAAATATCAGTGCAATCGTTTTTTAGCACTCCTAATTGGGTTTGTTCGGATGCTGATAAGAGTGCAGAGTCAAAAACAAATGCATTTTCCAATTTCATCTTAGAATCGGTGAAGAACATAAAATCTAATCTGCCTGGAGGATACGTAGAAAATTGATTGTTCCACGTGAAACAAAATGGTTTACCAGGTATGAATGGCTGTGCATCAGTTAATGAGGTATTGTCCCAATCCGGTTTGAAATCCGGCCCGTAGGAAGTATTATTGGAGATATCTCCTGTAATAAGAGTGTTCAATTGTGCACTATATCCTACTAAATTCATATCGCCTGATATAACAATAGGTGAATTTATGGGAACTTGAAGAGATGAAATACCATACCTTATATCTCTTACGAAGCTCATTAGTTTATCAATTTCCTTTTGTCTGTCAGTCTCATTATCACAGCAAGGTAAATGGGCCATAATAAAGACCATCTGGACATTCTCTATTTTAATGACAAATACTCCATTTCCATCCACACTTTTGGACGTGGTAATTGGATACTTAGAAACGATTCGGATGTCTGGATTTGCTTCGGCTGTGTACCAATTAGGAACGTTTGGAATTGCGGATTTCACAAAAGTGGAAACATCGGCTGCAGAGTGATCATACACCTCACAAAACCCCATGATGTCTGGTTGTAGTGCTGCAATAACACGCTTAAAAGATGGAGTGACAGAGCTATCAAAGATATTATCCTGAAGCACATTGTAACTCAAAATACGTAGCAGTTCCGAAGATGCTTTTTTATATGCAAATTTTTTAGAATATGATTGCAAACCACCATCGAAAGTGTATTGCAGACCTTGGCTATTGGGTGCTTTATCACCGGAAGCGGTATCATCAAATACTGACACCTTGATAATATTTCCCATGTTGGCAACCAAGGAGGATATTTTGATTTGTCTTTGAATACTTAACTCAAAGGTATTGCTGGTGACTGTAGGTGCAGACACAAGTCCAATGTGGTTATGATAGACAAAAGTGGTTTGACCAGACAAGTAAAGTTGTCCCATTCTATCACCAAAATCATAAACCAACTCAGCTCCTATACCATTGATAATCAATCCAGTAGAAGCATTGTTATCAAAATCTACCGCTAGACTTAAGTGGTGACCAGATTGTAAATTGATTTCCTTATTGATGTTGATGTAGATAAATAGTCTTTCTTCATCATTTGAAACTTTTATTTCTCCTATGTCTATTTGTGAACTATTGACATCACCTTTTGCGTCAGTGTAAGACATTGCAACTTGATTCCAATCGTCAAACTTCTCATCTATGAATATTTGAGAGTGTATCAACACTTTTGAAGCAAAAAAGCAGATGAATAGAAGAGTAATTTTGTACATACAACACAATTAAAACTCGGAGGTAAAGTAAAACTTAATCTCAGGATGATTCTCTTGAGCCATTTTGAGTGTCCAAGCAGATTCAGCAAGAAAAACCAATTTATCGTCAGTATCTCGTGCTAAATCTCGTTTACGTCTTTGGATAAATTCTTTCATAGCAGCAGCATTATTTGAATCCACCCAACAGGCTTTGTAGAGATTTACTGGTTCATAATCGCAGGAAGCGCCATATTCATGCTTTAACCTATATTGAATGACATCAAACTGGAGTGCACCTACAGTTCCAACTATTTTTCTACCGTTATCTTCTTTGGTAAATAATTGAGCCACACCTTCATCCATCAATTGATCCAACCCTTTATTGAGTTGTTTTGTTTTCATAGGGTCGGTATTATTGACAAATCGAAATTGTTCCGGAGAAAAACTAGGAATCCCTTTGAATTTCAAGACTTCTCCTTCGGTAAGTGAATCACCAATTTTGAAATTTCCGGAATCATACAATCCAATAATATCCCCTGGAAATGCCACGTCAATCACTGATTTTTTTGATGCCATGAAGGCTGTAGGATTGGAAAACTTGAGATTTTTCTTTTGCCTAACATGGTAATAGTTTGTGTTCCTTTCGAAAATACCTGAGCAGATACGCAAGAAAGCAATTCTATCCCTATGTTTTGGATCCATATTGGCGTGAATCTTGAAGACAAATCCGGTAAACTTGCTTTCATCGGGTTGAACCCACCTTTCTTCGGTTTCTCTTGGTAATGGATTAGGTGCAATGTCTACAAAACAATCTAGGAGTTCTCTAACACCAAAATTATTCACCGCACTACCAAAAAAAACTGGACATATTTCACCATTTAAGTAAGCGTCTCTCGAAAACTCCGGATAAACAGACGTGATCATGTGAATGTCATGTCTTAATTCCTCAGCTTCCATTTTTCCAACGTTCTTTTCTAAGACAGGATCCTCTAAATCATTGATTTTGATCACTTCTTCGTCTCTTTGTTTTCCATGTGCGGAAAATAAAATTAGATTATTTTCATAAAGACTGTACACACCTTTAAACCGCTGGCCCATTCCTACCGGCCAACTCAAGGGTGTAACTTTTAAATCGAGCTGTGTTTCTATTTCATCTAAGAGGTCAAACGCTTCTTTGCCTTCTCTGTCAAGTTTATTGATAAAAACAATCACCGGCGTGTTTCTCATTCTTGATACTTTGACCAGTTTTTCTGTTTGTTCTTCTACTCCTTTTGCAACATCAATGACTACGATGACACTATCCACGGCAGTCAAGGTTCTATAGGTATCTTCTGCAAAATCTTTGTGTCCCGGTGTATCAAGAATGTTGATTTGTTTATCTCTGTACTCAAAAGCCATGACAGAAGTTGCTACAGAAATACCTCTTTGTTTTTCTATTTCCATAAAATCTGAGGTAGCATGTTTTTTTATTTTATTGGATTTAACTGCGCCTGCTTCCTGGATGGCACCACCAAATAAAAGTAGCTTTTCTGTCAATGTAGTTTTTCCCGCATCAGGATGTGAGACGATTCCAAATGTTTTCCTTTTCTGCAACTCTACCTCTAAACTCATATTCTCTGACAAATCAACTTTAAAAACAATTCTATGAAAATGAAGCCACAAAGGTAAGGAATTTGATGAACGTTGCCCTTTATTTATAAAACTGAGTAATGGACATCTTATTTCTGACGCAAAAACATAAAAGAAAAACCTTTCCACAAAATTTTAACTGTATAATTAATGTTATACCTATATTTGCTATTTATTGGTTTCAAAAAATCACTTATTTTGAGAGTTTCAGTCTTTTTGATGTTTATATTTTTTGGATTATCATCAGCTTATTGTCAGCATTCCATTACATTAAATTCTTCCGCTTCTGTGGATAATCTCATGGAAGCTTTTGTTGAGAAAGGCAAATCCGAAGAAACGATAAAAGCTTGGAGAATACAGATCATTACCACAGATGATAGACGTGCTATGGAACAAGCTATGGGTACTTTTGCAGCGTTGTATCCGGGAGTACCAATGGATTGGAAACATGTAGCGCCATATTATCAGGTTAGAGTCGGTTATTATGAAACTAAAAATAAAATGATACCTTTTTTACTTGACGTAAAGAAAACTTTTAACAGCGCTACACCTGTTTATGATCAAGTGAATAAATCTACATTGGTAAGAAATTAGAAGCGTTTTACATGACACGTAGGAGAAATCCATCAAAGTCAAAGTCATATGATTGGGTTGCACTGACAGTTTTAATAAGCTTGATGTGCATTGGTTGGTTCATGGTATTTTCTACCTTATATGTTGAAAATGAACCTTTTGCGTTTCTTAATCCAACTACACAAATAGGAGCGCAGACACTTTGGGTCGTTATTGCTTTATTTGCCATACCTTTGATATTGACCATCGATTGGAAGTTTTGGTTTACATTAGCCTTTCCAGTTTATGCATTTACAATAATTTTACTGCTACTAGTCCTAGTTTTTGGAAAAGAAATTCACGGTGCAAAAGCATGGTTCTCGATAGGTCCTTTTTCATTTCAACCTTCAGAGTGGGCAAAATTCGGTACTGCGCTAGCATTGGCAAGTTATTTGAGTTTTTTTAAAAGTTCCATTACAGCAAGAAATACATTTATTATTTCTATTGCTTTATTTTTAGGTCCTGCTTTAATTATCATGTTACAACCGGATTTCGGTTCAGCATTGGTTTTTACATCATTTTTCATCCTACTTTATAGGAAAGGAATGTCACCTTGGGTGTTGATTTTTGGAATCGGTTTTTCTGCAATTTTTATTTTTTCGATGATTTATTCACCCATCATCGTTACAGCGTTTCTGATATTCATAGGTACTTTATTCTTATTATTTGAGCTAGATGCAGGGAGGAGAGATGTAATGATTTCAATTTTGACGCTATTGGTTATGATTTTTTTAATTTTACAAAAGGAGTATCAATTGCTCTTGGTGGTAGCGCTCATGATTTTTGCCATATATTTTGTATTGAATTTAAAAGAAAAAAACTTCAAAATCATAGGATTGGTAATACCGTTGCTTACAGCGATGATATCATTTTCTTATGGCACAACCTATGTTTTTGACAAATTATTAAAACCACACCAACAAGATAGGATAAATGTCTGGTTGAGACCCGACAAATGTGATCCACAAGGCTCGTTGTACAATCTGATCCAATCCAAGATGGCTATAGGTTCAGGAGGTTTTCAAGGCAAAGGTTTCTTAAAAGGGGAAATGACAAAACTCAATTATGTACCCGAGCAATCCACAGATTTTATTTTTACGACCATCGGCGAAGAACAAGGATTTATCGGTGTGATTGGAGTAGTGCTTCTTTACACTATTTTACTGCTACGATGCATAGTAATTGCGGAACGTGCAAATCTTGAATTCATCAGAAATTATGGATATGCGGTAGCTGGAATTTTGTTTTTCCATTTCTTTTTTAATATTGGCATGACTATGGGCTTACTGCCTGTTGTAGGGATTCCCTTACCATTTCTTTCAAAGGGAGGTTCTTCGTTGATTGCATTTACGCTCATGATCGCCGTACTTATAAAAATGGATATGGCTAGATTGAGGTCTTTGTAATTTGACATAAATATTTGATTTGTAATTCAGGAAAGAAGGATTTTTGAGAATATTAGTACCATGGACATCCATAAGAACAGAATGATAAATATTGGTTATAATTAGAATGGCATCAACTTTGTGTAGTAGTAACATATATTTTTAGAAATGAAAATCATCGATTATTTTCTGAAAGCGAAAGACAAAACCTTTGTTTCGTTTGAGGTTTTACCTCCTTTGAAAGGTGGCAGCATGAACGATATATTCAACGTTCTGGACCCATTAATGGAATTCAAACCACCATTCATTGATGTTACTTACCACCGACAAGAGTATATCTACAATAAACAACCAACAGGATATTATGAAAAAATAGCTATAAGAAAGCGTCCCGGAACTGTAGGTATTTGTGCCGCCATCATGCATAGGTACGGTATAGATGCTATTCCACATCTTATTTGTGGAGGTTTTACGGTAGAGGAAACGGAAAATGCGCTTATAGATTTAAATTTTTTAGGTATCAATAATGTGCTCGCGCTTAGAGGTGATGCCCGTCAATTTGAAGACAGATTTATACCTGAACCCAATGGACACAAGTATGCCGTGGATTTAGTCAGTCAAATCCATGATATGAATCAAGGAATTTACCAAGACTCAAATATCGAAAAAGGAACACCAACGGATTTTTGTATCGGCGTGGCCGGATATCCAGAAAAACACTTTGAAGCTCCGAATGCTTCCATTGATTTACACCATCTGAAAATGAAAATCAAAGCGGGAGCTAGCTACATAGTCACCCAGATGTTTTTTGACAATAATAAATTTTTCCAATTTCAAGATGCTTGTACCAAAGAAGGGATCAATGTGCCAATCGTTCCGGGCCTTAAACCAATTACTTCTAAAAAGCAATTGACATCAATTCCTAGAAAGTTCTACATTAATTTTCCTGAAGAACTGGTCAATGAAATCATGAAAGCCGATGATAAATTTACCAAAGAAATAGGAATAGAGTGGTGCGTCAACCAATGTAAAGAATTAAAGAAAAAAAACGTACCCTGCATCCACTTTTATACCATGGGTGATGCAGACACCACCTACAAAATCCTTGAAAAGATATAGACTTTCCTTCGACTACTTACAACAGATGTTTTCGTATCTCAAAGTAACTCCAAAATAGGGACTTGAGATGTCCATCTTATCCGCAAATGCAAGCGACCCTGCAAGTCTCCATTTCGATGGATAATTCAATATATATCCACCATTTGCTACAATGGCAATTTTTGAACTTCCAATATTGAAATTAAAACCCAAATCTAAACCGATATCTCCCGTAAGCGAATAATTGTCAATGAAGTAATTCTCTATCTCTGAGTCCAAGACAGTGGAAATAGAGTTATGAGTAACACCTTTGATGATGTTCATTCTATAATATCCTCCGCCCACTTCTATATATGGTGTCAACTCAATGTGACTTTTTTTGATGAGTGGCAACCTAAAATCTTCCTTCAATCCAAAACCAGTTACAGATGCATAATTGTTGCTTTGTAATGAGCCCAGTTGTTGAAAATAAAAGATTTTTGGAAGCTGAAATAACCTGAGTTGATACTCAAAGGCATTTTCATCCAATAAAAATCCATTTTCTGATAAAGCTGCACGAGTGTTGTTTAATGAGGTAAATAAATACTTGCCTCCTACAGACACCACGTTTTTGTAATATTTACCGGATGGACAGCAGGACATTGTTTGCATTGAACTATCCACTTGTGCATTCAAATACACGATACCGAATAAGAAAATTAAAACCTTAAACCATTTCATATTTGATAAATTTTAAGATAAACAACCTTTGAGAATTTCCAATGTGATGAGATAGGTAGGCTTCACCCCATCTAAACCTAAACTGCCGGAGGCGAGTGTACCTCCAGTTTCCAATGGGTTGTCTGAAGCATAATAAGCATATCTCAAATCGACATCAGGATGAATACTATGTCTTATTTTTGAAGCAGATTGAATGGCTTTTTGATAATGGGCTCCTTCCATTTCCAATCCAACAGCCTTCCAAGAAGACTTTAAAAAATAGGACAGTATATCTTTATTTTGCAATGAAGTCCCTAAGACAGTAATCATCGTTCCTTCAAAAACGCTCAAACCCGAATTTTCAAACATAGAAACAGTAAGCTTGTTCTCAAAAGGGTAGTTATCTGCTGTTCCCTCGAATACATGCGCATTTGGGATCATTATATCTCCTTTTGACCCTTGTAAAATACCTGCTTTACCCATAATGTTTACAGACTTCACATTGAAATTATGCTTGTCACCATTTGCATGTATGTATGGTTTGAGTAACTCATCCATGGTTTCATATGCTTGCTCCCCGAAAGCGTAATCCATAACAACAATGACATGTTTTTGTGAGATATCAATTTCTGCCAAGTCATCGATGATATCCACATTTTTCAATTGAGTCGTATCAAAAATCTGTATTCCAATGTTTGTCCCGCTTGTGTCAGATAGTTTGAACATTCCATGTTTTAAGGCATAAGTTTCTACAGCATCTCTCAATTTTGCATTGGCATCTTGGCTTAGGATTTCTGATAACTGATCAAACGAATCATATTTTATTTTTTTCCCAACAGCAGCTTTAGCATACAAACAGTTCATGACCGAATGCAGGTTTGCGCTGATGATGTGTACAGGCCTATCAAACCATCCATTTTCAAAAATAACTCTCTTAATCGTGTATGCCCAACGTTCGCCATATATGTGATGACCAAGGGTTTCTCTCAGAGCCGGAGAAAAAGAAATTTCTCTATCTACTTGATTGATGTATTCATCCATACTTAAATTACCCAGCCAATATGTAATCTCGAATAAACTATTGACCTCTGAAGCTCTTTCAAACTTCTCATATATGTCTGAAATTTCATTAAAGGTTCTTCCGAGAATTGTATTCAAATAGGTAAAACCTACCTGTTTATTGATTTCTTCACCTTCATTGATGGAATTAACAAGTGACTCCAACATCAACCAAGTTCTATTTTTTCTACCCCGTTGGTCTAAGCTATTCCTACGGATTTTTTCAGCCTCCATGTACATAAAAGTCAGGTGTGTCAATATATCATAAATATCGCTACCACCTCGTGTCATTTCAATATACATCTGATCCGGGCCAACTCTATAGCAATTTCTCTTTCTGCGAGGAGGAATCAAAGTATCAAAATTTCCATTTTCAAATCCTTCTCTTGAAATGAGATTGACGTACCTACATTGTTCAATTCCCTTTGGCAATCTTAGAAAAATATACAAAAGTCCGTCCAATTCTACTTTTTCTTCGTCATTGATAGATCCATAGATTTCAGGTTTTAATGACTGCATAGCAGAGATCATGGATTCACCAGAAACACCTAACGGTTTGTAACCACCACGCATAAACAAATGTCGCATGGTGATGTATAAGCGCTGGATGGCATTCCTAGAAATATGGGCTTGAGAAGGGATGTTGGCTATGTTGCCTAAATTCATTTTTACTTTATTACAACACAAAAATCAAGCCACGAAATTATACATATATATACTATTTTAATACTCTTGGACGAAAATATATGAATGAAAGATAGATTTTATTCAGGAACGGAGATTAATTCAAAAGGGTATCCGACGTTTACCAGTGATAAACCCTGAGGATAAGCCAATTTATGATATTTATATTGAAAATCGCCTTTTATAACATCTGAAAATGATTTCAATGATAATTGTTTAAAACCTACAGCTATTACATATCCCATTATCATTCTAATCATTGACTTCAAAAACCTGTTTGCGGTAAATGTGATGTGGATTTCTCTTTCTTTCGGAAAATACTGTAATGAAGTTTTAGATATATGGCATATCGTATTGTTATGCCTGAGTGGAGTTCTGCACAAGTGATAAAAATCAGAGCAATCTTGAATCAAATGAACCGCTTCAGTCATTTGGTCTATGGATGATGATGGTATGGGATAGTACGTTGCAAAATTTAACTTTTGAGGCAATTTATCCAATGAAATTTTATACACATACGTCCTAGAAATAGCACTATATCTGACATGAGCATTTTGGTTGACCATATATATGTTTTGTAGTGATATTTCTTTTGGTAAAATTCTATTTATTTTGTGAATAAAAAATTTTGTTAAATTCTGATGCGTATTGAGCTGTGCATAAAAATGATGGGCATGAACACCTGCATCTGTACGTCCACAACCCACGATTGTTACCCGTTCCTTCAAAATGAGTGAGACGCTATTTTCTATTGTTTCTTGAACAGAAGGTTTTTTCGCATTTATATTTCTTTGCCATCCACAAAAATTTGTTCCATCAAAAGACAGCTCTAAGAAATATCTCATTTGAAGGTGGATGGTTTTATCTTATAATTTGAAGATCTCCTTTATTTAGAACGATTCTATCATCCAAATATGCGACCAATGCTATCCAAGCGTAAACACCTTGAGAAAGTGGTTGCCCATTAAATGTGGTGTTCCAATCCAGATCAATTAACCCAATTTCTAAATTCTCTTTTTGGAAAACCAAGTTTCCCCAACGATCGTAAATCTTCAAATATAATATTTCTTTGACATCTTTTCCGGCATAGTATCTTATATAATCGTTGACCCTATCTTCATTTGGAGTATAAATATTGGAAATGATAAAGCTATTCGTTTTTTCAACATTGACAATGACTTCAGAACGGGTCATACAGCCATCATCTGAAGTTGCTGTGATTGTATAAGTAGTGTTAAAGTATGGAAATAAAACTGGATCAAGACAATCGATGCAGGAAATGTTTTCATTTGGCGACCAAATCACTTCTGAGTTATTTGGCGACACGCCAATATTAACCTGAATCTCATCTCCTAAATTTATATTTACTATACTGTCAGGGTTGAATATTGATGGTATTATTACTCCATCTAATGTATCTTGAAAGGTAGAAATGCAGCCATTGTCATCTTTAGCAAAAATAGTATAAATACCGGCGGAAAGGCCAGAATAACTTTGGGTGAAAGAAAAACCACCTTGATTTAATGCAAAGGAATATGGTGGCACACCGCCGACTGCAGTGATCGGATCAATACTTCCGTTATTGGGATAATTACAATCAATTTGATTGAATACAGCAGTGATACCCAATGGTTCTGGTCCAATTATTTCTTCTTCAAAAACATATGGGCAGCTGTGGCTATCAGTAATCGAAATGGTATAAGTACCTACCGATAGATTTTGGATTGATGAATTTATCACATTGCCACCCGAAGAAGTGATGTTGTACGGAGGCGTTCCTCCTGATATTGTCATGTCTATTTTACCGTTATTTTCCCCGAAACAAGAAATATTGTATCCCGAGTAATCTGATAAAGACGTTGTTTTTGAAATAGATGATGGCCTTGTAATTTCTACGTGTTCTACGATTTCATTTCCAAAATCATCATTTATAAAAATCTGGTAAAAACCGTAAGGTAAATTTCCAATGGTAGTGACCGCGTTTAACTGTGAAATAGTTCCAACGTTTTTTTGGTCATTGCTCAATAAATTTATGATTTCATAATGCAATGGAGGAGTACCGGAAAGCGCCCGAAATTCTAATCTCCCATCTGAAGTATCATAGCATGTAGTAGAAGTGGGAATAGCAGACATCGTAATATTACAGTCTATGGCAGTTACATTGACGTCAAAGTATGTGTCACATGCATTTTCGTGTGGTACGATGGAAGAATATTGACCCATCATTGTATATAAACTACCATTGAACATCAGAGTATCTCCTTGACAGATTATGACATGGAGACTATCGGTCACTTTGTCTTGAATAGTAAGCGTAAGTTCAATTATGGAATCACATCCATATACCGATTGAAACGGAAGCGTATATACACCAGTACTTTTTAATGTATCGTTATTATAAACAGCATATTTCCCATAACACAAAGTATCAGATTGAGACATTTTGACGGGTTCATGAACAGTAACTTTTTTACAATTTCTGGGAGAAGTATCACACACATTGGATGCTTCAGAACAAATCGTATAAGTACCGCTATTTGCAAAAGTCTTTGTGAAATTTAATCCTTGGCTGACATACTGACCATCCACTATCCAATCATAAATGATGGCTCCGAATAATGGAGTTACAGAGCAATCTATAGATTCACCTAAGCATATATCAGAAGGAATTTGTACTTGGGGCATAGTATCTAGTGGAGAAACCTTTGTGGAACCTTCCATGACTTTTATGAGGTAGTCACACACATCATTGTTATTTCCATCCATTACAAAATAATAATGCTGACCGATGACTAATGGTTTGGTGTTTGAGAATTTTGCCGTAATATTGGGTCTGATATCAGTATTACAGTTGGACACCAATTCAAAATTCATGCAATCTAAACTCTCATAAATGCCAACTTCAAGTCCGTGAGTTAATTTACAATTTGTTGGTGTAACTGTGATTGTTAAATCTGTGGTACCTGCAATAAATCCAATCCACTGCATATGATGAACGACTGAAGTACAAAATCCGGGCGGCGCTTCACCTGTTATATTGCTGTCATTTCTTCCTACAAAGCCATCAATATCACATATTATGCACGACTCAAGACAAGTAGAAGTCATCATCGCCGGATTCCCACAAATAGGTGGTTTGAACTGCTGAGAATTAGCAACATTAGTGCTAAATAAGATGCATATAATTAGGTAAAATGTATATTTCATGACCAAAATTTTGAAAGTTGGCAATCAAGCCTAATGTTCAAAGCATGTTCATTCTGTTTTGTACCTAAAACTCTGCAAGAATTTATTCTGCGTCCGATTCATCGGCGTCTCCGGAATCAACTTGACCTGGATGGTATTTCTCCTTGATGCGTTTTTCAATTTCCAATGCCAACTCTGGATTATCAGCGAAAAATTGTTTTGCGGCTTCTCTACCTTGCGCAATTTTAGTGCCTTCATAAGAAAACCATGAACCACTTTTTTGTAATATGTCGGTTTCAACTCCTAAATCCACGATTTCTCCGGTTTTAGAAATTCCTTCTCCAAACATTATATCAAAAGTAGCAACCCTAAATGGTGGTGCCAATTTATTTTTAACTACTTTTACTTTGACTGGATTTCCTACAACATTGCCATCCTTATCTTTTATGGCAGTCCCGGATTTCCTAATATCCAATCGGATGGATGCGTAGAACTTCAGTGCATTTCCACCGGTGGTGGTTTCGGGGTTTCCGAACATGACACCAATTTTTTCTCTCAATTGGTTTATAAAAATACAACAACATCCGGTTCTTCCAATGGTGGCCGTCAGCTTTCTCAATGCTTGAGACATGAGGCGAGCTTGGAGCCCCATTTTCGAATCGCCCATTTCTCCTTCTATTTCGCTTCTTGGAACCAATGCAGCGACGGAGTCGATAACGATGATGTCGATGGCACCCGAACGAATCAAGTTTTCAGCGATTTCCAATGCTTGTTCTCCATTATCCGGTTGTGAAATCAGTAACTGATCAATGTCAACGCCTAGATTCTGAGCATAAAACCGATCAAAAGCGTGCTCTGCGTCAATAAAAGCAGCGATACCACCTTGTTTTTGTGATTCAGCGATCGCATGGATGGCGAGTGATGTTTTTCCTGATGATTCGGGTCCATAGATTTCTACGATCCTTCCTTTTGGAAAACCATTGATACCTAATGCGATATCCAATCCCAAAGAGCCTGTTGGAATGGTTTCTGCATGGATGACTTGTTTGTCTCCCAGACGCATAAGAGTTCCTTTTCCATAAGTTTTATCTATTTTGTCCATGGTTAGGGCTAATGCCTTCATTTTTTCATCTCTTTCTTTGGACATATTTTATATATTAAAATGTTTAATTAAAATTTACTCAATCATTAATGTAGCTACAAAGGTATAAAATACTCGACATTCTTTATCAGGGAGCCGAAATATTTACTTAAAACAAAGATTTATTACCTTCTCCTTTTATTAGGCATAGGTCGATTCTTGTTCTTGTTTTTCGGTTTTGGTTTTCCTTTATTTACTAATGGATTGACATTTGGCAAGGAGTTTTTATAGTTTACTTGTATAGTATGGTCATCATCTACAGAGAGCTGATTGTTTGACATCACTGCAAGATCGGAAATGATGATATCATCAGAAACAAAATGTTCTTTGTTCCAAGTACGATATGATAATTTCATGTAAGACAAGATAGTTTCAACAAAACCTTGCTTGATGGGTCCTTCTTCCATTTTAAGCGCCTTGTCTATCATTTCACGGATATTAAACCCGTAATGTCTCCATTTAAATTCATGTTGAGGATAAGGTACCCTATCCGGACGCAAAGAATTATCTTCTTCGGTAGGTTTATCTCCAAATGGATTATCTACATCGAGATCATAGTCTGCCATTTTAAATACATGGCGCCAGAGCTTTTGTTTATATTCGTGGATGTTTTTGACCTGCGGATTGAGTTGGTTGATGATTTCAACGATATATTCAATAATAGCTTGTCTTTCTTCTTTCGATTCTCTGGTTTTAGCGTACTGTACCAATTTTTGAATAGATCTTCCATATTCTGAATAGATGAGATTTTCTCTCATGGAATTATACTCTAAACCTAATGACTTTTTCATAAAAATATTATATTTATTCTACTGTTACGGATTTGGCTAAATTTCTTGGTTGATCAACATCGCATCCTCTCATCAGAGCTATATGGTATGATAGTAACTGGAGAGGAATGACGGATAATAGTGGTGTAAGAGGCTCTTCTGTTTCAGGAATTTCAATGCAATAATCAGACATTTCCTTTATTTTTACATCACCCTCTGTCACAATCGAAATTACAACTGCTTTTCGAGCTTTTACCTCTTGTATATTTGAAATTATTTTATCGTATGCCGATTTATTAGTTGCAATGAAGATTACAGGCATGTTTTCGTCAATCAATGCTATTGGCCCATGTTTCATTTCTGCAGCAGGATAACCCTCGGCATGGATATAGGAAATCTCTTTAAGCTTTAATGCACCTTCCAAAGCTACAGGGAAGTTATAGCCTCTTCCCAAATACAGAGCATTCATCATGTCTTTAAGCTCACCTGCTATAAACTTGATTAAATCATTTTGTTGAAGAACCTTTTCAACCTTAGCAGGGATGTTTTCTAATGCAATGATCAGTTGGTGAAAATAGTCACTGTTGATGGTGCCCCTTAAATGTCCAAGGTTTATTGCCATCAATGTCAACACAGTGAGTTGACTAGTAAATGCTTTTGTTGATGCCACGCCTATTTCAGGGCCTGCATGTATATAGGATCCGCAATCTGTAATTCTTGAAATGGATGAGCCGACAACGTTGACAATGCCATAAACCAAGGCACCTTTTTCTTTTGCAAGTTCTATTGCTGCTAATGTATCAGCTGTCTCCCCTGATTGTGAAATAGCCACTACAACATCTTTTTCTGATATTATCGGATTTCTATACCGAAGTTCAGATGCATATTCTACTTCAACCGGAATTCTAGCTAATTCTTCGATTAAATATTCTGCCACTAACGCAGAGTGCCAGGATGTACCACAAGCTGCAAAAATGATTCTTTTTGCGTTCATTATCCTTTTTATGAAAGGTGTCATACCTCCTAATACAACCCAACCTTCTTCAGAATTGATCCGGCCTCTCATACTTTCTTTTATAGTAGTAGGTTGTTGGTATATTTCTTTCAACATAAAGTGTTCATATCCTTCCCTTTCTAACTCTTCTAGCTTAAGATCTAGTTCTTGAACTGCATGATTTTGAACTTGGTTTTGAAGGTTTTTTATTTCGTAAGTCCCATCTCTATGCACGGTGACTATATCTTCGTCATTGAGATAAATGACTTTATTGGTGTATTTAATTATTGGAGATGCGTCTGACGCCAAAAAATATTCATCTTCTCCCACGCCTAAAACTAATGGGCTCGACTTTCTGGCACCCACCATAATATTGGGGTCGTTTTTATCAATTACCACAATCGCGTATGCACCAACAGCCCTTTCTAATGCACTTCTCACAGCATCTGTCAATGACAAATTATCTCGAGTTTGATACTCTTCTATGAGGTGAGCGAGCACTTCTGTATCGGTCTCACTGATGAAAGTATGGCCTATTCTTTCCAAGGCTTTTTTCAAAACAGCATAATTTTCAATAATGCCATTATGGATCAATGATATTCTATTGTTTCCGGAATTGTGGGGATGTGCATTGATATCGTCAGGTTTTCCATGTGTAGCCCATCGGGTGTGGCCTATACCTAAGGTTCCATCGACATTATTTAAAAGTGATTCTTCTTCCAGGTTAGATACTTTACCTTTTTTCTTAACTGTAACCAAGTCGCCATTCAAAATTGTCAATCCTGCACTGTCATAACCTCTGTATTCCAATCTTTTTAAACCCTCAATAATGATAGGATATGCTGGTTTGTTTCCAATATATGCTACAATTCCACACATAAATTTCTACAATTTATATTTTACTAAAACTATTTCTCTGTATAGATTATACGTAACTTCATGGGTTTGGTTGCATGATGTGGTCCGTAAATAATGGCTTTCTTAGGGTTTTCAGATGAATTCGATGTCGATAATATGATACTTGGGTCTGAAATATCGCCGGATAAATAACTTTTTATATGATTAGTGATATTTATCTTATAAACAGAAGTTCCGTCACTTTGGATTTCAGGATTGCCACCTAAAATATTTTTTACAGCTGTCAATCCTGAACCAATAATTCTATTGAAATCTTCTATAAAGACCATTTTTCCGTCTTTTTCACGGAGTGCTAATATTTGTGTTGGTGGTGAATACCCAAGAGAGGTCGATAAGTCAGCCACAGAAAATTCAAGAATGACCTGATTGATGATTTTGGTTTTTAGTAAGCTTAGGTCATCAAACAATACTTTAGTATTACTTCCACCCAAACCTTCTATATAACTCTCCATGCTAGAAATCAAGGTATCTTTTAATGCCATTGACAATTTGCTGCTTTGTTTATCGTGCAAAATGGTATTAATAGTTTTTGAATTTAGGAAATATGTATATTCCCTTTTTACTGTGTCCGATACAGTATAATACAAAACTAATTTATTTGTAAACCGTGCACCGGAAAGAGAAGCATCATTGAAATTGAAGCCAATGAAGGAATTTGAATTGTTATTTGTTTTAATACACAATCCTCTAAATAATGTGCTAAATTCTGTATCAGATTCTGCAGCTGCCGCGTTTTCAAAAATAGATTTTCCAAATTCATCATCCAACCGTGCCCTGAAGTGTGGTGACAATTTCACAAGTTTATTTGAATCTCGACTTGTGACATAAATAGAATCTAAATTATTGAGCTTCATGTCTCTACTAAAAATGGGTAAATCTTCTAACGGTATGTCAATGTTGCTGTAAACGCTATCTGATTCGGGAAATGCACTTTTTATCTGGAAAATATCAATATGTTGGTATGCCAAATTTTTGTTTGGATAAAAACCCAAACTATCAAATTGTAACAATAAAACTAGGGAGTCAAATTGTTTTGGCTCCAGTATATCGCCATAATTTGCCTTTGTTGAGCCCATTTGAAAAGTGAGAAAAAGATCAGACTGCACACTACCAAAATCAGAATCTTTTAAATGTCCTACCATGTAGGTTTGATTATCAATGCCTTTATAATATGTAATTATTCGATGGGTATCCAATGTGATAGTTTTCATAGGAAAATCAGCAGAGTAACCGATCAAAATTTTCTCATCTTTCAAAAGATCGCTACCAACATCTATCGATTGCTGACAATTTGAATACAATAATATTGTCCATAATAAAATGGTACATCTAAAGATATTTGACCGCATTGAAAGAATGGTTTTCAAAGTATTAAAATAGGAATTTACCCCAATAATGATCTGTAAAAATCAAAATAACTCCTTGCGGCTTCATCAAGATCTTCCTGATAAAGATGAAACGGCTTATTTTCGATTTCTCCTTGCTTTATAACGAATGAATCAGTGGTTTCGTTTCCGGAGATAGTTCCATCAGAATAATTAATTGCACCTGAATCTAAATTTATTTCATCGTTCACTAAATAAGGCAATAAATCATCTCTCTCAAGATCATTGATAGCTGCAATATCTAAGAACCGATTGTCAAATCCTTTATTTATCACATCATCATAAACAGAGTATACCACCTTAGCATCTTGAAATACAGGGTCATTTCTATAAGCTTTTTTGAGATAAATGGGAATTAAACTTGTGATTTGCCCATGAAGGTGGACAATGTCAGGTGCCCAACCGAATTTTTTAACGGTTTCCATTACGCCCTTGCAAAAAAAGACCAACCTTTCTGGGTTGTCGTCGAATGGTATATTTTCTTCATTATGAAACACCGCTTTTCTTCTGAAAAACTCTTCACTATCTAAGAAATATACTTGCAGCCTCAATCCTGGCAAAGAAGCAACCTTTATAATCAAAGGATAATCTTCATCATCCACAATGATGTTCATACCAGACAATCGAACAACTTCATGCAACCTATGTCTCCTTTCGTTGATGATACCAAATTTTGGCATCAAAATCCTAATTTCAAAACCTTCCTCAGAAGCAAACTGAGGAACTTTTCGGGCCAAATCAGATAAAAAAGAAATTTCTGTATATGGAGTGAGCTCTTGAGTTACAAAGAGGATTTTCTTTTTACTCATTTCGAGGTTTTAAAATCTTTACAATTAAAAAGGTGCAAAAATAATACAATTTTTACATAAATTTACAAATTAAAAACCCCCAAAAATAAAATTTATTGAAAATCAATGACATAAGGAATGTTTTAGATACCACCTCACATCATAATTTTGTAGGAATTTATTTTGAATTTCCGTATTTTTTGAAATGGTTAAATTCTGGTTAAACTTTGACATTCTAGTTCTGAACAAAGTTAAAGGGTCGTTTTGTTGATTATATTTGAAGTTAATTTGAATTGCTCTTTATTTTAAGATGATTATTTTATGAGTAAATATTTGATTTTAGTGTGTTTTATCCTTGGCAACATGGATTCAGTGAAAGCACAGCAGGTGCCTTCTCCTATATCTGTCGTGGAGTTTTCGGGCATGGTTTTTTATGAAGATGATCATGGCGCTCCGGCACCTCTACCCTTTGTAAATGTTGCTGTAAAAGGAACAAATCGCGGTGCTGCGTCCGATTATGATGGATTCTTTTCTTTTGTTGCCTTACCCGGAGAGACCGTTGTATTTTCGATGATAGGGTATAAAACTGTAGAAGTAAAAATTCCTGATACACTTCATTCAACCCAGTATAAGTGGATACAGATCATGACTGTAGATAATTATTTGTTGCCTGAAGCCATCATTATGCCATGGCCCAGTAAAGATCATTTTAAACAAGAATTACTTGCCATAGACATCTCGGATGAATTGAGAGAAAATGCGATGGAAAATCTGGCTTCAGAAAAGCTTAGCGAAATCAGATATTCAGTGCCTGCTGATGGACGGGAAACTTCAAGCATCGTCATCAAGCAACAAGCCCAAGATTATGTGTATACAGGACAAATCAAGCCACAAAATATCTTTAATCCTGTAGCATGGAAAAAATTCATTGATGCCTGGAGACGAGGAGATTTCAAAAAGAAAGATAAGTAAAACAGATACAAGACAGAGAAAATAAAAAAGCCTCGAGAAGCAAATGCACTCGAGGCTTTTTTATTTTCTCTGGTGATGGATATTACATCATGCCAGGCATTCCACCGCCTCCCATTGGTGGCATAGGCGGATTGTCTTCTTTTTTATCAGAGATGACGCACTCAGTGGTCAATACCATACTAGCTATAGAACCAGCGTTTTCTATGGCAACCCTCGTCACTTTTGTTGGGTCAATGACACCTGCTTTTTTAAGGTCTTCATATTCTCCTGTTCTTGCATTGTATCCTTTTGCACCTTTTGCCTTAGCCACTTCTTGAAAGACGACTGAGCCATCAACTCCTGCATTTTCAGCAATTGTTCGCAAAGGAAACTCTAATGCTTTCTTTACGATTTGAATTCCAAGATTTTCATCTTCATTCAGACTGGTTACATTGTCCAAGCTATTGATAGCTCTGACCAAGGCAACACCACCTCCTGCTACGATACCTTCTTCAACTGCTGCTCTTGTAGCGTGTAAGGCATCATCGACTCTATCTTTTTTCTCCTTCATTTCTACTTCAGTAGCAGCACCAACATACAAAACTGCAACACCTCCAGCTAATTTCGCTAATCTTTCTTGCAATTTTTCTTTGTCGTAATCTGAAGTAGTAGTATCAATTTGCGCTTTGATCTGACCAATTCTCGCATTGATATCTGCTTTCTTTCCCTTACCGTTTACTATCGTGGTATTATCTTTATCAACAGTGATTTTTTCTGCCTGACCTAATTCAGCCACTGTTGTATTTTCTAATTTATATCCTTTTTCTTCAGATATCACTGTACCACCAGTTAAAATGGCAATATCTTCTAACATGGCTTTTCTCCTATCGCCAAAACCAGGAGCCTTAACCGCAACAATTTTTAATCCTGCTCTCAGCCTATTCACAACCAATGTTCCTAACGCTTGGCTATCTACATCTTCAGCGATGATCAACAATGGCCTTCCTGTCTGCACTGCTTTTTCTAATATTGGAACGATTTCCTGAACATTTGATACTTTTTTATCATGTATCAAGATCAATGGATTTTCATATTCCGTAGTCATGTTTTCAGTATTAGTGATGAAGTATGGAGATAAATATCCTCTATCAAACTGCATACCGATAACTTCGTCAACATAAGTATCCGTTCCTTTGGCTTCCTCAACAGTGATCACGCCGTCTTTTGTAACACGCTTCATGGCATCAGCAATCAATGCACCAATTTCATCATCATTATTTGAAGATACAGATGCTACTTGTTTAATTTTTCCAAAGTCCGAACCTACCACTTCGCTTTGAGATTTTAAGTCAGAAATAACAGCGCTTACAGCTTTGTCAATTCCTCTTTTCAAATCCATAGGGTTTGCTCCGGCAGTTACATACTTCATACCTGCGTTGACCATGGCTTGTGCCAAAACGGTGGCTGTTGTAGTTCCATCACCAGCTGCATCAGCAGTTTTAGAGGCTACTTCCTTAACCATTTGTGCACCCATGTTTTCTATTGCGTCTTCCAGTTCAATTTCCTTTGCTACGGTAACACCATCTTTTGTAATAACTGGAGCACCAAAGCTTTTCTGAATGACAACATTTCTACCCTTTGGGCCCAAGGTTACCTTTACCGCATTGGCCAATTGATCAATTCCGGATTTTAATTTTGTTCTTGCTTCTGTATCAAAACTAACTATCTTAGACATATTATTTTTAATTTTTATAAATAATGAAAAAATTTATAGGACTCAAGAAATCCTATATTTACAATATTACAAGGATGTCATCTTCTCTCATAATTAGAAAATCCTCTCCCTTGTAAGATATTTCTTGGCCGGCATATTTGCCATATAGAACTTTATCTCCCTTCTTAACGGTCATTTTGTTGCCATCTTTTCCGGGACCGACTGCCACTACTTCTCCTCTTTGAGGCTTTTCTTTTGCAGTGTCCGGTAAAATGATCCCTCCAGCTGTTTTTTCTTCTGCTTCAGCTGGTTTCACTACAACTCTATCGTTTATTGGTTTCATAAAAACTGTATGATTTAGATTTTTGAATTAAAAAATAATTTTATGATCACCAATCCAATACATTTTTCATACCAAAGGATAAAAAATGATATTTTGACAGTAATTTTTGTGCGTTTAATGAACCTGTGACAAAATGACAGTGATCAAAGTAGTTTTGACCTTTTATTTAGATATTTTTGAAGCACTGGGACAAATCCTTCATGAATGTCAGCATCCACATAGTCGATGTTATACTGTAAGCACTTAAGCATGATGTCGTCTTTGTATTTTTTTATTTTGGTTTTATACAGATCTTTAACCTGATTATATTGAAGTTTTACTTCTTGATTGGTTTCAACATCGATAAAAATATATGGCCTATTTTCATACTCAAAGTCTAATTCGTGTTTTTTATCGGTGACATGGAATAATATCACTTCATGTTTGGCATACTTGAGATGTTGCAGTGCATTAAAGATATCTTGGTGTTCTGTATGATGGTCAAACATATCAGAAAAAATGACGACTAGAGAACGACGATGTATGTTTTCAGCAAGCTGATCCAATGCTGCTGCTGTGCTGGTTTTTTTATATGTGGTCGTATCTTTGATCAGAGAATCTAAGTATGAGAGCAATAATCTATAGTGAGAAGTAGATGACCGACTCTTGGTATGTAGGTGCACAGAATTATCAAATAAAGATAAACCGAACGCATCTCGTTGCTTTCTAAATAGGTTCATCAAAGATGCTGCTGCCAAAGATGAAAACTGCAATTTGTTCAGTTTATGTTCATCACTATGTATCGGAAAATACATTGAAGAAGATGTGTCAATAATGATGTGGCAGCGCAGATTTGTTTCTTCCTCGTATTTTTTTGAAAACATTTTGTCCGTTCTTGCATACACCTTCCAATCGATATCTTTGGTAGATTCTCCAGGATTATAGAGTCTATGTTCTGCAAACTCTACTGAGAATCCATGAAATGGACTTTTATGTAATCCAATAATAAAACCCTCTACCACTTGTTTGGCGAGCAGTTCGATATCTTCTATTTGCCGAACATCAAAATTATCAAAAAATGTGGCCACACGGATCGTTAAAATGTAAAAAATAAAAACTCTTGTTCTTTGACATTTGAAACAAGAGTCTTCTGTGTTTTTCTGAAAAATTTATTGTATTAATTCAAATGGGTTTTGATCTTTGACTCTAAGGCTGCCTTTGTGGTCAGACCTACGTGTTTGTCCACCAATTCTCCATCTTTGAATATCAAAACTGTAGGAATACTGCGAATATTGTATCGGATAGATACTTTATCATTTTGGTCAATGTCAAGCTTTCCTATGGTGACTTTGCCATCATATTCATGAGCAAGATCATCAATTATAGGAGCTATTAATCTGCAAGGTCCACACCACTCTGCCCAACAGTCCACAACAGATACTCCTCCTTTTAATGCAGTATCGTCAAAATTATCGTCCGTGAATACAAATGCCATATTAACAATTTTTCTTGGTTAAAAAGATATTATTTAATTTTATTTAAGCCATTAAACATCCTTTACATATCAAAAGTTTCTAAAAAAAATGTTAAACAC
This sequence comes from Lewinellaceae bacterium, assembly GCA_020636195.1. GTDB lineage: Bacteria > Bacteroidota > Bacteroidia > Chitinophagales > Saprospiraceae > OLB9. Next base: position 403,560 of record JACJYH010000001.1, read on the forward strand.
CGGATAAGTACAAAATCCAACATTTGTTTAAGAAAATCAAACTCCCTTTGCAGGAACTATCCAACCAAATGTATCTTCAACTGTCCTATTCCTCAAACCATTGATGGTGTCTTTGACCATGGTGCTAACTGGTACATGAGAAGTGTCCAAATTCATGATGACATCATTATATTTTATAGTAGCAACTTGGGCAACTACGGCTGCAGTACCTGTTCCAAAAACTTCCTTTAATCTTCCGGAATTCGAGGCTTCAATGATTTCATCTATAGAAATGGGCTTTTCAATGACATTATGCCCTTTACTTTTCAGAATTTTAATAGCGGAATCTCTTGTAATCCCTTTGAGAATGGCACCGTCAAGATTTGGTGTAATGATATCATCTCCTATCACAAAGAAAATATTCATTGTTCCTACCTCTTGAATAAACTTGTGATGTATTCCGTCTAGCCACATCACTTGGTCATAACCTTCCTTTTTAGCCATGGCGGCAGGAAATAAAGAAGCTGCATAGTTGCCTGCTGCTTTGACTTCACCAACACCACCAACAACGGCTCTTACGTATTCAGGAAATGCCATCAGTTTTACTGGCTGAGAATAATATGGTCCTACAGGTAGAACGAAAACCATGAACTTATATGTATCTGATGGTTTTACTCCTATAGTATGGTCAAACGAAATCATAAATGGTCTGATATACATAGCCGAACCCGTTTGAGGTGGGATCCATGCTTTTTCTAAATCTACTAAGGTATGAATCGCATCAAGAAAAAGATCTTCAGGTACGTGTGGCATACTGAGCCTTTCTGCAGATTTATTGAATCGGATAGAGTGTTCCTTCGGTCTGAAAAGCAAAGCATTGCCCGCTTCATCTCTGGTGGCCTTCATTCCTTCGAAAATAGCTTGCCCATAGTGCCAAGCCATATTTCCCGGATGTACAGGTATTTCAGTCAATGGTTTGATTTGTGCATTCTGCCACTCGCCATTGATGTAGTCAGCCTCAAACATGTGATCCGTAAATGTTTTTCCGAAAGGAATATTATTAAAATCAACTTCATTCAGTTTTGAATGGGTGGTTTTAGTGATTTTGATTTGTACTGACATAAGAATATTATTTGTGTGATGAAATATAGAAAATAGATCAAATTTCAAATATTAAAAGAATAGTTTACTAAATATTTTGAGATTGCGTAAAGATAGGTAAATTTGCACATATAAGTGCACTTAAAATAAATTTTATTTGTTTTGGCACACAATATTCGCCAATTTGCAAAATTATATCCTAAAATATTGATTCATTAAAAATTTTATTTCGATGACAGTATTAAATGAGACACTTTATCAAATACCGTCTAACCCACCAAATATTGGAAGTGGAATGGTGAAAAAGGTGAAAATTTTAATAGTCATTCGCAAGGAAGATTTTGGTGAAACGGAAATGGAAACTCTTCGTAAAATCATCTCATCCATACAAATGGACCTTGATAAGGATGTCCATATTTGTTATCTAGAACATGGGCAAAAATACAGTTTGAGCCAATTTGGCATCAAGTATGAGAATCTAATCTCCTTTGGTATTGATGCTGAAAGTTTGGGTTTTTTTGTCCATATTACGTTAAATAATTTGGTCAATTTTCATGAAACTAAAGCATTGTTTTGTGAGTCCATCAGAGAAATAAAAGCAACACCTTCCAAAACCAAAAGCCTTTGGGTCTTACTGCAGGCTATGTTTCTAAAATAAAAAGACACATCACACATCATGAAACAGCTCAATATTGCCACCAATAATGCACACAAGATCACGGAGATCAGAAACATCCTTCCTGAGTTTAAAATAATGGGATTAAAAGATTTGGGAATTTTGGCTGATATTGAAGAAAATGGACACACATTGGAAGATAACGCCTTGATTAAAGCCAAGTATTTACATCGATTAACCAATGAAATGAGTATCGGTGAAGATACAGGCCTGGAAGTAAAAGCATTGTCAGGCGAACCAGGTGTCAAAAGTGCCAGGTATGCAGGTCCAAAATGTGATGCCAATGACAATCAGAATAAGCTTTTGCGTCAATTGGAAGGGGTTCAAGATAGAACCGCTCGGTTTAGAACGGTGATAGCAGTTGTCAATCGGGATGGCAGTTTTCAAATTTTTGAAGGCAAGGTCAATGGGCAAATTTCTGAATCTAAGAGAGGAACAAACGGATTTGGATATGATCCTATTTTTATTCCTGATGGCTATGATATGACATTTGGAGAAATGGCAGAAGATGAGAAAAATAAAATGAGCCATCGTGCCAGAGCGGTCGAAAAACTTATGGAATACTTCAAAATATTAGATCAATAATAGAAAGCAATCCAAATAGTAAACTTGCTATGCCATTGGTTGTAAAGAAGGCCATATTTACCTTTGAAAGATTGGTGGAAGTGACCAAGGTATGTTGATACCAAAGTAAAAAAGTAAATATCCCAAAACTTATCCATAACATCACTCCTGAGCTGGGATACTCTGATTGAATCAGACGAATACTCCAAAACAAAAGAATCATGCATATTACGTGCAAAAAAGTAGAAACGAAAAGCGCATTTTTCTTACCTATGGAAGCAGGAATGGAAAATAATCCATTTGATTTGTCAAATTCTTCATCTTGAAGTGCGTATATGATATCAAAACCAGCCACCCAACATAAAACTGCTAATCCGATAAGTACAGGAATAAGATGAAATGACCCACTCACAGCTATATAAGCACCAATCGGCGCTAAACCCAAACCTATACCAAGAACAATATGGCATAAGGATGTAAATCTTTTAGTATAGCTATAGCCTAAAATCACAAGAAGCGCTATTGGACTTAATACAAAGCACAAATTATTGAGCATATATGAAGATAAAATAAATAGCAAAGCACTTATATACGTAAAAATCAAGGCGTTTTTGGATTTAATGATGCCTGAAGGAATCTCTCTGATTAGTGTCCTTGGGTTGACTTTGTCTATATCTCTATCTAGGTACCTATTGAAAGCCATTGCAGCACTTCTTGCGAAAATCATACATAGAATAACATAAATAAGTTTCTCAATGGAAAATCCGTACTTCTGAGATGCCAAAGTAAATCCCAACAAGGCAAATGGCATGGCAAAAATCGTGTGACTAAACTTGATTAAGCTTAAATATTTTTTCATGGAATTAATCTATCACAAGATTAAATCTTGATAAGGAATAACTATTGGAAATCCTTTAGATTTAAAATACTCAACTATTTTTTCTGAAGACTGAGAAGATGTAGCTAGAACAAAATCTCCACCCCAAGCACCAAGAGACTTTACAGCACCAGAGAAATCTTTGAAATGCTTATCCTTGACTTTTTCAAAACCTGTATGTTTGTGAATAATGTCTTCGTGTTTTTCCAATAAAGCTTCAAAATCACTTAAAGTTTTCGTATCCAATATTTCATCAGTGATAGATTGAATACTTTGTACCATGGATTGTTTTTGTTTTACTGCTTTGAGATATTCTTTAATCCCTTGAGCACTATTTTTCTTCTCTCCTAAGTGGATGAAATATAAGTTATTTTTGAACTTTGGATCGAAGTCTATCTCTGTATAAGAAACTTCGTCTTGCGAATTGAGATATGTTATTGGACCATCAGCAAAAGCGCAAGCTACATCGTATCCCGAACCATCGTCAATTTTGAAATACAGCATAAGAGGATTGACTTCTGCCCACTCGGCAACGCAATAAATCAAGGTTGAGCTGGAACCTAAACCCCAATCCAGAGGAAATTCCAGTTGTGTTTCAATTTTAAATCCATTCCATTGAGATAGAAACTCAGAGTTGAGCCTAACAGCGTTCTTAAGGACTTTTTGTAAATATTCTGAAGTCTTTTGATCTGTGGTAGTCAATGCTGAAAAGTCAAATAAGGAGATGGTAGATTCAAACCAAACCTTACCTTTTTCATCTAAACTTTGCCAAATAAGATCTGAGCTTGTGGTGCGTTTTATGACCATTTTTTGTCCCTTTTTGGTGGGAAGGGCGAGAGCTTTTGCACCGTCTAAAACTGCATATTCTCCTGTCAGGAGCAATTTGCCATGGCCGTAGTATTTGGTTTTGATACGCCTTAGGGTTTGATTGTTGCAAAGGTATATAGACAAATATATATTTAAAAATAATTTTATAAATTTTTAATTTTCAAGGCATAATAAATTTTTATTGTATCATTTTTATAAATGTTTTTCGTAGGAAACCCTTAGTGCAATTTATTGTTTATGCAAAGTAATATATTGATTTCTTCCACAATGGTAATATTTGCTTTTGGATATCAAGAACACCTTTAGTACAAAATACGATGGCATAATAGTTTTTTGGGCATTAGCAGAATGTGGCTTGGGAGGATTCATGCATGCGATGATGTTGCCATTCACAGGGATAGCGGTCGGAGGAATTGCAACCATTTGTATATTTCTGATTGCAGCTTTCAGCCAAGAAAAAACAAAGCATATCATTGAAGCAACAGCCATGGTAGTGATGATTAAAATGATAGTCAGCCCACATAGCCCTTGGCAAGCTTATGTGGCGATTTTATTTCAAATGTTATCGGCGATTTTGCTTCTTACGGGGAAGAAAATATATCCATGGCAGGCTTTCTTATTTGCCATTTTGACTCAGATAGAATCAGCCATTCAAAAAATTGTGATTATGGTTCTGCTGTTTGGAAGGTCATTTTTTAATGCATTGGATGCGAGTATGCACCAAATTGCAGAATTTTTTAAAATTCATTTTCAAGGAAATATTATCATATGTGTATTTTTAATCTATTTACTGATTCACTTAATCATTGGAATATTGCTGGGTATTTGGCTTCCAAACATTCAAAATGACGTATCGAAATTGAAGATTTCAAATGAATTTCTGCCAAAGATTTCTGAGAAAAAGTATCCGGGAAATAATAAGTTGTATTGGTGGGTTTTGAGCTTGATTTTTACAATTGTATTGGTAGCTTGGAATGGCGGAGACTTGTGGATATTGGTTTTATTAAGATTAGTAATCATAACATTAGGTTTTATGTACATTGTCACACCTATTGTAAAATTTTTTGTGAGGAAGTATTTTAGCAGTAGGATTGACGATCAAAAGATGCAAAATATAATAGATAGCCTACCAAACACCTTGGCACGATATAAAAGATATATTGCATGGGCAAATAAGGAATATCGTGGTGTAAAGAAGATAAAATATATTTTGTTGGCTGTGATATATGCTTCAATCCATCCAGATGAGGTCTAAGTCAAGAATTATATTATTTTCAAGAGAGGTACATTCTGGCAAAACTACAGAACTGCTTGAATTATTAGAACATAAGGAAGGAATAGGAGGCATATTATGTCCGAATAAAAATGGGAGAAAACATGCCATGTTTCTGCCGGAAAGAAAGACTTACCTTTTAGAAAGTAATGGAGAAAAATCGTCGATAAAAGTGGGAAACTACATATTAGATAAAACAATATTAAAAAAAATATCCGATTATTTAGCACAAATGAAACCTCACGATTTTGGACTGATAGTTGTCGATGAGATTGGAAAACTTGAACTCAAAAATGAAGGGTATGAACCCGGATTATCTCGATTGATTCAGAATTTCCACAAACAACAGCCTGGATGCAGATTAATTTTGGTTGTGAGAGATTCTCTTCTTCTTCAAGTTATAGAAAAATACAAACTTGAAAACTATGAAGTAGCAGGAAATATACAAGAAGTATCAAATTTTTTAGTTTAAAAATAATTCTGACATTTTCACCTGTTTGAATTCCTAATCGTCATGTTTTCAAAACAATAGAATTGCGGTAGAATTCCGTATTTTAAACGAAATTTTCTAAGAACAGACAATTTTTTATTTTTCATTCATAATTAAGTGAGTTTGGAATGATTTTTTCTATAATAATCCTAGGAATTTAAAATAGGTATGTTTTATAAAACCATCATTCAAGGGAGGATTGAGTTTGGGACACAGAAGAGTTACGATATGGTTACAAAAATGTACCTACAGCGGGTAGAGACATATTATAAAACGGATGTGATTCTAAAATTTGAAGAGATATTCAATCCTGAAGAATTGGCATTGACCATTCCACGACATGTGGCTCAAATCACCGAAAAAGCATATAGAACAACCGTTGGATTGTTGAAATACAGCACTCAATTTGCTGTGGCAGGATCACTCAGAGCATGGTTGATAAATGAAGGTGAGGTCATGTACTTTGATTTGATGGAACCAAACAGCGATAAAGGCGCTGTGCAGTCGTTTGTCAAAGGGACAAAACTAGTCAAGGTCAAGGGAAAAGAAAATGAAGCGATAGAAGCTTTGACAAAAGCCATTGATAAATATGATCGCCACGCTCAAGCATATGAGCGAAGAGCGAAAGTAAATTTTATTATGCGCAACTATCATGATGCTCTTAGAGATTATAATAAGTGCATTCAGATAGACCCTTCCATTCCATCATCATATTATGGGAAAGCTAAAATCCTAATTATAAAAGAAGACTATGTCGAAGCCATTGAAAATCTGGAAGAGGCGATAAAGAAATCCATTGCATTGCAACCTCTTTATTGGAAAGCTCGAAGATTAAAAGCTGAATGCCACATAAAACTACAAGAATGGGGGAAGGCAGAGTTTGATCTAAAGCTATTTACAAAAAGGAAATTTGAAGAAGACAATCCCAATTTGTTTTGGATTCGTTGGGCATTATATCAATATGGATTAGTTTTGATAGAAAAGCAGGACTACGTTGAAGCGATAAAATCCTTTGACAGAGCATTGGATTCACCAGAAGTGAACGACGGAATAGACGAGTCAGATATCCTTTATGCTCGCAGTCAAGCGAGGCAAAAAGCAGGAAAACCAGGCCATGTCAAGGACCTCAAAGAAGCAGCAAATCGTGGAAATAGGAAGGCAAAAGCGCATCTAAAATCTTCGAAATAAGCATAAACTTGGGAAGCATGGATGACTACATTCTATCCAAAAATTCGATTTTTATAGAGTCTTGTGTAGAATCTTTGCATGAAGCGGTGAGGGTGTCCACATTAAGTATTCAGAGCATAGAGTTATGTTCACATTTGGAAGTGGGCGGACTCACGCCAAGCATTTCATTGGTTAGAGAAGTAGTACATGCAGTGGATGTAGATGTCAAAGTAATGATACGAAATCGAGGCGGCGATTTTATGTATTCCCCAAATGATTTGTCAGAAATGCTACATCAAATAAATATACTAAAGCAAGAAAATATAAAGGGAATTGTTTTTGGTGCACTAGATATAAATAATACCATCCATTTGGAAAATTTGAAGACCATTATCAAAGCTGCATCACCACTGCCTATAACTTTTCATAAAGCGATAGATTGTACGCCAAATATCATAGAATCTGTTCAAATTTTATCTAAGTTTCCTCAAATAAAATATATCCTCTCTTCAGGAGGAGCAGAGACCGCAGATTTAGGATCGACCATGCTGAAAGCCATGGCCAAAGTCAAATCAAATCACCAAAATATCATAGCAGCCGGGCGAATTACAAGTGAGAACTTAGCGTATATTAGAGAAAAAACTGGGTTATCTCATTTTCATGGTAGGCAAATTGTTTAGTACAGAGGTTAGAATGATGTTCGCTATTCGGAAGCAGAACTGGTTTTAATAAAATCTATTTCTCCAAGAAAGTGCAGACCGTCTTTCTCTCCTTTTATGTTCAAAAACTGAAATAATTAAAATACCTTTGTAATATCAGAACATTTAAAATGACATCAAACATTTCTTCCATCCATACTATTTTTGAAAAACAATCAGAAAATAAATATCAAATAGGATGTACCACATGGGAAGAACGCGTTAAAAAATTGAAAGCGCTCGAAAGAGCCATCATGCACACCTATAAGCAGCGCATTATAGAGGCTATGAAGGATGATTTTAATAAAATTGAAGAAGAAACCATATTATCTGAGTTGTTCCCGATTTCTCAAGAAATAAAAACAGCAATTCGGGAGTTGAGTCATTGGACCTCAAAACATCGTGTACCAACTCCACTGACTTTATTTGGATCAAAATCTTATTACACATATCAGAGCAAAGGAGTGTGTTTGATTATTTCTCCTTGGAATTTTCCTTTCAACCTTACCTTTTGTCCCTTAGTATCTGCAATTGCTGCAGGGAATACTGTCATCATTAAACCTTCTGAAATAACAACATATAGCGCCTCACTCATAGAAACTATAGTCAAGTCAATTTTTGATGAAAAGGAAATTGCTGTTTTCAATGGTGGTCCCGAAGTTGCCCAAGAACTTTTAAAACAACCTTTCAATCATATATTTTTTACAGGATCGCCCGCCATAGGAAAAATTGTGATGAAGGCAGCAGCTGAACATTTGACCTCTGTTACCTTAGAGTTAGGCGGAAAATCACCAACGATCATTGACTCAACAGCAGATTTAGATTTGGCGGCGCAGAAAGTGGTTTGGGGCAAGTTGGTAAACGCGGGTCAAATCTGTATAGCTCCAGATTATGTCTTGATACAAGAAGAACGGCAGGATAAATTTATTGATGCGTGTAAAAAGCAGATGATTGCGCTAAATCATGACCAATCAGATCAAACTTCCATAGTTAATGCAAAACATTTTAGCAGGATTAAAGGATACTTGGATGATGCATTAGAAAAAGGAGGGAAAATAGAAACTTTAGGATCCATTAAAAACGATGTAAATAACCTCGCTCCCACGATTATTTCACAAATTCTTCCAAATGAAATGGATGTGATGACCAATGAGATTTTTGGTCCACTACTACCCATTATACCATTTGCAACCATTAAAGATGCCGTACAATTTGTCCAACAAAGAGAAACGCCACTTTCTTTGTATATTTTTTCAAAGGATAAGGGAAACATTGATTACATATTAAATCATACCAGATCTGGAGGAACAGTAGTGAATCAGGTAATGCTCCATTTTTATAATGGTGATCTTCCTTTTGGTGGCGAGGGCAATTCTGGACAAGGGAGATCTCACGGCTTCGCAGGTTTCAAGGAGTTTTCGGTATCTAGAAGTGTAGTAAAACAAAAATTTGGTGGTGTACCTGCACTTTTGGTGCCTCCTTATCCGAAGTGGAAGAAGAAAATGATAGCGCTAGCGCTCAAATATTTATAAAAATAAGAGTAATGAACAAAAAAATATTGGTGACAGGTGCGACAGGCTACATTGGCAGTCATACATTGGTTGATTTGATAGAACAGGGGTATGAAGCGGTAAGCTTGGATAATGAATCTAATTCTAGCAAAGATGTGTTGGATGCAGTCAAAGAGATTACAGGATATAGGTGCCCTCACCACACAGTAGATTTATGCGATTATAACGATACAAGAGAAGTGTTTTTGCAGCATGGAGAGATAAAAGGCATAATTCATTTTGCTGCTCTGAAAGCAGTGGGAGAATCTGTGGGACAACCTCTTCGGTATTATGAAAATAATTTGGTTTCTCTTTTGAATATATTGAAACTTTCTCAGGAATTTAATGTGGAAGCCTTCGTTTTTAGTTCCAGTTGTACTGTCTACGGAGATGTATCGACTTCACCCGTGGATGAGAACACACCATGGCAAGAGGCCGCATCTCCGTATGGACAAACCAAGCAGATGGGTGAAAAAATCATCGAAAATGTAATTCCAACTACAAATATTAAGGCCATTAATCTAAGATATTTCAATCCTGCAGGTGCTCATCCATGCGGACTTATCGGAGAGTCGCCGAGAAACGCACCTCAAAATCTCGTTCCTGTAATCACAGAAACAGCCATTGGGAAAAGAAAAGATATGACCGTATTTGGAGATGATTATTCTACACGAGATGGCAGTTGTATTCGCGATTATATCCATGTGTGTGATTTAGCTCATGCACATACCTTGGCGTTGGACTACATTTTTTCTAAAAAGCAAAACAAGCCTGTTGAAGTTTTTAATCTCGGTATTGGTGACGGGTTGAGTGTTTTGGAGATTATCCGCACATTTGAGGAAGTCACAGGAGAAAGCTTAAACTATCGCATTGGCCCTCGCAGACCAGGAGATGTTGTAGCTATATTTTCAAATTACGAAAAAGCAAAAAAAGAATTAGGATGGTCTCCACAATATAATGTAAAAGATATCATGAAAACTGCTTGGATCTGGGAAAAAAATAGACAAAAGCTATTGAATATTTAAGGACAGAATGTGAATATCAAATTATTTGATTACTTTTGAATGAAATTATAGGCGGCGATCCTTTATGTTATCAAAAACTTATGCGAGTGCAGTTTACGGAGTTGAAGCCCAGACTATTACCATTGAGGTAAATAGTGGAGGTATGGTGGCTGCCGGGAAATTGGCATACTCATTGGTAGGATTGCCGGACAATGCTGTGAAGGAAGGCTGGCAAAGAATTGAAGCTGCTATAAAAAATGTAGGAAAAGAAGTGCCTCGCATAAAATTGGTTGTGAATCTTGCTCCAGCAGATATCAAGAAAGAAGGGTCAGCATACGATCTTCCTATCGCCCTTGGGGTTTTGGCTGCAACTCGACAGATTAAAAATGAAAATCTTGAATCCATACTATTTATGGGAGAATTGGCACTGGATGGCAACTTGCGACCGATCAAAGGTGCATTACCCATCGCCATACAAGCTAGAAAAGAAGGATTTAAGAAATTTGTTTTGCCGCTAAGCAATGCTCGAGAAGCAGCCATAGTCAATGACTTAGAAATATATGGAATACAAAATTTAAAGGAAGCGATAGATATTGTTGATGGAATATCTTCCACCAAACCGATGCAGTATGATACACGCGAAATCTTCTCAGATACCAATAATCAATATGCCATAGACTTCAGCGATGTAAAAGGCCAAGACAATATCAAAAGAGCTCTTGAAATAGCAGCAGCGGGTGGACACAATGTCATTTTGATAGGTCCGCCAGGTGCTGGTAAGACTATGTTAGCAAGACGATTACCTACTATTTTACCACCACTCAACCTCTATGAAGCATTAGAGACAACAAAAATTCACTCTGTTGCCGGAATTTTAGGAACAGATTCTTCCTTGATTACGGAGCGACCTTTTAGATCGCCACATCATACAACGAGTGATGTTGCTTTAGTAGGAGGTGGCTCAAACCCAAATCCTGGAGAAATATCGCTTGCGCATAATGGCGTATTGTTTTTGGACGAACTTCCTGAGTTTAAAAGGCAAGTTTTAGAGGTGATGCGTCAACCCATGGAAGAAAGAAAGGTAACCATTGCCAGAGCGAAGATTTCGGTAGAATATCCTGCGAGCTTTATGTTGATTGCCTCTATGAATCCTTGTCCGTGCGGGTATTATAATCATCCTGAAAAAGATTGTGTTTGTGGCCCGGGAATCGTCAAGAAATACCTTTCCAAAATTTCAGGACCACTTTTAGACAGAATAGATTTACATGTAGAAGTGACACCGGTTTCCTACGATGAACTTGCAACTCGAGAGTACAAGAGCGAGACTAGCAAGGATATCGTTGAACGTGTTGTGAAGGCGAGAAAAATTCAAGAGGAAAGATTCAAGGATCACGCCGGAATTTTTGCGAATGCACAGATGCCAAGTAGGATGGTAGCGGATATTTGTGTGTTGTCACCTTCGGGAACTACCTTACTGAAGACGGCGATGAATCGATTACAATTGTCTGCTAGAGCCTATGATAGAATTTTAAAAGTAGCTAGAACAGCCGCTGATTTGGCTAATAGCCCGGATATAAAAGTAGAACATCTGGCAGAAGCCATACAATATAGAAGTTTAGATAGGGAAGGATGGGCAGGATAAAATATTTTAAAATAAAAAAAATCAAAATAAAATGAGCGAACGTAGAATCCAAGAGGCTATTTCAAATGGATATGAATTCAAAACGAATGAATATTTCAATAAATCCTTTAATATGATTAAGGAAAATGGAGCTTTCCTGATCTTATACGCCTTTGTATGCTTTTTAATATCAATTTTCGTAGGAGTGCTGCCTTTTATATCACTTATCATCAATATTTTCATCTCATTTCCGTTGTTGGTAGGCTTTGCACTTGGTGTACACAAATATCTGAAAACAAGAGACTCAGAGTTTGGGGATTTTTTCAATGGTTTTGATCATGTAGGTCCTTTGGCTGTCTTATATTTGCTAAACATGTTGATAGCGCTTTTCATCTTAGTACCTTTCTTTATGATTTTGTTTGGCTCAATAATTTCATCCGGCCTTATAGATACTGTTCAAATAGAAGATGTCATTGAAAATATAATTACACCTTTCAGTATTTCTATGATCACTGTTATGATAATTTTGGGCGTTTATCTATTAGTATCCTTGAGATGGGCGCCTTATCTAGTGGTGTTTAATAAATTTCAGCCGATAAATGCATTGAAAACCAGCATTAAATTAGTGAATAAAAATTTATCTAGCCAATTGATTTTTATGTTATTAACGGTTCTTATTATATTCGGCGGAGCTATTACTTTTCTCATAGGCCTGTTTGTTGCCCTTCCTATCATTTTAGTAGCTGACTATTTTGCCTTTGCTGACGTTACCGGATTAAATGATGAGACAAGTGAGATAGATGATCTCGGAAAAGAATTAGTTTAATAAAAAACCTAATTTCTGACGTAAAACTATCATTTTTATTGCATAAATTGGTATAATGGACATTTTGTAGGCTGTTTTAGAGGACATACCGTCTAATGGACATTTTGCAGGATGTTTATTTTTAATCATTTGAGCGCTAAATTGATAATATTAATACTTTTGTTCTTGTCTATTGAAACGGAAGTAGGCTCTGCTGGGGAGCAACCTACCAGGGATAATATAGATGTTCGACGAAAAATGTCAAATTGAAGGGTTAAGGTTTTTAAACAACAAATGACCAATGATGAAGTTGAAAAATTTGATGAAAATCAATTGGTCGTCAGAGCAAAGGTGAAAGTAGGGCATAGAACTTACGCAGCGTTTCAACCACCACTTTTCTTCGAAAAAATAATTTCAAATTATTTTGAAATTTTAAAGCATCATAGCGGTGAAATGCAGTCTTGGGGACTAGAACAGGATTATTGGGTACTCCAGGCAAAAAAGTAACTTTTTTACAAATCATGGATAATTTTTACAAATTAACAAAATAATTTGATTAGAACTTTGCATTTTTAAAAATCAAATAAAATAAAAGTATGATAGACATTTCAAAGGTTCTTTTGACATCTGTTGTTTTTGTTATAATTAATTCATGTGAAAAAGATGAGGTGTCATCCGAAATTAATTCGGACTTTGAAGTAGCATTTCAAATTGAAAAGTTAAACTCTAGCTCTAATTATACCAGTGAGGTTAAAAGTGCTAATCATAAATCCACATCTCGATGGTGGTCTCAATGGGCAGACAACAAAACAGTCACATTGTCAAGTGAGGTACTTTTTGATTTGGAATTAGAAAATGGAGAAACTATAGAATTTGGTATTTGGTTTCTTAAAACGGATGAGAATAAGGACTTTGTGAACCTAGTTAAGGGTCAGACTCTTATCGATGGACAACTACAATATTATGAGGATTGGAACTATAATTCTATAACTCAAGAGACTGAAAATTTCTATAAAGGTTTTGATGAAGTGAGAATTTCAATTGATAATACTATTATTTCGACAAAAATTGCATATGAAGATATTGAAGTTACAAGTGTAGAACAAGTTATGGTAAATGGCGAAGAAAAGAATCTGATTACAATCAAATTTAAGGGTGAATCCTTGGGCGCATATAGTGGTAAAAATTCTGCTTATTTCAGAATATCAAGTGGCGTTTTCAAAGGTATCCTTAGATAAGATTTACTTTATAATAAATCAGAAATAGAAAAAGAAAAATAAGAGTTTAAAATCACAATTAATAATATCACAAAAATAACAGTTATGAAATATTCAAATATTATAACTATATTCATAATGTCATTATTGTTTTTGTCGTGTACTAAATCTGATAATTGTTTGTGGTGAGGATCCATCCACTGGAGCAGTTTATAGGCAAATGGGTGCCTTATGAAATTTCATTTAGAGACGAAGTCTCTTTTGGACCATTCTCTTACAATTCTATCTTTAGTGCATATAACGATTCATTTGAGGTATTAGATACTATGGGATCATATATTCCAGCTGTTTATTATTCAGATTCAATTGGAAATATGATTTTTGAGATAGTCCCTGACAAGAAGGGGGAATTAAATTACGATAAGACAACTAACACTATTTCCTTTTTTGAAGAGAATATCTATTGGGTTGATGGACAATTAGAGTTTAAATCAGATAGAGATATTTGGATTACTAGTAATAATGTATCGGGTCAAAGAATTATTAAAATTAAAAAAATATAAACAGGAAATATTTTTTAAATATAATGTTTTTTTGCTTCCATTTCCATTTATGGACAATCAATAAGAAAAGATTATAGAGAATTCACAAGTCAAGAAATGATTGATTACAGAGCTGCATTACAGAGTCTAAGAAATGCAGGTACTTGGAATACTTTAGCAACTGCACATGGGAATCATTTTACTAGCCAGATACATACTACAGGTAGTTTTACTGGAGAACAATTTTTACCGTGGCATAGATTTTTCTTAATTGAAGTAGAATGGTATCAAAGAAATACAAGTAGTAATGCTATTTATTTAAGTATTCCATATTGGGATTGGAGGACAGATAATACTACATCTGCGAATTGGCACACTTCATTTTTATCTACCTCCAATTTGACCGGATTTACATTTACAAGATGTTTGCCAGGATCTAGTTGTGCAGCATCAGGTCCGAACCCATATTTGGCTAACACAACAGATATTTTAAATACGCTTAATTTAACGCCATTTTGGAATAATACAACTTCAAAGTCTACCACTTCTCCCGACTTTTCTCATAAACTAGAACATTATCATGATAGAGTTCACGTTTGGGTTGGCGGTAATACAGGTACTATGAATACCGGTACTTCACCTAATGATCCGATATTTTATTTACATCATAATATGATAGATTATTTATGGCAAATTTGGGAAGATAATACAACAGCTCTTCAGTCAAGTTTTCCTGTAACTGGTGCTAATGCTATGGTTCATTATGGTACTCCTGAATATCCCTTTAATGTATTAGCAAACAACATGAAAGATAGCAGGTCAGTAACTAACCCTGCAAACAATACTTCATTTTCCAGAGCAAATGATGTTTGGTTTGCTTTTAATAAAAAGGTAATTCTTGATGGTGCCAATGGAAGTGATTTTGTGTGTAGTGATGTAACCTCACCATATACGTACAGATACACTGCTGCTACAACTACTGGAGGTTCAACGGTAGAAGGATCTATTTTTGTTGGGGACCTACAAAGAGATGCTAGTGATAACGTGATATCTGATACAAAGGGAGGATTTAGAGTAGAGTCTGGAGTTACAGCTAATTTTAAGGCAGGAAAAGACATTACCTATAGACCAGGTTTCTGGGCTAAAAGCGGATCAAATGTCTCTGCTGGAATTATTTCAACAGCAAATGGAGACATAAATTCTGAAGTTGTTGAATCACGTGAGGATTCACAACCACCTAAATTTAACTGCGTTGTTTATCCAAATCCAACTTCAAGCATTTTCAATATTGATGGTTTTTTACCTAAGATTGATAATGTATTAGCGATAAATATATTTGATTTGAGGGGAACGCAAATTTATACTTGCAAAGAAATTTTACCTTTTGGTGCATTTTCCAAAAATATTGAACTTGGAAATGATTTAAAAAGCGGAGTATATATTTTGCAAATTATTGAAAATGGAAATGTGTACAGTCAAAAGATAGTCAAGATAGAGTAATATTCTATGATTTATTTAGAAATTCAAAGTACATAGAAAACACAGTATAGAACGAGAAAAAGGTTTGTCTCTCGTTCTATACTCAACGAAAATTATTTGGTTCGGAGAAACCCAAGTTTTTGGTCCGGCGTGATGACTAAGTGAAAGTTTTCTTTAAAAAGTTTTATAGCGATTGCCAAAAGTATGATGCCAAATACCTTTCTTAAAACAGCCGCCCCGGAATCACCCAATTTATCTTTTATCCAACCGGAAAAGTGAAGCACTGCAAATACTACTACGATATTTAAAAAAATGGCCGCAAGGATATCAATGTTTTGATACTTTGATTTTAGTGAAATGATGGTGGTCATTGTTCCGGCACCGGCAATCAGCGGAAATGCAATAGGCACTATTGTTCCGGTATTAGATCCATGAGACTCTTTAAAAAATCGAACCCCAAGGATCATCTCTAACCCTAGAAAGAGAATGATAATCGCGCCTGCGACAGCAAATGATTGGACATCCACACCGAATATATTTAAAATACCTTCTCCTGCGTATAAAAATGCCACCATAATGAAAAAGGATACCAATGCCGCCTTCATAGAATCAACTTCTACACCCTTCTTCTTCAAATCGATAATAACAGGAATATTTCCCAGTACATCTATTACCGAAAAAAGTATAAGAGCAACAGACAACACATTTTTGATAACCATAAAATATAATTTGGTTTTAAGATCAAGATTAGACGCAAAAAGAAATATAATGTTGTAAAAGGATAAATTGCAAGATTATATTTTACACAATTTTAACAATAGTTTGAAAACGAAAAGGAATCTCCCTTTGGGATTGTTTATTTTTGGGCAGTTTTGTAAAGTATGTATGCCACTATAGAGAAAAAGATATTTGGTATCCACACACCAATAAGTGGTGGCAATGATAAATTTGATGAAAATGTGGTGCTAAACTTTGAAATAATCACAAAAACAGAACCAATGATCACGCCTATGGCCAAGTGAAATCCCATGCCACCTCTCACCTTGCGGGAAGCCACAGATACGCCTATTAACGTCAAAATCAGTATCGTAAAAGGATCGGCAGTACGTCGGTAGAGTTCTATTTTATATTTCTTACCGGAATCCAAGCCTTTATTTTGCTCATTTTTTAAATAGTCGCGTAGATCTGATGTATTCATCATTTCCATTTGTTTTGTGTAATAAGTAAAATCTTTGGGATTGAAGTTGAAAGTTGTATCCAATGTAGCAGCAGGTTTTTGAATTAAACTCTCTTTTAACCCATCAAAAGTTCTCACTTCATATCCTTCTAATTTCCATTGATTGGGAATCCCGGAATAAATAATTCTATTCGCTTTCAATGTGTACACCAATTCATTATTTAAAAATTTTTCAAATCTGAAAGTCCTTCCTGTGCTGTCGGCAATGGAATAATTTCTGATATACACTTTTTCAGTTGGAGATGTCCAGAAATGGAGGTTGTAGTTTCTGGCTTGCTTGAAAGATTTCTTGATGTATTCGCTTTCAAATTCATTTTTTATCTTGTTGGACTTTGGTATGATGTAATTGTTTCCAATCCATAAAAGCACAGCAAGAATCGTAGCGGAAATCATATATGGTGCTAAAAATCTTACGTAACTTACCCTTGAGCTAAGAATACTGATGATCTCCGAATTTTTAGCCATCCTTGAGGTAAAGAAAATCACGGCCAACAAGGCAAATAAAGGCCATAACAAGCCGTTGATCCATGGAATAAAATGGAGATAGTATCCGACTGCAATCTGTTTTAATGATAAATTTGAATCAATAAACTTATCTACTTGTTCAAAATAGTTGATTGTGATTGCAATCATCGTGATGAGTAACATTGTAAAGAAAAATGTACTCAAATATTTTTTGATGATATAAATGTCAAGAATTTTCATCAGAGCCTTTGGGACAATTTTGGTAGCATTGCATCTTTCCAAGGAGTAAAGGTTCCGTCAATGATGTTTTGACGTGCTTCTCCTACTAAAGAAAGAAAAAAGGAAAGATTATGTAATGTTGCGATTTGAGCAGCCAGTAATTCTTCGGTTTTGAATAGATGACGTAAGTACGCTTTTGAATGTTGCCTTGATGTTGTGGCGGGACTATCTTCGTCAATTGGGGAGAAGTCATCTTGCCACTTGGAATTTTTCATATTCATTATGCCATTTCTTGTGTATAAAATTCCGTGACGTGCATTTCTGGAAGGAAGCACACAATCAAACATATCTATACCCAAAGCAATGGATTCTAAAATGTTTTCGGGCAGACCGACACCCATAAGGTATCTTGGAGTATCGGATGGAAGTATGTTACAGACCAATTCGGTCATTTTATACATTTCTTCGTGAGGTTCGCCCACGGATAAACCTCCAATGGCATTTAAAGATTGATTTTGGGCAGCGCTGAATTCTGCAGAAATTTTACGCAATTCCGGAAACGTACTTCCTTGAACAATTGGAGCAAAAATTTGGCTATATCCATAAACAGAGGAACTGTTTTCAAAGGCATCGATACACCGTAATAGCCATCGGTGCGTCATGTGCATCGATTTTTCAGCGTATTTGTACTCACATGGCCAAGGAGTACATTCATCGAACGCCATTATAATGTCTGCGCCGATGATCCGTTGTGTTTCGATGACATTTTCCGGTGTGAATACATGCCTAGAACCATCTATATGGGATTGGAATTTTACACCATCTTCAGTAATTTTCCTCATTCCCTTGAGAGAATAGACTTGATAACCACCCGAATCTGTTAAAATAGGCTTATCCCAATGAATGAATTTATGTAATCCACCTGCTTTTCTGATAATATCTTTTCCCGGTCTTAAGTAAAGATGATAGGTATTTGAGAGGATGATTTGTGCCTTGATAACGTCATGAAGTTCGGATTGGTGAACACCTTTTACCGTACCTTGTGTTCCCACAGGCATAAAGATGGGTGTCTGTATTGTGCCATGATCTGTATGCAATACACCCGCACGTGCAGATGATTTTTTATCAGATTTTTCAATGACAAACTTCATTCAGAAATAGGTGAATTAGATGATTTCATTGGTTACATTTTATCATCTCTAGTGATGGAATTGGGTTGATTCGCCAAATTCCAAATGGTATAGAAAAACAATTCTCCACGTTGTCTCATGAGGTTAAAATGGATTTTCTCCACATCATCTCCAGGCATATGATAATCTTGGTGGACTCCGCTGAAAAAGAAAACAGAAGGGATACCTCTTTCTGCAAAATTATAGTGGTCAGACCTATAGTAGTATTTATTTGGATCTTCTTCGGAATTGTATTTGTAGTCCAAGGTCAAACCAACTTTATAATTGGTGTATCTCACTACTTTATCCAACTCTTTACTGAGTCTATCAGATCCAATCACATAAATATATGATGTGTCGGTAAGGTGTGCATCATCAATCCTCCCAACCATATCTATATTTACATTAACCATTGTTTTATCCAATGGAAAAACAGGATTGTTGACATAATATTTTGACCCTAAAAGTCCTTTTTCTTCACCGGCAACCCAAACAAAGGCAATAGACCTTTCCGGTCTCTCAGCTCTGTTTACGGCTGTTTGAAATAATCTTGCCAATTCCATTAAAGTAACTGTTCCTGATCCATTGTCATCTGCGCCATTAAAGATTTCATCACCTTTTTTGCCTAGGTGGTCGTAATGTGCGGAGACGATGATGATTTCATCTTTTTTACTTTTGCCTTCTATAAATCCCATGACATTATTGCCTTCCATTGTTTTGACCTCTTTGCTCATATTCATGATAAAATTATTCGGCAATATTACATTGGCGGGTTTTCCTTTTGCAATCTTTTTTCTTGCTTTCAGGATTTTAGCTTCTTGAGCACCAAAAATTTCCTTAGCGATATCTGATGAAATATACGCATAATTGGCTGTTTCTAGCGGTTTATCTTTGAGATTTCCTAACTGTAGAAAAGGAGACAAGAATTTTTTTCGATTTTCTTCAGTGAGTTTTTTAAAATCTTTAGTGATGATCAACACCAATTTCACTCCATTTTCTTTTGCTACTTTTAATTTCTTAGTGATGTCAGAACTCCAAGATGATAGACTAGTATCTTTGGTGATGAAGGACCTACCGTCTTCTGCTATTGGTTCTCCTTCATTGATGATGATGACTTTATCTTTTACCTTAACTTTTTTATAGTCATTGTAATTACGGTCAGAAATTCCATATCCTAGAAAAGTGACTACATCAGTTTTAATCAACGGAGCATTCTCATTTTGTTCCGGGAAAGCCAAATAATCCCACATCAATTTAAATCGTTTTCCATTGATATATAAATCGGTATCGACCCATTTTGAATATGTGAATGCTATAGGTTGCAAATAAGAATTGGTTTGAGGGATTGGTTGTAATCCTAACTTTGACAAGTATTTTGATATAAAATCACCGGCTAGTTGAAGTCCTTTTTGGCCCGTCTCTCTACCTTCCAATGAATCACTTGCTAAAATGCTCAAATGGTTCTTTAGATTCTCAACAGAATACATCGATGCAATTTGTACATCAGAATCAGAGCCATTCACTACTCCATCTTTACCTTTTATGACTCCGCTAAAATACTGTCCGTATCCGATTATGTGGACAATAAAACAACCAATGATTAATATTAAAACTTTACTGTTCATGAATTTGATAAAATAAGTTTATTAAGAATAAACGGTCTTCAGATATCAATTTTTTCGACTCTTTTTTGGTGTCTGCCACCTTCAAACTCATTTGTGAGAAAGGCTTTTACAATACTTCTTGCCTTTCTTTTGGAAACAAATCTGGCAGGAATACAGACAATATTTGCGTTGTTATGTTTGCGAGCCAAAGCTGCCAACTCATCATTCCAGCAGAGTGCAGCTCTTATGCCGGCATGTTTATTGGCAGAAATGCAGACACCATTTCCACTACCACACAATAAAATGCCATAGGCAGAATCCCCTGAAGAAGCCACTTGCGACGCAACAGCATGAGCATAGTCAGGATAATCAACGGAATGTGCATCAAAGGTTCCAACATCGATGATGTTTTTGTACCCATTGTGTTTCAAGAAATGGTGAATGGATTCTTTCCACTCAAATCCTGCATGATCACTGCCTAATATTATTGGGTTTGTTTGGCTCATTTTCTGTTGCTTTTTCGATCAAAGGAGACAGTAAATCTGACATTTCTTTTTCAAAAGCGGGATCTTCTACTCTTTTAGAAATCTCTATTACATCACTGGCTGCTCTGAGCCGATATTGATAATCATCTGCAAAACTCTCGAATACAGAATTGTCGGTTTGTGATTCGTAAAACTCTATATATTGTTTAGACTCCATGCCAAGAATTCTGAGATGTTTTTTCGCCGATTCAAAATCTTTAGCATTCACCAAAATATTTATGAAAGGAGTAATTCCAAAATCATAAGCAAAATTCTGATGTGGGAATGCTTCAAAATATTTATTGGCCATTTCGGCAGATTTTGAATATTCTTTTTTTCTATCGAATTCGAGGGCATCACGCAATATTACCAATTTCATTGCTTGCACTTCGGCCATGTAGGACTTATCGACGTATCTCTGACCATTGTCAAAGTTGCCCCACTTCCATTTGTTTAGAACAATATCTCTAGTAAGGTCAGCATTGATATCACCATAACCGTATATAGATGGAAGCTGGGAAGGGCTTTCAATTTTTGTTGGCGTGATTCTTAAGGCAAGACCATCCATTTCCAAATAGTCATTAAGACCAAGTAACTTTCCAGGTTGACATGTGATGGCAAAATAAATGGGGCGATCATAAAAGTTTGACGCAATGACATCCATGACTGCAAGATCATCTTTTAAGAAGGATCTTTGATTTTGTTCAAAACCAAATTCTATTCTATCTACCCATTGTGTAGAGTCAACAGGCGCTTGTCCCAAAGCATTGTATTTTTCTCTATCCACGGGAATGAAAAATCTCTTTGTATTGATATAGGTTTGATCTTCAACAGTATATTTTGGATCTCTGATTTGTCTTAGAGCTTGGTACACATTCATCGGTGTGGACATATCTCCATTCAAGGGATCGAAGAAGAAAATTTGGTTTCGATTTTTTCCTCTGTAATCATCAGGACTAAGGGTGAGTTTCAGTGGCGGTGAATCATTGACCTTTCTTCTGAGTTTGTCTATATACCAATCCACTGCGATGAGGCTTAAATTTACAACCCTTACATCACGTCTTATATTTTCTACTTCCTGAGCATACCAAAGCGGATACGTATCATTATCACCATAGGTGAAAATAATAGAGTTTGGTGCTACGCTATTCAAGAAGTTCGAAGCGTAATCTCTTGCTGCAGTATGTTCTTTTCTACTGTGATCATCAAAGTTTTGGAATCCCATAATCACAGGTGCTGAAAGTACCAAAAGACCTAATAGTGCAGCAGGGGCAATGCCTTTTATTTTATTTTCAATCAGACTATATAATGCAGGCACACTCAATCCCATCCATATACAGAATGTCATGAACGAACCTACTAATACATAATCCCTCTCACGTGGCTCATTTGGTGGTTGGTTTGAAAAAATAATAATGCCTAAGCCTGTAATGATGAACAACGCAAGCAAAACGACAAATTCTTTTTTACTCCTTTTCATATGCCAAAACAAACCTATCAGTCCAAATATGAGTGGAAGGAAAAAATAATAATTTCTAGATTGATCATTTTTCATGGTATCAGGAAGCTTATCCATCTTGTAGAGTCGGGCCTCATCAATTGGTGTAACTCCAGACGCCCATTGACCTTTGGAGACATCCCAAGGGAAATATCCTTGTTCTGCCGTTTGTCTGCCTACAAAATTCCACATAAAATATCGATAATACATCCATCCTATTTGGTAATGAAATAAAAACTGAAGGTTGTATCCCATTCCTGGTTTGCCTTTATCATCTCCGTTCAGCGCTCTTCTCCACAGTTTGTGCAATTCCGGTCTGGACTGATCTGTATGTCCGATACGTGGAAATAACATTTTATCTTTTGCTGCATATACGTAGTCATATTTTTCATCTACAATTTTGTATTTATCACCAACCAATCCATATCTTGGCGATCTGGTAACATTGCTTGGTTCGGCATCATAAGCAGGGCCAATCAGTAGCGGACGTTCCCCATATTGTTCGCGGTTAAGATATGGTAACAGACGCATTGCGTCACTTGGTGCATTCATATTGATCGGTGTGTCAGCATTTGCTCTAATGACGATGACGCCCACGGTAGAAAACGCCATTACCACAAAGATAGCCGAGATTGCGGCATCTTGAATTATCTGATTATGTGATCTGTGAGCCAGTTTCAATGCAAAATATCCCAATGCTCCAATCAAAAGTAAAGTTGGAATCAACCCAGTGTTTGGTGGAAGTCCAAAGTTGTTCACCATCAGGAGCTCCATATTTTTCCAAAGTGTTGGAATCCCTGTGATGATAACCTTTAGGATAAATACAATTCCTACAACACCAACTCCCATAGCTGCCAAAGCACCTAAAAATGTGTGTTTTTTGTATTTTTTAAAATACACCATCAGCGCAACCGCCGGTAGGACCAATATACTTAATAAGTGCACTCCCACAGACATTCCTGCAGAAAAAAGACTGAAGACTAACCAACGATTTGAATCCAATTCATTTGGTAAAAAATAGTATTTTGTTGCCGCCCAAAGTGTCATAGCAGTAAACATCGTGGACATGGCATACACTTCACCTTCAACTGCTGAAAACCAAATCGAAGTAGAAAAACCGGTGGCTAAACCAGCAACGATACCACCAAAAGCTAATGCTAAATTTTGAGCAGCAGTTGTTTCAACCTCTTTTCCGACTAGAGCTATTTTACCAAACATTATGGTAGTCCAAGCTATCATAACACATGCTATGGATGTAGAAATAGCGGACATCAAATTGATAGCAAAAGCGATGTTTGCCGGATCATCTGACACAAGGGTAGCAACCCATGCAAATATTCTTCCGATAATAACAAAGAGTCCGGCTCCAGGTGGGTGTACCACTTGAAGCTTGTAAGCTCCTAAAATGAATTCACCACAATCCCATAGACTTCCCGTCCATTCTACAGAGTTGTAATACACGATCATCGTGATGAGAAAGACAATAATACCTACAATATTGGATGTTTTTTTTAAAGATGACATACAGCTTAATATAAATTGAACTTAGGATTCAAAGGGAAACAAATATGATTTAAAATCAGAATCTTGTCTATAAAGTGATTTAAAACGCAAAAGTAGCAAAAAATCTTATCTGTTGCTTTATAAATCTCATCATCAAAAGCAAGATATGGATGGTTTTTACGGATTATTTATGAAATCATGTCTTAGATATCATATTTGAAAACAAAAACCTATCAATGTCAGAATGATGAAAAAATCCAAATTTGTGGAAAAAAACTTTCTGGTTTTCTATAAAACATATCGGTGCTGTAGATTATAAAATCATAGAAGGATTGTTAATAAAATTGTTAATACAAACCTGCTCCCAAACCAAAAAGAGCGTAATCATAAATCACAGGGTCATTAGGATTTATTTTTCGTAGGTTTGATGTGATTTCTTCTACCATTTTCCAGTCTTTTTGCTTTCTTGAATGTAATCCCAATTGCTCAGAAATTCTACTTACATGAATATCAAGAGGTATCATAAGCCCTGACATAGGAATAGAATCCCAAATGCCAAAATCAACGCCTTTATCATCTTTTCTTACCATCCACTTTAGGAAGAGATTTAACCTTTTGCAGGCAGAATTATTTTCTGGGGTGCTGACATGTTTTTTTGTTCTGGTGGGTGCAAATCCATCATCAAAGAAGTAACGATGAAAATTAATAAGTGCGTTCTTCTGCTCATATCCATGTGATTTTGATAGGAAAGCAGACTCTAAACTCTCATGTTGTTGGTAGTGATTTTGGAGAGTTTTTACAAAATACAATGTGTCCGTGCTCTGAAATGTGCGATGTGTAAAGCCGATTAGTCTTTTTCTGTCATTTTCGGTATGGGATATTATAAATTCGTAAGGAGCATTGTCCATTAAATTGAGTAATTCAGTACACTTTTGAATAATCGTTTTCCTATTGCCCCAAGCAAAGGTGGCTGCAAAAAATGCAGCTATTTCAATATCCTGCTTTAATTTGAATCTATGTGGGATGCTGATAGGATCAAAAGGAATAAAACCAGTGGAATTTACCCCATCAACTACCTCATCTAGTAACTCTTTTAATTCTATAAGATTCGAGGGTTTCTTATATTGAATTGACAATTAATTAAGAGTTTGCTTTATTTCTATGATTTCATAACCTTCAATGCTATCTCCTTCTTTGATATCATTGAAGTTTTTAATTGTGACACCACATTCAAGACCCGCTTTTACCTCTTTCACATCATCTTTAAACCTCTTTAGCGATGACAATTCTCCATGTGCGCCTTCACGAGTAGGGAATATTACGATACCATCACGAATAACTCTGATGAGCGTATTTCTGGTAAACTTGCCTTCAGTGACATAGCATCCTGCAATCGTACCAATTTTTGACATTTTATACGTTTCACGAACGTCAAGATGGCCAATAATTTTTTCTTCTTTGGTAGGTTCAAGCATACCTTCCATTGCAGACTTGATTTCTTCAATGGCTTCATAAATGATCGAATAAGTCTTGATTTGAACCCCTTCCTTCTCAGCAAGCTGCCTTGATGATGGAGTTGGTCGTACTTGGAAACCTATAATGATGGCATCGGAAGCCGAAGCCAATAGAACATCTGAATCTACAATAGCTCCGACTGCTTTATGTATGACATTTACCTGAATGGTTTCTACTGAAAGTTTTATCAATGAGTCTGACAATGCCTCGATGGAACCATCCACGTCACCTTTTACGATCAAATTCAATTCTTTGAAGGTACCTAAAGCCAATCTACGACCTATTTCATCAAGGCTGATTCGCTTACTAGCTCTATTCGATTGTTCACGTTCTATTTGTGCTCTCTTCGTGGCGATCTGTCTTGCTTCCTGCTCAGATTCCATTACCTTGAATTTCTCTCCGGCTTGAGGGGCACCACTTAACCCGAGTATCAAGGTAGGTGTAGATGGGCCAACTTTTTTGACTTTTTTCCCGTGCTCATTGAACATGGCTTTCACTCTTCCTGAGTAAGATCCAGAAACGATCACATCGCCAAGCGACACAGATCCATTCTGCACTAATATTTTAGTGACATATCCTTTACCTTTATCAAGGGATGCTTCTACAACTGTTCCTACACCAGGTCTATCAGGGTTTGCTTTTAGGTCGAGTAACTCTGCTTCTAAAAGTATTTTCTCGAGAAGTTTATCAATATTCAAACCGGACTTTGCTGAAATATCTTGGGACTGGTACTTTCCTCCCCATTCCTCAACTAAAAGATTCATGGAGGCCAACTCTTGCTTTATTTTTTCAGGGTCAGCGCCTGCTTTATCTATTTTGTTGATGGCAAAAATCATAGGTACACCAGCTGCTTGAGCATGGCTGATGGCTTCTTTGGTCTGTGGCATGATCCTATCATCTGCTGCGATGATGATCACAGCAATATCTGTAATCTTCGCACCTCTGGCACGCATAGCGGTAAAAGCTTCGTGACCCGGAGTATCCAAAAATGTGATTTTGCGTTTATCACTGCCCACACGTACTTCATATGCGCCGATATGCTGTGTGATTCCTCCAGCTTCACCAGCAGCAACATTCGCTTCTCTGATGTAGTCAAGGAGAGATGTTTTACCATGATCTACGTGACCCATTACGGTTACGATTGGTGCTCTTGGGTATAGATCTTCGATGTCATCAACGATTTCCTCTTCTTTGTCGCTTTCTTCCTCAGCGCTGATAAACTCTATTTCATGCCCAAATTCATTTGCGACTAATTCGATGATTTCAGCATCTAACCGTTGGTTTATGGAAACGATAATGCCTAAGCTCATACAAGTAGTGATGACTTGTGTTACAGGCACATCTAATAATCCGGCTAACTCTGACACTGAGACAAATTCTGTTAATTTCAATTTGCCTTCTTCCATGCTTTCAGACTCTCTAAGCTCCTGCTTTTCTCGTTTTACATCTCTGTTATCCCTTCTAATTTTTTGCCTTTTGTTTTTGCCGCCTATATTCAGACGGGCCATGGTAGCTTTTATTTTATCATCGATTTCTTTTTGTGAAACTTCTTTTACTTCATCTTTTGGAGCAGCTTTCCCTTTATTGTTTTTATCATATTTTAAATCAGGAATGTTTCCGGAAGAAGATGCTGCCAATTTTTTGCGTTTTCTTTTACGCTTATTTTTATCATCAGATCCAGGACCTTGTGCACCATCTTGTTTCTTTGGAGGTTGGCCTTGGTTTGGATTTGGTTTTTGCTTTTCGCTTTGTTTTGGTTTTGAAGAACTATCCAACTTACTAGTATCGATTTTACCTAGAATTTTTAATCCTTTCAATTGAGGCGTCTCAGCCCTATGCATAACTTCATCTTGAACGTCTTCTTTTTCGCCTTTATCTTGTTCAATAACTTGTTCTACCTGTTCGATTGAAGTTGAAGGTGTTTCTTCCTGGACTGCTGTAATTTCTTCAGGTGCAGTTTCTGGTTCTGCGGTTGGTTGTTCTGGCTCCGGTTCTGCTTCATGTTTTTGTGGTTTTGGTTTGTCTAGGTCGATTTTTCCGACCACTTTTGGCCTGTGAATTTCAGGTGTGACGGCAAAAATTTCCTCAGATTTTTGTTCTTCTTCATGAGGAGCGGGTACAGTGGTTTCTTTGGGTTCAACTTCCGGAGTTGCTGCGGGTTTGTCAAAACTAAATTTTGGAATAAAAATAGGTTTCGAAGCAGGTTTTTCATCCTCTTTACCTCCAAGACGTGAGCCAATGATAATTTGATCGGCTTTTTCTTTTTCAACCATGGATGCATTGAACTCCTTAAGAAGAACGGTATGCATTTCTTCAGACACCATTGCCGTAGGCTTCGCTTCTATCTCAAATCCTTTTGAATTTAGGAATTCTACAATAGTGCTCAAACCTACATTGAGCTCTTTGGCTATTTTTACTAATCTTTCTGCCATGGGCAACTTAAAAAATTTAATATAAACTTATTCTTCAAATTCAGAAGCAAGAATTCTCAATACATCATCAATGGTTTCTTCTTCCAAATCTGTTCTACGTATTAATTCTGCTCTGTCTAAAGCCAAAACATTTTTTGCTGTATCACAACCTATTCCCTTCAAGGTATCAAGTACCCATCCTTCTATTTCATCACCGAATTCATCAAGATCTACATCTTCGATTTCTTGTTCTTCGGATTCTCTATAAACGTCGATTTCGAAATTGGTCAATTTGCTAGCCAATTTTATATTGCTACCACTTTTTCCAATGGCCAATGAAACCTGATCAGGCTTAAGATAAACAGATGCTCTCATCTGCTTGTCATCCAAACTAATTGATGAAATTTTAGCAGGTGTCAACGCTCTTTGAAGGAAAAGGCTGATATTGTTGGTAAAATTGACTATATCAATATTTTCATTTCTCAATTCTCTTACGATTCCATGAATACGAGAACCTTTCATTCCAACACAAGCACCTACAGGGTCAATTCTATCATCATAGGATTCTACAGCTACCTTGGCACGTTCTCCAGGCATTCTCACCACTTTTTTGATGGTGATCAATCCATCTTCTATTTCAGGAACCTCTTGTTCTAAAAGTCTTTCGAGGAAGGCATTTTCAGTTCTTGAAAGCATGACCAACGGTGTTCCGTTGCGCATTTCAACGCGCTTAATGACTCCTCTCACCATGTCACCTTTGCGGAAGAAATCACCTTTTATCATTTCTAAACGAGGAAGAACGAGTTCATTTTGGGTAGCATCATCAATAACGAACACTTCTTTCTTTAATATTTGACTGACTTCGCCGACAACTAAGTCGCCGACTCTATCCATGTATCTCTTATAGACATCATCTTTTTCAAGGTCCATAATCCTTGCTATCAAGGTTTGACGGGCAGCCATGATGGATCTCCTTCCAAAATCTTCAAGAGTCAATTGTTGATAGCATTCTTCACCTACTTCATAAGCATCATCTATGGTTTTGGCATCAGTATATGAAATTTGACTTAACTCATCTGTTACTTCTCCGTCATTTACGATATTTCTAACGCGCCACATTTCCAAGTCACCATTTTGAGTGTTTACAATCACATCAAAATTATCATCGGTTCCGTACTTTTTTCTAATAAGCGTTCTCAAAACATCCTCTAATACCCTAACTAAAGTAGGACGATCTATATTTTTTGTTTCTTTGAACTCTGAAAATGAATCTACTAAATTCATGAATTATAACTTATTTTAATTTTTGATTCAATAATGTCACTAAAACGAATACTATCTATCAAAAGCACCTTTTTATTCTTTTTGCCTTCTTTTATCTTTGTCTCGTATTCAACTTTTATTTCATCTCCTTCTACGGCAGTCAGGATACCTTTACTCACCTTGTCTCCGGAATATTTGATGGCAATATTTCTACCTATATTTTTTTTGTACTGTCTCAATAACTTTAATGGATTGCCAACTCCTGCCGAAGAAACTTCTAGGGTATAGTCTGGCTCAATCTCAGAACTTTCGTCTAATATAGCTTCCAGCCATCTGCTAAGCTGACGGCATTTTTCAAAAGTAACTTGCTCGTCAGAATCTAAATAAACCTCTATCTTCTTGTTATGTACTTTTACATCAACAAGATAAGTGTCTGTCAATAATAAAGCCTCCAGACCTTTATTTACCAATTCATTAAGTGTATCTATTGACATGGATATATAACAAAAAAGGGACTTAAACTGTCCCTTTTATACATTTACAACTTGAGAGCGCAAAAGTAGTGTGTTTTTTTTGTATTTCCAAGAAAATAGTGATTTATACTACATTCTTTTTTAACACAACTACTCTATATACTTTATTCTACTTGTATCATTTTTACAATTTTCGTATCATTTGAGTTGCTGATACGTAAAAATGATACGCCATTAGGAATATTGTTTTCCCTTGTATTAAAATCTAAAGTGTGATATCCCTTATCATATACTTTGTTTTGCTCAAACCTTATTTTACCCTGTGAGTCTATCAATTGAATATAAATATCAGAGGTCGAAGGGTTATAAAACTTGACGGAAGTCATATTTTTATAAGGATTTGGATTGTTTTGGTACACGATGAGGTGCGTTTCATTTGAAGACCTGAATTGAGTCTGTAATGATATCGATTTTTCTGTAAGATCATTTGTTACTATTACATTATCAAATTCTTTATTGGTTATAACCATTTGTTCCAAAGGCATAGCAACTTCACTATCAAAGATCAACCTAAAGAGCAAGTCACCTCCTGTTTTTTCTTCTGTGGAAATGATTCTTAATATCTGCTTGTCTCCTTTTTGAATCCATCGGAAGTTATCAGCAGGTAATCCTTCGATTGAAGATGGTTTAGCTGTATGGTCAAATACTAGTTCGAGTTGAACACCTGATGCCGAAGCATTAGGATCCAGATAAAAGTCTATTGTTCTATCAAACTCCTTCGAATCTTGCATGTAAACATTGATGTTTTGCGTTCTAGAAGCTGTGTTGTTTGAAAGAGTATTATTGATAACCACGCTGTTATTCAAATCACCCAATTTGATGGCTTTAAAATCAGCTGTATATGATTCTCCTTCTTTTGCACTAATAACTGAAGACTCTTCTATACTGAACAATCCTGTTGGAGTGCCGCCATGATGGTATCTCCAAGAAGGCGCGTTTGAGAATTTAGTATTAATACCTAAGAGCATTTTCCTCAACTCAGAAATATCAGAAACAGATACTTTATTGTCTTTATTGACATCAGCAGCGATATATTGATTCCACTGATCAAATGACTCGATTCCTAGAATATGTCTTTGAATCATGACTAAGTCAAGTGTAGATACACCATTTAAATAGTCATCAGTACTCTGAGGTTCTATTTTATACGTTGATTCTGATGGCAAGTATTCAAATGTGTACACACCGTTTACATCAGTAGTTGTACTGAAAGGTTCGTTACTTTCTATGAGATTTGCACTCACTTGAAGGTCAGCTACTTTCGCTTCATCAATGGCTGAGACAATTCCTGATATAGATGAAGGCCTAGATTGTCCACATTTTCCAGTATTATCCTGGATTCTGATTTTAACAGTACAATAGCTGTAGTTGCCATCTTCATCCCAAGAAACAATATTTATATCGTGCAAACCTATATCATCACAATCAAATAAACGAGAAGAAGATTTTGAAACAGGATCCCAAAGTTCCGCTTGTTTGTGATTGTATTCAGCTTCTGTGGCGATGACTGAAACTCCATTTACAACTTTGAAGTAATGCTTAAGATTTAAGTTAACAGGTCTATTTGTACCAAATGTAAAACAAATATCTTCTGTACAATTATCAGTTGCACCACGGTCATAATCCTTTGCCCAAATACCTACACTTAAAGTTGATGGCATGAGCACGGTTGTGATGTCTGTGATACAATAAGGTTGAGGTGCCAAGGTATCAACTACTGATATTAGTTGATCACAACTATTGGTATTTCCGCACTTGTCCTCCACATTCCATACGATTGTGTAACTTCCCTTATCCAAATAAGTGTTGATGTATTTTGTATTTCCAGAATTAACGATGGAACCTGAAACATCCTTCATCACCCAATCAAAGTTGAGATCAGATTCAGGAGTGCAAGAATCATAACCCTTTCCATCCAATGATACTGTACCTTTACATTGTTGGTCTACATAAAATGTTTTTGGATCACAAGTGGCTGTTGGTTTTTCTGTATCAATTACCTTGATGACTTGGGTGTGGGTGACAAATGAACTTTCATCATTTTCGTTAAAAGTACACCAGTCAATTACTGTCCATTTTCTTAGGATTTTAAAGCATGCATCTTCTACGATATCAAATACTTGGTCACTATAAGATATACCTATCTGGCTACAGCCGGTTTTAGTATATTGAGGATATCCTCCTGTTGAAGGTAGGTCAGGACCAAAGTCTCCCGGCTTTTTACAGTTGTTTACCAATACGACATCACTAGGAAATGTAACTGTATTCAAATCAAAAGGTGTTAAGTTTTTGACACTTATAACCTGAGTACAGTTGGTCACTTTAATGTCTCCAATGTTCGATTTTACGAACCACGTTCTGAGTATTTGTTTTTCACCACATGTATATTCTGTGACAACATCTGGTGAAACATCAAGATAATAAACGTCACATCCTGCAGTGAATGTTGCCTGCCCCAAAGCAGTCATACTAATGTCATCACTACAATCCACTGTTACATCATTTGGACAAGTGATTTTTGGAATTGATTTGTTTTGTATCTCCACGTTTGTCATACAGACGTTTTGATTTCCGCTTTGATCAGAAACTAAAAGTTCTACCTGCTGATTTGGAACAAACTGGTCACTACAACAAAAATCCACATATTCGTAGTATAGATTGCCATCGTATGATTCAGTATAAGGTGCATTATTTGGACAGTAAATAGACATTCTACGTAATGCATAAGTCAAAGATGTACAGTTGTCATGGCTACCATCATCTATGGACTTGGCATACAGTCTTGCGTTTCCATTTTGATCCAAGCTTACGACTGTATGTTCGTCACAAACCGGGATTGGAATTTCTTCATCAACAACGTTCACCAATGCGGTGCAAGTATTTGCATTACCACATACATCTACTACCGTGTATTTTATCATTGTTGATCCTACAGGAAGGTCCACAATTGTTGTTACGCCACCAAAAACCACCACATTATCATTGACGAAAGGCTCATTATCATCGAAGACTCCATATTTGTCTTGAAGTTTGTAAGTGACAGTCCATGATGTGGTGTTGCAATCCTGTACTGAAGGTTCAGGTACGGTAAAATCACCACCGCATTTGTGTCTGGATGTATAAATTTTGAATGGAGTTTGGTTCTGACAAGTTATTGATGGGCCATCATTATCGGATATTTTTATAATTTGGTTGTGGGTTCTGATTTCGCCATTACACCAATTTAATACATTGAATGTTCTCAATATTTTAAATGTGTTGCCACAAAGTGGAATCTTGGTATCAGAATATTGAATATTGATTTTGCAATGATTATCTGGAACCAATTTGGTAGCATCAGATGGTGATGTCTTTGCCAATGAATAGCTATTGTAACTTGGAATTCCTGTTTCGGAAAGATCCGGATATCCGTTTGAATTGGTATCCCAGCTCGTCGCAGTACAAGAAAGTTCTATGTTTTGAGGCATGCGTACATCTCCTAATTCTACAGGTTTAAAGTAAATTCTATAGACACAAGGAGCCGATACGTTTCCATATTTATCTTTTGCTGTATAGGTGAGTTCTCTATATGCTGTGAACCCATTAGAATCACCACAAGGAAGTTCGTGGAACATGTCACTCACCTTTTTAATTGTAGCTGAAGGGTCACAACTATCATAAAATCCAGGATCAAAAATAAGTGGTTCGTTGTTTGCACATGACGTTGTAACATCTTCTGGACAGTCGATCACCGGAGGCAATTTATCTTCTACATAAATCTTTGACCAGCAGGAGTTTCCTGTCTGAGAATCCACGGCATGTACAGTGTACGTACCATGAACGGTTGTGTAATCTATTGGATTATTTATTATATTGCCATTATCGTCTTTGATAATGATCGTGATTCTATTGGTGAATCTATCGTCTTCCAGCACCATGCTTGGCGTAATCAATGCTAAACAATCGTCATCCAATGATACATTGATGAGGTCCTCACACGCCAGTTTTGGATCATCTTCAACCAATAATCTTGCAACCAAGGAAGTTTGTGTACAGAATGCATCAGTGCTATTTTTATCACTAATAAGTACACGATAATCGCTATTGGCATTATCCAAAGTTACAATCGGAATACAATAATCAGGCTCAACTGCACCAAGGATGTTTATAAATGTACCATTTTCTTTGACTTGCCATTGATATTTAACTAAATCTTCGGCATCACTATCAACTGCAACTTCAAAACATACATTTTCCTCACCAAGCAAACTTACAACGCTAATTGGTTCCACATTAATGGTTGGCATGATACTGAAATCTAAATTCATGGATGATACTGCTACACAGTTATCTATAGATACCAATCTAGCATAAAGTACGACATCTTCTCCAGCTTTCAGCAATAAATCACCGTTTGGAAGGACAACACCATTATTTTGAATATTGCCATTGGCAAATTTAATATCGCCTGTGATTGGGTCAATATCCATCATAGCATTTAAGTATGAGTTATAAATACCGGCTACCAAGTTTCCTTCGTCACCATCAGTCGTACTACCGTCGCCTTCGCCGGTTGGATCAAATTTTGACTTATCCAAAGAATTTATTGAGAAATTAGCAGATGCCAAATTAGATGTAACACATGCGCTTTCATCAAGGGTTGTACCAGTGAGTGTGCACAATGAAACTATATCAAAATCCATTTTATCTTCGTCATTAGGATCATCTGTTCTTTGACAAAATGAAGATGGATTGTTATCATCACAAATTTCATCGTCCACTTCCACTTGCTTCGATCCATCATCTACAAAATCATCTTGATCTATAGGGTTGTGTTTTACTTTGTTTCCTGAAATAATAGAGTAAAAATCATAAATTTCAGCTCTGTTTACGAGGACATTTCCTGCGAAGTCATCTTGGATTTGTAAGAATATTTTTAGATTGGCTTTTTCTCCTGGCAGGAGTTGATCAATCTTTGTAAAGTACAAGCCATCGGGATTTGTTGACCAATCGTATGGATTGCCCGTAATGGCTGCTATGTTTTCAAGTGAATCAAAGTTGTATCCGGCAGGCATAATATCTCTAATAAGAATATCTTTTACAGCTACCGTTCCTTGATTAAATACTTCAATTAAATGTCCTACGTTTTCGCCAGGATATTTTACTCCCGGATCAATCACAGTTTTTCTTAGAGCTAGATCCACACATGATTGTATGTTGATATCGGTAGAATCTACTGAGGTACAACCGTTTTGATCTTCAATATTTATTATAATTGTAGCAACGCCCTCTTTCAGACAATAAGTTGTGAATTTGATAGAGTCACTGGAAGTAAAAGCTACTATATTTGAATCTACAGCACCAGTTGCTATCGTCTGCGCACTTTGTGAAAGATTCCAAGTGGTGAAATAGTCATAAGAATTTTTAGTATTATCAATGTTGATACCTTCTGTCCTTGTGATGTCAACCGAAATGACCTTATCAAAATCCAAACATACGTCATATGGATTTAAATTAGCTTGAATTTTTCCTGGTTGAGTCAAAGCAATATTACAAGATGATGTACAGTTATTTGCGTCCGTGATTGTGACGGAGTAGTTGCCAGCCGGTAGACCGCTAATTTCTGATGTTGTAGCCCCTGTATTCCATAAATATCTATATGGCATGACACCACCTGATGCTTCAACAGACACGATACCATCATTTGACATGAAGCAACTAAGGTCTGTTGGATGCAATATACATTCAAGAATATTTGGCTCAGTTATTTCAAAAAAGCAAGAATCAATACATCCTATGTTGTCCTTTATATACACAGTATAATTTTCAGCCCCAAGATTTGAAAATGTATTTTGGGATGAGAAATTTATTCCGTCAAGACTATAAAGATATGGAGGTGTTCCTCCTGATGAATTGACGGTGTTGGAGCCTGTTTCCAGTCCAAAACAGCTTACATTCGCTATGCCATATGTACAATCGATGTTGAAAGCAGGAGGTGTATTTACTTTAACAGAGCAAGTATCTGCACAGCCTCTGTCATTGGTCACAGTAACCTGATATGTTCCAGCGGATAGGTTTTCCTGCACGAATTCTTCAGAACCATTACTCCACAATATACTGTATGAGCTTGTACCTGATGGATCTATTACTGTTACTTCAGCACGAGCATCTGACCCGCCAAAGCACGTTACTGATGCATCCACAACACATGAAATAGATGGTCGAGTAATGATTTCTACATATTCTGAATCGATAGCAAAACATCCATTTTCTTGTATGACCTTAGCAATATAGTATCCTGTTTCATAAGCGTCTTCCAAAACCGGATTTTTTAACGTGGAAAATGGTGTAATTCTATCTGAAGGTTTGTACCATTCATATGTCACAGATTCCGTAGATGCGACATTTACATCAAGAGCTAGTCGATCTTCATAACAAAGTGAAGAAGGAACATTGATAATGTCAATTTCCGGATATGGAGCCAGTTGTATAACTGATGTCACCGTTTTAGAGCATGTTAGACGAGAATCAAATATACCATCATACACAAATGTATACGTGTAATCTGTACCGACATTCATGCCATGAGTATCAATGACAAAAAACTTATTGTCCTCAATCAAAAAAGAGCCTACAATATTTGGACCAGTAAGATTATCACCATTAGGATTCACTCTTATGTAAAGTGGGGATACGTTTCCACAATTTAAATTAAGATATGGAAAAACTTGCGGGTATATGGCTTGCACATCAAATGGGGCAAACTGTCTAGCGCCACCTGGTGGTGTGTAATATACCAAATAGTTGCCAGGACCATTTGTTGGGTCAAAATAGTACTTACCATCTTGAAGCACGAGTCTTGAAGAATCAGAAATTTCTGAATAACCAACTTTTTTGAAAATCTCCCAAACCCCACCTGAAGGCAATTGGATATTTGAATCCATACAGTTTCTTGGAATGAGTTCTTTGATAGCATCATTGTCACATGCTTCATTTATTTCAAGACAAAATGAAGCTGCTGCCAGTTCTACTCTTGCTGTTTTAATACAATCATTTACATTTTCTATTTTAGCGATCACAGTGGTTCCTGCTGGTGCTATATATTGGTAATTCAGAGGATACACATTATTGTTTGCGTCTTCCATATTCTTGTAGAAAGTTATATTGTATAAACTTCCATCCAAGCCATCTTGGTCAATATCACCTCCATCCACATCAGCCGCTTCCATAAGATTAAATAGATATTCTCCATTATTTGCTATATCATTTGAAATGACATGACCATCTTTTACATTATAACTGATTACATTTGTCACAGCAGGTGTAGCCTTGGCAGTAAGCGTACAACCTTGAGCATCCTTTACTTTTAATGTAAATTCTTTATATGAATTAAACACAATATTGTCTTCATCCGTGTATCCATTGATACCGTTATCGTCCCAATCATATGAATATGGTGCTGTTCCTCCCAAAACTTGCGACTTCAAATACTTTGCATTGCCGTTGATACAACCAATATTGAATGTATGAAAATTTACTTTCAAAGGCGCAGGAGAGGAGATCTTCACATCTTTGTTAATCTTACACGAATTGGTTTTGTTGTAAATCGTAATGGTGTAATCTCCAGGAGCAAGATTTCTGACATCTTTTTTCTTTTCTCCGGAAGCCCATACGATGTCCATTAAGTTTGCAACGTCATTGTCCAATGACACTATACCATCATTCACTCCGGTACAAGTTGCATCTTGCACTAAAAGTTCAAATGATGGTAAGGTCTCCAAATGAAATGCGTCCTGTTTTACACAGTTGTTATCTTTGTCGCATGTATATTCTAACAAAATATCTGAATCTTTGATAAATTTGAATGGAATAGTACTGCTATAAAAACCCTTAGAGTCAAGTGTGACCTGATTTTCAAAAATTACACCTGAATTGACAGACAGCTTAACCAAATGAGAAGTATTGGAAGCTTCAGGATCGTAAATATAGAAGGCTATATCATGGTCTGACTGATGGGTTGCACATGATTCGGTTTCTAATTTTACAGTCGCATTACAATTGCAAGGCACAAGATTTTGCGAAAAAACAGATGTCGTCATAAGCACAGCTAAGACAACCATGAAAATTGAGATAAAATTCTTGAACATACTCATAAACAGTTTTATTGGGTATAAAAGCCTAACCATGAAATTCACAACTTAACTCATGAAAAATGGTCAGACATTTTGCTTTCATTGAATCAGATGTCCAAAAACTGTGCCAACGAATTAAATTAAATTGAAATATATTTTTTAACCCTTATTAGTTAAAATTATTTTTAATTACCATATATAATTCAAATCAAAATTTTGAGATTCACTAAATTGAATCCAAACGATGAATTTTATGGTTCATTGTTTAACCTACAGTCCGAAGAAAATTATAGGAGTGAAGGTTTTTACATCTGATGAATATCAGGTTACTATTTTGAACTAAGAATGGGGAAAAACTTCAATTTTATTAACTTTCTGAAGAAAATTATTTTGCAAAATATTTTTTTAAAATTTTAGGAAACCAACAAAAATTGGATGATGAGAGACTAAGAAATACTGGCCATAATTTGAGCACAAAGTATAGCTCCATACGTGCCTAGAGCATATCCTAATACTGCCATAATAATACCAACCGGTGCCAAAGATGGACTAAATGCGGACGCAACGATAGGAGCAGAAGCGGCTCCTCCTATGCTGGCTTGACTACCGACAGCCACAAAGAAAAATGGTGCTTTGATTAGATAGGCAACAATGACAAGAAGTAAAACATGAACACTCATCCAAATAATGCCAATAAGAAATAATCCGGGATTCGAAAAGACTTCACCCAAGTGCATTTTCATGCCAATAGTAGCCACCAAAACATATATAAAGATGGAGCCCCACTTGGATGCGCCAATCCCTTCTAGATTGCGTGCCCTTGTAAAGGAAAGCAATAAACCTATTGTAGTTGAATAAAAAACCAACCAAAAAAATGAACTGTTTAACGCCGTCAAATTTAAGGAATTGAGGAGGTCAATGTGACCTTCCATGATAGGCAGGGTGATATCGGCAAGTAAATGAGATATACCCACGCCAACAAAACCTACGGCCATCAATATCATCAATTCAGAAGTAGTCGGGTTTTTTTCCACTTTCTTTCTGAATTCAGACACTGTAAGTTCTAAACGTTTGATTGCTGAATTGTCAGCTTTTAATTTATAGTCGATTTTATCAGAAATGCTTGCTCCATAAAGCAGAATTCCCATCCAAATATTTGCAACTATAATATCCACCACTAGCATGGTACCGAACAAACTGTCATTGACGTGATAGATTTCTTTCATAGCTGTTTGATTTGCTCCGCCACCGATCCAACTTCCGGCTATGGTGCTCATACCTTTCCATAAATCTGCCGGATCTATAGGTATAATCTCAGGAAATGCTCTCGTTGCAAGAAAAAAAGCAATTGGCCCACCAATAATTACGCCAAAAACGGCAGTTAAAAACATGATTATGGACTTGCTTCCTAATGCCAACAATCCTGCAAAATCAATACTTAAGCACAAAAAAATGAGAGTCGCAGGCAATAAATATCGAGTGGATACAAAGTAAAGACCTGAGCTTTCAGGTGAGACCAAATTCAAAGGCCAGTTGAATAATGCAGGAATAAAATAGCACAGCAACAGTGGCGGTACCACTTTATAAAATCTTGACCATGATTGTAATTGAGAAGTATAAAATACAAATGCCAGTGCACCCATTAATAAACCAAGCACGATGGCATCATTGGTAATTATTGGGTTTGAAGAGATGAAAAATAGGTTAATCAATAAAGTCAAAATGTATTAATTTTTTAAACTGCTTTAATCTATTTGAAATTTCTTCTTTTGTCAAGGTCTTCAATCTATTTAGACTAAAGTCTTCAACACAAAATGAAGCCATAGCAGAGCCGGCAATGATGGCGCGTTTTACACCTTCCATAGAGATATCATTAGACGCCGAAAGATATCCCATAAATCCACCTGCAAAGGTATCTCCTGCTCCTGTTGGATCATTTACCTCAGCAAGAGGCAAAGCCGGGGCAAAGAATATATCATCATGGCTAAAAAGTAAAGCACCGTGTTCTCCTTTCTTAATAACCAAGTATTTAATGCCCAACTCAAAAATTTTATGTGCAGCTTTTACAAGGGAATGCTCTCCAGACAGTTGACGCGCCTCTTCATCATTAATAATCAAAATATCAATTCTGCGGATGACACTTATCAATTCCTCCAATGCAATATCCATCCAGAAATTCATGGTATCTAATGCTACCAATGATTGGGTTCCTTCCAACTGGTCTAAGACTTTTGCCTGAATAGCCGGGGTCAAATTTCCAAGCATGACAAAATTGGCTTTTCGTGCCTCTTTCGGTAACACAGGATCAAAATCTGCCAATACATTTAATTCTGTAGTGATGGTGTCACGGGAGTTCATATTTTGATGGTATTTTCCTTCCCAAAAAAAGGATTTTCCACCTTTTACAATCTCAAGGCCGTCCATATTTACACCTCTTTTTTTCAATTGTTCTAATTCTGATTGCGGAAAATCTTCCCCAATGATTGATACAAGATAGATGTTTTCTTGGAAATACGAAGCTGCCCAACTTATATATGTACACGCACCTCCAATCACTTGTTCAACTCTTCCATACGGTGTTTCTATGGAATCAAATGCTACAGTCCCAACTGTCAGTAAACTCATACAGAAATAAAATTTGATTAAGTAAAAATTGCCTAAAAAGGCTTGGTAAAATGATATTTAATAAATAAGATGATGAAAGAAGTATTGATACAAATCTTAATTTAGTCTTTCAATGATTCCTGCTATCCCTTGTCCACCACCAACACAAGCTGTAACCATACCGTAACGCTGATTTCTCCTTCGCAACTCATGTATGATTTGGATGGTCAGCTTCGCTCCGGTGCATCCGAGAGGATGGCCTAAGGCAATGGCACCTCCATTGACATTGACAATATCAGGATTTAAACCAGCCTCTTTGATCACCGCTAATGCTTGTGCGGCAAAAGCTTCATTTAATTCTATGAGTTGGATGTCGTCAAGTGTTAAATTGGCCATTTTTAGGGCTTTAGGAATGGAAACAACAGGACCGATTCCCATATAAAGAGGATCAACACCTCCAACGGCGCATGATACAAGTCTAGCTTCAGGAGTAAGATTCAGTTGTTTCATCAAGGCTTCGCTCATCACAACAACAAATGCTGCGCCATCAGATGTTTGAGAAGCATTTCCGGCAGTCACGGTTCCATTGAGTTTAAATACAGGTTTGAGTTTTGCAAGGGCTTCTTTTGTTGTATCAGCTCTAACACCTTCGTCAGTATTTACCACATAGGACTTCTCAACTCTCTTATTATTTTCGACTGTCACCTCTTTTACGGTTATAGGGACTATTTCTTCTTTAAATTTACCATCGGCAATGGCTGCGGCCGCTAATTGATGTGAACGAGCAGCAAAGGCGTCTGCTTCATCACGCGTAATATGATATTTTTCAGCAACTGCTTCTGCTGTATGTCCCATACTGACATGATAGTTGATGTTTTCCATAGTTGCTTCATAACTTGGTGCTAATTTATAGCCGGTCATCGGAATCAATGACATGGATTCTGCTCCTCCTGCAATATAGCATTGGCCCATTCCTGCATTTATTTTTGCAGAAGCTATGGCTATTGCTTCTAGTCCCGAAGCGCAGTAACGATTGATGGTCATTCCAGGAACATCGTATCCAAGGGATCTTGAAGCGATCAAACGTCCCACTTGAAGACCTTGCTCTCCCTCGGGGTTTGCGCATCCTACTATTACATCATCTATCATGGATGGTTCTAAGTTTGGAATGCTAGTTTTCAGGTGATGGATGATGTCCACGGCTAGGTCATCAGACCGCAAAAATCTAAAACCACCCTTTTTTGCTTTTCCTATGGCAGAGCGGAATCCTTTAATTATATATGCATCCATATTATAAGGTTGTTCTTAAATTATATCAAATTAATTGCGAAGTGGTTTATTGTTTTGAAGCATGTACATTATTCTATCTATGGTCTTTTGTTGGCCAAGGAGATGTAAAAAAGCTTCTCTTTCTAAATCCAATAAATACTGCTCAGAGACCAATTGTTGACCTGTTAAGTCGCCTCCACATAACACATACGCTACTTTGCGGGATATCTCTACATCATATGCAGACATATATTTTCCAAGGAAAAATTCATTGATGGCTGTGTATAAAGTGGCCAAACCACCTCTACCTAACACTGTGATTTTCTTTTTCTCGGGTGCAGTGTAGTTTTCTGAAAGATGGATAACGGTCTGTTTTGCATGGTTCAATACACGGGATAGATTCATTTCCATAACGTCCCTTTCATTTTGTAAAAAACCATAGTCAAATGCAAGTTCAGCCGAAGTAGATACCGTAGCTGTTGCAATGGTTTTCAATTTTTCAATCAATGTCGGAATCTGCACATCCCCTTCAAAAAATGCATCGGATGCCCTTAACGCAAATTCTTTTGTGCCACCTCCACCAGGGATCAAGCCTACACCAACTTCAGGAAGACCTATGTATGACTCGGCATGGCAAATGGCTCCGTCAGCATGCATCAACATTTCACAACCTCCACCAAAAACATAACCCTGAGTAGCGACAATAACAGGAATCTTAGAGTATCTCATGGTCATGTTAACTTGCTGAAAACCATCTACCATTTTCTCTAATTTATCAAAATCGCCCATTCCTGCAACCATAGCAACACCCATTAAATTGGCACCAACAGTAAAGTTCTTAGCGTTATTTCCAATGACAAGCCCTTTCCAATCAGAAGATTCTGCTATCTGAATGGCCTCAATTACACCTTGGCCAATGCCTTCACCAATGGCGTTTGCCTTTGATGTGAATTCTAAGCATAAGACACCATCTCCTATATCATGTAAGACACATTCGCTATTTTTATATACCGGAGATTGATTTCTATAATTGTCCAAGTGAAGTGACTCATCTGAGCCAGGCATCAACTGATAAGTCTTATTGATTCTATCGTAGTAATACTTTTTCCCATTTTCCCTCTTGTAAAAAGTTGAAAATCCGGCCGCATCCATCTCATCAATCCAAGAAGGAATGGATTCCCCAAGTTCACTTGCTAGATTTCTTACCTTATGAAATCCTATGAGATCCCAATATTCAAAAGGGCCATATCCCCAAGCATATCCTGCCTTCATGGCATCATCAATGCTGTATATTTGATCGCTGATTTCAGGAATTCGATTGGCACTGTACGCTATGATGCCTATGATTAGATCTCTGATAAACTTTC
This sequence comes from Lewinellaceae bacterium, assembly GCA_020636195.1. Taxonomy (GTDB): domain Bacteria; phylum Bacteroidota; class Bacteroidia; order Chitinophagales; family Saprospiraceae; genus OLB9. The sequence continues at coordinate 446,723 of JACJYH010000001.1, forward strand.
CACTTGAATCCTCCAATTCTATAATGTCTTGAAGTCTTTTGGACATGATTTCTACTTTCTTCGAAATCCCAACAGCAGGCAACATAGGTTTTTCCATTGGCCTATACTCTAAAGTGTCTAAATCCAATGCAAGAATGACCCTTTTTCCGTTAGCATCTTTTTCTTCAGTTTTTTTATAGAATCCTTGTCCGGTTTTATCGCCCAGCCATTTGTTGTCTAATAGAAATTGAGTGAATTTTGGAGTAGTTCTATCTTTTATTTTTTGAACGTATTCATCGTGTGGTGCATTTTTAATCACACCTTCTGTCACCTTGACACTTACATCTAGTCCGACCAAATCTAATAGCCTAAAGCTACCGGTATTGGGCCAACCAATTGTATCTCCCGTCAATTTATCAACAGCTTCAATGGATAAGTGGTAGTGTTGGGTCAATTCGGAGACTTTATTACCACTGTAAAAGCCAATTCTATTGGCTATAAATGCAGGAGTGTCTTTGCATAAGACGCTCTTTTTCCCTAAAAATACTTCTCCGTAGTGCATCCAATGCGCAATGACGTCTTCAGAAGTTCCAGCATGTGGTATAATTTCAAAAAGCGCCATATATCTGGCAGGATTAAAGAAATGGGTTCCGCAAAAATTCTTTTTGAAGTCATCGCTTCTACCTTTTGCTAAACTGTGGATAGGAATTCCGGAAGTATTCGAAGTAACTAAGGATCCTTCACTTCTGTATGTATCTACAGATTCGAAAATCTTCTTTTTGATCTCCAATTTTTCTACAACAACTTCAATAATCCAGTCGCATGTTGATATTTTAGAAATGTCATCGGTAAGATTTCCAACCTTTATTCTGGATGCAAAGCCCGATTTATACAATGGATCTGGTTTTGATTTTATGGCGTTGGTCAGTGCTGTTGATGCAACAGAATTTCTCAAATGTGATGGTGTGTTTTCATCTAAATTTGGAAGTATGTCCAATAGTAAAACATCCAATCCAATATTTGCTAAGTGGCACGCTATACCAGATCCCATTACACCGGATCCCAAGACAGCGACATTTTTTATTCTCTTATACATACTAATTTCTGGTAAAATTTTAATTGGTATGAGGTAAAATTCAATTCATAAAGGTAAAGCATACTTGTGATATTTCAAAAAGATTTCTCAATGATGTTATAATATCTTCGATGCATCACTCAACAACATATAATTATTTTTAATGTGTAAAATTGTAGAATCAGGGAATATAGATTTAAAAATACTATCATAATACGCTTGTGCATGAGATTTATCTGAGTCCAAAACACCAAGATGATTAGATATCAAGATTCCATTTTCACTAAGACAGTCTGCTGCTCCCTGTAAAAACTCCATACTTAATGCTTCAGGAGGTATTTTATCATCTACAAAGATGTCAATACAAATCAAATCAAATTTTTCTTCAGTGTAATGTACGAATTGTGTTGCATCTGCTTGTATTACATCCAGATATGATGAAATCTGTGGTATGATATATTTTGACGCCAAATATATCACAGTTTCATCCCATTCGATACCGGTGAAATAAAACTTTTGCTTTTTATACGATTCTAGGATTATTGGAATACTACAAAGACCCAAACCTAATACGAGTACTTCATGAACTTGAGAAAGGTTTATTCTTTTAAAACTATCACTGAAATTGGTATAGTATTTTCCGTAACTGTACACAGCATTTTCTGTACATAGCTGATATTGTCCATTCTTAAGGATCAACTCCAAAGTCTGGTTCAAATCGGAATGTACCGTTTCTATTGGCACATCCTGAATAAAACTCTTTAGAAACTTCAAAATCGGAATTCTCATGGGTTTGAAGTCTGATTGACTAGATCGAGGGCAGATATAATTCTATTGATACCAAGTTGTAAATCTTGTTCGCTTATCGTTAATGGAGGAGAAATTCGGAAAGATGCGCCATTAAATAAAAAGTAATCTACTAAAACTCCTTGTTGTATGATTTTGGAAACGACTAACGAAAGCAGACTTGGATTTTTTAATTGGACTGCTAAAAACATGCCTTTATATCGAATCTCTTCCACCATAGGATGGTTGATCAAAGATTGATAGATTGTAAGGCTTTTTGGATGGCTTGATTGAATAATATCATTTTTAAGTAAAAACTTCAATGATGCAACGGCTGCCGCTATGGAAACCGGATGACCTCCAAATGTCGTGATATGTCCTAAAGCAGGGTTTCTTGTAAAATGTGATAATAGTTGTTGACTCGACATCAAAGCGCCACAAGGCATACCTCCTCCCATGGCTTTTGCCATCAAAAGTATATCAGGCGTTACCCGTAAATCTTGAAATGCAAATAAATCTCCCGTGCGTCCAAATCCTGTTTGAATCTCGTCCAAAATCAACAAAGCACCCTTTTCAGCGCATGTATTTTTCAGCGCCTGTAAGTATCCGGATTTTGGAAGAATGATACCTGCTTCCCCTTGAATTGGTTCTATGATGACTGCAGCAGTTTCTTCATTTATCTTATGGAGATCATCAAAATCATTGAAATGAATGTGATGAACACCCGGAACTCCAGGCATATAATGTTGAGTAAAAGCGAGATCACTACGAAGACTTTCGCACCCTATTGTACTGCCGTGATAGGCATTATGAGCGCTGATAATATTAAACCTTTGAGTCGCTTTTCTAGCTAATTTTATGGCAGCTTCTACAGCTTCACTACCGCTGTTGACAAAATAAATGGTAGTAAGCTTATCTGTGTTTAATACGTCAGATAACATCTTAGCAAACTCCACCTGAGGCGTTTGGATATGCTCTCCATACACCATGGTATGCAAGTACTTCTCACATTGGTCATGGATAGCATTAATCACATCAGGGTGTCTGTGTCCAATGGCACTTACAGAAATTCCGGAGTCGAAATCTACATAATCTTTACCATTCACATCGTATATAATGGATCCTTCGGCATGAGATACTTCTATCGCCAAAGGAAAGTCACTCGTTTGAGCGACATGACTAAAAAACAACTTCCTAATAGAGGTCACCGATCAGTGGTTTAGAAAACAAAGATAACATTTGAAATGAAAAAATGTGTTTTATTGCATTGTCGGGAATGAATTGTAGATAATTTCAAACTGTCAAAACAATGATAACATAAAAGATATCATTTTTTACTTTCCACAATTTCTTTTGCGCGGTTCAGGGACTGCGTCATGTCGTTAAGCAAATTCTCCGGATTTATCAGATTGTAAATTCCTGCTTTTTCTAAGTCTGCTTTAACTTGCTCATTTATACCGGAAAGTATCGTTGTTGTATTGTCGCTGTTAAATTTCCTAATAACTTCTTTCAATCTGTATATTCCTGTGGCGTCAATTAATGGAACATTTCGCATTCGTAGAATTAGCACTTTTGGCTTTTTTTGTAGTTGAGTTATAGTATCTTGAAATGCTTGTGCTGCTCCAAAAAATAATGCACCATTGATTTCATATATGGATACATCTCTAGGTAATATTGGTAGTTCTTCATCAAAAAGTTTTTCATTTTCGTTTATACCATCTTGAATATCATTGGAAAGTTGAATTGTAGTCAGCTCGCTCATCCTTTTCATAAATACAAAGCTAGAAAGAACGATGCCGATTTCAATTGCAATGATAAGGTCAAAAATAACGGTTAGAAAAAAAGTAACCAGTAAGATCAATACGTCATATGTATTTCCTTTTAATAAAGATATAAATTGCCTCCATTCGCTCATATGATAAGCAACAACTACCAAAATTCCGGCCAAGCAAGGCATAGGAATTAATTTTGCAAAAGGCGCGAAGAGCAACATTATGAATAGCAGTACCAAAGCATGTGTAATTCCCGCAATAGGCGTTCTGCCTCCATTCTTCACATTTGTTGCTGTCCTTGCAATGGCTCCTGTAGCAGGTATTCCTCCGAAAATGGCAGAAAAACAATTGGCTATACCCTGAGCCACGAGTTCTGCGTTAGAACGATGATGACTTCCGATCATTCCATCTGCAACAACTGCGGAAAGCAGCGATTCTATGCCACCTAATAATGCAATTGCAAACGCAGGCTGGATAAGTTTTTTTAAAGTATCAAAACTTATAATAGGAAAGGATGGAAATGGAATTTGTCTTGGAATCTCACCAAATGACGTTTCTATAGTGTTGATTGGTAGGTTGAAAAAGTAAACTACAAATGTGCAGAGTAGTATGGCTACAATAGAACCGGGAATTTTTGTCGTTATACGATGGAAATAAAAAGAGATGAGCATAGCACTCAAAGCTAAAGCCATAGACATCCAGTTTATATTATGAATTTGGGAAGCATATTCCGTCCATTTATCTATGAAGTCCGAAGGAACAGTATCAATAGGCAGCCCAAGGAAATCTTTTACCTGCGAAGAGAAAATTATTAATGCTATTCCACTAGTGAAACCTACGATGAGGGGATATGGAATATACTTTAAGAGATTACCTAAACGAACCAATCCAAATCCAATAAGAATAAAACCAGCCATGAATGTGGCTATCGTTAAACCGCTGATACCGTGTTCTTGTACGATTGCATAGACAATAACGATAAATGCTCCGGTTGGCCCTCCTATTTGAACCCTGCTTCCTCCGAAAGCTGAAATAATAAAACCTGCAATGATTGCAGTAATCAATCCTTTGTCGGGAGAAACTCCAGATGCAATCGCAAATGCTATGGCTAGAGGCAGGGCCACGATTCCAACTATCAATCCAGCAATTATATCTTTTTGTATTTGCTTCTTTCCTATTCCCTTCTTAAGTAAGGTAAACAGTTTTGGGGTAAATAGATTGTCCTTCATTTATATCAAATCCCTCATTATTTTTTATTACAACCTTCCCAATTTATGGTAAACCTTCTGTTTAATGATTCAAAAGTAATTAATGACTACATATATTACTGTATTAAGACCTATTTTTATTTTTTTGTAATAAAAGGGTTTGAAGTTTAATTCATGAAAAAATATGTGAAGGTTGTGATATTTCCCACATGTAAGTTCATTTTATGACCGCATGGGTTGAAGACCTACCAAAGCAAACTGCGTTTCTTATACTTTAGAGTTTGAATCTTATATTATAAATATGTATGGTTTCATACGGGTTTTTTCGTTCGGCATAGTCCTTAACTTCATAGTCAGTTTTACTGTCAAATATTTAAGTTTCAAAGACCATATTTTAAAAAAGTACTTTTCAAAAAATAGATTTTAACTGATTTAAAATGGAGAACTGATCTGATTCCAAAATTGCATTACTCCATTGAATTACCAACAATATTTTCTGTTCACTATGAGGGTTTAAGGTAATTTGATTATTTTTACGCTTCATTCGATCAGTCCATGCACACCAATTATATCCACAATCTATCTGAAACCCCTTCAGTAGCCAATTATTTTCTATCACAGCTCAGAAATGTGCACACTCAAGGAAATCGATTTCTTTTTAGAAAAAATGTGGAGAGATTGGGTAATATCATGGCGTATGAGATCAGTAAATTTCTGGAATTCAAACAGGTGGATGTCGAGACGCCGCTTGGGATTGCCAATATGAGTGTTCCTGCTTCTGATTTGGTTTTATGCACAATATTGAGAGCTGGTCTGCCACTGCATTATGGTCTGTTAGAGTATTTTGATCAAGCGGACAATGCATTTATTGCCGCCTATAGAAAAAATCACAAGGATGGTACTTTTGAAATCAATTTGGAGTATATTACTTGTCCTGATTTGAACAATAGGGTTTTGGTCTTAGTGGATCCGATGTTGGCTACAGGCGCATCTATTATAAAGACTTTAGATTATTTATCAGAATATGGTAAGTTTTCACAATTGCATATTGTCTCTGTGCTCGCTTCGAGCTATGGGATAAAACAACTTCAAAGGCTATATCCAAAAGCACACATTTGGATGGCAGCAGAAGATGAAGAATTGACGGCAAAATCATACATTGTACCAGGATTAGGAGATGCAGGCGATCTCTCCTTTGGACGAAAAAGACAAGAGTGATGACGCTAAAATTTAATGCACCTGTTGTTTTGTCATTTTCCCTCATTTGTGTGGCGGTTTATGTGTTAGATACTTTTTCAGGACATAATGTACTACCGTATTTTACAGTGCAGCCTCAAATTCAGTGGAGCAATCCTTTTAGCGTTTTTACACTTTTTACCCATGTTTTAGGACATGTTAGCTTGGATCATCTCATGGGCAACCTGACATTTATCTTACTTTTAGGCCCTATTTTGGAAGAAAAATTTGGATCTAAAACGGTTCTGTATATGATACTTTTTACAGCTTTTATAACCGGAATAATCAATGTTCTATTTTTCAATACTGGGTTGACAGGTGCAAGTGGCATAGTATTTATGATGATTTTATTGGTTTCATTTACCAATGTAAAGGCAGGAGAAATTCCCATTACATTTATTTTAATTGCAATATTATTTATTGGAAAGGAGTTTTTAAATAGTTTAAATCATAATCAAATTTCAGAATCTGCCCATATCATTGGTGGAATTTGTGGCAGTATTTTTGGATTTAGATTAATGAAGTAGTAATTTTTAATAAAAATTTAATAAAATTTGACGGTTTCAATCGTTCTTTATTGGTTATTTTAATTCTCATTAGACATAATATAATGACATGAACATGTACAATACAGCAGCCATAGAAAGACAAAATAAAAATAAAGGCGTTAGGATTTCTATTATGATCCATTTGCTCCTTTTGCTCATTGCATTTTTTTATTATCTTCCACAAGTGAATCTTGAGGATGAAACCGAAGACAAACCACCATATGCAGTTAAAGTAGATTTTTCTTTTGAAGAAAGTTCTTTAAGTAAATATGCCCATGAAGATGCAGGAGCTCAGCGAGAAAAATCTGAATCTGCACCACAAGAGCAAGAAACCACCAAAGAACCCGAACCGGAAGTAAAAACTGAAGAAGTGCAGCCGGAAGTAAAACAACCGGAAGTGATTCAGCCTACTACACCTACAGTTGTGGAAGTTCCAAAACCGGATATCAAATTACCTACACCTGTTATTTCACAACCGGTAGAAGAAGAATCTCCAGTAGTTACTTCTGTGCCAAAGCCGACACCCGTTCCGACTAAACCGGCACCTACCAAAACATCACCGGCAAATACAAATCCAAATACCACAGGCTCTACTACCGGAACATCAACCCAAAAACCATCAACTGTGGATGGAAATCCGGGAGGAACCGGTAAATCCAATGCGGGTACCGGAGCAGGAAAAGATTCCGGAAACGATGGTGATGCAGGGCTTGGGAATACAAGTGATGGTACAGGTGAGTTCGACGGAAATGGCAACAATACTATTTTTGGAAGGAAAATTATTTCAAGAAATGAAGCATTGATTAAGGCAGCATTGAATAATAGTGGTACGGTAAGCGTCAAGACTTGTATAAATCAGGCAGGCACGGTCACTTTTGTTGAGATCATGCCGGAATTAACCACGGTAAGAGATAAAGTTCAGTTAAAAAAGTATCTTCAGGCAGCACTTTCATATAAGTTTCAAGCTGATAGAACTGCAGCAAAAGAACAGTGTGGTAAAATCACATTTAAACTGGATAATTCAGTCAACAATAAATTAAGAGCAACTTCATTTAAAAAATAAATGGTGATAAAATATTTTTCTCTTCCCTATTTTGCAAACAAATGGCATTTATATATTCAGAAGAGTATTGATTATATAAAAATTTTGTTAATTTTTGCAAAGAGACCACTTATTTTTAAAATATAAATATTTGTTTCAACAAATGTTTGTACATTTGACCTGTAATTAACCAATTGACATTACCAATGAATCGTTTTTATCAATTTTTGACTCTTATTATCCTAGTAACATTGTTTGCATGTAAAGATAAAACACCACAGTCAGATGAAAATTTGGCAAAAGCTGCATCATTATCCGGAAAAGTATATACAGCAGTTCCAGAAGCATCAGAAATTTCATGGGAAGGTAAAAAACCCACAGGAACTCATAAAGGCACTATAGGAATCAAAGAAGGTTCGCTTGCAGTGAATGAAGGCAAAGTGACTGGTGGAAGTTTTGTTATGGATATGAAATCTATAGTTGTAAATGACCTAGAAGGAGAAGAAAAGGCGAGTCTTGAAGCTCATTTAATGGGAACAGTAGAAGAAAAAGCACTAGATTTTTTTAATACTAATAAATTTCCAACATCAAAATTTGAAATTACTTCAGTGACTGATGCTGCTGACTCAAATGCAAACAGTTTAGTGACTGGAAATTTGACTATGTTAGATATTACAAAGGAGGTGAAGATTCCAGCACAGATTAATGTCACTGATACAAGTTTACTTGTCAGTACCATGCCATTTAGTATCAATAGAACAGACTGGGGAATCAACTATAAATCAAAGAACATTTTTAAAGAATTAGGCGATAAATTTATTGATGATAATATTACTATTGCGATAAAAGTGAGCGCAAAGTAGCAAGATAAAATCATTCTTAACCCCATTTTCATTTAACTCATCGGAAACAGTTTCGATGAGTTTTTTTTTGCAACCATTCAAGGTTCTGCCTGTTTTTGCTTTAAGAGTAGGTTTAAAATTTATCCTTTAGCAAGAAAATGTTTTATTTTGGCTTCAAATACGTTAAATTTTTCGTCGAATTGTCCACATTCGACTGCAAAATTTGCCTTTTTTCCGCTCAAAATAATTCCATTTTATTATCCAAAAACAAAATTTAAACATACTAAGATAAAAAATAAAGATATGGCTTTTACTGAATCTAATATGCTTCCCATTGGCAGTGTGGCTCCAAAATTTTCTTTGTTAGATACGGCATCCAAAAACGTTTTATCATTTCAAGATATCAAAGGAAAAAATGGAACAGTTATATATTTTATTTGCAACCACTGCCCGTATGTTATTCACGTGAATCGCCAACTGGTGGATATTGCAAATGAATATAAGGCCAAAGACATTGGTTTTGTCGCTATTAGCAGTAATGATGCTCAAAAATATCCTGAAGATAGACCTGAATTGATGCAATTTGTTGCAAAAATTCTACAATACCCTTTTCCTTATTTGTATGATGAAACGCAGGAAGTGGCTAGAGCATATGATGCTGCTTGTACTCCTGATATTTATGTTTTTGACGGGGAAGATCATCTGTATTACCGGGGCAGATTGGATGATTCGAGACCTGGAAATGAAAGTTTGTTGACTGGAAAAAATTTAAGGATGGCATTAGACCTATTGATAATGGGCGAACCACCGATGACCCACCAACTCCCAAGTGGCGGGTGTAATATAAAGTGGAAAGAATAAAATACTACATTTCTCGCATTTAAAACGAAGATTGGATTTCAAACATCATCCATTGAAGACTGGATTTTCAAAAAATTTTTAAAAAAATTAAAAAATAAGTTGTGTAACTAAAAAATTAGTTATATATTTGCATCATTAGTTTAAAATGTAAAGTTGATGAAGAGGAAATTGACAAGGGCAGAGGAAGAAGTGATGCAGCTTTTTTGGGAAAAAGGGCCATCTTTAGTTAGTAGTTTGATAGACAGTATGCCGGAACCGAAACCGGCACATTCTACCATTTCCACCATTGTACGGATTTTAGAGAAAAAGGGATTTTTGGATCATAAAGCCTATGGGAAAACGTATGAGTATTTTCCAATCATAACAAAAAATGCCTATTCAAAATTTTCTTTGAAAGGGTTAATAAAAAACTATTTTGAGGGTTCAGCTAATGCTTTAGTGAACTTTTTAGTAGAAGAAAACGCCCTTAGTTTGGCAGAATTGGAGGAATTAAAAAAGGAGATTGAAGAAAAATTGAAAGACGAATAAAATTTCAAAACTATGATACCATATTTATTCAAAGTTAGCATTGCCATAGCCATCATATATATCATTTATGTAGGATTACTGAAGAATCTTACCTTTCTTCGCTTAAATAGATGGTATTTATTGATGGGACTGCTATTGGGTTTTTTAATTCCGATGACCACCTATTGGATTACTTTCAGTGTGGATACTTATTATGCGTACAATTTTACACCGATTCAATTTAATGAATCGGCTATCGGTGAGAAGACTTCTCATATTTCATGGTACGAAATTCTAATGATAGTATATTGGGCAGGCTTTTTAATTTCATTACTGAGATTGGGATACGGATTATTTTCACTCAATGCCATGATCAAAAAGCGAAACCCTCTTACGGTTTTTGGAAATCATATCTACAGCATTCCAAATTCCCAACAAGCATTTTCCTATTTTGGAAATATTTATCTTGGAAACGAGATAGAGGAGACAGACTTGCAAACTATCATCCACCACGAAAAAGTACACATTGCGGAATTGCATTTCATTGATTTGTTGATTGTAGAATGTGCATCAATAATCCTATGGTTCAATCCTTTTATCTATGGTTACAAAAATGAAATAAAAACATTGCATGAATATTTAGCGGATCGAGCATCTTGCTTTTTACAATCAAAATCTAAGTACTGTACCTTGTTATTAAATGCAATTTCTTCTTATCAAGAGCAAGTACTAACAAATTCTTTTTATTCTTCACAAATTAAAAAACGTATTAAAATGTTGACAAAAAAACAATCCAAACAAAGCATGATTTTAAGGTATTTATTGATAATACCAATACTTTTGACGATAGTATTTATGTACTCTTGTCAATTTGATCAAGATGAATCTGGTATGGCAAAAACAAATTATATAGAAGAGTCCATTCCCGAAGACGAAGTCTATACAGTGGTAGCCCATATGCCAATGTTTCCTGGATCTTTAGATGAAAAGAGTTCTTATCCTGAGTTAATGAACTATATCTATAATAATATCAAATATCCGGAAGACGCAAAGAAAAACGGATTGGAAGGCACCGCAGTTGTACAATTTATAGTTACAAAAGATGGCCGAGTAGTCAACGCTGAAATTGTAAGAGATATCAGCAATATGTTTGGAGATGTCGTTTTAAAAATGGTGTATAGCATGAATAACCTTAACCAAAAATGGACACCAGGAAGAAATGAAGCAGGAAAACCAATCAACGTTATGATGAAAATTCCTGTAAAGTTTAAATTGGAATAAATTCGATATAAACAATTTAGGAATTATCTTTACCAATCAAAAGTATAGACATTGGTAAGGTACAAAGTCATCATCAATGGAAAAAGAAGACTGTCAGCAGTTGTTGACAGTCTTTTGAGTTCTATACAATTACATTTTGGTAGTGAAGCTCTGGATGTATTTGTCACACAGAAGCCAAATGATGCAATTCAAGCAGCAAAAGAATCTACTGATCGCAATGAAATCATTATTTGTATTGGAGGAGATGGAACATTGAACGAAGTGGTAAACGGTATAATGATGGCACTTGCAAAACCAAGTCCATTACTGATCATTCCAAATGGAACAGGAAACGATTTTTGCAGAGGTCAAAAATTTTTATTACATGAAAAAAACATCATTTCTGCACTTCAGAACTTATCTCCTACCTACTATGATGTGGTTCGAATATGCTCCGAAAGTGAAGAGCGTTATTGCATCAATGTTTGTGATGCAGGATTGGGTGGATACACGACTCAAATACTAAATAGTCTGCGCAGAATGGGCATTGACCAAGGATTTTCCTACAAGATTGCATCACTTTATGCCTTATTAAAATTTGAACCTATTTCGATGACGCTGAAATTGGATGAGGAAGTTCATTCGGAAACAAAGTTTATGATGGTGACAGTGTGCAACGGTAATACGTTCGGAAATGGACTGATCATCCATCCTGATGCGAACCCTAAGGATGGAAAACTACACCTGGTTTTATTTGAAAAGGTAACTTGGATGGACTATATTTTTCAGCTTTCCAATCTAAAACAAGGAAGAAAATTACAACATCCGGGAGTAAAATACGTTGAATGCACATCGGTAAATATTCAATCTTCCAAAAACTTACCCTTTGAGTTAGACGGAGAATTGATGGATGGCATGAATTTCGATATTGAACTTCTACCGTCTATTTTGCCGATACTTCAGTATTAAAGCATTGATTTACATGAAATGGATATCTTTTCTTTTGATCTTTTTATTGTGTACTTTTTACATACAATGCACAAAAAAAGTGGGTGAAATAAAAGAGACTAATAAGACTGACAATGCAGAATCAAAACCAACATCCAAAGTCCACTTTGTTCCAAATGTTCTGTTGACAGAAGTCATGAATATAGCTGTATCTGAAGAAAAATTAATCTATATGGATGTAAACGCAAAGTGGTGCACACCTTGTAAGATGATGCAAAAAGATGTGTACACAGATACGGAAACAGCACAATTCTTAAATGAAAATTTTGTCAACCATTATGTAGATGTTGAAGTGGATGAAGGGCCTGACATAAAACTTATTTTCAATATCCACGTGCTTCCTACGCTATTTATTTTAGACTCAAAAGGAAGGGAGGTAAGCAGACATGAAGGCGCATTATACCACCATGACCTGATGAATTTCTGTAATGCAGCGTTGATAAAATATCGTGATGGTAAATAAAGAATAGTGTCAGTAGGAAATGCACACATTTTTGGCTTCAGTAAAAAATCTAAGTACTTCGACTCCGCCTTCTCTCCCAACGCCACTGGATTTCACCCCGCCAAAAGGCGTTCTCAAATCTCTCACCATCCAACAATTGATCCAAACAATGCCAAATTCAAGTGCCTCTGCCATTCTGTGTGCACGAGAAAGGTTTTCTGTCCAGAGCGTTGCGGCTAATCCATAAGTCGTACTATTGGCATAAGCCAAAACTTCTTCTTCAATGTCGAATGGCATTATGGTCACTACTGGACCAAATATTTCTTCTTGATTTGTTCGACAAGAATAATCCAAACCTTCTATTACCGTTGGTTGAATGAACCAGCCATTTTCACATCTGCCTGTCAATTTAACTTGTTCGCCACCGGAAATTACTCTACCTCCTTCAGATTTTGCCAACTCTATATACGACAAAACTTTCTGCATGTGTGGTAATGAAACCACCGCTCCAATCTTAGAAGAAGCTTCGAGTGGATCACCAACCGCCAAACGATTCACACGCTCAGAAAAATCATGTTTAAATTTTTCGTATATTGGTCTCTCGACAAATATTCTAGAACCACATAGACAAATCTGACCTTGATTTGAAAATGAAGATCGTACAGTGGTTGCCAGCATTTTCTCATAATTACAATCAGCAAAAATGATGTTTGGGTTCTTCCCTCCTAACTCCAAAGAAAGCTTCTTAAACATGGGTGCAGCAACAGCAGCGATACGCTTACCTGTAGCAGAACCACCTGTAAATGATAGAGCCTTGATCTCCTGATGTAATGTCATGCTTTCGCCGACTTTTGGTCCGGTACCATGCACTAAATTGAGAACCCCGTTTGGTAGTCCGATGTCTTTACATACTAGTGAAAGTAGAAATGCGGTATAAGGAGTCACTTCAGAAGGCTTAGCAATAACGGTATTTCCTGTGGCTAGTGCGGGTGCAATTTTCCATGTCAATAAATAAAGAGGAAGATTCCAAGGTGAAATGCAACCAACCACGCCAATAGGCTGTCTTAAGGTGTAATTGATGCCGACATCAACCATCTGATGTGATTCTGAAGACCACTGGGTGATTGCACGGGCAAAAAATCTAAAATTTGAAATAGCTCTAGGTATGTCCACTGTTTTAGCCAGATGAAGAGGTTTCCCATTATCACGACTTTCAGCCGCAGCAAATTCATCAATTCTGTTTTCAATGCCATCCGCTATTTTCTCTAACCAAGAGCATCTTTCATCATTGGATAACCGACTCCAAGATGGGAAAGCACCTTTGGCCGCTACCACTGCGGAGGCAACGTCTGATGCGTCTGAGTCAGGAATCAAACCATATATGGTTCCTGTTGCAGGTTCATAATTATCAAGGTATAAAGATTCGTAAGGTTCTCTGAACTCCCCGTCAATATAATTTAAGATAGAATCCATATAAGGCTTGCCTTTCATTGGTTTACATTGACAAAGCGGAGAAATAAAATCCTAAGTTCTTCTTGAAAGATTCAGGTAATGCTGGCAACTCAGACCTAGGGATCAATAAAGTACTCACATTATGAAAATCAGCAAAGATGTGGTGCTTTGCAGCTGTCATAGATAAATACTCATGTCCTGAAGAACCTCCAGTTCCGATTTTATTTCCAAGCATGCGCATCACCATTTGAGCATGTCTATATCTCCAAGTGGTGATAAAATCATCCAATTCAACCAATTTAGACAACAGCATGAAAGGCATGTGTAGAATCGGCTCATCCTTATAAAGATTGATGAAAAGTGCTGCAATTGTGGCTTTGTAAGAAAGTCTCAACTGTCCGGATTCTCTCTTTTTCTCGTGTTCAGCTTCATCCATGACTACAGAAAAGTAGGTATTGGTATCACCCAACATTTTTAACCTCATTTCTTTGGCTTCATCAGATAAGATGTCTGTATTTATTATTGCGCTTTTTTCATTTTCAATCATTTGATGTACTGATTGCCTATAAGCATCAACAAATTTAAACTCTCCAAATTCCAAAAAAGGTGTTCTTTCTAACCAATCTTCGATAAGATCAAAAAGGGATTTTGAATTTTCTAAATGCTGTAAAATGTCAGTTTTATCCTGTGAAAAAACACAGTGATATGGTTTTCCATTATATGTAGTGCGCCATTTTTCCTTGAGACCTAACAAGACTTCCATTTCCCTAAACTGAAAACTCTGAAATCCTGATGCAGGAAATAAATAATTTCTGAAATCTAGAAAATCCAATGGTGTCATCGTTTCGATCACTTGAATTTGCTGAATGAGAATCTTCATGATTTCGATTACTCTTGAAAGCCTATCTACAGCAATTCCAATATTTTTTTCATTGACAGATTGATCATTGAAAAAGGTGGCTACAGACTTCAATTCAAAATTTATTTGTTTGAACCACAATTCATACACTTGATGAATGATAATGAAAAGCATTTCATCATGTGCAGGAACTCCTAATTGTTCACTTCGCAAATTTTGGGTCTGCAAAATTTTATCTAATTGGAGATAAGAATTATAATGGATGGAAGAGTATTTGATATCAGACATGGTATTGGATATTTGATTTGTATGCGATGACTTTAATCTCAATCAGCAAATGAGGATGTGGTAATTGGTGCACGGCAACGGTTGTTCTAGTAGGGCCATTAAAATCAAAAAACTGACCATAGACAGTATTATAACCATGAAAATCATTCATAGAGACCAAAAAAGTGGTCACATCTACGATATCCGCCAATGTCAGTTCTTCTTCTGCAAGGATGTCCTGAATGTTTTCAATAACAGCTCTAGTTTGTTCTTCGATGTCTAAGCGCATGGTGCCGAATTCATCGAAATCAGCGCCTGAAATGGTATTATCCTTTCTTCTACTGCTAGTGCCGGACACAAACACAAAAGGTCCTACTTTTTTATAATGTGGATATTTTCCCCGTGGAGTGGCTTTCGAGGATATTACTTTGCTGTGAACGTCCTTCATCTACTGTAAGATTATCAGCTCAAAAGTACATATAATTATTGGGGATAAAAAATAAATCCAAAGTTATAAACCTAAGGACAAAGTGTAGGTATTGGCAATCAACTTATCCTTGAATATATAATAGCGATTTTTCGATAAAATACTCTTCTTGAAAATATTTTGTCAAAGGTGTTACTTCTATATATTCGTGCTTAGGCACCAAAGCCATCTCCTGACGGACATCTCCTTTCAGAGCAATTAGTCCATTGGGATATAAATTTTTATGCTTGAAATGAAGTACTTTTCTTGCCCACGGTAAGAGAACATCAATTTTTGCAACTGCTCTGGATACCACAAAGTCATGTTTGGTTTTGATGTCTTCGACTCTACTATGATTGATTTTTACATTTTGCAATTCAAGAGCTTCTATGACATGCTCAACAACTTTGAGTTTTTTACGGATACTATCCACTAGTAAAAACTGACATTCAGGAAATAGGATTGCCAATGGAATGCCGGGAAATCCACCACCGGTACCAAGATCCAAAATATGTGTATTTGGGACAAAATCAATAAATTTGGCTATGGCCAAAGAATGCAAGACATGATGTAGGTACAAATTCTCAATGTCTTTTCGGGAAATTACATTGATTTGGCTATTCCATTCTTGATATAAGGGCATGAGCAGCTCAATCTGTTGCCTTTGTTTATCATCCAGATGACTGAAATATTTTAAAATGGATTCCAAAGCCGTGAATTATGATAGAACAAAGGTACAGTTAATTCACAGCTTGTATGATATCTTTGTTAAAATGGTCAATTTTTGTACTTTTGCACACCCTAAGGATAGTACATTTTATTTTCAATTCAAACCTTCCATCCAATGACAGAACCACAACCGTATCAACCAAACAACAAAATAAGGATAGTCACTGCAGGTTCGCTTTTCGATGGTCATGATGCTGCCATCAACATTATGAGGAGGATTATGCAACGATCAGGTGCAGAAATCATTCACTTGGGGCACAATAGATCCGCATCAGAAATAGTGGATACAGCCATTCAGGAGGATGTACAGGGGATCGCCATCACTTCATATCAGGGAGGTCACAATGAGTATTTTAAATATGTCTTTGACTTACTAAAGGAGAAAAAATGTGGCCATATAAAGATATTTGGCGGCGGTGGTGGAACAATACTTCCCGAAGAAATAGAAGAACTCCATGCATATGGGATTACAAGAATTTATTCTCCTGATGATGGACGCGAGATGGGTCTTCAAGGGATGATAAACGATGTATTGAAACAGTGTGATTATTCTATTGTCGATAGTTCATTGAATATTAATGCAGAAAAATTGACCCCGTTTGATCATGCGAAAATAGCAAGAATCATATCAAATATTGAAAACCTAGGAGATGAAAATCATGCAACAAATACTGATCCGGCTCAAGGTCTTGTATTAGGCATTACAGGAACAGGCGGTGCGGGCAAATCAAGTATGGTGGACGAACTGGCAAGGAGATTTTTATTTGATTTTAAAGATAAAACCCTCGCTATCATTTCTGTGGATCCTTCCAAGCGCAAATCAGGAGGTGCTTTGCTTGGAGATAGGATACGTATGAATGCGATTCATGATCCGAGAATTTACATGCGATCATTGGCAACGAGACAAGCGAATCTGGCATTGTCCAAGCACGTTCAAGGAACCCTCAATGTTTTGAAATCAGCAGGTTTTGACCTAATTATTTTGGAAACATCCGGCATAGGACAATCTGACACTGAAATCATTGATCACTCCGACTACACTATGTATCTCATGACTCCTGAATATGGTGCTGCAAGCCAACTCGAAAAAATCGACATGTTGGATTTTGCAGATGTCATAGCGATCAACAAATTTGATAAAAAGGGTGCTGCCGATGCGCTGAGAGATGTGAAGAAACAGTACAGAAGAAATCATAATGTTTGGGATATTCCCGAAGAAAACATTCCTGTATTCGGAACCATCGCATCACAATTCAATGATCCGGGAACCAATGCATTGTACTTGCATATCCTCCATCATTTGGAAAAGTTATCATCCGGAAAACTCAAATCACATTCTATTCTGAATTCCGGGACAAGTGAAAAAATCTATATCATTCCTCCATCGCGTGTCAGATATCTCTCTGAAATTTCTGAAAACAATAGAAACTATGACAAGCAGGTCATCGCACAAGCGAAAATAGCATCATCAGCGTATTGTATCAATGGTGCACTTGAATTAGTCCATGATGCAGAATCTAAAAAGCATCTCAAAGCAGCATATGAAAAAGCGATAGATGATTTAACAGGTGACAATAAAAGAATTCTGGAACAGTGGGAAAGTACGAAGGAAAGATATGCTTCCGACCAGTTTATCTATTCTGTACGTGGCAAGGATATCAAAGTAGTACCATTCACACAATCGCTTTCAGGGTCAAAAATCCCTAAAATTTCATTACCGAAGTATAGAGATTGGGGAGATATCCTTCAATGGAATTTACAAGAAAATGTACCAGGAAATTTTCCTTTCACAGCGGGAGTGTTTCCGTTCAAACGACAGGGAGAAGATCCCACCCGTATGTTTGCAGGTGAAGGAGGCCCGGAACGCACCAACAAAAGATTTCACTATGTTTCAGAAGGAATGCCGGCAAAACGACTTTCTACCGCATTTGATTCAGTCACATTATACGGAGAAGACCCTGATCACAGGCCCGATATTTATGGCAAAATAGGCAACTCAGGTGTCAGTGTGTGCTGTCTTGATGATGCTAAAATTCTTTACTCCGGGTTTGATCTCTCGGATCCGGCTACATCTGTTTCAATGACCATCAATGGGCCTGCAGCCACAATATGCGCTTTTTTCATGAATGCAGCCATAGACCAATTGTGTGAAAAATACATTATTGAACATCAACTACAGGGAAAGGTCGAAGAAAAATTAAAGCAGAAGTATGATGACCTAGAATTATCTAGACCCAAATACAGGGCAGAAATTCCTTCCGGAAATGACGGATTGGGCACTTTACTCCTTGGTATCACAGGTGATGAAGTACTGACGCCAGATGTCTATAATATGCTGAAAACGAAAGCACTGTCTTCGGTTCGTGGCACAGTTCAAGCGGATATTTTGAAGGAAGACCAGGCACAAAACACATGTATATTTTCCACTGAGTTTTCATTAAGGCTTATGGGTGATGTGCAGCAATATTTCATAGATCACAACGTACGAAACTTTTATTCTGTGTCAATCTCAGGATATCATATTGCAGAAGCAGGAGCTAATCCTATTTCTCAGCTGGCATTCACTCTCTCCAATGGATTTACTTACGTCGAATATTACCTTAGCAGAGGCATGCACATTGATGATTTTGCGCCTAACCTATCTTTTTTCTTTTCCAATGGGGTTGATCCTGAATACTCCGTTATAGGCAGGGTTGCAAGGAGGATTTGGGCGAAAGCAATCAAACATAAGTATGGTGGCAATGAGAGATCGCAAAAATTGAAGTACCACATACAAACATCCGGGAGATCGCTACATGCTCAGGAAATTGCCTTCAATGATATCAGGACGACGCTTCAAGCACTGTACGCAATCTATGACAACTGCAATTCTCTCCATACTAATGCTTATGATGAAGCCATCACCACACCGACAGAAGAAAGTGTGCGAAGAGCCATGGCGATTCAACTTATCATCAACAAAGAACTGGGATTGGCAAAGAATGAAAATCCTAATCAAGGCTCATTCATCATAGAGGAATTGACGGATTTAGTGGAAGAAGCAGTATTGGCAGAGTTTGACAATATCACTGAACGAGGTGGAGTTTTGGGCGCGATGGAAACCATGTATCAAAGAAGTAAAATTCAAGAGGAATCACTCTATTATGAGACATTAAAACATACCGGAGAATATCCGATCATCGGAGTCAATACCTTCCTTTCTGACCAAGGATCCCCGACGATCATACCGAAAGAAGTCATTCGAGCCACAGAGCAAGAAAAACAAGATCAAATCATTGAGGTCGAATCAGTAAAAAAGGCGCATCAAGCTATGTCAAAGGATGTTCTGTCAGCGTTGCAAAAATCAGCCATACAGAATGAAAATCTGTTTGAAAAACTCATGGATGCTTCCAAAAGCTGTACATTAGGTGAAATCACCAATGCCTTGTATGAGGTAGGCGGTAGGTACAGACGTAATATGTAGAAGGCATGGTTAATAGTTCCCGCGCTGTATTGATTGGGAAATTGATTCATTTTATAGGGTTTTTTTCACCATTATTGGCTGCAAAAATCATAGGCTATTTTTTTTCTAGACCCAAAAAAGTGATGCCTTCCCCTCAACAAGAACAATGCTTGATAAAGGCACAAAAGCTAACAGTCCAATTGAATGGTGACGTCATACAAGTGTACAGATGGCAGGGAAATGGCCCAAAAATATGGTTTGCCCATGGATGGAAAAGCAATTCCGGTAGATGGAATCCATTCATTGATATTCTGACCAAAAGAGGATATGATATTTACGCATTGGATGCACCAAGACATGGTCACAGTACATCAAAAATATTCTCTCCATTTCTCTATGCCCAATGGATAGATTGCTGTATCAGAAAATATGGAGGTGATATTTTAGTAGGCCATTCAGCCGGAGGATATGCATCGATGTACGGGTACCACAAATATCGGTTTCCGGTAAAATACATAGTGGTAATGGCACCAACGTTTGATATGCGTCAACCCATCACAACGATGTTCGAGATGTTGAATCTTTCGCAAAGAATCAGACTTGCCTTTATCCGATACTTTGAAACATCGCTTGGAGAAACATTGGATGATATTGTGGCAACACATTTAGTTAAAGACTTTGACATCGATGGACTCATCATCCATGATACTACAGATAACGTCATACCTGTTGATGGAAGTCATCATATCCATAAAGCATGGAGCAAAAGTGAGCTGAGTATAACTACAGGTTATGGACATCGATTGCAACATAAGATTCCTATACAATCCATCGTAACGCACATCATGCAACATAACAAATAAAGGAAAAAATCCTATCCCAACAAATCCAAATAAAGATCTATAGCTTGGATAGGATGCAGGGTGCCATCCTTTATTTTATCCGTGATCTCAAGATATTTGGTTTTATTTTTTGGGTTATTTAGAAAATGGTGCTGCAGCGCCAAGAGACCTTGCTGTTCAAACCATTTCAATCCTTGATCTTTTCTTTTTTCCGAGATATAGCCTGAAGCACTAGAAAGAATGGAAAACTTGTTGATTTGCTCCATTATCTCTGTAAATCCTTTACTTTGAAGTCCGGAGGTCAAAATCACCGGAATTTCCCAATGAGGGAGTTGGTGGTGTAAATACTTGATGATTGACTGAAACTGATATCTAGTTTGGTCAGCTAAACCTGTGAGGGCTCCGTCGGCTTTATTGACCACAATGATGTCAGCAGTTTCCATAATTCCTCGTTTGATCCCTTGAATGTCATCACCGCTACCTGGTTGTAGAATTAATATATTGATGTCCACTTGCTCAGCAACAGCGATTTCGGATTGGCCTACACCTACTGTTTCAATACATATATAGTCAAAGCCTGCATATTCACAAACGAGAAGTGATTCCATAGTATTCCGTGAGATTCCCCCTAGAACAGATCCCGAAGGGGAAGGTCGAATGAACACATCACTATGGCGACCAATGATGTCCATACGTGTCTTATCACCGAGAATAGAACCTTTAGAATTGGTGCTGCTAGGGTCAATGGCTAAAATGGCCGTAGATTTTCCCTGTGAACTGACAAAATATCCAAAGGCATTGAGCCAAGTGCTTTTGCCGACACCGGGAGGGCCGGTAACGCCAATGCGCAATCGTTCTGGTCGTGGTGTCTCAATAATACTATTTAATATTTTACGGGCCACTACAACTTTTGAAGGAGATGTGGACTCCATCAAGGTTATAGTTTCACCCAATATAACGTGGTTCTTTTCTGCTATTCCGGACAGGTAATAAGCCACATCTTTCAATGGCTTTTGAGATACTTGATATTTTGGGTTGATGTTTTTCAAACGAATCAGTGGATTGCCTATTGACAAAAATAACAATTTATCACAAAGCAGGATAAAAATAATGTATGGATGTCAATAAAAAACGCAGAGCCTTCATCAGACCCTGCGTTTTTTTTTATTTATTTTAGAACTCTTAGTATGATTTACCTATGTTGTTGAGCTTTTCGACAACTTTCTCTACTACCATTTTTTGCTGTTCTATTTCAGATGCTTTTGCCTTTTGGTTTTCAAGATTCACTTCGATATTTCTCTCTGCTTCGGCTATTTTTTGTTTGTATTTCTCAATATCGTCGTGTAAATCTTTGTTTTTATCTTCCAATTTTCTCAATTCTTTTTCTAATTTATCCTGTTGTTTTTCTTCTTTTTTGACCTCTGCTTCAACCACTTTTTTTCTTACATTATTGTAGTAGTCGGTCATAAAGGTTCTGATGCCTTCGGTTTGTGATTTATGATCCATTGAATTAACAAAAGCACCGCCCATATCTACCCATAAATATGTGGTTGCCATTTCTTTACCATCATCATATTTGACATAAAGGTCTAATGGAGAAGAACCATTGATCATTGGAATTTTCACACCAAGCATGGTATATTCTTTACTCTTTGAGTTTTTCTTCCACTTACCATATTCTTTTGTAGAGTTTTCTAGGACATCTTGAGCCAATTTAGCGTCAGCGCCTTCTATCTCAATAAAAAAACCATTCTGAGGTCCAAGGCTCATCGTTTGTTTTGATTCCACACAATTTTGGGCCCGAGCTGATAAGGCAAAAATAATGGTTATAAAGAGGGTATAAAAAATAGATTTCATAAAATTGATTTTGATGATTTGAAAATAATAATTTCGTTATTGAAACAAAGATAAGACATTAAAATGACTTGATTGTTACATTTTTAATATGTTAAACTTGCCTTAAACAAAGTCATATTACACAAACTCTTGATTTTCGAAATCAACTCTATGTCTTTTTGCCAACTTTTCTAGATCGTCTGTATCTTCCACATAGTTTTCTGTAAACCCACAAGAGAGGCAGATATATCTAGTGAGGTAGATGGTGTTGAGTCCAGTAGAAATAGTGTTGTACAGATTACCTTTGAAAGCACCTCCCTTAACTTTAGCTATTTCATTACAGTTGCATTTTGGACAACAATGTGTGGATTTCATTTTGAATTATTTATCTGCCTACATGAACTAATAGAATTGAAATATCCGAAGGAGAAACTCCACTGATTCTGGACGCTTGGCCAATGGTTCTTGGCCTTATTTTAGTGAGTTTCTCACGGGCTTCGAAAGATAATGATTTCAAATTTTGGTAGTCAAATTTATCAGATAATTTCACGGATTCCAACCGTTCCATCTTGTCCACAGTTTCTTGTTCTTTTCTGATGTATCCGGCATATTTCATCTCAGTTTCAGCGCACAAAACCGTGTCTTCATCCCAAGCAGATAAAAATTGATCAAGGTTAGGAAGATGTGAACGCATTTGTACAATACCGAAGTCAGGCCTAGTCACTAAAGAAATGGCTTTTTGGCTTTGCTTTGTGACCGATGATCCTACGGACAGTAGAAAGTCATTTATTTGATCAGGAGTGATGCTAGTATCTTCAAAATATTTTATGATCTGTGCGATTCCACTCTGTTTATTTAGGACGCTGTCCATTCGCTTTTCCAAGTGGTGCATACCGATTGATTTTGCAAGATGTGTTAGACGTATATCGGCATTATCTTGTCTCAGAAGAATTCTATATTCTGCCCTTGATGTAAACATTCTGTACGGTTCAATGGTGCCTTTATTGACCAAGTCATCTATAAGTACACCAATGTAAGCTTGTGATCTCTTCAATACAAAAGGCTCCTTTTCTGTGATCTTCAAATGGGCGTTGATTCCGGCGATTAAACCTTGCGCTGCTGCTTCTTCATATCCCGTGGTGCCATTTATTTGACCTGCAAAAAAGAGGTTTTTGATCAATTTTGTTTCCAAATTGACATCCAATTGTGTTGGTGGAAAATAATCGTATTCTATAGCATATCCAGGTCTAAACATCTTCATTGATTCAAATCCGGGAACCTGACGAAGTGCTTTATATTGGACATCTTCAGGTAATGATGAAGAGAACCCATTGACGTAAATCTCACAGGTATTCCAACCTTCCGGTTCCACAAAGAGCTGATGTCTATCTTTATCAGAAAATCTATTTATTTTATCTTCAATGGAAGGGCAATATCTCGGCCCAACTCCTTGTATGCGTCCATTAAACATGGGAGATTTATCAAAGCCTTCTTTCAGACTTTCATGCACATCTGTACTTGTGTAGGTGATGTAACATGGAAGCTGAGAAGAAGGTAAAGGCGTATCTGTAAATGAGAATCGTTGAATTTTTTCATCACCTTTTTGTACTTCCATTTTAGAGTAATCCAATGTGCGGCCATCTACTCTAGGAGGTGTACCGGTTTTCATTCTACCGGCTTCGAAACCCAAGCTAATGAGTTGTTCAGTGATTCCGGTAGCAGATTTTTCCCCTGCTCTGCCGCCCCCGAACTGCTTTTCGCCGATATGAATGATGCCATTAAGAAAGGTGCCATTCGTTAGTATCACAGTTTTTGATTCTATCTCCAGTCCAAGACCTGTCATAACACCGTGACACCGACCATCTTTTATCAATAGTCCTGGAATGGTTTCTTGCCAGAAGTCAATATTGGGATGTGACTCTAACATCATGCGCCATTTTGCAGCAAACATCATCCTGTCGTTTTGGGTGCGTGGGCTCCACATCGCGGGTCCTTTGGACATATTCAACATCCTAAATTGCACCATAGAATGATCAGCAACAATTCCTGAATATCCACCCAATGCATCCACTTCTCTTACTATCTGTCCCTTAGCCACGCCTCCCATGGCAGGATTACATGACATCTGGGCAATAGTATTCATATTCATGGTAGCAAGGAGAACCTTCGAACCCATATTAGCCGCCGCAACAGCAGCTTCACACCCGGCATGACCGGCGCCTACTACGATAACGTCATATTTTGGAAACATGCGGCAAAGATAAGCATTCAGGTTAGAAGTTATATGGTATTACAAAATCAATGCCTTAATATGCTTGTATAGAAATGTTGAGCAACTTTTTTAGTGGCTTTTCTACTCGTAGGCTTGGCAACAAAATACGGTGCAAAAAAAGTCCATTTCTTATGTCTTCTTTTGGCAGCGGTTGGATTTTTATGGTTCCCATTTATTTCAAATAAATACCTCTTATTTAAAGCAATTTCAGGATTTGGAATCGGTTGGGCCAGTATCATGGGTATACCGTATTTACTTGTCATCAATCAGATACCACAAGAAAGGTATGGTGTGTATATAGGTATCATCAACATGATGATCGTGATCCCAATGATCTTGCAAACCCTTACTTTTGGTAGCGTATTGAAACATTTTCTTGGGAACAACCCACAAAATGCCATAATATTTGCCGGAGTATTGCTTTTGGTAGCGGCGGCTTTGACAATGCGATTCAGAGATATCAAGACCAATCTTGCACATTAAATACACAAACCGCCATAAATTATAATCATGGTAATGAATCTGAATGACTGAACAGAAAATTCACATTTTCAAAATTTTAATTGGATAGAATGGTTATCTTGCACCCTTAAAATTTTATTACATGAAGATCGCAAAAACAATTATTTTCAGTTTAATGGGACTAATGATGTTGAATTCCGGATTAAACAAGTTTTTCCAATACTTACCAATGCCGGAAATGACTCCGGAACAAGCCAAGTTGTTTGACGCATTTAACACCATTACGTGGTTGATGCCATTAGTCGGTTTTGCTGAAGTATTGGGTGGCATTTTAGTTCTAATTCCTAGAACTAGGGCACTAGGTGCTTTGGTACTTTTCCCGGTCATCATAGGAATTATAGTGCATCATTTAGTCATGGATCCTTCCACAATTTTGATTGGAGGCATTATATTGTTGGTTGATGTGTGGATATTATACACCGAAAGGCACAAGCTGATGCCATTGATTGATATGTAATTTATGCGTCAAATTAAAGATGTCATTGTGTTTTGAGCAGTGACAATGCGTCAAATTTTGAATTTAACATTTGATTTTTCGCATCTATTTTATGGACTTCAGGCCTTTTTAGGGTTTGAATAATTGCAATTACATATTTATCTACTGACAATTAATTTTTGCTTGGGGCTCGCTAATACCCAAAATATACATGATTCCTTTGATTTTTTTAATAAATAAAAGGATATCAATGCTATTATTTGAAAAATAATATGACTACCTTTGCGGCAAATTTTGAAAATCTGGCAATACCGAATACATGATGCAGAGGATTTTTTTGACTTTAATATATTTATTTTTCGCTATACTACCTACCTTTTCACAACATGAGGAAGGTCATTCTACACATGCTAATGCAACTGTCCATGAAAATGAAGAGCAAATGCATTCTTCTGACCACAAAGCGGAGCAAAAGTTTGACCCTGCTGGAACAGCTGTACACCATATCAGTGATGCCAATGTGTACACCATTTTAGAAAAAACATTCCCACTACCCACCATTTTATACTCGAAGGATAAAGGCGTAGAAATGTTCAGTTCTGCAAAATTTCATCCGGGCCACCATGAAGATGGGCATCAATCCTACAATGGATATGTTATGCATCTAGGAAGTGTATATAGAGTCAATGATACTTCATTTCCACAGGTGGGAAGTGCAGAGTTACCTGAACATGCTTTTGTTACTAAGC
The DNA here is from genome assembly GCA_020636195.1 of Lewinellaceae bacterium. Taxonomy (GTDB): domain Bacteria; phylum Bacteroidota; class Bacteroidia; order Chitinophagales; family Saprospiraceae; genus OLB9. The sequence goes on from JACJYH010000001.1 coordinate 473,161, forward strand.
AAGAGAATATTGACGGTAAGATGAGGGACGTCCATTATGTACAGTTTGAAGGTAAAGAGTTTAAGATGGATCCACGGTCCACATTGGACGGAGGTATTTTAGGTGGTGGTATGACATCATTTATGGATTTTTCACCTACTAAAAATGTGGTAGGTATGATTCTGGTGTCTTTGTTTTTATTGTGGATGTTTTTGAAAATAGCTAAAAGATATAAAAGTAATCCGGAGAAAGCACCTAAGGGAATGCAAGGATTAATTGAACCGATTTTCTTGTTTATCAGGGATGAAGTAGCCATACCGTTTATTGGGAAGGAAAAATATATGAAATACTTACCTTTATTGATGAGTATCTTTTTCTTCATCCTTGGATTGAATTTATTCGGACAAATTCCATTTTTAGGAAGTGTCAATATCACAGGATCACTTTCTGTAACCTTGGTGATAGCAGTATTGGTGTTTATCATTGTTAATTTAAGTGGTAACAGACATTATTGGAGTCATATTTTTTGGATGCCTGGTGTACCGGTTTTTGTGAAACCATTATTAGCCGGCGTGGAAGTGATGGGATTATTTATCAAGCCATTGACATTGATGCTGCGTTTGGCAGGAAATATTTCTGCCGGACACATCGCCATCTTGAGTTTTGTGGGTTTGATATTTATTTTTGGACAATCAGGAGCCAGTCTTGGAGGCAGTGTATTAGGTACGGTGGTTTCTATACCATTGACCATGTTTATGATGGCGATTGAATTGATTGTGGCATTTGTTCAAGCCTTTGTATTCACTATTTTGACAGCTTCATATATTGGGGCAGCCATTGAGGATCATCATCATGTAGAGGAAGGACATCATTAATAAGGATATAATTTTTTAAAATAAACCAAATAATATCATGACTGGAACATTAGCAGCACTAGGTGCAGGATTAGCAGTGATAGGAGCAGGTATCGGAATCGGATTGATCGGTGGAAAAGCGATGGAAGCTATCGCAAGACAACCGGAAGCATCAGGAGATATCAGATCAAACATGATCATCATGGCCGCTTTCGTAGAAGGAGCAGCTTTGATCGCTATCTTGCTTTCTATCCTTATGGCGTAATCTCCTAAGGAAAAGAGAATTGATAAAAGTAGAATAGCAGAGCGGTTGGCCGAGCGTTCTACTTTTAAAAAAATTGAATGAATTTTAAAATAATAATAGATTTAAAAATATGATTGCACTAATCACATTTGCACCATTTCAGCCTACACCGGGATTAGCAATATGGTCACTGGTTATATTTTTATTATTTTGGTTTTTAGCAGGTAAGTTTGCCTTCAAACCTATTGCTGAAGCGATTGCCACAAGAGAATTTGATATTCAGAGTTCCATAGATCAAGCCAAGAAAACTCGGGAAGAAATGGAAAAAATGCAATCCGACATTGAAAAACTTTTAGGAGAAGCCAGAGAAGAAAGGTCTAAAATCCTTCAAGAAGCAAAGGAGATCAAAAACCAAATGATATCTGAGGGCAAAGAAAAAGCCAAGCAGGAAGCAGCGAAAATTGCCGCTGCTGCCATGACGGACATCGAGAATCAAAAAAATGCGATGATGCTTGATGTTAAAAATGAAATAGGTGCTATGGCTCTATCCGTCGCCGAAAAGATTTTAAAGCAAGATTTACAATCCAATGCTGAGCAGCAAAAGCTGGCAGACACATTTGTAAAAGACCTGCATCTCAACTAATTAATACCATAAATAAAAGTATATGTCTGTTAATCGGATATCGACTCGATATGCAAAATCACTCTTGGACTTGGCCATTGAGCAAAACAGCCTAGAGAATACCTATAAAGACATAAAGGAATTTAATAACGCTTTGAAGAGTAGAGATTTGATATTGATGCTAAAAAGTCCCATCATCAATGCAGGGAAAAAAGCATCGATATTTAAAGTACTTTTTGGTGATAAGTTGGGTCAATTGACGATGGCTTTCTTTGATATTGCGATAAAAAAAGGTAGAGAAATGTACTTACCTGAAATTGCTGCGGAGTTTATCAATCAATACAAAGTACACAACAGGATCACCACCGTGACGATCACATCAGCCACAGATTTATCAGAAAACACACTTTCTGAAATCAAATCAAAATTATTGAACAGTGATCTTACGATGGACAAAGTAGAAGTGACCACGAAAATTGATCCTTCCATTATAGGAGGCTTTATTGTGGAGACACAAGATAAAAGAATAGATTCAAGTGTTCAAAGAAAGCTTGAGTTGATCAAAAAAGAATTTGAGAACAAATAATAATTTAAATTTTAAAAAAACATAGTTATGGTTGGTGTCAAACCTGATGAAATATCAGCAATACTCAAACAGCAGTTATCCGGATTTAATACAGAAGCAGAACTAGAAGAGGTAGGTTCGGTATTACAAGTTGGAGATGGTATTGCCCGTGTTTTTGGATTATCAATGGTTCAAGCCGGAGAATTAGTAGAGTTTGAAAATGGTGTCCAAGCGATTGCTTTGAACCTTGAAGAAGATAATGTCGGTGTGGTATTATTGGGCCCTGGTGATGGAATCAAAGAAGGATCCACTGTAAGACGTACCAAGCGCATTGCTTCTTTAAAAGTAGGTGAAGGTATGGTTGGAAGAGTTGTTAACACCATGGGACAACCTATTGATGGTAAAGGTCCAATAGAAGGTGTGACATATGAAATGCCACTCGAAAGAAAGGCGCCGGGTGTCATCTACAGACAACCGGTCAACGAACCTTTACAAACCGGAATTAAGGCTATCGACTCTATGATTCCGATAGGAAGAGGACAAAGAGAATTGATCATCGGGGATAGACAAACCGGAAAAACAGCTATTGCAATAGACACCATTATCAACCAAAAGGAATTCTATGATAGAGGTGAACCTGTATATTGTATTTATGTGGCTTCAGGACAGAAAGCATCTACCGTTGCTCAAGTGATGAAAGCATTGGAAGAAGGCGGTGCAATGGCATACACTACAATAGTAGCAGCTTCAGCATCAGATCCGGCTCCATTGCAATTCTATGCACCTTTTGCCGGAGCGGCAATCGGTGAATATTTCAGAGACACAGGAAGGCCTGCATTGATCATTTATGATGACTTATCAAAACAAGCAGTTGCCTATAGAGAAGTATCATTATTGTTGAGAAGACCGCCAGGACGTGAAGCGTATCCTGGAGACGTGTTCTACCTTCACTCTAGATTATTAGAGAGGGCAGCAAAGATTATCAATAACGATACCATTGCCCAAAATATGAATGACTTGCCTGACGCATTAAAAAATGCAGGTTTGGTCAAAGGTGGTGGATCTCTGACTGCATTACCGATCATAGAAACCCAAGCCGGTGACGTATCTGCCTATATACCTACCAATGTGATCTCTATCACTGACGGACAAATATTCTTGGAATCAAATCTTTTCAACGCCGGTATTCGTCCTGCTATCAATGTAGGTATCTCTGTATCAAGGGTTGGTGGAAATGCTCAGATTAAGTCCATGAAAAAAGTAGCCGGTACATTGAAGTTGGATCAAGCACAGTATCGTGAATTGGAAGCGTTCGCAAAGTTCGGCTCGGATTTGGATGCTGCTACACAATCAGTCCTTGAGAAAGGAAAGAGAAACGTGGAAATTCTAAAACAACCACAATATTCTCCGGTACCTGTAGAGAAACAAGTAGCAATCATATATCTTGGAACCCAAGGTTTGTTGCGTAGTGTTCCAGCCCATAAAATCAAGGAATTTGAAGAAATGTACTTGACTACATTAGAGCGTACACACGGAGAAACATTGACATCTATTCGTAAAGGTCAACTTTCAGACGAGGTGTTGGATGTTTTGAAAAAGGTCGGTTCTGAAGTCGGTGCCCAATTTAAATAATCACGGAATAAAACCTGATCATGTCCGGAAAGCTTAAGGAAGTCAGAGAAAGGATAAAATCTGTTCAATCGACGCAACAGATCACGAAGGCAATGAAAATGGTCTCTGCATCAAAGTTGCGTAGGGCTCAGCAAGCCATCGTGGAAATGCGTCCATATGCCAATCGTTTGGACAAAATGATGAAGAATTTGGTTGCAAATTTAGAAGGAGATATCCAGTCTCCTTTTGTGGCTAAGAGGGAACATGAGAAAGTGGCTGTTGTGGTCATCACTTCAAACAGAGGATTGGCTGGTGCCTTCAACAGCAATATCATCAAAGAGGCCATTCAAAAGATAGAGACAAAGTATCAAGAGCAGTTGGCAAAAGGCAACCTTTCATTGATATTTATTGGCAAAAAAGGATTTGATATCTTAAAAAAGAGATATGCCGGCGCTACTTTGGTCTCGACGTATGTAGATTTATTTTCAGACCTAAGCTTTGATAATATTTCTAGGGTTTCAACATTTTTGATGGACAATTACACATCTAAGCAATATGATGTCGTGGATGTTTGCTATGGGCAGTTTAAAAATGCCGCATTTCAAATTCCAATTTGTGCACAATATTTGCCAATAGAAAATGAAGACAACCAAATAGGTGCTCAACATCATCCAAAGAAAAAGGCCAATTATCTTTTTGATCCCGATAAAGAGTCATTATTGGAGTATTTGATTCCTAGCATCCTACATACTACCTTCCAGAAATTTGTATTGGATAATCATGCATCAGAACATGGTGCTCGTATGACTGCGATGGATAATGCCACTACCAATGCTGAAGAATTGATGAAAGAGCTTAAAATAAATTACAACAAAGCTCGTCAGGAAGCAATCACAAAGGAATTATCAGAAATAGTTGGAGGTGCTGCAGCATTAAGTGCATAGGTGCCCCAAAAGAATGTATATTAAAAGCCCAAGCCAAAAGTTTGGGCTTTTTTGTTAATGAACATGGCATAGAATTTCTAAAATTGTATCTTTTGTCATCAATTTTTTATCTTCGCAAAATTTATACTTCCTCATATGAAATTACAAAGTTATAGTTGTGGTAATTGGCAATCGGGAATTGGTGACGGCCAGTTACTTTACGATGCATGCACAGGTGAAATTATTGGTTCTGCCTCCACTGAAGGCTTGAATTTCGGTGAAATGCTTTCCTATGGTAGAAAAGTTGGTAATAAAAACCTGAGAAAGATGACGTTCACTGAACGTGGTCTTGCTTTGAAAGCCTTAGCCTTGTATTTGAAGGAAAGAAGAGATAAGTATTACCAAATCAGTTATAAAACAGGAGCAACGAAGACGGATTCTTGGATAGATATCGATGGAGGCATCGGTAACCTTTTTGCAAATGCGAGTTTGAGACGAAAATTGCCCAATGCTTCTTTTTACACAGAAGGAGAGTCAATAGGATTGAGTAAAGGCGGTACTTTTATTGGTCATCATATTATGGTACCAAAAGAAGGTGTTGCCGTGCATATAAATGCATTCAATTTCCCTGTTTGGGGAATGTTGGAAAAATGTGCAGTGAATTGGTTGGCGGGGATGCCCGCAATAGTAAAACCGGCAACTGTCACTTCTTATCTTACAGAAGCAGTAGCGAGAGATATCATTGAGTCCGGAATTTTGCCGGAAGGCGCATTGCAACTGATCTGTGGCAGCGCCAACGAGCTTCTCGATCATGTGAACTATCAAGATGTGGTAACATTTACCGGATCAGCAAGCACAGGACTTTTCCTGAAGTCAAATAAAAATTTGATGCAGGAATCTGTTCCATTTAATATTGAAGCGGACTCACTCAATGCCATCATTTTAGCAGAAGATGCAGCGCCGGGAACACCTGAATTTGATGTTTTTATAAAGGAGATAAGGAAAGAAATGACCATAAAAGCAGGCCAAAAATGTACTGCTGTTAGAAGGATTATGGTGCCCGAACAGTTCATTGATGATGTCCAGACAGCCATTTCTACCTCATTAAAAGGTATTCCTATTGGAGATCCAAGGGTAGAAGGCGTAAGAATGGGTGCACTTGCTGGGAAATCTCAAGTTCAAGAAGTCAAACAAAAAGTAGAACGCTTGCTGACTTCGGCAAATATGGTTTATGGTGATTTAGAACATTTTGATATAGCTTTGGGAGATAAAGAAAATGGTGCTTATTTGTCACCTATGCTTTTGAGGCATGATGCACCATTTGCAGACAATATCATACACGAGACAGAAGCTTTTGGTCCTGTGTCAGTGCTCATGCCATATCGCTCATTGGAAGATGCCATTTCACTATCAAGACTAGGCAAAGGATCTTTGGTGAGTACGATTGTGACCTATGATGATGATCTGGCAAGAGATTATGTTCTTTCAGCTGCAACACACCATGGTAGGATTTTGGTATTAAATCGTGAGTCAGCGGAGGAAAGCACAGGCCATGGCTCACCGATGCCTTTATTGGTACATGGTGGCCCGGGACGCGCAGGTGGAGGTGAAGAGATGGGAGGTTTGAGAGGTGTGAAACATTATATGCAAAGATGCGCCATTCAAGGTACGCCTACCAGTATTTCTGCCATAACCCAGCAATATCAACCCGGTGGAAAGTTTATAATAGATGTAGTCCATCCTTTCAAAAAACATTTTGAAGAATTAGAGATAGGAGAGACATTGGTTACGCACAAACGTACCATCACTGAAACTGATATTGTCAATTTTGCCAATGTGTCTTGGGATCATTTTTATGCGCATACTGATGCAACATCACTCGATGGAACGATCTTTACGAAGAGAGTGGCACATGGATATTTTGTATTGTCAGCGGCTGCAGGTTTATTTGTTGATGCTGCTAAAGGCCCTGTTTTACTGAATTACGGTTTAGAAGAATGTAGGTTTACCAAACCTGTCTATGCGGGTATGACGATAGGTGTTAAACTTACAGTAAAAGAAAAAATACTCCAAGAAAAAAGAGAAGAGGAAGACTATACAAAGGGAATTGTAAAATGGTACGTGGAAGTCTATGACGAAACGGATGAAACTGTAGCAATCGCTACAATTTTGACCATGGTGCGGTGTAAAAACAATGATTGATGACATTGTATCAGGGCCTTGATAAGACTAAGATTGGGACCTTGTATGATTCGCTGAAAGATCAGGAGTTTACATCGGAGGCAAAGGTTTTATTGGAAGTCATTGGTGGAACCGTAGCGCTTAGGAAAAGGGTGAACAATTACTGGACTTTTGTAACACCCAACTTCCAAAATGGCCAGGAATCAGTGATCATAAAAGAATATAAAGGTGTTTATAGCGCAATATGTAGCTGTCAAGAATTCCAAAAAAATGCAGCCTGCAGCCATATCTATGCCGTGGTGATATCTGTTTGTAATAGTTTGAATGCAGAATCATCCATAAACGCTAATATTGAAAATAAGCATCTTCAACACTGGAAAACATGGCCACCGTTTGTACTTCCTAATGTAAAAGACTTCTCAAGATTTGTATTCAAAGAAGTAAAAAACACTATCAATCATTATGATTTTGCGAAAACAAAGTATGAAGTTAAAACTCTAGATAATGGATATCAATGCGCATTTAGGTTCGAATCACTACTCTACATCGTATCTTTGAAGGTGAATGAAATGAATGGATTGGAAATATATTGTTCCTGTAGAGAAATTTCAACTCACCATTTATGTCTGCATGCCAAGATGGCTACTTTCCATATCTATAATTACAGTTTCCAATATCCATTTAAAAAATTCTATAATTATGATCTTGAAAAAAATAGGTTATTAGAAAAATACGGTCTTTCGATACAAGATGAAGAAGCGCAACAATTTCAGTTTAAAGTCCAAGATACCGGAAATATTGAAATTAGCAAAACACCTATCTCATTCCAATTTTTGGAGCGCCTATCCACATTGACAGAGTTGTTGAAAATGGATGATTCCAAGTACTTAGATATCTTACCATATACTTCCAAGCAAGAAGAGAAAATTGGAATATTTCTTCAGATATCTAAAAATGAAGTATCGACAGACACAATTCGCTTGGGTTTATTGAGGCAAGACAAAAGAAAATCCGGAACCATCAAGTACCAAGAAATTTCTATTCATGAGGAGAAAAACTTAGCAGAAATGTCTAAGTTACCAAGAGATGTTTTTGATGGAATTTTACATTATAAAGTTTTTCAGGGATCTCCAACATTTGAACATGACGAAACTGTTCACATACGCCAATTCTTCAAGCAATTGCGCTCAGATTGGGAAACATTTTCTAATTATGGTCTAACCTATCTGGTGAATTCAGATACAACGCGAATACAAGAATCTCATGTAGAACAAGTAAAACTATCTTTGGAAAAACCCGCAGTTCAATTCAGGCTATTGGAAGAAGGCTCATTTTATATTTTGGAAACGTTTTACATTCTAGATGGTGAAGATCTAAATAGAACGGAAATAGATGTTTTTTTTGGTCAATTAGCACAAAAAGACAATACTTTATATTTGGTGGATGATGAAGATTTGGCCAACTTTTTACTCGAATTAAAGGCTTCAAAGATATATATCCCTAAGTTCAAGAAAGAAGAAGTGTTGTCACAGTTTTTACTGCCGTTGAGAGAAAAATTTAATCTTTCATTTCCGGAATCAATGCAGTTGATAGAGCAAAAGTTAGAACCACAATTGGTTATTTACTTTAGGGAAAACAGTGATAACTATTTGGTGATAGAAACCAGAGCACAATATGGTCAGCATGATTTGTCCATTCATAGTTTTAAAGAATTCATCATTTCCACTGAAGGAGATGGTCAAATCTACACAAGGAGAGACAGATTGAAAGAACTCAGCTTCAATGAATACATACGCAGTCTGAACCCTTTATTTGCTACTCAAGACTTTGAAGATGGGTTTCACTTGGGTTTTGATGAGGTCATGAAAAATAACTGGTTCATAGAAACCACTAAGACGTTAATAGACAAGGAAATAAAAATAATCGGTATTCAGGAGTTAAAAAAATTTAGGTATAATACCAATACACCTGAATGGAAGATGAGTATTTCCAGTGGTATGGATTGGTTTGATATCCAAGTTGAAGTTTCATGGGGAGAGAACAAGATACAATTTAAAGACCTTCGGCACGCTATATTGGCAAAACAGAATTTTGTAATTTTGGATGATGGATCATTCGGAATGATTCCTGAAGAGTGGATAAAAAAGTACTTTACCGTTTTTAAACTGGGATCCACATCAAAATCAAATGAAATAAAACTCAGCAAGAAGCAATTTAATATCATCGATATATTGTTTGATCAAATTTCAGATCGTGATATTAGAAAGGAATTGGACGATAAAAAATCACGACTATTGCATCTCAAAGATGTGAATACAGAACCTTTACCTGACAATATTTTGGCAACATTGCGTCCATATCAAGTGACAGGATATCAATGGCTTCAGGTATTGGATGAGATATCTTGGGGTGCATGTTTAGCTGATGATATGGGTTTGGGTAAGACATTGCAAACAATTTGTTTTTTGTCTTATTTGAAAAACAAATACAATAATCCGACAAGCCTGATCATTTGTCCAACTACATTGATTTATAACTGGGAAAACGAGTTGCAAAAGTTTGCGCCTTCGCTGAAATACTTTATTTATTACGGCAGTTCGAGAAGTTTCAGCGATGATCATTTTGATGGACATGATGTCATCATCACTTCATATGGTATTGCACGTATAGATGTAGAATCTCTCATGAAATTTAACTGGGAATACGTGATTTTGGATGAGAGTCAAGCCATTAAAAATCCTGATGCAATTACAACAAAAGCCGTCCAATTGATACCAGCCAGAAATAAACTGATTCTGTCCGGAACGCCCTATCAAAACAATACATATGACTTATTTGCGCAATTCAATTTTTTGAATCCGGGACTTCTAGGAAATCTGGAATTTTTCAAAAACAACTTTGCTATACCTATTGATAGAGATCGAGATCAGGAAAGCCAGCAATTACTGAAAAGCATCTTGAAACCTTTTATGCTTAGACGTACAAAAAAGGAAGTCGCTTCTGACCTTCCTGATAAAATTGAATCAGTGATTTGGTGCCAAATGGGTTCGCAACAGCGGGCTGTTTATGATGAATACAAGGATTTTTACAGACTTTCTTTGCTCAAAAAAATAGAGGACTTAGGTATTCAGAAAACAGGCGTCTATATTTTAGAAGGATTATTGAGACTAAGACAAATTTGTGATGATACAAGGCTGTTGAAAAATTCGGAAATCAAGCCTATGGTGGGTGTCAAGATTGAAGAACTGCTAAGAGAAATTCTAGAAAACTCAGGGGATCACAAGATGTTGGTATTTTCTCAATTCACCGAAATGCTTGAACTCATTAGACAAGAGCTGGACAAAAAACAGATTAATTTTCATTACTTGGATGGCGGCACCTCTGCTGCTAAGAGAAAAGACCTTATCCAATCTTTTCAAGAGAATTTTGATGTAAAAGTATTTTTGATATCATTAAAAGCCGGAGGTGTCGGAATCAATTTAACAGCTGCAGATTATGTCTATATTGTCGATCCGTGGTGGAATCCTGCAGCTGAGCTCCAAGCCATAGACAGAGTGCATAGAATAGGGCAGAAAAACACCATTTTCGCTTACAAAATGATCTGTAAAGATACTGTGGAAGAAAAGATATTGAAGCTGCAGGAGAAAAAGTTGGATATTGCTTCTGAATTGATTTCGGATGATGGGTCGTTCTTCAAGAAATTGACAAAAGAAGACGTAGAATTTTTATTTAGTTGATGTTTTGAATCAAATTACTAAAAATAATATACATGACAGGTGATAATCTTTTATACCTCCTTTGTGTTTAATAGTAGTATCTTTGTGTTTTAAAAATTTTTTAAATCAAAAATAAAACCATATGCTTGGATTAGGTGGTCAAGAGATTCTTTTATTAGGATTCATTGTCTTAGTGTTTTTCGGAGGTAAAAAAATACCTGAATTGATGAGAGGCTTGGGAAGCGGTATCAGAGAATTCAATAATGCAAAAAACAGCATTGAAACCGAAGTAAAGGAAAATATCAAAGAAATAGAATCAAAAAACAAATAACCCAGTATAATGGGTCTTTTGAAATGGATAGTCAGCTAAGATTATCTTTTCAGTAATTGTGATACGCATATCTCTATTGAATAATAGTTTACTTTCTCAAACCTTCGCATGAAAAACGTCATCGCTGGCGAAGAAATAAGTTTTAAAAATACCATCCATATCAAGGGAGCTCGCTCTAACAATCTCAAAAACATAGAGCTTTTCATCCCTAAATATAAACTGACGGTTGTCACAGGCGTTTCAGGTTCTGGAAAGTCATCGCTCATCATAGATACTTTATATGCAGAGGGGCAAAGAAGATATGTAGAAAGCCTTTCGTCATATGCTAGACAATTTTTGGATAGAAGAAAAAAACCCGAAGTGGACTATATCAAGGGGATTTGCCCGGCTATAGCCATAGAGCAAAAAGTGAGCACTTCAAATGCCAGATCAACGGTTGGTTCTATGACAGAGATCTATGACTATCTGAGATTACTGTATGCCAGAATAGGAAAAACCATCTCGCCGATTTCAGGAAATGAAGTCAAGAAGCATCAAGTCAGTGATGTGATGCGGACCATCATGAACCTTCCCCTTGACACCAAAGTTTATATTCTTATACCGATCAACCACACGGAAGAAAGGCCATTGACAAAAGAGCTGGATTTGTTATCCGAGAAAGGATTTTCAAGAGTTTATTATGATGGCGAAATCATACAAATAGAGGATTTCAAAGTCGAATTTGAAAAAGATGCAGCATCATTTGATCAGAATAGAATATTTGTACTGATCGATCGATTTGTTGTCAGCCAAGACGAAGACAATAAAAATAGGATTTCAGACTCTGTTTCTTCAGCTTTCAATGAATCCCATGGAGAATGTGTAGTATTACCCTTGGATGGGGAGTTGCTTTATTTTAACAACAGATTTGAACTTGATGGAATGGTGTTTTTGGAGCCAAGTCATCAGATGTTTAATTTCAATAATCCATACGGAGCTTGTCCAAAATGTGAAGGATATGGGAGGATGATCGGAATTGATCCGGATAGAGTGATTCCGGATGACAGCCTTTCGGTATATCAGGAGGCGATTGCATGTTGGAGAGGTGAGAGGGGAAAACTCTATTGGGATCAGCTTATCCAATCAGCAGATAAATTTGATTTTCCGATTCACAAGCCGGTTAAGGATTTGACGCAGTCCCAATACAATCTATTGTGGACTGGGAATCAGTACTTTTTGGGTATTGATGCCTATTTCCAATCCCTTGAAGAGGAGGCCTATAAAATTCAAAACAGAGTGATGTTATCTAGATATAGAGGCAAAACGGTTTGTAATTTGTGTCATGGCGGAAGATTGAGAAAGGAAGCAGAATATGTGAAAGTGGGAGCAAAATCCATCACCGATTTGATACACATCTCTATAGATCAGCTCAAGGAACATTTTGATGGACTACAACTAAGCGATCATGATTTTTCTATTGCCAAAAGAATTTTAGTTGAGATTTCATCGCGCATTGAGACTCTGGTAGATGTAGGTTTAGGATATCTCACCATTGATCGACTTGCTAGTACTTTAAGTGGTGGTGAGACCCAAAGGATCAATCTGACACGTACGCTAGGTAGTAATTTATCTAATTCAATGTATATATTGGATGAGCCAAGTGTTGGACTGCATCCTAGAGATACGGAAAACTTGGTTCGTGTTCTGAAGAAATTGAGAGATTTAAAAAATACGGTCATCGTTATAGAGCATGAAGAGGCTGTAATCAGAAATGCAGATTTTCTTGTGGATATTGGCCCTTTAGCTGGAATACATGGCGGAGATTTAGTTTTTGCTGGTAACTATTCATTTTTCATGAAAGAAAGTGTCGATAGTCTTACAGCTGATTACCTAAAAGGGATAAAAAGCATACCAATCTCTGCTCAAAAAAGGAAAACTTTACAGAAAATAAAGGTAGAAGGTGCGCGCCAATACAACTTGAAAAATATTGATGTCACCATTCCTTTGCAAACCTTGAGCGTCGTCACAGGAGTTTCAGGCTCTGGTAAAACTACATTAGTAAAGCATATTTTATATCCGGCACTGAAACAATTCACAAACGATCCTATAGCCGCATCTGCTGGAAAGTTTGAAAAGTTATCAGGTGACCTGAAGTCAATAGCTTCAGTGGAAATGATCAATCAAAGTCCCATAGGAAAATCATCCAGGTCCAATCCTGTAACCTATGTAAAAGCATACGACGATATCAGAAAACTATTTGCTGATCAGCAGCTATCCAAGATCAGAGGATATGAAGCTAGGCATTTTTCATTCAATATCGATGGTGGAAGGTGTGACACATGCAAAGGGGAAGGTGAACTTGTGGTTGAAATGCAATTTTTGGCAGATGTCAATTTAGTCTGCGAAGAATGTAATGGTAAGCGATTCAAAAAAGATGTCCTTGAGGTTACTTACCAAGACAAAAATATTTTTGATGTGCTTGATATGACCATTGAAGAATCGCTTCAGTTTTTTAAAAATAAAAAAAGCATCATCGCAAAACTACAACCACTTTTTGATGTCGGTTTAGGCTATGTGAAATTGGGACAATCCTCTAGTACCTTATCCGGAGGAGAAGCACAAAGAGTGAAATTGGCAAGTTTTCTCACAAAGGACAGTTCGTCGGGACATGTATTTTTTATTTTTGATGAACCCACAACGGGTCTTCATTTTCATGACATCAATAAGCTTTTAGTGGCATTTCATGCTTTGGTTGAGAATGGCCACACAGTTTTAGTGGTAGAACACAATATAGATGTCATAAAAGCGGCAGACTGGATGATAGACTTGGGGCCAAATGGAGGTGCAGGTGGAGGGCATTTGCTTTTCGAAGGAAAACCGGAAGACGCTGTCAATTCAGATTCTGTAACTGCAAAGTATTTTTAGTTTTTTGAACATTATGTGTAATGTTATTTTGTATTTTGACTGTATTGAAATACCATATACTTATATTTTTTAAAAAACGTATCAAAAAAAGGCTATCTTTACAGCAGAAGTACTTATTTGCAAAATGAAAATACAAAGACTCTTTGATTACATCCACAAGCAATTTGATGATGGGCCATTGGATAGGTTTGTGGGATCTCGTATCGATGGACAATGGTCTTTTCACAGCACCGCTGACATCATGAAAATGTCTAGACAACTCGCCTCAGGTTTACTCTTGGAAGGTATTCAAAAGGATGATAAAATAGGCATAGTCGTCTATCAAAACAGACCGGAATGGGTGGTTGTCGATTTAGCAATTCAATATATCGGAGCTATAAGCGTTCCCATGTATCCGACCATAAGTTCTAGAGAGTATGAGTACATCATGAATGAGGCTGAGGTAAAATTGTGTTTTGTGGGTAGTGGTGACTTATTTGACAAGGTTCACGCTGCAAATCAAAACGTTCCTACGCTTAAAAAAATCTTCACTTTTGATGGAGAAGATGGTGTCAATTATTGGAAGAATTGTTTTAATGACTCCCAACTCATTGAGGTGGAACGCATTTGTAAGAGTATTCAACCTACAGATGTAGCCACAATTATCTATACTTCAGGTACTACAGGCAATCCAAAAGGTGTTGTATTGACACACGATAATATCATCAGCAATGTGGAATCATGCATCCCATATATTCCTGTGTCCCGAGGAGAAAAAGTTTTGAGTTTTTTACCGATATGTCATATTTTTGAAAGAGCAGTTTTGTATGTGTACACATCAGCAGGTGCGGAAATATATTTTACGGGTACAAACAATTTGGGTGGCGAATCAGGTGATTTAAAAGATGTAAAACCTCATTATTTTACTACCGTTCCAAGATTATTAGAAAAGGTGTATGAAAAAATTTATAATAAAGGTTTAGAATTGAAAGGAGTGAAAAAGGCTTTGTTTTTTTGGGCTTTGTCACTGACGGATGATTTTGAATTTAATCAGCGGAATGGTTTATTTAGACGCATTTCTTTGAAAATTGCAGATAAGTTGATATTCAGCAAATGGAGAGAAGCCTTAGGTGGGCAAGTCAAAGCGATAGCAGTTGGAGCTGCTGCCTGTCCTGTAAAAATTGCTAAAGTATTTTCATCAGCAGGTATTATAATCACCGAAGGCTATGGTCTCACAGAAACATCTCCTGTAATTTCATTGAATAGATACCAAGATTTGAAAATAAAAATCGGTACCGTTGGAATTCCTTTGGAAAGTGTGCAAGTCTTCATAGATCGAAGCGAAATAAACGAAAATGAAGGCGAAGGAGAAATTCTAGTACATGGACCTAATGTGATGCAAGGCTACTATAAACAACCTGAACTGACACGAGAAGTTTTCAAGGATGTCAACGGTGTAAAATATTTTAAAACCGGAGATATTGGCAGATTTATTCATTATCTTGACAATGATTATTTGATGATCACAGATAGGAAAAAAGAGCTTTTGAAGACTTCCGGAGGTAAATATATTTCACCGGCACCAATAGAAATTCGACTCAAGGAGGAGTTTCTCATAGAGCAAGCCATGATAGTAGGCGATCAGAAGAAGTTTACTTCAGCGCTTATCGTACCTGCCATAGATTCTCTCAAATATTGGTGTGAGCAACACCAAATTACATGGACAAATCTCGAAGAAATAGTGAAGAACCCCAAGGTAGTGGCGAAATTTCAAGAATTGGTAGATAAGGTCAATAATGATCTGAGCCACATTGAAAAAATTAAAAAATTCACCTTGTTGAATGCTGCTTGGGAGCCAATTAAAGAAGATGGTTCGCTTGCTGAGTTGACACCAACGTTGAAACTAAAGCGACGTGTGATATTGGAGAAGTATAAAACTGCTATCGATAGTTTGTATGCTGATTAAAAAGGAGTAAGAATAGATTGCAGATAAAACTTATACAAAGAAAAGACATCGATTCCCAAAAATGGGATGCATGTGTTTGTCAAAATGGACATGGTATCATTTATGGGTTGTCGTGGTTTTTGGATTGTCTGACAGAATCATCTTGGAGTGCTTTTATCATTGAAGATTATAGAGCGGTGTTGCCTTTCTATCCCAAAACCAAGTATTTTATCCCATATATCAGCCAACCAGTACTGTGCAGATACTTTCAAGTCTATGGTGATACTTCTGCTGAAGCCATGTTGATATCTTTTGCTCTAAACTATTTCAAAACCCATAGTTTCAAAACGAATATTAATATTAGACTGTACACCAAACCGGATTGGGAAAGTGTAATATCATACGAGGAGAAATTTTTCCAACAACTCAGTCTGGAACCAGTATATGTGGATTTAGAAGGCAAATTTGACAGGAATACAAAGCGTAATTTAAGACATGCAAATACTTGTTTTATTGAGATTTCAAATTCAGATGAGATGTCAAATTTGGAGTTTATTTTTGAACACGATCCATCTGCCTATTTGAAACATCATCGCAATGCAGTAACCAAAATTTGCAGAGCGGCTATTGAGCGAAAAGTGGGTTATTTTTTAATTGCAACAACTCATTCTAAAGTAGTTGGAGTCTCTTTTTTTATAGAGTATGGTCAAGAAATCTTGTTTTTACTCAACGCCATGAATCCGGAAGGGCGTCAATATAATGTTTCATTCGCAGCGATAGATCATATTATTAAGATTCATGCAGGAAGTGGGAAAATACTTGATTTTGGCGGTTCTTCTATCCAAAATATTGCTCGAAGAAATTTAGGGTTTGGAAGTGATACCATTTCGTATAGACACTATTTCAAGAGTTTTTTACAATGATGTGAAATTCTGCATTTCAACAAATTTTTTATACATCTGTCCGTTTTCCATGAGCTGTTCATGAGTGCCCACCTCCACAATTCGTCCGGCATCCACAACAACAATTTTATCTGCATTTATTATCGTTGAAAGCCTGTGCGCAATGACGATGGTAGTTCGATTTTGAATGACCTTCTGGATGGCATCTTGTACGTATCTTTCAGACTCTGAATCGAGAGCTGAAGTAGCCTCATCAAGAATTAAAATAGGAGGATTGTCTAAAATAGCTCTCGCTATGGTCAAACGCTGTCTCTGCCCACCACTCAATTTTGCCCCACGTTCTCCTATGCTAGTATGATAACCTTCAGGAAGTGCTGAAATGAAATCATGGGCATTGGCTATTTTCGCTGCTTCTTCAACTTGTTGCATTTCTATGTTTTCCCTTCCGAAAACTATGTTGTTGTAAATAGAATCATGAAACAAGATAGGTTCTTGAGAAACAATTCCGTATAATCTCCTTATAACAGATAGAGGAATTTCTTTAAAATTCTTGCCATCTATGACTATGGAGCCGGAAGTTGGATCATAAAATCTTGGCAAAAGGTCGGCGATGGTTGATTTTCCTGCTCCGGAAGAACCTACCAGTGCTACAATCTCTCCTTTTTTAATGTGTAGATTGATTTCTTTTAAAATCATGTTGTCTGCTTCATACGCAAAACTTACATTTTTAAAAGTAATCTCATTTTCGAATTTTAGATGTGTACCATCGGAATGTATCAATTCATCTTCCGGTATTGTGGCCATGAGTTTTTGAATTCTTTCATGGGCCGCCATTCCTTTTTGTACATTGAAATATGCTGAGGCAAATGATTTGGCCGGTTCAATGACTTGATAAAAAGCAAAAATAAAAGCAAAAAATGTTTCCGGCTCTAAAGTTTTATCAAATACGAGTAGTGATCCGTAATACATCAGTATCGTGACGACCGTAACGCCTAAAAATTCTGATAAAGGTGCCGCCAAATCTCTTTTATTGATCACTTTTGTCATTATAGATTTGAGTCTCGAATTTTCTTTGGCGAATCTATCAAATTGATGCTTTTCACCGCCAAAAGCCTTGATAATTTTAATGCCGCCAAGTGACTCATCCATAATGGTAGTCAGTGAAGCCTGTGCTTCTTGTGCACTAAAAGAGTCTTGTTTGAGTTTTGAGACGGATCTCCCAATAATGATTCCGGAGAGAATCACTAAAATAAAAACAAACGCTGTCAATGCCGGCGAAATAAGCAGCATGAAAATGATACTTCCCAACATGATCACTGGGGATTTGAAAATAGACTCTAAAACACTGAGAATGGATGTTTCCACTTCGTTGACATCTACAGTCATGGACGATAAAAGATTTCCCTTGCGTTCATTAGTATAAAAGCCTATAGGCATGGTGAGTAATCTTTTGAAAAGGTCATTTCTCATATCATGGATGATACCATAGCGCATCGGTATCATGAAGTACAAAGCAAGATATCTGAAGATATTTTTTAAAAGGAATATGATTATCAGTGATGCACAAACCCAAAGCAATGCTTGTTGCTGACCATGGGTAGAAATGATATTGGATAGATAATATTTTACCCATAAGTTAAGGTCTCTTCCTGTTGGTTGTACCTGAGGATTTTGTTGAACTCTGTCAAATAGCAACTGGAAGAATGGGATAAGCAACGGAATGCTGATGATCGCAAAGATGGAATGCAAAATGTTTGCGATGATGCTTAAGAAAAAACTCTTTTTGTACTTAAAAGTCAGTTTGATGATGGACCAAAGAGACATTAAAAAATGGGTTGCTTGAAAAAATGTTTAATGGACTTTAGTCTTTACATTCCCCAAAGTCAAAGTGGTTTAAAAACCCTGTATCAAAGTTTCCTTTTCTAAAATCTTCATTTCTCATGAGTGCTTTGTGAAAAGGAACAGTTGTTTTGATACCTTCAATTATAAACTCATCTAAGGCACGCTGCATTTTTAAAATACATTCTTCTCTGGTTTGCGCCTTGCAAATAAGTTTAGCGATCATAGAGTCATAAAACGGAGGAACAGAATAACTGGAATATACATGTGTATCTACTCTGACGCCATGACCTTTTGGGCTATGGAATGATGTGATCTTCCCCGGACTTGGTCTAAATCCATTGCATACATCTTCAGCATTTATTCTGCATTCTATTGCATGCAAGAGTGGTTCATAATTTTTGCCTGTAATGGGAATTCCGGCTGCAACTTTGATTTGTTCCTTGATGAGATCATGGTCTATGACTTCTTCGGTTACCGGATGTTCCACTTGAATTCTCGTGTTCATTTCCATAAAATAGAAATTACGATGCTTATCTACCAAAAATTCTACAGTGCCAACACCCTCGTAATTGATAGACTTCCCTGCTTTTATAGCAGCTGCGCCCATTTTTTTTCTTAACTTCTCTGTCATAAACGGAGATGGGCTTTCTTCTACAAGTTTCTGATGTCTTCGTTGGATTGAACAATCTCTCTCAGATAGGTGTGCTACATTTCCGAACTGATCACCGACTATCTGAAACTCTATGTGGCGTGGTTCTTCCACATATTTTTCAACGTAAATACCATCATTTGAAAACGAAGCTTTGGCTTCTTGCTTTGCACTGTGCCACGCATCATCAAATTCGCCATCATTTCTGACGATTCTCATTCCTTTTCCACCACCACCTGCAGTGGCTTTCAGTATTACGGGGTAGCCTATCTGATTGGCTATTTTTATACCTTGTGCTACGTCTTTGAGCAATCCATTTGATCCTGGAACGACGGGTACACCTGCTTTGATCATGGTGTCTTTTGCAGTAACCTTGTCACCCATTTTTTGAATCATCTCTGCAGTAGGGCCTATGAACTTCACACCATATTTTTTGCAGATTTCAGCAAAAACGGCATTTTCAGCTAAGAAACCATATCCTGGATGTACGGCATCAGAATTTGTGATTTCCACAGCAGCCATGATGCGAGGGATATTGAGATAGGATTCTGATGATTGAGCAGGACCGATACATACCGCTTCATCAGCAAATCTTACGTGAAGACTTTCTGCATCTGCTTTTGAATAAATGGCAACAGTTTTTATTCCCATTTCCTTACAAGTACGTATGATGCGCAAAGCGATTTCTCCACGATTCGCAATTAGAATTTTATTGAACATAATTGATTCCCAATATGAGAGTGAATAATAAAATTATAAGCCCCTTTTTTGGAGGTTTTGATCTATGCTTCAACTAAAAATAGCACTTGATCATACTCTACTGGTGATGCATCTTCAACTAATACTTTGAAGATGGTTCCGGAGATATCACTTTCTATTTCATTAAATAGTTTCATGGCTTCTATGATGCAAACAACACTTCCCGAAGATATCTTGTCTCCAACTTTGACAAAAGCTGGTTTTTCAGGACCCGGAGATCTATAGAAAGTTCCAACAATGGGTGATTTTATTTCAAGTAACTTTTTAGCAGTTCCAGTGCCGGATGCCTCCGTTTTTGGAGCTTCTGATGCAGGTGGTGCTATTGGTGTTTCGATTACTGGAAGACTCGGTGTAGGTATTGCTGCCATAGGTTGCATGGTTTGAACCGAAGGCATGACCACAGATTTTACGTTTTTATCAGTTTTTATGACAATTTCAAAATCTTTTTGTCTAAGCTTGAATGTGGTCAGATTTGATTTGTTGACAAGTTTTATTAAATCTTGTATTTCATTGAAATTCATAATAAGGTGATTTGTTTGGTTAATTTATTATGCTTTTACCCTTTCTAGATAAGCACCACTGCGGGTATCGATTTTAATTTTATCTCCTTCATTGATAAAAATAGGCACTTTTACTTCAGCACCGGTTTCTACGGTGGCTGGTTTGGTGACGTTGGTTGCTGTATCACCTCTGACTCCGGGTTCTGTATATGTGACTTCAAGGACGATATTCGCAGGCATTTCAGCCGTCAATGGTATGTTTTTTACTGCATGAAATAAAATTTCGATTTCACTGCCTTCCTTGAGAAACTCCGGTCTTTCTATCATTTCCGTTGGAAGGGATACTTGATCATAAGTTTCATTATCCATGAAGTTAAAACCACTTTCATCATTATAAAGGTATTGGAATTTTCGTCTTTCCACCCTTACATCGTCTATTTTATGTCCTGCAGGAAATGTCTGTTCTATCACCTTTCCGGATGTAAGACTTTTTAATTTTGTTCTAACAAATGCGTTTCCTTTTCCCGGTTTTACGTGCAAAAACTCCACCACTGAGTATATATCATTGTTTAAGTCTATGCACAAACCGTTTCTAATATCTGATGTACTTGCCATGTATATAAAAATTTTAATATCAATAATCCCAAATGAGGTACACACTACCCCAAGTAAATCCTCCTCCAAATGCTGTTAATACAACTTTGTCGCCTTTCTTCAGCTGTTTTTCGTAATCATTAAGACAAAGTGGCAAGGTGCCTGCTGTTGTATTGCCATATTTATGTATGTTTATCATGATTTTTTCCTTGGGAATATCCAGAGTATCTCCCACTGAACTGATGATGCGCATATTGGCTTGATGAGGAACCAACCAATCTAAATCTTTTGTGCTGAGGCCATTTCTTTCAAGGACTTCATTTACGGTAGATATCATGCCATTGACCGCAGCTTTGAAAACAGGCTTTCCATCCTGATATACAAAGTGCTCCTTATTATCAACAGTTTCATGATTAGCCGGTTTTGCAGAACCTCCTGCCTTCATGTGTAAAAACTCTCTACCGGCACCATCACCCCTTAAAATAGAATCTATAACTCCATTACCACTGGTGGTCGAGCCTAAGAGAACCGCACCAGCACCGTCACCAAAGATGATGCATGTAGCTCTATCCGTATAATCAATTATTGATGACATTTTATCTGCACCAACGACAACCACGTTATTATAAGTTCCAGTTTCTATAAACTTTGAACCAACGGTAAGTGCGTATAAAAATCCTGAACAAGCAGCATTGATGTCAAATCCAAAACCATTCTTCGCATTGATAGTGTGTAGGATTGTATTTGCGGTATCAGGAAAAACGGTGTCCGGAGTGACCGTGGCACAGATGAGCACATCTATATCGTCCGGCGTCAATCCGGATTTTTGCATTAGATCTTCTACAGCTTTTGCAGCCATATAAGACGTTGGTTTGTCGGGAGGACAAATATGTCTTTCTTTAATGCCCGTGCGAGAAGTGATCCATTCATCAGAAGTATCTACCATTTTTTCAAGATCAGCATTTGTCAATACTTTTTCAGGTACAAATGCTCCAACTCCTTTTATGGCGGCTCTGAGTTTAGACATAAAAATAACTAACTTTTAGATTCAGAAATGCGGCACAAGATAAGGCAAATTCGATACACTTCAATCATTCAAGCGTATTTTCCAAAAAAATTATGCAATAAATTAAAAATTTTAATAATAACTAATCTATTGAATATTAATTAAATATATAAATAAATTTGTGAAATTGAAACGATTAATCTTGCTTTAATTTTTTTTGGTATCAAAATTGCGACACATAAGACATAGAATATGATATAATTATAAATGAGCAATAATTTTAATATATTCTTGAGCCAAACAATCAATTTTAAAAAAGTAATAATACCAAAGATGAAAAGGTTTAATTTGTTTTATTTAGTAATAATACTGAGTTTTTCGGTGTGGAAAGATGCAAATTCTGCTTCCACATCCAATTTTCTCAATATGACTATCACAGAAGCTAGAAAAAAAGCAGGTGAGGAAGGAAAGCTTCTTCTTGTGGATTTTCATGCTAAATGGTGTGCACCGTGTAAGTGGATGGAGCAAACGACTTTCGTAAATCCTGATGTAAGTGATATGATGCAACAAAATTATATATCCTTAAAAGTAGATATAGACGATGTTTCTGGATATGAGCTGAAATCGCAGTACAATGTAAAATACCTGCCTACCATATTGATTTTTAATTCGCAAGGATTGCTCGTAGATCGTGTGGAAGAGACGCTTTCTCCGAAGAATCTACTGGATATTCTTCAAAAACATAACAGTCCCAACAATAAAAATATTTTTAAGTACGACTTCAATCTGTCTCCACAGTCTGTCCTGCCTCTTCAGGATACAGAAGATCATAGTATGATGCTATCCAATGATGAATACTTGAAGTACTTCCAACAAGAACAGAATCAACTGGTGTATAGGGTTCAAACCGGCGTATTTAATGATTTTGATTCAGCTCAAGTCATGGTCAAGAAATTGAATGGTATATTTTTGGAACCGGTAGTCGTCGTCAATGAATTTAGGGATAACAAACCGGTATTCAAAGTGAGGATAGGACAATTCAGCAGTTATGATGAGGCTGAAAGTTTAAGAATTATTCTCAAGGATCAATATCAAATGAATGGCATAGTTCAGTAAAGCAGCATATAAATTTTGCGGTTCAAAGTCATCTGTTCACCTAATGGGTTTGCAGATGACTTTTGTTTTTAGTCTAATCCTCTCATTTTATTATTGGAAACAAACAATGTCAGAGCGCTGAAAAAAATAATGGCACTCATCACAAAAAGTAGTGGTTGAACATATGGAACCACTATATATTTCAATGAGGCAAGACCTTGAATCATGAGAATCACTTCATTTCCTATGATACCAAAACAAAGAGATACAAGAGCTATTTTATTACGTTTTGTAGTTGAGATGTAACCATGATAAACCAGAAATCCGAATATCGAAAGCGTCGTAAAACCTAAAAACACGAGATGTAGGTACGCAATAACGATTGATCTGTAACCGAAAGCTAAATCGCTAACAGCAGGAACCACACTGATCAATTGTAACAAAATCTTTATGCTGATGGCTATCAAGGCAATACAGAAAAGATACTGTGTTTCAATTTTCCACGTAGATTTTATTTCATGAATGGTTGTCTTCAGTATTTTAAAGGATAGTAGAAGAGCGATGAGTTGTAGAAAAACCGCAATAAGTGCAAAAATATAAATATACCAAGGTAGTCCTGCCCAAAGGAGAGATAACAAGTAGGCCGGAATGCAAGCTGCAAAAAACAAATAAAATATTCTTTTGACATACCGAAATGACTTCAGTTTTTCCAATTTACCTAACAATAATCCAATAACGGCAAAGAAAAACCAACCACTATACTGAAAATGCAGGTAAAAATATGAAGCACCCAAATATAGGTTTTGATCAAAGGTTTTTGTCATCATCATATTGGCAATGTACAAAAACCCAAAGGAAGATATACCATTGAACAACAAGGCAGATATAAACCAAGGTTTTCCTATAAAAGATGGTAAGTGCCATACTTTTCTTATAAATACTATAGCAAATAAATAACCGGCCAATATTGAAACAACAGAAAAGAAGATGGATAATCTCCCGATTCCCAAAGTTGCATATGATATCAATATACCGTATGCACTCACCAGATTGATATATATTAATCTATTAAACCATGGCGAATCAATAGATTTTTTATTCACTTCATTTTTTAGGAGGATGTAAAACATATGTGATGCCCAACCACAAAAGGCAAAGTAAAAGTGGGCAAAAAGTAAATGTTTGTGATCAAAATACGGGAATTCAAAACCTATTTTATAGCGGAGAATCGTCCCCAGTAGAGCAACGATACTAAAGTTCAACAATCCAATTTTGATGAGTTTATTTGACATCCTAAAAATATAATTTTCGATTATCAATGATGACTTGTCCTGTAGTTTCCATTTTTTTTAAAGTTCGAATGATGGTTTCCACCCTCAAGCCTAAATGATTGGCAATATGTTGTCTTGTCACATTTATATGAACTCTGGTCTCTGGAAGACGATGGTCTATTTTGTATTTTTTCAAAAACCCTAATATTCTATCCTCCGGATGCGGATTAATGATATTTTTATTGACAATAGATTTTTCATAAATTCTTGATGATAAAGTTTGAATAAGTTCCATCTTTAAGTTTGGATATTCATTCAATAGTTTGAATAAAGTATCCTTCGACAATTTGTAAATAATGCAGTCTTCCTCTGCTTGTGCACATGCAGGATAAGCCTTGTTGATGAAAAGAGGCGGCTCTCCGAAACTGTCTCCTTTCTCAAACATACCCAAGATAAATAATTTACCCTCCTCGTTATAACTACACATTTTAACAGTTCCATCTAAAATCTGATGATAAAACCTACATTGATCACCCTCGTAAAAAATAAAATCGTGTTTGTTATATTTTTTTGTAATTGCACCCCAAGCAAGGAGAATATCGGGATCAATGGTCATCTTGTAAAATGCTTATTAGGAAAAAATTTGAAATTAAATTGTGGCTTACAAAAATCACTGTATGGTAATATGTATGAACCATGTGGTAAAAATAATGCTAAAAACTCTATCAATATCTTTCTTCGATGACTCCACTGAAATTATAAATCAAGAATTACACCTTATGATATAGCAATGTTATAAACTGACAAAAATATGAGCTAATCACCTTAAATCTTATGATTATAGTCATAAAAAGAAATTTTGAATTTGTGTGAATTGCTATCATTTACAATGAATTTTACTGGACACAAAGTACAAATTTCATTGTAAAAACTGATGATTCAAGATGGAATGCTTAGGTTTGCATCCGAATATAGAATAAATCATGAAGGACCAAGCCAACCCGAGGCAAAAACTGTATGATGTGTTGAATACTCTGATTTCATCAGACAGACCATTTAAAATGACGATATCAAAAAATAGAAGTAAAAATGACCTGTTGAAAAATGTGTATGTCAAAACCGTTGGAGAAGGCAAACCTTCAAAATATGTCATGACCTATGCTTATAAAACCCATGATGACACGAAAACTGTAAAAGGCACTGAATTGATTCTGAATACTGAATCATTGCTCAAAAATCAGTTTCTTAATATTTCTGTGTTTACTAGCGGCATAGAATACATCTTGGTACAAAACCTGAAGGGTAATGCAAGATTTATGGAGAAAAACCACGAAATGGTCATAGATTCTGAGAGCCATGATCACGAAAAAGTTCGATTTATTTCAGAAAATAACGAATGGTTGGTGCAGCTTGGCTTGGCTGGAAAAGACGGTAAAATATATGACAAATCCCAGAAGAAATACCGTCAAATTCAGAAATATCTAGAGGTTATAGATAGTCTGATAGAGGGCAGAGAGCTACACATACCATTTAGAATTGCAGATATGGGAAGCGGAAAAGGGTACTTGACCTTTGCACTTTATGACTATCTCACCAATGTTAAAAAAATAAGATGCCAAATTACAGGATATGAACTTCGAGAAGATTTGGTTACAAAGTGTTATCATGTAGCGATAAATTGTGGTTTTGTAGGACTGACATTTCAGCAGAAAAGTATCAAAGATATTGATGTGATGAACGTGGACATGGTCATAGCATTGCATGCATGTGATACAGCTACGGACATGGCGATAGCAAAGGGCATACAGTGTGGCGCTGATATCATCATCACCGCACCGTGCTGCCACGCCCAAATTCGACAGTCTATGACTCACCAGAACGAGCTCTCTCCTATTTTGAAAAATGGTATATTGGAAAGTAGGCAAGCAGAGATATTAACAGATGGAATCAGGGCGTTATTGCTACAGTCCAATGGTTACAAGTCTAAAGTGTTTGAGTTTATCTCACCGGAAAGCACATCTAAAAACATCATGATCACAGGTGTGAAGACAGACCATAAAATGGATGTAAGTGCAGAGATTGACTCATTAAAAAAGTATTTTGGAATCTCATCGCACTATCTAGAAGAATTGTTAGATGGCAGAGCATCGATGAAGGATAATGACTTTTGTGGTCATATTTCAAAGTAATAAAAATAAAATTTTATATCCAAAATATTGAAAATTGCGTATCTTTGCAGTCGCAATTTAAAAAACGGTCGGATGGCCGAGTGGCTAGGCAGAGGTCTGCAAAACCTCGTACAGCGGTTCGAATCCGCTTTCGACCTCCTAATTGAAGACCATATTACAGTTTTGTGATATGGTCTTTGTGTTTAATTTCCAAAAACATGGGTAATTCAGAATTTTTTCCGGGTCGTGTGATCAAAGCAGAATTAATTGGTCAGCGCGTTTTACTGACTTCAGAAAATGGATGTACCTGCTATCTGCATTTTTTGTCTGATGACATTATTAGAATTAGATTTGCGACAGATGGGCTATACGAACCTGATCATAGTTTTGCTATCTGGAGTAAATTCATGTCGGAGGAAATATCACTTGAATCCAAGGAGTTCAGTGACTATTTTGAAGTAAAAACAAAAACTATCGTTTTTAATATTTCCAAGGTAGATTTACGGTTTACGATAACGGATAAAAAAGGAAAGATTATCAACCGTGATGAGAAGGGTTTTCATTGGGAACAAAACGAAAGTCATGGAGGAAATTATGTAAAAATGGGAAAAGTCATCCAAGAAGGTGAGCATTTTTATGGTATGGGTGATAAAACTGATCATTTAAATCTTCGAGGCAAGCGAGTGACTAACTGGGCAATGGATACATATGGATTTAAAAAGTATGAAGATCCAATATACAAAGCTATTCCTTTTTATTCTGCTATTCAAAATGGTCTTGCCTACGGAATATTCTTTGACAATTCTTTCAAGTCGTATTTTGATTTTGGGAGCGAGAGGAGAAACGTGGCAAGTTTCTGGTCTGATGGAGGAGAGATGAACTATTATTTTATCAATGGACCAAAGCTATTAGATGTGGTTAGAAGGTATAACAGATTGACAGGAGTTCCAGAGCTTCCTCCATTGTGGGCACTAGGTTATCATCAGAGCAAATGGAGTTATTTTCCGGCAGAGAAAGTAGAAAATGTAGCCCAAAAATTTCGATCGCTTGACATACCGTGTGATGCCATTTATTTTGACATTGATTACATGGACGAATATCAATGTTTTACTTGGGATAAGAAAAAATTCCCAAAACCACAAGCACTCATTTCAAATTTACATGATCTCGGATTTAAAGCTGTAGCTATATTGGATCCGGGAATAAAAATAGATGAAAACTACAAAGTCTTTACTGAAGGGACAGAACAAGGTTATTTTTGTAAAAGAGCAGATGGCCCGCTTTTCAAGGGAAAGGTTTGGCCGGGAGATTGTGCTTTTCCGGATTTTACAGCATCAAAAGTAAGGAAGTGGTGGTCATCATTGGTACAGACATTTGTTGAAAATTCCGGTTTAGATGGAATATGGAATGATATGAATGAACCTGCTATCCTAGAAAGTCCCACGAAAACATTTCCTTTGGATGTGAGACACGAATTTGACGGCCAACCTTGCAGCCATAGAAAAGCACACAATGTGTATGGAATGCTTATGGCAAAATCAACACTAAGAGGATTGAAAAAATCCCGAGAAGCACTTAGACCATTCAATATCACACGGTCAGCGTATGCAGGTGCGCAGAGATATGGTTGTACATGGACAGGGGACAACATCGCTACATGGGAGCATCTTTGGCTTGCAACGGTGCAATGTCAGCGGTTGAGCATTTCTGGTTTTTCTTTTTGTGGCTCCGATACTGGTGGATTTATAGATCATCCGTCGCCAGAATTGTTTATCAGATGGAATCAATTATCCGTTTTTCACCCGCTTTTTAGGAATCATTCATC
Source organism: Lewinellaceae bacterium (assembly GCA_020636195.1). Taxonomy (GTDB): domain Bacteria; phylum Bacteroidota; class Bacteroidia; order Chitinophagales; family Saprospiraceae; genus OLB9. Next base: position 501,626 of record JACJYH010000001.1, read on the forward strand.
AAGAGATTTCGGAGATCAAGAACCATGGTGTTTTGGGGAAGAGGCATTGCAGATAGTTAGGTCAACCATTGAATTGAGGTATCGGCTATTGCCGTATCTTTATACAGCATTTTACCAATATGTGGTGGAATATACACCTATCATTAAACCACTATCGTATTATGACCAAGACGATTTGGATACATTGTACCGAACAGATGAGTTTTTATTGGGCGATCATTTGCTTGTTTGTCCTGTTTTAGAACCAAATGCCCGATCAAGATACGTGTACCTACCTAAGGGGAATTGGTATCATTTTCATACCAATATAATGTACAAAGGTGGAAGCGAAATCAGCATCGATGCACCATTGCAGTTTATTCCGGTATTTGTAAAGGCAGGTGCTGTTTTACCATTGCAAGAAGTGGAACAATATGTCGGACAAAAAAATAAAAAGAAACTTACATTGAGAATATATTTCTCAGAGTCAACTGAAGAATCATTCTTATATGAAGACTCAGGTGATGGATATGATTATGAAAAGGGAATGTACAATATAAAGAAGTTTGAAACGACGTATGAAAATGGTAGATTTACCATAAGACAGCATAAAAAAGGTCATTATGAAGAGACCTATGATGACATGAATATCGAAGTTATAGGCTTGACTAGCAAACCAATCACCTTAAATGTCAATTCAATTGAACATCAATACGAATGGAAGGATGGTAAACTGACTTTTACTGTGCAGAGTCAAACCTTCTTACATGCCATGATATCGATCAAGGAATAAAAATCCATTAATAAAGGTATCAATACGCGCATATTTCTAGTTTAGAGTATGTTTAAAATTTATCCTTTAGCAAGAAAATGCCTTATTTTGGCTACAAATTCGTTTAATTTTTCGTCGAATTGCCCACATTCGACTGCAAAATTTGCCTTTTTTCGCTCAAAATAATTCCATTTTATTATCCAAAAACAAGATTTAAACATACTCTAATTCTGAACGTCAAGAGACATGCCGTATAAAATCAGTAACAAAATATTATATCAACTTCTTTCACCCTGATATTTTGGATCGAAATCTATCATCCATTCTATTCCAAATCGATCTCTAAACATGCCAAAATATGATCCCCAAGGACTATCACCAATTGGCATTTCAACATTTCCACCTGAGGAAAGACTGTGAAAAAGGGTATCTGCTTCGGCCTTGCTTTCTGCGCTGATAGATATTTTACTTCTTGTTTCATTCTCATTATGTACACCTAGGAAAGAAGGTGTGTCGCTACCCATCAAGACATTGTGTTTTCCTATTGGAAGTGCTACATGCATGATTTTATTTCCTTCATCTTCAGGAATGGGATAATTTGGGTCTCCCGGCATATCTTTGAATCTCACAAGAGCAGCAAATTCACCACCGAAGGCTGATTGGTAAAATTGGAATGCTTCTTCAGCATTTCCGTTAAAATGAAGGTAAGGATTTATTGAAGCCATAATTTGGTATTAAGATATTTTTTGAATTAGTTATTTAAGCATCCGGTATATTGGGTTCTACCAATCGTTTCAATTTGTCTAATGACTCTTGCCAACCCAAATAGCACATTTCAAGCGGAATAGCTTCGGGGATGTTTTCTTGTGTTGCAACGAGTTCAGTCCCACACAGAACGCTTTTGAGCTGTATGGTAGTGATCATTTGTTCAGGCAAATTGGGATCTTCGAATTGATCAGAATATTTAAGGAATTCATTAGGAATAATGTCTAAATAGGTGCCTCCGAAACTGTGGCTATTTCCGGTCGTGAAGTTTGTAAATGACATCCTATAACTGCATCCGATTTTGACATCCATATTATGCACTTTGCAGACAAATCCATAAGGGGGCAACCACGAAGCCATGGCGTCAGCATCTGTGAATGCGCGGAACACTTTTTCCGGAGAAGCTGTAAAAACTCTATGTAATTGAACGGAATTATTTGGCATAAAGGAATTATTTTATTATTGGGACAATCATCGAATAAGGTGTAAAGAATCGGATCTTTTATAATTATACACCTATCATTAGGAAAAACAATCGCCATTATAAATCTATCTAATTGGCGTCGAAACGCTATTAACGAGTGTAAAGATAATAGAAATATAGCAGACTCATTTAGATGATTTTTTTAAATATTTTTAGGTCAATACACTAATGTAAGACAAGATTTATAATGAAACAATAAATGAAAATATAAAAAGTACAAGTATTAAAATTTTTGAGCAAAAGCAAGTAAGGAGTATTTGGAGCGAAGAAGAAGAAAAATGGTATTTTCCCATTGTGGATGTTATTGCTATACTGACAGAAAGCACAAATCCACAAACCTATTGGCTTGTAATGAAAAAAAGACTTTCCGATGAGGGAAATGAAACCGTTACAAATTGTAACGCTTTGAAAATGCAATCAGCAGATGGAAAATTCTATCTTACTGATGTTGCCGACACTGAGCAATTATTTCGACTTAAGCAAAGCATACCTTCTCCCAATGCAGAACCATTAAGCTATGGATAGCAAAAGTGGTTCGTGAGCGCAAAGATGAAATAGAAGATCCGGAAATAGGCATAGACCGGCAGATGGAAACATATCTAAAAAAAGGATACAGTAAAAAGTGGATCAATCGGCGTCATTTGAAATAAATTTTACCATTCCACCATTCTTTGTCAATAATGGCGTTGTTTTTTTCATAAAATTTGATTGCTGGTGAGTTCCAGTCAAGTACTTGCCATTTGACCATAGCAGCATCAAGCGCTTTTGCTTTTTCTATATAGGCATCAAAAAGCAACTGACCAATGCCCAAATGTCTAAACTCTGATTGAATATAAAAATCTTCAAGGTATAGACACTTGCCCTTCCACGTGGAAAAAGTCATATAAAACAAGGTGCATCCCACAAATGAGCCGTCAACACTTGCCAAATGTCCATCAATCAGACCTTGTTCAAAAGCTGAGATGTATTCTTCAACCGTAGTAATGACCGCATCCGGAGATTTTTCATAATGTGCCAATTCTAAAACAAAATCAAAAATATAGGGAACTGTATCGGCTGTCAATGAAATTATCTCTACTGTAGATTGTTTCACGCTATCTTCGGCTGTCTTTTGAAAACAAGGGCAATAATACTTGCTATGAATGCCAGTATTGCACTACCTGTGACTATACTGATAAGAATACTTACCGGCGAAAACTTATCACTAAAGTCATTTTCAATTTTCTCTATTGCTTCTTGAATTTTTTCCTCAGGAGCATTTAATTTTTGCAAAAAACTTTCTGTGGATTCAATAGTGCGATCTTTGAGAACATCTATTAAACTTGGATCAATTAAATGAAAAAGGATGATGGAAAATAAAGAACTGATAACGAGACCCACAAATCCTGTCATAAATCCAGTAGAAAAGCCACTACCAAAAGGGTATTCTTCATATGGTCCAATTTTGCTTCGATGACTTTTTATTGCCAAGACCATAAAAACGATGAGAGCAGCAAAACCTATCATACCCTCAGTAAACATACCAATCGGCATTACATAATAGAATAAAAGTGACGTAAAAACTGAAAAGAGTGCGTACATCAAACCGTACTTCAACCAATCATTTTCTAGACTCATATCTACTTATTATTTATTTAAAGGATCAATTATTTGCCCAAATATAATTAAAAATTATTCATCAAAGCATTATAAATAGATTATTTCTTTATAATCAAACTTATCAGGATGATCGGTGGTGAAGTGAAGACCTCTGCTTTCTTTACGGAGTTCTGCTGATTTTGCGATCAAATATCCAATCGTGATCAAATTTCTCAACTCACATAGCTGTGGAGAAATGATGGTGTTGGCATAAAGGTTTTCAGTTTCCATAAATAATAGATCCAAACGATCTAAGGCCCTTTTCAGACGGACATCGCTTCTTACAATTCCCACATAATAACTCATAATTTCCTTGAGTTCCTTATGACTTTGTGTGATCAAAACCATTTCTTTTGGTTCTGTCGTACCTTCAGCATTCCAGTCCGGAATACCTTCTTTAAATTGATATCCATCAATGCAATTTAAGATATCTTTATGAATTCTGTCTGCGTACACCAAGCCTTCGAGAAGTGAATTTGATGCCAATCGATTAGCGCCATGCAGCCCTGAAGAAGTGCATTCTCCTGCTGCATAAAGTCTATTGATGGTAGTTTTACCACTGAGATCCACATCCACACCACCACATGTGTAATGGCAAGCAGGGACTACAGGAATATAGTCAGTCATTGGATCTATACCTATGCTTTTACATTTGTTGTAAATATTGGGAAAGTGATTTAAAAATCCATCTTTGTCCAAATGTGTACAATCCAAATATTCATATTCATCACCATGCAATTTCATTTCATTATCTATGGCTCTCGCCACGATGTCCCGTGGAGCCAATGATAATCTTTCATCATACTTCTGCATAAATTCTTTACCATCCACGGTGCGTAGAACTGCGCCAAATCCTCTAACAGCTTCTGATACTAAAAATGCCGGATTATCGCCTGTGGGATTGTAGAGTGATGTTGGATGGAATTGAATAAACTCCATATTCGACACACGACCTTTAGCTCTATAAACCATTGCAATGCCATCACCTGTGGCAATGACAGGATTTGTAGTTGATCTATATACTTGACCGGCTCCACCTGTAGCTAAAACTGTCACCCTTGCCAAAAGCGTTTCAATTTCTTTGTTGTTTTTATTGAAGACGTAGGCGCCATAGCACTCTATGCCTGGTGTGTTTTTTGTTACTATCTTACCTAAATGGTGCTGGGTTATTAGATCTACTGCAAAGTGATGCTCATAGAATTTGATGTTGGGATATTGCCTAGATTTTTCATTGAGCGTACGCTGGATTTCCCATCCGGTGATATCTTTGTAATGTAAAATCCTATTTTCAGAATGTCCTCCTTCCCTTCCTAAATCGTAATCACCTTCTTTGTTTTTGTCAAATCTGGCACCCCATTCTATGATTTCTCTCACTCTTTCAGGACCTTCTTTGACGACCACTTCAACTACTTCCTCATCACAAATCCCATCTCCGGCATCCAATGTGTCTTCGATGTGCTTTTTATAGTTGTCTATATCGTGATCCCAAACGGCAGCAACACCTCCTTGAGCATAAGAAGTATTGGATTCTTTTTCTGTGGTTTTAGTGATCACTGTAATAGTTAGATCGGGTCTTTTTTCTGCCATTCTTATTGCAAATGAAAGTCCAGCCACACCTGCTCCGATCACTAGGATATCAGTATTATTTGTTTTTGAATTTTTATTTCCCATGCTTTATATCTTTAATAAAGAAATCACTTGGTTGATGACATTTTCTTTTGTGAAACCAAACTTTTCATCCAAAACTTGATAAGGTGCCGAGTATCCAAAATGGTCCAAACCAAAAACAACACCTGTCTGCCCTACCAACCTTTCAAGTGTGGAAGGCAAACCCGCTGTCAAACCAAAAACCGGTGTGTCAGCAGGTAAAATTATATCCATATACGATTTTCCTTGATCCCTAAACAATCCTTCAGATGGTACGGAAACTATTCTTACAGATAATTGATATTCTGCTTCCAAAATAGGAACAGCATCCATTAAAGTAGAAACTTCAGATCCATTTGCAAGTAATATTATTTTTGGATTCTTATTGCTTTCATAAACTATATATGCACCTTGTTCTAAAGATTTAGCTTGGTTTCTTCTGTCTTGTGCAGGCAAATCCTTGATATTTTGCCGAGAAAGTATCAATCCTGTAGGTCTATTATGTGAACGCAATGTAAGCTCCCAAGCAGCAACGGTTTCTGCACTATCAGCAGGTCGCAATGCTAAAAAAGAAGAATGTCCACTGTGGTTTTTGATTTGCTCCAAAAGTCGCAATTGGGCTTCTTGCTCTATCGGTTGATGTGTAGGTCCATCTTCGCCTACCCTGAAAGCATCATGCGTCCACAGGAATTTCACAGGTTGTTCCATCAAAGCAGCTATTCTTAGTACTGGTTTCATGTAATCAGAAAAAGCAAAAAATGTTGCACATACTGGGATCACACCACCATGCAGTGCCATGCCTGTACTTAGTGCAGCCATTGTCAACTCAGAAACTCCGGCTTGTAGAAAGGCGCCTGAAAAATCATGTTTTTTGAAAGCAGTAGTGCGTTTAAGGAATCCTTCTGTCATATCGCTATTGCTTAAATCAGCGGAGGATACGATCATATTGCCTACATTTTCCGCTAAATATCCCAGCACTCTTGCGGATGCATTTCGGGTTGCTTCATCTTTTCCGAGTAGGATAGCATCGAATTTTAAGGTATCAAGACTCCTTCCTGATATAAATTCATCAAGTAACGAAGCCTTGTCAGGGTTTTCTAACTTCCAATTATTAAATCGTTTGTTAGTTTCTTTGACTTGGGCTCTCTTACTGTTTAAGGTTTCTGAATAGTAAGTAGCTACTTCAGGAAAAATTGCGAAAGGATCGGCTGGGTTTCCACCAAGGTTTATAATGGTTTGTTCAAAAGATGCTTTGGATTTACCCAAAGGTTTGCCGTGGGTTTCCACTTGACCTTCATAACTTTCACCAGTAGAGGTCACGGCACCTTTTCCCATTCGCGTTTTACCAATGATGATAGAAGGTTTGTCGGTTTCAGCCTGTGCTTCCTTCAAAGCAGCTCTTATTTCGTCGTGATTATTACCATCAATGGTGATGACATGCCAATGCCAAGCTCTATACTTTGAAGCGGTGTCTTCATCTGTAACTTCTTCAACAGTGGTGGACAGTTGGATATTATTTGCGTCATAAAACATGATAACCTTTCCAAGTCCTAAATATCCGGCAATCCTTCCCACACCTTGCGAAATCTCTTCTTGAATGCCGCCATCGGAGATATAAATATATGTGAAATGTTCTGTAATATCATCAAACCTAGCAGACAAGAATCTTTCTGCAATGGCAGAACCAACACCAAATGCATGTCCGAGTCCCAAAGGTCCTGAAGTGTTTTCAATGCCTCTCGCCCTATCTAATTCCGGATGACCCGGCGTCAAACTTCCCCACTGTCTAAAGGATTTTATAGCTTCAATAGGAAGATATCCGCAAAGTGTCAATTCTGAATATAGCATCGCAGACATGTGACCCGGATCCAAGTAAAATCTATCTCTGAGCATCCACTGACCATCATCAGGATCAAAATTGAGAAATTCACTGTATAAGATATGAATAAAATCAGCTCCGCCCATCGCTCCTCCAGGATGACCGGAAGCTGCTTTTTCTACCATTGCAGCCGAGAGTATTCGAATTTGGTTTGCTGCCTTTGTGTCTAATGTTTTATCTACAGACATAGAGTATTATGATTATTTATTGCTCAAACATGGATTTCTTTTGGATCAATTCTACCAATTCTTTAGGCACTTTAGTTTTCCAATCTGTACCACCATTTTTAATGTCATCGACGATATCTGACGGATATATGCCTAAGTTTTCTGCGTTATATTCCTTTACAGGCGCTATTTGACCACTTTGAAGAAGATATTTATATAAAAATTCGATACCTTCTGGGACAATCATATTGGATGCTGTCACCACTTGGTTATTTTCCTGATTGATAGCCGGATAAGCATACACTTTGATATTTTTTGAAAATAACTCACCAAATGCGGACAGCAAGTTTCCATCCTGATTGTTTTGGTACTTTTCAAGGATAATTTCATACAATCTATGCATGCCGATTACCAATCCTAGATTTGAAATTTTATAATCCTTGAGGTAATTGATGAGCATTTCGTGGTTTTTGCAATTTGAAAGTAAGACTTTATACCCCAAAGCATTGAGCAAGTCTGCTCTGTCCAAAAAATCTTTTTCATCCAGTTCACCTTCTTTATTGGACAAGTATTCCAGCGTCATTTCCATCATTAAGAGGACTTTTTGTGTGTCTTCTTTTGTATCAGAAACAAACTGAGAATAGCTGTTTTTTATCACATCTACAGTCACCAAGGTTGGAGGTTTGAAATTTCCTCGCACTACCATAAGGGATTTTCTGTATAAAAACTCAGATGGATGAATTCCTTTTTTATTTTCATCAAACATAGACACTGTAGTCATTTGGTGTTTTACCAAATACAGAGATAGCAACCGCTTATCAAAATAACTAAAGTCATTACCGTTTATTCTCAGCAAATCTATGGATACCCTATCTTTGATATTGTCGATGAGAGATCTCACCATCAATTCCGGATTTTTATTATAATAGAAAATCGCATAGATCATATTGACTCCAAGGATGCCTATCACTTCTTGTTGTAATCTATTGTTAGTGTCCAACATTTTAGCGTGAATCACCATATCATTGATGGGGCCATCGGGAGACAATCGAAATCTGACACCAAGCCAACCATTGCCTTTGATGGTACGCGTATAGTTTATTGCTTGAACAGTATCTGCAAACACAAAAAAGGTAGCGTCAGGTCTGGATTCCTTGAGCCGTTCTTCCATGAGAGACCATTCGTGATCTAGCATCTTATAGAGTCGATCTTCACAAACATATCTGTTTGATGGCTCAGGCCCGTAGATAGCGTCGGAATAAGTTTTGTCATACGCTGACATGGTTTTTGCAATTGTTCCCGCTGCTGCTCCTGCTTGAAAAAAATTTCTTGCCACCTCTTGGCCTGCACCAATTTCTGCAAAAGTCCCATAAATAGGATCGTTGAGATTGATTTCAAGGGCTTTTTGGTCTGTTTTGAGCATCTGGTATTCCACAACTCCACTCATTTTTGCTTGTATATCATCTGTTTGAATATACCATGTATTCCCAAGGATTCACTTCAAAACTAGTGCCTGCATTCAAAACTTTATTGGTACCCGAAAAGACATTGTTATACTGACCCGCCAATATTTCCGAACCTAAAGTTGCAGATTGTTTTTCTGCTGACAAGTTTAAGATGACCACCACTTTATCACCGTCTTTCTCCCTACAGAACGCATACACATTTTGGTCATTCCCTGTGGTTACCTTCTTCATTTGACCACCGTGTGTTCCATTCCAAAGTGCCTTATTTCTGTGTTTTAGATCAAATAATGTTTTGTAAAATGGAGCATAGATATATTCTCCCCAAGTAATACTGTCTTTCTTGAAAAACTCTAATTTCTTATCCATTGCAGACTCTTGTCCCGTATAGATCAGAGGAATTCCTTCCATAGTAGCTGCCAATACAGCAAAAGTTTTATGGGCTTCACCCAATCGGGCAAATTCAGTATCAGACCAAGAATTTTCATCATGATTTGATGTAAACTGCATTTGATATCCTTGAGTATATTGTTTCCTTTTTTTGGCCAATACCGTGTCGATATCTGTAGCAGTTTTTATATGTACTTCAGCTTCACCTTCTTTAAGATTGCCTTGTACCACATTGGCTCTTTTGATTCTACTTGCACCTTGACTCGCTGCAATTTCATTGAAAGTATGGTGCATTTCCCATGCATAGTCTGCTATAAAGCTGCCATTGTTGACCAATTCCGGATTTTCGCCTTCAGATAACATGAATAATGGTCTGATGGCGTAGAGAGAATCAGTGGCTTGAATCCAAAAATCAGAAGGAACGGCTGGTGCTACGTCCATTCTGTAGCCATCAATATTTGTTTCTACTACCCAAAACTTTAGTGCGTCAATCATTTTTAAGCGCATCTCGGCATTGTCATAGTTGAGGTCAGCCACATCGGTCCAACCCCATGATTTTCCTGTATTGGGATCCATTGGGTCGGTAATATTTCCATTTTTATCTTTTGTGTACCAATCGGGATGTTCTTTTATCCATGGATTATCCCATCCTGTATGGTTAGGCACCCAATCTAAAATCACGTGCATACCTGCTTGATGTATAACTTCTACTAAGTGCTTGAAATCATCGATGGTTCCGTAATCAGGATTGGTATTAAAATAATCTGCTACAGAATAAGGGCTGCCAAGAGGGCCTTTTCTTTTTTCCTTACTTATAGGGAATATCGGCATAAACCACAAGATGTCAATACCCATTTCTTTAAGCCTTGGCACTTGTGCTTCAAACGATTTAAATGTATTTTCAGACGTATAATGCCTTAAGTTGACTTCATAAAGAACAGCATTTTTATGCCATTCAGGTACATTTGGACTTCTTAATTCTTCAGTTTTGGTGTCTTTTGATACATCAATTGTTTGCTTTGGTCTGCAACTTGTGAAAAGAAAGGTGCTTACCAAAAATATGATCAACAAACCTAATATTACTTTCATCTTCATTATTTTAAATGGATCAATATACGCTTAATATTCTAATAATTTCTTCAATCTGACATTCAATTTATCACTATTCGGGAGCATGGTTTTTTCCAAGGTCTCGTTGAGAGGAATGGCAGGCAAATTTTCAGAACCTACAACATCTATGGGTGCGTCAAGTGATGTGAAACAATCCTTTTGAATTCTACCGGCTAAAGCTTGGGCAAAACTGTTATTTACAGGTTCTTCAGTCAATACCAACACACGATGGTATTCTTTTACTTTGGAAAACAACAAATCTTCGTCTAAAGGATAGAGCGTTCTCAAATCTAAAATGCCCACCTTTTCTAAGATTTCACTAGAAATGTGGAGCGACCAATGCACACCCATGCCATAGGTCACCACCAATACTCGAGCTTCGTTGTTTGTTTCAGTGGCTTCTTTTACCATCAGACCTTTGCCTAGAGGCAAAATATAATCTTTATCGGGTAGCTTTCTTTTGGCAGTATCCGTGCCTTTGACCTTACTCCAATATAATCCTTTATGTTCCAAAATAAGAACCGGATTGGGGTCGTAGTAGGCCGCCTTCATCAATCCCTTCAAATCTGCTCCATTGCTGGGATACACTATTTTGATGCCTCTGATATTTGTCAAAACAGATTCTACACTAGAACTGTGGTAAGGGCCTCCACTTCCGTAGGCTCCAATAGGAACTCTTAGAATCATGCTGACGGGCCATTTGCCATTGGACAAATAACAACTTCTGCTGACTTCTGAAAACAATTGATTTAGTCCCGGCCATATGTAATCTGCAAACTGCACTTCTACGATAGGTTTCAATCCTACTGCAGACATACCCACAGTACTACCTATAATAAAAGCTTCTTGAATTGCTGTATTGAAAACTCGGTCTCGGCCAAATTTATCTGCCAATGTAGCTGCCTCTCGAAATACACCGCCTAATCGATGACCTACATCCTGACCATAAAGCAAACATTCTTTATGGTCTTCCATCAGCTCCTGTATTGCTAATAGTGCACAATCCACCATCACTTTTTCTTCAGCCTGTGGGGGCACTCTTACACCTTGTTCATCATGGATTGATGTTGGAGCAAACTCATGTGTGAATAGATCTTCAGGCAATGGATCAGCTGTGGCAATGGCATCTGCGAGCTGCTTGATTACGGCTGCTTTGGCATCATCGTCGATGGCTTGTAAGGCTTCATTTGAAAGACCTCTATATGTCAGAGATTCTTTGAGTTTGATTAATGGGTCTTCCTTTTGATGTTCTTTCAAGTCATCGCGATACCATTCCATTCTCACACCTGAAGTATGGTGATTCAACAAAGGCACCTTAGCATGTACCAAAAAAGGTCGCCTCTCGGTTCTTATTTTTTTTATAACCTTTGATAAAACTTCATAAGATTCGATAAAATCACTTCCATCAATGGAAATGGCTTCTAATCCTGCAAACCCTTTGGCATAGGTGTAGGCATTTGACGACCGAGTCTCTTCAGCTGTTGCTGATATATCCCAACCGTTGTCTTCCACGAGGTACAATATTGGGAGGCTTTTCAAGGATGCCATTTGAAGTGCTTCAGCGACTTCTCCTTCTGTAACCGACGCATCACCAAGTGTGCAAACGACGATGGCATTGGCAGAAGTGGTGTCTAATTTTCTATTTGCTTTATATTGCAATCCTAAAGCGATACCTGTGGCAGGAATGGCTTGCATACCTGTGGCGGAGGATTGATGGATTATTTTGGGTTTGTCTTCGTCTTTGAGACTTGGATGGCAATAATAGGTTCTTCCCCCTGAAAAAGGGTCATCTTTTTTAGCAAGCAATTGCAGCATCAGCTCAAATGGCGTCAATCCTATAGACAACAGTATAGCATCGTCTCTGTAATACGGAGATACGAAATCATATGGGAGAAGTTGCATACCCAATGCAATCTGTATTGCTTCATGCCCTCTGGATGTGGCGTGCACGTACTTAGATACTTTTTTTGAATTTGCTTCGTAAGCATCTGTCATGCACTTTGCTGTCTGCATCAACTTATATCCTTGTAAAAGAATATCAGTATCGATTTTTTTGGAAACCATGGCGTAAAGTTAAGGATTTTAGATTTTATATCTCCTTTTCAGGCAATTGAAATTAAATCAAAATGATAAATATGCCATAATTCCGATATATTATAAATTTAAATATATTTAAACAAAAATATTGTTATACCTTTGTCATAACAGGAATCATATTTTTATGGATGTTTCTTTTGTCATACCATTATTGAACGAAGAAGAGTCGCTAAACGAGCTCCACAATTGGATTGTCTCCGTAGTAGAAGCTCAAAAATATTCGTATGAAATCATCTTTATTGATGATGGTAGTACTGATCAGTCGTGGTCTGTAATCCAAGATTTGCATGCCAAAAATCCACATGTAAAGGGAATCAAGTTTCGAAGAAATTATGGAAAGTCTGCCGGATTAAACTCGGGGTTTTCAGTAGCGCAAGGAAACATCGTTATCACCATGGACGCCGATCTTCAAGACAATCCGGAAGAAGTACCTGAAATGATAGAAATGATACAAACGCAAGGATTTCATATCGTTTCAGGTTGGAAAAAGAAACGATACGACCCATTGTCCAAAACAATTCCTACCAAGATATACAACTACGTCACCAGTAAAATGTCAGGTGTGCACCTCCATGACATGAATTGCGGGCTGAAAGCCTACCAGTCCAAAGTGGTCAAGAACATCGAAGTCTATGGTGAAATGCACAGATATATTCCGGTCATCGCTAAGTGGGCAGGTTTCAATAAAATTGGAGAGAAGGTGGTGAAACACCAAGCAAGAAAATATGGAAGTACCAAGTTTGGATTATCGAGATTCATATACGGCCCATTGGATTTGGCGACGATCATGTTTATGGGCAAGTTTAGCAAAAGACCGATGCATTTCTTTGGTGTTTTAGGCACTTTTATTTTCATCATAGGTTTGCTTTTATTGACGTATCTCAGTATAGATAAAATCATCAATCATACGTATGGAATCGCCAATAGACCCGCTTTTTATCTTGGTATTCTTATGGCTATCATCGGTATTCAGCTGTTCATTGCGGGGTTTTTGGGTGAGATGATCAGTAGGACGGCGCCTGAAAGAAATGAGTATATCATAGAAGATCACATATGAAAGGGAAGGAGACCGAATATGTGTTGAAGAATATTTTTTTATATCCCATCAAAAGCATGGCCGGCACTTCACTGTATGAGGCAGAGGCTGATGTCATAGGATTGCGCGGAGACCGCAGGTTTATGCTGATAGATGAAAACAATCGTTTTATTTCATCTCGCACATATCCACTCCTGACATTGATCAAACCCACAGTGGACAATGAGTGCATCAGATTTTCATATCAGGGACAAGATTTTGTGTTTCCATATCATCATGAATGGAAGACCTTCGAAGCTCAGATTTGGGATGACACAGCAAGTGTGTATGTAACCCATGATTCCATAAACGATTGGATCAGTAATCTCTTGCAGGTCAAACTTCGATTGGTGGGATTGGCATCAGAGAATGCACGCTTACATACATCGGCTAGCCTTCCGGAACCCATCCCTGTTTCATTGGCTGATGGTTATCCATATCAAATATTAGGCACTGCGAGCATAGAAAAATTGTCTAAAATGTATGGTGATGATATAAACCCAATGCGATTTCGCCCCAATCTTTTAGTTAGTACATCAATTCCACATGAAGAGGACACGTGGAAAACTATAAAAATCGGAAATGCCATTTTTGAAAAGGTCAAAGACTGTGGTCGTTGTCAAGTAATCAATATCGATCCGGAAACGGCAGCCATTGACAACAATATAACGAAAACGCTCGCCTCGTATAGGAAGTTTGCAAATCAGATTTTGTTTGGCTCACTTTGGAAAATAAAACAAACTGGTATAGTACATGTCAGTGATAGCATAGAAGTGATCACAGAATGACATGGGCACTTAGAGTATGTTTAAAATTTATCCTTTTGCAAGAAAATGTTTTATTTCGGGTACAAATTCGTTAAATTTTTCATCGAATTGCCCACATTCGACTGCAAAATTTGCCTTTTTTCGCTCAAAATAATTCCATTTTATTATCCAAAAGCAAAACTTAAACATACTCTTAGTCCAGTGATAGCAGTTTTTGTTCTGCGAAATGCTTTTTAAAGTATGCCTTGTCAAACAGCCACATGAGAAAAACGCCACCACCTCCGGCGCCACAAAGTTTTAGGTAAAATGCTCCACTATCCAATCCATGCTTCCAAATTTCAGTGAGTGATTCAGGTATCATTTCACGAAAAAATTCAAATTGGAAGGCGCTAATTTTCGCAATCATATCCTTTTCTAATTCGCCTTTTTTGCATGCATCAATGGCTTCAGATGTCAAGGTCGCAAATTTTTTAATTTCGGATGCAAACGTTGGATTGATCAATTTTTTTTGGAAGATCTCTACATAAGTGGCAGTGGATCGACTTTTCAAGGAATCCAATAGGTAGATGCCTGTGGTTTCAATGGGTTGAGTCAATGCCTGAACGCTACCTTGATCATTGACATAAATGGGAAGATGGAGGTAGCTAACCAAAGGGTCAATGCCTGAACTTTTACCATGAAAAATTGACTCAATTCGTGCCAGCGTTTTCTTTAATTCATCAGCATCGGTGTCTCGTGTCTTGCCATAGGTATGAAATATAGCAGCAGTCAGAGCACCGCTACTTCCCAGACCATAACCTATGGGAATGGAACTGCGAAATGCCAATCCATTCAAAAGATCTGATTCAAATTGTGGTATGTCTATTAAGTCGTCCAATGCCTGCGACTTCAACATATCGATGACGGTATCCAATGGTTGGGTGTTGTCATTTGCTCCTTGATCCCATTCACCATAAAATTTATGGCAAGGTATTGCGAGAACGGGTGCGCCCATTGTGGCTACATATTCTCCAAATAAAATCAGCTTGGAAGGAAATTTTTTAGGAGAATTGACAATATCCATGAATTATTTTTAAAAAATTGTAATTTTGCCAATGCAAAGATATTTCTTTAGTCCTATTTAAATTGAATATTATGTCATCAAATTCAGAATCTGTACGCACGTATTGGCTATATACATTACTTTCACTCCTAGGCATCGTTCTTTTTCTCTTGTTCAAACCTGAGTGGTTTTGGGTGATGTTGCCACCGTTTTTCACTTCTTTTGTAAAAGCAAATCGCTGGATGTAAGAGTCAGCCTTCTGACACTATTTCCATCAATGTTCTGAAAGCGACGTATTTATTCGGATATCTGTCAGCGTGTGCTTTTTGTAGTGAAGCAGCATGAAACACTTGATATTCATTAAACTTTTCTAAGGATTCTGCCACATACTGTATGGCATAAGTGAAGCCTTGTTCATCGTCATCCCCAAGTATTTTTGTCATTTTATACTGCGTGAATAACCCTGTCTGCATCACGTCGGGGATATGTACTTTCTGCATCCAGTTGACCCAGTCTTTGTGTGCGGTTTTATCTATTTTGACAGTGACGTTGTACAAGATTTTTGACATGGCATGTATGAACTATGGTTTAGAGAAATAAAAACAAATATAGGATTTATTTTTGACAAGGCGTCAAAAGGAAGGGCTATTGCGGTTAGTATAATTTTCATCTGGCAATACCAGATAGAGAAGGTAAAGTTCAGCGGCTTTTTTTCTGATAATGTCTGGATTCGTTGATGCCATATTGCTGCTACTTCACAAAATGTCCGGTAAGAAAAAGCGCTATGAATAGGACGAAAAGAAAAAAGACAGGATTGAAATTTTGTAAAATCATGATGCACTTTAATCCAATAACGCCACCTTGAAGGATTTATCCATCGGATCGCTCATTTGTATCATCTCCTCCAGGAGATCTTTGTCTGATTGGTTAACTAAGAATGAAAATAAATTGTCTTTTCTTTCTTGTAATCCGCCCGCCGGAAATAGCTTCTCATGGATGTTTTTGATCTGATTTATAGATGTTTCTTCGCGTGATTTAGCGGCTTTTATGATGCGATGCTTGACATTTGAAAATCCCTTGATTAGTTTACTGGCTTCGCCATGGACAAACGGTTCTAGTGTGGCATCTACGAGTCCCGCTTTTTTTGCGACGGCATCAAAGGCATTCATGATCGAATTTTCTTCTTCCGTCAGATCGGTGGAATGAGCAGAAACCAACCCCAAATATTTTGTTATAATTTCGTGTTCAGGAAGTAGAAAATCTGATATTTCCAAATGCAATTTTTCAATGGTCTTTTGTATGTTTTTGGGAACGAGTAAAAATGAGTTTCTGCGTATTAATACCGGATAAAATACGCCAAAGTGTTCAAATTGCTGCTTCCTTTCCAACCAATAGGATATTTCTCCGCCACCGCCTATGAAGGCGATGTTTGGCAATGAAAACTCTTGGTACAATGGCCGCATGATTACATTAGGAGAAAAGTGTTCGGGGTGAGCTGTTAGCATCTCAGACAATTGTTCAGCGGAGTAATGTTGAGAACCAATTACGTAGCTATTATTTTCTTCCGGAATGATCCTATCTCGTGACTGATGTGACAAGTAAAAAAGGTTGACCTCTCTGGCGTATGCTTGGGGTTTAAAGCCGAACTGTTCTAACGCATTCTGCGTTTCTAAAACCAATGCCTGACTGGGAGTTTCAAAGATCTCTGCCCGCATGATAGATAAGAAATTGCGCTTCAGATGGGCATTGTCCATATTTAAAAACAACAATCCGTATTTGCCGAAAACTGCATTTACCCAATTGAAGACAAATGTATTGTAATCGGTAGCACCTTGGAGGCTTTTTTGAAAAATGGTAATGATTTGGTTTGCTGTTGGAGAATGACCAAGCAAGTGTGAAAAATTTCCAAAAACTTGGTCTAAACCTTCCGTACTAAATCGACCTACGGGGCCATGTTGTGGTGTATCCCAGACAAGCTCATTATGAAATACATAGGTTTTCTTGATTTCTTCTACATCGTGGTCTTCAGAACCGTTGATAAATACGGGAATAAAATGGAATTCCGGAAAATCCGCATTCAGGGAGTTTGCTAAATGAATGGTGCTACAAATCTTATAAAAATAATAGGCCGGACCACCAAATATGACAGGTTGATGTGCGGTAGTAACCGTAAAAGTGGTCTTTTCTGTAATCTTTGAGATGTTGAAGAGTTGTAGTTCAGTGGCAGATGCAATGTACTGACCTTTCCAAATTTCATGTAGAAGATGCCTGTCAACATCATAGTTTTGGCGTTGTAAAATGGCTTCCCGGAGGCCTTCTTTTGTGGGTGGGAAGGACAAAAAATCTTTTAGATCATGGTAATGATTTTGATAAAAGACATCCTTGTAGGCCAATGACTTTACTTGACCATAAGGAAAACTAAGTACTTGCATGGATTGACTTCATCAATGTTCATCAGTATCACCTTCCATTGGTGTGTTACCTCGAAGACTCTTGAAATAATCGGCCAAAAGTGCTTTTTGATCATCTGATAATCTGGCTTCAGGGTGCATCCAAGTAAAACTCTTCAATGGCATTTCGCCTTCAGAGACCGCTTCGCTGCATTCTTCCAATTTATGGTCTCTTTTTTTATCACTATACTCACTCCAAAGTGAAAAATTCAAGTGTTTTCTGGCTTCTAAGATGTGGTTCTTGATGAAAAAGTTTACTGGAGCAACATTAGAATACCAAGGATACTCGGTCTGATGCGAATGGCAGTCGTAGCAAGAATTTTTGATGATGGTGGCTATTTCAGGTGAAGTTTGATGTACCACTAAAAAATCCTTAGCAGGATCAGCGACGGGATTTGTTTTATCCATTGGTACAAACTGAAGAAGAACCAACACAACAACCAATCCGATGAGTATTTTTTTAAGCATGATTTTTTGTTTTTATATGCGTGAAATGGAGATGAAAATATGCCAAGATTTTAAAGTCTCGCCTTTATGGTCTCTAACATATTTTCTGCGGGGTCTGCATGCAGCAATGCACCTGCACCTGTATCAAAAATCATGGTATATCCACCTTCTTTTCCTATTTGCTCTATGACCATTTTTATTTTGTCTAAGATGGGTTGGTATAATTCATCGCGCTTTGCGACCATTTTTTCTTGCATTTGTGCCTCATATTTTTGTATTTCTTCTCTTTTGGCAATGAGAGCTTCTTCTTTCTTTTGCATTTCTACTTTTGAAAGAGATCCAGCATTGGCTTCATTCATGTATGCCGTATATTCAACTTCAAATTTTTTGACCATTTCTTCTCCCTTTATCATGAGTTCATTTTTCAGAGAATTCAACTCATTTTCTGCTAATTTTACTGAAGCGAGACCTGAAATCAATTCTTGGGTATTGACATATCCGAATTTCTGGGCATGCATCACCGAAAAACTGAAAGTGATGGTAAAAAATAATAAAAATTGTTTCATTTGTTTTGTTTAAATATTGTTCAATGGAAAAAACTATGAAAATAACATTTAAGTGTCAGATAATGAAAATTTTAACAAATTATTACGGCTATTCGGGTTCAAATCCCAATACAATACTAAACTTGCCATATCCTTTGTTTGCAATTTCTGCAGGTGTTTTATCCAATCCCCAGCCATAATCAAAACCGAGAAGACCAAACATCGGTAAAAATACCCTTGCACCTACACCTACGGATCTCTTGATATCAAATGGATTGTACTCTTTGAAGCTTTTGTACGCATTTCCACCCTGAAGGAAGGTGGTAGCAAATATTGTGGAATTTGGATTTAAGGATAGCGGATATCTCAATTCCAATGTGTATTTATTATAAATCGGAGCACCTTTGGTTGTAGTAGAAGAACTAACGCCATTACCTTCTATTTGATTGACATCATAACCTCTCAACGCAATGATTTCTTTACCTTGTAATCCTGAATTTTGATTATTGATACCATCACCACCCAATTCAAAGCGCTCAAAAGGTGGAATTCCGATTTCGTTATTGTACGGAGCAAGGAATCCCATCTTGATATTGGTCATCAATACCAATTTATCTACGATGTTGAAATACCACTCTGCACCAAATTTCCATTTATGGTATTCCATCCATTTGAATTTTTTTGAATCTGTGAGTTCTTGTATTTTAGTATTGATTTGTGCCTCTGTTGGTGGATTTGCCGGGCCTTGTGATTCTTGAAGTTCTTTGGTAATATCCGCAATTTCTTGATCTGAAGGGATATAAGTGGACTTTTTAAACAAAGAGTAAGGTGGTGTCACTTGGACAGATAAAGAAATTCGTGAACCGGAACGAGGATACAATGGGTCATTGATACTGCTCCTAGTGAAGGTTTGTTTTATACTGAAGTTATTGAATGTTCCTCTGTCCACAGAAAATCCAAGGGAATAATTATCCAGGTTGATTTGCTCAATATTGACAGTGGTATTGGTTGAAAAGAAATCATCAGGCCATTTAAGTTGCGATCCCAAGCCGATAAATCCTCTTGTAATTTTCAGTTTGCCATAACCATATAACGAGTTGTCAAAGGCCGTATGTACGGCACCAATGGTGAAGGATTGAGGTTTTTTCCCACCTAGCCAAGGTTCTGTAAAGGAGAAGTTATAGGACTTATAAAATCGACTGTTGGACTGTAATCTCACGGACAACTTTTGACCATCACCTTGTGGTAATGGTGACCAAGTTGATCTATCCTTCACATTTCCGATGGAGAAGTTATTAAACACAACACCAAGTGTACCTATCAGGCCGCTATATCCACCGTAACCGGCTGAAAGCTCTAACTGATCTGAAGGTTTTTCTTCCAGTGCATATTCTATATCTACTGTGCCTCTAGATTGATTGACAGGTGTATTGATACCTAGGCTTTCAGGGTTGAAATACCCTAAGTTGATGATTTCTCGCTGCGAACGGATGATGTTCGATCTACTAAATTTTTGTCCGGGTTTTGTTCTAATCTCTCTTCTTACTATGTGTTCGTTTGTTCTGTCATTACCCTTGATGACCACATTATCTATGGTGAATTGTGGCCCTTCAAAGATTCTCATTTCTATGTCCACCGAATCATTTTCTATAGCGATTTCTGTAGGTTGAATATCGAATGCTAGGTAACCATCATCAAGGTAGAGCGATGAAATATCTCTTCCATCCAAGCTAAATTTCAATCTATTTTCCAGAAGTTCCGAATTATACACGTCACCTTTTGCTATACCTAGAACATTATAAAGGTATTCGTCCGTGTAGAGCGCATTTCCTTTCCAGGTAATATTTCTGAAATAATGCACATTTCCTTCATCCAGATGCACGATGATGATGGCATTGTCATCGCTCAACCTGTAGATGGTATCATTGGTAATATGCATATTCTTGTATCCGTTTTTTTGATAGAATTTTACCAGATTTTTTTTATCCTCTTCATAGTCTTTTTTGATAAATTTAGATTTTTTGAAAAGGGTACCTACCCGTTTTGTCTTTGAAAACTTTTTCCTCAATTTTGTGCTGGAGAAAGCATAATTCCCACTGAAAACGATATCTGCAATCTTTACTCTGTCATTTGGAGTGACGATGAATTCAAGTTGGATATTGCCTTTTTTGGTTTCATCCGGTTTTTCATTGACGACAACTTGCACATCTAAATTTCCTTTTTCAATGTAATATTTTTTAATCTGAAGTTTTGCGTGGTCTTTTTGATCATCGGTGACGATACCTCCTTTGGTGAGGATGTTTTTGATATCATTGTTGAGGTCTTCTTGTTGTGATGACTTAATGCCTTTGTAGGACCAACGACTAAGTGTAGGCCTATCTACAAGGATGATCTTAAGAAATACCACATCTCCTTCAAATTTATCAGCGAATATTTGAACATCATCAAATAGTCTCAATTTCAATAATGATTTGACTGCTGTGGAAATAGATGGTCCCGGTATTTGAATTTTGCTACCTTCTCTTAGTCCTGCAATGGATTTGATGGCATTTCTGTCTCTATTTTCAGCACCTTCAATTTGTATCCCTCCAATTTCATACGACTTCTTAACTTCATAATCGATGACATCCGGTTGTTCTTGGGCAAAGGACTGTTGGAAATTGATAAAAAAACACAAGAAAAAGAGGCTAAAGTTTAATAATCTCATGAAACGAAGAGTATGATTGCTCAATCGAAAACGCAGACCTCTATATATATGCTGATACATCTATTTTTTTTAACTTTTAATTAATAGCTATGTTTTGATTCACCTGTTCACCTGTTTTTCCAAATCTTCTCTGTCTTCCTTGAAAGTCAATGATGGATTTATAGAATTCTTCTTTTGTAAAATCCGGCCAAAGGACAGATGTAAAGTACAATTCTGCATACGCTGCTTGCCATAGCATGTAATTGCTGATGCGTAACTCGCCACTGGTTCGAATGATGAGCTCTGGATCCGGCATGAATTCCGTCGCTAACTGTGCAGTGAAAAGTGTATCATTGATATCTTCTACAGAGCACGTATTCATTTTTATCATTGTGGCTACTTTCTTCACCGCCTCAACGATTTCCCATCTGGAAGAATAATTCAGCGCAAGTACTAGTGTCATTCTGTCATTTTTCGCGGTCTTTTCTATTCCTTCCAATAGCGCTTTATACGTTTTTTGTGGCAATCCGGATAGATCACCTATGGCTTTGAGACGAATATTGTTTTTATTCAGAGTATCTAATTCATTCTTTACGGTTTCCACCAAAAGAGCCATCAAAGCATTGACTTCCAAGGTAGGTCGTGACCAATTTTCAGTGGAAAATGCGTACAATGTGAGAAATTCAATGCCTATTTCTGCTGCTGCTTCAGTGACTTCTCTAACCGCTTTTACACCATTGCGATGTCCGAAAACCCTGTGTTTACCTTTTTCATGCGCCCATCTACCATTGCCATCCATGATGATGGCAACGTGTTTTGGGAGTTTCGTTTGATCGATCTTTGATTTATAATCCGACATGCAATGGTGCTTCAAAAAAGTCCGCAAATGTAATAAAACCTTTGATTAATAGGTCATTAAATTGGAAAACTTGTTCGGTTTTTTGGTCTTTTCGTCTTTCAGATGGTAGATTATTGAAATTGCATCTCAATTTTGCAGATCGAGATAAATCGGGTTATATAAAATCAAATTTAAGCTTAAAAATCAAGGTACTACATTTTACTATGGCGTGTTTATTACAAACCATTTGCTTCATCTTGATCTAATACCCTACTCATGCTTTGCGCATGCTTACCTTCTTTTTTTCTTTTTTTTCTTTGATTTAAATTCAGTTTTGGTGTCAGTGCCATCATCATCTTTTCCACCAAATACAAATTTTCCACCCATTCCAATCGTGGATAAACTTGAGCTAAGACCATTACTATTCAATCCATAATAGCCTAAATCGAAGCAAAATTTATGTTTTCTTCCCACCATCATTCCTACGTTTCCTCCAAAATAATTGATACCTGTAGATGATTCTATTCCGCTAAATAGGTATATGTATCTCGGTGAAAAATAAAAAGTGAACATGTCTGATGGATGTAAACTGCCATATAATGGAACTTGGACATTCCAAATGGAAGTCACAAAACCAAAAGTGCCGAATTCTAGTCCTGTTCCTAAAGCAAAGGAGGATGTTCTGTCACCAACCAACTGGTATTTTATCCCGGCATTGAAATTTAATGAAGTATTGAACCTGATGAGCGCATCTAGTTTTTCAGTCACTCCATATTTTCCACCCAACTCAATATTTGGAAACACTACTATATTGTTTACCGTAATGTCTTGATCAAAATCCGGAGATTGAGTTACATTGAAAGAAGGTGTAAATTCAAATTTGCCTTCACCCAAAGATCTTCCGTCATTATATCCTGTGATTGATGCGCATCCATATAGTAATAGAACCATCCATAAAGCAATGAAATGAATTTGCTTCATTTTTTTAATTTTTTTAATGTTATTTACTTGAGTCAAAGATACACCAATTTACACTTCAAAGGTTTTTTTCGATGTTAAAAATGCTGCAAAATGAAAATATAGCTATTTAGCTGTTTCTAGGTATTCTATACCCTATTGTTCATCTGACTTACTATGTCGTGAATTGAGTAGCTTTTATAGATCATTTTGATGAAAGACATATTTTTTGAAACTATAAAATGAAATTCAGTGTTTCCATTGCAAAATAAAATCAAAATATGTTATATCTGATCATTTTACTTGTCGTCATCGGACTTTTTGTAATGTCTATGTACAATAAGCTGGTCTCTCTGAAAAATAAAGTCATGGAGGCTTGGAGTGGAATAGACGTTCAGCTCAAAAGAAGACATGACTTGATTCCCAATTTAGTGAATACAGTCAAAGGCTATGCGGCTCATGAAAGCGGCACCCTTGAGAAAGTGGTTCAGGCTCGAAATATGGCCATGTCTGCGGGTTCTTCAGGGTCGATCCATGATCAAGTTCAGGCAGAGAATGCGCTGAGCGGCACCTTAAAGTCACTTTTTGCACTTGCTGAAAACTATCCTGATCTTAAGGCAAATACCAATTTCATTCAACTTCAGTCCACGTTGGGTGAGATGGAAGAGAGTCTGTCAAATGCTCGCAGATATTATAATGCATTGGTCAGGGATAATAACACCGCAGTAGAGAGTTTTCCTTCCAATTTAATTGCCAACAATTTTCATTTTGAAAAATTTGACTTTTTTGAAATTGAGAATGATGAGGAGCGAGCGAATCCTGTGGTTCAGTTTTAGTATTACTCTGAATAATCAACATTTTTAGTGTGTTTGACATGACTTCCTTTGGGACAAATACCTTTAGGCTGCATTATGCTGCCATTAGAAATTTTATTACGGCAGTAGTATTGTGCATAGGATTTTCTGCTCAGGCCCAAGACTATATCATTCATTCTTATGATGTTGATATCAAAGTGCATGGAGAAAATGGTAGTTTCGATGTGACGGAAATGATCACTGTAGATTTTCTGGTGCCACGACGAGGTATCATAAGAAACATACCTTTCGCATATAAATCTGATGGTGAGCTTAAGGAATTTGAAATAAAAGACGTTCAGGTATCGGATTTTAAATATAAGGTTTCGACTCAATCCAAACAAAAGGTCATCCGCATAGGTGATCCAAATATTACATTGACAGGCATTCAGACCTATAAGATCAAATATTTAGTGAAGGGCGCTTTTGTCTTTGCTGAAGACCATACAGAGTTTTACTGGAACCTCATCGGAAATCAGTGGAATACAGATGTTGAAAAGGTGAACTACACTATTTCCTTAGATGAAGCCCTCCCAATGACAAGGGCGGATTATTATGCATATACAGGTACAGTGTCCAATCCTGATACTACAACTACTATACAATATTACTTAGGAACATTTAGTGGTGCATCTTCCAGAGTTTTATCACCAGGGGAAGGGATCACTATAGCTATCAATCTTCCTTTGGAATATGTAAAAAGGCCAAGTAAAAATGAGATGTTATTTGAAAAATATGGCAAAACAGGGATTGCAGGTCTATTGTTTTCTGTCATCACATTTCTATTTTATGGGGTTTGGAAAAAACATGGCAAAGATGTACCAATCATAAAAGCCGTAAAATATACACCACCCAAAGAGTTGAACCCATCTGAAGCCGGAGTCTTGATTGATGAAAGAGCAGACAACATAGACATATTGGCACTATTGCCATACTGGGCACACAAAGGACTGATCCATATCAAAAGAATTCCAAAATCATGGGGTAAGGATGATCATGAATTGATTAAAATCCAAACTCTACATTCTGATGCCCATCCTTTTGAAAAAATTATATTTGATGGTCTATTTAAAGATGGTGATGTAGTCAAGATCAGCGACCTCAATGAATCATTCTATGAGTACATGAATTCTGCTAAAGCATCCCTGCAATCACATCTCAAAACGATGGGCGTCTTCTATCCTGTTTCTATAAAAATGCAAACCACCTCATT
The DNA here is from genome assembly GCA_020636195.1 of Lewinellaceae bacterium. GTDB lineage: Bacteria > Bacteroidota > Bacteroidia > Chitinophagales > Saprospiraceae > OLB9. The sequence goes on from JACJYH010000001.1 coordinate 526,891, forward strand.
TCTTGTTGCGAGTGCATTGTTCATACTTGCTTTTGTAGCAATATTTTTATTTCAATCCTTTGAGTTTGCTATTTTTTTATTTCTAAGTTCCCTGATCGGTTTTTTCTTTGGCTATTATATGCTCAAGAAAAATGAATTGGGTGTGCGTCTTTACCAAGACATTATAGGATTTAAGATGTTTGTAAAAGCCGCTGAGAAGGATAAAATAGAGAGGATGTTGAAAGACGACCCAGACTATTTCGAGAAGACGCTTCCGTATGCCATGATTTTTGGATATGCCAAACAGTGGAGCAAGAAATTTGATGGTTTGCTCACAGAACCTCCGAAGTGGTATCTTGGACCAAATGGAGGTATGTATTATGGAGCCAGTGGTTTCAATCCGGGAGAATTCGGACAAACTTTCAGTGATGATGTCCATGAAATCCAACAAGTTTTTACCAGTAGCCCATCTTCCGATAGTGGCGGAGGCAGCTTTGGCGGAGGCGGAAGTGTCGGTGGCGGATTTGGCGGAGGCGGAGGCAGTAGTTGGTAGAAACATTATGTCTAAGATCATTATATTTTATAATATTTGTCATTCGGTGATTAATCATTATACAATTACCTTTGCGTCGTAATTAATCATTTTAGTTAAATATGAATAGATTTTTTTCAATTGTGTTGGTGTTACTTTATGCAAGTGTATTCAACACACCTTATGCTCAAGAAGCCGCAGCGCTGACGAGCATGAGTACTTCAAAAGCAAAAATGGAAATCGCCGGAACGTCCACCGTTCACGATTGGGAGATGACTGCAGCATCAGGAAACTGCACAGCTCAGCTTTCAGTTAATGGTACTTCAGTGTCATCCATTTCATCTATGAAGTTTTCAATCAATGTTGCCGACCTTAAAAGTGGCAAAGGACCTATGGATAGCAATGCATACAAAGCATTAAAATCCAAAGAAAATCCAAAAATCTCCGCTGAATGGGTTTCCGGAACAGTGAGTGGTGGTAATTTTAAAGGAAAAGTAAAATTGACCATCGCCGGCACTACAAAAGAAACCAATCTCGAAGGCACCATCAGTGCCAATGCAAGTGGTACAGTGACCGTGAAAGGGTCAAAAAGTATCAACATGGTAGAATATGGCGTCGTTCCACCTTCGTTTGCTTTCGGGGCAATGAAGACTGGAAAGGATGTCGTCATTAGTTTCAACTTAGTTTTAACAAAATAATTTATTAACCAATTTATTAAAAATTTTTTATGAGACTTTTATCACAATTATTAGTAGTTATATTGTGCATTAGCGCAACATATACTTTTGGTCAAGACATTCAATACTCTAGATGCAATGATCAGAGAGGAATGAATATATTTGAACCAACCAAAATGACCAATGTAGAATACAACGGTCTTAAAGTAAATATCGGTGGTGCTTTCACTCAGGGATATCAAAAACTATCTCATGAGAGAGCTGACACAACCATAAAATTGTACCAAATGGCAGGTGGTTTCAACCTAGCTGCTGCCAACTTGAACCTAAATGTTCAATTGGGTGATGGTATCCACATGTTACTTGAAAACTATATGGCTGCAAGACACCATAATGAATTCTGGGTAAAAGGTGGTTACATCCAAATCGACAAATTGCCTATGTTTGGAAATCCTGAGTGGTTCACTAAGTACTTCAGAGTAAAAATGGGTCACATGGAAGTGAACTATGGTGATCAACACTTCAGAAGATCAGATGGAGGTAACACTATTTTCAACCCATTTGCTGAGAACTATTTAGTAGATGAGTTTGCTACAGAAATTGGTGGTGAGGTGTATGCATTCCCTATGGATAATTTAATGGTGATGTTAGGTATGACCAATGGTTTGATCAGAAATAACATCAGAGATTATGCTGCAAACCCGGCTAACGGCGTAACTAAAAAATCTCCATCTATCTTAGCAAAAGTAGCTTATGACAATAATGGTACTGAAAACTTAAGATATAGATTGAGTGCATCTCTTTATACCAACTCAGAAACCCCAGGTAACACATTATTCTCTGGAGATAGAACAGGTTCGAACTATTATGGTGTTATGGAAAGTACAGCGTTTGACCAAACAGCAAATTTCAGAAGTGGTAGAGTGAGCATCGGTTCTTTCAATAAATTGACTTCCATCATGTTCAACCCATTCATCAAGTATAGAGGTTTTGAATTCTTCGGTACTTATGAAGCTGTCAGTGGTAAAACCATTGCTGAAACTGACAATAGAAAATCAACACAAATGGCTGTTGATCTTATCTACAGATTCCTTGCAAATGAGCAAGCATATGTAGGTGTTAGATATAATACCTTGAAGAGCAGATTGTCAGGATATACAGCTGACGTTTCTGTGGACAGAACAGCCATTGCAGCAGGATGGTTCCCAACAAAAAATTTATTGTTGAAAGGAGAATATGTTATCCAAAATTACAATGACTATAAAACAACTGATATTTTGAATGGCGGTAAATTTAACGGTATTGTCGTTCAAGCAGTCGTAGGATTCTAAATTGTTGTTTTCATAAAAGTCCTTAAAAAAGTTGGTCTGTTTTGCGATAGACCAACTTTTTTTATCATAGGAAGTAAATCTTTAGATCAGTGCATTTTATTTTCACAATATTACTATCCGCAATTTTAGCATCGTTCCAAGGTGGCAGTGAGAAGTGGATCGTTCAGAAAACAAGTGAGATCAATGTAAATGGCAAATCCAATGTCAATTCATTTGTGTGTATGGTTTCTTCGTTTTCAACCAAGGATACTATGACTTTTATGCAACCGAAGTCAAACGGCGCATCTACCGTACATTGTACCTTAGAAGTTCCGATACGCGTGTTTGACTGTGGAAACAAACATATGACAAAAGACCTCCAGAAAACGCTGAATATGAGTTCTTTTCCTTCTCTTTATATCAAGTTTTCAACCTTTTCCATCCATCCATCGAAGTGGGTAAACGGAACCAAAGTGCAAGCTGATGCCCTTATCACGATATCGGGAGTGACGAAATCATATAAAATAGCATATACTGTGTCTCGCAGTGGAGACCAAAGAGCAACGTTAAAAGGGCAACAAAAGGTACTTTTTTCGGAGTTTTATCTGAAACCACCGACAAAACTAGGAGGCGCAATCAGAGTGTATGATGATCTTATAGTGGACATGACGATGCACCTAACGAAAGAGGAGTGAGAATAGTTTGATGACAAAAATTAGTGAAATAACTTAAATAAATCTATCTAAATTGTGGATCATATTATATCTTTGACTTTTTATATAATTAATTTAAAAACATATTATTATGAATAACTTTTTATCTATTTTGAGCGTACTTATTTTTAGTTTTGGAACAGTTTTTTCGCAACAAGAATTGAAAGAAAACCAGTTTGAAGGTTACATAATTATGAAAAATGGCGATAGAAGAGACGGAATTATTGAGATCAGCAATATAAATTTACCATGGAGCTTTCAGGAAACGATTAAATTTTTTGACAAATCATTATTGGACAATAAGAAAGTAAAGAAAAGTGAAAAGGAAGAATGTAAGCCTGGTGATGTTATAGAATATGGCATTGAAGGTAGAAGGTATTTGGTTGTGTCTTATAGCAACAAGAACAATGTTGATGGAAATGCTTTGAACTCGGCTATAGGTCTAGCGAAAAACCTATCTCAAACAAAGTTTTATGCCGAATTATACAGAGAAGGTAAAGTTTCTTTGTACAGATTTTACAACTCACCTCCGGAATTTTATATTACTTCCGGCGAACAAGAAGGCAAAGATATGCATGAATACATTGAAAAATGTAAAAATGAATTTGATATTTTAATTGAAAAAGGGGAGGAGAAAGCAAAAGCTTTTGATGATGTCAACATTAAAAAATTCTTCAAGGATTGTGATTATGTTGTAAAAAAATATCAAGATAAAAAATATACCAAACAACCTGTAAAAGGATTAAAATCAATGGTGCAACAATCCTTCATAAGAGGAGATGCTTTAGCGGCAGCAGCCATGGAAATGATAGAAGATTATGAAGCAAATTGTGCTAAATAATCACTCAAAAAAGGATCGAAATCTGAAATTTCGATCCTTTTTTTTTAAACTACACAATATAGTGTTTTAGGATCAATTTACTACCTAAATATTTGATTATGAATCATATAATATCATGCGAGGAGCGATATTATTTCCCTGAAAATGGTGTTTTCTGAGGATTTAATGCTCCATCTTAAATTTAACTGGTAGAGTATATGTTGATGCCATAAAATCGCCATCGAATACGGCAGCTCTATCAAAGTGTAGCTTTTTGGCAACATCAATTGAGGCTTCATCAATCCCATAGCCAAGAGATTGTGTAACTACAAAATCTGATGTGGAACCATCAAGATTTACTGTAAATTGGACTTTACAAGTTCCTTCTATATGATTTTTTCTTGCTTCAAGAGGATATTTTAAGTTTTTATATACAAATTGTAACATATTACTATTTGAACAATGATCAATGGCAGAAGGATTAAGACCTTTTTCAAGGCATGAAGTACAGTCATAACAAGGTAAAATGTCGGGCAAGGGATTTGACATTTTCCCCGATATATAAGTAGAATCTCCACTTTGCCATATATACCAAGCTCCATTTTTTTTAACCATGATGCTATCACTTTCTATTCTATTCACTTTATCCAACGTGGGCTCATGGATGATTGCTCCATTGTCATTCATGATGCCGAACAACCCGTTATGTTTAAAAAAATAAAATTTATAATTGTTGGTTTGAAAAATTGAATCGTAAGCTAAAGGAACTACCGGTACTCCTTCTTCTGATACCAAACCATATAGGTGACCATCCGAACATATATACATTGTATTGTCCTTAAATTTTTTTCCAAATTTCAAAAGGGATTTTTCAAATATTCTTTTTCCTTCAAGATTATAAAGTACCGTTTCATACATCATTCTTCTTTTTACCATCTTTCCCACATATTCTAGTCCTCCGTAATCAAAATCAATAAGCGTATTACCTAGGGTGTCGATCATACCATAGAAAGGACCCTTGAAACGGTCGTATTTTGATACAATGATTGTGTTATTTACCACCTCTCCACAATAGTTATATATTGGTTTTATGACATATTCATTGTCCCCCATTTTACAATAACCACATTTACCTTTCCTATTTGTTTTTACCTGAAGTTGGGCTTGAACATGGAAAGTGATGCAGTAAAATAGAACTATAAGAGAAAATTTTTTCATACTTGATAATTTTATTATTGAGTTGAATTGAGCCTTTTGTATAAAGTCAAAAAGATTACTGTTTTATTTTTATCCTATTGGACATAAATATAATTATTACAGCCAATAATTACTCATCACTACAAATTTAGACTTAGAGCTACGCCGTATGTTAACACATTGTCCCCACTTTTAGGATAATAAAAAAGATTGAAGTTCGGCCCAAACTTCAATTTAGAGAAAATATGGTAATCTAACCCAAGAGTATATCCAAGGCCTAAATCTAAATAATGACCCTGTTGGGTTAAAATAATCAAAGTTTTATCAAATGATTTGTAGGATACGAAATATTTTTGCGTTTCAAAAATATATTCATAATCTAAAATTGAGCAATTGAGTCCTGTATAAAATGAAAATTTATTTTTATCAATGATAGTATAGCTTACGCCTACACTAAATATTTGTGCTGTGGCGATTCTTTCAGGCGTATCAGTTTCCCAGAACCCAATGTAAAGATTATTATCTATATAACTTAATACTTCTGAGTTCGACAAGAAACCTACCGGATTGCCATTGTACCTAAATGCAAAATAATTACCTCCATATAAAAGTGGTATTTCTCCTTGACCGGCACTTCCATGAACATTGTGATACCCTATGTTGAATGTCAACCTCTTTTTAAAGAGGTAGCTTAAAGTTAAACCCATAGATTTTCCGGATAAATCACCGGTACCAAAAAAGCTGCCTCCATATTGCATTTTTAATCCAATTTTAGGATTTTGACTAAAGATGTCAAAAGGCTTTATAATCAAAAGGATTAAAATGAAGAATTTTATTGTTACAATTTTCATACGAGATTTATTATAAAATTTGGTAAAGAAAGCCTAAAGAAAGTGCAATATTGTGGCCCGAATTTGTAAACACATCATGTTCATACATTGAGTAGAATTCGAAGGACAATTCATTGAAAAGTTTATATTGGGTATTCAACCCTGCACATAAATACCATGCAGAATAATTGTGGTATAACGGTACCGGGTAGGTGTATTCTCTGGAAATACTTGTATTATCCTTCAATATAATGGTCTCTTCCAATGGTCTTAATATTGCTTCTGATTTAAACTTGCTAAAACCACCTAAAACTCTAAAATTCCACCTTTTCTTCTCCAAGATTTTTACACCAAATATAGTATTCCATGCATTGTAATTGCTTATTCCTTGTGAGGTTTTTTTGATAGATTTGATGCCTTCAGAATCCGTATGATTAATTAAATAATCATCATCCAATGACTCAGAAATATCTATTCCCTTTCCACTTCCCATACAAAGCCCAACAGAAATATCTACTGTTTTATTAAAATTGTGTTTTATAAAAACAGCATGCCTCACTCCTGAAAGATTAAATTTTTGTTGGTAAACATAGCCAATATTATACCCAAAGCCATAGTTTTGGGCGTTTAATGTCATTGTTTGTACCGATAGACAATAGGCTGCAGCGATAAAAATAATATATTTCATACTTACACAAAATTTTACGACAAATATAGTGGAATATTTCTATTCATCATAGTAAGTCAAAACATCACTGATTTTCCTTTACCTACCAAATCCAATGTATATTCCACATTGGATTGCATTAATGGATAAATTAATGATATCATGATATGTATTGTAGCCTTTTATTTCGTTGTCTTCATAAATCAATTTGCGGGTATCAATAGATACATAATCCAAATTTTGTATTGATTTAATGTAATGAAGGTACACCTGAAGTGAAGAGTTTATATTCATTTGTTTTTGAAAACAAAATCCAAAGTTGGCTAATATATTTGGTTTTAAAAAATTGTTGACTGTTCTTAGGTATGCGATATTCCCATTATTTAACCCAACATTGTCTAAGGAACTTTTATTATTTTTTAAAACAATATCCCATCTCAAACCTCCTTCTACGCCCACATCCCATCCGTGTTTATTGTTTTTATAAAGTGATTTATATAAGAGTATCGGTACATTTATTCTCATAATTTCTTCCAAAAAGATTGAAGGTACTTCCAATTTTTGTGTTCTAAGTTCAACCCTTGTTTTTAATTTATAAGTATTGGAAATAGTATAGTCACAATGGAGTGCCAAACTAAAAGGTAATTTCAATAAAACTCCATATCTATCATTATTCAAATTTAAAGCGTCAATATTTGCGCCAAAGCCAAATGTAATTCTGTTTTGTGTAAAACAATGTGTAGTTATTAAAACACACAAACCAAATGTAAACCATATTTTGCTATAATTTTTTGCCCATTTTAAAGTCATAATATTATATTGTGTTGATTGTCTAGTAAGTAATTCCAATTCCAAAGTTATCAATAATAACATCACTGTTCGTACACCAGCTGTATAAATCATGAAAAATCGGTCTATAACTGGTAGAATGGATCACACCCGTATAGAATGGATTTAAGCAATAAAAATAATCAGTGCTGATCTCAATAGGATTTATTAAATCACTATAAAATAATAGATTGACGCAAACCGAATATAAAGAAACATCATTATTTGTTACATCATCAAACATTGGAGCGTTAATAGATATCCATTTGCTATGGTCCTGTGTTGGAATGTATTTTGTCGATACAATCGGCACAACAAATTTTGTATTTTTAAATACGGTATTTCTTTTATTGACTGAAATGTCAACTTTGAATTTGTCCAAGTCAAAATATCTAACTGAAGGTACCACAAATCTTTTATATTCATTTGGTTTTAAATTTGAGAAAAAGTCAAATGACACATTGGCAGACTCGTTGAAAAGGTTGTTTACTAAGATGAACAAATCATTTCTTACATCAAAACCTGATAAGATTAAATTTTTATTCAGTGGATTGTCAGGATCACAATTTCTAGGACATGGAATCGTCAACCCACAAGGAGACGGATCAAATGCAAATTCGCCTTTGTAAGAGCATAGATCTTTCCAGATTTGGAAGCAATTGAATTTATTTAAAATCAGCTTATTAGATTCCCCATTATATTGAATTCCGGATTTAACTATAGGGTCTAAAATATCTTCACTGCAATATTCAAATTGTGGAAACAATTCAAATAGACTGATGTTCTTTTCATTTGCCATATTATCTACATCGATCAAGGTGTAATCAGTTGAATATTTCAACATCACATAAAAATACTTTATATTACTAAAAAATCCTTCTTCAAATTCTTTAATCAATTCAGAGTATCCATTATAGTAATAGAATACATAGCAATAATCTATCAGACTAGGCGTCATGACACCAACAAATGGAATTATATCCGAAGTGTCCCAATCGTAATTATAAAATAGATCCGGTAGCTTAATAGTTACCATTGGGTCAAATTCAGCTACTCTATCCGTTAGAGTTTCACCAAATAATGCTTTGACTTCTTCATCTTCATTTTGTTTGATGAGCCGTTGTATAGTTTTTCCTGATGGCAACACATCGTCTTTAATTAATGAGTAAAGCAACTCTTGAAATATTTGCTTGTCAGGCATTTTACTTTTCTGCTTGATGTAATCTCTTAATTCTTTTTCTTTTAGCGCGGCAGCAAGTGATTTACCAAAGGCTAAGCGAATCTGATATAATTCTCTTGCTTGCGAAGGTATGTCTTCCGTCCAAGAAGAGATATGGCTTTCTAATATAGAATCATCTCCTTGGCAAGAAAAGGTAAAAAATAAAACCAAGTAAAAAATGTAATGACGAAATAGCATTTTTAGTAAAATTTAACTATTACAGTGGAAATTCCCGCTGTAAATATATATTGTTTTATTCGTTATTTAAAATAATTATTGTGCAAATGATTCATAACTTATGTTTCTTGACCTCCTAAATCACTTTGGAAAATGTATGATTGACTTAAGTTATTTGGATCGTATTTTGGATAATAAAGGTTTTATATAATGCGATGTCTATAGAATTTACTGTAATGGCCAGTTTCATCAAGACACTAGATAAATTGACCGATTTTCTTTCAGGGCATCAAAAGTGATTGTTTTTAACTGTATTATTACAGGTCATACAATTTAACCAATCTAATATCAAACACATAGGAATAATGGCTTTCGAATATAGTATTCGTTTGGATTCTGACAATTGTATGTATGTGATGTCGCACAGTTTTATCATTCCAAAGAAAATTCTTCTTAAAATTTTTAATAAGTTTTTTTTATTAAATATTTGGATTTTCAAGCATAATAAAGCAAAATTGAAAAATACTGTGATAAAAATATGCTTATTTACACAAAATGGTTTACAAATAATTTAAATTGCATAACTTTGTAAACCATTTTAAACATTCACCTCCATGAAGGAATTAGTCTCCAAAAGAATAAAGTCAGCCCGAGTTCTAGCCCGGAAATCACTCCGTGAATTATCAGAAGACATTAAGAACCTAGTAAGTCATAATGCCATTCAAAAATATGAAAATGCAAAAATGATGCCTGATAGCAAGGTGTTGCTTGCCTTATCAAATGCCCTTGGCGTCAAACCGGACTACTTTTTTATGCCTTACAATGTAGATGTATCTCATATAGAGTTTAGAAAAAACAGTAAATTACCTAAGAAGTATGTTGATGCTTTGAAGGAGGAGGTGCGCGATCATGTTTCAAGGTATTTGGAAGTTGAAAATTATTTACAGTTATCATCATCATTTCAAAACCCTATTGCTGACATGGTAATTAATGATGGAGAAGATTTAGAAATTGCCGTTAATAAACTGTTGACAGATTGGAAAATTGGCTACAACGCTTTGCCTAATGTAATTGATCTCCTCGAATACAATGAAATAAAAGTTGTAGAGATAGATGCTCAGGATGGTTTTGATGGATTATCAGGGTGGGTCAATTCACAGATACCCGTAATCGTAATTAATAAAAAATATTCGGTAGAGCGCAAGAGGTTTACAGCTCTCCACGAGTTAGGACATTTATTGTTAAATTTTAATTCTGATCTTTCGCGGAAAGACGTAGAAAGATTTTGTCACAGGTTTGCCGGTGCCGTTTTGATTCCTCAGGAAACTTTTTATAAAGAATTCGGAAAAATTCGGAGTAATATAAGTATTAATGAATTAATAGCAGTAAAGGAAGTCTATGGTATTTCAATTCAAGCTCTTATGGCAAGAGCCAGAGCGTTACATGTGATAAATGAATCGGCTTACAAGAGATTTTGTATAGAGGTAAATAAAAAACCAAATCTAAAGATGGAAATTGGCTATGGCAATTTTAAGGGAAATGAAAGTTCCTATAGATTTAAGCAGTTACTCTTTCGTGCTGTATCAGAAGATGCTATTTCATTGAGTAAAGCAGCTAATCTTTCTAATCAAAAGTTGGCAGCTTTCAGAGACGAATATATAGAGATATGATTGTAGTAGTCAACGATGCTAACATCCTGATAGATTTAGTAAAACTTGAACTATATGCTATTTTTTTTGATCTGCCGTTGGTGTTTTACACAACAGATATCATACTTGAAGAATTACATTTTGAACAAAAGGAGTATTTAACCCCTTTTATAGAAAAAGGAACGTTTAAAATTTTAAACCTTTCGCCGGATGATTTAATTGAAATCAATGAATTACAAAAGGAAAAGCCTCAACTTTCCATTCAAGATTTTTCAGCAGTTGTTTGTTCAAAAAAGGTAAATGGCGCAATAATTACATCAGATAATAACCTACGTAAGTTTGCGATCACAAAAAATATCCTAGTTTTAGGATATCTTTGGGTATTTGATCAGATGGTAGAAAGTGGAAAATCAAACCCAAAAATTGCAATCCATAAATTAGTAGAATTAAATACAAAAATAAATATCAGGCTAAATTTACCACCTGTTGAATGTGATATAAGGATTAAACGTTGGCAGGAAGATTGAAATAGACAAACTTGTTTGTGTCCTAAAAATTAAAAAATACATGGAAAATTTGTAACTGAACAAGGGTGGTTTGAAAGATCAGTTTTTAATGTCTTCTTGGTTTTGAAAATTGAATCCAATTGGATCTAGTATTTTATTTATACTATCTTCCTAATCATTTCATAACAATATGCTAATTCTTTGCTGATTTTTATCATCCATAGAACATGTTTTTTGAAAATTACCTAACTTAGCGCATTCATAGTTAAAGTCATTAATTTATACATTCATGGACATTTTAAAACAAAAGTTTCATACAAAATCAGCTGCCCTCAAAGCTGAATTGAAAGCCATCGTAAAAGAACACGGAGACCATAAAATAGACGAAGTCAAGATAGAACAACTCATTGGAGGCATGCGCAGTGTCAAGAGCATGATTTGGGACACATCTTCCCTTGATCCTGAAGAAGGTATCCGATTTCGCGGGTACAACATTCCTGAGCTTCGCGAAAAATTACCAAAAGTGCCTGGCGGCAAAGAACCACTTCCTGAAGGTTTGTTTTGGCTGATGATGGTAGGTGAATTACCTACTGAAGACGAAGTGAGATGGTTGTCAAAGGAATGGGAAAGACGAGGAAAAGTGCCACAATCAGTGTATGACACTTTGGACAGTTTGCCTGTTAGTACACATCCCATGACACAGTTCAGTATAGGTATCTTGAGCATGCAGCATGAAAGTGTATTCTCTGAGAGTTATGAAGAGGGTATGAGTAGAGACGATTACTGGGATGCGATGTATGAGGACAGCATGAACATGATTGCCAAGCTCCCACATATTGCTGCGTATATCTACAGAAGAACATTTAAAAACGGCGTAACAATAGCCAGCAAAGAAAACTTTGACTGGGGAGGAAATTTTGCACATATCTTAGGATTTGACAATAAAGATTTTTATGCATTGATGCGCTTGTATTTGACCATCCATGCGGATCATGAAGGTGGCAATGCGTCAGCGCATACGATGCACCTGGTGGGTTCTACATTGAGTGATGTATATTATTCATTTAGCGCTTCTATGAATGCATTGGCTGGACCGTTGCACGGCTTAGCCAATCAAGAAGTGATCAAGTGGATCTTCGAAATGGTAGAAGAACTTAAAACAAACAGACCAACAAAAGATCAAATCAGGGCTTACATCCACAAAACCCTCGATGAAGGTAAAGTTGTTCCCGGATATGGCCACGCAGTATTGAGACAACCCGACCCGCGGTTTTTAGCTCAGAAGAAGTTTGCTGAAGATAATATTGAGAATGATCCGATTGTGAATATTGTTTGGGATTTGTTTGAGATCGTTCCACAAGTTCTAGGTGAGTTAGGAAAGGTAAAAAATCCATGGCCAAATGTTGATGCCCATTCAGGTGCATTATTGGTGCATTATGGATTGACAGAATACAGTTTTTACACAGTATTATTTGGTGTTTCTCGAGCATTGGGAGTTTGTGCAGGATTATGCTGGGACAGAGCTCTCGGTTTGGCATTAGAAAGACCAAAATCCATCACTACAGATTTTCTTAAAGCGTTTATTGCAAAAAATTAATTTCATTAACCATTATAACAATTATTATGCTAGTACCGGAAAATTTAAAATATACCAAGGAGCACGAGTGGATCAAAGTGGATGGTGAATTCGCCACCATCGGAATCACGGATTTTGCCCAAAGCGAGCTTGGAGATATCGTCTATGTGGAAGTAGATACAGTAGGAAAAATCATTGGAAAAGATGAGATTTTTGGTACTGTAGAAGCTGTCAAAACCACTTCTGACCTTTTCATGCCTGTAAGTGGAGAGGTATTGGAATTCAATTCTGAATTATCAGAAGATGGTGGTGATGATCCAGGATTGATCAACTCAGATCCATATGGTTCCGGATGGATAGTCAAAATAAGAATGACAGATGAATTTGAATTGGGCGATCTACTAGATTCAAAGGATTATGAAGCTCTGGTAGGTTGATAAAGTATAATTTAATCAAGAAGGAATTGCAATTTGTCACTGTTGGTAGGTTGCAATTTTCTTTTTATTGAAACATTATTAGAATTTTTGACGTCCATACAGGGTTATCACATTATTTTATTTTAAAATTTTATTTATGAAGTCTATTTTCACCTACTGTTTTATTCTATTTTATGTTTTGGTCAATGCACAAAATGAAGCGTATTACAACCTAGAAAATCAAAAATATTATCTCTCGTCCATCAAGGATAATATCGAATCTATGCGAGTTTACTCAGATTCAGCAACAATTTGGCACTATCTGGACCAAATGAACACTATTACCAATCAAATAGACATGGAACTCAATAAAATAGTCGTCGAGGAACCCCAAGTAATGGAGGATGAAACGACTGCATCTGAAGATGTAGAAGTGGATTCACGCGAAGAAACTCTCGAGAATTACCCATGGGAGGCGGAGAAGAAAGGGGATATTTACGATGATGAAGACGATGCAGGTAAAATGTCAAAATTCATCCCATTCAGAAATAAAATTAAAACAGATTTAGTCATTCAGTTTGGTATCAATAGCTTACAGGATGGCAATGCGACTGCTGTGGCGAACGCACCTGAAATCAATACGGGAGGTTCCTGGTTTTGGGATTTTGGGATATCAAGAAAGGTGAGACTAGGAGGGAAAACTTCAAAGGTTGCAACGTATTATGGTTTGAGCTACTTGATCAATAGGTTTAAGGTAGACAACGATGTCAAATTGGTTGCTTCTGACAATGGAAGTTCTTGGTCTGCTGAAAATATATTATCGAACAGAATAAATATAGGGTATCTGAATATTCCGCTTGGATTCGTGGTGAAATTAGGCAAGAAAACGGATTTTTTAATAGGAGCATACGGAGGCTACCGAGTCTATACAGCCCAAAATATTCATTTAAAAAATGGGACTGAGAATGTGTATGAGAAAAGAAAGGATAGATATGGCTTGAATAACTGGATGTATGGTGCTCAAGTTGGACTTGATATAAAAGGATTTGACATCAATTTTAAATATAACTTTTCGAAATTATTCAAAGATAATTCTGCCGGAGATTACAATATCTGGATGGTAGGCACATCTATCAGGATATAAGGGTAATACCCCAAAGCGAAGAATGGAGTGAATGGTGTGACATCCATTTTCTCCATTTTTTGTTTTCTTTGAAACCTTCCTAAAAATTATTCATCGCTTGGAATCCCGCTTAGACATAAGGCAACTTTCACTTCAAGATATACAACAATATGTTGTGACTTGGAAAGAACCTGTTTTTCGGGCAAAACAAATTTATGAATGGTTATGGAAGAAATCTTGCTATAGTTTCGATGAAATGACCAACCTTTCCTTAACTCTGCGAGAAAAGCTAAATGACAATTTTCTTATTCAATCTTTGGTATTGGATGCAGCGCAATACAGTAGTGATGGTACAATTAAGTCAAGATTCATCTTACACGACAGTTCTAAGATTGAAGCAGTACTAATTCCCGTCAAAGAGGAGAACCGATTTACTGTGTGCGTATCTACACAGGTAGGATGCAGCCTTACTTGTTCTTTTTGTGCCACAGGACAGATGAAGCGCGTCAGAAACCTGGAAGCATCTGAGATTTATGATCAATATGTGTACGTCAATCAGCAATGCCTCGAGAATTTCGGACATCCACTTACCAATGTTGTCTATATGGGTATGGGAGAACCTTTATTGACCTATTCCAACACCATGAAGAGTATAGAACTCTTGACATCAGATATGGGTTTGGGAATTTCCCCCAAAAGGATCACTATCAGCACTGCCGGCATTGCGAAAATGATAGAAAAACTCGCTGACGATAATCCGAAAGTGAGACTGGCACTTTCACTGCATGCTGCAGACGATGTGAAAAGGAACACTATCATGCCCATCAATGAGCAAAATAACCTGGATGTGCTCATGAAAGCACTAAAAGTCTTCTATCAAAAGACAGGAAATAAGATAAGTTATGAATATATAGCTTTTGCAGACTTCAATGACTCGATTCAGGACGCAAAAAACTTGGTTTCCTTATGTACTTCCTTCCCTGTGACCGTCAATATAATAGAATACAATCCAGTAGAAGGTGTCCAACTTAAAAAATCTTCGGAAGACAATATCAACAAATTTGCAAAATATCTTCGCGACCATGATGTAATGGTGACGGTAAGACGAAGCAGAGGAAAGGACATAGACGCTGCTTGCGGCCAGTTAGCCAATAAGTGATTTATCAGAATTTATTCTTCCACATCATGCTTTCTACAGGACGGATGGTGCGACCGTTATATTTTGCATCAGACTTTGAGTGGTAGTAGTTCTTAACTTGTCCTTCTACCTTGAAGTAAATCAGCTGACCTATGGGCATCCCTGCGTAAATTCTTACAGGTTGAACACAACTGATCTCTAGAGTCCAAGTATTACAAAAACCTACATCACCTTTGCCGGCAGTAGCATGGATATCGATGCCTAACCTACCTACACTGGACTTGCCTTCTAAAAACGGCACAGCATCATGGGTCTCAGTATATTCTTCTGTGACTCCCAAATATAAGGTGCCCGGCATAATCATAAATCCGTCTTCACCGATTTCAAAATGGTGTAATGTGTTGTGTTTTCTGGCGTCCAATTCGTGGGATTCATACACTGCCAAATACTTCCCAAGATGGACATCGTAGGAATTGGTTCCTAGACAATTTTGGTCAAACGGTTCTATAATGATACGTTTCGACTCAATGGCATCCAGTATCTCAAGATCAGATAAAATCATGCATATTTTTTAAAAGAAATCAAAATGCTTTTTTGTAATTCCCTTTAGATTTTCTGATCCTGCAAGCCACCACTTTATATTCGGGGCACAGTGCATCTGTGTCGCATTCATCGCCGGTAATGGTATTGAGCATGATTTCAGGGAAATGAAACGTGGTACTCATCACACCCGGTTTTACTTCGTCTGTAATGGATGCTTTGATATCTACTTTTCCTCTTGGGCTTTCTACACACACCATATCTCCATCACTGATAAAATGTTGTGCGGCATCATCTGGGTGAATCATTAAGACATCCTCCGTTAAAATTTCTACATTTTTTGTGCGTCGGGTCATTGTGCCCGCATTGTAATGTTCCAATTTTCTATTTGTAGTGACGATAAAAGGGAAATCCTTGCTATATTCCTTCAATTCATTGGTTTCAAGCCAGTCTTTATAATAGAACTTACCTTTTCCCATTTTAAACTGGTCTGTATGAAGAATTTTAGTATCAGTACCATCTTTTGACACCGGCCATTGTTTACCATTTTTATCCAATTCATTCCATCTGATACCTTCAAAAAACGGTACTATAGAAGCAATCTCTGCCAATACACCATCAGCGGAATACGGTGCTTGATCATAACCCATCCATTTCATGATTTCACACATGATTTGTCCATCCGGTTTTGTGCCTGACAGTGGTTTTACGACTGCATTTACCCTTTGAACCCTTCGTTCGCCATTGGTGAATGTTCCTGATTTCTCTAAGAATGAAGCTGCCGGCAGGATTACGGTGGCGTATTTACATGTTTCTGTCATAAAGATCTCTTGTATCACCAATAGGTCTAAGTCCTGCATGGCTTTGATGACTTTTTGGGTATTGGGATCGGTTTGTACTACATCTTCACCCATCAGCCACAATGCTTTTAGTTTGCCTTCAATGGAGGCTTCAAACATTTCAGGAATTTTTAGACCTGCTGTCGTAGGCATTTTTGTGCCATAGTGAAACTCGTATTTTGACAGAATGTCAGGATTGTGCACATCGAGGTAACCTGCACCTTGGTGTGGTTGGCAGCCCATGTCTGCAGCGCCTTGGACATTATTTTGACCTCTAAGTGGATTTACACCAACCCCTTTTCTACCAATATTTCCGGTAATCATGGCTAGGTCAGCGATAAGCATTACGGTAAAAGTGCCTTGTGTGTGCTCAGTGACTCCCAATCCGTGGAAACTCATGGCATTTGGTGCTTTGGCATAAGCTACTGCCGCTTTTCTCACCAATTCCTTGTTCACTCCAGTGATCTCAGATAATTCATCCATGTTTAGTTTCAAAAGTTCTGATACCATTTCATCAAAACCTTCTGTTCTACTAGCAATGAAATCTTTATCTGCAACACCTTCAGCAATGATGTAATATAGCATCATATTGAGAAGTGCTACATTGGTACCTGGTTTTAATTGCAGATGATAGGTGGCATAGTTGGCCAATTCTGTTCGACGCGGATCAATGACAATCGTTGTCTTTCCTTTGATCGCAAATTGTTTGAGTTTGGCACCTGTCACAGGATGTCCTTCAGTAGGATTGGCACCGATCACAAGAATACAATCAGTATATTTTAAATCTTCAATAGAGTTTGTCGCTGCACCTGTACCGAAAGTTCTCTGCATACCCAATGCTGTCGGCGAATGACACACCCTTGCACAGCAATCAATGTTATTTGTTCCAATGACAGCTCTCATAAATTTCTGCATGAGATAATTCTCCTCGTTAGTACACCTTGCAGAGGAGATTCCACCAATAGCATCAGAGCCATAGGTCTTTTTTATTTCGTTGAGTTTATTAGCAATGAAATCATAGGCTTCTTCCCATGAGGCAGGCTGTAAAGTTCCATTTTTCCTGATCAAAGGAGTTTTAATCCTATCAGGATGGTTATAAAATGAAAAGGCATATCTCCCTTTGAGACAAGTATGTCCTTGATTCACCTCAGCATCATAAGGTGCTTGAATACTTTTTATCGTGTCATCCACAACGGAAACTTCAAGGTTACATCCAACACCGCAATAGGTGCATACAGTTCTGGTTTTCGTCTGTCCGACTATAGATTTGCTCTCAAAAACATCACTGATGGCAGATGTTGGACAAGCTTGCGCACAGGCTCCGCAGCTGACACAATCACTTTCAAAAAAAGAGACGTCAGCACCCTTGATAATTTTACTGTCAAAGCCTCTTCCGGACATACTAAGGACAAACTGACCTTGCACTTCATCACAAGCTCTGACGCAGCGATAGCAATTGATGCACTTACTAAGTTCAGATGTCATATATGGGTGAGAAGTATCCTTTGGTCTATCGAGGTGGTTTTTACCTTCGGGATATCTTACATTCCTGATGCCTACTTTGGCTGCCACTGATTGTAGCTCACAATTATTGTTTACTTCGCATGTCAAACAATCCAAAGGATGGTCAGTCAAAACCAATTCGATGATGTTTTTTCTAAGTTTTTGGATAGATGGTGATGAAGTATAGATAAAACTACCCGGAGTAACAGGTGTATGACATGAAGCCACCGTTTTAGTTGGCCCACCATCCACAAGAGCAACCTCCACACTACATACACGACAAGAGCCGAATGGCGACAAATTTGGAGCATCACAAAGAGTAGGAATGGTTTTACTGCCGATCTCCCTTTTAATCAATTGTAGAATGGTTTCACCTTCATTAAAGGTGTATGGTTGTCCATCTATGAAGGCTAAAGAAGTATTTTGGACTGTCATACTCGGAGTGCTTTAGGCTCAAAAATAGTATAAAAATAACAATATCAACAAATATTAAGTCAACATGTCATTTTTTAATGATGAAATGGCAAGATTTTATCTTTGAGGCCAGGCTACATTATCTTCATTATCAACGATGGGATTGATTTGTACTTCAATAACTTCGTCATCAGAAATCCAGATCAGCATGCCACTTTCTTCACATTCTATCATCCATAAATCCGGTTCTTCCTCAGAAGACATGTCATCGTTATCTGTAATTTGTATATTTAGCTTTTCAAGGAATTTCTCACAATCTTCCATTGACATACCGACGACAGATTTGCCTTCGAGTTTGTAATGCGGATCACTGATACCTATGCTGACCAATCTGTCTTCATATATTGGATCAAAAACCAAGGTCAGTTCCAACGTGTCATAATGCCATGATTCTAGCAAATCCTCTTCCGATGCGTCAGATTCAAATTCTGAAATTTCTTCAGGTTCGCCTAAAATTTGCCTAACTTCGGGTTTCAACATCCCAAATTTTAGATCTCCTATTCCGGTTTTTAATTGAATCTCTTTGATATTTGGTTTCATTTCCTAAATTTTTATAAATCTTTATATGTAAGAGATAATCTTAACTCATCCAATTGTGATGCATGAATGGTAGATGGGGCATCGATCATCATGTCTCTTCCTTGATTGTTTTTAGGGAATGCTATGAAATCTCTAATGGAAGATTGACCATTCATGACGGCACACAACCTATCAAAACCAAAAGCTATACCACCGTGTGGAGGAGCTCCATATTCGAATGCACCCAAAAGAAATCCAAATTGATGTTCTGCCTCTTCCTTGGTAAATCCTAAAAGATCAAAATTCTTCGATTGAAGGTCTCTATCGTGTATCCTGATGGAACCACCTCCGATCTCCACACCATTGATTACTAAGTCGTAGGCGTCTGCTTTCAGGTTTTTCATTGTCTGATGGTCTCCATTCATCATCTTGGGGATATCTTCTTTTTTGGGAGATGTAAATGGATGGTGCATTGCAAAAAATCGATTTGACTCTTCATCCCATTCTAAAAGTGGAAAATCTATGACCCACAATGGTTTGAAATCACCTTGAACCATAAGACCTTCTTTTCGTCCCATTTCAAGGCGCAATTCTCCGAGCTGCTTCCTTGTTTTTTCTTGCTCTCCACTTAGGATGAGCAACATATCTCCTTTTTCGATGCCTAATGAGGTCGCCCAATTTTTCAAAACGTCATCAGAATAAAACTTGCCAATAGTCGATTTGATGGAGCCGTCTTCCTGATATTTTACATATACAAGACCTTTAGCACCTATCTGCGGGCGTTGTACCCACTCGGTCAAATCTTTTAGATCCTTGTTTGAATATTTTTCTGCTGCACCTTTGACACAAATTCCTGCAATCAATTCTGCTGAATCAAAGACTGAGAAATCATGTCCTTTTGCCAGGTCATTGAGTTCAATGAATTTCATATCAAACCTCAAATCAGGTTTGTCACTCCCATAAAATTTCAATGCATCGTCATAAGACATACGAGGAAAATCCGGCAATTCTCTATTTAACGTGTGTTTGAATAAATACTTCGTTAAACCTTCAAACGTATTGAGAATGTCTTCAATATGGACAAATGCCATCTCACAATCTATCTGTGTAAATTCAGGCTGTCTATCCGCTCTCAGGTCTTCATCCCTAAAGCATTTGACAATCTGAAAATATTTATCCATGCCAGCCACCATCAAAATTTGCTTGAAGGTCTGTGGTGATTGTGGTAATGCATAAAATTGATGTGGATTTAATCTGCTGGGCACTACAAAATCCCTTGCACCTTCAGGTGTGCTTTTGATTAAAAAAGGTGTTTCTATCTCGATAAAACCTTGACTGTCCAAGTATTTTCTTGTCTCAATAGCAAGTTTTGATCTGAATATCAGATTTGACTGAACAGGTGTTCTTCTGATGTCCAAATATCTATACTTCATCCTTAAATCATCACCACCATCTGTTTGGTCTTCTATAGTGAATGGAGGCACTAGAGCACTATTGAGTATATCAAGAGTCTGCACTTCGATCTCTATATCACCGGTTGCCCTTTGATTATTTTTACTCGATCTTTCTCGCACTATACCATGAGCTTGAATGACAAATTCTCGACCCAATTTTCGAGCTTTGGAGCACAAATCAGCATTTTCATCCATATTGAAAACGAGTTGTGTAATGCCATATCGGTCTCTTACATCCACGAATGTCAAGCCTCCTAGGTCTCTACCTTTTTGTACCCATCCGGAAAGGGTAACTTCTTTTCCAATGTCAGAAATTCGTAATTCGCCGCAATTGTGACTTCTATACATATTTAAAATTCTATTAGGGTGCAAAGATACACTTTCCAATTCTGAAAGTATAGTACAATGTGACCATACCTTTTTTCTCAATACAAGGGAATACCGTTCAAAACTAAATTTGTTATGAGCAAAAGCTCAATACCACCAGTTTAGTATGACTTCTATTTTAGAGCTGTGGAATTTTAGATTACTTCAGTGTTTCATCTAACCAACTATAAAATTCTCTTTGCCAAACTAGGCCATTTTGTGGTTTCATCACCCAATGGTTTTCATCAGGAAAAAATAAAAGCTTGCTTTTTATTCCTTTGAGCTGTGCTGCAGTAAATGCTTCTAATGCTTGATTGGTTGGAATTCTGAAATCTTTGTCCCCTTGAATGATGTAGATAGGTGTATTCCATTTGTCCACATGTCTCATTGGATTGAACTGAGTGTATGTTTTTGATGTGGATTTATCCCAATATGGTCCTTTGTAATCAAAGTTTACAAAAAAGATTTCTTCAGTACTACCATACATACTCTCAAGGTTGAAAGCGCCGTCGTGGGCAATGAATGACTTGAATCTACCATTATGTATGCCGGCAAGGTAATACACAGAATATCCGCCGTAGCTAGCGCCTATGGCACCCAATCTATTGCTATCAACATAAGGTTCTTTTGCGACATCATCTATGGCGCTGAGGTAGTCTTGGATGTTTTGGCCTCCCCAGTCACCGCTGATTTGTTCATTCCATTCAGTGCCATGGCCCGGCATGCCTCTTCTATTTGGGGCTACAATGATATAACCTTGACCTGCCATTAGCTGAAAATTCCATCTGAAAGAGTAAAACTGGCTTAATGCAGATTGAGGGCCACCTTGACAATACAATAGTGTTGGATACTTCTTATTTTTATCAAAATCCGGTGGGTAAATCATCCATACCAACATTTGCTTGCCATCTGTGGTAGTCACATACCGTCTTTCAATTTTGCTCATTGCTATGCCTTCATAAAATGTGTCATTGACATGTGTGATTGGTGTCCATGTTTTTTTAGTTAGGTCATATGAAAATATTTCTGCGGCATGGTTCATGTCCGTCTTTGTAACATAAACTTGATTATTGACGATGTCTATGATGGATTGCACATCCCATTCACCAGTTGTCAGCTGTTGTACTTTTGGAGTCATCCCGTCAGCATTAACAGAGAATAACTGCTGGGTTCCATTGATTGGGGCAACGAAATAAATAGTTTTACCATCAGCACTCCACTCAAATTCATCTACCGTACCATCCCAACCTTGGGTCAGATTGATATGCTGTTTTCCTTTCAGAATGATAATGTCATTTTTATCTGCTTCATAACCATCTCGTTTCATGCTTTGGTATGCCAGCATTCCTTGTTTTGAGAATTCCGGATGAGTATCATAACCTTTGTTTTCAGATGTTAAATCTTCTGTCTTGCCTGATGCCAGATCATAGCTATACAGATCCGTATTTGTGCTCACCACTGAAGATGTGCCTGATAATTTTTTACTCACATAGACAATTTTTGAACCATCAGGACTCCAAGTAACATCTTCTTCGCCACCAAATGGTTTTTGAGGGCAATTAAATGGTTGACCATCCATGATGTCCTTTTCGGCTGGGGAACTATTTTTAATGTCTTTAAGGAATACGTGATTATAATTTCCTTCATTCCAAGTATCCCAATGTCTATAATCCAATGCTCTATATACTTTTGCCGATGTCAGTTGCAGATCTGGGTAGAAGTCACTGCCATTAACTTTTTCAATTTTCGCTTCTTTTAATTCGATTTGATAATTACCGGTCGGAGAAATCAACTTGTTCTTTTGAAGCATTTGTTCCTTTGAAGCTTCTCTGGTGAGCATTGTCTTTGTATCAAATTCATAGTACTTTGTATCAAAATCATTGTTACCCATATTTGGAGTATTCACTTTATAGTAAAGTTTTTGTCCATCCGATGAGAATCCGAGAGGCGCTATTCTTTTTACTTGCCATAGCAATTCCGGTGTCATCGCTTTTTTAGTGAATGACTGAGTTGTTAAGTTAGATTGTGTAAAGCATGAAGAAATGCTTAAAACAAATGAAAGTAATGTGAGATACTTGAACATCGAATAAGGTTTTTAATCATGCAAAGGTTATAAAAAAAATGGACAATTGAATGAATTGTCTTTAGAGTATGTTTAAAATTTATCCTTTATCAAGAAAATGTTTTATTTTGGCTACAATTTTGTTAGATTTTTCGTTGAATTGCCCACATTTGGCTGCAAATTTGCCTTTTTTCGCTCAAAACAATTCCAATTTATTATCCAAAAACAAAATCTAAACAAACTCTTGGAAGTAGAATGACAATCCTTTTTTATCGTCTATTTATTTGGGAAGAAATATAAAATTGGCACCTAACTCGCTTAAAATAAATAGGCAAATGTAGTGTTCAGGGTCTTTGTAGGTTTGTATAAAAGCAGGTACATTTTCCTCAAAAATGATTTGTTTTGTTGTAAATTCTTCCAGTGTTGATGCTTGTATAGACCATTTATATTGTTCTCCTGCTTCTAACAGTGTAACTCCCATATTCAATTCTTGCTGATGGACAACCATGATGGGATACTTTGAAACATTTTCATTGATGATGATTTCACAAGCTTGGCTCATGATTTGCTTGTATGGGAGCAATTCTTGTTGAAGATTCAAAAATTTTTCAGAGACATCATTCATGATAGAGAAGATTTTAATGTGAGTTTTGCCACGGATTCTATATGATGTGTATGTGGAAACATATCCACTGGTGTTACTTCATCAACATCATACTTGGCACTGAGTAATTGCAGATCTCGGGCTTGAGTGGCTGGATTACAACTGATGTACACGATTCTATGTGCTTCTAAATTCAATAGAGTTTCGACAACCTCAGTATGCATTCCTGCTCGGGGAGGATCAGTAATCACTACATCTGCTTTAGCATGGTGATAAAAAAAAGTTTTATTTAAAATTTCTTTGACATCTCCAGCGTAGAATATGGCATTATGAATTTCATTGTAATCGGCATTGATTTTCGCATCTTCTATGGCTTCAGGAATTTCTTCAATTCCGATCACTTGATGTGCGGAACCAGATACATACAAAGCAATGCTTCCTAAACCTGTATAAAGATCATAAACTGTATCTGTTGGTTTAATTTCTGCGTATTTCACTGCAATATTGTAGAGATTTTCTGCTTGTCTGGGGTTGGTTTGAAAGAAGGACTTTGGACCAATTTTATATTTGACATTTCCTAAAGATTGTGCAATGTAAGGCATGCCATACCATAAGTGATAATCAAGGTCAAAAGTGGTATCATTAAACTTGGTATTGACCACATAATACAGTGAAGTAACTTCATTGAAATTGGTTTTCAGCGTGTTCATCAGGTTTTCGATGTGCTCAGTATCATTTTCACCAAACACCATGATTACCATCCATTGACCATCTGTGGTATTTCTTACGACAATGTTTCTCAGAAAACCTGAGTGTTGTCGTATGTCATACATTGTCAGTTGGTTGTCTTCGATATAAGCACGGACAAAGTTTCTCAAAGTATTGGTAAAACTTTCTTGAAGAAGGCATTCATCTATGGATACGATTTTATCGAAAAATCCGGATTTATGAAATCCCAAAGCACCATGAGCATCTAAGATTTCGTTTGATGTTACGATTTCTTCTTTGGTCAACCATCTTTTTGTAGAACTGCTGTATTCAAGTTTGTTCCTATATTGAAATATATGCTCACAACCAACAATGGGTTTCACCACATCATTTTGCAATTTTGCTATGCGGAGCATCGCATCTTTAACAACTTTTTCCTTGAATTTAAGCTGTGCTTCGTATTGTAAATTTTGCCATTTACATCCACCACATGCACCGAAATGATCACAAGTAGGTTTAATCCTAGCATCTGAAAATTTTACAATTTGATCAATAACTCCTTCAGCATAGTTCTTTTTCTTTCTCAATATCAGTACATCGACAATATCTCCTGGTACGACCCCATCCACGAAGACCACCTGACCATCTTCAGTTTTACCCATTGCCTTTCCTTTATCGGCAATATCAGTAATAAGAAGACCTTTGATCAACTTTTTCTTTCGGGCCACTGAAAACGTTTAATTAAAGTATTCTTTCATCCTTTCAAAAAAACCTTTTTCATCTTTCCCCGGATTTGGGTTGAAGTTTGGTAAATGTCTTAATTTTTCAAGGAGTTGCTCCTCATCTGCTGTCAGTTGTTTCGGAGTCCAAATATTGACATTGATGAGTTGATCTCCTTTCCCATAATGTTGGAGTGAAGGCAACCCTTTCCCTTTCAATCTAAATATTTTTCCGGCTTGGGTTCCTGCCGGTATTTTTATCTTCACCTTACCATTGAGGGAAGGCACTTCTACATTATTTCCTAATGCAGCATCTGCAAAGTTGATGAATAAATCGTATATGATATTACTCCCATCTCGACTGAAGGATTCATGGGGTTTTTCTTCAATATTGATCAACAAATCACCTGCTGATCCACCATTTTGTCCTGCATTTCCCTTTCCTCTCATAGAAAGCTGCATTCCTTCTTGAACTCCTGCCGGAATTTCTAATTCTATCATTTCTTCATCATTCACACGTCCATCTCCTCTACAAGTGTGACATGATGCGGTAATGGTTTTTCCCTTACCTTGACATTTAGGACAGACAACTGTGGTTTGCATCTGACCCATGAAGGTATTTTTTATTTGGCGTACATATCCGGAACCTTGGCAAGTGGAACAGTTGCTAACACTATTGCTATCTTTTGCACCCGAACCGTTGCATGTTTTACAAGCTACTTGTTTTTTTACCTTGATTTTTTTAGTAACTCCTGATTCGATTTCTTCCAATGTCAGTGCTACTTTTATTCTTAGGTTTGTTCCTTTTTGACCTGATCTAGATCTTGAGCTGCCACCTCCAAAAAAAGCATCAAATGGACTTCCGCTTTCACCAAAAACATCACCAAAATGAGAAAAAATGTCTTCCATGGTCATGCCGCCGCCGGAAAATCCACCACCCATATTATCTACTCCGGCATGTCCGTAACGATCATAACGCGCTTTTTTGTTGCTGTCACTCAATACTTCATATGCTTCAGCTGCTTCTTTAAATTTTTCCTCTGCTGCTTTGTCTCCCGGATTTCTGTCCGGATGGTATTGCATAGCGACTTTACGATATGCTTTTTTAATGGTGCCGTCATCAGCACTTTTATCAACTCCAAGTATTTCGTAATAATCGCGTTTCATGAATTATTTTTAACTAAAATGAACTATAGGAAACCACATTAATTAAAGACTACCACCTTGGCATATCGAATGATCTTATCATTCAATAAGTACCCGGATTCTATGGTGTCAGCGATGCTTCCTTTCTTTTCGGGAGAAGGAGCCGGAATATCGGTAATGGCTTCATGAAATTCAGGATCAAATGGTTGACCTATGGTTTCCATTTTTTTTAACCCTTTACCTTCCAAAGCGTGGTAAAGCTTATGATAAACGAGTTGAACACCCTCGCTGAAAGGTTCTGAACCGTCTTCAGAGCTCTTTTTTACCCTGTCAAAATCATCCAAAATCGGTAGTAATGACAAAATCACATCTTGAGATGCGGATTTCATTAGCTCAAAACGTTCCTTGATGGTTCGCTTCTTGTAATTATCAAATTCTGCAAAAAGTCTTAAATATTTATCTTTTGATTCATCCAGCTCGACGGTGAGCGTTTCCAAATCCTTCTCTAACGAAGAAACTGACTCTTCCGTTTCTTGGTCATTTTTAGGCTGTTTTGCTTTATGTTGCTTCTCTGACATAAATTTTAAAAATTTTTTAACCATTAAACTCTAACAATTCTTTTTCCAATTGAAAAAACAGGTCAATTTGACAGGCACAAAAGTTTAAAACAGAAATTTTGACAATTTTAATGGTGATCTTTTATTAACTCAATTACTGTATCCATGTCGGGATTTACAGAAATAATGGTACCATTTGGATCAATGAGCAGTTTTGTAGGTATTTGTTTGATCTTGAATAATTGTACAATTGGACTTGAAAATCTATCAAACTGACCAATGTGCAATGGCCAATTGAGATGGTCTT
The DNA here is from genome assembly GCA_020636195.1 of Lewinellaceae bacterium. Taxonomy (GTDB): domain Bacteria; phylum Bacteroidota; class Bacteroidia; order Chitinophagales; family Saprospiraceae; genus OLB9. The sequence continues at coordinate 554,046 of JACJYH010000001.1, forward strand.
TTTCTATAGCATTTTTCCATGAAGATTCACTGGTTTCGATACCGATGCTCACAATCTCAAAGTTTAATTGTCTTGTTTTTTGATACAATTCTACCAAATTCGGATTTTCTCTCCTACATGGGCCACACCAAGAGCCCCAAAAATCAAGCAAAACAAATTTTCCTTTTAGATCGGACAATTTAAATTTTTCACCTGAAATTAAAACTGCTTCAAAGTCAGATGCCGTGTCTCCTTTCTTTTGAACTGGTTTTCGATAAAAATAATTGATTATCATCCCAATAGATAACAATATTAGGACAATATTTAGAATCTTACTCAATGTCATTGTTTGCTTTTGATTTTATATTTTCAATTTGCTCTTTGAGCTTAATACACAGATCATAGTCTTCATTTTCTTCAGCAATGGCAAGCTGTAATCGAAGACGCTCTTCAGAGTCTATTTTTTCTAAGATGGATACTCTTTCCAATTTTAACCCAACAATCTGAAGGAGGATCATGGCATACATATTTTTTGGAGAAAAAAGTTGAAGCCCTTCAGGTACATCTATATCTGCCGAAAAAGTGGAAAGCAAAACTTCAAAATCTTGGGCTATTTTTTCGTGCTCATTGATTTTTTGATTGACTTCTCTCAATGCTTGCAAATAGGATATATCTTGATCGTCAGGCATGAATGGAAAATTTTGGAAAGCATCTTATTCACGCATGAGAACAGACAAAGCCTCCATTGTTTTATGATTTTCTATCAAATGTTTTGCTTGAATATGTATGTCAGGATTTTGATTTGCAATGTCAAATAAAGGAATCTGAACATCTACAAGAGCGGCTAATGTTCCCAAATCATTGGCTGTCAACACTTGACTTTGACGGATATGTGAAGGTAAACGATCATAACCTAGCGGATGGTCAGTCACTGATTGGTGGAGTTCCATGATAGCGTCACCATTAGCTCTGACATACCAATTACGTCCCATTCTCCCCATTAGGTCAAGTTTATGTGGATTGATTCTGCCATTGTCCATTACTTCATCATCAATAGAGATATGCGTCACCTGACAAATGATCAAATGTCCTGCTCCACCTTTATCACCCAGAGTAATGATATCATTGACTTTGCATTCTAAATTAATGGGAGATTCAGCCACACCCGGACACGAAACGGTGGTTGAAGATTTTGGTGTTAAACCTACTTTTTCAAACTCGCTCACTCCCGTTGGAAACTCCACAGAGGCAAGTGACATTTGCCTGAGAATACTATATGGTACCACATTGACAACACATTCTTTTTGAGTACGCACATTTTCCAAGGTATCTTTAGTAGAATTGTCTGAAACTTTCCTATTGGACGAAAACACAAGTATTGGAGGATTTGATGAAAATGCATTAAAAAAACTATAGGGAGCCAGATTGAATCTTCCAAATTCATCTTTAGTACTTACGAAAGCTATAGGTCGAGGAGAAACGGAACCAATGATGTATTGGTGGAGATCTTTGGTGGGAATGTCGTTGGGATTAATTTCTATTTTCAAAATAATATATTTTTATGATGCAAAAGAGGTGATCTTGTCAGACAAAATCACCTCTTTGTAAAATCTTTTATAGGCAAGATTGTTTAGATCACCACTATTTTTTTTGAAGTAATAAACTTACCGGATTGAATTTTTAAAATATAAATTCCTTTTTGAAGTGACTTAGCATCTAAAGAAACAAGGGTTTTCTGAGTACCTACTTGAATATTTGAAGAAGTAATTTTCTGTCCTGATGCATTGATTAATTCTAAGGTAGCGTCACTTTGTATTGGTGATTTTATTGCGACATTGATCACTTCACTGACAGGATTCGGGAAAACGGTAAGTGTGAAAATATTATTGTCATCCTTTACGCTTGATTCTTGATTAGGATTAATGAAGTAAGTGACATTAGGCCCACATTGTTTGGTTTCAGGTTTTGATTTGGCTTCAATACATACTTTTGTATCGTATTTGTAGACTTGAAAGATATCCAAGTCATCAATATACCAACCCGGCAAATCATCTTCTGGTGCTATAGAATCATTGCTGCCATATCTAAATGCGATTTTGATTTTTTTACCGACATATGGAGAAAGATCAAGATAGGAATCTATCCAATCTGAACCACTTTTTCCTGAAAATGCATACAAGCTAGGCACTGCCAATGTCGAGTATGCAAGCTGTCCTGTGTACCCATTTTTCAAAAACAATTCTTTAGGAACAGGATTGAACGGGCCACCATCCACTGAAATTTCTAAAAATCCACCATCATTTATCAGCTCAATATTATACTTATGCCAAAATCTCATTACTGGAAAATGTGCATCATCGATCTTGTTAATTTCGATTTCTGAAGAGATGATTGAAGCATCCATTTCTAATGGTAGACTATAGATAACTATACTTGTTTGTGGACTTCTATACACTTCGTTGTCTGTAAACCATGTATTGCCACCAACTGCTTCTAAATCCCATTGTAGATCGCCTTCAAAATCTTCGGATTTGACTAGTGTGGATGTATTTGCCGTTGATGATTTTAGTTGGTAGTTGAGTTTGTACGGGGTATCGTAAGCAAGCTTTCCGATATTAAATACCAATTCATTTCCGTTTACTTCGGGTTCAATTGGTGCTGATCCGGCAACATAAGTTAAGCCATCTTGGAGCACATCCGTGATCAATATGTCATCATTATTTGCACCAAGGATATGATTGATTGCATTGAGTTCAACATCTATCACATCGCCGGGATTTCCTTCAGAGTTTGCGTACGCTTTGCTGATTTTTAGCGCTTCAATACATGTAGGAAGTACATCAAAATTTTGAATACCATCATTACGGTTATTAGAGGAACCTTGATTCGCAAATTTACCCACACCTCTCCGAGCAAATACTTCCCAAAGCATGCAATTATGTTGACCATCAAAGTGTACTAAATCTGCGTTTAGAATACCATCTCTTCCGTTGACAAATCCAGGATTGCAATTTTGCATGGCCATACCTTCCATGACTAAAAAGACTGCTTTGTAATTACCGGATTCTTTATTTGTCCAGTCTGGGTCATAACCATAAAGATCGATGAATTTCCAGTATATATCCCACAATATATCCGCCCAGACTTCTCCAAGTGGATGTGGTGCTGTGGTTCCTTTGATGTCATCATACGTCTGAGAATTGATATTGAAATCTGTCGAGTAAGGAAACCTTCTTAATCCTCCTCCATTTATTTGTTGTGCTGCCGCGAAATTTCCCATTCCACGAGGTTGGGCACCCAAATCGTTTGGTCTTCTGGTCATAATCAAACCGAAGAAATCACTCCATCCTTCACCCATTTGTTCGTCATTGCCAAGGCATGAAGTATTTCCGGGTCCTCCCGTCAAACGATTGGAGATTCCATGGCCAAATTCGTGGGCTATGATACCGTTGTCCAAGGCGCCATCTAAATAATCTGCACCTTGTTTTGCTCTTTCCTGGAAAGTTATAACTACAGACGTTCCTTCATTGAGCACCATTTTTATTTTATCACAGAGACTTTTCTTAAAAAAAACAGAAGGGATTGTGACATTTTGGGCATCATCAGCACCTCCCATGTTGACCAATTCTTCTCCATTTCCTCCGTTAACACCGGGAATATTACAAATTACTGCTGCGATGGCTCCTGCTTGTTGTGCTCTATACACTTTTCTGCTGAAGTCACAGGAACCACGATCAATAATGGCGATTTTTCCTTTTACGTTAGCAGGATCCAATATAGTATTACAACAAGTGGTTCCAGTTAGTGTATTATCACGTGTAATTATACATTCACCGGTTACCGGTGGCTCATTTTCTTTTGGATACGGCATTCCAAAACCTGCGGACCCATATTCTTGTACAAATTCTTTGATCGATGCAGGTTCATCAATGGATATAGCGCCTGAATCGTTAGTCCATAAGAACATTTGCATGACACCATTGATCCCATCTGGTGGAGTAGAGAAGTTTGCATTATTGATTTTAGTATGGTTGCCGTTGACCAAGTCTGTGTTGTTTTCATATTTTGTAATCCCGTCAAAAGCTTGGGCCAAGACGTAATCACCTTCACCAAAAATACCTGTATAATTTTTACTCTGAAAATTTCCTGCCGCTTCATCAAAACCCAACAGTGCCGTAACATCATGCATCATATTGACAAGATAAAATAGATTTGTTACAGCTGCTTGGTTGCTTTGTCTTGGGTCTTGGGCTAAATCTACAGGAAAATCAAAATTTAAACTTGCGCCTCCATCTGGCTCGTTACCATCTGAACTATTGTCATCATCTTTGTCTTCGTAAGCAAACACATTATTTCCTCTTGTGATGGTGTATTCAGCACCTTCAATACCGTTTGTGTCGTGCCATCCGAATGGTGAAGATGTTGGGTACAAATTATCATGCGCTGTTTCTAAACCTCCATATAATGGGCTTTCTGTGGGAAGTTTATATACTTTATAAGATGCAACACCTGCACCCAAGTTCAATTTGTTGTCTATGGATTCCTCAAAGGATGTTTGTACCCGATTAATATCACAATCATGATGTACAAAATTTTCTTTGTGATGCGTGCAATACACAGTATAGTTTAATTTGCTAATAAAATCTCCTGTAGATGCATCAACATTATAATCCCAATAGTCAGAATTATCGACCATGTTTATTTTAAGATTAAACACTAAAACCAATTTTCCATCAGTGTATTCGTACATTTTTTGAACAACAATAGGAGTTTTTGCCAATTCCGGTACTAAAAATGAAGATGTTTTAACATCATTTCTTTCGGCTTCAGGTTTGATACTATGGACTTCGTGACCCAATTGCTTTGCAGATGCTTTTATGGCATCTATTTCAGTGATAGATGGAGAAAGGGATGTGACCTTTTTTACAGCTTCTTTTATAAAAGTTGAAGTTGCTACTGCGACCTTACCCTGCTGATTTAAAATAATGGTAAGCATTGCATTTCTTATTTCAATCCCATTTGCTGTTTGGGTTAGGTAAATGTACGTCACCCCTCGATCGGATGTTCTCATAGAACTTACGGTGTATCCTTCTAAATCTTCTTTAGTTAAGTCGTACTTGTCGAGATGATTGGACATGTATTCCACAGCTGTGGACAGATTTTGGTTTGATTGGCTTTGTCCATAGTTCGTAAATAGCATACTCATTAGACACAAAAAGATAAAAAACCTCATTTGTTAAATTTTAAAAATAATGTAATGTGAAAAATTTTAAGAGCAAATCTAATTTAAAATTTAGAATTTTAAAATTAAATCTTAGGATTTATTAGAAATATGTATTGGTAAATGACATTTATACTTTTATTTTGTGAATTTATAAAGAACGTTCCATAATGGTAGATCAAGTTTTTGGGAGGAATCCTGTGTTAGAGGCATTAGAAAATGATTCAATCAACATTGAGAAAATTTACATACTTCAATCAATTACCGGCGACTTTGAAAAGACTGTAAGGTCTCAATGTAAGCGTAAAAACATAGATTTGGCAAGAGTTCCAGAACAAAAACTCAATGAACTGACTAGACATAAAAATCACCAAGGCATCGTCGCCACTATTGCGCCAATCATTTATCAAGAGTACACTGATGTCATAGATACAGTTCTCAAAAAAAATGAGCTGCCTATCATTCTCATTTTGGACAATATCACAGATGTAAGAAATATTGGTGCCATCGCACGATCTGCATATTTTTTTGGTGCGCACTCAATCATTTTGACTGGAAATCATTCTGGTGGAATCAACGATTTATCTGTCAAAACATCGGCGGGTGCTCTGCTACATCTTCCAGTCTGCAAAGGGAAAAATCTTTTCAATGTGGTGAGTGATATGCAATCCTTGGGCATCAAAGTTGTAGCGACTACATCACAAACAGGACACAAATTAGAGCAATGCGACATGTCGGTTGGATTGGCAATACTGCTAGGATCTGAAGGTTCAGGGATTCACAATAAAGTATTAGATGTGGTAGATGAAACTATCCAAATCGGTGCTATCAATGCCTTTGATTCTTTAAATGTTTCAGTGGCAGCAGGTATCTTGTTATATGAATTACAAAGACAGCGTCACCATGAATAAAATACCGAAATTATATTTTTTATTTTTCTGCATAATATTTTCTACTGCGAACATTTCGGGTCAAAATGAAAAGATTGATTTCTTGAGGGATTACAATCAAATTTGGGTAGATTCTGTTTTTCAGTCACTCACTTTAGACCAAAAGATAGGTCAATTACTGATGCCTCGAGGTAATTACCCAGGGAAAGTTCATGATATAAAAAAATTGAATGATTGGGTGGAAAATTATCACATTGGCGGCCTCGTCTTCTTCGCATCATCACCCTATACGCAGGCATCTCTGACAAACCAACTACAAGGGCTTGCAAAGACACCATTGTTGATAGGGCAAGATTTTGAATGGGGACTTGGGATGCGTCTAGATAGTACGGTTGCATTTCCATATGCCATGACCATAGGTGCAATGCAAGGTCATGATGGCCTAATTTATGAAATGGGACAAGAGGTAGGCAACCAATGCAAAAGAATGGGCGTACACATCAACTATGCACCGGTTGTGGATATCAATATAAACCCTAAAAATCCAGTTATCAATTTCAGGTCTTTTGGTGAGAATAAGCAAGCTGTTACGGACAAAAGTTTAGCCTACATGAAAGGTATGTTAGATTCAAAGATATTGTGTGCAGCAAAGCATTTTCCGGGACACGGAGATACGGATGTAGATTCTCACTTGGATCTACCAATCATTCAGCATGATAAAACTCGACTTTCAGAAGTAGAGTTATTTCCATTTAAGAAGTTGATAGCTAATGGACTTCCAGGCATCATGATTGCGCATTTAAACATCCCATCTCTTGAGCCGACTGCAGGATTGGCTTCTACTTTTTCATCTCACATCATAGACGATCTATTGAAAAAGGAATTAGGTTTCAAAGGACTTGTTATATCGGATGCTATGGACATGAAAGGCGCTATCAAAAATTATCCAAAAGGAGAAGCAATGGTAAGGGCGCTATTGGCGGGCAATGATATACTTGAAACTTTTATGGATGTACCTGAAGCTGTTTCAGCTATCAAAACCGCAGTCCAGGAAGGAAGAATATCCATGGATGTTTTGAATGCCAAAGTTTTGAAGATATTGAAAGCAAAATCCTTTGTGGGATTAGATCGATATAAACCAATTAAGTTAGAACATCTGACAAAAGATCTAAATGATTATTCATCTGAAGTGCTTCAATTCAAGTTGATGAGTCAGAGCATTACCTGCCTTCAAAATCAAAGATCCTTGATTCCAATTCGCCATTTAGAAGAAAAAATTGCCTTTGTTTCTCTGGACGCTCCGAATAATTCTGTGGCTTTGGAGACTGCGATGAAGTATACAAAAAATGTAAAGATTTATCATCTAAACTCATCAAAGGATATCCATCGACTAGATACTCTTGTACAGGAATTGAAACAGTATAAAAAGGTTATACTGAATGTACACCTTTCGAGCAATAGACCTTATAAAAATTATGGTATCAATGATCAAAATTCTAAGATTATTGCCACATTGTCGCCAATGGAAAATGTTGTAACTTGTTTATTTGGGAATGTATATGCTCTTCTAAAATTGCCGGAAATTCAGACTTCGCCTACATTGATCACAACCTATCAAGATGATAACTATGCGGAAGACCTATGTATGCAGATGGTTTTTGGTGCCATAGGCATTCACGGCAAACTCCCTGTATCCATTTCTGAGAAATATCCATATCATACCGGTTTAGACATTGAACCAATTGGGCGACTTGCATATTTGCCGGGAGAAATGGTCAATATAAATGGAGAAAAATTAGCATCTGCATTAGATTCCATTGTCTTATTTGGGATAAAAGAAAAAGCGTATCCGGGATGTGTGGTTGAGGTGGTCAAAGATGGTGTAGTAGTCTATCAAAAAGCGTTTGGCAACCATACATATGATGATGAAATCGAGCCCAACTTTGAAAAAAATCATGTTCACCGAGTTAGCGACCAAATGGATGTATTTGATCCAAATATCGTACACTCTGAAGTGTTTGATGAAAGCCAGCAAAATGGTTCAAAAATGCAGATGGATGACCTTTTTGATCTGGCATCATTGACAAAAATATTTGCTTCAACTTTTGCATTGGCAACTTTAGAAAGTCAGGGTAAAATAGATATCGACAAGCCATTGTCATATTACCTTCCAGAGTTAAGGCAAACCAATAAATCAAACCTAACATTGAGGCAAATGCTTACCCATACGGCAGGTTTGAAAGCATGGATACCTTTTTGGAGACATGCTGTCGATACTGTTTCAACTTTGAAACCATATGTGGATAGCCATCCAGACATCCAAAAATATGTCATTCAAAAAATCATAAAACCTAGCTTTTTCAAAAGACTTTTTGGTAAAAAATCACAAATTATTTACGATTATAATGCAACAGTTATTGCATATCCATATGTATTGGATGCAGCATTAAAATACAGTAAAACAATATGGAAACCAGGCACATTTTCCACTGTTCAGACCATTGATTTTCCAATAAAAATTCATGACAGTTTATTCATGAGTCAGAAATTTAGGGATTCGGTCTTTGCGATGATCAAGTCTTCTCCGGTAGCTACTGACTCCATCAGAAAATATGTCTATAGCGATCTACACTTTTACTTTTATCCGGAGCTGATACAACGCATAACAGGTCAAAGAATGGAAGATTATCTTGCGGGTTTGTATTCCAAGATGGGCATTCATAATATTTTATACAATCCGAACGCTGACATATATAGGATTGTACCGACTGAGTGGGATAGTTTATTCAGAAAAACACTGATTCAAGGAAGGGTTCACGATGAAGGTTCTGCTTTGATAGGTGGTGTTTCCGGTCATGCCGGCTTGTTTGGGACTGCCAATGACCTTGCAAAACTCATCCAATTATTTCTTCAGAAAGGAAAATATGGTGAAGTTCAATACATCGATTCAGACATCATTTCTGAATGGACAAAATATCAATTCCCTGAAAATAAGATCAGAAGGGGCGTTGGCTTTGACAAGAAAGACTTTGATCAACATACACAAAATGGACCTTCACTATTTTCCGAAGACAGTTATGGCCATTCAGGTTTTACCGGAACATATTTTTGGTGTGATCCAAAATACCGTTTGGGCTTTGTTTTTTTATCAAATCGTGTGTATCCGACGAGAGAAAATTCAAAAATCAACCAATATAAAATACGCCAAAGCATAGGTGATGCGATCATCAGTTCACTGAAATGAGAATTGTCATTTCTATTGAAAAATGGTGTGAACCATTGTTTTGCCGTATATTGTGGCGTATTTATGAAATTATGTATTTATGCCAAATTCTTTAGAGGCCATAAAACAACCGGTGAGCAAGGATCTCAGTGAGTTTGAAGCTCATTTTAAAAAAGCTATGAAGAGTTCGGTGCCTTTATTGGATAAGATCACTTATTACATTGTTCAAAAAAAGGGAAAGCAAGTAAGGCCAATATTGGTGTTTTTGTGTGCTAAGTTGTTCGGCAACATCACGGAGTCCACGCATGTGGCAGCTTCTTTAATCGAATTGTTGCATACTGCAACTTTAGTACATGATGATGTTGTGGACGATGCGTATGAACGGCGAGGTTTTTTTTCAGTCAATGCGCTTTGGAAAAACAAGGTTGCTGTATTGGTTGGTGATTATTTATTGTCTAAAGGTCTGCTTCTTGCCTTGGAAACCCACCATTATAAACACTTACAGACGCTATCTACAGCTGTAAAACAAATGAGTGAAGGCGAATTACTGCAAATAGAAAAAGCAAGAAAATTAGATATCAATGAATCTATTTATTTTGATATCATTCGTCAAAAAACCGCATCTTTGATTTCGGCTGCGTGTTCGTCTGGTGCGGCATCAACCACATCAAATGATGCCGACATTAAAAAAATGTGGGATTTTGGCGAGAAAATTGGTATTGCTTTCCAGATTAAAGATGATTTATTTGATTATGGAGATGCAGATATCGGTAAGCCAAGAGGGATAGATATCAAAGAAAAGAAAATGACTTTGCCACTGATATATTCATTGAACAACTCTTCTAAAGACGAGAAAAACAAAATCATCAATTATATCAAGAATGGTAGTGAAGACGATGCGAAGGTGAAAGAAGTGATAGATTTTGTCAAGAGGAAGGGAGGTCTGGAATATGCCACCCAAGTCATGCAAAGATATAGACAAGAAGCATTGGACATCATAGAAACTTTACCGGAAAGCCCTTCCAAAGCATCCTTGATACAATTGGTTTATTTTTTTACTGATAGAGAAAAGTAAATCGCAATGAAGACAATGTGGCATGTAGGAAGGGTTGAAAAGATAGAAACGATTACGGATGCGCTGAAGATGTTTTATATCAAGATAGATAGTGATGAGCCATTCGATTTTAAATCAGGCCAATTTGTGACTTTGGACCTTCCTGTTTCTGAAAAGCGTCAACAACGATGGAAAAGTTATTCTATTGCCAATAATCCAAATGAGGATAATATCATCGAACTATGTCTTTCATTGTATCCTGATGGATTGGGATCAAGGTATCTCTTTGAAGTGGTTACCATTGGCACGGAAATAAAACTTAAAGGGCCTGATGGTGGATTTGTGCTTCCAGAAGTTTTGGACAAAGAACTCATATTTTTATGTACTGGGACAGGTGTGGTTCCTTTTAGGAGCATGATCCAAAATGTTTTTCAAAACCATATTCCATTTAAGAAAATACACTTGATATACGGTACCAAAACCGAAAGCGACATATTGTTTCTTGACGAATTCGAGAAATATGCGCTGCAAAGTCAAGATTTTAAATTTGATATTTGTCTTACCAAAGCGTATCATCCAAAACATCATCATGGTCGCATACATGATGTGTATTTAGATAAGTATAAGGAATATGAGGAGGATCGAGTTTTTTATCTTTGTGGATGGTCTCAGATGATTGACGAAGCTGTGTTGCATCTGTTCAAAGAGTTGGGATATCTCCGATCACAAATAGTTTATGAACTTTACGGATAAGTTGCCCTGATATCAAGTTTGTAAAGTATCTATATTGAATTTTGACTATCATAATATGCCTTCACCATTTTTATTTCTCCATAAGAAACATCGTGTCCAAGGTATTCTTTTATTGGTGATAAACCCGGATTGTCTTTAAATTTCTCAACAGCATCCATGATTAGTTTCAGCTTCTCATCCGTGACCAATTGATGAATTTCTATTTTATTTTGTTGTACCAATGTAGCGAGATGTGACTGAATGGTGGAGATCGTCAGATTTCTTTCTTTAGCAATATCTTGTATGGTCATACCTGTCTCATACATCTTCAAAGTTGTATCGCTTGTGCTGATTTCCGAAGTCTTTTTCTTTTCTTTTTTTGGTGTATATACAGGACTTTTTTCTTCTCCGATCATTGATTTTAGTTCTTCCCTTATGGCTGATAGTTTTTTAGATTTGTAGGATTCGATGAATTTGGAGTTAATGTTTTGCTTTGAGAATAATTCATCATTTACAAACGAATCAATGATTCTGATGCTTTTATCTAAATCACTGATTTTTTTGGTTGCAGAACTTTCCAGTTCCACCAATTCGTTGTAGTACTGCTTAGCTTTTTTAGTACGGCTAATGATCTCTATTGTTTTATAAAGATCATACATGAATGTATCCAACTCTTTTAGAAAATAAGCACTTCCGGCAGTCACTCTCTTTTTTAAAAAAGGAATATCCAGAGGCTGTATTGAAAAGATATATTTGATTTGTTGTGCAAATTTCTCAGCGATATTTTCGCACTGTTGCAATATCTTATATGAGGCATTGGCCCAATGTTGGTGCGTGTTTTTTACTGACTTGCTTTCTTCAACACCATACGTTTTCAAGTGTCGCGACCATAGATTTATCAAGTTTCTAAAGGAGTAATTTGAATGTAAAGTAGTCAGTAGAAACTCAAATGACTTTGCTTTTAGAAGTGTATTTGTTTCTTTATCAGGAAGCTCGGATTTAGCGTACTGGATCAAATCCGGTGCGGCGTCAAATTTCTTTTGGTTCAGAGGTTCAGACAATACAAGACCTTCCAGTGAAGTGAGCCTTGAAAGCGCTACATAGGCTTGTCCAGATTGGAATATGTCTGCCAAATCCAAAATAGCTTTTTCAAAAGTGAGTCCTTGACTTTTATGTACAGTAATGGCCCAAGCAAGCTTTAATGGATATTGGACAAATGTTCCTATAACCTTTTCGGTAATTTCATTTGTCTTGGGATCAACGTGGTATTGGATGTTTTGCCATTCAAATTTTTGTAGCTGTATTTTTTGATTTTCATCCTTAAAAAATATTTCAACAGTTTCCTCATCCAAGTATGATATATGTCCTATTTTACCATTATAATAACTCTTTTGAGGAGAAGAATCGTTTTTTGTAAGCATAACTTGAGCGCCAATCTTCAGATTCAAAGTGGGATCCAATGGATAGTTCTTTTCTGGAAAATCTCCGGTAATTTCAGCTGGAAACGTCCATGATTTCTCTTTTAGTAAAGCCAAATTTGCTTGATTTGTAGCATCTGATTTTTGATTATGCGTGGTGAGGTAGATATATCCGGGATAATCAGATAATTGAATGGAGTTTTTGACTTTCTTATTCAAAAGTTGAAAATCATCATAGGTCAAGGCATCATGTCTCAACCTATTCAATAACTCTACAAATTGACTTTCGTTTTGTCTAAAAATTGTTTTTAGTTCAATATAAAGTGGTGGCTTACTTTGAATAGCCTTAGAATGAAAGAAGAAAATACCTCTGTAGTATTGCCTTAAAACATTCCATTCATGATGCTTTATTACGGGAGGAAGCTGCCATAAATCTCCCAAGTACATCATTTGAACACCACCAAAAGGAAGTTGATTTCGTCTGATGCGTTTCAATACAGTGTCCACAGCATCCAAAATATCGGCTCTCAGCATACTCACTTCATCGATGACAAGGACGTCCATCAATCGTATGAGGTTGGCTTTTTCGCCTTGCATCCTTAGATGTCTCTTTAAAGTAAATGGGTTTTCGAATTTCAAATCTTCCTGAAAAATGGATGACTTAGCATTGTCATCAGGCAAAAATCCTCCAAGGGGAAGCTGGAAAAGTGAATGCAATGTAACACCACCAGCATTCAATGCTGCTATTCCGGTAGGCGCTGTGACGATGATGTTTTTGTGCGAGTTTTCTACAATATATTTTAACAACGTAGTTTTTCCGGTTCCGGCTTTTCCGGTCAAAAAAATGTGCTGATCTGTGTTGTTTATAAACTTAAGAACGTATTCTGCTTCTTGGGTCAAAGTCATTTTCATATCATAGTACAGATCAGTGGAAATCTAATACATCCACTGAATTTCGATTTTGTATAATCTTGTTATCTCTTTCCAATTTTTTCATCAACCTTGAAATGACAACCCTTGACGAGTTCAATTCTGCAGCGATGGCAGCGTGGGTGATATTGAGTTTTGGGCTTTTATTTACAATGACTTTTTCCCTCAAATACTTAAAAATCCTGTCTTCCATGTTATTAAATGCCAGATTGTCGATAGATTCCAGCATTTCTTTAAATCTATAATTATATGATTCCAAAACATAGCTTCGCCAGGAATGATACTTGATCATCCATTCTTCCATTTTTTGAACAGGTAAAAATATAATTTCTGCATTTGATTCGCTGATGGCTTTTATATTGCTTTTTGACGGTTTTGTACAGCAACTGAGGGTCATGGCGCAGGTATCTCCAAATTCTAAATAATACAACAATAACTCACCACCGTCACTATCTTCCGTCATTACTTTCACTGACCCACTCAAAACCAATGGCATATGTGTAAGAATATCTCCTGTATCCATGATAATATCCCCTTCACTGAAAGATTTTATTTTTCCAACCGAACACATCTCTTTCAAAAGAGGCTGCTCAAACTCATACTCAAATTTATCAACCAGTTTTTCTATGCATAAGGTCGTAGAATCCAAAGATGGCATTGACATATATTGTGCTTTTGTTTTGACCAATATTAAACAGATAATTCAGCAAACTGTTTTTCATAAAGATGCGCATAATGGCCATTTTTTATTTCTAAAAGTTCTGAATGCGTCCCCTTTTCAACGATTTTTCCGTGTGATAAAACTACGATTTGGTCAGCGTGCGTGATAGTGGATAATCTGTGTGCTATGATGATCGATGTTCTCTTTTCAATGAGCTTTTCTATGGCATGTTGAATGATCTGCTCACTTTCGGAGTCAATGGACGATGTAGCTTCATCCAGGATCAAAATATCAGGGTTGAAAACCAATGCGCGAACAAATGAAATCAATTGTCTTTGGCCCACTGAGAGATTGGCTCCACGCTCAGAAACTTTTGATAAATATCCATCCGGTAACTGCATGATAAAGGGATGCGCTCCTATCATTTCTGAAGCCTTTATAACATCTTCAACTGAAATATTTTGATCTCTCAAGGTGATATTTTCCAAAACATTACCATCAAATAAAAAGACGTCTTGTAAAACTACGGCAATTTTACTTTTCAGAGAATGCAGCGTATATGATTTGATATTTTGTCCATCTATTTTTATTGCGCCTTCTTCAATGTCATAAAACCTGTTCATCAAACTTATGATCGTGGTCTTGCCGGATCCTGTACTGCCTATAAGTGCCAAGGTTTCACCTGCTTTTACATTGAAATTGACATTATCCAAAACCTTGACATCCTCAGTGTATGCAAATGTGACATTTTCAAACGCTACATCTCCATGGAATGAATCCACAACAATGGCACCATTATCTTGAATATGATCTGATTTATCCAACAATTTATACACCCTTTCTGCAGCAACCAAACCCATCTGTAACGTATTGAATTTATCTGCCATAAAGCGAATAGGTCTAAACATTAAGTTGAGATAAAGCGGAAATGCAACCAATGCACCCAATGTCACCTTATCCTGTAGATATCCTTTGGCGCCAAGCCAAATCATCAGTGCCAAACTCACAGCAGATACCAATTCTACAACGGGAAAAAAGACTGCATAATAAAATACTGAATCCAAATTAGCAGAGGTGTAGTCTCTATTGATTTTTCTAAATGATTCTTGTTCTCTTTTTTCGGCATGAAATAGTTGCACGATCTTCATTCCGGAAATTCGCTCCTGAAGGAAAGCATTCATATTGGCGATCTGCGTGCGTACCTTTTGGTAAGAAACTTTTACTTTTTCTTTAAAAATATAACTTGCCCAAATCATAAAAGGCATTGTAATGAAGACAATGGCAGTGAGTCTCCAACTGGTATAAAGCATGACACCTATTACAGCTATCAAAGTGAAAATATCAGCGACAATGGTGATGACACCTTGAGCGAAAACGCTGTTGATGGCTTCAATGTCATTTATGGTTCTTGTAGTGGACGTTCCAATAGGTGTGGTGTCAAAATACTTCAGCTTGAGATGAGTAATATGCTGAAATACCTTCATTCTCATATTTTTTATAACTGATTGGCCCAAAAGAGATGTGATGTAAATAAAAAAGTACTTCATCACTACATTGATCACCAACACAGCGATAAATAATCCTGCCATCCAATACAACGTGTCTTTATGACCTTGAATGATATTGACATCTACGATTTGTTGAACTAAAAATGGCTGAGCGATAGAAAATGGGGTGATTAAAACAGCTAAACTGAGGGATAGAATCAACAGCTTTTTGAATGGCATGGCTGATGCCATCACCCTCTTAAATACGATCCAATCTGATGATTTTTGTGTCATGAAATTCATAAACAAGTCAGTGCCATGATAGTTTTTGAGCATTTCTATAAATTCCAAAAGCTAAATTGTTTCCGATCGAAGATGTATATTTACATTTTTTTAAAATCACGTTATGGCAGAATGGATCATAGGAGTGATCGGTGCAGGTGCAATGGGTTCAGGTATAGCACAAGTAGCAGCGATGGCAGGTCACGAAGTAAAAGTATTTGACAACAACCAGTTAGCACAATCTCGAGCTTTGCAAGAGATCAATATAAGCCTTGGTAAATTTGTAGATAAAGGTAAAATTTTGCCCGAAGATCATGTAAGAATAGCAGGACAAATATTTATGGTTTCGAAAATGGAATCATTGCGCGATTGTCATCTCATCATAGAGGCAATAGTAGAAGATTTTCAAATTAAAAAATCGTTATTTCAGTCGTTGGAGCCGCTTGTTCAACCTTCTACCTTATTGGCTACCAATACTTCTTCTTTGTCGGTGACAGCTCTTGCATCGGAACTAGAACATCCTGAGAGGTTCTTTG
Source organism: Lewinellaceae bacterium (assembly GCA_020636195.1). Classification (GTDB taxonomy): domain Bacteria; phylum Bacteroidota; class Bacteroidia; order Chitinophagales; family Saprospiraceae; genus OLB9. Next base: position 570,459 of record JACJYH010000001.1, read on the forward strand.
GATTGCACTTTTTTAATCCTCCGGTTTTGATGAAATTAGTAGAAATAATTCCGGCACTGCAAACAAAAAATGTAATCGTTGAGGAAGTAAAATCTATTGTGGAAAATTGGGGAAAACGTCCTGTTATCGCCAAAGACACACCTGGTTTTATTGTCAATAAAGTCGCAAGGCCGTTTTATAGCGAAGCATTGAGAATATATCAAGAAGGATTGGCTTCTCCAGCACAGATAGACCAAGTTATGACAGAAAATAAATTTAAAATGGGCCCATTTGCTCTAATGGATTTTATCGGTCATGATGTAAATTACAAAGTGACAGAATCTGTTTGGTCCGGATTTTATTATGACTCCAGATATACACCATCATTGATACAACTTAAATTGGTTGAGGCCGGATATTATGGGAAGAAAAGCGGGAAGGGATTCTATGATTATAGTTCAGAATCCACTGAACCGGCTTCGGATCCTGTATCACGAGAACTTCAAGATTACATTTTTAAAAGAATATTGTCCATGTTGATAAATGAAGCGGCAGATACTGTTTATCAGGGCATTGCCACTGAAGAAGATGTTGAATCAGCTATGGTTTTGGGCACAAATTATCCGAGAGGTTTGTTTCAATGGGCTCGTGAATTTGGAATTGAGGAAGTTAAAAAAACACTCAAAGATTTGTATGAAACGTACCATGAAGACAGGTACAGAATCTCTCCTTTTTTGGCAAATGGCTTTAAAAGAGTAAAAACTTTTCAATAGTCAGGCAATAAATTTTCCATAAAAACATTATATGAACAAAGCTCGATTTGTTTTTAAAAAAATTGTCATGCCAAAATATCTTTACATCTTTTTACTGATAATAACCAGTGTGTGCCTTGTAGAAGCGCAAAGCGATTTGCCCATTGGAGAATGGAAATCCTATTTTTCGTACAAGGAAGGAACTTGGGTGACTCAAAGCAATTCAAAAATATATTACGTCTCTTCATTGGGTTTTTTGACAATAAATAAATCCGATATCGATGATGTACAATTTTTTACGAGAGAAGACGGATTATCAGATATTAAAATCAAAACATTATACTATGATCCTTTTAACGATCAGGTGTTGATCGTCTATCAAAATAGCAACTTGGATTTTTTTGCAAATGATGGCATCGAGAATCTTCCGTTTATACAAACAAGTACATCTATACTTGGGACTCGAAATGTCAATGATGTTGTTTTTATAGATAAAAATACGGCGTTAATGGCTACTGATTTTGGTATTTTGGGAATTAATTCTGAAGCACATGAATTTGCCTTCACTGCTTTTACGGACGTAGTCATCACTTCTTGTGCAAAACTAAATGATAAATACTATGTGGGTTCTGAAAATGGAATCTACTACGTAAAAACATCAGGTGTCAATTTATCTGATTTCACTTCTTGGCAGCAGATAGATACAGGTAAGGTTGTTTTGTCAGGAAAATGTAGTTTTCTCAAAGAGTTTAATGAAAAACTATATTTCATCAATAAAAATAAAGTCTATAGCCTAGATGCCGAAAATACCATCTCCTTGATATTTACACCTGAAAAATCCACTGATGAAATTACTTTTATCAATACGGGGAAAGATGAATTAATGATAGGTGTCAGGACTGACAATTACAAAAGCCATATTTATCTTTTGGATAAGCAAAATCAGTGGAGTACCATTGGAGATGATTGTATCAATTTAGTATCCTATGCTGTTCAAGATGAAACAGGTCGATTTTGGTACGCAGATGTTTGGGATCCTATTAGAAGCCAAGCTGGAAGTTCAAATTCTTGCAATCGCATATCTTTTAATGTACCATATTCAAATCAAGTAGGAGACATTGTATTTAAAGGAGAAAAGACATTTTTTTCTTCATTGGGTTATTCTGAGAGTTTTTTCCCGTTAGGGTCGAGAGCTGGATTTTATATTTTAGAGAATGGAGTTTGGACAAATTATAATGAGAATAACACTCCAATTTTTCGTGCAGAGGACTTTCAAAATATCCATACCATTGAAGTAGATTCAAAAGGCGAAAAAGTATTTTTGGGATCTTTTTACAATGGTCTTATATCTATGGATCTGAAAACCAATGAAGCACACCACTGGAATAAAGAAAATTCCATTCTTCAGGAAGCTCAGGGTGACAATGCTCGGACTCGTTTATCAGCTTTGAAACTTGACGATAAATCAAACCTTTGGATGTCCAATTATCTTGCAAATAAGCCTATAACAGTCATGAATTCTGCCGGCGAATGGTTCCAATATGCTGTACCTTCGGCAACTACTTTGGGTGGAATCACCATAGATAAAAACAATGTCAAATGGATTGCTGTGCTTGGGGTTGGAAATGGTATATTGGTATTTGATGAAAATGGCACGTTGGATGACACATCTGATGATAAAATTAGATTTATTTCTAGAAATAACTCTGAGATTACCGGAAATAAAATCAACTGTTCCGCTGTGGATTTAGATGGTAGTATTTGGGTCGGCACAGATGAAGGCCCTGTGGTGTTTGACTGCGGAGACCCTTTTGACTCATCTTGTAAAGGAAACATAAGAAAGGTAGTAGTGGAAGATATTCCCGCTCCTTTGCTAAAAGCTGAAGATGTTCTTACCATTGAAGTGGATGGAGCTAATAGGAAATGGTTTGGAACGCGCAATGGTATTTTCGTACAATCTCCAGACGGAACCAATGCCATTGCAAAATACGACAAGAAAAATTCACCATTGATAGATAATACCGTAAAATTATTGAAGTTCAATCCAGCTACCGGAGATATGTTCGTGATCACCGACCTAGGCATTCAAAGCATCAAGACAGAAACTTTGGGCAGTAAGAATTTCTTTTCATCTAATGTCATAGCCTACCCAAACCCAGTTCGACCAGATTATAATGGATTGATCGCCATCAAAGGTCTTGTTAGAGATGCCAATGTAAAAATTACGGACATCAATGGAAGATTGGTCTATGAAACTACAGCATTGGGTGGTCAAGCCGTTTGGGACGGAAATGATTACAATGGGCAGAGAGTGGCTACAGGAATTTATTTGGTTTTTGCTGCCAATGAAAACGTATCCTATGAAAATATGGCTGAAGTGACAAAAATTGCAGTTGTGAGGTGATCAGATATCTTTTTATTCCTTTTTGTCAGAAAATTTTTGTTTGATTGCATTAAAGCCTAAATTGACTACTTCAATCATATTTTTTTACCCAAAGGTTCTCCTACAACAAAGATTTTTTTCACAAATGAGTTATTTTTAATTTTAGTAAATTTCAATTTTGGGTCGAAAATAAAAACTTTTGAGCAGAATCAAGCTAGTCTCAATTGTATCACATTACATGATTTGAGGAATAACAAAAAATCTGTTTTCGGTAGCGAAAAGCTATAATTTAAAATTTTTTTTAAAATTTTTCAAAACACTTCATTAGGTTGATGAGAAATGATGGATTTTTTCAAAAAATTGCAGTTCGTATTAAAAAACAAACCGTTCGTGTACAAAAATTATGGTTGAAAATATGAATTTTAAAAAAATCAAATATTGATCTAAATCCTTTGTAATCAAAAGTATATAAAAATATTTGTAAAGTTTTTTACAAATTTATTAAAATTGATTTTGGATCACAAAGTATTGTGTATCATTGTGATTTGTTTCACCCAAGAAAATTAGTTTTCAGGGTTTTAAAAGTATTATAACCTCAAAAAATCAGTAAAATGAATAAGTTTTTATACTTAATTCTGCTTTTGTGCTATGGCTTAAATTTAAATGCACAAACTTTTAGTGTTTCCCAAGTTGTTCCAATTCCTGCACTCTCAGTTTGTAATGACACAGCCACCTTTTCTGTTACAGTTTTAACACAAAATTTATCTGGATCTACAAATAACTCTCTGACTCTAGATTTGGGTCCCGGAGCACACTATATTGTTGGATCGGCCACGATCACTTCAACAAACAATAATGCAACTTCTACTATGCCATCTATAACCATAGATGCAGAAGATGCTTCTGACGACAATGTCCCTGTCTTAACCATCTCTGATCTGGCTTTTGCAGATCAGTTTACAATGGAATACAAAGTGATATTAGATTGCAGTGTGATTGGGCAATCGATTGCATTAAATTCCATTTTAGCGACCATGTCCGGAAGCGGAGGTACAAAGTCTGACAACTCAGATCAATACAATGCAAGCTATGGCGTTATCAGCATTTTGCCAAATGGTACAGGGGCAAATCAATCACCAAACCTATCGTTTGCCAATGCGGTAGTAGGCCAAACTTACACTCGAACCATAAGAATTAGAAATGGTGGCTTGGGTTATGTCAATTCATTTATGTTTTATGATACTACACAGATTGGATTAACGGTAACGCCTATTTCAGGAGGAACAATTTTATCAACAACGAATATTGGAAATGCAATCGTCAGGATATATGAAGTCAATGATTTTACTTCAATTGGAAATAGTGATTATAGATTCGATACCAATGAGACATATGAAATTGTGCAGCAAGTTCAGGTTGTTTCTTGTACTATGTTGCTCTCTAAATTTGGTGCAAACTTTGGTTGTTTTGGTCAAGAATCCTGTGGAAGTACAACAGGGACAACAAGACTTGGAGGAGCTTCTTTAAATCCTTCTGTCCAACCCAATATCGTACAATCAGTGCGCCAAAGTACAATTTTATGCCCGGATGATCCACGTACTGGATACATTATACTTAAAAATACGGGTACAGATGCTGCAACAAACATAAGTTTGACAATATATAAATCCTTAGGAACATCGGCTTCTAATGATTCAAGACTTGGGTACATTGATACATCTTCAGTAATGTACACCATATATAACTCTGGAGTGCCAACGATTGTAGATCCCATGATTCTTAGTTTAGTCAATAGCACCGCATCTGCGGATGGTTGCGGCTTTCAAAAACCACGTCAGTTTATGTTGTCCATACCTCTACTTCCTGCCGGTGATTCTATAGTAGTTGAAGTGGATTTTATTGGATGTTGTAATGAACCTTGTACTAGAAATCGATACATAAGGGATGGGATGGCGTTTTTTGGTTCTTACGTAAATGGATGTGGCACTACTCCACGAAATATAACTGCGACACAAATTACTCCAAGGATTCATTTACAAAATGAAGCACTTATCGAAGCACCTACAGATTTAAATGATGGTGATATTTTTGATTTTTCAATAGATATAACAAGATACTTCTTCAGCTCTCCAATTATTCCATATAAATATTATTATAATATAGAATTGCCACAAGGGATCATGTTTTCCGGAAACTTCAGTGACATCCAAATATACAGAAGTAATGGAACCTTGTTTTCACCTCAGCCACCTATCACTTTTGACACAGGAACGAATACGTTTACCATAGAATTCAGCAATACTATACCGCTTCAAGAAGGTGCAAGATTTTACTTTAGTAATATGATGGCCGATTGCTCGAAAGGTAATGGAGGTGGATTAAACGTAAATGCATACCTTGAGACAGATCCTTCTTGTACTTGCAAGCCACATACGATGTGTAATGGGGTCAATATTGCTTTGCACTGCCCAGGTTGTATGGTAAGTGGTCTGATTAATAGAGGCTATTCCATCAAGAGGGTAAATATCGGACAACCTGACAACGATAATAACGGAATTCCTGATCCTCCTCCAGCCACTATTTCTCCTTTAGTGAGGGATGGGTATGCAATTCATTGTGATACACTTGAGAGTGAATGGGTCGGTTGGGTTCAGGTATTATCTGATGCTCCGACCGGAGGTTTCACACATGGTTTCGCAGTAGATTCTTCCAGTGCGGGTAATAAACTGATTCCTTTGACGGGCAGGGTGGAGATCACACGACCTGGTGGAGGATCATGGATATGTGATAATTTGCCTGTTGGCTCTACAGGTCTGTATAATTGGGTGGATTTTTCAATATCCAATTTAAGTGCCTGTGGTTATGGGCCTAATTTCATACATGGGGATACTATCAGGGCTTATATTAGATATGTTGTTGCAGATGCAAGTCGATATGTAGGCGTCTTTCAATATCCAGTAAAAACCAGGTTTTACGTTTCTGACCAATATTATATAGATCAACCATTCAGCAACCCAAGGGATCCAAGAATGTGGTACTGCGACAATTATAGTGGGATTTATGGTTTAGCTGGTTTGTATGACGCATCTAATGGGCAGAGAACATTGACTCACCAAAGTTGTGACACTTTAGTGACTCTTATGGATTATTTCTTAGGGGTGGGCCCATCACAGTATTATAGTGGTGGTAACTTTTTCAATAATGAATATCGCCCCCTCACCATTTATGATACGTTTACCATTGATATACCTATAGGCTACACATATTTCAGGGCGACGGCTTCTTTTAATATTAATGGTGTTGTACAAACAATTCCTATTAACCCTATTGATTTCAACTCAAATCCACTTGTGTTTGATGTGTCACAATATTACGCGATTAATGGGGGAACACTTCCTGTTCCGGATGAAGGAAGTAATACCACTTTTAGGACATATTTAGTTGCCGGATGCTTGGCCTCTGCAAATAGTGTGAGCACCATTACAATGCAGCAACAATCCATTCCAGAATTCAAATATGACCATTTCAATCAAAACCCTACGGGAACCTATGTCAATAACAATTTAATCGCTTATAATAAACCCAATATAACGATATCAAGCGCTGAACCCGTTGTTCAAGCATCTACTGATACCGTCACTTGGGATATTTCTTTAACTAATACAACACCATTTCCTGCCAATAACGCATGGCTTGGAGAAGTTGTAGGTGGTGCCATTGAAATGATTGATGTTCAAGAAATTAGTTGTTCCACTATGGCTTTGATCGGGTCACCTTTGGTTATAAATTCTGATAATATATATGAAGTTGGTACAATCAATGGGAATGTTCAAAAATGCTATAGAATAACAGGAAGAATTACTTCTTGTCAAACCAATGATTTGACGGTAGCTTCAGGATGGGATTGCAATGGCTATCCTGCCGGAGTAGAAAATGCAAACTGTAGTAGTAATATTATTTTATATGCCACGTTACTTGAATCCGGACTAAATATTCAAATATTAAATCAACCTCTGTTGCAAGTTGAATTGTGTGACACAGTTGATTATGAAATTCTGATAGCAAACCCTAATATTGGTCGCACAGAAGATATACAAGTAAGCTTTACAATTCCGGGTGGTACCGCAGGACTAGAGATTATTCCGGGCACTTCATTTTTGAAGTTTCCTTCCATTGGTGGGACATATCCTGCTTCACCAAATTTATCAGATCCATCTGAGACAGCAACATCATATGTTTGGACAATAACCAATTCAGAGATAGGTGGTTCAGGATTAGAAGGAACTTTGAATTCTCCAAATAATCAGTTTAGTTTGAAATTTAGAGCTCGAACTGAGCCTTGTGAGGCACGGTCCGGAATCAGATTTTTCTTTAATGCTAATGGCGTTTCGCCATGCGGCCAACCGGTAGTTGCCACAGCTCAAGCTACTCAAAGACTCAATCTTGTCGGATCACTGGGTGCAGGTGGTGAGTTTGTGGTCAATACAGTAGTCGATGATATGGTGGATTGTGCAAGAGATACAGCTCTCATTGACGTTTCTTTACTTTACTTGGGTTCTGTATCCACCGATGGCAATGAAAAACTCACTTTGATTATTCCACCAAATTATTCAATTGTTTCCGGAAGTTATATGACTATAGGTACTATAACACCTGTCAGCGGACCAACTGCAAACGGATCAGCACCTGAAGGAAATGTTTTTGATTGGGCACTACCGGCAGGAATGGTCATCGGTGATCCGGTTGATTTTACTATACAAATTACAAAAGTTGATACGGCGTTGTGCATTCCGGATAGTATTTTATTGACACAAACAAGTAGAGTTTTTCAAGCTACATGTTCATCCAATACTGCTATCATGTGCGACATCATTGAAATTACTGGTGATGATAGGGACACCATTTTCTTGACACCTGCCATGCTGGTATTCAATGGCCCATTAGATACGATAGTTTCATGTGCCAATTTTGAAAATTATTTATTAGGTGATGGAAATTACACCATTTCCGGGGCATGTGGGAATAGTGCTTTGAGCTCAGAAATCATTTCTTCTCCACCTTGCCTCATAGACGGAGATTACATTATTAGATGGAAAAGTACAGATGATTGTGGTAATATTGATTCAATAGATGTCATTGTTACTGTGGTGGATACGGTACCACCTGTCTTTTCAGGTATCCCTGATGATGTAACAGTATCTTGTGTAAGTGATATTCCTATTTTTCCACCTACTACTTCTATCACAGTTGCAGATGATTGTGCACTAATGCATACCGTGACAATAACTGAAGAGGTAATGGATTCCATATGTCCGAATAACTACGTTTTACATAGATATTTTATTGCAACAAATGAATGTGGTATAATGGATACAGCCACGCAGCTTATTACAGTTCATGATGACATAAAACCACTGTGGATGACTCTACCACAAGATCTTTTTGTGGAATGTACGGATCCAAATTTTACCACCATAGTAAATAACTGGTTGACTTCTTATGGAAATGCGATGGCTTTTGACAATTGCAACGGACCTATTTCCATGACGATGACTGCAGGAACACAAGTTGCGACTTGTGGTGGCACTACCAGCACAGTTTACTCTGTGACAGCTGACGATGGTTGTGGAAATTCAATCACGGCATTTGCAGATTTAATAATATTTGATAATACCGCACCAAACTTGGTTCCTCCAGCTAACACAACAATTTCGTGTACAGATAATCAAGCAACATCGCTTAGTACTTGGTTTGCAACCGCTACATCTGCAGATGGTTGTGGTGGAAGTGTGATAATTAATCAAGCCTTGATTTCAGACATTGAAAGCTGTAGTGGAAGTATCTCACAAAATATACTTACATACTTATTTACGGCAACTGATGATTGTGGCAACGTAAGTACAGCTACAAGGACTTTTACAATTCAAGATGTTGTTGCACCCATCATAACTGCTCCGGCAAATTTAACCATTTCATGCGGACAATCACCTGCAACGGCTATCTTAGATTGGTTAGATGATTATACCGTAACTGAAGCTTGTCAAGATTTTGCAGTAAGTAATAATTACACTGGTGGATTACCAAATATGTGTGGAGGCAATATGACTATCACATGGACTGTTACCGACGGCTGTGGTGCTTCCGGTACCACATCGGCTATGGTGATTGCTTCAAATGACTTGGTGCCACCTGTATTTTCTAATTGTCCATCAAATATGACCGTAAATGTGGATGTAGATATCTGTGGTTCCAACGTAATCTATAGTACTCCGGTTGCAACAGATTGCAATAGTCCTGTTAGTGTTGCTTTGATTTCCGGACCGGCATCAGGTACACTGTTCCCAGTTGGGGCTAGTAATATCCTTTTTAGAGCGACCGATGCTTGTGGTAACACTGCTGATTGCAGTTTCGTGATCACAGTTGTAGATACTAATATTCCTTCAATTCAATGTCCAACTAACGCAGTGGATGTTTGCGCCGGAACGACTTGTACTTGGACTTCCAATGCTTCAATTGATCCCGTATATAATGACAACTGTCCCGGTGCTACTATTTCATATACAATTTCAGGAGCTACGACAGCTGGTGTGACAGCAGGAAGTGCTGTAGGAACCATTTTCAATTTGGGTACATCGATAGTAACCTATACAGTTACAAATGGAGGCTTGAGTGCTTCATGTAGTTTCCAAGTAGTTGTATCAGATTGTACACCTCCGGCTATTACTTGTCCGGCCGATTTGGTTTTGGAATGCGCAGCTTCAGGTAATGCTGCTGCTATTTCTGCATGGACGGCAACAGCAACGGACAATTGTGATACCAATGTTGATATTTCTAAAACGTTGATCAATACAGCGGATCAATGCGGAAATTCTTCAATTCAATTATACAGATTTGTGGCAACTGATAATTTTGGAAATACAAGTGTTTGTTACGCAAATGTAGATATCAATGACACTACCGTTCCTACTATCACCACAAGCGCATCACCTATGACGGTGCAATGTGATGGCAATGGAAATTATAGCCAACTATTAACATGGTTGAATGCTCAAGGAGGTGCAGTGGCAAATGACGATTGTGGTAGCGTAACTTGGTCCAATAATTTTAGTGGGTTATCAGATTTGTGCGGTAATACCGGATCTGCAACTGTGATCTTTACAGTGACTGACCAGTGTGGAAATACCAACACAACCCAAGCTATGTTTACAATTCAAGATATTTCAGTACCTTCTATTGTGGTACCTGGAGATATTACATTGCAGTGTGGTGATCCATCGAATGATGTCATTATTGCGAACTGGTTGAGTTCAGCGACAGGAACAGATGTATGTGGATCGGTTACAATTTCGAATGATTATCCTTCAGGTATAGAAGGTGCTCCAAATTGCACCGGATCAGGAACATTGACAGTTACTTGGACTGCCACGGATGCTTGTGGATTAACAATGTCAGAGACAGCAACAATAGCATACAGCGATACTCGAAAGCCAATTTTGATGATACCACCATCAGATTTAGTATTAGAATGTAATAATCCTGATATCCAAACTGAAATCCAAGCATGGCAACAATTATTTGGTAATGCAATGGTTGTAGATGCTTGTGATTTAAATCTTTCTTTAACTTTCACTGAGGGACAAACGGTAAATCAATGTGGTGGCACTAGCACCACACCATATCTTTTCACTGCCACGGATGATTGTGGAAATAGTATTTCTCATTATGCAAATTTGATTATATTTGACGAAGTAGGCCCTGTAATAACGCTTCCAACTGCAAATTCATCTGTAGCTTGTGATGGTGACATAGCTACAGCTTTAAACACTTGGTTAAACTCTGTGGTGGCAACAGATGGATGTGGTGGCTCAACAACAATAAGCTATGCTTTAGTGAGCTCACAAACCGTTTGTAACGGTACAACCACTGAAATTCAATCTGTGTATCAATTTTCAGCATTTGATGCTTGTGGTAATATTTCCACTGCATTTGATACATTTACAGTTATTGATAATGTAAGCCCAATCATTGTTGCCCCAGCTAATCTTACAGTTGCATGTGGTGATGATATAGGAGCTGCCATTATAGCTTGGATAGACAATTATACAGTGACAGAAGCATGTCAAGATTTCGATGTTGTAAATAATTTCAGTGGTTCCGTCGGATCATTATGTGGTGGTTCTACCACTGTTACTTGGACAGTAACTGATGGATGTGGAGCAACTGGTACTACTTCGGCAATGATTGTTGTCTCTCCTGACAATACACCACCGGTGTTTGCAAATTGTCCCGGCAATTTATTTGTTAATGTCGATGTGGATTTATGCGGTGCCAATGTCATTTATTCTACACCAATAGCAAATGATTGTAATGGCCCTGTCAGCGTTGCATTGACTGGAGGCATTGCATCAGGTGGCTTGTTCCCATTAGGAGCTACAACGATTACATTTACAGCGACTGATGCATGTAACAATACTTCAACATGTAGTTTTGATATCATTGTTTTAGATAGTGATATTCCTCAAATAAATTGTCCTTCCAACGATGTTGTTGTGTGTACTGACCTTGATGTTTGTAATTGGGAAGCAACAAATGCCGTAAATCCTATAGCAATAGAGAACTGTCCGAATGCGTCAATTGAGTTTAGTACTACAGGCGCTACTGTTCTTTCGGGTACGGACTCTGCTGCAGGACAAATCTTTAACCTTGGTACAACAGTAGTCACATATACGATCACTGATGGATCAGGAAATTTGGGTTCTTGTAGCTTTAATGTCATAGTCAATGACTGTCAAGCCCCCACATTAAATTGTTCTGATGAGTTGAATATAGCTTGTAATGAAGAGGATTTAGATGCATGGTTTACAACAATTGCAGCTACTGCTGGAGACAATTGCTCTCCATTAGCGGACTTAAGCATTGATACTTTATTATTGACTGATTTTTCAAGTTGTGGAAATACGATACATCGTGTGTATCTCTTTACAGTTACAGATTTGGCTGGAAATACAGGTACATGTACTGCAGCGTATAGCACTATAGATGATATACCTCCGGCAATAAATACAGACGACGTCATTAATTTAACGCTTGAATGTAACGACATCAATAATAGCATTGCGCTGATAGGTTGGTTGAACACGAATGCCGGTCTAACAGCTACAGATGATTGTGCGGAACCTATTTCATGGAGCAATGATTTTAATGGCACACTAAGTGATTTGTGTGGCAATACAGGAGCTGTCACAGTAGTATTTACTGCAACCGATGGATGTGGAAACACCAGTACTTCAAGCGCAATTTATACCATTGAAGACACGACAGAGCCAGTAATCTCATGTCCACCAAACATCACTGTAGAATGTAATAGTCCAAATCAAAATGCGATCATCAGTACTTGGTTAAGTATTGGTTCAGGTACAGATGATTGTGATGAAAGTGTCACCATTACAAACGATTATTCAAGCGCCTTATTTGTTGCTTCGTGTGGTGCTACAGGTACTTATACGGTTACATTTACAGCCACTGATGATTGTAACAATTCTTCATCATGTGTAAGATCAATAACTATAGTAGATTCAAGGCCTCCGGTAATTACTTTGATGGCCATCGATACTACCACTGAGTGTGGACCTGACAATGCCGCTCAATTAACAGCTTGGCTGAACAATCATGGAGGAGCTACAGCATCTGATGATTGTAGTACATCTGATGAATTGGTATGGCAAACGCCAGAATTGGTGCAATCTATCCAAGGTTGCGGAAATACAGTAACTTACATTTATAGATTTAGGGTGGCTGATGCTTGTGGCAATCTTTCAGCGTGGACATTAGCATCGTTTTCTATTATCGATTCAACTGATCCAACCATAACAACTCCAGCTTCAAACAACACCGTAGAATGCGATGGTAGTGGAAATCTGAATGCTAGAAATACCTGGCTTGCAAACTAAGGTGGTGCCATCGCTTCAGATATTTGTGGACCTGCACCTACTTGGTCTTACGATTTGATAAACACCATTGATCAATGTGGATTTACGGGGACATATGTGTATAGGTTTACGGTAATGGATGCATGTGGAAATACTGCAACTACAGAAGCTAGTTTTATCATTGTAGATACCACAAACCCTACTATAACAACACAAGCACAAAATATGACCGCTCAATGCAATGGGTCTAATAATACGGCTGAAATCCTTAATTGGTTGAATAACAATGGTTTTGCAACAGCATCTGAAGATTGTGGAAATATCATTTGGACTAATAATTATGGTTCCATTGCGACGGATTGCGGAACTACGGGTGGTGTGCAAGTTACGTTTGTCGCTACTGACCAGTGTGGCAATGCAAGTACAACATCGGCAGTATTTACTATAATTGATAATATACCGCCTACTTGGGAAATTTATCCTCAAAATTTAACCATAGAATGCAATGGAACTGATGATCCATTGGATCAAATCAATGCATGGTTGAATACAGCGGGAGGTGGAGAAGCGAAAGATTCTTGTTCATTGGTTGTGTACACAAATGATTTCGATCAACTGAGTGATGGTTGTAGCACATTTACTGGCAGTGCATTAGTGACCTTTACGGCTTCCGATGCTTGTGGAAATTCCATAACTGCCACGGCCACTGTCACGGTCATAGATGACACTGGTCCTGCATTTGATATTATGGCGAGAGATACCATTGTAGAGTGCGATGGAGCTGGCAATCTCACAGACCTTGCTAATTGGTTGGCAAATCATGGTGGTGCTGTTGCTTCAGATGAGTGTAGCGAACCTTTAGTGTGGAATTATTCATTGATCAGTACCACACCGTCATGTGGAAATACTAGTTCTGCACGCTATTCTTTTACGGCTACAGATGCATGTGGAAACACCAGCGTAACCACAGAAGCATTGTTTATTATTGTGGATACCACAGATCCTGTTTTTGTGGTATTACCACAAGACAGTACTGTCCAATGTGATGGCAATGGCAATGAGATACAGTTGGCAGGTTGGTTAAGTTCATCAGCCGGATTAGTTGCTGATGATGTATGTGGAGGCGAAATAAGTATTAATTATGATTTAGTCAGAGAAACAGATCTTTGCGGTTTGACAGGCAACGGATTGTATAGATTTACGATTACGGATGCGTGTGGGAATACCAACACTGCGGAAGCAAGCTTTATCATTGTGGACACATTGCCACCTTCCATCATAGGCGGTGCTGATATGAACATGGAAGAATGTGTGGCTCCTCCTGCAGGTAATTATCCTGAATTTGATTTTTGGTTGACAAATCACGCCGGAGCTGAGGCATCAGATGTATGCGGAGGCTATGAATGGTCTGATAACTATGATCCTGATAACTGGGTTCAGCAGTGTGGCAATACAAGATATGTAGATGTGACGTTTTATGCAACCGACGTTTGTGGTAATGTAGATTCTATAACATACCAATTCAGCATTGGTGACGTCACGCCGCCGATGTTTACAAATTGTCCTAGACCACCTATTGTTGTTGATGCTCCGGCTGGATGGTGCAGCTCATACGTCAATTTCTCTCCTGTTGCAGCAACAGATAATTGTAGCGGTGTGACCATTACAAGAATTGATGACACGGGATTAAACTCAGGTGATCTGTTCCCAGTTGGATTGACAATATTAAGTTATGAAGCCATCGATTCATGCGGCAATAAGGATACCTGTGATATTAAAATCGTGGTCAATGATTATCATACACCTCCTACAATCACATGCCCAAGTGATGTCACAATGGTCAATGATTATGATGTTTGTGGAGCAATTTTGGATAAACTCAATCCTGTGGTCAGTGATAACTGCCCTGATAATATAGCCGTTACCTATGAAATCACAGATGGTAATGGAGAAGTGTATAATTCTGGAGTTGAAGGCATTGATAATGTACTATTTGATGTAGGTATAAATACAGTGAAGTTTGTTGTCAAAGATCAACCTATTTTACTTATTACTGAAGTGCTCCAAGATGGAATAGTGTCAGGTGTGGAAGTTGGAAATTTTGGCCCAACATCATATAATATCTCTTGCATGATTATAAGGCGAGAATCTTCCGGTGTGATAGAAGATTTCATTGTGCCAAATGGTACCATCGTTCCTGTTGGCGGTGTTTATACACATACTTTTAGCTTGATTCCACAAGGGCAGACAGCCACTTACAGTTTGCATTTCTTAGATAGAGTCATCGATGCGATTAGTGTCAATACAGGCATATTGATCGGCGATGATTTTATTAGAATTAGTGTTGTTGATCACAATTTGCAATCAGATTTTGATATTGCTGATGCTTGTCATGCGGGTAGTTTTGGAATTTGGAATCCTGAGCTTCCTGTGTTTACAGATAATGGAAAAGTGGCATCCTTGCAAAGTGCAGACCCTTCTATGGATATGTGTATAACAAAAGTTACTGTCCAAGACATACAGGCTCCAACTTGTATGATGCACGATACATTGAGTGTCACTAATTCAAATATTGAATTGACATTTGGTATTTGCAACACAAGTAGTATCACTATGCCTGCCGGCAAAGTAGTGGATGTAAAAATCCACAATTTACAGATCACTACAGAAAATGCAGGTGCTCTACATGTTAGCTTGGTGAGCCCTTCAGGAATAGAAATTACATTGTTCGGTGATTTATGTGAAGAGAGTGAAGATGTCGATGTCAGCTTAGAAGACCATGCATTACAAAGCATCAATGCTGCACCTTGTGGACCATTGGGTAATGGAGGCGTTTATATTCCTACAGAAGCGTTCAAAACTTTCTTTGGCGAAGACGCTGCGGGTGATTGGCAATTGCATATTTATTTAGATGAAAATGTAACAGCCACTATTGAAAATTGGACTTTGGAAGTTTTGACGGTTCAACCGTATAACCAACCGGATGTCGTTATCGAAAATGATCCGGGTTTATGTTCCGCTGAGTTTACATGGATTCATCCTGTTTTCTATGATAATTGTTGTATCGGAACTATGACAGTGACATACGACCATTATTTAGAATTGGATCCTTTGGTTTTACAGTCAACATCTACTGAAGTGATTATAGGAGGTAATATTAAATTGGATGGAACATCAACAACAAAGGTTTTTCCAGTCGGAATCACAAAAGTCATTTACACTCTAATTGATCAGTATGGCAATGAAATAGAATGTGGTTTTGATGTAGTTGTAAAAGACACCGAAGAACCGGAGTTTACTTTTGGTTGTAAAGATCGTGAAGTTCAATTATTGGATGGTAACTGTACCATTTCACTTGGAGAAACACCGCCATATACTGATAATTGTGGTGTTGCATCCATAGCGTATTGCTATGCTGATGGTTCTCCTGTAGATATCAATAACATACCTATCGGTACACATCAGATAACCATCAAAGTCACTGATATTTATGGAAATGTGGGTTCGTGTACCTTTGAGTTTAAAGTTGTCGAGTTTACAAATACCAGTGGAACTTTAGCTTGTAACGATAATATCAATGTCTCTTTGGATGGCTCATGTACTGCGGTGATTAACGCAGATATGATCTTGGAAGGTGATAAGTACAGATGTTATGACAACTATTGTATCGTGATAAAGGATGCATCTGGAAACTTGCATGACAATTTGTTTACGATGAATGATGTAGGACAAACATTCCAAATTTCAATTTCAGATTGTCAGGGTAGCGGAAATAGCTGTTGGGGATATGCAACTATTGAAAATAAATCCATTCCACAATTGTTATGCCCGGCAGATACTGTGTTGTACTGTAATTTTGATATTTTAGAAAGGTATCCGGAAGAACATGAACTGGAAGGACAACTTGTTTTGGGTGAGGTTGAATTGTTGAATTGTGTGCCTCAAGCCAAAATATCGTTTGTGGATGATTTGGAGAATTTTGGTACATGCCACGCTCCAAGAGCAGAAGTAACCAGAAGGTGGAGAGTGGAAGGCCAAAATGGAAATATTGGTTATTGCAATCAAGTTATCACTTTTGAACCATTTACATTAGATGCCTTACAGTTTCCGGAAGATATCACTTACGTCCATCCTATTTCATGTGAAAAAGTGATTTGGAACGAACACGCAATTCATCCTGATAGTACAGGATGGCCTACGCTGAATGGTAAAAAGATTTTTGGTAAGCACTATTGTGATATCAATGTAGGTTATCGAGATGATATATTACAAGACGCAAATTGTAAAGCAGCGTATGAAATCCTAAGGCATTGGATCATCAGAGACGAGTGCAAACCTCTTGAATTTGGAGTCAATCCATATATTCATATTCAATCTATCAAAGTAGAGGACAATACACCTCCTACATTGAAACCATTGCAAGATGTGACCATTTCTACCGATCCTTGGAGCTGTACAGCGAGCTATAAATTGCCTAAGGATATAGTCATCAAAGAAGTGTGCTCAAACTATGCTATAAAATGGAATGTGCCATATGGAGAGATAAAAGGCGACACTTTATTAGCCAATTTATTGAAGGGGAATACACCGGTTTCAGTGAAAGTGACTGATTCTTGTGGCAATGTGGCTAGAACCAACTTTAATATCACTGTCATAGACGCTGCCGCACCTGTTGCAATAAGTAAACAAAATATTGTGGTTAGCTTGACTTCTGACTTGGATGGAGGTATAGCCAAACTTTATGCCTACAGTTTAGATGATGGTTCTTATGATAATTGTTCTGAAGTACGTCTTGAAATCAGAAGGAA
Source organism: Lewinellaceae bacterium (assembly GCA_020636195.1). Taxonomy (GTDB): domain Bacteria; phylum Bacteroidota; class Bacteroidia; order Chitinophagales; family Saprospiraceae; genus OLB9. The sequence continues at coordinate 588,310 of JACJYH010000001.1, forward strand.
AGACGGAGGTGCATGTGGTAATATCGGTGCAGATGGATCTCATAACAACAATTCCACTTTCAATGGTAACGGATATCCATCAGAAGTTCCCGGAAGTATTTGGTTCCATCCTGATGATAGCAAATATACAGCAGCACTAGGCAATATAGACACTGATAATGGTGAGTATGTAAAATTCTGTTGCGAGGATATTCCGGACGGCGAAACATATGGATTACATGATGTTGAAATGCGGGTTTGGGATGATGGAAATATGAATGGTATATACGGAGATAACCTTATCATCAATGGAATGAAAGATAATTATAATAGCACTTGGGTGACGGTTCGTGTTGAGAATAAATTGGCTCCAATATTGATATGCCCGCCAGACATAACCTTAAGTTGTGATACGGACATTCAAGAGAGTTTTGATGGAAAAACCAATATTGCTGATGTGGACTTGACACTCACAGGCTATCCTGAGGCGAAGGAATTATGTAGTAATGCGTCCGTGACATACAAGGATGAGTGGGTTGGTGACCATGATGATGTTTGTAGATATGGTACCATAAGGAGAACTTTTGAAATTTCAAGAGGTGGAATTTTGGTGAAATGTCAGCAGTTGATTACTTTGACCTCTGTGACTGGGCCATTCTCAGTATCATTTCCTCAGAATGGTGGCACTTCTTCATGGGAGCGATGTTCTTTGGGAGAAGATGATGCAAATGACTTGCCAATAAAACCAATCGTCTCAGCAGGACCTTGTGATCTTATCGGTGAGAATATCAAAATTGATACTTTTGTCAATGAAAACGGCGCATGTAAGAAATGGAGAGTTACCTTCTCATATATAAATTGGTGCACTCATGAAGAATTAGGTCCTTATTACCATTATTACCTATTTACTGATGATATAGCACCAAAAATTTCATGTGCTGACCAAGAATTCGACGCTAATCCAAGTCCAGCCAATCCTAATGGAGAATGCTCAGGTGATGTAATGCTGATGGTAAGCGGTAGAGATAGTTTGGTCTGTGCGGCGGAAAGTTGGTTGAAGTGGCAAGGATTTATTGATCTTTGGGCTGATGGTACAACTGATAGAATTGCGACCAGCTATACAAACCAATCTTACAAAGGAATTTGGGTGTTGGTCAATAGATTTTTGAGCACGGGAAGCACCAATCCAGAATGGACAAAACTTACTTTATTGTACCCAAATATTACATTGGCCGACCAAGTATATTTGACGTATGTAGCGCCTTCTCCTGCTAGCGATAGTAAGATAACCCTTCCTAAATTTACGCTTTTTGAAGAGAATATTCAGCACAAAGTGTTGTGGAAGGTTACCGATGGATGTGGAAATGTGGATCAATGTTCTTCTACTTTCATAGTCAAGGACAATAAGCCACCTACGCCATATTGCGTCAGTATTGCTTCAGCGTTAATGGATTCAAATCAACCGATGGTGGAACTTTGGGCGTCAGATTTCAACAAAGCTTCTTTTGATAATTGTACTCCGACATCTCAGCTATACTATACTTTTGATGGTGCACATCCTGTACTTTCAAATATTAATAACATCCATTATTACACAGGATTAGGACAAACCGCTACTGCCAACCAGTACATCACTGGGCAAGCATACAAATGGGATCCAAAATCTAGATCAGGAGCAAAAATCTTTACCAATACAGGTGAAATTCCTGTAATTGTAAGCGTATGGGATGCCAATTGGAATACAGATTATTGTACCGTGACTTTACAGATTGCCCTAAAAGGAAATGGATTTGCAATAAGAGGAAATGTTTCTACAGAAATGGGTACTTTTGTTGATAGTGTTGGTATCAATATTTCAACTCAAATCATTGAGTATCCAAAAAGGACATTGACAAACTTGGATGGTAATTATGAATTTCTTGATCAACCTCAAGGATTTGATTTCACATTAACTCCGGATAAAGATGGTGATCACAGAAATGGAGTCAGCACTATAGATTTGGTGATGATTCAGCGGCATATTTTGGGAGTGGAACCATTGCCTTCTTTGTACAAAATGATTGCAGCAGATGCCAACAATGATGGCAAAATCAGTGTATCCGATCTTTCTGAATTAAGAAAGCTTATTCTTGGTATTAACTCCAAACTTCCAAATAATTCATGCTATAGACTTCCAGTTAAGAATCAGACTTTAGTTCCTGATAATCCATGGCTTTTCGAAGAATCAATTGACATTTCTGATTTATCTTCTAATGTTTTGGACAATGATTTTGTCATTGTAAAAGTAGGTGATGTCAATAACAATGCCGTATATAATGCGAAAAGCGACCATACTGAAAGTCGCACTTCTAAGGAAATACAGCTCTACATTGACGGTGAAATTTTATGCAAAAAAGGTGAAACCATAAAAGTGCCTTTCTATGCTAGTAATGCCTTCGATGTTTATGGATTCCAATGGTCGATGAAAACAGAAGGTCTCAAATTGATTGACATTCAAAGTGACCAGATTCAAGTATCAAGAGATAATATTGGAAATCCTCAGCATGAATTATTGACCTTGAGTTATGCATCAGGTCAGAAATTGGAATTGGCGGATAAGCAAGTTTTATTTACAATGGAATTCTATGTGACTTCAGATGGTCAGTTATCTGATAAGGTAGGTATCAATTCTGATTTCACTGCGAATGAAGCGTATTTTGGTTCTGATTTGAACATAGGTTATGCTACATTGTCGAATCTCAATGAAGTTAATTTGAAGGTTGACTTTTTAATACAGCAGAATATTCCGAATCCATTTACTAAGGAGACACGTGTAGAATGCATCCTTCCTGATAATGGCATCGCTACTTTTGTAATCACTGATGTCAATGGACGAATTTGTTATCAAAATGAATTTGAAGGCAAAAAAGGCATCAATACAATTTTGATTGAAAGCTCTCACTTGAATAATGAAGCAGGCGTTTTCAATTATAGATTGACACAAGGGGAATTCAGCGCCACAAGAAAGATGATTCACATTAAATAGAATTTGAAAGGTTGAAAGTGAAAGGGTTGTTATGATATCATAGCAGCCCTTTTTTATTAACCCTAATAATTATAAATCACGTGTCCCAAAAACTCTATTCTTAGTAGATGCTGTACATTTTCTTTATCAATAATTTTAGGCAAATTTGCAATTGTAACAAGATCACAAACAACTAGTCACTTCTTTATATTTATCAGGGTAAGCAATACTTATTGCTTTGGGAAGCTCCACGTTCAACTTTACTAAAAGTAGCTGGTTTTATCTTGAATACAGATTTCTCAGTGAACTAAGATGAAATTGTTAGGTAGATTGAACCTAGCATATAGAATGTGGAAAATCATCAATAGTGAAATAATTAATAGTGCAACAACATTGGATAATCTTAAGAATTCACTTACATTTGTTAGATAGAGTTTTAATTGTGATGATAATACTAGGTGATAGCCATCCTAAATATAGACAAATGTTGGATCGTTATGGTATCGCTCCTACGGAGCTAAACAACTAACATGATGATTATTGATTTTATTAATAGATCGCTCCTATGGAGCTTGTCGAGACGCAGAATGCAACATTGGTCTATTTCAGAATTTCTCATTGAGAGGAATTATCAACCGTTTAATAATGAAGTCCCATTGGGGCGAAATGTCATTGATATTAACGATTATGGTATCGCTCTATAGAGCTTAAAAATTAACACGATGATTATTGATTTTATTAATAGATCGCTCCGACGTAGCTTGATGCAACAAAGAATGCGGCAAAGGTCTAAAATGGTATCGCTCCTACGGAGCTTAACAACTAACATGATGATTTTTATTAATAGATCGCTCCTACGGAGCTTGTCGAGACGCAGAATGCAACATAAGTCTATTTCAGTATTGTTTCTTGAAAGGCATTATCAACCTTATAAAAATGAAGCCCCATTGGGGCGAAATGTCAATAACAAAAGTAGTATCACACATTCATTCAGCCCCTTCGGGGCGATACAAAAACCATAGTCATGCCGAATACCTATACCCAATTATATGTACATGTAGTATTTGCTGTAAAAGGCAGAGCGAATTTAATTTCTCAATCGTGGAAAGAAAACCTGTACCAATACATCACAGGAATCATCACCAACAAAAATCAAAAACTGATGGTGATCAACGGGATGCCCGACCATCTTCACATTCTTATCGGTTTAAAACCCGATTGTAACTTGTCGGATTTAGTTCGGGATATAAAAGCCAATTCATCAAAATGGATAAACGAAAATAAATGGGTCGTAGGTAAATTTGAATGGCAGACGGGATTTGGGGCATTTTCTGTTGGACAGTCACAACGACTAATAGTGGTCAATTACATTCTGAATCAGGAAGAACACCATAAAAAGAAAACATTCAAAGAAGAATACATAGAATTTTTGACAGCATATCAAATTGATTTTAAACCAGAATATACTTTCGAAGATTACGGTATCGCTCCTACGGAGCTAAATAACGGTTATAATGATTATTGATTCTATTGTTATAACGCTCCTACGGAGCTTGATGCGACGCAGAATGCAAAGTTGGTCTAATGCAGTTTTGTTCCTAGAGAGGAATTATCAACCATATAAAAATGAAGCCCCATTGGGTAGAAATGACATTGATTATGATGATTATAGTATCGCTCCTGCGGAGCTTAACCACTAACATGATGATTTTTTTAATAGATCGCTACTACAGAGCTTGATGTGGCGTAGAATGCAAAATTGGTCTATTGCAGTTTGGTTCCTAGAGAGGGAACTATCAACCGTATAAAAATGAAGCCCCATTGGGTAGAAATGACATTGATTATGATGAATATAGTATCGCTCCTACGGAGCTTAATAACTAACATGATGATTTTATTAATAGATTGCTCCCAAGGAGATTGATACGACATAGAATGCAACTAAAGTCTTTTTCAGAATTGTTTCTTGAAAGGCATTATCAACCTTATAAAAATGAAGCCCCATTGGGGGGGAATTGACATTAATTTTGATGATTTCGGTATCGCTCCTACGGAGCTAAATAACGGATATAATGATTATTGATTTTATTAATAGATCGCTCCTACGGAGCTTGTCGAGACGCAGAATGCAACATAGGTCTATTTCAGTATTGTTTCTTGAAAGGCATTATCAACCTTATAAAAATGAAGCCCCATTGGGGGGAATTGACATTAATTTTGATGATTTCGGTATCGCTCCTACGGAGCTAAATAACGGATATAATGATTATTGATTTTATTAATAGATCGCTCCTACGGAGCTTGTCGAGACGCAGAATGCAACATTGGTCTATTTCAGAATTTCTTATTGAGAGGCATTATCAACCGTTTAAAAATGAAGCCCCATTGGGGCGAAATGACAATAACAAAAGTAAAACCACACATTCATAGAGCCCCATCGGGGCGAAACAAAAACCATAGTCATGCCGAATACCTATACCCAATTATATGTCCATGTAGTATTTGTTGTAAAAGAAGTCGCAAATGCTCTCAATATAAATACTAAAAGGGGTAAATCTAAGCCCACCATTGAAAGATACCCAAAGACAACAAAAGAAACAGGAATAATATAGTTTAACGCAGCTCCAAATACGTGGAAATATTATTTAACTTCTAAATTAAAAAAGTGTTGAGAATGAAGATTATGACTTGTTATGCAATATATAATATTTAGAGTATGTTTAAAATTTATCCTTTAGCAAGAAAATGTTTTATTTTGGCTACAAATTCGTTAAATTTTTCGTCGAATTGCCCACATTCGACTGCAAAATTTGCCTTTTTTCGCTCAAAATAATTCCATTTTATTATCCAAAAACAAAATTTAAAAATACTCTTAAAATATGCCTAAAGTAAGTAATTTATTCAAGAAGGAAATATCCAGCCTAACCAAAGCTGATTTAGAAAAACTGGTTATAAAAGCCGCAACAATCAACAAACAGTTTTATGACTATTTAACTATTAATTATACCAACAAAGAAAATGGAGAGAAAGATCTCTTTGAAGAGGCAAAGCGAGATTTAGAATTCTTATTCAGAAAATCCTATAAGGGCTTTTCTGAGGAATTGCAATTGGCAAACATGTTGGCAGCTTGCAACAAAAGAATGAATGAATTTGGCAAAGTCTGCAAAGACAAATCCCTTGAAATAGAATTGATATTATTCGTATTAGAAATACCATTTTCAATTTCTCCAAACCATTTTTCTACCTGTTTTACCAGATATGACTACCAAGTTTATTTGCTTGTAAAAAAATCAATAACATTATTAACTAATAAGCTACATGAAGACTATCGTGTCGAATATACCCCTAAGATAAATGAGTATCTAGCATTCTTGCATAAAACATCAAATCATTTAGATTATATATACTTATTACCTGAAACCATTTAAGTGAAAGAACCCATATGCAATGAAAACATAACGGCAATAGTCAGTAAAGGTTGGAATTTCTGTAATCTGCTAAGAGATATTGGTGTGGGTTATAGATTTTTATGGACATTTTTGTTTGTACTTAATTTAAGCTATTTAACTCAATTTCTTTCAATCGCAACCAGCTACATTAATCCAACCAGAACCCATTTAATCAGTTCTGGCTTTAAAGTATATTTATATGCTAAAAGATAGATCCAGAATTGCAAAAATAATAAGCTATATAGAAAAATAATTTAATTACTCACCTTTGGTAAAATCCTTGGTTGATATTATTATTTGTGTATTGTTATACTATGAATATGAAATAAAGTATCTTTGACGATGTTATTTATAAAATATTATATTTTTAAACCCCATTATTAAAATTTTAAAAAACCAATCATGAAACCCTTTTTTTGCACGGTTCTATTTTTGACTTTGTCTCTAAATCAAAGCATTTTTGCACAAGATGCTTATGTTTGGGATGAGTATGGATTAAGTTTCACGCTACCCGATGATTTCAAAGAAGTAGTAAGCAATGGCGAAGAATTTTCTGCTGACGGTGATGGTATGAGTATCAGTATCTTGCCCTTCAAAGATGCTTCACTCAATGACGCTGATATTACTTCTTTTACAATGCAAGTGGCGTCCAGCCTTGAGTTAGACAGAATTGATGATTTAAGCTTAATAAAATTCAATGGTTTTTCAGGAGCTTACGCAGAAGGTGCATCTGATGGAGCAACCATATTTATGATGGGTTTGATAGACCCAAATTCTGATACCAATTTTTTTGTGATCATCACATTTGCTGAGAGAGATCAGGTGGCTATCGATGATGCCATAGACATTTGCAAAAGCTTCAAGCGAATGTAGTATTTAGTTATTCTATCCTAATCCAAATTGCAAAAAATAGTGGTTTGGTTTTCGACCACTATTTTTTTCTTGGATTACATGCTAAAGCTTTCACCGCACCCACATGTACGTGCGGCATTAGGATTATTGAAGATAAATCCCTTTCCATTTAATCCTCCCGAAAATTCTAATGTCGTATTGAACAAGTATAAGAAACTTTTGAGGTCAGTCACCACTTTGATGCCATTGTCTTCAAATACCTGATCATTTGGCTTTGATTCATTATCGAAATCCATGACATACGTCAATCCGGAGCAGCCACCGCTGGTCACGCTCACTCTTACAAAATATCCTTCTTCAAGGTGTTTTTCCTCGATGATTTCTTGTATTCTCTCCTTGGCGCTGTCAGCTACATATATCATGATGTGATTTCTTTTTTTCGGAAAGGAATGAAAGTTGGATTATTCATTTTTCTTTTTGTAGTCGGCTATGGCGCTTTTGATCGCATCTTCAGCCAATACAGAACAATGGATTTTTACTGGCGGCAATGCCAATTCCTCAACAATCGCCATATTGTCTATTGCAAGGGCATCTTCGATCGATTTCCCTTTCAGCCATTCTGTTGCTAAAGATGAGGAAGCTATCGCTGATCCACATCCAAAAGTTTTGAACTTGGCATCGACAATCGTGTTTGTGTCTTCATCCACCTCTATTTGGAGACGCATTACATCACCACATTCCGGTGCACCAACCAATCCGGTACCGACATTTTTCTTGGATTTATCCAAGGTGCCGACGTTTTTGGGATTTTTAAAGTGATCTAATAATTTTTCTGAATATGCCATTGTATTGATTTTTAAAATTTAAAATGAAGTTTCTCAATGTTCAGACCATTCCACAGCTGATAGGTCAATGCCTTCCTTGTACATTTCCCAAATAGGACTGAGATCTCTCATATGTGTAACGCCTTCTTCTACTGCTTTGATCGCAAAATCTATATCCTCATCAGTCGTAAACCTTCCTAAACTGAAGCGCAATGAAGAATGCGCTAAATCGTCACCCAAGCCTAATGCCACCAGAACATATGATGGCTCTAACGATGCTGATGTACACGCAGATCCTGAAGAAACAGCTATCTCTTGATTGAAAGTCATCATCAATCCTTCACCTTCAACGTGTTTAAATGAAATATTGGTGACATGAGGCATTCTGTGTTCAGTATTGCCATTGATATATACCTCTTCAAGGTGGCTGACAAAGGCAGCTTCCAATTTGTCTCTTAATTTCGAAAGTCTTGCTGCATCTGTTGCCATTTCTTTTGATGACAGCTCAGCGGCTTTGCCGAAACCTACTATACCTGGAACATTTAGCGTTCCTGATCTCATACCACGTTCGTGTCCGCCTCCGTCCATTTGAGCGGTAACCTTAACTCGTGGATTTTTTCTGTTGACAAATAGAGCGCCCACACCTTTAGGTCCATACATTTTATGGGCAGAAAATGCCATTAAATGAACGCCGACTTCACGAGGGTTTACTGCAATTTTTCCTACAGCTTGGGTAGCATCACTCATAAAGAGAATACCATGCTTCTTACATATATCGCCTATCTCCTTCATTGGTTGGATGACACCGGTTTCATTATTGGCCCACATGATGGAAATCAATATGGTTTTATCAGTAATGGCGGCTTCAAGTTCATTCAGGTCGATTAAGCCATCGTTTTGAACATCAAGATAGGTGACTTCGCCTCCCATTTTCTCCACTTTTTTACAGGAGTCTAAGACTGCCTTATGCTCCACTTTGGTGGTAATGATATGGTTGCCTTTGGATGAGTACATCTCAAAAACTCCTTTGATGGCTAGATTATCAGACTCGGTAGCACCTGAGGTGAAAATGATTTCTTTGGGATCCACTTGGATCAATTGTGCTATTTGCTCCCTTGCATAATCCACAGCTTCTTCCGCTTGCCAACCATAAGGATGGTTTCTGCTTGCTGCATTACCGGGAATTTCATAAAAGTACGGCAACATCGCTTCAACAACTCTTGGATCAGTGGGTGTCGTAGCATTGTTGTCTAAATATATGACTCGATTTTTCATTAATGTTGACTAATTGTGGAAATTAATACAAAGTACTTACAATAAAGTTTATAAGTAACAATTATGATATATAAGAAACGTTTATATTTTAAAATAATTTATTCTTTATTAAATCTAATATAATGTTTTATATAGTTGTATCCTTCATATATTATAATGAATGAGGCGCAAATGGCCAAATCTTTTACCACAGATTGAAGAATAGAGATTGGAATCAAAACTTCCGGCATTTCTATAAATCGTAAAACTGAGATTAAATCAATTGTTTTTATTGTAACAATAACATGAAATAGTCCTAACATCAAATATGTAGCATCGTCTCCAAAATGATTATTTTCTTGATTGTCATAAACACCAAACAAAACTACCACTACACTGACCGTCACAATACATAACCAAATATTGATAAAATATAGTAATCCCATTGTAAAAGTAAAAACAATAGAAAGCCAAAAAAGGAAGGGACCGCTTCTTCTTATATTATCTTTCACAAATAATGAAATACACATTGACAAAACCAAAAGCAACGGTATCTCAAAGCGAGTGAAATCATATGTTTCATTTCCTAAACAAGCGATTGACCAAATTATAAAACTTATGAAAATAAATGTGGGGACGCTTCTAGGTATATTAGTTAAAACCTCATTATACCATTCAACTAATGAAATCTTTGAAGGTGTAACCTCTTTGGGAATCCATAAAATAATGATGAGAAAAAGCAAGGCGATAGTGATAATATAGAAAAGCGGAACAAATAAAATAGTAGGTAGCAATACGCTGAAAATGATGCTTATGGAAAATATGAAAACTGAATTCAGATATTTTTGCATCTTTTTCCGCCAAATCAAAAATGTGAAGTGCAATGTGCCCAAACCCAAACCTATCAATAAATAACTGATAAATACAAAATTTAACAACATCAGCATCAAACCAGCAAATACAGCGATTATGGCAAATATCTTTTTGTAAATGCCTTTAAAAGACAGATACTTCGATAGCAAATATCCACAGGTAAATGCACTTACACCCAATGAAAAGGAAGGAAATAGCACATCTACGTTTATTCTATCACTGAAAGCTATAGGAAGTTGTAGAACTATGCCTAACAAAATGCCATATAATGCTGTAACTACAATATTTTTAATACCTATCTTATTCATGATAGCCATTGGTATTTATCTTTTCAGCTCGAAAAAGAAGCCCAAAAAACACAAAAATTATACCTGCAAAAATGGCTGGGAATATCCAAATGCTGTACCAATCACCGTTGTATTTTGTCACAATTTGACCTGAAATGTAAAAGCCAATCAGCATACCCAATCCATAAGTCGCCAAGGTGATTAGACCTTGTGCAGCACTCTTGATATGAGGGCCTGCTTTTGCATCGGTATAGATTTGACCACTTACGAAGAAAAAATCATAACAAATACCGTGCAATACAATGCCGAGTATCAGCATGTATGCATGACTACCGCCATCTCCAAATGCGAATAAAAGGTACCTCAATGCCCATGCCAACATACCAGCTAAAATGGTAATTTTGAATCCATATTTTTTAAAGAAGATGGGTAAAAACAACATAAAAACCACTTCTGACATTTGACCATAAGCCATTTTGCCTGTAGGATTTGATAATCCCATTTCAGTGATGAATGGATGTGTATTTTGGTAGTAAAATGCCAATGGAATACAAATTAAAATAGAAGACACAAAGAATAATAGGAAATTTCTATCGGACAATAATTTGAGCGCGTCCAAGCCTAATATATCCCGAAAACTTATGGCTACATTCTTTGATATTTTAGGTGGTGTGGGAGGTAGAGTGAAGCTCAATATTCCCAAAGCAAATGAAGCACCACCGGCTAAATAAAATGTTTGTCGTAACATTCCTGAGGCTATAGCGTTTTGTGAGTCCCAATGGAAAATATACGATATTGCCAATCCGGCAACAATCCACCCAATTGTACCAAATACCCTAATCAATGAAAATTCTTTCGATGGATCGGACATTTGATGAAAGGATATAGAATTGACAAGAGCCAATGTGGGCATATAGATTATCATATACAGTAGTGTAAATGGATAAAATCCCGAGAAATCATCGGCTGAACCCATTAAGAAAAGAAGAACTGCCCCCAAAAGATGTAATATGGCTAAAATTTTTTCTGCATTCATATACTTATCTGCAATCAAACCTATGAAAAATGGTGCAATGATGGCGCCCCATGATTGGGTGCTGAATGCATTAGCTATTTCTCCACCTGAAGACTGCAAGGTCTTAGAAAGAAAGGTTCCCAAGGTAACAAACCAAGCTCCCCAAATAAAAAATTGCAAAAACATCATCACAGATAACTGAACCTTTGTGCCACGAGTCATATTTTGAATATTTACTACAACAAATGTAATGAATGTTTTATAGAAGGGATTAAATATGGAGAGATACTCCAAGAATAATGATTAAAAAAAAGGATGTTCTTCTCAATTGAAATTTTTAAACATGGCTCGAAGTATCATTAATTGAAATTGTTATCAATTTTCAAATATTTTTAGAACCGGAAAACATATTACTTATTTTTCTGTTCTTTGCGAGATATTTTAGAATGTATGGGTTTCTGACCAGTATGCAAGCATATAAGAGAAATAAAAAGTTAGGGATTCTTAAGATCATAGCCACATCGAAGTTCTGTCTTTTTTCGATTATTGGTTACATGTTGATATTGGGTTTTACGACTCACGTGCATGCTGGCGCTTCTTTTTATCCGGAACAAGATGTTTTATGTACGCAGTATAGTTCACATTCATCGGCTCATAAAATAAACTGCATTTCTTCTCTTCAGGATGTAGTGGTAAATGACATCATCGTTGACATAAATGAACACGATACCGATGATGATGAAAATTCCATTGATTGCAATAAAAAATTTAGACATACAGCGCACGTAGCACATATACTTGCGAAGGTAATTACTACAAACTACATCAGAAGCCGCTTACTACACTTTGAGTTAAATGCCAATAGTCAGAGTGGCACTTCACTTATTGTTCTTTTTCACGCATGGAGAAGTCACCTCTTGTTGGTGTAAAAATCTAAACACCACACTTTTCATTTTAATTTATTGAACCCAGTGTTTTTGGATATTCCAAAGGCCATATTTATTATTAAAATATTTAATGATGTATTCAAAAATATCTATTATCATCGTTTTATTTACCATCTTTTCATGTAAACATCAGGAGGTAGAAAAGGAGAGCGAATCAGTTTTTACAGTAACAAGTCCCATTCAAATCGACACCACGATTTACAATGAGTATGTATGTCAAATTCAAGCTATAAACCGAATAGAAATACGCTCTCAGGAAAAAGGTTACCTACAAAAAATTTACATTGATGAAGGTCATACTGTAAAAAAAGGACAGTTGATGTACCAAATCATGCCCATAATTTATACTGCTGAAATGGAGAAAGCCAAGGCAGAAATGAAGTTTGTGGAGATAGAATACCTCAATACCAAGAGCCTTGCTGACAAAAACATCGTTTCAGAAAATGAATTAGCACTTGCGAAAGCGAAATTAGAGAAAGCTAAGGCAGAATTATCATTGGCTGAGGCACACCTCAGTTTTACCGAAATTAGGGCGCCATTTGATGGTATTGTAGATCGTTTAGAAAAGAGACTTGGAAGTCTCATCGATGAAGGCGAGCAAATGACGACACTTTCGGATAATAGTCAGCTTTGGGTGTACTTCAATGTTCCGGAATCTGAATATTTGGATTTTGTTCAAAACGGAAAACCTACAAATAATAAAAAAGTACTCTTACAAATGGCCAACAAAGAAATGTTTGAATTTCCGGGCGTCGTAGAAACCATAGAAGGTGAGTTCGATAATGAAACGGGAAATATTGCTTTTAGAGCTACTTTTCCAAACCCAAAACGAATATTAAGACATGGAGAAACAGGCAATGTATTGATGCCATCCCATTTAAAAAATGCCATCGTGATTCCACAAAAAGCCACCTACGATGTGCTTGATAAAAAATATGTTTACACTGTGGATGATCAAGGCGTCCTGACTGCAAAACAAATCACAGTTATCAGTGAAATTCCGCACCTATACGTTGTTGGTTCAGGGTTAGAACCTTCAGATAAAATACTCGCTGAAGGCTTAGGCAAAGTGAAAAATAATGAGAAGATTCAATTTGAATTTGTGTCAATGGAAAAAGAAATGGAGGATCTCCATCATTTGCACGCAGAGTAAGTATTGGTAAAATTAAATAAATTGAAATGTTTAGTAAATATATAAAACGACCGGTACTCGCCATTGCACTTTCGTTGGGCATTATGTTTTTGGGAATGTTGGCGATTGAAACATCACCGGTTTCTCAGTTTCCAAGTATAGCTCCTCCCAGGGTGAGTATTTTTATTGAATTTCCAGGCTCCAATGCAGATGTCTTGGTCAAATCTACATTGACGATCCTTGAACGTGCCATCAATGGGGTACAAGGTATGCAATACATGTTGTCCGATGCCACCAGTGCTGGGGAAGCTAGTATCGAAGTTATTTTTGAACCAGGAACTGACCCAACTTTGGCCGCTGTAAGAGTCAAATCCAGGGTAGATCAAGTCATGACCAATCTACCTCCATTGGTACAAAGAGAGGGTGTCATCATCTCTCCGCTACAACCGAGTATGCTCATGTACTTAAATTTGTATAGCAGTGATAAAAATATTGATGAGAAGTTTTTGTTCAATTACGCTAATACCTACATTCTACCGGAACTGCAAAGGATCAATGGGATGGGTTTCGCTCAGGCTATCGGTAGCCGTTCATTTGCCATCAGAGTTTGGTTGAATCCGGAAAGAATGCGTGCCTATAACATCTCAGCAGAAGAAGTACTGAAGTCTATAGACGAACAAAGTGTGATGGCCAGACCGGGAAGGGTAGGTCTTAGCTCCGGTAAAACTGCCCAATCACAAGAATATGTTTTTACATACAAGGGATGGTATAATACACCGGAACAATATCAGGATATCATCATACGTGCCAATTCAAAGGGAGAAATTTTGAAACTCAAAGAAGTGGCTGAAGTCGAAGTCGGTAGTGAATTCGTAGATATTTATTCGAATAAAGATGGTAAACCATCTGCATCCATTGTGTTAAAACAAAATCCGGGCAGTAATGCAAAAAAAGTGATCGAGGACGTTAAGGTAAAATTGGCTGAATTACAGAAGGATTTTCCTCCCGGTATAAACTATGAAATCAATTATGATGTATCCAAGTTTGTGGATGCGTCCATAGACAAAGTTTTACATACGCTACTTGAAGCCTTCATATTGGTTGCATTCGTGGTATTTATCTTTCTTGGGGATTGGCGCTCCACATTAATTCCGATTTTAGCGGTGCCTGTGTCACTTATCGGTGCTTTTATCTTTATGAAGGCATTTGGGTTAAGTATAAACTTGATCACGCTGTTTTCATTGGTATTGGCCATCGGTATTGTTGTGGATAATGCGATTGTTGTGGTTGAAGCCGTTCACGTCAAGATGCACGAAGAAGATATTTCAGCCTATGCAGCCGTAAAAAAAGTACTTGTGGAGATCAGCGGTGCTATCATTGCCATAACCTTGGTGATGACATCTGTTTTCATTCCTGTGACGTTTATGTCTGGGCCTGTGGGTGTATTGTATCGAGAGTTTTCCATCACGATGGCCAGCTCCATAGTTATTTCAGGCTTTGTGGCATTGACATTGACTCCTGTTTTATGTGCTATTTTGCTTAAAAACACACATGGAAAACCGAAATCCAGATCACCGATCCAGCTATTTTTAAACTGGTTTAATCATACATTTGAAATTGGTACAAATTTCTATACAAAAGTCTTAAGATTGATTGTCAATCGTAGATTGGTGACGTTTGGGATGTTGTTTGCATTTGGATTTGGTATTTTTAGTATCAATAAGGTATTGCCACCAGGTTTTATTCCTAGTGAGGACCAAGGCCAGATATACGCCATTATTCAGACACCACCAGGCACAACGCTTGAACGTACCAACGAGGTTTCAAGAAAACTTCAACTAATTTCCAAAGAGATAGAGGGTGTTTCTTCTGTGACATCCCTAGCAGGTTATGAGATTCTTACTGAAGGTCGTGGATCCAACGCAGGAACATGCTTAATCAACCTAAAAGATTGGTCTGATAGAAAACAATCGGTAAAAGAAATCATCAAGGAGCTAGAAGAAAAGTCCAAGGATTTACCGGCCAATATTGAGTATTTTGAGCCTCCGGCAGTTCCGGGATATGGATCATCAGATGGATTTTCACTGAGGCTGTTGGATAAAAATGGAGAAGTCGATTATCAAGAGTTTGATAAGGTCAATTCAGAATTTGTGGAAGCACTGAAAAAGAGAAAGGAATTGAGTGGATTATTTTCCTTTTATTCGGCGAAATATCCACAATATGAAATCTTAGTGGATAATGAGTTGGCCATGCAAAAAGGCGTGTCTATCGAAGCTGCCATGGAAAACCTCAATATCATGATAGGAAGTACCTATGAGCAAGGTTTTATACGATTCAATAATTATTATAAGGTGTACACCCAAGCAGGGCCACAGTTTAGGCAGCAACCATCAGACCTTTTGAACATGTATGTAAAAAATGACCACGATGAAATGGTGCCTTATTCTGCCTTTATGAAAATCAAGAAAACTCAAGGTCCAAATGAAATTTCTAGGTATAATCTCTACATTTCATCCTTGATCAATGGTGTTCCTGCAAAGGGGTTCTCATCGGGAGATGCCATAGAAGCGATAAAAGAGGTAGCCGCTAAGTCCCTGCCTCGAGGATATGATATTGCCTGGGAAGGATTATCATATGACGAAGCAAGAAGAGGGAATGAAGCTTTTTATATTTTATTGGTAGTATTTTTCTTTGTATATTTGATATTAGCAGCACAATACGAGAGTTTCTTGCTACCATTTGCGGTGTTGCTTTCTATACCTCCAGGTATATTTGGATCATTTTTATTGCTTAAGGGAATGGGTCTCTCTAATGATGTATATGCCCAAGTGGGTTTGATCATGCTTGTGGGATTATTGGGTAAAAATGCGGTATTGATCGTCGAATTTGCTGTACAAAAACATTATAAGGGGATGAGTGTATTTGATGCTGCCATAGATGGTGCACGAGCTCGTTTCAGACCTATTTTGATGACATCATTTGCATTTGTTGCGGGCTTGATTCCTCTTGTTATAGCAAAAGGTGCTGGAGCTGTGGGTAACCATACCATCGGTGCTTCTGCTTTAGGAGGTATGTTGCTAGGAACCGTATTTGGTGTTGTGATTGTGCCGGGATTGTACTATATTTTTGGTAGTTTACAGGAAGGTAGATCGCTCATCAAAGATGAAAGAGAGACTCCATTGAGTGAGGATATTGTGGAGAGTTATTCCGATTCTTCACTTACCAAAAGAATTCAAAAAATCATTAAAAAAATTAGAACGAACAATGAGTCAGAAGATAATAATTAAAATTAGCCTGTTGATATTGATATCTTCGGTGTTCCATTCCTGCAAGGTACCAACAGTGATAAGCAAACAAGAAAACACAACGGTTCCGGATCGTTTTGTGAATTCTTCTGATACTGTAAATATGGCATCTCACAATTGGAGTACCTTCTTCAAAGATCAATATTTAATTGAATTGATTGATACAGCGCTCCAAAACAATAGAGAACTGAATATCACACTTCAAGAATTAGAAATGGGGAACAATGAAATCAAGGCAAGAGAAGGGGAATATCTCCCCTTTCTCCGTCTTGGTGCTGCAACTGTTGCCGATAGAGCAGGAAAATATACCTGGGATGGGTTTTCGGAAGAAGATTTAAAGGATAATCCCGAACGTGGGCCAATCTATATAGGTGACTTTATGGCGAAGGCAGATTTTACATGGGAGCTTGACGCATGGAAAAAATTGCGCAACGCCAAAAAGGCAGCTGTGTATCGGTATTTGGCTTCCGTAGAAGGGAAAAACTTTCTCGTTACTAACCTTGTATCTGAGATAGCATCTTCCTACTTTGAACTGATAGCGTTGGATAACCTATTAGGGATAATAGAAAGAAATATTAACATCCAATCCAATGCATTGTCTCTTGTACAGGCGGAGAAGGACGTTGCAAAAGCAACCCTATTGGCTGTCAATAGATTTCAAGCGCAACTGATCAATACTGAAAATTTACAATACGAAATCCGCCAACAAATTATTGAAACTGAAAACAAAATAAATTTATTGGTGGGTAGATTTCCGCAACACATTGCAAGAGATACAAGTGGATTTTTGAACAAAGATTTTGAAAATATCAGAGCGGGTGTGCCTTCGCAGCTATTGGCGAATAGGCCGGATGTAAAAGAAGCCATGTTGCAGCTGGAAGCTTCGAAGATGGATGTGGAATCTACACGAGCAAATTTTTATCCGTCTATACAATTAAAAGCTGGTTTAGGATTACAAGCTTTTAACCCAATCAAAATATTGAATCCTGAGTCTATCTTGTACAATATTGGAGGAGATTTAATAGCTCCGCTCATCAATAAAAATGCCATCAAAGCTGAGTATTTTAATGCCAATCTCAAACAAATTCAGGCCGTTTATCAGTATGAACAGTCTATTTTAAATGCACATATCGAGGTAGTCAACCAACTCAATGCCTTTGATAATTATTCCAAAAGTTTTAAAACGAAACAGAAGGAAGTTGAAATATTGAATAATTCAGTTGTGATTTCCAATGAATTATTCAAGGCAGCAAGGGCGGATTATATAGAAGTATTGCTTACACAGCGTGAGGCACTTGAATCTACCATTGAATTGATGGAAATAAAGTCTAAACAACTTGGCTCTGTGATCAATCTGTATAAGGCATTAGGAGGAGGATGGAAATGATGATATTGTGGGCATATCGATGTCCTTATCAAAAAATCTTATAACCTTGTACTGTTTTCAGATTACAGAAATTATTGATAAACATATTTGGCTTAGATAGCCAAGATATTAATAAGGTGATAGTGATTTTAAAATGTATGTGATTCTAAATTCAACTGTTTTGCATGTTGAATTTAGAATCACATTTTAATGCTTCTCAATGTGGTTTTGGGTGGTTATAACCAGTTTTTAGCCTTGCGGGCTAACTACGTTTGAAGGATCTAAATAAGACAACATAATTCCTGCCAAGGTGGCTTGGAATAAACCATACACCAACCATGTTACTGCCATTGATAGAGGAATGTCCATTGCTGACCACGTAATCCAAAGTAGTGGCACCAGAGCAACAAAAGCATAGATTGCTCCAAATTCTAACCCAATTTTAATTTTGTTTCCATGGAAATATTTTCGAAATCTATTCCAAAAAATTGCCAATGCAAAGGCTAATATAAATGGGTGTAGATAAAAGAAAATGTCTCTTTCGCCTGCAGAGTTAAAAATTGGATCCAGATATTTTACAAAGAAATTTGGGAACATTCTGACGGCCAAATACAAACCACCATAACTACATATAAAAATGACTAAACCCACTAAAAGCGTATTTTTTGTGATTTTGAGGGCGTGTCTTTCGCCTCTTTCTACCCATTGGTTCATGATTCGTTTATTTAATGGTTAATAGTCGTAAATTTAATCCCTTTTTCTGTATTTTCAATGCAATATGATCAATATCACCATTTGGAATTCATCCATAAATTATCATGATCTAGTTATCTTATTTTAAGTGAATGTGTATAGGCATTATAAAATAATAAATATGATCTTCTTACCTTCTCGAAATCATTGTTTTTAAATGGCTATCAATAGATGTCTATAATGGAAAAAAGCAAGGTGAAGTATATTATGAACTGCATGACAACATTGAACTTCCAATCTTTTCTTTTGCCCAATCAGGACGTTTTGCAAACCATTTTTCATATTTTTCATTTTTTGTATAGGGAGATTTGATCATTTCAAAAAATTCTTCTACAAGTCCAAAATCACCTTGATAAGCAGCCTCAATTGCCATTTGGTTCATATAATTTCTAAGGACATATCTGGGATTTACTTTTTGCATGAGTTTTCTCCTTTGATGGGATGTCAATGACGATCCCTTAAGCAATAATTGATACTCTACAAGCCAATTCACACACTTATCGCTCATTTTTCCGGAATTATAACTGACATCCTTCAATATATGAATGAATTCATTCTGTTGCGTTGAGCTATCTATTTCTAATAATTGAGAATAAAACATCGTCATATCCATTTCATCCTTTTCCAGAAGTGATTCCAAATTTTGTAAAAATTCCTTGGAAACGAGGGAAGGCTCCAAACCAAGCTTTGAAGACATCATTGCATGATATTTTTCTTCATAATGCGTGGCAAAATCATTGAGAATAGAGACTATAGATTGCTCGTCATTGATCAATGGCATCAATGCCTTTCCAAGAGCCATCAGATTCCATTGTGCTATCATTGGCTGGTTTGAAAATCGATATCTTTTATGAGGGAGATCAGTTGTATTTGGAGTGAAATTCGGATCATAATCGTCCATCCATCCATAAGGGCCGTAATCAATGGTGAGTCCCAATATGGACATGTTGTCAGTATTCATGACGCCATGTACAAATCCCACTCTCTGCCAATGTACTATCAAATCGCAAGTCATTTCTGCAACATCCTTAAACCATGCTAAATACTTGTCAGAATAACCTGCAAATTCACCAAAAAATTGATCAATTGTAAAGTCTGCCAATTTTTTTAAATTTACTACATCTCTTCTTACAGCAAAAATTTCATAATTTCCAAATCTTAAGAAAGATGGTGCCGTTCTGCACACAATGGCACCGGGTTCGTGGGCGGCATCACCATTATACATGATATCTCTGAGTACAGATTCTCCTGTGACAGAAAGAGTCAAAGCTCTGGTAGTTGGAATTCCTAAATAATGCATGGCTTCGCTCATCAAAAATTCCCTGATCGAAGAACGCAATACTGCAAACCCATCTGCGGTTCTTGCATAAGGCGTTGGTCCTGCACCTTTGAGCTGAAGCGTAACATATGTTGACTTTAGAGCCAACTCTCCTAAGTTAATTGCTCTTCCGTCTCCCAATTGACCAGCCCATTGACCAAACTGATGCCCTCCATAACACATAGCATAAGGCATGGAGCCTTCAGCAATTAAGTTACCATGCATGATGTCTGAAAATGATTGTGCAGTAAAGACAGATTCTTCAATATTCCATGATTTGCAGAGATCTTTATTCAATAGCTTTATCTCCGCATTTGGAAATCCCTTGGGTTTTACCCAGGAAAACATAGCATCAAAGACCTGTCTTGGATACTGCGCTTCAATTGGATCGGCAGGTAAAGCCGATGTAAAAACACTTTCTAATTTTAACATGACTCTAAAACATCATGTAGATGGTATAGGTTGCGCTCATAGTGCTATTCCATATAACAAGGCTTCGGTGATTGAAAACTATGCAATTGGTAATGCTTGCTCCATTTTATAACAAAAATCTGACTATCTTTGTGATTCAAAACCGACCTATGATCCACTCAATTTGATCAAAATAAAGTGTATCACTCGGTCATCATTAAAAAAAATATGAAATTCGGAACAAAAGTCATTCATGAAGGGGTGCATCCCGACCCAAGTACAGGTGCTATTATGACACCTATTTTCCAAACTTCTACTTATGTACAAGAGGCGCCCGGAGTGCACAAAGGTTTTGAATATGCCCGTACCCAAAATCCCACAAGACAAGTTTTAGAGGCAAACTTGGCTGCCTTAGAAAATGGTAGCGATGCAGTTTGTTTTAGTAGTGGATTGGCAGCTATGGATGCAGTTCTTAAATTGCTCAATCCGGGAGATGAAGTCATAGCCACAGATGATCTTTATGGTGGATCATATCGCATTATGACCAAGGTATTTGCTAAATATGGGATTCGCTTTCATTTTACTAATTTGATGGATTTAGAGAAAGTCTCTCAGCTCATCAATAGCAATACCAAAATGATATGGATAGAAACTCCTACAAACCCTATGCTAAATATTGTGGATATCAAGGGCGTTTGTGATCGATATCACCGTGATGGAATGCTGATCTGTGTGGATAACACATTTGCCTCTCCTTTTTTACAAAATCCGTTGGATTTAGGTGCCAATATCGTTGTGCATTCGGCTACAAAATATTTGGGAGGCCATTCAGATGTTATCCATGGTGCTGTAATAACAAAGGATAAAGACATCGTTGCACAATTGCGATTTATCCAAAATGCAGTAGGTGCTGTTCCAGGGCCACAAGATTGTTTTTTAATACTTAGAGGTATCAAAACTTTACACATCAGGGTGGAAAGGGCATGCCAAAATGCCGAAAAAATAGCACAATTTCTAGTTGGTCACTCAAAGATTTCAAAGGTCTATTATCCCGGTTTTGAAACCCATCCCAATCATAAAGTTGCGGCACAACAAATGAGGATGTTTGGAGCCATGGTTTCCTTTGATTTACATGAAAATAGTGAAGATGCCGCACGAAAGGTATTGAGCAATACAAAATTATTTTCACTGGCTGAGTCGTTGGGCGGAGTTGAATCTCTCATTGGTCATCCTGCAAGTATGACACATGGCAGTATTCCGAGAGAAGAAAGACTGAAAGTGGGCTTGACAGATTCACTCATTCGGTTGAGCGTAGGCATCGAGGATGTTGATGATTTGATAGATGACCTATCACAAGCGTTGGATTTCTTATAACTTTTGAACTTTTTCATTCAAATGACAGATCAAGGGCATAAAATCTCCAATTCGATAAAAGATTGGTCTTTGGATGATCGACCGAGGGAAAAATTGATGGAAAAAGGAAGGCAAGCGCTTTCAGATTCTGAGCTTTTAGCTATTATATTGGGTTCTGGATCAAAAGGTGAATCTGCAGTAGATTTAAGCAAGCGATTGCTCAAAGATCACGATAACAATTTGCAAAAACTATCTAAAATTACTATCGAGCATTTATGTAAATACAAAGGCATCGGTGAAGCCAAGGCTATCAATGTCATAGCTGCTTTGGAATTGGGAAGAAGAAAATTGGTTTCAGAACCTTCAAAGGCGATACAAATCACTTCATCTAAAGATCTCTATCAAGTATTGTATCCGCATCTGATAGACTTGTCACATGAGGAGATTTGGATGGTGACGACAGGACATTCCAATAAAGTGATTAAGGTAAGAAATATCGGAAAAGGTGGCATTCATCAGGTGTTGACAGATGTGAGAATCATCATTAAAAACGCTTTGGATGATAGTGCCACTAGAATTTTTTTAGGTCATAACCATCCTTCCGGTTCATTAAATCCATCAAAAGAGGACATTTCACTGACCAAAAAAGTATATGAAGCCGGAAAATTTTTTAATATTGAATTGACAGACCACATCATCATTGGTGAAGGGGATTTTTACAGTTTTGTAGATAATCACCTTTTCGAAGAAATTCGTTCATCTTAAACATATCTAATATATTTGCACCCATGTTTAATTATCG
This sequence comes from Lewinellaceae bacterium, assembly GCA_020636195.1. Classification (GTDB taxonomy): domain Bacteria; phylum Bacteroidota; class Bacteroidia; order Chitinophagales; family Saprospiraceae; genus OLB9. The sequence continues at coordinate 611,234 of JACJYH010000001.1, forward strand.
CTTACAGATCATTGTTTTTTTTATCCTTATTTCCTTCAATGTCTATGGGCAAGATGACAGCGATGTACATGTGATTCAGCAAATTCACGATGAAGCCCTTCTTCATGGTGACGCATATCAATTATTATCGGAATTGACGTCATCTTGTCCGGGTAGGATCGGAGGATCAGAAAACTATAGAAAAGCGGCTACCTTTATGAAGGGAGCGTTATCCAAAATTTCAGGAGTGAAATCATCTTTACAACCATGTCAAGCCAATTATTGGAAAAGAGGAGATGTTGAAAATGTCTATATGACAGGCAAAGATGAAAAGCTGGAACCCTTGGATTGTACCGCATTGGGAAATTCGGGCAGCACACCTCAGGAAGGTATATTTGCTGAAATCATAGAAGTACATGATCTAGATACCCTCGAAAAATTGGGTGTGGAAGGCATTTCAGGCAAGATTGTGTTTTTTAATAGACCAATGGATCCCACCAAAACGAGAACTTTTTCGGCATATGGTGGAGCTGTGGATCAACGGGTATATGGACCAGCTAGAGCGTCAAAGTATGGTGCTTCTGCTGCACTGGTACGATCTATGACATTGAGATCTGATGATAATCCGCATACCGGTGTCACCGTTTTTCCGGATTCTATTCAACCTATCCCGGCAATTGCATTAAGTACAAATGCATCTGACAAGCTCAGCAAGGCTTTGAAATCTGGATCGGTTTCAGCATTTGTCCAATTTGCTGCTGAAAATTTGGGTTTACAAGAGTCACCTACTGTAATAGGAGAAATCAAGGGAAGCGAACACCCAGAAGAAATCATTTTGGTTGGTGGTCATTTGGATTCATGGGATATCAGTCCCGGTGCTCATGATGATGGAGCCGGTTGCGTCCAATCTGTGGAAGTTTTGAGAATATTAAAAGCCATTGGTTATAAGCCCAAAAGAACGTTGCGATGTGTGCTTTTCAGCAATGAAGAAAACGGACTCGCAGGCGGAAAGAAATATGCTGAGGTTTCTTCTGCAGCGCATGAGTTCCATCTAGCGGCTATAGAATCAGACGCAGGAGGATTTTCTCCAAGAGGGTTTAGTATGGATGCCGATACTTCAGTTTTTACCAGATATTACGGTAGAGTAAATCAGTGGGCGAGCCTTTTAGAACCCTATGATTTGTACTTCTTTAAAGGAGGAACAGGTTCTGACATATCTCCACTCAAAAATCAAAATGGGTTGCTGATAGGATTGCGACCCGACTCTCAAAGATATTTTGACTTTCATCATACAAAAATAGATACCATTGATGCTGTGAATCCTAGAGAGCTAAGCTTGGGGGCTGCAGCTATGGCTTCTATGGTATATCTTATTGACAAATATGGACTTTAATCATGGATATTCACACAGATTCTAAAATAATCAGATTAGATGACCTGAGTTTTATAAATTACATTTCTGAAGAAGAAATTCTCAGTAAAGTCAAGGAAATAGCTGATCAAATTTCTGAAGAATATAGAGATAAAAATCCGATATTTCTCGTTGTCATGAACGGCGCCTTCATATATGCGGCCGATTTGATTAGGCATTTTGATTTTCCATGTGAACTGAGTTTTGTCCGCATAAAATCGTATCATGGAACAGAAAGTAGCGGAACTATAGATATATATATGCCTCCGGGTATTGAATTGTGTGGTCGTCATGTGGTAATCATAGAAGACATCATAGATACAGGTACGACAATGGCGGAATTCATACCTGTTTGCAGCAATTACCAGCCGGCATCTATAAAATTGTCATCCATTTTAATCAAACCTGAAGCACATAAAGTGGAGATAAAAACCGATTTTCCCGGGTTTTTTATTCCAAATAAATTTGTCGTCGGTTATGGCTTAGATTATAATGGACAAGGGAGAAATTTGAGAGACATCTATCAATTGTATGGAGGAGTATCTTAAATCCGCAGATTATATTGTCAAACAATTGATGTATGCAGAAGATGCTTTTTCACAATGGTTAGGAATCGAGATCGATTTTATTTCCCAAGGAAGTTGTAGATTGTCCTTTGTTGTAAAAGATGACATGCTCAATGGTTTTGGTATTTGTCATGGTGGTGTTTTGTACTCATTTGCAGATAGCGCACTTGCCTTTGCTTCCAATAGCTTAGGATTTCAGTCATTTTCTATAGAAACACATATGTCACATGTAAAAAAGGTAGCATTAGGGGACAAACTTTCAGCTCAAGCCACTCAGAAATTTGTCTCAGAGCGATTTGGAATTTATGAAGTGGAAATAAAAAATCAACACAATGATATAGTAGGCTTGTTTAAAGGAACGGTGTATAAAAGCGGTAAAAAATGGTGAATTCAATATGCGCACCAAGTATTTTTACTGCGATAAAAGATGAATTGCTATCAAAACTTTAAAAAATATCTACCTTTACATTTTCAATTATTCAACTTCCCATGACAAAAAATCCGTTTGAACAAGCCGAAGAAATCGCTGTAAAATTAGCAGCGGAACTTCCAACAAATGCCGACCAATTAGAGCAATTCAGAATTACATATTTGGGTTCAAAGAATATCATTAAAGCGCTATTTGGAGAAATCAAAAATGTTGAAAACGAGAGGAAAAAAGAGTTTGGACAGGTTTTGAACGACTTAAAGTTAAAGGCAGAGACACTGTATGAGGGTTTCAAAGAGCAATTGGATGCCAATAAAGATGACCAACAGGCTTTAAACTTTGATGTAACTGCTCCGTCCAAGCCTACAAATGTAGGTTCACGACATCCTATATCTATCTTGCTCAATAGGATTATCAATATTTTTGAAAGAATAGGATTTGTTGTTGCAGAAGAAAGGGAGATTGAAACAGATTGGTACAATTTTACGGCGATGAATACGCCGGATGATCACCCGGCCAGAGATATGCAAGATACTTTTTATCTTAAAGATTCGACAGAATATCTTTTGCGTACCCACACTTCATCTGTTCAGGCACGCATTATGACAACACAAAAACCGCCAATCAGAATCATTGCTCCTGGTAGAGTGTATCGAAATGAAACAATATCTGCCAGATCGCATTGTCAGTTTCATCAAGTTGAAGGTTTGTACATAGACAAAGGAGTTTCATTTGCGGACCTTAAGCAAACTTTATTGTACTTTGCGAGAGAAATGTACGGTAAGGATACGCAGATTCGTTTGCGTCCAAGTTTCTTTCCTTTTACTGAACCAAGTGCAGAAATGGATGTGTATTGGGGTTTAAAGAATGAAGACGATTATAGAATTACAAAAGGAACAGGATGGTTGGAAATTTTGGGATGTGGTATGGTTGATCCTAATGTATTGAGCAATTGTGGTATTGATCCCGATGTGTACACTGGATTTGCATTTGGAATGGGTATAGAGAGACAAGCTATGCTTCAATATAAAATCACAGATATCCGACAGTTTTTTGAAAACGATGTTCGCTTTTTAAGGCAGTTTAAAGGTGCAATCTGATACACACTCAAAAGCAATTGCTGCTACTATTCTTGCAGCTTTGTTCTGGTCAATAGGAGGGCTTTTTATTAAAATTTTACCACAAGATGCCTTTACCATCTTGTTCTATCGGAGTTTCTATGCCGCGATAATGTTTGTCATTTTATTTAGAAAAAAACTTTTCATTTTCAATAAGAAGTCTTTTATCAGTGCAGCATTCTATGCGCCATTACTCATCAGTTTTGTTGCTGCTACGAAACTAACCACAGCGGCTAATGCCATTTTTTTACAATATATAGCTCCTGCAATTGTGCTCATTCTCGAGCCCTACCTGTTAAGGACAAAGCTGACCAAGTTGAACATACTTACAGTGTTTGCCAGTATGACAGGTATGTGCTTGTTTTTTGTTGATCAGTTTACAAAACCCGATAGTTGGTTGGGTATTGGTTTGGCCGTTTTGAGTGGCTTCATTTTAGCGGGATTGTTCATCAGTCAAAAAATGAATGATGGTGCGTATCAACCCGGCGCTATCTTTTTGGGCAATATTTTAGTGTGTTTATGTACATTTCCGTGGTTTTTGAAAAATCCTTACCCTACGCTTACAGAGAATTCTTATCTCATGATACTAGGTTTTGTGCAGTTGGGGCTAGGATATGCCTTCTTTGTATATGGCCAAAAATACTTATCTGCAGTAGAAAGTTCACTAATTGCGATGTTAGAACCTATCTTAAATCCGATTTGGGTATTTATGGGATATGGTGAAAAACCGGGTATGTTTGCTCTTATGGGTGGTGCTATCATCATCGGTTCACTCGTGTATAGGATAATCAAATCAAAAAAGCCGCAAAAAAATGTTGACATTCCGATGGATTCGTTGGCAATGTAACAATCGTTACTACATATAATTTTGCAGATAGTACTTTTGCACCTTTAAAAATCAAAAGTATGTTAGATATATTTAAAATGTTGTTTGGTGGTGGCGAAGAAGTCGATCTTACGGAAATCATGGCTAAAAAACCATTCTTAGTAGATGTGCGAACGCCAATGGAATTCAATCAGGGCCATCCCAAGGGTTCCGTAAATATTCCTCTAGATAGATTGACATCCAATCTTCAGAAATTCAAAGGAAAGAATAATATAGTGGTATTTTGTAGGTCCGGAAGTCGATCAGGACAAGCCAAATCTATTTTGGAAGCCAATGGATTTGCCAATGTCGTTAATGGAGGCCCATGGGAAAACGTAGCGAAGTTTACAAATTAAAAGGTAAATATTAAAATCCGCAGTAGCGGATTTTTTTTTGCCAATTTTATATTGGTCTGGAAAATCGCAATTTTCAGGTCAGAACTGAAAATTTTACAGACTGAAGATCATTGATTTTTAATCATCTTTATTTTTAGAATGGGAGAAAAAACGTGTTCCAAATACGAGTCTGAGCTAAGAAAGTACCGATATCAGCCTACTATTCACACCGTTTGCTAGGCGGTATTTTCGTCTTTGAAGTAACGAAAACAAATAAATGAAGATACTAAAATATATCATAATATTTTTTAAATATATATAATTAATTGATTTATAAACATTTGATTATATTTTTTTAAAATCAGCAAAAAAGATGATATTTGTCATAATAATGTAAAAAAAAATTCCAGACATTGTGCAAAAATTAATATTCTTGTGGGTATAATTTTCTATCTTATTATCATCAGTTTGGTGGTTGCTATTGCTTTTTTGATTGCCTTTTTTTGGGCGGTAAGAAATGGTCAGTATGATGACGAATACACACCAAGCGTGAGAATTTTGCTTGATGATGATATGAAAAATGACAACGATTAAACCAATTATTATATTTTCAAAATTTAAAATTGTATGACAAATCTGGAGACATTTAGTTATGACAACAAGATTGTACGTAATTTTGCTATAGCTTCAGTTGTATTTGGGATCATTGGGATGCTGGTGGGAATAACAGCGGCATTTGAATTAGTTTTCCCATCTCTGAACTTAGGCATTCCTGAAATAACGTATGGCCGTATAAGACCATTGCACACGAATGCAGTAATTTTTGCATTTGTAGGAAATGGTATTTTTACTGGCGTCTATTACTCCCTTCAAAGGTTGCTGAAAACTAGGATGTTCAGTGATCTATTATCCAATATCCACTTTTGGGGCTGGCAATTGATCATCCTTGCCGCTGCCATCACGCTTCCATTAGGTATTACAAGTTCACATGAATATGCTGAATTGGAATGGCCGATAGACATTGCGATTGCTTTAGTCTGGGTGGTATTTGGTATCAATATGTTTGGAACAATATTGAAGAGAAGAGAGAATCACTTATATGTAGCTATTTGGTTTTATATAGCCACATGGATTACCGTGACAGTTCTCCATATCTTTAACAATATCCAGATGCCGGTTCACCTATTCAAAAGTGTGTATGTATTCTCAGGTGTGCAAGATGCATTGGTACAATGGTGGTATGGTCACAATGCGGTGGCATTTTTCCTTACAACGCCATATCTTGGTTTGATGTATTATTTTATGCCGAAAGCGGCTAATCGTCCGGTTTATTCATACAAATTGTCCATTATACACTTTTGGGCATTGATCTTCATCTATATCTGGGCAGGTCCGCACCATTTATTATATACTTCTCTTCCTGACTGGGCACAATCTTTGGGAACCGTATTTTCCATTATGTTGATAGCTCCGTCTTGGGGTGGTATGTTGAATGGTCTTTTGACGTTGAGAGGTGTTTGGGATAAGGTGCGTACGGATCCTATTTTGAAATTCTTTGTAGTTGCCGTTACTGCTTATGGTATGGCAACATTAGAAGGGCCGCTATTATCAATCAAATCTTTGAATGCTATTACCCACTATACTGACTGGACAGTAGGTCACGTGCATATTGGAGCATTGGGATGGAATGGTATGTTGACTTTTGGTATGTTGTACTGGCTGATCCCAAGGATATATGGAACAAAACTCTATTCTGTCAAGTTGGCTAATACACATTTCTGGATTGGAACATTAGGAATTTTATTTTATGCTATACCATTATATTGGGCAGGATGGACTCAGAGTTTGATGTGGAAACAATTTACTCCTGATGGCTTCCTTCAGTATGGTAACTTCCTAGAAACCGTTACACAGATCTTACCAATGTATATGATCAGAGCCATCGGTGGTACCATTTATTTTGTAGGTGTGATCGTGATGGTTTACAATCTTATGAAAACTGCATTCAGTGGAAAGTTGATTGCAAATCAGGAAGCACAATCAGCACCAAGAGAAGTGCATGTGGCACATAAGAATGAGTACTGGCATAAGTGGATTGAAAGAAAACCAATCCAAATGTTGATAGTAAGTGCAGTTTTAATATTGATTGGCGGTATCGTAGAGATTATCCCTATGATGATGATTGATAAGAATGTACCTAAAATAGCATCTATTCAGCCATATACACCATTGGAAATAGAAGGTAGAGATATTTACATTCGTGAAGGCTGTGTAGGATGTCACTCACAAATGGTGAGACCATTCAGATCAGAAACAGAGCGATATGGTGAATACTCCAAATCCGGTGAATACATTTATGACAGACCATTCTTATGGGGTAGCAAGCGTACAGGTCCCGATTTACATAGAGTCGGTGGCAAATATCCTGACAGCTGGCACTATAACCACATGTATGATCCAACATCTATGGCACCGGGTTCTATCATGCCTATGTATCCATGGTTATTTGAAAACGACCTAGATACCAAGTACACTGCTGCCAAAATCAAAGTGCACCAATCTTTAGGAGCGCCTTATCCTGATGGCTATGCAGACAAAGCAGTAGCTGACTTGCAAACACAAGCCAAAAAAGTCGTTGCTAATTTAGCCAAAGATAATATCAAGCAAGAGGGCATTGAAAACAAAGAGATTGTCGCATTGATCGCCTACTTGCAAAGATTGGGTACGGATATTAAAGTAGATAACCAAAACAAATAGAAAATGGGTAAATATATCTTAGAGCAATCCGGATCGTACAATTGGATGGCCATTTTTGCATTGTTCACTTTTTTTATCATATTTATTGTTGCAATATTTATGATATTAAGGAAGAATGATCCATTGATGAAGCACATGCAAGAGCTTCCACTCGAAGATGATGAAACTCAAATTCAATAACAATAAAATCATTCAAAATGAAGATAAATAAAACCATCAGCCTATTTTCCTTCTTCTTGTTAGCACAATTTGGACTTTTTGGTCAAGACGCAGCGGCTCCTGCACCAGTGGCCACTGCTAACCAAAACCTTTTGAATATTACATACAGCAATTTCTTAGTGGTCCTTGCGGTATTGGTATTGATAGGTGTAGTATTGGCTGGTTTGAACCTCGTATATGCCATGTTGGAATTACAAAAGTTCAAAGTAGCAGAGAAATTTGGCATAGATGCTGTCAAAGATGAAAGTTTCAGCTCATCCAATTCATTGTGGCAAAGTATTTCAGATCGATTATGGAAACTGAAGCCTATGGATAAAGAGCAGGATATCGATCTTGGACATGAGTATGACGGCATTAGAGAATTGGATAACTCACTTCCACCATGGTGGTTGTGGTTATTTTATGGAACAATAATTTGGGGAATAGGTTATCTATTTTATTACCACATATCAGGGAAAGGACCTGACCAGAAGACAGAATATGTTGCGGCTATGCAAGCAGCAGAAGAGCAGAAGGCATTATTTCTTTCAACTCAAGCCAATGATATTGATGAGAAATCGGTTACTGTAGCAACAGATGAAGCTTCATTGGCTGCCGGAAAGGAGATTTTTGTTGCCAACTGTGCAGTGTGCCATGGTCAAAACGGAGAAGGATTAGTTGGTCCTAATATGACAGATAAATATTGGATCCACGGAGGTAGTATCAATGATATTTTCAAAACAATAAAATACGGTGTTCCTGAAAAGGGTATGATTTCTTGGCAAGCACAATTAAATCCGAAGGCGATTCAAAATGTGGCCAGTTACCTCTTAACCTTCCAAGGTACCAATCCACCAAATCAGAAAGCTTCGGAAGGAGAGTTATATGAACCAGCCGCAACTACTACTGATGGAAGTGTTTCAGACCCTGCAAAGGTAGAGTCGGTAAAAAAGGACACGACTGTCATGCAGAAGTAGTTTTGGCGCATTTATAAATAATGGATTCAAACATAGATCAACAACAACAAGAAGAGCAATTTAGAGACAAAATTGCAACAGTAGATAAGAAAGGAAAGAGGATTTGGATTTTTCCTAAAAAACCGTCGGGCAAATATTATAACTATCGTACCTACCTCTCTTGGTTTTACGTGGTTATATTATTTGCCTTGCCGTTTATAAAGGTAAATGGAGAACCATTTGTACTAATTGACTTGGTCAATAGAAATTTCATTCTCTTTGGCATGCACTTCGGGCCTCAAGATTTTTATCTTTTTGCTATCGGGATGCTCATCCTTCTTGTTTTCATCATACTATTCACTGTGGTGTTTGGGAGGATATTTTGTGGATGGGTGTGCCCACAGACTATTTTCATGGAAATGATTTTCAGGAAAATAGAATACGCCATTGAAGGGGATTATAAAGCTCAAATGAAATTGGATAGTGCACCTTGGGACGGTTCAAAAATAATGAAGCGTGTCTTAAAGCATACCATTTTCTTTGGCATTGCTGTTTTAATTGCCAATATTTTCTTGGCCTACATCATAGGGATAGATGAGGTGTTTAAAATAATTCGGGAGCCAATTTCAGCCCATTTTACTGGCTTCCTTATAATGGTACTATTTTCATTTGTATTTTATATCGTTTTTTCAAGTTTAAGAGAACAGGTGTGCACCACGATCTGTCCTTACGGAAGATTACAAGGTGTCATGTTAGACAATAAATCCTTAGTTGTTGCATATGATTTCGTAAGAGGCGAGCCCAGAGGTAAGATTAAGAAAACAAAAGTGGTGCCGCTTCCTATTTTGTCTGAAGCACAGGTAGCTGAAGAGAAATCATTGAACCTTGCAGCAAATGGCGATTGCATAGATTGCAAACTTTGTGTCCACGTGTGTCCAACGGGCATAGATATCAGAAATGGTACGCAATTAGAATGTGTCAACTGTACAGCCTGTATGGATGCCTGTGATGAGGTTATGGAAAAGATCAATAGACCGAAGGGATTAGTACGTATTGATAGTTTAGAAGGTATCACAGAAGGGAAACATAAAATTTTCAATACCAGAGTTAAAGCATATTCCATAGTATTGTTGGTACTTTTGATCATAGAAGGAGCTCTCTTTACTATGCGTAGTGATATCCAAGGTTTGATGTTACGAACACCCGGTATGACGTATCAAACCATGGAAGGTGGTTATATCTCAAATCTTTATAACTACCAATTGATCAATAAAACAGGGCATGAATATGATGTGACTCTAAAATTAATGGACGTGGATGGGGAGATCACATTGGTTGGTTCTCCTGATCTTCATTTATCCAAAAACAGTCAAATCAAAGGTTCGGCATTTGTAAAAATTCATTCCGATAAATTACATAGTAGAAAGAACAAGCTTACTGTTGGCGTGTATTCCGGAGATCAATTGATCAGTAAGATCAAGACGTCATTTTTTAGCCCGCCAAAATAATTTAAACAACTTTGATTACTGATAAAATAGAAATGTCATGAAGAATAGTTGGCCTATAGGTTTAGTTGTTTTTTTTGTCCTATTTATAGGAAGTCTAGTATTCATCTTGCTTAAATCTAGGGAATACGACAATAGTTTGGTGGTAGATGACTATTACAATCAAGATATCAAATACCAGCAGCATTACGACAAACTCAAGAATTCTGAGTCTATGAAGGATAAAGTCAATTATTCCATTGACAGCCAAAAACAAACCTTGAATATCCACTTTCCAGAAGGAGAAAATAAGCACGGTACCATTCAGATGTACAACCCACTGTCAAAGACCCTTGATAAGTCATTTGAATTCAATATCCAAACTGATACCATATACAAAATTCCTTTAGTCGGGCTCAAGATGGGAAAATGGAAGTTGAAGATGGATTGGGAGCAAGATAATATTCCCTATTTTATTGAAAGGGATTTAGTCCTTTGATGTGTATTGGGTTGCCTTCACTTTAGGTTTTTTTGGTAGTTTGCACTGCGTGGGCATGTGTGGCCCACTGGCATTTGGAATGCTTGCACATAGGTCAAAGAATGCCATGGGACTTTTACCTGAAGTGATCTTTTATAATTTGGGGAGACTTGTCAGTTACAGCTTTCTTGGTCTAATCATAGGCATTGTTGGCGGTGTAATATCCTTAGGTGGCTTTCAGCGGGGTTTATCTATATTTTTAGGTGTGTTGCTTTTGATTGTTGCAGTTTTTAGTTTGAATTTGGATGTATTAATTGGCAAACAAAGGCACATTCAGTCCCTTTATAAATACATTTCAAGCAAGTTACAATCTTTTGTAAAAATGGGCAAAAGCGTCCCATCCATACAAGCAGGTGTAATCAATGGACTTTTGCCTTGCGGATTGGTGTATGTTGCCTTGATGGCTGCAGTTACGCTTTCAAATGTGTGGGGAACTATTGGATTTATGACCTTTTTTGGTTTGGGTACGTTCCCAGCAATGATAGTTGTGGTATTGCTCCCAAAGTTTTTAAATATAAAGTACAGATTGATACTTCAGAAGTTATATCCTGTTTTCATAGGTCTTACCGGAATTTACCTGATTTACAGAGGAATAATGTCCAAATTGCCTATGCAGTTAAATTTTATCGACGCATTACATCATCCGATAATGTGCCATTGATTATGTTTGCATGATTAAAAGATGTAAACATCCTTGATACAAAGGTTTTTAGCAAAGTTTAATGACGGTTCATTTGTTTACCAATATTTCCTAATATTTCGGTATGCCATTAGCTTCATTTGCAGTATAATTATTGTACGAAGCGGTTTGACTACTACAGATATAGGTACCTATGAGTGGCTTCTGTTTCTTATCCATACAGGGACATTTTTTTTCCATAACAGCATATTGACCTATTTCATGTCCATCTATGGGAAGGCTTCAGTTTCAGAAAAGCCAAGGATTATTTCAGGGGTTTTCACTTCTGTTTTATTGCTTGCTTGTATCCTCATGGCATTCATTGGTTTAGGAATTTACGGATTCGATCAAATGCCTTTTTTCGTTCAGTTGAAACCATTTTTTCCTTATATTGTAGCCTATTCTATCGTTATGTCGCCATTGGCATTGGTGGAGGGAACTTATTTTCTTTTGGGATTAGAGAAGGTTCTTCTGCGTTACATTCACTTTTCACAATTGGGCATTGTTATTGGCTTTTTGGGCGTTGCCATAGTTCAACCTTCAATCCAAAACTTCTTGTTGTTCATGATTTTGTGGGGTGCCATACGTCTTTTGTATTTTTGCCGCACTATAGATTGTAGTGACGCATTCAATTTTGATGTGAAATTTGCAGTTACTTTAATGCTGACTTTTACACCTGTGTTTGTCAATCAATTATTATCACAAACTATGGAGATGGCGGATGGATGGATGGTCAAGTATTTCTTTGATGATTCTACTTTTGCGATATTTAGATATGGTGCAAGAGAGTTGCCACTAAGTAGTTTTTTATTCTCGGGCATTTCATTGACGTATATTTATACACTACAAACGAATGGATATGATTTGTCCAACTTGCGTACGCGAATCAACAAGTTGATGGGATATGTATTTCCAATAGGTATCCTTAGCATGGTTTTAAGTCCTTTTTTATTTAGCTTTTTTTATTCACCTGACTTCAGAAACTCCGCTCTTGTATTCAATGTATACCTCCTGATATTGGTCAGTCGTGTGCTGCTTCCTCAAACAATTCTGATGGCTAAAAATCAATTTAATGTCATTTTATACAGTACAATATTTGAAATCATCATCAATATTTCCTTGAGTTTATGGTGGGTACACCTTTGGGGAATTATGGGACTCACCCTTGCCACGGCTGTTGCTTATTTTATCCAGAAAATTGTCCTTATAATCTATAATACGAGGGTAAATCACATCCATTTAACAGACATCATCGATTTACGGCGATACACCATGTGGAGCGTGGGATTAATTGTGATGTTTGCGCTCAGTTATTTCTATATATTGTGAATGCTAAGAAAACATACGATCAAATCAAAGCACTTTTGGAGAGTCAATCTTCTGAAAATAGTGCTGAATTGATATCGAAATATATCTTAGAAGATGTGTTTGGTATTCGAAGTGCACATATTTCAACAGATGCAAGAGAAATAGACACTTCAAAAGTCCATGAGATACTTCAAAGACTTTCCAACAATGAACCATATCAATATATAGGAAATAGAGCCGACTTTTTTGGAAGATCATTTTATGTGGATCAAAGGGTGTTGATTCCTCGACCGGAAACAGAAGAGTTAACACACAGGGCGATCCAAGTTATAAAGCAATTTCAAATACGATCAGTCATAGATATTGGCACCGGATCAGGCGTAATCCCGATCACAATAGCGTTGGAAACAGACATTAAATCAATTTTTGGTTTAGATATTTGTAAAGATGCTTTGGCAGTTGCAGAGATTAATGCTAAAAAATACGAGGTGCAGGTTCAATGGATTCAGGGTGATATAAAAGATAGAGAAACTGTGGATCATTTGCCACATTGTCAGTTGGTTATATCCAATCCTCCTTATATTTCACAAGAGGAGAAGGCGAAAATGGATGCCAATGTATTGGATTTCGAACCTCATAAAGCTCTGTTTGTGAAAGAAGATCCGTTAGAGTTTTATAAAAGCATTTGCGAATGGATCAAAAGGGAGAAGGACGAAGTCATCGTATTATTTGAAATCAGTGAGTATTTTGCTGATGACGTTTCAAACCTTATGAAACGTTTGGGATTTTCTGATGTGGTTATTTATCGTGATCTTCAGGGCAAAAAGAGAATTGCCGAAGGAAGATTTAAATCTGACAATTATACGACCATATGAAGGTCAATGCCTATATTTTAGCAGGTGGAAAAAGCCATAGGATGGGCGCACCAAAGGGCTTGAAAATGCTGAATGGAAAGCCCATGATAGAGCACATGATTGAAAAGTGTTCCAAGCTAGCTGAAAAGGTTGCTATTGTAGGCCATCCAGTGATGTATAAAGACCTGAAGTTGAAGGTTATTGGTGACTTACCTCAGTTTTCTTCATTGGGCCCTGTTTCAGGGATAATGGCAGCCCTAGATGATTCTGATATAATGATGAACCTTGTCATTGGATGTGATTTGCCTTTGGTGACCACCGAAATTTTGATGCGTCTCATGATGGAAGCGGAGGATTTTGATGCTTTCATTCCAGTTCATAATGGGAAGCTGGAACCGTTATGTGCACTGTATCACAAAAGGATTTTAGAACCATTAAATCGGATTGTCCAATCCGGCAGTTTAAAGATAAGCCAAATCATGGATCAGTTTAATGTAAAATACGTCAGTGTTGAAAATGAGCTACAACGACATCCATATGTTTTTTTAAATGTCAATACACAGGATGATTTGAATGTAGCGGAAGAAATTATAAGTAAAATCAAACTTTGAAAGGTCAAAGTGAATTTTATTTCCAAAGAATATGTTTTTAATGTCTAATTTTGTTCACAAAAGTTGGAGAGTATATCACAAAAGTATTGCCCATGCGACCATTATTTTTTTTAACAAGTTTCATTATCACATGTTTATTGCCTATGATGTCGTGTAAATCACAACAAAAGGTATTCAATCCGGAAGATGAAAAAGAAGAATGCATCGTTTTTGGAAATGGTGGAGGATTTACCGGAGCAGTAAAAGAATACGCCATATCAAAAAATGGAAATATATATCTAAAGTCCAATGACAAATATGAAAAAATAGGCAGTTTTCCAAAATCTAAGGCGACCCAAATTTTAGAGAATTTTTATTCAATGGAATTGGATAAGATGACTTTGGATGAACCTGGCAATAGATATTATTATATAAAATCTCGCCAAAACAACCAATCACAATCACTCAAATGGGGAAAAAACCCATTGACAGACAAAAATCTCGATTTGTATTATAACTTACTAATGCAAATTGTAAAAAAATATAGTTCCCAATAATTTTATCAATAATAAAAATAATAAGCATGAAACATCTTTATTTAGCTGTGTTGATGTTGACATTACCATTGATTACTTTTTCTCAAAAGAAAAGTGTCCACTTTGATCACACCATACAAGATATAGCTCCGTTCAATATTCAGACATCAGGTTTTAATGTCACTTCAGTACGGCAGCTGCCGACTACCTTAAACTATTCCCAATCAGCGCTGACTAGTGCGTCGATTGCTCATAGCTTGAAGGCCGGAAGTATCAATGAAAGAGGATTGCCTCGATACATTGAAGGGAAATTGTCTGCCGTAGGATTGAAGGGATTGAGTATAGAACAATCTTCAGCTGCGTATCTTAGTGAAGCTTCTGCATTGATGCATGTCAATGCAGCTGACTTTAAAATTTCTCATTCTGAGACGGATGAAATAGGTATGTCCCATGTGAGAATGCAGCAATACTATCATAACATTCCGATCTATGCTGCTGAAGTAGTGACCCACGGATTGGGCAATGATTTTGATTTTTTAAATGGTAATTACTATACCACTTCCCAATGGAACATATCTTCTGTTCCTACCGTCAATGAAGCCAAGGCCTTAGACATAGTAGAGGCTGACCTAGGCGAGTCGCTTCGTTACGACAAAGATATGACGCCTATATTTAGCAATACGCAGCCCAAATCAGCGATGGTTATTTTTCCATATCAGGGTAGTGTATATTTGGCATATCATGTTTATCAGTACAAAAATATGGTAGAGCGATGGGAATATTTCATTGATGCCCATGATGGCAAATTGATTCATAAAAGGATGTCGATCTGTAAGCTTCACCATCATTTTGGAAATGCAGAACATGATGCAGAATCCAATGTATCTGCACCATTAGACGGAAAAACCACAGCCAACGCAAAGGATCTTTTTGATATCAATAGAACCATCAACACGTATCAAGTGGGTTCTACCTATTACATGATTGATGCCACAAGAGACATGTTCAGTTCAACAGCTGCACAATTACCCAACGACCCTTCAGGTGTGATCTGGACTATTGATGCCATGAATACAACTCCGACAAAGAGTTCATTCAAATATGATCACGTAAAATCTTCATCTAATACTTGGAGCGATAAAGCATCGGTTTCAGCACAATATAATGGTGGTATAGCTTACAATTATTACAAAACTGTGCACAATAGAAAATCCATCAATGGAACAGGTGGCAATATCATTTCAATCATCAACGTGTCAGATGATGATGGCTCATCTATGGGCAATGCATTTTGGAATGGACAAGCCATGTTTTATGGCAATGGAGATGCTGCCTTTTTGTCTCTAGCTAGAGCATTGGATGTGGCAGGACATGAAATGTCACATGGCGTCATAGAAAACACCGCAAACCTTGATTATGAAGGGGAATCAGGTGCATTGAATGAATCCTTTGCTGATGTTTTCGGCGCACTCATAGATAGAGATGACTGGAAAATAGGCGAAGATGTCGTAAGAACTTCGGTCTTTCCATCAGGTGCTTTGAGAGACCTTCAGAATCCACATAATGGTGCGGCTACTAATAATTTCGACGCAGGATGGCAACCTCAACACTTTAGCGAAAGATATACCGGTTCTGCTGATAATGGCGGAGTCCACCTCAATAGTGGCATTCCAAACCATGCTTTCTACCTCTTCGCCAATGTCGTAGGTAAAGACAAAGCTGAAAAGGTTTATTATAGAGCATTGTCCCAATATCTCACAAAATCTTCAAAATTTGTGGATGCAAGGATTGCCATCATCAAAGCGACAACTGATCTCTATTCCACTACAGAAATCAATGCTGCCAAAGCTGCTTTTGATCAAGTAGGTATACTGGGTGATTCCGGAGGAAATTATGAGACTGATGTCAATACCAATCCGGGTCAAGACTATGTGCTTGTAACCGGAGAAAACTCCTCAGGATTATATATTTATGACAATGCTGGAAAAGAATTGGTAAAAATTTCTAATAAAACCATCTATTCTAAACCAAGTGTCACTGATGATGGAACAGTCATCATTTATGTCGCCAGTGATCATAAAATTTACTACCAAACCATAGATTGGTCAACTGAAGTAGTTTCCGGAGAGAAATTATTGGACGATCAATCTATTTGGCGCAATGCCATCATATCAAAAGATGGTTCAAAGCTTGCAGCTACCTATGATGCACAGTCCAATAAAATTTTAGTGTATGATTTTGATTCACAACAAGAAACAGAGTTTACATTATACAATCCCACTTATTCAGGCGTATCCACCGGAGACGTGCTGTATGCTGATGCGATGGAATTTGACCTATCAGGAGAATATATCATGTACGATGCTGAAAATGAGATCAACAGCAATTCTTCGGGTTCTATCAAGTACTGGGATATTGGATTCATTAAAGTCTGGAATAATAAAACCAAGACTTTTTCACTGGGGACGGTTGATAAATTGTTTAATGCACTCAATAATGGTGTAAGTGTGGGAAATCCTACATTTTCAAAGAATTCACCCTATATCATCAGCTTTGACTATATTCATGAGAATGGTGATGATGACATCGTGGCAGCCAATATTGAAAGGGGAGAATTAAATTTGATTTTTGAAAACAATACCTTAGGATTTCCAAATTTTAGTGCTAAAGATAATGAACTCGTTTTTGACAATCAAGGATCATCTGCTACCAATGTGGGAGTTATAGGTCTAAAATCAAATAAAATTGAACCTAGTAATACTGCTACTTTGTTTTGCACTGGTAGAAATTGGGCCGTTTGGTTCAGCAATGGCTCTCGAAATTTAAGCGCTGTTGAAGATACCAAGGTCAACTTAAAAAATGCGGAATTGACATTTAATATTACCCAAAATCCAGTCATTGATAAGTTACAAGTATCAGTCAATGCTCAAAAGTCTCAGGATATTGTGTTCTCTATTGCAGCTATATCCGGAGAAATGGTCTCATCAAAAATGATCCACATCAATTCCGGAAGCCAATTGATTGAGTTGCCATTGAAGGGGGTTGGCAATGGAATGTATGTACTTTCAGTTCAAACTGACAATCTTGGATTCATAGGTTCAGAGAAATTTGTGGTGACTCAATGATGAAAAATTAATAAGTTAATAGTTAATTAATATAGATTACAAAGGTCAAGTTTGATATTTTTATAACTTTGACCCTTGTAATTTTTATTAGATTATGGAGCTTTTCCTATTTATTGCACTTATAGTTTTAGTTTGCTTGGCTGCCATGGATTTGGTGGTAGGTGTAGGTAACGATGCTGTAAATTTTTTAAATTCAGCTATTGGTTCAAAAGCAGGTAGTTTCAAAACCATTTTGTGGGTCGCTACAGGAGGTGTTATTGTAGGAGCTTTGTCTTCGGCAGGCATGATGGAAATAGCACGTGAAGGAATATTCAACCCTGAATATTTCAGTTTTTATGAGGTCATGATCATATTTCTTGCTGTTATGTTGACGGACATAGTATTGTTGGATGCCTTCAACACACTGGGAATGCCCACTTCCACAACAGTATCCTTGATTTTTGAACTTCTCGGTGCTTCCATCATGGTATCTGCATTTAAAATCATTGATAATGACCAACCTCTAAATTGGCTTTTAAATATCAATAATCCGGCAGAAGGTATCACGGGATATATCAACTGGGCAAAAACAAATACCATTATTTCCAGTATTCTATTATCCGTACTGATTGCTTTCACAACGGGTGTCATCATTATGTTTATCTCAAGAATGTTGTTCAGCTTTCAGTATGTCAAAAGAATCAAATACGTTGGTGTGATTTGGGTTGCTTTGGCCATGGTTGGCGTGAGTTATTTCATGGTTTTTAAGGGATTGAAATCTACTTATTCTACAAAAGAACTATCCAAAACAGAATTGATCAATTACAGTCTGGCAATAAATCCTAAAGCAGACACAAGTTTGATGAACTCGGAAAACATCACCATCAAAGATGTAGCCGGAAATGAAATGCACTTTACACAAAAAACTAATAGCAAAGGGAAAGTTGTTTACGAATCTTTCTATGGCTTGAAATCCATCAAAAATGTCATTCACACCATACAAGATAACTTTCTCTTATTTTTAGGCATTGCCTTTATATTTTTTGTAATACTATTTTTTATATTGAACAGCATCGGTGTCAATATATTGAGAATATTGGTGTTTGTAGGCACTTTTAGTTTGGCTATGGCCTTCGCAGGTAATGACTTGGTCAATTTTATCGGAGTACCTCTGGCAGGGATTCAGTCCTACGAACTTTTTTCTTCTGCCAATCATGTGATGAACGGAGCTCTTGATCCACATGCCTATACAATGATAGGTTTAAAATTTCCACTTCAAGCGCCTTATTTTTACCTAATGATTGCGGGATTAATTATGATTCTCACACTATGGTATTCTAAAAAAGCACGAACAGTAACAGAGACTGAAGTTAGGCTGGGTTCGCAAGATGAAGTCCATGAAAAGTTTAATTCCAACGTCATCTCTAGATTGATTGTACAAGCTTCCGTAAATCTATCAAAGGTGTTGAAAAGCACTGTACCCAATAAGCTTCAGACAGTTATCAATGAACAGTTTAAACCCATAGAACAGACCAATGTAGTAGATGCACCGGCTTTTGATTTAATAAGAGCTTCCGTAAATCTTACAGCAGCAAGTATGCTCATAGCATTGGGAACCAGTTTGAAGCTGCCTTTGTCCACGACCTACGTGACTTTTATGGTAGCTATGGGTTCTTCTTTAGCGGATAGAGCCTGGGGCAGGGAATCCGCTTCCTACAGGATTGCAGGTGTGATCAATGTCATTTTGGGATGGTTTATTACGGCAGCCGTGGCATTATCTGTCGCAGCTATCATTGCCTTGATATTGATGAAATTTGAATTGATTGGATTGTCAATCATTCTATTATTTTTTGTAGGATCAATGGTGTATTCAACCTATCATCATAAGAAGGTACAAACTAAAAAGGTGAAGTCAGATCAGGTTCTCAGTTCTATTGACCTTAATGCGGAAGCAGCCTTCCATAAGACAGCGAATGACATTGCAAATAGCTTGAATTCTATCACAAACTCCTACATCTTAAGCATCAAAGGATTGATTGAAGAAGACCCTTCAAAAATTGTGAAAGCCAAAAAGATTACCGAAGAACTGAAAGCATATTATGGTGACGTAAAAACCAATTTATTTAAAGCAATCAAAAAATCTGAACTATCTGAAAAGCAAACGGCACAGCTCTATATCTTATCCAACGACTTGATGCTCGATATATTGAGTAGTTTATCTACTGTCAATGAAGTGTGTGACGTACATATAAAAAATGCACATAAACCACTGAAAATTAATCAGATTCAATTGCTTAAAAGTTTGCAAGATGAATTGGTGAATTATCTCACTATGATCAGTAAGCAACTCAATAAATACGATTTTGAAACGTATCAGTCCATCAAAAACTCCAAGCGCATCATTTTTGATCACATAGAAAATGCACTATCACAACAAGTAGAAGGTGTGGTCAACAAGGAATTTGGGTTTAAAAATACGGACATCAATCTCAATATACTTCTTGAAACCAAGGACTTGGTCGCAGTAGCTATGCGGTTTTCGAAGCTCATCCACCGCTTAATACACAATCAAAGTCCATTGGGTACGAGACAACAATAAAAGGGATGTTTATAGGATAAGGACGTCTGCAAGCAGGAAGAAAATTTTCATTCGATAGTTTTCCAATGCATACTTTGGTAGAAAAGAAAATCCTTGATACCAATGTGTAAATTTCAAGTGAATTTTATAGTTATAATGGATACACTCAAATTTGTATCGCAATTTTGTTTAGCAATACGTGGTATAGATTGATTTATCGGAAAAGATTAATCAGAGTGAAGTATAGAAGCGAAGTGTTTACATTAGTATAAAAAAATCCTCCCAAGTTTTCACTTGAGAGGATTTGATTCAACTGTTGCGATAATTTATTGAGGCAGAAAATTATTCTTTTCCACCCTTAGCATGGTCTTGCCATTCTTTCAGTTTATCCCACTCGCCATCAGCAGCCATTTTAGCTTGCATTGGCCAAGTTGTTGGGTCGTGCATCTGATATCTAGAACCTCCACCTAAAAGAATGTTTTTCAAATCTGCAGGATCTGCTTTTGATAGGTCTTCAAAAGTCATAATGCCTGCATTGTTAAACAATTCTTGGATTTTCGGACCGATACCTTCTACCTTTTTAAGATCATCTTTTGAACCATCAGATTTTGGAGCAGCTTTAACTTCCGGCTGCTTTGTTTCAGTCTTTGCTGTTTCTTTGGCTTCAGAAGCTTGTGCTTCAGCGATCTGTTCCTTAAGTTCTGTGAAACTTGCCAAGTCACCTAAAGTAGAATGCTCAATTTTTGACTGTGTGTGCTTGATGGTCTTCTTGAGTTCATCCTTCTCCTTATTCTTTTCAGCTTCAACTAATTGATCCGCTTCTTTTTTAATGTCCTCAAGATATCTCGTGTGTGAAACAATGATTTTCTTATCATCTCTATTGAATTCGATAACTTTGAAAGTCAATGTTTCTTCATTTGAAGCTGTAGAGCCATCATCTTTTTTGATGTGTCTTGCCGGTGCATATGCTTCCAAACCATAAGGAAGCTGCACGATGGCGCCTCTATCATCTTTTTTGACAATGGTTGCATCATGATAAGAACCAACAGGGAATACATTTTCAAAAGTATCCCAAGGATTCTCTTCTAACTGCTTGTGACCCAAGCTCAGCTTTCTATTTTCCTCATCAACTTCAAGGATAGACACATCGATAGTTTCGCCTACTTTTGTAAACTCAGAAGGATGTGAGTATCTCTTCGTCCATGAAAGATCAGAAATGTGAACCATTCCACCGATTCCATTTTCTAACTCCACAAATACGCCGTATGGTGTGAGGTTTTTCACTTCTCCACTGTGTCTAGTTCCAACTTTAAACTTAGCGGCAACTTCGCTCCATGGATCTTGTGTCAACTGCTTGATACTCAATGACATCTTTCTTTCGTCTCTGTCTATAGTGACTACCTTTGCTTGCAACTCTTGGTTGAGGCTGAAATAATCTCTTGCATTGACAGGTTGATTGCTCCAGTTGACTTCAGATACGTGTATCAAGCCTTCTACACCCGGAATGATTTCTAGGAATGCACCATAATCTTCAATGTTGACGATTTTTCCTGATACCACTGTACCTTCCGCAATACTTTGGTCTAATACTTCCCAAGGATGCGGAGTCAATTGTTTTAAACCAAGAGAAATTCTCTTCTTGTCATCATCAAACTCAAGCACAACTACGTTGATTTTCTGATTGATGCTGAGGACTTCATTTGGATGGTTGATTCTTCCCCAAGAGATGTCAGTGATGTACAATAATCCATCGACACCTCCTAAGTCCATGAATGCTCCGAAGTCTGTGATGTTTTTCACCACACCTTCCAATACCTGACCTTTTTCAAGACCTGAGATGATGGTTTCTCTTTGTTCTGCAAGGTCACTTTCTATCAAGGCCTTGTGAGAAACTACAGCATTCTTGATGTTTTCATTGATCTTGACAACTTTGAATTCCATCGTTTTACCCACATAGATATCGTAGTCCGTGATGGGTTTTACATCTATCTGTGAACCTGGAAGGAAGGTTTCTAGACCTAAACAATCCACGATCAATCCACCTTTTGTCTTACTGGTGACAAATCCTTTGATGATGGTTCCGTTTTTATAAGAATCTACAAGGTTATCCCACGCTCTAAGGAGCTTGGCTTTTCTTCTGGATAAAACCAATTGACCTCGGTAGTCTTCCTTGTTTTCAACGTAAACATCCACATAATCTCCTACCTTTAGGTCAGGTGTATCTCGAAATTCTGAAAGCGATACCAATCCATCAGATTTGTAATTGATGTCTAAAACCACATCACCTGAATGGATAGCTGTAACTCTTCCTTTGACGACTTCATTCTCACCAACGGTATTCAGTGAGTTGTCATACTTATCGAAATATTTTTTGTGGGTTTCTTTGTCGTAAGTGACGGTGTTTCTTTTTCCAATGCTCCAGTCAAAATCGTCATGGGGAGTTTCGTTGACTTCGACTTTTTCTTCAAGTTCTACATCTGATATGTCTTCTATATCCACACCAGTGTCTTCATCTTTTTGATCTTTGATCAAATCATCATCATTGTGATCTACCATATTTTTGCTTGTTTGTATGCCAAATTCTTCAATTTAGCAGGGGTGAAAAATGAAAAAATTTAAAAATGACCGCAAAGGTAAGGTAATTCTTTGATATTCAATCATTTTTTTGATGGAAAAAAGAAAAAAATTCGTGGAATGTCAGTACTACCATGGACCCGAAAATAGTAAATCAAAAGAAATGTGCAATAAGTCATTGAATAGATATAAATTCTCCTAATGATAACATCCAAAATTTGCATACATTTGTTATTTGAAGCAAGAATAACTCAATATCTGATTGAAATGAAAAGTGATAGATACGGTTGCTATGTACCAATTTTGTGCCAAGGTAGTGCGCCAGCAAAGCTGCGACGTATGAGCTTTGTTCATCATTTTTCAGGACTTAATGCCTCCTATCGTCGGCCTCCAACTGCACTCGACGTTAGCGATAATTGGTGCAATCAATTAGTAATTAATAACATAATGGATAAATAAATATTATGAAAAAGTTTACTTTTCTGCTCTTTGTATTATTGAATTTGACTTCTTATTCACAAGATATTATTAGCTCCCAATTCATTGTTAATGGAATAATATCACTTGGTGATAAAGCAAAAATTCACTTCAATATAAATCAAGTTACGCTTTGTGATAATTATTCAATTGATTGGGTAGTAAATTACATTTCAAAGTCAATTGATGTAAATGTAAACTATAACTATTTTTCATCTTGTAGTGAATCGATATCTATATTTACAGAAATTCCTGAAAAACAAATATTATTGACAGGAACGTATTTTGTAAAACTAAATCTTAATGTGCCTAATAATCTTTTTTGGAATAAAACTTATTTATTAGGATCAATTACAGTCAATTCTCCCTTTAATTTAAGTTGCAATTCGTTATTTGCACCTTATTTAGATGGGATTTGTCCAGAATTGAAATATGAAGTGTGTGCTTGTAATGGAAAAAGTTATATAAACGAATGTGAATCCTATCTTATTGATAAAAAATCAAATTATGTTAGTGGTAATTGTACTTCATATATTCAAGGCAATTCTCAAACATTTTTGTGCAAGGAATATAATTCTTGGAATCAAAAAGGACTGTTTGAAGAATACTCTTGTGAAAATGATTTTTATCAGGGTGGTGAATTGATTTTTTCATATTTACATAATTCAACAGAATCAATTTATATTCCATTTAGCAGTTCTGCAAATGATGTAAAATTGTTTTTGGTACAAATTATTAATAATGATGTAAATTGTATTGCAAGTTCTAATGATAATGTTTTGGAATGTGATTGTTCAGAAGGTTTATATTATTTAATTGCTGACAGGATTAATCCCTATGCATATTCGATAACATTATGTGATACAACCTCCAATTTGGTTGATTTAATACAAGAAAAAGAAATATTGGTTTACCCTAATCCTACTACTGAAATATTGTCAATTTCTTCATCCTCCAGGCCAATATCAAAAATAGTTTTATATAATTCAATTGGTAAGGTAGAAATGCAAAAGAAGGTACAAAATACAGAAGTAATTTTAGATGTTAAAGGATTAAATGGAATATATTATGCGAGAATAGAATTTGATGATTTCTCGATGACAACAAAAAAAATAATAATAAATAAATATCGCTAACAATTAAGGCTGGAAGTTCTTTTAAAAATCGACTTTCAGACTTAGTTGAACGAAGCAGAGCCAGATATTCACCCTGTTGGATTGATTTATCCTACGGGATGAAAATGAAATTTATTTATTATTATGGAGATATCGTCATAAATATTGACAATTCCCAATCTATACTTCCCCCCAATATTCAGACCACTCGCTTCATAAAATTATTCAACTTAAATTTGGAAATAAACGGGCAGAAAAAATGAATGGCTTTCGTCGAAAAACAGAGGCAAGTTTTTATTATCGCTACTACAACACCAGTATTACTGCAAATCATGGATGTGCTTGGTAAAGTACATTTTAAAGCAAATATTTCAGAAAGACAAAACACCATATATCTATCTGAACTTCCGGCGGGAACGCTTATCTTTGTGAGTGAAAACCAGAGATATAAGTTTTTAAGGGTAGATGAGAAAAGATACCTATCAATTAGAAGTAGATAAAGACAGTTTAGCTTTTGAGTTTTACAGTGAAGACCCAAAAGGTAAAATTCTAAAAATTATTGAATATCAACCATTGGGTGGTAGATATTTCAACCTTGCATTCGGGGATAGTATAGAAGAAAGTAAAGATTTTGACGATTTTGTAAGAACTAACAACCAAGACACCGAAAAAGTATTGGCCACAGTGGCCTCGACATCATACATTTTCTTTGAAAAGCATGAGGGTACAATTGTTATCGCTGAAGGTAGTACCCATTCTCGAACAAGACTTTATAGAAGATATTTAACAATTTTCTTGGAACAAATTGAATCAGAATTTGACTTGCTTGGGGAACTCAATGGCACAACCCAACGTTTTCAAAAAGGTATTGATTATCAGTTTTTCTTAATTAGTAAAAAAGCAATATGAAGCCAATCATTAAGAATAAAGATCAAAAACCCACGGCTAAAGTTAGTGAAGCCCTGACAAAAAAATATAGTGGGAAAATAATTTTTAAAGAAAAATATGAAAGAGTAAAATCATATTTTAAAGATCGTGATTTGGACAAAGAAGTTGAACTTGCCCTAAAAGGATAAAGAATCCTTTCCATAACATTTAAGGCTGGAAGTTGTGTTGAAAACCGACTTTCAGCCTTTGTTAAACGAAGCAGAGCCAGATATTTACCCCGTTGAATTGATTTATCTTACAGGATGAAAACGAAATTTACTTATTAATATGGAGATATCGTCAGATCCTTTGATTATAGTTCCCCCAAATATTCAGACCACTCGCTTCATAAAATTATTCAACTTAAATTTGGAAATAAACGGACAGAAAAAATGAATGGCTAGCGTCGAAAAACAGAGGCAAGTTTTTATTATCGCTACTACAACACCAGCATTTCTGCAAATCTTTGATGTGTATGGCAGAGTACTCTCAAAACAGGATATGTCTGTAGGACAAAACACTATTAATCTGGCAGATCTTCCCACAGGAATGCTTATCTTTGTAGTTGGAGACCAGAGATATAAGGTTTTGAGGGAGTAAAATATGGCAAAACAAAAACATATAGATGTTTGGATAGATAAATTGACAAATAGTATAATCAATACTATTTCTGGTGATAACTTGCCAACGGATGTTCTTGAAGTAACTTCAAATGACCTTAAGCTTGTAACCAAAAACAGGGGTTGGAACTTCAATTGGAAAGGTGAACTGAAGAAAGAAAATACAAAAGTGATTAAATTGACTGTTGTAAAGAACCCTGAAATAATTCAAGGAAAAATGAGTTTTGAAGACAAAGGTGATCACATATTTATAAACCTTGTTGAAAATGCTCCATTCAATATTGGAAAGAAAAAACTTTACGAAGGTGTTCCCGAAACCTTTTTGCTTTTGCCTGTAAACTAAGTTGGGATGATGGAAAGCAAGGTGTAATTTCATTTGTTTCTAAAACAAGGTTGATTAATCATTATATGTCAACAGTTGGAGCTGTACATCTTGGTAATCACCAGATGGTAATCTACCCGTATGAAGCCTTACAACTTATTAAAAAGTATTTTCCGCAATTAATAAAATAAACATGACATTAGGTATAGAACCAAAAGGAGTTGATTTAGTAGTTGAACCAACAAAGAGATCAAAAGAAGATTTAGAACTAGTTTCTAGAGCTATTGCACATTACAAAGCTACAGGAGAAAAACTGAGTGTCCCGAACCCAAAATCTAAACCATTAAAAACGAAAAAAGAGTTAATCACAAAGCCATAACAAGTGCTTTGTCGCCAGTTTTGGCTATCGACAAAAACCGTCACAAAGCACAGCCATTATATATAAAAAGTAGGGATCTCACCCACCAAACCTATTTTAATATTATACATGTTCTGGCTTGATTTATTCTAATACCACTTTAGATTAAATTTTGCAATCAATTTCCAAAGCCTATCTCTCATTTTTACCAAGATATTATATTTGTAAATTGATTAACCACATAGACTAAATTAAAGAGGAAGCATAAAACATTCACACAAAACCCTTATTATTGTACTTTAAATTGCTGATCAATGGTACGGAAAATTATTGTTGGGTTGTTTTTGCTTTCATCCTTTCATGTCTGTGATGCACAGTTAGACTATGCTCAGTGGACTTCTATGGCTTGTAGAAACATTGGGCCCGCCGGCATGAGTGGTAGAATTACAGCTGTGGATGTGGACATTCATCATGACAACAACATTTACATAGGTTCTGCATCGGGTGGCGTATGGTATTCGGACAATTCCGGCACCACTTGGCACCCCATTTTCGATGATCAGGAGAATCTATCTATCGGTTCCATCAAAATAAATCAACGGAATCCTGATGAGATATGGGTAGGAACGGGTGAAGGTAACCCACGGAATTCCATGAACATGGGTAAAGGAATCTATAAAAGCATCGACGGTGGAAAATCATGGAAAAATATGGGGCTCCAAAATACCAAGGTCATCCATAGAATCGCCATAGATCCAATAGATGGAAATGTGGTGTATGCAGCTGCTATGGGCAATCCGTGGGTGCCAAGCGAAGAAAGAGGTGTATTCAAGACTACAGATGGTGGAAAGACGTGGAAGAAAATTCTCTTTGTCAATGATCTCACCGGAGCAGCTGACATGGTGATGGATCCTTCCAATCCCAATAAGCTGATCGTGGCCATGTGGCAATATCAGCGCCAACCTTGGTATTTTAATTCAGGGGGAAGCGGTTCTGGTTTATTTATCACCTATGATGGTGGTGAGCACTGGGAAAAACTGACAGTTAATGATGGAATGCCCAAGGGAGATCTAGGGCGGATGGGACTCACCATATCTGCATCAAATCCTGATATCATCTATGCCCTCATAGAAGCCAAAGAAAATGGCCTCTACAAATCTTCTGATGGTGGCAAAAAGTGGTCTTTGGTTTCTGATAAAAACATCGGCGACCGCCCTTTCTATTACTCTGAAATCTATGTGGATCCCCAAAATGAAAACACACTATACAACCTTTTTACCTACGTGACCAAGAGCATCGATGGAGGTAAAACATTCAAAATCATAGCAGATTATGGCAATCGCATCCACCCTGATCACCACGCATTTTGGATTCACCCAGAGCAACCGAATTATCTTATCGATGGAAATGATGGCGGATTGAATATCTCTAAAGATGGTGGAGAAAACTGGCAATTTGTTACCAACATTCCTGTAGGTCAATTCTATCATATCAATTATGACACCGCTTTTCCTTACAATATTTATGGAGGCTTACAAGACAATGGTTCTTGGGTCGGCCCGTCCGGAGTCCTAAAGCAAGGCGGTATAAGAAACAGCGATTTTCAGGAATTGTATTTCGGTGATGGATTTGATGTGGTGCCATTATTACACGATCCACGCTATGGTTATGCCATGTCACAGGGCGGCAATGTGGGATTCTACGATAAATTGACAGGGAAAGTCCAATTTAGCAGGCCACTTCCACGGGATACAGCTGAAGTATTGCGGTTCAATTGGAATTCCGGCATTGCAAAAGATCCTTTCAATGACTGTGGTGTCTATTTCGGCAGCCAATTTTTGCACTATTCTGATGATTGTGGGTTATCTTGGGTTACCCTTTCAGATGATTTGACAACCAATGACAAAACAAAACAAAAGGCAGATCAAAGTGGTGGCTTGACATTGGATGCTACATTTGCAGAAAATTACACGACAATCCTTTGTATCGAACCATCAAAGAGGAATGCAAACGAAATATGGGTGGGAACAGATGATGGAAATGTGCAAAAAACGTCTGATAAAGGCAAAACTTGGGTAAATCTCAATAAAAAACTCAAAGGATTACCTTCAGGTAGTTGGATATCCCAAATCGTGCAATCTGATGTTGACGTCAACGAATGGTGGATTGTAGCCAATAATTATAGGCAGGGAGAGGATGGCGCATACGTGTACCATACCGTGGATGGAGGAAAATCATTTGATAAAGCCACCAATGGAGACCAAATCGAGAGTTTTGTCTTATCCATTGCTCAAGATCATGAGGTGCCGAATTTGGTTTTTTTGGGAACTGATAATGGTTTGTACATTTCTTTTGATCGGGCAAAATCATGGCAATCGGTGGAGAAAATTTTGCCTCATGTGCAAGTTTCTGATTTAAAAATTCACCCTGTAGAAGATGACTTGATCATTGCTACTTTTGGTAGAGCAGTTTGGATTTGGGATGATATCAATCCACTTAGGGATATTGCAAAGAATGGATTTGAGATTTTAAAAAACAATTTTAAAGTAATGTCCGGTGCTGATGGCTATTTAGTGTCCTACCGATCATTTGATGGCATCAGATTTTCAGGGCAAGGAGAATTTATAGGTCAAAATCGAAACTATCACGCTGCGAACATTAACATTTGGCTTAAACCAGACGGAATCGACACCTTAGACAAAGTCAAAAAAGATAGTGCTGTGACGCAAGTGTATGATATGGAAGGAAATCTTGTCCGCACATTTTCCTCCAAACTGAAAGATGGGTTGAATAGGATCACTTGGGATTTAAAAGCTGATGGCGTGGCAGGTTTTGACAGAAAGGTGAAAAGAGAACGTGCACTGTTGCCTTCAGGAAACCCAGTTTTATCTGGGGAATATAAAGCTGTTGTTACTTACCAAACATTCAAAGATTCCACATTTATCCTCGTAAAAGATGATCCGAGGTTATCTACTAGTTCTGAAGATAAGCAATTGATAGATGCATATAGCCGTCAATTAGATGAAATCAAAAAGGTGAGTGTGCGTCATTTTGACGATTTGAAAGACGCAAAAGCGTATTGTACGGCTATGGATAAATTGGTTGAATTATTACCTCCTGACAAGAAATCTATGTATGTAAAAATTCAGAAAAGTGTAAAAGATACTTTAGACCAAATGATAAATCTGTATCTCCCTCCTGAAAACCAAAAAGGAATTCAACGAAATCCCAACTTACTTTCAGGACGAATAGCGCAAGCAGAAAATTACGTGGAATCTCTCTGGAGAAAACCACAGGGAAATGCAGCTAATGCAATCCAACAAGTCCGTGAAATAGCCGAAAGTATCAATAACAGGGTTGATAACTATTTAAAAAGTTCATGGTTGGAGTATTTAGAAAAAATTCGGAAGTCTGAAATCTATTTGTTTGATAATGTAAAGAGGAACTGATTTGTAAAAAAAGTAATAGAAAAAGTGAAAAAAATAACAGGGAAAATATCATACCTTTGGATATTCGCAATCGGATTGCTATTACGACTTATTGGCATATTTCGACTTGACTTAGGTGAGTGGGATGAGCGATACCATGCATTGGTAGCCAAAAACCTGATGATACATCCGCTCAAACCGGCATTGATCACCGACGGCTTGTTACCGCTAAATGCCCTTGATTGGTCTATGTGTGATGTATGGTTGGCAAAGCCACCCTTGGCTATGTGGTTGATGGCTGTCAGCATGAAAATATTTGGTATCAATGAAATTGGCCTCAGACTTCCATCTATCATAATTTCTTTAGGTAGCCTATATTTGACCTGTAAAATAGGCAAAAAACTCTTCAATAAAACCATTGCACTGTGGGCTGTATTTTTTTATGGAGTCAATGGATTATTGTATGAAATCAACACAGGAATCATTGCCGGAGACCACGTGGATACATTGTTTTTCTTCCTATTTCAGCTCTCAATCTTTATAATTTTAAAGGACACGCCAAATCAAACAAGAAGGACATCCATCCAAATAGGTATATTAACGGGTTTGGCATTTCTTACAAAATGGACCATGGCATGCTTCATCCCCTTGGTAATCATACCAATATTTTGGTTGCAGTCAAAACGCTTTAGAGATATGATTGTATTTGTGGCGTTAATGGTGATTTTTGCTACTTGCACAGCTGCTCCTTGGTTGGTCTATATTGTATATCATTTCCCTTATGAAGCAAAAAACATACTCTTTACTATGGTTACACCAGTCACCGAAGTCATACAAGAGCATGGAGGCGGATGGTACTATTATTTGAATACTATGCGCATCAATATCCATGAAGGCATCTATCTTCCACTGCTTTTTTTGATTTTTGTTTTGTGGAAAAAACCCTCACAGAAATTATGGATAATGGCGATCTGGATCGGACTACCATTGGTTTTACTATCAATTTTTGCAACAAAAAGGGAAGTATATCTGATGATGCTTGCAACGCCATTTTTCTTGACTACAGGTTACTTCTTAAATGTTTTGTATCACCTGATACGTTTGAAAGGGAGAAAAATATTGGCGTGGGCTCTTCCTATACTTTTTGTGCTCATTTCCCTACGGTACACCGTGGAGAGAGTGAAACCTTGGGTTCCAAGAGGAGTGAAACCAACCTATAGATCGGAAATAGAGCGTGTACTATCATCTGCCAAAGTACCGGCAGATTCAATCATTTTGGTCAATGAACCACACTATATTGAAGCGAGATTTTACTATGGAGTAATAGGTTATCGGTATGTTTCCGATCAAGATATTGATCTGTGGACTTCAAAAGGCTATAAGGTCTTCTCATGGTCAAATGGCAATTACCTTAGCAAATAAAGCATCTAAGCATGGGCAAATTTGTCTAATTCCTGATCGAAGTTGAGATAGGGTTGTTTTTTAACCAACCGATGGATTTTTTCAGTGTATCTTTTTTTGAAGTCTATGCTTTCTGCGGAATTACTTTGAAATAAAGTATGTGCGCCGGCATTTAAAATGTCTTGAACTTCTTTCAAAACATCCAATGTTTGGGTATTGAAGTAATGGTCTGAAAATTTTTCCCAAATATACTGAATGGCGTTTTGTGCCGGATGGATCAGGTCATCTGAATAAAATCTATAGTCTCTCAGGTCATCCATAAGCCATTCATAAGC
Source organism: Lewinellaceae bacterium (assembly GCA_020636195.1). Classification (GTDB taxonomy): domain Bacteria; phylum Bacteroidota; class Bacteroidia; order Chitinophagales; family Saprospiraceae; genus OLB9. Next base: position 643,074 of record JACJYH010000001.1, read on the forward strand.
AGGAAAATAGGAGACGTTTTGCAAATTTTCAGTGAGTGTGTGTGCCACTTCTATCAAACGGGCTTTGCTTCTTTGGTTTTCTATGATGCCGTCCTTGATATGACGTACCGGACTGACAGTAATCACGATATGGACATTTGGGTTAAACTGTTGTATCCGGAGAATGACATTGTTAAGTGCTTCCAAGGAATCTTGGAGTGGTAACAAGGTCTTGGTAAACATGGATGAGGGTAACTTATGGCAGTTTGAAACGACTTCCTTGGAATCATTCAAAACATAAGCATAAGAGGTGCCAAGTGTGATGAAGATATAATGTGCTTTTCTAAGGTTGTTGTGCGTGAGATCTATTGCTGTTTTGATATTGACTATAGTAGTATTCTGATCAGATGATGATAGTACACTGTGGTAATCAGGGTGTACCCAAATGCCTTGACTATGGTGCAATTGATCAATTGATGGGTAAGATTTATCGATAGCTGACTGCAGTACTTTACTGATAGAAATTGGATTGAAGATGGTGCCAAAAGGATTTATTGTGACATTAAATTTATATTTTTGCATGATTAATCCCATATTTTGCGAAAAACAGGAACCGATAAACATCACAGGATCTTCGTAGGAGATGGGATTTGGGTTTGGAACTATGCTAAGCTCTGTTCTAAATTTCATTTGATTTACTTTAAGTGAACCATAGATTGGAATGACTTTTAAAATAAGTTCTATTTTTCATCGGCAACAGGAAGAACCAAAAATACAATTTGGGCGCTCCGGATATACGTCGCCAAACCCACAAATATATAGACATTGGGACAATGCGGTGGCATTTTTTGAAAATGAAAAGTACCTTGCGTCATTCAAAAGTATTTTGCAGTTCTTACACGGGAAAAACCCGTCGGTGTCATTTGCTGAAAATGGACATAGATTGCAGTTTTCTATGTTGCATGGATCAAAGATCATTTTTGGACATTCAAATGCTAAAAAATTCACAGCCTATGCACAAATAGTTTCAGTAGAATCACTGCCTTCGCAGGTCGCAAAAACCTTGCTCGAAATCAATCATCACTTGGAGTTTTGCTCATATTCCATCGACAAAGACCAATGTATCATGTTGCGATTTGAGTTATGTATAGAAGATGCATCTCCGTATAAGATTTATAATGGTCTTCAGGAATTGGTTTTTGAAGCAGATAGACAAGATGATGTTTTGGGCAACCAATATCCGGAGTTACATCCTATAAATACCTACCATGTTGGTGCAGTTTCATCCAAAATTGCCAGCACCAAGTATGAATTTTTAAAGGCTCAAATCATGGAAGTTGAGCAGGATCTCAAGCAATTAGATGCTATCAAAACAACACTTCCGGGTGCCATTTCCTATGTACTTTTGGATTTCTTTTATAACATAGATTATCTGATCAAACCTCAAGGAAAATTGATGGAACACATCAGGGATGTACACGATACATTTTTTAGTGTCAATACCATGGATGTTTTACAGAAAAATGATGCTCTACTTCAAACCATCCAAGAGATAAAAGATATGGATTTTGACAGTTTCAAAAGGGAATTATACGAGACGTACGCCGACTTCGACCAAGTGAATTCCTTTGAGCCGTATTCCATTCAGGATGTTGTCAAAGCACAATTAAAAGATTTGGAATGGTATAAAAATAATGGGTATGATATTGTTTCCAAGGCCATTTGTGGCTTTATCATCGGCTACAGTTTTTATACGTTATCACTGACACCATCACTGAAATCATTGCTACACACTTTTTATATGGTTCGATATGCACACTTCTTTGGTGAATTGGGTTATCACACATCGGCATACATCGACAAAGGAAATAAGCTTAAATTGGGAAAAATCAAGGAGTATATTAAAAATGGTTTTAACAATGAAAAAAATAATTGGGCGGTCAATGTGAAAAAGTTAAAGTCACAGGAGATTGATAGATTTTATATTGAATACGTGGATATGTTGGCGGAGATGAATTTCATTAATCCCAATTCAAATTCCGGTAGAAATGTCTCATAATTTTATAAAAAATGTTGTTGGCGTCGAAACCCAATTTACGATAGGAACGGGATTTCTTTGGCCGGGCACCAATCTCGTCATCACACATATTCTCAATGTGAGGGATCAAAAACAAGTAAAATTATTTTTTGATGAAGATCGCTGGGAAGAAGGAAAATTGATTTTTGTGGATTGTGAAAACTCGATAGCAATATTTAGATATGAGAAGACTAACGAATTGTCTGACAGTTTTTTTCAACCATTACCTCTTCAGATAGGTCACGAATGGATATTTGCACATTTTATTTCTCCTCTACGCATTGAATATCACACATGTTTTATGGAAAAACAACAAATGCATCAAAACAAAATAGCATTCAATGGAGTGGAACATAACATTATAAATGGGAGCATCATTTTTGATAAGGATGATGGATGTGGTATGGTCATTGATATATTAGATGATCAATGTGTGTCAACGTTGGATTTTTCTACAATCAGTCAGTATATTGGAAAACTTATGATTCAAGACATTGGCGTCACCAAGTATCGATGTAACAACGATAAAATCGGTAAAAAAGAGGACTTTAACACCGACATTTATCCTTGTTCATGTTGCATTTTGGCTAATCACATATCCGAATCAGGAACTCGATTTGGCATTGATTTTATTATAGAGCAATGTATTGAAAATTGGGGATACAATGTTGCTATGTCAAGGAAAGGATCGCATCAATGGGAATTGGTTAAGCCTTCTCTAAAAATTACCATAACATACCATGAGAAGTCGGGATTCATCGTCGCTGATATCTTTTTTGGTCGGGTTCCTTTGGAGAAAAGTGATGCATTATTCCAGTTTTTATTGAGAGAAAATCAAAATCTAGAATTTGTATTCTTTTCTATCCAAGAGAGGGAAGTCTATTTGTCATTAAAACTTATAGACCAATACATCCATGAGAAAATATTGAATAAATATATGGCAGCTTTGATTTTTGCGGGAGAGCATTATGCTCCTATTTTGTTATCGGAGTATGAATGTTTGCCGAATCTTTAGCATAATTACTTTGACTGTTAACATATTTTTTTATAAAATTTTTCAAACTGACATACACCCATTGGTATAATTTTCCTAATTTTAGCCTCTGTTTTGAATCATTCAATCGATAGATTTTAAAAATTTTATATATGATTAAGGTCATTTTGAAAACAAGTGTATTTTGTATTGCATTCATGTTCAGCACATTACATGCGCAAGACATCCATTTTACACAATTTTATATGTCGCCGTTGAACCTCAATCCGGCACTTACGGGTGTATTGAATTGTAAAACAAGGCTTATTGCAAACTATAGGAATCAATGGTCAGCAGTATTGGTAGCCAATGCATACAATACATATTCTGTTTCATATGATCAAAAAATTCCGGTAGGGAGAGAGGATTATTTTGGAATTGGTGGATCACTTTGGGGTGATGTAGCGGGCGCTGCCAGATTTGGTACCACGCAAGGAAGGCTTTCCTTATCATATAGTAAGAAAATGGCCGGTTACCGCAAAAAAGCCAGTTATCTCGTGATAGGTGCGGATTTAGGGCTGGCTCAAAGGGGCGTCAGTGGAGATGATTTACGTTGGCCAAGCCAGATAGACCAATCTGGATGGGATCCGACTAGAGGTTTTGACGAGCTTAGCAATGTGGATCGTAGTTTTCTCTATGCAGATATGTCTGCCGGACTTTTATGGTTCAGCGTTATAGATAATTATACAAACTGGTACTTAGGTGCAGCATTGCACCATTTGAACAGACCAACCGTATCATTTTTCGGCGACCAAGAAAAAAGCGGTAGATTGTATAGTAAGTACACAGTCCACGCCGGATTGCAGTATCCCATTGCCAGAAAAATATCCATTTTGCCGTTTGGTGTATTTATGGCACAAGGACCACATAGATCACTCAATGCAGGTACAAACTTCAGATTTGCTTTAGGCCCATCCAGAACTTCTAACCAATCTTGGGAAGTTGGTGCATGGTATAGAATAGGTAATAAGGTCAATATCAATGACGCACTCAAGACAAGCCTTCACTCAGATGCTATCATAATTTCCACAAGATTCAATTATGAAGAGTTCGGTATAGGCTTCAGTTATGACATCAATATTTCAGGTTTAGCGAAGGCAGCCACAGGAAACGGTGCCTTTGAATTTTCACTGAATTATAATATATGTGGTCCTGAAAGTAGAGGTGTTTATTGTCCGAGATTTTAATAAGCAAATCATAGGTTTGCCTTTCATTGTTGTGTTTTTCTGATACATTATAGGAAGCACTCACCCGTACTTAAGAAGTAATATTCCCCCTGATTTTTAATGTCATCTATAACCTATCATTAAGGATATTATAGATGGCAAGATTTGTAATTAGTAATTTAAAAATTTTTGTGTATGTCCATGTTTGGGAGTAAAAATGATAAGCAATCTAATGTAGCAAACCCATCGGTATCCAATAATGTTACCAATAGTATTGTAGATGGTACGTCAATAAAAGGAGATATCAATGCCAACAACGACATCAGAATTGATGGAGTATTGGTAGGCAATTTGGACTGTTCGGGAAGGGTTATCATTGGTGCACAAGGGAAAGTCGAGGGTAACATCACATGTGCCAATGCCATCATTGAAGGCAATTTCAAGGGAAAATTATCCGTGAAAGAGTTGCTTAGTGTCAAAGAAACCGGCGTCGTCAATGGTGAAATAATCACAGATAAATTGATGGTACAAACAGGAGCCATCTTTAGCGTAACTTGTACCATGGGAGGTCAAATTCTAGTACCATTGATGAAGAAAGAATCACATGCTTCTAAGTAGGTTGTGATGACAGAGGATCCAAAATATAAAGTGAAAGAAAGGATCAACCCTTACATGAAGTATTCAGGATTGGCATTTCAGTTGGCCGGAATTATCGGGTTGAGTTTTTGGATCGGCAAGAAGGCAGATGCATACTTTAATTTTGAGAAACCAATACTCACCATTTCATTGATATTCGTGACATTTAGTTTATATCTTTATAAATTGTACATAGAACTGACAAAAAAAATATGAAATCCTACTGGAAAAACTATGGTGTTCTGTGTGTTTTGATTTTACCCGTTCTTTTTTTTATATTGAACCAATCTTCACAACTCCAAAACATAGAGTTTATTGTACTCGTTTTTGTCCTTTATACTCTGATGAGCAGTATTATTTTTATATTACTGAAGCGCAGTTTGAAAAGCGTGAAAAAGCAATCTTTCCTTCATTATTCCATCGGATACAGTTTCGTAAAAATATTGGTTTCAATTGCTGTAGTTTTGGCATATAAGTTTTTCGCTGATGCATATAATAAAAATATCATCCTTCCATTTATCATAGTATATATTGGGTTTACTATCTTTGAAACTATTTTTATGACTAGATTGGCGACGTATAATCCTAGATAAATGACAAAGTACGAAATAGAGCATCTGAAACAATCCCTCACGGAAGAGGACATCAAAGGAGATTTTAAAATTCTTCATGAAACATCTGATTTCATCACATTCTTATATGATGGTGTAGTGTATGAAGCGAAATTAAAATCTATTGATCATTTGAATAAGTTATACCAATTCAATATAGATGGCATCGACATACATATCAAGATAAAATCTGAATTGGATCAGTTGATAGATTCTATGGGTTACACAAGTGCATCAAAGCAGTCATCCAAAGAAATAAAATCACCAATGCCGGGATTAGTCGTGCAAACTTTTGTTCAAGTAGGACAAGAAGTCCATGCAGGTGACAATCTATTAAGTCTGGAGGCTATGAAAATGGAGAACATCATCAAGGCCCACGGTACAGGAATTATCAAGCAAATTTCAGTGACAAAGGGTCAATCGGTTAATAAAGGTCAGCTGTTGATCACCTTTGCATAAAGTGTGCCTATGACTGTCTCGGCAATTGTGGCGGTATCAGAAAATGGATACATAGGAAAGGAAAATCAGATTCCATGGCACCTTCCTAAAGATTTGCAGTATTTTAAAAAAACAACATTGGGTCACCCTGTGATTATGGGTAAAAAGTCATTCCTTTCAATGGGAAAACCATTGCCAGGAAGGCAGAATATTGTTATCACAAGGGACACGATGATGTACCATTCCGGATGCGATGTGGTGCACGGTATTCCTGAGGCTCTTTTGACTGCATATCAATCCCAAGCTTCAGAGTGCTTTATTATAGGTGGTGGTGAAATTTATAAGCAAACCATACCATTTTGGGACAAGTTATACTTCACTCGTGTCCACGCCACAATAGAAGGAGATGTGTCGTTTCCAGAATTAAATGCAGATGAGTGGCAAGAAATTTCTTCTCATTTCATTGAGAAAGATGAAAAAAATACTTTTGACATGACATTTATCGTATATGAAAGACTTAAACACACTTAATTTTGATGCCATACAGGAAGATTTTATTCAATACATTTGGAGAACAAAACTCATTCCGAAAACTTGGAAAGGCCAAAGTGGCGAAAACATAGAAATTATTGAATTCGGTCATTGGAATACCGATGCAGGTCCAGATTTTTTCAATGCAAAGATTAAAATTGATGCACATATTTGGGTTGGAAATGTTGAGATGCACGTATTGACATCGGATTGGTTTAGACACCAGCATGAAAAGAATGATGCCTATAAAAATGTGATTCTGCATGTCGTTTGGGAGGATGACGATCAGCGCACAACTCAAAAAAGCAATGATATTCCAACTATCGCACTAAAGGGAAGCGTGCCAAAAGTATATTTAGAAAGATATCTTTCATTTTATCAAAGGAAATCATCCATTCCCTGCCAAAGCATGATTCGTGATGTTCCGATGGAGAAAATACGCATCTCTATGTATCGGATGCTGGTAGAACGTTTGGAAGAAAAGGCAAGAAATGTCGAGAAAATATATCAGCAAACCAACGCATCATGGGAAGATACATTGTACATCATGATGGTCAGGTACTTCGGTACTAAGGTGAATAGAGAACCATTTGAGATGTTGGCTCGCCATGTTCCACTGTCCGTTGTTATGAAGAATAAAGGCAAACAAAATACCATCGAGGCGCTTTTCTTTGGTCAAGCAGGGATGCTGGAAGATGCGACTATAAAAGATGATTATTATGTAGCTTTGAGGAAAGAGTACGATTTTCTGAAGAAAAAATATCAGCTTTCCAATATGAATCCAGCGGCATGGAAGTTTAGTAAGATGCGCCCATCAAATTTTCCTACTGTGCGCATAGCACAGCTTTCGGCTGTGATGACTCAAGTAAAACCAATATTCTCAACCATTTTACAGACTGAAAACAGAAACGATATCATCGCATTATTTACTGTGTCCGTCCCCGAATATTGGGATGATCACTACACATTTGGGAAGCAAAGCAAGCACGTGAAGAAGGGATTTTCTGATGATTTTATCGATATTCTCATTATCAATGCCATTGATCCAGTATTATTTTACTATGGTAAATACATCCAAGATGAAAGTTTTTGTCAGAAAGCAATGCAACTTTTAGAAGAAATCAAAGCAGAAAATAATAGTATCATCAGAATGTTTGCAGAACTGGACATTCACTCAAAAAATGCCTTTGACACCCAATCTCTCCTACACTTAAAAAATACATATTGCCATTTCAAACGGTGTCTATCATGTACTATAGGACATGAAATTATGAAAGGGAATTATAGGTAGGTAATGTCGCATGGCTATCATGGAAATTCAATTCGATGCTGACTGCAAAAAAGATATTGATGGATTGTAGGTCTATAGATTTTATACATTTATTTGGCAAACTATCTTGTGCATTTCTGGTTTATAATTGAAAAGAAATTGAATTCCTTGATCAAAATCATACGAAAACACATATTTATATTAGTGAATAGCCTATTATTACATTCCCAACAGTAGAAATTTATTTATAAAGATGCATTAGAATTTCTTATTTTTGAAGATTATTAACCTATTAACCTATGAATCTTATGACAACGTACCTCCTCCCACTCTTAAAAGGCAACATCATCTCTATGGCATCAGATGATATCAAATACATACGTTCTGATGGGCCTATTGTGTACATCATTGATATAAGCGACCAGCAACTGGCAGGTGGTCAATCCTTGAAGTTTTATAAGGATGTTCTGGAAGAAAATACCTTCTTTCAAATAAGTCAAAGCACAATAGTCAATCTCGCCAAAGTCAGATATATTGACGCTGTATCAAATGAAGTGGAGCTGACTTGTGGCAAGCGTATAGCTATGTCTCGCAATGGCTTGAAATCTCTCAAGGAATTCATCAAATCGAAAGGTTACAAGTGGTAAGTTTAGAGTGTTGGCAATTCGACAAAAATTTAACGAATTTGAAGCCAAAATAAAACTTTTTCCTTCTAAAGGATAGATTTTAAACATACTCTTAATCTGGATTATGGATTAGAAATTTATTCTCTTCATAAAGTCTATTGAGCAATCTGATTAGAATTATATTGCATGGATTTTGATGTAGTCGTATTACACATTTGGCATCAAATCAAATACTCCCTTACCTTGCTTTGGATTGTCTTTTTTACGCTCTTCCATGTTTGTCCTTTCAAGCTTTTGGGATCTTCACTATCTTCAGCATCGTCAAAGTATGTAATTGCTTGTGGCACAGTAATATATAAATTTTGAGTGCTGTATTTTTCTTTATGAAATGTGATGAAATCTTTTACGGTAAAGTGCTCCAATAATTCTGCAATGTCCCAAAAGTCCTTTTTCTTACCTCTACCCAAGATGGCTTGCACTTTCATAGCTACAATATCTTCAGCTGCATACATCCTAATGCCATCAATCTCTATTGTGGGTCTGATCTGTGGATGTGGAAATCTTACAATATCTACTTTCACGCCGTCAATAAAACAAAATATGCCAAAGAAGGCAGGTTTATCTTCCATTGTAAAGCTTTGACCAAATTCTGCTTTTAATGCATCAATGATAAATTGATTATCGAATTTTGATGTGGTAAACAAGTCTAAATCAATGGATGTCCTATGTCCATACATCAATGATAAAGCTGTACCTCCAACAAGGTAGAAGTCTTGAAGCTCAGGCGATGCCATTAGTTTTTTTAATACGGAAAAAGTTCCGGATTCAATTGTCTCAAGGTGTAACATCTGAATGCTTCTAAAGGTCTATCAATGACTGCACTTGCTAAATAAAGTCTTGAAAAAGGTAAAAACTTAGCGTTAAGCAAAACATCTCTTATCTTATCGTCTCCATAATATCGACGACAGTTACGTATGTCTTGTACGTCACCACGTTCGAAGACTCTTTCTATGACAAATGCCGCCTTAGCATCATAATCTATTTTATCAAAATGGACGTCCCAAAATATTCTTTTGTCAAAAATGGGTTTTTCTTTTGTGGATGTGGCCATAGATATTCAATTATTAAATTACAAAACTAAGGTTTTTTATCAATTTTGAATTTGTTTTCTTGAGATAGTAGAGTATGTTTAAATTTTGTTTTTGGACAATAAAATACAACATTTTCTTTCTAAAGGATAGATTTTAAACATACTCTTAAATAAAGGGAGGAACCATCATTATAACATGCCATAGCTATCCATACAATACATAAATACCAATTCATTTGAAAAATGACATTGGGTTGAATCTCACAAACATATAATCGGATTGGAAATTTACAGATTAGTTGATTTGTTTAAATAAGGTTCAGGCATATGCTCTACCATCTTTTGCCTTGAATCCTCTAGTAATTTTTAGCCAAATGTCAGTTTTATTTTAAAAAATTATATAGACTTTATAAAATCAGGAAAAAAAATTGAGATTGATTATTTTTTGTATTTTATTTGTGTTTTAATAGTTAAATTGCGGTAAATTGTACTGGTATGTTTAAGCTAAATATCATGGTCATAGAGGATGATTTGATCATTGCCGAAAATCTAAGAGAAAATCTTGCTGTCATGGGTTATGGTGAAGTAAATATCGCTTCAAATAGTGATGAAGCTATGTCTCTATGTAAATTGAATAAATATGATTTTTTCCTTGTGGACATACAATTAGGTAATAGCAAACTAGATGGTATTGACACGATGTTAAAAATTTTAGAATGGTACAATGCGCCATTAATTTATACTTCAGCATTGTCTGACCACAACACTCGCCGTAGAGCAAAAAGAACCAAACCTGTGGCTTATTTGGTCAAACCATTTTCGGCACGGCAACTAGAAGTGGCCATTGACTTCGCATTGTACAATCAGCATGATCTTGAAAGTGATAGTTATATAGAAATAGATCATCAACCATTAATTACAGAAACAGATTATGTCTATGTCAAAGGGAAAAATGAATATATCAAGATTGTAAAATCAGACATTATCTATCTCAAGTCAGATAGTAGCTATACTGACATCGTCACCAAGACAGAAAAAGTAAGACATTACGTACATTTGAAAGAGATAGTAGCAAGGCTTAAGGTTCCTTATATAGTGCGTACTCATAACTCGTATGCTGTTAATACTCAGCTCATCCAAAGGTATGATAATGAGACTCTGTATATTTTTGGGCATAATGAGTTACATAGCATACCTTTAGGTGCCTCCTACAAGGCAGAGGTGATGAAATGGTTGCCTAAGTTGTGACAATCGATATACATTTGTAAAGTTTTTATAATATTTAAACGATTTTCTAATAAATAGGCGCTTAAAAAATTTAAAATGAAGGAATTTGTTAACTTTACTTGGATACTATTATTAAAAATTTTGTTAATTATTGTCTTTTTTTTTAGTTTGACTGAAAATGTGGCGAGTCAAATAAAACAAGATGATTCTTTGCGCTATTTTAGAATTAACAATTTATTAAAAGAAAATATTAATAAGGGTAATTTTAATGAAAATATCAAACTATTAAAGAGTGAACTTTGTGACACTAAATATCATAAATCATTGAAGCCAATGATTTATAATGATATTGCGGCAAATTACGGTATGGGTGGAAAGATTGATTCTGCAAAATATTATACAGAGCTTTCTATTAATTTTTGCGAAGAAAATAAAATAAAATCGAAAGAGTATTATAAAGCACTCTATAATAAATCTAATATTTTGATATTAAATAAAAAGTCTGATGAAGCATTAAGAATCAACTATACATTACTAAACTATTTTAAGACTTCTAATCATGATTTATATTTAAATACTTTAATCAACATAGGTAATATTTTACTGGATCTTCGTTCCTTTGAAGAATCTTATGATTATTTGAAACTAGCAGAAAGGGAAGCTTATGATTGCAAAAATTATAACGCTTTATATAGAGTTTATCATAATATAGCACAACTGGAGTACTATAAAAATTTAAGGACGGTAAACGAAAAATGTATATCTTTTGCAGAATTATCATTGGAGACAGCATTCAAAACAAATAGACAATATATTGTTATTGATGCAAAATCAAATTTAGGGACATACTATTGGAAAATTGGAAAATTTTCAAAAGCTATAGAATTATTAATTTCTGCGGATAGTTTTTATACGCAGAAAAATATAAATAATATTTCTGTTTTGACATCTTTAAGCAGGGCATATTTTATGGCTGGAGAAATTGAAAAATCTAGGTTATATTTTGAAAAAATTAAACCGGATGACAATTTGTTAAATAATATTGAAAATAAAATTTTAGGTATGTCACTAGAGAACAAGTCAGATACGTATCGTGATTTTGTTTTATATAAATCTTTGCTTGACTCCAATGTTATTGAAGAAACAAAACTACAGGTCAGGGCACTTAACAAAAAATTCAAATTATTAGAGAAGGAGAATGAAATAAAAAGACTAAATGAAATAAATCTCTTGAATAAAACCAAGTCACAAAATTTAGAAGTTGAATTTTTTAAGCAAAGTATAGAAAATGATAAGTTATCCAAAGAAAAAATGGTAGTGGAAAACGAATTAAAAGATAAGGCTATTATTGAAATATCAAACAAACTAGAAATTACAACTTTAAATGCAGTAAAAAAATTATCCGATCTAAAGCTTCAAGAACAAAAGAAAGTAGCATTTGGTAGCATTTTTGGGTTTGTAATAATTTCGATTTTATCAATATTTATTTATTTGCAATCTCAAAATCGTAAAGAAACTAACTTAAAACTAGAAAAGCAAAAAGACCAAATCCAACTCCTCCACCAAGAACTCAATCATAGGGTTAAAAACAATCTATCTTTTATGACTTCTTTGATAGAGATGCAAGGGCGACGAACACAAAATGTCGAAGCTCGAGAGATTTTACAAGAAACCGAAAATCGTCTTGGTGCATTATCACTTGTACATAGCAATCTTTTCAAAAATGACTCAGCAACCACAGTCAATTTAGCCTATTATTTGGAAGAATTGGTATCACAGCTAGAAAAAATATGTACCATCCCAGATAAAGATTTGAAGTGCAATTGTGATTTCACAGATCACTATGTCAATGCAGAAGATGCCATGCGTCTAGGTCTTATTGTCAATGAGTTGGTCACTAATAGTGTCAAACATGCTTTCCAGAATGTAGATGAGCCACTCATCAATATTTCCACCAGCATAGATAAGGATGGAAAACTAGTCTTAGAATATAGAGACAATGGTCCTGGCACTACTCAAGTAACCAATAATGTTGTCAACGAAAAAAATGATCACTTTGGAACCAAGTTGATAGCTTTATTAAGAGAGCAAATGAAGAATCGATATACGGTGAATTGGGGATCAAGTATTTAAACAATAGATTGGGAAAATCATATTACACATAAAGATTTCCATAGTACTTTATCAATATGTGTTAAATGTATGTTCGGCACTGACGTACTTTTGGGAAAAAATATATCTCATGCCACATAGCCTAATCAAAGAGAGAAAATTTATAATTCAGGATTCGAACCTTCCAATCATTTTTCCCAATTTTTTTCAAAATTAATTATGCATTACTTTAAGTTCCTATTTACGGTATTGGTGGTTTTGGCTTGGAGCTTTAAAGCAAATGCACAAAACGAACAAATTCTCTGTACAGACTGGTGTAAAGCAGCTAATCAGACCTTTGAATCTGAATTTAGTCAGGGAAATTGTTTGTATATTATCGAATTGACTCCTCAGGGGCAGGTTGTTTTTACGGGATGGTGTAATAGTTTGGCTTCGATATCGAAGGCTAGGTCTATAACCTACTCGGCAACTGGAGACATCTTACAATCATTATATAATCCTAACGGATGGATAGAATCTTCCTATTTAACAGGCAATGAAGAACTTCTTTACCATAGTTTAGAAAATACCTATCCCGAATGCGCTAATACTTCACTCTGTTCCACAGAAATAGAAATGATTCAAGGAGTAGAATGCATTTTGGCAAAAGTATTGGCCACAGGCCATTTGCTTTACCTAAAAGAATTTAGTACCGGTATAGATGGTACTACCCTGACTGTGGGCACGAAAGCAACTATTGGATATGTATCGCTGGGTGGACCAACCTTTTGTCTTCAAGGTGATATTCCTGTCCAAGTAACTTGTTTGGAAATAGAGAACGGAAATGGTGATTTTGATATATGTACGGGATTTGAAGAGTACTCAATTGGCAATATCATACCACAAGGCAATCCACTGTTTACCTTGTTTTCTGGGCAAAATAATCAGAATGGTCTTATAGTAAATTCAATCTCATCCAGTGGAAATAAGTCACTCAAATTTTCAAATGGGTCTGACATAGATTTTAATATATCCAGAACTATTACGGAGCAAAATGTAGCGAGGATAGGATGGAAAATGTACCTTCCGAAAGGAAAATCTGGAGTCATCGGATTAGAAACAAATAATGCTCAAAATTATGCGTTGGTGATGGAATTTAACGAAGAAAATGTTACGATATATTCAGCAACTAGTGGCACGCTCACGAAGGTTGCCGGACCAAATTACATTGGGGCTGATAGGTGGGTGACTATGGCCATTATATTCCAACCTTTCGAAAATGAGATTGAGTTTTGGGCCGACCACTTTCGTATTTGTACACTTAATAACTATCAGTCCAATAAAATAGAAGACCTAAATATTTTCGGTATCAACAACCTTCAAAATACGGAATTTTATATTGATGAACTGTGCTATATAGAGTGGCGAAACGATGGTCCTTGCACCGCTCAGTATGCCCCAGTCTGTATAGGAGAGACGGAATTTAGCAATAGTTGCTATGCAAGTAATAATGGATATACGGATGAAGAGTATTATGATGGCAGTTGTGATGTTCCTACTTGTCCTACCATCAGCTATCCCGCTAATGGTGCTCAGAATGTTCCTACAGATTTTTTATTATCATGGAGTCCGGGAGAAAGAGTACAAACATATGATCTAGTCGTAACTGAAGAATCCACAAACGAACTAATAATAAATAAGATACTCGAAAAAGAGATTACATCATACCCATTGGGTGGATTGTCTCAGAACAAATCGTACTACATAGAAATATATTCTATTAATAGCACAGGATTTGGGGCATGTACTTTTAGTACTTTTAAGACGCTGGGCAGCAGTGTCAGTCTACCACCATGTGCCGTGGTAACTTATCCATCTGCAAATACAAATAACATTCCGACTACGGTCAATATGTCATGGATCGCGTCGCCTACTGCTACAGGATATAGGTTGAGAATGGGCACTCAAGTAGGAGGTAGTGACTTATTAAACAATATAGACATAGGGAATGTGACAAATTATTTGATGAATAATTTGCCTTCAGGCACTCAGATATGTTTTACAGTGATACCTTACAATGCCGCAGGTCAAAATTTAAATTGTTCCAATACTTGTTTTAGAACTGTCTCCATATCGTCTTCTGAAGAGACGACATCCACATCAAAAGTTTTTATTTATCCTGTTCCCGCAAGAGAAGTATTGAACGTTTGGAATATGGAGAAAGCGAGTTATACGATTATGGATATCTCATCTAAAGTATTGGTCAAAGGTACTTTAGAAAGTAATAACGAGATTCCGGTGGATGATCTTCCTACGGGGTTTTATGTCATTCACCTTAGGAATGACCAAAAGACTTATATATTTAAATTTCAAAAAATATAATATGTAATCTCATACACAAAACAGATAACGGAACATTTTTTAATGATAATTCTATGATTAGTACACCGACCACCTACTTCCTCCCACTACTAAAGGGAAATCTCATAGCTTTGTCTATTGATGAGATAAAATATATCAGGTCAGATGGGCCTGTAATCTATATTGTAGATGCTCAAGATCAGCAATGGGCTTGTGGGCAGTCGCTAAAATTTTATACAGATTTGCTTGCGGATGTATCTTTTATTCAAGTGAGCCAAAGTATGCTCGTCAATCTACAAAAAGTACGATTTATCGATGCAGTAAATCAAGAATTGGAACTCATCTGTGGCAAACGAATCACAATGTCGCGTAATGGTTTGAAAATGCTCAAGGAACATATTAAATCCAAAGGATACAAATGGTAATGACAAACAACCGAATGATTTGAACGAAGAATGATAAATTTTGAATGACGGGCGATGAATTTTGAAATAGGAATGGCGAAATACTATAATGGCTCATCAGATGTTAAGGACACATCTTCTGGTTTTATCCTGACCACCTTACCATCTTTCATGACGACTAGTTCGCTATTCATTTTTATTTTGTAAGCAATAAGTCGGGTGCGTACCAACACCATTCCATCCATGATTTTCTTCATTGTCTCAGTCAAATTGTTATCTGCCATGATAAATGTCTTTAAGTTTATTAAATTTCTCTAATTGTTTAATGGTAAAATCTTTTCCCGTAGTTTTGTAGGCTATTGTGGTGGGAAGTGGATCAGAACTATCAAATATCATTACTTGATCTACTATTTCAATATAAAAATCAAATAGGTTTCTGTTACCGCTAAAATATCTCCTTATAATGACATCTTCTGGTATATCATGTCCACCTTCTGCCACTCTAGTACGGACTCTATTGATGGCCATTTCTACACTTTCTAGCCAAAAAAACAATAGAATCACCTTATATCCTTGGGTTCGGGCTTCTATGATTTTGTTCTTGTATATTTTAGTGGCTAAGGTAGTCTCTATGGTAAACGTTTGATTATCTGGAAATAAATGTTCAATTCTCGACAGCATGATCCTTCCTGCTTCAAATGCCACACTTTCAGGTTTGAAAGGGGACAATCCCTTAGCAATTTCATCTGCTTACCATTTCATACGGTACTCTCTGAGTACCTGTTTTATAATGCCAGATGGAACGCCTGATTATCATACTCCTTTGTGTTGAAATTTCCGTCGTGGGCGTTTCATCTGCATTGATAAACTGATCACAATGCAATATATCGGGCAATATAGTAAATGAAGCAGTAGTTTTATCAGCGCCATTGCATCCTGCTATGATATATAAACTCTTTGTATTCATCCTGCAAAGATATGGTATATAATAATTGGGAAGAAAATATTATGAATTCCTAAAACCACAATTGTTCAAAAGTACAATTAAATCACCACAATTTTATGATGCTTAGAAGCCATCGTCCATCGTAGCTTCAGTATCATAAGGCATCTTATCTGTGCTGCTGACACTACACCAAACCAAGGATTGCGAAGTTATTCAAAGTCTCTGAATCGTGCACCCATATCTCTCGCAGTTTCTTGACCATAGTACAACGAAGTAGTAAAGTCAAATAAAAATTCACTAAGTGAGATCACATCAAATCACAAATTATAATCAGTAATACATGATTTAAAACTTTAATGTATCTGCCAAATATGCCAAATATAAACCAAATATACGAAAATCCGACCGAATATACTAAGCTGCTTCCTTGGAATAATTTGATTTTTTAATTTCGTCGAATTATATAAGTTATTTAGTCTCAGTCTCGAAATAAGTAAGGGTATTTATCCATTTCCATATTGGTAAGTAGCCAAAGAATGGAAAATGAAAGATACGCTAAAACTACGCAGATGCCCAAGGCACGCTGCGGTAGTTGATATTGTATAGTTTTTTATCCCATGATCGCCCCATACAAACACGCATATCAAGGATAAGAACTACTTGAAGCTCCACTCAGTGTTCTGGGTATCTGATTATTTTATAATTTGATAACCAAAACGAATTTCTATATGAACTTTTCTTTTACAACTTTTTGGAAAATGATGGCGGTGGCTGTTGTAATAATTATATTCAATGATAAGGCATTTTCTCAGGCTGAGTGTGATTGCCCGTATCCTATAATTTTTGTGCATGGATGGGCTGGAAGCGAAGAATCTTGGGCTGACTTCATTGATGAGGTAAAACCATTCTGGAAAGGCCAGCCTGATGTGTTTTATGCAGTACTCAATGCAAATAGACAAGAGTTAAACATTCCAGGTATTTTATCCCCAAGAGCTATTAGCGGCGTAGACGGAATACTAGGCAATCAAGATGATGATGTACTGTTTTCGTTTATCAATGAGGATAATATCTTATTGAACTCCTGCTTATATTCAGTTAATTTTGATAATTTTTGGAATGAAGATTCTAATGCACCGCTGATAATAAAAAATTCACAAGCATCTCCTCCTCCTTATTCCTCCGATAGTAATGAATCGGCGGCATTCAAACAGGGTTATGCTTTAGGAAAAGCCATTGAGAGAGTGTTACTTGCAACTAGCAAAGAAAAAGTTATCCTCGTTGGTCATTCTATGGGTGGACTTGCTATTAGGGAATATCTGCAAAGAAGAACAGGTAATTCACCTACATGGTGGGTTAATCAAAACGTATCAAATGGCCATCAAGTTGCAAAGGTGTTTACTGTTGGAACTCCACACTTGGGCAGTAATACTGGCGATGAGGCACCTGATTTTGCAGGACCTCTAGCAAGTGCTCTATTAGGTTTCGATCTTCAATCTGAAGCGGTACGCGACCTACGCTATAGTTACAATAATGACCAACATCCTGGGGTTTATTTATTTGGTGGTTCTGAAGGAACTATACCCATTACTCAGGGAACAAATGAATATTATTACAATTTAGATGTTAATTGTAATGGTACAGATCAAGAATCAGTTGAAGGTATAAATGAAGCTGGAACTTCCTTGCCTTGGAATGGTACAACTTTTAACCCACAATTACCTTTGCCCAGCGATATTAAATACTCTTATTATGTATCAGATGTGGCATTTTTACCAGCGATTTTACCAGCCAACTCTGATGGAATTGTTCTGGCAAATAGACAATGGCTTTATCAGGGAGGCTCTGGAAGCAGTACTGATTTTTTGAATGGCTCTAGCATTCCAACTCCGTTTTTCAACCAATCTCATTTTTTATCTGATAGAATAACTGTTCGTAATTCGTCTCATGTCTCTGCTTTAGAACAATACCTAAATGGACTTGGCTCATTTGAGACCTATGAAACAGGCGATTTTCATAACGTTGTAAGAGGTCTTGACGAAGCTGATTACCCATATTTTGCATATAAAATTGACTTCGACAAACAATACGCTGGACTAGCACAAAAAAGAGCTGATAAAGTTCCAACAAATAGTGCAGCATGGGGAAATGGAGATAATATGGTAGATTCAGATTGGTATTTAGTAGATTTAAATCAAAGTGGTTTGTCTTCAAATCAATCCATTAAAATTGATTTTTCTCCTGTTTCAAGTTATGTTTCGGAATATAAATTGGAAATATTTAATGGCAATATTAACGAGTATTCGAATGATATTTCCAGCCCTTATTTTATTTCTGGAAATACCAATACTTCGTTGCAAACCAAAACAGTTCCAATTTCCTTTTTTAACTCTTCACAGTTTTATATACGAATTACAAACCAATTGACAAATGAACAAGCATGGAGGTATCCATATAAAATTAATGTAACGGTAGAAGAAGTTTGCCAGTTAACTAAAATTGATGCAACAGGTAATTATACCTGTAATGAAATTGAAGTCACCATAGATGGTGATCCAAATATTATTTATCAAGTTGGAGAAACTGATAATACAGGAGGTACAACAGCCAATGCTCAACCAATATTTCTTGAAGGAGGAACAACAGCAATGGTACCTTTTAATAATGATAATTCAGGCTGGGTAACTATTTATGCAACTGATATAGATAACCCTGATTGCCCTGTTATAACAAAGCAAATAAATATTCCTGAATGTATAAATGTATCAATTTCTACAGCTGACTTCCCAGAAAAAATTCATTCACCAGTTTATGGAGACTTAACAATTGATAAAAATTATTATGGAGGGTCAAATATTTCTTCAACACATTGGCTTTTCTGGCAGTGGGGTGCAGAAACAGGAGACTGTTTAGTTCCTTTTACACATTGTGCTGGAAAAGGAATTGTCGGAGGAAATGGAGTAAGAGCAGATGATACATATGCATGGGATTGTAATTTGGCTGGCGATGCTGACGTAGGAAAACCTGTTTATGCAATTGCTAATGGAGAAAGAGTATCTGAAGGGGGATGGGGAGGCTCTGCTTGTAATCAATTATTAATTAGACATACCCTACCTAATGGTAGAGTATGGTACAGTAGTTATTTGCATTTAAACACAAGAATCATTCAAGATTGTTATAAAATGGGTGAACAGATAGGTACAGTTGGCGATGAATGTGCGGCTAACAATCATTTGCATTTTGCAATTTATACAAAAGATGAAGTAGGAACATTTATTTCACATGACGCTGAAATTATACCCAATTCTGTGGAGGTGAATTTTGGACAAGTATTGATAGGTGGACGGGCTGAAGATCCAACGGATATTGTGGTACATTTTGAAGTTCCCATGCATTTAAGTGATAATGGAATTGCTGGAGTATCAAATGTAACTATTGGTGGAGTAAGTTTACCGGTAGGAAGTTTTTTAGTTACATCACTTGGAAATAAATTGTTTAAGTTCATTATTACTGACATTCCAGCCAATTTGTTTGAAAACCAAAATTACTATGATCTTCAATTTAATATTGTTGGGTCGTCCGATAACATTACGGGCTATGGTAGTAACATGGTTTACTTCTTAGGTTCTGCGGCAACCGCTTTCAACGATTATGACGGTAATCATGGTATTAAACAAGGTCCAGCTGAAAAATATATAAATACGGCTACATATTACGGGTTATTTAAAGGGTATGCAAATGGTAGATTCGGGCCAAATGATCAATTAACGAGAGGGCAAGCGGCCAAAGTAATCTGTGATATCGCAATTAAAGCTAATAAGTTAAATTTAAATGTTTCAAATGAACCATTTATAGATGTTCCACAATGCCATGAGTTTTTTCCTTACATACAGACTTTAAAAAATGAAGATATTGTAGTAGGGATAGGTAACGATAGTTTTGGGGTGAATGGGTATTTTAGTTATGAAGCCATGGCAAAGATTTTAGTTAAGGCACTTAGGATTGATCTAGAATTTGATAAATACTGTATAATTGATGACCTTAAGAGCCATACTGGCATATATCGTCAACCAATTTCAATTGATGATTTTGCGCCAGGAACTGATGCTTCTCTTATTGACTTCATGATTTTTCTTGATCGGATCGTTGCATGGACTGATCATTCATTGGATTCAGACAAGCCAGCTGGCCAAAATAGTAAGTGTAGAGATTGGGAAAGATTAATTGAGAAAAGTGCTTTTGATGTGTCAACATCTGGTGGGTTAGTAGACGGTAAATCACCATTAAAAAGAGGAGATTTTGCGATTGTTGCATCAAAAGCGTATGAATTGGTAACTGGTCTTAATCAACCTAGTGAATGTGGCGGTACAACACCTTCACCCATGATCAGACCTTCAATAATGACCAGATCCAATGCAAAAGAATGTAGCGGTGATCCAATCCCATTTGCTAGCAACATTGGTACTCATACAATTATAGGTAGCAAACTTACTCTTCCAGCTATTACAACTTCAGATGCTCCATCTGCTGTAAATACTGAAATTGTAATGTATAACGGAGATGTTAAGGAATGGGATGGTCCAGAATTTGATGCCAATGGGAATAAGCTTGCTTACTTTTGGGAATCAAATGGAGGGGATTTAGAGATTGTAATTCCAGGCGATTTTAGTCGTGTTACTTTTACTCCACCATTTGTCTCTAGTCCAACTTCATTTAACCTTTATTTATGGCTTGGAAATGATAAAGGTAAAATTAGTCAAGCAAATATTAATATAATTGTTTTACCTGAAGGTTGTTGTCCATTATCATCTAATTTAAAGGTTAATTCAGTTTCTGAAACAACAGCGAATATTTCATGGTCAAATATAGGCAATGGGGATGAAGTTGGCAACTACACTATTGAATTAAGCACAGACAATGTAAATTGGTCAATATATGCTTCAAATTATTCATCAACCAGTATTAATTTGACTGGTTTAATAACAGGTCAAACCTATTATGCGAGAGTAATTTCAAATTGCACAAATGGGACTATAAGCGCAAATTCCACAGAAGTGTCATTCACAACTCAAGGATTAATTATTGGTGGAGGAGTCGGTGAATGTTTGGAAGGAGAATCAGATACTGAGAATCCTATATTTTTAAATTGTCCATCAAATACAATAACTTTTGGTAACGATCCGGATGAATGTGGAGCATATGCGAATTGGGCTATTCCAATAGCAGATGACAATTGTTTATTAGAAAGTGTTACGCAGACAAGTGGGCCAGCTTCTGGAAGCTTTTTATCTCCAGGTGTTTATAATATTATTTATACAGCAATAGATACTGCGGGTAATTCATCCAATTGTGAATTCCAGGTAAAAGTAATCGATACTCAATTACCAGAAATAAATTGTCCACAAGATGTTACGGTATCAACGGATATTGGAGTGTGTGAAGCGAGTGTAAACAATATAGCCCCTGAATTTGCTTTTGATAATTGTAATTATTCAGTAACCTGGATCGCAATAGGCACAACTCCAAATAATGGAGTTGATGACGCTAGTGGAACAATATTCCCTATTGGAACTACAACATTGACTTACTTTATTTCAGAATTATCAAATCCTGATGGAAATAGGACAGCTACCTGTGATATCATCGTCACCGTCATAGATGATGAAACACCGATGATTACCTGTCCTGCCAATGTCACCATAGGTACATCTATGGGCGGTATAGATGATTGCGAAGGCGAATACACCTGGACACATCCCACTCCAACGGACAATTGTGGTGTGACTCTTTACACCATTACATACAACAATCCTGATGGAACCACTGAAGGACCTATCAATCTTGTAGGTTTAGGTGGTACATCAGTAACCAGAGATTTTTATAAAGGATTGACTACGATGTTGTACAGGGTAGAAGATGCCGCAGGTAATTTTATAGAATGTACCTTCACTGTCCTGGTCCTTGACGACGAAAACCCCATGATTTTCTGCGAAGAAGTCGTTGCTACCAATCAGTTTACCTTTGAGACACCTATAGATATCAGGCCAAATGATGTCACACAAGCCATCATCCATGTGGCACCATCTATGACCATCACAGATTTTAATATCTTAGCATTGGCAGGTACACACCCTGATATGGGTGATCTTACGGTGACTTTGACTAGTCCTGCAGGCACGACAGTGACACTTTTTGATGGGCTTTGTATTAGTTCGGCTGATTTTGATATGGCTTTAGATGATGCAGCTACAGCTAGTGTCACTACTGCTGCTTGTGGACCATTGGGTGGAGGAAGTACCTTAATTCCACAGGAATTATTAGCTGCTTTTAATGGAGAGAATAGTGCAGGTGATTGGGTACTAACTTT
Source organism: Lewinellaceae bacterium (assembly GCA_020636195.1). Taxonomy (GTDB): domain Bacteria; phylum Bacteroidota; class Bacteroidia; order Chitinophagales; family Saprospiraceae; genus OLB9. The sequence continues at coordinate 665,924 of JACJYH010000001.1, forward strand.
CACTAATAATCATATAGGCAAGTGTGGTGTGTTGACCGATTATCGCATACAGATCATAGGTAATGATGTCACCGCCGCAGGTAATCGCCTACAGGTACAAGCCGACCCACATACCTGTACCTATACTATGCTCGGCACGGACTTTGATCCGCGGTTTACTGACAATTGTCCCGATCCGTATATCAGACACAATTATATTTTCGGGCCTTTCGATAGTACACTTCAGGGTAGCGAGTTTTCATTAGGAGAACATACTGTCACTTGGACTGTCTATGACCAGAGTGGCAATACAGCAAGCTGCAATCTGATTGTGGAAGTTTTGGATACCCAAAAGCCACATTTTACAAACTGTCCAAGACTTGACATCATTCAGAATGTGGAGACGGAGCGATGTGGTGCCTATGTGACTTTTTCGGAGCCTTTGGCAACAGATAATTGTTGGTCAGCTACAGTAACTAAAACTGACCAAACTGGGCTAAATAGCGGATCAATTTTTCCATCAGGAACCACCATCTTGGAGTATTTGGCTACAGACCCATCGGGCAATACCGCAGTATGTTCACTTCGAGTCATCGTCAATGATCACATTCCACCTACGATGGAGTGTCCGCCATCTGTCACTGAGAGCACCGATCCATGGAAGTGTAGTGCCATCGTATATACCATTGCTCCTCAAAATGTAAATGACAACTGTAGAGACAATCTTTCTATACAGTATCAAATAGAATATCCTCTAGGCAGCGGTATCATCGTAGATGGTGGCATGGCAGATGCCAGCGGTACAGAGTTTTTGGATGGTGTGAGTCAGGTGACCTACAAGCTATCAGATCAGCCACACTTGTTGATCACTGAAGTGACCCATGATATCGGTATTACCAATGGCGGTATGGATCCTGTGCCTTACACGGTATTGACTACCAATGATTATGTAGAGATCACCAATTTGGGTGCTGCGTCCATCAATGCGAGTGGACTGCAAGTAGAGCGATTGGGCAATATGATGGCAGAAGTATTTACCATTCCTGACAATACCATCATAGGTGTGGGTCAGACCTTAGTCATTCATTTTGGCAATGGCACTGATGATCCTGCCAATCTTTTCTTTAATGTGCCATGTGCTGTAGATATGCATACAAGCCAAGGGGCAGCTTATGTGATGAGCTTCAAAGGCAGAGTTTTGGATGTAGTAGCTGTCAATGGGTTTGCCCCTATTGGTTTGGGTAGCGTTGCCGTAGTGGGTTCGACTGATTGGTCAGGAAGTATTCCGACCATGCGATCCAAAGGCGGTGTAATTCGCAAGTTTTCTTATGACAATCATATTGCTGGAGATTGGATCGTTGCCGATGTTTGCCACATGATTACCATTGGTCAAGTGAACCCAACCATTGATATAAGTCCGGACAATGGCACTTTGGTAGGATTCCAAAGCATCATGCCTAATATGGTAACTTGCCAATTTAAAGTAACAATCTTAGATCAAGAACTGCCTTATTGTGGTGAATTTTTAGAGAATATTTATAATAACGCAACAAATCTAAATGTTCCAAATAGTATAGTTGGTGGCAAAGTATTTAAATCGGTGGTCAATGTGCCTGAAGGTTTCTTGGTTGGAAACGTAGATCTCCTTGATATCGTTGGCCAACATCCTGAAATGAGTGATTTGATATTTAAATTAACATCACCGGAAGGTACTCAGGTTGTTTTGTTCGAAGGACTTTGTCAAGGAAGTGCAGATTTTGATTTCAGCTTAAACAGTGACTCTTTAACTTCAATTTTGGATGCACCTTGTGGACCTTTAGGTGGAGGAGGAACCTTCGCACCAATCAACTCACTTTGTAAAGTCAATGATGCATTTTATGGGGAAAATGCTCAAGGCAATTGGACACTAGAGATCGCAGATACCACAGCAGCAAATAATGGATTATTATCCAATTGGACCCTTAGGCTTTGGGAGATCAATAACTATTCGCAAGGTGATACCACTTACAATAATGAACCGGGTCTATGTGGTGCAGACTTTACTTGGGTACACCCTAGGATTATTGATAATTGCAAGGTCGGAACTGTGGAGTTGAAATACCTAAGCGATATGGATATTCCGCTACCTACTAGTCCGGGTATTATCGTTCAAGCCGATACATTGACGGAATTTTTTGCTGTTGGTACGACGATAGTTCGTTATATTTTAACTGATGGCAGTGGTAACATTGATTCCTGTGAGTTTAATGTTACAATCCGAGATGTTGACAAACCTCGTGTTTCTTGTCCCGGCGACAAATATGTATTTTTGGATGGCGGAGAATGTAGAGCACAAGTCTGTTATTGGCCTGTCCTTGCTACTGACAATTGTGCAGTTACAGATACCACATATAGCATAGAACCATGTACATTTTTTGAAATAGGCACTACACCCGTGACTATATATATCAGCGATGATGCAGGTAATGTTGATTCATGTACGTTTAAAATCTTTATCGTAGAACATGAACCAAAAAGCAATACCTTAACCTGTAATGATCATATTAATATTAGCCTTGATCAAGATTGTAAAGCAGAAATTGTTCCGGACATGCTTTTTGAAGGAGATGATTACAGGTGTTATGAAGATTATATAGTGACATTAAAAGACCCATCAGATAATGTCTTAGCAACATCCCCTTTCGTATATATAGAATATGAAGGTAAGACGCTCACATTTTCAGTTTATGATCCAGTGTCTGGAAATAGCTGTTGGGGTACAATTTTAATAGAAGCTAAAGCGATTCCATTGATAGAATGTCCACCCGATACGATGATTTATTGTAGTACCAACAAGGACTTGAAAGATGAGTTTGGTGATTTACTTTTGGGTGAAGTGTTACTGAAGTCTTGTAAACCGGATGTGCAAATAACCAGAGAAGATTTGATCGTTAAAAATGCGCAATGCAGTGATCCAATTGCTATTATCTATCGTACTTTCTTAGTATCAGATAAAGTGGGAAATGAAACTTCCTGCACGCAAAATATTACAGTGAAAGCATTTGATTTTGACCAAATAATATGGCCAAAAGACGCAGTTTTAAGCTGCGAACAAGTATCTGAATTCCCTTTGGATGTACATCCTGATTCCTTAGGATATCCAATGATTGATGGAGTTATCGTTGATAAAGTCAATTCCATATGTAATTTATCACATACTTATGAAGATCAATATTTATGGATTTGTGGTGGTAGTTATGAAATCATTAGAAAGTGGGTGGTTCGCAACAGGTGTGAGGGTCTAAGTGCCACAAACCCCATTATTTATTATCAACTTATTGAAGTTTTGGACAAGAAAAATCCTACTCTTGCTCCTTGTCCAGATAATATTGTATTGAATGTGGACCCTTGGACATGCTCAGGATCAGGATTTCTACCAGTACCGGAAAATATGGGAGATAAGTGTTCACCTATTAATTTTGAAGCATATATTTTTGGAGGGGGATTTATGAATATGACAGGGTCAATTCTTAACAACGATTTAAAAATCTTCGTTAGCAATATTAAAAAAGGATCTAACACAAAGGTAAAGTATGTTTTAACGGATGAATGTGGAAATGAATCAATTTGTTTATTTCCAATACATGTCATTGATCAAACCCCACCAGTTACCATTGCCAAACAAAATGTCGTTTTGAGCTTATCTGGAGATGGAAATGGAGGTGGATACGCAAAACTTTATGGTTATCAAATTGACAACGGCTCATATGATCCTTGTTCAGACATCAGATTCGAGGTGAGAAGAGTTGACGGAGGCTCATGTGGCAATGAAGGTGTAAACGGTTGGAATAACAACAGCACATTCAATGGTAACAACTTCCCTAACGAGGTACCTGGATCAATCTGGTTCCACCCAATGGATAGTAAATTCACACCTGCAGATGGCAACTATGACACAGATGTTGGCGAGTTTGTGAAGTTCTGTTGTGAGGACATCCCTGCAGGAGAGGAATATGGTTTACATGATGTAGAGTTACGAGTATGGGATGATGGTAATATGAATGGTATCTATGGTGATAACTTTATCATAGATGGCATGAAGGACAATTACAATACCACATGGGTAACAGTAAGAGTAGAGAACAAGTTACCACCTCATTTAGTATGTCCACCGGATGTAGAGGTGTCATGTGACATGGAGTTGAACCTAAGCGTAGGAGAAGATACCAATGTTAATGATGTAGACTTGACGATGACAGGATACCCACATGCAACAGACCTATGTAATGGCTTAGACGTTACATACAGAGACGCATGGGTAGGTGCATATGACGATATCTGTAAGTCAGGAACAATCAGAAGAACGTTTACAGCGAAGAAAGGAAGTGTAAGTGTAACATGTGTACAATACATCACAGTTATAACAAATACCTTCCCATTCACAGTAACCTTCCCACAAGATGGACAGACAACAGCATGGGATAGATGTGGATTCAGTATAGATGACATCAATGATCAGAACAACTTCTTGATCAAGCGTCCGGTTGTGAACAATGGGCCATGTGACATCGTATTGGAAAATGTGAAGATAGACACATTCTTGAATGAGAATGGTGCATGTAAGAAGTGGAAAGTGACGTACAATTACTTGAACTGGTGTACTAAGGAAGAAAGAGGACCATTTGTACACTACTATACTTTCAAGGATGTAGAGGCACCGATATTGACATGTAACAATCAGATGTTTGCAGCCAATCCATTGGCATCAAATCCAAATGGCGCATGTTATGGCAGCGTAGTACTAGAGGCATCAGCAACCGATCCATTGATATGTGCAGAGGAGAGCTGGGTTAAGTGGCAAGTATTTGCAGACTTATGGGCCAATGGAACAGTTGACAGATTGGGAAGTACGTTTGTAAACAAAGCCTACAATGGTATCTGGGTATATGTACCTAAGTACACAGCAACAGGAGCATTGAATCCAGCATGGACGAACTTACAGACATTACATCCGAACGTAGTATTGGCAGATGATCTCTATGTAACATACATCAAGCCATCCGCAGCGAGCGGTGGAACAGTGAAGTTACCGGCCTTCGATCTATTGGGTGAGAATATCAACCACAAAGTATTGTGGAAGGTAACAGATGGTTGTGGTAATGTAGATCAGTGTGAGAGCACAATCATGTCAGTGGACAAGAAAGCGCCAACACCATACTGCGTAAGCGTACATACAGCGATCATGCAGACCACACCTAAGATGGTAGAATTGTGGGCAGTAGACTTCAACAAAGGATCATTTGACAACTGTACACCACAGTCTAAGTTGTTCTACACATTTGACGGAACACAGCCGATCTTATCAAGAATCAATGAGGTTCACTACTTCAAAGGAGTTGGACAAAATGCGACATTAGCAGAATACAATCAAGGTAAAGCATACAAGTGGTTACCAACATCAAGAAGTGCAGGTCACATCTGGTTGGCAGCTGGTGACTATGCAGTGAATGTGAGTGTATGGGATGAGGCATGGAATACTGACTTCTGTACCGTAAGTCTGCAAATCCTAGATGATAGCAATTCATCAAGGGTGAGCGGAAATGTGTTATCCATGATGCAAATACCAATGGAAAATGTGCTAGTTAATTACCAAGACAATACAGGTAACGATAAATCAGCCCAAACCAATAGCAATGGAAAATTTGAGATTATAGTTGGAAATGGAAGTTTTGTAAATGTGGCGTTGGATAAGAATATTGAATTCATGGATGGTGTATCTACCTTGGATTTGGTTATGATTCAAAGACATATATTGGGAATAGAGAATTTTGCTAGTCCTTACAAGGTCATTGCTGCAGATGCAGATAATAATGGTAAAATATCTGTAAATGATTTGTCTGAAATAAGAAAGTTGATTTTAGGCATCAATACAGAATATCCGCACAATAAGAGTTGGAGATTCACTTCTGATAACCAGAAAATGGATCAGGATAATCCATTCCCATTCATTGAGAAATTAGATGTTCCAAATTTGACATCTGATATAGATGAGCAGAATTTCACTGGAATCAAAATCGGTGATGTTAACGGATCTGCCGTGGTTAATCCATTTGGAAATTTAGTTGAAACACGTACTCAGAAAGGAATTAAATTTAGTGTTGCTGATGTAATCATCCAACCTGGTGAGACAGTGAGAATTCCTGTGACAGCAAGCAACTACAACGACATCTTCGGATACCAGTTCACAATGGGTATGAGAGGAACACTGTTTGTGGAAGTTGAGTCAGGTGCATTGGCTATGACAAATGCAAATGTAGGTGTCCACACCGGTAAATTGACGATGAGCTATTCAAGTGATGAAGCAGTGAGTGTAACTGAGGGCGAAGTATTGTTCACATTAGTGTTGAAAGCTACAGAAGCAACAACCGTAAGTGAAGTATTGAGCATGGGATCAGACATCACACCTGCAGAATCATACATTGGTAAGGATATGGAAGTAGGTAAGGTGAGCTTAGAGGTAAGAAATGCAGAGACAGCAGAATTTGCATTGTACCAAAACGAACCAAACCCATTCAGAACAGAGACAGTAATCAGATACAACATGCCTGAGGCAGGATCTGCAACGATCACAGTATATGATGTAGCAGGTAAAGTAGCTGCGCAGAGAGTTGTAAATGCTGTTAAAGGTATGAATACTGAGAAATTCACAAGAGCGGACATCAATGCAAGCGGCGTACTAATGTACAAAGTAGAAAGTGGTGACCACGTAGGTACTAAGAAGATGATCATCATCGACTAATCGATGAAATGACCATAAACGCAATAAAAAAGCCACTCAATCGAGTGGCTTTTTTATTTAGGTAACGGATAAAAAGTTTATTTATCTTGAAAACAACCTTTCTGATTAAAAATGGATATACGACTTAAAATATGTAAGAATAGACTAAAGATGTTTAAGGAATTCAATAAAGCTAAATGACTAGAGATGCAGTCCATTATAAAAAAATGTATATATATACCAAATATTCGAAATATCGACCGAATATACGAATTTATTCCTTGCTTAGAATTTAACTTCTTACATTTGTAGATATATTTTAGTCTCAGTCTCAGAATTCGAAAATCTTTCCCTATGCCTAGCCATGATGTTGTAATCCATGATTCTCCCCTTCCCCTAAGCAATCGCTTTTGATTGGGCTATGAGGCATTGTTCACCGCACCATGATTTAGGTGCTTGATGACAATTTTTTATAACCAAATTACAACGTACAAACATGAACAGTAGAATTACCCAAACATTATTTTTGGTATTATTATTCGGGCAAATAAATGCTCAAAGCTTTTTTAATACCACCGGAGAAATACAATGTGCCTCCATTTTTTTGGGAAGTAAAGCCATTCTTGATAATCCCCCCATTGTCAATGATTATAACAAACAAAATCTCAACTCGAGCCAAAACTCCACATTGATAGGCTCAGGAGGCCTTGTACTGACATGTAATAACCAGATGTTTTCAGCCAATCCGCTGATGTCTGACCCCACTGGTGAATGTTATGCAAGTATAATACTTGAAGCATCGGCTACTGACTCACTGATATGTGCTGACCAGAGCGGACTTCAGTGGCAAGTATGTGCAGACTTATGGAATAATGGAACAATTGACAGAATAGGATCATCGCAAATCGACATAGCATACGATGGAATCTGGTTACATATTTTTAAGTATTTGGCAACAGGGAATTTAAATCCTGAATGGGTTAAGATCCAAGCCATATTTGCTAACCTAGTTTTGGCTGATGATGTGTATGTGACACATATAGAGCCATCTCCTGCGAGTGGTGGCTCCGTGAAGTTGCCTGCATTCGATCTTATAAAAGAAAATGTTGCGCACACAGTAGTATGGAAGGTGAAAGATGGTTGTGACAATGTAGATATTTGTGAGGCAAAGATCATGTCTGTTGATAAAAAAGCACCAACACCATATTGTGTTAGTATATATACAGCAAATCTGCAATCAAATCCCAAATTCATAGAATTGTGGGCTGTGAACTTCAACAAAGGCTCATTTGACAATTGTACAGAGCAGTCAAAATTGTGTTATACATTTGATGGCACACAACCTGTATTATCCAGGATCAATGAGGTTCACTACTTCAAGGGTGTGGGAGAGATCGCTACATTGGCAGAATACAATCTAGGTAAAGCATATAAATGGTCACCACCAACAAGAAGTGCGGGTCATATTTGGTTAGTTGATGGAGAATTCGCTGTCGACGTTAGTGTATGGGATGAGGCTTGGAATACGGACTTCTGTACTGTTTCAGTCAGTCTTGGTTGTACTTTGTCTGCTGGGTCAAATATAGCAGGAAACGTAAAGACTTTCAAAGGCCAACCGGTTAATGGAGTAGATATAGTAATTCAATCATCGGGTCAACCTGAGTATCCAATGGTCGTCACTACCGATACTTCAGGTACATACCTAAAGGCTGTAAACTATAATTATAATTACATAATTAGTGCAAGAAAAGGGGGTGATTATTTAAATGGAGTTTCTACCATCGACTTAGTGCTTATGCAGAGACATATCTTAGGCAGACAATCCATCACAAATCCATATTTATTGATAGCGGCAGATGCGGACAACAATCGGAAGATTACATCGAATGACTTATTAGAATTGAGAAAATTGATCTTGGGATTATACCGGGAATTGCCGAATAATGCGAGCTGGAGATTTCCGATTGCAGCACAGACATTGAATCCAATGAATCCATTCCCATTTGTTGAAGAAATTGTGCTTTTTAATCTCATGTCAGATCAATTAAATCAAAACTTTGTAGCAGTGAAGATTGGGGATATCGATGGCAATGTTAATGTAGGAGCAGTAACTGCAGTAGAAACTAGAACTGCTAAAAAAGTTGGATTTGCTGTAGAAAATCTGGCTATAGTAGCAGGTGAGACAGTGAGAATCCCTGTGACAGCAAGCAACTACAACGACATCTTCGGATTTCAGTTTACAATTGGTGTGAGAGGTGCACAGTTTGTAGAGGTTGAGTCAGGCGCATTGGCCGTGACAAATGCAAATGTAGGAGTTCACACCGGTAAATTGACGATGAGCTATTCCAATGATGAAGCAGAGAGCGTAACTGAGGGTGAAGTATTGTTTACATTAGTGATGAAAGCTACAGAATCAACAACACTAGGTGAAGCATTGCACATAGGATCAGACATCATACCCGCAGAATCCTATATTGGTAATGATATGGAAATTGGCAAGGTAAGCTTAGAGTTCAGAAATGCAGAGGCATCAGAATTTGCATTGTACCAAAACGAACCAAACCCATTCAGAACAGAGACAGTAATCAGATACAACATGCCTGAAGCAGGATCAGCAACGATCACAGTATATGATGTAGCAGGTAAAGTAGCTGCACAGAGAGTTGTAAATGCTGCTAAAGGTATGAATACTGAGAAATTTACAAGAGCGGACATCAATGCAAGCGGCGTACTTTTGTACAAAGTAGAAAGTGGCGACCACGTAGCTACAAAGAAAATGATCATCATCGACTAATCGGAGATGGTGTATACAGATATGGTAAAAATATTGGTGAGACTTAGGATAGTTCCGTTCTTGCTAGATGGATCATTAACAATAAAAATACTTCAATACTTTCTCCTTATACTAAAAAATGGTTGCGGATGCTTTTTTTTTAATTTGCTTCAGCGCAATTTCCTTTTTTTATAAGAACAATAGCTTGATAATAATCTTTGAAATCTACAGACAAAAAGTCTTTATCTTGTGCCATATTTTTTGAACCAAGCAGCGAAATTATGATCATCATTGAGACTATTTTCAACATAAATTAAAATAATTTTTGAAGATATAGGTTTAAGATGAATTCATCTGCCGGCTGATAGAATTCAGCATGCCACTGATTACCGGAACGTGAGATGGTAGTGATGTAAAGATCATCTGAAGTATCGTTTGGCATGCTTACAAATATTTTATTCGGATCACCTTCAAAATTTGTAACAAAGTTTCCTTCCTTCACTTGAACAGAACCATCAGCTTTGTGAATTATTGATCTAAATGTCTCATCAGGATTAAATTCAAATTCAAGCGGGTGTATTTGTATGGTGGAATAAAAATCAGCAACCGGAATCTCTGTCCAAACACCATTATGTAATGTTTTATATGTGCCATTACTATTGCATTGCCAATGTCCAGTAATACCATTATCAGAATTGCATGTTAATGATGATAGTGATAAAAAAAGAATAGATATCAAGATGTATTTCATGATAAATCAATCATATTTTGACAAAATACTTGAAGCCAAATTGACTATTTGATTCTACTTTAACTAAATACATTCCTGATGAAAAGTCTCCAATATAAATTTCACTTTTTACAGATTCTCTTACCAATTTACCATAAATATCATACAACTGGACTTTATCAATATCAGTGCCAATAATTTTAGTAAAATTGTCGGATGGGTTAGGGACAATTGAAAAATCAATTTCTTGGTTATCTTTCACTGACGATGTACATGTTCCAGCACCGGAACTGCAAAAATCTTCCCATGGTGCAGCAAAGCTGTTACCATCACTTACTTTACTATTATTTAGCCCTGTAATCGTGCCCATATTGTGATCACATAAATCTGCCAATTGAGGAGGATAACATCCACTCAAATTGTTATTATTAAAGGTAATCGTTGACGGATTCGGAATATTGATCAATGAAGTAGGCAATGATCCTGATAATTGATTATTGGCTAATAGTAAATTTACCAGATTTGGATTATTTGTTCCAAATGCTGGTATTGTGCCCGTAAAATCATTACTTGCAAAATTGACTTCAACTAAAGACGCCATATTTGCCATACAAGGTGGAATGCTTCCCGTGTGATTATTTCGCAAAAGGCTAAAAAATTGCAAATGAGGAATGTTGCAAATCGTGTTAGGAATGATACCCGTAAGTCCGGGATTGTCATAGAGTACTAACCAGTTTACCTCGTTCAATCCATCAATGGAAGGTGGGATAGTGCCGACCAGATTGTTAAAATTCAATCCTAGTGCAGACACTCTATGATTACCATTACATGTAATCCCATACCAAGGTGTACCATCGTGCAGACCACACGGATCACAATCTTCAAACCATGGTTTGTTCCCTGCAACTGTATTTTTCCATTGATCTCCATTGGTAGCGTCGTAAAAGGCTTGGAGCGCTGGGATGTCGGGATGGGAGCAATCATCTTGGCAAAGCCCATTTCCTGAGTCTTCAGGATAGCGAAATAATCCTGAGTTTTCAGCCCAAGGTCCAAAAGACAAATATAGTTTACCATCATTCTCAAATTGAATTAAAGCTGAACCATTTCCTTCTGAAGTATCAAAACAGGATTGGTCTCCAACTAAACCTTCAATTTTCAAGTTACCAGATGAATGAATGTATGCAATTTTATTATTTAATAATTCAAAATTATTTGAATAAAGAAAATCATCAGTAATTACCACGTTTTCAATAAACGGGATTGTATTAACATCTAGTGTTGATATGGTTCCAGGAGAGTCCAAATTCAATAAATATAAAATTCCGTTAATATTTTTGATTGAGTATAAGTTGCTAGAAATTTGAGGATTGTAGTAGCTTATATTCAAATTCTCATCAATTATTATAATGTCAGATTCCAATCTTGCTAATATATATAAACTATTGTCAAATACAATTGATCGGTCAAAACGAAAAGTAATGTCTTTGTTGTTTGCATTGTAGTTTAAACTTGTAATATTAATACCATTAAATGCAGCTAATTCACCGTTTTTTTTAACGCCAATAAGATGATTATCAAGTTTTTGCAATGGATAATTTACATTTCCGCTATGGATAAAATCAAAATCTTCTGTGACTAAAGATAAATTTGAACCGTCAAATTTCCATAAAACATCATCATGATTTGCGGTTCCACTATAAAATTGAATAAATAGTAAATTATTGAATTCTATAAAATATGGATATGATACAGAATAAGGAAATTCTGAAGAACTATACCCAGTGTTTAAATTTATTAATTTTTTTTGTGAGCCATTGTTAGTGCTTGCTAGAGCAATTAAATCATTCCCAAATTTGGTTAAATATTGAACATTTAATGGGCTAATATCATATTCTAACAACCCAGTTGAATTAGTTATTTTAAAAATTTTTCCTTGATCTATGATATATATAGAATTATCAACCGTTACTTGATATCCTTTTATTTCAACTTGATTTTGATCTCTTATAGGAAGAATGTTATCGTTTAAATCTAGATAGAAATTATCATTATTTGAATTCAAATATATTCCTGAATTTACCTTATTTAATAAAACACCATTATTCGTTTGATATAATAATGTTTGAGAATATGTATAATTAAAATAAAATAAGGGCAATAAAAGTCTCAATAAATATTTCATGATTTGTATTTTATTAAATGCTTCAAAATTCGACATTAATACCGTAATATTCTTTATCACTTTATGGATGGTAGCATAAAAGTGATAGATGGTAGGCTTGGGTTTATTTTTGGAATTTGTTTATAGCTGAATCCTTGCTAAAAACTTCTGCTTTTCGTAGTTTGTAACTACGAATCAATATAATAAACCACACTGCTCAGTAGATATAAAACAATTATAATATTTTTCAGTAGTTACAAACTACTGATAGCGGGCTACTGAAATCGGAGCGGATTTATGTTTTGTAGCATTTGGATAATATGCGATCGTCCGTGGGAATAATTAATTTGAATTGTTATTGAATGCGTGTTAATATTTACATTGGTACATTTATTGATATCAAGGTTCCATCGACATTTGAATTTATATTTAAACCATAGCTTTTGCCAAAATTATCATAAATTAGTTTTAAGCGTTTTTTAGTTAACTCCATGCCAAAAGATTTAGTTTCTTTTTTCTCGTAAGTACTTTGAAATCCTCCTCCATTATCTAAAATTGTAATCCTTAAATTATTTATTTCATTCTCAAAATGTACTTTTATAATACCTTCTCGGTTTTTCTTACCTTTCATGCCATGTATGATCGCATTCTCAACAAAAGGTTGAATTAAAAATGGAGGAATGAAGATATTTTGCAAATCCATTTCAGGCGAGTTTGTTATAAAAAATTGAAACTTATCAGGAGTCCTCATTTTTTCCAATTCACAGTAATTAGTTAGCAAGGTGATTTCATTTTCTAGACTTATTTTATCCTCATTGGATGCTTCCAAGAACAATCGAATCAGTTTGGCAAACATGGATAGATAATTCATGGCAGTAAATTTTTCATTCGTCATGATGTAGTTTTGTACAGAGTTTAGACAATTAAAGATGAAATGTGGATTCATTTGAGCATTTAGTGCTTCTTGTCGCGCATTCTGAATTTCTTTCTCCATCTCATAGTTTGCAAATGACAATTTCTTTTTTTCTTCCGCACTAATAAAATAGATAATATAATTTAAAATAGTCAATTCAATCAAAAAGAATATTTCAGAAACAATAAATGGATTTATCTTAAGATTTGACATTTTATCCACGTAATATAAAAACAACCCAATCGTTAATCCTGTACAAAGAATAAGCATGGAATAACCTATTAAACGTACAATTCTATTTTTGTGCCTTATTAGCCAATATGAAGCATATAGGTATAAAAATGAATTGATAGAACTACCAATTATGATAATTAGTTCCGTAAAGAACTGACTATGAAATAATCTTTGAGAAATTCCAGCAAACACAACCATGGCAATGGTAGTTACTAAGATCAGCTTGATGGCATTTATTTTATAATTTTTTAAATATATAAAAATACAGGAATGCAAATGATGTAGCAGTTGGTATATAAATAATATGTAGAATAGAAACGAAAAGCCTAAAAATGTTTTTTCAAAAAAATATCCATGACCCAAGATAGCATATTTTTCAAAATTATTTTTGTTCTGAAAGTTTTGTAAGAAGAAGTATATTGCGCTTATTATGTAAATACCATATGAAATATAATAATACTGAAATTCTTTAATTATTTTCCAAATTACAGGTATGATAAAAGACAAGCAACTTCCTATTAAAAACAACTCCCATTGCATATCCTATGTTACATTTTTATATTTTAATTGATTTATTATATGTTTGCTATATGGATCAAATGACAAGGTATAATAAAATGGTTATATTTCAAAGTGATCAATTTATTCAGATAGTTTGCAACTACGAATCACTATAATAAACCACACTGCTCAGCAGATAAAAAATACTAAAAGTGTATGGGTTCAATTATGATATTTTTCATTAGTTACTAACTACTGTGCATAATGTAAATATTAATAAATACACCGGAGCGAAATTTAATTTAATGTTTGTCATATCACATTTAATTTATATTTAATTTTGAAATATTCTGCTATAGTTTGCAATTATGAATAGCACAAAATTTTGTAACCATTTAGAAATTTGAACAATCCAAAAATGATATTAAATATAATAGCTTATAAATACCTTATAAATCATACTCTTTATTTGATTGAATCCTAATAGCTCACTTGAATTTCAACCGATTTTTCAAATAAATTTCCAAAATTTATGGAACCTGATGCTTGTACAAGACTTAGGTATTGCTTCCAACTTTATCAGTTTTAACCCAATAATCAATTTGTGAACTAAATGCAGTAACTGGTATTACGTTTTTTAAATTGGATGATAAAACAGCTGATCCAGAATTAAATCCATTTCCTGAAATAAAAACATTTAATTTATTAGCAGTAGTACAATTAGAGCAAGTGACGTTAAAGTTACCAGTTCTATTATTACATGAACCTTCATCTGATTTTGAACAGGAAACAATAAGGTAAAAACAGGAAAAAAATGTACAATCAAATTTCTCATTTTAATTAATTTATGGTTAAAAATATCTAATAAATCTCACCCGCTGACCAGGGTTAGTAAAACCAAAAACACCATTGGTCATAGATGCAACCGTAGGTGTCCATTTATCGTTAGGTAACTGTTCCAGTGTTGAGCACCAATAAGACTTACATTCTCCTACAGTCAATATCAAGTTTGGAATTGAACTTTTCATTTCATATATTAACTTTAGTTCATCCTTTGATGGCACAAACCAATCAGATTTACCATTTAAAGAATAAGATGAAGCAAAATTCCAATTAGTCCCAGTCGCATTTATTAAGTACTGCGTATTCGCTTTTCCTGTGCCGATATTATTGTCTGTGTTTAGGGACGTTGTAAATGTATTAGATAAGAAGCAAGTTGAATTTGGATCATCTTCCGACGCCACTTCAATATATCTCCAGCCATCTGTATATGCACCTTTATCATAAATGATTATGCCATTTGCTTGACCTTGGCCACCAACTTCATAACATGGAGTACAATCTCCTCCACAGTCCACACCAGTCTCATTGCCATTCTTAATGCCATCTAAGCAGGTTGGTTCAGGTCTTTGCCACAAGAGATAATCAATGCTGTACATACAAAGTGTACAATAAAATTCTTGAAATTCATTTTTGAAACATTTAGTAGTGAAATAATGAGTATTCGCATTGTAATTAAATGCTTCAAAATTCATCATAAATACCGTAATATTCTTTATCACTTTATGGATGGTAGCAGAAAAGTGATAGATGGTAGGCTTGAGTTTATTATAGGCAATTATAATTTCACTCTAAAGGCTATCAAAAGTCAAATACAAATACGTATTTCATGATAAATCAATCATATTTTGACAAAATACTTGAAGCCAAATTGACTATTTGATTCTACTTTAACTAAATACATTCCTGATGAAAAGTCTCCAATATAAATTTCACTTTTTACAGATTCTCTTACCAATTTACCATAAATATCATACAACTGGACTTTATCAATATCAGTGCCAATAATTTTAGTAAAATTGTCGGATGGGTTAGGGACAATTGAAAAATCAATTTCTTGGTTATCTTTCACTGACGATGTACATGTTCCAGCACCGGAACTGCAAAAATCTTCCCATGGTGCAGCAAAGCTGTTACCATCACTTACTTTACTATTATTTAGCCCTGTAATCGTGCCCATATTGTGATCACATAAATCTGCCAATTGAGGAGGATAACATCCACTCAAATTGTTATTATTAAAGGTAATCGTTGACGGATTCGGAATATTGATCAATGAAGTAGGCAATGATCCTGATAATTGATTATTGGCTAATAGTAAATTTACCAGATTTGGATTATTTGTTCCAAATGCTGGTATTGTGCCCGTAAAATCATTACTTGCAAAATTGACTTCAACTAAAGACGCCATATTTGCCATACAAGGTGGAATGCTTCCCGTGTGATTATTTCGCAAAAGGCTAAAAAATTGCAAATGAGGAATGTTGCAAATCGTGTTAGGAATGATACCCGTAAGTCCGGGATTGTCATAGAGTACTAACCAGTTTACCTCGTTCAATCCATCAATGGAAGGTGGGATAGTGCCGACCAGATTGTTAAAATTCAATCCTAGTGCAGACACTCTATGATTACCATTACATGTAATCCCATACCAAGGTGTACCATCGTGCAGACCACACGGATCACAATCTTCAAACCATGGTTTGTTCCCTGCAACTGTATTTTTCCATTGATCTCCATTGGTAGCGTCGTAAAAGGCTTGAAGTGCTAAGAGGTCGGGATGATTGCAACAATAGTTGAGAGGGTCTCTTACATTAACTCCAACCTGACATTGAGAAGTATTTCCGGAATCATCTACAGCAACAACGGTTTGATAGATTGTTGGTCCGCCCACGTACGAGCAATCTAAATTAAAGTCAGTGAATATTATTTGTACATTAATATCGCAATTGTCAATAGCGACTATATCAAAATCTCCAGCATCAGCTATAGCTATGCCATTTGATAATATATCAATATTTATTAAAGGTACTCCACATGTTAATATAGGGGGAACAATATCAGTATCACATTGGTCACATTCCCCTAATCCAATTAGACAATAATCATCCCAATTGGAATCGAAGGTGTTCCCATTATCAATAAATGACCCAATGTGAGTTAGTTGCGAGCAAAGGTTTCTCAAATTTGGATGATAGCATCCAGAAAGATTATTACCGAATAGAAGCATAACTTCTAAATTCGTGAGAAATCCTAATTCACCTGGAATAGAACCAGATAAATTATTTTCTGCCAATGAAATTTGTGATAAGTCATTCAAATAGCCTATACAAGGTGGGATTACCCCATGTAACTGATTTTGATGCAACCAAATGGACTCTATGTTGGTTAAATCACAAATTGTCCCTGGAATTATTCCAATAAGGTTGTTGCTGTTTAGATGAAGAACATTTAAATAAGGTAATTGGTCAAATATTTCAGGTATTTCCCCATCAAGATTATTATCACTCAACTCTAATCCTATCACATTGTCATTGGCATCGCAATTTACACCAAACCACTCACATGGGTTACATGAATCAGTCCATCCTTCATTATTTGACCAGCCTAATCCATTAGTACTTTCATATAAAGTTTTTAATGCATCGTAAGCTGGATGTTTATTGGCGCAACAATCGAAAGGAACATCATTACATATATTCTCGATTTTGCCAATAAAACCATCTGATAAGCCTCCAGAAAAATTTGGCTGTAATGTATTGTGTGTAACCCCTTGATTATCTGTCCATGAGGTAGTTGTTGATAATCCTGGATCAAATTTTAATCCATATATATATGTTTTGTCATTTTTAACTACCAATCCTAGACTATATGAATTAATCAAATTTGTATTTACTCCATAATTATATGTGCTCAAAACATTTAAATCAGAAGAAAAAATTTGATAATGAAAATTGGATTGATTTTGTTGTCCCAAATTATCAAAATATCCCTGATATTCAGTATGCTCATTTACGCTAAATATATGAATTCTGTCTTTGCTATCAATTTTAATTTCCGAGTTTGATCCATAAGCTGTCCCACCATATCCAAAATCCATAATAAGTTCAATAAAAGGTTCAGGTGCTTCTAAATTTATTTTAATGATTGGATTATGTAACATTACATATTGATCATTAAATATGGATATATCTTGCAATTTTGGATAATACTTTGTAGATTGATATAAATATTCTTTTTTGAAAATAGCTGTCTTAAATCCTTGGCCCTTGCTGTAAAAATAAATATTCCCACATAAATCATACTCAATATCAAAATCAAAATAATTAAAATCACCAGGTACCCCATTGTAAGCCCCATCTGGGTCAACGTTATCCATTCTCCATGCTCCAATATTTGTTGAATAATTTACCGAAAAATCTGGGTTAAATATAAACAATTGCGGATTTGGAAAATAACCTGAATATTGATCATCAATGGCATTTTGGCTTATATGAGATTGATATCTATTATCGCCATTTGTTGAAATAAAAGCACTTCCGCCATTTGGTAGAGGTGAAAAAATAGAAGATAAATTGCCCCATTTTGCTCCTACAATTCCATCTGTTGATAAATAATTACTTGAATATACAATATGTTGATTATTTGGGTTTGTGCTTAATTCGCAAAAGAAAATGTTACCTAGTGAAGTGTCTAAAGCGTTAGATGTAGTAATAATATTATTGGATGTTGTAATACCTGTCAATAGGATATTGTCATTTATTGGTCTATATTTTACTTTCAATTTAGTGTTTTTAGGCCCATTTTGATCTGAGTATGGACCTAATGATGCAGGTAATTCGTCTCCGTTTCCGCCAAAATAAGATTGATAAAGTAGATTTTGTCCATTATTACTTAATTTTAAAATTAATACATCTGTGCCACCGTTATGTGTATTATCATGGGTTGGTGTTTGAGGTGGACCAGGCAAAGTGGTCATTGAAGTTATTCCAACCAAAGTAAGCGTTTTATCATTATTCATATGAATAGATGATGGCATATCCCATCCAAGAATAATGGTTGCCCACAGAACATTGGATGCATCATCTAAGCAAGCTACAAAAGTATTTTTTGCTGCAGAATTATTTCCAATCGTGTGTATATTGGGTAAAAAATTACTATTTGACGTAGTACCTAACACATAAATATTTCCAGTAAGTTGGTCAACATCCACATCAATAATTTCATCATCCCCGGAACCACCAAAATAAGATAACCAATTCAATTCACTGAATAAAGGATCAGAACAAGATTGACTATGGATAATTTGAAAATTAAATATTAATACAATTAATAAGGATAATATATTTTTCATGATTACTTTTTTATTATTTTTGAATACCACTTGATTGACAACACCCATAGAGTGCGCCAAAGAAACTGAAAGGCGAATTTTGAATAGGTACAGGATTGCTTTTATTATTCGGGCTATTAGGATGCAACTTATTTAACGAAGTACCTACGGCAATTCCAACCTTTTGATTTTCACATGAAATTGAAAACCCTTTACTGTAAGCAAATTCACCTGGTGTAATTTTATAGCAATCATTCCAATTTTTGTCAAAAACCAAAATTTGAGCTACATTTCCAAACCCACCAATTGTATAAATTTTGCTTCCATCATTTGAAATTGACAACTCTTCAATATCATAGTTTTTAATTTCTTTTTCGTTCAAGTATTGAAAACTGCCTGATGAAGTACCTATATTATAACTCGCAACGCCATACATACCAACTCCATATAACACGTTGCCAAAAACTTCTAGATCATTAATATAGAGAGACGTTCCTGGATTTTGCATATGAGGTTTAATCCATTTCAAATTCCCCAATAAATCCAATTCTCCAACATATCCCTTTCTAACTTTAGGGTCAACAGTTAGGTTTGTAAAATAATCCGAATTGGAGCTGTTTACAAATCTAAACATCAATTTTGCTGTTCCACTTCCTACATTTCTGCCAAAGTAATCACCAGAGAAAAATATCCTACTCCCTAATGCAGTTACTCCCAGTCCGACTACTGCTCCTTCACCTAATTTATTAGGTCCATAGCCATTGTCTAAGGTCAAGGTTTTCACCCAGTTACACGAAGGTAAAGATGTTGGATTTTCGGTGTACATAGCAACATATCCTTTAGCTATTTCACCGTTACAACTTAAAACAGAGTTATTAGGTCGTGGATCAAAATCTACACTTCTATAAGTTAATCCCGTAATAACAAACCTACTTTGGTCAATTATATACAAATCTTCAACAGTTGATCCCCATCCATCTCCAAATCCAAACGCCCATTGAACTTGTCCTGAAGAATTATACTTTATCA
This sequence comes from Lewinellaceae bacterium, assembly GCA_020636195.1. Classification (GTDB taxonomy): domain Bacteria; phylum Bacteroidota; class Bacteroidia; order Chitinophagales; family Saprospiraceae; genus OLB9. Next base: position 686,174 of record JACJYH010000001.1, read on the forward strand.
CAAATCCATTATCAAAACCTGGTCTTGGATTGGTTAAAGAATATCCATTAGCCAAGGATATTAAACCGCTTTTATACAAGCCTGATATATATATATTGCCTGAATCATCCACCTGAATTTCGGATACATCTTCATCTTTATTTCCACCAATGGTAATAATTGGATTTGAATTTGCATTTTTAAAGACTTGGACATCGTAATTGCCATCTGAATTTTTAATTGAAACTGCGTAATATTGATTACCATTTTTAATGCAAACATCATTATATCTACTCATAATTGTTTTAGAAACTAATTTATTGGATGGGTGATAAATCATGTCTGTTATAGTGAATCCTTTTTCGTAATTTAGGCAGCAAGTTGAACAAGATGGCGAAATCGGAGGGCTAACTATTGGGATCGAATTGCATAAGTCACTCCCTATAATATTAATATTTATACTGTTTTGGTTAAATGGGAAATCAGCGCCTTTGCATATCAAATATTCAGCATAACCACCAGTCATAGTACTTCCAGATACTCCATTAATATTTAAAAAATAATTGGACTTTTGACCAGAGCTAATATTATAATCAAGACCCTGATATTGACAATTATTAAGGTAATACACATCGATTAAATCCTCATACCAAGTTCCTTCCTTGGTACTTATAATTAATCCTTCGCAAGTGTAATTCTGAGGAATATTTACTCTTAATTTTTGGCAAGAATTTCCATTAGTACACCAACAATTATTACTAAATGTTAAGTTTACATTATATGCAGCTAGCATACCATAACCACTATTTAAATCTGGGGTTAAATTGGCAAATGTTGTTGTACAATTATTTAAGTTCTGGGCATTGATAATAATATTAAGCCAGATAATCAATAATGTTATTATAAAAAATTTATATTTCATAAATTAAAAAATTTTAGCGTATGAGTCTTTATTAAAGAGATATTAATCAATTGATAGTTAATAAATCACCATATTTTGCAGTATGGCGGATTTTCAAAATTCAAGAGTATTTTAATATTTTGAGTAAATCCATTTTCTCTTTTAATTTTGGCATATGTTTGATTACCTGACTTATATACTTTCAATACTTCCGTTACATCAGAATAATTACCTATTTCAAAATAACAATATAAAAAATATGAATGGGTATTATCAATCACAAACAACCTGAAAAACCCCTCAAAGAGCCCTGAATATATTGGGTCAGGAAGTATCATAGCCTCTGGGTAGTAATGCATTATAGGAAAATTATAACTATGAGAATTATTAAATACTAACTCAGCAAGACTACTAGTCAGTGAAGGTTTAATCTTGGCAACGGACATTACACTATTCATATCAATGTCAGTTCCTTCGGCTTTTAAAAAATGAAAAATCAATTCATTCAAATTTGCTTTATAGCTATTACAAAACTCAAAAGATAAATTCTTTTTATCCCCCTTAAATACTCGAGAAGGAGTATTCCTTATTTTTTGACTAGATAATGATGTGGCCATTAAAAATATAATAGCCAAAGTATTTACGTATTGAACTCTACACATTATTAATATTTTAAATTAAATTCACTGAATAAGATAAATTGCGACTCATATTCCAAACTTAAAATCTTAGTTCTTTTTAGAATTATTAGACTCTTGCGGTAAAGATTTTCTTGAGCAACACTTTTCTATTTGATTATATAAATCAGCATTTTCTTTTTTAAGTCTATCACAACAAATACAACATTTAGGTTGATTTTCAATTGTATTAATTGGAGGCTTTTGGATGAGTATAACACCTGAATTAGGTTTGGGATTCGGTCTAATATTAGGCTTTGGATAAGGATCTTTACAACATTTTGGATTTCTTTCACAACATTTATTTAACTGAGCCAATAATTCTTGATTTTCTTTTTCGAGATCTTTGCAACATTGGCAGCAATTGGAAATGGTTGGTATTTCCAAACTGTATATGCAAACATCATCAATACCTATATAAACCATTGCGTCTTGAATAACATCGTCACTATGTGTGATTAAAATATGTGTGATTTCATGATTAATAGAATTCATATTGAATGTTTCTTGAAACTGATATTTTGTACCTCTAAGCTGAAGAGAGGGATTATTAACTACGTATAATTCATTCCCGCATTCACTGTTTAGAGTTGTGGTAGCCAATAAAGAAATACTTAAACCCGGGAAAAGGCCCATGTTTGGTGGAGAATGAGATCCGGTTATTGTAGCTGGTGATTGATTGTTCGGATTATTTATACCGTAAATTGCAATTTTTGGCATGTCCTCTCCTTGATTACCGCCATCATTTCTGCATGTATTTAAGCAACAATAGTCAAATGAAATTGAATATGAACCTGTATTTGGTATTATTGAAGAACTCAACTTATTAATAGCTCCCTCCCGTCTTCTACTTTGATAATCAGTTAAGTAATTAGCATTATAGTGGTTTGATATCCATAATGCTAAATAATTTCCACTTGCAGGTTGTGGGATCCAATTAGATTGTAGTGCTTCATTTTCAACAAAATAATCAACAGTAGCCAATCCAGTATTAAGATTAGACCAACCACTTAAGGGAATGACTTTCCTGGCATCACTAGGATCAGGTTGTGTATTTTCAAACCCTGGGTTTATAACTAAGTTGTTAGGGCACTCTTGAGCCCAATTAATGTTCGCTATCAATAAAATGACCGCTATCAAAATTAAGTCTGTGAATTTCATTTTTACTTGTTTTATTAATTAATATTTTATAATTCGCACAATAATTGTTTTCAAATGTTATTTTTTAAGTTTTAAGATCTCCTCCACCACAAACACATTCTTCTTACCATCCTTAGTTATGATCTCCATTCCTGACGAGAGGATGTCATATACTTTGTATGATCGGATGGAAGCGATCTCGCTCCTTGGAATTACTAATGAGAGGCTTGAATCTTGAAAATCTTCCATCTCAAATCGGACCGCATCTCCATCATCAAGAATCAGTTCGCCATGAATTTGCTTAACTCCATCCCATAAAACTGCTTTCATTCATTCTTTTCATCAAAATTATTATGAAGTTATTATGTATTTATGGTCAATTTATAAATGGTAGGTTTGGGTTTATTTTCGGTATGGTTTTTTTTATAATCAGAAATTCTTAACGTATAGGAATCTGAATCAGAATTTTAGTGCCGCATTCATCAGAATCAATTTTCAAATCGAAATTTTTACCAGCTTCAGCATAGATTAAGTCAAGTCGTTTCTTTGTCAAGTTCATGCCAAAAGACTTTCTTTTTGCGTTATGAGTCGTCTGAATTCCATGTCCATTGTCTTGGACAGTGATATGTAGTAAATTATCTATTAGTACAAAATCAATGGATATACAACCCGAGTTGTCATTTTTGCCTTTCATCCCATGCGTTATAGCATTTTCAACGAATGGCTGAATTAAAAAAGGTGGAATTTTAATTTCATTAAATTCCAAATTGTTGGATTTTGATATTTTATATTGAAATCTATTTGGAATCCTCATTTTTTCAAGTTCGCAATAATTATCTAATAGGCTGATTTCATCGGAAAGTGTGATTTTATCCTCTTTATTGGCTTCCAAAAACAATCGTATCAGGTGTGCAAACTGAGCTAAATATCTCATAGCCAAGGTTTTTTCATTCAACATTATGTAACTCTGGATTGAATTAAGACAATTGAATATAAAATGAGGATTCATTTGAGAATTTAATGCCTCCTTTTCTAAGATTCTAATTTCATCTAAATATTTCTTCTTTTCTACGTTTTTTTGATTAACATATCTGAATACACTGTGGATAATTAGTATAAAACACAAGGCACTTATAGATCGGAACCAAATCGATGCCCACCATGGCTTATTGATTTTAAATGAAAATGTGGATGAATCGCTCCACAATCCTTGTTTATTTTGTGATTGAATCTCTATCAAATATTTATTAGGTTGTAGTTTGGTCAAAAATAGCTCCCTGTTTTTTGTTTCAATCCATGGTCCAGAATTGACTCTATACCTATACATCATATTGGCCACGTGTGCATAGTCAATCGTTAAGTAATCAATTTTGAGTTCATTTTTATTATATGGAAAATCCCAATTTCGATCCAATGAAATCCTGTCACTTTCATTGAAAATCGAAATAATTTTGGGCTTTGGTCTAAATGTATCTATTGTAGAAATATTTTCATCAAAGACGATTACTCCATGATCTGAGGTAGCGTACACTTTGCCATTTATAATTTCACATTCATTAAAATTATTTGTAGGTAAACCATAACTGGTAGAAAAGTTCTCAATGTGATGTACTCCATCTTTTATACTAATCTTACTCAATCCTTTTAAACTTGCTATCCAAATATTTCCGGATTCTGAAGTTTTTGCATCTTCAAGATTATTGGAGCTTAGTCCATCTCTTTTAGTAATAAAATCAACACAATAGTCTTCGTGCAGTATGCCTAATCCTCCATCTAGTGTCGCCACCAACATAGTATGATTTAGAGAATCGGCAAATAAACTTTGAACTCTTCTATTTTTAAATTCAGGAACGGTTTCAGTTTTACCATTATTTAATTCAATAACTCTGAACAGACCATTCATTGTGCCAAAATATAGGTTATCTTGTATTTTGTTAGAGCAATTAATTCTAAAATTTTGATTCCTAGAAAATATATAAGTAGCTTTCTCAAAAGCATAAATTTTCGGTTGTCGTGGTATTATTTTATACCTATTATTTGGCCCACCAAGAATACATTTATCCTTAAAAAAAACACACACTTGTGGTGAACCATAGCTGGTTATAGGTATCCCTTTATTTGCCGCATCAATTGCAATCAAATCAGAACCTAAGCCAACCCAAAGATATCCTGTTTGTTCATCATATTTAAGCAAATTATATGTAAATCTGACTACTTTTTTTTTATAGGTAATCTTTTTATTTTCAAAATCATAAACAAAAATGGCCTTTTTCTTTTTTGAAATTGCAATGGAATTGTCCTTCAGTTTTTCAATAGCAAAAAATACATCATTTTGAAATTCAAGATTTAGGTATTGAATTTTTGGATTTTTGATGTATAACACACCGTTTGAAATGGTTGTTACCCAATACCCACCTCGTGTATCTTCTAAAAATCCCGTAGCTTCTATGTTTGCAAAAATCACCTCATACTCTGGCTTTGAAATATCAAAATATCTTACCAATTCCTTTCTATCATTTAAAAAAAAGACCGGATTGTGATTTTGATCTTGTTCTATGACATTTGCATTAATTGCCTTGATTAAGTAACTTGTGTCATTGTCATAATACATAATTTTATTATCTAGACTTATTAAAAGATAATCATCAAATAAAACAGCATTAAAATTTTCAATTGCTAGACCGGAATTCAGTTCTTTCTTATTCAGTTCAATTCTATTATTACAAAAGAAATAAGAATAAGATTCTATATTTATAATTGTATTGTATAAAGATATAGAATCAGCAACCATGGCATAATGTACATTTTGTTTGTTGTCAATCATTATGTAAATGTTGTTTTTGTCATTTACAAAATTTACTTTACCGTGAGCATCTATGATTAACAAGCCAAATCTAGTGATGGATAAATAGACTTTTTCTTTTTCCACATAGATTTTTAAAATATATAATCTGTTCTTATCCTTAATAAAATCTGCAATGATGCCATTATACTTATAGCTTTTAAACTTATCACTTTCGCGGTCATATACATACAGTTGATTTTTGATTCCACCTACCCAAATCCTTCCACATTCGTCCTCAAAAATTTCAAAGATGACCATTTCATCTATACCGTCTTCTACACCATAATACCTAAAATCATATCCATTATATTTGACTATGCCTCGATCCGTACCAATCCAAATATAACCATGAGAATCTTCAATCACTTTGTGACATTCATTACTAGGTAAGCCATCTTGAGTGGTAAATTTTTGGAAGATGTAATTTGATTCTTGGCCCAAAATATTAGAACTTGTCAATAATAGCAAAATACTTAGGATCCAAAACTGGTTCTTACGAAATATACTCCTTAAGGAAATAAATAAAAAAAGCAAATTGTCAGCTTGCATTGAGTAAACTTTGCATAATTTCATTTCGTCTTCTTCTAGAGATGGGAAGCTGCGTCCCATTTGTGAGGCATATACATCCACCATCCAATTTCATAATCTGCTTGATATGGTTCGTGTTGACAATATATGAGTTATGAATCCTAGAAAAACATAATGAATTTAGTTGCTTTTCAAAATCACCAATTGATTTACTAATCATAATTTTTGAATTGTCGTTAAGATAAACATTGCAATATGCTCCATCAGCCATTATGTAGATTATGTCACTTGGCTTGAGAAAATACACGGCATCTTGAGTACTTAAGCTCACCTTTTCGTTGGATGTATGATCAAAACCAGCTTCATTCTCTGAAATAAAGCGATTCCTTTTTACTTTCTTTATTCTATTGACAGCATTCACAATATCTATGGGATTGTATGGTTTCATTATATAATCTACAGCTTCTCTTTTAAATGCTTCAAAAGCGTAGTCCTTATAGGCAGTGGTGATGATCAAATGAAAATCTTTCCTTTCAAGTCGATCAAACAATTCAAAAATATTTCCATCCTTGACTTCAATATCAGCAAAAACAATATCGGGATGAAGTGAATTTATTATTTGTAAGCCTTGGTCGATGCTATCTGCAATCCCATTGATTTCAATGTCAAGGCAATAATCTTCTATTATTTTTTTCAGTAACTTTTGAGAATTTAATTCATCTTCAATAATAATACATCTTAATGAATTCATACAACTATTTTTTCTTATCTAAAATTAATAAATCCAAGCATTCCTACTCGTTCTTTTAAATTGGATAAGGATAATGGATCAACTTATCCAATAAAAACCATGAAAACTTTTAAAATTTAGTTTTAATAAGTTAAAATATTGCAAAGCAAAAATACAATTAAATATTATTTGGCAAAATTTCTTTTGTATTCTTTTAATATTTTTTTGCCCATATTGTATTTCTTGAATTTTACCCTAATTATACTTCACCGAAATAGTGGACATTAAGAGTGGTTGAAATAAATACTATTTTTCAAAATCAAAATATTCTAAGTACCAATTTTTTTGTCGAAGACCGCATCAACATTTTTGATTTTAGGTATTTTAAAACCCTTTCCTGGTTGATGAATCCACACACTTTCTACTGCCTCTAATCATCCTCATTTCCAAAAATAAAAGTGCTTTCCTTCCATTCTTTTCAAAGTTATAGTAATTTAGTGCCTTCAAAACACATGTTTAAATGATGCCATTCCGTCGGTTTGCTTTGATTTTTTTATGCATAATCTCTTTGACCTTATTCAATTCTTGCAATTCAAAATTCAGTAGAGCCCAATCTTGTCAAAACAGTTCTTTGTCACCAAATTCTCTGACAAAAGAAGAAATCAATGACGGATGGGAGCTTTTATTTGATGGTAAGTCCTTAAATGGATGGAGAAACTACAGAAAAAATACGATTGGAAGGGATTGGATTGTGGAGGATCAGGCCATCCATCTGCATGCACAGTCAAACGCTGAGGGCCATTGGCAAGCACAAGACGGAGGAGATATCATCACCGATAGGGAATTTGAGAATTTTATTTTAAAGCTACAATGGAAGATATCCAAATGTGGGAATAACGGCATCATGTTCAATGTTGTAGAATCTGAAAAGTACGATTACGTTTGGCAAACAGGGCCTGAGATGCAAGTATTGGATAACAGCTGTCATCCCGACGCTCAGTACAAAACACATAGAGCCGGCGATCTATTCGACCTAATATCATGTACAACGGAATCAGTCAAACAAGCAGGTGAATGGAACGATGTTGTGATACAGTCGATCAAGGGGAAGCTGGATTTTTGGCTTAATGGTGTTCATGTAGTCTCAACTCAAATGTTCAATAAAGACTGGGAAGACATGATTGCAAAAAGTAAATTTAAGGATATGCCGGATTTCGGAAAATCTAGGAAAGGGCACATCTCCATCCAGGATCATGGGGACAAAGTTTGGTATCGGAATATAAAAATTAAAAATATAAAATCATAACGATGATGAAAAGATATACAATAATTGCTTTCATCAGCCTACTGAGCGTGATATCAGCTCAAGCGCAGTTTTTTTATCAGCCTGTATATTCTGATTTAGAAGGCGCAGCACTATTGGCGCAATTGAAAGAGACCTACAAACCTTCTGTGGTTTTGGACTACAATACAGCCAGGGACACACTATTCTCAAAAGTAGATGCCGTCGATGACACATTGTATTGTATTTATACAGGTATGGGCATCTTTATTCCACCGGGAAGCGACCCCACACAAGCCGTCTATATGAATGGAATTCCCAATGGTATCAATACAGAGCATTGTTATCCTGAGTCCAAAGGAGCTTCCGGAGTGGCGAAGGGCGATATGCATAATTTATTTCCTTCAAAGAGTAAGGTGAACAGTGACCGTGCAGATAAAGAATACGATGATATTCCCGATAATGAAACGAAGAGGTGGTACTACTTAATCAATGAAATGACTAGTCCGCCGCTAACCCAAACCAGAGATTTATATTCGGAGACAAATAATGACTACTTTGAACCTAGAGAATCTGTCAAAGGGGATATTGCAAGAGCTATTTTCTATTTCTATACGATGTACACAGATCAGTCATTGGCGGCAGATTCCCATTTTTTCGAAAATCAAATGGAAACACTTTGCGAATGGCACTATTACGACCCTGTGGACAGTGTAGAATGGGTTCGGAATCAGAAAATTGCCTTCTATCAGGGAGGTTCTTTGAATCCGTATATTTTGGATTGTTCCTTGGTTTCTAGAGCATTTTGTAATAACATCGATCAAACCTGTGAAGCAACAGTGGATGTGGTGGATAATACAGGTACCAATCAAACGGTATCTGTCAACTATGCTTATGACAAAATACAATTACGTTTTCAATCGTCGTTTACCGGAAACTTTATATGTTTTGATATGATGGGCAGATTGCTCTTTGGGCATTCTCTTGAACAGTCCGATTTTGAAGAGTTTAATATGCCATTGTCAGGAAGTAATTTGGTGTATTGTCTGATTGTAGATGATGCAGGCCAAGTGATTTATGCTAAAGTATTGTGCCCATAATCAATGGCACTTGAAATAGTCAAAAGGTTCCGAGCAGTCGTTGCATTGATATAAAGATTTGCACGCTGTAGAACCAAACCTACTCACCATTTTCGTATTTTTAGACGTGCAACGTGGGCAAGGAACGACAGGATCCGTAAAATCATCGAGGCTTAATTCTGCTGCCCCTTGTTGCGGAGGTGTGATGCCATAATCCCATAATTTTTTTCTTCCTTCATCGCTGATCCAATCCGTTGTCCATGCCGGATGCATGATGAGCTTCACTTCCACATTATTGATACCAAGTTCTTGTAATGCTGCCTTGATGTGCACTGAAATCATATCCATGGCCGGGCAACCATTGTAGGTAGGTGTGATGAACACAGTGACTGAGTCTTCATCAATTTCGACATCTCTTAAGATTCCCAAATCATCAATTGTAAGAACCGGAATTTCAGGATCGGTTACGCTTTGGAGTTTTGCAATTATAAGACTTTTGTCCATCATTGTTTTGGCATTGTATTTTCAAGAAAATAATTGGAGTAATATTTATTGAAAACTAAAGCGTACAGATATCCAATAATGAAACCCATCAAAGCTCCAACAAAAACGTCAGAAGGGAAATGAACACCGACATAGACCTGAGCAAATGCAATGCTGGCAGCCCAAAGCCATAACCATCGTCTAATGGAAGGCATGACTTGCCCAAATGTCATAGACCAAAATGCAGCCAAAGCAAAGTGGTTGGCGGCATGCGTCGAAGCAAAACTGAACCCTGATCCACACTGTACTCGAGAAATAACCTCCACAAATTCATTATTACAAGGGCGTAATCTTTGTATTGATTTTTTCACTAATTGGCTGTTGAAGCTATCGGAAGTCATCACCGTAAGTAGTGTGAACAATAATATCCAATAGGCTTTTTTACCATAGTTGAAGACAAAAAAAGCTAAAATAAAGACATACAATGGTAGCCAAAAATAGGGATTTCTCCAGATAGGAAAGAGGGCATCCATGAGAGGATTCGACCATCTGGTATTGATGATCTGAAACAAAAAATAATCCCATTGTAAAAATTGACCCATGAGCATGAAGGCTGTTGCAAAGGTACGTTGAGTAATTAAAAAAGACTGATATTTCAGGGGTAAATATCAGTCTTCTTTCTGTTTGCTACGCCTCTTTGAGAATCCTATCCCCAAAACTGACGACAATCGTCAAGGCAATTAAAAAAATGATCATGGGTACTAAATTTTGATAAAATTACATATAATAACTACAAGTGTCAAGGGTTGAATGTAATTTTTATTGGTTTTTATATAAATATTAACATTAATGTATGGTTTGGTTAAAAGAAAAATCCTTGTTCCAAATTTTATTATTAGAGGTAATATTAATACTTTTGTGACCTTTATAAAAAATTTATTTCACCAACATAATACGATAATCAACAAGATATGGGACAAAGTTTAATTTATCTGATTCCAATATTTGGAATTTTTGCATTGCTATTTACCTATTGGAAGAGTTCTTGGGTTTCTGCTCAGGAGGTTGGAAATGAGAAAATGGCCAACATTGCTAAGAACATTACTGAAGGTGCGATGGCATTTTTAAGGGCAGAATATAAGGTGCTTGCAATTTTTGTGATTGCTGTCGCTATTCTCCTTGGTATAAGCGGTTTATCAGAAGGTTCTTCTCCTTTAGTGGCACTATCATTTGTTATTGGAGCACTTTGTTCCGCATTGGCAGGTTTTATTGGTATGAAGGTCGCCACAAAAGCCAATGTACGTACCACAAATGCAGCAAGATCAAGCTTGGCAAAAGCACTTGAAGTGGCCTTCGCCGGTGGTTCTGTGATGGGAATGGGTGTTGTAGGACTTGGTGTCCTTGGATTAGGAACCTTATTTATGGTGTACTCAAATATGGGTTGGGACTTAGCCAAAGTGATCACTGTTTTGACAGGCTTTTCATTTGGCGCATCTTCTATAGCTCTATTTGCTAGAGTCGGAGGTGGTATTTATACAAAGGCAGCAGATGTGGGAGCGGATTTAGTAGGGAAAGTTGAAGCAGGAATTCCTGAAGATCACCCTTTGAACCCTGCTACCATTGCGGATAATGTGGGTGACAATGTAGGTGACGTTGCTGGAATGGGCGCTGACCTTTTTGAATCATATGTTGGAGCCATCATCGGTACAATGGTCTTGGGAGCAGTATTTTTAAATATACCTGGATTTGAATCTTCCAATGAGTTCATGGGACTCAATGCGGTCTTGTTGCCGTTGGTATTGTCCGGAGTGGGCATCGTGACATCCATCATTGGTACTTTTTTTGTAAAAGTGACTGAAAAGGGAGATCCCCAAAAAGCTTTAAATAGAGGAGAATTTATATCTGCTGCGCTTATGTTGGCAGCGACGTTTTTTATTGTAGCGTGGATGTTACCTGAGTCTTGGACACTTGGGGATACGACATTTACTTCTATGGGCGTATTTTGGGCAGTGATTATAGGACTTGTGGCGGGTTTGTTGATAGGTATCGTCACTGAATTTTATACCGGAACAGGTACAAAACCTGTAAAATCTATCGTCAATCAATCATTGACAGGATCAGCTACAAATATCATTGCGGGATTAGGCGTGGGAATGCAATCCACAGCGATTCCGATTTTGATATTGGCAGCGGGCATTATTGGAGCATATTACTTCGCAGGATTGTATGGAATCGCCATTGCAGCGGTTGGAATGCTTTCAAACACAGGTATCCAATTGGCAGTAGATGCTTACGGTCCCATTTCTGATAATGCGGGTGGTATCGCAGAAATGGCAGAATTGCCAAAAGATGTAAGACAAAAAACGGATAAATTGGATGCTGTAGGAAATACCACAGCGGCGATAGGAAAAGGATTCGCCATCGGATCAGCAGCACTTACGGCTTTGGCACTTTTTGCGGCATTTATGACCACATCTCACGTGACCAGTATCAATGTAGCCAATCCAATGGTGATGGCAGGTTTATTGATCGGAGCGATGCTTCCATTCTTGTTTTCTTCCTTAGCAATGAATGCAGTAGGAAGGGCAGCGATGGATATGATTCAAGAAGTGAGAAGGCAGTTTGATAGCATTCCTGAGCTCAAAAATGCACTTGCTTTGATGCGTAAAAACGAAGACAAAGAAATGAAGGATTGGTCTGCAGCTGACAGAACAGAATTTGAAAAGGCAAACGGCAAAGCCGAGTATGGAAAGTGTGTGGAAATTTCCACAAAAGCATCTATCCGAGAAATGGTAGTTCCTGGTTTATTAGCCGTGATTAGTCCTGTACTTATTGGATTTTTGGGTGGGCCTGAGATGCTTGGAGGTTTATTGGCAGGTGTCACTTCTTGTGGCGTGTTGATGGCCATCTTCCAATCAAATGCAGGTGGCGCTTGGGATAATGCCAAGAAAATGTTTGAAGAAGGTGTGGATATCCAAGGTAAAAAGTATTATAAAGGTTCTGAACCTCATAAGGCTACAGTGGTAGGAGATACCGTTGGAGATCCATTCAAAGATACTTCCGGACCATCACTCAATATCTTACTAAAGTTGATATCAGTGGTTGCATTAGTGATTGCACCTTACTTATAACAGTAAAATAAATCATAAAAGAAAAGGCAGTGAAAGTCAATTTTACTGCCTTTTTCATTTTATATAGCAACGATCTTTAGAAACTTTCCGAAAATTTTATGAAAATAATTTGATGGAATTAAAAACTTGGTAGTATATTTGCAACAATATTCATTATTCACTTAAAATTTAAGCCGTATTTAGCCTATAAGTATCACATCTACACTTTATTAAAATAAGAAAATTTTTTAACCCATTTTATTGTGTAGATATGCAGCAGCTTAAATCTTTTTCAGATCAAGAATTAATTACCTCTTATCTTTCGGGAAACGAATCCGCTTTTGAAGTCTTATTGAATCGCCATAAAGACAAAATTTATACTTCCATCTATTTATTTGTCAGAGATACAGAACTGGCAGAAGATATTTTCCAGGAAGTATTTATCAAAATTGTGGACACTTTGAGAAAAGATAAATACAACAACGAAGGTAAGTTTCTTCAATGGGCTTTGCGCATATCCTACAACCTCTGTGTAGATCATTTTAGAAGGGCAAAGCGCATGGTGAAGGTGTCTTCATCAGAGACATTTGACATTTTCAACGTGGTCGAATCAAAAGATGACAACATGGAGAAATTCATCATGAAGAGTCAAACCCACCAAAAATTGAGAGAGATTATCGATCGATTGCCCGCTGAGCAACGTGAAGTAGTCATATTGCGTCACTATGCAGATATGAGTTTCAAGGAAATTTCTCAATTAACACGCGTCAGCATCAATACATCACTAGGGAGAATGAGGTACGCACTCATGAATTTGAGAAAGATGATGGGTGAACAAGAGCAAGTTGTGGCCTAGGACTTTCCAATGGGTTTTGACCATAGATTTTTATGATGATCTAAACCATCGTTAGAGTTCGATACGTTCTATTTGGGCACCTAAGGCATTCAGCCTGCCATCTATATTCTGATACCCTCTGTCTATTTGGTTGATATTGAAGATGATGCTTTCACTTCTCGCTGAGAGCGCTGCTATCAACAGAGAAACACCTGCACGAATATCCGGAGAACTCATCTGAATGCCTCTCAGTTGTGATTTCCTTTCAAGGCCTATCACCGTCGCCCTATGCGGATCACATAGGATGATTTGTGCGCCCATGTCTATCAGCTTATCGACGAAAAACAAACGGGACTCAAACATCTTTTGATGGATGAGGATGCTGCCTTTGGCTTGGATGGCGACGACTAAAATGATGCTCAATAAATCCGGTGTAAATCCCGGCCACGGTGCATCATAAATCGTCATGATTGAACCATCTAAGAAGCTGTGGATTTCGTACAGTTCTTGCGCGGGAATGATGAGGTCATCATTTTCTGACAGAATTTCTATACCCAATTTTTCAAAAGTGGAAGGGATGATTCCAAGGTTTGGTAGGGATACATTTTTTATTCTCAATTCAGATTGTGTCATTGCTGCAAGACCGATGAAGCTGCCTATTTCTATCATATCAGGTAATACGGTATGCGTCGCTCCCGATAATTTTGTCACCCCTTCTATCGTCAGTAGGTTAGAACCTACACCTGTGATTTTGGCACCCATGTTGTTCAGCAGGAGGCACAATTGCTGTAAGTAAGGCTCACAGGCTGCATTATAAATCTTTGTGGTACCTTCAGCCAATACAGCTGCCATAAGTACATTGGCAGTACCTGTGACGGAGATTTCCTCCATAAGGATGTAGGTACCGACCAATTGATCAGCGCCAATAAAATATTGATCTGTATTGTGGTCAAAATGAAAATCTGCACCCAATTTTTGAAAACCCAAGAAATGGGTGTCAAGCCGCCTTCTGCCTATCTTGTCTCCTCCCGGTTTGGTGAGGTAAGCCCGTTTAAATCGTGCAAGAAGTGGACCGAGTAGCATGACTGAACCCCGTATTTTACCTGCATTTTCTTGATATTCCGGTGTGGTCAGTGATTCAAGGGATACATCATTGGCTTGAAATGTATAGGTGTCGTTGTTGAGTCTATCTATGTGGACACCAAGACTTTTCAGCAGTTCTATTTGTTTTCTGATATCTACAATGTCAGGGATGTTTTTTATGGTCACTTTTTCATTGGTGAGGAGCACTGCACTGATGATTTGAAGCGCTTCATTCTTTGCTCCCTGAGGCGTGATGGTGCCGGAAAGGGAAGCATTTCCTTGTACCCTGAATGCTTGATTGGACATTGGTAAATTCTATTATATGATAAAAACATTGCAAATATATGTAAATAAAAATTAATATTTAATACATTATAAAAGAATGTATGGAATACAAATATCACTTTTCTATTTTAGTAGAATATTTGAGTAAAATTAGGGTACAATGCATATATTTATCTAAAGTAGTCAAGGCTTTTACAGTTATTTAAACGTAAAATAATGTGAGCTTGACATATATTGGAAAATGCATCCAAATTTTTGTAGTAATTCCTATATGTTTAGTGATATTTTTAGCGAATAAAGTTTCGGACAGCAATATTGCTATAGACGCAATATCTTGTAAGAGATGAAGTAGTACATCAAGAGCATTTTCAGGGAATTAGAATTGAGGAAAAAACCTTGATATGGGGCATAGTCGGCTTATATACGGGTTATAGTCGGGTTATATACGGGTTATATACGGGTTATATACGGGTTAATAGAGCAAATATGCAATCTGATATTCTTGAGAATGGAGTAAGGTATGAAAATTATACTATGCTGTGTATCAGTATTATGTAAAACATCAACAAAAAATTCAATCATTTGGAAAATGAGGAGGAAGATAGGAGCATCTACACATCCAAATGCAAGTGTAGGAAAGAATATTGGCCAAAAAAGCTTTGCGTTATAAGCAAATTCGTCTGAAATTCAATTGAAGAATTTGAATCCAAGTTGCTCTAAGAGAATGTTTAAAATTTATCCTTTAGCAAGAAAATGTTGTATTTTGGCTACAAATTCGTTAAATTTTTCGTCAAATTGCCCACATTCGACTGCAAAATTTGCCTTTTTCCGTCCAAAATAATTCCATTACATTATCCAAAAACAAAATTTAAACATACTCTTTGTCCGATAGTGTATAGAAAATATTTTTTTATTTTTTTTGTTAATAAATGCTTAATATCAAAAGTGTATCTTATATTTGTCAAAGATATAGTGACACAGAGAGAATGCTAAGCCGACAATGATAGTAAAATGGGGAACATTGTAGGTGGATATCACTCATGGAAAGACAACATAAATATGGGGAAATAGAATACGGACTCATTCCCAAGGTGAGGAACATAGCGTATGAAAAACAGATGTCCGTGAAAATTATTTAAACCAACCACCATGAGACAGATCATTTTTACACTCATATTCTTCACATGTTATCATTTACATAGCCAGAAACTACTCAGGCAGGCGCCAGTGAAACCGTGGGAACCTGTCACATTTGCGAACATGCATACCAAGTGGACGCTGGATGTTTTTGACTCCACGTATATAGAACCCAGTAAATTTAATGGATACAATGTCTTCGATGTGATCGATACCAAAGGGGATTTTATCAAGGACGGTAAGCTCTACCTATGTAGCACCATTCTAAAACACGACTGGACGGGATTCCGAGTGAGCTGCGTGGATATAAATTCGGGTGCCTTACTATGGGCAAGGAATATCGACATGCCTGAATTCGGATATCAGCTCCTGCCTATGTACCAGACATTTGACCAAGAAGGGAATATCGTCATCGTAGGGTTCAGAAGGCCGTATGACCCAAAACAATTGTCATGGCATGTTACGGATTTTAATTGCAAATTGTTTACTGTAAATTTGAATGCAGAGAATGGATTTTTGAATGCATATCATTCACCGGATTCTAATCCAAATTTCTTATTTTCTGTGCATGATGGAAGTCAAGACTGGGATATTTATGGGATCAATACAAATAATGAATTGAATTTTTTATTTAAAAGGCATTATTTTGACCCGAATTTTATTTCTGTGTTATATAAGGGAAAAATTGACGCACAAGCCAATTTTATAGTAGAAGATACTATCCAATACAACTTTCCTGATTTATATAAAGGCAGATCCACTTTTATTCAAAAAGATGGAAAGTATTACACCTATGAGATTTCAACGAAGAATCTATCGTACTCCATTATCGCACTTGATACCACCACACTGGAAGAGGTCAGTCGAGCGGATATTACCTATTTTGGATTTCAACCCTACTACGCCGGAATTTATTGGCACTCGGATAAGTATTTGATGATAGCACAAGCATATCCCAGTCCATGGAACTATAACATTAGGAGCTTTTTATGTGATTATGAAGGACATTTAATCAAGACATTTGAGCTCAATGATGCGCTTTTGAGTAAGTATGAAATATTTACCCTTTTTTATGATGAGTCATTGGATAGGTTCATCGTGATTTGCTATGATTTTAAAGGTAATGCCACCACACATGCGATCACCTATATCATGGACGTATATTTGGTAGATGATGGTTCCTTCGCACTGAAAAAGAAGGTAGAAATGTCTCATCCAGGAGATGCCACTTTTCAGAACACCTTCATCCCGCTTGAGGATGGTGACTTTATAGTAGAAAATAGTTTAGGATATTACTATTACAACAGCACCGGAGAATTGGTAGAAGCGGAGGGCAATAGAAGTACGGGATTGATGCGCATCACCCGTGAGGAGTTGGGTATAAAACCTGTGGCTGTGGAAGATATAGGTGGAGGTCAGGATTTAGCTGCATTTCCGAATCCTTCAGCAGGGGCATTTCATCTGCATTTATGTGATGTAGATGGTACCGTAAACATCCACATGTATGACATCAACGGATATAATGTATATACAGCAAAGGGCTTTAGTGCGGATGACATTTCGCTTGATTTGGAGTTTCTCCCACAAGGGGCATACATCTATAAGGTGGAGCAAGACAATAAAACCCTTGGCGCAGGAAAATGGATCCGCGAATGAAAAGGGATGAGATGTTGTGGTATTGAGAAAGCGGATTATTTTTGGGAGGAAAGCATAATTTATATTTAATTGGACTTTGATTTAATTTAAACCAACCACCATGAGACAGATCATTTTTACACTTTTATTTTTCACATGTTATCATATACATAGCCAGAAACTACTCAGACAGGTGCCTGTAAAACCGTGGGAACCTGTCACATTTGCGAACATGCATACCAAGTGGACGCTGGATGTTTTTGACTCCACGTATATAGAACCCAGTAAATTTAATGGATACAATGTCTTTGATGAGATCAATACCAAAGGGGATTTTATCAAGGACGGTAAGCTTTACCGATGTAGCACCATCCTCAAATACGACTGGACGGGATTCCGAGTTAGCTGCGTGGATATAAATTCGGGTGCCTTACTATGGGCAAGGAATATCGACATGCCTGAATTCGGATATCAGCTCCTGCCCATGTACCAGACGTTTGACCAAGAAGGCAATATCGTCATCGTAGGGTTCAGAAGGCCGTATGACCCAAAACAATTATCATGGCATGTTACGGATTTTAATTGCAAATTGTTTACTGTAAATATGAATGCAGAGAATGGATTTTTGAATGCATATAATTCACCGGATTCTAATCCAAATTTCTTATTTTCTGTGTATGATGGAAGTCAAGACTGGGATATTTATGGGATCAATTCAAATAATGAATTGAATTTTTTATTTAAAAGGCACTATTATAATCCTAAATTAATTTCTGTGTTATACAAGGGGAAAATTGACGCACAAGCCAATTTTGTAGTTGAAGATACTATCCAATACAGATTTCCGGATATTGCAAGATCTCGCTCCTCGTTTATAAAAAGGGATGGAAAATATTTCACATTCGAAAACTCGACGGATGATCTATCTTACCGCATTATCGCTCTTGATACTACCACTCTGGAAGAGGTCAGTAGGGCGGATATTACCTATTTTGGATTTCAACCCTACTACGCCGGAATTTATTGGCACTCTGATAAGTATGTGATGATAGCACAAGCATATCCCAGTCCATGGAACTATAACATTAGGAGCTTTTTATGTGACTATGAAGGAAATTTGATCAAGACGTTTGAGCTCAACGATGCGCTTTTGAGTAAGTATGAAATATTTACCCTTTTTTATGATGAGTCATTGGATAGGTTCATCGTGATTTGCTATGATCTTAAAGGTAACGCTACCACACATGCGATCACCCATATCATGGACGTATATTTGGTAGATGATGGTTCCTTCGCACTGAAAAAGAAGGTAGAAATGTCTCATGCCGGAGATGTCACTTTTCAGAATACCTTCATCCCGCTTGATGACGGTGACTTCATAGTAGAAAATAGTTTAGGATATTACTATTACAACAGCAGTGGTAAGTTGGTAGAGGCTGAAGGAAATAGAAGTACTGGATTGATGCGCATCACCCGTGAGGAGTTGGGTATAAAACCTGTGGCAGTAGAAGATGTAAGTAAGTATCAAGAATTAACTGCTTTCCCGAATCCTTCATCTGGCGCATTACATCTGCATTTATGTGATGTAGATGGTACCGTAAACATCCACATGTATGACATCAACGGATATAATGTATATACAGCAAAGGGCTTTAGTGCGGATGAGATTTCGCTTGATTTGGAGTTTCTCCCACAAGGGGTATACATCTACAAGGTAGAACAAGGCAATAAAACCCTTGGCGCAGGAAAATGGATCCGCGAATGAAAAGGGATGAGATGTTGTGGTATTGAGAAAGCGGATTATTTTTGGGAGGAAAGCATAGATCTATTTGACCCGTATTGCCTATGCACACACAATAGTGTGTGCACTTTTCTATACCCTTGCAAATTTGATTTTGTAATCCGCAACAATCTTACCCTGTTTGATATCTGAGAGCTTGCGCTGGATCATTTTTTTCTTGACGGGGCCGAGCATTTCTATGAATAATTTACCTTCTATATGGTCGTATTCATGTTGTATGACTCTGGCATTGATCCCTTCATACATCTCAGTCTTTTGTTTAAAGGATTCATCGACATATTGGATAACCACTTTTTCCGGCCTTTCTACATCCCCACGAATATTGGGGATAGAAAGACATCCCTCTTCATACGTCCATGGATTTCCGGAAGACTCTAGAACTTGTGCATTGATGAATACTTTTTTGATGCCTTCTTCCTTCTTCTCTTCTTCCATGATCTGGATGGTATCAACGATAAATATTCGGATATTTTGCCCAATTTGAGGCGCTGCCAATCCCACTCCTTTCGCTTGGTACATCGTTTCCCACATATTTTCAATGAGCGATGCCAGTTCCTTATGATCCTTCTCAATCGGGAGACATTTTTTTTTCAAAACAGGATGTCCGTATGTATAAATTGGTAAAATCATTCAAAAATTAATCTAAATATGGCCTAAATACTTTTGTAATATCACAACGGCGCTGACTTTATCTACCAAAGATTTGTCCCTTCTTTTCATTTTTGGGACGCCGCTTTTGAGGATGATGTCTTTTGCCAAAACAGACGAGAATTGCTCATCTGCATAGTCAACAACTATATTCGGCCATTGGTTTAGTATCCAAGTTTTTAGTGCATCTATATTTGGCTTGATATGTGTATAGGTTCCGTCTTTATGTTGCGGACAGCCGATGACGATTTTTTCTACCTTTTCTTGGGATAAGTAATCCACCAAAAACTTTTTCAGTTCGGATGTAGGAATGGTTGTGAGTCCGGTGACGATGATTTGAAAAGGGTCAGTAGCGGCAATGCCCGTTCTTTTTTCGCCAAAATCGATGGAAATGATTCTGCTCATGAAGATTTTTTGGGAAAGAGATACAAATAATCCAAATAATACACCACCCGTAGGGATATGCTATTGCTTTGACCACCATCAAATAGCTGACCAAAATTTTGACTGTATGAGCTTAAATATTCCTCATCAGATTTGAAAATTTCATTTTTCCAGACCAAAAACATATCACTTCCCGGTGCAAATCTCCAGCTGAACTGAAAGTCCACATTGAAGAGATTGAAATTTTGGTTAAAGGCATGTGCTCCGGAATCATCATTTCCGTCAAAGTCAATGGGTTTTAGTGTTCCATCATCGTTGAGTGTACCAAATGAGAGATACTGAACGTTGTCCCAATAATGCCTAATTCTAAGATTGATGCCCATCTTGTTGGTAAAAATGTACTGGGCAGAGATGCTGTTTTCGATCCTAAGCCTGTCTCTGTTACCGAAAAGAATGCCTTCACCTATCTCGTTTTGGAGGGAAGTGGAAGCTAGTTTTTTATTTACAAAACCTCTGTCATGATTGAACAATGCAATCTGAGTACTTGGGAAAATAGAGAATCTATCATTGAATCTCACCCTAGGAAATAGGCTGAGAAAATAGTTGTGCCTGCCTGTACTTTGGTAATACACATACGAAATATTAGCATCAATAGCGACAGGTTTTCTATAATCTGAAGAAATAAAACCGCCAATTTTTGCATTGCTGGGTACTGCCATAAAAGTTTTAAAATCTTGAATTCTTGGTTCAAAATAATCGTGTTCGCCCCACGGATTTATGCTACCGTTCAAACCAAAAGCGACCCTTGATTTCAAAAGCAGGAAGCTATTGACAGAAAAACTCATATAAGAAAACACATTGGGCTGATAAATTCTGTCATGGAAAGCTTCAAGACTAACTCTATAGGATTGTATTTTTTCAGATTTTGGTTTGTAATTGGCATAGCTGAGAAATCCAAAACCATAGAATTCGTTGGGACTGCGCAAGAAACCTAGGTCGTTGGGATTGTAATGCACAGATTCTATGCCATGCCCAAACTCATACGTCCAATTGCCGCTGATCTTACCCCAAGAAGCATCATATTTGAAGCCATCTTCTAGGAAGTCCTTCTTTTGTCTATTGGAGTATGCTCCGGAAAATGCTGTATTGTATTTTTGATCCTTTGTTCTGATATTCATTCCACCTCCGGTCACATTGGCATCAATAAAGTCACCCAATCGCAACACATTGGTATTCATGAGATAAAAGGAGGAGTTATTTTTGAGATTTTTATCATATACAAGGACATTATAATTTGTCAATGGTTGGGTTTTTATCCTCCTTTTTTCACCATCTGCATTTTCAATATCAGCGTAACCGGCACCGGAAATCGCATTGAAGAGTCCCAATCCTGTACCATTAGATGTTCTTCCGGAAATTTTGGTGGCATTGATGAGGTTTCCCGTATGATAACCTGTGATGAACTCATCTGAAGCAAGCTGTGATTCGTCTATGGTTGTGGAACTTTGTGCGCCAACCCTTCTGGAATAGAAGAGGTTTCCTTTATTAAACAATTCAGTACCTTCTGTAAAAAACTGTCTATTTTCTTCAAAAAATACTTCATAAGCGGATAGGTTCAGTACCTTTTTATCCGAAATGACTTGTCCGAAATCAGGAATAACCGTCATGTCCAATGTAAAGGCATCGTTGATACCGTACTTCAAATCCAATCCCGCATTGTAGGCAGTATTGGTGACTAAGGTATTATCTGATAATTTGTCCAAGTTGTAATATCCGGACAGATAAGGCGTCAACGAGAGTCGCAATGGTGAAGAAATGTTGGAAATGCCTTTCAGTTTTCCGGATTGCTGTACCCATCCGGCGATGGTGGGATCGAGAAAACTCCAGAAGCACTGTTCTCTTTTTCTGCGTATTTCCCTTCCAAAATTCATTCCCCATTCTTGTATATCCTTGTCAGGAAATCTGATGGCTGAAAATGGAATTTTTATTTCTGCGGACCAACCTTTATCATGTATTTTTACCGCACTTTCCCAGATTGCATTCCAATTAAAGTCTTCGTTTTGATTGGACACGATGGCGTCAGATTGCACACCTGCTGAGGAAACTATAAATAAAAACCCATGCAAACCACTGCTGTAAGGATCAAAAAAGACACTGCAAAGATCGGCATTTGATGATGGATTGTCTCTCAAAGAAAATTCTTTTAATATTTTGTCAGGCTCCGGATCAAAGTAGTTGTAACCAATGTACACTGCAGAATTGTCGTATAAAATTTTTACTTCCGACCTAAAATCTGATGGCTTTCCAACTGAAGGTTCTGTTTGGATGAAATCTGTTGCAATATCTGCCGACAACCATCCATCTTCGTCCAAAATGCCATCCACCTTGATATGATCATGATTTCTCAATGCCACTAACTCTTTAGTTTGACTGAAAGCAGCGATGTGATAGCCAAATATAAAGAGCATAAAGCTAAAAATAGTATGAATTTTGAAAAGTACTTTCATGATATTACGCTGAAAAAAACAAAATAAACCAATAAAAATGTTTGCAATCTATAATATCGACAAGCCATACCGAATTATCTACTTAATCGGCACAAATTGAGACTAAAAGTTAATCGATCTATAGCCTTGGGATGCTGGGAAACAAATGTATTGTGTAGTTCATCAGAAGAAGTTATTGGTACATAGATATACAAGAATTTGAATAAATTGAGGTATAATCCACTGTTGTATATGGTGTTGTTTTGGCGTTTTTGACTGACATTGTACGTAGAATATGTGCCGGCATCAATGTAAATGCCGAGCGGTAAAAATTTTGGAAGAGGCAAATCAAATTCCACATTCAAAGAAGCTGCAAAGCTGTTCGACATGCCAATGTTATAGGCTGAACCAATGGCAGTTTTGAAACCTCCACCTTGTGTTCTACTCACTTGATTGTCTTGAAATCCGCTTTGATTCTGTCGAGCCAGAAAGGTTTCATTGTAGGTATAATCATTAAAACCATGTTCTATCAAAGCTATGCTGCCACGTGTGAAAACATTTTGATAACTATTGGATTTTCTTTCGGTATTCATGAGAAATCCGGCAATAAAAGTTTTCAATTTAAAAGCGTGATTTTTATGATATTTATATCCATATTGATAGGAACCTGTGAGCTTCATGTAGGATTTATTATCGGAATAATGTTGATATTCTCCAGCAATATCCAGAAATTGATTTGTATATTGATTGACAGACGATGACATGAAACCTATAACCGGAATAAAAGATTTTTCTGAATACTTTCCATTGAATTCACCCAACTCGCTGAATTTTGCCTTTTCGGTTGATATAAAATTTGCTATTAAGTATATTTTTTTATTGTTGACAATTGAGTCATTGCCTTCCCATTCATAAGTGACCTTTGGTGCAATTTTTACATATCTGAGATGGTAATCAAGTGTTTTATTGAAGTCTTCATGGAAGGATTTTATTTGAATTTCTCCGTTTAAAAACTGTCGTTTGTCAGCATCCAGATATGTTCTATAGCCGACCCTGCCGTAACCAACTAATTGCTGAGATCCAAATGCGAAAAAGGGAGAAACACTATAGAAAAGGGAATTTTGTCCTTTTTGTCCCTTCTTGTTGTATGAAAATCCGGCCATGAATCTATCGTTGTCATTGTAACCTATGAGTGGCATCCACTTAAATTCCTTTTTAAAATGAAAAAATGGATGATGCGTTGTGTCAGATGCGCTTTTCTCAGATATAGATGGACTATGACCCAAAGGAATGATATAGCTCTCGGAAGTATATACCTCTCTTTTGATTTCAAATGATGTGTCATGTGCAGCCAATGTGGACAGCAAGATGAAACTAAAAAGAAATACTATCTGAAATCGCATATATTTAAAAATTATGCATAAAGATAACTAATTTATCATTTTATCATAAAATCACATGCTCACATAACAAAAAAATCTAATAAACCAGGATGATTTACCAGTCAAAAAAATGCTCTCTTACCTTCACGGTAATATGCATCTCATGGCTTTTTATAGGGTAGAAATATAGAAAATGTACTTCCCTTTCCCACATCACTTTTCACCGAGACTTTGCCTCCGTGGGCATCCACCATCGCTTTCACATATGAAAGTCCCAAACCAAAACCCTTGACATTGTGTACGTTTCCGGTTGGAACGCGGTAGAATTTTTCAAATATGCTTTTTTGTGCTTCTTTGGTCATGCCAATGCCATTGTCTTGAATGCTCAGGGTAATACCTCCTTTTGAGCTTGACGTAGCAATATGGATGGTTGGATGGTCAGGTGAATACTTCTCAGCATTATCTAAAAGATTATTGACGATGCTACTGATATGTGTTACATCTCCTTCCAAATCTGAAGGCGTTGCCCTCAGGTCAGTAGATATGCTTCCTCCTTTGGCTTGCACCTTCAATTCTGCATTGATGATGGCATCCTCCACTATTTCATGTAGGTCAAATGTTGTATATTTCAGTTGTAGGTCTTGTTTTTCGATCTGCGCCATCTGAAGCACTTTCTCCACTTGAGAAAGCATCCTTTGATTCTCTTGTTTGATAATCTGAATGAAGCGGGACACTTTATCTTTGTTTTCTATGATGGTAGGAGATAAAATAGAGTCCGATGCCAAGGAGATAGTTGCTATTGGAGTTTTGAATTCGTGGGTCATATTATTGATAAAATCCGTCTTCATCTCTGAGACTTTTTTCTGCCTGAAAATGATGTATATGGTGTAAGAAAAACAGAATAGTATCAATCCTGTAAACAAGACTGACAATGTCAAAATAGGAATGACCGATGACCACAAAAATCTGGTTTTATCAGGGAAGTAGAGGTTGATATATCCAGGCTCAAATGCCTCGTCATTGAAAAGTAAAACCTTGTATTCGGCTTTGGAAAGAGGGTTGATGCCTACGATATTGCTTGATCTCGTAGTATCCCCAATGGTGGCTGTATAGTTGCCGTTTTCAATAAAATAAGCATGTAGATCATTAGAATAGACTCCGTATTCATATTTCAATGTAATACCGTGGTCTTTGAGTTCATTACGGAGGTATTGATGTAACTTGTCTTTGTTGATAGATTCCAATAATTCAGATGGATTGACAATAATTGACTTGGGTATAGGAATGTTTACCGACACGGCATTGCGACGGTAAATGTTATCGAATTCTAACATATCCGCATCCAGTCTGAGCTTTCTTTTGACGTTGTTGAGAGCAGTATAAACCTTGGCATCAAAGTTCTTTTCATCCAAATTCACTGACCATTTCACCCAAAAAAACTGAATGACGCCAACGCCAATCAGAGATAAAGTCATGATCCCTATGATCGTTAATATGACCCTTTTACTCATATGCTCTTGCCTTAAATCACCAATGACATAGCAAAGATAAAGTTTATTGCTCAATCCTATTGTCCATTGGCGATAATTACTATAGCAAATTTATACTTTTTGGTTTTTTAAATATCTTAATAAACGCTGTTTAAACTACTTTTTTCTGCGATTTCATCCAGGTTTTGTAATTTTATTTTGCAAAATTGACCTTATTGGCATTTTTATTTAAAAAAAACCCAATTTCTTCTTCCATCATTTGATCTATTGTGTATATTTGGGCAAGTATAAAGTCTGCATTGAGATGACCTGCGTCCTGATGTTGACAAAGGTGATGATCAATACCACGACTTTGAACATATTATTGATCATCAGCCTCAAATTTCTTCACGTGAAACCATTTATTTCCCTTCTCATTTTCTGCTTTTTCGTTCTTAATTTTGCTCATGCCCAAAACAGTTGTAATACTGCCATACGCATGGATGGAGTAGATGATTATATCGAATTTCCATCTCCGTATTCCGTTGATCAACCGCTGACCATCGAGATGTGGATTTTATCTCAAAGTACTTCCATGGGTAATTGTAATGCATCAAATTCTGAGAATTTGGATTGGATACTTGCTTTTGATGATAATGGTATGGGAATCGTGGATTGTAGTGGCAATCTGAGATTTGTTTTCAAACCCTTATGTCCTTTTGGGAATGGTGTTTGCAGCGGGCTACCTCCAAAACCCATTGATGATACTGCATGGCACCACGTCGCTTTTTCTATGAGTCCTAGCACCGGGTTGAAGATCTATTTTGATGGAAAAAGCTTCTTGACATTGGGTTATTCTTCGTACAATTTTGACGGTATGGTAAGGCTTGGAAGGTATTTTGGTACAGGTTTGGGCAATTCTTTTAGGGGAAAAATGGATGAAGTCCGATTTTGGAATGTCGTTCGCACGGATTCTGAAATCTCAGAGAATTACCAGTGCAAGATTCAATCAGACGAAAGCACATTGATTGCCTATTTTGACTTCGAGGATGGCGTACCTAATGAAGACAACACGTCTGTCAAAAAGGTGGATAATAGAGCGAAAGATTCCGGAACATTTGATGGCCATATGTATGCATTTGGTCTTACTGACACCATATCGAACTTTGTGTGTGCCGAAAGGGAACAGACATCTTGTACGGCGCCTTCTCCTTGCCCTTCACAATGTCTTACAGTTACAGAAAATCTATCTACAGGTGTGGATTATAATAATGGGGGATTGTTGCCCTACGATGCTTTTGATGGCAGCTGGAGATTGGTAGGTGGGCCTGATCATCGCATCACTTATCCACGACCAAGCTACGTGGCATTGCCCAAATCCGGTTGGAAGAGATTGCCAGCTTCCCAATATATCACCGCCTTTCCACAATCAGAATTCCAACGGGAAGCGTCATCACCCTATATTTTTGAAAGGTGCTTTTGCATTTGTTCTGATAGTGCAAAAGTTGACTTGAATATGAGAGCTTATGTAGATAACTTCTTAACTGTCAGTTTATTTAGGGAGGATGGCAGTTTGGTTGCAGATTTGATCCAATACACAGGAGATAGTACCGGACATGCTGAGGTTGCTGCATTCTCTAGGGATCCCTTGGAATCCAAAACGCACCACGAATTGATGCAAGGGAGATATTGTTTGAGAGCAGCCATGCGCAATGATGCAGCCAAAGATATGGGTTTTTCTATGGAAGCCACTTTGACGGGAAGTGGTATTATAAAAAATGGATGTTGCGAACCTTACAATACAATCACAGGATATGTGTATAGCGACAGAAACTGCAACGGACTCAATGATGAACCTCAGGATTTCGGACTCGAAGACGCCAAAATCACATTAAAAAACAAAAGAGGTGACGTAGTAGGTACCATCAATAGTGATTCGTTGGGCTATTTTGTATTCCGTGATCTACCACCCGGTCAGTATGGTATTTCTCAAGAAACATTGCCTGGGAAGACGATGATACAAGGAAGTGAAGGAAACACAGTTCTCCTCAAGACAAATAATGCTATCGGCAATGTGGATTTTGGAAACTGTACAGCGTGTTGCGCAGCATCTGATGTATTGTCCAAATCTGTCTCTGAAGGTATAAAAAGTACTCATATAGTGGATACAGTGGATCACTCCATAACATTGCGGAATCCACAGCTTCTACCTTGCCAATTTATCAGCAAGATATATTGGGGTGATGGTGTGATATCCCAGATGAAAGACGGCGACCCAATTCCTACACATGCATATCAAGAAGTCGGCTCATACTTGATTTCTATAGAAGTGACATCCATGCATGAAGGCGCCATCTGCCAAGTGGATGAGGTACATTTTCCGCTAATTATACTGTGCATTTCTTCATCAACTGAGGAATCCCCTCCTGCGCACATCCTATTATATCCGAATCCTGCAAGTGATGTGATCCATGTGCGCATCGGAGCTACACAACACAACCATTTTATTGTAGACATCATCAATACAGATGGAAAAGTAGTGTGGAGTAATCAAATAGATGGCAGTGAAACTCAAACGGATTTTCCTATAGGTGGCTTGGCTTCAGGGATGTACCTCATGCAGCTGGTTAGTGCGAACGGTGAGACCCTGAGTGCAAAATTTATCAAAATATAGATTGGTGTAGGTCAAACTCACTCCACCTTCACTATCTTGTGCTGCTCTCTGAAATCTTTTCCTCTGATGTCGAGGATGTACATGCCTGCGGGGATGTCGGAGATGTCCACTTCATCCATGACATCTTGGCAAATTTTGACATGCTGTCCACTGACATTGGATATAGTGACAGAAACGGGTATCTCTAAACCATTGATGTGGATGGAGCCGGAGGTAGGGTTGGGATAGAGAGTGTGTTTTCGAGTATTTTGAACTACATCATGTGATGAGCTGATGATATGGCAGTCTTCAAATGTGCCTTCGCAATAATCTTTAAAAAAAGTTCCAAATCTTTTATAGATTGGACCATCTTCCATTCCAAATCCTTCAATAAATTTGACTGGCCACAAAGCAAGATCTCCACAAACGCCAGGCGGAACTCCCAAACAATAAAATTCCTTACCATGAATTGAATCAAGCACAAAACTCTTTTCATCTCCAAAATCTACTGGATTAAATATTTTAATTAAACAATCTGGAAGTGTATCCCCTGCCTTCATTCCAAAGTCCCATATTAAAATTTCACTACTACTGTCAACACAAGGAAATACATTTTCATCAAAATTCACCATAAATACTTTTCTTTGCAAAGTATCTTCCCGCATGCAACAAAGTGTTTTCATTGATGAAATTTCATAGGGTGGAAGCTGACTTGTGGCTAATGATGATATAAGCTTTTTGTATAATTTTGAATTAATAAGAGTATCTCCACTAAAGTACCTAACTTCAGTAGAATGCCACCCCATTAAAAAACAAGAAGAATGACTGTAATGATTGTAAACCCAATATTTGCCTTCTTTCACCAACGGAATATAATCTTGTGAGAATACATAATTATTGGATATAAATAATATTAGTATAAATAAATATCTCATGTCAATAAAATTATTAATGTGAAATAATAAATTTTTCAGACTTCACAAGGTGTCCATCTTTTAAAAACAGAATAATATATGTACCTGAAATAAAATCATTGGTATGAATAACATAATGTATGTCAGGCATTAATGGTCTGATTTCTTTAATTATTTGCCCTGAAATATCTCTGATACAATATTGGCCAACCCTAATACAACAAACCGCATCTTCGTACTCCTCCTTTGTAAATACTGAAATCGGTCGCAGAAACTTACTAATCGGAAACGTTTTGCGCTCAACCCATGTATAACATGAATTTTGAATGTAGTCATCCACCGTTTATGTCGGCTACCATTCATGTATATATTGCTTATCTCGCTTTCTCCTAAAATACCGCTTGACTTTTTCAAGCGTTTCTTTATGTATCTATATTGGTTTTTTTGTGGTGAGATTTACATTTCTGTAAAACTCATCCGAAAGATAAACATTATGTCTAATTTGGTAAAGCCATTGACAATATAATTTGAATTTTTAACATAAATCCATCACTCCACCTTCACTACTTTGTGCCGCTCTCTGAAATCTTTGCCTCTGATGTCGAGGATGTACATGCCTGCGGGGAGGTCGGAGATGTCCACTTCATCCGTGACATCTGGGCAAACTTTGACTCGTAGTCCACTGACATTGGATATAGTGACAGAAACGGGCGTCTCCAACCCATTGATATGGATGGTACCTGAGGTGGGGTTGGGGTAGAGAGTGTGTTTTCGTGTATTTTGAACGACATCATGTGATGAGCTGATGATATTCATTTTTTCTCCATCTAGCATGAGCCAGCTAAACCAATGGTCGCCATTATTTATTGGGTCGGTAAATTGTTGTATGTACATCAATATATCTCCATTTTCTAACATTGTTGCATAATTCACTCTGAAGTGGTCTCTTACCCCTTCAACATGAACTCTGTTAATCCTATGAAGTGAATCGCCTATGTTTTCATACATTTCAAAATATGTACTTTCTGTATAATGATTCTGTCTCGACTGGGTCATCAATAGTCGATTGTGTTTTCTATCCACCAAAGGTCTTAACCAACCATACCGTATGGTATCGTCTATTCCCGGCTTCAATGTATAAGAAATGCTATCAATAAAGTTTCCGGATTTGTCAAACATATATTCAGATTCTTTTAAAGTCTTATTTATTAGGTCATTATACTTAGTCCCAACCACAAAGTATCCATTATCAATAAAATATACGCCACCTGATGTATATGGTTTTACAAAATGTTCAGAAACATTATATACTGTATCCAAGTTCCAATCCTTGTTGTATCTGGCAATTAACACCTCGATGTCCGCCCAGTTTGTAGCTTTATTAAACATAACAAACCAAAAAGTGTCACTTGTAACTCTTTCAAATGTTTGACTCCAAATATCATAATTTCTTTTCGGAAATTTAATGGAATCTAAATGATTTAATGTACCATTATTATCAATGTTTGATTTTAGGAATTCATTCAACCATGAGAGAATATGAGAAAATCCTTCTTCCGTTTTATAAATAGTGGGTCTTGTTTCATTGTTTATGTTGACCTCACCAAACGACCTCAATCTTGGCAAAAGCATATCTGTTTTATCTACATAATTGCTATCTATAATTTGGCCCTTTGATCTGTCTATTGTAATGGAAGCAGGATAGCATTGATGCCAAACCGTATTGATGCCAATGGCATGCGATTCATCATACAATGCTATCTCTATCGTTCCATCTTTAAATAAAGGCTTACTTAAGATCTTCCTATTTCCATATTCCTTGTATTTCCTCTGCGTCTCCCAGTATTTCTCACCTGATTTAATATTTAGTTTTTTGATAATGTAGCCACAATAACCATAATTTTTTCCATCTTCTACTTCTTTTTGATAATAATTCATAAAAAGATACACAGTATCACGGATTATTTTTGGTGGGCTTGCCATGTACACCCATTGATCATGGCTATTCTGTCCGTCCATCCAAGACAACTCAGACCATTTAACTACATCTTCTTTAAATTGTAAAGGTAGATGCAACTGCGCTTGTAAAGTAGTTATTACAAAAAATGTGAATAAAAATGTGTATAATTTTGAATTCATGATTTATGTTTTGAAGGTTAGAGTGTGCGATGTATTAAGTCACACACTCTTGAAATTTGAATAATTAATCTATATTGAGTAGGGATCACCACATTCATGAAAACATTCAAATTGGCATTGGCCTTGTGTGCTTTCATAAGTTGTGTTGCCTGATCCGTCCAGAACTGGTTCTCCATTGTAAAATTCTCTGATACAATATTGGCCAATCCTAATACAGCAAACCGCATCTACGCACTCCTCCTTTGTAAATGCTGAAATCGGTCGCAGAAACTCACTAATCGGAAACGTTTTGCGCTCAACCCATGTATAACATGAATTTTGAATGTAGTCATCCACCGTTTATGTCGGCTACCATTCACGTATATATTGCTTATCTCGCTTTCTCCTAAAATACCGCTTGACTTTTTCAAGCGTTTCTTTATGTATCTATATTGGTTTTTTTGTGGTGAGATTTACATTATTGTAAAACTCATCCGAAAGATAAACATTATGTCTAATTTGGTAAAGCCATTGACAAGATAATTTGAATTTTTAACATAAATTCATCACTCCATCTTCACTACTTTGTGCTGCTCTCTGAAATCTTTGCCTCTGATGTCGAGGATGTACATGCCTGCGGGGAGGTCGGAGATGTCCACTTCATCCTTGATATCTTGGTAAACTTTGACATGCTGTCCACCGACATTGGATATGGTGACTAAAACGGGTGTCTCTAACCCATTGATGTGGATGGTACCTGAGGTGGGGTTGGGGTAGAGAGTGTGTTTTCGAGTACCTTGAATTACATCATGTGATGAGCTGATGATATTCATTTTTTCTCCATCTAGCATGAGCCAGCTAAACCAATGGTCGCCATTATTTATTGGGTCGGTAAATTGCTGTATGTACATCAATATATCTCCATTTTCTAACATTGTTGCATAATTCACTCTGAAGTGGTCTCTTACCCCTTCAACATGAACTCTGTTAATCCTATGAAGTGAATCGCCTATGTTTTCATACATTTCAAAATATGTACTTTCTGTATAATGATTCTGTCTCGACTGGGTCATCAATAGTCGATTGTGTTTTCTATCCACCAAAGGTCTTAACCAACCATACCGTATGGTATCGTCTATTCCCGGCTTCAATGTAAAAGAAATGCTATCAATAAAGTTTCCGGATTTGTCAAACATATATTCAGATTCTTTTAAAGTCTTATTTATTAGGTCATTATACTTAGTCCCAACCACAAAGTATCCATTATCAATAAAATATACGCCACCTGATGTATATGGTTTTACAAAATGTTCAGAAACATTATATACTGTATCCAAGTTCCAATCCTTGTTGTATCTGGCAATTAACACCTCGATGTCCGCCCAGTTTGTAGCTTTATTAAACATAACAAACCAAAAAGTGTCACTTGTAACTCTTTCAAATGTTTGACTCCAAATATCATAATTTCTTTTCGGAAATTTAATGGAATCTAAATGATTTAATGTACCATTATTATCAATGTTTGATTTTAGGAATTCATTCAACCATGAGCGAATATGAGAAAATCCTTCTTCCGTTTTATAAATAGTGGGTCTTGTTTCATTGTTTATGTTGACCTCACCAAACGACCTCAATCTTGGCAAAAGCATATCTGTTTTATCTACATAATTGCTATCTATAATTTGGCCCTTTGATTTGTCTATTGTAATGGAAGCAGGATAGCATTGATACCAATCCGTATTGATGCCAATAGCATGCGATTCATCATACAGTGCTATCTCTATCGTTCCATCTTTAAATAAAGGCTTACTTAAGATCTTCCTATTTCCATATTCCTTGTATTTCCTCTGCGTCTCCCAGTATTTCTCACCTGATTTAATATTTAGTTTTTTGATAATGTAGCCGCAATAACCATAATTTTTTCCATCTTCTACTTCTTTTTGATAATAATTCATAAAAAGATACACAGTATCACGGATTATTTTTGGTGGGCTTGCCATGTACACCCATTGATCATGGCTATTCTGTCCGTCCATCCAAGACAACTCAGACCATTTAACTACATCTTCTTTAAATTGTAAAGGTAGATGCAACTGTGCTTGTAAAGTAGTTATTACGAAAAATGCGAATAAAAATGAGTATAATTTTGAATTCATGATTTATGTTTTAAAGGTTAGAGTGTGCGATGTATTAAGTCACACACTCTTGAAATTTGAATAATTAATCTATATTGAGTAGGGATCACCACATTCATGAAAACATTCAAATTGGCATTGGCCTTGTGTGCTTTCATAAGTTGTGTTGCCTGATCCGTCCAGAACTGGTTCTCCATTGTAAAATTCAGTGATACAATATTGGCCAATCCTAATACAGCAAACCGCATCTTCGCACTCCTCCTTTGTAAATGCTGAAATCGGTCGCAGAAACTCACTAATCGGAAACGTTTTGCGCTCAACCCATGTATAACATGAATTTTGAATGTAGTCTTACACCGTTTATGTCGGCTACCATTCACGTATATATTGCTTATCTCGCTTTCTCCTAAAATACCGCTTGACTTTTTCAAGCGTTTCTTTATGTATCTATATTGGTTTTTTTGTGGTGAATTAACGTATCTGTAAAACTCATCCGAAAGATAAACATTATGTCTAATTTGGTAAAGCCATTGACAAAATAATTTGAATTTTTAACATAAATGCATCACTCTACCTTCACTACTTTGTGCTGCTCTCTGAAATCTTTTCCCTGGATGTCGAGGATGTACATGCCTGCGGGGATGTCGGAGATGTCCACTTCATCCGTGATATCTTGGCAAGTTTTGACGCGTAGTCCACTGACATTGGATATAGTGACAGAAACGGGTGTCTCTAAACCATTGATGTGGATGGAGCCGGAAGTGGGGTTGGGGTAGATGGAAATGATATTTAAACTTGGAAAATCTATCATTGTATTCGTTAAGTTTAATTGATTGAGATCAAAACAAACATAACTTGTGGCGATGCTAAATAAATCTTCATCAGTATATTTTCCATTTTTTTCATATACATCTTCTTCTTTCCATGAAAGTATTAAATTTTGGTCTTTGGTTTTTACCATATTTTTTAAGTACAATACTTTAAGTGAATCTTCAACCATCAATTCTTTTTTTAATAAAAGTGAATCACTATCACCATATGAAATATAAAATTGCAGCTTTGATTTTGGTGGTTCAAACAAACTTTGTCCTAGTGCATAAGCTACTATCAATTCATTGTCAATTCTATTATAATTATAAACAAAATGATTCATGTAATTGCCATTTGTATCTTCAAGATGAACTTTTTTTAAAACTTGTCCATCAAAGTCTATCACCCAAAATATTATATTGGGAAAAAGTTTGAATGAATCCAGATCGTCATATGTTGTAGTTTGAAAAATAGTATAATATAATTCATGGTTTATTTCTTTGATAAAAGCATCCTTCGGAATGACTTCATTTGTTTGAACAACTTTTAATGTGTCCAATAAATCCTTTAGGAAGTAAAAAGAATATCTGTTATTTTCGTTTTTGAAATCGTCTTCAATCATAAGAAATTGATTATTCTCGAGTTGAAAGAAATTAAATTGATCTAGCCTTCTATTTAATTGCAATGATTTTAAACTATCTAAACGATTTCCTAAATTGTCTAAATCACAAAAATCTATAGTATTATTGGGCCTAATTTTATTGTGATGAACATATTTGTATTTACTTTCACCAATTTTGAAGATTTGAGAGTATTTTATTGTTTTCCTATTGCCTAAAGCCATTTTTTGAGATTTTAGGTCATTTGGATCGGATTGGAAATTTTTAATTAATTGTCCTGTATTTTTATCGTAAATTCTCTTTGTCATCCAGCACATTGTGTCAAAAACAGATATTGGCAAAGCACTACTCCCAAACAAAGTTTGAGTTTTCATACCAAGAATTTCTAAATTACTATCTGTTATTGACATTGATCTTGAAAACTCTTGCTTGCTTTGAGTGGAAAGGTTAAAATAATTACGCCATTTTATTTCACCGGATTTTAAGTCAATATTTAATATATAACTACCTTCAAAGTCATTTTCTCTTTGGATATATAAGCAAGAGAACAAGTTGTTTTCTGATGAAATATCAGGAGTCCTATCATTTAATTCAAAACAGTTTATTTGATTTCTCCTTACGGATTTATCAATAAAATGCGAATCTTGAATCGTAGAGTACCAAAATGGTTTAAAATCTAAAAATGTTACCGGCCGAAATGGTCTTTTTGGATCTACATCCTGACATAACAATACATTAAACCCAATTACTAGAAAACAAAAAAAATATACAATTTTCATATCTAAAATATTTTCAACAGATAGGAGAGAATTTCATACAAATTCTTTCCATCATAGTAAACTAATTACAATTTATTACATGCCGGATTACATCTACCCGGACGTTCCTGACAAGGTTGAGGATCCACACCCCTGATGCAGGCGAGTCCACCCTTTTTTTCTGAAGTGATTTTAACAATCCCATTCTCATAGCACCATTCACGATATCTAAAACAACATCCTGTGGCACACTGTTTTTCAATAATAGAACCAAATTCCAAATCTCCTTCGTCGGTATATGTCCAATCAAAACACACTTTATAACAGTCTCTTGCAACAAAACTAGTGTGACAAAGAGGATGGTCACAATCTGGTTCAAATATTTCTGTCAGATATTCAGCATAAGTAGATTCTATAACATTACTAAAATGTTTATACATCTCATTGATCAACTCATCTGCACTAGCCTCGGCACCTCCCCAATATAATTCACCTACTTTTCTCAAAAATTCGTTACATCTTGCCAGAGGTGTCCAATCAATAATTTCAAATTCCAAATATATTTGACCATCCTTCTCACATGCCCACATACGATAAGTAACTTCTATAGGGCAATCCATGAAAGTTATTTCCCTATTATGTAATGTATAGTTTCCTGGGCCACATTCTTTAGCATAAGCATTTTTGCATAACTCATCATCAGCATACCTTTCGTTTAATAAATCATAGTTTGTTATAGTTTCGATATTATTTAATCTTTCAATTTCAGAAATTTGTTTTTGAAAATCAGGGTTTGTCAATTCAAGCGGAGGAATTTTTAGGTTCACATTTTTTTCACAACTAAAGATAAATATGGTAATAATACCAACTGCACACAATTTGAATAAAAGATTTAATTTTGACATTGGATAAAAGATTTAAAATTAATAAAAATTGGCCCATTTTCATAGGTAGTCTGCATTCGACACCCGCCGACAAACAGACAAAAACTATTGAATGCACCAATTATTAAAAATAACCTTTACCTTTGCTATGTATCTGGTGCGATACTAAGGGTCTGCAGCCCCTGCAAGGGTGGCAGGCCATTTTTATTTTTGGTTTATCTTGCTATGAATGTAGTCATCCACCGTTTATGTCGGCTACCATTCACGTATATATTGCTTATCTCGCTTTCTCCTAAAATACCGCTTGACTTTTTCAAGCGTTTCTTTATGTATCTATCTTGGTTTTTTTGTGGTGAGATTTACATTATTGTAAAACTCATCCGAAAGATAAACATTATGTCTAATTTGGTAAAGCCATTGACAAAATAATTTGAATTTTTAACATAAATGCATCACTCTACCTTCACTACTTTGTGCTGCTCTCTGAAATCTTTTCCCTGGATGTCGAGGATGTACATGCCTACAGGGATGTCGGAGATGTCCACTTCATCCTTGATATCTTGGCAAACTTTGACATGCTGTCCACTGACATTAGATATGGTGATAGAAACGGGTGTCTCTAAACCATTGATGTGGATGGTACCTGAGGTGGGGTTAGGGTAGAGAGTAATTAAATTAACATTTGAAATATCTGAAATAGATGAAATCATGCCTATTTTTTCTAAATCAAAATTAAAATATAAGCAACCTTGCAAATAAAGTCCTTTAAAATCATTTGACATTGAATCTTTGAATTGGTAGCCTTGAATAACTAAAAATTTATCATACAGCGTTGAATTTACTGGTATAAAATACTGGTTTTCAGGATTAAAACTAGTAGTTATTTTATACTTCGCATTTTTATTTAATTTTTGTATTTCAAATTTATTTAATTTTTGGTCATTAATTGATAATTTAGTATATGTTAATAATATATCATCACCCAAAATTAAAGGTTTCAC
The DNA here is from genome assembly GCA_020636195.1 of Lewinellaceae bacterium. Classification (GTDB taxonomy): domain Bacteria; phylum Bacteroidota; class Bacteroidia; order Chitinophagales; family Saprospiraceae; genus OLB9. The sequence continues at coordinate 723,966 of JACJYH010000001.1, forward strand.
ATTAGTAAAACTAAATCCATCTTCTACAAAATCAATTGAAACTCTCTGAATAAGTTCTCCATTGACATTAAGTAAATAAAGAATGTTGTAACCTTGATTTTTACTGACTGAAATCAATACTTTATCATCGGTAGCATCAATGATATTGATTTTATAAAAATTTTCTTCTTCAAGCACTTTTTCTAAATCACCGCTGAGATCAAATCGTATGTTCCAGTTTTTGTCCCAAAATTTCAAGCTAATGGTTCTTTTATAGTTTTCATTATGTAAAATCTTTGCATCAAAGGTAACATTGTATGAATTTGTAGACATCATATTCCCATAAAGTACATCATCAATTTCTGATGGTAAACCAATAGGTACTTTTCTTTGCAGTATTGTATGATTCAAATTTTCATCCAATTCAGTGATGATATACTGCTGCGTGTCCGTCCTAATATCCCTTTGTGCATGAAAGCGTTTGCTATCATCGGAATAAATTAGATAGTTCAATTCTTTGTTAATGTTAGAACTAAAGATATAATTTCTCTCTTCATCACTTGGATAAATGTGTTTTATTAAATTTCCTGAATCGATGTCCAGCTCATGAATAGAAAATGTGACATCGGTACCTAATCTTAGGTGAGGGAAATCTGTCCCTTTATTTTCAGCCATTCTAACAGCAATAACTTCTATCCTTCCAAGAGAATTTATTCTTAATCCTATAGGGCTTTCTCTTAATGAAAGGCTTCTTAAATCAAAAATGTATTTCCATTTAACATTTCCTGTTAGTAAATCTATTTTTTCAACCTGTCCTCCTTCAAAATCTTTATTATTAATTGTGGAAACTATGAACAAAAAACCATTATTTACTATCGGTTTTACGACAGGCCAAAATTGATTTCTTCCATCGTGAAAACTATCCAATGTTATTGTTTGGTCTTCAGCGATGTGCATCCATTCATCAATTGGGTCGACAAAACTTAGTGGAAGGTATGGCAAGACTTGACTTGATAACGAGTTAAAGCAAACCAACAAAATGGGTAAAATATATTTCATAATAATATTTTGAAAATGAAAAATTAAAATAAAAGGAACACCTATTAACTACTTGGAATTAGTGTTCCTTATAGTGAAATTACTTAATTTTAGAACAAACTTGACGGCATTCAGTCAAAATACCTTTGCAACTATCATATGGTTCTTGATCATTTTACAAGGTTCTAATTGCTCTGCTTGTGGCAGGCCATTTTTATTTTTTGGCTTATCTTGATATGAATGTAGTCATCCACCGTTTATGTCGGCTACCATTCACGTATATATTGCTTATCTCGCTTTCTCCTAAAATACCGCTTGACTTTTTCAAGCGTTTCTTTATGTATCTATATTGGTTTTTTTGTGGTGAGATTTATATATTTTATAAAACTCGACGGAAAATTAATCGTTTTTTTTTTTTTGGCAAAATTTATTTCAAATTATTTTTAAAAATTTGTCACTCCTTTTCCACATTTCGAGACAATAGACTGCGCAATATGGTAGGCACCTGTCCACGCTGCTTGGAAATTGAAGCCTCCCGTCACCGCATCGATGTTGAGCACTTCTCCCGCAAAATAGACGTTTTCGTGGCGCTTGCTTTCGAAGGTTTTGAAATTGATTTGTGAGAGCTCGACACCACCGGCAGTGACAAACTCAGCTTTGAATGTGGCTTTACCATCCACATGGAAAGGGCATTTTTTTAACACTGAAACGATAGCTTGCATTTCACCCTTCGTGAGGGATGCATAGTTTTTTGTCGATGGAATCTGCACAAAGTCCATTAGAAATTTCCAGAGACGCAGCGGTATCGCATCATAGGGCGATGAAGTTGCCACAGTTTTCTTGGAAGCTGTATTGCGCAATTGTTCTATCTCTTGCATTTGTATTTTCGGAATCCAATCCACTTCCATATCAAACCGGTAATCCATTTTAGCTAATGGCACTGCACCCCAAGCTGAAGCTTTTAAAATAGCAGGGCCACTCATTCCCCAATGTGTCATCAAAAGTGCACCTTCCGTCTGTATCCCTGCTTCCGGAATTTTGATGCTTACATTCTTTACGCTCAATCCTTGTAGAGCACAGATTGGATGGTTTTGCATTTGGAAGGTAAATAGTGAGGGCACAGGCTCAATAATGTCGTACCCTTTGCTTTGCAATAGTGACCACATGGATAGCACGCTTCCCGTAGCAATCACTAAGTATTGACATGTGAAGACATCTTTTTTTGTGGTGACCACGTGTGGTTTTGACATGGAGATATCTACCACCTTTTGTGAAGTTTTGACTTCAATGTGGTATTGCTCACAAAGCTTCATAAAACAAGAGATGATACTCTCAGATGTGTTTGATGTGGGAAATACCCTGCCGTCCTCTTCCACCTTCGTAGGAACACCGTGGTCATCAAACCACTGTCTGGTATCTTCAGGACCAAAATTGTAAAAGGGACCCAACAGTTCTTTGTTCCCTCTTGGGTAATATTTTATTAGGAGTTTCGGGTCATGGCAATCATGGGTGAGATTACACCTGCCACCACCCGAAACACGCACTTTTGATAATACATCATTTCCTTGTTCTAGTATAGCAATCTTCAGTGTTGGATTTAAAATGGCAGCATTGATGGCTGCAAAAAACCCTACTGCGCCGCCACCAATGGCTATAATATCAAAGTTTTGCACTGAAAATTAGAACTCGGAAATAATTTAGTTTATGCCCATGCACAGATGATACCTCCCATGATGATGGAGCATACAGCCCAAAAACCATAGTTGATAAAAATATACTTCCATGACTTTCTTTCAAAAAGTGCATTGACACCCATGGCAGGAAAGATGACAAATAATGATGTGAGAAATCCATGCATGGCTCCATGACCAAAAGTCCTGAATTCCGTCCCGTATTTTGCCATGAAATCCATGTACAATTTATGTGCCTCACTATCCGGATTCTCCACACCACTGTGCATCAATACGGAGTACAGGTGGTTTTGGTGGATAACTGCCACAGCCAATCCCAAAGCGAGCATCATTCCTAGAACCAATGAAACGCCAAAGATCATCATCATGTTTGCGCCTTTCATTTTATCTTCATTCATGTCGGCTTCCTTCATCCAGGCATTGCCGAGGGTTTTCGGATTGTACCACAGAAAACCCAATATGAGCGGAATAAATCCAGTCGCAAGAACTACTAAAATGTTGAAATTCATAATACTAAAATGTTTAATTGGTGAATAATCGTTTTGAAAGGTGTGCAAAATACCTTTTTGCCACCTATATTTTATCGGGTTTGGAGTGTTGAAGTTAAAAACTCAATGGCTTGCTTGTATCCATCCAAACCTTGGCCTATGATACTTTTGACTGCGGTGTCTTTGATATAATTTACACGCCTGTACGCTTCTCTTTCATAGATATTGGTGAGATGGACTTCTACCACAGGCGTTGTTATCGCTAATAATGTATCGGCTATGGATATGGATGTATGGGTAAATCCACCAGCATTCAACACAATGCCATCATAACTGAAACCCACCTTCTGCAATTTATCTATGATGTCACCCTCGTGGTTTGACTGGTAGTAATGAAGGTTTACATCGGGAAATAACTTCTCCAAATGGATAAAATAAACATCAAATGAGGTTGTTCCATAGATTTCAGGTTGACGAACACCGAGCAAATTTAAATTTGGGCCATTGATGATGATGATTTGTACCATGGAAATATCAATTAGCTATCTCAGAAACGAATTTTATTCTTGAAAGCAATACCTCCACTTCCGAAATATCATCATCCTGAAGCTTTCTGATGGCTGTATCCACTGCGTCGGTATGTGAATCTTTGAAATAGTCAAAAACTTCTTCCACTACGTCTTCATCCACTCTGTCTTTGATGTAGTAATTGATGTTCAGTTTCGTTCCCGCATCCACGATGTTATTGAGTTCATAGAGCAATTCATCATACGTCATCTCAACATTGCGTGCGATGTCTTCAAACATCATTTTGCGGTCAATAAATTGAATGATGTTGACCTTGTATTTGGACTTGTTAGCAACTTGTTTTACGACAACTTCTGCAGGACGTTCAATTTCGTTATCTTCTACATATTTTTTGATCAGTGCGATAAATGGTTTGGCAAATTTCTGTGCTTTGCCTTGACTGACACCTGCTATCTGGAGCATGTCTTCCATGGATATCGGGTAGTAGGTTGCCATGTCTTGCAGTGATGGTTCTGAAAAGATCACCCAAGGTTGTACATTGAGTTTTTTTGCTTCGGATTTGCGTAAATCTATGAGGTAATTCATGAGTACATTGTCCAAAGCAGCACCTTGCGCTGCACCCATATCAATCTCACCATCGTCCGGTGCTGTAAAATCTCTATTGAGAGGAATCATGACCGATTCGGGATGCTTTATAAAATGTTCTCCCTCATCTGTGATCTTGAGGATTCCGTATTGTTCTATTTCTTTATATAGATAGTTGTGCAGAATGGCTTGCCTGAAAATGGTATGCCAAAACAGCTCATCTTTACCTGAACCGGCTCCAAATAATGGTAATTTGTCAAATTTAAAATCTTTGATTTCCTTGGATGCTTTGCCCGTAATGAATTCTACCAAAATCTTTACTGTGTAGTTTTGGTTGAGCTGCTTTACGACCTGAAGTGCAAGCTTCATTTCATTCTTTACTTCTTCCGTTTGCTTAGGAAACTTACAGTTGTCACACATTTTACCGCATGAATCCACATCAAACTCTTCGCCAAAGTAATGCAATAAGAATTTTCTCCTACACGTGCTGGTTTCGGCATAGGCGATGACTTCTTCCATGAGTTGCGCACTGAGCTCTCTTTCAGCTACAGGTTTATCTCTTAGGAATTTTTCGAGTTTCAGTATATCCTTATACGAATAGAATGCTAAGCAGTTGCCCTTCAATCCATCTCTACCGCCTCTTCCCGTCTCTTGGTAATAGTTCTCGATACTCTTGGGAATATCATAATGTATGACAAAACGCACATCCGGTTTATCGATGCCCATACCGAAGGCGATGGTGGCCACGATGACTTCTATGTCTTCCATGAGAAAACCATCCTGTACTTGTGTACGTGTCTTAGCATCTAACCCTGCATGATAAGCTGCCGCTTTGATGCCATTGACATTCAGTATTTGGGCGATTTCCTCAGTTGATTTTCTGGATTGTACATAGATGATGCCAGACTTTCCTTTGGTAGATTTTATAAATTGAATGATGCTTTTGACGGTTTTATCTTTGTTGACCTTTGGTCGGATTTCATAAAAGAGGTTGTCACGATTGAAGGAAGAGATAAAAACATTTGGGTCATGCATTTCCAAAGACTTCAAAATATCTGTTTGAACCTTTGGTGTTGCAGTTGCTGTCAGCGCTATGATCGGAATGTTCTCATTTATGGAAGAGATCATGGTGCGGATTCGCCTGTATTCCGGTCTGAAATCATGTCCCCATTCAGAAATACAGTGTGCTTCATCTACTGCTACAAATGAGATGTCATTTCTTTGGAAAAACTCTATATTCTCGTCTTTCGTGAGGGTTTCAGGAGCGATGAATAGCATTTTTGTATTGCCACTTTCTATTTCATTTTTGACTTCGATCATCTGTCTCTTGTTGAGCGATGAATTTAAGAAACTGGCTATGTGGTCTTCTTGTGAGTACCCACGGATGGAGTCCACTTGATTTTTCATCAATGCAATCAAGGGAGAAATGATGATGGCTGTCCCGGGCATCATCATTGCCGGCAACTGATAGCATAAAGATTTTCCGCCTCCTGTAGGCATGATGACGAAGGTATTTCTACCATCCAATACACTTCTCACAATTTGGCTTTGATCCCCTTTAAAGGACTCAAAACCGAAGTATTTTTTCAGTGAAGAGCGTATGTCTTGGTCAGTAAATGTCATATAATGTTTTGGTTTAAAACTATTCAAAAATTGGCTCAGGGTTTTTGTAAAAGATCACAAATAAATCCTTCGTAACAAAATTACAAAAATAAAGTAGAAAACAAATACTTTCTTCGATGAAAATATTTAGATAATTTTAAAAAATCACATTGACAAGGATATCTCATGATCCTGTTTTCAAAAATAAATGAAATCTTTCTATGCAATTAGAATTAAAAAAGCCTCTCTAATTGATTATTATAAGTGGTAATCAATCGGAGAAGGGTGAAAATGGAGAAAGAATCCTTACTTTTGGGCATTTGTTGGTGGAGACAATTTTTTGAAAAGTTATGGAAGACCATAAAGTAATATCTGACCTGCGTCATATTTTTGAAAAGGAAGGACAAGCCTTGATGGCAATGTCACGGGGTATTGACGAAACTTGGGTTGAGATCGTAGATGTGCTGTACAGATGTAGAGGGAGAATCGTGGTCACAGGCATCGGTAAAAGTGCGAATGTAGGAGCAAAGATTGTAGGCACCTTCAATTCTACAGGGACAAAAGCAGTATACATGCATGCTGCTGATGCCATTCACGGGGACTTAGGCATGGTAGAAAAAGACGACATCATCTTATGTATCTCCAAGAGCGGGAATACTGCAGAAATTAAGCTTTTAGTGCAGCTTATTAAGGATTTTGGGAATACGATCATTGGGATGACATCGGGAGCAGATTCCTACCTTGCTCAATGTTCAGATTATACATTGATGTTGAAGATGGAAAGAGAAGCAGATCCCAATGATTTGGCACCTACCACCAGCACAACGCTCCAAATGGCTGCAGGAGATGCTCTAGCAATTGCATTGCAGAATCTACGTGGATTCGATGCAGCTCAGTTTGCAAAGTTTCATCCTGGCGGCAGCCTAGGTAAGAAGTTATTTCTTCGGGTTGAAGATATCATTACGCACCATAGCAAACCATCTGTGCCTTTGGATGCGTCTATTGAACAAGTCATCATTTCTATTTCTACGGGTCGTTTGGGTGCTACGGTTGTATTAGACCAAGACAAAATGATCAAGGGCATCATTACGGATGGTGATTTGAGAAGGATGTTGCAAAATCAAAAAAGATCCAATATAATTGCGGCAAAAGATATCATGTCTCTCAATCCCAAAATGATTCAATCCGATGCAATGGCCACAGATGCGCTAGACAAAATGAGGGCAAATAGCATCACCCAATTGGTGGTCATCGATAAGGACAGAGATTACTTGGGTCTGATACATCTCCATGATATTTTGAGGGAAGGATTGGTGTAATTTGATTTAAAATTTTATTGTATTTTGTCAAGTAGTTTGTCAGCCTAAGCTTTGCAGATCTATACTATTATGAAAATTGCACACACCAATTTCCCCAATTCTACATCTATTAACTGACACAAAGATAAATTTTCAGAAGCTTCTTACTTTTTTGAAATTGTGTTGATCATATATTTTTTGACACCAATAAATATCTTTCAACATGGCATCAAATCGTCGCTTAGCCAATGAGATCAATGCAGGATCTATGGCGGATATCGCATTTTTATTGTTAATTTTCTTCTTAGTCACGACAACGATCACCGAGGATAAAGGCATCTTGGTCAAATTGCCTCCAGATGTATCAGAACCATCACCACCTATTTCTATCAATGAAAGGAACGTCCTGCATGTGCTTATCAATGCAGACAACGAACTGCTGGTTCAGGGAGAGATGATCAATATTTCCCAACTGAAGGAGCGTACTAAACTATTTATTACTAATCCTATGCACAGCAAATCGCTTTCAGAAAACCCACAAAAAGCCATTATATCTTTAAAAAATGACAGAGGTACATCTTATGCTGCGTACATCCAAGTGTACAATGAACTGAAATCAGCGTATAATGAATTGTGGGATGGGTTGGCAATGACCACATTTCATAAAAATTATAGTGCACTTCAGCCACATCAAGTAAAAGCCATCCACGAATCGATCCCTCTGGTCATCTCTGAATCTGAGCCAACAAGATATGGAAACGAAGACTGATACCATAGACATCGGATCACTGCAATAGTTGAGTAATGCTGCATTTTTGACAACATTTACCATATCTTTGCCTCAAATAAATGATATCAGAATGGCATTAATACAATCTGTGAATGGCAAATCTCCTATGATGGGTGAAGACTGTTTTATAGCAGAAAATGCTACCATCGTGGGTGATGTAGTGATGGGTGATCAATGTTCAGTGTGGTTCAATGCCGTTATCCGTGGAGATGTGCATTATATCAAAATGGGAAATAAAGTAAACGTGCAAGATGGCGCTATCATACATTGTACCTATGAAAAATATCCTACAAATATCGGAAACAATGTCTCCATAGGGCACAGAGCAATAGTACACGGTTGTACGATCCATGATATTGTACTGGTTGGTATGGGCGCCATCATCATGGATAATTGTGTGGTTGAATCCAATACCATCATCGCTGCGGGAGCCGTAGTGACACAAAATACACACATAGAAAGTGGATGTATCTATGCAGGTATTCCGGCAAAGAAGATAAAAGATATCAGTAAGGAACTTACCGAAGGCGAAATCAACCGGATTGCAGATAACTACGTCAAGTACAGCTCTTGGTTTAAATAAAAAACCGCAATCTTTCATATTATAAGTTTGATATATATATAGAATATTATAACTTTGTGCGTTCAATTGTTTTGTTCGTACACATTTTAAAGTCAAAGCCCTTGATAGCATATCTTAATGGTACAATAGCTCACAAGACACCCACCTTTATTTATGTGGACTGCCAAGGTGTGGGTTATCATGTCAATATAAGTTTGAACACCTATTCTAAACTAGAGAACCTTGAAAAAGTAAAAATATACACCTATTTGAGTATCAAGGAAGACGAGCATTCTCTTTATGGATTTTTTGATGATGAAGAAAGAGCACTATTTATTTTATTGATATCAGTTTCGGGTGTCGGTGTGAATACAGCAAGGGTGATTTTGTCTTATATGACACCTGATGAAGTGAAATCAGCCATCTTACATGAAAATGCAGTAGCGTTGAGTAAGGTGAAAGGCATCGGTCCAAAGACAGCGAAGTTGATAATACTAAATCTGAAAGAAAAAGTGATCAAAGCCACCGGAAATGATCCTATTGATCTCAGTTTTACAGCTGCTCAAGGTGGTGTGAAGGAAGAGGCCGTTTCAGCATTGGTGGCGTTGGGTTTTGCGAAACCTTTAGTAGAAAAACAAGTCAAAAGTGTCGTGGCAGGTCATCCAGATATATCTCAAGTTGAGGATTTAATCAAATTGGTGCTAAAACACATGAATTGAAATTGAAAAAATTTGAATTTTATATACCTAAATTTGATTTTGTGTCGTTATACTCCATTGTGCTTAGTGCTGATATCTGTCATAGAGGGTTATGAATAGAAACAACTCGATGAATATCTCATTGAATCATTGCAGAAGAAGTGCAATAAAAACGTAGTTAAGTTTATGAATTTTATCCGATTATATTTTTCTCTAGCTTTGGTTGTGGTCAGTCATTTCGTAGTGCTGTCCTACAATATGACATACAACATTCCTGATCCGTATCAACAGTCATACACGATGAGCGTCGATACCATCCCACTGGTGGATAGATCAGGTGACTTTGTCACAGACAGCAAGCATAATCCATTCGATATTAAACCCAAAAATATTGATCAAAAGGTAGAATATGATCCTGTGTCAGGTCAATATATTATCTATGAAAAGATCGGAGATATCTATTACCGCACACCATCCTATATGACATTTGATGAATATATGGATTATCAGGCTCGAGAACAGGAAAGAAAATACTTTAATTCTCTTGCAGGTATAAAATCTGAGAAAAAATCCAAGAGCGGCATCATAGACCCCATGGATAAGATAGACCTTGAAAACACCTTGGTGGATCGATTGTTTGGCGGTTCGGAAGTGAATATAAACCCACAAGGAAGCGTGGATTTGAGTGTAGGTATGCTCTACACCAAGTCTGAGAATCCTCGTTTATTTAGACCTACTTTTTTGGCTCCTGATATCAATCCTAAAATCAAAATGAGTGTAGATGGAAAAATCGGGACAAAGATGAAGCTCGATTTCAACTATGATACCCAATCGTCCTTTGATTTTGACCGACAGATAAAGCTGGGATTTGATTCCGGTTCATTTACCGAAGATGACATCATCAAAAAAATTGAAGCCGGAAATGTTTCATTTCCTTTGAGGGGAAACCTGATACAAGGTGCACAGTCACTTTGGGGACTGAAGACAGAACTCCAGTTTGGGCGTTTATTTATCACAGCGCTGGCTTCACAGCAGCGCAGCAAGTCCAACAATATTAAGGTAGAAAATGGTGTATCAGTTCAGGATTTTGAAATTTATCCGGATGACTACGACGAAAATAGACACTTTTTTATCTCCCATTATAATAGAAACACGTACGAAAGATCACTATCCAACTTACCATATATCGGATCGTCACATCAAATAGCGCAGATAGAAGTGTGGGTTTCTGACGATAGGCCAGAGTTTCAAGAAAACTCTACAATGGTTGCCGCCATTGCAGATCTTGGTGAACCTGAATCTCAATATTTGACGTCTGCAAAGACAATCATCAGTCCTATGCAATCCAATGATGAATCTGGTCTTCCACTGCCGAAAAATGGTGCCAATAATATTTATAATAAGTTATCCCAATATTCCAATATCAATAATGTAGATAAAGTCAATTCTATCCTTGTATCAGAGTTTGGCATGAAGCAATCCACAGACTTTGAAGTGTTCAGGGGACGTCGATTGAATCCATCGGAATATACCTATCACCCTAAGTTAGGAACGATATCACTCAACAGCAGATTGCGCCCAAATCAAGTTTTGGGTATTGCATATAATTATTACTATACAACGATTTGTGATACCCTTTTCCAAGTTGGTCAGCTATCAGCATCTTCAGTATTGCCATCAAACCAAACTGATACCACACAAGCAGAGCCACCTAAGGTGCATTTCGTCAAATTATTGAAACCCACAAATCAACTTACCACATCACCAATGTGGGATTTGATGATGAAAAACGTGTATCCATTGAGAACCACACAGCTGAATCCTCAAGATTTTGAATTTGACATCTATTATGAAGATGACTTTTCTGATGGCTCACTAAAGAAATACCTTCCTGAACCCGCATTTCGCAATCTTCCATTATTGCAATTATTCAACTTAGACAGGCTCAATCGATACGGCGACCGTCAAGCAGACGGATATTTTGATTATATCAGTGGTATCACCGTAATAGAAAGGAGTGGTTCTATCGTCTTTCCAGTGTTGGAACCTTTTGGGGGAAACTTGTCAGTTGCCAATTTCAATAAACAACCTGGAACTAATCTACCGGATTCACTAGATAATCTTCTTAAAGAAAAATATAGATTTCAGCAACTATATGATTCTATCCTCGTTGTGGCAAAACAATACGTTGAAAAAAATAAATTCGTCATGCGAGGGAAAGTCAAATCTTCTACCAATAATGGTGAAATTGCCTTGGGACCATTTGTTCCACAAGGTTCTGTGAGAGTCAGTGCGGGAAGTAAAACCTTGATCGAAGGCCAAGATTATGAGATAGATTATAGTTTAGGCCGCTTGAGGATCATCAATGAGACTTATTTGGCACAAGGGACACCGATAAATGTGCAATTTGAAGATAATTCTGTCTTCAATCTACAGAACAAATCTATGCTTGGCCTAAGGGCAGAATACGTATTTGATAAGAAAAACAGTATTGGAGCCACATATTTGAAACTCAAAGAACGACCATTCACTACCAAAGTCAATGTTGGAGATGATCCCATCAATAATACGATCATTGGACTGGATTATAACTTCAGTAATGAAGCTCCATGGATCACAAAATTAGTCGATAGACTGCCATTTTACTCCACAACTCAAAAATCTTCAATCAATTTCATTGCGGAAGCAGCAATGATCAGGCCGGGGCACGCAAAAGCCATCAACAGTAAAGTTAAAAGTGCTGACGGGAAAGATAACATAGTTGAAGACTCAGGTATTGCCAATATTGATGATTTTGAAGGTGCCATTTCCACATTTAACTTAGGTGGATTGAACCCCAATATATGGGTTTTGTCCAGCACTCCTTCAGCTTTTAAAGAATCAAATCAAGAAAACCAATTGGTGTACGGAGCCAATAGGGCTAGGTTGAATTGGTATGTATTAGATCAAGGAGTGACTTCGCGTACTGCAGAAGACAATGCGGATCCATACACCAAATTTTTAAGACAAAATGACTTATTCAAAAACCGTCAGGTGCTGCCGGGACAGAATATTCTATTCACCTTTGATATGTCCTATTACCCTTCGGAACGAGGCCCTTACAACTTCGAAAGCAGGGATGGATACGCAGGATATTCTAAGGGATTTAAAGTGGTGAATAATGAAATTGTACTCAATGACCCTAAAACTCGATGGGGCGGCATCACCAGATATTTTCAGAATTCTGACTTCGAAACTGCCAATTATGAAAGTATTGAGTTTTGGTTACTGAATCCATTCATTGATTCAAGAGACCACAAACCTGTACCTGGAGAAGAAGGAGAAGTGATTATCAACTTAGGGAGCATCTCTGAAGACATATTGAAAGATAACCTATTGTATTTTGAAAATGCAAATCCAACTTCACAAAGAAAAGCACCTACTTCTAATACCGTTTTTGGAAAGGCAACGATCTCAATTCCACTGGTGAATGGATTTGATGTAAGAGAAGGAACTTCTCAAGATATAGGTTTTGATGGGATCAATGACGATGAAGAGAGAGCGCATTATAGCAAATGGATGGCAGATAATAATATTGCATCGATCCAAGAAGTTTTCAACGATCCATCCAATGACAACTTTGTGTTCTTCAATGACCAAAAATTCGTAAACGAACCAAACATTTTAAAACGGTTTAAAGAATATAACGGCCCGGAAGGTAATGCGCCTTTGGATGTCAACCAAAATCAAACCAACAATAATGCCGGTAGTTTTGTCCGCGGAAATAACCTGCCTGAAACTGAAGATTTGAATAACAACAAAACACTGGATGTCAATGAATCCTATTACGAATATAGACTGAAACTAAAGAATAAAAATGGAGAGATAGACACTGCAAACTTGAAATATTTTAGGCAAGTAGTGGTAGCTTCTGACCAAAGTATTTGGTATAGATTTCAGATTCCAATAAGAGAAGTATTTGATACTGTAGTGGGTAATATCCAAGGTTTCAGAAACATACAGTTCATGAGAATGTATATGACAGGTTTTGAAACTTCGAAGACATTTAGGATGGCAGAGTTCCAACTTCAGAGAAGTATATGGAGAAAACAGAAACCTACTTGTGATGGAGAACCAAATAATGATATAGATTTTGTCATAGATGATGTAGGATTAGAAGAAAATGCTGACAAACTACCATTCAATTATCAAGTACCTAAAGGTGTCCTCCAAACCAGAGTGGCAGCTGCCAGTGCACAAATCGCACAAGATGAAAAGTCAATGGCCTTGCGTTTCAAGCATTTTCCAAATGATTGCCAGATAAGTGTAACAAAATTGGCACGATTGAATATGGTCGTGTATAAGAGGTTGCAGATGTTTGTCCACGCTGAACACGGATTGAACCAACCGGAGTTGAATGATGGAGATTTAACCCTTTTCGTAAGATTGGGAAAAGACTTTGTCAATAACTACTATGAGTACAGACTTCCTCTTAAAATGTCAAAGGTCGCCGACAATCAAGTAAATGAAAATATTTGGAAAAATAAAGTAGATATACCATTGGATTCATTGCTCAATTTGAAGCGTATCAGGATCAGCAATTCTGACCCTGCCAATGTTGTAGTCAATGGTGTCATAAATCCTGAAAAGGGAGATGAAATCATCATTAAAGGAAATCCTTCATTAGGAGAAGTGAAGGGGATTCAAGTCGGTGTCATCAATACTACGGCAAACCCTAAACCTATAGATGGAGAAGTTTGGATCAATGAGTTGAGGGTTGTAGGTTTTGATGAAAAAGGTGGCTATGCAGCACAGTCAAAGCTCCAAATCCAAATGGCAGATCTCGGAGAAATTAACGCTGCTACAAATTATAGTTCCATAGGCTATGGAGGATTAGATAAAAGATTGTTGGAAAGGAATAGAGAAGAAACCATTCAATATGATATAGCCGCAAATATTGATGCGGGTAAATTGTTGCCAAAGGCAGCAAAACTGACCATTCCCATGTATGCTCAGTATAGCAAAACCATCATCAATCCGGAATATGACCCATATGATCAAGATATAAATCTTAAAAATAAGCTAGAGCTTATACAAGATGATAACTTCAGAGCAGAAGTAAAGGAACGGGCCAATGAAACCACAACGATCAAGACATTCAACCTTACAAACGTCAAAACACAAGTTGGAGGTACCGGAAAACCTTGGTCTCCATCAAATATCAATGTATCATACGCCTATACGCAAACGTTGAAAACTGACCCAATTATCAAGTCAGATAACACCGTCAATCGTTCAATAGGTTTAGATTATGTATATTCTAGAAAATCAAAGTATTTTGAACCTTTTAAAGGAATTAAATCAAAAGCTTTAAAACCTATTGCTGACTTAAATATCAGCTTCTTGCCAAGTAATTTTTCTTTCATTTCTAGGATGATCGACTACAAAAATACAAGAACATTCAGACAGCCGGTGACACCGGTATTCATTTTTGATGACCAGAGATTTAATTGGGAAAGGAATTATGTTTTGGATTGGGATTTGACTAAATCTATTCGATTGAACTTCAGGGCCAATACAAACTCCATAGTTGATCAACTCCGTCAGGTAGGTATAGCAGATAATCCTGAAGATAGAAAGTATGTGGATGAGTACAACAATCCAATTG
>JACJYH010000010.1 GCA_020636195.1 Lewinellaceae bacterium
CGCAATCGGTAGTCGATTATTTGACATTACATGGAATAGATATTTCCAGATTATCGGCTCTTGGGAAGGGCGAAACTAATGCTGTCGAAAATTGCGTTTGTGAAAACTGCACAGAAGCACAGCACCAGAAAAATCGTCGTACCACATTTAAGATTTTGGCATATTGATCTGATTTTTTGGTCAATGAAGAAGTGTTATTGCATGGATAAAAAATAATTATGGATTCTTTATTTCAGCAAATACATTGCTGGTTTTCTGATTCTATTTTCTTTTGATATAGTTTAATTGATTAATCTGAGAGAATAAATGAGTTCATTTTACTAATATTCAGATTAAAAATCAGTTTCAAAACCAATTTTTCCTCCTACCTGAAAACTTCCAAAAATCATATAAGCTGAAGTGTTGATGGCTAAAAAATTGTTGATTTTATACCTATACATAATATCTAATCCCACATTAATACCATAATCATGGTATGAGCTGAAACCAATGTACTGAAAACTTGATCCTGAACTACTCAAATATTCTCCTGTATGGATAAAGTAGTTGATCGAGGGCATGACATGTAGAGATGACTTACCAAAAGAATTTATTTTTATATTGGTTCCTATGGAGAAAATTCTGATGCTAGTATGTACAATATTTGGATTTTCTGACGTGTTTTGTGCAGAAAACCATTGACTAGAAAGAAATTCCTGAATTTCTTTTGGCTGAAACCTAAAGTCTTCCAAATTCCTCTTACTATCACCATTATAGTATCCAATTCTAATTTGAAAAACACTAGACAACCTTCTTGCATAAAAGACATCAAATGTCACAGACGGATCAGTGCCATCACCGCCACCATAACCTATGTTTGCGCCAAAGGAATTTTTATGTGCTTGTGCGTTTGCCACTTGTATAAAGGCAAATAAAGTGAATGCAACTATATAAAAGCATTGACATTTTTTCATGATATAATTTTTATTAAATGATTAAAGATAAAAATGACGAGAAAGACCGACTTGTACCCCAAAAAGATCATATTTGGTCTGGTAGCTTCCGGAAATACTGAGATAAGTTTTATTAGCCAACAATCTATAATATCCGGTTTCTACAATAGCATTCCAATACTGGGTAGTTGTGAAAATGGTAAAATTTCTACTATAACCATCAGGGTCTTTGAATTGACCTCCGTAAGTGGCATCATCATAATTCGTGAATTGTCCACCTATCGATAGATAAAAGTATGCGGTTGGACTTATTGGCATTGATTTTTTTAAATGCGCACCAAAGCTATTCATCATCCTGATGGTGGAAAAAGAATATTCATTTAGGTGGTATTTTGTCAACTCATCAGCAGTATAAATATTTTTAGCTTTGATGCCACCGGAATAGCGAGTAAAGCTCATCACTATATCTATACCGGAACCCAGATCTTTACTTAGACTACCGCCAACTCCATCTAAAATCAAATGACTATTGTCAAAAAAATGTGCATAATTTAGGCTAATTTTAAATAAATGATCTTGACCGTTTACATAACTACTGCTTAAAATCAGTAGTAACCAAATCCAATTTTTGATATTCATATTGTAAATATTTTATTTTTAAAATGACTTTCCATATTTGAAGCTAAGGGCACTAATTCCATCATCATAGCTTGTGTAACCCAGTTTTAACCCGATAAATTGATATCTTTTGAGATAATAGGCATATCCAATCCCAAAATTTTGGTTCCATCCTGTACTTGACCTAATGACTATATATTGAGTTGCGTCATCTATAACCCTTTGTCCGCTATACATCGTGTACCCCAAACTTAGATCAATATATAATTTATGTCGTAATGTACGTAAGAAATTTAATTGAATGGTAGCATTAAAATCTAGCTGATTTTCAAATGTGTGCGGAATTATATTTGTTCTTGCTTCACCATGAGAATACAAACATTCCACACCAAAACCTATCAAACGATTTTGATCTTTTAATAATCCTAATCCGAACTGATAGCCGGGATTTTGATTGAAGTAAATGTAACCAATACTTGAAGTTAAAAACATTTTTCTATTTGGTTGATTCACTTTTACTATTGGTTGATTAATGGAAATCGCATGATCCAGCAATAAGAAACTTTGTGTTTTCCCAATTGAGTCAAAACTTACAACATCATTTGATCTTTTGTCCTTTTCAAGTATCGAACTGCTTTGAAAAACTTGATCATTTTTTATAATGCTACGAACAGATGAATCTTCTTTTGTGCCAAAATAGTCGTCTATTCCAAAGTTCAATTTATCAGCTTTGATATTGGATATCAAGGAGTTGTCAGAATAATTTCTCACTGCGTCAGTCGACTTTATTTTGGTATTATTTGAAGATAATAGTTGTGTCTTTTTTGGGGTTGGAGAATGATCATTTTGGACATCAATGTGAATTTTGTCCATAATTTTTTCAGGATTAGACTCAATTTTCTTGCTGTCAAAGATGATTTGATCAGCGGTTAAAATGGCATCTTGAGTTGTTTTTTGAAATTTGTACTGCTCATTGTTTTGTTTCAATGGCAATTCCTTAATTGTATTATTATTACCAAAATCGACTGATTTACTGTGTCGTGAATTGAACATATCTGAACCTAAAGTTATCCCAAATAAAATTGCTCCAAAAATACCAAGAAGTATCCACCAAAGGAATATGTTCTTTCTCTTCGGTTGGGCTTGGTTTAAAAGCACTTCCATTTGTTCCCACGCCTTGGGATTCATCTCTAACTTTTGGGATTTCAAAATGTCTCTAAAGTCGTTCATGTTCACTTGAAATTTGAAGTGTTAGAAATTGGAAATAAATACTTTTTAAGCGTATTCCTTGCTTTAGTAAGTAACCATTTTGATGTATTTTCTTTTATGTTTGAAAGCTTCTCGATTTCCTTGTGGCTATAGCCTTCAATTTCAAAAAGTGTAAAAACAAGTTTTTCATTGACTGGAAGATGCTGGATGGTTTTTACAATATCGTCAGCTGCCAATTGACCTAAAGTTCGCTCCAACTGATCATCTTTTTCTTCGCATTTGACATTCTCAATTGATGTAATGATGGTCAGATGTCTTATGTGCGAACGAGCATGATCTATTGAATTCCTTACTATAATAGTTCTTGCCCAAGCCAAATAATTACTACCTAAAGTAAACGAATTTAAACTATTATAAACCTTAAGCATGCACTGATTAAATACCCAATCTCTTTCAGAATCATCTTTAACATATAATGATACGACGTTTGCCAAAGACAAATATGTAAAATCGTACAGTTTCTTTTGAGAAGCTCTGTCGTACTTTTTACAACCTTTGATAATATCATCTATCTCTTTGGACATTAGTACTTTGAGTATTATTTAAAATTGTTATATTTTGCGTTTTTGTTAAGACAAAATAAATCATCATCATGGGTTTTCTCGTAAGTATAAGACATCAATGCGATTAAAATCATTTATTGAAGATTTGATTTTGATTACACTAACGATAAGTTCCATTATCAAATATATATCGATTTGAAACACGCAATAGTTGGTGTTCCCCATATTTTTTTAAAAAATTTTCATTAACATCACTAAAGTACTCTCAACGATTGGTATTCCTATACAAAGAGAAAATGATACTATAGTAGTTGCCTTTACTATTACTGACTTTAAAAACTCTTGGGAAATTATTTCTTGCACAAACTTATTGAGATGTTCGTGTGCATTTTTGATTCTGGAAAACAATACATTCTTTTTTGGGTTATTTTGTACATTTGTTTTTAATACATCCCTATTAAATACATAAATAATAGGTTTTGAAGACCAACAGTAAAGTGTGTTTTTTAGTAAATTTTGAAAATTGAAGTAAAAATTTTTGTATGTACATTAAACGGAGATATGGATTTTGGATGACGTTCAATTGGAGCAAAGCTTCATTCATTTATGGGTTTATTTACGCTCTATTATTGACCATTTTGTTTGAATTTGTGTATCACAGACTTCATTTTGACTTTTCATTCAGTTGGCAGCCAATCAGCATTTTGGGTATAGCAGTCGCATTTTACCTTGGTTTTAAGAACAATGCCAGCTATGATCGTACATGGGAAGCACGCAAGATTTGGGGAGGCATCGTCAATAATTCCAGAACTTTTGGAGCCGCTGTGACGAGCTTTATCCAAGGCGAAAATAGTGCACATATTAAAAAAGAACTGATACATAGACATATTGCTTGGCTGACGGCGCTAAGATACCAGCTGCGTCTGGAAAGAGAATGGGAGCATACAGAGTACCGTCTTAAGGGAAAGTATGTCCCAAATATTAGTGAGATGTATTTTCATGATTTAGAAGAAGATATCAAAAATGTGCTGTGTGAAGAGGAATTTCTATTATACAAGGGGAAATCCAATATGGCTACGCAAATTCTTCATAAACAATCCAATAGATTGCAGGAACTCCGAGATTTAGGGTATTTTGAAGACTTTCGCCACATGGAATTTCATAAGCTGATTGCTGAATTCTACAACGATCAAGGAAGAAATGAGCGCATCAAAAACTTTCCTTTTCCAAGGCAATATGCTTCAGTGGCTTTTTGGATGACTTTGTTATTTGCGATTTTGGCACCTTTTGGGTTGCTGAATATTTTTCATGACCTGAAAAGCCATACTGTTTGGCTTACAGTTCCATTTTCCACGTTGATCATTTGGGTATTCTTTTTGATGGAAATGATTGGTGATTTTTCAGAAAATCCTTTTGAAGGTACCTATAATGATATTCCCATAACTTCCATTTCTAGAGCCATAGAAATAGACTTGAGAGAGATGTTGGGCGAGACGGATATTCCAAAACCAATAGGTGCAGAAAATGGGTTTGTGATGTAAAGGTTACTTTAGACATAGCTTGATCAATCAGTTGACTTGGTTAAAAATTAAATGCAAGACGCAATTTTTTTATTCCAAGGTCAATATTGTCTCGTATGTAGTAGGACTAATGAGCAGGCTTCCTCGTATGCAATTCCTGCGGCTTTTAAAACAGGATAAAATGCATCGTTTTCCGTTCCCGGATTGAAGATCACTCTGCGAGGTTTCAGTTGCAGGATATAATCATAATATTCGATCTGAATCGTCGGATTAATGTATAAAGTAACTGTTTCAACGTCATCAAAAAGTACCTTTTCATTCTGGATTTCTACATCATCAATGAACCCTTTCCTGACACCGATAGCATGCACTTTGTGACCATGAGAAAGGAGAGATTTTACCGCTTTATAGCCGTATTTTTCCGGTCTATTAGTGGCACCAATAACCAGAGTGGCTGTTTTTTGAGATACAATCATTTGATTTTAGTTGAATATCTGACATCAAAACATCAATCGCCACCAATAGTTGAAAATGGAGTTTTTATTTGATTTCTTTACAATATTAACCGTGTTTTTCCAGTAATAATGCATTGTCATTTTTCAAATTTGATAAATATTTAATATATTAGGAAAAATTGGCCTTCAATTTTACAAACTTTACACTTTTTTCTTACCTTTGCCAATTATTGACAAAAAGAATAAATTTCAGTCCCAAATCGATGAATTTTTGGGATTTTGGCTTTATTTTTGCAAAAAGGATTTAGTTATTGTATTCCATGACCCAAAAATACTTTGTCATAGACGTTTTTAGAAAGGTAATCTTCTTTTGGGTTATTGTATTTTCCGTTCAAACACTAGGTTTTTCTCAGTGCTTATTTGAAAAAGCGCCTCCCGGAGAAATATGTAGCACAGCTCTCCCCATCAGTGGAGTTGAATTGAATGGATATACGAGTATGTTGCCATTGCGGTATTCTCAAACTCAGATTCAAGAGAATGGTAATAATTGGGGTGGCTTATGCAATGGTAATGGTTCCGCACAAAACATTATATGGTTTTCTTTTATCCCTTGTTCCAGCACGGTAGAATTGGAAATTACTGTTGGGACTTGTTTTGTATTGGATACCATGACAGGTGCCAACATGGGAAGTCATCCCAATGCAGGTCTTCAAGTTGGTTTGTTTAAGGGTTGCACCGTCAGTGAATATGTTGATTGTTCTATGTCTCCGACTTCCGGGTCTGGGATGACAGGTACTTTTGTGGTACGAGGCACTACTTTTGTTCCGGGAGAACCGGCCTATCTTTATCTGGATGGTTTCAATGTCAATCTTAAGACTATCACGGTATGTGATTTTTCTATTAAAGTGTTAAAAGGTATTGATACGACACCAGTTCAAGCACCCGATCCTACAAGCCTTCAAAAAGGCGATATCACAGGTCCAAATACTGTGAATTGTAGTGATTTGGATAAGCCAATGACGTATAATCTAACGCCGCCTGAATGTGCATATGCCTACAATCCTGGGTGTGGCCCATCTGTGGACTTCAATCCTAAAGATAGCGCATGTTATGTGTGGCAGGTTTCACCAATGGCAGGTCGTTCTTTTGTCAATCAAGACAGTGTGGGCGTTTCTGCTGACATCCGATTTTCAAAACCGGGTGTATATACCATCTCAGCTGATGTCTATTTGAATCCTGCGTATGGTACTACCAATGCAAATGCTGCGTGTGGTAATATTCGTACTTGGACAGTTACTGTACTAGAAGCGGATTCTATCACTGCAACACCCATCATCGTATGTCCTGGTCAAACCTTTGATTACTGTGGTATTTCAGTGTCAAAGGATACCATTATATATTGCGCTTCCGGCAATTGTCAAATTACAAAACAAGAGTTTGTTTTTAGCACAAGTCAAGTTCAAGATCATGGGACAATATATGTTTGTCCTGCTGATACCTATACATTCCAAAATAATACCTTCAGAAATGCCGGGCATTATGACGTGGTGGATCAATTTGATTGTACATTGTTGCACAAGTTTGATTTGGTTTGGCTCGATATAAAATCTAGCATCTCAGCCACACAGGATCTACTAACGTGTAAGGAATTAAACTCTACAATTACCGCCAGCTTGACTGCTAGTCTGCCTGGTAATACCCAATTCACATGGTCTGACCCATTCGGAAATATCATTGGCAATGCTCAATCAATTTCTGTTTCTCAACCAGGAACGTATAAGATTGATTTTTCTTTTGAGCTTCAAAATGCAAAATGTACAGCCACAGAATATTATTCCATAACTCAGGATATTACTGCACCTGATGCAAATTTGAATATTCCTACATTGAAGTGTCGAAATTCAAGGTATGCAGACACCATTATAACGGCAATTCCGGTGACCAATCTAGCAGATGCCTACTGGACTACACCTTCAGGGGTAAAAGTGGCTGGATTGAATATCGCCATTGATTCTATACAAGTGATGTCTGGCAATCCTTATATTCTTACTTTAACCGGTACAAATGGATGTATTGCAACAAAAGAAGTATTGATCCCATATAATTTAAAAAAGGTCAATCTTACCATACAGGGTGATGATATTTTGACTTGTTATAATCCATATGTCAATAATATGAAGGTAACTGTCGATGCACCTGTACTGGATGTGAAGTGGTATAGAATTGAAAATAATACTTTACCGCCTGTCTTTATCATAAATGGTCCCTCTATCTTTTCCTTGCCAAATAATGTACATTCAAAGCCTGGAAGATACGGAGCGGAAGTGATAGCTGCTGATAGTTATTGTACATCAGATATATATAAAGATGTCACCGAAGATAAGATTTCTCCAACGGTAGATTTGGGTCCAGACCAAATGTGGTACTGTAATACTTCAAGTATTTCTTTGGACGCACAGGTAACAAGTAATAATTCGGTAAACTATTTTTGGAGCACGATCAATGGTTCATTGAGTGCGTCAGATATTAAAAATCCAAACGTACTGGCTCCTGGTGAATACGTATTATCAGTACTCAATACAGTCAACGGTTGTGCCAAAACAGATAAAATTAATATAATTAAGGAAACAAATGTACCCACATCAATAGACATTGCATCGGAAGATGTCAGTTGTTATGGTGAAAACAATGGTTATATTCATATCGACAATATCAATGGAGGATTTGAACCATATACAATAAAATTGAATGGGAATATAGTTAACAATATAGACATACAAAACCTTTCTGAAGGCGATTATGAGATTGATGTTGTAGATATACATGGATGCGAACTAAGAGTTCAAACTACAATATCTGAGCCACAACCTTTTGAAATAGATCTTCCCAATGAACTTCAAATAGCTTTTAATGAAAGCATTGGACTTTCTTTTACTTCAAATTATACAGATATTGAATCGGTAGAATGGGTGAATGGGAGAGGAGAGATCATCAGCAGGGATTTCAGTTTTGACTATAACTCTCTTGAATCTGATGTCATTACTTTGGTAGCCACTTCATCTAAGGGTTGTGAAAGTAGAGCAAAAATCACTATTTCTGTCGATAACGAACTAAAGCTATATTTTCCTAATATATTCACACCAAATGGTGATGGTATCAATGACAAATTTATCGTTTGGAAAAATAAAATTCCTGCTGTTCTAGATGAGATGTGTATCTATGACAGAATGGGAAATATCGTTTATAACGAGAAAAACATAGATTTCAATGATCCCGATTCAGGTTGGGATGGCTACTTCAGAGGCCAAAAAGTAGAATCCGGTACCTATGTTTATATTTGCAAGTTTACGGACTACAAGGGACTTCAAAATACAGTCAAAGGGGATATTACCGTCTTGGATAAGTAAATTTCGTTTCTCACTTTTCATCCATTTTTCATCGTTTTTACTTTGTTTGATGCGAGGTGCTAATTTCTACGGCATGATTATTGTATTATAATTATTTGTAATATATAATAATTTTAAAATCAAGTTTAGATATGAGAAACCTGGTATATTTAATAATGGCAGTAATCTATGTTTTTAGCATTGAATCATGTACCACTGTGACTATTGCAAATAAAACAGTCTATTCTTCTGAACACAAAAGGCAGTATGTGACAAGGCCAAGCAGTGCAAAGGAGGTTCAGAAAAAATCTATTACCCATAATACATCAAAAATCTTCCATCCAACTTCTGAACTACAAAAGAGAGACGATATCGTCTTGACAGCGATGAAGTATGCGGGAAGAGAATATAAATCAGGAGGTAAGTTGCCTGAAACAGGCTTTGATTGCAGTGGTTTCACAAGTTACATATTTTCAAAAAATGGAATTGAATTGGCATCGTCATCAACAATGCAGGCTCAACAAGGCAATCATAAAAAATTGGAAGATATAGAACCGGGCGACTTGTTGTTTTTTGGAAATGGAGAAAACATCAATCATGTAGCAATAGTTACAGGTAGAAACAATAAAGACTTGGAGGTTATACATAGTACGACATCTGCAGGTGTAAAGGTTGATAATATTAAAGAATCTGACTATTGGAGTTCTAGGACGTTATTTGCAGTAGATGTCATTTCAAGGTAATATGAGTCATAAGTAAAACTCTAAGAGGACAATGATTCAATTTTTACGACGTATATTTGCATTTTTTAAATCTAAAAGAAGATCCATGTTAAACCTAATATTATTTGGTCCTCCCGGTTCAGGGAAGGGTACACAAGCTGAAAATATCATAGCAAAGTACGGGATACTCCACATTTCTACCGGTGATATGTTTAGGTATGAGCTATCCAATAATACGGAGTTGGGACAATTAGCCAAATCTTATATGGATAAAGGTGAATTAGTGCCTGATTCCGTCACCATCGCAATGTTGGAAAAAAGAGTGAACGAAAATCCAGATGCTAAGGGAATAATATTTGACGGTTTTCCAAGGACGGTAGCACAAGCGGAGGCATTGGATGCATTATTGGCTTCAAAAGGCACTGAGATTACGACTCTACTTTCGTTGGAAGTACCGACAGAGGAATTGGTCGCAAGACTACTCAATAGAGGACATTCATCCGGAAGGGCGGACGATAAAGATGAGAGCATCATCCGCAACAGAATTTCCGTGTATCACGGTGATACGAAGCCTGTTTTTGATTATTATGATGAAAAAAGGAAGGCCATTTCTATTCAAGGAGTTGGCTCCATCGATGATATTTTTTGTTCCATACAAGAGCAATTAGATCCATTAGTATAAGTAGTTTTGGCTGATCAAAATTTTGTTGATTACGTAAAAATCTGTGGACGCTCCGGACATGGAGGTGCAGGTTCATCACATTTTTATAGGGATAAAACCAATAGTAAAGGTGGCCCAGACGGCGGTGACGGCGGACGTGGTGGACACATCATTCTCAAGGGCAATTCCAATGTATGGACTCTATTGTCTCTGAAATATCGAAAACACGTCATCGCTTCCAATGGTAAAGATGGTGCCGGAAATAATGCTACAGGTGCCAGCGGTGATGATGTTATTTTGGAAGTACCACTGGGCACCGTTGCTAGGGATGTGGAAACCGGCAATTTTGAGTTTGAAATTACAAAGCATGATGAAACTCGAATCTTGGTTCCCGGTGGTAGGGGAGGAAAGGGGAATGCATTTTTCAAATCTGCTGCTAATAGAATTCCCGACCATGCCCAGCCTGGTGAACTAGGAAAAGAAGAATGGAAAATTCTAGAACTGAAGGTATTGGCGGATGTTGGTCTAGTAGGTTTCCCGAATGCCGGAAAGTCAAGTTTGTTGGCCTCTTTGTCAGCTGCAAAGCCGGAAGTAGCCCAATATGCATTTACAACTCTGACACCAAACTTGGGTATCGTAGCCTATAGAGATCACCGATCATTTATCATGGCAGACATCCCCGGAATCATTGAAAATGCCCATTTAGGCAAAGGTTTGGGATTGCGGTTTTTAAGGCATATAGAAAGAAATTCTGTCTTATTGTTTATGGTAACCATCGAATCCAATGATATCTCTGCAGATTACGGCATTCTCTTGAATGAATTGCAAATGTATAATCCAGAATTGATGGATAAACCTCGCATTTTAGCTATCACAAAAGTGGATATCGTCGAGGAAGAATACTTGACATTGATTCGTCCTGAAATACATGTGGATATCCCATTTTATTTCATTTCTTCAGTCAGTGGTTACGGCATTGAGCAGCTGAAGGATGGGCTTTGGAAGGCGATGGAGGAGGGATAGCAATTGGCATATTCACCAGTGAGATTTAGTTTTTTATACTTTTTTAGAGGTTTTATATAAGGAATAAAAAAAAGAACCGTCGGACAGACGGTTCTTTTTTTTATAAACTTTCTCCTTCTTTTTAGAAAGAGAATTTCGCTGAAACATTCCAAGTTTGAGTTGTACCAAAAGCAACTTGGTTTTTCTTGTTTACTCCATTCCAATTTTCAGCATCAGTTGCTGAAGGAGCAATGGCTGTGGTTGATTTAGATAAATATTCTGTTCCCAAAATATTATATCCATTAGCTCTTAATGTCAAAGCTTGACCATTATTGAATAAAAAGGTATATCCTAATCCTAAATCTAATAATCCAAATGCAGGAAGTTTCAATTCAGCGTTTGCTGCTCCAATATTTGAATACAAATTATCGTAATAATTGTAATCACCATAAATGGATACTCCGCTTACTTTATAATCTACGCCAAGACCCAAACTTGTTTGTGCGGCGCCTCCTACATGTAAACCGTCAACAATTAAACTTTCAACTGAATTAACCAGCTTTAAATTATCATCATATAAATCTGAAACTGCATTACCATTGTAAACCCAATTTCCTATTGAACCATATAATTTAGTGGTAAGATTAGACATTACCTTATATCTTAAGTCCACCTCAACTCCTTGATGTAATTGATTAAGATCACTTAAGTTTTGGAATCCTCCGTTAGCGAATGCGATATTGTTGATAGTATCGCCAATATTAATGGTATTGGTAGTGGTTTTGTTATTCCATCCGGTTCTATACAAATTAATATTAGCAGAAAATTTTCTGTTTTCGTATTTGTAACCAGCTTCAAATCCTAATATATTCTCATTTTCAGTAACTGGATTTACTGTATTAGTGAAATTCAAATAGATATTATCATGGAATGGTTGTCTTGAATAATATCCTGTGTTAAAGAATACCGTGCTGTGTTTACCAAGATTATATGATGCACCTGCCTTTAGGTTGTATCCTATGTTGTTCACTTTTTCTGAATCTTTATTAGCTTCTGTTTCTGTGAACAACTCGAATCTTTGGTGTGCTTGGTTAGAAAGTGCGCCTTGTAAGAATACAGAAAATTCTTTCATAGCATATTCTACTTGACCAAAAACTCCAAGATATTTTATTGTCTCATCATAAGAATAATCAATCTGATCTTCTCCCGGAGCATAATTAGAAATTGCTTTCCATGGATTTGGTTCATAAACATTTGATACTTCTCTATCTGTAGGGTATCTGGTTGACGCTTTTTGAGTGTACGCTGGTGCACCCCATAGATTTGCCACTTCTCTAAAGTGTGATCCATGATAGGTTCTACCATCGATACCTATACTTGTGGTAACATGTTCAGATACTTTTGACTCAAGTCTTGAAACTATTCCATACCATGAGTGATTGTTGACAGAACTTCTTAAAACATACTCTTTTGAACCTGCAGCCGCTTCATTTAGCGCAAATATTTGATCAAAATCCCAGTATCCTCTGCTTGTGAATTTTCTATTTGAAGAGCTACCAATACCTCCTGTTCCACCTCCACGTCCCCAAGAAGCGTATAATACAGTGGATAAGGTGTTTTTACTTGATATTGTATAATCCCAGTTCAAATTTGCTACTGGTTTATGATAATAGTTACGTCGAGATGTTAGATACTCTCCATTGTGGTAACCATAGTTGTTGTTAAACTTTGCATTCAAAGAACCATCCTCCTCGAAGTATGTACTAAGGGCTTTGGTGAAATTCTGGTCATGCCACTGAGGAGCACCAGTGATTAAAAAATTCAATTCGTTTTTTGGATTTATTTTGTATCCTGCTGAAACGAAATAGTTTTGACCTTGACCTTTTGTACCTTCTGCCCAACCGTCACCTTGCCAATGTGTTAAAAGAAAAGACATTCCAAATTTGCCATTCATCATACCGGTATTATAACTGACTGTTGCTTTGTGGTAGTTATTATTACCATACATATATTGGAGAGTTCCACCTTTTTGTTTCGCAGTTGGCCTCATGATGATGTTGATTGTTCCTCCAACAGAAGAAATGGCAAGTTTAGATGAACCAAGACCTCTTTGAATTTGAACAGCATTAGCCACATCACTCATTCCTGACCAGTTTGACCAATACATTTTACCATCTTCCATACCATTTATTGGTTGTCCATTTAATAGGAAGGCAGTATTAGTTTGATCAAATCCTCTGGTAAATACTTCAGAGTCTCCAAATCCACCTGATTGGTTTGCCACGTAGATTGAAGGGCTGGACTTCATAAGTTCAGGAAATTCTACATTCCCACCTTTTGCTTGCATTTGTGCTAGACCAATTGTTGAAACCGCAACCGGGGTGCGTCTATCTTTTACGATATCCATTACACCAGTTATCACAACTTCTTCCAATCCAACAGCACTTGGATTTAAATTAATTACACCAAGGTTCGTGGTGCTTCCAATAGCATATTCCATGCTTTCATATCCAATGTAAGACAACTCTAAAGTCACATCTTTAGAATCAACTCTTAATTGGAAATTACCATCAATGTCCGTTATTGTTCCCAATTTAGAACCCTTAACAAACACATTTACACCAACTAAGGGATCTTGAGTATCAGAATCAACAACCGTACCCTTGATATCTTGGGCTTGAACGATTATTCCAATAAACAGGAATAAAACAATTTGTAAAACTTTTGTCTTCATAAAATACATTTATAAATTTGGTTAATTAATGATTACAAAGTATGAATACTTGAAAAAATTCATTTTGGTGACACAAAGTTAATTACTATACATTAATATAATGTTAATTTTCATATTTAAAAATTTTAAATTTATCCACATCGTTGTCCACATGAGAATTATTCTATAATTTTAGGCTTCAATTTAAATCCATTACACATGAAACAGCTTTACCTTTTTATTTTATTCTCATCTTGGAGCATTATTGGGTTTGCCCAGATTTCCATCACTGAAATATCGTATAATCCGCCGGAAGGAGGAACCGATTCGCTTGAATATATTGAACTCTATAACACGACAACTTCGGCAATAAACCTGACAGGATACCAATTTAGTAAAGGTATCACGCATGCGTTTACTGAAGGCACCATTGATGCAAAGTCATACATGGTTTTGGCCATCAATAAACAAGCCATGAAAAATGTCTTTGGTGTCGATGTGCTACAATGGACAGGCGGCGCATTGCAAAATGGGGGAGAAGAGATAACTCTTGTTGATGCTTCTGGAAATAAAGTTGCTTCTGTAACCTATATGGACGTTGCACCTTGGCCTACGATCGCTGAAGGAACGGACGGAAACGGAAGGTCTATAGAACTTTGTAATCCTGATGCAGATCCCAATGATGGCAACAATTGGAAGGTTTCAGAAACAAATATTGGTATAACAATTAATGGTTTTGAAGTGTATGGCACACCGGGTAAGGCAAATTCTATCCCTGATTGCGGTTCAAATGCAGATGTGGTCGTCATGGTCTCTTCAAATGTGTTTACACCTGCTGATATCACTATCGAAGTTGGTCAGTCTGTAGAATGGCAAAATACAGGAGGAAACCACAATGTCAATGGTACACAAACGACATTCCCTTCAAATCCAGCAAGTTTTTCAAGTGGATCTGCTTCTACTGACTTATGGAAGTACAGATATACATTTGATGTGCCGGGACTTTATAATTACCAATGTGATCCTCATGCAAGTCTAGGAATGAAAGGTACAGTTACTGTAAATATGCCTGTAATTATTGATCTATACCCTAAATATGATATTATCACAGTTAGTTCAGTAAATGGAGTAGGCGTACCTGATTCATTGGGTGTTCTATGCAAATTGGAAGGATATGTCTATGGAGGTAACCTAAGACCTGGCGGTTTACAGTTTTTCCTTTTGGATGACAATAACAATGGTATTGGCGTTTTTGACAGTAGTTTTGATTTCGGATACACGGTGACAGAAGGTGACAAAGTGGAAGTCAAAGGTATGGTTGTACAATTCAATGGTTACACCCAGATAGATGTAGCAGAAATTACTTTGATATCACAAGGAAATACACTTGTAAATCCTAAGGTGATTCAGAATTTTGAAGAAAATGATGAGTCAAGCTTAGTCATGCTACAAAATTTATCCTTCACAGATCCTTCGCAGTGGACGGGTTCAGGGTCAGGATTCAATGTCACCATGACTGACGGTACACATGATTTTACCATAAGGATTGACAATGATGTGGACTTATACAGTATGTCTATTCCAACGGGTGCGAAATTCAATGTGACTGGATTATTGAGCCAGTATGACAATAGCGAGCCTTACGATTCCGGTTATCAGCTGATGCCTAGGTATGCTGCTGATATCGAAGAAGTTTCAGGAACTTCCGATGGTGAAAACAACCTAGTACACGTATTTCCAAACCCAGTGCAAGATCATTTATTTGTGACTTTTCCATTGAATACTACGGAAGCTAAAATAATCAGCACTATTGGTGAAACTTCCATTATTAATTTCAATGATAGTTCTATAGATGTGAGTCAATTATTGGAAGGTTTATATATTTTGGAGGTAAAAACTGAGACATCATTATCAAGAGTAAAATTTATTAAAATAAAATAATATGAGCTTAAATACGAAGAAATACGTTTTGATTTTTAGCTTGTTTGTCTTTGGGCATGTGGTGCAAGCACAACTCAATAAAATTGACTTTCAAGAATTTACATTAGATAATGGTTTGGATGTGATACTGTATCAGGATAAGTCCACACCAATAGTGGCTGTTTCTGTCATGTACCACGTTGGATCAAAAAATGAAAATCCTGAGAGGACTGGTTTTGCACATTTTTTTGAGCATCTATTGTTTGAAGGATCAGACAACATAGAAAGAGGTCAGTATGATAAATATGTAGAAAGTTCGGGTGGTACATTAAATGCCAATACAACCATGGATAGAACCTATTATTTTGAGATTTTACCTTCAAACCAATTAGAAATGGGATTGTGGCTGGAATCAGAGCGTATGATGCATGCCAAGGTAGAAAATGTAGGCATCGAAACCCAGCGTCAAGTGGTCAAAGAAGAGCGCAGGATGAGGATTGACAATAGACCTTATGGTACATTTCTTGAGCAAATTGTGAAACGGGCTTACAAAGATCACCCTTATCGTTGGCCGGTCATCGGTTCCATGGAACACTTGGATGCAGCTGTAGAGTCAGATTATAAAAATTTTTACAAGGACTTTTATGTTCCCAATAATGCAATCCTTTCTATTGCAGGAGATATAGATTATGATCAGGCAAAAGCTTGGATACAAAAGTACTTTGGAAATATACCGATGAAGAAAACTCCCATTTTTAGGCCAAATATTGTGGAGTCACCACTGAATGGTGAAGTCAGAGATACAGTATATGACAATGTTCAGCTACCAGGTATTTTTATGGGATATCGCATTCCCGCAGGTGGTACTAAAGATTATTACGCCGTTTACATGCTGAGTAACTTGTTATCCAATGGGGAATCATCAAGATTATATAAAGCTTTGGTGGATGAGAAGCAATTGGCAGTGAATGTTGGTAATTTCTCAATGGATACCGAAGATCCGGGAATTTCTATCGCCTATGCCATTTGTGCAGTTGGTGCCGATATCATGGATGTTGAAAACGCTGTGACAGCTGAAATCGATAAAGTGAAGACAGAACCACTATCTGATGATGAGTTTCAAAAGCTAAGGAATCAAATAGAAAATGATTTTGTCTCATCCAATTCTAGAGTCGCGGGTATCGCAGAAAGTCTTGCAAACTATAAAATGTATTATGGCGATGCCAACTTGATCAATACAGAATTAGAGAGATACTTGGCAGTGACGAAAGAAGATATTATGAGTGCAGCCCAAAAGTATTTTGCTAGAGATAATAGGGTAGTCATGCATTACCTTCCTAAACCTGTGACACCTTAATTTTAACATCAATTCAAGCGCTAAAATTATTTTTTATGAAATTTCAATTCCTATATATCACCCTTTTTGCTGTACTTTTTCAATTTTTTGGATGCAGCAAAAAAACAGTAGCACCAACCATCCAAAAGGAGGTTGCCCAAAATGATGCTTGGAGGGCAACACCACCTTCAGCAGCTGCGCCAAGAAATGTAGAGTTAGGTGAGTATCACACATATTCGCTTGATAATGGCTTGAAGGTCATTGTCGTAGAGAACCACAAATTGCCTAGAGTTTCCTACCAGCTATCATTTAATCATGATCCGATATTAGAAAAAAATAAAATCGGTTATGTTGAATTTGCAGGAGATTTGATTTCAAAAGGTACGACTACCAGATCAAAATCAGATATTGACAATGCCATTGATTTCATTGGGGCATCATTGAATACTTCTCCTACCGGCATTTACGCTTCATCATTGAAGAAGCATTCAGTAAAACTCTTGGACGTCATGACGGATGTACTCTTTCATCCTAGTTACCCTGAGGATGAATTAAGTAAATTGAAAAAAAGAGCCATTTCGGGACTTGCAGCTAGTAAAAGCAATCCTGAGTCGATCGCCGCAAATGTCAGACATGTGGTAGATTTTGGGACTAAACATCCCTATGGAGAGGTACAAACTGAGGAGACATTAAAAAATATTTCCACTGCAGATTGCAAAAATTATATTGACACTTATTTCAGACCAAATAATGCTTATTTGGTAATCGTAGGTGATATCACACCGGAAACAGCAATCCAACAAGCAAAGGAATACTTTTCAAATTGGAAGTCCGGAGAAATTCCAACAGTATCGTATGATGTCCCTAAAAAAACGGATGGAAATCAAGTTCATTTTGCCAACAAAGATGGTGCGGTGCAATCTGTAATCAATATCACATATCCCATTGAATTTTCACCGGGAAATCCAGATGCCATCAAGGCAAGTGTAATGAGTAGCCTTTTAGGTGGTAGTAGCTTTAGCGGCCGTTTGATGCAAAATTTGAGAGAAAAGCATGCCTATACCTATGGTGCTCGATGCAATCTTTCAAGTGATAAATTGATAGGTAATTTCAACGCATTTGCGAGCGTAAGAAATGTTGTAACAGATAGTTCAATCGTACAGTTTCTATATGAAATGGACAGGATCAACAACGAAAAAGTAGAGACTAAGGAACTTTCATTGATCAAAAATAGCATGAGTGGTTCATTTGCCAGATCATTGGAATCACCACAAACCATTGCTAATTTCGCTTTAAATGTCTTTAGGTATAACCTTCCAAAGGATTATTATAACAATTATTTGAAAAATTTGGAAGCGGTCAATGCTGATGATGTCATGGCTATGGCACACAAGTACATCAAAGGCCAAAATGCAAATATAGTTGTAGTAGGTAACGAAGGTCAAGTTGCCAGTAACTTGGTGCAATTTGATTCTGATGGCGTCATCGATTATTATGATCCTTTTGGTAATAAAATAGAGCAACCAAAATTTGAAATGCCTGCAGGTATCACGCCAAAGGCCATTATAGATGGATACGTGGCAAGTTTGGGTGGAAGTGACAAACTGAATGCGATCAAAAATGTAAGCATTGTATATGGTGCGGAAATCATGGGACAAAATGGTAAACTCACTCAAATTCAATCTGCTGAAGGTAAGTACGCCATGAAAATGGAAGTCATGGGAATGACCATGCAAGAACAAAAATTTGATGGCTCAAAAGGTTTAAATGTTTCCATGGGAAATAAGAAGACTATTGAAGATGCAGACGAATTGCAAAAGCTTCGTGAGCAAACTATTATTTTTCCACAGTTGACGTACTTTGATGGGAGTAAAGAACTAAGTATTGTTGGTTTGGAAAACGTCCAATCTCTTGACGCATATAAAATCAAAATAGTAGAAAAGAATGGTGATGAATCTTTTGAATTTTATGATGTCAGAACAGGAAGGTTACTTAGGTCAACAAAAATATTCGGCTCAGGTGATAATGTTAAGGCCATTACTACTGACTATTCCAATTATAAACCTGTGAATGGTGTATTATTTCCATACAGCGTCACCACTGTCGGAGTAGCTCCCGTTCCATTGATCTTTAATGCAGAGTCTATTGAAGTCAATAAAGAACTTAGTGACGATATTTTCTCTATAGAATGATATTCATTTAAAGTTAAACATTCAGAAAGCTAAGCGGTATTTTACTTCTTAGCTTTCTATTTTAAAAATCAAAAAATTGCAAAAGATGAAGACCTTAATGATTGAACTATGTATTATCTTGATAATGATGTCTTGCCAAGAAAAAAACTCTGCGGTTGGGAAGAATGCATTTCCAGCAGAGGATCATTATCTATCGAAATATGGCGGTAGCATTTCCCATAATGACTTAGATGCGTATATGCGCTCACTTGATGCACTTCATTTACTACCTTCTTCAGAGAAAAGAACAGATGTAAATTGGAAGTTACAAGGTCCTGGAAATATAGGTGCTAGAGTAAATACCATAGCGGTACACCCAAATAATGCGGATATCATCTATTTGGGTTTTTCCGAGGGAGGTGTTTTTAGAACCAAGGATGGCGGCGTTTCTTGGGTGCCAATATTTGATGAACAATCAACTCTGAGTATTGGCTCCATCGAAATAGATCCAAATTTTCCTGACATTATTTATGTTGGTACCGGCGATCCCAATGTTTCGGGTTATCCGTTTATTGGAAATGGAATCTATAAGAGCGTTGATGGTGGTGATCATTGGAAATACATCGGATTATCTGAAACTCGAATTATTTCTGATATCAAAATAGATCCAAAAAATTCACAAGTGCTGTATGTTGGCACCATGGGTATTCCATTTGAAAAAGGTCAAGATAGAGGATTGTACAAGTCCATAAACGGTGGAAATAGTTGGGAAAAGGTGCTCTATATCAATGACTCAACAGGGATATCAAATGTGGTCATCAATGCAAAAAACAGCGATATCATCTATGCATCTACATGGAATAGAATAAGAAATAACAAAAGGTCTTTGGTTAGCGGACCTGATGGAGGTGTATTTCGATCCATTGATGGCGGTCATTCATGGGAACGCTTGGTCAATGGCTTGCCACAAACGAACAATAGTCGTGTTGGCATAGATATATCTGTTTCTGATCCGAATATCTTGTATGCATGTATCGCAAATGCAGGTGACTACAACATCAAAGGAATTTACAAAACGGAAGACGGAGGAGATTCTTGGCAAGATATTTCATTGACAGGTAATGGATTTGATCCTGAATGGTATGCCGGGTTTGGCTGGTATTTTACTCAAGTAAGGGTGAATCCTAAAGATCCCAATGATGTTTTCGTGCTTGCAGTAGATTTATATAGAACAAAAGATGGTGGACAAAATTGGGAAATGTCAACTCCGCCTTGGTGGTTCTATGATGTGCATGCTGACAAACATGACTTGAGATTTGCTCATGGAGAAGTCTTTTTGGGTACTGATGGCGGTGCCTATAAAAGTTATGTAGATTCTGATTTTTGGGAGGATATTGAGAATATTCCTACTACCCAATTTTATAGGGTAGCTACTAACCCACATAAAAAAGGATACTTCTATGGTGGTGCACAAGACAATGGTACTTCAGGTGGTAATGCTGATAATATCTTTGAATGGCCTCGAATCTTTGGTGGGGATGGTTTTCAACCAATTTTTCATCCTGTTGATAGTAATGTGGTGTATGTAACGACTCAAAATGGCAACTTTTATAGAAGTACTATGGCAGGAGAATCCTTTGAAAATATCAATTTAGGTATTGATCCTGAAGATCCTACAAATTGGGACGCACCCTTGGTGCTGTCTTCTGTAAACCCGGATATAATTTACACCGGAACAAATAAAGTATATAAAGCCTACAATGACCAAATCGTTTTTTGGCATTCAATAAGTCCGGTTTTAACGGATACTGCGTCAAATTTTTACAGGCATGATATCAGCGCATTGGATGCCTTTGAAAATATCATTGTGGCAGGCACAAGTGATGGACTTGTGTGGATATCCCAAGATACAGGTGCCACCTGGACAAAGCAGACAGCACTTCCTCATAAATATGTTTCTGATATAAAAATAAAGGAGGATAAATATATCAATAGTAGGGATATCGTTGTAACTTTCTCAGGCTTTAGAGATAATGACAACACTGGTTACATATATGAAACCAATGACGGAGGACAAACTTGGACATCACTCCAAGGCAACTTACCTTCTACACCGATAAATACTGTTGAACGTTTTAAGTATTGGGATTTTGATTTAATGCTTGATATTCTGGTGATTGGGACTAATAGTGGCGTATATTGGAGTTGGGATGATAGGCAAAATTGGAGTAAATTTGGTAACGGCTTTCCAAATGTGGCAGTTTATGATGTTTTGTTTGATAATGATCAAGACGTGGTTGTTGCAGGAACATTTGGTAGAGGGATTTATACCATCGACATGACAAAGGTTTTTCCTGTGCATGCAAATGACATTTTAACGGAGGAGATAACATGGAACATACGATCAAATATTGTGGAGGATGCGATCCGGATTGATAGATCATCGGATTCAGGAAAAACAAAGTTTGCCATTCTGAGTTCGTCAGGGCAAGAAGTATTGAATGGCTCATTTTATAATGGCCATCATGAAATCAATGTATCAAACTTACCTGCCGGAATCTACTTCGTTAATATAGACAATGAAAGCAAACCATTCCTAAAATACTAGGATTACGGTTTATCTTTTATCTATCATGATATGTTGTGGTCCACCTTCTGAATTGTTCCCCAACTTTGATAGTGAGTAGGTAACATTCAACATAAAGTACCTACCTATTGTATTCGAAATGACTTCCGAAATATAGGTCTCTGAAGCCGTTCTTTCAATACCCTTATTCTGATCAAGCAAGTCAAATGCTCTTAAACCTATGGTCAGTTTGTCGTCCAGCAATCTCTTAGAGATGGATGCCTCAAGCAAATGGACGTCGCTTGCATTTTGGAAAGCTTCTCCTTTGTATTGATACCAATTGTACTTTGAGCTTACTGTCCACGCCTTTTTCAAATAAATAGTGGCATTGGCTTCATAGCTATTATTGATATAAGATGTATTCAAATCAGAATGTCCTAAGTAATCATTACTTGTAAAACTCCACCTTGTACCTACAGAAATATCCATCTTTTCTTTCAGTTTGTTTTCCAAGAGAACATTGAATCCGTTGCTCCATCTATTGGTTTCAGCTGCTGTTGATACTACATAATTGATACCATTGGTGAGTGAACTATTGGCTGATATTCTAAATTTTGCTTTCATGAAATTCAATGGGCTCACATATGTCACATTGGCGCTTGCTGTTTTTTCATCCTTCGTATTGAGCGGTGTGCGCGTTTTAATGTAGTTTTCGTCAATGGTAGTAGCAGTGGTGATACGATTTTTATTGTAACCTAACCTGATACCACTGAAAAATCCTCTGAAGTTGAATTGATTGAATTTATTGAAATTGATTCTGATAGAATGTCTGTATTCAGGTATTAAAAATGGATTTCCAATGTATAGATTAAGCGGGTCTGAGTTATCTACAACAGGCTGAAGTTGCTCTATTGAAGGTTCCCTAATCGATGTACTATAGTCAAACCTAAGGTTTAAATTGTCAAACCGTATATTGGCTCTGGGAAGAACATAATTGAATGATCTATCTATTGCATTCGATGCATTTGATGGGTCACTTAGCAATGTTGAGTATTGGTAGTCCATGCCTACATTCATATTGTAATTTGCTTTTTGCATACGAATGCTTGATCCTGCAATGTAATAATTAAATCTATTGTCCAAACTTTGACTCAAAAGTTCGTTGAGTTCCTTGATAGTTGGGTTTTGGATATCAATATCATAGAAATCTTTGAGTAGATCATTTCTATTATTTCTAAAAGATGAATTGAACGTATAAAAAACATAGGTTGAAAGTGGTTCTGTGTATGTCCCTGCCAAACTGTAATAATCAGTGCTGTTATCATTTGTTTGGTACTGCAAGGCAGAAGCATCACCTGAAATCACATTGGCATTGTCATACACATAATTTAAAACATCATTAATGGCATTGGATGCAGAATTGCTATATGTTCCATCAATAGTGAAGTTTCGGCCAAATTTCTTAAATTTTCTTCTATAATTCGCTGAAGTATTGACATTGAAATTATCGCTATTGGAACTGTTGTCTTGAATAGAAGTGTTTTTTAGCGTGTTATTCGTCAAGGTGGTGTCTTGGGCCGATAGAGTCTGGTCAGAATAATTCAAGGATCCACTGCCGGATAAAGTCAGTTCAGACATGGAATCAATTTTGACTTCATATTTTAAATTCAGATTGTGATTTTGAACCAATCTATGCTCTGTGGAATTTTTCAAATTTAGTAAGCTTCCTTCTTGTAGGAATTGATTTGATGTAGAATTTTGAATTAAAGATGAGTTTGTATTGGAGTAAAAATAACTTAGGCTCACTCTATTTTTTGGATTTAAATCCAGAATCGTATTGATTCCGGCGATACCACTTTTGATAACTCCATTATTATTTGGACCAAAGGATAATGGAAGGCTAGAGTTGATGCTGATTCTCCTGCTTCCTCGTCCGCTGCTTCCGGCTGATGTCATGGAGATGTAATCTTCTACATTGATACCACTATTATTGATGTTATTTAATCCACCTAAAAGTGATATTTGTGCTTTGCCGCCGAATTTGTTGATCATGGCTTTGGATTCATATTTATCGTCAGTACCATAACCACCCATGATATTGCCAAAATACCCATTCTTTCTTCCTTCTTTCAGCTCAAGGTTTATCGTCATTTCATCTTGTCCGTCATTGATCCCTGTAAATTCTGAAGTTTTTGATTTCTTCTCAAATATTTGTACCTTTTTAACTGCATCTGCAGGTAAGTTTTTCGTCGCAATTTTTGGATCCTTTCCAAAGAAATCTTTCCCATCGACAGTAACGGCTTTTACTTCTTCACCCTTGACACTGATGGCACCGTCTGATCCCACTTCTACTCCAGGCAACTTTTTTAAAAGGTCTTCAACCACTGCGTTTGGTTGTGTTTTGAATGCATCAGCATTGTATTCCATCGTATCTTTTGTGATTTTTATAGGCACATACTCTGCCGATATAGTGACTTGGTCTAAAAGCTTCCCTTCTTGTCCCAACGTGATATTCCCCAGATGAAGTATTGGCTCAGCGCCATCCATTATAATGGACTTTTCCACAGGCGTATATCCCACATATGTCAATTGTAATTTATAACTTCCTTTTTGGATTTTTTCCAAACTAAAATATCCGTTTTCATTAGCAACACCGTATGAAGCCATGGTAGAATCCTGAGCATGGAGGAGGATGACCACAGCACCTATCAATGGAATATTTTCTTTCTCATCCATTACTGTTCCATCGATTTTATATTTCTGTCCGTAGATCAATGAATTCCACGCTAAAAATAGGAATAAGAGGAAAACTCTGTTCATATATATAACTTAATCACATATGGACAAGAAAACCGGTAAAAGGTTCAATATTCGTTCATTAGAAAATGATTTTAACCAAACAATAAATTTCTAAACTTGGAGTAACAAATGTACCTTTCATTATGACTATAAGAATGCAATACTATCTGTCATGAAAATTTTTATATTTTGTCTTTTAATTGGAGTTTCTTGGGTACCAAGATCTAATATCATCCAAATGGTTGATGCACTAAAACCCAAACCCAAAATCTTCGGTGTCTATTGGATAGCAAAACAAATAGTTAACAAGCAAAAAGATATCGCTTTATGTTATTACTGGAATTCATTGCCTCATTGTGTAAAGGATGATGTGATGACCTTCAATGAAGAAGGAACCATGTGTTTTTTTAGGAATGAAAAATGTACCCCTGAAGAAGGTGCAAAGGAATGTTATGCATACACACTCTTTGATAGAAACAAGATTAACATCACATCTGAAGAAGAAGCCTTAAGCTTTGAAGTAATGCACGCCGATGATATGCATCTGGTTTTAAGGCAGTTATGGTCAGATGGTGAAGAGTTTAAATACATAGATATCGAATTTGAAAGGTTCGGAATGGATTTGGTGTGTAAATAGTGTATATAGTTTGTCAATACAGTAATTTATTTCCGGAAGC
Source organism: Lewinellaceae bacterium (assembly GCA_020636195.1). Classification (GTDB taxonomy): domain Bacteria; phylum Bacteroidota; class Bacteroidia; order Chitinophagales; family Saprospiraceae; genus OLB9. The sequence continues at coordinate 25,251 of JACJYH010000010.1, forward strand.
ATTTTAACACATTAATTTCTTATTTCCTTACTGATGATAAAACGCAAGTTTTCATATTATTGTGAATTGAATTACCTTTGCAGCATTATTCAAAATAAAAATTTTTAATGATGCTTCAGAAGCAATTGCTATTTTTCGTATTTCTCATTTTGTTGACATCTTCTTGCCAAAGGAAATCTGTTCCCAGCTTCAACTACAATTATTCTTCCATAAATAAAGATATAGAAACATTGGCTGATGATGCCATGGAAGGTAGGGAGATCGGTACCAGAGGCGAAAAATTGGCAAGTGATTACATCGCTTCAAGATTTTCAGCTCTTGGTTTGAAACCGGCTGGTGATCCTGGTAGTTATTTTCAGACTTTCAGCAGGAGATTGAATAAAAACCCACATGGGGAAGAATCTGATCATGGTGCGATGATAGAAGGTAGAAACGTGGTAGCTATGATCGATAATGGTGCTGCATCGTCCATCGTCATTGGCGGGCATTACGATCACTTGGGATACGGAAGCGAAGGTTCATTATATACTGGGGAACCAGCTATTCACAATGGCGCAGATGACAATTCCAGTGGAGTAGCAGGTGTGCTTTCTCTGGCAGAAAATATCAAGAAGAGCAATTTAAAAAATTATAACTATGTATTCATTTGTTTTTCAGGTGAAGAAAAAGGACTTTGGGGATCCAATTATTTTGTAAAACAAAGCAATCCAACAGAATTCGATTGCATGGTCAATATGGACATGATAGGCAGACTTAATGCAGAGAAAAAATTGGCCATCAGTGGGGTAGGTACGTCACCTGATTTTAAGAAATTATTGGAATCTGAAAACGGAAAAAAATTCTCACTCAAGCTGGAAGAATCGGGCGTAGGCCCTTCTGACCATACATCTTTCTATAACGCAGGTGTACCTGTTCTTGCATTTTTTACCGGACAACATAGTGACTATCACAAACCTTCAGATGATGCCCATTTGATCAATTACAATGGAATAGAAGATATAGTGACCTATATATTTGGTGTGGTATCCGATTTGGATAAAATGCCCAAATTAACTTACGTAAAAACCAAAGATGAGACCAAGGAGAGGATGAGTTTTTCGGTCACACTTGGCGTCATGCCTGACTACCTATTTGATGGAAAAGGCATGAAAATAGATGGTGTCAAAGATGGCAAACCGGCTTCAGTGGCTGGAATGGAGAAAGGTGATATCGTTGTGAAAATGGGAGAGATGCAAGTTGTGGATATGCAAACTTACATGAAGTGCTTGTCATTTTTTAAACCAGGTGATAAAGTAGCTGTAAAAATCATCCGAAATGGTGAAGAAATGATGAAGGATGTTCAGTTTTAATCGGCAGTTTAAAGGTTTGTGGATTGTCTCTTATCGAAAGTCAGAGAATGTCAGTCGATTATTTTAAGGAATTGAAAGGTTTTCGGAACAATACAGACTATTTTATTATTTACACACTTGTGACAAAATAAATGAGTGTATGAGCCCTGACCTAAAATCCTTATTTAACATCAATGCAGAGTTAGATGAAAAAATCGTCAATAAACTCCTGACAGCCATCGTCAATGGAGCTAGTAGTGATTTTGATTATTTAAAATTCAAACATTCTTACCTATCCTTGATTCAAATGGGAATGGATGCATCTATGGCTCCACAGAGTGCTTTCGTTACAGCCAAGACAATGGGCGTCACAAAAGCATCTATCATCAAATCCATTGAACACTATATCAGGATACTTTCAAAAGAGAAGGATCAATTTGTTTCTGCCGTTAAAAATCAAATTTCAAGTAATCTTGATGGTCCTGGCAGTAAAATGGAGGAATTGAAAAACAAATTGATGTCCAATGAAAATAAAATTGTTCAGTTGCAGAAGGAAAATGAAATTATCAAGCAGCAAATTGAGAAGCTAGCTGAAACTCAGGAGGGAAATCGTATGAAAATACAGCAAACGAAAGAAAAGTTTGACCAATCATACGATGCAATTTTAAACCAAATGCAAGAAGATCTCAGATTGTATGAAACTATATTGTAAAACAAAAACTGTATCACTTTAAATTGGTAATGATTGTTTTTTATAATTATTCATAGATCACATTCTAAAAATATTTAACTTTACAGTTCAAAACAAAGAATAACATGGCAAATTTTCCTAGTACAGAAGTAAAACCAAAATCATTCTGGCAAAAACCTGAAGGAAAAACAGGTACTCTTTTTCTCATCGGAATAATTGGAGCTGTTGCATATTTTCTGATGATGTTTAGTACTCAACTTTTAGCGATGCTAACAAATACAGTAGGTATAGTAGCATTGTTGGCAGTACTTGGATTGATCATTTATATGGTATTGGATCCAAAATGGCGGACTTTAGTATCTTATTTTTATAAAAGTGTTATGAGATGGATCACAGGGCTTTTTGTAACCATAGATCCGATAGGCATTTTGAAAAACTATATCTCAGATTTGGAAGATAATCTATCCAAAATGGGAACCCAAATAGGTAATTTAAAGGGTCAAATGCGTAAGTTGATCACCATGGTAGATGACAATAATAAAGAGATCAACCAAAACATGCTGATCGCCAAAAAGGCAAAAGAGCAAGGCAATGAAAGTGCCATGTTGCTATCTTCAAGAAAAGCTGCTCGACTTCAAGAGAGCAATGAAAAGTACACAGCTTTGCATAATAAAATGTCTATTCTGTACAGGGTTTTGACAAAAATGTACTCGAACTCCGAAATATTATTAGAAGATACCAAAGATCAAGTAAAAGTAAAGGAACAAGAGCGTAAAGCAATAAGAGCAAGTCACGGAGCTATGCGTTCAGCCATGAGCATCATCAAAGGAGATGCAGATAAGAGAGCTATGTTTGATCAAGCGATGGAAGTCATAGCAGATGATGTTGCAAATAAAGTAGGTGAAATGGAAAGATTCATGGAGATTTCTTCTGATTTTATGAATTCCATTGATTTACAAAATGGCGTTTTTGAGGAGCAAGGCATGAAGATGTTGGAAGAGTATGAAAAGAAATCCACATTATTGCTTTTAGGAGGTCAACCGAAGGCTGAAGATACCTTGGAGCTAAAGCAACCTGAAGAACAGTATAGGTCAGAAAAGCCTTCATCCGAGGGCAATTACGACAACTTGTTTAATTGATAGTACATTTTATCAATAAATTTATCAAGGTAACATCAGGTAAGAAATATTTCTTCAGCGACAGTTTAAAAGATTTTGTCATTGTGCCTTTTTCGGATTTAGTGACACTATATGTATCTTTGCTTTTTTTAAAACAGTTTTTTACCATTTAGCAGTCTTATGCCAATAACGGTTTCCAATCTTACTAAGATATTTGGACGACAATATGCCGTAAATAATTTATCATTTGAAGCAAAGAAAGGTGAAATTTTAGGTTTTTTGGGCCCAAATGGTGCCGGTAAAACCACAACCATGAAAATGATATGTTGTTATCTACATAAAGATCAAGGTAAAATTATTGTGGATGGTTTAGATACTGAGATACAGCCACTGGAAGTACAACGAAAAATAGGCTATTTAGCGGAGCAAAATCCACTATACAAAGACATGTATGTCAAGGAGTTTCTTGAATTTATTGCTTCCATACATCAACTTCAAAACAAGAAGTCCAGAATCAATGAAGTCATCGAATTGACAGGATTGGAAAAAGAACAAAATAAAATTATTGGTACATTATCCAAAGGTTACAAGCAAAGAGTTGGATTGGCACAAGCCATTATTCATGACCCAACGGTTTTGATTTTGGATGAACCTACAGCAGGATTGGATATGAATCAACTTTTGGAAATCAGACAATTGATTCAAGACTTGGGGAAAGAAAAAACAGTGATATTTTCTTCACACATCATGCAAGAGGTTGAAGCATTGTGCAATAAAGTGGTGATCATCAATAATGGTGAAAAGGTTGCAGATGAATCATTGGCTTCATTACAACAACGCATGGCAGGCAGTCATACTACGCATATTTTGTTTGAGCGATTTCATGACGGACAAAAGGAATGGTTGGACAAGCTGAATGGAGCCATTTCTGTTCAAAGACAAGATTCAGGATGGGTAGTTACATCGACTGTTGACACGGATATTCGCCCACTGATATTCAAAGAAGCATATCAAAAAGGTGAAACAATTTTGGAAATATACAATGAAAAAGCTAATGTGGAAGATGTATTTCGTCAATTGACTAAAACAAATGGCGATGATTAGTATCTATAAAAAGGAACTCCACAATTTTTTCTCATCCTTGATAGGGTATATTGTGATGGCAGTATTCATCACATCGATAGGCTTGTTCATGTGGGTGTTTTCTGATACGAGCGTTTTAGACTACAATTTTGCGACCATGGACCAGCTTTTTTCTATCGGCCCTTTGGTATTTTTATTTTTGATACCAGCCGTTACTATGAGTAGCTTTGCAGATGAAAGAGCTAAAGGTACTATTGAATTACTATACACTAAACCATTGACAACCAATGAGATAATCTTAGGTAAGTATTTTGCTTCTCTTACATTGGTCATCATTGCTCTTATTCCTACATTGATATATCTCTATTCTATTTGGGAACTGGGTTCGCCAAAAGGCAACTTGGATATGGGCTCTGTGATTGGTTCATATATTGGATTATTGTTTCTTGCAGGAGCATTTGTAGCCATTGGATTATTTGCAAGTGCTTTTTCCAATAATCAAATCATTGCATTTATAGTCGCTGCCTTTCTATGTTTTGCAGTGCATTGGTCATTTTATTATATTTCAGCAATGCCAATATTCAGAGGTAGTTTTGATCTATTCTTACAGAAGCTAGGAATGAACTATCATTATACCAATATCAGTCAGGGATTAATAGAAAGTAAGGATATTGTTTACTTTTTATCGGTAATTGGTTTGTTTTTGTTTGTCACAAAATTGAAAATTGATCAAAGGGAAGGATGAATTTTTTGAAAAATAATATACAAGTCATATTGGTTCTTGGCATCTTGATAGCTGTCAATGTGATTGCTTCTTATTTTAATTTTCAGATTGATCTAACCCAAGACAAAAGATTCACACTGGGTGAGAGTACTATCGATGTGATAGAAGCGACTTCGGATGATAATGTCTATATTGATGTGCTTTTTGAGGGCCAATTTCCGGCAGGGATGAAGCGACTTCAGTCTTCTGTAAAGGATATGTTGCGTAAAATAAGAGATATCAACCCTAAAATCATTATAAAATACGAGGATCCCACAGAAGGGTCGCAGGAGGAATTAAAACAAAGAGCCAAAGCATTTGCCGAAGATAATATAGCGCCAATTTCTCTTAACTACACAGATGGAAAACAAGTGGTAAGGAAGGCTGTGTTTCCATTTGCCATCGTACATTATAAAAATAAACGGGAGATCATAAATTTATTGGAAGAGCAGAAACTTGGAGAGGACGATGAAGAAGTTTTGAATACTTCCATTTCACGATTGGAATATAAATTTGCTTATGCTTTTCAGAGGCTCAAGAGTGAAAAACCTTTAAATATATTGCTGACGACAGGTGAAGGCGAAATAGAGGAAGCTCAAACCTTTCGTTTAGAATCAGAGATGCGCAAGTTTCACAAAGTAGGAAGAGTGTCATTGGACAGCCTCTCACATTTGGACAGCACCATTCAGTTGTTAATGGTCATAGGCCCGCATGCTCCGATGTCATTACAAAATCAATTTAAAATCGACCAGTACATCATGGGTGGCGGTAAAGTGATTTGGTTAGCTAACAAGTTTGATATATCTCTGGACAGTATAAACATCTACAAAATGTACGTGCCTACGGATATGGATTTGGGCTTTGATGAGCTATGGTTTAAGTACGGCATTAGACTTATGCCTGATTTGATTTTGGATCTTGATTGTTCAAAAATACCTCAAAAAGTCGGTATGGCAGGTGACAAACCCCAAACTGAACTGTTTCCATGGTACTATCATTTGGCTACTTTGCCGGATAGTGATCACCCGATAGTGAAGAATTTAGAACGTGTTAATTTATTTTTTCCTTCTTCCATGGATACTTTGAAGGTGGAAGGAGATCTCAAGAGAACCGTATTGCTTCATAGTTCGCAGTATAGCAGAACACAATTATCACCAGTTCGATTGTCATTTGACATATTGCGATATCCACCAGATCCATCGAAGTTTAATGATGGCAATAAAATCATGGCAGTTCTAGAGGAAGGAAAATTTGTGTCAGCTTTTAAAAATAGAGTTACTCCTGAGATTAAAGACATGCTTTCGCAATTAGGTCTTACTTACAAATCAGAAAGTAGCCCGGAAGCAAAGCAAATTTTTGTCTCCAATTTTAATTTTGTAAAAAATCTCATTTCATCAAATGGTCAAACTGAAGATATAGGATACAACAAGTGGGAGAGAAGGTATTATAAGGGCAATAAAGATTTGATTCTCAACATGGTAGAATATATGTTGGACAGGAAAAATTTGCTTACGGTACGGTCTAAGGAATTGACATTAAGAAAATTGGATGTTGTGCGCACAGCATCAGAAAGGAGCCTTTGGCAGTTTATAAATGTGGTCATTCCTTTGATTTGTATTGCATTATTTGGCATTGGATACCATTTTTACAGAAGGCGAACTTACGCATCATAAATATAGAAATAGCATTATGCGAAACATTATTATTTTGGGTATTTTATTACTTGTTTTAGGTGGTGCTGCTTACACTATCAAAGTGAAAGGAGATAAAAAAGCCCAGACGTTGGTAGCTGCAGATAGAGGATTTACGGTGAAGAGCATGGATGATGTGCGCCGTGTTGTTATTAAACACGTCAAAATGCCTCCTTTTGTATTTGATAAAAACAATGGTGAGTGGACAATGGATTACAAATATAAAGCAGATAAATACATCATGGCGAATATTGGAAATGCATTGACAAAGATGCAATTGCATGATATTCCTGCAAAAGCAGCCACTAATACCATTATGCAAAGTTTGAAACTTTCCGGTATTCGAGTAGATGTGTTCACGAATACATTGGAAGAGCCTGAAAAGACGTTCTTCATTGGGAATGATACCAAGGAAGGTGTCGGCACATATATGTTATTAGAAGGCGATCCCCAACCGTATGTGATGTATCTTCCTGGATTGGGAGGAGGTCTCAGAGCAAGATTTGAACATCCGGGCGAAGATTATAGGGATAAATCTATTTATACTATCCTTCCAAGTGATATTCAATCTATTACGTTAGAATATCCCAAAAACACATCATCTTCATTCATCATTAGAAATGAAAATCCGGTGACTATTTTACCTTTGGATAATAATCAACCCAAGCTGGAAAGGCCTATAAATCAGAAATTGGCGAAAGCTTATTTTGGGTATTTTGAAAGCATTGGTGCAGAAGGTTTTGCAAATAAATTTGAGCAAGCTGATTCTATTATCTTGAAAGTTCCATATGCGAAATTGACCATTCAACTTAAAGATGGAAATTCCATAACGCATGACTACTATAGTTATGATGATATAATGGATAAAACCAATAAAGCACGGCGACCGGAAGATATCAGCGAGATAAGTCGATTTTTTGTCCATGGAAAAGATGATGACTATTTTGCACAGATACGCGTTGTAGGAAACTTCTTCTTGGGTTATAGACAGTTTTTTGAATAAAAATACTCATAGTATGAAAATCAAACTTTTCTTTTTTATTGCCTTTGCCGCATTGATAAGTATTTCCTGGTGTAAGGTAGATGTTTGGGGGTTTTATGGTCATAGATTGATCAATAAGATGGCGGTATTCACCTTACCTCCCGAAATGATGGGTTTTTACAAATCCAATATGGACTATATGGTGACGCACGCTGTTGATCCTGATATGAGGAGATACGCCACAAAGCATGAAGGAGTGAGGCATTTTATTGATATCGATAAATGGGATGTGATTCCATTTCCAAATGTTCCAAGAGATTTTGAAGAAGCTATCATAAAATATTGTAGAATTAAACTTGCAAATACAAAAGACACATTTTACTTTGATAAGGTTATATCAGAAGATTCTATAGTGTTATCTACTGAATCTTTTGGTGGTGTTAGATTGGCTATGAGTTATCCTGTTTTCGTAAAATATTGGAAAAAGATTGTGAAACCCATGTATTATGAAGATGAATGGAAGCTATCAGGTTATGATATCGATGAATTGTTTGATACCCGATATTTTAGTGGAAATAACGTGGATGTCTTGATTGAGGATCATTTTTCAGAGCATGGCATCGTACCTTACCACTTGGAGGAGATGCTGCGAAGACTCACCTATGCGTTTGAAAAGCATGATATGGATGGAGTGCTGAGATTATCAGCGGAGTTTGGCCACTACATTGCAGATGCGCATGTGCCATTGCATACCACATCAAATTACAATGGTCAACTCTCCAACCAGGTAGGCATTCACGCATTTTGGGAGTCGCGGATTCCCGAACTTTTTGCTGAAAGAGAATATGATTTTTTTGTTGGTAAAGCAGAATATATAGAGCATCCTAGAGATTATATTTGGAATATCATTATAGGCGCACATAGTCATTTGGATAGCGTTTTAGCCATTGAAAAGAGACTTAGCCAAACATATGAAAGTGACAAACAATTTTGTTACGACGAGAGACTTTCCCAAACAATCAGGATTCAATGTGAAGATTATGCCAAGGCATATACAGAAGCTATGGGTAGTATGGTAGAAGATCAAATGCGAAAGGCCATCCATGCCACCGGTTCATTTTTATATACTGCATGGGTGAATGCCGGTCAACCGGAAATCAATAATGCTAAACAACTTGCCGTGGTTCCGGAGAAAATTGTGGTGGACCCAAATGTCAAGACAAGACCACACGAATAGATCTGTAGTACTTGCGATCAACTATAGAAAGTTTCAATTCCGAATTGGTTCGTCTATCGCTACCTTGTGTTTATATGACTTAAATATGATGAAAAAGATGGAGAAAATTATTAAAACCACGAATTCCAATTGGTAAACATAGGTAGGCCATGGAGATAATAGGTCGTAAAACGTTGGTCCGGGTGGTTTGCCGTTGAGGTACATATAGTTTGAGTGAAGCCACACATTGATCGGATATAGTACCAAAGCCAATGCATTGATACCTATCCAGGCATTCAAAACATCTCTCCAGCGCAATGAATATCCATAAACAACTAAACCCCATAATGCTGCCAAAATGATGGTAGAATGTACCAGCCAATAACGAATAGCTTCATAATTTGGCATGGATTCTGTCAGCGTTGGCGTGAATAATGATTGGGCACATCCCGCCATAATCCAGAAAAAGATGATACCCCAAGCAGTTCGCCACTTAAACCATACCACAAAGGGAACAAATAAGGTCATAAGGTTACACAAATGCAAAGGTAAATCATTTGCTGCATCAAAGGTGCCGATTTTCATTCTATAAAATAATTTAAAAATTTGCGTTGCAGCACCAAGAAGACATATGATGGTTACATAAAGCTTACCTTGGTCATTGTTCCAAACTTTTTTCCCAAAGTATAAGAATCCAAAAATCAGCGCCCAACATAATATAAACCAGATAAGATGTTCTGATCCATAATTTCGGAATCCATGATTGTCTAATAATATACTGTCCAGCATATCCTAAATTTTTTTATTTTTTAAAGCGTCCTGAATGTTACGATCTAGCGCCTGATGGGCTAGTGGTTCGGCAAATACATTAATGGCTTGCATGTTTTGTTCTATGATGTCCCTATCATCTTCTTTAATTACCGACTTTAGGTCATCAATCAAATTCTGTAACGTGGAGATATCATCTGTCCTGAGCCAAGATCTATTTTGTGCAATAAACTTCTCCGAAGATAAGATGATATTGGATGCTTCATTGCGAGATTCAATGAGCTGTTTTTTCTTCATATCTTCTTGTGCAAACTGGATGGAGTTCAATAGCATCATCGCCATTTCTTCTTCTGAAACACCGTATGTGGACTTTATCTCTACTTCTGTAGCCGTCCCAGAACGCAATTCTTTAGCCTGAACCCTTAGAATTCCATCCGGATCTAAAGCAAAAATGACTTCAATTTTTGGAATTCCTGCCGGCATGGGAGGAATGTCCTTTAGAATGAATTCACCCAATTTCCTATTATCAACCACTAAATCTCTTTCGCCTTGGAAAACGGATATTTTTAGGTTTTTTTGGCCATCTACGGAAGTAGTATATTGCCTTCCGGATCGAATAGGAACCTTTGTATTCCTTGAAATGATGACATCCATTAATCCTCCCACAGTCTCAATGCCCAATGACAAAGGTGTAATATCCAATAATAAAATATCTTTTCTATTTCCAGCTAAAACATCAGCTTGAACAGCAGCTCCAAGTGCTACAACTTCATCTGGATTGATGCTGTCATCAGGAACAACACCAAAGAAATGTTGAACTGCGTCTTTTATAGCAGGAATCCTTGTAGAACCACCCACCAAAACTGCTTTATTAATATCATTTATTGAAATCCCGGAATCCTTCATGGATTGGGCGCAGTGATCCATGGTTTTTTCGATGATCGGTCGGATTATTTCGTTGAAAGTATCTCTAAGGATTGTCAAAGATTTGCCTTTAAATTCTACGTCTGCGCTGAGTTGGTTTGACAATGTTTTTTTTGTGCCTTCGGCAATTTGTCTCAGCTGAATTCTATTTTTCTCAGTATCATCGCATAAGTTTTGTGCCACAAAGTGATCCACTAATAATGCATCAATATCATCGCCACCCAATTGTGTATTTCCATGCGTGGATAAGACATCAAAAACGCCATCTTCTACATGCAAAATACTGATATCAAAAGTGCCGCCACCTAGATCATAGACCGCAATATTGTACGTTTCATCTCGATGCAAGCCAAGTCCGTACGCCAAACTTGCTGCTGTCGGCTCATTGATGATTCTCAACACCTCGATACCTGCGAGTTTTCCGGCATCTCGTGTGGCTTGCCTTTGGGTATCGTTATAGTATGCTGGTACAGTAATAACTGCTTTAGTTATTTCTACTTTGAGCTGATTTTCAGCATTTTGCTTGATAGCTTTCAGTATTTCTGCGGAAAGCTGAGTTGGGTTGTAAAAAGTTTCTCGGACTTTTATTTTTACTAGAGAATCATCATCAGAGTCAATCACAGTATAACCCAATGGATGACTTTGGTCAATATCCTTATAAGACTTTCCCATCAATCTTTTGACAGAGTAGATGGTGTTTTGTGGATCATGAAACACATGTTGTTTTGCGTCGTCGCCAACGATAATATTCCCTTGTTCATCAAAATAAATAACTGAAGGTGTGAGTGAGCTTTGATGTTTTTCATTTTTGACAACGATAGGTTTGCCATCATTGATGTAGGCTACAAGACTATTGGTGGTTCCAAGGTCAATACCACAGACAAACTCTGACTTTTTTTCCTTTATGGTGCCTGATTGGAGGTCAATTGGGATCTTCAATTGATTTTGATTTTGGTTAAAATGATAACTTTACCTCACCCAAATAACAATTTACGGCATAAGGTGAAGGCGAAAATAATAAATGTTTACAAATTAGATAGAGATTTGCTTTCTATTCATGCTCATTCAAAGATGTGAAGAACAAAAACTAGGCGCAAATAGCATCATTTTCCGTTAAAAAGTTCCTATTGAGCCTTAGGGACTTCACATTGATAAAGATAGAATTTTATAGCGCAATTGCATCAAATCTACAATGGTATATTGCCATGTTTACGCATTGGTTTCGAAACTTTTTTAAGTTCCAACATATCAAAAGCTTTTATCAACTTCCTCCTTGACTCACGTGGTTCTATAACTTCATCAATGAATCCACGTGAAGCTGCTCTGTATGGATTGGCAAATTTATCTTGATATTCTTGTTCTTTTTCTAAAAGTGTCTGCGCTGGATCGGAAGAACTTTGGATATCATTTTTAAAAATAATCTCACTGGCACCTTTTGCACCCATCACCGCAATTTCAGCTGATGGCCATGCAAAATTCATATCTGCACCGATGTGTTTAGAATTCATTACGTCATACGCACCACCATAAGCCTTTCTAGTGATCAATGTGACCCTCGGAACAGTAGCATCACTGAAGGCATACAAGAGTTTTGCACCATTGGTGATAATGGCATTCCATTCTTGGTGGGTTCCGGGCAAAAACCCTGGAACATCTACCAATACTAAAAGAGGAATGTTGAAACAATCACAAAATCTTACAAATCTAGCTCCTTTTTTTGAACTATCCACATCCAAAACGCCTGCCAAAGCATACGGTTGATTGGCAACTATTCCAATTGATCTACCAGCTAACCTAGCAAAACCAACAACTATATTTTCTGCATATGCTTCTTGGATTTCAAAAAATGAATTTTCATCTACAATTTCCTGAATGACCTCCTTCATATCATATGGGTGCATGGGATTGTCGGGAATGATCCTTGTTAGCTTGTCTCTGTATTCTTTTCCAAGTTGATAGGGGTGTTTTTCAGTTTTTTCATTACAGTTTTGAGGCATATAGGAAAGCAGCTTTTTAATTTGCTGTATGCAATCAAAATCATTAGAAGCGACCAAATGGGTCACTCCACTTTTCGTGGAATGGGCAGATGCACCACCAAGGTCTTCAGAAGATACTTCTTCATTGGTGACTGTTTTGACTACATTTGGCCCGGTAACAAACATATAGGAGGTATCTTCTACCATCAAGATAAAATCGGTGATGGCAGGTGAATATACTGCGCCACCTGCACAAGGCCCCATGATTGCTGAAATCTGCGGGATCACGCCGGATGCCAAGGTGTTTCTATAAAAAATATCGGCATATCCACCTAGGCTACTGACGCCTTCTTGTATTCTGGCACCACCGGAATCATTCAGTCCAATTACAGGAGCGCCATTTTGGACCGCTAAGTCCATGATTCTGCATATTTTTTCAGCATGTGTCTCTGAAAGTGCGCCACCAAACACAGTAAAGTCCTGTGCAAATACATAAACTAATCTACCACTTATTGTACCGTATCCCGTCACCACTCCATCTCCAAGAAATTGTTGGTGTTCAAGCCCAAAGTCATAAGACCTATGCTCTTTGAGCATGCCTATCTCTTCAAATGAACCTTTATCCAGTAATAATTCTACACGCTCTCTGGCAGTAAGTTTGCCCTTTTTGTGTTGTTTATCTACCCTCTGTTTTCCTCCTCCTTCGAGTGCCTTTTCTTTGAGTTTTTTAAGCTTATTAAACTTGTTCTCCATTGGTAAAGATTATTCTATTGGCAATATGTATTGTGATTGATATGATTATCTGAGCCTGTCCATGGATTTTACCAACTGGTCGTCTTTTCCTATACTGCGAACGGCTAAAATACTGAATATCAAACTTATAATGGGGATATATATACCGAAACCGTCATGAATTTTATCCGCTTTAGTGGTCACCGTACCTTCATTATAGATCAATAAAACCGCAACTAATGGCAGTAGGATCGAACATATTATGCTGAAATAGCTGATTCTCGCCTGTAAGCCTCTATTACTATATAGAAAGATCGCCACCAAACTCACTAATATACCGATAACTGTCAAGCCTATCAGAATTGGACTGTCTTGAATATTATAAACTTTGTCTTGAAGCATATTAGGAATTGCTTCAGTGCTCGTGGCAAAAGGAATCATAAACAGTAATGCCAACGCTATTGCTGCCAATGCAAGATAAATGGATTGAATTCTCTGAATCATAAGATTTATTTTGTAAAACAAATTAGATTTGTGGTGCTTTCGCATTGCAAAGTCCACAAAACATCAACAAAAATATTAAGCACACAAGGTAATGAATTATAGTTTTTGGGAAAAGAAAAATATCGAAGATTTGTATGATGTCACAATAATTGGGAGTGGCATCACCGGATTGAGTACTGCCATTTCAATCAAAGAAGCCGCACCTAATCTCACTGTGAAAATCATCGAAAGAGGCGCAAATCCCAACGGCGCAAGTACAAAAAATGCGGGTTTTTCATGCTTTGGATCGGTGTCTGAAATATTGGATGATATTGATCAATTTGGATTGGAACAAACCCATAACATCATTCAAATGAGATGGAAAGGTTTGTCCATATTGAAATCTAGGTTGAGAATGGAGCAAATGGAATATTCAAATTGTGGTGGTGTGGAGGCATTTCGGAATCAAGACAAAGATCTTTGGGATGCTTGTCATGACAGATTGGATGAAGCCAATGCACTCTTTGAGACTATAACATTAGAAAAACAAACATGGCAATGGAGAAAATCATCCCTCAATCAGGAGTTTTTCAATACAGAACTCTACAATCCATTAGAAGGTAAATTGAACCCGCAGTCCATGATGAGAGAACTCACCAAGATGGCTATCCAGTTAGGAGTGCATATATTTTATGGTATTGAAGTGGAAGACGTCTATTTTGATGAGAAAATTCTCCATTGCAAAGGAGATGTACACATTTCTTATCAAAAATTGGTGATTTGTACCAACGGATTTACCAAAAGAATTCTACCCGATTTGGATATAGTTCCTGCAAGAAATCAAGTACTTATGACAAAGTCTCTACCAGGATTAAAACTTGAGAATACGTATCACATCAATAGAGGTTATCTATATTTTAGAACATATCAGGATAGAATTTTACTGGGAGGAGGTAGGAATTTGGATTTGGACGGAGAAACAACAGATGCCTTTGGTTTGACTAGAGATATACAGCAGTATTTGATTCGGTTTTTAGAATCTATTGTTCCTGGTGCATCTCAGAACATAACAATGTGGTGGAGCGGCATCTTAGGAGTAGGTACATCAAAAATTCCCATCGTCAAGTGGGTAGGAGAGGACGTCCTTTGTGGAGTGAGGCTCGGTGGTATGGGAGTTGCTATAGGAAGTTACCTAGGATATCAACTGAGTGAAGAAATTCTCAAGACTCGGAGATAGATTCCATTATTACTTCATCTTTTTCCTTTGCTTCTTAGAAAACAATTGGGATTTTCCACCTTTTGATTCCATGTCGGGCGCATATTTCTTTTCCAATCCGCATCCTTCTTTAGTTTTGCATCCCGTTGTTAAAGTGATGGTTGCTACACCAAAGGTGATGAACACAATTGCCATACTGTATTTCAAAACTCTTATAAATTTGACATGTTTCATGGAAAAACGCATTTGCAGGTTAAAACGGAAAATTCTGGATAATGTTTCATAATCATCAAATGTATGTAAAAACTAGAATGGATGACCTTTAGAATATGGCACTATTATGAAAAACAGATATAGAAATTACTCTGTTGCTACTCTTTAAATTTTACAGATCTCACGATGTCTTGAAATTCTTCTGCTGCTGATGTATCATTCAACGCAGAAATGCAATGCAATTTAATCACTTCAGACCCTCGGAAAATAAACGCTATCAAGATAGACCGCGTATTTGTTTTATCAATATTCCGGTATATTTCTCTATCATCAATCACGATCTTTTCGGTATCGCCATTGAAACTTGACTTTAGCTCATCAAGTTCTTCCGCAGTTGTTTCAAAATAGAACATTGTAATTTGTCTGTTTTCATCATTTACTTGTCTTGACATGGTTATAGAAAGTGGCATCATAGACATATCCTTCACATACGGAAATTTGCTTTCATCAAAGTAATATGGAACAACGTCAAATAATGATAAAGTTTTAGCTGTATTGATGTACATGGATTTAACACAATGATCAAATGCTTGAGCGTATTTTGGTTCTAAATTTTCATTATAAAACCCTTTGATGTCTATGACAAATTCAGAGTTTCCGAGGTAAATAAACCAAACAAATTTTGTTGTATTTTCTATATTGACTTTTCCGACGGTGAGTTTGCCTGTGAAATCATTGAACTTCAGAGAGGCATGTCTTTTTACGGAATCCATGCGCAACATTTGGCCAATCACAGATTCATAGTCTTCTATAGAGACGTTTTTTTGTTCAATACTGAGGACAGTTTGTTCGGCTTCATTTATAAAAATTGAAGGGCTTTTAGACATTATTAGGTTTAACCCCGATGTGTCAATATTAAGATTGGTTCCTTCAATTGAAATTGTGCCTTCCATTGTATTATTACTCAAATCCAGAATTTCCTGTGCTTTTGAGACAAAAGACAGCAGCAATTGAACTGAAATGAACAACAAAAATATTGGGCTTTTTTTGGATACAAATCTATTTTGCATGGTTATGATTTAGATTATTATTGAAACAACCATTATTCTAAAAGCAACTTGCTTCATTTTAAAATCAATTTATTGATGCCAAAAATAAGAATGGTTTAATATATTATAGCGTTGCTGTAAATATGTAGCTATGCAAAATTTTGGCATAAAGTTATTCATCTTTTCTCAACTCATTGATTATGTTAAGTAATTTGACCGCATAAGGTACATTCTCATACTTGCCTAATATTTTTTCGGCATGGTTTAAATCATTTTGTTCCCTTTTAAATAATTCCACACCCATAATTAATAATTTTGCATAATCAATCTC
>JACJYH010000011.1 GCA_020636195.1 Lewinellaceae bacterium
TAGTAGGCAAACAATCAAAGTGAAGTGCCATCTTGGCAATGTGTCGGGCATAGTTTTTAAAGGTCGATGTACTCCGTCCAAGTACAGAAAGTTTTTTCTCAAACTTGTTAATGAGTTCTGAAAAACCCGTAATTTTTGCTCGCGCTTGTGCGATCAATGTGTGTTGACCTATCCGATAGCTATCGGATTCAGGTCGCTTTTTTTTGTTGACATTTTATTTATTTATTTATTATTGAAATACTTATGCCAAGAATCAAGCCAATAAGCTACCGAAGGTCTAGTTCAACACGGGTTTTGCGTCAGGCGGGGTGACGTGCAAACTTGGAGCTTTGTGCTTCTATTCAAGTTCAGTGCAGATTGACAGTTTTGTGCTCCGAAATCCCGCACGAACGCCAAGCGCAGAACCGTCAAACTGTCTAAAAACTAACCCCAAAAAGTCTTCCAAATGCTTGTGTACATATATCAATAATTGTATATTTGTGTATGCAATATATACAAGGAAATAATCGAAATCAAGCGGTACTCTTCCCTAAGTGCCTAGACGAATTAGTAGATCAAGATAATGAAGTCAGAATCATCGATTTGTTTGTTGAATCGATCAAACTGGAAGATTTCAAATTCATCATAAAATCCAATACAGAAGGGAGGCCAGCTTATGATCCCAAGGATCTTCTCAAATTATATATCTATGGATATTTAAATTCCATGAGATCATCAAGAGTACTCGAGAAAGAGTGTCATAGAAACACAGAAGTCATGTGGCTATTCAAGGACTTAACACCTGATCATAATACTATTTCCAATTTCCGCCGAGACAATGAAAAAGCCATCCGTAAAGTATTCCAATACACCGTCAGTATCGCTAAGATGTTTGATCTCATCGGTGGCAAACTCATCGCTGGAGGCAGCACAAAGTTGCGTGCTCAAAACTCCAAGAAAAATAATTATAATCCCAAGAAAATAGAACGTCATTTGGCTTACATCAATGCCAAATTAGATGAGTACAATGAAGCTCTAAAAACTGCAGACCAAGACAATAAAGCTATCCTTGAAAATCAAATAGCAAAACAAGAAAACCGTAAGCAATTTTATAATAACCTTACTGACCAACTCGAGCAATCAGGCGAAGTACAAATATCCACATCAGACCCTGAATCTCGCCAACTCATCACACGTAATAACATCACCGAAGTGGGTTACAACGTACAAAGCACCGTTGATGCCACACATTGTATTCCTGTCGACTACAAAGTCACCAACGAGAACGATAGCAAAGCCATGGGTGGCATGTTGCGTAGAGCAAAAGTAATTATTGGTAACTCAGACTTTACAGCACTTTACGATAAAGGATATCATACAGGATCAGAATTAAAAACAGCCTGCACTATGGGTGTAAATCCAATGGTAGCCATCCCAGGCGTATCGTCATTCGCACCCGACCCATGCTACAACTATGATCAATTTATTTACGATGAAAACAACGATACATTTACATGTCCACAAGGCCAGAATTTAAGTACCAATGGCCAATGGTACAAACGAAATACAGGGCGATCCACTTACAAGGTAAAACACTACAAAACTAATAAATGTCAATCCTGTCCAGTCAAAGATTTATGTACCAAGAATGCAAATGGCAGACTACTCGAACGATCAGAATACGCACCATACATCGAACAAAACAAACACAACATCGATGCCTATCCTGAAACCTTTAAAAAGCGCCAAGAAATAGTAGAACACCCCTACGGAATCATCAAAAGGCAGTGGGGATTTAACTACATCATGACCAAAAAAACGATAAAAAGAGCAAGTGCTGATGTAGGCCTAATATTCACAGCGTTCAATCTACGTAGATTGATCAACATCATCGGCAAAAACGAGTTCAAAAAGTACCTTGGAGGGCTTATTTTGAGTGCTTTTGGATTAAAGACTTTAAATCGATCCATAAGATCAAATATGCTCCCCTTAATTTTTCATCCCATTTCCCCTTACTCACAAATAAAAGTCGCTTAAAATGACTCTATATGCGTTGCTTTTGCCTACTTTTGAGACGAAATTGATAGTTTTTAGACAGACTGACGTTGGCAGCAATTTAAAATGAAACAACATTTCAAAAAAAAATATCTGTTTATCGCTGCATCAAATGGTTTGGTGTTATCTCTTCCAGTGACAGGTTTTGTTTTTGGATTTATTTCCTGTTCAGATTGCGAGAACTCGATTTCTGGCTTTTTAGGACGTCTCTTTATCGGACTTGTTTATCTTGTTCTGAATACTTTTTCTTTAGGACAACCTTTGAAAAATGAATCTGGTGGAAGTTCATATGACTTGAGATTTTACACCTTTATATGCGCTCTTTGTATTTCAATCTTGGTCTTTCTTACCATAATTATATATCGGAAATTTAAAAAAACTGCTGCCAATCGAGTAGACGGCCCCACCAGCCTAGACTGATGGGGAGCACTTCTCACAACACTGTACGTATGAAGAAATTTCATCTAGCCGCAATTGATATTGCGGTTCTCTCATTTTGATCAGACATTTAGTCTGATCTATAGTTTTTTGGAAAAAAACTACCACTCGTTCTCAGTTCGCAAATCATGGGTTCAGTTTAAAGTATGTATCCAAAAGTGATTGATACCCTCGTTTCTTAAGTCGTTGCAGTGTAATGGTTGTAATCAGAATTGGACTCTGAGCAACCGCCCATCCACCTAAACCATCTTTCAGCTTGCTAATAGTTAGGGACTTATGCCTGCAAAGGAGAGGCTTTGATTCCAAGATTTCTTTGCTAAAAAAGTTGCTCAACTAACATCTTAATCTTACAATTACCATTAAAGGCAATCACAAGAAGTGTCCAAAAAAGTAAACCTATCGGGATAGCCATTGATTACAAGTGAACCCATATGATGCGTAGAAATGACTTTCGTTGTCAAAATAAAAAAATCAATTAAATTATGAAAATGTTATCATTTAAGATAACTTTGCAGAGTGAATCGTCAAATCATATTTCACAATGAATATTTCTTTGAATTTTATGAAAAACTTGACATAAAAGTTAAAGCAAAAGTTCAGTATGTGCTTGAATTGATTAAACAAGTGGATCGTGTTCCAGAAAAATTTCTTGCTTCAATGGCAGGACACGAAGGTCTATTTGAAATATGAATCAAATATCAATCAAATATATATCGTATTTTCTGTTGTTTCGACGAAGGCAGACTTATAGTATTGTTTAATGGTTTTCAGAAAAAAACACAAAAAACTCCAAAAAACGAAATAGAAAAAGCAGTAAGATTAATGGATGAATATTTTCAATCTAAAAAATAACAAACATGACAAAATATAAAGGAATCAAAACTTTTGACGAGCTCATAGAAAGGGAATATGGGCAAATAGGGACTGATCCTAGAAATGAATATGAAGAAAGAGCTCAAATGTTTATTGTAAGCGAAATGTTGAAAGAGGCTCGTAAACAAGCCAATATGACTCAACAGGAACTTGCTGAAAAAGCAGGAACAAAGAAAAGTTATATTTCAAAAATTGAAAATGCAAAAGGAAATATTCAACTTTCGACTTTGATTAGAATTTTTGAAAAGGGGCTAAATAGAAAAGTTGGACTGACTTTTATTTGACAAAAAAGCGCCATAATCAAGCAGACCGCCCTACCACCAAAGTTATAGGCAGCGCCTCCGACTTAGTCATCATGGTGTAAACCTTAGAATCATTCGATAGAAAATCTGAAACAAAGCAAATTCCAATAAAGGCGCTCAAAATCCTTTGAACGATTTTGGGTTGGAACTTACGAGATTGTATCGGTTTTAATCCTATCTTTGCTATCTGATTTTTTTCATACCATTATTTCCTCGCGCCTAGATATCCTTAATCTAAATGAACCATTTTTACATATTTCTTGCCTTTATTACGATGCTATTTACTTGCTCACCTACTTCCAATGTTGAAGAACCGCTCATAAAAACTCCACAATATGAGATATATAATGACAAAGTCGTACAAGGTAAAGATACTGCATTTGTGAAATCCGGGCAGCATATCGTTTCCAATTACATAAGTCCGGCCAGTCAAACCTATTCGAATTTTATTAAGTATAAATTTTCTATCAATGAAAAAGACAACGAACTTCCGGTTGGTGAAGACCATTGGGTAGTGATTGAACCTGACATGAAAGAAGCCCCAACGGTACAATTCGGAGAAAAACCGGAAGCACCTTCTAATATCAAACCTAAAATGCTGCCGCCAAACTATACATTTACTTTCCGCGTAGATGTCTCTGATGTTCTGAACGCATTTAAATCCAAAGGTTTCTTTGAAACCTTGGATGGAAGCCGCATTGCAGAAAGTGATTTTAAAGGCTTTTATATTGCCGGAAATGCCGAACCTCTTTCATGGGATTTTGTCAATCTTGACAATAAAAAAATGAAACTACAACCTACATCCAACCCAAATATCTATGAAATAACATTGGTTCTCAATCCCTATGATGACAAAGTCAGGGACATTAAAGAATGGAAACAAAGTCTAGCCTTGGAACAAGCACCAAAATTCTCATCTGATATACCTCTTGTAGATGCTATGTTTAATATGTCCATGGAGGAAGCTTTCAAAACCATTGAACCGGATAGCACGCTGCGCACAGGAACAAAATGGGCAGGTGTTTGGACAAGAGATGTCAGCTTTTCGACTTTTTTAGCCTTTGCGTATTTGTATCCTGAAAACGCCAAAATCAGTTTGCTCAAAAAAGTAAAAAGGGGAAGAATCATCCAAGATACGGGTTCCGGCGGTGCTTGGCCTATTTCATCGGACCGAACTATTTGGTGTATAGCCGCTTGGGAAATCTATAAGGTCACAGGGGACGCTGATTGGTTGAATACCATCTATCCAATAATAAAAAACACATTGGAAGATGATGATAAAACGCTGAGAAATGAAGAAACAAATTTATATTGTGGAGAATCTTCGTTTTTGGATTGGAGGGAGCAAACCTATCCTAAATGGATGGATAATAAAGATATTTTTGCATCCTACAATTTGGGCACCAATGCCATCCATTATCAGGCACGTAGGATACTCGCTGAAATAGCAAAAATCAAAGGTGATGCTTTTGAAAAATATGAAACGGATGCGGAAAGTATCAAAAAGGGAATGAACCACCATTTTAGGCTTCCGGAAACATCATTTTACATTCAGTATTTGTATGGAAGAAATGATATGATACCTTCCCAAAGATTTGAAGCATTAGGGAATGCCTTAAGCATATTGTTTGACGTAGCAGATCCTGAATTTGCAGAAGATGTCATTGACAATGCACCTACAACAGCTTACGGTACGTCGTGCATTTTTCCACAAATACCCGACATTCCACCGTATCACAACAATGCGGTTTGGCCATTTGTACAGGCATTTTGGAATCTTGCGGCAGCGAAGACCGAAAATGATGCTGCTCTTACTCATGGCATCGCTAGTATTTATAGACCTGCAGCATTATTTCTGAGCAATTATGAAAACATGGTTGCTTCCACGGGAGACTTCAAGGGTACAGAAATCAACTCTGACAGAATGCTGTGGAGTATTGCCGGAAATTTAGCCATGATCTATAGGGTTTTCTTGGGGATGTCATTTGAAATAGATGGTTTACATTTCGATCCTTTTGTACCGCATGCTTTTCAGGGTGAAAAAACATTGACCAATTTCAAATATAGAAATGCTGTCCTCGATATCACCGTAAAAGGTCACGGTAAAAAAATTACTTCGTTTCTTCTTGACGGTAAAACCATGTCGAATGCTGTCATTAGTCATGATTTGGTAGGTCACCATACGGTGGAAATACTTCTTCAAGCTGATGCAACTTCCTATTCACACTTGAATGCTTTTGAGAATCATTTTTCTCCTGCTACGGTTCAGACGAAACTTGTCCACGATACTTTACAGTGGAAACATGTGGAGAATGCCATCACCTACAATGTGTATAAGAATGGAAAAAAAGTAAAATCGGAAACCGAGACACATTTCACCATCGAAGAAGAAGCCTATGGAAATTACATGGTAGCTGCAGTGGACGATAAAGGATATGAAGGTTTCGCTTCAGAACCCATCCTTATTGCAAAACAAATAGACACCTTAGAATGTGAAACCTTTGCAAAAAGTAATAAATTGCCGATATCAAATTTTTCTGGAACAGGTGTCATAGAGATATCAACAACAAAAAACACAAATCTGCATTTCCATTTTAATTGTCCAAAAGAAGGGAAATATTTAATTGATTTTAAATACTCTAATGGTAATGGCCCATGGAATACGGATAACAAATGCGCCATCAGAAGTCTGTTGGTGAATGGTCAATATCAAGGTGTCTTGGTATTTCCTCAAAGAGGTCAGGGAGAATGGTCAAATTGGGGATATTCTAATAGTAAGGTGATTTCTTGCAAGGAAGGAGACAATGACATAGCATTGATTTTTAATGATTGGAATAACAACATGAACGTGGATGTCAATGCGGCTCTTTTAGATTTTGTCAGATTAATTCGGTTGCAAGATTGACGATTGAATTAAAAGTTTCAGGAAAGTATTCGGATTCCTTTGATGATATTCAATATCTTTGCCCTTCATGAGATTAAGGAGCCTAAATATCAAGGGATTCAAAAGTTTTGCTAATGATACCACATTGCACTTCAATGAGCAAGTCATAGGCATCGTTGGTCCCAATGGATCCGGTAAATCAAATATAGTTGATGCCATCAGATGGGTTCTCGGTGAGCAAAAAAGCAAAGAACTTAGGCTCGAAGCCATGTCAGATGTGATATTCAATGGCACAAAAACCAAAAAAGAAGCACCAACAGCCTTTGTTTCATTGACCTTTGATAATGACAAAGGGATTTTACCTACAGAGTATCAAACCGTGGAAATTTCTCGAACGCTCTACAGAAGCGGTGAGTCAGAATACCGATTAAACAATGTGCTCTGCCGTCTCAAAGACATCAATAGTCTCCTGATAGATACCGGAATTGGTTCAAATTCATATGCAATCATAGCGCTTGGGATGGTGGATGACATCCTGAATGACAAGGACGATTCCAGAAGGAAAATGTTTGAACAAGCAGCAGGCATTTCAAAATATAAAATCAGGAAAAGGGAAACCATTCAAAAACTTAAAAGCACAACCGAAGATCTCAACAGAGTAGATGATTTGCTTTTTGAAATTGAGGGCAATCTCAAAGCACTTGAAAAACAAGCAAAAAGGGCACAAAAATATCTCGAAATACGCGATGACTACAAAAACCTTTCCATACATCATTCTGTTGCGTCCATCCAATTTTTGAAGCTAAAATATAAGGATATATCAGACGCATTGGCTCGTGATCAAGACGAATATAGGAAAAATGATGTGTTGGTGCACAATCTCACTGCGCAAATCGAAAAGCATAGAAAAATGCATGTAGATAAAGAAGTGAGTATATCTGCACAACAAAAAGCATTGAATGATCTGGTATATAAAATTCGATCCTTGGAACACGAAAAAAATCTTTTGTTTCAGAAACTGGAATTCATTGATAAAAACAAAGAGAAACTACAAGCTCTGATCTCTACCGCGGGTCATGAAAAAACCAATCTCACACAGGACATACAAAACATTTCTACGCAACATGATGGTGCGACAGCCAAAGAAGCAAGTTTAAGTCAAGCGGTGGCAAACGCACTCTCATTCTACGAACAAATAAAACAACAATATACCATTGCCAAGAAAACGGAGGATGAGAACATCGAAATAAGAAATGGCATTGAAAAAAAGATATTTGAAGCTGAAAAGAGCGCTGCCATCGTAGAAAATACAAAGGAAAATTACCTGAGAGAGAATCAGAGACTTCAAGATCAAATTTTGAAAAAAAGTGAAGACAATAAAGGTATCTCTGAAAAACTACAAGCATTGCTAAAACAAATCAGCTTAGTAGAAAAAGATCTTCATCTGACCCAAGAAGGAGAAGAAAAAAGGAAGGTGCGCATCACAGAAGCTGAAAAACATAGAGACACGCTACAGGAATCGCTCAACAAAATCAATAGATACATTGATTCAAAACAAAATGAATACGACCTATTGAAAAGCATGATAGACAGTTATGAAGGGTTTGCCGAATCAAATAAATTTATCTCTATTGAGTGGAAAGAGAAGGCTATACAGGTAGCTGATATTTTTGACGTTCAGGATGAATACAGAACTGCGATCGAATGGCTTTTAGAAGATGTGTTGCACCACTTCGTCGTAAATACAGAAAGAGAAGCCTTGATGGGAATCACACTTTTGAAAGATGCCCAGAAAGGAAAATCTAGATTTATAGTTTTGGACAAATTGCCTTCAAAAAAACTAGTAAAAAGTGGATATCCGGATATGATTTGCGCACGAGACGTCGTCAAATGTGCTCAACAATACGAAAAACTGGCAGATTTTCTATTTGGTGACACGTATATCTACCTTGGTAAAGATGACTTCTTGTCCTATGACAAATTGCCGGAATTGGTGATATCTGCACGTGGAACTTTGATGAAAGGGCAACACATATTAAGTGGTGGTTCTGTGGGATTATTTGAAGGAAAAAAGATAGGTAGAAAGCAGAATCTTGAGAAAATATCCCAAATTTTGAATGATCAGCATGTCTTGAAATCAAAAATCCAATCTGATCTTTCTTCGGTTAAAAATGAAATTGAGAATTTAAAAGCCAATCACCAATCCAAGCAGATTGAAGTATTGAGAAAAAATTTGGAGCAATTAAATCAAGAAAAAGCCAAAACTCAAAGTCTTTCTGATACCGTTTCTGTGTTTATTCAAGATACTGAAAAGCAAATATCCAACAACAATACTTCCATAAAAGAAACAAACAAAAATCTTACATCCGTAGTAGATAAAATCAGTCAATTAAAACTGTCGCTACAAGAGTTTGACGAGAAACTTCTGGAATCAGAAGGTCAAAACATCCATTTACTTTCAGAAAAAATGACATCGGCGTCTGAAGACTACAATAATGCCAATATCACCTTGATCCGTCATCAAAACCTGATTTTAAATTTCAAAAAAGACATCGATTTTAAGCAAGCTCGCCTACGTGAACTTGACTCTAACATCACATCAAATGAAGAAAAACTGCTGTACGAGGACAAAGATAAAATCAATATCCAAGATGAAATCAGCGGTCATACGCAGTCGCTCGAGAAAATGTACGTCGATAAATCCAATTTTCAAAATACGCTGAGTGAAGTAGAAAGAGTCTATTTTGCTTCAAAAAATGAAATTACGGAACTAGAGGAATCCCTAAGGACATTAACTAGGCAACAAAATGCTCTACAACTTAAAATTCAAGACAATAAGGATACTTTCTCTGACCAAAAATACCAAATTCAAACAATTGGAGAACGATTAAAAATTGAGTTTGGAATTTCTATCAATGAGGTCATCAATTTGCCTGAATATCAAACTGAAATAGAGAATTTGGATGACATCAATATACAAATAGAAAAAGTGCGTCAAAAAATTCAGAGTTTTGGTGACGTTAATCCGCTGGCATTGGAAGCTTATGCAGAGATGAAGGAAAGGTATGATACCATCGTCCAGCAGAGAAATGACATCATTACTTCCAGAGATAGTTTGATGGAAACCATTGACGAGATAGAAGTTACCGCAACAAAGATGTACTTGGATTCTTTTGAGCAGATCAGGACAAATTTCATACAAGTATTCAGGAGTTTATTTACCGAAGATGATACATGTGACTTGGTTATTCTGGATCCGGAAAATCCTCTTGAATCTGAAATAGATATCATTGCAAAACCGAAAGGGAAAAAACCAAAATCTCTAAGCCAACTTTCAGGTGGAGAAAAAACACTGACAGCCACAGCGCTGCTATTTGCCTTATATTTGTTGAAACCAGCACCATTTTGTATTTTTGACGAAGTGGATGCGCCATTGGATGATGCCAATATTCAAAAATTCAACAACATCATCCGCACCTTCAGCAAAGATTCGCAGTTCATCATCGTGACGCACAATAAAGCTACCATGGCAGAAGTGAATATCCTTTACGGTATTTATATGCGAGAACAAGGTGTTTCATCCATCAGCGCTGTAGATTTCAGAGCATTAAAATATGATCCAAAATTTGAATCTTTGAATTGATCCACACTTCAAATTTTGATGATCAATTCAGAACTATTTTATTAACTAATATATTATTTCTAGAGATTTCGGTTTGTAATGTACCTAAGAAAATGAAACAATCTATATAGTATAGCGTTTAAAGATTTTGAATCAATCTCAAATATGAAGTTCCTCCCTACCCTAATTGGCACTGCATCAGGATTATGTATTTTGCTTCACAGTTGTGTCGTTCCACCTGATTATAGCATCACACCTACTCTTGAATTTGTCTCCTATTCCAAGGATACAATGGATCAGGGTTCCATATTAAATGATAGCACATTTTTAACGCTGTATTTTACAGATGGTGATGGTGATTTTGGGGAAGATATAAAAACAAATGCCACGAACATCACTTTGAAAGATTTGCGAACCGGAGAAGTTTTTAGAAATTATAAAGCACCTATCATCCCTGAGACTGGAACTTCTAACGGAATTGCAGGCACCATCAAGATCAAAGTATATACTACATGTTGCATTTTTCCAATTGATACCGGTTTGATACCATGTGAATCGGATCCCGATTATTCCAACACATTGACATTTGAAATCTTTATCACGGATCGAGCCGGACATGTTTCCAATACTTTGGTGACGCCTCCATTGACATTAAAATGTCAATAAAAAAAATCGAGTATGTTGCCATACTCGATTTAAAAAACCCAGAATCATTTTTATATACGCATTACTCAATAAAAATCATTTTCCTTGCCGAAGTATAATGCTCCGTCTCTAATTGATAGTAATAAACACCGGAAGATGGAATATCATAACTATGTATGACGATTTCATTTCTACCTTTTTGCCCAGACATCACTACATTAAACACTTGTTTTCCAGTCATATCCATCACTTTCAACGTGGTTTCCTGAGACTTTGGTAAGTCAAATGCAACGATAGTTGATGCATTGAATGGGTTTGGTGTATTTTGGAACAATATAGGTTGATATTGATCTTGTGCTAATGCTGAGTTCAATGTCAAGTGTTGCACGTCCAATTTATCACTATATATCTCATTATTTATTCCTTGATCTGATAATGTGATTTGATCAGTACTACCTGCACCTTTTGCATAAAACTCAAGGGTCAATATACTTTCATTTTCACGAATCAAATTACCATTAGCAGCGTCATAACTTACGATGACTTTTCCATATTCTGACTGAAGGAGATTGATTTGATTACCATCGATCATCGCACTTTCTACCTTGTCCAGTTGCAATACATTTGGATCAAATTGAAGTACAAATTGCATTCCACTTGTCATGAAATCTTTAGATGGTTTCAATTCAAATTCTACTTTTTCGCCTTTGCTGAAAGATTTTTGTGTTCCATTCAGGGCAAAACTTCCATTTCTTGAATCTGTATTTGTGTTTTGAATGGATGTTTCCACGCTGTTATTGAGATCACCCACTTTCACTCCGATGAAATTCACATTATCCTTATTTTCAAATAATGAATCAATATTGATATATTCATCAAAATTATAAGGCTGGTTGATATCCGCAAAAACATAGTTTTCAGGCACAAATCTCCATGATGTATTGTTATCAAAAGTGGTTGTGATACCCAAAAGCACTTTCCTTAATACAGACAAGTCCGCAACAGTGATAGATTTTGAATTATTGACATCTGCCGCCAAAATCTTGTATGGAGATAAAAGTGGTTGAATGCCCAAAATATGTCTTTGAATCATAACAATGTCCAATGTAGAAACCCCATTGAGAATGTCATTATTTTTGGATGCTTCAACAACTTTAGGATCAAATACATCTACACCTGAAACAGTGTACTTACCATCTGCTCCAGTTTTTGCTGTGATACCTTTTGAAGTGGTCATATTCATGACTTCTACTTCGATATCCTGAACACTTTCATTATTGTCAGTCAATATTCTACCTGATACGCTTGGCAACAATGAAGATACGTCAGGACATGCGTTTGTCAATGGTGAATCTTGTAATACTAACACAACATCACAGAAATCACTATTTCCATTGGTATCGAAAACATACATTTGCAAAGGTATTCTAACCACCTGCCCGTTTGGAAGATCAGCGCAACTAAACTTTTTGGATGTGATCTTTCCTGCAGAGTCAAAAGCAAACTTCGATACATCAGCACCACATGCTCCAGTACTCTTCAAATCAAAGTCACTTGCCCAAACTTCAGCCATTCCATCAGAACTCATGACCCAAGTTACTTCAGCATGGCAAACAGGTGTAGGCTTTTTAGTTCCTGACACTGTCACTTTATATGAGCATGAGGCCGTTTTATTACAAATATTTTTCACTGTAAAAGTGATTTTGTGCATACCAATATCCAATGTTTGCGTGGTTTCATTACCCGCTCCTGTCTTATCAGTTGTGTTATTGGCTCCAAGATCAAGTGACCATGAGTACACCAAATCATCAGGAATGGTACAAGGATCAGAAGCATCTACGTGGAAAGTATAATCCGCAGTACAACTACCATCGGTGTTTACGGTAACATCTTTACAACCAGTAATTGAAGGAGGATTGGATCCAGTCAATTTTATTGTTTGAATGTCTTCAGCAATAACGTTATTTGCATTATATGTACACCAATCAATAACTTTCCAATGTCTTAAAATTTTAACGCATACCCCATCTATCCCTCTGAATACTTGATCAGTGTAGGTGATACCAATGTCTCTACATCCTGTATTTACAACAGATGGTTTGCTATTGGTCACGTCTGGATCGGCTGCATCAATATCACAAGTTGCCAATGTCAATGTTCCCGGGAAAGTCACATTGCTAGATGAGAAACTTGGAGAAACCACTGTCACTGTCTGCCTGCAATATGTATTTGGATCAGAAACAAGATACCATTCTCTCACTATTGTACCTGTTTTACACTTGTTATTTGTGTTGTCAGAAACGATCCTACTAGTAAACTTCAAATTTGAACAAACTCCGGCTACGGTAGGTTTTCCGAAATATGTTGTATCAAATGCGGCTGTTCCACTCGCCCAAGCCGGTAATTTTGTGTCTCCACAAGTCACTGTTTTATTACTTGGACATGAAATGGTCGGAGCTCTCTTATTTTGTACTTTGACAAGGCCTGTACATTCGTTGGAGTTATTTGCTTTGTCATATACTTTCAATACAACTGTAATATAACCTACTGTCACATCTTCGCAACAGAAATTGACAAATTCACCAAACTGTAAATCATCCGCCTGTCCTGCACAATATGAAGAAACTCTTTTGATTTCGAATCTACCCATTTCACAATTATCCAAACTATGGTCATCTACTGACTCTGCATAGAGCTCTGCAGATCCGCTTTCATCCAATGACACAACAGTTGTTCCTTCGCAAATAGCTGTAGGCGGTGTTAAGTCCACCACATCCAATTCTGTGAAACAATCTGTGGAGTGTCCACATTCGTCGGTAATGGTATATTTCAACCACGTTCTACCCAAAGGTAAATTTACAATGGTATATGGTCTTGCCGTTTGACTAATAGTCGCAGCAAAGCCTGGTTTTGTTCCTAACACTTGGGTGTTTCCATCCAATGTCACAAATGTAGAATTTGCTGGTGGAAGGCCATTTGAATCAGCCAATTTAAAAGCCACTGTCCATGTAACATAAGAACAATCACTTACAGCAATTGGAGGAATTACTTGCCAAGTTGCAGTACAAGTTCCTGAATTCACCGGAACCACAGCTGCCGGATTGACTGTCGAACCATTTTGTGTGGTTAAGTCAGCAGGACATGTCACTACAGGTCCTTCAGTATCTTCAAATTTTATTTGCTGTGAGCAAGTCTTTTCAGCACCTGTACACCAATCGATGATATACCATTTTCTATGCACTTTTACACCTGCACCACATAACTCAAATTCAAGGTCTTCATAATAGTATTGGATATTTGAACAAGTTAAATTTGTAGGATATCCTGTTGTAGATGGTGATGGTAATCCACTTGGCAACTTTGCATACGGTGCACCACAACCTCTGATGTAATCACTAGGACAAATGACGTCTGCGAGTGTGCCTCTTTTGACATAAAAATATTGCGTCTTAGGCAAAGATTCATTACCACTTGCATCCTTGGCTCTCCATTCCCTTCTGATGACCTTTGAAAAGTCATCACTACATGACAACTCATCAACATAATCTATTTTTGAAAAAGTCAATGTACCTCCACAAGCGTCAATGATACCGGGACGATTTGGAGCCGAAGTAGCCGTTTGCGCTAAAATAGCATCTTCATCTCCGCATGCAACTAAACAAATGGAAGCGCTGACTGAGCTTTTTACATTGCCGCTTCTATTGTCGATAAATACAGTGTATGCCTCTCCTGATGGTGGCAATGCATTTGGTGCTACTGATGTGTTCAGGCTGATTACAAGAACGTAATTGATACCCGTAACCAAGGAACCAGACCAGCTTTGTGCAGCTGTTGCAATGATATTCGTACAAGGATTAGCAGGGTCAAATGTTCCTGAATATAAAGCAAGTTTCGTGCTTGGAGATGGAAGACTGATATCTACTGTGCCATTGGCATCCAATGCAAAGTTATGCACTTCGTAGTGTACATTATTTACTGGTGTTCCGGGACATCCCGCCACAACAGAAGGTCTATTATACGTCAATGAAGTATTCTTTATTGCACCTTTAAAATTAGTGATTCTTTGCTCGCATGGACAATTTGTTGGATCAATCACCGGAGGAAGTTTATCCTCAATGACTGCTGTACCCCAACAAGAGTTGCCGCAACCACGCAAAGAAACCTTTACTTCTAGTGTCTTACCTACATGAGTTCCATTGATGATGGGCCATTTTGCATTTCCGACTGATTCTTGAGTCAATTTAGTACCATCCGGAAGTTTTGCCTCGACATCAAAATAGTCGTCAGCATAAGGTGATGCCTCTAGAATCATGGCAGGTTCGATGTGCATATTACAATCTTCGTCTAATGAAATTTGTACACCGTCGTTGCAAGCTAAGATGACATTGCAATTTACCTGACCAAAAGTCTGAATTGAGTTTAGAACAAATATGGTTATTAATGTTGAGAATGCCACCGTGCTTCTTTTAGTCAACAATTCAAAAGGATTGAAGACAAATTTGAGTGTAGAGATGGGTCTTTTCATCTTATGAAAATTTAATTTGGATTTAATATAACTATGTTGGGTTTATTATCTTACCTGAAGGCTTCACCGATGACCAACTCAAGTCAGACATCGATGAAGACATTCATTCTTATTTTATTACAATCATTTTGCGAATGGCTGAATCCTTTTGGGTATCCAACTGGTAGAGCAAGACACCTGAAGCGTTCAATTGATGGGTATCAAGAAGAATTACATTGTATCCCTTTTGATAATTACCTTCAGTCTTGTATACCATTCTTCCTGCTAAGTCAGAAACTGAAAGTACAACATGACCGGCTTCCGGTAAGACAAATCCTATTGATGTATTATTGCTGTATGGGTTCGGAACATTTTGAAACAACTCGAATTGACTATCACCTTCCAACCCAGAATTTCTCCATGTTACATCATAGGTACTGATGACATTTTGTTCTTCTGTGTAAAGCTCAGAATTCAGTGATTCATTAGTAAGTGTCAATACGGATGTTGGAGACCCACTACCACGATATCTAAAGGTGATTTTAAACAATTCACTATCGAAATTCACCGATTTATCTTGGGCGTTCCAACTGAATAGTATCATACCATCTTTTGAACCTGAATAATTGATATTCTCATCACGAACATTTACTTTTAGTGGAGTCACATCAAGCAGATCGTATTCTGATGGGTTAAATCTGAGACCAAACTGAGCTCCCAAGACATTATTGATATTTTCACCTTCAATAACGGCTTCTACAATTTGAGTTGCAGCATCATAGGTGTAATTAGCTACCAATATTTTTGCGGCTCTAGATGCGGTCTGGCTACCATTAGCGTTTGCATCCGCTGATTGGTTGACATCACCTATTTTAACCCCTACAAAATCAACTCCTTGTTGATCCTTGGAAATATTGTAAATGTCAATCTTGGTGTCCACATTGTATGGAATAGCAGTCAAACCACCTACTGCACTTGATGGCAAGAATCTCCAGCTATCGTTATTCGGGAAGTTTGTGTTAATACCCAGAATAGCTTTACGCAAGTCTGATAAATCCGCCGCAGAAATCTTTTTAGAATTATTGACATCCGCCGCTAAAAGCTGTGATGGTGTTTCTAAATATTCGATCCCAAGAATATGTCTTTGTATGTACACTAAGTCTAAAGTAGAGACACCATTGAGCAAATCATTATTTTTAATTGGTCTCACAGAATAATCATTACCTGACACTACATCACCAAATGTATATTGACCAAGTGTTGATGTCAATCCTGTTCTAGGATACTCTGGAAGGCCTGCATTCAATTCAACCTCCACGTCCGACATAGGTATGTTCTTTATGTCAATAACTTGACCGGAAATAGAGTTCTTTTGACCAACTTTTGGATCTTCACAAGAATTATTGTTGTCCTGAACCTTAAGCTTCACAGTACAGAAATCATAATTTCCTTTGGCATCAATGGCATAAACATCATAAGAAAATTCTTTTGAAGTCTGACCATCCAAGTCTGCACATGTTATCGTTCTGCTGATGTCAGTTCTGTTGGTTCCACTAAAGGAAGCTGTGATTTGGCTACCTGATGAACAGTTGTCAGTAGCACCTTTGTCAAAATCTGAAGCCCAAATGGTTACGGATTTTGTTGTTGGCATGATCACTGTCACAATTTCACTGATACAGTATGGTGTCGGTTTCTTGTCATCATCAATAGTAAATATGTTTGGACAAGTTGTAAAGTTTTTACAAGCATCTTCTACTCTCCAAACTATCTTGTGGGTTCCATATGAGAAATCTCTATTGATAGTTCTACCTGTTCCATTGGTGATATCTACTACACCGTCATTGTTGAAGTCTATGGTATATGTCCACGTCAAGTTATCTTCAGGAGTACAATCATCAGATGCTACTGCTGTGACCTTGATGTTCGCTTTACAATCTCCTACTTGTGTGATATTTAAATCAGAATTGTCACAACCGGATAAAATTACAGGCCCAACGGTGTTGTTCACCATAATAAGCTGCGTATTTGTGAATGTACCTGATGTAGGATCAAATCCATTTCTTTGACACCAGTCAATGACTGTCCATTTTCTCAATATTTTCACGCAGACATTGTCAGCAAAATTGAACACAATATCTTCATAGCTCATGGCCAATTGCGAACATTGAGCCGGACTACCTGCTTTGAGCTTAGGTCTGTCGTACGGATAACTTAAATCATCCGGATCCAAATTAGAAACACAGCTTGAAGTAGTATTATACGTATCAGGCCAGTCTATATCATTATATGTCAATGGTTTATCATTCACCACTTTGATAAGCTGACGCTTTTTAACCGTATTTCCGAATTTATCTTTGGCGATAAACCACCTTTCGATATATCCTAAATTGCATTCATTGATATCTCTCACTATGGAGTCTCTGACTGTAGCAGAGCAATTGTCCGTCACCGTTGCACTTCCAAATCTACTGAGGTTTACTAGGTCACTGTAACAATATGCCGTTGCTGTTCCAGGCACCTCCAATACAGGTGCTATATTATCCTGTACTTTTGCTTCAACCATACATGAATTTGAAGCGCCATTTTTATCCCAAACAGCCAATTCAACAATGACAGTATTACTCACATCGTTGCATGTAAACTTGATTTCATTATTTTTATCTAATGTACTCCAATCGACAGGATTGTCCATACGTCGTACCTTCAGATAATCCAATGCACAATTGTCATGGCTACCATCATCAAAAGTTAAAACTCCGGCAAAGGCCATACCATCTGAAGGAATGGCGATGACAGAATTTTTATCACATACAGGCGTAGGAGGCTCATTATCTACAACATCTATCTCAGTAAATGCATATGAATAATTGCCACATAAGTCTGTAAATTTATATCTCACCCAAGTACGTCCTGCCGGTAAATTGATGATTTTAAAATTTGGATATGTTCCAGTAACCTGAGTGCTACCATTTACTTTTACGAAATCAGCATTAGCAGGAGGTTGTCCATTTGAATCAGCTAATTTAAAGCCTACTTCCCAAGTTGTTGGACTGCAATCATAGACTACGATTGGAGGCAAGACGTTCCACATTGCTGTGCAAGTGTGCTCAGTGACATTTATAACCGCTGCAGGTGTAATCGTTCCTACTTGATTCACTAAGTCTGCAGGTGCAGTTCCCACAGGTGGTTGTGTGTCCATCACCGAAATAAATTGCAAACTATCCCTTATTTGACTTGTACAATGGTCAATAACCTTCCATCTTCTAATCAATTTATAGGTCAATGGGTTGTTTTCACAAATCGGTAACTTTGTATCTGTATAAACTACTGCTGATTTTAAACATAATGTACCTTGTGGCCATCCTGTATAGTCAGGCGATGGAACAGAATCTAAATAAATCTTACCATTCAATGTATATGTTTGTGCAATGCCATTTTTAATGTATGGCACTTTAGGCCAGCTACCACACGCTTCGAGGGACCCATAAGGTCCTGTGGCATCATCGTAATTAAGTGGAAACTGAACATCAAAAATCGAAGCTCGCTCCACAAAAATAGTTTGATCGCATTCTGATGAATTGTTGTTTGCATCAGTTACTACCCAAGTTCTTGTGATGACCGAACTATATGGACCATCGCATAACCCTGTGATGGCTTCATCTGAATACTTTAAAATAACATCACTGCACATATCATATCCGACCAACAACCATGTTTGTGGAGATGTACCGCGAGGCGTGACTACTGTACCTAATGGGAAATCAGGCATTCCTGTGATGGAAAAATCATCCAAGTCTTGGCATTCTATGGTTACATCCTCAGGACATACCAATTCTAAAATAGATTTGTCTTCTATTTTTGCCAATCCCCAACATGAATTGCCAGAGCATTCATGCATGATTTTTACTTCTACAGTTTTATTTATATAGCCGTAACCAATTGTTCCTGTAGGAATGATGGTATCGGCTTCAATGTCCCTGATGATGATATCATACGAAGATTCCGGAAAATATGGATCTTCCAAGAATTGGTCAGGTCTAAACTTGAGTTCACAACTTGGATTCATAGAAACTTGAACTAAGTTATTACATGCCATAGAATGATTTGCTTCATCTACGATGTCCACTCTTTGCACATCATATACAGAACATTGATTATTGCCAACAATGGCAGAACCACTGACATGGATATAATAAACTCCCGGAGTAGAAGGCCATTGAACTGTCTGCTTGATAGCTGATCCTGTGGACAAAATCCCTGATGGAACGTTTCCGGCAGCATCCAGAGTAATAGACCATTGGATGGTAGCAGGATTAATTTGTGACAATGATAATGGAATGGAATAGGTTTCCTTTGCACCTATACAATTGCCAAAATCCCCATGAATGGTGATATCCGCTTTATCGAAAATCTTCACCTTTAAGATGCCTTCAAATTCGCATCCATCCGTTTGCGTGCTGTAAGATTTTCTAATACCCCGCACAATTAAAAAATGGTCTCCAGGAATAGCACCCCAAGTGACCGTTGCAGAAGTGGATGTTGATGACGTGATCATACCACCATCTGTCAATTCCCACGTGACGTTTTCCAATAAACCTCCAGGTATGGTGTAAGTCTCTGAAGAAACTTGACAAACATAATCATCACCAGAAATCGTCGTCTCAGCCGCTGAAGGATAAGAACACGAATGTGCAGATGATAACTGTTTGATGACTGAACCGTTGGTCAGTGTCACCGTCCAATTCTGTCCACTAACCCGTAAACCAGAAATGGTATAAACACCACTACCCGGAGCCGTTTCAGGTACCACGGTATTATTTAAATACAAAATGGGCGAAGCCGGTGGTGCCGGCGACAATGGGTTGTAAAAACCTATCACATTCATGAGCCGCCATGTTTGGCCGGCAATTCCTGTGATGGTGATACTTTCCATGTATTGACCATTAGTAGAGGTCGTGGCATTGTCCATACAGGAACATTCCGATGTACTATAGACCTCCGCTTGGGAAAATACTTTGTTTGAAGATGTCAGGATCAATCCAAAGCCAACTGCAAACATTATCAAGACGCGACTTCCAGTCCGTCTGAGTAAGTGTGTAAGTAAGGGTTTCCTCATCGATTGATGGATTTTGTAAAATTCGTAATTGCTATAAAAATTCAATTCTGCAAATACATTAATAGCCATAATGACTACTGCTGCATTTGTGTGTAAACTCGGTTTTTTGAATAGAATACATGGTTTGACCCACTTATCCGATTCCCCTACTTAAATTCAAATTTCAGACCAAACTCAAACTTATATTACAGCCAAATTTTATATGTTCCTCACATTAAGTTTTTCATTAATGCTTATTCAAATTATTCTCAACATCATACTTTAAAATTGTGGAGCGTATATTTTTTTTATTTTTTTTCATTGCGAATTGAAGAATTCTTAATGAAGGCATAACAATGGACAAAAAAAGGATATCTCTAAATCTTACATTAAACTTAAAATTAATATATAATAAATTGTTTATTTTTATCTTACATTATATGCAGTATTATTATACGTCTATTATCGCGGTGTATTGTATTGCCATTGCTTCCTGATATTCAATCATATAAAACCTAAATATTGATGAACTAAAAAAGTAAAAATCACGTTACCATTGCATAAATGTTGACTTTATATAATGACTGATTATAAATCCTATAAAATGAGTTTTAGCTCTAGTCGGAATCCATTGGGATTCCTTGTACCATTGATCATATTGACATTATTTTTTACCGCATTATTTTTTATTGCAAAAAGTATATTTATAGCACTTGCTTATGCTTCACCGGTACTTATTCTTCTGACTTTATTGATAGATTGGAGGGTCATTTCTGAATATCTACAATTTATTTGGAAATTACTCAAAGAAAATAGCGTCGTTGGATTAGTGATGATACTACTCTCCGTTTTGGGATTTCCAATTGTCTTCGGATTTTTATTTTTCAAAGCTTTGGGAAGGCGTTCCATTAAAAAAACGATCGAGCAGATAGAAAAGGAACAGAAGACTTACACTGACTATGAAGAAGTGGAGGATATCGATGATGAAACATTCCTGGAGCTTCCGTCTAAGCAAGGCAAACCCATCATTATGACTAAGCAAAACGAAAACAATGACTATGACGAAGTATTTAAGTAAATGATAATAGCCGTCTATTGTGTATTGCTTATAGCCACCATCATTTATTCTGTTCTCATTTATCAAGTTCAGAAGGAAGTTACTCATAATGCAGATACCCATCACAAAATAGAAGATCCAAAGATCTGTATTATAATATCCGTCAGAAATGAGTCCCGGCATATTGCACAAACTTTGGAAAGCATACTATGCAATGATTATCCTGCTGAACATTATGATATATTGGTGATCAATGACCACAGTACTGATAAGACAGCAGAAATCGTATCAAAGTTCAAAAAAGTCACATTGCTTCATCTGCCCATTGGTATTTATGGAAAAAAGGCAGCAATTACATTTGGAATTCAGAATACAAATGCCAATAAAATTATTTTGACTGACGGAGATTGTATTGTTGAAAAGGATTGGATTTTGCACCATAGTTCCGCATTGGATAATACATACATCAACACAGGTTGGATTTTTCTAAAAGAAGAACGCAACTTTTTGTCTGCGGTTCAAGCAATGGATGTAGCGGCAACTTTGGCAATAACAAAATGGGCAATCAAAAAGGAATATTTTGCCTTAGGCAATGGAGCAAATATGAGCATCCGTAGAAATATACTGCAAGGTGAATGGTATTCTGGAAATGAACACATCGCATCCGGAGATGACATTTTCTTGTTTGAAAAAATCTTCAAAAAAGATCCATCAAAGATAGGATTCATTGATGGCATGAATGGTTCTGTGACTACATATGGTCAACCATCATGGAGTTCGCTTTTGGCTCAACGACTTCGTTGGGCTGCAAAACAAGCAATAACTTCTTCAAAACGCGTATTTATTTTTCAATCTGTTATTGCTGTCTATTTATTTTTATTGTACGGTGTGCTTCTCTGGTTATTATGGAATTGGACTTCTTTCGGGTACATTGTCATCATTTCGTTAGGTATAAAATTCATAGTGGACTATCAACTGTTGAAGAAAATACAAAGCCAGTATGCAAAGCCATCTACCACCTTTTTTGTATTAGCTTGGATTTTATATCCGATTTTTTATTTTATTCTTGCCTTTGCGGCGCTATTTAGAATCAATGTGAAATGGAAGGATAGACCTACCCTTTCAGATACTAAAAAAGCACTCTAATCCCGGCGCCAAAGTTCGTTCCGGCTATGGGATAACCATAAAATCTTTCATATCCATTGTTGAGCAAATTTTGGGCTTTGATATATGCCGAAAAAGCATCACTAAATTTATATTTTAAATTCATACCCAACTCTGATCTTAGTGTGTTATTACCAATGTTCCCTAGCTCATCACGATACTTGGAAGGTGTAGCAAAGTATAGGTCTGCTTGGAACAACAATTTATTTTCCAAAAGCCGCCATTTGAAATAAGAAGACAAATCAATCAATGGTAAATACCAAGCATGAGATTCTGTTTTTGGGTCGTAAATATTTTGTTGGAAGTTTCCACCCAATGACATTTGTTCGTTAAAACTAAAATCTATACTTCCTCCTATGAAAAATACATGCATGTCATCGTAGATCACATTATAGAATCTGGTATCTACCGCATTGATATCATACAAAGCGGCATCTTGTATAGATTTAAAGCCAACTTGACCTTCGTACTTCAAAAAATCGTAGTTTCCCCTTATCCCACCAAAGTAGGTTTGTGTTATTGAAGCTAATAATGCTGAATTGTCAGGAATAAAATATGGATTTGGCATCGACAAATTATTCAAGGAATTGACAAACTTATTTTGTTTTACTCCGGCAAATACTTGTAATGTATGTTGGATCAAAGAATATTCAAAATTGGCATGTGGAAAGATGGATGATTTTCCGTTGGTATAAATGATATCTCCACCAATGGTGAAAAATAATTTTCCGATGGCGGATCTAAATTTCGCAGTAGCATCTATGACAGAAATAGATCGTGTTGTATCGACATTCTGATGTATATAATCGTAAGATGCATTCAAACCAAGTGAAGATTTTTCTCCGATATTTTTACCAAGATAACCTTGTGTTTGAAAACCTATTTCATCTGCTTTTGTATTTGTGGATACTAAATTGTCCAATTTTACAAACGTTTCGTAGTTCCAACCTGAATTTGTAGACTCTACATTTTTGATTCCTGCTTTCGCATCCATGTGTAGTAATGATCTCTTCGCTGTTTGATCTTGATATTTTTCAAAATCATAAACCTGATAAAGATTTCTAGCTCTATAATCTCCGCCAAGTGTAGCAAACAATTCTGTGTTTTCCTTTACCAATTTTGAACCAAAAACTGCCACATTTCCATCAAGGTATTTCTGTAGCGAATTCTGCTTTGAGTTATCTAAACTTTCAAAGAAGAATGTTCCTCCGACATTGAATTCATCCTTTTTAGAAATGCTATAGCCTGTGTGAACTCTTGGATTGACGAGATATGCATAAGAAGCATCCAAAAATCCATTTTTCACAACGAATGGACCATCAGGATTCATCGCCAATGGTTTGATTTGCGGGTCAGGATATTTTAGAGCAAGCGGAACTATTGTAATATCATATTTAAATTTTGGAGCATAGTCCTCTTGTTTTGGTTGGATTGGATTTACATTTTGAATTTTAGCTTCAATTAAGTTGGCTTCAAATGACTTCACAACTTCCACTTGATTAAAATTCAAATCGGGTTTTATGGTATCTGTTACCTGACCATAGGAAGTTTGATATATGAATGTGAAGACTACAGAAAAGGCGATATATAGAATACGATTGTACATAATAACTTTAATTTTTTGTGGATTGATCATTAGGTGTTTATTTATTTCCGGGCAATAATTCTAGGGTCGATCCCGAAACATTTTTGATCCTAGACGCATCTTTTTCTAAGGTTTCAATCACTTTCAGTTTATTTTTTGCTTCATCGATAAGCGCAGTATCGTCTTTAAAATTCTCTAAAACTGCTTCTAATGCCGCTCGTGCATTGAACAAATCTTTCTTCTGAACATAGATATCAGACATCAACATCAGTGACTTCGCTATCCAATACGGATATAGTACATTGCTATCATTGGCCTTATTGGCAAGCGTTTCTGCTTTGTTGCTATCACCTTGCTTAAATGCGATCTCAGCTAATAAATACCTAGATTCAGCCGCTTGATTATTATTGATGAAATTTGGAACCTTTCCTAATACAGATGCTGCCCCTGGTAGATCATTGGATACATACTTCATTTTTCCATCATAGTATAAGGCTGTTCCTTTATCTTCTGAAGTGGCTTGTGGATGATTTGAGACAGTTTGTGCATAAGTGCTCACTCCTGATGCGTTTCCGACTCTGAAGGCACTTCTCAAAGCGCCTAATGCTGCCTGCAATTTTTCTTGCGAATCTGATGTCTCCTTGAAATAAAGATCATAATACTTATAAGCTTTCTCATAGGATTGTAATGAATTATAGGCTATGATGGCCGCCTTTTTAACAGCATTTGAATAATATTCTGAATTTCCAAATGAAGCAATTGCATCATAGTCACTAAAAGCACTTTGGTATTTCTTGAGAGCTAGATTGGATTCACCTCTGTAATAGAGTGCTTTGATTTTGTTTTGCCCATTAGGGAATTTTTCCAAATATGTGCTTAGTCCGGTAATTGCTTTCTCATAATCACCTTGCAAGAATCTCAATTCCCCCACTTTGAAGTTGAGCGAATCTGCTGCACTTGCTGCCAATTCATATCCTGGCAGTGTGCTTATATACGCCAGATATTCGTCTGAATTCCCTAAGTCCTTGATATAGATTTCTTGCAAGCCCAAGAGTGCGCTCTCTGCTGCTGTGGCACTTGGATTATTTGACATGACACTTTTATAATGTGTGGTTGCCGTGGCGAGATCACCTTTATTGTAGGATATCAATGCAGCTTTTAAATGTGCTTCGTTGATCAGCGAACTATGAGGATATTTAACAAATAATTCTTCAAATGCACTGTAAGCATTGTCCATATTATCCAACTCAAAATACGTCAAACCCAATTGATAAAGCGCATCATCTGCGTATTCGCTTTTAGGGTAATCATTCTTTATATCCAAAAGTGACAGTACTTTTTCATAGGATTCTCCCATGAGACCTTCGATAATCGCTTTTTGGTACATTGCATAAACAAAACCTCCTTGTTTTTTGCTAATGGCTTGATCATAAAAGACCATTGCATCTTCATATGCCCTTCTTTTGAATATACAATCACCGGCTCGAATGAGCGCATCCGGTAATACCGCATTGAGAATACTAGAATTCTGGATTTGTTCCCTGCGAATATTCAAACCTACAATAGCATTTTTAAA
>JACJYH010000012.1 GCA_020636195.1 Lewinellaceae bacterium
ATAAGCATGAGAACGGAAATAGCAATTGTTAGGAAGTATAGCTCAGAGCTGACAATGGGCACTGTATTCATCCACGATGTGGAGGTGTGCAAAACCATTGAACTGCCGTGGGAAGAAAATCTCCGAAACATCTCATGTATCCCCGAGGGAGACTACTTGCTTGGGCTAAGGCACACTGAAAGATTGGGAGATCACTTAGTCATTGAAGATGTGCCGGGACGACAAGGTATCCTCATTCACCCGGCTAACGATGCTAAAAAGGAATTACGTGGATGTATAGCACCAGTGATGGCGATAGAAAACAGAATTGGAAAATATTCTGGTATTGCCATGGAATTGCTAATGCGGAATGTCAGACGGTTTGGAGTTCGATTATGTCACATTAAAATCAGTAGTATATGATGGAAGTCATTGAAAGGTGGACGGCCCCTACGCCGAAATTTTTTAAAAACTTGCGCACCATTGGATTGGTGATAGGTGCTGTTGGCACGGCCATATTGACAGCCCCGGTAAGTTTACCCGCATTGTTGGTCAGTGCCAGTGGGTATCTTGTAACTGCAGGCAGCGTTATTGTGGCGGTAAGCCAGTTGACAATTGCAGCAGATGATGCCACTGCCACACAATCTTCGGATGAATCATAACATTTTGATGGGGGTAGCAGGCGGTACCATGACGGGTATCCTAGTAAGCCTACAAATGGACGATATTATAGAGACATGTATTCTCTCAGCTATTGGAGCCATCGTCAGCTACAGCATATCGCAGCTACTACACAAAATGTTCGGTAAGAAAAAGCGCCCTGAATAGGACGTAAAGAAAAAAGACAGGATTGAGTTTTAGCCGCCTCGGTGCAGAGATGTATCGAGGCGGTTTTATTTTGAGAAAAATACATGCCGGATTATAGAAAGAAACTATAACTGACTTATTCTCTTAAGTTACACATGCGTGCAATGTACTGCTTAAGAATGACGAAGAACCTAAGAAATAGCAAAAATAGTGATCATACAGGTGGGAAAATAATACAGAATTAGACTTCCATGAAATAGTGGACAGGGAGCATGGTTAAAATAGATATTATTTTAGGACCATTCCATTA
This sequence comes from Lewinellaceae bacterium, assembly GCA_020636195.1. Taxonomy (GTDB): domain Bacteria; phylum Bacteroidota; class Bacteroidia; order Chitinophagales; family Saprospiraceae; genus OLB9. The sequence goes on from JACJYH010000012.1 coordinate 1,097, forward strand.
TACAATATATAACTCAAATGAGATCATTATCGAAAAAAGTTTTGTAAAATATAAATTGAAAACAAATTTTAATAGTATATTTGCCAATATTTGTCAAGTCAAAACAAAGCATTTTGAAAACAATAGGTACAATACTTAGGGAATTAAGGGAAGAAAAAGGGCTTTTACTCAGAGAAGTAGGAGCAAAACTTTCTCTTGACCCGACTATTTTAAGCAAGATTGAACGAGATGAACGTATGCCTACAAAAATACAGGTTAAAGCACTTTCTGACTTTTACAAAGATCAAAAAAATGACGTAATAATTGCGTGGTTGTCCGACAAATTGGCTTACGAAGTTAAAGACGAAGATTTAGCAATAGAAGCGATGAAAGTGGCAGAGGAAAAAGTAAAGTACATCACGAAAAATAAAAAGCAATGAAACTTAAAGAAGTAACCATACATAAATATAAAAGCATAGAAAGTGACCAAAATTTCCAGATTGAAGATGATGTAACTGTTCTTGTTGGAATGAATGAATCGGGTAAAACTTCTATTTTGGAAGCACTTGCAAAATCAAATTATTTCCAAAAAGACAGTAAATTTCAATACAATACCACTCACGATTATCCAAGAAAAGAAAAGAAAAAATTGGATAAAAGTGGCGAAGACCCTTATGCTATTTCTTGTATTTATACAATTCCAGAAATATTATTAGAAAAAATTTCAAAAGATGTAGGAAAAGGAGTTTTCACACTAACAGAAGTAAAAGTTTCTCATAAATTTTCTAATCAAATAACATGGGAAAATATAAAAACTGATTTTCAAAAATTTATTGAAGGAAAAACCACTTTGTTAGAAATATCAAGTAAGACTCTTAACGACAAACTATTGACTTGTAAAAACGAAACTGAATTACAAGCTGTTATTTCTGAATATAAAGATGAAAATATCATAAAAGGCTTATCAAGCCTTAATAAATATTTTGAGAACACTTGGAAAAGGCCGAGCGACCCAATTGCGGAATATATATCAAAAACATATTTGCTACCTAATCTTCCCAAGTTCCTATATTATGATGAATATTACGCACTTCCGTCAAGGATAAGTATTGAAAACTTGCAAGAAGACAATTTAGAAGACGAAGAACTGAAAACAGCCAAAGCACTTTTTGAGTTAGCCGATATTGATGTAGAAGAACTTATAGGTGCAGAAAATTACGAAGATTTTAAAGCAGAGCTTGAAGCTACGCAAGCTACAATAACAGAAGAACTTTTCAAGTATTGGGAAACAAATAAAAATCTTGAAATTGTTTTTGACATAGATAAAAGACAAGAAACGGAAGAAAGAACAGTTACCAATCCGCAAACAAGAAGACAAGAAAAAGTAACAGACGTAAAAATAGTTGAACACATTTTAGATATTCGTGTTAAAAACAGAACTCTTGGAGTATCATTACCTTTAAAAAACAGAAGTAAGGGGTTTAATTGGTTTTTCTCTTTCTTGGTTTGGTTCAAAAAAATACAGGAAGATCAGAATAACAACTACATTCTTCTGTTAGATGAGCCAGGATTGAATCTTCACGCAACGGCACAAAGTAATTTATTGAAGTTTTTAAACGACTTATCAAAGGATTACCAAATCATCTATTCTACTCATTCGCCATTTATGATAAAGTCCGAAAGCTTGAATAAAGTTAGGACAGTTTTGGAAACGGACAAAGGTTCGGTAGTGTCTGATAGCGTGCAAGAAAAAGACCCTAACACGCTTTTCCCTTTACAAGCCGCATTAGGTTACAACATAGCACAAAATTTGTTCATTTCGCATAAAAACTTGTTAGTTGAGGGCGTTTCGGATTTAATCTATTTGCAATCTATGTCATCAATCGTAGAAAATGCAGGTAAAGAAGGACTAAAATCAGACATTACCATTGTGCCAACAGGCGGACTTGAAAAAGTTGCAACTTTTATTTCTCTTTTGAGAAGTAACGAATTGCAAATCATTTGTTTGTTGGATAGTTTTACTGATGCTAAAGGCAAAGCCAAATTAGAAAATTTGATAGTTCAGAAAATAATCAATCAAAAAAATATTCGGTTCTTTCACGAGTTTTTAGATAACAGAAAAAGAGCAGATATTGAAGATTTGTTTGCAAAAAAAGATTATTTGACATTGTTTAATGAAGCGTTTAATGAATATGCAGACATAAAAGACGCTGACTTGAATACTGATATTGAAGCTATTGTGATACAGATAAATCAACATTTATCAATTCCACATTTTAATCATTATCGTCCTGCAAATCAGTTAGTTAAAAAAGGATTATCTGCAAAAGATTTTGACCAGCAAACTATTGATAATTTTGCAAAGGTATTTGCAGAAATAAATAAACTGTTTATATAAAATATATGCCAACCCTCCATTTCAAAGGAAAAACATTTGTGCAAAACCACCATTTGGCGGTGAAGTATCACCAATTAGTGCCAAAGAAGGAATTAAGTTTAACCGATAAAATTTCCTTACACGATAACCTGATTATTCAAGGTGACAACTTGAAGGCATTGAAGGCATTGCTTCCAACTTATGCAGGGAAAGTAAAGTGTATTTACATAGACCCGCCTTACAACACAGGAAATGAGAAATGGGTGTATAACGACAATGTAAACAGTCCAATGATAAAAGAGTGGCTGGGCAGTGTGGTGGACAAAGAAGATATGACACGCCATGACAAATGGTTGTGTATGATGATGCCACGTTTAAAATTGTTACGTGAACTTTTGAGTGAGGATGGTTCGATTTTTATTTCGTGTGATGATAATGAAGAACATAATTTAAGAGTCTTATTAGATGAAGTTTTTGGAAATCAAAATTTCATTTCAAATATTGTTTGGCAGAGAGCATACAGTCCGGTAAATATGAATAAGTATTTTTCTTCAAACCATGATTATATCATCTGTTATGCAAAAAATAAAATTGAGGGAGAACAAAAAATTGGTTGGAAAATTAATTTACTTGAAAGAAGTGAAGATGCAAATTCAAGATATTCAAACCCAGATAACGATGTTAGAAAAGAATGGAAGGCAACAGATTTTTCAGTTGGTCCAGCAGTTGAAACAAATATTTATGAGATAACTTTACCATCAGGTAGAATTGTCAAACCACCAAAAGGAAGGAGTTGGTTGGTTGGTGAAGAAAAATTTGAATTACTTAAAGGTGATAATAGAATTTGGTTTGGAGAGAAAGGTGATGCTGTTCCTTCGTTAAAAAAATTTCTTACTGAAGTTAAAGATGGAATGGTTCCATTAACACTTTGGACATATAAGGAAGTCGGACATACGCAAGATGCAAAAAAAGAACTCAAGGGTATATTTGATGATGATGTTTTTGCAACACCCAAACCAACAACATTAATTCAAAGAATATTAAAATTAGCAACTGATAAAAACTCGATAATTCTCGACAGTTTCGCTGGTTCAGGAACAACGGCACACGCAGTATTGGAACTCAACAAAGAAGATGGAAGCAATCGCAAATTTATTTTGGTAGAGCAGGAAGATTATGCCAATGCCATAACAGCGGAACGGGTTCGCAGGGTTATCAAAGGAGTACCAACCGCCAAAAGTGAATTGCTCAAAAAAGGAACAGGCGGTTCGTTCAGTTACTTTGAATTGGGTGATACTATTGAAATGGAAAGTTTATTGAGAGGTCAAAATTTGCCGTCCTACACAGAATTTGCCCGTTACCTTTTTTACACTGCCACAGGCGAAGAATTTAATGAAAAGTCTATCAACGAGAAAACTAGTTTTATTGGAAAAAGCAAAAACTACGAAGTATTTTTATTTTACAAACCCGATATAGAATGGTTGAAAACAAATGCTTTGACATTAGACCGATGTAAAGCTTTACCAAAATTCAAAGGGCAACAGCGTTTGGTATTTGCACCAGCCAAGTATGTGGACGATTACACGTTACTTGAATACCGAATTGATTTTTGCCAATTACCTTACGAAATTTATAGGATTCAAAGATGATAGAGCCAATTTTATATTTCTACGAAAGCATCAATCGCAACGCTATTGTGGTGAAACCCAAAAAGCCGTTGTTTGATTGGATAAACTTCATTTATCCTGAAAGTCCAGTCTCCAAGAAAGAAGAAGCAAATATTTATCTCATTCGGGAAATGGACAGCAACGAAGCAATAGAAAAATGGCTTAAGCGAAATTGTGACCAGATTTTTCAAAACGAATTGAATGATTGGCATACGGACGTAAAAGATTGGCCACAAAAGAGAACATTCAAAATTTTTCAAGAATGGTTTGCATATGAAATACATTCAATGGTCCTAGACCTTGAAGAAACCAATATATCAAAAGACTAATGAGACTAAAGCACTATCAGGAAAAGGTTTTAAAGGAACTCAAAGAATATTTGAGTGCTTTGGCTGATGCTAAAAAAGAGTTTGAGGAAATTGCCGAACTCAAACCGCATTTGGCAAAGCATATTAATTTCCCGAAAGAGGCTTGGGAAAAGGCAACAGGACGTATTGTTTACAGTTCTAAAACAAATGGATTAGACGAGCCACTGCCCGATATTTATTTGAAAGTTCCAACAGGTGGAGGAAAAACTTTGGTGGCATGCCACGCTATAGACAGTATTCAAAAAACATATCTGAAACGTCAAACAGGTTTGGTACTTTGGGTGGTGCCATCCACACAAATTTACCGCCAAACCATCAAAGCACTAAAAGACAGAAACCACCCATACAGACAGGTTTTGGATATTTCGAGCGCCGGTAGAACGTTGATAAAAGAAAAAACAGAAATGTTTAACCGTCTGGACGTGGAAGAAAATTTAGTTGTTTTGCTGTTGATGTTGCCGTCTGCAAATCGCCAAAATAAAGAAACATTGAAAGTATTCCGAGATCAAGGCGGATTTACAGACTTTTTCCCTAGAGAAGATGATTTTGAAGGACATAAAAAACTGAAAGCACTACTTCCGAATTTAGATTGTTTCACAACCGAAATGGAAATATTTGGAACGCAGATAAAAACATCGTTGGGTAATACCTTGAAAGTTTTACGTCCTCTTGTGGTAATTGATGAAGGACACCGTGCTTATGGCGAAAATGCGAGGAATACAATCCGAAATTTCAATCCATCATTTATTCTTGAGCTTTCTGCCACACCACCACCACACAGCAATGAATTGGTGAAAATCACAGGTCGAGAGTTGCACGAAGAAGAAATGATAAAATTGGATATTCACTTAACCAACAAAACAAGTTTGGATTGGGAAGATACGTTATTAGCAAGTTTTGAAAAACGAAACGATTTAGAGAAAAAAGCCAAAGAATACGAAGCCAATACAGGCGAATATATTCGTCCAATTTGTTTGATACAGGTTGAGCGAACAGGAAAAGACCAACGGGATAAAAAGTTCATTCACGCAGAAGATGCCAAAGAATATTTGATAAAGAAATGCAATATTCCCGAAAGTCATATCGCTATCAAATCAAGCGAAAAAGACGATATTGAGGGAATAGATTTGTTTGCCCAAGATTGCGAAATACGGTATATCATTACAAAACAGGCATTGCAAGAGGGTTGGGATTGTTCTTTTGCATATGTGTTAACGGTTCTTACAAACCCATCATCTGCAACAGGCATAACGCAATTGGTTGGACGCATTTTGCGTCAGCCCTTCGCACGAAAAACCAAAGTGCGGGATTTGGACGAGAGTTATGTATTTACATTCCGCCAAAATGCAAAATCGCTTGTAAGCGATATCAAAAGAGGATTAGAAGGAGAAGGATTGGGCGACATTTCAGGAAGAATAGTTAGCGATGAAGAAGGAATGGAAACAGACAGTTTAAAAGACCGAGTGATGCAGTACCGTTCTGGATTTAAAAAGTTTGAAGGAAAAATTTACTTACCAAAATTTGTCATTCAGGAAAAGGAAAGTTGGCGGGATATGAATTTTGAAATTGATATTCTCAGCGAAATAGATTGGGAAGGCATCAACATTGATGAAATCAAAAGCCTTTCACTACAAAGCAAGCGGAATCAAGAACAGGAAATTGCTTTGGGTTTAAGTGATGCAGAAAAGGAATTACTAAAAGAAACAGGTAGAGAAGAAAAATCAGGCACCTTAGAAATCGACGAAGTATTTCTGACAAGACAGATAACAGAAATTATTCCTAACCCTTGGCATTGTTTTCAAATCGGAGAAAAAGCAATTCAACTTCTTTTGGACAAATACGAACGAGAAACGGTTGCTGCCAATTTTGTTTTCATAATTGAAGAACTTAAAAAGATTTTAGAAAAAGAACGCAACCGATTATCTGAACAAGTTTTCAGAAATATGATTACAGATAAAAAACTTTGTTTTTTCCTAATTGAAAACAAAGGTGGATTTGTATTGCCGTCAAGAATAAAAGTAAGGAGCAACAAGCAATTAGTACGTAACGACAATACACCTATCCAAAGGTCACTGTTTGACTACGTCCCCGAAGAAAATATCAACGATTTAGAAAAATCTGTTGCGATTTATCTAGACGAGCAAGAAAAACTCTTGTGGTGGTATCGCAATATGAGCCGACAAGACTATCATATTCAAGGTTGGAAACGCAATAAAATCTACCCTGACTTTATTGCAACGGACAAAAAGGCAGACAAGGACGACTATGGTACGGTGTATGTGTTGGAAACAAAAGGTATTCATTTGAGAAACGAGGACACCAAATACAAACAAGATGTATTCTTATTGTGCAACGAATTAGGAGTAAAAAAAGCGTGGAAAGAACTTTTTGACGAGTTTCCCGACCATGATTTTCAATTTCAAGTAGTCTTTGAGGACGAATGGCAGAACAAAATAAATCAAATAATTTCTTAATACAACCATTGCATTTAGAATTATATTCTCAATTCATCCAAATCACAGATTAAAAAAAATAATAAAGCTATCAAGTTATTTCACATAAAAAACTACCGCGATAAGTAAGCCTGTAAAAAGTTTTTGTCCAAATTGTAAATCCAGTGTTGAATCCACATTCTGCTCTAGAACATTTTTTCAATAAATCTACAAAAATGCAGTTTTACTCATGTTTCATCTTGAAATTCCTTTGAGCCACAAGATCCGGCATTTTTAGATTTTAATCCAATGCACTATAACACTAGGAAAGAAAAACATCATTCAGTGATTACTTGGTAAAACTGCTCAATTCTACATAATAAAGTCGCAATAAGTATGTCATCGGGTCATAGTCGGGTCATAGTCGGGTCATAGTCGAGTTATAGTCGGGTTATAGTCGGGTTATAGTCGGGTTATAGTCGGGTTATAGTCGGGTTAATAGAGCAAATATGCAATTAATGATAGGGATGAGTACTTAAGTATAATAAATTACATATATCCTTGATTATTAATGATTTGGTAGTAATTGAGAGTAATTTTCAAAATTTTGACAATTTTCACCAATTTTGATTACCGTGGACCATATATTTGAAAAGAATAGCACAAAGTTTTAGATAAAATTGATTTTGAAAATAATTATGCCTAAATTTGAATACTATCTCCAATTACAATTTAGGGGAGTAACGAAGCAACCACCTTAGGCACGCCTACCCCAGCCTTTTCTTGAATGACGTGCAAATTATCCAACGTTGTTAATGATGGAGTGAGATTGGGTAAAGGGTCTATGAAGAATATTTTACAAAGCCTCGGTGCGTATTCCAATAATCCAGCCGCCGGGTACACCTGCATGGAAGTACCTATTATGATCATGATATCTGCGGTTTCGCAAATGGAGGCTGCTGTGACAATATTTGGAACGGGTTCAGTAAACCAAACGATGTGCGGTCGAAGCTGATACCCTTTTTCGCAAAGGTCTCCAATATGCAAATCATCGTGCCAATCGTAGATAAGGGATGGATTGCCGGTACTTCTCACCTTGTTCAGTTCACCGTGCAGATGCAGAATATGACTGCTACCGGCTCTCTCATGAAGGTTGTCCACGTTTTGGGTGATGATGGTCACGTCGTATTTTTCTTCCAGTTGTACCAATGCTGTATGTCCAGCATTGGGTTTTACTTCTTTGAGTTGACGGCGCCGCGCATTGTAAAAATCCAAAACCAAAGAAGGATTTTTGCGCCAGCCTTCCGGTGAAGCGACTTCCATGATGTCATGGTTCTCCCATAAACCATTGGCATCTCTAAATGTGCTGATGCCGCTCTCTGCACTTATCCCTGCACCCGTTAGAACGACAATTTTTTCCATTTTGATAGGCTTGTTATTACAAATTTATAAATAAGACTCAAGTATCTTTTTAATGCGTGCGTCCGAAGGTCTTGGGGCATTAGCATTTATAATCTTTCCGGATGGGCCAATAATGATAAATCTAGGTATCGATTGTATGGAATAATCTTTTACTATGCGTGCATCCCATGCTTCAGGTGCCAGCAATTGGATCCCTCCAAGCTTTTTCTGTTGAATAAAGGTCTTCCATACCTTTTGTTGATCATCTAAGGAAATACTTACAAACATGATATTTTTACCCGTAAAAGCTTCCTTTAGTTTTTCCAGATGGGGAATTTCCTTAACACATGGAGCACACCAAGTTGCCCACACATCCACATAAATATATTGATCCGTATAGGAGTTTAAATCCCAAGAAGCACCATTTATGTCTTTGTATGCAATATTTGGCGCTTGGTTACCGCGTAACAGATGTGCAATTTCGTTATATTTTTTCTGATCAGATACAAGATACTGTTCGTTTTTCTGAAAATCACGATACTCAGGCATGAGTGCTGCCAAAGCTTCAAAATCGGAATCAATTGCTTCATTGAAGATTTGATGATACAGATAATCCTTGACTCGCGCATCACTAAATTCTTTGGAAATCTCCTCCCATTTCCATAACAGTCTATTCTCAACTGTGTCATTGGAAATTAGCCACCTATAATCCAAATACATGAGCAGACATTCTTCAAATGATGGCACGAGGAAGTTTTCAAAATTATCCAATTCCAAATTCTGTAAGAAGCTTTCATAGGTCTCAGGCAAATTCAAAGAATCTTCCATGATGATCCTTTTGTTGATAGGATACGAAAGTCTAAGTTTTGCATTTTCGAATGCAATGTCTTTCATCAATAGTCCAGAGAACACCTCATTAAACGTCCCATTTTTCTTTTGAAACCCTTGTACTTTCTCCGTTAATGCATCATCACGTTCGTCTGCAATCAATGTGAAACTATCGTATGGCATCGCATACAATGAGAAAAAATCTTGTTTGAGAATTTCATCCTTTGACTGAGCAAAAAGCAATAAGAAGTTGTTCTCCATTTCATTTGAACCCTTGAACATCACCTTGCTCTGCAATGCTCTTGTATCACCCACGATGCTGATACTATCACCAGGTTTAATGAAAACATTGATGGAATTTTCGCCATCCCCGAAAGTATAGATTCCACTGTATGTCAAGGGAAATGTCACATCAAAGTCGCCTGAACTTTTGACGGCAATCTCTCGGCTGTCAATACCTTTTAAAAATAACTGTGGGAGTTGCAATGAAGTAATTTTACCCAATAATTTAGTATTTTGTGGTGGTGCCTGATATATGTCATGCTTACAAGACATGAGAAATACCACACAAAGGGACAATAAAACCTTTATTGAGCGTATCGCCATAGGGACATTTATAGAAAATAAAACTACTGCAATCACAAAATTCTACAAAAACAAGGAGTAAAATTTAAGATTAACAAAGTTTAACAAAGGAAAAAGAACGCATTCACACTTAAATCATCATAAAAATTGTGTTTTCTCATGCGGAATCAATAAATATTTTTCAATTTTGCGGATACATTACAGATCATGACAAAAATAATCCACAGAGATATCAGTTGGCTTTCCTTCAATTATAGAGTGTTACAAGAGGCAGCAGATATCTCCGTACCATTATTGGAAAGATTGAAGTTTTTGGCCATTTACTCGTCCAATCTTGATGAGTTTTTTCGTATCAGGGTCGCTAATCATAGGAATCTGTCCCAAACGGACAAAGTGACGATCAAAAACCTGGAGTATTCACCCCAAACGGTATTGAAACAACTTTTGAAAATAGCCAATACTCATCAGAAAGAGTTTACAAGGATATTTGAAAATATCATTTTGCCGGAATTAGAGAAAAACCGCATTCAGATAGCCTCTTGGCATCGGTTGAATCCGGAACAAATGGATTTTATCAATACCTATTTTGATGAGTATCTATTGCCCTTCGTGCAACCGGTAATTCTAGACGGAAAAAATATTAAGCCATTTCTCAACAATGGCGCCCTATACCTTGCGCTATATCTCAAAAAGAAAGATGCGGACAAGTCGGAACCACAGTACGCCATTGTAAAGATTCCATCAGACCACTTGCCGAGGTTCATCGAACTTCCCAATGCGAGCGATGGCACGAAAAATATCATGATCCTTGACGATGTGGTCAGATACACAGTCAGGTACATTTTCCCCGGTTACGATATCATCGATACCTATTCTATCAAGATCACCCGAGATGCTGAGTTGTATATCGAAGATGAGTTCCAAGGTGATTTGATTAATAAAATTAAAAAAAGCCTATCGAAGAGAAATATTGGTGAAACTTCGCGAATGGTGTACGATAGAATCATGCCTCGGCATTTTTTACAATATCTAATGCAGGTTTTTGATATACAACAAGTTGATTTGCTGCCTGAGGGTCGGTACCACAACAATTCAGATTTCTTCAAATTTCCGGATTTCGGTTTAAAACATTTGAAAGATGCGGTCCTTACTCCGATCAAAATACCATCTTTAGAGGATAGCTCGTCAATTTTTGATGTGATAAAGGTGCAAGACCATTTTATCATGACACCTTTTCATTGTTATGAATCTGTGATAAAATTTTTCGAAGACGCTGCAACCGATCCTGATGTTACACACATAAAAATCATCCAATATAGAGTAGCCAAGGTATCCAGAATCATGGATGCCATCAAACTCGCTGTGAAAAGTGGCAAACAAGTCAGCACATTTATCGAAGTTAAGGCGCGATTTGATGAAGAAGCCAATCTTACTTGGGGTGAAAATTTAGAAAAAGCAGGCGTTCAAGTCAATTATAGCATGCCCGGTTACAAGGTGCATTCCAAGCTGGCATTGGTCAGGAGACTGGAAAATAGCAAGCCCAATATTTATGCGTATCTAGGCACAGGAAATTTCCACGAAGATACCGCAAAATTGTATTCAGATATTGGTATTTTTACAGCTGACAGAAGAATCACTGCTGAAGTTGCCCGCATTTTTACATACTTAGAAACGCAACAAGAACCGATTCAAAAATTTGAATATCTTGGTGTTGGACTATTCAACTTAAAGCAAAAGTTTATTGACCTCATCCAGCGAGAAATACAACATGCTAAATCCGGTCAAAAAGCCAAAATGATCATCAAAATGAATAGCCTACAGGATACCGAGATGATCCAATTGCTGTACAATGCCAGTCAGGCAGGAGTAAAAATAAAACTCATCATCAGAGGCATCAACTGCCTCATACCGGGTGTAAAAGGTTTGAGCGAAAACATTGAAGCGATATCCATCATAGACAGATTTTTGGAGCATTCCCGAGTCTTTGTCTTTCATAACGCAGGTGAATCCGAAGTTTATCTATCATCGGCTGACTGGATGGTGAGAAATTTGCACTTCAGGGTGGAAGCATTGTTCCCTGTTTTTGATCCGATTATTGCCAAAAACATCATTTCAATATTGAAGATTCAATGGAATGACAATGTAAAAGCGAGAATTTTTGATGCTGCACAAAGCAACAGTTATAAAACCAATGATGATGAAATCGCCATGAGATCGCAAATAGAGACATACTATTTCATCAAAAGGCTCGAAGAGAGCAAATTAATCACCAATATAGAAAACCCTAAAGAATGATTTATGCCATTTCTCCCATTGACGGAAGGTATTACAACACCACAAAATCTTTGCAGACTTATTTTTCTGAGTATGCACTTATTAAATATCGTGTGTATGTCGAAATAGAATACTTAAAGAAATTGGCAAAACTATCTCTACCCTCCTTGACCTTAAGCGAAGACGAGATATTACTCATAGACAAAATCAGCCACGTCACTGAAAATGATATCTTTGAAATCAAAGAAATTGAGAAGACAACAAATCATGACGTCAAAGCGGTGGAATATTTTATAAAAAATAAGCTACATGCTGCTTCCTTGTCAAGAATAGAAGAATTCGTTCATATTGGACTTACATCGCAAGATATCAATAACACTGCAGTACCATTATCGCTGAAGAATGCCTTACAAACTGAGATCATCCCTAAGATAAAAGAGGTCATAGCACAATTTGGAACGATGATGGAAACCTATCAGGGAGTGCCTATGCTCGCCCGTACGCATGGTCAACCAGCATCACCAACTACCTTAGGGAAAGAAATCGGCGTCTTTCATGAAAGATTGGTGGAACAATTTAAAATCCTTGAAAACATACAAATAAAATGCAAATTTGGTGGAGCAACGGGTAATTTCAATGCACACAAAGTTGCTTACCAACATATAAATTGGCCTGAATTTGGAGATCATTTTTGCGCACATTTAGGATTGGTTAGATCACAAAAGACAACGCAAATAGCCCATTACGATGACATTGCAGAGATTTGTCATGCGATAATTCGGATTAACACCATTCTGATCGATGCTTGTAGAGATTTTTGGCAGTACATTTCCATGGAATATTTCACACAAAGGGTAAATCAAAATGAAGTGGGGTCGTCAGCTATGCCACACAAAGTGAATCCAATTGACTTTGAAAATGCGGAAGGGAATCTCGGCATGGCCAATGCGATTTTTGACCATCTTGCATCAAAATTACCTATTTCCAGATTACAGAGAGATTTAACGGACAGCACAGTGCTGAGAAATATCGGTGTGCCTTTTGCTCATAGTGTCATAGCATACACTTCATTATTAAAAGGACTTTTGAAGATACATGTCAATCGCGCAGCATTGGAAAGAGACCTTGATCTCAATTGGGCGGTGGTGGCCGAAGCGATACAAACAGTTCTAAGACGCGAAGGATATCCGAAGCCATACGAGGCATTGAAAGGCCTTACACGTGGGCATAATCATCTCAACAAAGAAGCCATCCATAATTTTATTGGCACACTAGACATCAATGATGCTGTCAAAGATGAACTCTTGCAGATTACACCACACAATTATTTGGGGTATTATTGAAATAAATCACAACCATTAAGATGTATAAAACCCTGGGTTTGGTAAATCCTTTGCGGCTCAATTCTTCTATATTTTCTTGAACTACTTTGACAATTCATTGTTTGTATGACACTAAAAAATTGTAAACTCTTTGCTATCTATGGATTAAAAGTATGATCGATTTTAGTCTTTAATCAAGATATGTATGCGTGTTAAATCTGTTGAATCAATCGTAAGTCCTCCTTCTCCGCACTTCGTTGGTGATGGCTTCAGGGTGCATAATTTTATTCCAAGTGCAAGAGGTCTAAGCAGGGAAAGGATGGATCCATTTGTCATGTTAGATTATAATTCAAAGTTTTATTTTGAAGCCAGCGCAACCCCAAAAGGTGTAGGTGTTCATCCACATAGAGGATTTGAAACCGTTACCATCGCATATCAAGGGAAGGTGGAACATCACGATAGCAGTGGCGGTGGCGGTATCATAGGTGAGGGTGATGTTCAATGGATGACGGCTGCACGTGGCGTCTTACACAAAGAATTTCATGAAAAAGAATGGAGTAAAAATGGAGGCATTTTTCAAATGGTGCAGCTGTGGGTGAATCTTCCCGCAAAGGATAAAAGGGCATCGCCCAAATACCAATCCATAGAAAATAAAAAAATGGGCAAATGGCAACTACCTGATAATTCTGTATTTGTAGATATTATTGCCGGGGAACTTCACGGTATAAAAGGTGCTGCTGACACATTCACACCTATGCATATGTATAATGTAAAGATGATAAAAGGCGGTATCTGCGATTTGAGTTTTCCGAAACATTACAATACTGCACTTTTGGTTATAGAAGGAAGTATCTCTGTAAATTCTACACATGAAGCGCTTACGGATCATTTTGTTTTGATGGCAAATGATGGAGAAAATTTTCACATTGAAGCGACTGAAGAAACTAAAATATTGGTCATGAGTGGTGAGCCTATTCGAGAACCTATAGTTTCTTACGGTCCATTTGTCATGAATACAGAGGAAGAACTCCAGCAAGCGTATGAAGACTTTAGAAATGGAAAATTTGGCCATTTAGCAGATTGACAGGAAAAACATTTTTCTTACATCTAATAATGACAGTATCCAAAATGTTAATCCCACAGTAAAAAGAAGCTGCATATCTTAAAATTATGTAACTTCGGCTTGAATTTCAGGTAGTTGGTCTTTTTCATTGAGTGACCTTACCATGAGATTGGATTACAACATGATTCCATAGAATGACTTAAGAACCGATTTTCAATGGAGTTTTGTTGGTAATGGTATGATTCACTTCAATTCAAAACATCTTATGAATAAATTATTGATTTCGGGTTTGTTTTTCTTAGCCTTTTTCGGAAAAATAAAGGCTCAACAATGGATAGATGAGCAGTACCAATTTGTGACACAATCTGACATCCGGTATGGTTCCGCTTATGATTTTACCGGAGAACTGAAACCACTGCATATGGATATTTATATGCCGGTTTGTGATATCAGTCAAACTACCCACTTAAAACCGCTCATCGTTTGGTTCCATGGAGGTGCATTTATCGCAGGAAATAAGAACGATACCAGTATCAAAGACATGTGTCAAACCTTTGCATCACGTGGTTATGTGACGGCAAGTGTAGAATACAGATTGGGGATGGTATCTGATGACAGAGCTTGGAATTGTAACTATCCCGATTATAGTTGTGTCTTTGCGGCTGACAGTGCTGAGTGGGCAAGAGCCTATTATAGGTCTATTCAAGATGGCAAAGGAGCATTGAGATTTCTCATCAATCATTATCAAAATTATGGTATCGATACATCAAATATTTTTCTTGCCGGAGAAAGTGCAGGAAGCTTCATTGCATTGGGCATCGGGTTGATGGACGTATCTGAAGAAAGACCAAAAGAGACGTATGCCACAACAGCTGTTCCTTTGCCAAACCCGCAAACAATAGGAACAAATGGATGTGCATATAATTCGGGCAAAGTATTTACAGGTACCTCCATCTCAAGACCTGATTTAGGAGGCATTGACGGTACAATTGAGCCAACGAATATTCATTTCACCATCAAAGGGATCGGCAATATCTATGGTGGAATGATGAGTGACCTACTTAAGAAAATCCCAACCAACAAACCGAAACCTGCCATTTACTCCTTCCACAGACCTTGTGATATGGTCGTGCCCATCGACAGCAATTTTGTGTTTTGGGGACTATCATGGTGTTTTACGCATGGATACAATTGCTACGGCGTACAAAACAACCATGTAAAACTTTATGGCAGCAGAGCATTTAGCCAATGGAATACTGCTAAAAACTATGGTTACACCATCCAAAATGAATTTACATCAGTAGAATTTCCTTATAATTTTTTACTTGGAACCGGAAGCTGCGCTGACCAAGTGAATAATCCATGTCATGGATATGATAATAGAAGCCTCAGAGAAAAAAATCTGGCCAAATTCTTCTCCACCCTTGTCACAAGTCAGATTCCATGTGTCAGAGTTGAGACGCAAGAGACATTTGATGACATCGGCATCCAAGTGTATCCAAATCCCACAGAAGGGAAAGTATATATTCAGCGTTCAAAAGAGCTCAGTTCCGTAACCTATACCTTTGAATTGCGTAGTATGATGGGTGTTGTTCTGAAGGAATTTTCATGTGATGCAAGTCAAGGCAATGTCATTGACATCACAGACTTACCGCCAGGCATCTATTTTCTAAACATCAAGGACAATTCTGAAATAATTCATACAAATAAGATTATCAAATACTAATGTATAACACATATTAATGATATTAACAAATGTCCATCCCAAGCTTCCAATGCGTGACATAGAGACCACAAAACAGTTTTATGAAAAACAACTTGCCTTTGATGTCATTGCACAATACCCTGATTATTTGATTTTACAAAGAGATCACGTACAAATTCACTTTTTCAAGTTCGACGATCTCAATCCCTCAGAAAACTATGGTCAAGTCTATATCCGCACAGACGACATACATGCACTTTACTGTAGCTTCATAGACAATGCCGTAGCCATCCATCCAAATGGTCAGCTAGAAGAAAAACCATGGAATCAGATCGAGTTTTCCATCTTAGATCCGGACAACAATTTATTGACATTTGGGCAAGGAATTTGATGGTTTCATAATTAGAAAGGATAGATTGTGACTAGGAGCGAAAAATGTGTATTCCTTTATAATGCACATAAAGAACTACATCAAGCTAACTATCGAATTGATGAGAAACTATGAAGCTTGTAAAAAACCGGGAAAATAAGTTTTAATAAATTATTATTGTTTTATAGATTTGTTGTGTTTAGGGGTAAGTTGAAATTCTTTAATCTTCAACAATGAAAACTGATATATATAAATTGAATATGGAACCTTTGTCCTCATTTGCTATTAACATCGCTGCAAGCATTGTTTTTGAAACTTTTAAGGGAGTTATTGATGGAGATGCTCAGAAACAATTAAAAACTGTCTTTAACAAGTCAATAAATACCTTAATTATTAACTCCATTATTAGAGATAAAGAAAAAAAAGAATTTGAAAAATTCCTTGAAAAATATACAGCAAATCCTTTTTCTTTAAACGAAGAAGAGAGAATAAAATATAATTCTTTTGTAAAAATCTTCGAACAGATACTTCCCTCATATGAAAAGGCGAACAGATTTGTACTGAATAGACGTATAGAAGACCTTACTTCTATCATAAAATCTGAAAAGGAGTCCGAAATTAAGTCATTGACAGAAAGAATAGATGATTTAAAAGAATTAAGAGTATATGATAAAAGTAAAATAGAAAGTCTAAATACTGAAATAGCTAAGATCGAGAAAGAATATCAACTTAAAATCCAACAGCTTGAAGAAATAGGCAATGCAAGTTTAAAAGTTGGTGAAGAGTTATATAAAGAAGCACTTGATTTAGTATTTGTCAATAAAATAGATGAAGCTCTTGAAATATTAAATGAAAAGAGACTAGAAGATACTGAAAAACACATCAGAGAAAATAGGAAAAAGGAAGATTTTGAGCTTGCACAGAGAAGAATTTTAAAAGCACGATTATATATCATAAAAGCACAATTTGAAGAAGCAAAAATACAATTTGAAAAAGCTATTACTATTAACAAAACACCTTCTAACATATTTGAATATGCTAAATATTTGCAAGAGCTAAAGTATTTAGATAAGGCATTGGAAAAATACGAAGAAGCATTGATGATATATAGAGAACTAGCCAAGGAAAACCCAAGAACATATTTGTCATATGTAGCGATGACTTTGAACAATTTAGCTAATTTACATTCGGATAAAAATGAATTTCCACAGGCATTGGAAAAATACGAAGAAGCATTGCAGATTTATAGAGAACTAACCAAAGAAAACCCAAGAACCTATTTGCCTGATGTAGCGATGACTTTGAACAATTTGGCTAATTTACATTCGGATAAAAATGAATTTCCACAGGCTTTG
>JACJYH010000013.1 GCA_020636195.1 Lewinellaceae bacterium
CACATGCCAAAATAATAGTTTGAAGGATAGTAATATTCGTTCTTGATTTCTTTGATCCTTTTGAAATCTTCTTCGGCTTCCTTAAATTCTTTTAAAACAAAGTGTGCATATCCCTTTTTGAAGGATGCTTCTGACATGTCGAATTCACTCAGATGGTTGAGATTGATCAAGTCATAGGTTTCAATGGTCTTTTTATATAGGTTTTTGTTGTAATAATATGAACCAAGTTCCAAAATGGCAGGAATGGCGACGGGATTAGGGTAAAATTCTTTAATATTCTTGATGAGAGTCTCCTCACTTCCATATTGTTCCAGTCTATTTGACGCAATACCTGACGTAATTACGGATTCTTTGATTAGATTATCAAAGTCATAGACGTATGGTGGCGAGTAACTATCAGAAAATAAGTCCGAATAATACTTTGCAAAATAGTATAAATTATCATCAAATGCCTGTTGTCCAAGCTGCAAATGACGCAAATCCTCATAATGCATGTCTTCACTTTGTGCCCATGATGTAGTGGCACATATAACCAACATTATAGCAAAGCCAAATTTTCTCATTCCAAACGATTTATACCTACGAACTATTAAAAATCACTTTTTATTATAGCCGAATCAAAAATGCAAAAATACGCACAATATTTTAATTATAGCATAATGAATATATTATACTTTAGGATTACCATAAATATGTTGAATTTTGTGCGTGGGAAGGCATCTCTAAGTGGTCAACTTAGAGTTATACATAGCAGAATTGACCGAGACTATTAAATTGAGAATCTAGTCAGTATTTTACTAAAAATTTACAGTTTTCTATTTTGTTAGACATTAAATCTAAAGTGCATGACATCACCATCTTCCACAGTGTAGTCTTTCCCTTCCACGTTCATTTTTCCCGCTTCTTTCACTGCTGCTTCCGAACCGTAATGAATAAAATCCTTGTACTTTATCACTTCTGCCCTAATAAACCCTTTTTCAAAATCCGTGTGTATGACTCCGGCAGCTTGTGGCGCCTTCCATCCTCTATGAATAGTCCACGCTCTGACTTCCTTGACCCCTGCAGTGAAATAAGTACTCAGGTCAAGGAGCTTGTATGCTGCTCTGATCACCCTATTCACACCTGGTTCTTGCAATCCCATAGCTTCTATAAATTCCATTCTCTCCTCTTTTGACTCTAGTTCCGCAATCTCTGCTTCACTACCGGCGCATATCAGAATGGTCTCCGCACCTTCCCCTTGGATAGCTTCTAAAAATCTTTTTGTAAATGGATTCCCATCCAAAACACTATTTTCGTCCACGTTGCACACATACAAAATTGGTTTGGATGTCAGAAGATATAGGTCATTGAACAATTCTGCAAAATGCTCGTCCACTGCAAAACTTCTTGCCGGTTTTTCGCTTTCTAGGTGCTTCAATAATTTTTCAGCCCATTCCACATTGGCTTGGTCATCTTTTTGACCGGATTTGGCTTGTTTTTTTAGTTTATCGATGCGTTTTTCCATGGTCTCAATATCCTTGAATATCAATTCCAAATCTATAATCTCCTTATCCCTCACAGGATCAACGCTTCCATCTACATGGACTACATTGTCATCTTCAAAGCATCTAACTACATGAATGATGGCGTCCACTTCTCGTATGTTTGCCAAAAACTGGTTGCCCAATCCTTCCCCTTTGCTGGCACCTTTGATGAGACCGGCAATATCCAGAATTTCCACACTAGTTGGCAAAATCCTTTGGGGTTGGACTAATTCAGCTAATGCGTCAAGCCTTGGGTCGGGCACCACTATCACCCCTAAATTTGGTTCTTTGGTTGCAAAAGGATAATTCGCTGCCAAAGCCTTTGCAGATGTCAATGCATTGAAAAGAGTGGATTTACCCACATTCGGAAGTCCTACGATACCACACTGTAATCCCATAATGAAACTTTAAATTTACGTTTTTTAAAAAACGCCGCAAAGGTAAACATTACCATCAATTTAAAGATAAAATTATCATCTAATAGTCTAGATCTACCTGAAAAATACCATATATTTCATCGCCTTGAATACCTTGTTTTTGGACGCTTAATCAGTGCATTTTGGGGAGATTATGATCAAAATCTATTAATTTCTTAAAAATATTAACAAATTTCACTTCAAATTTACATAAAAATTGTGTGACAAAGATTACAAAATAAATTGATATTAAAATAAAATATCTATGTATTGTATTCATTACATACAACTTATATTTTCCGCTTCCAATTTGGTGAGTCAAATCAATGAAAAAATAATTTAGATCATAGCTGCAAAATTAAATTAGTTATATCTTTGCAATCACTTAAATCTTTTCAAATTATTTACATTTTCTTAACCAAATGATATTCTTATGAGTATTCAAAACAGTCTCAAGGGTTGGTTAATGCTATTTCTAATAGTATTCACCACGGGAATTTCCATTGCGCAAAGAGAGATCACCGGAACGGTGTATGATCTTGCGGATAATTCTCCACTCATCGGCGCCAACATTTTAATTATTGGTACTGATATGGGAACCATCACCGATTTAGATGGTAATTTTAGTTTAAAAGTGGAAAAAAGTGCACAACAAATTGAAGTAAGCTATATTGGTTATACTTCACAGATCATTGAATTAACTACTGAAAATCATTATAATATATCTTTATCAGCAGGAAAAGTCATCGATGAAGTCCTTGTGATAGGTTATGGAACCATCAAGAAATCTGATAAAACCGGCGCCGTAACGTCTGTCAATTCGGCTGAACTCAACACAGGTCGATTATCAGATCCTATTGAAGGTCTTCAAGGTAAGGCAGCCGGTGTGACTATCTCAAAGCAAGGTGGTGACCCAAATGGAGGTTTCTCTGTCAACATCAGAAATGCTTCTAGTTTTGCTTCAGGTACAGGTCCACTTTTTGTGGTTGATGGAGTTCCCGGTGTGGATCCAACAACTATTGCACCTGCAGACATTGAGTCTTACAACGTCTTGAAAGATGCGTCTTCTACAGCCATCTATGGATCAAGAGGCGCCAATGGTGTCATCATCATCACGACGAAAAGCGCTTCTAAAAAAGAAGGTGACAACCTTGTTATCGACTTTTCATCTCAGCTTTCCGTGGATAATGTTGCTAGAAGATACGATTTATTGACCGGAGACCAAGTGAGAGATTTCGCTGCTAAAACAGGAAGGACATTTATTGACAATGGTGCAAACACAGACTGGCAAGATGAAATATTCAGAACCGGTTTGACCCAAGACCACAATTTATCTTTCATGAATGGCACTAAAACTGCCAATTTCAGAGCTTCCGTATCACACATGAAAATTGAAGGTGTGATTCAAGGTTCTTCCAAAACTAGGGATATTGCCAGATTGAACTATTCTCAGAAGGCATTCGGAGATGTGATGACCATCAATACGAGATTGTCAGGAACAATAGAACACAACAATTACATCAATTATGGTGGCGGTATTTCTCCTACAAACGTGATTTATCAAGCATTGAGAAGATCACCAACGGATCCTGCGTACAATTCTGATGGTTCATTCTTTGAAACAGACAGATCATTCCAGTATTACAATCCTTTATCCATCATCAATGATATTACAAATTATAGAGATGCAAAAAGATTGCTTGGAAATATCAGTGTAGATCTCAACCTACATAAAAATTTGAAAGGCTGGGTGAACCTAGCTTATACCAGAGACGACGGATTGGCTATGTATTATGAGCCGAGTTATACAGCATCAAACCAAACACATGGCTTTGGCAGAAGGTCATATGATGATAAATTGACGAAGTTATTGGAAAGTACATTGACATATCAAAGACAGTTTAATGATAGTCATAACTTTTCATTGATGGGTGGTTATTCTTGGCAAATTTTCCAATACAATGGATTTGTTTCTGCCGGTAGAAACTCAACATCTGATTATATTGGCGCATACAATCCTGTGGTTTTCTTGGATAATGAGACAGACCCTGACACAGGGTATAAAAATGAGAGCCTTCTGATATCCTTTTTCAGTAGAGCATTGTATGATTATAAAGGCAAATACTTCCTTTCTGCCAGCTTAAGGAGAGATGGTTCAAGTAAGTTCGGAGCAAATAACGAATGGGGTTGGTTCCCGTCAGCGTCATTAGGATGGAATCTTGCTGAAGAGAATTTTATGCAAAATCAGTCGCTCTTTGACGTTTTAAAATTGAGACTTAGTTATGGTCTTGCAGGAAATGAAAACATCCAGGCTGACGCTGAAAAAGTTCTATATGCACCAGGTGGAAAAGCCATCAATCCTGAAACAGGACAAGAAGTAGTTAACTATGTTGTTTATGGTGGTACCAACCCAAATCCAAATTTGAGATGGGAAACCAATGCTGAAACCAATTTGGGAATAGACTTCGGATTGTGGTCCAGCAAATTATCAGGTTCCATAGAATTATACCAAAGACGCACATACGATTTGATCTATCCTTTCCAAGTACCTGTTCCACCGAATAAGCAAAGAACAACTTACGGAAATGCCGGAGAAATCAAAAATCAGGGTATCGAAATAACGGCCCAGTACTTTGCCATAAACAAAAGTAAATTGAAGTGGAAGACTTTGGTGACTTTCAGTAGCAACTCACAAAAAACCATTTCATTGGGTGATGATGAATTCAAGTTGGAAGAGATCCCTACCCTTTATGTGTCAGGAAGAGGACTTGTAGGCGGTATCAATAATGCACAAGTGATCAGACCAGGATTGGCTATTGGAACATTTGTAATGCCGGAATATGCCGGATTGAGTGATGACGGCAAGTTCTTGTTCTACACTGCTTCAGGTGGTGTGACGAGAGATGTATCCTTGGCTGAAAGGAGAGTTGTCGGAAGTGCACAACCTAAGTTTATTTTTGGTTGGTCAAATTTCTTCAATATCGGCAACAATCTAGATGTGAGCATGGCTTGGAGAGGTATATTCGGATATGATGTACTGAATGTGACAAGGATGGTATTCAGCAACCCATCCGACCTCCCTACATTGAACACATTACAAGAAGCATTGACAGAATATGACAAGGGGCTTACGTCCAATCCTACTTTGAGCAGTTATTATCTGGAAGATGCCAGTTTTGTGAGATTGGACAATATTTCTGTTGGTTACAACATAAATGTGAAAAATAAATATCTTAAAAATGTAAGATTGTATGTGACCGGCTCAAACCTATTGCTCTTCACCGGATATAGTGGAATAGATCCTGAAATAGCATTTGGTGGTACAGAATTTGGTAGAGATCAATATGATGTTTACCCTCGTACAAGAACTTTTACTATTGGATTGAATGCAAAATTATAATTTCAAACGTTATTAAAAAATAAGAACATGAGACGATATATAGCATTAACGCTTTTCATTAGTTTATTTGCCTGTACAAATTTAGATGAAACCATTTATGATAGGATTCCGGCAGATAAATTTCCTGAAAATGCGGATCAAGCCGCTCTAAAAGTGGTGCCTACCTACAAGGAATTGGCAGATCTCATTGATGATGCCGGTTGGTGGTTTTGGTCACAAGAAGTTACTAGTGACGAAATAGTATTCCCTGTAAGACTTACTGACTGGGAAGATGGTGGAAAATGGTATCTTCTGCACCAGCATAAATGGACAAATAACATCGATGCAGTAAATAGCATGTGGTCGCAGATTTATGACGGCGTCACGGAAGCAAATAGAGCTTTGGATGAATTAGAAGGATTAAATGATCCAACTACAGTGGCAAAATTGAAGACACTGAGAGCATTTTATTATTATTTATTGATAGATAATTATGGTGATGTTCCTTTAGTCACTTCATTTACAAAGGCTGATGCACAACCTTTCAAGGCAAAACGCAAAGAAGTGTATGATTACATAGTCAAAGATGTAAAAGATGCTCTACCATATTTGGAGTTTAATACACAAAAATTTGCTGTTTCCAAAGGTATGGCTTATACCCTACTAGCAAAATTGTATATCAATTCTGAAGTGTACACTGGAAAAGCAGAATGGGCATTAGCTGAAAGCTATTGTGACAGCGTGATCAATAGTGGTGTTTATACATTGGAGTCAGAAGCATTGGCACCATTTAAAACAGCCAATGAAAACTCCATTGAGAATATTTTCACCATTCCATTTGATGAGAAAAGCCTTCCGGGATTTAGGATTCATATGAGAACTTTACACTATCAGCATAACCTCACATTTGATATGCCTGTAGGCCCATGGAATGGTTTTGGAGCCGTAGAAGATCATTACAATTCTTTTGAGAATGGTGATGAAAGAAAGAAAGGATTTTTGGTGGGTCCACAATATGCATCTAATGGTCAAGCATTGTTTGATCAAACTGCAGGTTCAGATGTGGTTATCAACCCACATATTCCAAAACTCATTATAGATGGTTCATATACTTACGAGGAGATCAGAATGTCCGCAGCACGTGTAGCAAAGTTTGAAATCAAGAAAGGGGCGTTGGAAAGTTTGAGTAATGATTTTCCATTATTCAGATATGCCGATGTATTGCTCATGAAGGCTGAATGTATGGTGCGCCAAGGCAAGAACGGTGACAGCTACATCAATCAAATCAGAAGTCGTGCTAAAGTATCTAATTTTACTAATGCTAGTTTGGATATGATATTGGCGGAGAGAGGAAGAGAAATGTTCTGTGAGGGCCATAGACGCCAGGATTTAATTCGGTTTGGAAAATTCCTCAATGGATGGTGGGAGAAACAACCATCATTACCGGAGAGATTGACATTTCCAATACCACAGTGGGCCATTGATGCAAACCCCAATTTAGCTAAATAGTCAACTATTTCATTAATTAATTAAATATTTAAAAACATGTTTTCATTTAATTTAAAATTTTTATTGCGCATATTGCCACTGTTTTTACTAGTGAGTTTTGCATTATTAAGTTGTGGCGATGACGAAGATCCAAACCCAACGCCAACCGTAGAAGATGGAATGTATATCAAAGGTGCCGGAACAGCGTTTGCAGATTTCAGCTCAAAAGCTCTATTCACAGCCACGAAAAATGAAGTCAACCAATCATCTAGACCTGAATTAGTGGAAGTGTACATGGCTGTAAAAGCTGGATCAGATGGATTCAACATTGTAAGCGTCAATGGAACCACTCAAAAGGTGTATGGTCCCGGATCAGATTGGGCAGCTGCCACTCCTGGCAATGATGAACCAAAAAATGGTCTTTGGAAGGGTGCATTGACAGAATCAGCTTCAAAGTTCACAGTACCGGAAGATGGCTTATACCACATTGTTGTTGACCTTGGTCTTAACAAAGTTGCGATGGCCAAAGCTGATTGGGGAATCATCGGTGCTGCTACTCCCGGCGGTTGGAGCGACGGAACTTCAATGCCCGCTACTTTTGATTTGAACAAAATGATATTCAAAGTTGAGAAACTTCTTCTTTTACCCAATGAGTACAAATTCAGATACTCCAACGGATGGAAAATTGAATTAGATTTAACTTTAGATATTGGAGATAAAGATGGAAAATTAGGTGTCAAAGCCAATACTAATTTTGGTGGCACATTGTCATCTTTAGTTCCTGGTGGAGATAACATTAAAAATGAAGTGTATGGAGAATATACAGTTACCCTTACATGGGAAGCTGGTGTTGGTTATTCTGCAACTGCAACAAAAACAGGTGACGGCCCTGTATTACCTACATATCCAGATGCTATGTACTTAGTAGGAGCTGCTACTGCATATGCATGGGACACTCCGGGCACAAAAGCTGAAGCTATCATGCACAAAGCAGCAGGTGGTGCTCCAAGCGAAGGTATCTTCTGGAAAATTGCTTACCTAGAAACAGGTATGGGTTTCAAAGTATCTGCGGCAGACTGGAAAGCACCTAATTTAGGTTTTGGTGACGTAAAAGTGTTTGATGTAGATGGTGCTGCAGTTTCTGCTGATGGGGATGGAAATATGACAGTGGCTGAAAGCGGAATGTACGCCATTGTCTTGAACTTGAGAGATGACAATGTTCAATTGTCAGTAAAACCGGCTGAAGTGTATGGTATCGGAGATGCTTTCGGAAGCTGGGATGAAGACAAAG
Source organism: Lewinellaceae bacterium (assembly GCA_020636195.1). Taxonomy (GTDB): domain Bacteria; phylum Bacteroidota; class Bacteroidia; order Chitinophagales; family Saprospiraceae; genus OLB9. The sequence continues at coordinate 8,098 of JACJYH010000013.1, forward strand.
ATACATACAAATTCACAGTTGATAATACTACAAAGAACATCGTTTCTCCTGCTTTGGCTGCATCAGCAAACATCCGTATGTATGCGCAGCACCCTTGGATTCCGGCATGGTGGAATGCTGAGTTCAGAGTGAACAATGGTGTGATTGAATACAGAAATGATGGAGGCGATCAAGATCCTGTTGCAGGTACTGCAGGACAGAAAGTTACTTTACATTTTGACGACAATACAGGTTCTATTCAGTAACCTATATTGAAATGAATATTTACACCCGAAGTGATGTCAAATATCGCTTCGGGTTTTTTGTTTTTGGCAAATGACGAAGTCATTATTGGTTGATTTTTTACTTGTAAAGCTACCTAATAAATGAAGTTCATTTCTTTCAATCAAAGAAAATTTCAATTGTGATTATTGCTTCGTAGTATTTAAAATTTCAATTGAGCTTATCCCATTTAACCTATATTGCTTATGAGTACGTGATAAGTTGCCTTAAATGTGGGTTAGGATAATTTTTTACGACTTCAAAAATTGCCGTTTTGGATAATAAAGCAAAAACGCACCTAAAATTTTCGGGGCGTTTGCTTTATCGTATTTCCTTAAAATGCTTTAAGCACAAACGCAATTCTTTTGCTGATTTTAGCAACAACTTTTCTATTTCAGTTTTCGGAGTAAACTTCACGAAATACTCATTATTTAAGCTGATTTCATCCCTTTTAACACTTGACATCACTTGGGCGTTAAGCATATTTAAAAGTAGTGTTTTGCTCTTATCATCATAATCAGGCAATTCTCCATTTTGAAGCATAAAAATTATTACTTGCAAATAATCTTCAATATTCTCGTATGATACTGATACAATACAGTTACCGTCAGAATATTGTAAATCATAAAAAGCGTTGCCCCTTATTTTTTCGTTTGATATTCTAAAACCAAACTCTGTAATGAGGTAGTTAAAATATGCTTTTACATCTTCAATATATTTTTCTCCTTCTATCACGGCTTAATTATTTGAAATGAATTAGGATGTAGCTTTAAATAATTGTTCATCATATTTTGCTCCATTTGATAAAAAATACTTGGATTTGCTCTATTCAAATCTCGTCCAATATCTAAAATTGGTCTACCACTTCTCATTTGTTGTAATATCCATTGACGATTATAGGTCATCATTTGGCTTGTAATTTGGTCTACCGTACCTGTGAATTTTGGCATATCATTTAAAATCTTTGCACCTGGTATTTTTGATGCAGCAGCTTCAACCCTTGCCATACCTTCACCTACAACAGTTGCCCCCTTAACCGCAACATCATCACCATATTTAAAAGCAGAGAACGATAACATTTCCATTCCAGATGCACCAGCACGAGCAAAGGTTGCACCCTGCCCCAAAGTAATAACATTGAAAACAGGGTCATCAGCACCATCAAGAGTATGTAGCTGACCGGAAGCCATAAAAGGTGAATGTGGCTTACCAAAGACCCCTGGAGAAATCCTAGGTCCACCATATTCATTGAAAAATATTTCCGAAGTGATAGTCACATCTTTTTGAGGTATCGTCCCATTGATGGTATGAATAACGTCAAAAACATCACCTCCCAGAGTGCTTGTTTGAACATAATCATAAGCTTGTTTTTCTTGGTTCCATACCCTATCATATTCATTATCAATACCATCAGACTCTGCCTTTTCAAGCAAATCTTTTTCGCTAAGCTCCCCCCAACCTAGCTGTTTTCTCGAAGTTCCGGGAGTCTGGAAGTACATTCCGTTTGGATCAATCAGCCGGATGGGATTATTAAGAGTATAATGATAGGGACTCCAGCCGGGTATTTTTAGAGCCATAGGATCCGGAGCCCACCACCTTCCCAGCACAGGATCAAAGTTCCGTGCTCCGTACAGCAGCTGGTTTAGCCCCATTTCAGGGATGTATTCCTTCGCATTGTAGCGGTACCGATTCAATGGACTGATGGTGTCCGACAGCTCCCATTTATTGTTCCACTCCATCCCGTATGTATAGTAATCATTGACACTTCTGCGCTCGGTGTTGGAGATAAAGCCGTCACCATCGTCATCAGTGAAGGTGGCGCGCACATTACCCAAGTGATCCGTGATGTGGTACTCGGGCTTCCAGTACACCCCGGAGAGGATGCACCGCCCATGATCGTGATAGACGGACTCCGGCATGGCATCTACGTATTCTACACCACGTAAATAATCTATTGTGTTGAGAGTGGTAGCATTTTTTAAATATTTTCTCTGAAGGAGGGTGCCATCCGATGCATAAAGCAATTGGAGTTCGTCATTCTCTGCTCCTGCAATCTTATATGGGAGATTGAGATGGTTATAATAAAAAGTGAGCTTCTTATTCGGGTCGTAGGTCATATTGCCTGCTGCATCGTAGGTATATTGTCCTGATAGGCTCTGTTGGTTGAAGCCCTCGGTGTATTTCGTCAGTGGACACGGTCCGGGATAGGCAGTCACCACTGGTGGTGTGGTGCTGCCTTGAGGTAGGATCAGCGAGTCTATGATCTGAATGTTCGGCGCATACAGTGACAGTGATACATCCGGCGATACCGCAGTATGGTCTATGATGATCTCTTGCGAAGCACCATAGGTGATGTCCCGCTCTATCTCTGCCGGAAGGGTGATGACGTCAGGACATGGAGCATGATCCACCACTTGTATGAGCTTATTGGTGCCGGTAGCATAGACGTAGACGAGACTGTCTATCGTGACGGGGTGGTAGCAGAACTCCGCAATATTCGGACGATGGACAAGACCCTTTCGGTCTAGATGGGTGATATTGCCCCGTACATCATACTGGAAAGCCTCGTTGTAGTGGTTTTGAGCAGCGTAGCTACCCTGAATAAACAATCCTTGCTTCGCAGTGGTGACGCGGTTGAGATAGTCATAAGTGTAGCTGTAGGTCTGGTTGTCTTGTCCGGCGTGCCACCACTTGAGGGTGGAGATATTGCCATTGAGGCTCGGTGTTACACCACTACCGGAAGGTGTCGTTGTGTAGTCGATCACCTCAGCAAAGAGATCGTAATAATCGGTATTGTTATCGGTATAGCTGACGGAATATCCTGAGTTGGATGATGGGTCGCAAGGATCGTTGTATGGGTTGATGCCCGTGAACAGGGTGTTGATACTTTTCAGCCATCCCTGAGCATTGTACGTATAGTCGAGGCTCTGTAGGTGCTGATGGAGTCCTGTGGTGGCAAATCGACCCAAATTACATTCTGTAAGTTGTGATTTGTGGTCGTAGCTGCACTCGGCAAGGTTGATCTCTCCTTGCGTATTGACGTTGATTTTGTCATTGATCCTGCGCCCTTGGGAGTCGTACGCATATTTTTTGTAATACTGAACGCCATTTGTACCGGGCAGGGTGTGTGGCTCCGTAAGTACGTTATCAGCAAAATCGTAGGTGTATGCCTTGGACTCAGATACGCCGAGGTGGTCGGTGATAGACTCTGTCTGAACCCTGCCGTAGGCATCATAGGCATACTCAGTTTCTACCCATGCGGGGTTGGTACCTCCATCTTCGAGTACCTTCACCCTGCTTTTGGTGAGTTTCCCCTTATAGATAGGAGCCGAGTTCGTGGATGACCCGTTGAAGCCGTCATAGAAATATTCTTCTAGGAGGGTTTGGATGGTCGGTGTCTCCGTGTTTCCGGGGTCAGAGCCAGAGAAATAGCCACGCTTCGATGGTCTGCCGTAGCCGTCATAATGGGTGACGAGCCACTTTCCTTGTGCTGCCAGAACGCCGTTTTGCATAGCGGTTTGTAAGTTTCGGGTTGAATACCGGTAGTGCATGGGGGCTGCATCGGGGCTTTTGCTATAGATGATATTGTCATCACCGTCGTACAGGGTAGTATAGATCAACTCCGGAGTGGAAGGTGAAGTACCCGGTGGATAGACCTTTATAGGACGGTCTTTGTCATCATAGACGGTCCATGTATCTGCTGTGGAGCCGCCTTGTGCTACCCGCACGAGGACGGTACGCCCCCGCTTGTCGGTATAGGTGGTGGTACTTTTGTTGTCAGGGTCGGTAGTGGTGATAAACTTTAAAGTTCCTGCAGGAAAAACAGTACTTTGAGGATCAGTCAGTGCAGAATTGTTAGTTCCATACAAATAATGAGTTGCATTCCATTGAGGAGGTGTTGTTTGACTAGGCCTATTTAGTGGATCACTTAGAAAAAGTGTTTCACTGAATCCGTCATCAAAAGATCCACTGTAATAATTACCATTATTTCCATCAACACCTATTGGAACGAAGTTTTTATATGACCTTCCTTGTAAGTCATACTGTGTTTGAGAAATGACATCTTGAGAAGATGAAGACCCACCATATTTATAAATATTTTCAACTGCTCGACCCAATCCATCAAGGTAGGTAATATTGACTATAGAGTCAACTGCACTACCTGAAGCGAAAGGGTAATATATCTTTGACTTAAAATAGGCTTTTTCAGTTGGCAAAGTTGGAAAATAATATTTATAAAATGAATTAACATTTTTTGGATAAATAGAAGTATTCTTTAACCTCCCAAAGTGATCGTAAGTATAAACGCTGGATAAACCATCAATAGAATTATAACTTAACAATAAATCTTTTGCATTATAATTATATTGTTTAGCGAAGTTTAAAAAGGTTGTTGAAGTTAGCAATCCTCTGCTGTTGTAAAAATTAAACTGAGGTGCCCAACCGGATATAGTAGATTTCTTAGCTTGTAGAAATTTCATATCATACTCATCAATGGTTTTTTGTGTTTCCCAAGTGCCGGATAAGCTATTTGAAGAATCCCAAGTTGCTTCATATGTTTTTACTGTATGAGGCATTATGTTTGTAAAGCCGTAAGTATTAAAAAGAATTTCATGTCCACCAACCAATTGGTTATTAACATGTTTTCTAGACGCTACTTCAACAAGTCTATAATCGTTTTCCAAAGAATAAAGATATGGTTGTTGCCCTCCATAGGATGATGTATGATCAAAAGAATAATATTTTGTGGTAGAATAATTATCGCCGGCAGAGTTATTGGTTTGGCTCTTATGATTGAATTGCCATTGGAATCCGTCAATAGGATATGTCACATACTCATAATTATGCTGGGTCGTAAACGGGTTTCCGCCAAAATAATCACTAATTGTAGATGAATTTAGTTTCAATTTTTTAAAGTACACCTTTCTCGCTGAACCATAAAATGCATAATTTAAATTCAAAGGAGTACAAACATATGCTACAGATGGATCGGTCGAGATTCCATATTGGTTACTTGAAAGAACATCCGCAATATCATACACATTTACAATTTGTTTTACCAAATCATTGGCATCAGAATAAAACTTATGTTCTTTCAAATGTCCACGATAGAAACCCATTTCAGTGAAATCCATGTATGGACTCACTCCTGGTATCAATGTAGTATATGGAAGCTGATCCTTTAATTCTTCTTGAGAAATAAATTTGAAAATCTCATAGGAATTATCTTCATTCACAACAGCAACTTCCTTATAAGTAACCGGAGGTTCAAACAAATTAGTAAGCTCTGCCAAATTATTTTCTGATACAATTGATTCATAGTATCCATAACCACTGGAAGACCACGCAGTATTCATATTCCACTGGGTCCAAACATATTTTGGTTTGAATCCTAATATTCCACTACTGATCTGACCGTTATTTTGATAATTTTCCACATATTTATATCTTTTCCTTTCTGCATAATTGGTGGAATTGGCATCATATGTACGCATTTCCTTTATTCTGAGACCGCCAATACTTCCTGTCTCATTTATTATTGATTGTCTGTTATCAGACATCACACTATTATATGAATGCAGTTCAAAGTCGTATTCTATTCTTCCTCCAGTTGGTAGATGTAAAGCTTTTATTTGGCCAATCTTGGCATAATTATAATTTGATGTGCGAGAAGGGTAATAATTTGCTTCCCAAAGCGGGAAATTATATACGTCACTTAAATAAGTAGGTCTGAAATCTGGACTGCCATCATAATACCCAAAATGATCGAATTCTCTTGTTAAATACTCAGGCAATCCGGAAAAATTTTCATAATCAATTGTATAGCTATAATGTTCGGCATTAGGATTTGTCAATATTTCATCATTTGTCAAATGCACAGATATTAATTTCAATCTTTCAGTGCTAACATTATTATACTCTAAACGCACACTGTTCACTACATTACAATTAATATACGCATAATTTTTGCAGTAGATGATAGAATCAAGTTTCTTCCATTTGAGACCATTAAAAGGGTTGGTCCAAGATCCCATGGGGTCAAAGCTATAATATCCCGGATATTGAAGAAATGGGTAAGGATAGTTATTACCACAATCTACATAGGGGCAATATTCAAATTGTGTATAATCTGCAAATCTATCGAGCCATTCAAAACTCTTTTGTTCAGCATTACTTCTTTTAAAACTAAAATGCTCGCCATGAATGGTTGTAATAGCAGATAAATAGCCATTGGATTGTAACACTCCTTGAGGTGTTTGGTCGTAATTTTGAGTAAGTTGACTACCACTATTGTGATGTGTTCCTTGTGGATCAATACAAAAAGTTTCATATACTCTAAGGGTGTTGTAAATTTGGGCAGTGAAATAATCACGTTCATAATTGAGTTCGAATATTACATTGTAGTTATAATCTTCAACTTTTGTAAGATGCCAAGCTGTTGCAGTCCACTCATTAACGTAAGGAAAAAGGTTGGGGACATAAGAATATTGATGAAAAAATGGAAGACTATAGTCAACTGCATTATGGCCCGTTGGCGAAGATGTACCAGCTGCATCATATATTCCAAAAGTATATCGATACCCTTCTGCATCTATTAATGTAAAACCCTTAATAACATGCTGATATTTTTTCGTATTATTAGTATTTGGCATGTTCTCTATGAACGGTACGGTATAATGGTCGCCACCATATATATCAAAATCCACTTTAATATTGTCATTTGAAATAACCTTCCATTGTCCATCCCAGTCCAAAAAAAAGCTTCCAGAATAGCCTAAAAAACTGAAATTGAAAATATCTGCCGAAAAATCTAAAGCATAACCATTTTGTAGAACATTGAGCCCAAGGTTTTGTAGATTTTGTACGGTAGATGTGTTTGTTGGATTGACAAAAGAGCCATCTTGGACAACATCTATGTATGAGACATTATAGTTTGAATATTGAGACCCGTTGGTCATTCCATATTCGTCCGGAAGACCTTTGACACTTCTTGTAATTATGCCACCAGCCTCAAGTGACCAGTTTTGACCAACCCATCCAGGATGATTGCGGGCATTTACTCCAGAAGCATCATAAGAAAGAGATACATTTAGAGTTCTGTTATTAGCTTCTAGTGAGTACAAAGGTATGCCAATATTTGCCTTACCTGAAAATAATGAAGTCGAAAATTTTTCCTTTTTACCTAATGCTGAAGCATCAGCAGTAGGAAGATTGTCTGGAACAGTTGCATCTTGAGAAATTATATCTACTGGAAAAAATCCAGATACAATGTAAATAAAAACAGCCAAAAAAAAATTACAGAATTTCATATCAGGTGGTTTTGCAAATATAACTCAAAATTAGACAAATAATTTAAATTAAAAAAAATATAAACCCAAAATTTAATATATAAACAAAGGTACGTTTAAATTGCAAATATGCCTGTATTGATTTCTATTTTTTTTAGAAATATTGTGCTGTGAGTAGTACACGTGATGAGGCATATATCAAGGCGTTTGGCCTTAGGGTTAAGCAACTGAGGATGGCATTAGGACATTCACAGGAGAAGTTTGCCAATCTGTGCGATGTGGAACCCAGCCAGATTAGCAGAATAGAATTAGGAAAAATCAATACAAGCATATCTCAAGCGAAACAAATCGAAGCAACACTTCAAATCTCCATGAGCGAACTTTTTGATTTCAAAGTTCCATAGATTACCAGAATTTTTCTCACTTTCTTCATAATAGAAGTGCTTCCACTTCTGCTTTTTCCAATCCTGCATAATCACAAAACTCGTCCACAGTGACGAATTGCTCCTTAGACTTCCCAAGTTTATCTAGAATGGTTTTTAAATATCTACGGGCAGATTTTTCCGATTTTCCGGTGATGATCATGATGTCTTTGACATAGATGACGCATCTGTTTCTTTTACTAGGTCCATGACTCATTAGGGGGGATAATTTTTATGGGTTAATAATATTGTGCTCTGAATCATTTCATTCCTTGAATTTATTGTTGGTTTTTTTATCAATAATACATAGCGTCTTCCCAACAGACAGCCACTGATGTTGCTTTTATTTTGTAAAAATATAAACGTTCAAAATATAAAAAACGTATATGGATAAAATGTTAATAGCCATGGACAAATCTGGTCAAAAGTGCCATTTTCGGACAAAAGTGCCAAAATGGGACAAAAGTGCCATTTTCGGACAAAAGTGCCATTTTCGGACAAAAGTGCCAAAATGGGACAAATGTTACCAATTGTGGTCAAAAGTGCCCATTTCTGCCCATCTATGGGTGTAAGGTCTTGACACGCATAGGATGTGCACTTACATTTGGACATTATTTCACATTTTAAATTTTTTTATTATGGCAAAATTGAATAGTTTGTTTAAGTTCGAGGGCACATTGGATGATGTGACGGCTTACAAAAGAAAGGGTTCCTTTTTCTTGAGGAAGAAAGGAGGTATTAGCAAGGATCGTATTATGAGTGATCCAAAGTTCGCAAGAGTTAGAGAAAACAATGCTGAGTTTGGAGAAACAGGTCAATCCGTTAAAGCGTTGCGTGATGCATTCAGTATGATTTCTAAAAACGTGAAGGTTGGCGAGATTGCTCCAAAGCTGATGAAGACGTTTACCCAAATTAAAAACATGGACACTACTTCAGTCAGAGGTGAGAGAAAAGTTGCCATCGGCATTGCTTCGGCAGAGGCAAAAGCAAAATTGATCGGTATAGATTTTAGTGAGAGTTCCTCTTTGTTTTCTACATTATCCAAACAGCTTACCGTTGACCCAAACAACGGAAGTATCACTATTACCGACCTCATCCCGAAAGATGAAGTCAATGCCGCAGCGGGTTCCAACAAAGTAGGTTTTCAGGCAGTTTGGGCGAGAATCCACTTTGATGACAAGACGTATAACACCGTAGTGAGCAATGAAGTCAAGGTATCTTTAGACCCAACGCCAACGACAGTCGCATTGACATTTGCCGCTCCACCTGCCGGAGCAGGTGGTA
>JACJYH010000014.1 GCA_020636195.1 Lewinellaceae bacterium
GTTAAGACTGATGAAGTCCCTGAACCATTATCATCCGCACCATTATAAATATCGTCTCCTTTTTTGCCTAGGTGGTCATAGTGTGCTGAGACGACAATGTATTCATCCGGTTTTTCGTCCCCAGGAATAAATCCGATTACATTTTTACTACTGATGACATCCACTTCTTTAAATTGATTTACTACCAAATCAGTTTTTAGATTGACTCTTTTATTTTTACCTTTTTCATTAATTTTTTCTCTCGCCTTAATGACATCTTTTTCTTTTTTCCCGATGATTTCTCTCGCGACTGTACTACTAATAAAGCAACTATTAGCTATTGTTACAGTATCTGATGTTGTGTCTTCCATTGATACTTGAGCACCTATTAGTTTTCGGCGATTATCATTTAATAAAGTTTTAATATCCTCCTCTATGATTAGAACTAAAGCCACGCCTTTTTGAAATGCCACTTCTAATTTTTTATTGATATCTTGACTCCATTCGGATGCTTGCCTAGTTCCTGAAATCCAGTAAATTGAATCTTTGTTCATAGGTTCACCCTTATTGATCATGATGACTTTACCCTGTAATTCTTTTTCCTTTACTTTGTTGTAATCACTGTACTTTTCATCATCAATTCCGTAGCCTAGGTATAGTACTTCGTCAGTATTTAATACAGGTCTTGACTGATTCATTTCTGGGAAGGATAGATAATCCCATAGGTGCTTAAATCGTTTTTCATTTACGAAAATGTCTGTGTCCAACCATTTAGAGAATGTAAATTTAACATCTTGAAAATAGCTGGCTGTTTTTTGGGGAGCACGCAATCCCATGTCCATCATTTCCTTTTTGAGGTAATTAGAGGCAAGGTTGTTTCCTTTCGTACCTGTTTCTCGACCTTCCAACTCATCAGATGCTAGATAGGTCAGGTGCTTTCGAAGTAGGTCAGCAGTCACCAATTTGGCGTATTTTACTGATAAATCAGTGGTATCAGTAATTACCATTTTGGTAGAATCAGGATAGTGTATTCCTGTAGTGTATTGTGATTTTACGTTTAAAGCAAATGCGGTCAAAAGGAAAAATATTAAAAATTTAATTCTCATTAATTATTATTTTGTTTTAACAAAAAGCGATTTTATCAACTCGATTCTGATGTCTACCTCCCTCAAAATCCGTTGAAATAAACGTGTTAACCATTTTCTTGGCCATTCTCAAACTTACAAATCTTGACCCCATGGATATGACATTGGCATTATTATGTTTTCTTGCCAGTGCTGCCAATTCATTATTCCAACAAAGGGCAGCCCTTATGTTTTGGTGTTTATTGGCTGTGATTGCCACGCCATTTCCACTTCCACATATTAAGATGCCAAGATTGAATTCACCTAGTTCAATGGCGGTCGCCAATGGATGAACAAAATCCGGGTAATCCACGGACTCTTCGCTGAAGGCTCCAAAATCCTTCACTTCATGCCCCTCTTTTTCTAACATTTTAATCAGAGCCTTTTTGTAATAATATCCGGCGTGATCCCCTCCTAAAGCAATTTTCATGACTATCTTTTAAAAACATTTTCAACCGTGTAGCTACCCATCATGTCTTTGATTTTCTTTTCAAATTCTGGATCCTCAACTTTTGTACTCATCGATAGTAAATCCGTCACACACCGATACGTGTACCTTAAGTCATCTTCAAAATTAGTAAATTCGTCGTCCTCCAAACTCTGATAGAAATCCATGTACTGTTTGGTTTCATCCGCAAGTATCAACATGTGTTTTTTGGCACTGTCATAATCCTTCGTTTCAATCAAAATATTGATGAATGGTATAATCGTGGCATCATAAGGGAAGTTCATCTGAGGAAAGGCCTCAAAAAATTTATTGGCTATGTTTTTAGCTTTTTCAGGTTTTCCTTCATCTACCAATTGCAATGCTGTACGCATCATCGCCATTCTCATGGATTGTACTCCTGCCATGTAGCTCGTACTGACATAAGTGTCTATTTTGTCAAATCCACCCCATTTCCACTTATTCATAATGTTATCATAGGCAATGTCCGTATCTACTGTGCCACTTCCGTATATACCAAGATTTTTGTCACTCGGTGTTATTTTTGGAACGACTTTCAAAGCCAGACCTTGTAACTCCGTAAAATCATTCAAACCTAGGAGTTTGTCATTTTTACAAGTTATTGCAAAATAAATC
>JACJYH010000002.1 GCA_020636195.1 Lewinellaceae bacterium
CATCAGATACAACATGCCAGAGGCAGGATCAGCAACGATCACAGTCTATGATGTAGCAGGAAAAGTAGCTGCACAGAGAGTTGTAAATGCTGTTAAAGGTATGAATACTGAGAAATTCACAAGAGCGGACATCAACGCAAGCGGCGTACTCATGTACAAAGTAGAAAGTGGTGACCACGTAGGTACTAAGAAGATGATCATCATCGACTAATCGATGACATGATTCATAAACGCAATAAAAAAGCCACTCAATTGAGTGGCTTTTTTATTGTAACAACAGGTTCAGTTTTAGAAAAAATGCTCGAACGAAAATAATTTCAATAGCAATATTATGTGTCCCTTTTAAATTTTCCTTAAATTTGAAACATTTTATTACTTTTGTCAGTCTTACATTCATAAATTTATAAACGAAATCCATGAATTACTTTTCAATTCTTTTCTTTTCAATTTTTCTTTCAAATGTAAGTTTAGCAGGAATAACACCGACGACTAATACGCCATTTCCATCTATTGATGTTAAAACTTTGGATGGTAAGCTTGTGAATACCCAAGATTATTTGAAAGACAATAAAATTACCATAGTATCATTTTGGGCGACATGGTGCACTCCTTGTAAGAGAGAATTGGATGCTGTGCATGAATTGTTTGAAGAATGGTCAACAAAATATAATGTTCAGGTTTTAGCCATCACTATAGATGATGCACGTGGGCTTACAAAAGTTCCCGCATTGGTGCAAAGTAAAGGTTGGGAGTTTGTTGTGTTATCTGATGGAAAGCAAGAATTGCAGCAAGCCCTTGGATTTCAAACTGTTCCGCAAAGCTATTTGCTGAATGCAAAAGGTGAAATAGTCTATAGCCACATTGGCTACCAACCAGGAGATGAACTGGAATTAGAAGAACAAATCCTGTCATTGGTTCAAGAGTAATTTTATTTTAGAGTATGTTTAAAATTTATCCTTTAGCACGAAAATGTTTTATTTTGGCTACAAATTCGTTAAATTTTTCGTCGAATTGCCCACATTCGACTGCAAAATTTGCCTTTTTTCGCTCAAAATAATTCCATTTTATTAGCCAAAAACAAAATTTAAACATACTCTTAAAATATGGAAATCCCGCACCAGATTATGTATCTAGTACGGGATTTTTTTATTTGATAGTGTATCTTAATCCAAGATAGATATTTCTACCCATCATCGGTCCCCAAACAAGGGATGCATCAAAATCAGGATGAAATGGATCGTGAGCAGCAATGATAGCATCATGAATACGATAGTCAAAAATATTTTCTCCACCCAAATACCATTCAAAACCATTTGCAAATGATTCAGATATTTGGATATGGCTCAGAAAATAATCCGGAGACTGTGTGATAAAAGCATGGTCTTCGTGAATCTTCTGAGGAATCCTGACGCTGCTTAACCAATTGATGGTATAATCCAATGAAAATCCCTTCCCAAATGAAAAAGATATATTTGCAAATGCTTTATGGGGTGAAATCAATGGTTGAGCCAATAATTTTCCGTCGTAGGTGGTTTGAACATCATTGTATCGATAGGCTAACTTTATATCAATTCCTTTTACAGGATTTCCTTCTAAGAGGACTTGGGTACTATTAGAAAATGCTTTTCCATTTAGATTATAAAACCAAACCTCATTTTGATTTCTTTCTAAATCCATGATGATTTTATTTGTAAATTGGATATGGTTGAAATCTATTGAAAGGCTGTATTGGCTCCCTGAAAATACCCATTCTTTATACATATTTGCGCCTACATTATATGCAACCTCCGCATTCAAACCATAAGGGTTTGTAGAAGAAATCGATTCTACATGGATAGCTCGATTGGAAGCAAAAATGCCTACATTTTCCGCAAAAATGGATTGTGTTCTCTGTCCTCTTCCGCCAGCAACTCTGAAAATTAGTCCTTCATTTACAGCATATCGCATATTCAATCTGGGTGTTATAAAAAATCCATATTGATTATGATAATCGCCTCTAAGTCCAAGAACTGCTGTAAACTTATCTCCTGATTTATAGGTATAATCTAGAAATGCTCCTGGCACCAATTCCATTCTTTGATATGGCCTATCGACCACCCATTCATCAAACTTATCTAACTGGGCTGAAATTCCTGTTCTGATCCCGTGGTTTTTGGTGCCAATTTTATTTTGATAAATAGAATTAAAATACAGTGATTGTTGGACTCCATCATATCGACGTTTCCCATACATTGATTTAAGATCGTGATATACACCTGAGAATTGTAACCCGATTGATCTTGATGGATTATTGATGTCGATATATCCTTTTTTGATCCAAAATTCTCCTCTCTTTACTTGGGAGTTAGCGCCCCAGATGAAATTTCTATTTGAGATGATGGGGTCAAAATCGTTTTGACCACTGATCTGGTTTTGATAGGACACTTTGAAACCCAATTGTGCTTCATGACCATTGTTTGGATTTGAATAATCCCACCTGTTGGCAAAGGCAAATTGATTTCCCTTCGGCATATCCATGAATCCATCCTTATTCAAATCTCTGTTTTGACTGCGACCACTAAAATGAAGAAATGTGGCTGTCCCAAGTTTTTCAGTGATATGTTGACTTGCGATATGGTTGAATTCTGCCCGACCTGCTTGATTTCCGTAAATATTGAAGTGCATTTTTTCTGCTTTCAATGCCTTTTTAAGTTCAACGTTGATTTGGCCTGTCATACTTTCAAAACCATTGACAACCGAGCCCGCACCCATATTGAGTTGCATCCCTTCAACCCAAGGACCTGGGGTGCTATGTAAACTCTGGATTGCAGAAAGTCCACGTGCATCAGGGATATTTTCACGAGTTATTTGTATGTATGGACCAGCCAATCCAAGCATTTCAATCCTTCTGGTACCGGTCACGGCATCAGTCATAGACCCATCAATGGAAGGTGTCGTGTCAAAACTTTCTGCCAAAGTGCAACAAGCAGCTTTCAATAACTCTTTACTGGATATTTGCTGTATTTTAATCGGATCTATAAAGGAATATTCTGTCGTCCGCCTTCTATGTGCAACGGTTACTTCATCCAACACTGTTGAATTACGCATTGTGATCAAAATATTGCCAGGCTTATCAACATATAGCGTATCATTTTTAAACCCGATGTAGGATACCACTAAATTTCTCAATTTAGTTTCAAATGGCAATTCAAAATGTCCATTTAAATCGGTAATTGTCCCAATACTTGAATTCTCAAGCCAGTAAATGTTCGCACCGATAAGTGGCGAATTTTTTCCTTCTAGAGTCTCTTCATTGACTGTACCGCTAAGCACACTTTGATGGCTGTGATCTTGTTCTTCGTGGTCATGATCATCTTCAATGGAAGTATCAACTTCATCAGCTGGATTGCGATATTTACAACATTCATGTAGGGAGTTATATGCCTCATCAGTTGCTTTTTGATCTTCTGTGTCATGGCCAACTTTGAGTAAAGCCTTTATAAGCTTTTCTTTATTGAATTTTTCATTGTATTGGACAATAAGTTGTTGTTTTTCAATGGAATAGTTTGAGGACACAACGCCTTTTGTTTTGTTGCTGGTGTTTTCAATTCTATCTTTACACATGCCACATTGTCCGGAAACATGTATTGTAATGGTATCTTGACAGAATAATGCCGAAATACTCAGTATCCAAATAGATAGAATACCTATATATTTATTCAAATTCATGATAAATCTTTAAATTGTTTAAAAAAATGGAATGTCAATTTCCTTAACTTTTCTAAAGATTACAATTGTGGTGGGTTGTATAGAGACTTGTGATAGTCAAATGAATGGAAGCTATTTTCCACTAAAATTTTTTCATATGATGGTTTCTGAACGCATTCAAAGGCAAGTCTTTCATCCTTTTCATTGGAGATCACTTTCATGCAGCAAAAGCAGTGACAACCATCTTTGCAACAATCCTTTTTTTCATGAGAATCAGTGTTCTTGTCACCTGAAACAGTTTTGTGGCAACTTTTGGTTTCTTTTCGCAGCATCTTTTCGGATTGGCAACATGCCATTTCCTCCACATGGTCAAAAACCAACGGACATTTTGACCAAGATTGGCCAAAGAAAAGCATTGCTAAACTGAAGGCAATAAACTTCATTAGATGTTTAAATGTGCCTATTATTACAATCTTTTAGTGAAATTGTTGCATATAATTATGTGAAAAAGATCACAATTGCCAAATAATCAAGTATTTATTTTTTTTTCCATTTTCAACTAAGGTGTATTTCCCATAAAGTCTATCACCTGCGGAAAGCATATGCTCGACGGATGATATTTTGATTTTATTGACAGAAATAGCATTATTTTGAATGGCTTTGCGCGCTTCAGACTTGGATGATAAAATCTGGGTCTCTGCTAAAATATCGACCCATGAATCTTCTCCATCAGCATTATTTTTTGCCATTTTGATACTTGGAATCTCATGGCTGATAAGCTCAAACTGTGGTTCAGATATATTTTGTGGATGGTTTCCTGCCTTCCCGAAGAGTAATTCTGTTGCCAACTGTACGTTTTGACAGTCTAGTTCGCTATGCACTCTTACGGTCAATTCCTCCGCCAAAAGCTTTTTTAACATTCTTGGATCGTCTGCATGTTGAGATTCTAAATGTTCAATGTCTTCTCTCGTCCGCAATGAAAAAAATCTGAAAAACTTGGGTAAATCAGCATCATCAGCATTGAGCCAAAATTGGTAGAACTTGTATGGAGAAGTCATTTTAGGATCAAGCCAAATATTGCCTTGTTCTGATTTTCCAAATTTTGAGCCGTCGGATTTTGTAAGCAAAGGTGTAGTCAAAGCATACGCTTTTCCATCGATATTTCTTCTGATGAATTCTGTGCCTGAAGTGATGTTGCCCCATTGGTCAGAACCACCCATTTGGAGATTGCAACCATATGTATCATACAAAATCTGAAAGTCATAGGATTGCAAAAGCTGGTAGCTGAATTCCGTAAACGAGAGGCCAGTTTCCAATCTGTTTTTCACTGAATCTTTTGACATCATATAGCTAACCGTAAGCGTTTTTCCTACATCTCTAAGGAAGTCTAACACATTCATGTTACGATAGAAATCATGATTATTCACGAGGATGGCAGCATTTTCCCCACTAAAATCCAAAAATTTCTTCATTTGATCGGTTTGGAAAGCCAAATTCGCATCAAGTTCTTCATAAGATTTCAAGTCTCTCTCCTTATCCTTGCCTGATGGATCGCCTACTCTTCCTGTGGCACCACCCATGAGCACGATAGGTTTGTTTCCTGTCAATTGAAAAAACTTTAATATCATGATTTGGACGAGGTTTCCGATAGTCATACTAGGCGCTGTTGGATCAAAACCAATATAACCAATCGCTGGCTTTTTAGCCATCATTTCTTCAACTCCCGGTGTCATATCGTGAAGCATACCTCTCCACTTCAATTCTTCTATAAATGTACTCATATAAAATCAATGAAATAAACCGCAATGATACGAAAAAATGGAATATATCGGTTGGGTAATCAGCCGAAGGTGACTTGTAGAATATAGTAACCAGCGAGCCGGAATATGGAAAATAGTTAAGCGATGATTTTTTCTCTCAAGAAAAATGGAATAAAAAAATACCGGACTGACTGGATGTATAATTGATGCAAATCATGTAAATTTGTAATAAAATAGGAAGCCTTAAAATGTGTAAAAATGGGAATGATTTAAAGTTGGATTGGCCTAGTTAGTGCAATATGTGGAATTAAAAGCTGAACTTTTTAGTTTAACAATTTTGGTCATTTATCTAAAAGAAATAATTTTATTAAGCCTAATTTCTGGTAAATAATGGATAAAAATAACAAGGCATATGTTTTATATTTGGTTATATTTGTAGTTATAGTCTATTTGGGCTATAATTTTTATCAATTTGCGACGTATTTAGAAGAGCAAGGAGAATGTGGAATGGCTGCGGGTCCAATTTATGGTAATAAGTTGGAGATTTCAAATCTTAATGTAAAAATTGACCAATATTTTGAATTTCCAAACGGTAAAATTGGGTTTTCCAATTTATTTGATACCAATCCACCTAAAATTATAAAATTTACAAAAGATGGTCAAATTATTTGGGGTTATGAGTTTTTTGGAAAATGATTCTATAGGAATCCCGTTTTATAAAATGTCAAACATGAAAATGAAGAAATTAAGTGATGGTTTTGTTTTTGAATTTTTTAATCATAGTTTTTCAGAACCTGGAAAAATTTACTTTGATAATAATTTAAATTTGAAATATATGTGTTTGGAACCATTTTGAATAAAAAATTTAATAGTGAAAAAATATCTTATCACGACACTTCTCATTATTATTGGAGTCTTGTTCATGCGTTATGGAAGGTCTATATATATGCCTTTGTATAATAGATTCAAAGGTTTAGAAACAATGGATTCCGTTATGAACAAAATTCAGTATCGAGTTTGGGAAAGGCTTGAAAATGATTTGGGTAAAATTGGATTTAAAATGGATTTTCCCAAGGAAATTACCCTTGTGGTTTTTAAGGAAGAAAGATTACTCCAGGTTTATACAAAGGACTATATGGGAATTAAACTGTTGAAAACTTATCCTTTTACGGCTTACAGTGGTAAATTAGGCCCTAAACTTCGGGATGGGGACAGGCAAATTCCGGAAGGAGTGTACAAAGTGGAATATCTAAATCCAAATAGTTCCTATTATTTGTCAATCAAGATAAATTATCCAAATGAATTTGACAAAACCAAATCTAAATTTTCAAATAACAAGGAAATGGGAAATGACATATTTATTCATGGGAAATCTGCATCAATCGGATGCATTCCAATAGGCGATGAAGCAATAGAAGAAGTTTTTGTATTGACTCAGAAGGCTATTAATAATGAAGTGAAAGTCATTATCAGTCCTAGAGATTTTAGAAAAAATAATACTTACCCAGAAATCGAAAACATAGAGTGGGAAAATGAACTATATTCCAAAATAAGTGCAGAACTAAATGAAATACAATGCAATGATTCGATCAACTAGAATGGTTCAATGACAGATAGTCGCAAAAGAAACCCATCACTAAAAAGGTAGGTAAATGGAACAACAGATTTTAATTTTAAAATTATTATTTTGAGAATGAGTACACTTGCAAATAAACCATATATCCCAATGTTTATGTCGATTTTAATAATTTTCGTACTGGCCATTGTCAACCCAAATGAATTTATCGACATTCAATTACATGACACATATTTAGTCATTTCACCCATCCATTTGGGCGCTATACTTTCGTTTTACTTAGGACTCACCGGCATTATTTATTGGCTCTTGCGTAAATTAAGTTGTGTCAAGTGGATGACAATTACCCACATTATATTCACTATTTTGGCTTGTGTTTTTTTTCAAATTTTTAGTTTGATATCCAGTAAATTCATTGAAATAGATAATAATGCCATTAGAATAATGTACCAAATTGCAACTGTAATAATTTTATTTGGTATCTTGAGTCAGGTCATATTTGTGGTAAACATTTTTCTTAGTTTAATTCGGAAAGTACACATGGATTAAATCCATAAATTTAATGTTGATGTAATTATTATTAAAGTTGGGAAACTATGTTAAACACCACAGGTAAATTCCATCGAGATTATGTATAAAAATGAATATGAAACCATCCAATAAACTTTAAATTCTAAAGAAAATTACTATAGAATCAAAGATTTCACTTTACACATCCATGTATTGTGTGGAAAAATTCTTGATAAAATGGGTGCCTTTTTTATCAGATTTAAATAAAATTTGGTGACATGTGATCAGAACTTTATAATTTCGCCCAAATCAACATTTATACAACATGGAATCATCCAAAGTCCTTTATCATACTTTGTTCACTGAATTTGATATCTCACTTTTCAAAACAGGAAAACACTTTCATCTATTTGAAAAATTTGGGTCTCATGTGGCGGAAGTGGATGGCGTCAGCGGGTGTTACTTTGCCGTTTATGCGCCTAATGCAGAAAAACTCTACGTTGTGGGTGATTTCAACGCATGGGATCATGAAGGTTATATGTTGTATTCTCGTTGGGATGGTTCCGGAATTTGGGAAGGTTTTGTGCCCGGTGTAAGTCTTGGCACCGTGTACAAGTATAAAATTTTCCCATATAACTTCGGTAGGATTAGGCTCAAAACAGATCCATTTGCTATCTATTGCGAGAGACCACCATTGACAGGATCTCGGGTATGGAATGCTGAGTTTGAATGGTCAGATAAGAATTGGATGGAAGCAAGAGTCAAAAATAATGCCTTGGACCAACCATGTTCGGTGTATGAAATGCACTTTGGCTCATGGATGCGCCATGCTACAGAGTCTAGGTCTTTGACATATCGTGAGATGGCAGAACCATTGGTAGCCTATTTGACAGATATGGGTTACACCCATGTAGAATTTCTTCCTTTGACAGAATATCCTTACGATCCTTCATGGGGATATCAGGTGTCGGGTTATTTTGCGACCACAAGTAGATATGGCACCCCTGAAGATTTGATGTATTTGATTGATGTTTTGCATAAAAACAACATTGGTGTCATCATGGATTGGGTACCGGCACATTTTCCTGCGGATGACCATTCATTGGCTACCTTTGATGGATCATGCGTGTACGAACATCCAGATAAAAGGAAGGGCTACCACCCGGATTGGAATACTTTGATTTTCAACTTCGGGAGACCTGAAATCAGAAGTTTTTTAATCAGTAGTGCATTTTACTGGTTTGAAAAATTTCATATCGATGGCGTCAGAGTAGATGCAGTCTCTTCTTTGGTACATCTGGATTATTCGCGCAAAGAAGGCGAGTGGGAACCAAATCAATATGGTGGAAGAGAGAACTTGGACGCTATATCATTTTTGCAAGAGTTTAACACTGCTGTGTATGCTGCATTCCCAGGAATTCAAACCATAGCTGAAGAATCCACTTCATATCCTATGGTGTCACGTCCAGTTTTCCAAGGAGGCTTGGGCTTCGGTATGAAATGGATGATGGGATGGATGCATGATACATTGGATTACTTCAAGAGAGAATCCATCTACCGTAAGTTTCACCAAAATGACATCACTTTTAGTATCATGTATGCTTTTTCTGAAAATTTTATGCTTGCGTTATCCCACGATGAGGTCGTTCATGGTAAATCTTCTATGATAGGTAAAATGGCTGGTGATGAATGGCAAAAATTTGCCAATCTTAGGGCTCTATATGCGTATATGTATTCCCATCCCGGCACTAAATTGCTCTTTATGGGTAATGACATGGCGCCATATACAGAGTGGAATTTTACTTGGCAGTTGGATTGGACGTTATTGAAATTTCCATCACATAAAGGGCTCAATGACACCGTGAAAGCACTTAACCATCTGTATAAAAAAGAAAGGGCATTGCACCATTATAATTTTAACTATCTAGGATTCGAATGGATAGATGCAGGTGATAGACAAAATAGTATATTGATCTACAAAAGGAAATCTGACATCAAAAACGATGAGATATTGGTCATAGCTAATTTGAATATTCTACCACAACCTCAATACAAAATAGGGCTCTCCGAAAAACAAAACTG
This sequence comes from Lewinellaceae bacterium, assembly GCA_020636195.1. GTDB lineage: Bacteria > Bacteroidota > Bacteroidia > Chitinophagales > Saprospiraceae > OLB9. Next base: position 9,616 of record JACJYH010000002.1, read on the forward strand.
GGAACTGATCTTCAATTCGGATGATCAACAGTTTTGGGGCAGTCAATATGAGGTTACTCCATTATTGAAACCCATAAAAAAGATTTGGAATGGCAGACATTATCATGTTGAATTGAGGATTCCTCCATTATCCGTGATGATGTATAAACTCAAGGCAACAGCTAGGCCAAAGGTAAGTAAGCCAACCAGTTCATCATCCAAAGTTGGTAAGCGCACTTCGAAAAATATAGGCAAAACTCCACAACTTAAAAAATAAATCATGTACGATGAAGTAAAATCTGCAGTGGATTTTATCTCCGGACTTTGTGTGGAAGTACCAAAAATGGCTTTGATGACCGGAACCGGATTTCAGAAAGTATTGGAACTCGTCACCATTAAAGAAGCAATTAATTTTGATGTGATACCAAATTTTCCAAAGAAATCGAATCGGTCAAATGGTCAGTTTATACTTGCTGAATTGAGTGGGATTCCATTAATACTGATGACTGGAAGATTGCATTATTACGAAGGTTTTTCAATGCAGGAGATTGCATTTCCGATAAGGATGCTCCAATTATTGAATGTCTCTCACGCATTTTTTACCAATGCAGCAGGGTCTGTCAATCCGCATTATAATATCGGAGATATGGTCATGGTGAAAGATCACATCAATCTACTTCCGGAACATCCATTGAGAGGGTACAATGACCACAGGTTTGGTGCAAGGTTTCCGGATATGAGTGAGGTGTATAATGACGAAGCCAATCAGCTTTGGGTGAAGCTATCGAAACAACTTCAATTGCAAACCCATACTGGCGTGTATATGGCACTGCAAGGGCCATCATTAGAAACTACAGCAGAGTATAGAATGGCACATCTATTGGGAGCAGATTTGATCGGTATGTCCACGATTCCGGAAGTTATAGTGGCCAAACATGGAGGTCTGAAGACAAATGTCTGTTCGATAGTGTCCAATGCGTGTTTTCCAACTGAAAAAATCCAAAAAACAAGCATCGAGGATATTGTCAATGCCGTTGAACATTCGGTTCAGAATTTTATAGAAGTATTCCAATTATTTCTTCCTGAACACAGCAAAAACATAGGTTTTTAGAAAATTTTAATCTTTTATTGACATTATTTTTAAAAATTGAGCGTCTATAAGGCATATTATTGAAGTTTATCTATTTTGGATAGTTAGGTTTAATGATATATTTTATAATTTTGTCACTTTAAAACAAATATTTGTACACAATGAAACAATTAATCCTTATTTTGCTTTTGGGATGTGTGAGTTTGAATGTATCACATGCTCAGGAGTATAAAAAAGCCTTGAAATCCATTAATAAATCACTGGCTTCATATTATGAGAATCCTATCGAAAATAAAGCAGTTCTGACCACGGCATTAGCAGATTTGGATCAAGTTTTTATGGCCGATGATGCCAAGGCAGATGCTGATGCATGGCTCACGAAAGGGATGATATTCAATGAACTGGCAAGAAATGAAATGGCAAGGAAGCAATTGGATCCAAATTTTGTGATTGGTTCTCTGGACGCACCTTCTATGGCGTATGAAGCCTTTAAAAAGGCACTGTCTCTTGCTGCCAAAAAATCTCAGACGAAAGATGCACTCACAGACCTTGTAGAGACAGAATCCAATCTCAACAATATGGGCATTACTTTATTCCAGTCAGAAAATTATGCAGGCGCTTACAATAACTTTTCAAAAACAATCGATATACATAATATATTGAAAGAGAATAAGTTGAAGTCCAGATTAGATGATGAAACGGTTTTCAAAGATCAAAACTTCTATACAGGAGCTGCAGCATATTTAGCAGGTGAAAAAGCAGCTGCAATTCCTTATTTTGAAACATGTTATAAAGCTGGTGGCACTTATCCGATGATATATGAAGGTTTATTTCAACATTATATAGAATCTGATCCAAATAAAGCCATGGAATATATGGATCAAGGTAAGAAGGCAAATCCGGATGACAATTCACTCCTATTTGCGGAAATCAATTACTTTTTGTCCAAAGGCAAGTTAGATGTATTGACAGACAAATTGAAAGCTGCCATCAAAGCAGAGCCGGACAACCTCAGTGTCATCAATACATTGGGTAATGTGTACGATCAATTAAATCAACAAGAACGTGCGGCAGGTAATTTAGCAAAGGCGGATGAATATTTTGATCTAGCTTACGGCTATTTTGACCAAGCTATCCAAAAAGATCCAAATAATTTTGATGCAAAATATAGCCAAGGTGCATTGTATTATAACAAAGCAGCAAGCTTGACCAATAAATTGAATGAAGTAGCCAATGATTTTTCATCTGCCGGAACTAAAAAATTCAATGAAATCAAAGCAGAGATGGATGGATTATTTGCAAAAGCCTTACCATACTTTACAGCTGCTGAAAAAATCAACGGCTCAGATGCAAATACTATGATCGCCCTTAAGGAGATCTACGCACGTACTGGTGATTTGGAGAAGTCAGCTTCTTACAAGGCTAAATTGGAAGCGTTAGGAAACTAATAGATAAGTTTAGTATAAAAAATAAAGCCGCTTGAAACAAAGGTGTTTCGGTGGCTTTTTTAATTTTGTCAGATTTTGAGCTTTGATTTATGCTTAATAATTTTTTAAAAACTTAAATTCTTATTTGAAAATTTAATAGATACTTAAAAATTCTATTCTAAATATCCAAATATTTAAATAAATTACAAAATCTAAACTAAAATACAGATTTATTTAATATATTATAAAATAAAATATATATTATGTACATTTATTTTAAAATGCCGATCATACATTTGTTGTGTGAATGACAGAATACAATTTACGTATTTTGTTATTTGATATAGAATTTATGATGATTTAAAAAGACTTAAAATGCGGCGATTTTACATGTATTCTTTACTAAGGTGTTTTCTTATCATCAACTGTATGGGCCAAGGCTTACATTTGCAAGCCCAACGTCATTCTGTGGATGTCAGGGCAAATGTATCAGTTCCGTTACTATCTCCAATATATATAAATGATAAAGAAAATGTATATCGGGTATTCGAAAAAGTTGACTACAATTATGATCTCTCTATTGGTTATCAGTATAAGCTTTTGGTTGACTTGCAAGCAGGAATAGAGCTAGGATTTGGTACCGATCTCTATAGAATGAGTTATGGAAGACTGAACGAAACATACAATATCTTTGATATATCCTTAAAAGAAAATAATGTGAAAGCAACGCTCAAAATTGGCTATGTAAATGATAATGTAAGATTTGGCTTTGGGTATGGTTTGAGATACAATACTCATAAATTTACTTCAGGGTACTTACGGGATAATTTTCATACTTATAAAGAGCCCACTGACTTATCAAAGGTGAAGGTTGATCCTTCAACAAATCAATTTTATACAGTATATTTTCATTTTTTTACAAATATTTCAAATCAAATTAAGGGAATATTGGGTCTCAGTTTTACTCATAATTATAATGATCGTATCATCAAAGACATTTTTGAAGTCAGGTCAAGTTATTTAATTTTCAATCTAGGCGCTCTAAAAGAATTTTAACATGAAAACATTCAGTTATGTCACATTTCTCTTGATTTTTGGGCTATTCTTTAGTTGCCATAATGATAATGAAGATAGACTTCTACCTTGTAAAGGTTATCCTGTCCAAATTAATGATAAGAAGTGGGAATCTAGTCTTCCTTTAGATGGGAAATATCCCTTTGACGTGAGATTTTTTAATGAGAATCTGTATTTATTTTGTAGTACAAAAAATGGCCATGATAGTCTTATAGTGTTTAATAAAACTACTCGGTCTTACAAATTATTTGAGTCTAAATGGTATTACAGGGACTATTTAGTTAGTGATCCATATGTGTATTTCGCAATAAATTATCCAAAACCGATGATCTTAAAATTGGATATATCTACCGGAGAAACTCAAATTTTAGTAGAGGAAGAAGAAGGGAAACTCATAAAATCTATGCAGCTTGAAGGAGATAAGTTGTATTTTATGGTTGGCTATAATAATTTCCTTACTTTGGCCAAAGTCAAAATTTTTGATTTAAACTCGCATCAAGTCACATTTTATCATGAAAACCTCAATTTTTTTAGATCATATATTAAAGATTTTGTTGTTTGGGAAGATGACAGTGGTTTGTCTCATGTCACATACATGCACAATGAACCTACATTAAATATGATCACCTTTGAGGTTGCGAACGGAAAGATTGAATATAAAAAATCAATTCCATTTGATAAAAGTTATTCTAAGGGATGGGAAAGAGGATATCACAATGATATGTACATTAGTTACAGGGATTCTATTTCTCTTGAGCAAGTGACAAAAGTAATAGATTTACTAACTGGGCAAGAAAAATTTACATTCGGAAATGAAGTCAAACCCGTTAATGCCAAATATTCTCGTAGTCCGGAATTACTAATTGATGCTGTTTCAGGCACCGTAATCCTAGAACATAAAAATTCTGTCTTATTCAAACACGAAAATAATATATACATGATAACGGGTGATTACAATAGAAATATATTTCTAGTAGCTTTAAATCTATCTTCAAATTGCTTTGAAAAGAACTTTAGTTTTAATCGATATGATGACGTATATTTTGATGATAGAACCAATGAAATGGTTATCATAAGTACTAAAAATAATACGATTTCAGCTTATCAGCTGTAGAAATTTTGAAATTTCATCACCCTCAACAAAAATGTTGAAATCTTTATGCCGTCATGTACATGACTTCCTTCACCGCTTTGATGACTTTTTCAGGGGTAGGTAGGTACTCATCCAAGAAAGAAACGGCATAAGGTAATGAAGTATCTGCAGCATTGACCCTTATCACAGGTGCATCCAAATAGTCGAATGCTTGCTTTTGTATCATGTATGCAATCTCTGATGATATAGAACCAAACGGCCAAGATTCATCCACTACGACCAAGCGATTTGTCTTTTTGACTGATGTGATAAGTGTTTGATAATCTAAAGGTCTTATAGTGCGCAGGTCAATCACCTCTGCTGATATACCTTCTTTTGCTAGCTCATCAGCAGCAGATTTGACCACTTCCATCATTTTATTAAAAGATACGATAGTGACATCTGTACCTTCTCTACGAATGGCAGCTTTTCCAATAGGAACTAAATAATCTCCATCAGGAACTTCGCCTTTAAGTCCGTACATAATCTCTGATTCCATCATACATACAGGATCTTCGTCTCTGATAGCAGATTTGAGCAATCCTTTTGCATCAGCCGGATCAATACAAGAGATCACCTTCAAACCAGGTGTATTCGCCATCCACGATTCAAAAGTTTGAGAGTGTTGTTGAGCTAATTGTCCCGCAGAACCTGACGGACCTCTGAATACGATGGGACAAGAAAACTGTCCTGCTGACTGAGATACCGTTTTGGCTGCATTATTGACGATTTGATCAAATGCCAATACAGCAAAATTCCATGTCATAAATTCCACAATAGGTCGTAAGCCATTCATGGCTGCTCCAACGCCGATCCCGGCAAATCCTAACTCTGCAATGGGTGTGTCTATCACGCGCTTTGGACCAAATTCATCCAACATTCCTTTGCTGACTTTGTAGGCACCATTGTATTGGGCAACTTCTTCACCCATGAGAAAGACCCTTTCGTCTCGTCTCATTTCTTCAGACATCGCTTCACCTAATGCTTCTCTTAATGTGATCTCTCTGGCCATAGGACAATTATTTTGAGCCGCAAAGGTACTTATTTTTTCAATTTTACAGTCATGATTTCGATCACTTTATTGTATAAAAATATGCCACAATGACACTGATTTTGTGTATTGTAATGACAAATTGACACAAATACCATGTGGAAGAAACTTTGTACTTTTATGACAAATTAAATAGATATGACATACGAAAATTTCACCATAAATGCACAAGAAGCCATATTGAAATCACAGCAATTGGCAGGATCACTAGGTCAACAAGGCGTTGACACGATCCACCTTATACGTGGAATCATGGAAACAGACCCAAAATTGTCTGAGTTTTTACTCAATAAAATGGGTATTAATATCCCTATGCTCAAGCGTGACTTGAATGTAGAGCTGGAAAAATATCCAAAGGTTGAAGGCGGAGACAAGCAATATCTTACCAATGATGCGAATAAGGCTTTGGCATCAGCTAAGAAAATGATGTTAGATTTTGGCGATGAATTTATCTCTTTGGAACTCATATTCATGGGAATATTATCCGGTAATGATAAAGCTTCTACCTTGCTCAAAAATCAAGGTGCTACTCTAGAAAAATTGAAAGCAGCTATTACAGAATTGAGAAAAGGGAGGAGCGTAACCGATCAAAATGCGGAAAATCAGTATAATTCTTTGAAGAAGTATGCTATCGACCTCAATGAGCGTGCCGAAACGGGCAAACTTGATCCCATCATAGGTCGTGATGAAGAGATTAGAAGAATCTTGCATATTTTATCTAGGAGGAAAAAGAATAACCCAATCCTATTAGGAGATCCTGGCGTGGGTAAGACTGCCATCGTAGAAGGTTTGGCTTGGAGAATTGTCAAGCACGATGTGCCAGAAAACTTGAAAACCAAAAGGATCTTTGCATTAGATATGGCAGCATTGGTCGCAGGTGCCAAATATAAAGGGGAGTTTGAAGAACGACTCAAATCATTAATAAATGAAGTGGTCGGATCCGACGGAGAAGTGATCCTATTTATTGACGAGATACATACATTGATCGGAACCGGAGGTGGACAAGGCGCGATGGATGCTGCAAATATATTGAAACCAGCTTTGGCGCGTGGCGAACTTAGAACTATTGGAGCCACCACAATGGATGAATATCAAAAGTACTTTGAAGATGATAAAGCTTTGGTTAGGAGATTTCAGACCGTCAATATTGATGAACCATCCGTTGAAGACACAATTTCCATTCTTAGAGGTATCCAAGATAAATATGAAGTGTACCATAAAATTGAAATTCTCGATGAAGCATTGATCGCAGCAGCTGAACTTTCCAATAGGTACATTTCAGAGCGCAAATTGCCTGACAAAGCTATAGACTTGATCGATGAAGCTGCTTCAAAATTGAGGTTGGAATTAGACTCGGTTCCTGAGGTCGTCGATGAATGGGATAGGAAAGTAAGACAATTGGAAATTGAAAAGGAACTCATCAAAAAAGAAAATGATGAGAAAAAACTAAAGGTGATCAATGAACAAATTGCCAATGCAAAAGAAAAATTAGATTCCATAAAAGCTTCATGGCACTCTGAAAAAGAAATCGTTGATACCATTCAATCCATTAAAAAATCCATTGAAGGACTTGAATACGAAGCCCAAAAAGCTGAACGAGAATCTGATTTTGAGAAGGTGGCGCGAATTCGATATGGGGAATTGAAGGAAAAGGAAGCTCAATTGGCTGTAGCCAATGAAAAACTTAATGCATTGCCGGAGAGCAGTCGCTTCACTAATGAAGTGGTTACTGCTGATGATATCGCAGATGTGGTGAGCAAATGGACAGGAATTCCGGTTTCAAAAATGATGAAGAGTGAAAAAGAAAAGTTGCTCCACCTAGAAGATGAAATCGGTAAGCGGATCATAGGTCAGAAAGAGGCGGTTCAAGCCGTTTCTGATGCAGTTCGAAGAAGTCGTGCCGGTTTGCAGGACGAAAAGAAACCAATAGGTTCATTCATTTTTCTTGGCCCTACTGGTGTTGGTAAAACTGAATTGGCCAAAGCACTTGCGGAAGTACTCTTCGATGATGAGAACGCTATAACGCGAATCGATATGAGTGAGTTTCAAGAAAAACATGCTGTTTCAAGATTGGTAGGCGCGCCTCCGGGATATGTAGGCTATGATGAAGGTGGGCAGCTGACGGAAGCAGTCAGAAGAAGGCCATATTCTATAGTTTTACTGGACGAGATTGAGAAGGCACATCCTGATACATTCAATATTTTATTGCAGGTACTGGATGATGGTAGATTGACAGATAACAAAGGAAGGATCGCAAATTTTAAAAATACCATCATCATCATGACTTCCAATATGGGTTCGGAAACTATTTTGGAAAATTTTGAAGACTTGGATGCAGTGGGTGACAAGCACAGGGCAGAAATCATAGAAACCACCAAGATAGAAGTCTTTGACATGCTTAAAGAGAATTTAAGGCCGGAATTTCTCAACAGAATAGATGAGAAGGTGATGTTTTTACCATTGACAAAGGATGAAATCAAGCAAATTGCAGGTCTGATGATCAAGAAACTCAAGAAGAATTTGGCAAAACAAGAGATAAATATAGAATTCGACCAAAGCGCCATGAATTTATTGGCGGATTTAGGTTATGATCCTCAATTTGGAGCACGTCCGATGGCTCGCGTCATCCAAAAAGACATCGTAAATGACTTAGCTAAGTTTCTATTGGGAGGTACGTTTGATGCAGGTGACACCATTTACGTTGGTACCGATGCTAAGGGATTTACATTCCAATCTACAAAATCAGAGTCTAAAGATTCGCCGAAAGTGGAAACCAAGAATAACGATATTTCAAAGTTGAAAAAAGCCACCAATGACCTAAATAAAGCCATTAAGGATGTGAAAGATGAAGAAGATGATGAACAGTAACCTTGTAGTTTAAAGAAGATAAAGATGTTGTGAGAAGAAAGTGAGAGAACACACCGAGCCGCTCGACTTCCTACCCTTGCTGTATTTCTACCCTGGGGGAGTTCAGAAGGAGCTGGCCGTATGCCTCTCACCGCACAAAGGTAAAACATTTATCGATTTGTATTGCAAAAATGAACTGAATATCTTTGGAACTTTTAATTTGTATGTCAACGAAAGATAAAATTTATCCCAAAATCTTCATTATTAGATTTTAGGCATTCTAAGCTCGTGGACATTAGCACAAATTAAAAAACCCGGATTACGCAGTGGAAATTTTTTTGGAATAAATTTTTAATGCGTAATTTGGGAAAATGAATAAGGCTTTAAGAAAACCGCATCATTTAAAAGTCTAGATAGTAAATTTAAACTCCAGGACTATTTGTATGCAAATTGATTTTTTTTGGATTAGACTTTGGAAGTCTTGACTCTTTCAAATTCTAATTTTGCAAGATCTTTATTTGATGTAAAAATTGTGTCAAGTATTTTTGTAACCGGAAGAGTGATATTCTGCATCAATACTGAAATAGCACTTAGTGGTTCACCTTCTTTCCTTGACCTCGAATTTAATAATTTTCTAAAAATACCACATACATAGTAGCTTACTCCTATGTTGATGAATTTTTTAGATTTCAGGTCAAAACCGTGATTATTCATTAGTTTGGTGTAGTAGTCAACCGGTCGTCCCAAACATAGGTCGTCACCTTTTATTTGATTTTCAATTCTTTCAAACAAATAAATTTTATCTGAACTTACCCTGCAAATTTCACTTATCAAATTCTTTAGCATGACTTCATCAGTATTATGTTGAAGAACAGTTGCTGTAAAGACAATGTCAAATGACTTATCTTCAAAATTGAGTTTGGTTCCATTTGTTTTCACCACAGAAACATGATTTGGTACCTTGTTTTTTGCCAATGATATCATGTCTTCAGAAATGTCAACTCCCGTCAATTTTGCCGGATTTTTTTTGGATACTTCTATCAAATTGCCTCCCGGACCACATCCTATTTCTAAAAGAGTTTTATTAGAGAAGTCTATGGAATGTAATAACGATAGGAATTTTTGGCGTTTATATCTGTAGTAGGGTTCATCATCACCTGCTATGACATTTTTACCATTTTCTCTTTTTTTAATGACTTTTGCGACTTCAGACCAATATTTTTCAGGGTGATAGGTACTATTATTCATAATTTATTTTACAACTTTTGATTTAACTGCAATATTATCTATTTAATGATAGGCCAATAACGTTGAATCGTTTTAAATTGTTGAGCTTACAAGGATTTTTATAGAATTTCTTTGGAGTTCCTTTTAAAATACATTTTTTGACCTGATGCAAGCAGTCTTTTTTTGTACTGGTAATTTTATTTTTGAAACCCTTTAATTTAAATTGTTTTGTAAGTGCTTATAAGTTTCATTTTCTTTTTAATGATAACTATGTAGATTTATACTTTAATGGAGATGGAATTAAAATTTTATATTATTTTTTAGTATTTCTAAAATAGTTTCTTCAGATAGCTTGGTATATTTTTGAATCTGCCTAATGGAGATTTTATCGTTATAAAGTGCAAGCACCACTTCAGATTTACCTTCCAATCTACCTTCGGCTTTACCTTCGGCTTTACCTTCCAATCTTCCTTCTGCTTTGCCTTCCAATCTACCTTCGGCTTTACCTTCAATTTTAATCGCTTCGTAAGTGCTCATAGGAATTTTTACTTTTAGGATAGATCCAAGGCTGAATACACTTTATTATGGGATGGAATTAAAATTTTATATTATTTTTTAGTATTTCTAAAATAGTTTCTTCAGATAGCTTGGTATATTTTTGAATTTGCCCAATGGAGATTTTATCGTTATAAAGTGCAAGCACCACTTCAGCTTTACCTTCCAATCTTCCTTCAGCTTTACCTTCCACTCTTCCTTCGGCTTTGCCTTCCAATCTACCTTCGGCTTTACCTTCCAATCTACCTTCAGCTTTGCCTTCAATTTTAATCGCTTCGTAAGTGCTCATAAGTTTCGTATTTATTGGTTTGGGAAGTGATTTGATAATGGTTTTTATCTCCTCCTTTGGTGTATCGGTATTTGTAAGTTTATAAACAAAAATTCCAATGACAAAGTTCCAATCATTGTCATCCAAGTGCTTTAGGGACAATATTTTGGCTACTTTTTCTAGAAAATCGCCGATGTCTTGCCTCGGATCATGACCTGAAAGTGCTATATACAACATCGTGTCTGTAATATCTTCCAGTTGCTGGTAAGACAAAGAATTGATAGCTAAATATATAAAGTCAAATGATGGTATGTACTGCATCACCGATACAGGATATCCTTCAAATAAATCCCCAATACTTGGGATAATCCACTTTTTCTTTCCCTGGTAATAAATAAATGGGATGATGGGTACTATTTTCTGTTTGCTTTTGGACTCTTTGACCCATTGATTGAAGATGTAGTTGCCAATCTGTATGAGTACATGTTTGTCCGGATAGGCTTTATGTTCAAAAAGTAGGGAAACTATGAGATCTTTATTGCTATTTTTTACTTTAAATTGGAATAGTAGGTCTGAAAAAAACTCTTTAAATTCTTCTTGTATAAAACTCCCGTCGACGTAGGTCATGGAATTAAAATCAATGACATCTTTGAGTGCATCAGGTAAAAACTCTGAAAAATAAGCCTTAGCAATCTCAGGATTTGAGAATGTGTCTTTGACAATTTTGTCGTGTTTATTCGGTAATCGACGTTTCATAGTGTAAATATAAAATTGTACTTCAAATCATTTTACTAATTCAATTTAATTCACAACAAAACCTGCCCATTTTTTCATATAATCGATGAATTTATGACTCAAACCTGCATTTTGCAGATGGGATTCTGTATAAGGAGGTTTGTTTGGTTGGAAGTGTTCATTTTCAGCAAGTTTTGGCCAATTAGGAATACCGATTCCGGCTTTTCCCAATGCAACCATGTCTGCACCTTCATAAAGTGCATTTTCAGCATCTTCTATTGTCCAAATTTCTCCGGCGACCATGATCGGAATTTTGCATTTTTCTCTGAAAAATTGAATGACAGTTTTATTTGACAATGGATATTTTTCGGGTGTTTTTTTTGCATCCCATGTAGAAATATGTAGGTAGTCAATACTTTGCTCTTCCAATAATTCTGCTAAAACCAAACTGTCATCAAAATCGATGCCTTTGAAAGTGTATTTATCTTCCGGTGAAATTCTCACACCTATGACAAAGTTTTCCTGAGAGATTGCTTGGATTTTGTTTATGATGGTCGTTAAAATCTTAGCTCTATTTTTTAGACTTCCACCCCAACCATCTTGTCTTTGGTTAGTTTCGGTACTCAAAAATTGATGCAGTAAATATCCGTGTGCTGCGTGGAGTTCTATACCATCACATCCTGCTTTGATGGCTCTCTGTGCAGCATTTACGAAATCATCTATGACCTGATCAATGTCGTACTCGGAACCTTCCTTCACGGCGATAGATTTGTCACCGGCTTTGTATAGATGTTTCGAAGCACTCCACGGCGACTGACCTGTTAAATATTCGGGAGATCTTGCCCCACCATGATACAGTTGCATAATCAATATAGCATTATGTTCATGTATATTTCTTGCCAAAGTCTTTAAACCGTCAATGTGAACATCGCTGAAAATCCCCAATTGTCCCGGCCATCCTTGACCGGTTTTTGAGACATGTGATGCACAAGAGATGATAGTGCCAAAACCACCTTCAGCCCTCATCTTTAACCAATGCAATTCATCTTCACCCAAGGTGCCATCTTCATGACTTTGGCCATTTGTCAGTGGAGCAAGCGCTACTCTATTTTTAATGTTTACCAATCCATTTTTCAGGGTAATTGGTTGTAAATAGGAAGAAGACATGATGTGAATTTTAGAAAAATAAAATAATCAATATTTGAGCTACAAAAATACGTGCTATTGTGACCAATGGATAGATGGTCGCATATGCTTGTGTTGGGACATCAGATTTTAGGTAAGATTGTGAAAAGGTGAGGGCAGCAGGATCAGTATAGGTTCCTGCCATCAATCCAACTAACTGCATATAGTTGATTTTTAATACTTTATATCCGATGAATACAAGAAGTATTATAGGAATAAAAGTGATAAAAGAGCCATACAATAACCAGAGCCATCCACTATTTTCAATAAAATTGTCATAAAAATGCGCACCTGCTTTGATACCGACAGCGGTGAAAAACAATGCTATTCCAAGTTCTTTCATAAAGTAAATAGCGCCATTGTTGATGTAAGAATGAATTATTCCTAAACCACCGTATTTTGAAATCAATAATGCTGCGATCAATGGGCCAGCTGCAAAACCCAATTTTATCGGAACAGGCAGAGAGGGAATAACGATGGGAATTGAGCCAATGATAATTCCTACTAGAAGACCACCAAACAAAGAAATAAAATCTGGCTCTAGTAATTTCTTCTCTGAATTTCCGATGAGTTTTTCCACATCTTCAATATCTTCCTTATTCCCAACAATTCTGAGCATGTCACCGTAAAATAGTCTCAAGGAAGGGTGTGCCAAAAGCTCCATCCCCGATCGATATACTCGTGTCACCTTAAGGCCATATTTATTGAAAAGATCGAGTTCAGATAATGTTTTATTGGCGGCAGACTTCTTTGATACATAGATAAATTTTGAAATCAAATCATGATCTTTCTCTATCAAAAGGTCAGTAGATTCCTTGCCGGCTAAATTGATAAATTTTTTAACAAATGCAGGTTTTCCTACAATCATGACAACATCTCTTTCGTATAGGCGTACATCAAGAGAAGGCGTAAATACTTCATTGCTGCCACTGTGCTTTACCCTTGTAATTAGAACATCTTGTAAATCATTTTCCTTAAGGATTTTAAAGATACTTTTTCCATAAAAATCGGGATTATAGATCCTACATTTCTTTCTTATCACTATATCTTCGGCGTCTTGGTCTTGGTAATGGAGCTTATTGAGTTCTTCTTGAACATTTATCTTCAACCACTTTTTACTCACAATAATTGACAAAATAACACCAAATACACCAAGTGGATAGGTGATGGCGTAAGCTGTAGCCGGATTTAAAAATGTTTTTTCAGGTGATGCGTTACTGATTTCATGCAATGTGGATGTTGCAGCACCTAAACCTGGAGTATTGGTTACTGCTCCAGACATCAATCCCACTGCATTGTCAATACTCAAATGCGCAACCTTATACAAAATTACTGTGACAATTCCACCCAAAATCACAGCACTTACGCTCAGCAAGTTGAACTTCAGACCTTCCTTCTTGAAAGATGAAAAAAATGAAGGTCCAACCTGAATTCCAATGGCATACACAAACATCAATAGGCCAAAATCCCGTAAAAAATTTGATATGTTTGGTTCTATCGAATAACCAATATGACCTAAATACAACCCAACAAACATGACAGCTGAAGTACCAAGAGCCACTTTGCCTACCTTAATCCTACCTATCAATACTCCCAATCCTATGGTGATGAAGATCGCAATTAATGACTGTGTAGCGTCAGAACCGGATGATGGCGCAAAAAGTGTTTTAAACCAATCAAACATGATGATAAAGTTTTAAACCGCAAAGGTACATAGTATCCCAAAGAAATAACCTTATCTTGTTGTGTCAAAATTTGTAATGTAATGTCAATGGAGAAAAACCAATTTCTCTAAATTACACATCAGTAATGATGTCCTTTTGACTACTTTCACATGAAAAGTTATTCCTGATTACAATTACAAAATGTAAATAATCTTACCCTTTCTTTGAAATGAGTTTCTATAATTTCAACTGAAACTTTACTTTTTAACTTTGATGGAGCATCCTATTGCTTTTGTTACTGAAGGTTCAGGAAGGCTACCTTGTGATAGAGCTGCAATGGCGTTTTCTAAGTACTTTTCTTGAACCATGGTAGCATCTTCTACATTGTCATCTATTGCACCTATGTATCTTACAACTCTTTCTTTATCCAACAGGAATATATGTGGAGTTTTTGTCGCGCCATATTGTGGAAATATTTGCTGACCTTCATCAAACAAATATGGGAAGGCAAATGATTTTTCCTTTGCACGTACTTGCATTGCTTCAAAGCTATCTGCTGGTTGGACTTCAGGATCATTTGGGTTGATTGCAATTAGCTCATAACCTTGTGGTTTATATCTTTTCGCTAAATCATTGATCCTATCTTCATATTTTATTGCAAAAGGGCAGTGATTACAGGTAAAGACGATAATAAATCCTTTTGCATCAGGAAAATCCTTCATGCTCACCATTTTTCCGTCTGTCGATTTTAAACTGAAATCAGTGGCTACATCACCCGGTTGATAGCCTTGATGTGTTACAGTAAGTACCAAATGTGCTAGGATAAAAATTAATATGTTCATGCTAAATTATTTTGATTGTGAAATAAAATCTTGTACAAATATCGATAAATCCTCTTCCGATGAAAACTCACCTTCTTGAAATTTTCTGAGACCGCCTTTGATTAATAAAGTAACAGGTATGGCTCCTGACCATGAAGGGTCCACTTCATCAATCCACTTATTGAATCTCCTGTCCCTCAGTAACCAGACTTCACCTGAAAAGTGATGTTCATTTAGAAAAGGAATGAAATGAGATTCTATTTTATTTAGAAAATCTAAACTTACCAAGATCAACTTTACTTTTTCTGAAGCGTAAGAGCGATAAACGCTTTCAAAATAAGGCAACTCTTTTACACACGGACCACACCATGTAGCCCAAAAGTTAACAATGTAAGTCGTGTCATTATTCTTAAAGGCATAAGCCTTCAGCGCATCAAATGATTCAAATGATTGATATTCTTGAGCTTGTAATGATAATACATGCCCAAAACTTAAAAATAGAGATAAAAATAATGTGCGAAAGAAAATCATAAATAATTAACCAGAAAATGAGCAAAAGGGTTTTGTGATAAAATTATAATTTATGGGTTGGTTTAAACAATATGGTAAATTAAATTAAAAAAAAATCAATATGTAAAATAAAATATTGTAAAAATGAAAATTATAAATTTATATACTGAAAAATGTTATTATTAATTTTGGATCAAAAAAAATATCATCAAATTATTTGTGGACATACTCAAAAGTCATATCTTGCACTGATTTTGCAATTCATTAACACAAATCAAAACAATTATCTCGATATATGCAGTTTAGAGATTCTCAGATTATCGTCATTTTTCTACTACTGTTTATTTCCATTTCTGGTTTTAGTCAAATTAAAATCTCAGGTATTGTCATTGATAAAAATACCGGAGACCCATTGATTGGTGCCAATGTCATAGATAAAATGGATGCAACTGCGGGTAATGTAACGGATTTTGATGGAAGCTTTCAAATAGATGTAGATCATCTTCCCGTAGTTATAAACATCAGTTATATAGGTTATGCTTCATTGGATTATGAAGTACAGAGCAAAGACCAAAAGATCAAAATTGAAATGGAAGAAGACGCCGTTACTATTGATCTCGGAGTGGAAATCAAAGGTCAGCGCGTATCAGAAAAGCAAAAAGCAGCACCTCTCACCATTGAATCATTGGATGCTATTGCAATCAAACAAACTGCTTCCACCGATTTTTATAATGGACTTGGATCGCTGAAGGGTGTTGACCTGACAACAGCAAGTCTCGGATTTACTGTCATCAATACTAGAGGTTTCAATAGTACAAGCCCCGTAAGGTCATTGCAAACTATTGATGGTGTAGACAATCAGTCTCCGGGCCTTAATTTTTCATTAGGTAATTTTCTTGGAGCACCTGAATTGGATATCCAAAAAGTGGATTTGATTGTTGGCGCAAGTTCAGCATTTTACGGTCCAAATGCCTTCAATGGAGTCATAGCCATGGAAACCAAAAATCCATTTTTTCATAAGGGTTTATCTGCTTCTGTAAAAGTTGGAGAGAGACAAATGCTATCTGCCGGATTGAGGTATGGTGATGCATTTAAAAATAAGAATGGATTTGAATTTTTTGCCTATAAATTGAATTTATACTATTTAAAAGCGTATGATTGGGTTGCGGATAATTATGATCCTATCACCGATTCAGATGGCAATAGGATTTTTGAAAATCCTGCTAAAAACCCGGGAAGATGGGATGCTGTCAATATTTATGGAGATCAAAACTATACTGAACATGTAGGATATGCGGATTCAAGAGCGGGTCTAAACCGCTATTATAGAACTGGCTATAAAGAAGTGGATCTCGTAGATTACAATACCAATAATTTAAAAGGTGGTGTGGCACTTCATTTTAGGTTGATGCCTTCAAAATCATATGAATCTCCCGAGCTAATATTATCATCAAATTATGGTTCAGGAACTACAGTCTATCAGGGCGATAATCGATTTTCTTTGAAAGGAATTCAATTTTTCCAGCATAAAATTGAATTGACTAAAAAGGACAAATACTTTATCAGAGCCTATGCCACACATGAAAATTCTGGAAAATCGTATGATCCATATTTTACTGCTCAAAAAATGTTGGAAGCATCCAAATCATATGATGAATGGGCTGCTGCTTACGAAGAATGGTGGGTCAAAAACAATCTTGGATCAGTATTTAAAAAAATGAAAGCCCAAGGTTACTCATTTGAAACGCTTGAAATAGCACAACAATGGCAAATTGATCATGCAGATTCATTGAGCTACTGGCATCAACAAGCAGCTCTCTATGCAAACTCCGGAAAATCAACCAAAGGAAGTTTAGATTATTTTGTTCCCGGAACAGAGAGATTTGATTCTCTATTTAATGAGATTACTTCCAGAAAAAATAACGCTGTTGAGAATGGTACTAAGTTTTTTGACAAATCAGCATTGTACCATGTGCATGGTCAGTATATGATTCATTTAGATGGATTTAAAGACTTTGTCGTAGGGGCCAATGCGCGACTATATAGACCAAATTCAGAAGGAACTATATTTTCTGACAGCTTAAATCACACAACAAATAAGTATAATCGCATTTCAAATTTCGAATATGGGTTTTATTCAGGAATAAGTAAAGATGTTCAAAAATTTACCTTCAGTCTGGCAGCTAGGATGGATAAAAATCAAAATTTCAATTTTCTTTTTAGTCCAGCCGCTTCAGTGGTGTACAAACCATCTGAAAACAACTATATAAGATTGTCTTTTTCATCTGCTATCAGAAACCCTACATTATCGGATCAATACCTCCATTTGAAAGTAGGCCCTGCATTGCTTTTGGGCAATTTAGAAGGCTATAATCACTTGATAAACTTGGATTCTTTTAGTCGGTGGAGAGAGTTTCCCAATACACAACTTACCAGAGAAATAATAAAACCTATCAGCCCCGAGAAAGTGAAGACTTTTGAAATCGGATATAGAACTACTTTATTTAATAACCTGTTTTTGGATATGAGTTATTATTATAATTTTTACAACGATTTCATAGGATATAAGATAGGTATAGATTTGCCATTTGATACGATTCCTCAGTTCCCACCACCAAGTTATTTAGTTGTTCCACGATATGGAGCGTTACAGGTGGTCAGGGTAGCCGCAAATTCTACAGAGACAGTAAAATCCCAAGGGTTTAGCGTTGGTTTAAATTATTACTTTAAAAGTTATTATGCATTGAATGGTAATTATAGTTTTAATGATTTGGTTACCAATGTAAATGATAAAATAGTTCCGGCCTTCAATACACCGAAAAATAAATTCAATGTGGGAATTTCTGGAAGGGATTTACCTCTAAATTGGAAAAATAATTCTTTAGGATTCAATGTAAATTATAAATGGGTGGAAGGTTTTATATTTGAAGGATCACCGCAATTTACAGGACAAATTCCTTCATATGAACTATTAGACGCTCAAGTATCTCTGAATATTCCAAGGCAATATTTAGTTTTCAAAGTAGGTGCATCCAATGTATTGAACAATAAGCAGTTTCAGACCTATGGAGGGCCAAGAATTGGCAGGATGGCCTACGCGTCATTGACCTACGAGTTCAAAAAGAAAAATTAAATTTTATTAACTTTAAAATCATATTATGCGACATTTTACACTTTTAGTTACATTTTTTATTTCACTGATTATTTTTAAGGTGGATGCTCAAGAGCGCTACCTTGAACCGGTATTTGATGAGGTTGCCGTTAGTGCAATCACGCCTGTAGCATCAAATTATACTATTATGCCGTGGATTTTTGCGGCGCTACAAATGCAGCAAGGACACACAGCTAAACAGCCATTAGTTGCTCAGTTTTATACTCCTGTTGGAGATACTGTCACAAATCGCCCATTGGTGATTTATTTACACACAGGTAATTTTATGCCATATGAGATCAATGGTGCTTGTGGAGGTACCATGAGAGACTCTAGTAATGTTGAGATAGCAACTAGGCTTGCAAAGATGGGTTATGTGGTAGCAGTTGTCAACTATAGGCAAGGCTGGAACCCACTTCACCCACAAGAATTGGTTAGAAGATTCTTTTTGATCAATGCAGCTTATAGAGGAGTTCAAGACTTGAGTACATATGTCCGTTATTTTAGATACAGCGTAGATAAATTGGGGAATGTCCATGGTATTGACCCTGATAAAATCACCGTTTGGGGTCAAGGTACAGGAGGTTACTTGTCTTTAGCTTCAGCTTATTTGAAATCTTACCCTGAAATTTTTGCAACGGAAGATCCAACAAAATTCATTCTTCCAACACAAGCTGGCAATTTACCGATGGTGATTGAAAAATATAATGGAAATATCACAAGTACAGGCGACATCACAACAGTAGATGCAACTTACAATGCCATCACAACTCTTCCAGTTGGGGATACGTTGTCTAAACCAAATTATCCCGGTTATTCGTCAGATTTCGCTCTTGCTGTCAATATGGGTGGTGCATTGGGAGATAGCTCATGGATGAATAAAATGGAAATTCCTGTTATTTCGTTCCATGTGCCATCTGATAAATTTGCTCCATGTGAAACAGATGTTTTGAATGTTCCGACACTGACAGGACCTCAACCAGTGGTAGAAGTAAGTGGCTCATGCGACGTACAAGCCAGAGCGGATCTATTAGGATTGAATGATGTGTTTTCAAGTATTCCAACAAATAAATGGAACCCTTATAGTTCTACGTCAAATTTAGGATTTTATTCATTTACAGGTACTCCTGATGAATCATCGTCTCCTTGGGAATGGATGTCAGCTTCCACACCAAAACCAACTACTGACCCTAATACAACAGGATGTAACACCGACAAAAGTAGTGCATTAAAATATATCGATACCATTATGGCTTTTTATGCACCACGTGCTTGTTTCGCCCTTGGACTATCGTCTTGCGTTGCTAAAGTGAGCACTAAAGACCTTTCGGATACGAATGTTAACTTAGTCATGGCACCAAACCCTGCATCAACAGAGATTAACCTTTCAGTTGGCGATGATACACCTATTAAATCATTCTCTTTGTATGATATTTCCGGGTTTATGCTTAAAAATGTAGTTGACGTAAATTCTAGCAATGTGACAATTAAACGCGATAATCTGGATTCGGGCATGTATATTGTAAAAATGCAGTTCGATAAAGGTGTTTTGAGCAAAAGAATTGTTTTCAAATAATAGTAATAAATAACATCTTAATAGCCCGATGTAACACCATTGGGCTATTTTTTTTTAATGGTACCTTATCTTGATTTTCATACCCACAGAAATACATTTCAAAGAAATGTTCTTGAAATAGTATCCTGGCATCCTAGCAAGCCAAAACCACAAGGATATTATACTATTGGATTTCATCCTTGGTGGACAGAAGCACCGCTAAAGGAAAATGAAAAACAACTTTTATTAGGGCAATATCAAACTGATCTTTATTGTTTCGCCATTGGTGAGTGTGGTTTAGATAAGTTGAAAGGAATAGATTTGGACACTCAAGAGTTGATATTCTTGCAACACATAGAAATAGCAAATGAACTTCATTCACCCATCATAATACACTGTGTACGACAGTTCGATAGATTGCTTCAAATCCGCAAATTATATGGAAAAACACCGTGGGTGATTCATGGCTTTGTAAGAAATAAATTATTAGCAAAGCAAATCATCGACGCTGGATGCAGAGTTTCGGTCGCACCAGCCCAAATTATGAATAACACTTTTAGCGAGATGTTACAATTTCTTCCATTGGATAGAATGTTTATTGAAACTGATTCTGATAAAAGCACAAATATTCAAGACAGGTACGCTGTATTTGCAAAGCTTAATAATTTGTCATTAGAAAAACTTAAAGAACAAATGATCCAAAATTTATCTTCACTTTTAGACAAACAAAAGATGCAGGAAGTGATGGTGTTTATGGGAAAATAATGCAAGTTTAAAAATAGGTGTACTGTAAAATTGGAATGTGATGAGTTAAAGCAACTTAAAAATTGATCATAATCACTTCAAATTCTTTGAACAAAACAGACAGTCAATGAGTTATTGTGGTAATTTTTAGCCCTTCATTATATTTCGATATTTTTTGTTTTTGGTACAGTAGCAGTTTGGCATTGTATTGGGATTGTAAATTCAATGGTTGTGTATATATCTGTTGGCTTAAGTGTTTTTAGATGTGACAGTTGTCCTATTAATTATTTATAAACCAATAGTATTGTCATTTGTCTCATTAAATATGCAACCCAAATTTTTTTTAAGAGTAATTAATAAGTATACTTTATCAATATAAAATATTCAACATGAATCATCAAGAAAACGGAAAATGCCCTGTCATGCATGGGGCGAATACGGAGTCTAAAAATTCTGTCATGAGTTGGTGGCCCAATGCTTTAAATCTGGACATTTTACATCAGCATGATAGAAAAACAAATCCTTATAATGAAGATTTTGACTATGCCGAGGAATTTAAAAAACTGGATTTAACTGCTGTAAAAGCTGACCTTTCTGATTTAATGACGGATAGTCAGGATTGGTGGCCGGCTGATTGGGGTCATTATGGAGGATTAATGATTAGGATGGCTTGGCACGTGGCAGGAACATATAGGGCAACAGATGGCAGAGGCGGCGCCAACACAGGAAACCAACGATTTGCGCCACTGAATAGCTGGCCTGACAATGCAAATTTGGACAAAGCTCGTAGATTACTGTGGCCCATCAAGAAGAAGTACGGCAATAAAATTTCTTGGGCTGATTTATTTGTATTAGCTGGAAATGTTGCCTATGAATCTATGGGGTTAAAGACCTATGGCTTTGCCGGAGGTAGAGAAGATATCTGGCATCCAGAAATTGATGTCTATTGGGGTGCAGAAAAGGAATGGCTTGCTGCAACTGAAAACAGATACGATAGCGTTTCGGATAGAGAATCATTGGAGAATCCATTAGCGGCTGTTCAAATGGGCTTGATATATGTCAATCCTGAAGGTGTAGATGGACATCCTGATCCTTTGAAAACAGCCCAGGATGTTAGAACTACATTCAAGCGTATGAATATGAATGATGAAGAAACAGTTGCTCTCACAGCCGGAGGTCACACTGTAGGAAAGGCCCATGGAAATGGCGATGCATCCAAACTAGGTCCAAGTCCTGAAGGAGCAGATATCCAAGAGCAAGGGTTTGGATGGCATAATCCTGATGGTTCAGGAAATGCAGAAAAATCAGTAACAAGTGGTCTTGAAGGTGCTTGGACAACCCATCCAACAAAATGGGACAATGGTTACTTTGACCTATTGTTGAATCATGAGTGGGAATCTCGCAAAAGCCCTGCCGGAGCTTGGCAGTGGGAACCGGTTTCCATCAAAGAAGAAGATAAGCCATTGGATGCGCACGTAGCAGGAGCAAGGCAGAATCCTATCATGACTGATGCAGATATGGCTATGAAAATGGACCCTGAATACAGAAAGATCTCAGAAAAGTTTTACAACGATTTTGATTATTTCTCTGATGTATTTGCAAGAGCTTGGTTCAAATTGACGCATAGAGACTTGGGTCCGAAATCACGATATTTGGGAGCTGAAGTTCCTGCAGAAGATTTGGTTTGGCAGGATCCGATTCCTACCACAACTTATTCTCTATCAGCTCAAGAAATACAAGACGCCAAGAAATCTATTCTTAATTGTGGTGTTTCAGAAATTGACCTAATCAATACTGCATGGGATAGTGCCCGTACATTTAGAAGTTCAGATTATAGAGGTGGTGCAAATGGTGCAAGAATCCGCTTGTCTCCACAAAAATTTTGGGAAGGAAATGAGCCTGTTAGATTAGAAAAAGTCCTTAATGCTTTGGGTAAGGTACAATCCAATTTGTCTAAAAATGTTAGCATGGCAGATCTAATCGTCTTGGGTGGAAGTGCAGCAATAGAGCAAGCTGCTAAAAGAGGTGGTTTTGATATATCAGTGCCATTCAGTCCGGGAAGAGGAGACGCCACACAGGAAATGACAGATGTGGAATCATTCAGTGTTTTGGAACCTATCCATGATGGTTATCGCAACTGGCAGAAAAAAGAGTATGCTGCTAAACCTGAAGAATTATTTTTGGACCGAACTCAACTTATGGGCCTTACAGCTCCTGAAATGACAGTATTGGTCGGTGGAATGCGCGTTTTGGGTGCCAACTATGGCGGGTTAAATCATGGTGTATTTACTCAACATCCTGGTGTTCTATCCAATGATTTCTTTGTAAATTTAGTGGACATGAACAATAGTTGGGTGCCTGCAGGGTCAAATTTATATCAGGTTGTTGAAAGATCCACCAAAAAAGTTAAATGGTCAGCGACAAGAGTAGATTTGGTATTTGGTTCCAATTCAGTATTGAGAGCTTATGCCGAGTTTTATGCCCAAGATGACAATAAGGAACGATTTGTTCATGATTTTGTCAAAGCATGGGTAAAAGTTATGAATGCGGATAGATTTGATTTGAAGTAATTTAATTTGCTTCATTTTGTCCATTAGCGATCCGGATGACAACTAATTCAAAGTAGGATAAAACTCAGTTTTACTATTTGGCGACATTTTGGATCACAAAGGAAAAAATATTTTTTCTAAGATTTGAAATACTTCGTGTTTTGTGGAATGCGAAGTATTTCTATTTAGAGTATGTTTAAATTTTGTTTTTGGACAATAAAATATAACATTTTCTTGCTAAAGGATAAATTTTAAACATACTCTTAAAATAAAGTGATACCTGTGTATTTAATAAAAATCGAATGAAGGAAATGAGCTCCATCGATTAAGATGAAGACTTTACACACCTAAACTTCGATTCAAAAAAACGCATCGTTTAATGAAAGAGAATAATCTGTAGAAAAAACTAATTTGGGACGATGTATATTTGAAATCAATTTTCCTATGCACTTGAGAAGTCGTCTAATCCAATAAAAGATCAAAAATTCACCATATTCATAATTCTCATTTATTACTCGTATATTTGCGTTATATTGTCATGTCTAATAGTCATTTCCCTATGATTTTGGATGATGAAATATATTGATAGCATGAATTTAATAACCAATTTTCACACACTACCTAAAAGATGGTCTTTTTTTAGGTATGTAACTGGTGTGCCTATTTCGATTAGGAAGGCACTGAACACTTTTTTAATAATATTTTTTGCTATTTGTGGTCAAAGTCAAGATACTTTGCCACCCATTATTGTATCACCTGCAATTGATACCGGATTTGCGTGTAATACTCCTGATATCATCACCAAATTTAATGATTGGTATAAACACGGAGGCTATGCACAAGCTACGGATGATTCCGGCGAACAACCACTTTTTGTTGGACATATAAGTCGGGATTCAGCACTTTTTGTATTCAATACGTCATCAGACACTTTGTGCGGACATACACAATCAGTTACAGTAACATTCTATGCTGTTGATGCTGCCGGAAACCAAAGTTTATCTACAACTGCAAAATTTTATACAGAAGATAACCAACCACCTACTATCAATTCAGTTCCAAATGTTGCATATTCATGTCAAGTAGGAATCAGAGATACATTAATACAATGGATTCGAAACAAAGGTGGATATACAGCGACCGATGCTTGTAGTGATAGTGTAAGATGGACTCGTTTTCTATATAGTATATCTCATAATAACATTCCGATACAAAGTGGATCGGGACTCATTGAAAGTGGTCCGTACCCTGCTATTCCTGATAGTATCTGTGAATGGCGATTGAATATCAATTTCTTTGCATTGGATGATTGCGGAAATGAAATAAGAACACCAGGAACGACGGCATTTTCAGTAACTGATGATGTTGCACCGGTTTTTGTAAATCCTCCAAAAGATACCATTGTTTCATGTGATCACGTACCATTGCCAAACATTCAGGTAGTAGATTTTTGTGACAGATCACCGAATATCACTTTGACAGTAAATAGTACTCAAGGATCTGACTCCACATTTTGTAGTTATTATTCTTATACATTGATTCGAATGTGGACTGCAACTGATGCATGCCAAAACTCGAGTGAATATACACAAGTTATTACTGTTCGAGATACAACACCACCAAAGGTTATTAAAAATGATATTCAAAATCTCACCTGTATCGCTTACGACACTCTCAAAACAAAGAACTTGATTGAAGTCAAAGACAACTGTAGTTATCCGAATATAACATTTCATGATTCAATAACAATTTCTGGTTGCTTGACGCAATACTCTCGCAAGTATGTGTTGAAAGATGTTTGCTTAAATACGGACACTGTAATACAGGAAATAAATGTTCGAAAGAATATCAATCCAACTATAGTTTCGACTGCAAGGTCACTATCAGTGCACTGTGATGCATCTGTGTCTATTCAAGATTCACTAATCCAATGGATTGCAACCAAGGGAAGTTCAAACGGAGAAGGTGTTTGCAATAATGCTCAATATTTCATTGCTGAACATGGTAGCTATGACCTATTGGATAGTTCTACATATCCCGGAAAATTACCAGTCACCTTCCCGCCAAATGCTTGTCCGTCAGATGTAACCGGATATTTAGCAAGGTTGCAATTGGATGTGGTGTATTTTGATACCTGTGGAAATGCTAGTTATACAACAGGGTTTTTGGGTGTGGTTGACACAATTCCGCCAACCTTAAGCAATTGTCAATCGGAACTTTTATTGACCACTGATCCATTGGCTTGCGAACGAAAAGTTAGTCTAGCTATTCCGAAAGTGAATGATTCTTGTGTAGATGAAGAATCACCCATCATTAGAAAAATTAAAGTACCATTAGTATCCGATGATTCCGGAAGTCAGACTTCCATAGTGCACACTGCAATATTAAATATCGGTCCATTGAATCCGGCTGCAACTATATTGACAGATGGATTTGTACATTTAAAAATCAATAATGCCGACATAGATGATGCCACTGAATTTTTTACAATTTACAGTGAAGATGAGGATGTATTGGGTACAACTCCTGTAGGCATAGGACAATGTGCATCAACCAATTTTGATGTAACCATCCCAAAATCAAAGTTGGAAACATGGGCAAGTGATGGATATATTACATTGAAATTTGTTCCAAACATCGTTCCGGACAATGCTGTTCTTTCCGTCAATGACATCTGTAATGGCAGTAGTATCGAAGCAACACTTCAATACGATGTTGATGTAAAAAATACGATAACGAAATGGTATAGATTGGATTCTGGGGATCGTATAAAACTTTCTTCGGCATTAGATAGCCTTGGATTGGTTTTGGCAGCAGGGGAACACATTCTTACATATGAAATGGAAGATTGTGCAAGAAATGTTTCCACCTGTGAGACCTACATCAAAATAGAAGATAAAACAGCCCCTGAAATTGATTGTCCTGCTGATATTACATGTTTTGTAACTGCTGATTCCTGTCAAAAAAATGTTACTTTACCATTGGATATCGAAGTGTCAGAATCCTGTGGTGGTAATATAAAATATGAAACATTTAATCCAATTTCAAAAGAAGCTTCATTGATCAGTTTTCAATATAATAGTACCACGCAAACCCATGATGCAAGAAGTAAACAATTGGTATTCAATAATTTATTTCCAATAAGACATTTGTCAAATGAGGTGAAATTGGAAATATTTTATTTTGGACAAAATAATGATGTCAACACCTTCTTCGATATCTATGGGCCGGGTGGTTACTACCTTGGCAAGACGGTGGTGAGACAGGACAGTACCGTGTGTGGACTTTCGACAAATGAATTTTTTATTCCTGCGCCGCTTTTCAATACATGGATTTCAAACAATCAGATATCATTTGCTGCGGTTCCAAATAGGGAAAATAATCTAGTAACCATACACCCTTGTGAACCATTAATGCCCAATCAAACTTTGGATAATGAATCCTACTTACAAGGTAAACTGTCATATTCGGATGTAAACTTTCAATTGAAGGTTTCTAATGCTACGAATATCCCCACTTTTGCACTACCACAGTCAGCCATTTCGAAGTCACTTTTGCTGAATGTAGGTGAAAATATTGTGACCATTTCAGCAGAGGACAAATTTGGTAATCTAGGAAATTGCCATTTGAATGTCATTGTAAAAGATACCATAAAACCAATTGCAAAGTGTAAAAACGCTATACTTATTGCTGATCCATCTGGAACCGAGTCCACAGCTGTGAACATTGATTTGATTGAAGATGGAAGCACTGATAATTGTAGTTCATTGGAATTCAGGACAATACCGGAATCTATTGATTGTAGCTTTGTAGGTAGTGACCAAAAAATGGTTCTGTTGGCAGAAGATAGCCACGGAAATATTGATTCATGCATGAGTTTGGTAAGGGTGATAACCAAAGAATTGAAACCAAGTTTTTCATCAGGCTTATGTGCCAATGATACCTTGAAATTTAGCGCAAATGTTGAAACAATAGGAGATTCCGGTACTTTGACCTACCACTGGAAAGGAAATAACGGGATAGAATTTTTTACTGAAAATCCAACAATTCCAAATGCTGATATTTCATATAATGGTGTGTACATATTGACGGTGACAGGCTTCAATGGTTGTACGTCGCAAGGTACTGTCACGGTGAATATAAACCCTATTACCAAACCTGCACTTACATCAGTGCAAACTACGTATTGTGAAGATGAAAAAATCGTTTTGACTGCGACAAGATACAGTGGCAATATAAAATATAAGTGGTTTGAAGGTATCTATCCAACCGGTGTTCTTATAGCTGAAAATTCAAATAACGAAGTCATCGTAACCCCAACAATAGGAGTGCATTTTTATTATGTCATCGTTGATGGTCCCGGTTGCACATCTGAACCTTCGACTGTGTTGAAGATAACATCTTTGAAAACACCAGCAATAGGTGTTGATGAATCATTTCTTACGCCTTGTGAAGGTGACAATATTACATTCAGTACATCTATTTCAAATCCAAATTATACCTACTTGTGGAGTGGACCTTCCGGATATACCTATACTGGTCAGTTTCCTCCTTCTATTCAAGATGTC
Source organism: Lewinellaceae bacterium (assembly GCA_020636195.1). Lineage (GTDB taxonomy): Bacteria > Bacteroidota > Bacteroidia > Chitinophagales > Saprospiraceae > OLB9. Next base: position 37,748 of record JACJYH010000002.1, read on the forward strand.
AATAAAACCCATGAGGGGAAGTACCAGTTGGTAATAAAAAATGGAAGTTGTATTTCAGACACAGCATCGATTATCGTCACAGTGTTTGAAAAACCATCTATTCCAACAATATCAGGCAATACAGTATTTTGTAAAGATGGTACTATGATTTTAACATCATCAAATGCATCTAATGCGGATAAATTTGAATGGACTCTCAATGGTCAGGTTTTTCGTGTGACACAACAAAATATTTTAAATTTGACCAATGTTCAGACAACTTTTGAAGGGAATTGGCAAGTGAGAGCTATCAAAGGCAACTGTGCTTCTGCTATATCCAGTCCTAAACAAGTTGTGATAGAAGACCTTTCAGAGATAAGTGTTTCTTCAGACAGTCCAATCTGTGATGGCGATTCATTGCAATTATTGGTATCATATATTCCTGATGCTTCCTATAATTGGCAAGGACCAATTTCAAATATTCCATCAGTTTATAATCCCAAAATATCAGGGAAGGCCGGAATTTATGTTGTTACTGTATCAACACCTTCAGGATGTACAAATACGCTGAGCACATCCATTGACATCATTTCAGTTCCAACGATAACGGCGCTTAGTCATGATGCAGGATTGTGTGTTCCTAAAGGCAGTACTATTACACTGAGTCCGTCTGTTTTTCCTGACGGCTCTAATTATTCGTATTTTTGGTCTGGGCCAAATGGATATATAAGCAGCGATAGAAATGCATCCATCACCAAAGTAGAGCAAGACGTTTCTGGCACATACGCACTTCACATACAAAATAATGGTTGCAATTCTGAATCAAAAACTATAGATGTGAATTTTACAATCATACCTGACCAACCCAAGATTTATGGCGATACCAGCTACTGTGATGGACAAATCATATCATTAAAAACGAATGCATTGGATAATCAAGTATATGCTTGGAATACACCATTAGGCACAGTAAAAACTGATACTTCAGTTATTGATATTTGGTTCGTATCAGTACATCACTCAGGTTATTATTCCTTAAATGTTATAAATAATGGATGTTCGTCAGCGGAGTCAGATAAAATATTCGTCCACGTATTTCCCAAACCAGCAGCGCCTTCGATAAATATATCACCGAATCCAATTTGCTTTGGAGACGATTTGACATTATCCACTGCGAATCTACCAAATGTCACATACCATTGGAATGGTCCAAATAATTTTGTTTCATCAGACCATTCCACAATTATAAAAAATGTGGCTCAAGAGAATTCTGGAGTTTATTTCCTATCCGTGGAAGCCAATGGATGTTTTTCTGATACAATACAAAGCATGGAAGTCATCGTCAGCCCAGAGATAAAAGTGCCTCAAGCAATCGACAAGCTGATCAATATTTGTTCTACAGATGATACAAGACCTAAGATTTGCTTTGAGCCTACTACATTGCAATTAAATGGAAACTTCGTGTTATTTGATGGACAAGGGCAATTTATCACACAGACGAGAAATCAATGCATTTCTATTCCGGATGGATATTCTTTAATGGACGGATCAAATTATTTTGTAATAAAGACATTGATGAATGGCTGTTATTCTGCACCATCAGCATTGGTCATTATCAATAAAAATACGCCACCTGAGTTCAAAGCTAGTGCTCTTGAGTCTTATATTGTGACATGTCCTCAAGAAGACCTGCGACTCACATCTCTATATGGAGCACCTATTGTCGATGTGAGGTGGTATTCTGCTGATCCAAACATTCAGTTTTCAGATATAAATAATAAAAGCACTTTTGTATCACAGCTGAGTGATGGAGAAAACATTATTTATTTATCATATAGTAGTTTGGGATGTATTGATTATTCGATAGATACGGTCAAAATAGTCAAAGAAGCTGCACCTACTGCCATTGATGATGCATACAGTATCAGTTATTCAGGCGAGCTTTTGCCCGTTTTAGATAATGACCAAGTCTTTGGAGATGTGTATCTGGAATCCGTAAATTCAAATTTTGGTACTGCAGTTATTGATGGCAATTCAATATTTTATACTTTCAACTTGTCAAATTTTGAAGATGTGATATTGACCTATAAGGTTTGCACACAATATTGTCAACTATGTGATGAAGCAAAGGTTACATTGACCCTTGATGATGGTGTAGAATGCAAAATCCCTAATATCATCACACCAAATAATGACGGTATCAATGATCATCTTTTGATTCCATGTTTGCTGAGCGATAAGTTTAAAAATAACACACTCACCATATTTAACGAATGGGGAAGTGAAGTGTTCAGTGCATCGCCATACAAAAATGATTGGAATGGGACTTATAATAATAATGAATTACCTGTAGGAACATATTTTTATATTTTGGATATTGATGGCATAAAGAAACCATTCAATGGGTTTATAATATTACAGAGATGATGCGAGTGATTACCATTATATTGTTATTTATAGGAATGGGTTCCATAGCTAATGGGCAGCAATCTCAGATGTACACGCAGTTTATGTACACCAAACTCGCATTGAATCCGGCATACGCAGGAAATGATCCTTATACAAACCTTTCTCTCCTCTATAGAGATCAATGGGCAGGATTTCCCGGCGCCCCTAAGGCAGTTGCGCTTACAGTGAATTTTGGTCGAATATCGAATAAAATTGGACTTGGAGCTCACTTAGAACGTCAAACTCTAGGAATTACTGAGAAAATCACCTATAGTTTGGCATATGCTTATAAGTTTTTATTGGGAGAAGGGGTACTTAGTATGGGGATAGATGCTTCGGGCAGAGAATATAGCCAAAATTATACAGATGGGCGCCTATTTGCGATACACGGTTTGAATGCAGATCCTAGTATTCCGGCTGACATCATCAAGAAAAGATTATTTAATGCAGGATTTGGCATGTATTATAACACCAGAAAATTTTACGTGGGATTTGCTATACCTCGGATGATCAAAGCAGATATAGATTTTGATAAAAATAATTTCTTTTCCACTGAAGTACGTCATGTTTTTGTCATGACCGGAGGCACCTTTGTAATCAATAAAAATTTGCGCTGGACACCACAATTGTTATTCAAAATAGCTGAAAATAGTCCATTTTCTTTGGATCTTAATGCGAGCGCTACGTATCAAGATAAATACTCGATAGGTTTGACCTATCGTTCCGGAGGAGGTTCAGGAGACTTGGGTGAATCTTTAGACTTCATTACAGGCGTGCAATTATCTGATCAACTGATGGTAGGTTTTGCATATGATGTTGGGTTATCAAAATTAAGGAAAATCGAAAATGGAAGCTTGGAAGCTCTTGTCAGTTATAATTTTATTGCGAGGAAACTGAAAACCGTTATTGTCAACCCAAGATATTTTTGATCTATGAAGTCTAAATGGATATTGTTTTGGGTTTGTTTTTGTGCCAATTTTGTGGGGATAAATGCACAAATTATGCTTTTTAATCAAGAGCAGAATAGAATTTCCATACAAAACGAACAAAACATCAATACTGAAAATCTTGAGAGTTCGCCGTCATTCTGGGGAGACAAACTGACATTTATGTATTCAGGTATAAAGGAAAAAATATTTGATACCCGAATAGACGAACCATTTTTTGACATAGGTTATTGTGATATAGATACTTTCAACCACTTGAATAAAAGAAATAGCTTTCCAAAGCAAATCAATGGAGATTTTCATGAAGGTGCTATGGATTACGATCTGAATACCAATAAGTTGTATTTCACCCGCACGTATAAAGCTTTTAAACTGGGTGGACAAGACACGATGTACTTGAAAATTTTTGAAACCGATTTAAATATTGGAAAACCCAAACCTAAACTTCTCAATATCACGGATGGAGATTTCTCGTTAGCACATCCGGCACTTGATTTAGCTGGTCATCACATGATTCTTGCTTCCGGAAAGAAACCAAATGTCGGTAAAATGGATCTTTACACTACTGAAAAAATTGATGGTGCTTGGACAGAGATTATTCCATTGAAAGGAGAAATCAATACTGATGCCAATGAAGTATTTCCAGTTTGGTTAAGGGACAGCATTCTTATTTTCTCATCGGATAGAAAGGGAGGTTACGGTGGATTGGATTTATACATCAGTTTGAAAACACCGGAAGGTTCGTGGTCTGCTGCAAAGCTCTTACCACAACCATTTAATTCTCCTTACGATGATTTTAGCTTGGTAGTCAGACCAGATGGTAAAAGCGGTTATTTTTCTTCCAATAGACCTGGAGGAAAAGGGAAGGATGATATCTATAGTTTTACTTCTGAACATGACTTGTTTGTCAATTCCATTAGGTCAGTCGAGTTTTCTATTTCTGTAATGGATAAGCTCACATTAGAGCCTATTTCTGGTGCGACTATCAGCTTGACACCATTGGAAGTGGATATTAATAATTTTACATTGACAAGTTTCAATATTGATGTTTTAGCTGGTACAGATCCTGGAGATCTTCTATTAAAATTAACGCCAAAGAAAGGAATCAGTTTGCCTTTGATCTATTCTGATAGTGAAGGGAAAGCATATCCAAATCTTGTGCTGTCGAAACAATATATTATTCATGTGGAAGCTGAAGAATATGAACCTATATCACTGCTAATCGATGGACAAAATACCAGCACAAATTTTAATATTGTGATGACTCCTGCAGATTCGCAAAACGAGATTTTCGTTTCTGATAACGCTCCAAAGAAAGATACTTCCATTTTTGCAAAAAAATTTGAAAAAGGTGATGTCATCGTCTTTAATGATATTTTTTATGCCTACAATAGAAGCGATATTTTAGAAAATCAATCCTACGAACTGGATGCATTGGCTACTGCTCTCCTAGAAAATCCTCGTATGAAAATTCGTCTGGAATCGCATACTGACGCAAGAGGAAACGCAGCATATAATATGCAGCTGTCGTTAAAGAGAGCGGAAAGTGCTAGAGCATATTTGATTGAAAAAGGAGTGGAAGAAGATCAGATTGACATCAAAGGTTATGGAGAGTCAAAGATCAGAAACCACTGTGCAAATGGGATTCCTTGCAACGAAAAAGAACATCAGTTCAATCGCAGAACAGAAGTTGTTATCCTCGAAAATTAAATAATTCACTGCCATTTTGTCATATTTTTATGGTAAAATACTACCTTTGCTGCCTTATTGGAAGTAAATACTTTGTACAGTTTTTGGTGCTTGAATTTTCTGTCCATACATTGGTTTGAATAGCAATTACAATACTTATCAAATGTCAGATGAAACCATGATTTATGAATCCCCTCACAAGACAATCATAGAGGATAGACAAGGGGAACCATTGCATTTAGATGATAAAAATGCCCAATTTTCTCGCTATTTTTACATAGAGTCATACGGTTGTGCTATGAACTTCAGCGATTCTGAGATTGTGGCTTCCATTTTAGCCGGAGAAGGATTTGGATCTACGAGGGATATAGAGTCTGCAGATTTGATTTTGATCAATACCTGTTCGATCCGAGAAAAAGCTGAAGAAACAGTGAGGAATAGACTGAAGATATTCAATGCGCTCAAAATTAAAAAACCTGATGTCTTAATAGGTGTTTTGGGCTGTATGGCTGAGAGGCTCAAGGCAAATCTCCTAGAACAAGAGAAACTTGTGGACATCGTAGTTGGTCCGGATGCATATCGGGATCTTCCTAACCTGATCGCAAAGACGGATGATGGTGAAAAAGGCATCAATGTACTACTGAGTAGGGAGGAAACTTATGCTGATATTTCTCCGTTGAGATTGGAAAGTAATGGTGTAGTCGCTTTCATATCCATCATGAGAGGTTGTGACAATATGTGTTCTTTTTGTGTAGTGCCATTTACAAGGGGAAGAGAACGTAGTAGAGATCCATACTCCATTGTAGCGGAAGCGAAGGATCTCTTTGATCGAGGATTTAGGGATATTACCTTATTGGGCCAGAATGTGGATTCATACCATTGGTCAAATCCTGAAAATGAAGAAAATGTCAATTTTGCCATGCTATTGGAAAGAGTTGCCAAAGTACATCCAGATCTCAGAGTGCGTTTTTCTACATCACACCCAAAAGATATCACGGATGATGTGCTCCTCACGATGAAAGCACACGAAAACATTTGCAAGTACATTCACCTGCCTGTTCAGTCTGGAAACAGTAGAATTTTAGCTTTGATGAATAGGACGTATGATAGAGAATGGTATATACAGAAAATGGAATCTATCAGGCGCATTTTGCCTGAATGTGCGGTATCATCAGACATGATTGCAGGATTTTGTTCGGAAACAGAAGAAGAACACCAAGATACTTTGAGCTTGATGTCATGGGCACGTTATAGCATGGCTTATATGTTTTTTTATTCAGAACGACCAGGTACACCTGCGGCAAAGAAATTGGAGGATGATGTTCCGGATGAAGTCAAAAAGAGACGACTTGCAGAAATAGTGGAATTGCAAAGAAATATTTCATTGGAGCATAATCAAAAGGATGTTGGCAAGGTCTTCAAAGTGTTGATTGAAGGAGATTCAAAGCGTTCTCAGGATGATTTCAAAGGCAGAAATAGCCAAAATAAAATGTTGGTTTTTCCCAAAACGGGAGATTATACAAAAGGACAATACGTCCATGTAAAAGTAACAAAAGCCACAGCTGCTTCATTGCGAGGCCACATTGTTACTGATCATCCTAATTCAAAGTTATAGAAACCTAAAAAGCGCATTTGATGAATATTCAAAATGTAAAACAGAGATATGCTATCGTAGGACGTTCACCACTTTTGGATAGAGCACTTGACACAGCGATGAGGGTTGCTTCCACCGATCTTTCTGTATTGATTCAGGGTGAAAGTGGTGTAGGTAAGGAAGCATTCAGTCGCATCATTCATGATCTGAGTAACCGACGACATAGTAGTTTTATCGCAGTGAATTGTGGAGCCATACCTCCCGGAACGATCAATTCAGAACTCTTTGGCCACGAAAAAGGCTCATTCACTGGTGCACTATCTGAGAGGAAAGGATATTTTGAAACCGTCAATGGTGGTACGATATTTTTAGATGAAATCGGCGAAATGCCACTGGATACGCAAGCTTATCTTCTTAGAGTTCTTGAGAATGGCGAGTTTTTGAGAGTAGGTTCTTCAAAAGTACTCAATACGGATGTGAGAATCGTTGCAGCTACGAATGTAAAATTGGATGAAAAAATACATCATGGGAAGTTTAGAGAAGATTTATACTATAGGTTGAACACGGTGCCTATTCACGTACCTGCGTTGTTCGAAAGACCCGAAGATATCTATATGCTTTTCAGGAAATTTGCCGGAGATTTTGCTGAAAAATATAGAACTGACTCCAAGACATTGACACCTGAAGCAAAATTGGTATTTGAAGCTTACCGATGGCCGGGAAATGTCCGTGAGCTAAAAAACCTAGTTGAACAACTTAGTGTCCTAGTAGAACAGTCCGAAATCGATTTACAAACACTTCTTATCCAAGCACCACAATTGGCTAATAGAAATTTACCAAGTGTCGCGAATAAGCAAAATGCAGGTGAATCAACTTATCAGGAGAGGGAAATTTTGTTCAAATTCCTTTTTGAGATGAAAAATGACCTTCACGATATGAAATCCCTTATCTATGATCTCGTACATACCAACGACCTGACAATGCCTGAAAATCAAGGTTTACAACAATCACCTTATTCGTCAGAATCCTATTATAGACCGAAAAATATTGACCCAAAAGTCGATGAATTGTATCAGAACGATGCTGCCTATGATAATAAACCTATCATCATATCACCTGCTAAAAACTTTCACTCGTCGGAAGTGGTGGAGGAAGTACTTTCACTACAAGAAATGGAAAAAGATATGATCAAAAAGGCATTGAAAAAGTACAATAACAGGAGAAAAGAAGCAGCGGATGAACTGGGCATTTCAGAGCGGACCTTGTATAGGAAGATTAAAGAATATGATATATCAGAATGAAAAAATTTTCATGATCACTAATATAAATTAATTGCACAATATTGAAAGTTTCCGGATTCACAATAATAAAAAATGCAATCATTCACGATTATCCTGTGTTGGAGGCTATTCAGTCTGTTCTCCCTCTTTGTGATGAATTTATTGTAAATGTGGGCCAATCTGATGATAAAACACTTGAATTAATACAATCAATAGATTCTACCAAAATAAAAATTTATGAAACCATTTGGGATCAAAACCTAAGGAAAGGCGGAAGTGTCTTAGCAGTAGAAACAGATAAAGCATTGGCAAATGTAAGTAATGACACAGATTGGTGTTTTTATATACAATCAGATGAAGTTTTACCGGAAAAATACCACGATGCTGTAGTAATTGCAATGAAAAAACACCTTACAAACGAAAATGTCGATGGTTTGCTTTTTAAATACTTGCATTTTTATGGTTCTTATGAATATATTGCATCATCCTCCTCGTGGTACAAAAATGAAATTAGAGTCATAAGAAAAAACAATTCAATTTTTTCATATAAAGACGCACAGGGATTTAGGAAGAAACCCAATGAAAAATTGAGCGTTAAAGAAATAGATGCATTTATTTATCATTATGGTTGGGTAAAGGATCCTCGCCTTATGCAAAACAAACAGAAGTATTTCCAGAAATTATGGCATGATGATGATTGGATTGAAAAACATGTCCAGAAAGGAGAATATTTTGATTATAGCGGTATTGATTCGCTAAATAAATTCAACGATGTCCATCCTTCAGTTATGCAAAAACGAATCAAAGAAAAAAATTGGGAGTTCGATTTTGATTTGACAATGAATAAAATTTCATTGAAAGATAATCTCAAAGACTTCATGAAAAAGCACTTTGGATTGGATTTTAATTATAAAAATTATAAAATTATATAATTTATAAAGTGCTGATATATAAGATTTTTAAAATGCCATTATGATCGATCCGAAAGTAAATTGTAAAAATTGTGGTGTGTATATCTCACCTTCAGATGCGTATTGTGTGCATTGTGGTCAATCAGTAAAAGAATCAAGACTTACTATTAAAGATTTGCTGAATAATTTTTGGAATTCACTGTTTAATTTTGATGGTACGATAGTCAAAACACTGAAGTTGGCTTTTAAACCTTGGAAACTAACTCTAGAATATGTAGAGGGGAAGAGAAAAACCTATTTGCATCCGGTAAGATATTATTTGGTTACTGTCTTTCTCGTTGCACTTATATCCATTGGAAGTAATAAGAATATCAAAGAAGACGTACTCAAAGGAGATGCAAAAATCAAGTATTATCATTCTCAAAATTTGTCGAAAATAGACTCAATTGCGAAAGTGCATCCACTTAATTCTGATCAACTTGAAATCGTAGACTTCATAAAGGAAGAAGTTTTTAAGGACATCAAACCGTTAGAATTAGATACTGTCACTGACAAAGAATTGAGCTATGTGGTTTTTACTTCGAAGGGACAAAAATTTAGGGTACTGCGTAAGGATGCCCTTTTTGGTGATCCGGAAACGCTGCTCAAAAAGTATGAGATCAAAGGTTTTATGAATGAAATTGCTTTTGTTCGGCAGCTAAAACTCATCAGAGAAGGAAGTGCTTTCACCTCGTTTTTACGTAACAATATTTTATGGGCTATTTTGCTTGCTATTGTATCAGTGAGTTTCATAATGAAGCTACTGTATAAAAAACACTATCTCGTAGAGAACTTGGTGTTTTTGATGTATTTTCATGCCACATATTTTTTGGCATTTGCCGTGATAGCACCCTTTGTACTCATAAGTGATAAAATTTGGAATATATGTGCGTTAATTTTGTTTGGAATCTTCCCATTTTTCCTTGGGTATAACCTATTTTATTACTATCGCAATTCTCTGCCCATTACAATAGCTAAAACATTGCTTATCTTCATCTTATATTTTTTTTCAGTACTCATCATGGCGGTTTTGATTTTTACTGTCGGTATATTTTCTTTTTAAAGAAGGCAGAAATGAGATGGGTGTTTTGATGTTTATTTCAAATTCTCTTTTTACTTCCTTCTTAGAGTATGTTTAAATTTTGTTTTTGGATAATAAAACATTTTCCTGCTAAAAGATAAATTTTAAACATACTCTTATATCGATATAAAACTAATCATTTTTAGAAACATTTCCTATCACGGTACAAACACACCGAAATCCAAGCCAGTCTTCCCCTTTTGAATAGGAATAAGTAGGTGTTGAACTGACATTAACTCTTTTCACAGATCTAAAATTACTTCCTATTGCCAATCCTCATTTAGACGTCATTTCAGATACATTCGAAAATAGATTATAGATCATCAAATCTTGAGCACGTTTTTTCTTAAATCTGTCATCAGGATTTCTTATGATCATTCTGTCAGTTTTTCTATCGATGATAACATAAGTATTCGTTTTTTTCAATCCCAAAAGGTATGTTAATGACTCAATAATTATCTGACAAGGATTTCAGTGTGTACAAATATATTAAAAAGGTAATATATATGAACTTTGATTCATCTTTCTGTACAGAAAATATTTCCTTATCTCCATGAAATGTATCTCCTTGTCTAAAAATAGCTAGAATAAAGGTCTTTTATTTAAAAAGGCCTTACCTTAGCCTATCAAATTGTTCTGAAAAGCATGGAAGATAAGATCCACTCAGCATGTAAAAATTGCGGTAGCACTCTGGATGAGCAGAGTGCCTATTGCAGTCAGTGTGGGCAGTCTGTAGGCGATTCCAAGTTGACGATTTCGGCTCTTATTAATCATTTTTGGAACTCATTATTCAATATCGACAATACTATATTTAGAACACTCTCCTACATCCTAAAGCCATGGAAACTCACGCAAGCTTATGTTGAAGGAAAAAGAAAAACTTATTTTCATCCTGTCAGATATTATTTGGTTGCGGTTTTTATTTTAGCTCTGACGTTTTATTTTGATAATGTTGGGATCAATAAAAACATGGATTTTTTTAAGCCTCAAAATAATTATATTCTGTCTTTAGCATTGGAGAAGTTGGATCACGTTTCCAATAAAATGCAACCGGATGAAGGACAATGTAATTTGATTGACAGCATCAAATCGGAAGTTTTTGAAGGTGTGACCTTTCCCGAATTAGATACCATAAGTTATCTAAATATGGACTCTGAAGTCAGTGTTGGAGTTGATAATACCATGAAAATACTGAGAAAAGATGCTCTAAATATGAGCAATAATGAGATTTTCGAAAAGTACAACATCAAAGGATTTATCAATAAAATTACCACCTCACGACAAATCCGGACGTATAGAGATAGTGCAGGTTTGATTGATTTTTTGCAAAAATATATCCTTTGGGCTATATTTTTAACCATTATTGCTATGGGATTTATCATGAAATTATTCTACTGGAAAAAGTTCGTCGTCGAGCATTGGGTCTTTTTATTGTATTTCCATGCCAGTTGTTTGCTTTTTTTCGCTTTATTGAATGTAGTGATTATTTTAATCCCAAATATGGAATGGACACTTTTTATGGTAGCTTTGTTCCTTCCATTATTTTTTGCATACAATGTGTATGTGTATTATGGCGATACAAAGGTAATTTCATTATTTAAAACGTCAATGTTGCTTTTGCTTTACAGTTTGACGACTTTAATTATGGTGTTGGCAACGATTTTCACAGGCTTTCTAGTGTTTTGATGATCTCGGTTTATTGTTTTTGGAAGTTTTTGAGCATTTTTTTAACAGAATGGCTGGCGCCTTTTGTTAGCGTATCCACGTGGTAACCATCCGTCATTTCTTCCAGTTCAGAATAAAGATCAGGGTATTTTTTAACTATTTTTGTCATCAACATCATAGCATTATACCTTAAAGCAGGAGGCGCTTCTATTTTTTGCCAAAGGGAAGCACAAACATCAAAGACTTCCCCTTCAGCGTCTTGTGGTAATTCTATCATGGATATAATTTTTATAAGTTCTCTTTGTTGATTAAAGGGTTTATAGCGGATGCAAGTTAAAATTTGCTTTAGCTGATCATGGATCATAGGCGCATTTGGTGTAAGACAGTCCCATAGTAACCACGCCGCACGCCAAGCGTATGGTTGTCTATCTGAAACCGCTAGTTGGAATAATTCTTCATAAGACGATGGATGACCCAGCACATAGGATATCATCTCCTTTTTATGGGTAGTAATAAGGATTTCTTCTAGTTTTGAAATGGGAAGTGGAATCTTTTGCTTTGAAACCATGGTTTTCGAATTATTGTGTAATCTCATAACTCATTATGGGTAAAACTAGTTTTGACCTATCAGTATGAATCGGGCTGAAAATCCTAAATATTAATATTACCTTTGTCATCATAGCCTATTTCATTGAAGCATTTATATTCCTATATTTTACTCTTAAGGCCCAAAAATTTGATCATTGTGGGTATCACACAATGGATATTGTACCGATATGTATTGCTTCCTTATATTGAAAACCCTGCATTAGATTATGTTCATTTTTTTATTTTAGTATTGGTGACCATCTGTATTGCAGCATCAGGTTTTGTTATCAATGATCTATGTGATCATCAATATGACTACATCAATAAACCCCAAAAATCATTTATTCCCGAACCCATTTCCACGGCATATGCGTGGAAATTGTATTTTGGTATCATCACTTTTGGTTGTGTTTTAGCATTGTATCTTGCGATTTATATAATGAATCTGCCTTTGTTTTTGTTATTTCCTGGAGCTGTATTGACATTGTATTATTATTCTAAAAGGTGGAAGAACTCCATACTTTTAGGGAATGTTGTTGTTTCTTTGTTCATTGCATTTACTGCGGGGATAGTTTGGTTTGCCGAGCGAAATGGTTGGTCATCTATCCAGATTTTGTCAAATAAATACAAGGTTGCCGAAATATTTATAGTGTATATGTCACTATCTTTCATCGTGAATTTTATAAGAGAAATAATCAAAGATATAGAAGATATGGAAGGAGATAAATCTGCAGGCCTCATCACTTTTCCATTAAAGTACAGCATAATATCCGCTTTAAGATTGGCGAATGGTCTGGTGATATTTACCATCGTGGGAACATTGATATGGTTATTTTTGAGCAGTATTAGTACCTTTGCCATGAAAATGTATTTTTTGATTTTTGTTTTAAGCCCTTTGGTTTTGATGATGACGTATCTAAAGACTGATTCATCAAAGGCAACAATGATGAAAGTTTCATCGTTGCTCAAATGGGTAATGGTTGCTGGTTTATTTTCAATTTTTATGATGGTCTGATATGATGAGTGGAAAGAGAATTATCTTGGGATCGGGATCGCCACGGCGAATGGAATTGATGCAAAAAGCCGGATTTTCAGTGGAAGTGATGGTGAGCAATGCTGATGAGAATTTTGATGAAAATATGGAGTTGGCTGATGTTGCTGAAATGTTAGCAGTGCGAAAAGCGCAAGATTTGTTAGCACATATTGGTAGTGACGACGTATTGGTAACAGCAGATAGTGTGGTTATACTGAACGGAAAAATCTACAATAAACCGACGAATAGAAGTGAAGCAATTTCGATGCTCACGGAGTTATCTGGACAAGCCCACGAAGTCATCACTGGAGTTTGCATTTGTTTTGAACATAAATTGCAAAGTTTTTCTGAGAAAACAATTGTCTCATTTTCTGAATTGACAGAGTCCGAAATACAAGATTATGTGGATCATTGTGCTCCTTATGACAAAGCTGGTGCCTACGGAATTCAAGAATGGATTGGATGGGCAAAAATTGAGAAGATTGATGGTAGTTATGCCAATGTCATGGGATTGCCTGTAGAAAAGGTGTATAAAATATTAGTTGATTATTGTAACGTACAGATAAAATGAGAACCATAAAACATTGTATATTTTTTGCATTACTATTGTGGAGTCTTTCTGTATCTTCACAAAAACCACTTCCGGAAAGTACAACTATCTCTGTGATCACCTGCTCGCCGGGAAACGATATTTATACCATTTATGGTCATACAGCCTTGAGAGTGAATGATGCTGTTTCAGGTCATGATTATGTCTTTAACTATGGTACTTTTGATTTTGAAACGCCTGGATTTATTCAGAAATTTTTATTGGGTAGGTTGCCGTATTTTTTATCAGTGGGCAACTTTGAAAGATTTAAACAATCGTACGCTGATGAGGGTAGAGGAATAATAGAACAATCTTTATTTCTAAGTGACACTCAAAAATCTGTTTTAATTGATACCTTATGGAAAAACGCAATGCCTGAAAATAGAGAGTATTTGTATGACTTTTTCTTTGACAACTGTTCTACTAGAGTCAGGGATGTTGTGGGTTTAGCAGTCCATACAGACTGGGAAGGCAATGAAACAACACATAAAACGTTCAGAAAATTGATCAAGGAATTTCAACAGAATTTACCTTGGACAAACTTTGGAATTGACTTAATCATTGGTGCTAAGGCGGACAGAGAAACGACAGTGAAAGAATCATGTTTTCTGCCATCATATCTCATGAGTGCCATCAATAAAATTGAACCCAAGATTGTTGAAACTAACAATACTCTATTGCCCGTTAATCTGCATCCACACAAAAAAACCTTTATCCAATTTTTCTTTAGCCCATTCAATATCTTCTTTATCCTATTGCTCCTTGAGTTTTACTTTATCAGCGATATCACCAATTCGGCTATGTTGAAATTTAGGATGTGGTATGATAGACTTTGGATATTTTTGTTGATATTAAGTGGATTCATCATGTTGTTCATGTGGTTTGGAACTGATCACCAAGTGACTAAAAATAATTGGAATCTCCTTTGGGTCATCGTTCCATTACCCATATTTTTAATAAAAAATTTACCTCATTGGTTATATAAAATCGTGGATGTCCTTCTTAGTCTTGTTTTGGTGGATTTGATTTTCAATACATCATTTATTCCACAAACCTTCAATCAAGTTATTGGATTGATTGTACTGATTTTAATGGTACGGGTATGGAGATATAAAAATTCCAATGTGAAAAAAATAGAAATAGAGCCACAACCTACGGTGGCGTGAAATCAATATTCTATTTTAACAATGTTAACTTTATTGTTCTTTTCACTGGGTATATATACCGTATTTTCAGATGTCTGAATGGCATCTCTAAACCGTATTTTCAGATCTTGATATTCGGTACTTAATAGACTTTTTCGCAATATTTGTCCCAGTGGATCGATGTCGTATTCAGATACCGTATTGTAATTTTTGATCTCATCGTTAAACATCAACTTCAAACTTGATGGTAATGCAAAAATAAAATAGGAAGAATAATTTCCATCGTCATCTTGTGAAAATTGTTTTTTGTACAGAATTTTTTGCCAATGAGGATCTCCATTTGGATGATTGGCAAGTACCAATACATCTTCATTATAGAAATCAATATAACCGTGACCAGAATAATAGTCATTTTGCATTGGAAAAGATTGACCAGTTCCACGCCGAATAAATTCTTTGGTTATTTCAGTAAATAAAATGATACCTCCATCATATCTAAGCACCATGTCTTTTGACGCTAGATAGGGAACGAAGATGGTTTTTTTACTTTTTCGAGTAGCGTTTTCTTGCACCAAATCCATTGGCAAAGGTTGAGATTTTAAGCTTGTCTTTCCACTTTCTAATTTTTGAATACCAAGTGAAAGTGCATAGTATGCGCCTGCTTGGTTTCTATCTTTTTCACCCAATAATCCTGCAATAGCTAAGCTTTTATTTCTATTGTCAATTTTCAATAATACATCCAAAATGTCTTCTTTAGCATAGAAGCGCTGTTCGAGTAAATCACCTGAAATTGGTAAAAACCCCATGACCAAAGCATCTTCAGATTTAGATAACCATGATGCTTCTTGAATGGCTAAAATGACCACGTCTCCTTGATCAGAGATATCTATTTTCTTAAATTCATTTTTCAAATCTACTTCTTGCAAAAAGACAATTTGGTTTTGAAGTAGATTGAAATGTTGGGTTTCATAAACCAGAAGGTGAATCCCTTTTTCAATTGGAAGAAATATAAGTACTTTGGACTTGTTCTCAGACCAAATAATTCTAGGACGACCTTCATTGACTTCTCTAGTTTTTACATAAAGAGTTGCGCTGTCCAATGTGTTAAGGTGCTCGTCAAATTTTCTGACACTAACATGAAAATTGCCTTCATCCTTGTAATAATAATAAAACAAAAAGCAAGTATCCATACTGGTCACTCCAATCGTATGAATTTGTTTGTTTTCAAATTCCGGTTCAAAAGACTGTATGTATTTCAAATCATCTGAGTACATTTCAAAGACGTGACTCGAACCTCTGTCATGGTATAATATAAGATGACCATTGACATTAGGGATCAAATCGTAGGAATAGTTATTTCTCAATAAAATATCAGGCGAAACTGTGACCTTCTGAGCATCAACAGTAAAGAAACTCAGATAAAACAATGAAAACAATATAGTTTTATACCACATCATGGGATACTTTAAGTAAAATAGTAAAAAATTTTCCTTTTAAAATGTTCACTGAAATGCTATTATGATTTGAAAATGCAAAATACAAATATACATCTGAATGTTGTATTTCTTTTCAATTTGCAAATGTTAGTTCAAATTCCATCAAGGTAAAAAAATCAAGAATTTTTAGGATATTATTTTGAATTCATTAATTTTACATTTCCTTTATTCTGCAATGGATATTGGGGTTCCACTTTACGTTTACCTTTGATTGATTTTTTTGAATAATTATTTCAAATATAGTTATAATGAACCTAAATTTAAAACGACTTTACACTATTTGTTTTTTAATTGTTGTTGGAATTCCTTCGATTTTCAGTTCGCCCTATAGCCCAGATTTTAGAGCAACACTCCAAATTCCTTTTATAAAGAGTTTTTACAATAGTAGATATTTTGGATTTCCACCTCCTACCAATGATGATTGTAACATGCCGCAAGTTCTGACAGATGGCATTACAGAGACGGGATCAACCCTTCTTGCGACATCACAAATGGGTGAAACCAATCCTAATGGGACTTCGCCGTTTGCCTCGGTGTGGTATTCCATCGTTATAACTGGTAATCATTCTTTGACAATAAATGTGACACCTTCAGGAGGAACTCCAATCATAAATCCCATCATCGGTGTGTATCAAAATCAATGCAATACATCTCCAAATTTATTTGGTTCATGTTTAACTTCGGGGACTTATTACATTCAAATTTCAAGTCTTACTACCACAAACGACGGTGATTTTGATTTAAATGTCAGCATTGATCCTGAAGTGATGGCCACAGCTGCTACATTAGAATTATGTGAAAATGCTGACGACAGTGCAGTAGCCGATTTCGTACTCTCTGATGCTGATGCAACTGTCTTGAATGGGCAATCTTTGAGTGTCACATATCACAGTACACAATCTGATGCTGATGCAGGCAGTGGAGCTTTGTCTACACCATACAATTCCGGTTCGACAATAATTTATGCAAGGGTGGACAATGGTAATGGTTGTTATGCCACATCACAAGTAACATTAACTGTACATCCGTGGCCAACAGTGACTGATATTACCGCTTCAAGCACAAATGTATGTGAGGGAAGTTCCTTTGATTTGACAGTCACAAATCAATCCACGAATCCATCATATACCTATGATTGGTCTATCGGAAGCTTGACAGGTAATCCATTGACCATTTCTAGTGCAAGTGCTATCCATTCAGATACTTGGATAGTGACTGTAACAGATGGAAATGGCTGTACTGCTTCTTCTTCTATTGATATCACAGTAACTGCAAACCCATCTAATGATGCATGTGCAGATGCAGCAACCATTAGTGCACCAAGTGGTTCCGGAGATAATAACTGTGCAACGCAAGACGAAACAAACTGTGGAACCGGTAGTGAAGCCTCGGTGTGGTATGTATATACTGTACCGGCTAACATGCATACAATTACATTTTCTTTGAGTGGTTTGACCAATGGTGTCATCAGAGTGTTGGATGGATGTGCAGGTAATGATGTTGGAGACAGTGGATGCGGAACTAGCGTTACAGTAGATTGCCCTGAGGATGGCAGCACATTGATGGTTTATGTAAGTTCTCCATCAGCAGATGCTGGACCTTTTACAGTCGATATCACAGAAACGATGACTACAGCATCAAACGACCTATGCACAAATGCAACAGCCATAACGGAGATGGATCTTTGCCAATGGATACCAAAGAGTGGCACATCATCAGGATCATGTCCTGAAGACTTCACAGTTGGAGGTTGTGGCTTGGACTATAGTGCAGAAGGCATAGTATGGTACACATTTACACCACCTACGGGAACAACAAATACAGAATTTCAAAGTATTACGGGCACATTGACAGTATTTGAAGATTGTCTAGGAGCAACTATTGCGACAGGTGGAAGTTGTTTAACATCGAACGGAACAATAGATGCCACTGCCGGAAATACTTACTACATTGCTATTGGAAACAGTGATGGCAGTGGAAATGTAGGATTTGATATAAAATTCAATGCAGCTCCGGCGAATGATTTGTGTACAGATGCAGAAACCATCAGCGCACCAAGTGGTTCCGGAGATAATAACTGTACAACGCAAGACGAAACAAACTGTGGAACCGGTAGTGAAGCCTCAGTGTGGTATGTATATACTGTACCGGCTAACATGCATACAATCACATTTTCATTAAACGGTTTGACCAATGGTGTCATCAGAGTGTTGGATGGATGTGCAGGCAATGATGTTGGAGATAGTGGATGCGGAACTAGCGTTACAGTAGATTGCCCTGAGGATGGCAGCACATTGATGGTTTATGTAAGTTCTCCATCAGCAGATGCTGGACCTTTTACAGTCGATATCACAGAAACGATGACTACAGCATCAAACGACCTATGCACAAATGCAACGGCCATAACGGAGATGGATCTTTGCCAATGGATACCAAAGAGTGGCACATCATCAGGATCATGTCCTGAAGACTTCACAGTTGGAGGTTGTGGCTTGGACTATAGTGCCGAAGGCATAGTATGGTACACATTTACACCACCTACGGGAACAACAAATACAGAATTTCAAAGTATTACGGGCACATTGACGGTATTTGAAGATTGTCCAGGAACCACTATTGCGACAGGCGGAAGTTGTTTGACTTCCACTGGATCGGTTGACGCCACTGCCGGAAATACTTACTACATTGCTATTGGAAACAGTGATGGCAGTGGAAATGTGGGATTTGATATAAAATTCAATGCAGCTCCGGCAAATGATCTTTGCGGCGATGCCGAGAGTTTGGGAAGTGGAGGATCGGCTTCAGGAACTAACAGCTGTGCAGGAGCCGATGTGTCTTTTAACTGTGCAACTGATAGTTATGAATCTTCTGTGTGGTATTCCATAAATATACCTTCTGATATGGGAGGAGTTGAAATCACTATTACAGGTACTGGAGGAACTCCTTTAATGTCAGGAGGGGCAGTAACGCTTTTTGAAAGTGACTGCACTACGGCTGTGGGGGAGTCATGTTTTTCTGTGGGAGCACTCTCTCAAATACTTTGCATTGTGCCTGGAGATTATCTAATTCAAGTCAGCACTTCATCTGCCAATGCTGGCGAATTCAATATTGATGTCAACCCTATTAGAGGTGCTGATAATGCACCCGGAAATGACTTTTGTGATGGCGCTGAACAAATCAATATGACGGTGATATGTGAACCTATTTCTGTTTCGGGTAACAATGCTGATGCATGTCATGAAATTTTCAGTATCGGCAGTTGTGATTTTGGGAATGACCCAACGACTTGGCATTCTTTTACATTGGATGCTAATGCAGAAACAATAGACATTACAGATATCACTGGAGGTGCATATCTTGGAATTTTTGAAGACTCACCATGTGGTACCAATAGTCCGGCACAATTGCCTGGCGGCGGTTGCATCACAAGTGATACGCAAGATATTCCTGTCACTGGTGGCAGCACATATTATATTGCGGTGGGTAATTCCACTGGAGGGCCTTATACCTTTAATATCACTCAGACCGTATTACCACCGAACAATACGCCTTGTACTGCTGAAGAAATTGGAACTGCAACTCAAAATACAACTTGTTGTGCCACTAATAATATCGCATCTGATTGTGGTGCCACGGCTAGTGAAAGTTCAGTTTGGTTTGTTATACCTGCTGCAGCTGGAGTTATTGGATATGAGATATCATTCTCAAATGGATCAATGTCAGGAGAATATGTGGTAGAAGTTTACCAAGGTGCTGATTGCAACAGTTTAGCTGCTTTTGGTGAGGATTTCAGAGCAGCTTGCAATACAGGAACAATTAATACTACAGTAATGTGTGCTGACTTTGATACCCAAAATACCTACATCAGAGTAGGTTCGTCAAGCAGTGGATGTGGTACATTTTCACTTTCAGCAAATCCCATCACACAAACCTGCAATGCTGCAACGGACTGCTCTTCTTTGACTCCTGTTCCTGTGCCAACAGGTGGACAAGCGTGTATATCAGGATGTAATTTGTCGCTATGTGGGGACGGTGCCTGTGATCCTGACGGAAATGCAACCTATTATGCCTTTGAAATTGACCCAACTACAGCCACTTCAGCAATCATTACAATTAATAATGCATCATTTACTCCTATTATATCTGTTGCATATGATTGTTTTGGACCATTTTTAAGTTGTTTTAATGGAAGTATTTCTGATCCAGTTTCTCCAGGTCCCGGAATCATATATGTCCGTGTGGAAGCATCAGGTGGAAATAGTTTGGATGACGATTTCGATGTTTGTGTCAATGCGTTTGATGGAGGTGCTTTTGATTGTTATAGCGCAAGTTTTATGCCGTCACGTCCCGAATATCCCAACGAAAACCCTAATGGGCCATATTGTTCAGGAGAAGTAGTCCATTTTTGTTATAATGTTGATTTTACAGTATCTCCGGGTGGAACAGCTCCACCTAATGGAAATAACTGCCAATGGATACAAGGGATAGTACCGGTAATCTATGATGGTTGGGATCTAGTAGCCATGCCTGTATCGACGCAAGGTCCTGGAGGTTGGTCTTGGCTGGATGAAGGTATTGTACATTATAATTTCAATAGTCCACAGTATGCACCCATTACTTTGCCAGATGGTTCGTTAGGCCTTGAATGGGGTCAAGGTGGCCTCGGTCAAGGTGGAGACATGCCGGCAGGGTGGTATTACTCATCTCCTGGATCTGGACCGGATTGTACAGATGGCACAAATCCTGATACTGCTTGGGGTTTACCAGCCGGTTGTGGATCTAGCCAAAATGTCAACTTTTGTTTTGATCTCAAGGTGAAGGATTTTGCCACCATTGATGAGTGTGAGGCAGCCAGTTTGAAAATTACCATGTTTTCTTTTGCTGATGGTGAAACCGGTTGCTGGGTCAATTTATCTTGCGCTTTATCAACTCCATATGTTTGGAACGGACAAGCAGCATGCAATTCTTTAGTTACCATTGAAGGTGATGATATCGAAATTTGCTCGAACGGAATTGCCAATATCATAGGAACAGCATCTGATCCGGGCTCCATCATTACCTTGACCACAACTGATAATCCAAATGTCACAGGTGAAACTTTAAGTGGTTCATTTCCATTTGGTACTATGAATATCTTCGACCAGCTTGTCAATAATTCCACCGTTCCACAAGTAGTCGAATATGTATTGACGGCATCTGTCCCAGGGCAAGTGTGTACTAGCCCTCCGAAGACAATCTTGGTCACTGTATATCCTGAATTGGATGTCACTATAAATCCTGCAATGCCGTATATTTGTAATATTGGTGATTGTATCAATCTGACAGCCACTGCATTAGGTGGTACAAGTAATTTTACTGATTTTCAATGGTCCGGCCCAAGTTTTTCAGGAAATGGTGCCATGGTGCAAGTATGCCCTACTGGAAATTCTCAATATATTGTAACTGTAACCGATGCATTGGGGTGTACTGGAACTGAAAGTGTAGATGTCGAATTGAAAGATCCTGTAACGGTTGAAATTGATCCATTGGAATTGAATATCTGTAAAGATGGCGTGCCGGGCAATTCTGACTATTTATTTGCAACTCTGACATCGAATCAGTTTCCATATTCATTAACTTGGACAAATCCAAGTGGACTGATTGGATTTGGAAGTCCTTTCTATACTGCAACTAATGATAGATTTGAAATCTTTGAAGAGCAATCAAATACCATTTCAAACTATGTCACTGTGACGGCAACAGACGAATTTGGGTGTACCGGTACAGCACAAGCATATATCAGCATTGATGCAGGTCCGGAACCCACCTTCAACTATCAGTATACTTGCGGTGCTTCAACCGTCAATCTTATTGCTGATTACCAGATAGGTAGTTCTTCCACTGGATTGGATAAATTTGAATTGTACGCATGTGAATCAGGAACCGAGATTTACATTGGAGAAATGTATGATGATCCATCTACATTCGCCAACATAGATTTAGGTACCTACGGGACTTGTTTCCTTTTAAAAACATATTCAGGAGGTGGTTGTATTGTTGAAAGAACTTTAACTGTAGCCACAAGCACGGGAGTTCCAGTACAACTTTCAGGGCCAACTTCTATTTGTGTTAATTCAAGCGCTACGGTTGCTGTCTCAAATGCTTCAAATTACACGATGTTTCACTGGAATACAGGTCAAAATACAAGTAGTATTACTGTAAGCCCAACTCAAAATACAACGTATGCTGTTACTGCAACGGATACCAATGGTTGTGCAAATACAGCCAGTATTTCTATATCGATTGATCCATTGCCTATTGCATCATTTTCCGGTTCAACTTCTATTTGTCAAGGTCAGAGTACTTCCCTCACAGGCAGCAGTAATATTCCAAATAGCACCTTTGTATGGACAAATTTGTCCAATGGTAACACCAACACAGTAAATCCATTTGTTGTTAGTGCTGCTGGTTCTTACACACTTGTGGCCATTTCACCTAAAAATTGTGTTTCTATACCTGATACATTAAATATTGCAGCAGATTCAAATCTTCAGCCCAATATCAATGCATTGTCAATATGTGATGGAAGCCAAGGAACGCTGGATGGAGGTTCAGGTTATAATACATACAATTGGAATACAGGAGAATCTACACAAACTATTTCTGTAAACAATGGTGGTTGGTACTATCTCACTGTAACACAAGGATTATGCTCGGGGATTGACTCAGTGAATGTTGTGAATAATTCATCCCCAGTGGTGATGCTTCCAACAACGCCGATTTCAGTTTGTAGATCAAACACTGGATTTGGAGATACTTTTGTCAATTTTAACAATCAGATTTCGCCTATTGGTTCGTCTGGAACTTGGCGTGAAATTTCAAGCTCAGGTGTAGATTTGACTGATTTGACAAATGTAAGTTTTATAGGTGTTCCGGTCGGTAATTACATTTTTGAATTTACAACGTCCACCGCACTTCCTCCTTGTCAAAATGACATAGATACACTTCACATTGCAGTAAGTGCTTGTCAATGTCCTCAAATATTACCTACAGGCCCACTTTGTAACCAAGGTTCTGCACCTGTAAATATGAATACTAAAAAAGGTAACACCGGTTTAGGAGGCACTTTCAGTGTCATCAATCCAGCAGGAATCACAATGACAAATAACGTTTTTGACCCTACCGGTTTGATGGCTGGCACTTATACTGTAGAATGGTATTTGACAGATAATTGTAGACCAACTATAGAAATTAAAGTAAACGATAAACCAAAAATAAATCTGTTACAAAATACAAGTACTATTTGCAACAGTAATGCCACCGGAACCACTACGCTAGATTTAAATACGTTATTAGGAGCTGGAACTAGCCCTGGATCATGGACGTTGGTTTCTGGTACTGCATCCGCCTTTAAATCACCTTCAACTGTGGATGGTGCGGGACTGCTTGTCACGGATGTTTTAGTTTTAAAATTTGAGACCAATGGTGCCGTGGCTCCTTGTACCAATGTTTCTGAAACGGTCACTATAAAAATTCGAGATTGTAATTGTCCACAAGTGACTATCACTCCTTTAACCTTATGTAATGGAAATAATCAACAAATAGATTTAAATGCATCGAATGTGTTGACAGTAATTCCGGCAAATATAAAAGGTAAATGGACATCAACAGCCGTTGGAGCTATAAGCAACAATAGATATTTCAATGCCTTAAATGTGCCTGCAGGCCCATACACGATTACGTTTACTTTGGATACGCCTATTGCTGGATGTGACCCAAGTTATACTCAAAATATCACCATAGTAAGACAGCCAAAAGCAGAGGTAAAAGGACCTGGTACGGCATGCAATGCCAATACAGGCAATGGCTCTGTCACAGTAACGCTCTCAGACTTGTTAAAATCTGGATTCACAACAGGGGGTACTTGGAGTCAATCTCAAGGAACTCCGGTTTTACCTATTATTGGAGGGAAAGTTGATTTTACGGGTCAGGTAATTGGATCACAGTTTAAATTCACCTATAGTTTACCTGCTGCTGATCCTTGTACTGATCTTATAGTTGAAGTGACAGTGGATGTTGTAGATTGCAATTGTCCTCCAATACTATTAAATAATCCGAGCCCACTCTGCAATGAAAGTGGTGTATTAGATTTGACTACCTTGGAGCAAACAGGCAATTCAGCCGGTATTTGGAGTATAAAAAATAGTCAAGGAAATAATGAAAGTATTGCCAATAATATTTTTGATGTAAAAGGGAAAACTCCAGGAGTATATACATTGACTTATACACTTACTCCAGCACCGGGAGGTAGCTGTACAAAAGAAAAATCAGTGATGCTCACAGTTGAACAGCAAAACACAGCAACATTAAGGGATACTATAGTATGCAATCAAATCAGTACCATCGGTGCTTCAACTTTAGATTTACGTGGTTTGATCGCATCACAAATAGGTTCAGGAAAATGGCTGGATGAAAACAAAGTGGAAATAGCAAGTATACTCAATAAAAGTTTTGTTGGAGTAACCCCACAAATTCTGACGTATTACTTTACTATGACTTCAGTTTCTCCATGTGTAAATAGAGAAATACCAGTGCAAATAGAAGTGTTAGACTGTAGCTGCCCTCAGATCACCTTGGGAACTATACCATCTATTTGTACGAATAATGTCAGTTTTGATCTAAGCCCTTACAATGATCCCGATGATGCAGGTTCATGGATTTCATCAAGTGCACAGCTTCTGATCAACAATAATATCATCAATCTTGTCGGTGTTCCTGCGGGTGTTTATGAGATTATTTATAGATTGTCAAATCCTCCGGCAGACCCATGCCCTAAGGAAAAGAAAGTCATGATAACAATCTTCAATCCAAAATCTGCAGGGACGGCCCGTGGTGCGGAGTTTTGCGTTGGATCCACTGACATCTTGAAATTGGCGGATAGATTAGAAAATGAGTCTCTTGGTGGCACATGGTCAGCTGT
Organism: Lewinellaceae bacterium; assembly: GCA_020636195.1. Lineage (GTDB taxonomy): Bacteria > Bacteroidota > Bacteroidia > Chitinophagales > Saprospiraceae > OLB9. The sequence goes on from JACJYH010000002.1 coordinate 63,191, forward strand.
TAATGGCCCAATTCCGGGTTTCAATGCTACATTAGGTCAGGTAGATTTGACGAATGTTCCGGCAGGTACATATACATTTAAATACAGTTTCACAAATCAAACTCCTTGCCCTGATGATGCAGAAGATCTCATTATAAAGATTAATTCCCTACCTGTAGCTGATGCTGGTGCTGACAAGATTTTCAATTGCAGTGTGAAATCTGCAGAGTTGGGGACATTAAACTCATCTTCAGGGACTAATATAGTCTATGAATGGACATTGAATGGACAAGTTGTTGGCGCTACTCAAAAATTGGTCGTAACCAAAGAAGGTCACTATACTCTTACGGTGAGGGACACATCTACAAATTGTGGACAATCTTCTGACGTTGTTGTAACCAAAGATGCTGATTTGCCACAATTTAATATTGAAGTGGATACGATGGCTTGTTTTGGTGATCGTGGCAAAATTGTTATTTCTGACATTTCTGGTGGTACTGCGCCATATCAATATTCTTTTGATGGTGGTAAAAACTTTTCATCATCACCTATTATGACAGGGTTGGGCAGTGGTCAGTATCAAATTATAGTTCGGGATGCCAATGGATGTGACAATGATCAATTTCCTATCATCGTTTTGACAGAACCTCCATTGCTGACAGTTGATTTAGGATCTGATTTCCAAATGTTTTTAAATACAGATACTATCGTGAGTATTGATGGACAAATATCTGCGGAAAATATTGGTTCAATTGTTTGGAAAATCAATGGAACTACTCAACCGGACTTGAACAATCAATTATCATTCTCCATAAAGATGAATGAAAACAAACAAATTTCTGTGACTGTAACCGATATCAGCGGATGTGTTGCAACAGATGATTTAAATATTAATTTAGTAAGGTTGAAACCGGAATGTTTGCCAAACATTTTTACTCCTGATATTCAAGGAAATGGTAACAATACTTTCTCCATCAATTGCGAAGAGGTGGTTCAAATCAATAATTTTAGAATTTATGATCGATGGGGAAATATGGTATATTATCAAGAAAGTCTTACTCCGCAAGATAGAAATAAGTTTTGGGATGGAAAATTTGCTGGGAAACCAGCCGAAGCAGGTGTGTATGTGTATAGAGTAGATCTCACTTATGCTGATGGTTCGTCAGAGCTGAAGGCAGGTGATGTGACATTGATCAGATAGGTGCAAAATATTGGGAGTATTGATTTTCAGTGCTCCCTTTTCTTCACAAAGTTATTTTACCGTTAACATCGGTGTTAAATAGTCTTAAGGGATAGGACATAGTGATTTCTATTTCGTTTTAACAAAAAATATGAGATATATGTACAGAATAATCCCTTTCATGGCACTAATCATTTTTAGTGCTGTCAGTTGCACCACATCCAAGTCATTTTTTACTGAATCATTAAAAAACAATTATAATTGGTCAGATAATGATTTAAAAAACATCCAGTTTTATATTTCAAACGATATCGTACTTTGGAATGAAATTCAAAGCGGTCAAAGTCGCATCTCCAATGGTAAAATTAAAACCATTGATGGTAAAAAAATTGAAGAAGTGGTGATAAAAGCTGGCACGCCCGGCGTGTTTTTATTTTCTCCAAAAAAAGATAATTTAGCTATCTCATTTGACCCTAACGATGATTCAAAATATTTGATTTTTGGGCCTTCCGACAAAATGAGGGGTAGATACGTACTTCTGGCAAAATCATGGAATAATAATCTTGGCAAAGTGACATATGGTGATCAAATCTATAATACTTATGCTGCGAGCGCATTTGTCAATTTATTGGTTGATATCAATAGATCTGGACGTACCAAAGTGGTTTCTTCTACACCGAGAGGTAGAAAAATTTGATTTGGATCAAATTTAATGTCCAAAATAGGTGGGTTTAAAATTGAACAACAATGAGGTTGAAAGCGCAAGAAAGTTTCAAAACAAATAGCCAATAGCCTCATGATGTTTCATTTTTTTTCTTGAATATAATTTTTGTCTTATCTTTGGAACGAATATAAATCAATCAACATGAGACGTGCATTTTATTTAAGTTTTATTATTATAGGTTTTATTCTATCAGGATGTAAAAAAGAACCCGAAATCATAAAAGGTTGTCAGGACAGTTTAGCCGATAATTACGTTGCAAACGCAGATGAAGATGATGGCTCTTGCACTTATCAAAAACGTTATTTGGGAAATTATGTAGCTGATATTGTTTGTGATGGAGCTTTTAAAGATGCATTCTCTATGGGAAGTCTTTCGATCAATGAAACCATAGATAAATCAACTGTCAGCATCATTATTCAAACGAATATTGGACCGCTTCCGGTAGCAGGTACTATCACCAGAGACAGCCTAAAAGTGGATGCAGTTTTACAAGATCTCAACATTGATAAAAAATTGATTAATTCAAGTTTAGATGAAGGCACTGTATTGACAGATATTACTTTGAAAAGTACAATGTCAATCAGTTCAGACAATAAAAACTTGGCAGGCCCATTGAGTGCAGTGATCAAAACAAAGGAAGATATTTTTATTTTTGGAGTTCCAATTGCCAAAGGATTTGAAATAAAAGACAACTGTACCATCGATGCTGTAAAACAATAAGTTTTATGGATTTGATTTTAGTTGAAAAGGTAGATCAAATTTGCATTATTAAATTAAATCGACCTGAAAAATACAATAGTTTTATTCGACCTATGGCTTTGGAGTTTCAGGCTGTTTTGGATGAATGTGACAATGACGATTCCATAAGATGTGTTTTATTAACGGGTGAAGGTAAAGCTTTTTGTGCCGGTCAAGATTTAAATGAAGCCACAGATCCTGAAGGGCCCGAACTTTCCACAATTGTTTCTGAACACTACAATCCCATCATTTTAAAAATGCGACAACTCTCAAAACCCATTGTTGTCGCTGTCAATGGTGTTGCTGCCGGAGCCGGTGCAAACATTGCCTTAGCAGGAGATATTGTGCTTGCTGCAGAATCTGCATCTTTTATACAGGCATTTAGTAAGATAGGTTTGATACCGGACAGCGGAGGTACCTACACACTACCTCGTTTGATTGGGTTCCAAAGAGCTTCAGCGTATATGATGCTAGGTGATAAAATTACTGCCAAAGTAGCCAAAGAAATTGGAATGATTTATGAATGGTATCCCGATGCAGAATTGATGAATCATGCTTTTGAGATATCAACACGACTATCCAATATGCCGACATACGGATTAGCACTTACAAAAAAAGCATTGAATGCAACATATAATCATTCATTAAATGACCAATTGGAAATGGAGGATCGTCTCCAAACATTGGCGGGAATGAGTGAAGATTATAAAGAAGGCACTACTGCATTTTTAGAAAAGCGAACTCCACAATTTAAAGGCAAATAATTGTTCTAAATCAAAGTTAATCGTTTTCAATAAATAGAAAACTTTTCATTTTGAATATGTCCATCCAGATACACAATATTTAGAATATACGTTCCTACTGCCATGTCTGAAACGTCGATGGATTCTGGAAATTGTTTGTTCCAATTCGACACTACAGCTCCACTCAATTGTAAAACGGTCATGTTTAAGATATCCGATCTTTCACCAATTACACTTATGTTCAAATTGCTAGTTTTGTTGACCAATGTGGGTTTAATTTCAACGGTTGTTACTGTGGTTGGAATCACTTTTTCTATATTTGAATAAACAGCTTTTCCGTTGTGATCTACCATTTTTACTCTGTAATACGATTTTGATGTGATTGGCTCGTCTAAAAATACATTATCCTGTTTCAAATTCTCATTACTCCAAATATTTACTTGAGAAAATGCAATTCCATCAGAACTACGTTCCAAAATATACTTGGATAATTCGACGATATTATCGATACTCCATGATAAATATGGACGGTTACCACTCTTTAATTCTGCGGTTAAGCGAGTATCTTCAATAGCCAAACCTATTGCGTTGGCCGCAGCAATGTTGAAATTATCGACTAAAAATCCGTCTGCGTTATATCCAGCGCTAAATATTCCTGATACTGAAGCTACGAACCTGAATGCCACATTGGAATTCCCGGACAGAAAGCTGATATCAATTGATTTTGGAACATAATGAGTTGGCGTGGAAAAAAAGTTTGTCCAACCTATTTGATCTGTGAAAACCTGTGTAGCAAGAGCACATGGTTGATTTGGCCCAGTCGTGTAAAAACTAAGATCATCACCCAATCTAGTCCATGTACTGCCACCATCTATGGAATATTGAAGCTGCATTCCAGCAGGTCCGTTACAAAACATGGTGTGTACACTCAAATCGAAGTTTAATGAGTAGTTGTAATATTGTGTAAGATCGAATTTAGGCGTAAATAAAGCACTTTTTGTGGTGGCAACAGGCAATGTTGATGATAGCCCTGTTTTCCAAGCGTTGGTATTTGTATATAGTGGGCTTGAACTTGTACCGCTGGATGTGCCTTTTTCCCATAGATTGACAGTGCCAGAGATGGTGAATGGGCAAAACATCATACCTGAATAATCCATATTTCCTCCTTGTGCCACTGTGAACGGTGCAATAAAAGTAGGCAAGATATTGACTGCATTTTGTATTGTTGTGGTATGGATGCCATTAACGGTGAGGGACACATCATAGGTACCTGATGTAGTGTAGGTAACCACTGGTGAAGCAGAAGTAGATGTTTGGCCATTACCAAAATCCCAAAAATATGATGTTCCATTGACGGATGTATTATTGAACTGAGCTTGATGATTTTCCCATCCTAAAGGATTTTGAACATTGAAGAATGCACACCCTTGAGATGTAGGACTTTCTATAATGATCCTCTGTAGGGCACTGAAACTTGAGCCACAAATATTATACACGAAGACTTCATATTTTTTACATATTTCAAATCCGGGAGGTGTTATAGTCAATGAGTTCTGAGTTGTGGTGAAGGATTGCAAAAAAGTACTTTGACCTTTTTCTCTGACTTTGACCAAGTATTCTCCTTGGCTGGTAGCATTCCATTGTGCATTAAATGAAGTTTGAGTTATATTTGAAATGGAAATATTTTCTACTCTATCGCAAAGTACTGGCCCACATGGATCCAAACATGCACTACCTTGATTTGTAATTTGGGGTCCGATTGCTGACTTGGATAATGCTGACCATAGAGAAGTGCTTGTAACTGTGGGTGACAAGATATATCCTGTGGTTGCATCGTGAACACCATTAAGATTATGTCCGATTTCGTGTGCCAGCATGACTTCTAGAAGTGCTGCGGTATTTGTCCAATCTTCAAGGATTGCTATTGCATTTGCCATGCAATAGAGATTAGTACTTTGATAGGCTAATCCTACTGTGGCACCAACAAGGTCTCTATTAGTCCAAAAATGTGCTCCATTAAATGTGTGTTCAAAACCACCGGCTTGTACCCATGCGTTGAATTCTGCCAATAAAGCGGTTGGTGAAGTAGTGGTTGACAATGGGTCGCAGCTTGTGCAGGTAGATATCACCAATTCTGAAATTTCAAAATTGAGACCGTCGTCAAAATTGACAGTGCCATTATAATCATAATGAATTTCTGCATTATTTAGTACTGCGATGACATGATTGATGACATTGTCCACACCACTGTGCGCCGGATCTGTGTACATACTGTAATCCGCAAGAACAGCTATTTTGGTTTTAAAACAATTTCCTGTTCGAAGCCCTTCATTTTCAGTATGTTTGTCTTCCATTTCTTGTGTGACATTAGGGTTTCTACATGTGTATGAAGCATATTCAGGTGCGATATCGCTATCCTTGTAAAGAACAAATTCATTAGATGGCTTTGATGACTCATAGTAAGTCATTGGTTCTATATGCCACTGAGTTTCATTTGAAATAACAGTTCCATAAACAAAATTATCATTTGTGGTTAGCCTGATCTGCATTTTCCCATCAGTGGAATAACCTTGATAAGTATTTAGATTTTTTGGAAGACGGTGATTGTAATATCCATTTTCTGCAAGTATTTTGATGGGAACGTCTATTGGACAAATATCGTTTTTCTCTAAATTAAACGTTATCGACTCATTGCCAAAGTCGATCTGAATATTGGATAGTGATCTATTGTTATTCCCACTACGACTTTCAGAATTCAATTTTAAAATTTTAAAATCCTTGAGTATCTTGTCAATTTTCAGTAATTGAAGATTGCTTTTTTCTTGTGATACTAAAGACATTTGCTGCTGACCATAGCTAGTCAGTGTTGTTACTAATACCAATAACAGAGAATAAAAGGTTGTAAGATAATTGTGCATGATATACTTTAAAAAAAAATAAAATAATCAGGCGCTATATCAAATAGGTTGGTTTAAAATATTGGTATTTTAAAGGTTGGGAATGAAATATAATTTCAATTACAAAAGTAAAACAAAGAATCTAATCTAACAAATATTTATTATAAAAAAATTTAATATGTTACAAAAAAGTACATTACCGAATCAAAATTACAAAAAATTGCCGTTTTACGACTAAAAATGGGGATGAAAATCATTGTCTTATACCAGCCAACAAATAAAGAACCGCCATCCTGATGGCGACACCATTTTCTACTTGATCGAGAATGATGGCTTGATTTGAATCTGCCACATCACTAGTGATTTCTATGCCTCTATTGATTGGGCCAGGATGTAAAATGAGAATTTCTTTATTAATAGATTCTAACAACTCCTTGTTGATGCCAAAATGGTTGGTATATTCTCTTAATGAAGGGATGTATTTTGTATTTTGTCTTTCTAGTTGAATTCTAAGAATATTTGCAGCATCGCACCACTGCAAAGCTTTGCGTACATCATCGATAACTGTAACTCCGAGTGCTTCTATGTGCTTTGGGATGAGCGTTCTTGGTCCGCAAACCGCAACATTGGCACCAAGCATCTGCAAACAAAATATATTGCTCAGTGCAACTCTACTGTGGATGATGTCTCCGACAATCACTATGTTTTTTCCTTGCAATGTTCCCATTTTTTCTTTGATGCTGAACGTATCCAGCAAAGCTTGGGTAGGATGCTCATGTGTGCCGTCGCCGGCATTGATGATGTGAGCATCTATGTGTCTAGACAAGAAATGGTGTGCCCCGGGAGCTGGATGGCGCATGACTACCATATCCACTTTCATTGCAAGGATATTTTTTATGGTGTCGAGTAGGGTTTCACCCTTGTTAACAGAGGAAGAAGATGAAGCAAAATTCACCACATCAGCTGAGAGTCTCCTTTCAGCCAATTCAAATGAGATGCGTGTTCTTGTAGAATTTTCAAAAAAAACATTTGCAATGGTAACATCACGTAAGGATGGAACTTTTTTTATCGGTCTATTGATGACATCTTTGAATTCTTCAGCGGTAGCGAAAATCTTTTCAATATCTTCTTGTGTGATATACTTTATTCCTAAAAGGTGATTTGTACTAAGTTGAGAATTGAACATCTTGATTAAAAACTACTTGGTTTCCCTGAATGTAAAATTATTTGGTCTTGACCGTCTTTTTCTTTCCACTGAACTTCCACATATGCATTTTCTAAAGCATCAACGGCCATGCCGACATAATTTGCTTGGATTGGAAAGTGGCGATTGAATCTTCTATCCACCATACACAGCAATTCTATCGAAGCAGGCCTACCTAAATCTTGTAGTGCGGTGATAGCTGCATGGACAGTTCTCCCTGTATATAGTACATCGTCCACCAATAATATCTTCATTTTGTCAATCCCAAAGTCTATATTTGTTTTGGAAGCCTTGATAGGTGTGGAACGAATCCTATAGTCATCTCTATAGAATGCAATATCCAATTTGCCGTATTGAAAGGATTGGCTATCCAAAGAACTTCGAAGAACTTTTACCAACCTATCTGCCATTAAAACACCTCTTTCTTGGATGCCTATGATACAAAGCTTTTCTATAGCCTCGTGGTTTTCTAATACCTGAAAGGCTAATTTCTGAATGATCAGATCAAATCTAATGCTGTCTGCTATCTGCCTAGGAAAATATTTTGAGACAGAATCCATATCAGATTATATTTTAATAAATTTTTGAAAATGTCCTCCCTTCGTATTCAAAAGAAAAATTCCAGAGTTCAACAAACTGACGTCTATTTTTCTTCCTTCGGTCATACCTTTCATCACGATGATGCCAAAGTTATTTCTAATTTCAAATTGCACGTCATCTCCTATGTCTATGTCCAATGTATGCAAAACAGGATTTGGAAATATTTTAAAGCTATTTTGACTAACATTATCAACGGATGAAATTACCGTTCCAATGTAAAAATTGTCAATTCCAACTTCCAAAATATTCAAAGGATTGGTTTCATCAACAGCCTCAAAAGAAAGCTGAAAGTCGCGAGTAAGATCAATGCTTTTTGGAATTTCAATGTCAGTTATTTTTTGCCACCCTTCTGTGTTCACATTGTGATTAAAAATCTCATAATTGCCCTGTGCATTTATTACATTAATTTTAAAACCATGTCTCGTCTCATTCTCATTGGCATTGGTGAAATACCACAAATCGAAGTTGATCGTTGGAGATGGATTATTTTCAATATTCATGATGGGTGAAGTGATTACATAAGGTATAGCATCCACATCTGAATAACCAGCACCTGGTATTCCATTCCATGTTACACAAGCTCGATCTCCTAAATCATCGCTGTCTGTAGATGGGGCAGATTCTAAACCATAGTAAAACGTTCCTCTCGGTTTCTCCATAACCCATGTTTCCTTATTGCTGGTATTAGTCTGCCAGCCATCTGAAAACTCAAAGGTGGTACCATAGCCCCGATGCAGTACTATGGTATGGTCAGACACTTCTGTGAAATCGAAATCTTCTATGATTTTTGGCAAGTAACCCCAAGATTCTATGATTGCATTTCTTTTGGTTTGTTGTATGCTGATGAGTTGTGATCCTTGGATACTGTATTCTGCTGAGAAACTATCTCCCCAAAGTTTCATTTTTCCGTCAATCGGTGATCCACTTTCATCTACCAGACTCACCATGACCTGTTTTGTAGGAATCAGCTCCATCTCAACATTAAGGTTGGTGACTTCGCCTCTCACAACTGAAATAGAAATGGTTTTTGTCTTGCAATTGGGATTTTCAAATGTCACTTCAATTTCACCTTCAATAAATGTTCCTGTCTTATAACTGCCATTTGGTGTGGTGTAATTGATATTATTTTTATCTCCATGAACAGTGATTTTAACATTTGGTATAGCCTTACCATTTTGATCAAAAATATTGCCTTCTAGGTATGAAGCTCTGACATAATCCACATCTAAGATGAAAAGCCCATTCTCTATATCACTGACATAGACTAAATTATTATCTGTGTACGGAAATGCTCCCCAGGCACCATGGTAAGAAGTATGGGCAATGTATATGTCATCCCACGTATCGTAATATGCTGTTTCCACTAAATTATCCGGCTTATGAGCGTCGATGACCCTAACACCATCCGTGTACCATGAGGTGACCAAAAAACCATCTTTGAAATGTGTGTTATGCGGAATTACGCCTGTACTTTCTTTTTCAGCCGGTCTAAACACATCCAATTGCTTGACATTTTTTGGATCGCTGACATCATAAGCAGTTAAGTAAGCATACGCTCTCTCGTCAGTGGTAAATGCCAAATGATTTTTATCGTCACCCCACACATTATGGGTGAATTGGTTTGGAGTTATGGTATTTGTGACTAATTTTGGATTTGATTTATCAGCAATGTCGTAGATACCCATTCTTCCGACATAAATTTCTGATGTATAAAGCGTATCATTCCACACGTAGGCATCATGAGAATATTGGAAATTTTCAATTCCCATGTATTCAGGTTTCCAAGGGTCATTGTTTAAGTCAAACATAAGGACACCACCATTTCCAACATTAGATCCGGCTAAATAACAAAATCCTTTTGTATCAATGAATAAATTATGACTCTTCCTTAGCAATACGGAATCACCCTGAAGTGGAATTTTTGGTTTGAAAAAATCATGAGTTATATTTTCAGGTGCTTCATTCATGTCTATGATGACGATACCATCTGAACCTTGATCCGCAACGACATATAAATAATTTTTATATGCCTTGATGTCTCTCCAAATAGAGGTAGCTCCAAATGCTTCGTATCTTAGTGTTGGATGTTCAGGATCTTCTAAAGAAAAAATACTCGTTTTATTTGCGTTTCCAATGATGGCGTATTGAATACTGTCTTTTTCAAATCCCCAAATATCATTGCTATTTACATCAAATGGGATATGGCTAAGAAGTTTTGCATTCACCGCATCTTGAGTAAATGCGGGATTGATAAGTGTAGTGGTAGTTAATAAAAAGGTAAGCAAAATCAACCAAATATACTTAAACATAGATGACATTTTATAAAAGACAAAAATAGACGATAATGTGACAAATTTTTGAATACTTTTGATATTTAAAAGATATATTAATAAAATATGTGTTCTATAATTCAAATTTACCATAGATTGATTCTACAAATGGTCCGCCTAAAAATGTTCTTGTTGGGAGTTTACTCTGAAGAATGGTACCTTTCCAGTCATGTGTTAGAAGCATATGTGCCACTTCACAAAGAGGAGCGGCAGTTGTGGTTTGTATCGCTCTGAGCTTTGTCTTGCCAACGTAAGATGGGAATATTTTATAGGATTTTTCCTTCCTTCTTAACCTTCCAAACTTATCCAACCCCTGCACACTGGCATAAACCACAACAATGTCATCTTCTACACTAGGTATATTTTCTAACATGATCTTTTCCAAGTCTTTGATTCTGTTTTCGCTATAACCCAAAGTAGATAGCGTATTTTTTACCCACTGATAATGACCCGGATATCTTAGTGTTTTATAATCTAAATCCCTAACTCGGCCTGAGTAGGCGTCAGGAAGATCTGCTGCGCCTCCTGAAGTGAAATTATCTTCGAATTCGTCACCATCGATGATGATGCGTTCTCTACCGGACAAAGCTGGCACTCTTATCTTTTGGTAGTTTCTGACAATTTCAGCATCTTTAAGATACTCTGTTGCTACGCCAATTGGGCTCCAGGTGAATGCATAATAATGTGGAGAAGGCGCATTTTTTGAGATGGCACCAACCTTCATTGAGATGGAATCTACCTTGTCAACTTGATACTTTTCTGTGAATAACTCAAACAACCTATTGGCCAAAACATTGATAAAACCAGGTGCTAAACCGGTTTGCAGGACAAAAGCCTTATGGCTGTTTTTTGAAATGTCGATAATTTCTTTTGTCTCTTGCACATATTCAGTAAGATTGGCATAGTGGCAATTATATTTTTGTGCTAAAGTTGCCATTCTTGGAGCCTGACTTCCGGGAAGACAATCTAAAATGATATCGCATTTTTGAAGTGCAGCATTCATTGCATCGTTACTTCCTGATTCTGACATCAGAATACCCTCCAAAGAAGTGGGTTTTGTGCAGCCTTCTTGCACAAATTTGATGGCAGATTGAATATGGTTTTCAGATACATCACCGAAGAAAATGTGACAATCAAAAACTTTCAACTCTGAAAGAATAAGACCTACCGCTTGACCTATGCCACCACTTCCTGCAATAAATATATTCGGTATCATGTGTTAAAATTTATTTGGAAAAAAACTGTAAAATGCCAAAAAAATCATCGTTGGCTTGGCACAAAGGTAACGCTTTAAACTGTATTTTAAGCTTATATTGAGTTCAAATCATTACTAAATAGTATGTACGATTTACACCATTATTCATAATGAAATATCTTATAAAAGACCATTTATTCTTTCAATTGTATAACTTTGTGGTTTATACCCTTCAAATCTGAGCTTTTGATAATTCTCATCAGTGTATTACTTTTATTAGCTTATATCTTTGATATTACCTCTTCAAGGACTAAAGTTCCTTCGGTTATACTCTTGCTGGTTTTAGGTTGGGGAGTAAGTTATCTCGTAGAATTTTTTAAGATACCAGTTCCGGATTTATCGCCGATACTGCCCATGTTGGGAACCATTGGGTTGATATTGATTGTTTTGGAAGGTTCGCTCGAACTCGAATTGAACAAATCAAAATTGAGCATAATAAGGCAAACATCATTATTGGCATTGGTACCTATGTTGTTGCTAAGTTTTGCATTAGGATATGCTTTTCAGTTTTTTGGTGATACAACTTTCAAAATTGGCTTTGCAAACGCCATTCCTTTCGCCATCATCAGTAGTGCCATAGCCATCCCAAGCGCACAAAACTTGAGTCCGAAAAACAAAGAGTTTATCACCTATGAAAGTAGTTTGTCAGATATATATGGTGTCATTTTATTCAATTTCATCACTTCCAAAGACAATATTCAGACAGACTCAGTCACTGATTTTGGCCTTAATTTATTTGTGATTTTATTGATTACCATCGTCTCTACATTAGGTTTAGCGCTGTTATTAAGCAAGATAAAACATCATGTCAAATTTGTTCCTATCATTTTGATGATACTATTGATCTATGATATTTCCAAAATTTATCACCTTCCGGCATTGATTTTTATTCTGCTGTTTGGGATCTTTTTAGGAAATTTAGATGAAATAAAACACATCAAATATATAGAGAAATTACAGCCTGAAATACTTGACAAGGAAGTACACAAGTTTAAAGAATTGACTACGGAATTTGCTTTTTTAGTTAGGGCGTTGTTTTTCTTATTGTTTGGGTTTTTGATAAAAACCTCTGAATTATTGAATTCAAGTACAATTTTTTGGGCAATTGGAATCACCATTGGTATTTTTATGATTCGAATGATATTTTTGAGAGTATTCGATCTCAAACCAAAACCGTTGCTCTATATAGCTCCTCGTGGTTTGATTACCATTTTATTATTCATGTCGATTCCTGTTTCACAAAAAATTGTGGTTGCCAATAAGCCATTAATTATTCAAGTCATTATTCTATCCGCATTGGTGATGATGTTCGGAATGATGACCCATAAAACTGAGAAAACCAAAAAGAAAGATGTGAAAGACCTTGCAAATTCTGACGAGAATTCATTGGATTCATCAGATACTTCTCCAACTCCTTCTGATGACGTGATATTATCAGAGTAAGAGTATTTTTAAATTTTGTTTTTGGACAATAAAATGGAATTATTTTGGGCTAAAAAAGGCAAATTTTACAGTCGAATGAGGGCAATTCAACGAATAATTTAACGAATTTGTAGCCAAAATCCAACATTTTCTTGCTAAAGGATAAATTTTAAACATTCTCTAACTACGGTTTGACCTTCCAAATTTTATCTGCTATTTCTAGGTAAGCAGATAGTGCTGCTGAGCCGTACCAAGGGATGATTTCTGCTTTTAAAATATGGTTTTCGATAGCAGGGTCACGATCCAAAAATGATTTTACTTCAGTTGTTTCAGATGAGTTGAATATAAATAATCCCCTGTATTGCTTATCATTTTTTCCAAATGGGCCTGCAACTATGAGTTTACCTTCTTTGACCAGAGCTTGGATGTTGAGAAGATGACCTTTGAAACACTTTTGCACAAAATCCTTATCCGAATACGTGGAATCTCCTGATGTCAGTAAAACGAAAGTAAACATCTTCATGCCGTAGTCATCAGCCCCATATATCTTAACCAAAGCCGTGTCAAGATTTGGATTTGACTGGGCATTCAGGTCTTGTTTAGGTAAAAAAAAGAACATTAATGTAAATAAATATAAAATATACAATGGATTATACATGATAAAAAATTAAATTTAAATGTTTGTCTTGATCTGAACTAATAAACCTTCACTTCCACATAGGATGTATTCTGATGGTGCTGTTTTTATACTACCATAGATATCAACATTTTTAGAAAGCCTATGATAATTCCAATTTTCGCCCCTATCAACACTGATCCAAAATTTACCATCATTGCCACAAATCATCAATTCTCCATTATCAAATTGCACAATAGCTCTAAAAGCATTGAATCCTGCATGAGTGATTTTCGGTGAAAAGTTTGACCAATGTTTCCCACCATCGATTGTTTTAAGCATTTTACCATTGTACCCAATGATGATGCCGGAAGAGTCATCCATCATAATTCCAGATGCAAAAAAATCCCCATCATTGGGCAATAGCGTCCAAGCAATAGAATCAATTGGTGAAGTCATAATATTTCCCCATCCGAATGCAACAATCAGCGAATCGGTAATGAGCGCATCAGATATCTCAAATGGGAAAAAATAGGTTGTGTCTATTTGGTACGTGTTGTTGATTTTATACACATATCCGTGCTCATTGGATTTCCCACCGAAAGCAAAGAAATTATCCTTTACTTCGTGTATTCTCATCAAAATGTTCCAATGGGACAATCGATAAAATTGCCAATCGCCTTCTTGGTGTGCCTTACGATACAAGTAACCATCTGTTCCAACAGTGAGAAGCTCATCGGAAGATGTACGACACAAATCAAAGAGCCCTTTATTAGAGATGGAATCTATTTTTATATGACTCAAACTTAAATCGGAATTCAATGCAAATCCTTCCGACCAAACATACCCGCCAATAGCGGTAATCTTTTGATTTGAATTAAGATCGATATCATACCATGTATCTTTTGTAAGTGTATCTACATAATTTTCTAAGACCAGTTTTTCCGGTTTCGTGCATGATGTGATAAAAAGTATGGATAAAAAATACAGACGAATGGTGGAATTCATTCTTTTAATTGCCATTCGCTACTCTGCCAAAAACAGGAAAACTACTACTACCATAATGTGAATATTTCAGCTTGTATGGAAGAGATTGTTTGGTATATTGATGAGCGAAGGCATTGAGCATGTCTTTGACAACATCATAATTGAGATTTTTACTATTTGGTTTTGGATAAAAAAAGATATAATCAATTTTTCCACTTTCATCCCAAAAGACATTCATCCATAATTTTACACCTTTTAGGTCATAATGAATGCTTTCAGCATAAACCTCAATGTCTTTCATGAGGCTTATCCACAAGTCATAAGATTTGTCCATGTCAGCATCACAAACGGCAAAAAGCATAGTATTATATGCTTTGACAAGGTTTTCATACTTGGATTCTTCTTCTCCGATGTAGTATGCAACCTGCCTGTTTTGGATCAGTTCATTAAACTGACCTATGGCGCTTGTCCATGGTGTCAAGAATAGTGAAAACAGAAAAAAAACCTTATACATCGACATAAAGTATTATGATTGGATAACGAAGGTAAACATATTAATGTTATTTGTGAAGGATTGGAATAAAAAAATTTTCCAAATATATTTTTACTTTGCATCAAAATTGATGTTATGTTAACAGTTTTTACGGATGAGTACTTCATGATGCAAGCCATAAAGGAAGCTGAAAAAGCAGCTTTGGCTGATGAAGTACCTATTGGTGCCGTTATAGTGTGCAAGAACAACATCATTGCCAAATCACACAATCAAACCGAAGTTTTAAATGATGTGACAGCACACGCTGAGATATTGGCAATTACTTCTGCTTGTGCACATTTGGGAAGCAAATACTTGAAGTCTTGTACCATGTATGTGACTATGGAACCATGTGTGATGTGTGCTGGAGCAATATTTTGGTCACAGATTGGTAAAGTTGTATTCGGAGCCAGTGATGATAAAAGAGGCTTTATGAGGTATGGCAAAGAACTTTTGCATCCAAAAACGAAACTGGAATTTGGCGTATGCCATGAACAATGTGGATCTATGGTGAGACATTTTTTTGCAAAAAAGCGTTAGTAATTTTTTAAAATTTCCATTTTTAATATAAGTGAATATCGTCATTTTATCCAGAAACACAAGCTTGTACAGCACAGACAGCTTGGTAAGAGCATGCAGACTTAGAAATCATCATGTGAGAGTCATAGATCATATGTATTGCGACTTGCTGATCGAAAATGGAAAGTCAAAAGTGTACTTCAATAACCAGGAAATCGCTCATGTAGATGCCATCATACCGCGAATAGGATCTTCTGCAACAACACATGGAGCATCTGTTATAAGGCAATTTGAATCTAAGGGAGTGATCACCACACTAAATTCTACAGGATTGTTAATGGCAAGGGATAAACTAAGTTGTCTTCAGATTTTAGAAAATCATCAAATTCCGGTTCCGAAAACCATTTATATCAGCAATTCACTCAGTATAGAATACCTACTACGACAAATGGAAGAGTTTCCTACCGTGATAAAACTAGTGTCCGGAACCCAAGGATTGGGTGTGATATTGGCAGAGAATTATAAGAATGCGGAGTCTATCATAGAAGCATTTTATGCGACACGCGAAAAGGTGATATTACAAAAATTTATAAAAGAAGCCCAAGGCGCAGATTTAAGAGCATTTGTAGTGGATGGAAGGATCGTAGCTTCCATGAAACGCCAAGCAAAAGAAGGGGAATTTAGGTCTAACTTACATAGAGGCGCATCAGCAAATACAATTTTATTGACTGAACGTGAAGCAGAAGTGGCCATCAGTGCTGTAAAAGCTTTACAGCTCAGTGTGGCTGGAGTGGATATGTTGCAAACTCTACATGGCCCTGTTGTTCTTGAGGTTAATGCTTCTCCCGGATTAGAAGGCATAGAAACTGTCACTGGTGCCAATGTCAGCGGTGAAATTGTGAGATTTTTGGAAAGTAGATGGGCAAAAAAATAAACCATGTTTGAAAGTATTCGAAATTCAAGATTTTCGATTGAAGAGAACCTTCATATCAATGGTGAAGGCGTCAAGAAAAATGTCTTGAATACACTTAAAATTAATGTAGGTAAGATTCCATCCGATAATAGAATCCATGTATTTGCTCATGTCATGGACACCGATTGTCCTGGTCCACGTATGTTGGTCATCGGTGGCATTCATGGCAATGAAATCAATGGTGTTGAAATCGTAAGAAGACTCATTGAAAATAAAATTTATGATAAATTGCATCGAGGTAGCTTGATCATCATTCCTCTATTGAACGTATATGGATTTATCAATTTTTCTAGAGATGTTTTTGATGGAAAGGATGTGAATAGGTCATTTCCAGGTCATTTAAACGGTTCATTGGCATCTCGAGTGGCGAGGGTCTTGACAAAGTACTTTCTTCCGGTTGTTGACGTTGCCATGGATTTTCATACCGGCGGCAATGCCAGATTCAACTATCCACAAATCAGGTTCAATAAAAATGATCCGAGGGCTCGAGATATGGCCTTGGCAAGCAATGTGCCTTTTATCATTGAACAGCCATTGTTAGCACATTCATTTAGGAAGTCATCCTATGATATGAAGGTGCCTGCTGTCGTTTATGAAGGTGGGGAATCTATCCGCCTCAATGGTCATGCAATCCAAACAGGGTATGATTCAATTCTCCATGTTTTACAGGCCATGGACATGATTGATGCACCTATTGCACCGAAAAAGGAAAACCAAATTTTAATAAAAAAAACAACATGGATCAGGGCCTCTGATGCAGGCATGTTTATATGGCTAAAACAATCTGGCGATGAGGTATCAGTAGGAGAGATATTAGGGCAAATTAAAGATCCATTCGGATTAAAATCTGTCAATGTGATCTCAAAATTCAAGGGATATATCATTGGACACAATAATGCCAGTGTTGTGTATTTGGGTGATGCACTATTTCATATTGGTGTTGAATTTGAAAATATATGAAGGAAAACTCTGGTATGAAATACGTACAAAATTATTCTGATGCCCTAAAATATGTCTATGCCCAGTTGCCGATGTTTCAGCGTCAAGGAGCAGCAGCATATAAAAAGGATTTACACAATACATTGGCACTATGTAAAATTTTGGGTCATCCTGAGAAAAAATTGAAAACGGTGCATATAGCCGGGACCAATGGGAAAGGCACAGTCACACATCTAATCGCAGGTGGACTGCAAGCACAAGGTTATAAAGTCGGTGTTTACACTTCTCCCCATTACAAAGATCTACGTGAAAGAATAAAAATCAACGGAGAGTATATTGATAAAAAATATATTGTAGATGTTATTAATTTGTATTATAATGAAATAGAAAAAATTAAGCCTTCATTTTTTGAATTAATGGTGGTTCTTGCATTTCAATGGTTTGTGGACAATGAAGTCGATTATGCTGTTATAGAAACCGGATTAGGAGGAAGATTAGATTCCACCAATGTCATCACGCCTTTGCTAAGTGTCATCACAAATATCAGTTTTGATCATCAAAATATGCTGGGTAACACACTTGAAGAAATAGCAGGAGAAAAAGCTGGCATTATCAAATCAAATGTACCTGTTGTCATTGGTGAATATCAAAAGGAAGTTCATCATGTTTTTGAGCAAAAAAGTAAGGAGGTAGCAGCACCAATATATATCGCTTCCAATACATCAAAATGGCTGTCAAAAAATGCATCATTACGTCATATGACAGGAGATTTTATTTTGAATGGGAAAAAGATTTTAACAAACTTGGATGTAGATATTGCAGGTCCATTTCAAGAGAAAAATTTGGTGACAGCGCTATTTTCATTGCACATGTTATCCCAGTACGTACCTCTCGATTTTCAAAAATTGAAGTCATTTTATATAAACGTCAAACAAATGACATCCTATTTTGGTCGATGGGAGATATTGGGCGAAAGCCCTATGATTTTGGCTGATAGTGCTCATAATTTAGCAGGTATTTCACAAGTGCTGTCAGTGATTTCCGGGTTGCGGTATAGCAAATTTCGAGTAGTCATAGGATTGGTTAATGACAAAGATGCTTCTGGTGTACTTGGACTTCTTCCAAAAGATGCCCAATACTATTTTGCCAAGGCCAATATACCGAGAGGAAAGGAAGCAAATGCACTTCGCGAAGAGGCTTTGCAATTTCGTTTGTATGGCAAAGCATATTCTTCTGTGCGAAAGGCATTGGCGGCAGCCAAAGTTTCAGCAAATAAAGACGATGTGATTTTGATTTTAGGCAGTATATTTGTGGTAGCAGAAGTGTTATAGCAAACCAATACAGTAATAAAAGTGCATGGTAAAAAGTCAAAGTAAAAGAAAAATTGTCCTCGGTATCAGTGGATCAAGTGGCGCAGTATATGCCAAAAGGCTGATGGATAAATGTGCGCATCGAGAAGATGTAGAAATTCATGTGGTGATGTCTGTTAATGCAAAAACGAATTGGGATTTGGAATTGAAAACTTTTGATGAAAAAGAATGGCCATCATTTAAATTTTATGACAATAGAGACTTCAGTGCGCCTTTTGCGTCTGGTTCTGCCCGATTTGATACTATGATCTTATGCCCAGCATCTATGGGCATAATAGGTAGATTGGCATCGGGAACATCGGACAGTTTGATGACACGAGCAGCAGATGTAATGATGAAGGAGAGAAGAAAACTCATCATCGTACCAAGAGAAACTCCGTATAATCTCATACACCTACAGAATATGCAGACGCTGACGATGGCAGGTGCGATTATATGTCCGGCTTCGCCATCCTTTTATTCAAAACCAAAAGACATCGAAGCTTTGATTGATACTGTTGTGGATAGGATTTTGGATTTAGCAAACCTTGAAATTCAATCCTTCAGATGGGGAAATTAAAGATTGATACGAATGCTGCACATTTAGAGAGGGATATATTATTGTCCAAGCCTGTCCTGCTTTTAGTGGTTCTTACGGCGGTTTTTGTTGCCAACACCTTGGTAGCTGAATTCATTGGAACAAAGATTTTTTCATTGGAAGCGATTTTTGGTTTACCTTCATGGGATCTCACCTTATTTGGAGTGAAAGGCCTTGGTTTGAACCTTACTGCGGGTGTAATTTTATGGCCGGTAGTTTTTATCTTGACGGATATCATCAATGAATATTATGGAGAAAAGGTCGTGCGTTTGCTGTCTTATATTGCAATGACAATTGTGTTATTTGCTTTTTTAATGGTGTATCTGGCGATAAAATTGCCACCAAACGATTGGTGGAGTTTTGAAAGCGGTTCCCTTGGTAATCCGACCACACATGTGAGCAATATGCAAGTGGCATTTGCAAGGATTATGGGGCAAGGATTGTGGATTATTATGGGTTCCATGGTCGCCTTCCTTGTCGGACAGCTTGTGGATGTTTATGTTTTTCATAGGATAAAAATCTACACCGGAGAAAAAAAATTATGGCTTAGGGCAACAGGAAGCACTTTGGTGTCTCAATGGATTGATAGCTATGTTGTACTTCTGATCGCTTTTTGGATTGGATCAGATTGGGAATTGACACGAGTATTAGCCATTGGTACAGTCAACTACATCTATAAAGGTGTCATGGCTATCATACTGACACCAGCTATATATGGTATGCATAATGTGATCGAAGGATATTTAGGACACGATGCCGCTACTGCTTTGAAGAATGCTGCTATGAAGCAGTGATAGATTTGTTTTGGAGATTGCCCATGGTTAAAACCATGGGTTATGGAGATTGGCACCTGTCATTGCCCATGACTTGAAGTCATGGGTTTTGGGTTATAGGATTTGTTAATAGCCCATGGTTCAAACCATCGGTAATAGATAGATTGGTTGCGGCCAAATTATAGGCCATTCAGTTTAATAAAGTCATCGTATTCCTGAATAAAAGAAGTCTTTGAGTGATGTTGTTTTTGGTTGTTGATATAGTGAAACACCCTTTCGAATACAGATTGAGAAACTGAAAAAGCCGCATACCCATTTTGCCACCCAAATTTTTCTGATATTAGATTGGATTGGTTGATAAAGTGGGAGCTACTGCCTTTGATTTGTTTGATTATATCAGCCATTGATTTTTTTGGATTTAGTAAAAACAAACAATGAATATAATCGGGCATACCATTAACAATTCTAACCGGGCAACCTTGCTCACGTAATTGTTCTGAAATAAATTGATATACTTTATTTTCAATGGACGGATGAAGCAATGGCAGTCTTCCTTTTGTTGACCATATAGCATGTATCCAAATTTTGTTATATGAATGCGGCATATTTGTTTGTTATAGTGTTTATTATTTAGTTAACGCAAAAGTAGCTTGTTATATTGATTTCGAATGGAATATCACCTATTGCCACCACAATCATTATGGGTTTTATAGAGATTGGCATCGGTCATTGCCCATGACTTGAGGTCATAGGTTATGGGATCTGTTCAATGCACATGGTTGGAAACCATGGGTAATATGGAGATCGGCACGATTCATTGCCCATGACTTGAAGTCATAGGTTATGGATTATAGGATCTGTTCTATGCCCATGGTTAAAACCATGGGTAATATGGAGATTGGCACTGGTCATTGCCCATGACTTCAAGTCATGGATTATTTTTACTCACCTTCGTTGACTTCAGGTAGTATCTCAATAATTTTCTTTTTCTTCAACTTAAATAGCACAGAATAAGAGAAATCAATTTCTTCAATCAACTCAAAATTACTTTTTAAAAATATTTTTTTTATTTGGTCTCGTGTCAATTCTTTTTCACAGCCATTAGGATTCAACTCCTTAATAGATTCCTTCACAAATAACATTCCATCAGGTTTTAATGAATTTTCAATCGAATGCATCATGGCATCAGTTTTGGAAAAATGATGAAGCGTATTTCGAACTATGATTTTATCTAAGTCTATTCCTTCTAAATGGGTAGATATCAAACCACCTTTAATCATTGAAACAGCATTTTCTTCTAGATTGCTGCCAAAAATTGCAATAAATTTTTTAGTTGTATATTCAAGAAAATCTTTATCCAATTCATTAACAAATAATTCTACATCAGGGAGAAACATAGCTAGCAATAAGCTAAACATGCCAGTACCAGCGCCAATCTCTGCAATTTTCTCACCTTTTTTAATATCATAAGCTAGGATTTCTTTGAATATTTCTGTTTCCGGATCAATAGCAAATGGGTACTTCCATCTCAAAACATCTTCAAAAATGAGGTCTAATATATCTTTGTTTTCGACAATGACTCTCAAATCATCTTCAGTAAAATTATCTACAATGACCTTGGCCCCTAATTTTTTAGCTTTTTTCATTATCACCTTAAACGAATAATTTTTTACCACTCGATACATTAATACATTGAAGGTAAAGTGAATTTGATCATTTTTTGAAACTCCTAATGAATCCCATTTTGTCAACAATACTTGAAGTTCTGTAAGATCGCTGACATTGTGTAGTAGTACCGAAGTTCTAAAATCGACCAAGCTTTGCATCCAGTTTTCAGGTATTGTGGTAGTTGTAGATTGACTTCGGATTCCTGTAGCGCTCATGGTGCACATCAGAATCATCATTGAAAATCTAACCTTGTATAAAACATGGAAAAGGTTCCATTTTTTAAGGTTAAACTGTTTGACTTGTTTAACAGAGATTGCCATATATTCTTCTTTTCTCCCTAGATTGCATTTTCACAACAAATCTAATGTTAATTTCACATTAATTATACATTTTAACTAAACTATTTTCTGCCAAATTCCCAAAAAAGTCCATTTGTTTTGATATGTTTTAGTCAACATATATGAATCATTGGATGAAATTTCCATAAAATTTTTAACAAAAACAACACAGTCTAGATTTCACCAAATCTTTCAAGAATAAGGCAAATTGAAGAAGAAATAGATAGTAAAAAGGGAAGGCTGAAATACCTCGATGACAGAGAAAATTTTTCTACTCTTCATCTCCAGATTGTGGAATATATTGTGCAAAACATATCTTCAAGTCCAAGTATTTTCAACAGAATGATCAATGCAATTCGCAATGGTTTTGAAGGATCTATAGATGTTCTGATCGGTTTAATGAATTTTTGGCCAATAGTATTGGTGGTTGCAATATTGTATTTTATTAAAAGGTATAGATTTCAAAAGAAATGACTCAAGGCTATGGATTCTGAAATTGATGTTAGTAGCTTAATCTTTTGTACAAATAGTCTACAAAACTCTTTTCCTTCAAGAACTGTTTCTATCGCAATCAATAGTTTTCACCATGTGGTCAGCTTACGAAAATTTACCAAACAATTCTAAAGTTTGGGTATTCCAGTCGGATAAGGAAATTGCCTCCAACATCATCGATGGAATGCAAGTAGATTTGCGCCAATTCATCGATGGATGGGTCAGCCATTCGAAACCATTTCCTGCTCATGCCCTTATGCTTTACAACAGATTTATTGTAGTCATTGCAGATGAATCAGCCACGCATATTGGCGGATGTTCTATGGATACTTTGATGAGATGTATAGATGATGTAGAAAAGAAATATGATGTTCAGTTAAAACTAAGAAATGAAGTGGCATATCTCAACCCAAGTGATACAGTGCCAAATATCATTCCATTGTCACAACTAAAGGATACTTACGCTAATGGAGTGATCCATGAAAACACAATAGTATTTGACAATCTCGTAAACACCAAACAAGCCTTTGAATCAGGATGGAAAAAGAACATTTCTGAGAGTTGGCACAAGAGATTTCTGTGATTCTCATTATTGAGAGTTCGCCAAAAAAATATCGCTGGAGTGCAACGAATACGCAGTTGGATTGGCTATTTTGAGCAAATAGTGAACAGCTTCACGTCCTTTATTACCTAAATCAATCGTAAAAGCATTAACATAAAGATGTACATGGGATCGCATGACATCAGGATTCATCTCTTGTGCATGACATGACATGTAGGGTAGGGCAGCGTCAGGATGATCCATGGCGTACATCACGCTGTTTCGCATGATGCGATTCATTTTTTCTTTGACTGCTATTGGCAATGATTTTTTCACTATAATGCCACCCAAAGGAATCGGTAATTGCGTTTTTTCCTCCCAATATTCTCCCAAATCCAGTATTTTGACCAATCCCTTGTCCGCATAGGTAAATCTGTTTTCATGGATGATCAAGCCTAGGTCTATGGTGCCATCTAGCACTTCTTTTTCAATGTCAGAAAATAACATTTCTTCGACAGTTACGTCATTTCCAAAGGCATGCTTCAGTAGAAAATATGCAGTAGTATGTCTTCCCGGAATGCCTATGCGCATGGATTCGATTTGTTGCAGATCTATTGGATTTTTACTGATCAATAACGGACCACAATTGTGGCCCAAAGCGCTTCCACTGTTCAAAACTTGGTATCCATCCAGTAGATAGGCGCCGGCATGATAACTGACCTTCGTGACATCCGGGATGTTTTGAAATGCTTTTTCATTGAGTTCCTGAACATCACCTAATGTTATTTCAAATTCCAATCCTTCTAAGTCAATTCTTTTATTGGCTATGGCATCAAAGATAAACGTATCGTTAGGACAAGGAGAATATGCTAAAGAGAGTTTCATGATATCATCCTATATTCCATTCTTCGAAATGCTTAACAAATATCTTGGCCAGATTTTCTGCATCTGAGATCGCTCTGTGGTGTATGCCGGAAAACTCAAATCCTTCCATTTTTACAGCTTTTTTAAGTCCAGGTTCATCCTTCAATTTTCTAAGATGTCGGTAGGCAGATTTCAAATTGATATGTTTGTCCAACCACTCAGTATCTATATGGTGAAGCGTACAATCTAACATGAGCTGCGCTTTGTCATATTTACCCCATGAAATGAGCAGATAATCCTCGTGGTCTATATCAGCCCAATCCATAAAGTCTTCAATAACAAGTGGAAAAGTTTTTGATCTATCAACATCTTCTTGTGAAATAGAAGTGAGTTTTTTACAAAATTCACTTAATATAGGATTGACAGTAGGTTTTACAAATTTATTGAATACGGAAACTACCTGTTGAAATTGATCTACCTTGACTGCACCTATTTCAATGATCTCGTTTTGACCTTTCGGAGGTCTTCCTAACCAGCAAGATGCTTCTAAATCAAAGATGATATAATTCAAAACAATTCAGTTTAATGTACTTTTAGACGATATCCCAACCCATTTGGTTTTCAATTTCATAATTGGTGAGACGGTTGTGATAATAGTATAATATTTGTATGTTATTGCAAATCAAAACATTATTTTTAGAAACCAACACAGACTCAAAATGGTATATTCCAAGTTTATTTATGCCTTCTGTTGCAATTGCAATAGGATCATTCCAATCTTCAAATGAAAAAGTCCATTGGCTTTTATTTGCAAGTAAAATGTTGATGACCTTTTTAACGTGGTTTAGATAAGTATCCCAAGGAATTTCAAATTTTGTGTTTCCTTGGTTGAGTAAGTGGACTAACCCTGTTTCCTTTTCGGCTTCATAGATCAAATGGAATGCCGTAAAAGCTGCAACATTGGAGGATAAAATAACATTAAACTTTTTATAGGCATAGACAATAGACTCACCCAAATTTTTAGCGTAAATGCTCTCCCTTTGGGGATTTGAAGTGATCTTTCCATCCGATAAAAAATAGTCCTTCACCAGCACTTCTCTATCGAATCTATCATAACTTTTTCCGTTCTCATCCACCTTATTTCCAAAAACATCCAAGGGTTCTCCAAAAGACATATAAACTTCGGATTCCTTGGTAAACATATCCTTTAAAAATTTTAAAACCTTTCTAAAGGTGATGGGTTGAATCTGTTTTCTGACAAATTTTTCCCTTTCTACGGTTTGTAAATGCTGATGGATAAGGTTGTTTGCCTCTAATACAAAGTGGTATCCAATGTTTAAAGGTACTACATATATTTTTTTATCACTGCCATTCTGTAATAAAAGTCTTTGAGCTTCTATGACAGAACTGATCAATCCCAATTTTACCTTTTCTTCAGTTTTACCGCTTCGAGATCTTGTCCCTCCAGGAAAAAATATTGAATTCACCCCTTGTGTCAATGATAGACTGGACATCGATGTCAAACATTCTAAGTAAATGCGGTTTTTCTTTCTCCTATCTACCCTAAATGCGCCCAACCTATTCATAAAATAAGCTACGATCTCTACATTGTACAAATTTAAACCTGCCCCATACGAAAATGCGGGCATTCCGGTATTGGTATCTATGGCATATCCTACCATGATTGAATCCAGATTTGAATAATGCGTCGGTAAAACCACAACGGTTCCTTTATCAAATAAGTCCCTGATTACATCTAAAGGGCCAATGGTTTTTATCTTTTGCTGTAGCACTTGTTTTGATCCCCAACGCCAATATCCCGCAAAGTACTTGTTAAAAAGTCTTTTGAAAAATGAAGTCAAAAATATACGGGAAAATTTAAAGTGTTTTGGATTGAAAGTGCCAACGATTTCTTCATTATATCTATGGATGATTTTTTTTAAAATATCCTGTTGTGCTTCAATTTTATCTTCTCTTTCTTGCGATTTTTCTAATTCAATAGACAAATCTTTCCAATACTTTTTTTCGCCGGGTGGATCTACTTTCCAAGGAGTATTTTTTGTCCTTTGCATTTCCATATAGATGGACTTTGAAAGTAAATCACTGATGTTGTCAGAATTTGATTTTATTAGATTATCGAATACGAAATCATTCAGTGAAATAATGAATTCACTTCTATTTTTACTAAAAATAGCAACAGGCCAATCTTCGATTTTTGGGATTAAATGCCTATAGATTTGGAATGATTCAGTGGTTTGTGGCATGAACTTGGGATAAAATGGATTCGATATAGCTCAAGATGTCTTCTTTTCCTTGGTTTGTGACTGCACTACTGATGAATTGTGGTGGCAGTTCCGACCAAGTTTGTAAAATTTTGGAATTGATCCTTTCAATATGGATTGGTATCTGTTGTTTTGAAATTTTATCAATTTTAGTAAATATTATTGAAATCGGAATCTGTGACTCTCCACACCAATCCAGAAATTCTGCATCAGCTTTTTGTAAATCGTGACGAATATCTATTAAAACAAAAGTATTGACTAGATTCTCTCTTTTTGAAAGGTAATCTTTGATCATGGTGGTGAAAGATGACAGCATTTTTTTATTAACACGGGCGTATCCATATCCAGGAAGATCTACAAGGTGCCATCCTTCATTAACTTTGAAAAAATTAATCAATTGCGTCTTGCCGGGTGTCACAGATACTTTAGCAATGGCTTTTCTATTTGACAACATATTTATAAGCGAAGATTTGCCAACATTGGATCTACCGATGAATGCAAACTCTAAAAATTCGCTGCGTGGACAAGCGCTAATCCTAGGAAAACTGCCGGAAAACTCTATACTTTGGATGATCATTTCGGCATTATTTTTGATATTCTATATTTATTTAATGTTTATTGCATTAATTTAAAATAAGTTAGTTAATATTTATTCAAAATACTTGTAAACTTATAGGAATTAAAAAAATATTAGGGCAAAATTAACGCTTTTTTACCGTCATATTTCGTTTTTCATCATGAAATGTGTTTGACTACATGTTTTCGTGTTTGTTTGTTCACTAAAAATTGTATTGTAAATATTTTGGATGGATATTAAAAGTTGACCCCATTTTATCATTTAAATATTTTATCATGAAGAGTATCATTTTCTTTTGTTTGTCACTATTGTTAGTGACTACTGTATCGGCTCAGTTTGAATTTGGCATCAAAGGTGGACTATCCACTTCGCTGTCAAAAAGCGAAAACTTTTTTCAAGACGCTATCGGCAATAAATCATTTTGGACTAAGGCGCAGTACGGTCATCATTTAGGCATTTATAGTAGGTTGAAATTGGCATCCGTTTACCTTGAGCCATCCATTTTATTCAATTCAGATAAGGTCACGTATATGATTGATGATTATACAGAAGGAAAACTCTTTAATACATTGATAGAGGACAGTTACAAATCTATAGATGTACCTATGGTTTTGGGATTGAAACTTGGGATTTTCAGGGTCAATGGCGGTGTTATTGGCCATATCCCGATCCAATCAATAAAGGATGTATTTGATGTTACTGATTATGATGTAACTTTTTCAAGAGGCAAATTTGCTTGGCTTGGTGGAGTAGGTTTGGATCTTTGGAGATTGAGAATGGACGTGCGTTATGAAGGAAAATTTGCATCGCAAAAGGATTATGTCTCCATAGGTGACCAAACGTATCAATTTGACCATGGCAATCACATGATATCTGCTACGCTGGGCTTTAAGTTTTAAATTTAGCATCAGGTCTTTACAAAGAGACCAATTCCTTTTGTACTTTTATAACTTTTGGCAAATAAAAAATAATTCATTTCCCAATCGTGGCGATATGGAGTTGTAACATGGCTCCATGGTATTGATTTTAAAATACTTACTGAATAGGTCAGAATATTCTTGATGGCAACCACCATGAGGAGGTCCTTCTTTTTCAAATTCGGATGCGAAGAGTACACCTGCTATTTTACCTTGTGGTAATAATAATTGATGCATCTTTTGAACATAGGCTTCTCGTTGGACTCTGTCAATGGCACACAAAAAAGTCTGTTCCAATATCAAATCATACTGGCTTTCATGCGTGAAGAAGTCACCACTGACAAGGTTTATTCCTTCAGGATGACCCCATCTTTCTTCAAGTATTTTTATGGCTGTTGGAGAAATATCCAAAATGGTAACATCAGAATACCCTTTTTGGATAAGATACTGTGCTTCGTGACCTATCCCTGCGCCGGGAATTAGTACTTTCGCATGGACATCATTTAATTGTTCAATATAACTGATGAGAGCAGGACTCGGAACATCAAGACTCCAAGGGACATCACCATTCTGATATCTTTGATCCCAATTAGTGGTCATAATTTTCCTATTTCTGGATGATTATACGCGATAACAAACAGCATTGATATGCATACCTGCACCTACTGATGCAAAAATAACGATGTCTCCTTCAGAGATTTGGTGATCAGGTAGTTGGCCTTTTTTGACCAAATCATACAAAGTTGGGATGGTCGCAACTGAACTATTTCCTAATTTATGGATACTCATCGGCATAATATGTTCAGGTATGGGAAGCTGATACATTTTAAATAATACTTTGATGATGGCCTCATCCATTTTCTCATTAGCTTGATGAATGAAAACCTTTTTGACTTCATGGATATCAACGCCTGCCTTCTCAATACAAGATTTCATGGCTGGAGCTACATTTTTCATGGCATATTCATAGACCTTTCGTCCTTTCATTTTGATATAGCGAATGCGTGGGTCAGAAAATGGAAAATTTGATTTACCAAAATTGATGTAATCTACTTCATCTATACAATGCGATACAGCTGCCGTTGACAATATACCACTGGATGAATTTTCTTGCCATTCTAAAATTGTGGCACCTGCACCATCGCTGAAAATCATGCTGTCTCTATCATAAGGATCGATTACTCGAGATAAAGTCTCTGCACCAACCACTAAAATTCGCTTTGCTACACCTGCCTTAAAGAAAGCATCAGTATGGATTACACCTTGCAACCAACCAGGACATCCAAATAACAAATCGTAGGCAGTACAACTTGGATTTTTAATCTTGAGTCGTCGCTTTAATCTGGCGCCTAATGATGGTACAGCGTCGGTTTGTATGTGGTGTTTTGTCACATCTCCATAGTTATGCGCATATATGATTTGATCCAATGTCTCCGGATCAATGTCTGCGTCTTTGATAGCCTCTGATGCGGCGTAGAAAGCTAAATCAGTGGAGGTTTGATCTTCCAGCGCATACCTTCTCTCCTCGATTCCCGTGATCTCTTGAAACTTTTGCGTGACGATTTCTGGTGCCGTTGTAATTCTATTTTGGTTTTCATCATAAAAATCATGCACTGTAAAATCTCTATTTGTGATGATTTGTGTTGGGATAAAACACCCGGATCCTATAATTACACTACGCCCTGACATTTCTATTTTCTTGCTACTGGATGAAATTAAAGATCAAAGATAAGAAACACTTCTAAATATTGCCTTTAAGTTTTACTTTCTGTAACTAAATAGTTTTGTGATGTCCATATTTTCTTTATGGTAAGGCTGAATGAAATTTAAAGTCCGAATTTTTATTGTAATTTTGTGCCATAAAAGTTTATCCATGATTGTCGAATGCGTACCCAATTTTAGCGAAGGTAGGGACTTGAATATTATTAAACAGATCACTGATGGAATTGAGAAGGTGGACGGTGTGCGATTGCTGAATGTCGATCCTGGTAAGGCAACAAACAGAACTGTCGTCACCTTTGTGGGACATCCTGATGCAGTAGTGCAAGCGGCATATCAAGCAATAAAGAAGGCTGCGGAGTTGATAGATATGCCTTCGCATTCGGGTGAACATCCTAGAATGGGTGCCACAGATGTCTGTCCCTTAGTGCCGGTATCCGGGATATCCTTGGAAAAAACCGCAAAATATGCGCACAAACTAGGTAAGATGGTGGGTGATGATCTTGGCATTCCTGTCTATATGTATGAAGCATCTGCAACTCAGCCATTAAGAAAGAATTTGGCTACCATCAGAGCCGGAGAATACGAAGGCTTAGAAAAAAAGATGGCAGACTCGCAATGGAAACCGGATTATGGGCCAGATCAATTTAATTCAAAATCGGGAGCCACCGTCATTGGTGCTCGAGATTTTTTAGTAGCTTATAATGTCAATCTGAACACAACTTCTACTAGAAGAGCCAATGCGATTGCATTTGACGTCAGGGAACAAGGGCGTATTAAGGTCGATAAAGCGGGTAAAAATATTGTGGATGAGGAAGGAAATCCAATCCGAATACCAGGCACTTGTAAAGCAGTCAAAGCGATAGGATGGTATATTGAAGAATATGGCATAGCTCAAATATCCATGAATCTTACAGATATCCATGTCACACCGCTGCATATCGCTTTTGATGAAGTATGCAAAAGTGCGGAAAAAAGAGGACTGAGGGTGACTGGTTCAGAATTGGTGGGCTTGGTACCCAAATCTGTGTTGATAGATGCAGGAAAATACTTCCTAAAAAAACAAAGGAGATCCACCGGAATCTCTGAGGCAGAGATCATTCACATTGCCATAAAATCATTAGGACTTGATGAGTTATCGCCTTTTGACCCAAAACAAAGAATCATTGAGTATATGTTAGAAGATGCGGCTTCAACACATCCTTTGATTCAGAAAACCTTGATTGGATTTGCGGAGGCGACAGCAGCGGAAAGCCCTGCTCCTGGTGGTGGTTCGATATCTGCATATGTAGGTGCATTGGGAGCTGCGCTTGGAACTATGGTCGCCAACTTGAGCGCAGGAAAAAAAGGTTGGGATGAAAAAATAGAATACTATTCAGAATTTGCAGAAGAGGGCCAACGCATCAAAGATCTACTATTGAAATCTGTAGATGAAGACACAATGGCATTCAATCAAATTCTTGAAGCTTTTAAACTTCCTAAAGGAAATGAAACCGAAATAAAAGCAAGAAGTGAAGCCATCGCTTCAGCAACGAAAGGTGCCATTTTGGTGCCACTTAATGTCATGAAGGTTGCGCATACAGCTTTTCCATTATTAAAAGAAATGGTGATCAACGGTTTACAAAGCTCTGCGTCTGATGCCGGAGTTGGAGCATTGTGTATTCGCACATGCATTGAAGGTGCATTTTTGAATGTAAAAATAAATTGTAGCGGTTTCAAAGAAGCGGCTTTTGTCGAAGAAGTGATGGAGCAAGCTTCTCAAATATCTCAATCAGCCAAAGAATTAGAGAGTGAAATTTTAGACATTTTAAATGGGATCATCAAGCGATAAAATTATTACCGTTTTTCCCAATTTTTAACTAAAAATATTGTAGTATGAATACATCGTTCTTAAAAAAATTGCATTTAGAAAAGAAAAACAATGGCACTTCTATAGGCCAAAAGGACTTTAAATCAGATGTTTATATTGATTCATATTCGCCTGTGGATGGAAAACTCATTGGTTCAGTGGGTGTAACCTCCAGAAAGGATTATGACAAAGTTGTCTCAAAAGCACAGCAAGCTTTTGTAACATGGAGAGAGATGCCTGCACCCAAAAGAGGTGAAATTGTGAGGCAGTACGGTGATGAACTAAGAAAATATAAGGATGCATTAGGTCACTTAGTCTCTTACGAAATGGGCAAATCGCTTCAAGAAGGTCTCGGTGAGGTTCAGGAGATGATAGATATCTGTGACTTTGCAGTAGGTTTGTCAAGACAATTATATGGGCTGACCATGCACAGTGAACGTTCACAACATCGCATGTATGAACAATGGCATCCTCTTGGCATAGTAGGGATTATTTCAGCATTCAATTTTCCGGTTGCCGTTTGGTCTTGGAATGCAATGATAGCCATGGTGTGCGGCGATGTATGTATTTGGAAAGCCAGTGAGAAAGTACCACTTTGTGCCGTAGCTTGCCAAAACATACTTGCTAAGGTGCTCAAAAACAATAAGTTGCCTGATGGCATCAGTTCTATTGTCACAGGCGATTATCAAGTCGGTGAATGGATGACATCTGACACCAGAATATCACTCATTTCTGCAACGGGAAGTGTTCGCATGGGTAAAATCGTCGGAAAAGCGGTAGCAGAAAGATTGGGAAGGAGTTTATTAGAATTGGGTGGAAATAATGCCATCATTGTGACGCCTTCTGCGGACTTGAAATTAGTTTTGACAGGTGCGGTGTTTGGTGCAGTAGGCACTTGCGGTCAGAGATGTACTACCACGAGAAGACTTATCATTCATGAAGACATCTATGATCAAGTTAAGGATATTTTGGTAAAGGCATACAAGCAATTGAAAATTGGAAATCCATTGGATGCGAAAAATCATGTTGGACCACTAATCGATAAAGCAGCGGTCGAAATGTTTTTAAATGCTATCAAAGCAGCAAAAGATCAAGGGGCTCACGTTTTGGTTGAAGGCGGTGCATTAAAGGGAAAAGACTACGATAGCGGTTGTTATGTCAAACCGGCAATTATTGAAGCAGAAAATCATATGCCTATAGTTCAACATGAAACATTTGCTCCAATCCTTTACCTCATCAAATACAAAGGTGGTGTAGAAGATGCGATCGCATTACAGAATGGAGTGCCACAGGGATTGTCTTCAGCCATCATGACCACAAATCTGAGAGAAGCTGAGCGCTTTTTATGTAGTGCAGGTTCTGATTGTGGCATAGCCAATGTCAATATTGGTACTAGCGGTGCAGAAATAGGCGGAGCTTTCGGAGGCGAAAAGGAAACCGGTGGAGGACGCGAATCAGGATCTGATAGTTGGAAGCTCTATATGCGCAGACAAACAAATACAATCAATTATAGCACGACTATTCCTCTTGCGCAAGGAATCAAGTTTGACTTGTAGATTTTTAAGAATTTGTGCCTGCTGGTCTGTGCTGAATTGTAGTCTTTAGGATAAAATACAACCCAAATAGAAAACAAATTCCTAAAGCTAGTACAGAATAACGCATGTTTTTGGTAATAGAATCTACTATGCCAAAAAGAAAAGTTCCACCTACAATGGCTGTTTTATAGGTGACATCATAAAAACTGAAATAGGATGTCGTATCCTTTTCTTTTTCAGGAAGTAACATGCTATACGTGGCTCGGCTGAGGGATTGGATGCCACCCATAACAGTCCCAACCATGATGGCCAAGAGATAAAATGGGCTCTTGGAATACGTGAAAAAAGCACCAATGCAAATGCTAATCCATATCAATATCATCAGAGCAATTGAAAACTTATTGCCTTTTTTATTACCTATATAGGAGAATAAATATGCACCACCTATTGCGACCAATTGCAGTATCAGCACAATCAAAATCAACTCACCTGTCTCGAAGTGGAGCTCCTTCTCCGCAAATACAGTGGCCAAATAAATAACTGTTTGGACTCCGGCACTATAGAACAAAAATGCCAAAAGAAACGACAAGATATTTGGATTGGCTTTTACGTTATTGAAAGCCACCTTTAGTTCATTGTACCCATGTTTGATCATTTTTCGACTAAATACACTCAAGGCATCTTTTGGTAGGTGTTTGAAGGTGTATTGTGAGAATCCTAACCACCATAATCCTACCATCACAAAACCAATTCGGGAGGCATAACCTGCATCTGAAAATCCGAACCATTCAGGTTTTTGTACCATAATCAAGATGGCGATAAGTAATAGAACACTGCCGATATATCCATAAGTATAGCCCTTAGCACTGACCTTATTATATCTGTCTTCTGTAACTATAAGAGGAAGATATGAGTCATAAAAAACCAAGCTTCCGGAAAATCCAATAGTTGCTAGGATAAATGCCGAAGTGCCTAACCAAAATTGTGGGACGCCTTTAAAAAAATATAAAGTAATACATGCCAAAGACCCAATTAATGTAAACATCCTTAGGAAAAACTTCCTTCTGCCGCTGTAATCTGCCATTCCGGAGAGCAAAGGTGATAATGCTGCGATGATGATATAGGATATAGAAACTGCAAATGAATACAATGCACTATTCGAAAAGTTCCATCCGCCAAGGTTGATGATATCAGGTGTGTTTTTTATGAAGTAAATTGGAAAAATAGCTGTGGAAATGACTAGAGAATATGCTGAATTGGCCCAATCAAAAATAGCCCATGCATTGATGACTTTTTTATCATTCACTTTGTGAGACGTCATATCGTTTTGTTTTTAGAAATTCAAAATTCCTGACGCAAAGTAAGACAATTTTACATTTTTCTATGAAATATTAAATTTTTTCACTGAAGGGTTCATCAACAATCGATGATTCTCACGGAGGTAGCCAAACCACCTTCTGAAGTTTCTTTGTACTTCCTATTCATATCTTTTGCCGTCTCCCACATGGTTTTGATGACGTCATCGAGTTCAACTTTTGCATCTCCATGTTGTCTGTCAATGGCGATTGTGGCTGCATTGATAGCTTTGATAGCACCCATACTATTGCGTTCTATACAAGGGATTTGTACCAAACCATTCACAGGATCGCAGGTCATTCCAAGGTGATGTTCCATTGCAATTTCTGCAGCGATGGTACATTGATATGGCGACCCACCCAATAACTCTGTAAGTCCCGCAGCCGCCATAGCTGATGATACGCCTATCTCGGCTTGGCATCCACCCATAGCTGCTGATATAGTAGATCCTTTTTTGAAAATGCTGCCTATTTCACCGGCTGTACATAGAAAGGAAATGATCTCTTCATCACCGGCTTTTGGATTTACGAAGCATAGATAATACATCAAGACAGCCGGAATCACGCCTGCGCTGCCATTTGTTGGTGCAGTGACGACACGTCCCAAGGATGCATTGACTTCATTTACCCCAATCGCAAAGCTACTAATCCATTTAAGAATATCATGAAAACCTGAATTTTCCTTTCTAATAACTTCCATCCATTCTTCAGGATTTGAATAGTCTTGTTGTCCCCTTAATAGAAGTTGCATTGTTTGATTAGCTCGTCTTTTTACAGATAATCCACCAGGTAAAACACCTGTGGAATGACAGCCCAAAAACATGCTTTCCATCATCACATTCCAAATCTCTAGGAGCTTGCTATATATTATGTCTTGCGGCAAATAAGATGTTTCATTGGTCAAAACCAATTGGCTGATGCTTAATTGATGGTGATTGCAAAAATTGATCAGATCTTTGGAAGTCTGGATGCTGAATGGATGCAAAAATATTTTTTGATCGGCATGTTCATGCACTTCGCCTTTTAAAATAAAACCACCACCTGTGGAATAGTAATCTTGGGTGAAAATAGCATCATCACTTACAAAACATCTGAATATCATCCCATTTGCATGTGTTGGTAGAAATTCTTGTTCAAAAATTATTTGGTTTTCCGGAGAAAATGTAATGCAATGTTTTCCGCCAAGGAGCAGACATTTGTCAGTTTTCACTTGCTCCAAAATGTCATCAATTTTTGAAACATCGATGAATTCAGGATCATAGCCCGATAATCCTAGAATAATCGCTTTGTCTGTGGCATGACCTAATCCGGTCAATGACAATGATCCGTACAAGGACACTTGAATTGACATTGGAGATGTTCCAAATCTGTCCAAACACTCATGGCAAAAATCCAATGCGGCTTTCCAAGGTCCCAAAGTATGTGATGAAGACGGACCAACGCCTATTTTGAAAACATCGAATACACTGATAAACTCCATATTGAAGTCAAATTAATGGTGCAATAATTTATCGAATTGGTGGAGAATGGCCCTCATGTCTTTAGGAATTTGGGATTCAATTTCTATCATCTCAGAACTTATGGGATGAGGAAAAACAATTTTTTGAGCGTGTAGTGGTTGCCTCAACAGTAATGGTTTCTCTTCCTGATATTTAGAGATTTTATATTTTTTATGTTTGACTTCTGAAAGGTAAAATGCATCTCTATTGCCATACAAAGGATCTACAATCAAAGGATGTCCAAGATACTGTAAATGTACTCTGATTTGGTGGGTGCGCCCTGTAAACAGTTGCAAGTAGAGAAAGCTATAATTTCCAAATGTTTGAAGAATTTTATAGGCAGTTTTTGCCGACTTACCTCGTGGATGAACAATCATTTTGCCCCTTGTCACTGTGGATTCAGATATAGGAATATCAATGATTCCGGATTCAGGATGTGGAATACCATCTACTATTGCGCTGTAATATTTTTCTACGCGATCCTCTTGAAAAGCTATGGATAGAGTTCTATGGCTTTCTGCGTCTTTTGCCAAAAGATTTACTCCGGAAGTAAATTTATCAATCCGATGTACCGGAATGATGTCAGGGTACTTCACTTTTAGAGCTGTCATAAGAGATGGAATCTTTGGGTTGAACCTGTCAGGAACGGTAAGAGTACCCGCAGGTTTGTCTATGCAGATGACATATTCATCTTCGAAAAGGATAGGTAGATTCATCTATTTGATCCCGTGAATGGTTAGTTCCTTAAATGACCTTTTTCCTTCAATATAGTATTTCCACACGATGGAACCCAAGTATTTTCCTTTCAATTTTGCAGGAGATTTTTTAACTTTTCGGATCCAGATATATTCCTTATTTGCCCTTTCCAGAAGAAATGGAAGGTGAATGTAAAAGGAAAGATGTGCTTTGATCACTGCTAAAGTAGATAATGGCTGACCAGAAAGTAAAAATTTAATTCCCGCTATGCCGTCTAAGATTAATCTGAAAGGTATGACCCACATCGTCCTAAGAAATGATTCATTTTTCAAGATGGTATAGAGATTGTTCCTAAAATTCAAGAAATCTTTATGTGGATCTTGGTATTGCAATGTTCCGCCGCCCAAGTGATGTACTTTTGATGTTGGAATGCACTTGATACCAAAACCTGCCCTCTGTACTCTCCAACATAAATCTATCTCTTCTTGGTGTGCAAAAAATGCTCCATCAAAACCTCCAATATTTTTGAATAATGAAGTTTTGCATGCCATAGCAGCTCCACTGGCCCAAAATATAGAAACCGGATCATCATATTCTGGCGTAATCTTTTCAATGGTATTGAACAATCGACCTCTACAAAATGGATATCCCAAAATGTCTATAAATCCACCGGCTGCACCGGCATATTCATAAAATTTTTTGTCTTCCAATGATAGTATTGTAGGTTGCACAATACCCAAATGAGGATCTTTTTCTAATGCATCAATCAACGGATCTAACCAATTTTCTGTCACCAACACATCGGAATTAATAATGACAACATAAGGACTTTTTACATTCATCAATCCCTTGTTGTAACCTTCGGCAAAACCATAGTTTTTAGATAACTCTATGATCTTAAATTCCGGGTGCCATTTGCTGACATATTGGATGGAATTATCTTCACTATTATTATCTATGAGTAGGAAGTCAACCGCATACTTAGATGAACTGTACGACAGCATAGGCAGATAAGACTCTAGTAAATCTTTGCCATTATAATTCAAAACAGCGATCGTCACAATTGGTGTGTCTTCGTATTTTGTTTTGATTTTTTCTAGAGATTTTACTGCTTCTTCTTCATCTTTAGCTAGTTGTATTTTTAAATCTTCTAAGGAGTCAAACTTGATGTCACCTCTGATAAAATTCAATATCTCTATCCTAATATTTTTGTTGTAAATATTGTCATTAAAATCAAATAAATTGACTTCAATATTCATAAAATCTTGCTGGGAAACAGTGGGCCGCTTACCGATATACATCATTCCTTCGAATAAGGCTCCATCTATGTCAGTTCTTACAGCATACACACCTTCACGTGGTATCAACTTGTCTTTATCACTTACCTGCAGATTGGCGGTAGGATAACCCAATTTTGACCCTAATTTGTCTCCATGAATGACCCTGCCACATAGGACATACGGATGAACTAGCTGGGCATTTGCTTCTTCTATATTTCCGTGAATGATCGCATTTCTGACTTTTGTGGAACTGATGGCTATATCATCAATTTCATACTTTGGAATTTCTACAATTTTGAAATGCCCTAATGCAGCATATTCGGAAAGTAGCGTAAAATCACCGCCTCTATTCAATCCAAACCTATGATCATACCCAACGACGATAAACTTTGGGTTGAATTTTTGGATCAGAAAATTTTCAACATACTCTCTGGGAACCATTCTTGAAAACTCAAAGGTGAATGGAACGACGACAACGTTTTTAATCCCGATTTTCTCCAACAAAAAGAGTTTTTCATCCAGTGTGTTCAATAGCTGGACAGGCTGAGATTGTGTATCAGTGATATGTCTTGGATGAGGATGAAAAGTGATCACGACGGAATCACCACTGTATTCGTTGGCAAGATTAATAACCCGATCCAAAATTTTTTGGTGACCTCTATGTACTCCATCAAAGGATCCAATGGTGATCACAGCGTTTTGAAATGCGGGAATATTATTTATATCTCTATAGACATTCATGGTAATGTGAAAATATCGTCAGCAAGATGAAGCCGCAAAATTACATTTAATTTACTATATTGCATTGAGGTCTATAAACATTTAAAATGGATTGGAGTTTATAGATAGTTTTCTTACAGCATATATTGGAGGTAGTAGGCTCATTATTTCGGCTCCAAATGTATCTTTTATATTTATAAAAATGGATAATAATATCATAGTCAATGCGCTTCGCAATGTGAAAAACCCACAAAATGGAGTTGATATATTGGCGTCCAAGATGGTTGAAGATTTTAGAATTGTAGGTAATTCAGTGTCATTTTCTCTTGTTTTTCCTAGCAATGATGCGTCCCTTAAATCGGAAATCCATGATGCTTGTCACCTTGCCATTCTCCAAGTTTATCCCGAAGCTGACATCAATATCCATTTAAAACTAAAGCACGCTGACGGCACCAATAATGAAGTATTGCCACAGGTAAAAAATATTATTGCGGTGGCATCCGGCAAAGGCGGTGTTGGTAAATCTACCATTGCTGTCAATTTAGCTGTCGGATTAAGCAAATTAGGCTATAAAGTAGGCATCATTGACGCTGATCTTTACGGGCCTTCAATCCCAACAATGCTGGGTATTCAAGGGCAAAGACCACGTGTTGAGTTGCTGTATGGAAAACATAAAATTGTACCTATATCTGCGCATGGAATGTCTATCATTTCAATTGGTTTAATTGTGGAGCCTGAACAAGCAGTGGTTTTGAGAGGCCCTAGATTGGCCGGGTTGATTAAACAATTTGTCAGCGAATGTCTTTGGCCTGATTTGGATTATATTGTTGTTGATCTTCCTCCCGGAACAGGAGATGTGCAACTGACTTTGGTTCAGACGGTTCCTTTGACTGGTGTAGTGATGGTGACGACTCCACAAGAAGTGGCGGTCATTGATGCAGTCAAAGCCATGCATATGTTTATGCTGGATAATATCAACGTTCCAATATTGGGTGTTGTGGAAAACATGAGTTGGTTTACACCGGAAGAGTTACCTGAGAATAAATACTTTATATTTGGAAAAGGTGGAGGTGAGAGGTTGTCATCCATAGCTGAGGCTCCATTATTAGGGCAAATTCCTATCGTTCAAAATGTGAGAGAAGCCGGCGATAATGGGAATCCGGTGGCACACGATGAAAACTCTCTTTTGGGTAGGACATTTCGTGATTTAGCATTGTCAGTGTCAAAAGCCGTTGATCACAGGAATTCCAATCTTGCACCGACGCAGACTGTCAAAGTACATTAACACAATTCTATAGATAAGACGTTGCTCGAAAATTGCATCATTTTATCGGAATTTTATGGAATTTCATATAAAATTTTGGATGCTTCCCAATACTTACATTAATATTGCATCATTATATTATCATTTAATATGAAATATCTAAGTACAGCTATCTTTTTAATGATTGGGTTTTGGGGCATTGCCCAAAAGGTTTGGACCTTGGAAGAATGTATCCAGCATGCCTATGAACATAACGTTCAGGTATTAATGGGTGATATCAATGAAAAATCCAATCAAATAGACATTAAAACCGCAGTTCAAAGCAGATTTCCCAATGTGTCTTCAGGTGTAAATTTGGGATGGAATTTTGGTAGAACCATTGACCCGACGACAAACACATTCATCACAGAAACCTTTTTTAATAATGGATATTCACTGAATTCGGGTGTAAAACTTTTTAATTCCAATAAACTAAACAATAACATCAAACTCGCCAAACTCAATGGCTCAATTGCGAAAGATGAGTTGGAAAAAATAAAACAGAATATTGCATTGCAAGTAGCTTCTGCTTTTTTGAATGTAGTTTTTGCACAAGAAAATATAAAAAATGTTGAAGCTCAAATGGAGCAGTCAGAGCAGCAGTTTAATCTTATTGAAAACCTCATCAAGGTGGGGAATAGACCTCAAAATGATATCATCGAGATTGAAGCTCAATTATTGAATAATGAGCAACAGTTGATTGAAGCTCAAAATATGCTCAAATCTGCCAAGCTGTTACTACAACAATTGATCATGACAGATGAAGAAGTTGAAGTTTCTGTTCCTGCTAATATTATACCTTCATCCGATCCAAGCATATTGACTATCGAGGAGGTGTACAATGCTGCTATGCAAAATCAATACAGTTTGAAAGTGGCTAAAAAATCAGTGGAAGGTGCTGTTCTGCAACAGAAGATAATCAAGGCAGATTTGTATCCGTCCATTGGAATGGGCGCTTCTTTTGGGACAAATTACTCCAATAAAGGATTAGAAATATTAGGATACAATGAAACCGTCATAAATCAAGACATTATTTTCAATGGCAATAGTGTTCAAATAGGATTTCCCCAAAACATTCCAATTTTAGCTAAAAAGCCATATTTTTCTCAACTGACAGACAACCTTTCATATGGATTAGGTGTCTCTTGCCAAATTCCAATTTATTCAAATTATGCTACTAGAGCAAGAATAGAAAAAGCGAAACTCAATGTACAAAACGCAAACCTTTCATTTGAGCAAGAAGAAAATGCACTGAGAACCACGGTTACACAAGCGCTCAATGACGCCACAGCTGCACAAGCAAAGTATAAGGCAACCCAAAAAGTATTGGAGGCACAAACACGATTGTTGGAAAATGTCCAGAAAAAATACCAAGCCGGATCAAGCAATTCATTTGAATTGGCCAATGTAAAATCTCAATATGAGTCCGCACAAATCAACAATCTGATGGCAAAATATGATTTTATATTCAAGGTGAAAGTGATTGATTTTTATCTTGGAAAAACCCTAAGTTTATAACAAACAATAACAAGTTTATGGCGACAAAGAAAAATAAAATACCATTTTGGGTGATCATTTTATTTCTGATATTGGTGGTATTTGCAGGCATCGCAGTGTATAAATCAAAATATAAAGTAAAACCTAAATCGGTTACTTTTTACACCGTTGAGAAAAAAAATATTGTTGAAACAGTCTCAGCAAGTGGCAAGATATTTCCAGAAACCGAAGTAAAAATCAGTTCTGATGTTTCCGGAGAAATTGTGGAGTTATATGTGCATGAAGGAGACTCAGTGGTTATAGGTCAGGTATTGGCCAAAATAAATCCGGACGCTTACATTTCGGCTGTTGAGAGAGGTGAGGCAGGCCTGAATAATTCAAAAGCGCAATTGGCTATGAGTAAGTCACAGATAGAATCCAGCAACGCACAGAAAGAACAGATCATGGCACAACTAGAAAATGCCAAAGCAATCCACAAAAGAAATGAAACATTGAAGAAAGAAGGTGTCATTTCTCAAGCGGATTTTGATCAAAGCTATGCTTCCGTAAAACAACTGGAAGCGAACCTAAGGGCAGCGGAATCATCCGTAAAATCAGCAAAGCAAAACTCAGAATCTGCTGAATACAGCATCAAAGCATCAGAAGCAAGCCTCAAAGAACTCAAAACAAGTCTCAATAAAACGACTATCAAAGCACCAACAAGTGGAATCATCTCAAAATTATCAGTAGAAAAAGGAGAAAGGGTAGTTGGTACCATTCAGATGACTGGAACGGAAATGATGCGTATCTCCAATCTCAATGCTATGGAAGTTCAGGTGGATGTCAGTGAAAATGATATTCCAAAAGTGGCCGTGGGTGATGATGTCAATATAGAAGTAGATGCATATTTGGGAAAAACTTTTAAAGGTAAAGTTTCGCAAGTGGCCAATTCAGCGTCAAACATTGGCTCTTCTACCGCTGCTTTGAACACAGATAAAGTCACCAATTTCACTGTGAAGATAAGGGTTTCTGAAGCTTCTTACAGTGATATTAAACGAGAAGATTTGAAATATCCATTGAGACCAGGAATGTCAGCTTCTGTGGAGATATTTACAAAAACAGAAGAAGGCGTTGTGGCTGTTCCTATCCAAAGTGTGACCATCCGCATGAAGGATGAGAAGGAAAAAGAAAAGATTAAAACCGAATCTGATCCCGATATTAAGGATTATGATGAAGTGGTCTTTTTAACCACACCAGCTGACACAGCTAGAATGGTCAAAGTCACTACCGGTATTCAGAATGACGAATTTATTCAGATATTGAGTGGAGTGCAAGTAAGTGATAAAATCATTTCCGGACCATATAATGAAGTATCAAAATCTCTGAAATCAGGTGACTTGGTCAAAGAGAAAGTTGAAAAAAATTCAGAGAAAAAGTAACAGACACTGCATACCTCTTGATTTCTAAAATCACTGAATTTAGTTATGGTAGTCGTTTGTACAGGCCCGGAATCCACAGGAAAATCAACACTTGCCAAACAAATCAGCACGCATTTCAATTGGTGTCTGGTGCCTGAAATGTCACGTGAAATATTGGAAAAAAGTAATGGGTACTATACTTTTGAAACCATTGATGATATTTCAAAGTGTCAGTGGAGAGCACAAATAGAAACTGCCCAACAATGTGAAAATGTATGTTGCGATACGGATCTATTGACTAGTATCGTCTGGGGAGAAGTCAAATTTAAAAGATTCGAAACATGGTGGTGGAACACTTGGATCAATTCACAAGTTGATCTATTTTTACTTTGTGCTCCTGATTTGGAATGGGAATTCGATCCTCTCAGAGAAAATCCCCATGACAGAGACATGCTTTTTGAGCAATATAGGAAACATCTCGATGTTCATTCGTCTGAATACAAAGTGATTGAAGGAAATGGCAAAGAAAGGACTTCTCAAGCTATCTCCATCATTGAAAAACTGCTTGACTCAAGTCAATAACAAAAGATCAAAAAAATTTTATTTTGGGAAAACTAAACCAAAGTTTGCAACAGACTTCCTAGTCTTGTTTTGCAAATACTTTCTTCAAAAGGTCAGTGGTTCTCTGTGAAAGGTCAGTACGAATTCCCAATTCCTTCTTCTCAATCAAAGAAAATAAACCTACAAGTGCCTTCTGACAAACATAATCAGCCAAATCCGGATTTACTTTGGTCACAAAAGGAATAGAATTGTATTTATTGACTGCTTGTGAATAGTAATCCAAAGCGCCAAACTTATTAAGAGAATTGACCATTACAGGTTTGAATTCTCCATACAGTGCATCATATGTTTTGTTATGGAGATATTGTGTTGCTGCATTTTTGTCGCCCATCAGTATGCTTGTAACATCTGAAAATGTCATCCCTTTGATTGCATTGAGAAAGATAGGTGATGCTTTTGTTGCAGCATCTTCAGCTGCTTTATTGATTTTCTTAACTGCTTCTTCTTCAAGATTTTCGAATCCAGGGATGAATTTTAGTTTATCTACAACATTACGGGCTTCATTCGGCAGTAAAATCTTATACACAGATGCATAATATCCGTTATCTGCGGAAAGTGTTCTAACACTTTGTTCTACTCCCTTGTCCAAAGCTTGCTTTAATCCTGCGCTGATATCCGCATTCGTTAATACTCCACTGGTGGATACATTATCCAAGAC
The DNA here is from genome assembly GCA_020636195.1 of Lewinellaceae bacterium. GTDB lineage: Bacteria > Bacteroidota > Bacteroidia > Chitinophagales > Saprospiraceae > OLB9. The sequence goes on from JACJYH010000002.1 coordinate 107,357, forward strand.
TCTTTGTAAATCCTTAGGATCACACGAAACTAGAAACAAAGTGATAAAGATAAAGGTAAGTGCTCTCATGAATATTATTTTGATATTGACGCCGGAATGAAAGAAATGTTACTGTATTAAAATAAATTTTTGATAATGTCCAACTCAGTGATACCTTCAGCTTCTGCCTTGTAGTTGCGCACAATTCTATGTCTAAGCACGTACTCAGCAATGGCTTGTACATCTTCTTTATCTGGAGAATATTTACCATGAATGGCTGCGTGACACTTAGCACCCAAAACTAAATATTGAGAAGCTCTTGGTCCTGCTCCCCATGAAATAAAATTATTGATTTCAGGCGTGGCATGTTTTGTATTTGGACGTGTTTTTGATGCTAGACTTACAGCATATTCTAATACATTGTCGGCGATTGGAATTTTTCTCACCAATGATTGGTAACCCAAAATCTCTTCAGCATTCAGTATATGATTGAGTGTATATTTATAATCTGAAGTGGTATTCTTAACCACCAAGACTTCCTCTTCATAACTTGGATAATCGAGTGGTATATTGAACATAAATCTATCTAATTGGGCTTCCGGTAATGGATAAGTTCCCTCTTGTTCGATTGGATTTTGGGTAGCCAAAACAAAAAATGGTTTTGAAAGCACATGTCTGGTACCAGAAACTGTAACGGAACGCTCTTGCATGGCTTCTAAAAGTGCCGCTTGTGTCTTGGGAGGCGTTCTGTTGATCTCATCAGCTAGCAATATATTGGTGAAAAGTGGACCTTTATTGAATTTGAAATGTCTGTTTTCATCCAATATTTCAGATCCTGTAATGTCGGAAGGCATCAAGTCAGGTGTAAATTGGATGCGTTTGAATGAAAGATCCAATACATCTGCAATGGTTGATACCAATAATGTCTTTGCCAATCCGGGCACACCAACCAATAAGCTGTGGCCATTACTAAATAAAGAGATTAAAACACTTTTGACCACATCATCTTGACCGACGATGACTTTTCCAATTTCATTTTTTAATGCCTTATATGCTGAAGATAAATTATCCACAGCTTGCACATCTGATATATTTGATTGACTCATATTATTGATAAAGAAGGAATAATAATTAAAATATTTATATAATGTGAAAAGTTTTCTAAATGATACTTGATAACCAAGGTCACAAACGGTATTTTTATACGAAATGTTTGAAAATTTCTTTACTTTTATTGATTGAAATGATATTTTTCACTTTGTAAATGAAGCTTACCTGATGCCAAATAGATTCATATTCAAGTTTGTAAACCCATTTTCAAAATGTAAAAAAATAGCATATTAAAAATTAAATAATATCATAAAGGTAACAATTCAATACCTATAGTTGACTTTACAATAGATTTGCAACCTACAGAACAAGCATGATATCCAATTCTGAGAAATTTGATAAAATACATCACCAGGTGGAAACAAGTGATTATTATCTTGAAGGTATAAGAACCGGAAATACTCAAGTATTGGAGGCAATTTATGCCGAGTTTTCTGAATTGATTACACGGATGATTGTAAATAACAATGGGACAGCAGAAGAAGCAAAGGATATATTTCAAGATGTGCTACTTTCATTTTTTAGACAGTCACAATCAGGGCTTGAAATTCAGTGCAGTTTTTCGAGTTTCTTAATCATAGCTTGCAAAAGAAGATGGATGAATTATTTGAACTCAAAGTACAAATCCAATACGTACAAGATAGATCAAAAGGATCCAACTTTAAACCTAGTAAATGATGATGTTGATGTGTTATTTGAGAATGAATTAAGAATGATTATTGTCAAAAATGCGCTATCGATGATGGATGACTCTTGTAAGGAAATCATTGAACTTTCATGGCAGACTGATGCAGATGGCAAATTTTTGGGATGGATGGACGTTGCCACAATTTTAAACATGAGTTATGGCTACGTCCGTAAGAGAGCTTCGGAATGCAAAAATAGATTGATTGAATTAGTTAAAAAAGATAATAGATATAATGAATTACGATATGAACAATAGTGATTTTGACACCAATAAATTTGATGAGATGTTGAGGATGAATGAATCCTCATTTCAGCAAGCATACAGTCAACTGACTGCAACAGAAAGAAAACAGTTTGAATTGTTTCAAAAAATCTTTAAGGATGTAGATTACATCAAAAGTTCAAAAATAGCTGAAAGGAAATTTTCAGACCAATTAAATGTACTATCGGAAAAGTATTTCAACCCACAAACAGCTCCGAAGTCTAACCCAATGAGAAATTGGATAATTCTAGCCATCTCTTTACTCTTGTTGGTCATTTTGGTTTTATTAGTCAAAGTCTATGCCTCCTCGCAATACTCCAATGAAAACATATATAAAAATTTAGAAGTTCCTCGAGCTATAGCTATGCGTGGTGAATCAGAGAATCCAAATCTTCTGGGTGACGAAGTTTCTGAAGAACAATTGAACCTTTACCTGCAAAAAACAGAGTGGACGCCTTCTGAAGCATTTTCTTTCATCCATTACTTTGCTAAACAAGGGGACTGGCAACAAGTTTTAGAGAAAAATGAACTACTTATGAATTTCGGTGATCTTTACCTTCATGAGTATTATCTCAATAAAATCAATGCATTTTTACACCTTAATGATAGGAACCAAGCAAAAAATTTGGCTAAAACAGCAATGTCTGATAAGAGAATTTTCAATAATTATGTTTTTATTGAGATCTATAACAAACTAAATAATTCATTAGGAGAATTATTTAATTAGAACTTATAATGAATAGGTTATCAGAAAGAAACACATTATATAAAAAAACAGCACCTATGTAGAAATTTCAAAAAAAGTTTACATTATGTTACTTTCGTTTCTTAGGAAGTCCTAACTTTGTAAGTTATTTCAGGTTTCCCAATGAATTTATTGTTCTTTTTTATGTAGTAAGTGGATATCCTTATTGCAGGTCATACATTGTTAAGTTAGGTACATACATGAAATTTCGTTTCACTTGGATTTTACTCTTTTTTCCCATTTTATTTTGGTCGCAAAGTTCATTTGCACAGTGCGGCATAACCTCACAAGTAATTATTGAAGATTTAGAAAATGGAATGCCGGATACCACAAATATTTCACTTAATGTGTCTGGTGCATCGATCAACGATTTATCTTTATCTAATCAATGTGTGCAATATATTGAATTAGAATTTAGCCATCCATTTGTGAAAGAATTGTGGTTCGAATTGATCTCTCCATCAGGTCAAGTTGTACAACTCACCGGTGGAAATATTACGGCTTACAATTCTGACTTTATAAAATGGAACATTGGCTTCGAGAACTGTGCTGTAGGTGCGAGTCCTGATCCGGGATTTGAAAGCATTTGGGATAACGATCAAGACTGGTTGAGTTTTGTCACCTACACAGGAACTTACTACCCATTTAGCGGTTGCTTAGAAGATTTTGATTCTGGTCCTGTCAACGGCACATGGACTTTAAGATGTATAGATTTTCAGGATTTTGGAAAAGGAAAAGTCACCAAATTCAATATTCATTTTTGCAATACATCAGGAATAGCTTGCGGCGAATGCGAGCTAGATCCCGGTGATATTCAAAACGAAGACATCAATGTGTGTCAAGGGTCTTCCCAGTTGAATCTGACCTTAGATAAGGTATTTAATATACACCCTCAGAATCCTTCCCAATATAATTATGAGAACGTGATTTTCAAGGATAGTAATATATTTAGATATTCTACCACATCAAATTTTCAGTCGCTCTCAGCAGGAACATACACCATTTGTGGGTTGCAATACACAGATAGTAACAAATCCATTTTGCCTACACTACAATCCGTGTATACACCATTATCCTTGAGTCAGTATTTTGATTCACACGGGTATTGTGCAGCTGTTTCACAAGAATGTATGACAATTGTTATTGAAGATACAAATCCTTCCACTTCAATTTTCGAAACTATTTGTGAAGGCTCAACCTATAAAGTAAATAATAAAGACTTCTCAGCTGAAGGCGTCTATGAAATCAAAATTCCAAATGGACAATGCGATAGTATCGTGATATTAAATTTAAGTGTAGTCAGTTTAAAAGGACAATTAGATTCTGACAGAGACACTGTAGGATGTTTTGCGAATTCAAATTCCATATGGATTACCAATGAAGGTACACCTGTAGCGTCATTGCAATATGATTGGTACAGTCCAAATAGCACCTTTACCTTTGATTCCAATATTCCGGACATCATCGACGTCAGAAATCCTGGCGTGTACTGCGGTATTATTTCTTCACAAATTCAAAATGGAATTTGCAGAGACACAGTATGCAAAGAAATATTTCCCGATCAGACGATACCACAGCTAACTTTGCTCACCGACACCATTACTTGTGTCCGTACAAATGTGGACATTTCTGTTTCTGCCAATAGAACCATCAGTGAGATCGAATGGTTGGATCCATCCGGGCAACCTGTTGGACAGAATGACAACCCACTAAATGTGGCTACTTCCGGTTGGTACAAAGTGTATGTGACAGCAGATAATGGTTGCATTAAAAAAGATTCTGTATTTGTTCCTCAGAATATAGCTTTTCCATCAGTGACCATTGCAACAGATACATTGACCTGTTTTACAGATAGCATCAAAATAAGTGTTGATCAGCCTGCTGGGTCATCATATTCATATTTGTGGTCAGGTGTACCTGCTCAGTATGTTTCAGTCAAAGAGCCCTATGTTTATGTAGGTGGTATGCTTCAGTTGGATGTTACAGATTCTCACAATGGATGTGTAAGTCATTTTGCCCACTTTGTTGATGAGAATCGCACAACTCCTTCGATTGAGGTAGAAGTAGATAAAATCAATTGTCTTAAAACTTCAGTCAACCCAAAAGTTTCTTCTAATCACACCATTTCAACTTATCAATGGAGCGGTAGCGGATTATCATCAACGGCCACAAGTCCTGATATTACAGATGATGGTTTGTATCGAGTGACCATTACTTCACAGGAGAACGGATGCGAGAACAATACATCTTTTATTGTCGAAAAAGATACATTGGTGCCTATATTGGATATCAGGGCAGATTCATTGACTTGCCACGTGGATAGCATCCAAATTTTAGTCAATACAAATGTGAATTTGATATCAACAGCGTGGACAGGCCCATTTGGATTTTCAAGTTCTGAGAAGGATCCTTTTGTAAAAAATAAAGGGCAATATCACATCAGATTTCAAAGTGAAAATGGGTGCTATGGCGAACAAGATTATACTGTAGTGAACTCAAAGGATGTTCCTTTCGCCATTTTTAAGGTGGACACGCTTACATGTATTAAACCAGAATCTGAGGGGATTTTACTATATGCAGATGGTGTGTATACCTATGCATGGTCAGGTCCCAATGTGATGAATGAAAATACATCATCTCCAAAATTTTTAGAACAAGGAACCTATGTGGTGACTATCACAAATCCTATAAGTGGCTGTATTGAAAAAGATGAATATTCAGTTTCAGACACTAGGGTGTATCCGATTGCAGATATAGACATTCCAATTTTAGATTGTGTCAAGGACAGTGTGCAAGTCACATTTAAAAATACGGATTTTACGGAGATTAGTATCAATGGTCCACTGTCTTTTGTTTCCAATGTCCCAAATCCATTTGTGAAATATGCAGGAGTTTATACTTACTCTCTAAAAAATGACCAAGAATGTGTTACGACTGGGGATTTTGAAGTCATTCATAACGATGAAATTCCTTCTATCAGTGCGTTAGTAGATACCATCACTTGTTCAAATCCGAAGGCTACATTGAAAGCAATTTCATCAATTCAAAACACAGTTTTTGAATGGTTGGATTCTGATGGAAAAGTGTATTCGGGCGACAGTGTATTGGTTTCTTCGGGAAATACTATAAGTGTGGTGGGAACAGCTCCTAATCAATGTAAAAATATCTTGTCTATAACTATACCTTATGATACAATACCACCAAGCATCAGCATCAAAACTCCTGAAGCTATCAAGTGTAAAAAAGAAAGTGTAGTGTTGAAAGTTGAATCAACAAATTCAGATGTAAGTTATAATTGGGAAGGTCAAAATTCAATGCTTGACAGCCTCACAGTGAGCGCAGGAGGAAAATACAAAGTTACCGGAATAAGAAAAAATGGATGTATAAACTCAGCAGAAGTGACTGTGATAGATGAGCGAGTTTATCCACAAGCCACAGAAAATCACACGAATATCAATTGTAAGGATACACTAGCTAATATCACTATCAATCCAATTACATCTCTCCAAAATATTATTTGGGATAATGTTCAAAATCCTATCCTCATTCCTGATGGTAGAACTACATTTAAAACCAGTAAAGCCGGCAGATATATTTACACCCTGTATAACCCCGAAGGATGTAAACTGTCAGATACTTTAACTATTCTCGCGGATACTATCCGACCAAAAGTTATTCAAGTGTATTTAGATACCATTGATTGCTTCAATTCAAGTGTGACCATCGGAGTAAAAACCGATGCGATTGTCAATTCTTATACTTGGAATGGACAAGGATTGAACAATTTTAAAGGTGATTCTACCATATTGGTTAGCTCTCCGGGCATATATACATTGGATATTGTGTCATTAAATTTTTGTAAAACTCAGCAGGGTTTTGATGTAATAAAATCCATTGAGTTGCCGGAATACACCAAATTTACAGATACTTTGACATGTGATAAAGGTAAAGTAAAGATAGGGGTCATTCCTATTTCATCTGTTAGTAGTTATTTTTGGAGCGGACCTTCAGGGTTCAATAACACCCAAGAACCAATTGTATCTTCTTCCGGAGTATATCAGGTCACCATTACCGGAACTAATGGATGCAAATCCTTTGATAGCATAAAAGTGGAAATAAATGTTGAAAAACCCATATTCAGTATTCAAGATACAATTTTGTTGCCATGTGATACATCAGCCATAGATTTTAGGGTCACAACAGATGAAAATATTTTAAGATATAAGTGGCGTTTACCTAATGGTGTTTTTCTCACTGATTCAGTAATCCATACCAACCAACATGGTGAATATTCGGTCCAGTTAACAGGAGCAAATGGATGTGTAAGTTTAGCAAAGGAATTTTTAGTTTTAATAGATTCTGTTCCACCTGCCTTCACATATATGTCCGATACAATAACGTGTTCTACTTCTACGATTTCATTGGCAGCGTCATCAAGTGATCCCGATGCGATGTACACATGGATATCACCCAACGGTTTAAGCAACACTGCACCATCTCTTACTACATCAGAAGCAGGCGATTATATATTGATAGTTTCCAATTTACAAAAATGCAAGGATAGTATTTTGGTGACAGTTCCTATTGATACACTCACACCCAATATAACTGTTCAACAAATTGGAGAAGTGGAATGTAAAAATGGATTGATCAGCTTGGATACAAAAAATAATGGTTCAGCACAACCTATGACCTATCAATGGAAGACACAAGATGGCCAGATTATTTCAGGTGATCAAACTTCTATTTTGGAAGCAAACGGCGCAGGGACATATACACTTTCAGTAGAAAATTTATCCAATGGATGTAAGTTGACAGAAGACATAAAAGTGATTTCCATTCCTCCGCGATTCAATGAAATTTCTACTACTGATATACCACCATTTTGTGAGAATATATATGACGGGCGGATAGTCATAGATAGTATGAATGGGCAAGCACCATACAATATTACGGTAAATGGAGTTACCTATGAGACCTTTGCGTTTACCAATTTACCACCGGATATGTATGCTATTCATGCTGAAGATGTTAATGGATGTATTGTGGACAAGATCATTGATTTAAGCAGTACTTTTGATTTTAATTTACAAATTCCGACGGAATACTTGATAAACTTTGGTGATTCTTTGACATTGACTCCGCTCTACACTGTTGATACCACAGGAAATGTTGGGCTTAACTGGTATATTGGTACCACATTGATTTGCGAAAATTGTGATCATCTATCGGTGCAACCACTGAAAAATACCATTTATACTATTGATTATTCTTACAATGAATATTGCGGGGAAACAAAAGAAGTTTTGGTAAAAGTCAATAATCAAATTGCTGATGCCATTCCAAATATATTCAGGCCAAGATCAACGCAAGGAAATGATATTTTCTTTATTCCGCAAGTCAGAGGCATTGAGAGGGTAATGGGTTTATACATTTTTGATGCTTGGGCAGAAAACGTCTTTTCTGTAGAAAATGTGCCTTCAGGGGACATTACATATGGGTGGGATGGTACCTTTAATGGTGACAATTGTGCAGAGGGTGTTTATGTAGTTATTGTAAAACTTTTATTGGCGGATGGCACCATTTGGAACTATCAAACATCGGTGACATTACTGCGTTAAACATACTTACAATAACAAATTTAAATTCTTTGCAATACATTAACAGGTGTGAATAAACAAATGTAATACTTTTGCCATTGTGTTTTTTACAATTAGTGGTCTCCTTATACACTGATTTTTTATTTTTCAATATCCTATTTTATATGTTTTCATCCAACTCAAAACTGTTTCTGTATAATAGTTTGTCTCGACAAAAAGAAGAGTTCATTCCACTGAATGAAGGAAAAGTAGGCATGTATGTGTGTGGACCCACAGTATATAGCGATGTGCATTTAGGAAACTGTAGGACTTTTATCAGTTTTGACGTGATTTATCGATATTTGACATTTTTAGGATACAAAGTAAGATACGTCAGAAATATCACTGATGTAGGACATATGCTGGATGATGGGGAAGATAGAATGTCAAAAGGGGCAAGAATTGATCAACTAGAACCCATGGAAGTAGCCCAAAAATATTCCAATGGTTTTCATGATGTTATGAGGGTATTCAATGTGTTATCACCATCTATTGAACCAAGAGCAACAGGACACATTCCTGAACAAATCGAAATGGTGGAGCAAATTTTAGAAAATGGATTGGCATACGAACGAAATGGGTCAGTGTATTTTGATACATTGAAATTTGCAGAAAAAACCAATCAATATGGTGTGCTTTCGGGTAGAATCATCGATGATCTGATCGCAGAATCAAGAGATAACCTCAAAAATCAAAGCGAAAAGAATCATCCTTCTGACTTTGCCATTTGGATGAAAGCTTCTGATGAACATTTGATGCGATGGAATTCTCCTTGGTCAGTGGGATTTCCGGGATGGCATTTGGAGTGTAGTGCAATGAGTACCAAGTACTTAGGAGAAAAATTTGATATTCATGGCGGAGGAAACGATTTGAAGTTTCCACATCACGAAAATGAAATAGCTCAGAATGTTGGAGCTTGTGGGCATCAACCTGCCACCTATTGGTTGCACACGAATATGCTCCTAATGAATGGCAAGAAAATGTCAAAAAGCGATGGCAATACGATTTCTCCGAAAGAATTATTTGAAGGAGATAGCGTGCATGTCACCAAAGGATATTCTCCTATGACTGTAAGGTTTTTTATGCTTCAATCACATTACAGGTCACCAAACGACTTGACTGATGATGGTCTTCAAGCAGGAGAAAAAGCATTCAGGAGAATCCTCGAAGCTATAAAATCTTTGAACAAAATTCAAGGGTCATCTGAGCAAGGTAGTATGGATGACAAGATTGATAATTTGATCTCTCTCGCTTGGGAAGATATGAATGATGATTTCAATGTCCCGAAAGCACTTTCTCGCGTTTTTGAGCTGGTCACAATTATTAATACACTGAAGGAAAATAAATCTGAAACTATTTCTGTTTTATCTTTGGATCGTTGTAAGAAATTTTTCAATGACTTTATTTTTAATGTTTTAGGATTGGCAGATGATACTGTCGAAGGTCATGGACCAATGGATGGACTTATGGATATCATTTTGAAAATCAGAAAGCAAGCACGTGAACAGAAGGATTGGAATACATCTGATTTGATTAGAAATGGATTGAATGACTTAGGTATAACTGTCAAAGATGGTAAGGAAAATACGGAATGGATTATTAATAATTAATGGTATGAAGTCACTGAACTATTTTGTTTTTTGTGTGATTATTGCCTTTTCAGTTGCATCTTGCAAGCAAGATAAGCACGAAACAAAGGTAGAAACAACGGAACAAAAGCCCAACAAACCGGCTGTCAAAATACCCAAAGTAGACCAAGATTCACTGTATTCTTTTACAGAAAAACAAGTGAATTTCGGAGTCCGGGTACCCGGGACAGACGGCCATTTGAAAACGAGGGATTGGATAGTGGAGAAAATGCGTTCTTATGGTGCTGATGTGCAATTGCAGGAATTTAAGGCCACTTTCTTAACCAAAAGGGATGTCCAGTCTTATAATATTATAGCCAAAATTAACCCGGATCACAAAGAAAGAGTGATATTATTTGCGCATTGGGATACCCGATTGATTGCAGAAAAGGATAAAGATGAAGCCAAGCAAGACAAGCCTATATTAGGTGCGGTAGATGGTGCGAGTGGTGTTGCTGCATTGATTGAGATAGCTAGACAGTTGAAAATCAATCCGATAGACTTAGGCGTAGATTTTGTTTTTTTTGATGCCGAAGATCAAGGTAGTGGAGGTGACAATACCTGGTGTTTAGGTTCTCAATATTGGTCAAAAGGATTTAACAAAAATGACATCAAGCCTCAATATGGAATTTTATTGGATTTGGTGGGTGCAAAAGGCGCACAATATAGTAAGGAAGCGGTTTCTGCAACGTATGCTGGTGCTATACAAGATAAAGTTTGGGATATTGCTCATAAAATGGGGAAAGCCAATGTATTTCTTCAGAGCCACATAGATGGAATCACAGATGATCATTATTATGTCAATACTATTGCGGGGATTCCAACCATAGACATCATCCAAACCTACCCATCAGGAATTTTTGCGCCTTATCACCATACTCATGATGATAATCTCGATGCCATAGACAAGGAAAATTTAGCAGCAGTAACCCAAGTGGTTTTAGCCGTCGTTTGTAAAACATCAGATGGAACTTTTTAAAAATTTAAAAACAATTAAAATATAATTTATGAGATCATTTATTGCCATTATCATGATTAGTTTCATGACTTCTTCCCTAATGGGTCAAGAAGTAAGTACTGCCCAATGGACACTTGTGCATGAACGTACTGCAGATTGGTGCCCATACTGTGGTGGATGGGGTTGGGATTTGAAGGACAAAATTCTTACCACATTCAAAGACAAGAATCTAATATTTTTAGCTGTACATTATAGTGGTGGACTACAAACACCATTGACACAGGGATTTGCTGCAAATTTTGGAGGTGTCAGTCAGCCCGTATTTTTCGAGGGATCCACAGATATTGGTGCAAATTCTTCTAACATCTCAACGGTAATAACAGACCTTGGAGCTGTTGTTGAATTTAATGATTTCAGCGATGCCTATGCAGGTGTGGGATTAGATGCAAAACTGGATGATGATAAAAACTTAACGGTTAATGCCACGGTAGAAATTTTGGAAAATGTTAGTAGTAGCACCTCCAATTCAGAATACTATTTTGGATTGTATTTAGCTGAAGATGTGATGCATTCTCAATCCGGAAAAACAGGATTGGTTTTGCACGAAAATGTATTGACCAAGAGCTTTTTTACTGAAGACTTTGGAAAATTAATTGCAGCAGGCCAATTGAACAAAGGCACTGTGTACAAATATTCAGGCACACTTTCCAATATTACAAATTCTGTAGAAAACTTGAAAGTAGTAGGTATAATTTGGAGTAAACCTAACGATAAATATTTGTTTTTCAATGGGAACATCGCCAATGTATCTAGAATTTCAGGAACAAATGATATCTCAAATTTTCTCAACTTTACTGCATTCCAAGGTGAAAGTGGTGATATTAAAGTTGAAGTAACGTCTGATGAATCATTGGCAGGAGCGCAAGTGGTATTGACTGATAATGCAGGAAAAACAATAGCAAAACAAGCGTTCATCAACGGTGATGCTGGAAAGAAATCAATGTCATTTAGACAAAATTTAGAAACTGGTATTTACTATATTACCTTAACAAAGGGAGATAAAACATTGACTAAATCGGTCTTATATCAATAGAAAAGAGTAGTATATATAAACTAAAAAGGCATCCGTATAAGGGATGCCTTTTTAGTTTATATCCTTTAGATTTACCCTTTGGAAATATGGATAGAAATGGTGCGTATCGCATTCAAACTATTAGAAATCAAGCAAACGTTCTCAGACTTGTGCAGCAACCTTTCAGCTTTTTGCTTTTGTTCCATATCAGGAATTTTCAGATAGGTTTCAAAATGGATTTCGGAAATCATATATTTGCCGTCTTTCATCTCTAGTTTACCCTTTGCTTTGGAATCAAAGGAAGTGAACTCTAGTTTTGAATTTTCAGCAATTGCAAGAAAAGTTGTCATCAAACAACTATTGGCGGCAGCCACCAAAAGGTGTTCAGGTGACCAAATCCCATCTATTCCTCCTTTGAATTCCGGTGGAGTTGCCACTTGGATTCTATTGTCTAAAGCGTCAGAACTGGCCATACCTATGCGCCCTTGTTCCCATTTTATATCCACTTCATAATCATGTGTGATAGACATAATATTTATTGTTTTATTTTTATTATTTTGTTGGACAACCACTATCTGCGGCACACCCAAATCCAAAGATACCCATACCCATGACATACAATCCTGCAATGATCCAGATATAGGAGCCATCCATAACGGATGAAATGATGAATACCAATCCTAGTAAAATATAGACCCATCTTTTCAATGATATTCGCGAAAGTGCTGCTATCATAACGATTCTTGTTGATTTACGACTAAATTATTGACTTGCAACCATGAACCTCCATTACTGGCATCAATGCCATTTTTTATAAGAAAATCGGCGGCTTGTTGCGATCTATTCCCATTACTACAACAGCAAACGATGGGTGCCTGAAATAGTTTTATCTCTTCTACCCATTTATGCAGGTCAATCAAAGGGATGTTCTTACTATCAACCACATGTCCACCCATAAATTCATGATATGTCCTTACATCTATAATTGTCATCTATTGATTCTTAATATTAAATTAATCACAAAGATACTAGGATATTACATGCTGAATTGTAACTTGCGTCACTATCTTAAAAGTGTTTTATTTTTACGTTCACAAGGGGATATTGGTATTTTAATCAACATTATTATTATTTTTGTAGTATAAAATCAAGAAATGAAGCGTAGACAATTTTTTCAAAACACCACACTGGGACTAACCGGAAGTGCATTTTTGTTGCCATTTACCGGGCATTCTACTCCTAGCTTGTTTAAAAATAATATTTTATCGGTCAAGAAAAAAGCGCAAAATATCATTTTTATGGTGAGCGATGGAATGAGTGAAGGAACGCTTACTATGGGTGATCTTTATATGAGACGATCCGGGAAAGGATCGAATTGGTTGAATTTATATCGTGAAGGGAAAGCCACAAGGGCATTGATGGACATGGCGTCCGCTTCCTCTATGGTGACTGATAGTGCGGCTGCGAGTTCATCTTGGGGAGGCGGCCACAGAGTTCCAAATGGAAAACTGAATTATGGAGCAAAGGGTGAAGAATATACACCAATATGGCAAAAATTCAAGTCGGCAGGTAAGAAAGTAGGTTGTGTAACGACAGTTCCAATCACTCATGCAACGCCGGCCGGATTTTGTGTAATCAATAAAACACGTGGCGAACAACCGGAAATAGCTGAACAATACCTTGCCTTGAAATTCGATGTGATGATGGGTGGTGGTAGCAAGTATTTTGTTGAAAGACAAGATAAAGTGGATATGTATGACACATATAGGAAAAACGGATATGTCGTAGTGGAATCCAAGCATGATATGGATGAGCTGCAGCATGTAAATAAACCTGTCTTGGGTGTATTTGATAAAAATGGATTGCCTTATGCAATAGATCGAAAGCAGGGTGACGGTCAGTTTGATAAAGTGCCTACATTGGCAGAAATGACATCTAAGGCCATTGATCTTATGAAGAAACATCCTAAAGGTTTTTGTCTCCAAGTAGAAAGTGGAAAGGTAGATTGGGCAGCTCATGCCAATGATGCGCCTGCATTGATATATGATCAAGTGCAGTTTGAAGACGCAGTCAGGGTCGCTTTGGATTTTGCAGAAAAGGACGGAAATACATTGGTGATCATCACTTCTGATCATGGAAACTCCAATCCCGGATTATATTATGGTGAAAATGCAGATAAAAACTTTGAAAAAATCTTCGATGTCACGATGTCCAATGAAACCATTCTGAACAAGATATCTAAGTCAACACCAATTTCTGACCTGAAAGACCTCATTAAAACAAATCAAGGCTTTGATATCAGTGATGAGGATGCAGCTTTGATCATCAGCAAATATGAACACCTTGATGAAACCGGAGTATATAATCCTTATAAACTTCCCTTCAAGACGTATGGTGAAATATTTTCAAAACATTTTTCCATAGCGTTTGGTGGTGTTGATCATTCAGCTGATTTCACTGAGCTGACCATGTTTGGCCCGGGCAGTGAGCACTTAAAACCATTGGTAAAAAATACTGAATTACATGACTTTATGTTGCATGTGGCAGAAGTAGAGTGCAAAGGTTAGGTAGTAAGACTGAGCATTTGTACTTTCTTTTTATATTAACAATTGGTTAATGGCATAATTAATTGACTGCAATATAGTAATTTTGTTATTTGTCCTAATGTGAACTGTTATGCCGGTAGGTGTTGCCATAAATAAAGAGGAGCTCGTAAGTGTCAGAGCGAAGTTTGATGAGGTGATTTCCAGCATGGAACCAAATCTCAAAGAAGAAGATCGCGAAAATCTGGAGAAGGCATATGATTTAGCATTAGATGCACATAAACTACAGAGACGTAAATCTGGCGAACCCTACATATTCCATCCCATAGAAGTAGCACGTATCTGTGCCCAAGAGATTGGGCTTGGACCTACGGCGATTATCTGTGCTTTGCTCCATGACGTTGTAGAAGATACACCCGTTACCTTAGATGATATTCACAATATTTTTGGACAAAAAGTATCAGTGATAGTTGATGGGTTGACAAAATTAGATGGTTCGAACCTCCAAGAAAGTGTGGACAGCCCTCAAGCTGAGAATTTTAAGAAAGTGCTCAGTACATTGGTAGTAGATGTAAGGGTCGTATTGATCAAAATGGCAGACAGATTGCACAATCTACGTACCATAGATGCTCAGCCCAAGCACAAACAGCTCAAAATTGCAGCTGAAACAGATTACATATACACACCACTTGCGCATAGACTTGGATTGTACAATATCAAGACAGAGTTTCAAGATATTTGTTTGAAGATTACAGATCCGGAAATATACCACGATATTGCCCAAAAGCTCCAGTATTCTAATGTAGAAAGGACACAATATATCGAGCAATTTATTAAACCTCTTCAGGATGAATTGACGCATTTGGCTATGCCATTTAGAGTTTTGGGTAGGATGAAGGCGATATCTTCTATCTACAATAAGATGAAAGCTTCCAAGGTGACATTTGATGAAATCTACGACATTTTCGCAGTAAGGATCATCATTGATGTGCCTATAGATAAAGAGAAAAGTTACTGCTGGCAGATTTACTCCATTATCACTGACGTGTATAAACCTATTCCGGAACGATTGAAGGATTGGATCACGACACCGAAAGGAAATGGCTATGAATCACTGCATACCACAGTCATTGGCCCGCAAGGTAGATATGTGGAAGTACAGGTTAGAACGGAGAGAATGGATGAGATCGCCGAAAGGGGATTTGCCGCTCACTGGAAATATAAAGGCATTCGTAAAACTGAAAATGTCTATGACAATTGGTTGGACAATATTCGGGAATTGATGGATGCCAAGCATTCCAATGCAATGGAGTTTGTCAATGACTTCAAGACCAACCTATTTAATGAGGAAGTCTATGTCTATACACCAAAAGGGGAGATGCGTATCATTCCAAAAGGCGCCACAGCTTTGGATTTTGCATTTGAAATTCACTCTGATGTCGGTTACCATGCCACAGCCATAAAAGTCAACAATAAGTTGGTGCCAATGGGTTATAAGTTGAGCAACGGTGATCAAATACAGGTCATTACCAATAAAAATCAGAAACCTACAGAAGATTGGTTGAAGATGGTAGTGACGGGAAAAGCAAGGGCAAAAATACGTTCTTCCATGAAAGAAGAGCGAAGAAAAGTTGGGGAAATCGGTAAAGAAGCTCTTGAGAGAAAATTGAAGAATTTGAAGCTGGATTTTGAAGATAATGTGGACATCATCTCCAAATATTTTGGCTTTAAGTCCCGAATCGACTTGTATTACGCCATCAGTCAAGAGGATGTAAAAGTTTCAGATATCAAGAACTACACTATAGAAAGTGGCAAGTTGGTATTTAGGAAGGAAGAAGAAGATGATGCATTGGGTGCCGAAGCATTGAAGGAGGAACTTAAAAAGGTTCAAAGACCGGCAAAAGAAAACCATTCCAATATTTTGGTCAATGGTGAACCGGCAGATATCTATCAGTTTTCTTTAGCATCATGCTGCAATCCGGTGATGGGTGATGAAATTTTCGCATATCTTACTACAAATTCCGGTTTGAAAATACATAGGAGTTCATGTCCTAATGCGGTAAACCTATTAGCAAATTATGGATATAGGGTGATGAAGGCAGATTGGGCTGACAAGGTTTCTACAAACTTTATCGTCGAGTTGCTAGTTCGAGGTATCGACTCCGGCCCAGGTGTGATACAACTTTTAACCAATGAATTGTCCAATAAATTAGGTGTCAATATCAAGTCGTTTTCCATTGAAGGAAAAGAAGGATTATTTGAAGGTAAGGTTGGAATCCACGTGCTCAATAGAGACCATTTGAATTTGGTTATTCATTCCCTAGAGAGTCTTGATGGTATATCCAGCGTCACTAGAACAGACAGGACATTCAAATAAGTAATACATGAAAACTTCGCATCGGCAAATTGAGCAAATTGTGGAGGAAGTCAAAGTAATTTTTTCCGCCCACTTGGAGAGATTTCAGTTGAGAAAAACTCCAGAGAGGTTTGCTATTCTCGAAGAAGTGTATAGGAGAACCGATCACTTTGATGCAGAAGCCTTATATCTTCACATGAAAAACAATAATTATCGCGTCAGTAGGGCAACGGTGTATAACACTTTGGAATTATTGGTGAACTGTGACTTGATATCCAGACATCAATTTGGAAAGAATACTGCGCATTATGAAAAATCCTATGGCTACAAACAACACGACCACTTGATATGCTTGGATTGTAATAAAGTTTCTGAATTTTGTGACCCGAGAATTCAACAAATAAAAGATACTATGGGCGAAATATTGCATTCAAAAATCAATCATCATGCGCTCAATTTATATGGTACTTGCACCATTCCTGATTGCGAGCACAAGCGCAAAGCATAATGTACTAGCATGGATGTGATTTGTCCATTATGTGCGTCTCTGAAAAACAGACCTTATGCAGATGGTAGATATCTGAATTGTGAAAATTGTCACGGACTATTTCTTCCTACACAGTATTTACCCAAATCTGAAGAAGAAAAAAAGCGATATGATTTGCATACAAGTACTTCGGAAGATGCAGGCTATCATGAATACATCAAGCCATTAATACATGCCATTTTCCGCTGCCAAAATATGGGTGAAAAGTGTTTAGATTTTGGATCAGGGCCAAATTCGGTTCTCTCATCAACATTGGAAAAAGCTGGTTTTTCCGTGTATCAGTACGATCCATTCTACCAAAATGACTTGACTGTTTTACAGCAGCAGTATGATTTTATAGTAGCATGTGAAGTGGTAGAGCATTTTCACTTTCCCAGTCCAGAATTCCAAAGATTGAGCCACACTTTGCTCAAGCCAAATGGTCGATTGTACATCATGACACAAACCTTTTCCGGTTGTGAAGAAGAATTTGAACATTGGCATTATAGGAGAGATATTACGCATGTTTTTATCTATAGATACGAGACAATGCAATGGATTCTGCAACATTTCTCTTTTAAAGAATTGAGTGCTGAAGGACGTGTATTTGTTTTCAATAAGTAATGATCTTCTATGTTTGGTAGATTAGATTTCGTTTCTTTGCATTTTTTTTCAAAGTAGATGGTTGAGAACACAGAAACGATGAAAATAGACAAAGTTTCTTTGGCTATTTTAATATTTCTAACGGTGGTTTGGGGATGCTCGTTTATTCTCATCAAAAAATCGCTTTTAGCGTTTTCACCTGTGCAATTGGCATGTATGAGATTGGGAATTGCTGCTATTGCCTTTTCCCCTCTCATTGTAAAATACAGACGAGAAATTGATTGGTCAAAATGGAAGAAATTTCTTGCAATAGGCATCACGGGAAGTGGCCTCCCTGCCTTTTTATTTTTCATAGCACAAACAGAAATAAGCAGTTCTGTATCAGGGCTCCTCAATAGTTTAACGCCTATTTGGACATTTTTAATTGGGATTTTTATCTTTAGGTTGGCGTTTCATAAATTGCAAATGTGGGGAGTGATCCTTGGATTCCTTGGTGCTGCTATTTTGATTTTATTAGGAGATAAACATGTTTTGGGTGGCAACCCTTGGTATGCTATCCTGCCTGTCATTGCCACGGTATGTTATGCTGCTAGCGTCAATATGGTTCAAGCCTTTTTCAAGGACACAAAACCCGTCATCATCTCATCCGTGTCTTTCTTTTTGACAGGTGTTCCTTTACTGATTTATCTATTTACTACCGATGTCATCAATAGGTTTCAGCACCATCCTGATGCACTATATTCTCTGTCTGCTGTAGCGACATTATCCATTTTTGGTACATTTATTTCCAGTATTTTATTTTATATGTTGGTACAGCGAACCAGTGCCGTTTTCGGCAGTACAGTGACATATCTCATGCCTATTGTTGCTCTTTTTTGGGGATTTTTGGATGGTGAGACAATTTCGATTTTGCATTTTATTGGCATGGGTTTAATCTTACTTGGTGTGTATATTTCTAAACTTACTTAACGATGCAGGAATTGTATATTGCCGAAACTCCTAGTGCAGGAAGAGGTGTTTTTACGCGTAAAATGATTAAAAAAGATCAGGTAATAGAGATCTGTCCTGTCATCATTATCCCCAAGCTTGAACTACCGATCATCCATAAAACTATACTGCACGATTACTACTTTTTATGGGGTGAACAATTGGATGAGTGCGCTATTGCGTTAGGATATGGAAGTATGTACAACCATGAGGTTCATCCCAACGCAGATTTTATTTTAGATTTTCAAGAACAAACCATTGAAATTGTTTCCATCAAGGACATTCATCCCGGAGAACAAATCACCATCAATTATCACGGTGAATCGGGTGATAGTTCACCACTTTGGTTTGATTTTTAATGATGTCGTCTATATAAAAACAGCTTCGATAAACCTGTTTAATCTGATCAGATCATTTTCATTTGCTTGAAAACTATAATTCAAATGTTTGTTCACTTCTTGAATTAATATGCGGACCTGTTCGGGATCCTTCTTGGTTTTTACAGATAATTGACGAATGAAGTCGTCATTCAATTGGTCAGTGGGTAGGTGGTATTCATCTCTTATCTTATTCAATAGATATTTGATTTTATTTTTAACGATGAAATTGATATCATCACTCTGTTCATATAAATTGCTCAATGAACGCACGAATTCTATTGTGGAATTTGTGTTTTTGGGCTGTGGTGGAACGATACGTTGGCGCCTACGTGCTGTAAAAAATGCGAACACCAGCAATCCAAATATAAATAATAGGAATGCTATTCTCAATGGTGTGTGGGACATAATAAATCTAAGCGGTGACGCGGAATCTTCATCTATGCTACTACCCAATTTCCAAAAAATTTCAGCATTTTTCGGAATGAAGCCTAAAATTTCTTCAGTAAATGGCCTGAAATCAGGATCCAATATGTAGTAATTGGTCAATAAAACAGGCTCTGTCATAAGGTATAAATGCCCCGATCCTATGGGGATATCAATAAAATTGGCATATTTTTTCCCGTCATTATCATACACATAACCAAGTACATTGACCTTCAGCGAATCAAAATTATAAAAGTAAGCACCCAAAATACCCATATCTGCATTTATGCATGATGATTTTCCTACTACTGATGCATTATGACATAACTTTAGTTTTTTATCCAACTTTACTGAAAAAAAATTGGCTATTCCACCATTCAATGAAATATGGAGTGAGTCAAGGATAAATTGTGGAATATCGTTAGTAAAAAGCATACACACATTCCCTTCATTGATATACACATGGAGTGACTCATAGGATTTATTATCCCAACGTAAATCCGGTGAAATAGTAAGGATACAACCCAGCGCACCTGAGTCTGCGAGTTCCCACGGCTCGTACCGGTCTAAATGACTAGTGATGTTTTTGCGCCATTTTGTAACATTTTGTACTCCATTCAATTGGCCCAATTCTCTATCTAAGACATACAATCCAAAAGGTTTTTTTGAGTGAATGTCATAGCTTGGTGACCAATCCGTTTGCCTTTTGAAATGACAACCAACCAAGAGAATGAGCTGACTCAAAAGTAAAATATAAAACCTTTTTAGACTCATAACATGCGACAGATCGGTTATTTAAGCGTAAATGAATGTACGATTGAATGATAGATATCGTTCGTCACAGGATGCTTGCCGTACCAGACAGCTTCATAAATATTGGATAATCTCAGGAATCTTCTTTTTTCCATCGCATTTTTTATTTCAGAGGCATATTCTGCATTTGTTTTCTCTTTATGAATGGTGATGGCACTTCGTTTCTGAAGCTCAAACAGATACTTTAGAAACCGATATCGAGTTGCTGTTTGATAGTCACCTATTGACTCAGATGTCAATATTAAAGATTCAAAATCTTCTATTCCGTCTGCTTTTTCAGTGATGTCTTTGGTATAGGTGAGTGCGACAGGTTTCTTTGAAAATAAACTCAACGACTTTCCCGATAAAATGAGATAAATCAAATATCCGAATATAAAAACAACAAAGGATATCACTAAAAACTTTATAAAATTAAAAGAACTTTGGGTCGGCATTTGTATCTGTTTTGGCAGTTCTGGCTCAACCCACTCATATTTGAAATCTTCGGAACTATATTTGTCTTTTAAGTCATTTGGAAATTTTCTTTCTGTGTAGTTTCTCGATTGCAAAGAGTCATTTTCTTGCGAAAAAATCAGTGTTCCCCCGAGGAAAATGACAAAAAATCCAAACAAAATTTTACATCTACATCTCATCTCTTCGGAATCTGGATGGATAAATGACATAATACCAAACGATAAAGGAAAGAGTGGCGACGATGATGGTAATGTTGACAAAAGGTACAAAAACATTGGAAAATCGAGTGACAAACCCTTCTAAAAACCCTGCAAAAACCGTAAATGGCAGGGTGCTCACCCAAATTTTAAAGCTCTCTCTCACACCAATTTTAAAACTTTCTATTCTGCTGAGTGTATTGGGAAACAACATAGATGCAGCCAAGATAAATCCACACGTGATTTCAATGATGATGGTGAATATTTCCATGGCTCCGTGAATCCAAATCCCTTGGACACTTTCCCATAGAACATTATGTTGTGCAAAAAAGGTTTGGAAAGTACCGAGCATGATACCATTGGTAAAGGCAACATATAGAGTGCCTATTCCGGCTGTAATACCATAAGTATAACACCTGATACCTACATAAAGGTTGTTCGCTGTGATGCCTATAAAACTTCCCCAGTTTGAGCCCGATTTATAAATGGCAACGGGATCTCCTCCTGCGATGTTGTCTAAGGTTAGCTCTATATATTCATCACCAAGAATTATCCTGGCAAAAGAATCATCATACGCTGCGGAAAGTACACCAATGCCCACTGAAACCAGGAAAATACAAAGTGCAAAGTAGAAATGTACCTTGTATTTGTACATCAACAATGGTACATCCAATGTAAAAAACCTTTTTACGGCGTCTTTATCAGCGCGTTTTGTGGTGTAAATATTCTGATACGCCCGTGATGCTAAATGATTTAAATAGACGACAGTCTTACTTTTTGGATAAAAAGTCTGAGCATAGGCAAGATCATTAATTAATTGAATGTATTGTTGGGCCAATTCATCAGGATTTTGATTACCTTTACCGATCAATACTTGCTCAAATGCTTGCCATTTATCCTTATTGTTCTGAATAAATGCAACCTCCCTCATGACTGTAAAAGTATAACTAATGTCTGAAATTCCGATACTCACAGCGCAAAATGTTGCAATTAATTTTGTTGCTGCTCCATTAAATACGCGAATTTTCGCCTTTCTCATTGATTATGGGATTAAATTCTCATACTTGATTTTCATTATTTCCTATGTCATGACAGGTACCATCTCTGAGTTTATGATTGACCCATGGAGTGAAAATGCTATATTTATCATCCTTTTGTTGCCTTATATTTTTTATACTTTTTCGCTTGAATGGTTGTTGGAAGGTCAAACCATTGGTAAAAAACTGATGCATATCAAGGTAGTGAAAATTGATGGTTTTCAAGCATCAGTGTTTGATTATTTTATTCGTTGGGGTTTTCGCGTTGTCGATATTATTGGTAGTTTCGGATTGATATCCATCTTCATGATTTCCAGTGGTAAATATAGACAACGAATAGGAGATATTGCCGCAGGAACATCAGTGATACAGTTGACCAGTAATGTAGATATTTCCCATACCATTGCAGTCAGTTTAAAAGAAGAGTACAAACCGGTATTTGCCAATGTCATTCGGCTGAGTGACAATGATATGCGCATCATCAAAGAACAGTTTTTGATAGGAATCAAAAGCAATGATGTGGAGAAATTGATGAAATTAAGAAAGAAAATATATGAAGTCAGTGGAATCGAATCTACTATGGGGCACCATACTTTTTTTAATACCATATTGAAAGATTATAACTACTTCACGAAGCAATAAAGCCAATTTTTCTTTGGTTATCAAGGATATAGTTTGCTGGTGAACTCTTGGATTATGTCGTCTAAAGTTGTGCAGACTGCCACAATATATCCTAGCAAGAATGATACGAACGATTTGTGCTGAAAAAAAGATTTTATAGTATAACAGGGATTTATAAATTGAGATGCGTTTAAAAAATTCAACTACTCAAATACACTTTGCGTTATAGATAATATTGTTTACTTTTGTACACACCTTACACATAAACCCATGAACATGTATAAAGCACTCATCTTTGGATTGTTATCATTTTTGATCGTTGGTTGTAAATTCGATAAAGGTGATCCTAATGGCGAAAATATTTTGTCAATCCGGTTGAAAAATGATCCTGAGAGAATCAACCCTATTCTTTTCCCCAATCCTTTGTCAAGGGAAGTGTATCAATATCTTTTTTTACCATTAGCAGATTATGATCCCAATACTCTGTTGTTTTCTCCGGTCATGATTGTGGACATTCCTAAGAAAGTTGTTGTGGACACAGGGATGTACAAAGGACATACGCGATTGGACGTAGAAATCTTAGAAAAAGCTGTATGGGATGATGGATCACCTATCACCGGATACGACTACGCATTTACCATAAAAGCAATCAATCTCCGTTACACCAATGCCAAGAATTATCGTCAATTAACCCAATCTATTCTCGATGTACAAGTAGATGCGAATAATCCTAAAAAGTTCTCCATCATTGTAGATAAAAATGAAACTCTGAGCCAGGAAGTAGCATTGAATGTGGAGGTATATCCTGCTGCATTTTATGATAGACAACACTTATTGGCCAATTACACCGTAGCTGACTTTTCCGTCAACAACCCTGATTCATTGCAGGATGTAAAAAATTTGAAGGCTTTTGCCGATTCATTCAATAGTGCCATCTATTCAAGGGATAGCATCTCGGGTTCCGGCCCGTACCATTTTGACCAATGGATCGCCAATCAATCTATAACTATAAAAAAGAAGTCTGATTATTGGGGTTCAAATTTTCAGCATGCGTCACTGATGCAAGGCCCTGATATCATTCGTTTTTTTATTATTCCGGATGAATTGCTAGCTATTACCCAATTGAAATCCGGAAATATTGACGTTATCAATGAAATGTCTGCTACACAATTTTTAGCCCTGAAAAATGATAGTGCTTTCACATCTCAATTTCATTTTTTGACACCATCATTGACAAAACAATATGTGATCAATATCAATAATCATGACCTCATCCTCAAAGACATCAATGTAAGGAAGGCCTTAAGTTATTTGCTGGATGTGGATAATATTATTGATGTCATTGAGCAGGGTATGGGTAGGCGATCTACCGGATACATACATCCGGAAAAAGAAACCTACGATAAGTCTATTCAACCGGCTGAATACAATCCCCAAAAAGCAGCTGAACTCTTGACTTTGTCGGGATGGAAAGATAACAACGGCGATGGAGTTTTAGACAAGAAGATCGATGGCAAGGTATATCCATTGAAACTTGAGATTCTCATTTCCGGTCAAGAACTAGGTAAGAAAATTGCACTGATGTTGCAAGAGAAAGCAGAGAAAATCGGGATGAAGATAGACATCAAAGAAAAGGATTTTAAATTAATTAGAGCAGAAAATTTAAAAACACGTAAGTATCAATTGGTACCTGCTGTAGTCTCTCAAGATATCATCAGATGGGATGATTTATCAAAATTTTATGGTCCAAATGATACACCCAATGGCGTCAATGATATTTCTTTTCACAATGCTGAAGTAGATTCTATCATCACAAAATTAGAACATCCTATGGATGATGGCGATAGAATTTCCTTATATAAAAACTTTCAAAAAATCATTGACAAAGAAACGCCTCTCATTTTTCTTTATAGCCCTATGGAGAGAATAGTCGTGAGTAAAAAATGGGATGCCGAAGCCACCATGAAGAGACCTGGTTATCTTGCCAATACCTTTACAAAAAGTGTGATTGCACAAAAACATTGATAAAGATTGTCTATGTATGGATACATCATAAAAAGAATTCTGTTGATCATACCCACGATTTTGGTGATTTGGGTTATTGCATTCTTGTTGGGCAAAAATGCCTATGGAGTGGATGGTGCAGAAGCTTGGTTGATGTACAATGGTATTGACCCTAATTCAGAAACTGGCCAAAAGGCCTATATGGAAGAGTATGAGCGCCAAAAATTGAATCTTCCTTATTTTTATTTTTCTATTCTTCCCAATCATTACCATCCCAATGTGCACAGCATACCTGACAGAAAGGAAAGAGAAATTGTCGAGACTCTCCAAGGAGAAGGCTGCAATTACATAGATGCGCTCGTTTTTCTGAATGCGCGCAGAAAAGTTATAGACTCACTTTCTAAAACTTCAGCGGATAGTGAATTTAGAAACGCCATTCTTTTTTCTACGCATTACAAAGATTTTAAAAGTTTGAATCAGTATTCTCATAAATTTGAAAATGTTTCTTCAAGTGATTTCACCAAACTTATGGAATCTGTAGAAGGTTTGTCAAGCAATAAGTCACAATATTTTACCCCAAAATTCATTTGGCATGGCGCTGATAATCAGTTTCATGTTTGGATTCGAAATCTATTCTCAGGTAAGTTGGGAACATCCATCACAGATGGTAGACAGGTCACTACAAAAATTGGAGATGCGCTCCGATGGACATTGACACTTTTGGTTTTGAATATCTTTTTTACTTTGTTGATATCTATTCCATTTGGAATGTGGGCTGGTTATAAACCGAATTCCGGATTCGATAAAATTTCCCAGTTTATATGGATGGTTTTATATGCCACTCCAGTGTTTTGGCTGGCATCGATGTTGATTCTTTACTTTACATCAGGAAGATATGGTGCCTGGATGCATATTTTTCCGACTCCAGGATTATGGTATATGGAACCCAACCAAAATTGGTGGGCATTTTTGAGAAATAATGGCGCTCAATTAATATTGCCGGTGATTTGTTTAGTCGCCAATGACATTGCTTTCTTGACGAGAATCATCAGAAATAATGTCGTGGTACAAACGAGAAAAAGATACGCATTAGTAGCGGATTCAAAAGGTCTTTCTTCCCGTAAGGTGCTTTTTGGCCATATATTACCTAATGTGCTCATACCACTCATTACCATCATAGTAGCCGCCATTCCTGCCGGATTGTCCGGTTCATTGATGATCGAAGTTATCTTTAATATCCCGGGGATGGGTAGATTGATGTTTGATAGCATTCAGGCACACGATTGGAATATTGTATTTTCTATATTGTCAATCACAGGTCTTTTAGTGTCTGCCTTTATACTTATAGGTGATCTGTTGTATGCGATGGCAAATCCAAAAGTAAGGTATCATGTCTAAAAATGGAGCTACATCACATGCATTCATCGCTTTTGGTGTGATCATTGTCTTGGTTATAATCGGTTTGTTGGCACCATATCTGGCTTATGAACCCGATAATCGTGACCTTTCCTCCTCCAATTATATTTTTCCTCTCATTCCTTATGGTCCAAATTCGATGGATGTAGAAAATCAAAATTTTGTGCCACCACTTGCAAAATCCGACCCTGAAAATTGGCATTACAGACATTGGTTGGGAACGGATCAATTGGGTAGAGACATAGCTTCACAAATGATTCATGGCACAAGGACGTCTATGTTCATCGGGTTTTTATCCATGCTATTGGCGCTGATTCCCGGCGTTTCACTGGGACTTTTCTCGGGGTATTACGGAAATAGAACTTTAAAAATGAATTGGGCTACACTGATGTTCGGGATATTTTCAGGGTTTATATTCTTGTTTTATGTGTTTTTTCCATTGAACCATCATTGGTATTATTATGGTCTATTGTTCTTGGGTTTATTGGTTTTTTGGTGGTTGTTGAGTCAAATTGACAACATTTTGAGAAACAAATCAAGTAAGGTCATTCATTTTCCATTGGATAATGTTCTCCTACGAGTGATTGAAATTAGGAAGTCGTTGCCGGGATTGTTTATACTCTTTGGGGTGATGACGTTGTTCAGCGGTGGTTCCATTCTCAATATTTCATTGATTATTGCTCTTTTAAGTTTTACAGAATTTGCCAGATATACAAGAGGTGAAGTCATCAATGTAAAATCGGAAAATTATGTTGTTTCTGCAAAGGTTTTGGGCTACAGCCATCTCAGGATACTATATCGACACATTTTACCCAATATCCTACCGACCATCATTGTAATCACCTGTTTTAGTTTTTCAGGAGCCATTTTACTGGAATCCTCATTATCATTTCTTGGGTATGGTCTTCCTGTTGAGACCGCTTCCTATGGTAAGATACTTGCCGGAGGGAGGCAGGTGCTGGCTTGGTGGATGGTTGTGGTTCCGGGTTTAGCCATTTTTGTGTGGGTATTTTGCTTAAACTACATTGCATCTTACTTTCAGGAAAGGAAAATATGATGCGTTGAAAATATTGATGATGGATGGCTTCTACAATGATTTTTATCAGGGTGAACATCAGATTTATTTTTATTACTTTTGTAGCTGTATATGTTTACACCAATTTTTTGACAAAATAAACGATTTGTATGAAACCATTTAATCTGGAAAAATTAGGCATCACAAAACCCACGATTTACAGGAATCTTAGCGTTCCTAAACTTTATGAAATGGCATTGCAGTTTGAAAAAGGCAGTGCAATATCAGATAAAGGCGCATTGCTAGTGTATTCGGGCGAAAAAACCGGCCGTAGTCCCAAGGATAGAAGGATTGTTAAACATCAAGATTCAGAAAATAATATCGATTGGGGATCTGTCAATATTCCTTTGGACAACCATACATTCATGATCAATAAAGTGAGAGCGGTGGATTACCTTGACAGCCGTGACATCATCTATGTATTTGATGGTTTTGCAGGATGGGATCCTAAGTACAGATTAAAAGTGAGAGTCATTTGTAGTAGAGCATACCATGCTTTATTTATGAATAATATGCTCATCAGACCTACAGAAGAAGAACTGAAATCTTTTGGTGAACCTGATTATATCATTCTCAATGCAGGTGCTTTCCCGGCAAACAAATTTACCAAGGAAATGACGTCAAAAACGTCTGTTGACTTGGATTTTGAAAAGAGAGAAATTGTGATCTTGGGTACAGAATATGCAGGTGAAATGAAGAAAGGTATTTTCACCGTTATGAATTATCTCATGCCGCTGAAAGGGGTAATGCCTATGCACTGCTCTGCAAATGTGGGCAATGATGGTGATGTATCCATATTCTTTGGCCTTTCTGGTACAGGAAAGACAACATTGAGTGCTGATCCTGAGAGAAACCTGATTGGTGATGATGAGCACTGCTGGACCGATGATGGAATATTCAACATTGAAGGTGGTTGCTATGCCAAGGCCATCAACCTGAGCGCCGAAAAAGAACCAGAAATCTTTAATGCAATCAAGTTCGGAACTGTCCTCGAAAATGTAGCTTTCAATGACAAAAACAGAATGGTGGATTATGATGATATTTCCTTTACTGAAAATACGAGAGCATCTTATCCTATTGAATTTATAGATAATTCTTTGATACCTTGTATCAGCACCCACCCAAATAATATTATCTTTTTGACGTGTGATGCCTATGGTGTGTTGCCTCCTGTCAGTGCATTGACGCCGGAACAAGCATCATACCACTTTATCTCCGGATATACGGCGAAAGTAGCCGGCACAGAAATGGGAGTAACTGAGCCTTCAGCTACCTTCTCTGCCTGTTTTGGAGCTGCCTTTATGCCTTGGCACCCAAACAAATATGCAGAATTATTGGCTGAGAAAATCAAAAAACATGGTGCAAAAGCATGGTTGGTAAATACGGGATGGTCAGGAGGCCCTTATGGTATCGGCGCCAGAATGAAATTGAAATTTACACGTGCTATTATTGATGCCATCCATTCCAATGCATTGGATAATGTGGATTGGGTAACAGAGCCTGTATTTTCATTTAAAATTCCAACCACATGTCCAAATGTACCATCTGAAATATTGGTACCAAAAAATACTTGGGTGGATAAATCCGGTTATGACAATACCTTGAAGAAGCTTGCGGATTTATTTAAAAATAATTTCAAAAAATATCAATCCGGTGTGAATCAAGCGATTTGTGATGCGGGACCAAAATAATTGTAGTTAATTGGTGATAAATTTAATTTGGCCGTGTGTTTTCATATGGCCATTTTTTTTGTGATTCTATATACATTCTAATGGCACATATATTATAGGTATCCCTTTGATTGAATGGGTGAATATGATATCAGGTGCGGCGCCCTGACACCATCATCATTGGAGGTACACCGACATCTTCATTTCAATACCTAAATTTTTGCAAAAATCATTGATATTCGCACTAATCAGAAAAATTTTTATCGTTGGAATTCAAAATTTTTATAATTTTGATGTGTATTTATGATAAAATTCAAAGATTTTAATACTGCATTATGTCAGATACCTATCCACAATTATATATTCAATTTGTGTTTTCCGTAAAGGGGAGAAAAAATTTAATACAGGAATCATTTAGAGATGAATTGGAAAAATTCATTTGTGGCATTATCAGTAATCAAAAATGCAAAACCTACGCCATTTATTGTAATCCGGATCACACACATATTTTTGTTGGAATGCATCCCACCATGTCTCCTTCCAAATTGATGGAGCAGGTAAAATCAGGCTCTTCAAATTGGCTAAACGATAAAAAATACATAACAGGTAAATTTGCATGGCAAGCCGGATTTGGAGCATTTTCCTATTCCCAATCACATATTGACAGAGTTGTAAAATATATTTTAAATCAACCTGAGCACCATAAAAAACAAACATTTAAAGACGAATATTTGAAATTACTTGCCAAATTTAACGTGGAATATAATCCCCAATATCTGTTTGAATGGTATGATAAAGATAATCAATAGGTGGGACATTTTGATTTTTTTGATACAAAGATGCCGGGGCGCTGCCCCTAATGAAGATGCCAGGGCGCTGCCCCTAGAAAATGCACTGCATGATGGGCTAAGATGATTACAGGGCTCTGCCCCTAACGTAGATGCCAGGGCTCTGCCCTAGAAAATGAAAGGTTAAACGATATACTATGATGCCGGGGCTCTACCCCTAACGAAGATGTCAGGGCTCTGCCCCTAACGAAGATGTCAGGGCGCTGCCCTAGAAAATGCAAGGTTAAACGATATGCCAAGATGCCAGGGCTCTGCCCTTAACGAAGATGTCAGGGCGCTGCCCCTGAAAAATGCACTGCATGACGGGCTAAGATGATTACAGGGCGCTGCCCCTAACGAAGATGTCAGGGCATTGCCCCTAATCACTTGGGGACACATATATGAATGGCATGATCCTGACACCATCACACATAGCAGCACCCTTACATCTTCCTCTGAGCCTCGTCGTTCATACAAGGGCAGCGCCCCGACACCATCATCAAGGGCAGCGCCCTGACATCTTTCATTTAGAGATCGCCTCGAAATCTTGTTCAGCGCTCCGTCTTTCATACAACCGCAGCGCCCTGACCCCATCATCAAGGGCATTGTCCTGACATCTTCCTCAGTGTCCTAACACCATCATCAAGGGCATTGTCCTGACACCATTATACATAGCAGTGCCCTTTACATCTTCCTCTGCACCCCGTCTTTCATACAAGGGCATTGTCCTGACATCTTCGTCAGGGCAGCATCCTTACACCATCATCAAGGGCAGAGCCCTGACATCTTAATAGGGGCAGAGCCCCGACATCTTAAACGGGATACATTAATTCCGTACCAAAACTGTAATTGCCAATATGGTATGAATAGGTAAAGCAGATATCTTTGTCTTGTACACTGCAGGTTTTCTCAAACAACAAAATTTATGAATATCAATCCATTTGCTGATAAACACCATTTAAAATGATCCTTAACGCCAACCGAAATGCCTAACGTATCATGGATTCATCCCCGATTTTTTGACGAGGTAGATATACGTGGGAAAATGATCGCTATAGCCTCCTTGGTAGGTATCTCCATCAAATGTCCTTTTTGGATAACCCTTATATTTTCCGGTTGTTTGCACCAAAAATGCTTTATTGAAAATATTGGCTTTGTAGAAATGAAATCCCGGAGTTCTCTTATCGGTCAATCCCTCAGAAACGACTATCTGATCAAATAAACTCCATGCATCTCTGTAGGCTGTTGTCCCTTGCCCTCGTCTGAACATATCATCAAAGGGATTGAACATAGTGGTAGCACGCATATCATCAATCTTTGATACAGTCATGAGATATTTCTTGAGGCTGTCGTTGTTGGGGTCATCATTGAGATCACCCATCACGATACATTTTGCATGGGGATCTACTGTGCGGATGGAATCAATCGCTTGTTTGCATAAGGCTGCACCTTTATTCCTTCCAGGAGCTGTCAATGCCTCACCACCGCCTCTACTTGGCCAGTGATTGACAAAGATATGGAAGGTGTCGGCTTCTATCATCCCCTTCACATAAAGGACATCTCTAGTGTACCTCCTTTCCCCATTCGGTTCCCATAAAAAGAGTGGTAGAGCTGCACTATACAAAGGCTTGAATAGCATTGGGTTATACAAAAATCCTACATCCACACCGCGGCGATCCGGAGAATCATAGTGAATGATTTCATAGTGCCTGCCTTTGATCGTGGGCTGCTCAACCAACGATTCTAAAACGCCTCTATTTTCTATTTCCGAAACACCGAGGAAGGCGACACCATTGGGCACATCGGGGAGGCCGATCATGGAGATGACATACGCCATATTTGCCAGTTTTTCATGGTACACTTGCTGCGTCCAAGCTCTCGCACCGTCAGGGAGAAACTCCTCATCGTTGATCAATGTATCGTCCTCTGTATCAAATAAATTTTCCAGATTGTAGAATCCACCCACAACCACTTTATACTTCTGGTCATCCTGAGAATGGGCCGTAGAGAACCAAAAAATGAAGGCCAAGCACAGATTATAAGTCAATGATTTTGAAAACATATTGCTTTTATTTCAATTACAAAGATAACGGATAATTTAGATTTGAGATGGTTAAGTTATCGTTAAGGGCATAATTTACAAGTATCATAAATGTGTCATAAAGAAATTAGGACAGTGGTGATAATAATTCTTCCTTATATGCGATCCCTTGTGATTTTTCATATAAAATCTTAAATCGAAGGCAAAATACTACATGAACTAATATTGAAATTGATATTAAATTAAGATTTTAATGAATATTTTTTGAAAAATAATAAAAAATGTGTCTATATTTACACCGTGAAGTGTAATAATCGATTTGAAGTGTTATTTGTTTTAAAAAAGCAATTCTTTGCCGTTATTTGCGCCGCAGCAAATCCCCATTTAATCATGAAAAACTACCATTTACTAAGTTTTCATGTATTTTCGCTTTAATTTTTATTGATTATTTATTATTTAATATAATTTTACACAAAATTTTTATCAAATCAAATTCACCAGAATGAGAAGGTTTAACCTAATACTATTTTTCTCTTCGATGGCGGTACTGAGTCACGCTCAGTTCATCAACAATGGTGCCACCGTGACCATCCAAAACGGTGCTACACTGAGAGTTGAGTCGAGCTTCATCAATAATAGTGGCACCGTCACCAATAATGGCACGCTGGAAGTACAAAATGACTTCACGAATGCAGCGACCTTTACTTCGGCTACCGGTTCTACCGTGAAATTTATCGGAGCAGTACCATCCAATGTCACCTCCGGCGGCGCGGTTTTCCAAAATGTAAGCATGGAGAAAACAGCCGAAGACATCACCTTGGTGGATGATATGGCGGTTGCCAGTAATCTGACATTTACTAATGATGACAACAAAGTCGTCCTAGGCGCCAATGATTTGACCATCCAATCTGGTGGCAGCATCGCTTCTGCTGATAATAATGAATACGTTGTAACAAACGGCACTGGAAGCCTCATCAAAGGCATGACTGCCAATGGTACCGTCACCCATGAGATCGGTGATGCAGCCAATTATACACCACTCAGTAGTGCCGTGACAGGTTCCTCATATAGTAGTGCAACTTTGGGAGCGAGGGTGTACACATCCGGTTTGCAAGCCAAATATGCAGATGCTTCAGATTATATCAATAGGGAATGGCATGTAGTTAGTTCTGGTATTTCAGATTATTCTAACTTGATGACCGGAACCTATGTGGATGGCGACATCGCAGGTACAGAATCTATGATCAAGGGATGTACCTACCACACAAGTGACTGGAGATTCAATGGTGCTGCAGGTGATGCAGGGGCAAACACAGTTACTGCTTCCACAACAACGGGTGATGTCTTTTTTTCAGGACAGAATTTCTATGGAAAGGTGAATTTGAAAGCGTATTTACAAGGGCCTTACAATGCATCTACTGGTATGATGAATACAGGTTTGAATTCAAGTACTCCTTCCAGTAATATTTTGGAGCAATTTGCTTTGACAAGTCCTTATACGGATGCTCCTGCTTCTGTTTCTTCAGGATTTTTCCTTGCTAATCCTAACATTGTGGATTGGGTACAATTGGAATTTAGAGATCCGGCTACACCATCAACGACTTCCACAAATAAAGTGAGTGCCTTTATAAAAAATAATGGAGATATTGTTGGTGTGGACGGAGTATCACTGCCTCACACTAAAAATGCACTACCGACTTCTGTTGTCGTTCTCAGTCACAGAAACCACCTACCTATCAGAACCGTTAATGCGGGACTAAGCTTAATTGAGCCAAGTCAACATGATTTTAGCACGGGCTTGGGGCAAGCTTTCACAAATACTCAAAATACAGTTAATGATGCAATGACACAGCTATCAACTGGGGTATATGGATTGTATAGAGGCAATCCAAATGGTAATTTATTCATTAATTCTGCTGATTTAGTAATAGTTACAAATCAATCAAATCCAATTAAAAGTTCTGTATATAATAGTTCTGATTTGAATCTCAATGGATCTGTAAATTCTGGTGATTTGGTAATAGTTACAAATGCTTCAAACCCTATTAAAAATGCCCATAACTAATTAAAATCCAAAAAGATGAATACAAAAATGTTTAAATATTTAGTTTTATTACTAGGTTTAATTTTTAATTTTTCGGTTGTTGCCCAAAATTTAAGGTGGTCTTTTGATGTAACTACTACGAGTAGTACAACATCAACAGTTAATATTTATTTGGAAAATATTAGTTCTACTTCACCAGAGAATATAAACTCATTTTCAACTATTTTCTATTATGAGAGTTCATTAAGTGTGGCCACTAGTTTTGATGTTTCACCTTCAACTATAAATTTATGGCCAAATAATGGCACTTCTTCATCTAATCTGGCAGTACCGGGAACTAATGGAAGTGTAAGTATTCCCCATAATACCTTTTCAACTATCAGTGTTTCAGATTCCAGAATAGGTACAC
The DNA here is from genome assembly GCA_020636195.1 of Lewinellaceae bacterium. Taxonomy (GTDB): domain Bacteria; phylum Bacteroidota; class Bacteroidia; order Chitinophagales; family Saprospiraceae; genus OLB9. The sequence continues at coordinate 141,862 of JACJYH010000002.1, forward strand.
CTGGAACATCTATACCACCAAATTCTGGACAAATTCACGTCCTATCAATTAATTTCACAAATCAAAATCCTTCGAGCCTTGGATGGTTAACAGAATCTGATGAATTTTCGGGATTAGTTTATACCAATGCTGATTTGAATGAATTTGACGTAATAGTAATCGGACCACAATTTGCGCCTCTCCCCATCAAGCTTACTTCCTTTACCGCAGTAAAAGAAGGTGATAGAAATGCGCTTCTGGACTGGAGATCATCATCAGAGAGCAATAGTGACTACTATGGCATTGAGCGCAGTGTTGATGGCATCAATTGGGAACCGATAGCGCAAGTGAGAGCTGCAGGCAATAGCAGTGACGAGAGAACATATTCCTACTTAGATAGAACACTTCCACTCAGCAGAGCACTGAATCAGATCTTTTTCTATAGACTCCGTTTGGTGGATTTTGACGGTAAGTTTGAGTACTCAGATGTGCGCAGTGTGATATTCGATAAAGTAGAAACCCGTGGAGATATCGCCCTCTTTCCGAATCCGGCTTCCCATTTGGCGCAATTGGATGTGTCAGGATTAGATGTTTCTGATGGTGACATCCATCTCCGAGTGACGGATATGTCCGGAAAAGTCGTTTTGACAAAAGACATTCTTGGCAACGGTGTGGAGCCTATCAATGTTTCAGAATGGAATTCGGGCAATTACAACTTTACAGTGACACAAGGTGAGAAGCCTTACAACAAGCGCTTCATCAAGGTTGATTAAGAGTATGTTTAAAATTTATCCTTTAGCAAGAAAATATTTTATTTTGGCTACAAATTCGTTAAATTTTTCGTCGAACTGCCCACATTCGACTGCAAAATTTGCCTTTTTTCGCTCAAAATAATTCCATATTATTATCCAAAAACAAAATTTAAATATACTCCACAAAATAATGCATCCATATAAAGTGTATGGTCATTTATAGGCAAATGCTTCGGTTTATAGTTAGATCGGAGCATTTGTTTTTTAGAGTATTTTTAAAATTTATCCTTTAACAAGTAAATATTTTATTTTGGCTACAAATTCGTTAAATTTTTCGTCGAACTGCCCACATTCGACTGCAAAATTTGCCTTTTTTCACTCAAAATAATTCCATTTTATTGTCCAAAAACAAAATTTAAACATACTCTTATGTCATTTCCTACTTCATCATTCAGGTCACCAAGCATATAGATCATACAGGTTTAAGCAGGCATCTGATGGCTTTTTTATACAAAGATGGTTGAACATTCTCCACGGCTCCTTCGTTAAAGAACAAAATTGAACATCATGAATCGATGGTTATGGATGGTTTTCATCACATTTTTCGGAGGTGGATGCGTTCCGAAGTCACAGAATCCTACAACGCATGCGGAGATCAGTTCTCCCATGTTGGTACCCGATACGACACACCTTGGTAGAGCATATTTTGCTGCCGGATGTTTCTGGTGCGTGGAGGCGGTTTTTGAGAGTGTGTTAGGTGTTAGAGAAGTGGTTTCAGGTTACGCCGGCGGTGGCAAACGCTATGCCTCTTACGAAGATGTCAGCAGCGGCGATACAGGTCACGCTGAGGCGGTGATGGTGGTGTATGATACCACACTTATCCGATATGAAACGCTGCTCACCGTGTTTTTTGATAGTCATGATCCCACAACGCTGAATCGGCAAGGGTATGATGTAGGCACACAATATAGATCGGCCATTTTCTATACTACACCCATACAAAAATCAAAGGCCGAGGCATATATCCAAAAGCTCAATGCGGATGGTACATTCGATGATAAGGTGGTCACCACATTAGAACCGTTTACGGGTTTTTATCCGGCGGAAGATTACCACCAGGATTACGAAAAAAACCATCCCAACAATCCCTACATTCGCAATGTATCCATTCCAAGACTACATAAGTTTAAGGATAAACACCCCGAACTGTTGAAAACATCCGAATAATTTGGATGATAGCGGTATAGGAAGGCAATGAAAAATTTATTTAAGCGAAAGTGCTTGTCATTTAGGTAAATTCGTATAACTTTGCACCGCTTTTCTAAATGGAGACTATAGCTCAGTTGGTTAGAGCATTGGATTGTGGTTCCAAGGGCCGTGGGTTCAAGTCCCATTAGTCTCCCATCAAAACAAAAATTGTGAGGCAGTAGATATGGATCTACTGCCTCTTTTTTTTTACACACACGTGATGGTGTCGGGGCAATGCCCGTATGATAAAAAACCGGGCTCTGCCATGAGGAATGATTATTGGGGCTCTGCCCCTATTAAGATGTCGGGGCTCTGCCCCTAGGGATATTCCGGAGCTTCGCTCCTATTAACATGTCAGGGCTACGCCCTTGATGGATGGTGGTGGGGCAATTTTGGTTGGAAATGGAAATGGATTTGTGTAGATATGATGGAGGACATATCAATGTGGTTTTTAGGAAAAAAATTGTGAGGCAGAGGTAAATGATATGGCAAAGAAATTATTCTTCTTCGAAGAGAAATACTTCACATGTGTCTTCGCTCAATAAATAAAGATCATCTATGGTCAGTTGTTTTACCGGGTCGAGCTTATCTCCTGCAATTTCCATCAGGGGAATCAAAACAAAGTTTCTATTGTACAATTCCGGGTGGGGAAGCGTGATCTTGTCATCCTTGATGATCATGTCGTCGCAATAAATGGTATCAATATCGATGCGCCGTTCTGCCCATTTTTCAGTTTTGACACGGCCCAACTGTGCTTCAATAGATTTTGTTATTGTAATCACTTCGTGAGGTGATAGTTTTGACGTCACTTCTATCGCCATATTCAAGAAAAGCGGTTGCTCTTTCAGTCCCCAAGGCTCAGTTTCATAAATAGAAGATTGGTGCACAACAAAGCCAATTTTTTCTGACATCAAGCGAACAGCGTTGAGTAGGTTATCTTTGCGATCACCAATATTGGAACCTAAATGAAATATATAATGGTGCATTGTATTGTTGATTCTGCAAGATTACGATACCGCTGAGAAATAATGTTTAAATTTTATGAGATTTTTCTCAATATATGTGTTTACCCATTGAGTTCCTTGATCTTCTCAGATATTTCCTTCGCTTTTTCGCTGAATGCTTCCTCAGAAATAGGTTCCTCGATGATCGTAATATCTTCGCGAATTTTTCCAAAAAGCTTATTGCCAATCAATTCATCTGCGGTTTGTTCTACTTGTTTTTTATCCTTCATGAGATTTTCTGCCATGTTATCCATGAAATCATATCCTAACTGCTGACTTCCACCGAAGTATCCGTATATTTTCTTTATAAACTCTAACTTGATTTCTTCACGAGTAACTTTGATATCGTATTTCACCATGAGCTCATTGCGGATGAGTTCCCATTTCAATGCTCTTACATACGACTTAAAGTCATCATCAGTTATTGGTGTTTCAGATTTTGTTTGCTGAAAATTGATAGCTTTTCTAAGAAATTCTTCAGGCAGCGGAACTTCTGTATCACGGTTGATAGTGAAGTAAATTTCCGTATTCAAAATATCCACAGCATCCTTATCATTCATTTGGCTAAATTGCTTTCTGATATCTTCCCTTAATGAATCTTCATCAGAAATCTGTGGATGTTCCAGTTTCTTAATGAACTCTTCATTCATTGTAGCCGGTGTAAGACGCATTACTTTTACAATAGGCCCTTGAAACATGGGTCCGTGTTCTTCATCATCTTCCTGCCCAAGTAGGTGTTTGTTGATGAATTCTCTCGGTTTATCTTCTGATTTATAAATATCAAATGATATGGTATCTCCTTTTTTAGATTGTTGTAATGTCTCTTGTAGGGATGCATCTATGATGTCGTCAAAAGATAAAATAATGATTTTTTGGATGCCGTTTTCTTTTATTTCGCCTTCTACCATTTCTTTTGCATCCACATAAACGAGGTCACCCGGTATTGCTTTGTCATCAACTTCCTCATTGGAGCCTTGCCTTTTTAGGAGGTTCGTAATGGCTTCATCTACCTTAGATTCGGCGACTTGGACTTTGTATTGCGTGTAGGAATCGGTGCTTGAGATCCCTTTGACGTTGACCTTTGGTTTTTGTCCCAATTCAAATTTGAAATGGTATGTTTTCGATGTGTCAGTGGTGATTTTCTCTTGGTCTTCATCATGGAGCGGCAACAAATCTGCTAAAGGACTGATATTTTGCTCTTCGAAGAATGATTGAATACCTTTCTGAATTTTATCTTGGATGGTGCTATAGATTTTCTCTTTTCCATAAAACTTCATGATGATATGCTGCGGTACAGTACCCTTTCTAAAGCCTTTCATCTGTGCCGTGTTTTTCATTTCTTTTATGGATTTCTCAAAATCGGCTTTATAATCTGATGGCTCAATGGTCAAATCCACTTCAATGTGTAATGGAGACAACTCTTTACTTGCGATGTGCATAAAATAAACAAATGAAAAATGAACAATAAAAGAATTTTATATTCCGTGTATCCGGAACAATAGAGATAAAACTGTAATGTAAATGTTCTATCAATGAAGCATCAAAAAAATGTGCGGGTGGAGGGACTCGAACCCCCAAGCCTCGCAGCACCAGATCCTAAGTCTGGCGTGTCTACCAATTTCACCACACCCGCAATTCGTGAGAACTTTTGCCTTCAAATAAGGCGGCGCAAAGATACACTATTGCAAGACTAATTTCAAAGTATTTTGAAAATAATATTTTAGAGTATGGTTGAAATTTATCCTTTAGCAAGGAAATGATGTATTTTGGCTACAACTTCGTTAAATTTTTCGTCGAATTGCCCACATTCGACTGCAAAATTTGCCTTTTTCGCCCAAAATAATTCCATTTTATAATCCAGAAACAAAATTTAAACATGCTCTAAGTATAATTTATTCTCATCACCAGGTCTATTGGTAATCTGAGTTTAAAAACAGTACCTTTGCAATCTTGGACGTATGAATAGCCATTTAGACTTTTTATCAAAAGCTGCCGCGGCAGAACATAGGGTCATCTTGGGCCTTATGTCAGGTACTTCTTTGGATGGATTGGATATGGCTTTGTGCCAAATAAATAATTATGGTGCGCAGACGCAGGTGCATCTTATAGCCTTTGATAGTCATCCATACGAAGAAAAATTTAAGGAAGATCTGCGTTCTGTTTTTGCAAAAGACACTGTGGACATGCGGCTTCTCTGTGGTTTACACCAGATGGTAGCACGTGTACATGCAAATATGGTTAATGAATTTTTACTGGCCAATAATATTGACAAAGCAGCAATCACTTGCATTGCAAGCCATGGTCAGACTGTGATGCACGTGCCGGCACATTCACATATCTTGCCTTGGGACATTGATGCTACTCTGCAAATAGGTGATGGTGACCATTTAGCAGCTTTGACAGGATTGATCACCATAAGTGATTTCAGACAAAAACATATAGCTCTTGGAGGGCAAGGTGCTCCCTTGGCGGTGTATGGAGATTTTTGTTTGTTTTCTGACGATTTGAAATCCAGAGTTCTAGTAAATTTAGGTGGAATTGCAAATTTCACTTTTTTACCAAATGGAGGTTCTTTCGAAAGGGTTTTTGTGACAGATACCGGGCCGGCCAATACACTGATCGATGCTTGGGTTAGAGAAAAGTTTGGACAGCCTTATGATCCAGACGGCAGCATTGCAGCTCAAGGAAAAGTAAATGAATGGTTGTTGCAAAAATTGCAAGATCATCCATTTTTCAAGGTTCCTTTTCCAAAGACTACTGGGCCGGAAGCTTTTCATATGGATTTTGTGTATGATATTTTGGATCATCATTCTCCCATCTCAGATGTGGATGTGCTCACGACATTGACATATTTTACAGCTTGGAGTCTTTCTGAAGCTATTTTACAGCAGGATATCGCACATGGATATGACCTTTACGTCAGTGGTGGTGGCTGTAGAAATGCAACTTTGATGTCATTTATTCTTGGATTGCTGAATAAGGATTCTTGGATTGATACATCAGAATTAGGAATTCCAGCGGATATAAAGGAAGCAGTGTTATTTGCCATTTTGGCAAATGAGACGATAGGTGGAAATAGAAAAACCTTCTACGGAAATGCATATATTCCCAATGTTTGCATGGGTAAAATCTCATTTCCGGTATGAAAATAGCATTTGACGCCAAGAGACTTTTTAATAATTTCACCGGACTGGGAAATTACAGCCGCACATTGGTGAAGAATATCCACACTTTTTATCCTGAGGTAGAAATACATTTATTTACACCAAAGGTCACAGACAATGAAGAAACACGATATTTTTTGGAGGCCTCCAATATCACTATTCACACACCTTCCAAAAATTATCCGGGATGGAGAGAATTCGGAATGGCAAGGGAAGTCAATCGATTGAAACCGGATATCTTTCATGGGCTGAGTCACGAGCTTCCTTTTGGTATCCATGCATCCATCAAAACGGTGGTGACATTTCATGATTTGATCTATGAAAAATTTCCACATCAGTTTGGTACGTGGGATCGATGGGCATACAAGGTAAAGTACAGATCAGCGGCCCAAAGAGCTGACCACATCATCGCCATCAGTCAAAATACGGCAGATGATTTGAACAATTTTTATTCGATTGATCGTCGGAAAATTTCTGTTGTTTATCAATCATGCCATGATGTGTTTCAGAATTTAGAAGCTATGCCCGATAGTCAGAAAACATCATTCCTCTATGTGGGTTCTATCATAGAAAGAAAAGGATTGCTGAACGCTGTATTGGCCTATCATCGATTGCCACCGGAGAATCAAAAACCATTTGTAGTGATAGGAAGTGGATCTGGGGCATATGTTGAAAAAGTGCGCAACATGATAGACTACCTACAATTAGGTGAAAAATTTACGTTCATTGACAAGGTTTCAAACTCTGACCTCAGGTCATTTTACACATCTGCAATATGCTTGGTCTATCCATCCATGTACGAAGGTTTTGGAATTCCATTGATTGAGAGCCTATTTAGTAAAACCCCTGTCATCACCACAGAAAGTTCTTCGTTACCGGAGGCAGCCGGACCTGGAGCAATCTATATCAAAACAAGTGATGTGGATGATCTTGCAAGAGCGATGCAGCAAGTCTTAGACGAGGATTGTAGGTTGACATTGGCGGAAGCAGGAAATGACTACGTAAAATCCCATTTTTCGTCAGAAATTACCACAGCATCTTTGATGGACGTCTATCGAAAATTGTCTTGAAGTCCTTTATTTCTTTGGTAAGAAAATTTCGGCCATCATACACCTCACGCTGCCACCACCATAGGTTTCTATTGTGGGAATACTGATGGGTAAAAGGTGTGTCATTGAGGCCAATTCTTGTCTTTGTTTTTCAGTCAATACATCATGCGCCGAACTAGACATTACAAGATAGCGAGTGCCGTAATTGCTCAGTACTTCAAGCATATTGCCGGCAAAATGTGCCATTTGCTCAAGAGAAATTGGGATAATTTTCTTTCCTGTATTTTCTAAAGTAGATATGAGCTTATTTTTTGCAACTTCATTTTGGATGGCTTCTAGGCAAACTACTGCAAAATCTCTACCCAAAGCCATCATCACATTGGTATGATAAATGTCTTGACCGTTTTGATCTTTAGCTTCAAATATCAAATAATCCATTCCCATAAGGACACCAAACTTATCCAACAACCTTGCATCCGTTCGCGGGCTAGAACAGGCATATACAATCTTGTGTATATGGTCAATAATCATACTTCCGGTACCTTCTAAAAAAAGTGGCTCGTCCTCTTCTTCATAAAATTCAAAGGAATATCTGTTATTAACTTTATATTTTGCCGAAAGCGCTTCAATAATATCTTCTCTTCTTTCTATCCTTCTGTTGCTTGCCCACATGGGATATGTGATGATGGTTCCATTGTGATGGGTACTTATCCAATTATTTGGAAAGATAGCATCGGGTTTTATTGGTTCTTGAGTATCTTCTATCACCATGACGTGGATGTCATGAGATCGCAATACATTGACCATTGCATCAAACTCCTCTACTGCTTTTTCCGAAATAGATTGCCCTTCGATTCCATAGATAGGGGAGTTTTGAAAGGCATTATTTTGAGCCGTTTCGGCATTGTACCCAAAATTAGCGGGGCGGATCATCAAAATATGATTCGTCAGTTGTAGCATAAAAAAGTGCGCTTTTGAAAAAAATGCAAACCTACATTATAACTTTAGATAATAAAAGCGATGAAATATTATTCTTAAAATATATTTAGATTTTTTTCATTTATGTTATATTTGCGAATTGTAACAGACACGCTGATCTCTATGCCCTACTTTAAGATTTTCTTATTGCTATTTCTCTTCATTCACATCTCTTTTTCTCCCAATACAGAGGTTCCTATCGGCTCTAAAATCGATGAATATCAAGGGGTTTCCATTTATTACAATGGGCATGACTTTAAAAAAGTTTCAGGTAGGAATGTGACAGCCGATGGTTATAACCTAGGATTGAGATACCAATGTGTGGAATTGGTAAAGCGTTATTACTACGAAAGGTTTCACCATAAGATGCCCAATGCTTATGGCAATGCTAAGGATTTTTTTGATAAATCATTGGGAGACAAAGGCTTTAATAAGAAACGAGGGATGATGCAGTACCGCAATGTAAGAGAATATCAGCCTAAAGTCGATGATCTCTTAGTGTATGATGCCTATGAGGGCAATTCCTTTGGACATGTTGCCATTATTTCCGAAGTGACAGAGACTGATGTTGAGATTGTACAGCAAAATATGGGATTGAAAACAAGGTTGAGAATTCCATTGGTGCATTTTTATCAATACTGGACGATTGCAGATTACAATATTTTGGGTTGGTTGCGGATGGAGTAGCTTTTAGTAAACATTAACAATGGAGTGAAACTAAATGAAGGAGCTGGTGCGTTTTTGTAATAGATGTCATGAAATAGTTGATTTCTTGCGTCAATCAAACATATTTAGCAGATGACCATCATCTGATTTATCAAAATAAACCAACAAAGTGAAATCATATTTTAATATTTCCATTATCATCATTCTTTCTTGGATGCATGTTGCGGCACAGGGATTATCTGTTTCTGTAGAAGATTCCACCATGATGATCAGCCGTTTTGAAAAAATTCAACCACAGCTCAAAGTCAATAATATTGTCGTCGATGAAAAAAATATTATTTGGTTGGCCACCAATGATGGGTTGAAAGAGACATTGGGAGATGGCAGTAAATTGAATACCTATCTCGATGGTCTCAATGTGATCGATGTGATCACAGACAAAAGAAATAATGTCTTTGCAGCCACAGAAAACGCCATTTACAATGTAAGATCTGGAGAAAAATATCCCATTCCTGTAGATGGTGTTAAGATCAAAGATATGGCGATGTACGAAGGTACTTTGTGGGTGGGCACGGACATGGGTTTGCATAACCTCATCCTATCCACCGGAAAGTATAAAAGCTATACCACGAAAAATTCAAAACTAGAATCTGATAAAATCAACTTTGTCCACGCCGATAAACACAAAGTGTTGTGGGTAGGAACCGACAACGGTTATTTAAGAATAGAAGATGGGAAATGGTCGCTCAAAGATAAAAAGTATAAAATGTTGGCGACCTATGAAAATCAGGAAGGCCAGTGGATCATCAGCAACAATGATTTGGTGCTCGTCAGTCCATTTAATCGTTTGTATCCTGTGAAACTTGATGCGTCACAATTTAAGGGAAATATCAATAATTTTGTCATCGATTCCAAAGGAAGGATTTACATCGCTTCTGATGTTTTAGTGAGGTACGACCCTTACAAAAATACTAATACCACATACTCCAATGATGCGTCACTATTGAGCAAAGCGGCACTGAGTCTTGGGGTGGATAAAAATGACAATGTATGGATTGGCACAGATGGCGTTGGCTTTTACAAGTTGCTTTTTGGAGATGTACTACAAGAGCAAGTGAACGCTGTCGTCATCACAGAGAGCAATGTGGATTGTCATGGCAATGCAACGGGAGCACTAAAAGTGAATGTTTCAGGTGGTACAAAGCCATACAAGTATGCTTGGAGCTCCGGAAATGAAACCGGATCTCGTATCAGTGGTTTGAAGGCCGGAAAATATGAAGTGACGGTCACAGATAAAACCCAAAATACAGCCGTGGCTGAAGTTGTCCTCACAGAGCCTGAACCGATTAGCATTGACCTTGTAAAAAATGAAAGAGTCAAAAATCCTGAGAGTCCTGATGGGATTCTTGAGATCGATGTGAAAGGTGGTAATGGCAATTTTGCCTATATTTGGACAAATGGCTCCAAGAATAAAAACATTTACAATGCTATTTCTGGGCCGCATACAGTCAAAGTCATAGACAGTAAAGGTTGTGAAAGCATGGCTACCTATCTCGTGAAAAGGGAGAAATTTATACCGGATTTAGAGATTACAAAAATTTCAGTAGGTCAGAAACTTAGAATCAATGAGCTCAACTTTGACGCGGACAGTTCAGCCATCACACAGGCCAATTATGATGTGCTTCAGGAAGTGCTGGATTTCTTGGAAGAGAACCCACATGTAAGAGTGGAAATAGGAGGGCACACAAACACCATCCCACCACATGAATATTGTGACAAACTATCCACAGAAAGAGCACGGAACGTCGCTAAATTTTTGACCGACAGAGGTATCCCATCCAAACGAGTCTCTTATAAGGGATATGGAAAGAGAGAACCATTGACGGATAGCACTTCCGCACAAGGCAAAGCTAGAAACCAAAGGGTGGAAATAAAAATAGTGGATATCTAATTCATTTATATTATTGTATAAGTGTTGTTCCGGTGTAACCAATAGGACTTTTTTCACATCACATCGGAAAGGATTTACATCAGTATGCTTTAAATGATGCTCAGCCTCAAAGAGTGTTGGACTTTACTTTTTTCCATTGCAAAGAAATAGTATCTGGTGTATTTTGTTTGTATTTAAAAGTACAGTAAATGAAACGTGGACACTAAATTTCTGCAATTTTTCACCTTTCTACAATTTGGTATTCACAGGGAAAAGCAATGTGCATAAGATTCAATTGCGATATGTGCAAATTATTTTGGATAAATGGAAGGTAAAAGTTAGGGTATTAATAGGGGGTTAGACCCTGACAAAAAACCATGATATAGGGCATAGTCGGCTTATATACGGGTTATATACGGGTTATAGTCGGGTTATAGTCGGGTTAATAGGGCAAATATGCAATCTTGAAAGTTTGGTAGTAGAGATGAGTAGAAAATTTACAATGTACTGTAAATCAATACTATGTAAATAAACTGAACAATTTTTATTTTTTGGTAGTACAAGAGGGATAGTATCTGAATCAGAGCATTTATTTGTGAGCGAAACCGATGGATTATGTCCAACTGGGCTTTTGCATAATTTGCAAATTCGTGTGTAGATTATTATTTGAAATAAATTCAAGGTAATGTTAAAAAATCCATTTTCATAGGGTAAAGACAACAGTATAGATGCGCTTAAAAGAGGGCGAAATATCGTTCATAAATGATCAGTATATTATGGAGGAGATACCAACCTAAAAATGATAAAGCAGGAAAAATGAATAATTTTATCTTTTATATGTTAAAATTCTATGTGTAGCTATATTTGAATCAATGTTGAACACAAAATATAATTATGTAATATGAAAATTACCCAAAATGGGGTATTGGAATTATGAAAAAAAAAAAATGATCTTTGTCCCGTTAAAGAAATTCCGGCGAAACATATTGACCCCGATGATGAAGACGCAATTTCTGTGAATTATTTTTTTAACTTTATTAATTTTGTAGTTATGAAAACATTTTTTCGTTTTAGGTCTTTTGGCTTTATTATTTTACTTCTGGCATTTGTGATGGGTTGTCAAAGAGACGACATTGACCACTCTTTGATCTCTGGGCCTGAACCTGTGACCTTAAGGAGTTCTGGATCGATAGCTGAATTTGAGAGTGCTTTTAATTCAGCAAAGGCAAAGTATTCCAATGACAACCAACCATTTGCGCATCCGTTGTGGCATGAATTAGATATTAACTCAGTTGTGCCCACAACATATAAAGGTTTGAAATCATTGTTGGTTAATGTTAAGAATAGTCCACTGATTTGTAGCAGGTGGGTAAAAAATCAAATTTTAATTGTAAAAAACAACTCTGGGGTATTTCAATTTTATAATGTAATTTATGTTGCTGATCCTGAGTACTATACTTCAAAAAATGTTGATCCAAACTTTTTTAACTTTGTTGGATATATTGGTATTTTTGATCCCGAAAAATCGGAGGTAGAATCTTTTTCGGTGTATGAAGACGAAATTATTGATAAAGTTGTTGCACCTTACATTGAAAATGATCCTGACATACTTGAAGACGATAATATTGAGCAGGGAAGAATAATATATGAGGAACTTGGAGATGGGGGAGATTCAGGCCCAGGTGATGAAAATGATTGTTTTAGTTTTAGAATAAAAATTCGTGAAAGAATTAGTAATTTTTTTAATAAAATATCAAAAGGCATAAATTCGTATGGTAGTAGCCTTGTAAGATTTATAACTGGAGGTAAAAATGGTAGTTTAGGTTCTGGTACAGGAACTGGTACATACGGATCGTTTTTTTGGGGTGGCGGACCATTGTCTGGTGGTGGAGGCAATGCTTGGAACGGAAATGGTGGTGACATCGGCGGAGGAGGAAGCATAACTAGTACAAGCTTGCTTTGTGCAACTCCAAGTAATTTTTGGGCTCAATATCACTTTCTTACTAAAAAGAATTACAACAATGCATTGGATAAGTTTCTGAAAGAATATGGATATATTCTATGTGGAAACCCATATGTCTCATATCATCCTTGTGATGTTTCTTATGAAGAGTTACTATGTTACGCAGATAGTCAAAATTGTTTCGCTTCTGATATCCCATCAGAAGAAAATTTTATGGATTGTCTGCAAGGGGCTTTTTCAGAACTCGAATTTCACAAATGTATGAGTAGTGCATCTCCTGAATTTTTAGAATTTCTAGAAAGCAGTCATTTTATAGACCCATGTTCTGGAGATGATATAGATACTGAAAACTACCTCCGCAAGATGTGTAGCGAAGGAATGGAGATGAACGAAGAAAACCTTCTGAAGGAGATGGATGGAGTGGAGAAGATAATTCCTGATCAAAGTTTTATGAACTGTCCAAAATTAAAATGTGTTTATAACGCAATTGCAAAACAAAATAATAGCTTATGGTGTAACACAATAGCTAATTTTTACAATTTTGACAACGCTGACCTAATTTTACAGATAGGTGGAGGTAAAAACACTATACCATCAGATTATTTTACAGCAGACCCAAGAAAGAAAGGCGTTACTGGAATAAACGATAAAGGCCAAGTAGTAATCGCATTTAATCCTAAATGGTGTGATTCTGACCAACCATTATTAATTGCAACCACAATATTGCATGAAGGCATCCACGCAGAAATTTGGCGGTATATGAAAGAAAATTGGACATTAGGAGATTGGCCAGATGATGTGAATCAATCATCAAGTGAAGAAACATTTAAAAAACTCTTTGAACTTTGTTGTACATCTTCAAATTTAGATAACCAACATAACCTTATGCTTGAACAGTGGATTGACCAATTGGCTAAGGGAGTATGGGAATTTAATGGAAAGCAAGGCTCTCCAGAAGATTATAAATATTTAGTAATACAAGGTATTTGGAATGAAAAAGATGACTGCTCAACTAATTTGATTTCACCTTTAGAGTATAGTAAATTGAGAGATAAATTTTTAAATATTCCTAACTATTTTACTTTTGACAAATGCGAATAATAAATATTATTATGATTTTTTTATTTTACCAATCATGTGGCACCAACAATGATTTAAGTAAACACTTACCAAATCAAATATGTGAAATTATAAATGTTGTAAATAACAAATATTCATTTCATATAGATTCTACTACAAATACGTGTGGGCTTTTAAATGATGTATACGTTTATTTCCCTAAGGGTAGTACTTTTAACGGATGCCATATATATTTAAATGACGATAGCTTCAAATGTGACTATATAACTTTCAAATTATTAAAAAATCGTGATGAATTTAAAGTTAATAAGTATAGATATTTTACTGCAATTGGAATTAAATATTTAACAGAAGATGGAAATTCAGTTATCTTTTTGAGAGGGACCGATGAATTGTTTCAAAGGCCAGGGGCGGCAGTTGGTTTAGATTTCTCAACTAGTGAAAACTATTATATGAGTAAAATAAATGGTGCATGGCAAATAGATTCTCTAGTTCATGATATACGGTTATAACCACCTGATTTTAAAGTTTATTGAACTTATTCAATTAATAAAGTCAAATCTACCTTAATAACGCATCATTCCAAAAACAGTGGTGCGTTTTTTAATAATACCACAACTTGATTTTTTAAGCTTATGTCCGTCATCTTTACACGATTTTGTATGCACAAATATATTTCAAACATAATCCCAAAAATTGTACTTTTTTTCTGACCTGAGCAGTTACATAATATTAAAGCAAAATTTTGTCAATAATATTCTGAATAACCCAAATACTATAAAATGTTCAAACTAAATTCTGTACTGATGGTTTGCCTTTTGACTTTCAATTGTACATTACAAAAAGATAGAAATTTCATAGGCAACTCTATCACGCCAAGGTCAATTTTTAAGGGATTCCTAGCAAGATACATAAAAGTTGAAGATCATAAGAATGTATGTGTTTGCAAAGGATTTCAAAATGATGTCAATGACCCATCTTTTTTCATCAGAAAATATTCGCCAATGTATCTTGATGATGATAGCTTTATTAATTCACAGTGGTTAAAAAATAGCTACACAAAAAGATTTTCCAATGTTCATAATTGTAATGGATACCAACGTAATATTGACAATTCTCCAAATGAAAGTAATGGAATCATTTTGAAGTTGTCTAAGTTTTACTTTTTTAAAAATAACACTGGATTTTTTATTGCATCCCAGGCTTGTGAATCGTGTGAAGAAGCAAACATTTACGGTTTTAAACTTGATTCAAGCAATAGCGTTGTAGTAGAGTTATTGTCACCCTATTTCATTGATTGAATAGTGTATTTCTTCAAATGACTGCTCATGCATAAATTAGTTTTTTTAGGTTTAACGGTAATATTACTTCAAAGCTGTGCCGAAACTGGGCATTTTGATGTTGATTTTGCAAGAGACCAAAATTCAATCAAAATGAAACCTACTAGGTATCTGACAACATTTAATTTGATAGAAATAGAAGGTGAAATAGATTGCAATGTAAATATCCTTATCCCAGGAGAAAATATGATAATTTTAGAAGCGGGAGAAATAAATTATTCTAAGCGCCATGAATGGTTTGATAGTGGTAAAACAATTCAAATATTACATAACGGATGTAGTAGCAAATCCCACTTAAGAATTTATTACAATTATACCGCTTCTTATTGGTGACAATAAATTTGGTATAACAAAGCTTTGAAAGGGAGCGAGCCCTATTGGGACTCGCCCTCTTCAATGCAAACCATCAAACTGTCTAAAACTAAATTTAGTAAAATCTTGCACGCATATTACAAACATTGTATATTCGTGCATGCAATGCATACAAGGAAATAATTGAAATCTTGCTTTCCTTTTTCCACGTTATTTTAATGAACATGTGGATCAAGATAATGATGTTATGACCTCCTAATTGACTAGACTATGATTATTAAAATAAAATGTAATTTAGGACATGAAACGTAAGTCACCGGAAGAGAAAGAAAAGATTCTCAAAGAGATTGAGAAGGTGGAAATTGTAAAAGGATTGCATCAAATTTGATATCTTAACTACAAGGTATTATGATTGATCACATTTTTATCTTACATTGGCAAATTATTTTGAAGACTTAGCTGAGAATAATGCGCCAAAAGATGAAATCCACCATTATATCATGCTTTAGTATGATAATATAATTGACAAAATGGCACTTACTCTTTACGAAATGTTTAATGGGGCTGCTAATGGCCTCACAGTGGAACATTTTAAAATGGTGGCTGCTAATGGACTATTTCAGGCAATGGAAGTTAATGCAGCATCAAATAATAATTTTATAAACCTGTACCTTGAGTTTGTATCGAAATATCAATCAAAAGATGCTGAATTGAAAAGTAAGAGCCTTAAAATTTTTGGTTGTGGATAAGCATATATTAATAGTATTCTTTTTGTTAACACTTTCCTATAGCTGTTTAAATCAAAATAAAAATATTAGCCAGACTAAAATTAACCATCTTACTTCAGAAGTTTTAAGATTTACAATTGAAAATAAATGTTTTAATTATAGTTCCTTTGCTTACGACTCTATACAAAATGTAATTTCTGTTTCGAATAATTTTATATTAAATATTTCAGAAGGCGATAGTATTGTTAATCTTGATTTAAAAAATTTTTTAAAAAATTCAGATTCCACATTTATTAAATCTGATACGTTTAAAATCAATAATTGGGGTAATAAACAAGTGATAATGAGTGATTTTAATGAAATTAACTCGGGATGGGACTTTCAATATATCTTGGCAAAAAAAATTAATGGTACATCTAAAATTAAAGATATACGAAGCTTTATATTTTCAAAACCGTATATGGTTAACGTAAAAGATGGACATGAAATTCTGTTCAAAGTTATGAGATTCTTCGAAAATCCTGTCGAGTTCCAATACGTTTTAGTTTTAACGGACAAATTTTTCAATATTAAAAAAATTGAATGTTTGGAAAATGGCAAGCAAATATTCATGCCCATGCCTCCATGGGAATATTATGATAATCAAGAACAAATTTATCCTGATACCACGTATTATGATTGGTAGAAATTTTGCTGTGAAGCATATTAAGAAGGTGGTTACTAATGGACTTTTTACTGTAGTGGAAAGTCATCAAGCACCTGATTATCCAACTCATCTTACTTTATCTGGATATTTTCAAGATAAGTATAAAAATTTGGGTGCAGTACATACCATAACTTGATTTTTTAAGCTTATTTCCGTCATCTTTACACGATCGTATAACACAAATACATTTCAAATATAATCCCAAAAATTGTATTTTTTTTCTGTCCTGATCTGTTACATACAATTAAAGCAAAATTTTGTCAATAATATTTTGAATAACCCAAATACTATAAAATGTTCAAACTAAATTCTGTACTGATGGTTTGGCTTTTGACTTTCAATTGTACATTACAAAAAGATTGAAATTTCATAAGAAACTCTATCACGCCAAGGTCAATTTTTAAGGGATTCCTAACAAGATACATAAAAGTTGAAGATCATAAGAATGTATGTGTATGCAAAGGATTTCAAAATGATGTCAATGACCCATCTTTTTTCATCAGAAAATATGCGCCAATGTATCTTGATGATGATAGCTTTATTAATTCACAGTGGTTAAAAAATAGCTACACAAAAAGATTTTCCAATGTTCATAATTGTAATGGATACCATCTTGATTGTGCCAATTCTCCAAATGAAAGTAATGGAATCATTTTGAAGTTGTCTAAGTTTTACTTTTTTAAAAATAACACTGGATTTTTTTTTGCTTCCCAGGCTTGTGAATCGTGTGAAGAAGCAAACATTTACGGTTATAAACTAGATTCAAGCAATAGCGTTGTAGTAGAGTTATTGTCACCGTATTTCATTGAATGAATAGTGTATTTCTTCAAATGATTGCTCATGCATAAATTAGTTTTTTTAGGTTTAACGGTAATATTACTTCAAAGCTGTGCCGAAACTGGGCATTTTGATGTTGATTTTGCAAGAGACCAAAATTCAATCAAAATGAAACCTACTAGGTATCTGACAACATTTAATTTGATAGAAATAGAAGGTGAAATAGATTGCAATGTAAATATCCTTATCCCAGGAGAAAATATGATAATTTTAGAAGCGGGAGAAATAAATTATTCTAAGCGCCATGAATGGTTTGATAGTGGTAAAACAATTCAAATATTACATAATGGATGTAGTAACAAATCTCACTTAAGAATTTATTACAATTATACCTCTTCTTATTGGTGACAATAAATTAGGTATAACAAAGCTTGAACGAGAGTCAGCCCTATTGGGATTGACCGTCGTCAATACAAACCGTCAAATTGTCTAAAACTAAATTTAGTAAAATCTTGAACACATATTACAAATATTGTATATTCGTGCATGCAATACATACAAGGAAATAATTGAAATCTTGCTTTCCTTTTTCCACGTTATTTTAATGAACATGTAGATCAAGATAATGATGATACGACCCCCTAATAGACTAGACTATGATTATTAAAATAAAATGTAATTTTAGGTCATGAAATGTAAGTCACTAGAGGAAGAAGAAAAAATTCTCAAAGAGATTGTGGTGTTGGGCATTGTCCTTGATGCTTCTCCTGAAGAATTATCTTTCATCCAAAATGTATTAGGTTTCAATAAAGCTGACATTGATAAATTCGTAAAAAATTATAATACTTGGATCCCAAATAGTAAGAGTAACTCAGGAATATTTTATAATTGTCCGTTAAAAATTTACCAATGACAAAGTTTATATTATTCTCAATAATTTTATTGTTGAAGATTTCACCATTATTGAGTCAAGATAAAAAAACCAATGTTGAAATATTTACCAAATCTGATATAAATTACATTTACAACAGATTGCTAAATGAAATTTTAACAAATGACCAATCGGTTATGGTAGATTATAACGAATATTTTAAGTATTATAAGAAGAAAGATATAGTAATTGAAATTAATACGTTAAAGAATAATGTAATTTTTAGTTTTTACAAAGAGACAAAAGATCTTACTCAATTTCAAATACTTAAAAAGTATTCGAGAATTGAGAAACTTAAATTTATCACTCCTTTTCAATATATAAAAAAAAGACATAGAAATTTCAATGAGTATTTTAATCAAGGAATTATTCACATCGATTTTACAGATATAATTATATCAAAAAATGGAGAGTTTTATCTTGGAGTTGAAAAAGTTGAAATGGTTCCTGGCGTTTTTTCAAAGGATGTGAATTTAGCTTGGAATTATGTTTTAAAAGGAATTATTTGTCCGTCAGGACAAATAATTCTGCAAGATATTCTTATGCAACACGATGCTGGCATAGAACTTTCAAATATAAAATGCAATTAAAATGGATATAATTATTAAAAACATGCAGCTTCTACAGAGGCAAAATCAGACCAAAATTAGGGCACAAAAGACATTTCTACATTTTTTATTGAGAATCGGTGTCTGATCCCATTGATACGACCCCCTAGACTAGACTATGATTATTTGAATAAAATGTAATTTTAGGACATAAAACGTAAGTCACCGGAGGAAGAAGAAAAAATTCTCAAAGAGATTGAGGAGTTAGGAATTGTCCTTTATGATTTTCCGGAAGAATTATCTTTCATCCAAAATGAATCAGGTTTCAATAAAGCAGATATTGATAAATTCGTAAAAAATTTTAATTAATTGATTCCAAATAATAAGAGTAACTCAGGAATATTTTATAAATTATTTTTGGGATGTACATAATACTCCCTGCCCTGATAATGAAATTCAGGCGAATTAATGCTGCTGGCGACATTTCTGAGATTTATTGATTTAATCTTTTATAATTTTGTAGTAAAAAAAAACTAATTTTGGTTGTAATTTATGATCCAAAATGAAATGCATCGAATAAATAATTAATCTGGAAATTGCCAATGAAAATTAAAATTTATCTATTGCTTATACTAGTTCAACTAGCGAGTTGTTCCAATCCATATAAAAGACTTATTAACATTAATAGAGAATTTTCAGAAAAGGATTTTGAGTATATGGTGACAACAATAGTGGATACCATGGTAAAAAGTATGATTCTGGAGTCGCCAAAAAAAGGGTTTATTGATACCATCATTGTTGATCCAAGCATAAGTTGGACCCAGTTTACGTTATATGGTTTTCGACAAAATAATTTTTATTTTTATCCAGCAATGGATCTGGAAATGCCCAAAGAAGAATTAGAGCATAATCGACCGGTACTTCTCACCGATAAAAAAGACAATCACCGCTGGCATCAAAATTTCTTTTATATTGGATTTTTTCAACCAGTCATTTCCGACGATTTTAGTGTCTCTATTTTATTGCAAACATGGCATCAGGGCGGCATATTTGACCGTATTTATACCTTCCAAAAAGCTTCAGGAAAGTGGAAGATGAAGAGTGCTTATTTTACGGTTACCGAACATTTTCCGATAAGACGGCCATTGGAGGATATGCCCGAGCTGACTGAAGAACAAATGAATAAGATCAGAGAAAAAATGAGAAATTTACCCGTAAAAATACCACCCAAAATAAAAAATGATTAGAGTATGTTTAAAATTTATCCTTTAGCAAGAAAATGTTTTATTTTGGCTACAAATTCGTTAAATTTTTCGTCGAATTGCCCACATTCGACTGCAAAATTTGCCTTTTTTCGTTCAAAATAATTCCATTTTATTATCCAAAAACAAAATTTAAACATACTCTTAGATTCAATATTGCTTTTCGATGATATTTCTTATTGATGTACATAAGATTTAAATATATCGTTCCGTTTACATTCATCCTCGGTATGTGCATGATTTCGTCATGCACATACTTTATTCATCAGCATTCACCATGCAGGTTTGACCCGGAAACTCTGTCCGTTGTTGGAGATGATAATGACGCACCAAATATCCAAAGTAATACTTACAATGCATCTCGGACAATAATGAACTTAAATGGGTATACATTTGCAGATTCATATAGAATTTCGTCCCGAAATGATCATTTTCAGGTTCGCTACAGCATTAAACAATGTAAAGATACAACTTGGGCAAAAAAGAAAATTTTGGAAGAAGTCACTAGAATTTTTCCTTTCGAGATCATTGATACTTTTGAGGGACACAAGGTGTACAGTATGAGGTTTTTGGATACATCAGTTCTCCATCCAAGGAATTATGATGACCCTGTTTTTTGGAAGTTTGAGCTTTATCCGTCCTATCTAATACAGTACAATCGGACATATCCAGATATTTTATCTATTCCTTTAATTAAAGCTAATGAGAATAAAGGCATCAATGTAGAAATAGGAAATGTATATCCTCCTGAACTAATATGGAATAGATATAATATTGGATTACCACGAAAGTACACTGATTATCCAGTTAATATAACCAACTATCTCGAATATCTCAAGGAGGAATTTTGTATAGAAATAAATCTGGAAGAAGATTACACTATTCCTGTGAAGCTCATCCGACTGAAATGATGTAGCTCTGATAGAATAAATCATTTTTCAAGCTTATATCTGTTGCAGGTACACTTTTTATTTCTTGGATAATACACTTAAAGTTTCCTTCTCAATTATAGCTTCCTTTACTTTAAAGTCCATCTATATATTCTGCATGGATGCATGTACACATACTTTGTACGCGAAAAGAAACTATAACAGATCAAAATCCTGAATCTTTGGTGGTTCTATGTCGTAATGTTGGTTTGATCGTTGACCTTTACCGTTTTGTTTCGAGAGACTCCAATGATCAGTAGATGTGGTTTGTAGCCAGAGCCCGGCTGAATTCCTAAATACCTGAACATTGAGTTTAAATTTATCAAACATCATGGTTTCAAAGTCAGCCACGCTCATCTCGGGATTTAAATCAAATTGTGCTTCTTTGAGATTTTTATTGATTTCTTTGAGCTTCAATGTATGATCTAACTGGCTCTTGATGGGTGAACCCTCATTTTCTTGGTGATGTTGAGTGTAGAATTCCAACCTTAGATGATCAAATATCTTGGAAAACTGATCAATGAATTCTTTAATAGTGATATCGGGATGGATGTTCATAATACGGTATTTAGTTGGTTTTATTTTTTTGAATATGATTTATGAGATCTCAGGGATGGTTGTATAAGCTTTGATCATGAGATCGTATGTGGTCACCATACCACACAATCTTCCTACATCATCGATGACAGGTAGTGCCCTGAAGTAGTTCTCCCTGAACAGTTGAATACATTTCATGACCGAGTCGTCAGGATTGACTGAAACTATTTGTGTGGTCATGATGTCTTTTGCAACGTTGCTGGTCAATAAAAAGTTATTTTTTTGAATGCTGGATGGAATGTTCAGCCTTGTACCCCAATCCAAAAGCAAATAAATATCAGTCTTTGAAATAATACCTTTCAAATGGCCATTATCATCGATGACAGGAATATGGTGGATATTTTCTCTCATAAAAATATCGTGTACCTCCTTGACAAGAGAATCTGTCTTCACTATGAACAATTCGGTTGTCATGACTTGACTTACGGATAAGTTGAGAAGTTCTTGTTGAGACATCGAGATATTTATTTTGAACAAAGTTAAAAAAAATAACACATCTCCTTCATGATATTGGTTACATTGTTTAATAATTCAGATCATTTCCATAATATGCCGAGATTTGGTCTGGTATTTGCATTACCAGATATCCATTTAATGTATAATGTATGAAGATTGTAGAGACTTCATTCGCTTACAAAGTGTATGATGAGCCCTCTCAGATGAGCAAAGAGGATCAAGCCTTGATGGAAAAGGCCATCGAACAATTGGATCATGCCTATGCGCCATATTCAAATTTTCATGTGGGTGCGGCAGTCAGATTGTCCACCGGTGAAGTCTTTATAGGCTCCAATCAAGAGAATGCATCATATCCCTTATGTATGTGTGGTGAGCGTGTGGCATTATACAATGCTGCTGCACATAGGCCCAAGATTCCGGTTGAAAAGTTGGCAATCGTGATCAGAAATTTGCGTATGAAAATCGATAAGCCTGTTTCTCCATGTGGTGCTTGCAGGCAAGTGATCGCGGAATACGAACATCTCCACGGGCAAAATATTCAAATATTATTAAAATCTGATGGTCTGCAAGTGTATGAAATAGACAGTATCAAAGATCTATTACCACTTGGTTTTGACAATAGTTTTTTATAGAATTGTTGAATACAAAAAAAGCCTTCAAACGTGTATTTGAAGGCTTTTTTTTGCTTGTTCGTTCAACTTATTTTACTGAATTTACAATGGCAGTAAATGCATCAGGATGATTCATGGCCATATCAGCCAGTACCTTCCTGTTCAGTTCATTGTTGTTCTTTTTAAGCGCATTCATCAATCTTGAATAGGTGGTGCCATTCATTCTAGCGGCAGCATTGATTCTCACTATCCAAAGTCTTCTGAAGGCTCTTTTCTTGTTTTTGCGGTCTCTATAAGCATAGAGTAAACCTTTTTCAACAGCATTTTTTGCTACCGTGAAAACTTTACTTCTAGCGCCAAAGTAACCTCTAGCTGCTTTTAGGACTTTTTTTCTTCTCGCTCTCGCAGCGACTGCATTTACGGATCTAGGCATATTGCATTGGTTTTAGTGCGATACAGGGATTCATTACTAGAATTCTTTGATCCTGTATCCTCGTTAAAAAATATGATTAATTATAAACAAAGCAATTTTTTCACTTTTGCATAATCTGCATCACTAACCATGGCTGATCCGGCCAATCTGGTCTTAGCTTTGTTTGATTTTTTACGCAATAAGTGTCTTGCTCCGGATTGAAACCTCTTTAATTTTCCGGTTCCAGTCAAAGAAAAACGCTTCTTAGCACTGGAATGGGTCTTCATTTTTGGCATACTGACTTAAATTTAAGGGCGCAAAGATATGTTTTTCTTTTATTAATGCAGTATTTTGACATCAATTTTCATTCAAAAAATTCATTTTATTTGAAAGGATCTCTCATTGTATAGTTTTGATCCGGTTTCAAAAGTCCTGTTATTGGCCCCACAAGAGTATTGACAAAACAATTGGTGTGCTTCAAGAATAAATGTAGATCACAAGCCTTGGCACCTACGGTGGATTTAATTTCTATTGCTGTACGTGAAAAATCGATCACACTGCTTTTCAGCCTAATGCCATGTTCTACTAGATCATACAGCATGTTTTGATACAAGTAGTATGCAGTATTCAGTTGCTTTTTATATCCTAAAAAGTGTGCATACAGTCGTTGGTTATTGATTATAGCCGTATAAAAGCCTACCATCTCATCATCTAAAAAGTAACCGGTAAACAACAGTTTTTCTTCAAGCTGCCGTTTTAAAAGTGAAAAATAGCCATCTTGCAGAATAAAAGTATTGAAATCTGCATGATCGGAAACCTGTCGATATAATTCTTGAATCTGAATGCTGTAAGCTTCAATTTCGTGCACTTGGAGTTGTCTTGTTTGAAAGTTTTTCTTACCTGATCTCACCTTGTTATAACGCACTCTATATTTTGATTTCAAGTCGGTAAGGTAATCTTCCATTGAGTTCCAATCACCTTTAAGCTGTAATTTCATGTCGGGTTGTGCTTGAAACTCCGTGAAATCTTCGGCATAAGGGACAATCATGTTTTTTTGTTCAGTATTGAAATCCTTGAATAATACGAGTGCTGAATGAAGTTGAAATTCTTTAGTAAAAAAATTGACTGCTTTTTCAGCAAGGACAAAAGCGTCAGATTCAGGGATGCTCTCATTGAAATAAAATCCATTCAATCCTGTGATCATGAGATTACCACAAACGACCGTATTGAAATTCACAGATTTCAATATAAGTTTCTTGGCAGCTGTGATAGGTTTTTCTAATGTGTTATTGTCAGAGAAAGGTGTTTTCCTGAAATTATCTTCAAGTCTGGTGTAAGTAAGTTGTATAAGAACGATTCCGATGATGCTTTCATTGGCTTCTACTGTTACGAGATATGGTTGAATTCCAACAGGAGGCAATGTATGTACGGTATTCAAGTATTGGAAATCGAAAAAGATATCATTGGGTTCTAGTGATTCAAATACATCTTTTAATACATCGATTCTATCATACACACAATATCTGATACCGGAATCGAGATCGTTTGCCTTATTGCAGAAAATGGGAAGCTTTTTAAACAATGGTTTTATTTTATGAGTTTAAATCAGGAAGTTTTTTTGCCATCACTTGCTGCGCCATTTCCATCTTCATGTTCGTGATTTTATCTTGAATAGATGGATCATGGGTTCCCAATATTGATGCGGCTAATATGCCAGCATTTTTTGCTGCGTTCAGTGCAACCGTTGCTACGGGCACACCATTGGGCATTTGTAAAATAGAGAGAATGGAATCCCATCCATCCAGTGAGTTTGAGGACTTTATTGGAACGCCGATCACAGGAAGTGGCGTCAATGATGCCACCATTCCCGGTAAATGTGCGGCACCTCCGGCTCCGGCAATGATGACTTTTATTCCGTTACCGGCAGCTTCCCTTGCAAAGGAAAACATCAGTTCTGGTGTTCTATGGGCAGAAACAATTTGTGCTATATATGGTATCGCCATAATATCTAGAAACTCACAGGCATTCCTCATTATTGGAAAGTCTGAGTCGGAACCCATAATGACGGCAACTAATGGTTTGGTGGTCATTGACTGATGATTTTAATTGTATCTTTGAATGTATTGTAATTGGATAGCACGTCTTCATATGTTTTTCCTGTAAAAGTGATATGTCCCATTTTCCTCATAGGTTTTGTCTTTTTTTTGCCATACAAATGAAGGTATGTCGATTCTGAATTCAGGACTTCAGTTAGACCTTCTACCTTGACGTCACCCGTATAACCTTGACTTCCAACCAAATTTTTCATAATGGCATGATGATGCTGTACTATTTTAGGTAATGGAAGGTCTAATATGGCTCTTAGGTGCATGTCATATTGAGAATAATTGCATGATTCAATGCTGTGATGTCCGGAATTATGCGGTCGTGGTGCAGCCTCATTGATGAGGATTTCGCCATTTTTACAAATAAAGAATTCTATTGCAATGATCCCCACAAAATCCATTTTCTCAACTATATCAATGGCGATATTTTGCATGGCTTCTTGTGAATGCTGTGCCAATGCAGAAGGAGAAATAAGATAATCCAACAAATTTGCGTCAGGATGGAACACTTGCTCGACAACCGGAAAAACAGAAATGTCTTTTGATGCATTTCTTGCGACAATTACTGCATATTCACCTGCAATGTTGACCAAGGGCTCTGTGAATGATGGCGCATCAAAAACATCCTTCAGCTGCTCTCTATTAGTTACAACCAAAACACCACGACCATCGTACCCTTCTTTTCTCAATTTCTGAACGAACGGAAGTTTTAATGTACCATTTTCCACTGAAGTAAGTAAATCAGCCTTGTTATTCCAAAGAGTAAAAGCGGAAGTAGGTAAATTATTTTTATGATAATATTGCTTTTGAAGACCTTTGTCCTTGATCATCTCGATGATTTCAGGGTCGGGATATACCAGCTTTCCTTTTTCTTTGAGTTGCCTTAATGCCTCTACATTGACATTTTCTATTTCAATGGTGATGATATCCATATTTTCACCAAAACGGATCACATCTTCATAATTGGTAATATCTCCTAATATGAAATTTGGTGTCACTTGAGCACTTGGACAATCATGCGTATTTTCCATTATCCACACATCCATATCCAAAGGAATGGACGAAGATACCAACATTCTTCCCAATTGACCGCCTCCTAAAATTCCTATTCTTTTAAACATCACCTTGTCTTATCCTAACAAATTTTTTTGCAAAGGTAATACATTCATCCTTTTATACTTTTATAAGTGCCAAATTACTATCTTTGTCTTTCAATATAATCAAATAATCTTATGCTGGTATTCGTTTTACAATCTCAAGCTTTCACAGGAATGTTATTTCCACTGATTTTGTTGGCTTTATTTTATTTCTTCTTTATAAGACCACAATCCAAAAAACAAAAAGAACAAGTTCAGTTCAATCAGGAAATGCAAAAGGGTGATGAGGTAGTCACCGGCAGTGGAATCGTGGGCCAAATCGTAAAAATGGATGGAAACACCGTGGTTCTTCAAGTGGGTGAAAAGACATACATCAAAATGCTTTCAAGCGCTATCAATAAAGAAATGACTGAACAATTCAGAAATCAGTCAAAAAGCGAATAGTTTTTGCCAAATTGCTGAACTAACCCTGAAAAAACCAGGCGCATTTCATTTGATTGTGGCTTTGGCTTATCATTTCTAAACCCAATTTTGGTTTTGTTTTAGCTGAGTGATATGCGCAAGGTGATGTGTGCAATGCCATGCGTATAATGCAATGTAAGTCTTCAATGTTGTCTGTTTTTCCGTTTCCGGATGGTAAAATGTTTTCTCAAGGTCCCTTTCTGTCAATGAATGCAATAGAATGCACCATCGATGATGCAGACCTTCTAATATCTTCAAGGATGAAGCAATAGGCAAATCGCTGTCATGTAGTTCTGCCCACAAGTCTTCTTTATATGGTTTTATAGCAGGATTCTCTTCCGTCAATGCCAGTTTTAACCTTGTATAACTGTTGATGTGACTGTCAGCACAATGGTGTACCAATTGTCTAAGCGTCCATCCTCCCGGACGATATGGTGTATCTAATTGTGCATCATTCAAATTTTCCACTTCATTTTTCAAAGCACTTGGAAAGTCTTCAATGACTTTTATCCAAGCATCAATTTGCTCATTAGTGAATTCTGTTGGCCTCTTAAAACGACCAATGGGATATTTTAATGATTCTAATTCCACACTCAACTACTTTTTTAAAAAAAATGTCAAGATACACAAATAACAAATTGAAAAAGCAAGAATTTCCATTTACTTTTTTGGTGAGCACATCGCTTCTATTTTAATAATCTTTATAGGCATTCCGTTCCTTTACAATTTGGCTCATCAAATAATTACACAATCCTTTGCTTCAAAAATGATTGTTTAGAGTATGTTTAAATTATGTTTTTGGACAATTCGACGTAAATTTTAGCGAATTTGCAGCCATAATACAACATTTTCTTGCTAAAGGATAAATTTTAAACATACTCTTACTTACCTTTGTATTGGATATACCGCTCTGTCGCTAGGGTGAATAAGCCTAGAGGAAAGTCCGGACAACGTAGAGCAGCACACCATGTAACGAATGGGATCTCCAATGGGAGATACAGAGAGTGTCACAGAAAATAACCGCCACATCTGTGGTAAGGGTGAAAATGTGAGGTAAGAGCTCACACGGATACATAGTAATTTGTTTCCGGGATAAACCTTGTGTGTTGAAATGCCATGTATATCTTGACGCCCAAGGGCAAGTATTGGCTCGATGCTTTGATCAATGATCTGTCAAGAGGGGTAGGCAGCGAAGATAAATGACAGAGGCTATGCAAATAGTACTGAATCCGGCTTATAGGTATATCCACTTTTTTTCCTACAACAATTCCTCTCAAGAATTTTAACTGATCGGTAAACATTACAATTGATGGGTTTTCCATAATATTTCAGAAGACTATATTGAAGTTTATTCACCTAATATTATAATAACCAAGCATTTCGAGTTTTAACAGTTCCTTAATATTTCCATTTGACTTTATTAAAACTAATAATTATTATTTAGACAGATTCTAAATAAAAAATAATCATAATATAAAAATTGCTATTCACAGATTAGAATTTTACTTTTGTGGCAGTTTGTAAATTTTACAATTTTTTTACAATTAAGGAGAAGGTATTCAGAAATCATAAAGATACAACAATGAGTATTAACAAGTATCTGAAATTCAAGGCAATAGTCTTATTTTGCTTTGTTTTAATTTCATTTTCAGCCCGCGCAGAGGTTTCTTCAGATCAAGGCAAAAAATTATTTACTAACAACTGTGCCGCTTGTCATGCCAAAGACATGAGAAGTGCGGCTACCGGACCAGCCTTGGGAGGTGCACAAGCAAAGTGGGACAACCAAGATGATTTACACGCTTGGATTAGAAATTCACAAGCATTGATCCAATCCGGAAATCCGCGTGCAGTTGAACTGTGGAATAAGTATAAGCCCGTAGTGATGACTTCATTTGGATCTCTGTCTGATGACGATATTGCTTCCATTTTATTATATATAGATGATGTATATACCGGAAAAGCAGGACCAAAGAAAGCTGATGCTGTTGCTGCTGCACCTGAAAAACCAAAGAGTAAATTGCCTCTTTATCTCATTGTTGCTGCTATCTTAGGTATTTTGTCTTTATTGATGGCGCGTATCATCGGCATGCTCAACGAAGTTGTCACTTCTCGTGAAGGCAAACCGGAAAGGGCACGTACATTTAAAGAAATTTTTACTTCCAAAGGGGTAATGACTTTTCTCACTTTTGCCATTATAATAATGGGTGGCTATTTTACGGTCAACAAAGCGGTTAATTTAGGAAGGCAGGAAGGCTACAAGCCGGAACAACCTATCAAGTTTTCTCACGCTACCCATGCCGGAGTAAATAAAATAGACTGTAAATATTGCCATGACAGTGCGAGACGATCTAAAGTGTCCGGTATCCCATCCGCAAATACGTGTATGAACTGTCATGCTGCGATAAAGGTTGGATCTACCTACGGAACTGCAGAAATCACAAAAATATATGCATCTGTTGGATATGATCCAAATACAGGCACGTACATTCAAGACGTGCAAAATAAATCAGAAGATGATCTAAAAGCCATATATACTAAATGGATCGGCGATAAGTACAAGGAATCCAAAGAATTGGCCAGTTTGGATGCAGAAGGAGAACATCAAGTAGCTCTTCAATGGCAAAATATCAAAAAATCATTGACCAATGATTTGAAGACATCCATTTATGGTCCAATTAACTGGGTCAGAATTCATAATTTACCTGATCACGTATATTTCAATCATTCACAGCATGTTAGCGTAGGTAAATTAGCATGCCAAACATGTCATGGTGCCATTGAAACTATGGATGTAGTGCAGCAGATGTCTCCATTATCTATGGGATGGTGTATCAATTGCCACAGGCAGACTGAGGTTAAATTTAAGGATAATGCTTATTATGCCAATTACAAGCAATTGCATGATGAATTGGCTTCCGGTAAAAAATCCAAAGTTACAGTCAGCGATATCGGTGGTTTGGAATGCCAAAAGTGTCATTATTAAATATATCACCTGAGTATCAATAGACCTCAAATTAGTTTAAGAATATTAAGTCATATCATACATGAAACATAAGACAGACAATATTTGGATAGGACAAAAGGACTTGGTTCAAGATCAGGAATTTTTATCCACCGTTGACAGCGAGTTTAATTCTGATAGCTCCACTTTGGCAGATGCCACATCTAGTTTGTCCGGAAACAGAAGGGATTTCTTGAAATTTCTTGGTTTCGGATTAGGAGCTGCTACCATAGCGGCTGGTTGCGATATCCCTGTCAAAAAAGCCATTCCTTATGTGATAAAACCGGATGAAATCGTTCCTGGAATTGCCAACTATTATGCATCATCATTCGTAAATGGCGGGGATTATTGTTCTATTCTCGTTAAAACGAGAGAAGGCCGTCCAATAAAAATTGAAGGAAATGCATTGTCTCCGGTAACTAAAGGCGGAACATCTGCAAGGGCTCAAGCGTCTGTGCTTAGCTTGTATGATACCAATAGAATAAAAGGACCACAAGTCAAAGACGGCGCTAGGTGGAAAGACACCACATGGCAAGAAATTGACAAAATGATGGTACCTACCTTATCATCCAATGGTATTAGGATTATCTCTCATACCAATATGAGTCCAACAAGCAAGAAAGCCATTGCAGAATTTGTAGCCAAATACCCAAATACGAAAGTGGTTACTTATGACCCAGTATCGGCTTCCGCATTATTAGATGCAAATCAGTTGAATTTCGGAGTACGTGCTGTACCTTCTTATCACTTTGATAAGGCCAGTGTCATAGTCAGTTTCAATGCAGATTTCTTAGGAACTTGGATATCACCAATAGAATATGCAGCTGATTTTGCAAAAGGCCGTGCGATCAATGACGTTACGAAGGCTTCAATGTCCCGCTTGATACAAGTAGAAAACCATATGTCTTTGACTGGTTCTAATGCTGATAATCGAATTTTAGTAAGACCGTCAGAACAAGGTGTTGCAATAGCCCATTTGTATAATGAAATAGTAGGTGGTGGCCCATCTAGTGACGGACTAAATGATAAAGCTAAAAAAGCCATCTCAAAAGTGGCTTCAGAACTCAAATCTAAACAAGGAAGTTCTTTGGTAGTCTCAGCGTCGAATAACGTAAGTGAGCAACTTATGATCAACGCTATCAATAATGCTTTGGGTAATTATGGAACTACTTTGGATATATCCATGCCTTCTTACCAAAGACAAGGTAACGATACTGATCTTAAAGCTTTTGTTGACGATGTAAAATCGGGTTCAGTTGACCTTCTTCTTGTGTACGGAGCAAATCCGGTATATGACACGGTTTACGGTAAAGAATTAGGTGATACCATTTCAAAAATTAAGAATAAAGTATCTTTTGCCACTGTGATGGATGAAACATCTGCACTTTGCGATGTGATCGTTCCAACACATCATTATCTGGAATCATGGGGTGATGTAGAAGTGAAAAAAGGGCAATATTCTCTTATTCAACCCACAATATCTCCATTGTTCAATTCAAGGCAAGCTGAGGAATCATTGCTTAAGTGGTGTGGATCTTCTACAGTTGACATGATGAGCGAGCAGCCTTATTATGAATACTTGAAGGACAATTGGAAAAATACCATGTTTGGAGGTCAAAACGGTTATGCGACATTCCAAGGATTTTGGGATAGTGCTCTACATGATGGTATCTATAGCCAAAATTCGGCTTCTAGTGTAGCTTATACTTCAGCTCCTCTTTCCGGTGGAATTACAAAGCCTTCAAAATCTGAGATCGAAATTTCATTTTTTGAAACAGTACACCTAGCAAATGGTCAGTATGCGGGAAATCCATGGTTAATGGAAATGCCGGATCCTGTTGCAAGAACTTCATGGGACAATTATCTTGCTGTTCCTGTATCTTTTGATGGATTCAGAAACATGGTTGGCTTCAATGATTTGGTGGATGGAGATGTAGTAGAGATTCAAGTAGGTGAAAAATCTATGAAGGTTCCGGTAATCCAACAGTTTGGTCAAATGCCTGGAACAGTTTCTCTAGCATTGGGATATGGTAGAACTGAAGCTGGTAATACTGGTTCAAATGTTGGGCAAAATGTCAATGACTGTATCACAAAAGGTGAAAACGGTCCCCAATTATACAATACTGCAGTGACAGTATCAGGTAAGGTGGATAAGACAAAAGAGTTTGCTTGTGTTCAATACCATCATACCATAGGTGTCAAAGGAGTTGATAACAAAACTGGAGAAGTGATCAATGCAGATGAAGCCGCTTTGGTTTATTTTGATTATTTTACTGGAGCCACAGGATTCCAAGGGGCTTTGACTGACAGATCTGTTATTTACACATCCAATGTGAAAGATGTTGCCGAAAATGCTGAATCACTGAAACATAAGCGTGAACATGCACAACATCTCAATGCTCAACAGATATATGGAGGTTTTGATGATAAATATGCCTTGGGTCATCATTGGGGTATGCACATTGATCTCAATGCTTGTGTAGGATGTGGCGCTTGTACCATTGCTTGTATGTCTGAAAATAACGTTCCTGTAGTAGGAAGAAAAGAAGTTTCAAGACACCATGAGATGACATGGTTGCGTATTGATAGGTATTATTACGGTGATGTCAATAATCCTAATACTGTATATCAACCTATGATGTGTCAGCATTGTGATAACGCTCCATGTGAGAATGTGTGTCCGGTGAACGCCACAAACCATTCAGCAGAAGGATTGAACCAAATGGCTTATAATAGATGTATTGGTACGAGGTATTGTGCCAACAACTGTCCTTATAAGGTGAGAAGATTCAATTGGTTGGATTATACAAAAGCGGACTTATGGCCGATAAACCAACCAACACTTAGAAATGAATCAACACCATTTATGGCTGATAACTTGACCAGAATGGTATTGAATCCTGATGTAACTGTAAGGTCAAGAGGGGTTATTGAGAAATGTTCATTCTGCGTTCAGAGAATTCAAGAGGGTAAATTGACAGCTAAAATAGAAGGTAGATCATTGCTTGATGGTGATGTGAAGACAGCTTGTCAAACGGCTTGTCCAACAAATGCCATCACTTTTGGTGATTTCAATGATCATGAAGGGACATTAAATAAGAAGTTAGAGTCTCCATTGACATATATAGCTTTGGAAGAGATCAATGTCAGATCATCTGTCAACTATACAATGAAGGTGAATAATAGAGATGAAGCATTGGATGCTTAATCATTAAAATTTTAGACAAAATATTCAAAATATAATCAATGAGTGCTGTTGTAAGTCCGATTAGAAAACCTCTGATTACAGGAAATAAAACCTATCATCAGATCACGGAGGATTTGATATCGCCAACTGAAAAGACACCAACGAAAGAATGGGTTTTAGGATTCGTTCTCTCCGTGGCTGTACTTACATTTGGGGTATTTTGTATTATATGGACTATTTGGGTGGGTATCGGTTCTTGGAATTTGAATCGTACGATCAACTGGTCATGGGATATTACCAACTTTGTTTGGTGGATTGGTATAGGTCACGCCGGTACCTTGATTTCCGCCATTTTATTATTATTCCGTCAAAAGTGGCGTACAGGTGTCAACAGAGCCGCAGAAGCTATGACTATTTTTGCAGTGATGTGCGCAAGTTTATTCCCTTTGATCCACATGGGTAGGATTTGGTTGGCTCCATTCATCCTTCCTTATCCAAATACAAGAGGTCCTGTATGGCCAAACTTTAACTCACCGTTGCTTTGGGACGTTTTTGCGATCAGTACATATTTGACAGTTTCGCTATTGTTTTGGTACACAGGCTTAGTACCTGACTTTGCTACAGTAAGAGATAGAGCAAAAGGTTTCAGAAAGAAAATTTATAACACATTATCCTTTGGATGGACAGGTTCTGCAAAGCATTGGCAGAGATGGGAATCTTTATCATTGGTTTTAGCCGGGTTATCTACACCTTTGGTATTGTCAGTGCATACTATCGTATCCTTTGACTTCGCCACTTCAGTTATTCCGGGATGGCATACTACGATCTTCCCTCCTTATTTTGTGGCTGGAGCGATCTTCTCAGGTTTTGCTATGGTGTTGACATTGATGATTATCACAAGGAAACTTTTACATCTAGAAGATTATATCACGATCGAACACATAGAATCCATGAACAAAGTCATTTTATTGACTGGTACAATTGTGGGTGTTGCATATTTAACGGAGTTATTTATCTCTTGGTATTCAGGATATGTGTATGAGCAGTTTGCATTTTTCAATAGAGCTTTGGGGCCATATTGGTGGTCATACTTTGGTATGATGTTTTGTAATGTGGTTGCGCCTCAGTTTTTCTGGAAAAAATCATGGAGAAGAAATATCACATTGACATTTTTCTTGTCGATAGTGGTCAATATAGGAATGTGGTTTGAAAGATTTGTAATTATCGCTACCACATTGGCAAGAGATTATTTACCATCCAGTTGGAGTTTATACTCACCAACATGGGTAGAAATAGGCATTTATGTTGGTACATTTGGGTTGTTTTTCACATGTTACTTGATCTTTGCAAGGGTTGCTCCAGTGGTTGCCGTAGCAGAGATAAAACATATTTTAAAGACAGGTGGCAATCAATATGTGGGTGAAAATGCAAAGAGAGCACACCATCATGGAGACCACGAAAGTGACCATCATTAAATTAATTTGAAGGATTCAAAACATCAAAAGATGATACAAGGAAGTAATAAGAATATCATTTTCGGACTTTATAATGACGAAGAAGATCTTTTG
Source organism: Lewinellaceae bacterium (assembly GCA_020636195.1). GTDB lineage: Bacteria > Bacteroidota > Bacteroidia > Chitinophagales > Saprospiraceae > OLB9. Next base: position 176,704 of record JACJYH010000002.1, read on the forward strand.
ACGGCAGTAAGAGCTGCGCAGAAGAATCATTTGGAGATTTATGATGTATATAGTCCATTCCCAGTCCATGGCTTGGATCCCGCATTGAAGCTAGAAGAATCAAGGCTACACCAAGCGGGTTTTATATATGGTATGTTAGGCACATTGACAGCTTTTTTAGGAATGACGTGGGTTTTTGTGAAGGATTGGCCAAATATTTTTGGTGGTAAACCTTATTGGTCGGTCCCTGCTTTCATTCCAATCACTTTCGAAATGACAGTACTGTTTTCAGCCATTGGTATGACTGTCACATTTTACATTATCAACGGATTAGGGCCAGGAGTGAAGAATACATATCTCCATGATAGGATCACCGATGATAAATTTTGTATAGCATTTGATACAGGCGATGTTTCGACCGGTGAGGCAGAAGCGTTCTTCAGCACTACTGGCGCATCAGAAGTACATTCTAAAACGATATAATTTTATTGTAATGAAATTAGATACATTATATATTTTCTTATTGTTTGCGGTGGGCCTTGGGCTCTCTTCGTGCCAATCTGCATCCGGAGAGAAGACAGGTAGCGAATACATGCCGGATATGGCACATAGCGTGGCTTTTGAACCGAATGTTTTTGGCTTTTATTCTTTGAATAGATGGGGGACAGCCGAAGACTTGTATAAAATGTCTCAACCAAGAAATCCTGTGAAAGGCACAATCCCAAGGGGGTATATTGGAAATGTTGATTATACAGGTGAGCATTCCAGAGGCATTGCATACAGACCAAATGGTCACGTCAATTATTACTATCCTAATACTGAGGAAGGTAGAACGGCAGCAATTGCCGAAATTACCGCCAATCCATTTCCAATTACAAAGAATGGCTTGGATCGTGGTAAAGAATTGTTTAATGTGCAATGTGCCATTTGTCATGGAGAAAAAGCTGATGGTGCCGGATATCTTGTGAGAGATGATGGCGGAAAGTATCCTGTGCAACCTGCTAATTTGACGCAAGAGCAATTTGTAAACAGTTCAAATGGATTATATTACCACGCAATAGTTTATGGTCGTAACCTGATGGGCAGCTATGCAGATAAATTGTCCTATGAAGAAAGATGGCAAGTCATTCATTATATAAGATCTCTTCAAGCTGCAAATGCAAAATTGGTCTATAATGAAAATGAGAATACTTTTAATACCACTGATATACCGGCTGCAAAAATGAAAGCTTCAATAACGCAATCAGAAGTCACGGAAGAGGTCATGAAAGCTGATGAAGTCCATATCGATGTAAAAGCCAATCATTAATCACAGCAAAAAGGAAGTAAAATGAATCAATATACATTCACATCAAAACATAGATTGTCCCTATATATAGCCATGGCAGTCGGTTTATTGTCCATGATTTTTACTTGGCTCAATGACGACGTATACCATACTAGATTTTGGACTAATTTGCTGCACAATTCTGTATTCTTTATGATGATCGCTGTTATGGCGGCTTTCTTCTTGACTGCTAGTATTCTGGCATACGCAGGTTGGGTATCTACATTTAAAAGGATTTGGGAGGCATATGCGCTGTTCATGATGGTAGGATTAGTACTCATGCTTCTTATTGGCTTGGGTGTTTATTTCCATTGGCACCATCTGTACCATTGGGGAGATGAAGCAGCAGTAGCAGAAGATTCAATACTCACAGGAAAATCTTCATTTCTCAATAAAAACTGGTATTTCTTTGGGACATTGATTTTTGGTGGAGCTTGGGTATTTTTGGCGACAAAACTTCGTAATCTTTCATTGGATGAAGATAAGCATGGAGGTGATTCTTTTTCACAACATAAATCCATGAGGTTTTATGCAGCAATACTACTACCATTGATTGGATTCTCAAGTAGTGCAATGATTTGGCAATGGATTATGAGTATAGATGCGCACTGGTATAGTACCTTATTTGCATGGTATTCTTCAGCTAGTGCCTTTGTTGCGATGATAGCATTGACTATATTGATGATTATATTTTTGAAATCTAATGGATACTTGAAGGATGTAAATGAAAACCATTTGCACGACTTGGGTAAGTATTTATTTGCTATCAGTATATTTTGGACATATTTGTGGTTCTCTCAATTTATGTTGATTTGGTATGCCAATATTGGTGAAGAAACCATTTATTTTAAGGAAAGATATAACAACTATCCTGTGTTATTCTTCTTGAATCTGGCAGTGAATTTCTTGGTACCATTTTTCATTTTAATGAGAAATGATACAAAGAGAAAATTTGGTTCTCTTGGCATAGTTGCTGTGGTCACCCTTCTTAGTCACTGGTTGGATTATTTTTTAATGATAAAGCCGGGTGCTTTGATTACTAGAAACGAGGCTATGTTATCACATGGTGGCGAGACTCATACTTCTGTGATGGAAGGAGCGCATACTGGGACTGCTGAAGCAGCACATGGTGCGGGTGAAGCAATAGCACACACAGCTGAACATGTTTCTCATTTTGTCTCAGGTTTTACTATTCCGGGATTATTAGAGCTTGGAACATTCATCGGATTTTTAGGTTTGTTCTTTTACTTTACATTGTGGACCATTTCCAAGGCTTCTTTGACACCGAAGAATGATCCATATTTGGAAGAAAGTTTGCACCATCATGTTATTTAATTTTATTTGATATCTTTATAATATAAAATATAAAAGGATGATCTACTTAATAGCTTTAGCCATCATCGTTCTCTTAGCTATCGTATTAATTCAAATAGGAAGAATTTCTGATCTTTCTGATAGAATTAAAGGTGAGGAAGTGGCTGAATTGGATAATAATACCACTCAGGGTAAAGCCATGGTGGCTTTCATGGTGGCATTTTTGGTGTTTTGCATTTGGTCAGCGTGGCATTATAAGAATGTTATGTTTGGTTTTGGACCATTGACTTCAGCATCAGAGCACGGTTTTGAATTAGATTGGATATTTTTGATTACATTGATATTTACAGGAATTGTATTTGTAATCACCCACATTCTACTATTTTGGTATAGCTACAGATATAGGAAAGTGAAGGGTAGCACGGCAAAGTTTTTTGCACATGACACAAAACTTGAAATGATTTGGACAGCCATTCCGGCAGTTGTAATGACCATCTTGGTAGCCAATGGTTTGGTGGCATGGAATAGAATCTTTAAACCAATTGGTCCAGACCAAAAGGTAATTAATATAGAAGCAACCGGATATCAATTTGCATGGGACATTCGTTATCCAGGTCCAGACGGAAAACTTGGTAATAAAGATTATAGAAATATCATACCAGGTGTCAATGATTTGGGTTTAGATTGGAACGATGAAGCAGCCTTGGATGATATTATCTTGGCAGGAAGTGATAAAATTGTATTTGCTAAAGACTCCACGGTTCATGTTAGGATAACAGCAAAAGATGTTTTACATAATTTCTACCTTCCACATTTTAGACTAAAAATGGATGCTGTTCCCGGAATCCCAACGTCTTTTACATTCAGACCTATAAAAACCACAGATGAATATAAAGAAGAACTCAGGAAGTACCCTGAATTCCAAACCCCTTCAGATCCGAAAGATCCAACAAGTCCACCAAGGTGGGAAGTTTTCCAATACGAATTGGCTTGCGCAGAATTATGCGGAAAGGGCCATTATTCTATGCGTAGGATTGTAGATGTGGTACCAAGAAGCGAATATGATACATGGATCAAAGGACAGAAGTCATTTTACTTTACGAATATCAGAAATACGAAGTACGATCCTTGGAAAGGGAAAAAACTTTTTGCATCAGAAATTGAGTCAAGAGCCGTAGAGTTAAAATCAGATATTGATGCCTTTGTAAATGATAATTCGGGAAGTGTTTCTAGAACAATTTTGTTAAAGCATATTTTTTATAATACAGGTTCTTCTTCATTGAATGATAATTTGTCAAGGTATGAATTAGATAATTTAGTGAAGATTTTGAACGATAAGCCTAATTTAAGAGTCGAATTGGCAGGTCACACAGACAGTGTTGGTGATGCAGCTTCAAACATGACACTATCACAAGAGAGAGCACAAAAAGCAATGGATTATTTGATCGCTAAAGGAATCAGTAGTTCTCGTTTGGTAGCCAAAGGTTATGGACAAACAGAACCAATCGATACCAATGATACTGAAGAAGGAAGGGAGAAGAATAGAAGAACCGAACTTAGAATACTTTCTAAATAATAATTCAAAAAAATATTAAAAGATGGCACATCTTGTATCACAGGAAGAAGATATTTTGATAAAAGAACAAGGGTATGATGATCATTTTCATGAGCATCATCACGGAGATAAATATCAGAGTAGCTTTATTTTTCATTACATATTTTCAATGGATCATAAAGTTATTGCGAGACAATTTTTGGTCACCGGTATTATTTGGGCTATTATAGGCGCTGCAATGTCTGTGATCTTTAGGTTTCAGCTTGGATTCCCGGAAGAGAGTTTAGCATGGATCAAGCCACTACTTGGCAAATGGATTGTTGTTGATCCTACTACAGGTGTTGGTAAGTTGGCACCTGAGTTTTATTACGCACTAGTCACCATGCATGGAACCATTATTGTCTTTTTTGTTTTGACAGCAGGGTTGAGTGGAACTTTTAGTAATTTATTGATTCCTCTGCAAATTGGTGCAAGAGATATGGCATCCCCATTTTTGAATATGCTATCCTACTGGTTTTTCTTTTTGGCAGGCATCATCATGTTTTATAGCTTATTTCTAAGTACAGGTCCATTTTCTGGTGGATGGGTTGCTTATCCACCATTGAGTGCACTGCCTCAGGCTTCAAGTGGTAGTGGAACTGGGATGACTCTATGGATAGTCAGTTTGGTCATGTTTGTGGTTTCAGTGCTTTTGGGAGGTATAAACTATATCACTACTATCTTGAACCTACGAACTAAAGGTATGAGTATGTGGAGAATGCCATTGCCTATTTGGGCATTTTTTGTAACAGCTATTTTAGGCTTGCTTTCATTTCCAGTGTTAGCATCAGGATTTTTTATGTTGGTTTTTGACAGAAGTCTTGGTACCAGTTTCTTCTTGAGTGATATCTTCATCGCTGGTCAGGCGCTCGATAGAGTGGGAGGTAGTCCAATTTTGTTTCAGCACTTGTTTTGGTTCTTAGGACACCCTGAAGTATATATTATCATTTTGCCAGCCATGGGTATTGTTTCTGAGGTTATGTCAGTTCATGCTCGGAAGCCAATATTTGGATATAGGGCCATGGTTTATTCTATTATGGCCATTGGATTTTTATCATTCTTAGTATGGGCACACCATATGTTCATGGCAGGAGTGAATCCATTCTTATCTAATTTCTTCGTATTTTTTACATTGATTATAGCGGTTCCATCAGCAATAAAAGTGTTCAACTGGATTACAACGCTGTATGGTGGTAATATACGATTGAACACTCCTATGCTATTTGCTATCGGTTTTGTTTCAATGTTCATATCCGGTGGTTTGACTGGAATTTACCTGGGTAACTCTGCAATTGATATTCAAATGCATGACACTTACTTTGTGGTGGCTCACTTTCATATTGTGATGGGAGTTGCTGCATTTTTCGGAATGTTTGCAGGTGTATATCATTGGTACCCGAAAATGTATGGTCGTTTTATGAATGAAACATTGGGTAAGGTTCACTTTTGGGGTACAATAATTTGTGCGTATGCCATATTCTGGCCAATGCACTATATTGGAATGGCAGGAGTACCGAGACGATATTATTCTTTTGATACCTTTGACGCCTTCAAGCACTTTGGAGAAATGAACAAAGTCATCACCATTTTTGCCATTTTAGCATTCTTTTTCCAATTGGTTTTTGTCCTTAACTTTTTCTACAGTATATGGTTCGGAAGAAAGATGAAGACTAAGAACCCTTGGCACGCTAATACATTGGAATGGACAACTCCGATTGAACATATCCATGGCAACTGGCCAGGAAACATTCCAACGGTTCATAGATGGGCATATGATTACAATAAAGATGAGCGTGAGTATGTTCAGCAGCATGTTCCTTTACGAGAAGGAGAAATAGGTGATCATTGATATAATCTAATAGATAGTAGTGAAGGAATTTAAAAATCAAAGTACCATTTTAACAGCCACAAAATCTGCGGTTGCAAATACTTTGTCTGATTATGCTTTATTAATCAAACTGAGGTTGACCACAGTTGTGGTACTTTCTTCAGCTTTGGGATATTTGATAGCAGCAGGTTCAGATGCGGAGCTGCAATCTTTATTATTGATCGTCATTGGAGGTTTTTTTGTTACTGCTGCTGCTAACGCATTGAATCAAGTATTTGAAAAGGATTTTGATATATTAATGGTGCGCACTTCTAACAGACCGTTGGCGGCAGGTAGAATGCGTACAACGGAAGCCATTTTATTTGCGGGGTTGAGCAGTCTTGTTGGTCTTTTGATTTTGGCATCTTTCAATACATTGACGGTTATCCTTGGTATGGCTTCATTGGTCTTATATGCATTTGTGTACACACCGATGAAGAGATATTCTACTTTGGCAGTCGCCATTGGTGCTATTCCCGGAGCACTTCCGGTCTTAATTGGGTTTACAGCCTTTCAAGGGACATTGACCGCATTTGGGGTTGCTCTTTTTGCTTTGCAATTTCTTTGGCAATTTCCGCATTTTTGGTCTATTGGTTTTGTCAGTTTTGATGATTATCAGAGAGCTGGTTTTAAATTACTTCCTGTAAGTGATGGTCATATAGATAGAAATCTTGGGTTGTCATCTTTATTTTATGCGTTTTTGTCTTTACCTGTCGTGGCAATGATGTACTTTAATGGCATGATTGGTGTTACAGAAACTATATTGTGTGCGATTCTTTCATTGGGCTATGTCATTTTAGGTTACTTTTTTCATAGGTCATTTGATCGATCTTCTGCCTTGAAATTGATGTTTTATTCATTTATTTATTTACCGGCTACACTATTGGCCATATTAATATTACAATAAATGGAGCAGGTACTCGATAGAAGAAATAAGATTCACCCACATAAATTCGCATTGTGGGCAGCAATGGGTAGCATTTTGATGATGTTTGCGGCATTTACGAGCGCATATATCGTCAAGCAATCTGCTGGCAATTGGTTAGAATTTACCATTCCCAATATATTTTATTTTAGTACAGGAGTTCTGATCATTTCGGGAATATTTCTACATAGATCTTTTCTTGCGTTTAAATCAGCGGATGAAAAAACGTATAAACTAAGCTTGATCACAGCTTTTGTGTTGGGCGTATTGTTTATAGTTTTACAATATCAGGGGTGGTTAGCTTTGTATTCAATAGGTGTTGATTTGAAAGGAAATGTATCCGGATCGTTTTTCTATTTGCTTTCTGGTGTTCATTTACTTCACGTGTTAGGAGGTTTAGCGGCGATGGTTGTCGCTTTGATATATGCATATACGTTAAAATTTTCAGTGACAGATAAAAGAATCCGTAGATTTGATTTAGTAGTAAATTACTGGCATTTTGTGGATATATTATGGATTTATTTATTTATATTTTTATTAATTACCAAATAAAATCTTGTTGATAATGGCTTCAGAAGCAATTGCACACGATCATCATCATACTTCAGAAAAGGCCTCTTGGAATGGCGCCGGATCCCCTTTTAAGGCATCCTATGGTAAGCTCATGATGTGGTATTTTCTACTTTCAGATGCATTTACATTTTCCGGATTTCTCATTGCTTATGGGACATTGCGATTCAGTATGCCCACATGGCCGGTTCCTGATTTTGTATTCAGATCATTTCCCGGAGGCATTCACAATGCACCATTGTTATTTGTGACGTTGATGACTTTTATTCTATTGGCGAGTTCATTTACTATGGTTCGTGCCGTGCAAGAAGGTCATCAAGAGAATAGAATGGGAGTTGTAAAATGGATGGCTTGGACAATCATTGGTGGTCTTGCATTTTTAAGTTGTCAAGCATGGGAATGGACAACTTTGATGGGAGAAGAGCATATGACCATACGAACCAATCCATTCGGTACGCATACTGAGCAAGGTGTGTATTTGGAAGGTGACGGCGCACATATCAAGGAGGGTGATGCATTTCATGCAGGGCAGTCTTATTTGATACACAAGCATGGTGACGAATGGTTGCCATTGAAATATAAGGTTTCTGAAGGACCTGATGCAGGTCAAGTAAAACAACAATCATTTGGCCCCAAAGCCTTTGGAGCGTTATTTTTCTTCATAACAGGTTTTCACGGTTTTCACGTATTAACCGGTGTAATATTTTTAGCGATCATAGCGATTAATGCTTATTCAGGTCTGTATGTGAGAAGGAAAAATGGTTACGAAATGGTAGAGAAAATAGGACTTTATTGGCACTTCGTGGACCTAGTATGGGTATTTGTGTTTTTGTGTTTTTACTTATTATAAAATTTACCTTAGTACAATAAAAATCGAATCAAATGGGATTATCATATTCTGCTTCAAAGACAATTGCGACGAAAACCATTTTAATCCTCGCAGGGATTACTATTTTTGAAGTGCTTTTTGCATTATTAGGAAAGGGTATTCTTGTAGATGGAGTCCATTTTCCATTTTATGTGACAGGATTTGTCATGATCGTTTTCAGTGTGGTAAAGGCATACCTAATCATTTATGAGTTCATGCACATGAAGTATGAAGTACCTGCCTTAGTAAAGTCAGTTTTGGTGCCAACATTACTTTTGGTTTGGGCAGTTATTGCTTTCTTGGTGGAAGGTAGAAATTGGTTAAACAACAGAGCTAATGCTCATAACGATATCAGAATCGAACAAGCGGTTACTGAAGGAACTCACCAATAATTGAATTTCTTTTTTCAGATTGGCTATTTTCTTAGAATGGTAATATGACCAGAAGTATAATAGCAATTATTGTTTTGGCGGCACTGACCATTGTAGTGCCACTTGGTTCTTGGTACTATCTGAAAATGGGTCATGACTATAGGAAAGAAGCATTAAAACAATTACTACCAAAGGATTCTATTGATTACACATTTGATTCATTAGGGATATTTAAAGGTAAAGTCACAGTATTTACAGGCGCTGACACAGATACTTCGATCCAACGAAAGATCAATGACCAGTTTGGCAATTCTCCATTTTTTCAGATGTATAGTTGTAATAAATTACAGTCTGAATTCGCATCAGATAATGTTTTCAGAAAGAAGTTAGATGCCTATTGCTTGAAGGATTTTGTCTTAGTGGATACTAGCCTTAGAATTCGAAATACCTATCAAAGCGATTTGGAAAGCTTAAAAACACTCGTAGCTCATATTGCAATTTTATTGCCGCAGAAGAAAGAATTGGACATCAAAATGAAGTGATTGAACAGTTTTTCTATCAATCTCCGTATTTCAAAAAAGATTTTATGAAACCAGAAAATAAAATTAGCCCAGTTCCGCCTAATGCTAAATTGCTCAACTCTATTGCATCGGTGTTGTCTGTGATAGTTCTATCCACAGTATTATTGATGCGCAGAGTAAAAATAGATGTTGATTTTGATTTATCATTTCTTCCGACCATACATGCTTTACTGAATACAGGTGTAGCTATTTGCCTTGGCATTGCCATATACTATATAAAGCGAAAAAACATCAATATGCATCGAACATTCATCTATATGTCGATGATATTGTCCTTTTTGTTTCTTTTGAGTTATGTGATGTACCATTTCACAACAGAAGAAGTGAAATATTGTCATGAAGGTGGGATCAGATACGTGTACTTTTTTATTTTGATTACGCATATAGCTTTGGCAGGACTGACGTTTCCATTTATTTTATTTACCTTTGTGAGAGGATATACTGGTCAGGTAGAAGCGCACAGGAGGATGGCGAAATGGGTATATCCATTTTGGATGTACGTAGCTTTGACTGGCCCAATTGTGTATCTCATGCTAAAATCTTGTATGTAATCTTATAATATTTGTGATATGACTAAAAAGATAGCCAAACATACTTCAATAGTTATTTTAGTGCTATTGGTTTTTGGGTTCATCATTTTTACATCATCGACTCTATCTGCACAATGTCCTATGTGTAAAATGGCGGCAGAATCAAATTTAAAGGATGGAGGTTCTGCAGGAAAGGGGTTGAATTTTGGTATTTTATACATGCTGTTGCTGCCTTACATTCTAGTATTTACACTGGGAATGATTTGGCGAAGAAACAGCAAGAATATTGATAAATCTACTGAACCAAACTCACGAATTGTTTAGGATTTTTATCAAAGCTAATTTGTTATTTATAGTTCGCAATAGTAACGTAAGTATTAAAAATAAATACCTTAGAACTTATTAATTCCATTTGTTGTTTATGTACAATAATTTTCAGTATTTCAATTAACTGATTTTTATTTTTTAAATTCTTATTCATTTTCATGTTATTACATATACATAAATCTAAAATACATCGTGTAAAAGTCACTGAAGCCAATCTCAATTATGTTGGATCAGTCACCATTGACGAGGATTTGATGGATGCAGCAAACCTATATGAGAACGAAAAAGTTCAGATCGTTAACAATAATAATGGGGAGCGGATCGAGACCTATGTGATCAAAGGTGAAAGAGGTTCCGGATGTATTTGCTTGAATGGTGCGGCTGCGAGAAGGGCAGAAGTTGGTGACGTTGTGATTATCATAAGCTATTGCCTAATAAGTCCTGAGGAGGCAAAAACCCACAAGCCTATTACCATTTTCCCTGACGAAAATAATATGGTTAACTAAGCAGCCAATATAGGTATATGCAAATGCCAAAAATTATGAGAAAGGCGATCCATATTATTGGATTCTTTGCATTTGGATTTTTCATTATTGGGTTGGTATATAATAAGCAAAATAAAGCCTACCAAGCTGAATGTCAGCTAAAAGGTATGGCTGGAGATTGCTCTTTGCTGCATAAAATATTCGAAGATTTCAGTAATGCTAACTACATGTGGTTAGTCATTCCTGTGATATTATTTATGATTTCCAACTGGTTTAGAGCACTGCGATGGAAGATGCTTCTCAATGCTTTGGGTTACTATCCGAAGATGTATAACTTGTTTGGTACAGTGATGATCAACTACCTAACAAACTTAGGCATACCGCGATCTGGTGAAATTATAAGAGGCGGATTGATCTCTAAGTATGAAAATATTCCCGTTGAAAAAGCTTTAGGTACCATAGTAACGGATAGAGTGTTTGATGTTATCATGCTATTGATAACTTTTTGCATTGCTCTAGTGGTGGGTGGTAATAGATTTATTCAGTATCTAAACTCAAATATGGACTTGACACCACTATTGGCAAAAATAATGGGAAATACATGGTTGATAGTCTTTTTAATTTTAGGCTTGATTGGTCTTGGGTTGTACTTCCACTTTTATAAGGAATTCATAAGAAAAAGTCGATTGGTCAAAAAACTGAATGATGTAGTGCATGGCTTTTGGCAAGGGGTGAAAAGTGTGAAATATGTATCTTCTATACCGCTTTTTGTATTTTATACAGTAGGCATTTGGGGATTATATTATTTGATGTTGTATGTGGGTTTCTTTGCTTTCGAACCAACATCTCACTTGGGTTGGGATGCAGGGCTACTGGTTTTTGTTTTCGGTAGTTTGGGAATAGTAATCCCAACACCGGGTGGCATGGGGAGCTATCATTTTCTTGTTGGTGAAGCACTGGCAATGTACGGAATTTCAGGCGCGGATGGCTTTTCTTTTGCCAATCTAATTTATTTTTCATTGACGATTTTTGCTACCTTGCTCTTCGGTAGCATTAGTGCTCTTGCACTACCAATATTGAATAAGGATACATAGATATGCGCATCGTTGATAAAATTTATGGAGATTTTGATTCCGCAATGATAACCATTGAATCATGGAAGTCTGATGGTCAAACCCTTGTTTTTACAAACGGTTGTTTTGATATCCTACATGTAGGACATGTGATGTATTTGGAGGAGGCATCAAAATTAGGATCAAAACTTATTGCGGCACTCAATACGGACAGATCTGTCAGAAACTTGAAGGGTTCAGAACGCCCGTTAAATACGTTGGCGGACAGGATGAAGGTTATCGCTGCTTTAACTTCTACTGATATGGTGTTATCTTTTGATCAAGAAACACCATATGATTTAATCAAGGCAATCCTTCCTGATGTTTTGGTCAAAGGTGGAGACTGGCCAATTGATAAGATTGTGGGAAATGATATCGTTATTCAGACAGGAGGAAAGGTAGTTTCGTTACCATTTTCTGAAGGATTTTCTACTACTGCATTAGTGGAAAAAATAAAATCCTTATAAACCCATCCATTTCTTAAAAGTAATTACTTACCTCCAAGACTAGGGAGCGAAAGTGTTTTAACTATGCAATCTAACTTTTGGACTAAATCTCTTTTGTCTTCTCCAGGAGCGTAAACAAAGGTATCAATGAAAATCATTTCACCTTTCGGTTTGTTATAAACAGCATACGAAACATATGGGCCTCCCATAAAATCATTTTCCGTTTCCCATATACCTCTGATCTCCCTCATAAATATACCATTATGTGTGTAAGTATAATCCAAAGTGGGTAAATCCTTGGTGTTTGTAGTCATATAAGCATTGGGTTGTCCTGTTGTAATATATTTTTTGCCATACCGATTTCTGAGTGCTATAAGGCTATCTACAGACCATTGACTTTCATTTTTATACGGAAATTTTTGAATAACGATGCTCTGATTCACAATTTTATTATCGTATCGCAACCATAAAAAGTTGTCTTCTTCTATGGCTTTTACATATAGTTTTGGAATTTGAATATTGAATCCAAATTTTTCTAAAATGACGGATTCCATTTCAGTGTTTTCACCGTCATTTCCAAATACAGAAGATTTTAGGTTTTCATAATCATGGGCATTTATCTTTTGAGCTATGGTATTAAATCTCATCGTTAAGGCATTTTCGATAGACTTTTGGTCTTTGCCAAAAACATAAATGATGAGTTGCCCCTTAGCCCATTTATCCAAACCAAAGGTAAGATTGAAAGATGTATCAGATTTTGCCCTCTTTATTTTCTCTTCACCCAAGTCTGCTCGTACCATCTTTGTGACTTGGGATGCAGTATCTGATAAGTTTGCTACGAGAAGAAAGGTTCTACGCTCATACATATACTTTATGCCGAGTAATTCTTGATATGAAATGACCTTGACATCAAATATAGGCTCCACTGCTGGTAAAACAGGATATGGCGCTTCAAAAATGGTTGCAATAGTGTCGATCAATTTTCTAGATGATGTAGTATCATCCACCACTAAAGTCATTCCATTGATTTTACCCATGGCCAATGGTTTTGATACCAACCCGGGCACTTTTGATTGGCAGCCATTTAAGATGAATAAGCCACCGAAAACAAATGATAAAAATAAATGGTATGATTTCATGCTTGAATAACTTGAACACTGTTTATGATGCAAATATATCAAAATATGGTGTGATAATGATGTATAGTGTTTAAAACAATGTCCGCAGAAGTGTGAACGTTTAAATAATCAGGGCAAGAGCTAAATATTTGATAAAATCCTATAGATTTCAATTAGTGTGTATAACATGTTATAAATATTTTAATATCAAAATAAATTGTTAAATATTTGCTTGTACGATATCAAGTGACTTATTTTGCGTCTTATTCTTATTTAAATTTAAATAAACATGTCACAAGAAGTTGCAGAAAAAGTAAAGAAAATAATCATGGACAAGCTTGGAGTCGATGAGTCTGAGGTTACCAATGAGGCGAGCATCACCAATGATCTTGGTGCAGATTCATTAGATACTGTCGAATTGATTATGGAATTTGAAAGGGAGTTTGATGTCACTATTCCGGATGATCAAGCAGAGAAAATACAAACGGTTGGACAAGCTATCGATTATATCGTAGCAAGCCAATCATAGTTTTATCTTAAAAATGGAAAATGAATCCATCAAACTTCACAGTTTGGTGGATTTTTTATTTAATAAAATGCTGTTTGATCTATAAAATGGCGTTTACGCTCACAAAATGAAATAAGAAATATAGATTATTGATATAAAATTTGGGACTAAGGAAAAAAATTAAGAATTTTGACCCTTACTTATCTAACCCATATGCGACGAGTAGTAATCACAGGAATTGGGGCCTTAACACCAATCGGAAATACACTTTCTGAATACATTCACGGTCTAAAAACTGGTATAAGTGGTGCCGGCCCAATCACGAAGTTTGATGCATCTAGATTCAAAGTGAGATTTGCATGTGAACTAAAAGGATTCAATGTAGAAGACTTCATACCTCGCAAGGATGCCCGACGTTTGGATTCGTTCGCACAATATGCTATGGTGGCGGCTGATGAAGCATTTCAAATGTCAGGATTGGATGTAAATCAAATTGATCTGGATCGTGCCGGTGTAGTTTGGGGTACGGGAATTGGTGGATTTGAGACCATTGAAGCGGACATTACTGAAGCTGCTCTGTGGAATGGTGATCCCCGATATAGTCCGTTTTTGATTCCAAAACTTATAGGAGACATTGCTCCAGGCCATATATCTATAAAATATGGATTCAGAGGAGTGAATTATGGTACCGTATCCGCTTGTGCTTCGAGTACGCACGCCATCATTTCATCCTTTGATTACATCAGATTGGGTAAAGCGGATATCATGATCACAGGAGGATCAGAAGCTGCGGTGACAAAGGCGAGCGTTGGCGGTTTTTCTGCCATGAAAGCTATGTCAGAAAGGAATGATGATCCTATGACTGCTTCGAGACCATTTGATGTGGATCGTGATGGATTTGTATTAGGTGAAGGCGCAGGGGCGCTCATACTAGAAGAATTAGGTCATGCAAAGAGAAGAGGGGCAACCATCTATGGAGAAGTCGTTGGTGGTGGCATGACAGCTGACGCATACCACATGACAGCGCCGCATCCTGAAGGATTAGGAGCAAGAAACGTGATGAAACTCGCAATGCAAGATGCGGGTATGCAACCGGAAGAATTAGATTACATCAATGTCCATGGAACATCTACACCATTGGGAGATATAGCTGAAGTAAAAGCTATCAAAGCATTGTTCGGGGATCATGCGTATAAGATGAATATTTCTTCTACCAAATCTATGACAGGTCACCTATTGGGTGGAGCAGGTGCCATTGAAGCAATTGCATGTGTGATAGCCATCAATGAAAATTTTATTCCACCTACAATCAACCATTTCAATGATGACCCTGAAATAGACTCGAAATTGAATTTTACTTTCAACGAGGCACAAGAAAGGACAATCAATGCTGCCCTTAGCAATACTTTTGGTTTTGGGGGGCATAATGCATCACTTATAGTGAAAAGATTTAAAGAGTAGTGGTAAGTATACTTCGAAAATTTTATAACATTTATGTTTCTGATGATAAGGATTTGGCACTAAGGCTGAAACCTATTTTGGGATTTACACCATCTCGACTGAATTTGTTTAAAACGGCTTTTTACCATAAATCTATGACGAATGAAACGCCGGGAAAAGCAACAAATGAACGTCTTGAATACCTTGGAGATGCCATCCTTTCTACTATCGTGGCAGAGTACTTGTTCAAGAAGTATCCAAATAAAGACGAAGGATTCCTGACTAAAATGCGGTCCAAAATTGTAAAGCGTCAGACCTTGAATCAGATTGCTGATAACATGGGTTTGGATGTTATTTTAGCGGACTACAGTATGGGAAAAATGAGCAGTGCTATGTTGGGAAATGCTTTAGAAGCATTGGTAGGTGCTATTTACATAGAATTTGGATATGAAAAAACCAAGAATTATGTTATTAGAAATATTTTGATGAAATATTTGGATATCAATGAGTTAGAGACAAAAGATGACAATCATAAGTCTCAGTTGTTGGAGTATTGTCAAAAACATGGAAGAGAAATTCAATTCATTACATTATCAAAATTCAAGTTGGACAAAAGAGATTGTTTTAAAGTCGCAGTTTTAATAGATGGAAGTGAAATGGCTACAGCTGAAGATTTCAATAAAAAATCAGCGGAACAAAGTGCTGCATTGAAGGTACTTTCTACGCTGGATATGCACGCTTACTCAAACTGATTCATGGATTCACTATCTCAAATTGTTTTGGGTGCTGCGGTCAGCGAAGCGGCTTTAGGAAAGAAAGTAGGCAATAGAGCGATTGTTTGGGGTGCCATTGCCGGAACGATTCCTGATTTAGATGTGATTTCAAATAAAATTTTACCAAAGATAGATGCGTTAGCCTTTCATAGAGGGCCAACACATGGTATTGGTTTTAGCGTGGTTTTTGCTTTGGTAATGGGAGTTTGTGTCCATTATCTTTATAGATATAAACATCACAAATATGTGGGTTTGATCAGTTGGTTGGTTTTGATTTGGGGTGTTGTATTTGCATTGATGACAATTCTGAAGCTGAGTTTTATTGGCGTCGGAATTTCACTTTTAATCGCTATTGGACTTTCCTATTTTGTGTACAAAAGATACCATAGGGCATCTTATACCACGCCGCATGCTTCTATTGCGGCATGGAGTTTTATGTTTTTTTTAGCTCTTTTTACACATCCGATTTTAGATACATTTACCACTTATGGAACTCGGCTTTTTTGGCCGTTTACCAACATTAGGTACACCTTAAGTTCTGTGAGTATCGTAGATCCACTTTATACTGTACCTTTTTTGGTTTGTCTCATTATTGTTATACTCTCAAGAAAGGGAAGTTATGGGAGAAAATTTTGGAATACAACAGGTTTGTATTTAAGTAGTTTTTATTTATTGTTTACAGTGTTTAATAAAACGCGAATAAATACTATTTTTGAAAATTCACTCTCAAAAAATGAGTTGACTTATACAAAATATATGACATCACCCACGATATTCAACAATATTTTGTGGTTTGGCATTGCTGAGACAGATAGCACATTTGTGTTTGGACAGTATTCATTTCTTGATAAAGAAAAGGAATTCAAACTGCATTCTATTCCCAAAACATCTCCAACCTTGTCTAAAACATATCAAGATGACAAGACTTTTAAGACATTGATGTGGTTCAGTGATGGATATGCCCTTATGAAACCCGAAGAGGATTCTGATAATTTTGAATATAAAGATTTGCGGTTTGGTACCTTCAGAATGAATAATAATAACGAGGATGAATTCGTTTTCAGGTTTTTGCTAAAACCTGTTGGAGACCATCATTTAGAGATGCTCGAAGAAGGTGGAAGACCCAAGGGCGGCAATATAAAGGAAGCCTTAGGTGTACTCATTAAGAGAATTCAAGGCATCTAATCCATTACAGGAATTGCCCTAAGTTTTAATCAATCAATTCATGACTAATACTCAAGAAGATATAGAGTTTATAGAGATCACCGGAGCAAATGAAAATAATCTCCAATCCGTGGATATAAAAATTCCAAAGGATAAGCTGGTAGTCATCACAGGATTGAGCGGAAGTGGAAAATCTTCATTGGCATTTGATACATTGTATGCTGAAGGGCAGAGGAGATATATGGAGACATTTTCATCCTATGCCCGGCAATTTATTGGTGCCATGGATAGACCTGACGTGGAGAGTATTGATGGATTGAGTCCTGTTATTTCTATCGAACAAAAAACCACAGCATGGAATCCAAGATCTACGGTTGGTACCACTACGGAGATATACGATTTCCTTAGGCTGTTGTATGCAAGAATAGGTGAAGCATATTCCTACGAATCGGGAGAGAAAATGGTGAAATATACTGAGGATCAAATCATGGAAGATATTCTACACAGATTTGACAGAAAGCAAATACTTATTTTAGCACCTATCATTAGAGCACGGAAAGGGCATTATCGCGAACTATTAGATCAAACACGTAAAAAAGGATTCTCCAAGGTCAGGGTGGACGGTGAGATTGTAGATTTGGTTCAAGGTCTCCAATTAGACAGGTATAAAATACATGATATCGAAGTGGTGATAGATCGCATCACCGTAGATAAAGCTAAATACGAAAGATTGCATCAATCTATCCAAACGGGTTTGAAGATGGGAAGTGATTTCATCATGATCATCAATGGTGAAGATGGTGCAGTATCCTCCTATTCAAAGAGTTTGATGGATCCTGTTTCCGGAATTTCGTATGATGAACCATCTCCAAATAATTTTTCTTTCAATTCGCCTTATGGTGCATGTACCGATTGTAATGGATTGGGTGAAGTATATAAATCAGATATTGAAAAAATTATTCCTGATGATACTTTGTCGATTCAGCAGGAGGGAATTAAGCCATTTGGAGCTGTTAGAGATAACTCCACATTCAAGCAATTAAAGACTATTGCGAAAGAATTCAAATTTACTTTTGATACACCTGTAAAGGATATTCCAAAACAAGCACTGGACATGTTGTTGCATGGTGATGAAAACAAAAGTTACTTGAATGCATCGCAATTGTACAGTGATTATATCTATGATATAGGAAAAGAAGGCATTTCTAACCTATTGGAAAAATGGTATGCACAAAGTACTTCGGAAAAAATACGTTCATGGGCGAGTGATTTTCTCACCATAGTGGATTGTCCGACATGTCATGGATATCGGTTGAAAGTCGAATCTCTGCATTTTAAATTGGGTGGAAAACATATTGGTGAATTGGCCACTATGGATATTGAAGCATTATTTACTTGGTTGGAAGAGTTGCCAAATTATCTTGATACAAAGCAAAATCAGATTGCTTTCGAGATATTGAAGGAAATAAGACTTCGATTGAGTTTTTTGTTGGAAGTTGGGTTGGGTTATCTTCACCTCAATAGACCAACCAGAACATTATCTGGCGGTGAGTCGCAACGCACCAGATTGGCAACGCAGATAGGTAGTCAACTTACGGGCATTACCTACATCATGGACGAACCAAGTATTGGATTGCACCAAAGGGACAACCATAGATTGATCGACGCTTTGAAACATCTTACTGAAATAGGTAATACTGTAGTGGTAGTCGAGCATGACAAGGATATCATGCTTGCTGCTGATTATATCATTGATTTGGGTCCAGGAGCAGGAAAACATGGTGGACATATCATCAGTGAGGGAACTCCAAAGGAATTTCTAAAGAAAGGTGGTATCACAGCTGATTTTTTGAGTGGGCGCAGGTCGATTAAGATCCCAGAGCAAAGAAGGTTGGGAAATGGAAAGGAATTAAAGTTGATAGGTGCTTCCGGGCATAATCTTAAAAATGTAACTCTAGCCATTCCTCTTGGAACTTTGATCTGCGTAACGGGTGTATCGGGAAGTGGAAAATCATCTCTCATCAATGAAACTTTGTATCCCATTTTAAGGCAACATTTTTATAAAAGTTTGCAAAAACCGTTGAGTTATGAAGCAATCGAAGGATTGGAGCATATAGATAAAGTCATAGAAATAGACCAATCGCCAATCGGGAGAACACCGAGAAGCAATCCTGCCACTTATACAGGTGTGTTTAATGATATCCGTAAATTATTCAGCAATATGCCTGAAGCAAAAATACGCGGATATGCACCAGGAAGGTTTTCTTTTAATGTCAAGGGTGGCAGATGCGATACTTGTGAAGGTGCCGGTATGAAGCTCATTGAAATGAATTTTCTTCCGAATGTACTTGTGGATTGCGAAGAATGTCTTGGAAAGAGGTACAATAGGGAAACCCTAGAAGTATTGTATAAAGGAAAAAGTATTTCTGATGTTTTGGAAATGTCAGTGGAAGTTGCTTCGGAATTTTTCTCTAATATACCTAGTATCCATAGAAAACTGAAGACCTTATATGATGTGGGATTGGGATACATCACTTTGGGACAGCAAGCCACTACGCTGTCAGGTGGAGAAGCACAACGTGTGAAATTGGCTGAGGAACTTTCAAAAAGGGATACAGGCAATACGATGTATATTTTGGATGAACCCACCACAGGACTGCATTTTGATGATGTCAAACAGCTTATCCATGTTATACAAAAATTGGTAAATAAGGGAAATACAGTGATTATTATTGAGCATAATATGGACGTGATCAAAGTTGCTGATCATATCATTGACATCGGGTTAGAAGGAGGAAATAGCGGAGGTAACATACTTTTCTCAGGCACACCTGAAGAACTTATCAAGGTGAAAAATAGCTACACCGCACATTATCTGCAATCTGAACTCACAAGTAAATAAGAAATCCTACATCCGTATGCCCACATCTCTGCTTTGCATTCTAAATCGGATATTTAATTGAAACAGACTGTCAGGAGTCGTGATACCAAATCTTTTTCTATAGTTATAGTAAGGAGCATTAGATAATTCTGCTTTTTAAGCAAAACTGCGAGTTGAAAATAAAAATAAAATTGGGAATAAAAAGATAAATATACGTGGGAACATTGGTTAAAAAATTTACATAATTCAATGCACCAAAGGTTGTCATTTATCTCCGAATGAATGTATGTTTATAGCAATCATAACACTGATCAAATAAGATTAATTGATTGTTTATACATGTAAAAGCTAGCGTACCTTTTTCAATCTTAATAAAATTCTTACTTTCTGTACCTATTTGAGTATCCGATGACTCGCCTATTGTATAATCGCTTGTATAAGCAAGAGAGTCATTGATGTATTCTTTATAGGTGTTTTTCTCAATTTTTAGGGTTTGTTCGTATCCTTCAGTTTGAGGAGTAATGGTCCATCCTCCTATACCTCCAACGGATTCGATCCATCGCCATTCTCCCTCTATACATTTTGAGTTAGTCTCATCACTGTCTTTCATGCAACCCATTAAAACTATTGCAATTAGTATTGATGTAAGTATTGAATATAATTTCATTGCCAAAAAATTTGAATATGCTGATTAATGTACAAATAAGTTCGATATTTTATAAACGAATATTGTCAATGCAGGGTTGGCAAGGAATGGATATTTTTATTATTGAAAATTATTTAAATAAAAATACAACGAATATTACAATATTATAACGAAAATATAGTTATAATAATGTAAAAGTAATTATATTTGCATAAAAATATCAGTACAGATGACACTTAATCCTCTTGAAGAACAAATCATGGCAATTTTTTGGAAGCTTGGTAAAGCCTTTCCTAAGGAAATTGTGGCTTATTTAGATGATCCAAAACCACCTTACAATACCATTCTATCAACAATAAGAAAGCTTGAGAAAGATGGGATGTTGTCTTATAAGGTATTTGGAAAATCGCACCAATATTATCCAACCATAAGCAAAACGGATTTTAATAAGTCGCTTTTTAAAAAGATATATCACCAATACTTTGGAGGAAGCAAGACATCATTACTATCCTATTTTATGGAGGAAGAAAACATAGATGTCAATGAATTGAAAAAATTATTTAAAGAGCTCGAAAATTAATCCCATGAAGCACCTACAAGAGATATTAACTTTCCACGAATATTTTCCCTATTTTCTAGAGTCTTCAGTGATATTGTGTTTGCTATTTGCACCTTTTCATCTCTATTTTTCACGGGAAAAAACATTTCGTCAAAATAGATTCTACTTGTTATTTGTGATGTTTGTTGTACTGATTGGTCCACTGCTGAAATTAAACGTATTTCCAGTAATGATGGACACATCTCAAATACCAATTATTCAAAGAATATCTGCGCAAAATGTAGATAAACAAATAAATACAAATGAAATAAATCTTTTATTTATTTATTTTTTAGGAGTTGTTTTGCTGTCCGTCAGATTGATCCTTCAACTGTCAAAAATAGCAATTTATATACTCAGGTCGGAGTGTGTAAAGCTAGACGGATACAAATTGATTTTTGGGTCTTCCTTTCCTGTTTCCAGTTTTTTCAATTACATCCTGCTTCCATCTGAAAAAGTCAATCCTATCTTGTTAGAACATGAAAAAATACATGCTTCTGAGTTTCATAGCATTGACAAGATTCTATGTGAGATTTTCAAAATTGTATTTTGGTTTCATCCGATTGCTTACTTACTAGACAGGGCAGTGACAATAAACCACGAATACATATGTGATGAAACCTTGTCCCAAAAATACACCATCAAGCACTATGCTTCTATCATTTTGCAAGAGATACAAGTCAATAGAAAAAATTCATTCATTAACCATTTTCATTCATTTATTAAAAAACGAATTCTTATGATGTCTAACAAAAAAATTCAAAAAAATCTCAGAGTCACCTTACTAATGGGTGCCTCATTTCTATGCGTTTTTGTGCTATTTGGTTTTAAAAAGTACCAAGTTTATCCATCTTCATCTCATTTCAATGCGGAACAAAGCGATACGATTCCTGAACCAAAAAATTTGGTGGATACCATCATCACCTTAGATCCAATTACCTTAAAAGAGAATGTCAAGGTTGTAAAAAGAATGGCTGCAAGTGATTCTGAAACCATTACTTTATCAGATACCCTATTTAAAGAAATGGTGGTAGATGGACGTATTTGTAAAACTCAAAATATAATATCAAATACATTTCCTAAGGATTATTATGATCAAAACATATCCAAAATATTGGTTTCCACAGATACCCTAATTTCACTTGATTTAGAAACAATGAAGGAAGAGGTAAAGATTGTTACAAATAAAATTTCTAAGTTATACAAAGATTTGATTGATGCTGAATTAGAGAAGTCTTCACCGGATTTTGAACTTATAAAATATTGGGAAGGAAGAGGAGCTAAGTAGTGGATAATCACTTTATAGCAATTGTGAAAAATCAAATTTAGGTCAATTAAAACACAAGTGTTATTTATAAAAAGTCCAAGCAATTGCCTTGGACTTTTTTTCTTCCTTTTCATTGGAATCCATCCGTAATCATAATGAATATGAAAAAAATAAATTCTTTATAATGACTGGATTCAATTATTTGCCAATCGTATACCGTTTGGAGTGATAGTGATTTTACGTGCTTTATACAGATTGCCGATACTTGCCTTAAATGCTTTTTTGCTCATTTTGAAAATAGAATAAATCACCTCAGGATCGGTTTTATCAGAGTAGGGAAGTGATCCACCGGATTTTTCTAACATTCTCAAAATAATCTCTGCACCATGATCAAATTTTTGTTTGCCCAATGGTTGCAATGAGACATCTATTTTGCCATCAGGTCTCATTTTTTGAATATATCCTTGTGTGGTTTGACCGTAATGGATAGGTTGTAAAATCTCGTTGCCATAAATGACACCAATCCATTGATGTTCTATCACGACCTTATAACCGAGATCAGTTTTTGTCCAGACTAAAATGGAAACTGGATCGCCAACCTTAAAACTTGGTAACTTTTTTGATAAAAATCGCTCCAAGCGCATGCTACCCGTTATTCTATTGGTGATCTTATCCACGTAAACATAGACAACGTATGATTTTCCGGCTTCCATCTTAGTTTTTTGCTCACTGAATGGCACCAGCAGTTCTTTACTAACGCCCCAATCAAGAAAAGCACCAACTTTTTCAATGGAGTTGACTTTAAGATATGCCACTTGTCCGACTGTGGCGAGCGGAATTTCAGTCGTGGCTACATATCTTTCTTCACCATCCAAATACACGATGACATCTATTTCATCACCTATCTGCATTTCAGAAGTAATGTATCTTTTTGGCATTAAGATTTCTCCTAAAGATTTTCCATCCAAATAAAAACCAAAATCGGTTTTCTTGATGATTTGGAGGTGATTCATTTTTCCTAAAAGTGCCATGTGCTTTGTTTACTTTCGCAAAATTACATTAATTTGAATTGAAAATAAAGAAGTCGCCTTTTGTAACACAGTATAAAGCAGTTTAGTGTTGCTTTTTATAGGGTTAAAAAGCTATTTTAAAGGAAAACATCTTTCAAGAGCGTATTGCTTCTACTGGATCCATTCCACTGGCTTGTAAAGCTGGAAGTATTCCAGAAACCACGCCAACCAGCACGGAAACTATGACACCTACCAGCATATTAGATAATGACATACTCATACTAAACGGAATAAATGAACTGATGACCATCAGTGCGATGACCACGAGTAGAAGGCCCATAAAACCACCAATCACGCAAAGGATGACTGATTCTATCAAAAACTCCATCAATATCACGTATCTCTTAGCGCCTAATGCCTTCTTGATGCCAATGATACTCGTTCTTTCTTTTACAGAAACAAACATGATATTGGCCACACTAAACATACCTACGATAAGCGCAAAGATGCCAATGATGAATCCGGCAATGTTTAATACCCCAAAAACCTTATCGAGCACTTGTGAAAGTTGGGAAAGCTCATTGATTGAAAAATTATCATTTTCCAAAGGCTTCAGACGTCTTGCAGCTCTGACGATTCCCGTCACTTCACTCTTCAGTTCATCTAGAGGAACTCCATCTTTCGCTTGAACAGCCAACATTTTGCCAACATTGCTTTTGTCTCCGGTATTCAAAAACCTTTTTATATTGGTAAAACTGATCCAAATGACTTCGTCAAAATTCAGAAAATTAAACGCATTATCGCCTTCTGATTCCAAGTATCCCACAACCTGGAAGTTTTGGCCGAATAGCTTTACATTTTTACCAATTCCATTGATATTACCAAATAAATTTTGATAAACTTTATATCCCAAGATTACTTTATTGGCACCCGTGGAAAATTCAACTGGTGTTAAAAATCTACCTTCAGCTAGTTTTAATGCTTTTATCGATGAATATTCATAGGTACTGCCCATGATGAAAGCATTGGAAACAGAACTAGATTCAAACTTTATAGTATTGCCTATTGAAAAGACATTGAAGGAAGCTCGTTGTGCAAGTTTTGATTTTCTTTTTATGACATCGTAGTCATCAAAGGATGGATCAGGTCTTTTCAGATATTTCCAATAATTTTGGTTTCTGTCTTCATTCCATGGCATCCTATCAATATAGATGACATCATTACCAAGCTCATTGAAGCCTTCGATGATGGATTTTTGCAGTGAATCTACCGCAGATTTTACAGTAATGATACAAAAAATGCCAATGGTGATGCCCAAAAGAGACAAAAGTGTCCTTAGCAAGTTACTCCTTAATGAGTGCACCGCCTGTAAAATGCTTTCAACAATTATTTTATTAAAAAATTTCAACATTGCAAAAGGTCATACGCAAAGATACATTATATGCTGTTCCATAATGGGTTTGAATAGATAAACCACTCAAAAAAATCGGCATAAAGAAGATTTTAGCAGTTCTCGAGATGCAATTATAAAAATTATAAAAACTTTTTATCCTTAGAAATGTCTAAGATTTATACTTTTGCACTCCAAAATATAAAACGGGATTCATGAGGACCAAACTTTCACAGTTTAAATTTGATTTACCAGACAAACTCATTGCTCAATATCCATCTGCAGAACGTGATGAATCACGATTGATGGTAGTAGATAGGAAGAAAGGCACCATTGAACATAAAATATTCAAGGATGTACTTCAGTATTTTGATGATGGTGACACTTTCATTTTCAATAATACTAAGGTTTTTCCTGCAAGGATGTACGGCAAGAAGGAAAAGACTGGTGCTAAGATTGAAGTTTTCTTACTCCGAGAGCTTAATGCTGATGCAAAGCTTTGGGATGTATTGGTGGATCCTGCCAGAAAGATCCGTGTAGGCAATAAGTTGTATTTTACTGACGATAAGGGTAATGAAATTCTAGTCGCTGAGGTGGTGGACAATACTACATCCAGAGGTAGAACGATTCGTTTCTTTTTTGATGGAAACGATGAACAATTCAGAGCTGCGTTGAAGCAATTGGGAAGCATGCCACTACCGAAATACATCAATCGCCCACCAGAAAATCTGGACTTCGAAAGATACCAAACGGTGTATGCTAAAGAAATTGGTGCTGTGGCGGCACCTACAGCAGGATTGCATTTCTCTCGTGAATTGCTGAAAAGATCAGAAATTAAGGGCATTCATTTGGCAGAAGTGACTTTACACGTTGGGCTTGGTACCTTTAGGAATATTGATGTTGAAGATCTGTCTAAGCATAAAATGGACGCGGAGTATTATACGATTCCGGAAAATACCGCAGCAGTCGTCAATTCTTCTAAGGAGAATGGCAAAAGGGTTTGTGCTGTGGGTACTACATCCATGAGAACAATTGAAAGTTCAGTGTCAGCTACAGGCATGCTAAAACCATCAACAGGTTGGACAAATTTATTTATTTATGCGCCTTATGATTTTAATATTGCGAATAGTATGATAACCAATTTTCATCTGCCTAAGACGAGCTTGATTATCATGGTAGCTGCGTTTGGAGGATATGAATTGATTATGGAGGCATACGAACAAGCTGTTAAAGAAAAGTATCGGTTTTTTAGTTATGGTGACGCCATGTTGATTATTTGATTATAAGCGTGGAATTTCATAGAAAAAATAAAATTCCTTAAAATTGGGAACTTTTATTTTGCAAATTTGTATTGTATAATTTTAATGGTATTGAGGTCTGTAACAATATGAATATTTTATCGTATCTTAATAGTAAAATCATTATTAAATCATTTTAATACACCTAATTGTATGTATTGGACTTTAGAATTAGCCCATAATTTGGAAGATGCTCCGTGGCCGGCCACTAGAGATGAGTTGATTGACTATGCTATCAGATCTGGAGCACCTTTGGAAGTTTTAGAAAATTTACAAGAATTGGATGATGAATCAGAGATTTATGAATCCATGGAAGATATTTGGCCTGACTATCCACGAAAAGACGACTTTCTATTCAACGAAGAAGAATATTAAAATTTATTTCAACGATTTTTTCTAGAAATAGCGATCACATAAAAATTGAAAAGGGTCAATTAGACCCTTTTTTTTATACATTCAGCCACTTAGCAACAGATTGAGATATTTCCTTGTGTCTAATCAAAGGTGGCGCATGATGGGGTTTGATACGCGCATCTATGATCAGAGGCCCTTTACATCCCCAATGTTTTTGAAAAGTATATGATCCTCCACCATAGATATCAGCTGCCGGATTACTTCTCGTAAATGTTACCCACAACCAGTTACTTGCTGATGCGGAGATAAAATCTACATCATCACAAATCACTACAAGGGGAATCGACTCCATGGGAATAAGTTCTAATTGGCTTTTCAAATCATTAATTTCTTCTTCCGCATGGGTGTAGTTTTGAAACACTCCCAATTTTATACACAGAATCCCTGCAAACGGTAATTTACAAGTATATTTTTGTTCTAATACCGAAAAACCTGTCAATGAAGTAGCCAAGTCTCTTATACATTTTCCATGACAAGCGAAAATCACCTTAGAGCCTGCATTCCAACCGTCACCTGAATAGTCCAATGTGTCTATTGTGGTGGATGTGATAAAGTGTAAATCCCTTTTCCAATCGATGCGGCGTAAAATATAATCCATAAAGGCCATTGGGTCTGCACATTCCAGTTTTTCATTTTGTAGCGGTGCTGCTATCATCAGATATTTAGCCAAGGATGTTTGTCCGCTTCCTAATATCCTGCTCGCTATCGTCAATATTTCTTCAGGTTTAGGTTCTCTGAATGGCATATACCTCTCACTACCAACAGCTAATAACAAAGGATGAACTCCTGCTTCATCAACAGCATGTATGGATTTTAATCCCGGAAATTCACTTTCTTTAAGGTCATCTACCAATTGGTGAATCAAATAGCCAAATCCTGAATCTTCTTGTGGTGGCCTTCCTACAGCAGTAAAATGCCAGATAGCATCCTTCCTATGATACACTCTTTCCACATGCACGAGAGGAAAATCATGCTGAAGACTATAGTATCCTAAATGATCCCCAAAAGGGCCCTCAGGTTTGAGTGTTTCTTTATCAATGGTACCTGTGATCACAAAATCTGCATCACTCGAAATGAAATATCCCAGATCGTCAAAGCTATATCTGAATTTTCTTCCCGCCAACATTCCTGCAAATGTGAGCTCACTTATACCTTCCGGCATGGGCATGATAGCAGAGAATGTATGAGCCGGATGTCCACCTACAAAAATGGAGACTTTAAATGGATCATATGAAGTCTTATACAAAGCGTGATGAACGCCTATTCCTCTATGTAATTGATAATGAAGGCCTATTTCTTTATCCATGTTATAGTCATTTCCACTCAATTGAATTCGATACATGCCCACGTTTGTCAACATGGCGTTGCAAGATCCAGGTGGCAAGGTGCATACTTGTGGTAAAGTAATAAATGCGCCTCCATCATCAGGCCATGATTGAATCTGTGGCAGTTTGGAAATGGTCGTCTGCCCGAACATGGATGGCGACTTACCTATTTGTTTTTGCGGCAGCGCTTGAAATGCCGTCCAAGCTGCATCCACATATTTCCATGGCTTTTTGAATGCTCTTGATGGATCAGCTTTCAGCTGAATGACTTTTTTTATTTTTGGAAGCGTTTTCCTGAAGATATATTCTATTCTTTCATGAGTACCATAAATATTTGATACTGACGGAAATGGGCTATTTTTAATGTTGGTAAAGAGTAGGGCAGGACCTTTTTTTTCATAAGTTTGAAAGTGAATTTCAGCCATTTCTAAATATGGGTCCACCTCTTTATCGATGACTTTCAGCATTCCAACCTTTTGTAAGTCCAGAACGACATCCTTCAAACTGTTATACATATTGATATCAATTGTCCATCACAAGACAATAGAAGTCAATAGTTTGTTGATGATTTGCAGCCTTTTTTTAATTGGTGAGAACGTGTTTGCTTCGAGTTTCTTCATTTGGTAACGAATGTCATGTTTTATTTTGTCAGTTTTTTTACCTTAAATTTAAGAATTGGCGGCAATACAGTTATTTTTGTGCAGTTAAGATTTCAATGTTCAAATAATAGTTTTATGAAAGTTTTATATACAAGTGCCGAATGCTATCCGGTAGCAAAAGTAGGTGGTTTGGCTGATGTTGTAGGTTCTCTACCTAAATATTTGAAAAAAATTGGGGTAAATACGTCAGTCATAATTCCTGCATATGATATGCCTTGGTTTGATGGTCAATTGTATAAAATCGCACATAAAGGTAGCTTTCACCTGGGCGATGAACATTTATACTTCGAAATAAGAAACTTTTTTGAAGAACCGCTTGGTTTTCCATTTTATACCGTCCATATTCCATCAAAGTTTGACCGGTTTGGTGTGTACTCCGGACGGGATGGAAATTTCTTTGGTGACGAAGTGCAGAGAAATATAGCGTTTCAACGTGCCATACTGACATGGCTGCGAGATGGAAGTGAATCATTTGATATCATCCATTGTCATGACCACCACACAGGGTTGATACCATTTATGATGAAACATTGTTATGAATTCAGTGGGATGT
Organism: Lewinellaceae bacterium; assembly: GCA_020636195.1. Lineage (GTDB taxonomy): Bacteria > Bacteroidota > Bacteroidia > Chitinophagales > Saprospiraceae > OLB9. Next base: position 206,044 of record JACJYH010000002.1, read on the forward strand.
TGAGTCAGATTCCCACAGTCTTTACCATTCATAATGAAAGATATCAAGGTAACTTCGGCTGGAGTAAGCAGTATTTACTTCCACAATTTGACAATTGGAAAAGTGGTCTCTTGGATTGGGCCAGCACGATCAACCCGTTGGCGTCAGCAGTAAGGTGCGCTTATAGAGTTACCACTGTGTCCGAGAGCTATATGCAAGAGTTGCAGTATAATTCTTATGGATTGGAAAATCTATTTAGGACCGAAAAATGGAAATCTAAAGGTATATTAAATGGTATCGATGCAGAAGTGTGGGATCCGAAAACAGACCCGATGATAGAATATCATCTGACCGATAATGAAATTGAATTTAAAGAAAAAAACAAACAAGTTATCTGTAATTTAGCAGGGTTGAATCCGGAATATCCACTCTTCGGCTTTATTGGTAGATTGGTGTTAGAAAAGGGTGCAGAGTTTATAGCCGGATTGATCGATACTTGGTTGCAGGTGTATAAAAAAACGTCATTTGTTGTTTTGGGTACAGGCGACAAAACCATTGAGCAAGCCTTACTTTCCGTAGCTGCAAGACATCCTGACAATGTAGCCTGCCTGATAGCCTATAATGAAGCTGTTTCCCACAAAATATATGCGGGTGCAGATTTTTTATTGATGCCATCTAGGGTTGAACCATGTGGCTTGAATCAGATGTTTTCAATGCGTTACGGGACCATTCCAATTGTCAGATCTATTGGTGGTCTACGTGATAGTGTACGCGATATTTCGGAGCCAAATGGTGTAGGGATTCGTTTTGATGAGATGCATTTCGACCATATCATGCATGCAGTATGGAGGGCCAACGAATTGTTTTATAAGCCCGAATGGAAAAACCAATGTGTCAAAGGTGCCATGGAATTAGATTTTTCATGGGATAATTCGGCTTTAAAATATAAGGACATATACCAGAATTTACTCTAGCGGTAAATTTATGACTTACTAAATAATTTTAACTGATATGAAATATGTCGTACTTCTACGTGGAATCAATGTAGGTGGAAAGCGCATTATAAAAATGGACGCTCTGAGGGCTATGATGGATGACTTAAATTTTAAAAATGTCAAAACATATATTCAAAGTGGTAATATTATATTTGAATCGGATGAGACTGACCTACAGAAAATCACAAAAACCATTGAAACGACCTTGAAAGATACATTCGGATTTGATGTCCATGTTTTAGTAATAGAATCCACTCGATTTCATCAAATGGTGGACGGCAACCCGTATTACTCATCTACAGTTGACATCAAAAAACTACATGGAACAATCGTAGAAGGCAATATTGAAAATCCAAATTTATTGAATGACATTGAAACCAAAGGAGATGAGTATGTGATAGGTAATGGAATTCTTTATATCCAATGTGCGGGTGATTATCATACGTCCCCATTGTCTAACAATATCCTCGAGAAAAAACTAAAATTGACGTGTACAACTCGAAACTGGAAAACTATGCTTGCTATAAAGGATATGGCATAGATCGGTTTAGATCTAAGGTTAAAAAAATCTAGCGAAAAGCACAAACATAATCCATTATGTAAAAAAAAAGGTCTGGGCTGGGAGCCTCAGACCTAACATTAATAAACCAATCTCACAAAGTTTATAAATAAAGACGAAAATCCAAAATTGATGAAGTGCCATTGTGCTATTTAGCATTTTTGGACACTATTTCTTCCAGATTCTACACCGAACTCAGGTTGTGTGTTCTATTCTTCATTCAAAACTTGTGTTAAAGGTTATTTTTAAGAGCGAAACACAGCAATGCTGCATTTCGCCTTTATTTTCTTAATCAACATTATTATATAGGAAAGAGTTGTTAGAAATGAAAACATTACTATCATCATCCATATTTACAGTATAGACAGAGTTTTGTTTTCCAACGCTCTTGGTAGTATCATCTAGGATGACATTTCTCCTTGCATACGCCGGAACTGATTCCATATCTGAGATGATCTTTGGATTGTCAAGCGGTTTGCTATTTGTTTTGCGCAAGTATTCTCTGCGCGCTGCATCGGCTTCGCTTTTCTTCTTTAGATCGTCTGTTAGATGACTTTTCTTGACCTGAGTGGACTCTTCTACATTTGCGCCAAGCATGAACATTGTCTTTTTGACGTCATCAGTTCCGAAATCTATAACGTTATCATCAGCTACATCTTCGAAATCATACACTGAAAACTCGTCTTCAATGATGGTTTGGCCAAAGTGATGTTCCAATGGCACTTTGGTCTGTTCGGTTTCTTTTTCTTTTCGCTTTGTACTACCTTCACGGAAACCTGTTGCAATGAGTGTAATGCTTATCTTATCACCCAATTTTTCATCGTAGCAATTACCCCAGATGAGGTCAGTGCCATAACCTGCTTCTTCCTGAACATGCTCGGTGATTTCACCAATTTCATCCATGGTCACCTCTCTCGTTCCGGAAGTAATATTCAATAAGATATGTTGTGCTCCACGAATGTCGTTATCTTCCAATAATGGAGAATTGAGCGCTGCATTGATGGCTTTTCGTGCCCTATCATCACCATCTGCCAATGCTGCACCCATGATGGCTACACCTGAGCTGCGCATTACAGTATTGACATCTTCGAAATCTACATTAATGTATCCTGGTACGGTGATAATTTCAGCAATACCTTTTGCTGCCGTTGTCAAGATGTCATCGGCTTGGTTAAATGCCGCTGATAGTGCTAAGTTGCCATGATATTGTTTCATTTTGTCATTGGAAATGACCAAAATAGCATCCACATTCTTCTTGAGCTGCTCGAGGCCTTCCATAGCTTGTCGTTGTCTTCTGATGCCTTCAAATTTGAATGGTAAGGTCACTATACCGACGGTCAAAATGTCCATTTCCTTTGCCACCTTAGCGATAATAGGAGCTGCACCTGTTCCGGTGCCACCACCCATTCCTGCGGTGATAAACAACATCTTGGTACCATTTGAGAGCCATTTTCTGATGTCTTCTATGGATTCTATACAAGACTGCTTTCCAACTTCAGGTATGCTGCCTGCGCCCCTACCTTCTGTGAGGTTTGGCCCAAGTGCTATTTTTACCGGTACCGGATTTGACTCCATTGCTTGCGCATCAGTATTGCAGATAGCAAAATCAACTCCAGTGATACCTTGCTTGAACATGTGACCAACAGCATTGCCACCGCCGCCGCCTACGCCTACCACCTTTATGATTGATTTTTCGTTTGTGGGTATATCAAATGTCATGTCTTTCTTTTTTTTGATGTGAACAATGGATTAAAACTCTGAATCAGGGACGGTTTCAAAAAAGTCTTTGGTCAAGGTATAGAGTCTATTGAAAAAACCATTTTTCTTTTCTCTTGGCTCATCGTCATTCTCTATAACTTCACTTACACTGGCATCTTCTGATGCGTTTATCGCATTATTTTGTCTTATGGTTTCAAAGTCTGTGATGGCTTTGAATTCTTCTACGTAACCGGTTCTATCACCATTATTGTCAATGGAGTATTTTAATAGACCGACTGCAGTGGAAAATATTGGGCTTGCCAATTGACTTGAGTAACCATGAGCCAAGTGCTCGATCGGTTGACCTATTCTGGTAGGAAGTCCTGTGTGATATTCAGCCAATAAATCTATGTGTTTCAATAAAGCTCCTCCACCTGTCAGTACCATACCAGCGATGAGTTTGTTTTCATATCCTGATCTTCTGATTTCCCAAAGAACATAATCAAAAATTTCTTCCATTCTCGCTTGAATGATTCTGGAAAGATTTTTTTCGGATATTTCCTTTTGCTCACGTCCTTTGAATCCTGGAATTGTAATGATTCTATTGTCTGTGATCTCATCTGCCATAGCAGAACCAAATTTGACTTTGAGTTTTTCTGCCTGATCATTCATGACGGTACATCCTTCACGAATGTCTCTGGTCACAACATTTCCACCAAATGGAATCACACAAGTATGGCGGATGATGCCATCTTTAAATATAGTGATGTCAGTGGTACCGCCACCTATATCTACCAAAACAACTCCGGCATCTTTTTCTTCTTCACCAAGTACAGACGCCGCAGATGCAATAGGCTCCAAAGTAACATCAGCCACTTCTAGACCTGCTTTTTCAACACATCTCAAGATATTTCTGCTTGCGGAAATTTGACCTGTAATGATGTGAAAATTGGCTTCAAGCCTAACTCCTGACATTCCGATAGGATCAAAAATATCTTGCTCATCATCTACGGTATATTCTTGAGGTACCACGTGGAGGATCTTGTCTCCCGGTGGCAGAACCAACTTATACATATCTTTGATCAGCTTATCGATATCAGATTGGTTGATCTCAGTATGAGAGTCATGTCTGACTAATAGACCGTGATGGTGGAGGCTTTTGATATGCTGTCCTGCTATGCCAACGTGGACAATTTTAAACTTGCACTTGGCATTACGCTCTGCGATTTCGATGGCTTCTCGGATAGCTTTTACTGTTTTATCGATGTTGGACACAACACCTCTGGAAACACCTTCAGATTTTACAACTCCAAGGCCAACAACTTCGAGTTTTCCGTACTCATTAAGCTGTCCTGCTATGGCACAAACTTTGGTTGTTCCAATGTCCAAAGCGATAGTGGTGTTTTTAAAATTTTGATGATCGTTCATAGGACAATTTATTTAATGGTGAATACTTGATTGTTTTCTATTTTCTAAGACCTCAGCGGTCAGGGAATCTCTTTTTATTACAGGTGTGCTCACTTTCGCCATATCCGGATTCAATAGTGTACCTACCACCTGATTTCCTTGTTTTAAATTGAGTTTTTTATATCGATTCCAGCCCAATTTTGGTAAGCCATCTTTATAAAAAATCTTCAAATTTTGAATCTTTTCAGTTATATTTGTAGCGTCTCCAAAGACAATAGATTCTCTTCCAATTTTTGGGATTAAAATGATGTCTTTAAGGCTGTCTTTTGATATAGTGGCCTGCTCTATTAAGGCGTTTGCAAATTCATCTTCTTTCGTTGCTTTCAGTACTTTGAAAATGTTTTTTAGTGACGATGTTTTGGTTGCATCCTTAAATATCTGCTTCGAATATGCCTCATCTACACCGTTCACTACAGGTACATGAGCAATACTTCCTGGTTTGACCATAATTTGTTCACCTTCACTGTCAATGTAATAGTCTTGACCATTCGTCAACACTCTCATGATTGGATTTTTTTGTACAATTCTTACATTGAAATGGTTGTTTGCATCGATATAAATATCTGCCTTCTCAATCCTTTCATCTTTATTCAGCTCAGCTTCCATAGCGCGCAAATCTAACGTGCTTATGGCGCTGCTATTGAGTGGCTTTTTTGCCTTTTTGGTTAGAATGTTCAATATTTCCTTTTTGCTTATTAATTGATCTCCTTTTGCTGCGCCTCCATACTGTATGGTAATTTGCTCTACTTTGGCTTTTGATTTTGTTTTTATAGCAAAAATATAACTCATCCCAATTCCGAAAAGGATCGCTGTCCAAATCGCAAAGTTACGAATTTTTATTATATTTAATTTTCTGTTATCCAATTGATTCCAAATATTTTTTAATTTTTGGGACAAATGTATCGATATCTCCTGCACCCAATGTCAATAATACATCAAATCTCTTGTGATCAAGGATGGTCATTAACTGATCCTTTGTAACAAGTAATTTATTTTCATTAGCGATTTTATCAAAAATGATCTCACTAGAAACGCCATCAATTGGCAGTTCTCGTGCCGGATAAATGTCCATCAATATCACTTCATCCAATTGGCTTAAAACTTCCGCGAATCCATCTGCAAAATCTCTAGTCCTAGAGTACAAATGTGGTTGGAATATTCCTGTCAATTTCTTATGTGGATATAGCATTCTTGCTGCTTCTATCGCAGCTTGCAATTCGGATGGATGGTGCGCATAATCATCAATATAGATGCTTGATGAAGTTTCAACTATGTGTTCAAATCTCCTCTGAATACCCTTGAAATTGGAGATGGCAACCTTGATATCTTCTACTTCGATTCCGCAAATCAACCCACATGTGATGGCAACACATGCATTTTCTATATTATGTTTTCCAGGCATGTTTGACACAATGCCTGAGATTTCGTGTCCTAAACCTGAGTAATCAAAAACGAATTTTCCGTTTTTAATAGAGACATTTGATATTTGAATCGTGGCATCGTCGAATCCAAAATCGATGATCTGCACATTTTTATCTTTTAAAGCCTTTATGTCTGAATCAGATAGATGGTCTAAAAGGTCTTTTTTTATTATCAGGTATCCATTGGCTTGGATAAGGTGGATGAATTTTTTAAACCCTTCTTTCATAGAGCTATCATCACCGTAAATGTCCAAATGGTCAGGATCCATAGAAGAAACTGATGCCATCCAAGGCGAAAGTTGAAGGAATGACCTATCATACTCATCCGCTTCTATCACTACTATCTCACTGCTTCCTATGATGTTATTGGATCCATAATCTACAGAAATTCCACCGAGGAATGCGGAGACATCTACCTTACCTGTCTTAAGCACGTGTGTTGTCCATGTACTTGTTGTGGTTTTGCCGTGCGTACCTGCGATGCAAATGGCTTTAGAACCTTGACTTATCAAGCCTAATGCAGCAGATCGTTTTATCATAGGGATTCCTGACTTTTCCAAATATTGGAATTCTTGATTGTCCTTTGGAATGGCAGGTGTGTAAATGATAAGGTCGATTTGTTCCTGGATTTCACTTATGGTATCAACATAATGGATAGACATCCCTTCTCTCACTAATAATTGAGTGAGTACAGTTTCTGTCCTATCGTAACCGCTAACATTTTTTCCTTGTGCATGAAAATACCTTGCTAATGCACTCATGCCAATTCCACCGATGCCGAGGAAATAGATATTTTGATATTGCTCTAAGTGTTTCATGCTACCGATTTTTTAAGATTTAAAATAGCATGTGCAATGTCATCAGCAGCATTTGCAAATCCAAATTCTAATATATTGGATGAAAGTGAAGATAATTTAGTATCATTTGAAAGCAAGTTTTGGATCACCTTGCCAAGTTCAGATTTTGCATCACTATCTTTTAATAAAATAGCGGCATCATGATCTGAAAGTGCCTTTGCATTGGCTGTTTGGTGATCTTCAGCTACGTTAGGCGATGGAATGAGCACTGAGGCCTTGCCTAATGCTGCCAACTCAGAAATGGTCAGCGCACCAGCTCTACAAATCACCAGATCCGCTGCGGAATACACCAAATGTATGTCTTCTATAAAAGCCAAAATTTTGATGTTAGCATTGCTGGCAAGTGGGTGATTTTTGAACTCTTCAAAATAGAGTTTTCCCACCTGCCACACGATACTAATGTTCAAGGATAATAGTAAATCGGCATTGGATGCTACGGCTTCGTTTATGGTTCGGGCGCCAAGACTTCCGCCCAAAATGGCTATTGTTTTCTTATTTTGATCGAAGCCTAAACGTTGTTTTGCATTTATTTTATCAACAATATTTTTTAATATTTCATGACGAATTGGGTTGCCCGTCATTCTAATCTTTTCTTTAGGGAAAAATCTCTCCATATTTGGATAAGCGACACAAATTAACGCTGCTTTTGGTGCGAGAATCCTATTGGTCACTCCGGCATACGAATTTTGCTCTTGGAGAACTGTGGGAATTCCAAATGTGTTCGCAATTTTTAGGGTTGGGCCACTTGCATATCCACCCACACCGATGGCCACATCAGGTTTGAAAGACCTTATGATATAAACAGCCTTCATCAAACTGTGCGCCAATTTGAATGGGAAAACAAGATTTTTAAAGGCAAGCTTTCTTTGGAAGCCTGCGATATTTAATCCGATGATTTTATATCCAGCTTGTGGTACTTTTTCCATTTCCATCTTTCCTTTAGCGCCAACAAATAAAATGTCAGCATCAGGGCATTGCAACTTGATTGCATCCGCTATTGCAATTGCCGGGAAAATATGTCCTCCCGTTCCGCCGCCACTGATCAGGAACTTATGCATCGGCTTCCATTTTTTCCAGTTGCTTTTTATCTTCAAATGACTGTTCAACAAATCTGCTGACACTCAAAATGATTCCAAAAGAAACAGATGTAAATAAAAAGGAAGTATAACCCATTGATATCATAGGTAATGTCAATCCAGTAGCGGGTACCAATTTTACAGAGACAGCCACATTAGCAAATGCAGTAATTACAATATTTAATGTCAATCCTAAGGCGAGCATAGCTCCAAATGTTTTTGGGCATCTTGTAATAAGGCTGATGGCCCTGAACAATAACCACAAGTACATTATTACGATTACAATTCCTCCAATGAATCCATATTCTTCACAAATGATGGCAAAAATGAAATCCGCATATGCATAGGGTAAAATATTCCTTTGAATGCTATTTCCTGGTCCAACACCGAACAAACCACCATCTGCAATTGCAATTTTAGATTGTTGAACCTGAAAACCTCCGTCAGTATATAAAAAGTCATTGATCCTTGAGAGCCAAGTATCCACTCTGAAATGATCAGAAAAATGCTGCCCTACCACAAATAAAGCAGCGAATATCAACACTCCTAACACGGATAAAAGAAAGACGTACTTAAGTGAAATCCTTCCAACAAACATCATGATAAAAGTGGTAATGAAAAGCAATGCCGCCGTGGATAAGTTGCTTGGGGCGATCAAGCCGCATATCACAAGAATAGGCAATATGATGGGTACAAATGCACCTTTGAAATCTTTGATGTAGTCTTGTCGTATCGCCAATGCACGTGCAACGAACAAAATAAGGGCAATTCTTGCAAAGTCTGATGTTTGAAACGAAAGTTCCAGAATCGGAATTTTTATCCATCGGGCCGCATCATTGACCCTTTCTCCAAATAAAGCGGTGTACATCAATAATGGAATCGCAATCACCATCATGATAGGTGCTAGCTTTGCATAAACCATATAATGTAATTTATAGGCCATATAGGCTAAGCCCAAACCAGCTAAGATAAATATACTTTGTTTTATCAGGTAATATTCAGTGCTATGTGTAGCATTAAATGAATACACCACACTTCCTGAAGTACTGTACACAATCAATAAAGAAAACAAACTCAATAGCACCATAATCAGCCATATTGATCTGTCTCCCTTTAAATTATAATATGATTGTCTGATATTCAATGTGTTAATTTAAATTTTTATAATGTTCTACTGCGCTTTTGAATTGGTCACCTCTATCCATATAATTCTTAAAGAGGTCAAAACTTGCGCACGCTGGAGACAGTAAAACTACGTCTCCTCCTTCTCCGATTTTTAGCGAAGTTGAAATGACTTCATCCACGCTTTGTGTTTCAATGATATGTTCAATATGATCTTTGAATGTGTCCACCAGCTTTCTGTTGTCCACACCTAGGCAAATCAATGCTTTTACTTTTTCTTTTACAAATGGCATGAGCACTGCGTAATCGTTGCCTTTATCAGTGCCGCCAGCGACCCAAATTGTTGGTTTCTGCATGGCTTGAAGTGCATAAAATACAGAATCTACATTCGTTGCTTTACTGTCGTTAATGAATTCTATACCATTGATTTTACCGCAAGATTCCAGTCTATGGGGTAAGTTGATAAATGTGCTCAAGCCAACTCTAATTTCAGATTCTGTGAGGCCAACCAAACGACATGCCTCCACAGCTACCTTGGCATTGAGTAAATTATGCTTTCCAAAAATGGTCAATTCAAAATTGCCTGAATTGTCTTTGGATGTAATACCTTGGTCATACATGGATTCATGAATGGGTATTTGCTTTGCTTTTATGGAGAATCCTTTCTTTATATGATGTACAATCTCGGGATCATCACCGTTGAAAATGAAAAAATCATCTTCATCTTGGTTTTCTGTGATACGGAATTTGGATCGAACATAGTTCGCCATCTTATAATCATATCTATCCAAATGATCTGGTGTGATATTCAGTAAAATGGCTATGTGAGGTTTAAAAGTTTCAATACCGTCTAGCTGGAAGCTTGATACTTCAAGCACCATCATTTTAGGTGTGCTTTCTGCAAGAATTCTTGCAAAGCTTTTACCGTAATTGCCACCTATGGCTACATTCTTTCCAGCGGATTTGAGTATGTGGTATAAGAGTCCCGATGTTGTAGTCTTCCCATTTGAGCCTGTGACAGCTATGGTCAGTCCGGAATAAAATAAATGACCAAACTCAATCTCTGAAATGACTTTTTTACCCTTTTCTTTTAACATGCCAAGGATAGGGGCATGTTCCGGAACACCGGGACTCTTAACAACCACCTCAGTTACCAAAACCCTATTAAAATCATGACCGCCTTCTTCAAAAGTGATCATGTGAAAATTCAATGTCTGTCTATACTCTTCTGACAGAGTGCCTGAATCAGAAACGAAAACATCAATACCATGCTTCTTCGCCAAAAGTGCTGCTCCAATACCACTTTCACCACCACCGATTATAACTACGCTTTTGATCATATCAACGTATTTTTAATGTAATGATGCTCACCACAGCCAACACGAAACCAATAATCCAAAATCTCGTTACGATTTTTGATTCGTGCATGCCTACTTTTTGAAAGTGATGATGTAATGGAGACATCTTAAATATTCGTCTTCCCTCGCCATACTTTTTCTTGGTATATTTGAAATATGACACTTGTAGGATTACTGAGAGATTTTCTGCTACAAATATGCCGCAAAGTATTGGTATCAATAATTCTTTCCTTAAAAGTATGGCTAAAACTGCAATGATTCCTCCAATAGTGAGGCTTCCTACATCACCCATAAAAACTTTGGCAGGGTAGGAGTTGTGCCACAAAAAACCCACACAAGCTCCTATAAAACACGCCGAAAAGATCACCAATTCTGCTGAGTAAGGGATATAAAAGATATTCAAGTAATCAGCTATGATATTGTTACCTGATACATACGCAAATATCCCAAGTGTCACGCCGATAATGGCAGAAGTCCCTGAAGCCAATCCATCGATACCATCAGTTAGATTGGCAGCATTAGACACTGCTGTAACAATGAATATGACAATCAGCGTGAAAATAATCGATAACCAAATATTGGAATTGTCACCAAGAAAACCAATCAAACTTTTATAATCAAAGTTATTGTTCTTGAAAAATGGAACATTGGTCATGGTCGTCTTGACATAAGCCATATCGGTCATACGTGAAACGTCGTTGACCTTAGGAAGTACTGTTTGATACTGTTTAATAATTTCGTATCCACCTGATTGGGCTTCTGATAACGGCATTCTCACAACCACGTTATCAGACATCAACATCGTGATACCAACTACCAGGCCTAAAAATACCTGCCCAAATATTTTGAATTTACCGCTTAGGCCATCTTTGTTTTTCATGAAAACTTTGATGTAGTCATCTGCGCCTCCAATCAAACCCAACCAAACAGTTGAAAATATCATCAACAAGATATACACATTATCTAACCGTGCCAACAGTAAGCATGGTATAAGAATGGCTAAGATAATGATGATGCCACCCATGGTAGGTGTGCCTTCTTTGGCTTTTTGACCATCAAGTCCCAAATCTCTTACGGATTCTCCAATTTGCAAACGCTTCAAAGAACTTATGATTTTATTGCCGAAAACCATCGAAATGATCAAGGACAATATAATCGCCAATGCTGCACGAAAAGTAATATATTGATACAACCCCGAACCCGGAAAATTGTAATACTTGTCAATATATTCAAAAAAGTGGTACAACATTTGTTATATATAATAATATCCTAATATTTAAAACCGTTTTAAGTATTCTCTAATCGGTTGGAATAAAGGAAAATAATTTTTAAAACTAACAGTACAGCAGGAAAATCCTGAAACGTTTTCCAAAATCGATACCTGCTGTAACTGTTAAACCAACCTGAGAATGATAATAGAACCTAAATCTTTATATTAGATTTATCTGTAATGTGTACTAACTTCAACCTGTTCACACTAAGAAAGAATCTAATATTTTTATATCGTCAAAAGGAAACTTTTTTCCTTTAATTTCTTGGTATTTTTCGTGGCCTTTTCCAGCCACTAAAACTATATCGCCTTCACGAGCTATAAGAGATGCTGTATGAATTGCTGCTCTTCTATCCAACATAACCAATACATTTTGAGTTCTGTCATCCGGAACTCCTTTCTCCATATCTGCAATGATATCTTGTGGATCTTCGCTCCTAGGATTGTCGCTAGTGAGAATGGTATGATCTGAATAAGCAACTGCTATTTGGGCCATTTCCGGTCTCTTGCTTTTATCTCTATCTCCACCACAACCTACTACGGTGATGACTTTTGCTTTTGCCGGCTTGATATGATGAATGGTTTTAAGCACGTTCATCAGTGCATCCGGTGTGTGCGCATAATCTACAATGCCATATTTTCTGGATGTCTTACCAATGATTTGAGTAAATCGTCCTTCGGCACCTTTTAATGTACTTAGGTTTGTCAATATTTCATCCGGCTTTACGCCCAATTTATCTGCCACTGCATAGACCAATGTAATGTTATATGCATTGAATGTACCTACCATTCTAAAAAAAGCTTCTTTTTGATTGATGTTCAGGTGAAGGCCTTCTATTGAATCTTCTATGATCTTTGATTTATAATCAGCAAAATTCTTCAGACCATAAGTTGCAATCGATGCTTTGGTATTTTGCACCATCACCTCACCATTTTGATCGTCTATATTCGTGATTGCTATAGCATCATTTGAAAGATGATCAAAGAATGATTTTTTTGCCCGGATATACTCCAACATAGTTTGATGGTAATCCAGATGATCATGGCTAATATTTGTAAACAATCCCATCTCATAATGCAGACCTTGAATTCGTTTTTGGTCAATCGCATGAGATGAAACTTCCATGAAAACATACCTACACTTTGCATCCCGCATTTTTGAGATCAGGGCATGTAAGCTGACAATATCCGGAGTGGTATGCGTACTTGGAATGGTATCTTCTCCGATTCTTATTTCCACTGTAGAGATAAGTCCACACTGGTATCCCAATTTTGAAAATAATTGGTATAATAATGTGCTGACCGTTGTTTTCCCATTGGTACCTGTAACTCCAATTAAGGATAATGACTCACTTGGTCTATTAAAAAACTGATTAAGTACATGACCTAAAACTTCTCTTACGGAATCAGTTCGAAGATACACGACCTTTTCATCTTTTACATCAGGCAAAGTACTGCACAGTATGGCAGAAGCTCCATTTTTTATGGCTTCTTCTATGAACTGGTGACCATCTATTTTAGTACCAATAAGTGCTGCAAACAGCCCTCCGGATGATACGCTCTTAGAATCGATAGCTATGGAATTGATTTCACAAAGTTCCACCGGACCGACAAGAGTGATGTTAGTCTCTAAAGGCAATATGTCAAATAACTTTTTGGTCATCATATGATTTTCTAATTTAAATCTAGGTAAATCGTCTGACCTTTTGCGCTCGCTCCTTGGGGTATTGATTGGCGAGTCACTTTTCCTACGCCATTAATTTTTACTTTTACCCCTACTTTTTCTAATATGAAGAGAGCATCTCTAGCTCCCATGCCTACTACATTTGGAATGAGCTCTGTATTTATATTTTTATTGTTGAATCTTATGATTCCGTCGGATGGTTTAATCTGCGTCCAATCACCTGAAGACTTTTCTTCGGTTTGTATCCCAATGGTTTTAAAAATGTATTCGAAATCTGAAGTTTTACCGTTTGCTGCCATAGGCAGATTGGCGGATGTGGCTAATGAATCTGAAAGAAGCCTCGCCTGTTTTGTTTTAAGGGCAAAAACCTTTTCAGCTACATTTTTGAAGATTGGGCCGGCAGCAAAGCCACCATAGAATACATTTTTAGGATCATAGACAACTACGATCATGGTGTACATGGGATTTTCTGCCGGAAAATACCCGCAAAAACTCGCATTGTATTTGGCATATTCACCTGAGACAGCATAATTTGTCCGTGCTGTTCCTGTTTTTCCTGCAAGTGACAAGTATTGAGATTTGATATTTTTTGCTGTACCTCTCAGTACTACACCTTCCATCATAAGTTTTGCCTTGGCAATATTTTCAGGTTTTGCCATTTGTTTGATCAAGACTGTTGGCTCAAATTGTTTGATGACTTCATCACCTTTTCTGATTTCTGAGACAAGGTATGGCTTGAGAACCGTACCACCATTGGCAACACCATTATAAAAATTTAATATTTGAAGTGGTGTCATCATAAGTTCATATCCATGCGCCATCCAAGGAATGGTAGTGCCGTACCAAGAATTCTTATTTCTCACAGGATCCTTGATCTCAGGAGCTGCTTCTCCTGATATATCGATTCCGGTTGGTTCATTCAAACCAAATTGTTTCAATCGATTGATCCACAGCTTTCTACCTTGCACAGAATTGTACATATCATTGGCCAATGATGCTGTACCAACGTTGGATGAAATTTCAAAAACTTCCGCCATAGAAGCATATTTTCTACCATGTTTTTCTGAATCATGCATAGTGCGATCAGAAAACTGCCTCACTCCATAATTCAAGAAAACAGTGGTATCAGTATTGGTCATTCCATCCTCCATCAGTGCTAACATCGTGGCTAGTTTCATTGTTGATCCCGGCTCACTGAGTCTTCCTACTGCTTGATTATACATCTCGTAATAGTTGCCATCTTCTGCACGCGTCAAGTTTGAAATGGCTTTGATTGCTCCTGTATGGGTTTCCATAAGAATGGCTGTCCCGCCTTCTGCACTGAGCTTAGATACGCCTTCATACAATTCTTGATGCACAATGTCTTGCATATCTATATTGATGGTAGTGATGACATCGTTACCTCTGCTGATTTCGTTTTCTGAAGGATCAAATACAGGTACCCAAACATCTTTTTCACCAAAATTTGTGGGTAATCGCTTCATCAATCGCTTATCCGTTTTACCTTTCAGAGACTTATCAAAATAACCTTCAATACCTATCCTGTCTGCATTCTCACGATCTAGACCGATGGTTCTGCTGGCCAACTCACGATAAGGTTTCACCCTTTTTCCATATCGCACGTCTATCAATCCACCTCGATATTTTCCATGACGCAGAATCGGTGCCTGTCTAAGTCTATTGTATGCCTCAATATCTAATCCACGAGCCAAATAAAAATATTTATTTCCTTTCTTTCTGGCAGTAATCAGATCAGTTTTCCATTGTTCCTTAGACTTTGTGGATTTGGCTTCTCTAAACTTACTTAAGAAAAGAGCAAGAGAATCAACTTCTTTTCTGAAGATTTCATCTTTCACTAAACTTAAATCCATCCGTACCTCAAAGAACTGTAGTGATGTGGCTAACAAATTACTCTCTTCAGCGTAAATATTACCACGATCTGCATCTACGGTGCGCCATTGTACATTGGCTTCTCCCTGACGCTTCCATTTATCTCTTTCGATAAAGGAAATATTAAAAATTTTGAATAGGATGACTCCGGTTACTAATACAAACCCAAACAATACTAAATATGCACGCCAGAGTAACTCCTTCTTCCTATCCATGTTTCGTCGTTCACTGTTTTTGCTTTTCGGCAACAATTTTTAAAGGTGGCTCATTCATGGGAACTAATCCGGAACCTTCCACTCTTCGTTCAACTTGCGATTGTATGCTACCATGCATCACTTCTTGTTGCAAATTCATGGCTCTCCATTTTGACTCCTTTACTTCTTTTTTCAAGGTGACAATTCTACGCTGTGCTTTTTCGTAAGCATGTGCATTTGAAATATACACTACTCCGAGCAATGCAATGTAGCATACAAAAGGCAAGTTAAAAAATATCCACTCTACGCTTCGCAGATTAAAAAGTGTAGCTTTCTTATTCTGGAAACTAGTCATATTGTGGAATTAAAAATATTTATAATAAATGATAACATCATGTCTCTTTAATCATCAGTTTTGGGAAACTTTTTCAGCGACTCTCAGTTTTGCACTTTTCGATCTGGGATTGTTTTTTTGTTCTAATGTTGATGGTGTCACAATATCTTTGGTAATGATCTTCCATGGTTTCTCCATGTGCCCATACATATCTTTGATAGGTGTACCTTCGGCGTTGCCAAATTTAAACATGTGCTTCACTAATCTGTCTTCTAAGCTATGAAAGGTGATAATCACCATTCTACCACCGGGTTTTAATACGTCATACCCATCTTCTAGCAACTGTTGTAATGCCTGTAACTCTTGGTTGACTTCGATCCTTAGAGCTTGGTACACCTGAGCTAGATACTTTGGTTTCGGACCTAAAATCAGTGGCTCTAACCATCTGTTGAACTCAAATGTGGAATGTAAAGGCATCTTACTCCGTTTCTGCACAATGGCATTTGCCAAAGTTTTACTGTTTCTCACCTCGCCATATTTGCTGAATATCTCCACCAATTGCGCTTCCGAATATTGTAATAAAATGTCAATGGCTTTCACATCACTCATCACATTCATTCTCATATCCAGCGGTGCATCAAACCTGAAAGAAAATCCCCTTTCGGGTTGGTCCAACTGATGCGAAGAAACACCCAAGTCTGCGATGATACCATCTACAGCCGCAATCCCATATAATTTCAAAAACTGCTTTATATACCTAAAATTGGATTGAATGAGGGTAAATTGGTCAGATAAAATAACATTCTGCCCTGCGTCCAAATCTTGATCAAAAGCGAACACATGCCCGTTGGATGTGAGTTTGTTTAGAATGGCCCGTGAGTGACCTCCTGCGCCCATCGTGGAATCGACATAGATTCCATCTGGTTTGACATTCAATAAATCAACACTTTCATCTAACAATACCGATGTGTGGTAATCGCTCATCTCAGTCCTTCCGGATCTTTGAGGCCTATGGCAGCAGCAATGATACTGGCAATTTCTTCAGCATGTTCAGGTTCTTCGTTCAAGATGGCATTGTAAATGTTCTTATTCCATACTTCAATTTGATTGTTGTATGCAAACAAAATCACATCTTGTTCTATACCCGCATACTCCAATAGATTATTGGGAATGTTGATGCGTTCAGAAGCATCTACTGCCAATTCAGTGGCACCTCTATAAAAGTACCTGATTGCTTGCCTTTGTTTTGTACTGTAAATGTTGAGTTGGTTTATCTCTACGGATTTCATTTCCCAAACGTCATTGGGATACAACATTAAGTGCTTTTCAAATCCCCTATTGATTGTAAACTTGAGATTTTCGTTGCCTCCAAGCTTCGCGACAATTGCATGTGGCAATTTCAATCGACCTTTGGCATCAAGTCTACACTCAAATTCTCCTGTGAATTTATAATTAATCACACTTTATGTTGGTTTCAGAAGCAAATGTATAATTTAATTCCCACTGGCTCCCACAATTTTCTACTCTTTTTTTTAAAAATATATAATAAATTTTATTAATTTGTTTTTTATGTAATCAAAAAGGTTAAAAACAATACTCAAAATGATGATATTTGTATGATTTCATAAAATATTACCATTTTTTATCATTTAAATATTAAAAAAATTAATATATACCTGATATTTATATAAATACAAATGTATGAATAAATGTAATACAAAAATTAATATATTTTGATAAATATAATATATTAGTATTATAAAGAGTATATCTATATAAAACATATTATAAAAAAAATTTATTTTAATAGTTTTTTTCCAAAAAATCTATGAATTTTTATAATGCGTCTGCCTCAATCAACCCTGATGTATTCAACTTCTTATGGGTCCAAAATTTGCGTAACTTGAATTTTTGTATTTTAGTAGTTTTGCCTCCTTTGCAAACGAAAGTTTAGTTCCCCCCCAAAAAGTAAAAATTTCTTATCATCCATGGTTCCCGGTCTTTGCCGATGGCATCGCTTAGACAAAGTGGATTCAACAGAAATTAATCGATCACTGGTCATCGCTCGTATCCAGTCCAATGTCGATCCATTTATTTTTGACCCATCAATGCCTAAGAGATGCTTTTGATCTGCAAATCCTGAAATCCCTTTGATGAATTAATCAGTTAATAACCACTTAAACACTTCCTAAGGACTTTTTTCAAGAATCTTTTCTTTCTCTTCTGGTGACTTACCTTTCATGTCCTAAGATTACAATTTATTTTAATAATCTTAGTCCAGTCAATTAGGGGGTCGTGTCAGTGAGTTCGACGAAATTTAAAGAATTAAAGAGCTATAAAGAGGGAAATGGACTCCAAGATGTGGAAGATAACGTATTGACAGGCCTATATGCTTTTCCACCAAAAAATAGAGTTTCATTAAGAAGCTAATTTATTGATGGTTATATAAAAGATATCAAATCTCTAAATGAATTAGAATATATTTTTGAATCAAGGAAGCTAGGAAGTGGTGACATCACACTTCTTAGAACTAAATTTAAAGATATGATAGATATATATAGAAACTCTATTTGGGCAAATATAACGCCGCAATTAAAAGCTGAATTAATGATTGATGATGCTGACGATATATTAAGTGTCTCCCAAACGATTGTTTATCAAATAGTTAAAACCTATTAATATTTATTTATATCTTATAAGTACATTTCATGGTGTATAGAAATATTCTATATATCATGAAGAAATCTTATCCATAAACAAGGAATGTCTCGCCACTGACTACCCGTTTATTAGTAATCATATTATTGAATTAACAATTTCCTTTAATTCTATCTTCCTTTTCCTTAGCACAGGTAAATATTTTGCTGTAAATATCCAATGGTAATCGCTTAGTTTTGTAAATTGAGTTTGCATAATCTTTCTTATTTTGATAATATCAAAGATATATATTGATTACCAGTTTAATACATATATGAAAGTATTAATATACTATAATTGATGCATATAACCACACACTCTTTTATAAAAAAAATATGCTAATCCAGATTATTCCTATGTTCAAAATAAAATAATGATGTAATTTTGCAAAAGTAGAAAATCACAGGTAAAGTTAGAAAAATAAATTTATTAATATATACAACCACATAATTTGCAATATGAAAACTCAAATTTTAATATTTCTCTTCACATCTGTCCAAAACGTTTTTGACCATAGCAAATATGGCCCAAAATACTGATATTTTAAGCTTATGGATTGATGTTTTTGAAAACAAGCCTTCCTTATTAAAAATTAAAAGACATTTGGCCATATTTATCAGGTGGTTTTTCTGGTTTTAAGATAGGATAATTAGCCCACTGCCATAGATCTACTTTTACAAATAGATTTAACCTTAACAAAGATACTAAATTTGATAAATGCCAATCATAAATTGCCTTTGCTTTGATGTAACTTAAGAGCAATATTGCTATCAATGAGCACCACATCTGAATCTGTACTGCATTTTCGGTTGTTCCGATGAATGATTTGATATGAAATAGTTGTTTTAAATGTTTAAAGAAGATTTCAATAGCCCATCGCGACTTATATAGTTGTGAGATAGTGTCTGCTGTCCAAGACATATTATTTGTGAGTAATAATAGTTCTTGGTCATTTTCCTCGTCATAGACCTTGACGATACGTAAGTTTTTAGGGTACTTGACATCGGTAAAAATCCCTGTTAGCCTGATATCTTCGTCTGTCAGGATG
Source organism: Lewinellaceae bacterium (assembly GCA_020636195.1). Taxonomy (GTDB): domain Bacteria; phylum Bacteroidota; class Bacteroidia; order Chitinophagales; family Saprospiraceae; genus OLB9. The sequence goes on from JACJYH010000002.1 coordinate 225,693, forward strand.
TGCTCATGCTTCTCATTTGTCACAAAAGTCTCTATTATTTCATATTTGACGTTCTTTTTGAGCCTAGTGACAAAGAATACGCCGCTGCTGTCCAAATTATTAAGCCATATAAAGTCTACATATGCTCGATCCATAACTACTACCGATCCACAAGGAAAGTCTATCGTTTTAGCAGCTTTAACATCATGCTTCTTAGCTTCAGTTAGTACCGCATAACAAGGAAGACCTGTGTCGTAATCAAGAACTGTATGAAGTTTTACCGCTCCTTTGGTTGTTCTAAACTTAGCCCAATCAAAAAGGGATAAACTGAGCGGTATGATCGTAGAGTCCAACAAATATATCTTCCGCTTAAGACTTCGGGCATACTTCCTTGATTTTTCTAACGATGGCTCCAATGATTCTAGAAGTTCAAAATAGATGTCCCTAAATACTTCATAACTACGGTGCTTGTTGATATAGCTCATTGATGATTTTGATGGAGCTTTAGTAATACCTAAATGGCTCAAGTTGCCCGTAGCGCTCATTAAACCATTAGCTATATCTCTAATTGATGTTGACGCTGATAATTGCATAAATATCATAGATACCATATGTGTCCATGTATTGATACCTTTACTATGTTTGTCACTTTGATGCTTCTTAATTAACTTGTTACAAATATTTCTATCTACAAGTGCTAATATCTGGCTGAATACGCTTATTTTTATCCCTGACATGGTGTGGTTGGTTTGCACCCTAAATATAGGGACAATCCATCATGTCATTTTATTTTATTTTGGACAGATGTGATTTCTCTTTTTAGTTATTTTAAATTCCATTTTAGTTAACGGTCAAGTATCTACTCAACTTGCAACAATTACAGTAGGTACTCCGGTAAATTCAGGTGGGCTTGGTATTTCGTTTGATGGGAAAGTGATGTCAAATGGCATTCTTTTTTTTAGCGGTTCTCCAAATGGTCTGAGAAAAGCTGTTTGGAAATCAAATGGAACAATTGCTGGTACTTCAAAAGTAGTGGAAGAACCCAATCAATTCGGAGGCGATTGGCATCAAGTAATTTATACTGATGCAGGTGTTTTAATTTATGATAAAAATACATGGAAAATTCTAAAACAGGATCAAACAGTATTGAGCGTCGTTCAAGGTATGCCAAATCTATGGTTAAATGCCATAAGTGTAAATCAAGATGAGAGTTATTACATGACTTTTATTTCAGGCAGTGATAAAATACTTTATTATGCTGACAGGAATTTGGATAATATAAAAAATCTTGGATCTTTCGATCCAAAAGGGAGTTCGGTAGTTTTGAATTCTGGAAACTATGGAGCAGTGACATACAATTACAATGTTTTCGAAAATGATACCCCATACATTTATCTCAAAGACCGAAATGCATCATTATTATTATTAGATTTCGTTAAAGAATATTTTCCAACTGCTTCGAGCGTAACGTCTGGGTTTATGTTTAATGAATTTTTATTTGTAGATTTTGCGGTACCAGGCAATTTGAATAATTATAAAATAATAAATTTACAAAAAAATGAAACAGGTGAAAGTCCATACATTAGGAAAGTGCTTGCATTTCAGGATTACAATGATCATATTATTATAGTGACTGATCGATATGTGTATAAGGTAAACAAAGCAAACTTCTCATCAACCACAATTTTCAATAATGTATTTTCTTTTACACCTATTTTGTTTTTAGGTAATAAACTTTATATCATCGGTTTTGATGGAAATGATGAAAACATTATTGAAATTAATTTAGATGAAAATTTATATTTAATTTTACCAAATAGTAAAACAGGATCTTCCTTCTACTTGTCAAAATTCCTCCAATTTAAAAATGAGTTCTATTACATTAGTGAAAGTACCCATCAACTTTTAAATAAATATGATTTTGTAAATTCAAGTACGACAATAGTAGATACACTTTCTTTGAATACAGGGGCAACTGTTGAACATAATTTATTTGAAGTTAACAATCGATTGGTTTTTAGTAAACGATTAGGATACATACAACATGAACCTTTTGTACTTGGTAGTGGAACATCGTCCACGCTAGTCGCACCTTTAAAAAAACTTTTGGTTTATCCTACGCTCGCTCAAGATCAGATATTTATAGAAGTGCCAGAAGGAGAATCTTTCTTAAATAGCAAATGCTATATTTCTGATAATGCAGGTAAAATTTATTATATAAATATAACACCAGAAAACAGTTTTGATATAAGCGTTTTGCCTAAAGGCAATTATCAAGCTTTATTAAGTTCTGAAAAATCAAATTATGTTTTGAAATTTATCAAAATTTAATTATTATTAAAACGACCTCCTAAATGACTTTAACAAGACCCTGAAACTGACACGACCCCCTAATTGACTGGACTAAGATTATTAAAATAAATTGTAATTTTAGGACATGAAGCGTGAGCCTCCGGAAGAGAAAGAAATGATTCTCAAAGAGATTGAGAAATTGGGCATAGTGGAGGAATGTAGAAAATATTGTATTTCTGCAACCACGTAATATGATTGGAATCTAAGGTATAAGACTAATGGCTTGACTATTGACCGATATTATTCTTTTTCTTCTAAAATTTTTGCCTTTTCTTTAGCGTATTCTTCCTGAGTGATCAATTTTTCATCAAAAAGTTGTTTTAATTCCCGAAGTCTATCAGCTTTTGACTTATACATAATTTCCTGTGATGGCGAACTCTCCACAGGTTGTACGGTGCCGGAACTTGGAACTAATTCATAAATATGGTTTGGCTTGTATTTCATGGTCCAAAGAAAGGGTACCAATAAAAAGCAACCACAGACAACTGCACCTACATCAACTTCTTCATCTCGTGAAAATGAAGTATTTAATGGCTCGTAACCAGCTTTTTCTAATACAATATAATTTGTGCTACCAATCATTTTTGTATCACGGTGTGTGTATGGAGTTGTACCAACTGATTCTCCATTAAGATAAAGTTTCGCACCACTAGGGATTGATCGAATGGTTGTGGTACCTACACAACTTGAAACGAAAATGGAACCTGCTAAAAAAAGTGATATCGTTTTTCTCCCTAAAGTCTGATTTTTCATGAAATGTACAATTGTTTAATAAATGAAAATATTTTGGAACAAATCTACATCACAATGGTGGCATTATAAAATATTCAACTGATTATATTTCAAAATATTATTATTTCTTTCAAACACACAAACTCTTCTAGCTGCAAACTCTGTTTTAGAAGTATTTGAAAAATTATTTTTTCCTTTGATGGTTGACTTCTTTTTAATATTGCTAATATAAACAGAATTGTCTTCAAGGATTGTTAGAAATGTTCTTATTCCAGCAAATGATTCTCCAAAGCTATTCTCACCAAACCTACGCTATTGCGTGCATTGAGTTTACTCAGTAGGCTGCTGCGATGTGACTCCACAGTTTTGAGGCTGATGTATAAAGTATCTGCTATTTCTTGAGTTGTGAATTCTTGAGCTATGAGTTTAAGTACCTCTTTTTCCCTACGGGACAGTTTAGGAAAAAATTGTGAAGACTTGCTAGAAGCTTTTCTTCGGTTCATGAGGCCTTTCATGATGGTTTCAGTCACTTCTTGTGAGAAGTAGGATTCTCCATTTGAGATGGTTTTTATGGCTTTGAGGAGTTCTTCACGTCCGGTATTTTTTAGAATGTATCCTTTTGCTCCATGGTTGAGAATTTCAGTGACGATACTTTCTTCATTGAACATTGAAATAGCTAATACCTTCACAGTTGGAAAATCCGCACCGATGGCTTTGGATACTTCTATTCCACTCATTCCCGGAAGATTGACATCTAGTAATACGATATCCACAGGTGTTTTTTGGAGAAATGGTATGACTTCTGTACCTTCATAACATCGTCCTGCTACTTGAATATCTTTTTCAGGACTTAATATAGACTCGATTCCATCTACAAACATAGTGTGGTCATCCGCTATCAAAACTTGAATCATAATGCTGGATTTTGACTACAAAGTTAGGGTAATATAGCCAGTAAATACTCGGGAATACCACTAATTTTAAAATTGGGTGTTTACAGTGATGTTTACTCCCGTGATAGGTCGCACCTTTGTAATATCAAAAATGATTCATATATATAAAGATATATAATCGGGAGATTGGGGATTATGGACTTCGGTGCATTTACAATTTTGAGTTTTTGGTGATAATTAAATGAGTGGCTAGCCTGACGTCCATAATCCCATTTCCTAGTTCAAAAGACTTATTGTGCGTTAAAGAATGTACTTTTATTTTTAGGTTTTACGGAATGAGCAATAGGTGAGTTGGGTGAACATATCAAAGTAGCCCAACTCTCTTGTTCTTAATGTTTTAAACCCCACATTCTTCGCAATCAAAGATTAATAAATACTCATTGGGATTTGACTGTTGCATTAAAAGAAAAGTTTTCAAAAAGTTGAAATCTTTTCTTTTTTTTTGCCCAATCCTTATTGTACTAACATCCTTTTTTCACACTTCATATCAATATCATGATATTTTGACTATCTTTGATTTGGTATGTTAGAAGTCAAAAATTTAAATGTATTTGATGGCCATTTTCATGATGAGACTTTATTGAGAAATATCAATTTTTCGATGGTCACTGGAGATAGAATAGGCGTCATTGGTCCATCAGGAGCAGGAAAATCCCTATTGGCATCTACAATAATCCAGCTCTTGCCGAAATCATTGCATCGGAATGGCGAAGTGTGGTTTGATTCTGTGGACTTATTTTTAGCTTCCAGAAAAACCTTGGATAATTTGAGAGGCAAAGAAATTTCCATCATTTTTCAAAATCCGGAAGCTACCTTCAACCCTGTATTTACCATAGGGAAACAGATAGATGAAGCCATCACCATCCATAATAATATGCCCAAATCCGAAAGGAAAGATCTTGTGTTTCAGTGGATGGAAAAGGCACAATTAGTTGACTTTGATAGATATTATAACTCTTATCCTCACCAACTTTCAGGAGGCCAACTTCAAAGATTATCCGTGATCATGTCCTTGATCAATTTGCCAAAGTTGGTCATCGCAGATGAAATTACGGCATCTTTGGATAATGAAAATGCTTCTATCATCATGAGAATGCTTGAGGAACATGCTCAAAAACCAGATCATGGTTTGATGGTGATCAGCCATGATCTGAATCAGATTCTCCCGTTATGCAATAAATTATTATTCCTAAATGGTGGTGAGCAACAATACTTTGGAAATGTGTATGATGGCGTAAATAATGCAAAACTTAAAGAATATCTTGACTTTAAACTCCCTGACAAAGCAAAAGACAAGCACGATGGATTGGTACTTTTGAAATTGGAAAAGGTAAGTAAAAGCTACTTTATTCCGAGGATTTTAAAAAGCCAAGAAGTGGTCGTTTTGAAAGATATCTCTATGGTCATTCATGAAAATGAGATTGTAGGAATTTGTGGGCCATCGGGAAGCGGAAAAAGTACTTTTGCCAAGATACTTGTTGGGATTGAGACTTTTGATGACGGCGCCATTACGTGGAATGGTGTGGTTTACCAAAAGAAATATCTGCCTAAACCACAGGACATCCAAATTGTATTTCAGGACAGCTACCATTCATTCAATCCGCACTATACCATGAGATCTCTTTTAAAAGAATTGTTATTTGTCCATAGACGACTTTATATCGGAAGAAAATATGAAGAAATCATTTCTCCATTGATGTCCGATTTTGGTTTGAATGAAGGTTTGTTGAATAAATATCCAGCGCAGTTGTCGGGTGGCCAAAGACAGAGATTTGCCATCCTGCAAGCCATTTTATTAAAACCCAAATGCATAGTTTTCGATGAGTCATTTTCGGCATTGGATATGCAAAATATATCTGAAATCATGCATATTTTATTCAAAATCAAAGAAAAAAGCAATCTTTCTATTATTGTCATATCCCATAATGTAGATGTTTTAAAGAAAATGACAGATCGTATCTTTGAATTCGTTGGGGGAAATTTGAAGGTGTTGGATTCGTCGGTTTCATGACATTCTCTATCATATAAAATAGCATTTGACGGCCTATATATTTTAGTATAGGGGCATTAATATGTATCTTTGCGGAGTATTTTATATGAATCCATGAGTAAGAGTATTATTGCGGCAATTGTCTTGATTTTCATTTATAGTTGTAAAATGCAACCTAACGGGAAATTGGATAAACCGGAACATCACCCGATGTATCAAGAAGTTATAGACATACATGATAAAGTCATGCCTGAGATGTCTAGAATCCATTCGTTGAAACGGAAATTAAAAGCTCTAGATGTTGCTGAAAGTGAGCGGGATTCAGTTTTGTATCTCGTTCAGCTTCTGGATGATGCTGATGAAGGCATGATGTCGTGGATGGCAACTTTCGATGAGCCACAAGATACATCATTGAGGCTCAATTATTTGAAGGAGGAGAAACAAAAAATTCAAAAGGTAAGCGATGATATGTATCACGCTATGGAAGTCAGTGATTCCTATTTACAAAGACATGTAAATCAAGAAAAATGAAATCATTTATTAGCTGTATAATTGGAATTGCAAGCATCTATTTTATCTCTTGCAAATCTTCAGTATATGAACCATTGCCATATTTAGGACAAACCAAAATTGAAAATGATCAAGAAGTCAAACATTCCGTCAAGTCGTTTGCACACTTCAATCAAGATAGCGTATTGATCACAGATGATTCATTGAAAAATGTTATTTATGTGGCAGATTTTTTCTTTACATCTTGTCCTTCCATTTGTCCAAGGGTAGCAAAAGAAATGCTGAAAATATATCAGGCCTTCGAGAACGATGACAATGTGAAGTTGGTCTCATTTACAATAGATCCCAAAAGAGACAATGTAAAAAAACTCAAATTGTATGCTGATAATCTAGGTGTAAGCAGCAAAAAGTGGCATTTTTTGACAGGTGATAAAGATGAAACTTTTGAACTGGCAAACTCTTATTTTCTCGTGGCTGCTTTAGAGGATCCGGATGCTCCGGGTGGATTTGATCATAGCGGAAAGATCATATTGATTGATAAACATGGTCACATCAGATCATTTAGTGAAGGGACAGATCCCACTACCACACCAAAATTAATAGAGGATATCCAAAGGCTGAGCCAAGCATATAAAAATGGTGATGAGCAATAAAAGATTTTGGGCCATATCAATTTTATTTTTTGTAGTGGGGTGTCATGAAACTCCCTACGTTCAGGGGAAGCGATTATATGAGGCAAATTGTCAAAATTGTCATATGGAAGATGGTTCCGGTTTAAACAATTTAGTGCCGGCACTATCACAATCACCCATTTTGGGACATGCATCGATGGCGTGCACTATTCGATACGGCAAAAGAGATACTTTATGGCAAGATCAGACTTATTTATTGAAGGAAATGCCAAACCATAAATCGCTGAGCGCTACAGAAATTGCCAATATTGTCAACTATGTGAATAAGTCTTGGTTTTCAGATTTTAAAGAATTTACAATTATTGAAGTGGAAGACGCTTTGAAAAATTGTGAACACAAATAACTTAATTTTTACATATTAAAAACATCATTTATGTATTCAATTATCCAACCACTACATTCCTACCTTGCATGGTTATTGTTGATTTTAATCGTTGTAACCCTTGTTTTTGCAGTGATGGGAAAATATAACCCAGTTCAAGCGGCTACCAGAAGTTTCCGCTCCGCTAAAGTGGCATTTATCTTGACACACACACAGTTGCTATTAGGCATCATTTTATACTTCATTTCGCCAAATGGATTTAAAAACTTGTCATCCGAAACAATGCATGATTCTTTAGGCCGATTGATTGCTGTGGAACACCCTATGATCAATGTGATTGCCGTAATACTCATCACATTTGGATATTTGAAACTAAAGCGATCGCTCACAATGGATGGGACAAAAACGGTATTAATCTATTATGGCATTGGCTTGATACTTCTATTGTCTAGAATCCCATACCACAATTGGTTGAATTGATGTCATTGGGGCATCATGCAGGCAATCAGGATATCTTTTAGGATAAAGGATTCTTCACCATGACTAGCGCCAACACCTTTGGAATGTTGGTCAGCTTTTTTCAAAGCAAAAAATATTTTTTTCAAATGCGGTAAGGTATATTTTTTTGCCGCATTTCTGTATTCTTGTACAAAAAATGTGGAAGGAATGCCGGCAATCTTTACCAACTCCATATCTGATGCTTTGTTGTTCTGGGCAACAATAATGACTTTTACAAAATAATTGAACACCATTGAAATAACGACGACAGTTGGATTGTTTTTAGTGTTTTCAGCGAAGTATTTGATGATCTGATTTGCTTTTGTAAAATTTTTTGTACCCAATGCGGTTGTGAGTTCGAAAACATTGAAGTCTTTATTGATACCGATTTGTTCTTGTATCAATTCGGTGGAAATAGTAATCTTCGGATTATGATTGATGGTTGCCTTATCTATTTCACTGACTATCCTCGTCAGGTCAGAACCGATATATTCAGAAACCATTTGTACTGCTTGCGGATCTATTTTGAAACCCTTTGATTGGACATATTTATTGATCCATTCAGGAATTTTATTGTCATACAACTTTGCAGACTCATACATGATTCCTTTCTGGGCAATAGTTTTTGCCAATTTTGTCCTTTGGTCAATTTTCTTATGTTTATGACACAAGACAAGAACAGTACTTGGAGATGGATTCTCTACATAACTTAAGAGATCGTTGAAGGACTTTAAATCTTGGGCTTCTTTCAAAATCACAACCCTCAATCGAGACATCATAGGATACTGACGACATTCATCGATGATTGTTTTGTGATCCACATCTTTTCCATAGAATATCATAAGGTTAAACGCTTTTTCAACCTCACTCAGAACATGATCTTCAATGGCATCGGCTATTTGGTCAATATAGTAGGATTCTTCACCATGGAGAAGATAGATAGGCGCCACCTTCCCTGCGATAATATCTTGAATCACTGATTCTGCACTCATGATAATGTGATTTACATCAAAAGTGAAGAGTTAAAAATCATTCGTCAGACGAAAAGACGGAGAAATCAAACAACAATGAAAATCTCAAAGTATTATCTAAAGGATTCGGAATCACTGATGTAGGAACAAGATAAGAAAGGTTTATTCCAAAAATATTGTATTTAATACCTGCACCAACAGTGAAATATTTTCTATTGCCTTTTTCTTTATGTTCAGCAAAATATCCAAGCCTAAATGCAAACTGTTTATCGTACCAATATTCAGCACCTACACTGTATGATAGTTCCTTTATTTCTTCACTGAAACCACCTTGAGCATCTCCAAATGACCCTAAAATTCCGTCAAAAAGAGATTTCTGTCTGTAATCACCAATGTCATCTCCATCCTTAGAATACTCAGGGTTCGGTACCAATATACCATCACCTTCATCTATATACTGAGCTATTGGAGTAGGTACCATCAATTTATTGATATCAAATCCGAACATCAAAGTATTGTATTTGTCCAATTCCATCTTGTATGAAGTTCCAAGTCCTAAATTTGTTGGAATGAAGTCTTTATAATCTAGGTTGTTGTTGTAAGTGACCTTAGAACCAACATTGGTAATTGCTAATCCCAATGTCCAATCGCCATTATACCCACCGAGTTTGGCCTTTTTCCTATATGTAAGTCCCAAATCTGCTGCAAATGACCTTGCATTATTGATTTCTACACCACCAACCAATATATTTCTACCACCTGTCAATGTAGAATAAATGTATTTTGCTGAAAGTGATGCTGAAAGATTATCACCTAATTTTCTTCCATACATCATAGTTATGTCAAATTCTCGAGGATAACCTTTGTCTAATGAATTACCTTGATTATCAGTGAAGTCTATTTCCCCAAGGGAGAAATATCTTATGGCTCCACCAAACACTTGATTCTTTCCCATTTTATAATAACCGGATAAATACAAGAGGAATATGTCATCAAGATTTAAATTTCTCAACCATGGAGTATATGTCATTGACAATCCTGTGGCTTCTTCAGAAAACACAAGATTTGAAGCATTGAAATGAATAGAATTTGCATCAGGTGTAGTCGCAACGCCTACGTCACCCATAGCGCCGCTTCGGGCATCAGGCGCAATTCTCAAGAAAGGTACTGCCGTCAGCAGCGTGTTGGTAACACACTGACCATTGTTGTCCGTAAAACAATTTTGTGCAACAGACCAACGAACTTGTGCATTTACCTTAAGTAGCGAAATGCATAATATTATGAAAATGAACAATTTATGCCTAAAATTCATATATGTAAAATTTATAATTTGCAAATGTAATAAAGTTCTAACTAAATTTATAAATTAATTGAAACAATGTACCATAGAATGCAGCGCCTCAGGATGACCAAAAACTCAGATCACAATATGACAAGTTTTTCAAATTTGCTCTCCTTGGTCTGGTTCAGTTCCTTAGAATGTGCTACAATTTTATAAAGATACACACCTTTGGCCAATTTGTTTTCGAAATCATCCTTTCCGTTCCAATTGACATCATGAACCCTGTTGCCATTGTAAAAATTGGATTGAGTAATGGTTTTTACCAATTTCCCTGAAATCGAATAAATGTACACACATACATCTATCTCCGTTGGAATAAAATCATGTTCAAAGGTAAATTGTGTAGAAGACGTAAATGGGTTAGGATAATTTAAAACATGCTGTAGGATGTTATCAGTGGAATTGGCTATGACAAAGTCCAATCTTGCTTCACCTGAGTTGCCTGAGATATCCCATGCTTTACCTGTAATGTAATGTTTGCCCGTCGGAAGGTTTGAAAGTGGAAAAGTCACTTTTCCGGACGTATAATCACCTTTATCTGATTCGTAAAAATCATTGAGAATATGGATGTTCTGTTGGTCGTTGTTGATAACTGCCGTTATGTCTTGCCCCACAGCAGTTCCGGTAACATTGATTCCATAATCATCTACTAAATCCATAATTAATACCGGATGATCGTGTGAAATTCCTCCATTGATAAATGACTCATCATTGAGGTATAATTTTACTTGTGGACCTGTTTCATCCAAAATACTATTTTTAGTAGAACCACCCACGGTGAATGTATCAAAATATCCTCCTGCATCAGTGCGATCTCCATCCGTAGCGTAGTAGGATATTCTACCATCGCCAAAGGTATAATTGATATTTTTAGGTACGTAAAATGAAAATACGAATTCTCCATTTTTCACTTCTGCTGAACCTTTGAAAATGATGGTCTTAAATAACGAAAATGGGGCCGGATAGGAATCACTATCATTGCCTTTTGTTTTTACAGTGATCTTCTTGTCGTACACTGTTGGGTACACTGTTCCATTAAATGATGTGTTAATCACATTGTTTTCATCGGTGACGATACCAGTTATTGTGATTTTCTCGAGAGCATTGAAGGTGTCCCTTACCATAGTTGGATCATTTCCATTGATGGAAGTAGTAAGAACATTTAGTTTTGGTAAGGCGATTTTTACAGCAGGATCCCCAATCAATGCAAATTTTCTACTATTAGTAATGAAAGAAGCGTTGGTATTGATGTTCTTACCAATCATGATAGCTTCGCCAATACTTGATGGTTTGCCATTTTTTTTCACATAAAGCTCCTCATGAACGGCATCGGTTAGTATTTTATTTGAATTGGTATATACAGATCTTGTCGTTGTTAATAGAGCAATTGCACCACCTTTAGGATTCAAAAAGGCATGTTCAGCCGGAGAAGTGATCGATGGATCATCATATGCACCAAAGCTACATGTAGCCGTGGTCATCACCATTAGTTTGTCATAATTATTCCAAGACAATATATCAGGGACAGTCAGCACTCTTTCTTGAGCCCAACCTAATGGGCCACCATGTCCCAAATATGTCATGCCGAGTACACCTTTGAATACATTTTGATTGATTTCTTGATTGGCGTAGGGATACCTGTTTTCTCCAGAAGTAGATGTTTGTTCATAGCTATCAAAATAAATCTTATTCTGATTCATAATAGTATTCCTTATCGCATCTTTTCTTGCAATATCATCCATGTCATTAAAATGATAGTTTGAATCTTGGTCATCAGCGCAATAAGTCAATCTCATTCGCCAGTCACCTAGACAATCTGGTGATGTTTCATAATGGATGATTTTATCTACCGATGATTGCGCTTCATCAATATTTCTTACAGGAAGTCTTCCAATGGCTATATCCACACTTCCCACAAGGTTTTTTCCTTCATCGTCTCCTAGCAAACCATAATAATCATCACTTGGAAAAGCATAAATAGGTTCGAGTGAATTATCAGTTTCATATACTGGAATGAAATTTTCAGGATTGATATTTCTTACCAAACCTCGATAGTCATATGTACCATCACCAAATAGAAGCAAATACTTAAAATCAGGGTTTCGGTACAACATTAATCTAGTAAGGTCTCTAATTGCTGAAGGGTCACACTTTCCGCTACTAAATTCATTATAAATTTCATTAATATCTAATATTCTGACTTTTAGTCCAGAATGAGACTCGTGATGAATTTTTAATCGTTCAGCTTCAGATTTTATATCAGAAAAATACACAATTAACATATCTTCATCTTTGATGCTATGTACATTCTGGTTTGACACTTTTGAAATAAAGGTTGGAGTCAAAGCATCTGAACTACCTGACATTGTATAAAATTCATGGACTTGGTTGTCGGATGAAAAATACATTCCATCGGCATTTATTGACATTCTTATTATATTAAATGGGTCGGTTACTTCCCAAATAGTTTTGTTGGAAGTGTTTATAAGAGAAAACTTGACGACGCCTTCATTTCTAGCCGATTTATTTCTAAAACCAAAAGGACTTTTACTCAAATCAATGAGTTTTTGCCCCTCTAAATGGATAAAATCCAACCATCCTTCACTTTCTGCAGTGGTATTTGGAAATTCTAAGATAATTGAAGGGTTTGAAGTACTAACATTGAAAATTTCATCTATGACTGCTTGTGATGCATATGTCCCTTCTATATCATCAATATTAACTCCGGAAATGCTCTTTTTAAAGTTTTTTTCTCCAATTTTGAGGTTGATTGAAGTCGTATTATTACTTCTTGAAGCAAACTTGTAATACACACGTAAAGGAGATGAAGGAATGTAATCGCCTTTGAATACATTTGTGTAGTTTTTACTTCTATCACTTCTAAAATAATCTCCAAACCATTCTTTTCCAGCACCTTCTGTCCTATCATAACTTCCTAAGAGGTTGGTTTCATCAACTTCATATCTTTGAACATCATCATAATAATTATATGTTTTATTGGATGTTTGAAGTGGATTTTGGGTTCCAATTCTTTGACCTGAGACGCCTTCAAAAGTGATGAAATAGTAGTTTTTTGTATCGTAGATGTTCTTTTTCAGTAAAAAATTATTGCGGATGCTATCAAAATCCAACTTTTCTGGTCCTTCTCCATAAAATAATACATAATCTCCGGCATCAAACTTTCCATCAGTTTCACCTTCAACATAGATACTTAATTCCTTTAAATCGTCTATCCGAGTAGCACTGTTTTCTTCAGGTAACATTCCTCCTCTTTGACCATAGATTTTTATTGATTTTGGGTTTATTCCGGAGATGGATTTACCAATTTTTGTTTCTATAAAATCCTTATCCAGTTTAAAAATGCCGGTTTTTTCTACACTTATTTTATAAAATTCTCCTTTTTCCAAAACTGAATTGAAAGTTGCTTCAGGATTTCTATTTCCATTTACAACATTGTCAGTGATGAATTCCACATCAAACTGAAAGGATTTCAATCTTTCGATTCTTCCATTCAACTTTTTGACTGGATTTACATCTATCAATAGATGATATTGTCCTCTGAATTCACTGATTTCACAAACGTAGTCAAACTGATCTGATAATGTTCCCTGAACTTGATTTGAAATGGAAAAATTTTCAGTCTCCAAGGGTATGAGTCGTGAACCCTTTACTTTTAACCTTTGAGTAGGAATTTTAGCGAAAAAATGCTGGGAGATATCATCACTCAAAACAAATTTTCCATCTACAAGCTGAAAAGGTATTGTTTCATTTTGCCAGGAAAGTGTAAAAACTCGTGATAAGGTCTGTTGGGCATGGACGCTAAAAAGGGTGTAAAAGACACAAATTAAGGTAAAAATCTTTCTTTTGGTGTAAGTAGAGTACATTGGAAAAAATTCATTTAAAATTTAAACTGAAGTTTCAATATTATTATAAGTTGAATTCTTATCAAAGATTAAAATTTTATTAATTTTGTAACGTTTATGCTTAAACGACATTAACAAATATATATTGCACAACTCAAAATCAGTTTTAAAATATTATAAAAAAATATAGTTTGGATAAATCTCTTGACTTTTGGAAAGTATTTAGGCTTAATTTATGGTTCCTATTATTCATTGTGTCCAATTTATCTCTTTTTGGTCAAGATCCTGTTTTTACCCAGTATTTTAATGCTCAACTTTACTTGAATCCTGCCTTTGCAGGTAATACTATAGGCCCTCATATACAAGCTGGCTACAGACACCAATGGCCATTATTACCAACTCTTTACACGACTTTTCATATTTCCTATGACCAATCTGTAAAAGAGCGAGCAGGTATGGGCATGTCTATTCTCAATGACAATGCCGGTCTGGGTACGCTTCAAAATACTGGCGTTTTAGGATATTATAGCTACAAAATTAGAATTAAAAATGACATATATATAAAAGGTGGCATCAATGTAGGAATAAATTATTTGAGTTTTAATGCTGATAAGTTGACATTTGGTGACGGTATAGACCCCAATAATGGTCCTCTTTCGGCAGGAGGTACACCTTTACCCACAGCTGAAAACATTATATCCACAGCTGAAAAATATCTATCAATTGGAAGCGGTTTTCTCTTGTATAATCCAAGATACTATATTGGTCTGAGTGCACATAATTTGAACTCTCCTGAAATATTTCAGGTGTCAACTTCAGGTTTGGGGAACTCTGGATCGATGATTCCCATACGATGGAATTTTCATGCAGGTTATCAGCACAATTTCGTGGAAGGCAATAAAACATCATTTCCATCGTTTTTATCACCAAGTATCCTTTATATAGATCAAGGACGATTTAAACAGCTGAATATTGGGGCCATTTTGTCGGTAAACTCCTTTCAAATTGGTGGTTTTTATAGGCACACTTTCAAAAATAGCGATGCTGTTATTGGCTTAGTTGGATTTCAGAAACATTTTCTCAAAATAACCTACAGTTTTGATTATACGGTGTCTGATTTAAGTATTTCACAAGGAGGAAGTCATGAATTAGGCCTTAATTTCAACTTTGATTATTTATATCCAAAAAAGACCAATTACAATGATTGTTTTCAAATTTTCCGATGAAACCAAAGAAGTTTGGTACAATTTGTGAAGTATCTTTATGAAGTTTTTTTAAATAGGAATATTTTTTTTTGTAGTTATAAATTTTGCCTTATATTTGGGCCGCTAAAATAGTTATTAAGAATATCAGTTCATGAAAAATTTAATTTTCTTCTTATTTGGAATGGTATCTATTGCCATTACTTTGGGCTCCTGCAGTAAAGGCGGTGAGCGTGATTCAGCCACTGGTTGGAAATATAACGATCCTGCTTATGGTGGATTTGAAAAGAAAAATTATGAAGGCCAGATTGATGGGCCTAACTTAGTATTGGTTGAAGGTGGAACATTTTCTATGGGGCAAACCCAGCAAGATGTCACCTATGAATTCAATAACATACCAAGAAGGGTGACCGTGTCTTCATTTTATATGGATGAAACAGAAGTTTCAAATATCAACTACAGAGGATATCTTTGGTGGTTAAAGGGACACTATGTTTCTTATCCAGAAGTATATAATAATGCTCTTCCGGATACATTAGTTTGGCGCGAAGAATTGGCGTACAATGAACCATTAGTAGAAACCTACCTTAGACACCCTTCATATGATGATTATCCGGTAGTAGGTGTAAACTGGCTTCAAGCCAATGAATATGCCAAATGGAGATCTAATAGGGTGAATGAAATGATCCTTGTGGAAAGAGGCATCCTTAACCTTTCACCAGATGGTAAAGATTCAGATAATTTTGATACAAAAGCATATTTGACTGGTCAATACCAAGGTAATGTCAAGAAAAATTTACCTGATTTGGCAACAGGAGGAGAAAGACCTGTTATGTTTGATGATGGTATTTTGTTACCGGATTACAGACTTCCTACAGAGGCAGAATGGGAATACGCTGCTTTAGGATTGCAAGGAAATCAACCTACCACGGATGATGAGGTCTATACTGATAGAAGAATTTACCCTTGGAATGGTAATACTGTAAGGTATAAAAAACATACTAAAACGCAAGGTAGAATTTTGGCCAACTTCAAGAGAGGAAGGGGTGACTATATGGGTCTTGCAGGAAATTTGAACGACAATGCTTCCTTTACTGCACCAGTTAGATCATATTTACCTAATGATTTTGGTTTATACAATATGGCTGGTAATGTAAATGAATGGACTGAAGATACTTACAGACCTACAACAAGTTTAACATTGAATGATGTTGAGAACCACGATCTTAACCCATTCAGAGGTAACGTTTTTGAATCTATTGTAATTGATGAGGAAGGTAAACCAGTAGAAAAGGATTCTTTAGGTAGATTAAAGTATCGATACGTTGAGGATGCTGAAGTTGCTGATAGAGAGAATTATAAAGTAGGCGATGCCAGAAATCATGAAGATGGAGACGAAGATTACATCAAATATCTTTATGGTGAGACTACTTTAGTTAGTGACAAATCAAAAGTTTACAAAGGTGGTTCATGGGCTGACAGAGCTTTCTGGTTGTCTCCAGGTACGAGAAGGTACAAAGATGAAGATAAATCCGATAGAACTATCGGATTCAGATGCGCCATGATTAGGGTAGGAGGATCTGCCGGAAACGAGGATGTGGGCGGAAATGCCTTCAAAGAAAGTGGAAGAAAGATCAAACGTAGATATAAATAATAATTTTTTATTTCAATAATACATTAAGGCCTATGACTTGTATAATTCATAGGCCTTATTATTTTAATAGCAAATGGAAGGTGCTGTGGATATACAACAACTTTACAAATATTACTTAAAGTCTTCAGGTGTAACCACCGATAGTCGCAAAATACTTAAGGATCAAATTTTCTTTGCATTAAAGGGAGAGAATTTCGATGGTAATCAATTCGCTGTGAAAGCAATTGAAATGGGAGCTTTGTTATCCGTAGTTGATGATCCTAATTTATCAGGATTACCATCAATGTTTTATGTGGAAGATGTACTAACTGCAATGCAAAAACTGGCAAATTGGCATCGGCAGCAATTGACTATTCCAGTCATAGGAATCACAGGGTCGAATGGTAAAACTACCACAAAAGAACTTATAAAGTCTGTATTGTCCACCAAGTTTGAAGTTTCAGCAACAGTCGGCAATTTGAATAATCACATTGGTGTTCCTTTGACCATATTAAACTCTACCCAAGATACCGAAATATTGATAGTTGAGATGGGTGCAAATCATATCGGTGAAATCAAAATGCTTTGTGAAATTGCTGATCCTGAACTTGGAATCATCACAAACATAGGCAAAGCTCATTTAGAAGGTTTCGGAAATCTTGAAGGTGTGATTAAAGCAAAGTCAGAGTTGTTTGATTATGTTTGTACGAACGAGGGCACTATTATGTATAATGAAAACCTATCAAACATTCCATTCCAAAAATATAACAGTTGTAGAAAGGAAACATTTAATGCTTCA
Organism: Lewinellaceae bacterium; assembly: GCA_020636195.1. Classification (GTDB taxonomy): domain Bacteria; phylum Bacteroidota; class Bacteroidia; order Chitinophagales; family Saprospiraceae; genus OLB9. The sequence goes on from JACJYH010000002.1 coordinate 243,531, forward strand.
GAATTTACCATCATTCAAGAATTTCCTACAATAAAATGTCAGTATCAAGAACAAATTATTGATACTCAATTATACGGTAGTTACAACATTAATAATATTGGATTAGCGATCACTTTAGGGAAACACTTTGGCTTGACTTGGGATAATATATTGGCTGGTATCCGCTCCTATGCACCCAATAACAACAGATCGCAGTTAGTCAAAATTCAGCATAATCAGGTTATCCTTGACGCCTATAATGCCAATCCAAGTAGTATGCAGGCAGCCATTGATGATTTTGGTAAAATTGAGCACGAAAGGAAAATTATTATACTTGGGGACATGCTCGAGTTAGGTGATTTTTCTGAATTAGAACATGAATCAGTCATCCAATTTACATTTGCAAAACCTTTTTATAAGCGCATTTTTATTGGAAAATCATTTGGTAGGTTTAAAAATAAATATAAAGCAGATTTTTACTTGAATCTACAAGATACCTCGAATAAAATATCCTTAAACGAGTGGTCCGATGCCTTGATTTTAATCAAAGGCTCCCGAGGCATGGCATTGGAAAGACTTATTCAGTGAGGTTTTCAATTATTTTTAGAAGTCTATTAGGTATTTCTTGATGTAAACATAATTGGTATTCTTCCGGAGCGCAAGCAATATATTTTGGTGATCCGTCTTTTTTCAACTTAAGCCAGTACTTTCCATATTCATTTTGGACAAAGGTGAGATCTATATCCAAATGCTGATTGGTAACAACAAATGATTGATATTCAGTATTTAAAATGGGATGATCTGCTGATCTCATATTCAAACCTTCCAAAAAATACCATAGAAATTCTGCTGTGATGCATGATTCATTTTGGTGATCAAAATCAATTGTTGTAGGTGATACACTTAGACATTTTAAATTGTCGGACATACCTGCAAATTTGGCTATTTGGCAAAATTGTTCTGATGTAATTCCGGTAGGAAGAGCAGTGTAGCAATGAGGCGCTTCTGACTTTTTAAGAATATCTAGATGACAATGCAACAAGTCTGCGTCTCGCAGAATCGGCTCCAACATATAAGGGAAAGTGGTATATTTCCCAAGGCTTAAGGCATTTAAAAAATTATTCTCAACTTTTAGGACATCCAAATAAGGACATTTATGTCTTTGGTAACCAATGAAATTGTATTTATCATAATTTTCTGTACCAAGCATGATTCTATTTGAAAGGTAATGAATGGTTTGACCTTGGGTATATATATATTCTTGGATATCTTCGTGAAACCCAATAAATATCGGGAAAATTCGATTAGTTTGGCATTCCGAAAAAATCGATTTAATTGTATCCTGGTCATTTGTAACGTGGCCGTAATAAATACAATGAAGGTTTGAAAATTGATTGGTGAATTGTTGTAAATGAAGTAACACTTGGTGGCTAAATGTACTATCAAATGTAAAAAATCCGACATTTATATTGTTGATATTTGATTGTGAATGGTTTTTGTGTAAAATACCATTTTCAACCAATGAAGAGTACATTTCTGTATCCAAGCCGTGTAACATATTATATAATATTTTTTGCAAAGATATAAAAATATGATTACTAATATTTTAATACTAAATAATAATTCAAATAGGATGTTAATTGCTGGAGTAGACTTTGATTCATTATATTTAATCTTATTTTGGTATATAATTTGCAATAAAATTCAAGACAATGTTTATTTGTGACATTAAAATAAAATATACGTCATAGAAAAAATTAAAATGCTCTTTAGAAAGATGTAGAAAATTAATTGGTTTAGCACAAAATTGATTAATTTTTAAAAAATATATTTATCTTTGGCTTTTAATTAACTTTAAAGATAGTACTTTTGTAGTTCAAAACTTATTACAGTAAATAATTCATTATGACAAACAAGATTTTTACTCTTTTATTAATGGTTCTCTTTGGCTATAACGTGATTATGGCTCAGACTGAAACAATGACGACCTCTGACACAGAGCAAAGTTGGAGAATGGGAAAAACTTCTTATTCTGCTAAGCCTAAAAATGCATGGGAATTGGGAATACATGCTGGTCACTTTTTTATAGATGGTGATGTAGATAGAACTATTCCAGGTGGTTTTGGATTAGGTTTACACTTGAGAAAAGCCATACATTATACATTTTCCTTACGTGGAGAATTATTTTATGGAAGAGCATATTTTAAAGACCCACAAAGATGGACCACTGGAAATTATGGTGGTGGTTTAATTGAAGAAGGAAGTACAGGTAACTTCCAAGGATGGACTCCATATAAAACTATCCCTGACGGTTGGTTTCCTAGCGTAAGAACAACTTATGGATATGTCGCTATGCAGGGTGTTCTAAATATTGGAAATATATTATTCCATAAAGATAGAAACAAATGGAATTGGTATGTTGCATTAGGAACTGGTTTATCAACACATAAAGCTGAGTTAGACCTACTTGATGCTAGTGGAAATCCTTATACAGGCCTTGCTGCTATTTCTAATGCTAATGATTTCAATACAAAGGCAGGAAGAAAGGCAATCGTAAAAGACATCAAAGCTAAATATGACGGTACTTACGAAACAACTGGTTTTAAGAAAGCTGGTATTTTCAGATTAGGTGATGAAACAAACATTCACGTTATATTTACAGGAGCAACTGGTGTTTCAAGAAAAATATCTAAAAGATTGAATTTGGGTCTTGAACATCAAGTGATTGCGTCAGACAATGATTATTTGGATGGTATTATGTTTAGAACGGCATTGGATGCTACAAATAACGCTGATATCTCTCACTATACAAATTTAAGATTAGGTATTAATTTAGGTAGCTTTGATAAAGTAACAGAGCCATTGTACTGGCTGAATCCATTGGATGCAACAATGAACGACATCGCTGCATTGAAGCAAAGACCAGTATTTGACCTAACAGATACAGATGGTGACGGAGTTATTGACATGTTAGATCAAGAAGTTAACACTCCTGCTGGTGCAGCTGTTGATACAAGAGGTATTGCTTTAGATAGTGATTCTGATGGTATTCCTGACTATAAAGATAAGGAACCTTATTCTCCACCGGGATATGTTGTTAGCAAAGATGGTGTTGCAGATGTGAAGTGTTGTATCACTATGGATGATGTTAATAAAGCAATTGACGCTAAAGCTGGTTCTTTTAGAGCAAAATCTGACGATTGTGGAAAATGGTTCTTACCTATGATTCATTTCGATTTAGACAAAGCTAACATTAAGCCTGAGTTTTATGGCCATTTACATCATGTTGCATCTGTTATGAAAATGTGTCCTAATACTTGTGTAACAGTTTATGGTCATACAGATCAAAGAGCAAGTAATGACTATAACAATGGACTTTCTTACAATAGAGCTGAAAATGTGGTGAATTATTTAGTAAGCCAGTACGGCATCGACAGAAGCAGATTCAAATTGATGTATGGTGGTGAAGATTCTCCAATGGTAGCAAATAGCAAGAAAGAGAAAGAGCATTATATGAATAGAAGAGTTGAGTTCAGATTATGTGAACCAACAGATGCTGATATGGAAAGACCTTCTAGCAGTTTTTCAACAAAAGGAACTGGAGTGAAATCTACAGGAAGTTCTAGATTCATTGGTAACAAAAATGCCGGTTACTAATCGGGATTAAACAATAATAAAAAGGGGTTCAGATTTTTCTGAATCCCTTTTTTAGTTTTATTGATACTCAGTTAAATCAATGGATACTAAAAGATATCAAATCAAAGGAAATTTGTGAAAAATATCGATTTAAATGTATTTTATAAATGTATCTCCAATGAAAGTCATCCACATTTATAGTAATGCTATAATTGGATTTTCTAATGTTTGTTTAAGTGTTTGTAAAAATTTGGCACCAGTAACTCCGTCAACTATTCTGTGATCGCATGATAGAGTCACTTTCATCATATTGCCAACTACGATTTCATCATCTTTTACAATAGGCTTTTTAATGATACTACTCACAGCCAAAATGCATGCATCTGGTGGATTGATGATAGCCGTAAACTCTTCGATATCAAACATACCCAGATTAGAAATAGTGAACGTATTACCGGTCATTTCTTGTGGTGCTAATTTTTTATTTTTTGCTTTCACTGCAAGAGATTTCACTTCAACATTAATCTGAGAGAGTGATTTTTGATCAGCATTGAAAACTACTGGAACCAATAACCCATCTTCGACAGCCACAGCAACACCAATATTGATTTCTTTGTGATAGGTTATTTTGTCACCATACCATGAAGAATTTATTGCCGGATGTTTTTTAAGTGTTAATGCACATATTTTGACGATGAAGTCATTGAAACTAATTTTTACATCTGAAACCTGATTGATAGCTTCACGTGCTTCTATGGCTTTGTCCATATTTATTTCGGTAGTCAGATAGAAGTGTGGGGCAGTAAATTTACTTTCACCCAACCGTTTTGCTATGACTTTTCTCATTTGTGTCACTGCCACATCACCATATTGGAAAGTATCAGTTTCTTGTTTAACTGGTGCAGCATTGGAATGAGCAGCCATGTAAACTTCGATATCTTTCTTTATTATTCTACCTTGGTCTCCTGATCCTGAAATAGAAGAAGGATCTATGCCGGCTTCTTTTGCAAGACTTTTTGCCAACGGAGAAATTTTAAGTCTAAGATGTTCAGCAGTTACAGAAACAGGTGCTTGGACTACTGCTTTGGCAGGTTCTTCTGTTTTAATTGCTTTTTCGTCTGTAATTTTTGGGTTTATTGGTGAATTTGTTTGCGTTTCATTGGACAGTAAAGCGTTTACATCATCACTTGCGTTTCCAATAATTGCAATAATCCCATCCACAGGGACAGTGCCCTTTTCTTTACTGATGTACAAAAGTGTGCCGTTAAAGTAGCTCTCAAGCTCCATAGTAGCCTTATCTGTTTCAACTTCAGCTAATATATCGCCTGCTTTAACAGAATCGCCAACTTTTTTTAACCATGAAACAATATTACCTTCCTCCATGGTATCACTCAATCTGGGCATTCGAATGATTTCTGCCATAAATTTTCTTTTTAAATTTGAAAGGCCAAAATTAAAGTACTTAATGCAATTCTAATAATAATTATCAACCTTCTTACATGTTGTTGTATTAAAATCACCTAAAGTTGGGGAATAACAATATAAACGGGTGGAAATAAAAAAGCCCGTGTAAAGACGAAGAACACGGGCATTACTCAATTTAATAACCAAAACTCATATAATCTTTATATTTCAAATATCGTGCCAGATATTTATTTTTAAAATAATATATACCACAATATTAAATAAATCTTTTCAGGTGTAATATTATAAAAAGTGCTCGTGACGTTTCACGAGCAACTACGAATTTTACAATTTAATAACCAAAACTTACACAGCACAAAGTTATAACATATTATTTATATTTTATATATATAATCAATTAAAAATAAAATAAAAATTTATATTTTTATTGTATAATATATAATACACAGATAAACAACATAATATAAATGAGACAATGTTCAATATAATTAATCTTGAATTGAAAAAAAACTGTTTTTTCTTGGTTTTAGTTTCATTTTTAGATGACATGATTTTTATCAATAGGAAAAATATTTCTTTACTCTACCTTTGCATTGGATTGTGTCATTAATTCCTAATCACATTATATAAAAATATGAATAATAAGGAAAAGTTACGGATAGATGCGCTGAAGTACCACGAACAGGGTAGGCCGGGTAAAATCGAAGTTGTCCCTACCAAGGAGCATAGTACACAGAGGGACCTTTCTCTTGCCTATTCTCCCGGCGTGGCTGAGCCATGCTTGGCTATAGCAGCACAAAAGGATGATGTGTATAAATATACAGCAAAAGGCAATTTAGTCGCTGTCATCAGCAATGGTACAGCTGTGCTTGGTTTGGGTGATATTGGGCCAGACGCATCAAAACCGGTTATGGAAGGTAAAGGATTGTTATTTAAGATATATGCGGATATTGATGTTTTTGATATCGAACTCAATACCAAAGATGTTGATGAATTTGTTCGAACAGTCAAAATATTAGAACCCACTTTTGGAGGTGTCAATTTAGAAGATATTTCGGCACCTCAATGTTTTGAAATTGAAGAAAGATTAAAGGAGGAGTTGTCCATACCTGTCATGCATGATGATCAGCATGGCACTGCGATTATCAGTTCCGCGGCATTGATAAATGCTATAGATTTAGTTGAAAAAGACATTTCTAAAGTCAGAATCATTGTTAGCGGTGCAGGTGCATCTGCAATTTCATGTACTAGACTGTATGTCAGCATGGGTGCTTTGAAAAAGAATATTTTTATGTTTGATAGCAAGGGGTTGATTCATCCTAACAGACAAAATCTCGATGGAAAAAAGTCTGAATTTGCGAATCCAAATCTACCGGAATCGACCACATTATCTGAAGCCTTGCAAGGTGCCGATGTATTTATTGGTCTTTCTAGGGGCAACGTTCTAACGGCAGTTATGATACAAGGGATGGCTGAAAACCCTATTATATTTGCTATGGCGAACCCAGATCCTGAAATTTCATACACAGAGGCAACTCATGCCAGACCTGACGCAATAGTGGCTACTGGTAGGTCAGATTTTCCTAATCAAGTCAATAATGTCTTAGGATTTCCATTTATATTCCGTGGAGCTTTGGATGTCAGAGCGAAACGTATCAATGAGGAGATGAAACTAGCAGCGGTCAAAGCCCTCGCTAATTTGGCCAAAAAGCCTGTCCCTGATTTAGTCAACATGGCATACGGTGAGAAAAATATTACCTTTGGAAGACATTATATTATACCTAAACCCGTCGATCCTAGGCTATTGGTCTCCGTAGCACCTGCAGTAGCACAAGCTGCTATCGATACCAATGTAGCACAAGCACCCATTGAAGATTGGGAAGCATACAAAATACAACTGTCGAAGCGAATTGGTTTAGATAATAGGTTGATGCGATTGCTTGAGAAAAGAGCCAAGTCAAATCCTAAAAAAGTTGTATTTGCAGATGCAGAAGACTTGAATGTACTTAAAGCCGTATTGGAGATTGTCAATGAAGGTATCGCCCATCCAATATTACTAGGAGAAAGAGAAAATATAAAATATTTATGTGATGTCAATAAAATCCATTTGCAAGATGTCACGATCATAGATCCTTCAGATCCAATTGGAGAAGAAGAAAATGAAAATTTTCACCTATATTGTGATACGTTGTACAATAAAAGAAAGAGGAAAGGATTTATTTATCAAGAGTCGATTTCCGCCATGCGTAGCAGAAATTACTATGGTGCCATGATGGTTGAAATGGGAGACGCAGATGCCATGGTAAGTGGTCTGAGTAGAAATTATCCTGATGCACTGAGACCAGCACTTCAGATAATTGGACCGCGACAAGATGTGAAAAAAGTATGCTCCATGTACGTACTCATGAGTCGATTTGGACCAATATTTTTAGCAGACGCATCTATAAATTTCGAGCCAAACCCAGAAGAATTGGTGGAGATTGCTAGACTTGTTGCAGAGGAGGTGGAATCGATGAACATTCAGCCAAGAATTGCTTTTGTCACATACTCTAATTTTGGTTCTGTGACAAAAGGTCCTGCTGCTTTGAAAATGCGTGCAGCTCTCAAATTACTGCATGAAAAGTATCCAAATATCATCGCTGACGGCGAAATGCAGGCACATTTAGCCTTGGATCCAACGCTTCTGAAGGAATATCATCCATTTAGCGACCTAGTAGATGGTGGCGCTAACATATTGATTTTTCCAAATCTTTCATCAGCAAATATTGCGGTAAACTTGGTTATAACTGTGGCGAGTATCGAAAAATTGGGACCAATTATTTTGGGTATGAACAAACCCGTTCAGGTATTGCAATTGGGTTCTACAGTTCGAGAAATTGTCAACATGACCACATTAGCAGTAGTAGAGGCGCAAAGAGTCAAGTTATAACTTAATGTAAAAATAAAAGCATCATGTACAAATATTTGGTTTTCGTTCTTATTTTAGTCGGTTTTGGATTTGTTTCTATTTCAGAAAATACGGATCCACCCAAATCTAAATTAGAACTTGGAAAACTTCTCTTTTTTGACCCAATTTTATCATTGGATTCTACGATCAGTTGTGCATCGTGTCATAAACCGGAATATGCATTCGCAGATACATTTGCGATCAGTCCAGGAATTCAAGGAAGACTAGGAAGAAGAAATGCGCCATCTGTTATGAATATGGCATTCCGAGATTTGATGTTTTTAGATGGAAGGTCTTCTAATTTAAGAGATCAAGTGCATTTTCCGATTGGTGATACTTTGGAAATGGGTTTTAATATTGAACGTGTTATCCACAGATTGAAGCGACATCCTGATTATTCATCCTATTTTGAAAAATTGTATGGATCGGTCCCCAGCTCTGAAAATATTTCGGATGCGATAGCGATTTTTGAAGAAAGCTTGGAAACATCTGATACTGAGTTTGATAGATGGATGAATGATCAAAAAAATAATATGACTGCATCCGCTATACGAGGTAGGGAAATTTTTATGAGTAAAAAAGCCAAGTGTTTTGATTGTCATTTTGGTCCTGATTTTACTGGAGATGAATTCAAAAACATAGGTTTGTATGACGAAATGATATACGTGGACAAAGGTAGATATGAGATCACTAAAGACTCTGCGGATTTAGGAAGGTTTAAAGTTCCGGGTTTAAGGAATGTTGCCATTACTAGACCATATATGCACGACGGAAGTTTTGAAACTTTAAAAGAAGTGATCGAATACTATGATAACCCAAGTCAATTTGTAAAAAATCCAATCAATATAGATACACTTTTATTAGAACCACTACATCTGACATCTGAAGAAAAGCAAGATTTGGAAGCATTCCTTTTATCACTCACAGATATAAAATTTTTAAATAAAACTTGAATCATCATAAAAAATGACTTTTAGATTGTAATATTCCTCTTTAAATAATTAAATTTACACTTCTTTAACAAACATTTGTAATGTTGGGAGTAATTAGGTGGATGATTGTTTTTGGCAGTCTTATTTTTCTAAAAAATGTAGTTTATAGTCAATGTTTAACTATCGATGTACCTGATGATCTCACGATTTGCGATCCCACAGATGTTAACTTAATTGGAAATATATCCGGAAATTATTTTGCTTTTGATTGGACTTCAGATTATGGATTCTTTGATGCTACAAATATAAATACGTGGGCATTCGTTGATAGAACTACCGTATTTACATTGACAGGATATGGTAATCCAATTACAAATGTCATTGTAAATGGTGATTTTTCGCAAGGTAATACCGGGTTTACAACAGATTATACTGCTTCATTTCCAGGTTACACGTGTCCTAGTGGAAATCAAGTTTATGGAGTTTTAGGATGTGAGGGGACATATGTGATTGGCCCAAACTCAGGCCCGACACATACAAACTTTGCGGATTGTTACGACCATACAGGTGGTGGGAATATGATGATGGTCAATGGTGCAAGTAGCCTTCAAAACATATGGTGTCAAACTGTTGCTGTGATGCCAAATACTACTTATATTTTCCAAGCATTCGCGACATCATTAAACAGCAGTTCACCTGCAATACTTCAATTTTCGATTGACGGAGGTCTCTTGGGTTCTCCCTTTGGACTTTCTGGTGCCACGTGTACTTGGGAAGAGTTTTATGCAACATGGGATAGTGGATCGAGTACATCGGTGACCATCTGTGTGACAAATCAAAATACTGCTGCAAGTGGTAACGATTTTGCATTGGATGATATTTATTTTGGACCACTTTGTGAAGAAGAACTATCCTTCACTGTCACTTATGACCCATTTGAAATCGCTGTCAATAGTGGATATATTATAAATTGTAATCAACCAACTGCAAGTCTTGATGTGTTTACAATACCTTTAAATAATTATCAATATCAATGGAGTACCTATGATGGCAATATAGTATCAGGAAGTGCCACATCAAATGTGATAGTGGATGCTGGCGGTGATTATTTTGTTACTGTTACTGACGCCAACCAATGTACAAAGGTTGAACAAATCGTTGTTGCTGAAGATTTTACAAAACCTTCTATTATCATTGAAGGGGATACAATATTGAATTGCGATTTCCCAAGCACACAATTGTCTATCGGTGATATTTCAGGATTGGAATTCATCCAATGGACTTTTCCGGATTTCACTACCAGTTTTGATAGTGGCATTTTAGTAACAAATCCGGGAGTTTATTTGCTGGATGTGACCGGATTCAATGGTTGTACCAGCCATTATCAAAGAGAAGTGAAATTTGATCAAAGTGAATTGGTATTAAATATCGATAGTATAGGTGTTTTAACTTGTTCTGACACTACAGCGATAATAAAATTATCCATTCCAAGCCCTTTTGATGAAATAAGATGGATGAATACTTCTATTGATACCATATTGGATAATGGATTGACAGCTATTGTTCATGAATCAGGTGTGTACACTGCAAATATTAAGTTGACTAATGGTTGTGTTTTTGCAAAGGAATTTAAAGTGGATGAAATCGGGCCCAATTTTTCTTATGCGATTGGTACTTTAGACACATTGACGTGTAGTAAAACATCAGTACCTATTCCCATCTCATTAAACAATAATAATCATGTATTATGGCCAATATCACCATTTTATCAAATTGGAGATATGACATATGCTGATCAAGCTGGAAAATACTATATTAATATTATCGATAGTTTGGGTTGTATCACATTGGATAGTTTAGAGATAATGGAGAATAAAAGATTATCCAATGTTACTGTTCGGGTCGACTCTATAGATTGTGTAGATAAAAAGGGTGGATTTTTTGTTGAAAATATTGATGCAAAAGAGTGGTTTTGGCTAGAAGGAAATGGATATAATTCTATGCCTTATGCTGAATTTGGGCAAGAAGGAACCTACCACATCGTGCTTATTGGGGAAAATGGGTGTAAAGATACTGCGTCATATGTATTGCCGTCCAATGTCAAATATCCAAGATTTCAAACCCAAGTTAGTGATATAGATTGTGTTAATACTATTGGAAATTTAATAGTGATCACGGATCCAAGTAATCAGGTAACATGGAGCACAATAAGTGGAAAGTCAGGCATTGGAACCGATATTTTAAGTAATCAAAGTGAAGTGATTTTCATTAAGGTATCCACAGCGGATGGTTGCTTTTTGGAAGATACGTTTGATATAAAGGTGGATACATTGGCTCCTACACTTTCTATATCTCCTTTGATTGACACACTCACCTGTTTAAAAATGGAAGTTAAACCATTGGTTCAGGCAACAGATTTTACTAGTATATTATGGTCAAATATCGAACCGTTAGTGAACAATAATTTACGACCTACAATTACAGAACCGGGAAGATACATATTGACATTGACCAACGGAAATGGTTGTATTACCCAAGACAGTATCTTAATCTTACAAGATGTTTCCAAACCTTTAGTCTATTTGGATTTTGATACCTTAACCTGTTTGCTTCCGAATACAAAGCTTGAAGTTGTGGATTATCATGGAGAAGTACTTTCGCTCATTTCCCCGGACCAAAGCCAAAAATTAATTAATAATTTTCATTCCATCTCCGAAGCTGGCATATATGCGATGCATGTGATTAAGTCAAATGGTTGTGACACCCTCATCAATTTCACTGTAAGAGAAGACAAAGAAGTACCAACCCTTTTTGTTGAAGATGCAGTTCTCACATGTTATGAGCCTGAGGCAAAACTACAAAACACAATTCATCAAAATAGGACCATTCAATATACGTGGACAGATTCTGGCGGCATAGCAGTTTCTACATCCGATTTTATCGATGTTAAGGAAGCATCAATATTGTTTTTGACGGCTCAGTATGATAATGGATGTACTGAAAAATTTGGCCCTATTAGCACTGCTGAGGACAAACAAAAACCAGAGATCCTTTTTTTAGGAGAAACATTGTTGACATGTAAAGATTCTGTTCAAACAATTGGTTTTGAAAGTATTGGAATAATAAATCAAAGAAAATGGTTTTTTAATCAAGTTGAGATAGATTCATCATATGAAATTCAGATTTCTGATGAAGGAATATATCATCTTGTAGTAGAAAATTTACTGAATGGCTGTGTTGCTGAAGACAGCATTCAGGTATTTAGAGCGCCATTTTTAGATACATTCAATATAAATTTGGAGCATCCAAAGTGTGTTGGGGAATTGGATTTTTTTGAGATTGATAAGATTTTAGGAGGCACTGCACCTTATACTCTACAATTAAATAATGATATTGTTTCATTGAATGGTAAATCGCTTGAGTCTGGGGAATATCATCTGCAATTGACTGATACAAATTTATGTGTAAAAAGTATTGATTTTACGGTCATAAGGCCAATAGAAATAGTTGTTGATGCAGGAAGTGATCTCGAAATATTAAGAGGTGAAAGTGTAAAATTAAGCCCATCTTTTTCATCAAATACATCTATTTTTGAATGGGAATCTAATAGTACCTTAGATTGTCTTTCTTGCCCGGAACCTGAAGCTTCTCCATTAGAATCGCAAGTATATGTTCTAACCGTCTATGATGAAAATGGTTGTTCAGCACAAGATGATGTGCAGGTCAGAGTCAAATTCGACAAAGGTGTGATAGCACCAAATATTGTCAATGTCTCATCTCATCTAAATAATCGATTTACAATATATCCATTATATACATCAGTGGAAGAAATAGAATATATAAAAATTTATGATAGATGGGGGAATCTGGTTTTTATGAAGGAGCATTTGTTATCAGGTGATACTTCTCAAGGATGGGATATGACTTTCGGAGGTCAGACTTGTGAAGAAGGAGTATATATTTGGATAGCTTCAATAAAGTATGTTGATGGGAGTGACGAAACCGTTAGTGGAGATGTGACTTTAATTAAATAGTGAAGTAATTTTAAAATTAGATAAAATAATAAAAATAAAATGTCATATATAATTAACTCAATATCTGTATTTTGTGGATCATCCATGGGGTCAGATTCTGCATTTTATAAGAAGGCTAAAGAAGTAGGCACATTTATGGCCGAACAAAAGGTAACTGTCGTTTATGGGGGAGCTCGAGTAGGTTTGATGGGTGCTGTAGCTGAAGGTGCTTTGTCAAAAGGTGGAGAAGTGATAGGAGTGATACCCACTTTTTTGACCAGCAAGGAAATTGCGCATGATGGATTGACCAAACTAATTACTGTGAATACCATGCAAGAACGGAAAACAAAAATGAGTGATTTATCCGATGCTGCATTGATACTTCCAGGTGGTTTTGGGACATTGGATGAGATGTTTGAATTGCTGACATGGGGCCAATTAGGATTGCATAAGAAGCCTATTGGATTGCTCAATGTCAATAATTTTTGGGATCCTTTGGTGGCATGCATTGATAAAATGGTGGAGTCCAATTTGTTGAGATATTCACATAGAAATATGTTGATAGTCGGCAATGATTTACCTACGCTATTTGAAGCAATGAAAGTGTATGAAGCGCCACACAAGGCCAAGTGGATGGAAAAAAATCAAGTATGAATATAAAGATTTCATCGTATTACATTTGTTACCAAAAGCTGAAAAGTAGTAAATATATATTTAAGCTTGTTTAATTACTTTTCGTGTTGACGAATTTTTAAATTCTTAACGAAATGTTTCCACATTGATACCCAAATAATTTTTATCTTTGAGCTTATGTAATTTGAGGATTGATGAGATTTTTGTTTTTTATTGCATTTATTATTTTTAGTGAATTCCTTTCGGGACAAATAAACACATTGATCAAAAGTGGTCCAATGTTGGGACCAATAACCTACAAGGATGCTACCATATGGGTTCAGACTAAAGAAAGTGCCACTTTGCACATAGAATATCATGAGGTTGGTCATTCTTCAATATACAAATCTGAAGAATTTTCAACAAAGTCAAAACATCATTACACTGCAAGCGTACATTTATTTCCTTTGAAGGATGACACAGAATACGAATATCGCATTTATAACGGGCAAACCATTGTATCACCAATACACAAGTTCAAAACCCCAAAATATTGGAGGTTTAGAACTGATGCACCTGATTTTCAATTTTTAACAGGTTCGTGTCTATATATCAATGATTCAATTCAAGACAGACCAGGAAAACCTTATGGTGGAGAGTATGAAATATTAAAATCTATGGCGAAAGAGCAAGGCGACTTTATGCTTTGGTTGGGCGATAATACGTATCTTCGAGAAGGAGATTTTGAAAGTAGAAATGGGATCTATTATAGACAATCCCACACCAGAAATCTCCCTGAATTGCAACCATTCCTTGCAAAGATGCCACATTATGCCATTTGGGATGATCACGACTATGGGCCAAATGATAGTGATTGGACATACCCGCTGAAGAAATATTCGCTTCAAGCATTCAAGGATTTTTGGCCTAATGAAGCTTATGGTGCTGGCCAAACAGAAGGTGTGACTTCAGGATTTATATGGAATGATTGTGCTTTTTACTGTTTGGACGATAGATGGTATAGAACTGTCGATAAAGATGGCACTATCTTAGGAGATCAGCAAAAATATTGGCTGGAAGAAGCACTTTTATCTTCTCCGGCGGCAATAAAATTTGTAGCTGTGGGAGGACAGTTTTTAAGTGATTTAGCTGACTTTGAAAATTTTGCAAATTACGCGGAAGAAAGGCAAGAAATTATAGATTTTATTATAGCTAATAAAATTAAAAATGTCATCTTTTTAACGGGCGATAGACACCACTCAGAGATTTCAAAGTATGAAGACACAGATAGTGGCATCACCATTTATGATATTACAGCATCAGCTATCACCTCTACCACATATGATCATTCAAACGAAAAAAATACGCTAAGAGTAAATGGTAGTATGTTTGGTGTGAGGAATTATACTGTCATTCATGTGGAAGGAACATCTGACCAACGTCATGTCAATGTGAGTTTTAAAGATAAAAATGGGAATGTATTATACAATTATAAGATCAATGTCCTAAAATGAAGTCTCTTCAGTATCATCTATCGAGCATATTGATTATATGTTTTCTTTTTATATGGAATTTTGTAAGTTCACAACAAACTATTGCAACTTCCTTGCCGGGATGTCTTCCCATAGCTGATATGCAAGGGATTAATTGTGGAGGTGGAGCTACTTTTTTTGGAATAAATGGTAGTAACCAATTTCAAGTTCAAAATATTGATGGTCTAGCTTGTTGTCCTGCCTTTGGTGGTGGCGATGGTGAGTCTTATTTTGAATTTCAAGAAGTGAATATTGCCTGTTACACAAATGTAAGTGTATCAATTGATTATTCGGCAGGAAATACCGCATATGAAGATGATTCACCATCTGCTCCAATTTTTGGGTGTCAGGGTACATTATTTCCTGACAATAGCCATGATCAAATAGTTTTTACGTATTCGATTGACGGTGGTGCAGAAGTTCAGGATTTGTATGTGCACGGAACTTCGCAATCCGATTTTACCGGAACTTGGACTATTTCTGGACTTTCTGGAAGTACATTGAGAATTAGAGTATATGCTTCAAATAAATCTCAGCAAGAAATTTTTTATTTCTCCAATTTACAAATAATGGGAACACTTGATGCTATGGTGGGAACAGATCAAACCATTTGTTCCAGTGAAATGGCTGATCTTACAGCTTCTTGTCCCGGAACTTGGTCTGGAGGATCAGGAGTTTTTGCAGATGCTAATAGCGCGAATACCACATATACACCGGATGCATCAGAGACAGGATCAACAATAGTTCTAACATATACTTTACAGTCTGGTTATCCTGGATGTCCTACATCTGATGAGGATGTTAATATTACGATTATGGATGATGAGGACGCCACTTTCATTTTTTCAGATTTTTGTGCAAATGAACCAAATGGTGCAACGGGTATTATTACTCCCGGCGGAACGTTTTCATTCAATCCAAATCCGGGAGATGGTGCTACAATCAACAGCACAACCGGAGAAATATCAAATGCCGTAGGTGGCAGTTCTTATACTGTTCAATACACAACAAACGGAACATGTCCCGGGACTTCTACAGTAACAGTAAATGCCTTGGACCCGCAAGACGCGACTTTTGATTTTGCAGATTTTTGTGCTGGCAGTACCAATGGCCCTTCAGGTATAATAACACCCGGCGGTACATTTTCTTTTAATCCGGATCCCGGTGGGGGAGTGACCATCAATCCTTCAACTGGGGTCATTTCCGGCGCAGTTGGTGGAGATTCTTATACAGTAGAATACACTACTAATGGAACTTGCCCAGCGACACATCAAGTAACTGTCAATATTTTAGATGGCCCATCAGCTTCCATCTCCGGTAGCGCAACACTCTGTCCGGGACAGTGTGCTTCATTCAGTTTTAACTTTGTAGGTGGATCAGGAACATACGACTTGCAAATTTTGGCGTCTCCTCCCGGATTTTCATTTTCCGTCCCAGGAGTTACTGCATCCAGCGTATTTAATATTTGTTATACAGGTGTTCTTCCTACGTATGATTCTGGTAGTATGACTTTGAATATTCCCACTTCAATCATTGGCAGTGGTACATTATCTTTGACGGGAATCACAGATGTCAATGGTTGTACAGGTACAGCTAGTGGTAGTTACAATTTGACCTTAACAGGAAGTCCTACCGCAAATAGTGCCGGACCACTCACCGTTTGTCCTGAACCAAATGGCGATGGGATTTTTGACCTTACTAGTCTTGAAACAACCATTTTAGGCGGAACTTCAGGTACCGTACTTTGGTGGACTAATTCTGATGGAACTGGACCAATATCTAATCCTTCTAACTTCTTGTCTGGAAATACTACTGTTTATGCGACAATAGATAATGGAAATTGTGAGTCCGCTCCTGTTCCCATAGATCTTAATATTCTAAATAATCAGCCTAACTTTTTAAACATGATATGCGCTGCATCGCAGACAAATCAATGTGATCTGTGTGTTACTGATATGACAGCTGATCTTGGGTTTTTATTTGGGGATAATGACAGTTATGAAGTTACCGTTTTGGATAACAGTACCGGCCAAGTGTATACAGGCATCGTCAATAATGGAACTACACTACAAGTGAATGTGAATGGATCCACAACTTTTGAACTTCAATCGGTGCAAATCGTTGGCGGATGTCCCAATTCAAATACCTTTGGGGATCAGGTTACCATCAATATTATACCAACGCCACTGATTGATGATCCCGACATTCAGCCTGCATGTAATTTTGTTGTGTTGCCTGATATTACTGGTCAAAATTTATCACCCAATGTTGGGTATTTTACTGATACCGGCGGAAATGGTACACAATATTTTGCGGGACAACAAATTTTTACTGATGGTTTGCAATTGTACATTTACGATAATGTTTCAGGATGCATGTCCGAGCTACCAATTACTATTGAAATATTGCCACAAATCACATATAATCCTATTTCAGATACAGTAGTTTGTTCATCATACATGTTGCCCGCCATCACTGGCACAGGTGTTACATCAGAAGCAGCATATTATTTTTCACCAATTGCAGGAACTCCACATTTTTTCCCGGGTACAATCATAGATACGTCTGCGACATTTACAATTTTTGATCCAAATGTCGATCAAGATTGTGTTGAAATGGAACAAGTATTTACTGTTACAATAGCCGATACTGTGAAAACACCTATCGTTGCTGTCAATTGTGCATTGGGTGAAGGCATGGGACAATTGATTGTCTTTACTCCATTTGGAGGAGGTTATTCATTCCAAATAGATACCTTTCCTTTTCAAAAAGACTCTATTTTTTCAAACTTAGTCAACAAAACATATAAGATTACTGCCCGAAATGATACTTCAGGATGCGTTTCAAAACCAGCAATAATTGATGTCAATTGCGGATGTAACTTAGTTCAAACATTGAATATTAATCAAATAAATTATACCACTTGTGCCGGTAATCCAATAACATTAAATAATGTTAATTTTACTAATAGTCCAAACATCACTGTAGTAAGTAATGGTCAAGGAACACTGAACCAAGCATCATTTTCAACTTCGCCGGCGAAGATTGTGTATCAACCACATCAAAACGATATCGGGAAAACGGTAGTAATCACCATAAGTACTGCAGATCCGGATGGATTATCAGGTCCGTGTGCCGCTATTTCTGAGCAGGTCACAATATTGGTTGCTCCTAATCCAACTCCTACAATCAGTGGCCCGTCAACAGTTTGTGTTGGAAGTACACTGACATTACAAGCTTCAAATGCAGTTAGCTATAATTGGTCAAGCTCAGAAATTACTCAAACCATTACTTTGTTGAATGTTATGGTTGGCGGTATTGCGTCTGTTACGGTGACTGACGCAAATGGTTGTAAAGGAAGTGCAATGCATACCTATACAGTGGGCCAAATTTCAGCAGGACAAGATAATATGGCCTCTGTCTGTATAGATTCGATTTCAACAATTAATCTGGTAACAATGCTGGATCCAAATGCAAATTCCGGCGGTACTTGGAAATATTTAAATGGTAGTATTGATCCGGCTATTTTTGATTTTTCGACCTTAGCTGAAGGCAATCATTTATTTTCTTATATTATTTCAGACCCATCCTGTGGCAATGATACCGCTGTGATTGCCATTGAAATATTGGGTGGCAATTTCGCCGGAAACGATAATCAAATTAAACTTTGTGCATCTTCAAATCAAACCATTGATATATCAGCTGCCTTAGGCCCTCATGATGCTGGTGGTCACTGGATCATTCCTCCAAGTTTGGATATTGATCTTACAAATCTCAGTGCAGCAAAGATAACAAACCCCAAGAAGGGATTGTATAATCTTTCCTATATTGCTGATGCAAAACCATGTAAAAATGACATTGCAAATATTGTAATCACCATTGAAGAGTTTTTGTCATCAGGTCAGGATGTCAATCCTTCCATATGTAAAGGTGCTGTGATAAACTTGCAAGATTATGTCGCAACAACACCCGGGAAGGGAAGATTTGTAGCAAAATCTACGGTTTCTGGATTTGATGGTCAAAACTGGGATACTACATCTGAAGGTGTCGGTACCTATACATTCTATCACATAACTGACAACGTTTCCCCTTGTCAACCTGACACATCATTGTTGAATTTTAAAATATCCGCATCTCTCTCAGCAGGGTCGAATGCCACAGAGGATGTTTGCGCAGGTTCTACTATTGTATTGTCTGATTATTTGTCAGCGGATGCGGATGCAGGTGGCAAGTTTTATATTAATGGCATCTTAGTTCCAAACGGAAATTACACAGTTCCGGTATCAGGCAGCCGTGTCGTCATTGATTACGAAATAGGAGATGATATCATTTGCCCAAAAGATAAGTCCACCATCACTCTTAATATTCTTCAGAAACAAAATGTGAGCCTGATGAACAGGTTGGATTTTTGTGAGAAAAATTCAGGAACCTTTACACTACCATCGGGACTTAGTGATGGTGTGAAACTTTATTTTACAATCAAAAACTCAGGAAAATATTCTGCCAATGTCACGTTGTCTCCTCAAAATAGGATGTTTATATTTGAAAATGACAATTCCAAACCATTAAGCTTTTTGAATTTGCCTTTGGGAAATTCCATGTTAGTTTTAGATAGCATTGCATATCCTACCGGATGTACATTTGCCTACGGACTTACATCTGACATAAATGTGAATTCTATTTTATCAAAGGATATTGATTTGACTCTATGTTCTGGGGAAACTTTGAAAATTGGAAGCGATACCTATTCCGAAACAAAGCCAAGCGGAACTACTGTGGTTCAAAATTTGGGTAAGTGCGATTCCATTTATAACGTGAGTTTGAAATTTTATCCAGTCCCAAAAGGTCGTTTAGATACCTTGCTTTGTAGTGGATCTCAATCTTTAACCATCGGTGGTCAGATATTTAATTTGACTAGACCATCCGGAACTGTGACGCTTTCAGGAGCGTCTGTACATGGATGTGATAGTTTGGTAAATGTTCAGTTGACATTTGGCAATGGCAGTATTACGGAAGGATTAACTGAAGTGACAACTTGTGATGATAGATTTTTTATAGAAATCAATGGTATTAGATTCGATAAAAACAATCCTTCAGGAAGCGTCACCTTGGCTGGAGCGTCGTATCTTGGGTGCGATTCCATCCACAAAGTAAATATCATTTTCGATGAATTTATAAGTTTTTATAAGCCTTCTTTTGATTGTGTGACTGGAAAAAGTGTCTTATTAATTACGGGTTCAAATGGTGATGGTCCGTATGATATTCGTGTTGGAAATGATTTATATGTTGGGGTGAGCCTGCCATATTCTGCACCTATTTTTGATACAGTTGCTTACTATAGGATTGTATCTTCAGATGGATGTATTGATTCGGATACTTTAACTTTCGGACAATCGTGGATGATACCAAGCATAGATGTATCATCAAGTGTGATTACGGATGGACTGTATCAGTTGATCACGACAGGAGACACTTCAGCTATATATGATTATACTTGGACGGGTACTGACTTGAGTTGTCAAGTTTGTTTTGATCCCATAGCTACACCAAATCAAACCATAACTTATGTCTTTACCTATCATTTTGGTGATGATTGTGTGGATTCAGAACAACTATCAATAATAGTAGATACAGAAAATATTGTCATTCCTAATATCTTTTCGCCAAATGGGGATGGTAAAAATGATAAATTCCTACTCACTATTCCTAAAAAATTTGTAGGTAGTATCGCATCTGTGACTATATTTGACCGATGGGGAAATATAGTTTACGATGTTCTAAATCCGGAGCTGGATGATGGATGGGATGGAACGATGAACGGAAGACCTGCCGAAATGGGTGTTTATGTGTATATTATAAAACTCAAAGATACTGGTGTAGATGACGGGAATATCCTATCTGGTGATGTGACATTATTGAGGTAAATATGTTTTCGCAATTCATTTCTATCATCACAGAATTTTCATCAACATTATTTGAATGGCGTAAGGATATGTTCCATTTTGTTTTGAAGTCAGGCATAATCGCCTTTCTTATTCTCATTGGAATTGCCGTGATAGGATTTTGGGGTGTATCCTATATCTCAGGTATGTTGGTAGTGTGGATACCTTTGGATTGGACATACGAATCGAGTTTGTATAACGTCATTTTAATGATATTTTGGCTTGCCCTTTGCTTAGTAATATTCAAATATTTGATGTTGTTGGGCCTCAATCCATTATTGAGCATGCTCTCAGAAAAAATAGAAAGGATGACAACCAACAATTTAGAAAAGACGTATCAATTGGAAAATGTAAACCTTACTTTGAGAGCTATCAGAATAAATATGAGAAACCTGATGAAGGAACTGTTTGTGTCTTTGGTCTTGTTCATTCTCAGTTTTATTCCGGGACTTCAAGTGATTACAATTCCCACATTATTTCTAATTCAGGCATATTTTTTGGGCTTTGGATTTATGGATTTTTATTTGGAAAGACACTACAAAATGAAGGAAACCTTTCAACTCGTGTATCAGCACAAATGGGCAGCTGTGATGTTGGGAGGAATTTTTATGATTGTTTTTGCACTGCCAATTATTGGAGTATTTTTGGCTCCTTATTTGGCGACAAAAACTGCAACACAATATTTTTTGAAAGGCGCTAAGGCTTAAATAATGTTACTGTCAACAATAATGATAAAGCGTCCGGAGTCTCAAGAAAATGGGACTTTCTGGTACCTGAATAGATGTGATCACCTATTGTTCTAAATGCCTTGTCATACTTTATTTCTAAGCAATATCTATCGAT
Source organism: Lewinellaceae bacterium (assembly GCA_020636195.1). Lineage (GTDB taxonomy): Bacteria > Bacteroidota > Bacteroidia > Chitinophagales > Saprospiraceae > OLB9. The sequence goes on from JACJYH010000002.1 coordinate 265,392, forward strand.
TTCGTAACCAATGCTTCCACTGAAACCATAACTGATATTTCTGAGTTTCTGTACATAATTTTGTAGTGTATTCAGATTGGAATTGTGATAACCTAATATGTGCATCATTGGACCTACTGCTATTCTGAAGTTATTCATTATCAAACCGCCCATGACTTGCAAGTCCAAATATCCAAACTGTTCAGAAAGAAGTCTTGTAGGAGTGCTTTCTTCACTGTAGCTTGTGACGTCGAATACCAATCCATATCTAGAGTACATAGCGGAAACGTCTCCGTATAACCATCCAAATTTTTTGAAACCAAATATACCAAAAGAAGATTGCGGCTGGGTATGGTCAAGTTTTATGGTGTGGATCACGACGTCATCCCCTTTGCCCAAGTGTACTACTTCAGGTTTCAATGCAATAATGCCGCCCATAACTTTTATCCCGTACCTCGTTTGACGGTATTCTAATGCTTTTTTAGTGTATTGCGCATGTAAACTGTGGGTGCTGATAAAAAATACACACAGTATAAGAAGTAGTGATGACCTATAAAGAAACTTCATGAACTTGTTGTAATAGTTTAAATAACGCTCAAACTTACATATAAATTTTCACTCAAACGTAGTTTTTAAATATTTAATTTCATTTAAATGGAGGAAACATCTCGAAATATGCCTAATGCTTTTTATTTAAATCAAATAATGTTTGCTTTTTTTTGATGTACATCTATTGATTACTAAATTAAACTATTTGTCTTTTAAAATGTCTCATAAAAAATTTACACATGGTGCGCATTTTTTCTATCATCTTAATTCTGCTTTTTACCAAAGAATTGGGATTGACCCAAACTTATTTTCCACCTAAAAATTCAAATGAATGGAAAACAATTTCCACTGATTCGCTTGGATGGTGTAAGTCTAAGTTAGATGAATTTTACAATTTTCTAGAATCCAAAGATACCCATAGTTTTATACTTTTAAAAGATGGTAAGATTGTAATAGAAAAATATTTCAATGGAAGCACAGCGACGTCAAAATGGTACTGGGCATCTGCCGGAAAATCACTGACTGCTTTTTTAGTGGGATTGGCTTTGGATGAAGGGTTCATTAGCCTTGAAGATACAACATCTAAATACCTTGGAGAACACTGGACATCATGTACCAATGAAGAGGAAAACAAGATCACCATTTGGAATCAAATCACTATGACATCAGGTTTAGATGATACTGTGGATGATCCTTTTTGCACCAATCCATCATGTCTGCAATGTCTGAGTCGTCCCGGTGATCGATGGGCATACCACAATGCGCCATATACGCTATTAGATGGTGTCATTTCAAATGCTACAGGTCAAACATTGAACACTTTTGCTAATCAAAGATTATTGAGTCGCACCGGAATGGATGGCTTATTTTTACCTGTAGATGAGAACAATGTATTTTGGAGTACACCTAGATCAGCTGCTCGATATGGTTTATTGATTCTAAATAGAGGAGTTTGGGATGGTTATCAAATCCTGAAAGATACTTCCTTCTTCAATTCTATGGTGCATTCTTCGCAATCCCTAAATCCATCCTATGGATATCTTTGGTGGTTGAATGGAAAAAAATCCTATATGTTGCCGGGTTCTCAAATTTTATTTAATGGCAGTATCGTGCCAGAAGGGCCTGCTGATATGGTCTGTGCTATGGGTCTTAATGGCCAGTTTATCGATGTAGTACCTTCTCAAAACATGGTTTGGATACGAATGGGAGAGGCGCCGGATGGAAACTTAGTCCCATACACCTTGAACAATGATATATGGTCGTATATCAATAAATTTGATTGTTCTTCAGCAGTAATCGATGAAAATTACGATGGAAAAATTTCTCTATTTCCCAATCCATTACAGGATTTGTTACACTGTTCTGTTTGTTCTCAATTCGACTTCGAATACAAATTCATTGATATGTTTGGTCATGTGGTGAAATCTGGAAAACTTGATGAATCTATTGATGTCTCTAAGTTAAGGGCAGGAATATATATGTTAGAAGTAATACAAGGAAGTACCGTTCTTCAGACAGAACGTTTCATAAAATTATAGACAAACTAAAGGAAGATTTCTTACTTCTTTTTTTTCCCCTTTTTCTTGATTGGTTTTTCAAATGAGGATAAAATATCTTTGAGTTGTAAAGGTTTTTCTACAGAAAGGTCTTTTACTTCATTGTAATCCAATACATCTATGGATAAAATTTTAATTTTTTTGCCAATGTAATCTTCAATTGAACCTAACATGTCCCTTTCAGAATCATCACAAAAGGAATATGCAATACCTCTGTTTTTCCCCCTTCCTGTTCTTCCTACACGATGAACATAGTTTTCAGGATGTTCAGGAATATCATAATTCACCACAAAATCCACATCAGGAATGTCAATACCTCTCGCTGTCACATCCGTGGCTATCATCATTTGTACATTCCCTAGTTTGAACGTATTCAATGCTTGTAAGCGATCTTTTTGATCTATATCTCCATGCATCACAACAGACTGTATATCAACTCTGTGCATAGCGGCATGCACTCTTTCTGCTCGAACTTTTGTTCGTGTAAATATTAATATTTTTTTATCAGGGTTTTCATTGGCTAGACGCTCTAAAAAATACCTTTTATCGTCCATTTTAACATAAAGTACTGAGTGATCTACGTTTTTTGAGACGGGATCTTTTGGCGAAACTTGAATCCTAATGGGATTAGTCACCAACGAGTAGGCCAATTTTTTTATATCGTCATCAATAGTGGCAGAAAAGAATAAAGTCTGCCTTTTCTTTGGGAGGAATTTAATCAGGTCGCGAATATCTTTAATAAAACCTCTATCCAACATATGATCCGCTTCATCTAGCACTAAAATTTTAACTCTGTGAAGGTGGATGTATCCTTGATGCACCAAATCAAATAATCTACCTGGCGTGCTGATCAGGATATCGATGCCCTTTTCCAGTTTTGAAATCTGAGGTGCCTGTTCCACACCTCCGAAAACCGAAAAAGAAGTGACTCTAGTTCCCCTTCCAAGATGCGTAAAAACTCCATTGATCTGTATAGCTAATTCTCGAGTAGGTACCATAACGACACACCTGATTCCGTCTGCTCTTTTTGTATTGTGAGATGTATGAAGGATATGTAGAATTGGCAATGCGAATGCAGCTGTTTTTCCGGTGCCCGTTTGTGCGATAGCTAGGAGATCTTCTCCACGCAGCACGTTGGGAATAGCTTTATATTGAATATCTGTTGGTTTTTTATAACCAAGTTTATCAATATTTTCCTTGATTTCATCTACAAAGTGGTACTCAGAAAACTTCATCTATATCTTGTATTTATTCCGACAATGTGAGTCTGCTCCTATACATTTGAATCGTATTTCTTAGACCGTAATACAGCGCATCACAGATCAAAGCATGACCAATGGAAACTTCCAAAATATCCGGAATTTGCCTTTTGAAAAATTGCAAATTTTTAAGACTTAAATCATGGCCCGCATTCATTCCTAAATTCAATGATCTACACACTGAAGCCGCTCTAACATAGGGCTCAATGGCCGATTCTGGATTTTCGTGATAGTGGTATGCGTACGGTCCGGTATAAAATTCAATGCGCTCAGCACCAATATCTTGTACATGAAAAAGTAAGTCTTCATCAGGATTCATAAACAAACTTACCCTTATGCCCTCGCTTTGTAATTGCGAAACCACATCTGATAAAAATGTTTTATGTTTCGCGGTGTCCCAACCCGTATCAGATGTGAGTGCGTCAGGCGGATCAGGTACTAAGGTGCATTGATGAGGTCGTATTCTACTAACAATGGAAAGAAACTCCTCAGATGGATATCCTTCAATATTAAATTCTGTAGTTACCAACTTTTTTAAAGGCTCTAGGTCGCTGTATCTGATATGCCTTTGGTCAGGTCGTGGATGAACAGTGATACCTTGAGCGCCATATGATTCGCAATCTTGCGCTACCTGGAGTAAATTTGGATTTTCACCCTCTCTAGAATTTCTGATTAGGGCAATTTTATTAATATTAACGCTGAGTTTTGTCATCTATTATTCCCTTGTAAACATGATATAATGTGCTGTAGTATAAAAATTTCGGAGATAAGGAATGCTTGAAAGCCAATGCATAACCTGTCTTTTTTGAAATCCAAATTTATACTTGTAAATGGGATTTATAAACCAGTATATCTCGTCAATGATCCTATAATGATATTTTGATAGTATCTGATACATTTTGTCAATGGTAATACCCGTCGATTTCACGTCTTCCAATTCCTTAATAGTTGCATTAGATTCTCCAAACGCTTTTAAAATGAATGTATAAAGATATTTTGGCAACAAATGTATCCAAACCGCCATCCTCAAAAACTTACTCTTTGCAATCTGTTGATGTCCACCAAAGGGCATCCACCAAGGAGGATATGCGAAAAATACTATTCCATTTGGTTTCAACAATGACGGCAAAACACCAATAAATCGCTCTTGATCCGGTATATGTTCTATGACATCTTTCAATATTATAAGATCAAAAGTCCCAATGGAATTGTGCTCAACGATATCATAAATATTTTCATTAATGATTTTTGCCTTGCCCTTTTCAATGAAAGGAGCTAGAAAATTTTCAGCGCTTTTTACCCTTGAGTCAGATAATTCTATGCCTACACAATCGCAATTCAATTCAAGAAATGCTGCCAAAACTCCTGCCTCGCCACAACCGATTTCTAGGACTCTAGTTTGAGATGATAATGCAATTTTTCTTTGCATCCAAGGTATGATTTCCTCGGATGTCACCATTTTCTGAATATCAAAATATCTCTGCTTTTCCTTATGGAAATCAAACATGATTCTTCTATCTTCCTTTAAAAGATGGTTTCCGTTTTTCGACAAATGCTAGTGCGCCTTCTTTTGAGTCTTCGCTGCCTATGGTAGCGCCGAAATTCTCGTATTCTTCTTTAAAACCTTCACCATTTCCAAAGTAAGTATTCACCAATTGGATGGATTTCATGATGGCTAATGGCCCTTTTTCAGCAACCTTATGTAATATTTCCAAAGATTTAGTGACTTCATCTCCTGATTCTACGACGTGGGTGACAAGTCCTAATCTATAGGCTTCTTCAGCATCCACCATATCTGCCGTCAATAGCATTTCTATAGCCTTGCCTTTTCCAATAAGTTGCACCAATCTCTGCGAGCCTCCATATCCTGGCACAAGTCCTAAATTAACTTCAGGTTGGCCAAAACGAGCCTTTTTTCCAGCTACGCGTATATGACACGCCATCGCAAGTTCACAACCACCACCTAATGCAAAGCCATTGACAGCTGCTATCACAGGAGCATGAAAGCGCTCTATCTTGAAGAAAATATCTTGACCTCTTTTGGATAATGCTGCACCACCTTCAGCGTCTAATGCTGCGAATTCTTTGATGTCTGCACCGGCAGCGAAAGCTTTGTCTCCAGAACCGGTGATGATGACGCCACGTATGGATAAATCACCGTGATGAGCACTAAAAAATGCATCTAATTCATCAAAAACCTGCTTGTTCAGTGCATTTAAGGCGTTTGGTCTTTGAATGGTTAATATCCTAAATTCATTATTTTGGATGATCTCTATTACTTTATCCATACACTTTGTTTATCGTTTGAATAGGCAAAAGTACTCATTTTTATTTACACTGATTGGTGCATCCGCTTTTGTAATAAAAGTAACATATACCTTCACATCATTTCTGATTTTTTATTTTATTTTTGCCGAAATATTACTTTCATTCAGATGTCTAAAAGATTTTTCCTTGCAAATACAATCCTGCAAAAATGCCCACGTTGTCAGGAAGGTGACCTTTATATAAAACCATTTAATATCAAGGCACCTGTCAACATGCATAAAGAATGCCCGGTTTGCGGTCAACTCTATGAACCCGAACCTGGTTTTTATTATGGCGCAATGTTTCTATCGTATATCATTTCCGGTTTTTTCTTTTCAGGTGTAGTTGCTGTCTGTATGTTGGTTTTCGGAATGAATGTGAATCCTGCAATTGGTGTTATGTTGGTAGTTGCTGCGTTGTCCTATTTTTTCTTATTGCGATTTTCCAGATCTTTATGGATAAATTTATTGATAAAGTATGATCCAAAGGCAAAAAATTCTGACCAGAAAAAATCATTTGGTTATTAGTAAACTGTGTTTTGAAAAATAGATTCAATAGGCTTACATCAAAAGAATGGTTGCCCTTTCAGAAATCTTGGTTCAAGTATTCTGATGACTACACGCTATATCGCGAACATATTCGCTTCTTTTGCAAAGCAGAAATAACTGAAGAAGTACTTTTTTATTATGGCAGTCATGGGCATATTGTTCAAGAGATTTGTTCACAAGAGAATATACAATTTGTTGAAAATATCACTGGCACTTCCGCTATTCAATATGTCTTCCTTGACCTTCGCCATGAGATTAATCCTGAATGGAAAATTAAGGAAATACAATCATACATCCAGCAAGTTACCAACATTATAAAAGCTGTCAATGGTGCATTATTAGACAGAAGGTTTGTTACGATTATATTGCCACAATCTTCATCTTTTGTAAAGCCATATGTGCCAATTGCATGGTTGCTTGCATATTCCATAGGCCAAATTATCCATTTGAAAGATGAGAAAATTGCTTGCTTGCCTGATGTAAGTGAAAATTTGCCACCTTCATTTTCTGACATGAGAAATGACGTATTTTATTGTTTGAATTTTAGAAAGGATGAGGCGCAAGATATCCGTCGGTTGGATTTTGATATCAGTAATTTATATGCCAATAAAAGTGGTAAGAAGACTGAATTTCCAAGTAAAATTTTAGAAAAATGGTACATTCTAAAACCGACACCACGAAAGAAAAATGAAGTGTTGCATCCCGCCAAATTCCCTGAAGAATTGGTGGTAAAATATGTTGAAGCATTGACCAAAGTAGGAGATAATGTACTTGACCCCATGTCAGGTACGGGTTCAACACAGGTAGCTTCTATAAAGATGGGACGTAATGGATATGGTACAGAATTGAGTCATTTTTTTTTCAATATTGCCAAAGATAGATGTACACAAGTTGTGCATGCATACAATTCAGAACTTTTCCATGAAAGTTCTCAAGTTGGCAATTTTGATATCAAGGAAATGGACGCAAGGGATATAATGAAAAGTAATTTTCCGCAATGTCAATATATCTTTACTTCGCCACCATATTGGGATATGTTGAATATGAAAGGTGCAGAGTACCAAGCCAAAAGGGTTGAAAAAGGACTGCGTACCAATTATTCTGAAGACACCCAAGACCTTGGAAATATTGCTGACTATGAAAAGTTTGTAAAAAATTTGGCTTCCATTTATTTGCAATTGAGCGACCTATTGACGGAAAATGGATTTCTGACTATTGTTGTAAAAAACATCAAGAAAAAAGGGAGAAATTATCCTTTTGCTTGGGATTTATCAGCGGCATTGATGGAAAAGTACCTTCTTCTGCCGGAAACATTTTGGTGTCAAGATGACATCAATTTGGCTCCTTATGGCTATGGCAATACCTTTGTAAGCAATACTTTTCATCAGTATTGTCTGCATTTTCAGAAGAAATAAACATCTTTACTATAGGAATTTTTGGCTACTCAATTTGCAATGTACAGATTGTAATGCCATTTCCCCATCATAAACTGCATCTAAAACAAACGGTTTACCTTCAAAGATGTAAGGATATATATATTGGTCAATAGGTGGAATTTTCATTGATAGGACGTCGTCTTTTTCAATCCAGTGCATGGCTCCTTCATCTGAGGTCACCGTTTTAAATTCAGGAAGTTCTATCGAGTACAGAAAACTGCAATAATTGTAAGATGTTGGTGACGATTCAATCAGCACACCACAAAACTTTGGTCTATCCACTAAAATACCTATTTCTTCCATCACTTCGCGTTGTAGTGCTGCATCAGGAGTTTCGTGGGCTTTCATTTTACCACCTACCGGAACAAAATATCCTTTGTAGGGTGGAAAATATCGTTCCATTAGAAGAAATTTATTTTTGAATGTGATAAAGCAAAATACTGCCAACACTTTATTTCCATCAATCATCTTCGGATTTGAGTTTAGGAAGAAAACTTTCTTGAACTAGATTAATAAGGCATAATGTCAGAAACCAATACAAATTACTTTCATCCATATCTACATACCATTCAAATGCACGCTGCTGAATTTTAGAACCGTATCTTGGATTTCGCAAATAACCTATTTCAATTCCATTGACGATCACTTGATGGAGTGCCCTGACATCTTCACCTTTGATGATAGCTTGAGTTTCGCCTTTTAGGGTTTTTAGTGCACCATCAGCTGAGATAAAACCCGTGGCAATGTCATTAAAGTATGTTGTTATTGTTCCATCTTTTTCCACGTACACGAATTCATCTTTTGATGTGCAGATGATGGTCAAGGATTGATTTGACCTATATTGTTTTGTTGCATATGCTATGACATTTTCATGGAATATTGTCGTAAAGAATCCTAATGTGATTGGTGTAAAACGATTGGATTTTTTCTGAATATTATTTGATATTGAAAGAAGTTCAATTTCCTCTTTTGAAAATGGAATTAACAGTTCTTTTAAAGGCTTGAGCAAAGGTCTCAATTGCTGAATATCTCTCAGCATTTGATTTTTTGACATGGACATTTGGAGCAAAAACTGCAAAACGTCTTCGATAATCATAAAATATTTTTATGCAAAAATATTAAAAATTCACGGACTCGGAGGAAGGTTTATTAAATGATCTTCTCATTCTTCGCAGGGCTCTCTCTTTTACTTGCCTTACTCTCTCTCTTGATAGGTTGTATTTCATAGAAATTTCTTCCAAGCTCAATGGTTTGTCACCATCTAATCCATAAAATGAAGAGACGACTTGTACTTCTCTTGGTGACAGATATTCCATACTATCCAATATTTCAATTCTGAACGATTCGTTCATGAGGCCTCTATCCGGAGATTCTTCATCACCAATGGTCATCAAATCTATGATAGGAATTGAATCACTGTCATCGGAAATGGGAGCATCCACGGATATGTGTTTTAATGAATTTCCTAACAAGTTTTTGATCGTCTCAATATCTTGTTCCATAATTTCAGCCAACTCTTCGTGAGTGGGTTCTCTCTCATTCTTTTGGACAAATTTGTTGTATTCAGCATGTAATCTGAGATATTCTTTTGTCTTGTTATGCGGCAGCCTGACCATTCTTGAATATTCTACAATGGCATGTAAAATCGCTTGTCTTATCCACCATACGGCATAAGAAATGAACTTGAATCCTTTTGTTTCATCAAATCTTTTGGCAGCTTTCATGAGACCAACATTGCCCTCATTGATGAGATCGGACAATGACAAACCCTGATTTTGGTATTGTTTAGCTACTGAAACAACAAATCTTAAATTACCCCGAACCAATGATTCTAATGCTTCATGGTCACCCATCTGTATTCTCTTTGCCAACTCAGATTCTTGTTCAGGAGTCAGTAATTCTATCTTGGCAATTTCTTGCAAGTATTTTTCAACCGCAATACTCTCCCTTGAAGTAATACTATGTGTGATCTTAAGTTGCCTCATCTACCTTTTATGCCTTAATTATTACATGTCCAATATAATGACAATCATTTCCAATTAAAAGTTTCAAGGTTATTCTTAAATTAATCTAAAAACTCACTGCATTGAACTTTCAATTGATGTTTTTTGATTACGCTACTGCATCAAAATTATCGTCCCAATCTTTTGGTTTTGGTGTATGTACTTTACCCAACATAGTTGCAATGGAGAAAGCTACACAGCAGTCACCAGTGACATTGACAATTGTTCTTGACATATCGAGTGGGCGATCAACTGCAAAAATCAGGGACAATCCTACAGCCATAGTTTCTGTCGGAACATTCAAAGATTCTAAAACGATGACCAACATGATCAATCCTGCTCCGGGAACGGCAGCAGAACCAATTGATGCCAGAGTAGCAGTTAAAATGATAGTCAATTGATCACTGAGACTGAGGTGAAAATGCATTGCTTCACAAATGAAAACAGCTGCAACAGCTTGATACAAGCTGGTACCATCCATATTAATTGTGGCACCCAAAGGACATACGAAGCTGGTTACTTCTTTATCTACTCCAAGGTGTTCCTCCACTCTTTCCATCGTCACAGGAAGAGTTGCAGCACTTGAACTGGTAGAAAAAGCGAGTAATTGCGCCGGCGATATTGCTTTATAAAAGTGCATAGGGTTTTTTCCCGTAAATAATTTTACAATGATCCCATAAATTCCTATCATAAGACATAATCCAAGGAGGACGGTCATGACATACCAGCCCATTGCTATAAAAATATCGGGTTGGCTTATATCTGTAATGAGACTGCACAACAAAGCAAAAACAGCATATGGCGCCATCAACATGATCAAATCTACCATTTTCATGATGACTTCATTGAGACCTGTAAAAAGGTCTACTACCGGTTTTGCTATTCTTTTATCTATCAGTAATAAGGCTAAGCCAAAAAAGATGGCAAAGAAAATAACTTGTAACATGTTACCATTACTGGATGCAGATTTAAAGAAATTATCTGGAACCATATCAACTATAAATTGAAGTGGACCATTGGAGGTAGCATGGGCAGTCTCTATATTTGACTTCATGTTATCGCTAAAACTAGATGACATTTGAGCTATGGTTTCATTGCTCACATTTTGACCAGGTTGGATTATATTCACCAAAATAAGTCCAATTGTAACGGCAATGACTGTGGTAGAAATATAAAAGATAAATGTTCTAATTCCCATCACTTTAAACTTGGAGATATCATGCAAATCCACAATACCTTTTATCAGTGATACTAAAATAAGAGGGATTGCAATGAGCTTCAGCAAGTTTATAAATATGATCCCAATCGGTTTGATCCAATCCTTGACAAATGAGTTAAATCCATAGTGTGAAAAAATAATACCTGCTATAACACCCAGTACCATCCCGATTAAAATCTGCCAATGTAAAGCCAATCGTTTCATAAAAACTCAATTCTTTTATTCCGTAAAAGTAAAAAAATATATCAAAGTTTTCCAACGAAGATTCATGTTTCATGAAGATAATGATTGAAATATTTGAAAATAAGTTTAGCCTATTTTTTAATAAAAATTCAATGATACACAATTAGATCACTTACTTTTGTGTTTTTTGACATAAATACCAGCATATGTTAGATGACTTGATGGGCAATTTCGACGAACAACAAAAGCAAATGCAAGATAAGCTCATGTCTATTGTTGTAGAACACGATGAGAATGGAGTAAAAATAGTAGGGAATGCTGCTCGGCAAATCACTGATTTTGAAATTTCTGATGATTTATTTAACGGAGGTGATAAGGAAATGCTTCAAGATTTAATTTTGGTTTCCATCAATAGTTTTATTGAAAAACAAATTGAAGCTGAAGCAGAAGAATCAAAAAAAATGATGGAAAGTATGCTACCTCCCGGATTTGGTCAGTTATTTAAGTGATATGGACAAGATGTATAGAATATTTCTTATTTCCTCTATTGTATGGACGTCATTAGGAGCTCAATCAGTTATAAAATACAGTTATAATTTTGATGGTTGTTCATTATTGGAAAGTGCACAACTCTTACCGCCAATTACTCCACTAGGAAATCCAAGATGTGCATGCGCCATGGATGGAGATGGTTATTATTTTGATGGCAAAGATGACGGTTTAGCTTTACCTATTGAATTTTCTTCATTATTTTCATCAGATTTTACATTTGACTTTTATTTTAAACCTGATATCACTTCAGGAGAAATGCGCATTTTATCACAAATTCCAAACTGCGGAGTTTTGGACAGCCTAATATCTCTTGTGTACAATGGAAATAGAGAAGAAATCGTATTTGAAATCGGGAGCAATGTATTGAATTTTAAAACAGCTAAAAAGTTTGTGTCAGAAAATCAATGCTGGCATAGGTTCACATTAGTAAGGTTTGGTATAGAATACATTTCTTATTTGGACAATGAATTGATAGACAGATATGTGGCACGAGAGCAAATAGATTTGAGTAAGGTCAACCCTATAGTATTTGGCCTCAATGGTTGTTCTACAATTGATATCTCGTCTTTTAAAGGATGGATTGATCAATTATCTATTACAACTAGAGCGATGTCTGCACTGGAAATAGAAAGAAACTTTGCATATCCGGATCGCATTATACAACCTGACACAACCATCTTTAGCGGCGACACAATTACCTTGAATTTGGGTGTTACTTGCTCAAGTGTTTTAAAATGGAAGCCTTTTCAAAATTTGAGTAGCGATGATCAACCCACGGTTTTGGCATTCCCCACTGAATCTACCACATATACCATCAATGTTACTCATCAGGATTGTGTGAGTACGGATAGCATCAGGGTTTATGTTGCCCAACCTGAAGATCTGAATTGTGACAAACTATTATTGCCCAATGCTTTTACCCCAAATAATGATGGTTTAAATGATTTTTATAGCATCAGCAATATATTTTTAGTAGAAGAACTGAAGGTATTGGAAATATATGATAGATGGGGAGCAAAAATTTGGGAAACTCAATCATTGGAAGAAGGTTGGGATGGCTCCTTCGGGGGCAATCCTGTGCAACCGGGCATGTATATTTGTAGGGTTGTGTACGTGTGCAAAGGTCAGGAAAATACAATGTATAAAAGCTTTTCCGTGTTGCGGTGATTGTTGCTGATATAAGTATTTTAGTATTGTGGTTTATGACACGATCTGCTTTCATATGAATATGGTAATGTGAACATAAGAATTAACACAAAATATATGTATTAATTGAAACAAGTTGACCATGACTTATGTTATATTTGTAGTAGCATTTCGGAGATAGAAGTAGTGAACAGGGGAAAGATCAAAACGGAATAAATTTGAATCTATAATATCGATATGTAGCCATCCATGTCCATTGGCAAATAGAGTGTTTAAAAGACATCGATACTTGACAATAGAGAAGATTAGTGCTGGGACATTTGTACAATGATATCATAGATGAAAGTGACATTTGGACACCGATAAATAGGAATGATTTGAGCAATGATGTGTACCACGTCCACATAGACGTAGGTATAGTTCAACACAATCATTAGCGTATCATAATAGAGAAGACAAGTTTTTAGGTTGACTTGGTAGTTTTGCAATCATGGGGGCGAAGGTAACTTCGCCTCCGTTTTTTTTGCAATTTTTATAAAAATGAAAAGAAAATGACATGATAATTTGAGTATTCTTTTAGATAGATTCCTTTTTGTATTACTGAATTTGTTGATTAATTATGGATTTTTAATACTTTTTAATACTTTTTAATTTATTGATTAAGTTTTTGTCAATTTTATTTTGATTAATCAGTGAAAAAAGCAAGAATAATTTATCTTTGATTTTTTTTAGAATTTTAATATTGAACAACAAAGATTTATTATGAAGCATTTTTTACTTTTGATTTTATTTTCTTATGCTCTCACTGCGCATGGCCAACTTGAAAGTGGGAGTAAATTACCTGAGAATCTGGTATTTACAGATTTAGACGGAAACGAACATGATGTTTTTTCCATTTTAGATTCCGGAAAAAGTGTCATTATTGATGTTTTTGCAACGTGGTGTGGTCCATGCTGGAGCTTCCACAAATCCGGAACACTAGAGCAATTGTACACTGATTTTGGACCCAATGGAACAGACCAGATTAGAGTTTTCGGAATTGAAGGAGATGATCAAACAACTTTAGATGACATGTACATGCAATCTAATGCGTCATGGGGTAACTGGGTAGAAGGTGTAGATTATCCTTTGGCCAATACATCTAGTCTCAATTCAGCATTGAAAATAAGTTTTTTCCCAACATTGTATTTGATCAGGCCTGATAGAACAATTTTGGAAATGGGAGATTTTCGTTATAATGATGAAATTTGGAGTAGAGCCATTGCACCAAAAGGGGACAAAGACGTATATGTAACAACCGGTACATTTTCAAAGAGTTTTTGTACAGTTTCAGTTTTCACAGCTAAGCCTCAATTCATCAATTTGGGTGCAACAGAAATCAATGAAGTTGACGCAGAAATGACTTTCGGTTCTGAAGTGGTTCCGGTTATTTTAAATGGCCCTATTGGAGTATTTGAAACCGGTACATTACCATTTGATTCGAGGCAAATAAAAGAATCAATGGATGTGAGTTTAGAAATTGTATCAGTGGATGGTGTTGCAGATGTGCCTGAAGATAATTGGGTATCGCATTACGTCAGTCCTTTGATTGATAATGATACTTTTGTAGTTAAGTTTACTACAGATTTTTATCCTGGTGAGACAACATTTAAGATCACAGGAGGTGGTAAAACTTTGCTCAATAAAACATATAAAGCCGGCCCTGAAAGTGAAGGTGGTGGAGGTGATGACGCCAATAATGAATTTGTGTATCAAATTGTAATACCATCCACCACCACCAATTGCCTAACATTCAACATAGCTGACGCATATGGAGATGGTTTGACAGCATTTAATCCATCACAACATCCTGTACCCGGAATTGTGATAGAAGCATTGGATGGAACTGTTTTAAAGGAGAATTTAGGAGAATGGAATTTTGAAAGCAGTATTTCTGCATTTTCTAGAGCAGATTTGACATCTTCGCTTTCTGACGCAGACATTGTAGAATCTTACAATATTTTTCCAAATCCGGTAAGCAATATTCTTAATATTCAAATCAATACTAAGGACAATGCGGATTATAACCTCTTCATTACAGATATAACAGGAAAACAAGTTAGTCAAAATCTCAAGAATGTAAATTTCATTGATGTACAATCATTGGAACAAGGTTTATATTTCCTTAATATTAAGACAGATGCAGGATTATTTACCCATAAGTTTACAAAGATGTAAACCATAATGTCGTTTTAAGGACAAAATACAATAAAACCCACTCGTTAACTCGTGTGGGTTTTTTTGTATATTATTTTAACGTTTTAAAGGAAATACTACAAATAAAATTTTTGATCTCATGGTTTCCCATTGATATTATTGAGAGTTTTCACCGAATTTTAATTTTTATTTTCTAAAAAAATGTATTAACACCCTGAATACTATATCTTTGTTGGAAATCGCATAATTATGATTTATAAAATTTTGTTGATAAGCATGTTTATCAGTTGTTTTGATGGTTATTTGGTAGGACAACCTTTTTTAGATAGGCATACAACGAATATGTCTGATGCATGGCTTTCATGTGAACCGAAAGAAAATCCAGTAAAAACACGTGAAAAATCACATTGGATTCAATATGATTTGGGTGAAATCATGGCATTTGGCAAAACCACTCTTTGGAATTTTAATGTTCCTAAACGGATTAGTAGCTATGATAATGAACCATGGAGCGTAACACAACTGATTGGGAGTACAGAAGATGGTTTTAAAGACTTTTATATAGATGTTTCTACGGATGGAGAAAACTGGACTGAAATAGGATTGTTTCAGCTACCAGAAGCCAATGCATCGTCATTCTATGAGGGATATGCTGAAATTGATCTCAATAATCACATTGGAAGATACATTGTATTTACTCCTGTATCAAATTACGGAGGTAGCTGCTATGGATTGAGTGAGGTTCGCATTGAAATTGCAAAACCTACATCAATAACAAATAAGCTTCAGGAAGTAAAAGAAAAAATGGTGGGCATTTATCCCAATCCTACTTCATCAGACTTTGAAATTAGACTTTATAATTTTAAGCAAGGCAAAGCGTCTTTATTGGTGTCTGATATACAAGGTCGCAAAGTCTATTCGTCCTTTATTGATATCCAAGAGAATGTTTCAATTCATAAGGTTTCATTGAGTCATGTTCCGAATGGATTATATACGTGCACTGTAATATCCGGAAATCTGGTCGAAGTAAAAAAAGTTGAAATCATCCATTAAAAATTATTGATTATGAATAAATATAGTACCGTATTTTTATCTTTTTGGGTGGTTGCATCTATTAAACTACAAGCCCAAACAGGAAATTATTTTGGTGCCGGAAACGTCAATGGAGTAGTAGTTTCTTCGTCAAGTCAATATGGTGAGACAAATGCTCAACACACAATTGATGGAAGTGGTCTGAATGCAGGACTATATGATGCATCCAGATTCTTAAATCAAGCCACCTTTGGTGTAAAAATGGAAGAGATTGAAAAACTAAAAACCGGTGACTATGCTTCTTGGATTGACGAACAAATACTTGAGAAGCCATCCTACATGTTACCTTTGATGACAGATATTTGGCAAAGTATATTTGCAAAAGATTCTACGGCATTTGGACCGGCAGCTTGGCACTTTAACTATGCCTGGTGGCAAACCAATATGACCAATAACGATTTGCTTCGACAAAGAACTGCTTATGCTTTGAGCCAGATATTGGTAACTTCTATCAATTCAGATCTTGAAGGATGGGGAGAAGCCGTTTCTTCATACTATGATATTTTTATTGAAGAAGCTTTTGGAAACTATAGGGATATATTGAAGAAAGTTGCCTTACATCCTGCAATGGGTTATTACTTAAGCCACCTCAACAATCCAAAGGAAGATATTGAAAATAATATTCATCCGGATGAAAATTTTGCAAGGGAAATCATGCAACTTTTCAGCATTGGTTTGGTAGAACTGAATTTGGATGGAACGCCGAAACTCGATAATGATGGTCACTTTATACCTACGTACAATAACACGGATATAAAAAATATGGCCAAAATATTTACAGGTTTGGGAGGTAGCACCACGGTACCAATGATGTATTGCCCGGATGTACCTGAATTTGGATTAAGCATATATTGTCTAGACCGTACAAAACCTATGAAAATGTTTGGTTGGATGCATGAACCCGGAGATAAACATGTTCTAGGATACAATATTATCGGTAAAGATAATTATACAGATCAGGAAGCCATGGTTGAGGTAGATCAAGCTATCAACATACTATTTAACCATCCAAACATTGGACCTTTTATTTCATATAGGTTGATTCAAAGGTTGGTAACTTCCAACCCGTCACCATCTTATGTAGAGAGGGTTGCATCAATTTTCAATAATAATGGTCAAGGAGTACGTGGTGATTTAGGTGCTGTCATCAAAGCTATATTACTGGACGTAGAAGCACGTAGTGCCGTTGATCACGAAGATCCATTATCAGGGAAAATACGAGAGCCTTTCATCAGATACACGCATATCAGCAGGAGTTTACCTACTTTGACAAATAAAAGTCATTATTGGAATAACGGTTATAACTTTTTAAATGATACCAAACAACATGTAATGGCTGCGCCTTCTGTTTTCAATTTTTATACTCCGGATTACACGCCATCTGCAGAGTTTAGCCGAGAAAACAAAACCGCGCCTGAATTTAAAATTCATGATACTTATACATCTATTTCCTACATCAATCAAGTCAATGTATGGAGTTGGTCCAGTGATTCATGGCCCGGACTAATGTACTCATGGGAATCCAGAGAAGAAGATCCGGATGGTGTTTGGCTCAATACCAAAGCCTTAGAAGATAAGGCAGACGACCCCGAGTATATTATTAATTATTTTGATGCTTTGCTAACACATGGTCAGCTGACCGATGAAACAAGACAAATTATAAGAGATGCCTTAGCACCATTATATTGGACATGGGACGAGGAATGGCGAAAATTTAGAGTCCGTGCAGCAATGTATCTTTTTATGATATCTCCGGATTATAATTGTGTCAAATAATAAAAATTAATAAAAATGGGAAATAAACACAGACATCATATCAACAGAAGGCAATTTTTGGGTCAAGCTAGCTGCGCAGCCATTGGGGCAACCACTTTTTTTTCTTCTATACTGAATCTTAAAGCCATAGGTGCATCTTCTATTTTGAACAGTTCTGTTGCTTCAGCAGGAGATTATAGAGCAATTGTTTGTTTATTAAATAGTGGAGGCATGGATTCATTTAATATGTTGATACCAAGAGACCAGGAGTTTTATAAAACATATGCTTCCACAAGATCTAATATCGCAATTCCACTACAAAATATTACTGCATTAAGCGGAACTACAGTAGATGGCAGATCATTTGGACTTCATCCTTCATTCCCAAATCTTACTACACTATACAATGAAGGCAAATTAGCCTTTATATCCAATGTAGGTACCTTGGTTCAACCCATTTCACGTCAACAATTTTGGGATGGAAACGTACCTATTCCTTTGGGATTATATTCACATGCCGACCAAGTGATGCAATGGCAAACGGGGTTGCCGGATAAACGTGATTCAATAGGATGGGGAGGGAAGATTTCTGATTTACTGATGAGTGCCAACGAAAACGACGTGCTTTCTATGAACATGACATTATCAGGAACCAACATTTATCAAACTGCAAATAATACTACAGCATACGCCATTCAGCCAAAGTTAGGTGCTGTCACTATTCAGGATTATAATGAAGACTGGGTTTTAAACAAAATGAAAAAACAAGCTATTGATAAAATGTTGAATAAATCCTATGATAATATTTTTAAACACCAATATACATCAACAATAAAACAGGGTGTGGATGGTGCATCCATCATAAACGCTGCTATTGAAGCACATCCTGAATTAGATCAGTTTTTTACACCTTATCCTGATATTGACGAAGGAAGGAATGCAAATTTGTCTGACAGTTTTAAAATGGTTGCAAAAGTCATAGCTGATAATGAGACAACTAAAATGAGCCGTCAAATATTTTTTATTGACTACAGTGGTTGGGACCACCATGATGATTTATTAGATCTTCAAATGAATCAGTTTTCCGAGTTAGATAATGCAGTCTTTGAATTTCAGAGAGCTATGGAATCCCTTGGGATGGCTGATCAGGTTACCGTATTTTCTATGTCAGAGTTTGGACGAACACTTACTTCCAATGGCAATGGAACAGACCATGCTTGGGGTGGCAATGTCTTTGTATCCGGTGGCGCTGTGTCAGGTGGAAAAATTTATGGTACCTTCCCCGACCTTACTTTGGGTCTCAATAATCCATTGGAGCTCGGTGGTGGTGTATTGATACCTACTACCTCTGTTGATACTTATTTTGCTGAAATAGCGCTTTGGTTCGGAGTTCCAAAGTCTGAGCTAGTCACATTATTTCCAAAATTGGGATATTTTTACGACACATCAAGCACTGAAAACCCAATAGGTTTCTTAACCTAATTCTACTTATTTGCTTACATGCTGATCAAGCAGGATAGTGTTGCCATCAGGATCTGAAATAATGATACTTGCTGGACCGTTTTGTGTTTCATCCAAAGGGTTGTCAATCTCTAGTCCACTTTTCATAAGTGATTGTTGGATTGATCTGATGTCATCAAAATCAGGGACAAGCTGTGCGCTTTGATCCCATCCCGGATTGAATGTCAAAATATTTCCTTGGAACATTCCTTGAAAAACACCTATGAGAGCGTCGCCATTTTTCAAAATATAGTAATTGTGCTCAGCGCTACCAGCAAAAACTGAAAAACCTAATTTTTCATAAAAAACACGAGATACTTCGATATCCTTAACTGAAAGGCTAATAGAAAATGCTCCTAATTTCATTGTATTATCATTGATGATTCATCAAAAATACAAATTATTTAGGTATCAAGAGCGGATTTTTGTTTTTTGAAAATTTTAAAAGATAAAAAAACCAAACTATTCATGATGTAACGTCCACTGTATTTCATCTAGTACTGTGATATCTTCAATGGTAGAAGGAGTTTGATAAGGTACTTTATCTGCAATGCATCGAATGATTTTTCGCAATATTTTACCTGATCTTGTCTTAGGAAGTCGTTCAACAAAATGGACAGTTTTAAAAGCTGCAATTCCTCCGATGGTATCTCTCACTTTAGCTACAAGTTCTACCGATATTTTATCCTCTTCATTTGTATGATTGGGCTTGAGTACCACAAAGCCAACAGGTAATTGACCTTTCATATCATCATGACAACCTACTACGGCACATTCAGCAACGGCATAATGTCCAGCAATGATTTCTTCCATTTCACTTGTAGAAAGTCGGTGGCCAGCTACATTGATCACATCATCTATACGTCCTGTAATGTATATATATCCATCTTCATCCATATACCCTCCATCTCCTGAGAAATAATATCCCGGAAATTCACTTAAGTATGAAGACTTGAACCTTTCATTGTCATGCCATAATCCGGGTAAACATCCCGGTGGAAGTGGAGTTTTTATGACAACAGCACCTTCTTTGTTCGCAGGTGCATAGGCATGATCATCCATTAATATCCTTATATCAAATCCAAAATTGGGCTTTCCGGCGGATCCCGGTTTTATTGAGAAAAGGTCAATGCCAGCCATATTACAGAGCATTGGATATCCACTTTCTGTTTGCCACCAATGATCAATGACCGGCTTTTGTAGTAGGTCTGAGATCCAATCATAGGTAGCAATGTCAGTTCGCTCCCCGGCTAAAAACATATTTTGTAGATGGGAAAGGTCTTTTGATTTTAGTAAAACACCATCAGCATCTTCTTTTTTAATGGCTCTGATAGCTGTAGGTGCTGTAAAAAACGTATTGACTTTATATTCTTCAATGATTCGCCAAAAAGTTCCCGCATCTGGGGTTTTAATTGGTTTTCCTTCAAAAAGAATGGTTGTGCATCCTCTAATCAAAGGTGCATAGACTATATAAGAATGACCCACTACCCAGCCGATATCCGAAGCTGCCCAAAAAGTGCTTCCAGGATTAGCACCATACACATATTCCATAGAGCTATTCAAGGCAACGGCATGTCCTCCATTGTCTCTAACAATGCCTTTTGGCGCGCCTGTAGTACCGGATGTGTATAAAATGTATAAAGGATCCCAAGCATCTAAGACTGTGAATGTCTGAGGCACAGCTTTGTTCATGAGCTCATTCCAATCATGGTCAAAGTTTGGTTTTATACTGCATGGTATGAATTCCCTCTGTAAAACGATACATCCTTCTGGCTTGAAGTAAGCTTCATCAAGAGCTTTATCTACTATGGTTTTATACGGTATGATCTTATCAATTTCCTTGCCGCCACTTGCCATAAGAATTAATTTTGGCCTAGCATCATTAATCCGTATTGCGAGTTCATGTGCAGCAAAACCACCGAAAACTACAGAGTGAATTGCTCCAATACGGGCACAGGCCAGCATAGCCACAACTGCTTCCGGAACCATTGGCATATAAATGACGATTGTGTCACCCTTGGAGACTCCAAATTGATGAAGGACACCGGCAAATAGTTCTACTTGTCTTAGTAATTCTGAATAAGTGAACTTTTGCTTGGTCTTAGTCACAGGGGAATCATAAATCAAAGCGATCCTGTCACCATTCCCATTCAGGACATGTCTATCCAGAGCCAGATAACTGGTATTCAGCTTGCCACCTTGATACCAACGATGTAGATCATCTTCGTCCTGAGATAAAATATGATTAGGAAATTCAAACCAATCAATTTTCTTTGCTTCCTCTGTCCAAAAAGCAATCGGATTAGCAATGGATGCACTATATTTATCTCTGTAGGCTGTATTCATACATTTGTAAGTTGATAGTTAGGAATTAAAAATTTTTTCGGCACCTTCTTTGAGTTCATCAACGCTTTCAGGATTGAGCAGGGTAGAAGTATCACCAAGATTTGAAGTGTCACGTTCAGCGATTTTTCTAAGAATGCGTCTCATAATTTTGCCTGATCTGGTTTTTGGTAGCTGAATCACAAACTGAATGACATCTGGTTTAGCTATTGGGCCGATGGCTTTGGTGACTATATCTAAGATTTCTTTTCTGAAATGGGCTTCTTCTACAATTTCGTGATGGGCTTTTACATATGCATAGATTCCTTGCCCTTTTATATCGTGTGGATAGCCGACCACAGCTGACTCTACTACACCAGAGTGCTGGTTTATTGCGTCTTCCACTTCAGCTGTTCCTATTCTGTGCCCGGAAACATTGATCACGTCATCCACCCTTCCTATTATGCGGTATCTTCCATCTTCATCCCTCTTAGCACCATCACCTGTAAAATACATTCCTTTGAATGGCGCAAAATAGGTAGATTTACATCTTTCATGATCTCCATAGGTGGTACGCAATATCGATGGCCAAGGAAATTTGATACATAACAAACCTTCCACATTATTTCCAACGAGCTCAGTACCATTCTGATCTACCAAAACGGGTTGTACACCAGGAAGTGGGTATGATGCAAAGCATGGTTTTGTATCGGTAATATTTGGTAACGGCGTGATGAGAATTCCTCCGGTTTCCGTTTGCCACCATGTATCAACAATTTTAGCGTTGCCTCTAGCTACTTTTTCATCATACCAGTGCCAAGCTTCTTCATTTATTGGTTCGCCCACTGACCCTATTACTTTCAATTCACTCAAATCATAGTGTTCAGGTTCGTGCCAACCAGCAGCCATCAATGCTCGGATGGCAGTTGGAGCTGTATAAAACTGGTTCACTCGATGTTTTTCACAAACTCTCCAGAATCTACCTGCGTCAGGATGCCCCGGAACTCCTTCAAACATCAGTGTTGTGGCTCCAGCAAGAAGTGGACCGTATAAAATATAGGAATGACCAGTGATCCACCCAACATCTGCGGTGCACCAATAGGTATCACCTTCCTCATATTGAAACACATTTTTAAAAGTAAAGCAAGTATAGACCATATATCCTCCGACTGTGTGCACAACACCTTTTGGCTTTCCGGTTGAACCGGAGGTATATAAGATGAACAGCATATCTTCAGAATCCATCACCTCGGGCTCACATACATCGTCTTGTCTATCTACAATGTCGTGCCACCAAATATCCAAATCAGGATTCCATTCTACATTTTTATTTGTAGATTGGAAAACCAAGACTTTTTCAACGCTGTCACAACCCATTTTTATAGCTTCATCTACTACTTCCTTAACTGGGATGGTCTTTGGCCCACGGTGATTGAAGTCAGAACAAATGACCATTTTGCACGAAGCATCTTTTATTCTGTCTGCAAGAGAGTTGGCAGAGAAACCTGCAAAAACCACGGAATGTATTGCACCTATGCGAGCACATGCCAGCATAGCGATGGCTACCTGTGGAATCATAGGCATGTAAAAACATATCCTATCTCCTTTTGAGACACCCATTTCTTTCAGTGCATTGGCACATTTATTTACTTCTGATAATAATTGCTTGTAGGTGAGCCTCAGTGGTTTTTGAAACACTTCATTAGGCTCCCAAATGATGGCAAGTTGGTCAGGTTTTGTTTTTACATGACGATCCAAACAATTTTCAGTGATATTTAATTTACCTCCGACAAACCACTTGACGTCCGGGGTGATGAAATCATTTTCTAAAACTGTATGCCACTTTTCTCTCCATTCAAAGGTGGATGCTTGTTCAGCCCAAAATGCTTCCGGATCATCTACACTTCGCCGGTATGCGTCTTTATATTCATCAAAGGATTTAATTTGTAAAGTCATGTCGTAAGGTTTATTTTCACAAATATATAAATATATAGATTATTGAATGTAAAATTTTGAAATTTTTTAAAAGATACTATAAAATTTATAGTGTTATGGTTGAATTATTCGAGTTCAAGTAGATAAAGAACTTGGTTCAGGAGATCATCATTATCAAATGGTTTGATCATGTAAGACTCGCCGCCGGAAGCATAGCCTTGAAGTTTGTCTTTGGATGTGCCTTTCGCTGTTAAAAATAGAATCTTGGTGTCAGCTGAATTTTCTGAACGAATTATGGATTTTGCCACTGCAAATCCATCCATCCCAGGCATCATCACGTCTAAAATGATAAGATGTGGATCTGTATCTTTAACCAATTTTAAAGCAGTTTCTCCATCATTGGCTTCATAGAGTGTAAACCTTTCATCCTCCAAAATATGCTTTATAGCCATCACAATGTTGGGTTCATCATCTACTATCAGTATTTTGAAGGTTCCTGATGCCATAACAGGTGTAAAATTTAATTTGAATTCTTGGCAAGATAAAACAAAAATATTATTTCTAGATCAAATGCAAGATAAAATTCTTTAAATTATCGATCCTTTGGAAAAACCAATTCAAATGTGGTGCCTTGAGCTTCACTCGAAAATACGTTGATCGTCCCTCCAGCTCTTTCTATGTAAGCTTTTGTGATAAATAATCCAAGTCCACTACCTTCCGGTTTTGCCAAATTTCCATCTTTGACTTGTGTGAACTTCTGAAATAACTGAGGCATAAATCCTACCGGAATTGGTTTTCCATTATTAGTAAAAGAAAGTTTCAATGTATGAGCATCAGTAACCCCGGAAATGTGTATTTTTCCTTCCTGTGTGTCACAAAACTTTATTGCATTCGTCAGTAAATTGAGAAATACCTGGAGTAATTTGTCTTCGTCAAGATTGACTGTACTATGAATATCCGGAAATTTAACTGTGAGGGTTATGTTTTTTTCATCTATTACCGGCATTAACCTATCGATTGCGAATTGCAAAGTACTGTTCACGTGGGTTTTGCCCATATTACCTTCATGATTATCCAGTTTTTCTACATCCAAAACTTGGTTGATTAGTCTTTTTACTCTGTCACATTCTTTTAGAATGATATGTAAAAATTCCTTTCTCTTTTCAGGAGATAGATCGGTTTTCTTCTCAAGCATTTGGGTAAATGATCGAATTGTTGTGATGGGTGTTCTTAGTTCATGTGTAACAGTTGAGATGAATTCGGCTTTGAGCTCATCGAGATGTTGCAACTGTTTATTGACTTGAGCTAACTCAATGGTTGTTCGTTGCAATTCTTCAGTTCTGTTTTCTAAGGCATGAGAATATTCTATGATCTCTTTGGTTTGATTAAGAACTTCTCGAATTTGTTCAATACTAATAGTCTGTTGTCTAATGTTTGGGCTGATCAAAAGTTTTGCAGAAGCTGCACCAAAAGCACCAGATAAGATTCGTTCTACATAGTTAATAAATTCTGATGTTGCTTTATCATCGTCAGTAGATGAAATTTTACCATCGTATGCGTTTAAAACAGCCGTGGCTTTTTCTGCTCCCAAAAACCTGAAAAGTAATTGTTTAAGTCTTTTAGCGGAAGCTTCCTTTTTAATGATTTCAATATCAGGATTATCCGTATATTTTTCGATGTTCATATAGATGTCTGCTTGGGTGAGTTCATCAACATCCTGATCAGTAAACATAGAAAAGCCCACAAATGTAGTAATGTTGAAAACCATACTCCAAAAACATGAATGTGATATAGAATCCATCTGATCCAATCCAAAAAGAGCATAAGGTTTAAGAAAAGATAATGAAAAATATCCTTCACTGATCAGTTTAGGGTCTATAATTCCGCTTTCCGCCAAAGTAGGAATTGGAAGCGTAATGCACCAAATGACAAAACCGGCAAGAATTCCGAAAATCGCACCTTTTTTATTGGCTCTTTGCCAAAATAATCCTCCAATTAAAGCGGGAAATAATTGAAGTATTGCGGCAAAGGAAATGAGACCTATGGACACTAAAGGATAATTATAACTCACCAACTTGTAAAACATGTAAGACAAAAAGAGTATGACGACTATAATTATCCGCCTTATTTGCAATGATGCATTGGATAATGCGCCTGATGAAGCGTGTTTTGCTGATTTGGTTTTCAATAAAAATGGCATCAAGAGATTATTTGAAACCATAATACTCAATGAAATTACAGAAACCACTACCATACTAGCTGCAGCAGAAAAACCACCTATGTAAATCAAGAGTGCAATCCACGAATGACCTTCTGATAATGGCAAGCTCAGCAAGAACATATCGCTTTCGGCATTTGTTGGGAGTTTCAATAATCCCGCTATGGCGATCGGAAGGACAAAAATATTGATCACCAGCATATATAAAGGAAACATCCATGAAGCTTGCCTGACAAATGAGACATTGGTATTTTCCACCACCGCAACATGGAATTGTCTGGGCAAAAAGAATGCTGAAACCGCAGATAGTACCAATACCCAAAACCAGTTAGCCGAACTCCTAGGGCCCTCAGCGAAGGTTATTAAACGGCTTGTATTAGTATTTGCGGCAGCTTGAGAAAATATATCGCTAAATCCATCAAAAACAAAGTAAACCACAAATATGCCGCCGATAAGAAAAGTTCCTAATTTGATTATAGATTCGAATGCGATTGCTGCTATTAAACCTTCATGTCGTTCATTTGGGTCTAGGTGTCTTGTGCCAAATAGAATTGTAAAAATGGCCAAAAGAATGGTAAAATAATTGACTTTGTCACGATAAAATACATTGGAATCCCAAAAGGTAGCGTCACTAAAATGTTGAGTGATGATATCAAAACTGGATCCTATGGCTTTCAATTGTATGCTGATGTACGGAATGATACCGATCACTAAAAAAATTGTAGTGATAAAACCTAGAAAAGTGCTTTTGCCATATCGAGATGAAATAAAATCCACCACAGAAGTAATGTGCAGTTTCTTACTTATGAGTATCACCTTCCTCATCAACATATACCATAGCGGCGCAGTAATCGTAGGACCTAAATAGACACCAACAAAACTAAAGCCTGTTTGAGCTGCACGTCCTACACTTCCATAAAATGTCCATGCTGTACAATACACTGCTAAGGAAAGTGCATATATGTATGGGTTATTTACAATGCTCCTACCATTGTTGGCGCTTCTGATAGCATACATGGCTATCATGAAGAGTAAAATTAAATAAAATAAGGATGCCAGTACGACGATTTTTGCATCCATATTTATCTTTTTTTCTTAGAAAGAATGTAGGTGAAATAGATCAATAAACCCCATGTTATCCATATATAAACATACATAAGAGGAAACCCTAGAATTAATATTGACTTATTCCAAAGAGATAAAAATGGAAAAGACAGGCCAAAACCACCTATAAAAAATATTGCCCACCTTAATTCTCTTCGCCACTGTAGCATCATCCATTATTTTATAAGCTTATCCAATCCAAATATAGTAGGTTTCAAGATTTTACTCTTGATCAACGCCCAGAGAAATAATAAAGCAAAAAGTCCCAATCCGATTGAAATGGCATATCTACCTTGCAACTGTGGTTCTAGAATGAACCTTAAAAAGAAGGTCAAGATAATGTATAAAACTACAATAATATTTGATAAAGTCTGGGACATTGAGTTACAATTTTGAGGTTCACTTTCAGGCAATAATTTTTGATATTTTGCCTATAAAAGTTGTAAAACTAATTTTTTTGTAGCAAATTTTAAATTTATTTTTTAGTTTTGCACTTCGTTATTTAATTATAGGGTTGAAAATTTTCTAAAACTATATATGACAAAACGTAAATTCTCAATATTTATTCAAATTTTATCTTTTTTTTAATTATAAATCAATAGTTTATGAAAAATTTTTATTTTCTTTTTTTAGGAGTTTTATTTCTTGCATCTTGCAGTAAGGATGACGACAATTGTTCATCAAAGACATTTGAAGAAGTTGTTATTGGTTCTTGGAATATCC
Source organism: Lewinellaceae bacterium (assembly GCA_020636195.1). Classification (GTDB taxonomy): domain Bacteria; phylum Bacteroidota; class Bacteroidia; order Chitinophagales; family Saprospiraceae; genus OLB9. Next base: position 292,974 of record JACJYH010000002.1, read on the forward strand.
AAATTCTTGGTCAGACGCTATCTCAAGTCACCATTAAATCTGATGGTACTTATACAGATGATGGTGGTGAGGATCTTATATCGGTAGGAAGTAACACAACTAGCAGAACATGGGCAATTTCCGGTAAAACACTGACTTTCACTGTGAAAGATGCATCAGGCGATGAAGGTGAAACTTTTTTCAATTACTCTTCTCATACCTGCGATAATATAGTTTTTGAGGAGAATTTGTTCGGGCAGATCACATTTAAGAGAAAATAATCTGCTTTAATTTAAGTTATAGTGAAGGGAACCGAAGTAGAATTTGGCTCCCTTTTCTATTTTGATAGTGCAAGAGAAATATGGATAAGACTTCTTTTTCACAAATTTTAGAGCATAAAACTCCCCTATATCTTTTTCCTCAATAAAATCAAAGCCGCATTTTAAAACTTCCTTCTTCAATTTAGACTTTCTCTTGTATGATCTACAGTTTTTCTTTTTGGATTCGAAAATGAACAAACTGCCATCTGACTTAAGGTTTGTATTTATGGATGAAAGCATTTTGCTCCATTTAGAAAAATGGTGGTACGTTCGTCTGAGAATTATTTTATCTATTGAATCACATTGAATATTTGTGGCGTTTTCAGCACCTTGAATTATGGCAATTTTTGTTGAATCCAGTACATTATAATTTTTAAATGTGGTTTTACATTCAACAATGGACTCTGTATCTACGTCGTTCACGTAGAAAAATTTTGGGCTGGTGATCCATGACAGAATCGAAGCAAATTCACCATTTCCAGCACCAATTTCAGCAATGGTGTCGTCTTTATTTACATTATAAAACATTAATTCGTCATAGAAATGTGAACTTTTCTTGATTTTGAATGGATATTTGTTTTCAATAATGCCGAATTTTATCAGATTTAGAATAATTAAATTGGAATCCAAAAACTCATTGACATAATCCAAATCATGAAAAATATTTGTTAATATTTCAGCACATAAAAACTCATTTTTATCTAATTTGATGTTCTTTCTCAACTGAAATTCAGATTCTTCAGAGAGAAATTGGTCTTTAAAACTTTGGCATTGGAAGCTGTCAATTGCTCTAATGAAAACATATAGTTCAGCCAAATCAACTTTATTTTTTTCTAATGCGAAGGTTCTTAAATTATTCAATGATTTAATATAGTCATTGATGTCAGGTTCATTTTGTGCTTTAGTTTCTAAATGTACAAAAAAGACCATGAGTAAGAATATCTTGAGTATTTTCATTTAATTCATACAATATCAAAAATTTACAAAATATTTATAAGCATACACAAAGTTAAAAATAATTGGTATTATGGACATTTTGCATTACATAAAAAAATAGCCACCAAGACGATTCTAGATGGCTATTTAATAAGGGTAGAGATAAACTCAATAAAAAATGAGGGAATTGATTTATCTTAAAATACTAAAAAATCTATTTAATGTGCATGGGCTTCAGCAGCTCCTCTAGGTATTCTGATATGTTCAACAATCTCTTGAACTTCGGCTGGTGGAGGAGGTGTCAATTTTGATACTATCAATGCAACAATGAAATTTGCCAACATGGCAACTGTACCGAAGCCTTCCGGAGAGATGCCAAACCACCAATCTTTTTGTAAACCGGCAACAGCATCTTTTCCTCCGTCAAATGTACCAAATTTGTACTTGAGCATATAATAGATCATAAGTGAAATTCCGACTATCATTCCTGAAATGGCGCCTTGCATATTCATCCGTTTTGAGAAAATGCCCATGATAATGGCAGGGAAGAATGAAGCGGCAGCAAGTCCAAATGCTAAAGCCACAACAGCTGCAACAAATCCGGGAGGATGGATACCAAAATATCCTGCTACTATTACTGCCAAAGCAGCTGCAATCCTTGCGTATAACAATTCTTTTTTCTCAGAAATATTCGGATTGATCTGCATTTTAATAAGGTCTCTAGATATTGAAGTAGAAATCACCAATAGCAATCCTGCTGCTGTAGAAAGTGCTGCAGCTAGACCACCGGCAGCTACTAATGCAATCACCCAATTTGGTAGATTGGCAATTTCAGGATTTGCCAATACCATAATATCCTGATCGACAGTGAGTTCATTCGCTTCCTTGTCTTTTACGTATTGGATGATGCCATCACCGTTTTTATCTTCAAACTTTATCAATTTTGTGGCTTCCCATTTTTTAAACCAATCCGGCATTAAAGCGTATTCTTTATTGCTCACTGTGTTGAGCAAATTTGTCCTCGCGAAAGCTGCAATAGCAGGAGCCGTTGTATAAAGGATAGCAATGAAAATAAGTGCATAACCGGCAGATTTTCTAGCATCGCTTACCTTTGGTACCGTAAAAAATCTTACGATAACATGCGGTAAACCCGCAGTTCCTACCATCAATGCAAACGTGATTGCAAACACATCTATCATCTTTTTACTTCCATCAGTATAAGCAGCAAAGCCTAATTCTTTGTTCAGACCATCCAGTTTATCTAGTAGATACATACCTGAACCATCATTGAGTGTGGATCCAAATCCAAGCTGAGGTAGGAAGTTTCCTGTCAATGCTATAGAGATGAAAATTGCAGGAACCATATATGCAAAAATAAGTACACAATACTGTGCAACCTGAGTATAGGTGATACCCTTCATACCTCCTAAAACCGCATAAAAAAGTACGATGATCATACCAATCACCACACCCATTTCAATACTGACTTCAAGAAATCTAGAGAACACGACGCCTACACCACGCATTTGACCGGCTACATAAGTGAAGGACACAATCAAAGCACAGATAACGGCTACTGTTCGTGCGGTATTTGAATAATATCTATCTCCAATAAAATCAGGAACAGTGAATTTTCCAAATTTTCTGAGGTAAGGTGCCAAGAGCAAGGCGAGTAGAACATATCCACCCGTCCATCCCATCAAATAAACGGCCCCATCATATCCCATAAAAGATATCAATCCTGCCATTGAGATAAATGAGGCTGCTGACATCCAGTCCGCAGCTGTTGCCATCCCATTTGCCAATGGAGAAACACCTCCTCCTGCAACATAAAATTCTTTTGTGGATCCGGCTTTGGACCAAATAGCTATGCCAATATATAAAGCAAAAGTTAATCCTACGATGATGTAGGTCCACATTTTTACATCCATGATATTTTTTTATTTTAAATGTTTTATTAAATTATTTTTCGTGAACATCGTATTCTTGATCCAATTTATTCATCAGATTAACATATACGAATATTATGATCACAAAACAATAGATAGCTCCTTGTTGAGCGAACCAAAATCCTAACTTGAATCCACCGATTCTGATATTATTCAAAGCATCTTTAAATAATATGCCGGCACCATATGAGCATAGAAACCATACACTTAGCAATACCACTAAGTAGGTGAGATTTCTTTTCCAGTACTGTTGAAAATTTTTGTCTGACATATTTTGTATTATTTTAAATTTTAAAGCAATTTTATTATAAAAATATATGAGTTTGGAGTCTGATTTGGCTCATTTTGCCATCAGCTTGTACAGTTGCAGGTACGTCTCTGTAGTCACCTTTTACTTGGTGGTACTCTAAGGTGATTTTAGCATTATGGCCATTGATGAAGTAATTGACACCGAGGTCTAATCCGCTCACCGGATCTTCATAACCATCATAACTTGCAGCCTGTAAAGCAACATAAGGCATAAATTTGGAGCCTGAAGGTTTGTATCCTACATGGCCGTAAAAAACACTGCCTGTACCGGCCCAACGACTGACGTAATTTTCTCCATAATTGAAATTGATAAATGAAGCATAAGCATTTAAGCAATCATTGGTTGTCAATGGCATATCTATAAAAATATCTGCTGCCACATGCATCACGCTTTCATGCGTATTGTCAGCTGCCCTATACATTGCATTAGGGTGGGCAAAAAATCCAACACCAACACCTATTACTTTTTTTGCACCAAGATAGGAGCCAACTTGATATGGAAGAGTGGTAGATTCGAGGTCTTTTAAATTGTATCTAAAATAACCTTCTACTATTGTATTCCCTGTAGGTTTGCCATCAGCATCAGGTTTTGCGGATCCATTATATGTCAATCCACTTTCTTTTTGTCCAAAATCTTTTCCTGCACCGATTGCATTTGCAGGGTTGAGTGGATTATTGACAGCAAGTCTATAGTCGAATTTTCCTATCTGACCCTTGGCATAAACCCCTAAATGCCTTGCAAATTGGTCAGTTATACCTAGGGAATGCCACTGTACAAAAGGTCTTGCATTGTCCAATGTCATGAAATTGAGAGTACTAGCATTTGCCATCCTAGTGAGCCCTTTCCAGTAATGTAATCCAGTTCCGATATAGAGCTTTTTTGGCACTACCATGAACTCTGTCCAAGCATCATGAAGAAATAACTGTGAGCCATTTCCTACATTTCCTAATGGGTCAAGATTATTTTGTGATAAATTGTTTAAGCCGAAATGAGTCAATAATAAAAACCGTGAAGAAATCTGTGCATAAGCCAAAAAACGGCTTCTTCTAGCCATGGAAGACACTTGGAGTTTGGAATTCTCAACAGCCAAATTATTGGTTTGAAGCCACTGTTGGTGCCAAATAATAAAACGGACAAACTTCGACCCAGAGTCATTTAGCTTGAGTGTCAGTGGTTTGTAAGAATGGTCTTCCGGAGCGGCTTCTTGGGCAGTTGTCACTGTTCCATAGAGCATCAGAAGACAAAAAAGTGGAAATAAAAACTTGTTTTTCATTTTGTCAATTAAATTTAAATAAGCAATAAAGTGAGATATATGAATATATAGATGCAAACATATATAGATAATTATATACAACCAAATATTTTTACTAAAATTTTTAAAATTTCTTATTTTAAATAGAATTTATTAGAAAATACTTGAAAGTTCAGAATAAAATATTTTATAAAGAATATGCAATTACCTATGTCGTTAATGAAAAAGTTAAGGAAAGAGGAAGACCAATGAATGTTCCGGTCAAACTGGGCCGCCTATTCCGTAGTGTATATTCCGGTCAAACTGAACCACTTTGAGGATTTGAATTGATAAGTGGATCAATCTTCTCTTTGGAGTTATAAATATAAAAGATAAGTATGAGGAAAGTATCAAAAAACATTCGAGCACCGAGTTTACGAAAAACTGGTGCTCGAATATGTTATAATAGTTAAACATTTCATTCTACACTAATTCCTTTGTTAGAGGATCTGATTTGGCAGTTTATCCAATTAATAAATTGAACAATACAAAGGTAAAGATAACAACTTTTATAAAAAATATCAAATCAGAATTCGGTAGTTCAAAACCAGAATTAGGCAAGAAAGCTATCAAAAAATGCCATTTTTGCATTATTTTGACTCGATATGGATGGATTGATCTGATAAGAATTCCAAAAATTCGGATTGTCTTCTTCTAGAAATATCAATCTTTTTCTTTGTTTTCAGCAAGACGAATTTTTTTTGATTGGTGACAACTTGTTCGAGGTATCGAACATTTATAATATAAGAGTTATGAATTCTAAAAAATCCATAATCTTTAAGCATATTTTCATATTCTTTAAGATTTTTTGAAGATAATATACTTTGATCGAGATTCAAAAAGAGATTTGTATAGTAATTAATGGATTGGAGATAGATGATGTCGCTCACCTTTATTACATGAATTCCGGAGATGGTTGAGATAGATATTTTTATATTTTCAGGATCGATGGCAGTAGTAGCATTCGTTCGACGTGATTCGTTCTCCAACCTTTCTTTTACTTTGCGAATAGCGTCTTTTAGTATGGAAATATCTATTGGCTTCAAAATGTAGTCAATCGCATTTGTTCTAAATGCTTTTACCGCAAAATTGTCATATGCAGTGACGAAAATAGTATAAAATGCAGGTTTTTCAAATGAGTTTAAAAACTCGATTCCTGTGGTTACACCTAGGTCCATATCCAAAAACAATAAATCCGGAGATGCTGCTTGTATAATAGTTCTAGCTGTTTCGGTATCTCCTGTACTTCCCACTATTTCGATATCATCGCAATAGTTATTAAGAATATTCTGGATATTCTCTCTACCGAAAACTTCGTCATCCACAATTATCGCTTTTAATTTCATTTTGTTATTTTTTCGTGTGAAATGATTAATTCCACCAAGGTTCCACAAGCTTCATTGTTTTCGTCATACAAGTCAATAATGTTCTCAGTAATATAGCCTAATTTCATAGAACGAATCAACTCAATTCTTTGGTTGCTGATTTGTGTTCCCATGGATTTATAAATTAATTTTTTATTTTCATTGATGATTCTAGAGTTGACCCTGCCAATACCATTGTCTAAAATGCTACATTTAATTGCTTCACCATGTTTGTTAATGGAAATACTCAGCTTATTATTTTGTGTTTTTTGATTTAAAAGCAGGCCATGTTTTATGGCATTTTCTACATACGGTTGAAGCAATAATGCGGGAATCTTGTATGAGGATGTATCCACATCCGGTTGTACAGTGATTTCAAAGGTGAATTTATCATGAAATCGCATATGTTCTAATTCAATATAAATTTTTAAAATTTCCAATTCCTTATCCAATGTAATAAATTGACTGTCGGATGAATTCAAGTAGTTTCTAACCAAAAAGGCGAATTTTGCCAGATAATCATTTGCTGCTGTCTTATCTTCTTTGTTTACAAATTGTTGAATGGTGTTTAGGCAATTAAAGATGAAATGTGGATTCATTTGTGCTTGTAAAGACTGAAGACGAAGCTCACTTATTTTTCTCTCAATGGAGTTTTTTTCGAGAATTATGCGTTCGCGTCTCCTGAAATAAAACCTTATAGACAAGTACACAATAGATAAAAGAGAAAGACCGCAAAGTGCTAAAAACCAAATTTCACTTGTGAAGTGTGGTTTAATAGTGAAATTTAGAGTTGCAGGTTGGATACTTTTGCCTCCGAAGGGAAACAATGCTTGCACTTCAAAGGTATAATTACTAGGTTTTAGGTTTTCGAAAGTGATTTCAGTGTTGTCTGATCTACGCCATTCCGAGCTCAATGGTAGAAGCCGATATTGGTAGGTAAGATCGTTGTTATTATTGTAAGAAATACCGGCAAACTCTATCAAAATGGAGTTTTGATTATATTTTAGGGTGGTCAAAGAATCCAATCGAAGTGTAGAATTATCAGAAGTAGAGCGTGCATTTCGGATGTACACTGATGGAGGCACATTTGAAGCAGCATTTTCGAAATAGTTAACATTATATTTGATGAGACCTTTGTCCGTAGCAAGGTACAAGTCATCATCAAAACAATAGATATCAAAAATGAAATTACTGATTAGCCCGTGGAAAGTTGTGTAAGAAGTGACTTTATACTGCCCTTTCACAGATTCTTCAATCTTATTTAACCCCTTATTAGTAGCTACCCAGATTCTATTTTTATTGTCAATTTTTATGGAGTTGATGTTGTTATCTAATAGTTCATCAGTAAAACGGGCCACAACACTATCATCTTCAAGTTTAAATATACCTAATCCATCGGTAGTAACCCACAGAGATTTATTTTGATCCTCTTTTATATCAATAACAGAAATTGATTTGAACTGATCGAGTTTAATTTCTTTGACTAAAGTACCATTTCGGGCATAAAAAAATAGACCGTTTTGATTGCCACAATAAATTCGATCCTGTTGGAGTGAGGTAGCATAATATCTACCTGATAAAAAGAAATTACTTACTTTATATTCTGATAAATATGAAGGGTCTCGTTTGTTGATAAAATCTATTCCAAAAGAACTTGATACAACTAATGTATCTTCATATATAGACAGTGATTTGAAGCCTTTATCGCCTATTTTTCTCCCATTTTTGTGTAATTCATTGCTTCCACCAAAATAAACATCAGAATCATCAAACTTTAAAAATCTTAAATCAATCAAGTACGGGTTTTTATATGTTTTTGTTTTGTTTAAGTTATACACAGTTTTTTGTTCATTCGCTACCCAAATATTATTTGGCCCAATACCATCAATTTTTTGGATTATGTCATTTGTGATGATTTTAGGATATAGGTTATTATTTTCAGTTGCCCATCTTTTATATAGATATATGCCATCGCCGAGTGTGGATACCCATAAATTGCCTTCGTGATCAACGAGTAAGGTTGTTGCATTGTTGATTGGTAGAAATTTTTCAAATTTTTCTGTTAACGCATTGAGTTTAAAAATGCCATTATTTAGTGGTATGTAAGCACAGCTATCGATTATTAAAATATTAGTATTAGTGATGGTTTTACTGTTATTGGGATAATTATGCTGAGGTAAAACTATACCATTTTTTGAGATTCTATAATTATATGAACCAATTAGAACGTATACTACATTTCTGATTTTATACATTTCTGGAGTTGAACTATTGATTTCAATGATATTAATATGCGGAATTAATCCTTGATCAAGTCTAAAGTTTTTATTCTTTGATAATTGAAATAAAAATAACGAATCCGAACTCACATCATATTTTGTTGCGAAAAAAGCATTATTATAGTTAAAAACATAATAGTAAACTAATTCTTGTTCTATATTTTGTAAGCCATTTTTATCAGAAGAATTTAAAGTGTTTTTACTGGGGTAAGTTAAAATTAAATATTTGTACAACCTATTTATTGGTTCGTAATCCCTGTAATATACTTCATCATTATCATTAATGAGAAATTGGCTGAAATAGGGATGCACATTTGTGATGTTTTTAATCAAACCATTTGGCTGTATAATCTGTATAGATTTTTGTGAGCACAACCAAATATTGTCTTTTGAATCTATCAACATTCCAAAATTATCATTATCCCCCAATCCATTATCTGACGTAAAATACTTGAAGTTTTTTCCATCATACCTAAAAACTCCTTTATCTGTCGTTCCCCAAATAAAACCTTTTGAATCTTGTTTTAATACATATACATTATTGGAAGGGAGCCCATTTCGGATGTCCAAAGTGGTCATTTGTGAAAACAGAAAATTTGATAGGAAAGCAAATATTACCATGAATACAAACTTATATCCACAGTGCCAAGCCATAATATATTTGTTCAAATCAAATCCCACAACTTACAAAAACATAGATTTATTATTATACTAAAACTACATCAACCTATTAGCCAACAATACAGAGAATGAAGATGATAATTGATTAAGTAGGAGTAAAATTAATGGATTTTATTGGTATTAAAAAATAATATAGTTTTTTGAATGGAAATGCAGATATTCAGATTTTGCAATCACTTATGTGGACTTTGAGCATCTTTTGCTGCTTAAAGGTAATATAAGGTATGTTATCTTTTCTGTTACTTTGTTTTCAATAAAGCATTGACGATTTCGAAATAACTATTGTCAGTCAGAAAGTAGTTTGAGTTTTTACCATCTCTACTCACTTTCACAATATTATTATTCTTCAAAATACGCAAATGGTGGCTCGCAACAGCTTGTTCAATTTCAAGATGTTCATATATTTCTGTGACAGATAATATTTTATTTGTATTCAACAATTCTACAATCAAAAATCGAATAGGGTGGGCTAAAGCTTTCAATTTTTCAGTAGCTCCCTCTAAAATATCGATATCATAATTTGCATTCATCGGAAAATGTAAATATATACCTAACTATACATCTAAATAAGTATATTTGTTGTAAAATTTTAATAGAATTTTAATTTTAGTGATGATGAAAAATGAAATTATCCATAGAGTGTATGATTTTATCAAGGAGTTTCCACCATTTAATTATTTGACCAAAGATGACCTTCTTTCTATTGCATCTTCGGTTGTAGTAAAATATTTCCCCAAAGGTTCTATTGTATTTGATTTGGGTGAAGCTCCTTCTGAATACTTCTATGTAGTCAATACTGGAGCCATTGAATTGTTAGAAAATGAGAATAGTATTGTGGACGTTTGTGACGAAGGTGATGTGTTTGGTATTCGGCCTCTTATAGCCCAAACTCCATATTTACTTAAAGCTCGAGCACAAGAAGAATCAGTGATTTATGCTATTGACATCAAAACGTTCAGCCCTTTGATGGAAAAAAACCACAAGGTGAGTCTGTACTTAGCGACGAATTTCGCCATTGGAACATCTAATATGTTCTTTAAAAATCCAAAATCTCCTACCTCTGATGTGTCAAGTATTCACACTGAATTATTTACAGTAGATACTTCAAAAGCACCGATTTTTATTGACGCTACAAAAACCATCAAAGACGCAGCCTCACTTATGGTACAGTTAAACATCGGATCAGTCATCATCTGTGATGTTGAACAAAAGCCAATAGGCATCATTACAGACAAAGATTTGAGAATCAAGGTAGTAGCGGGAAATCATGATAAGTCAGAACAGGTTGAAAATATTATGTCTTCTCCCGTAAAGTGCGTAGAACCGCATCGTACCTTGGCGGAACTTCAAATGAAAATGTTGTCTCAAAGAATCAGCCATTTGGCAATAACGGAAGACGGAACAGATCAAAGTAAACTAGTCGCTGTGGTATCAGAACATGATCTCGTAGTTCAGCAAGGTGACAATCCAGCCATCCTTCTTAAAGAAATTGCCAAAGCTACAACGGCCAACGACCTTGCAAATGTGAGGACAAAAATGACGTCATTGCTAGGAAAATATCTTGAACAAAATATGGCTGTAAGTTTTATTGCCCAAATCATTTCAGAATTAAATGATGAGATAATTAAAAAATGTATCTTCTTTGCAGAAGAGAAACTGGGATCAGAACTATACAAAGACATCCAATATTGTTGGCTATCCATAGGTAGTGAAGGCAGACAAGAACAATTATTGGTCACCGATCAAGACAATGCTATTATTTTTGAAGAAAATCCTTTGGTACCTGATATCAAGGAAAAATGCTTGGCATTAGCAGTGGAAGTGACAGCCATGCTAAATAAAATCGGATACGAATATTGTCCTGCAGAAATGATGGCGTCAAATCCATTGTGGTGCCAAAGTCTTGAAGAATGGAAAAATACATTTTCTAAATGGATGTTTCAGCCCACGGAACAGGATATCATGATGTGTACTATATTCTTTGATTTTAGGCCCGTATATAAGAAGAAATCACTTTCAGCTGACCTAGCACAATACATTTATTCTGATATGGAGAAGAATGATGTGTTTATTCATTTATTAGCAAAAAATGCCCTGCAAAATCCACCTCCATTATCATTTTTCAGGAATCTAGTTTTGGAAAAAAATGGTGAACATAAAGATAGTTTTGACATCAAATTGCGGGCTATGATGCCATTGGCTGATGCTGCTCGAGTTCTGATTCTACAACATAGATTGGAAGGAGAAAATAACACTTTGAAAAGATTTAAAAAATTGGCTGAGATGGAACATAATAATTCTGAATTATTTGAAATGGCCGCCGATGCTTATGAAATTCTTATGGATGCTCGGGCCAAAAATGGCTTGCTGAACAATGACTCAGGGAGGTACATCAAACCTGACGATATGGATAAAATGGATCGATTGATGTTAAGAAATGCGTTTCAGCCAATTGATCAATTACAACAAATTTTAAAAGTTAGGTTTCAACTATAAAGTTAAATTTTATGAAGTGGAATGGCATTTTTCCTAGGTTATTTACAAAAAACGATATATCCTTTTCAACTGAATACCAGAACTACTTGAAGAGCTATGCCGCACCAAATATGAAATCAAAAATCGTAGATCAATCGTTTGTTGTTTTTGATACCGAAACAACAGGTTTTGATTTGTCGGCTTCTAGACTATTGTCATTGGGAGCTGTAATGGTTCAAAATAATAGTTTTCATATAAACCAATCTCTTTCAATTGCTTTTCAGCAATCTGTACGCCATACAGAAGATGCTGTTGCAATACACGGTATAGTAACAAACGAGCAAATCGGGTTAGCTGAAGAAGAGGTAATAAAAATTTTCTATGACTATATTGGTTCATCGGTTATTGTGGGACATCACACTGCTTTTGATATACAAATGGTGCAATATTGCGGTAAAAAGTATGGATTTGGACCTATTTTAAATCCTACATTGGATACATCATATCTTGCAAAAAGATTGGACAATCCTTATAATCCCATGCAGCAGAACCCAAAGGATTATTCATTAGATGCCTTGTGTGAGAGATTTGATATCATCGCTAAAGCTAGGCATACGGCGGATGGAGATGCATATCTCACGGCGCTTGTTTTTATGAAAATCGTTAAACAGTTCGAATTGAAAGGCGTTTTTTATCTTAAGGATATTTTGAAAAATTGAAAATATTTTGATGCTATAATCATATAAATAAGGTAGCGAAATGAAGGCACATAAATACTATTTAGATTTGAATTGGGTTGGAAATACAGGTACTGGAACTTCTACTTATAATGCGTATCAGAGGGATTTTATACTCAGTTTCCAAAATAAACCCGATATTTTAGGGTCGTCGGATTCCATATTCTTAGGTGATCAGAAGAAACATAACCCGGAAGATCTTTTTCTCGCATCCATAGCAACGTGTCACATGTTGTGGTACCTACACCTTTGTGCAGATCATAAAATTGTTGTGCTCCAATATTCTGACCATCCGGAAGGAGTATTGACACTAAAAAAAGATGGAAGTGGCAGGTTTACTGAAGTTACCTTGCATCCTAAAGTAGTTATATCTGATGATTCGGATGTAGATAAGGCTACTTCGCTCCACCACCTAGCTTCGCAATACTGTTTTATTGCCAATAGTCTGAATTTTGAAGTCCAATATTTACCTATGACATTGGTACATGGACATTGACATTCTTGATTCTAATAGAACTTAATGGAATGAATTCATGTTTGAAAAAAATAAAATAGCACATCGATGTTTGGAAAAGTTAAAAAAATACTTGGCATAGAAGGTGCCAAAGTTGATATCATCATACCTGAAAAAATCAGTAAAGATGCCAAGGTTTTACATGGTATTTTGAAGATTACCAGTTTGTCAAATGACAATTCCATAGAGTCAATTCATGTGAAATTGACTGAACGATATAGTCGTGGAAGAGGACAAGATAAATTGATCGATGAATATACGATGGGACAATTAGATAGGAAAGAGAAAATCACCGTTTCAAAAAATGAAATCATTGAAGTTCCTTTCGAATTGGATTTTGTGTTTGTTCAGTCAGAAATGGATAGAATAGGGGATAATAATTTTTTGGCAAAAGGAATCGTTTTTCTGGCCAAGAAAGCGCGAAATGTGCAGTCTGAATACACCGTTCATGCTGAAGTCAAAGTGAAGGGAACGACCCTAAATCCCATTGTGTCTAAACCAATAATTCTTCAATAATTATGAAGAAAATTTATCATCTGACCACTTGTGATACCAATCGTAAGATTTTAGGATCTATAGATACCGATGGATTTGAAATGATCAATATCAAAGTTAATCCCATAGACGCGGAGACTTTAGATTGGCTCAAGTCAAAAGTAGGTAGCTATTATCAGCTTTTCAATAGTAAAGCACAATTGTATAAACTAGTACCGATAGAGAAAAGACCCAAAAGAGATATAGGATATAGGAAGTTTATTTTATCTGATTATACCTACTTGAAACGGCCTGTAATCATAGACCAAGAAGAACTTTTTATTGGGAGCGACAAATCTGTGGTTCAAAAATTAATGGAACACATTCCCAAGAAATGACCTGCCGAAGTTTGTTAAATTTCAAAGAAGAAAATCCAAACCATTTTTACTTTCTGAAATTATTGTTTATATTTTTTAAGTGATATATACCAACAAACCTTTTAAGTAATGTCCCTCCGGATGAAATAGATTGATAGGGTGATCAGGACCTTGGCTCAAGGATTGAACAATGCGAATATTTCGATTTGATTCTATACCGGCAGCGATTATTGTATCTGTAAATAATTGTGTATGAATCACTTGGGAACAACTAAATGTAAACATCATGCCACCGCTTTTTACTTTTTTTATGGCTGCAATGTTCAGCCTTTTGTAGGCTTGAACAGCATTATGACGTTTGGCAATGCTTTTTGCAAATGCAGGAGGATCTACGATCACTAGATCATACATTTCGTCATTTTCACGATTCAAATATTGTAAAACATCTTCGGTAACTGCTTCATGAACTCCAGTTATCTGCCCAAGAAATTCTAAGTTTTTCTTACAAATTTCCATTGCCTTCCCTGATATATCCACAGAAACAACTTTGGAAGCTGACGCATGTAAAGCATACATTGAAAATCCACCTGTGTAACTGAAACAATTCAAAACCGTCTTGCCTTTTGACAGTAGTCCAACCAACCTTCTATTCTCCCTTTGATCCAAGAAAAATCCTGTTTTTTGACCGTTGATGATATCCACCTCGAAGCGGATCCCATGTTCTAAAATTTCAATTTTTTGTTTAGATCCTAAGAAATATCTGTCTTCGATATTTTCTCTGTTCAGGGTTTCCTTAGCACGAATAAAAATGGTGCTCAAACTTGGCAGTGAAATTTTCAAGGCTTCTCCGATCATATCAGACTGGAGGTACATGCCGAAAGAATGACATTGAATAACAGCAACATCATCATACACATCTACGATTAAACCCGGCATATCATCTCCTTCTCCATGAATAAGCCGATAAGCATTGGAATGTGAATTTGGGATATTGATGGAAGATCGATATTGTATGGCTGCACAAAACTTTTCAATCCAAAAGGAAAGATCTATATAAGTTGGCAAAAATGATAAAATCCTGACAGCTATGGACCCTCTGTCACTATAATGACCAACACAAAGAAATTGACCGGCATGATTCAAAACTTCAATGACATCGCCATCTCGTACATCTGGTGATAGAGACCGCTTGTCAATAGCACCTGAAAAAATCCAAGGATGACGACGATGAATAGATGCGTCTTTGTTTTTTAGTAATCGGATTTTGTGTGTCAATTTTATTGATATTTTAGATTGATAATCAGTGTGTTGTAAATTTATAACCTACACTACGGATTGAGTGGAAATATTTCGGTTTTTGGGGGTTTTCTTCAAAGTATTTTCTAAAAGACAAAATAAAATTATCAATAGTCCTTGTGTTTGGATATACATCATATCCCCAAACCGTTTGCAAGATTTGTTGACGAGATACGACTTCGTTATTTCTGTCGATCAATAACTTTAGCAACATCGTTTCTTTCTGAGTCAACGATATTTTCCCATGCAGTGTGTGGGCTTCAAAGGTCAAAAAATTGATGGTATTTGGACCGAAATTGAAGGTGTTTGACGATACTATTTCATCATTAGTTCTTTTTAACAAGTTTTGTATCCTCAAACTTAGTTCTTCATAAAGAAATGGTTTTGGGATATAATCATCAGCTCCGACCCTCAATCCAGCTATTTTGTCGATGGCAGTGTCTTTGGCTGAGATCATGATGATGCCCACTTTAGAATTGGTCAATCTAATTTTTTGGCAAATGTCTAACCCATCTAATTCAGGTAGCATTATGTCTAATAAAACAATGTCAAAATACTCACTATCCAATTTTTGTAGTGCCTCTTTACCCGTAGTGGCAGGCACAACTTCATACCCATCCAATTCTAGATTGAGCCTCAGTACATGCTGAATATGTGGTTCATCATCGACGATCAATATCCTCATTATTCTAATTTAACTCTTGATTGTGACTTCAAAAATAGTACCTTTTGGTGTATTTTGTCGA
Organism: Lewinellaceae bacterium; assembly: GCA_020636195.1. Taxonomy (GTDB): domain Bacteria; phylum Bacteroidota; class Bacteroidia; order Chitinophagales; family Saprospiraceae; genus OLB9. The sequence continues at coordinate 308,702 of JACJYH010000002.1, forward strand.
ACAATAATTTTCCCTTTCATTGCCTCTACTAGGGATTTTACAATATATAACCCCAAACCTGTGCCTTGGGTTGATCTGGTATTTTCGTCTCCGATTCTATAAAATCTTCTGAATATCAATTCTCTTTCATGCACCGGAATACCAATGCCATTGTCAGCTATAGTCACATGCAGTGTCCCCTCTTTGCATTCTGCATTCATCACAATAGACGGATATGGCATACTATACTTGATGGCATTTTCTATAAGGTTGCTTATGATAAGGCTGAATGCATCTTGATCAACATGTGCAATGCAAGATCCAGGTGTATTAAACTGTAAATCTACATATGGGTGCATTGCTAATTGATTTTGAATAATTTTTTCAATTACTGGTTGTACATTAATGCTTTTCATCTGTATTGCGAAGTCTCTACGCACTTTTGATGCCATCAGTATATTATTGATCAAGGATTCTAATCTATTGGTTTCCGAACAAAGATTATCTTGCAATTGCCTTGACTGCTCATTTGATAGATGTCTCTTTTGAAATGTTTCGCCGATTAATTTTATGGCTGCCAGCGGTGACTTCAGCTCATGTGTCACTGAGAGGAGAAAATTCTGTTCATTTTTACTAGCTATAAGAGTATTTTGATACGACTTTCGGATGAAAGACAATCCTAGCACCAGAGACAACCCAAATACCATGCTTTCACCAAGAATCATAAGTTTTTTATTGTGGTATGCTGATGTCAATGATTGCAGCTCTTGTGATAAACTGCCGGAAATTTCTCCAGGAGAATTTTCATTTTGAAATTGTATTGAAACTAGGTCAGTCTTGACATTATACAATTCGTTATGTGTTCTCAACAACAGTACCGTCCACCAACCTAGTGCAAGTAACATGTACATCATGACAGTATAATATAAATATTTCACGAAGTTATGAATTTAATGAAATGATAAACAATACAACATAGAAAAAAGGTTTGCTGATAAATCTTTTGAATTTAAATTTATTAACCTTGACTCTTATAAAAATATGAGTTTGATTGAAAGGAAATAGCTATAGAGACGAACTATTTGGAATCAACCTTTTTATGCATCAGTTTTTATCATAGCAAATTTGTAGTTAAGATTTAAAAGGATGAGATTTAGTTGGTTATTTCCAAAAATGACCCAAAATATAGTTAAAATACTGATTAGAATGTCGTTTATCCACAAATAAATGTTTATTATCCACAAATATTTAATTAGATAAAGTTGGTGAAATGTTCATATATATATTTGCACACATATTTTAAATCGTGAATAATAAGTAAAAATATATTAACTGAAATAATGATTTGAAATAAAATATCCCACCGATCCGACCTGCTAAATGATAGACTTTCAAAATTGTATATTCAATTTTGCATATACAATTTGATTTCCTAAATATATTGAAATATGGGTTATTGGTGGTTAAAAGGAAAATTATGATGTTTCAAACACCCGAGAAGTAATATTCTTGTGGTAACTTCAAAGAATTAAATTTTAACTGATTTTGGTTGTAAATAAAAAAGTGGAGAAAACGCTTTTTTCTTAAAATCTCAATTTTTATAATTCCATATTATTTTCTTTTTTGAATTTTCGACCCAGGTAATGCAGAATTAGGGCTGGTATTATTTGATGCAGATTTCAGTAGAAGTTAGCATTAATACTCAAATAGCACGATAAAGTCTGCATTCTTACAGCTAGGTATGTATTAATGTTAAATTAGAAAATGACAGATATAAACACAAGCGAGGATATTTTAAAAATTCAATGTCAAATACAGATCAAATGAAAGCAAAAATTTTATTTATTTTAGTCTCACTGTTCTACACTCTGATGAGTTATGGCCAGATAACGGGAGTCGTATTTCGAGACTTCAATGCGAATGGATTAAAGGATGCTAATGAGCCCTTGGTAGCGGGTATAAATGTGACTGCCTACAGTTCGACAGGCGTATGTGGTACGGCAGTGACTACAGGAACTGGAGCGACGAATTATTCATTAACAGGCTGTGGTACGGGGGCTGTTAGGATTGAATTTACGATACCAAGTACAGGTGCATGTAATTTAAGTAGTGCCATAGACTATACATCAGGAGGTGGAGCGTCCTATGGCAGTAGTGTTCAGTTTGCAAATGGTAATAGCAGCAACGTTAATTTTGCGATTAATGCTCCGGAGGATTATTTTTTACCGGCTGAGAATCCTAGGTTGTATTTGCCATGTTACATCAATGGAGATCCGGCGAATTCAAATGTAGCTGCTGCGGATGCGTTTGTGGGTGTGAATTTTGATGCTACAGGAGCAATTGACCATGTAGCTACAGCTGGAGAGATTGGTTCGACATGGGGTGTAGCCTATAGCAAGCAAGCGCAGAAGATATTTACTTCAGCGTTTTTGAAACGCCATGTGGGTTTAGGTCCTTTGGGTAGTGGAGGTATCTATATGATAGATCCGACGACAGGGAATGTGACGAATTGGTTAAATTTAGATGCATTGGGCATAGCGACTCGAGGAACGGGGAGTTATACAGGGCCTGGTCCATTGGGGCCGTTAGTACCATTCAGTCCGGTGATAGGTACGAATGCGGAGCGGGTCTTAGGCAACGGGATAGATCAGCCGAGTTATGATGCACCGGCATTTGCGCAGATAGGGAGATTATCGTTAGGGGATTTAGATATCTCTGATGATGGACGTTACCTATTTGTGATGAACTTATACAATAAGACTGTATATAGAATAGATTTGGTAGATCCGGCCAATCCACAAGCACCCACGGCAGCGAATGTAAGTACGAGGATAACTTCATGGACAGTTCCTTCTCCGGGATGTGTGAATGGTCAACATCGTCCGTTTGGGTTGGAATTTGCGAGAGGCAACTTATTTGTAGGCTTGGTATGTAGTGGTGAGAGTGGAGGTGTTGCAGCAGACCTAGAGGCCTATATCTACCAAGTCACGAATTTTACAGCGGGGACGTATTCCACATTGTTCAGTATTCCATTGGATTATGACAAGGGCTGGGCATTTAGTTATTTTGGTGATCCAGTAGTAGCAGAGGCGAATCAAGGGTGGTTTCCCTGGACGGATAATGTAGACGAGACGTTAGTGCAGTTTTATTATTTGTCACATCCACAACCGATATTATGTGATATCGTATTTGATGTAGATGGCTCATTGATCATGAGTTTCTTTGATAGGAATGGACATCAAAGTGGCTGGAATAATTATTCGCCGAATTCGACAAATCTAAGGCCGACGATAATAGGAGGGGATTTGTTAAGAGCGTATTATAACCCGACAACATGTACGTATGAATTAGAGAGTAATGGTAAAGAGGGCCCATCGAGTCCGAAGCCAGCGACAGGAGGAGCCGGCAATAGCGAAGGTCCTGGAGGAGGAGAATTTTATTTTAGAGATTGTTTTGATTGTACAGCGGTTGGCTATCACCGAGAAACCACGCAAGGAGGAATAGCGATGGCATTAGGATCAGGAGAGACTGCAGTTCCAGTGATAGACCCACTGAATTATGATTCAGGTGGATTAACATGGTACAATAATACGACAGGATTAGATACAAAGGATTATGAATTGTATCTTACGGGGAACACAGGAACCACACCACCATCAGGCACGTTTTCGAAGGCAAATGGCTTAGGGGACTTGGAGGTATCAGGTTCAGCATCACCGATAGAGATAGGCAACCGAGTGTGGGTTGACACTGATGGCGATGGTATTCAAGATGCTGGTGAAGCTGCTCTCAGCGGAGTAACCGTGCAATTAGTAAAGAGCGGTACAGTGATCGCTACAGCGACGACGGATGCAACAGGGAACTATTACTTTAGCAATGGAGCAGGCACATCAACATCATCAGCGATATATAATATTACTCAATTGATGCCAAACATGCAATATATAGTGAGGATACCAAATGTACAGGGAGCAAGTAAGCAGAGTGCATTGGGAACGAACAATTTGACGATAGCCAATGCAGATGCTACAACGAATGGAGATTATAGAGACAGTGATGGATTACTAGTGGGAAATAACGCAGAAGTGACAGTATTGACGGCAGATATACCCATAGCAGGGGCCAATAACCATACCTTTGATTTTGGGTTCAGCACAATATCATGCACATTATCAGTGAGTTGTACACCTACTCCGCAAAGCAGTTGTAGCCCATTGAATGGAGGAGCTAGTGTTGCAGTGACTGGAGGGCAGGGCGCTATCACCTATTTATGGAGCAGTGGCGAGACGACGAGCAGTATCAGTGGAAAAGCAGCTGGTACGTACACAGTAACGGTGACAGATAGTATATTGGCAGGTTGTACAGCTACTTGTCAAGCAGTCATTGCTAGCACCACCACATTGCCGACAGCAACCTGCAGTAAAGTGGACAATACCAATTGTGCAACTCCTAATGGTAGTGCGAGTGTGGTAACAGATGGAAATCAGATACTTTGGTCGAATGGTGGTACCACGGCCACAATCAATAATTTGACAGCAGGCACCTATACAGTGACGGTAACGAATACGACCACAGGATGTACAAACACTTGTCAGGCAGTGGTTGCAGATGCGACAGTCAATCCTACATGTAGTATAACAGTGAATAGCCAACCAAGCTGTGCTACTCTCAATGGTGGCTCAGTCACAGTAGTGCCAAGTCCTGCAGGGACATACACATATGTATGGAGTGAAGGTTCCACAACTGCGACAGTAAATAATCTCACCGGTGGTACATATATGGTCACAGTTACAAATACAACCACAAATTGTACTGGTGTTTGCACCCAAACATTAGACACACCTACGGGCTGCTGTCCGACATTTAACGATACGCAAGGAGATCAAGAAATATGCGAAACAACATGTATCCAATACAGTTTTGAAACGGATTCGCCCGATCCTATTGATTTGGTCTATTTTACAAGCCCTGCAAGCGATCCGTATGTGGGAGGAACCTATTTTAGAACGCTTAATCCAATGCCATCTGGTGGGGGAGGATACATTGTTCTTTTGGAATTTGGTTTACCGGGCGTACCATTCGATGTAGCACCGGGTACGTACTACATGTATGGAATTTTGACAAATACTCCAACCGATCCTTCATGTAGGCCTAGCGTATTGAGCGTAATTGTAGTAGATCCATTACCTCAACCAACTCTTCAAACAATATGTACACCATATCCTGATAGTGTGGACTTACAAATTACAATTCCTTTATCCGGACAATTCGATGTGAATATCACAAGCGGCAATCTAAGTGTAAATCAATTGAGTTGTGGTCTTTTAGATGGTGGGGGCGATATCATTATTCCACAAGGAATTGTTACATTAAATGGAAATACAGCCTATACCATCAGATTACCATATTATGCTCAATATTATGTTAGAACTGAAGACGTTGCAACTAATTGTCATACTTTGAACACTGTTGATGCCCCAGCATCATGCTGTGAAATCAACGGCGTCACCATTCAGAGTATAGAATGTATTGATAACGGTACTCCCGGTTTGAGGACAGATAACAAATTAAGATTTTATGCTATGGTCATAAATACCAATGCACTTTTATCAACCTATAATGTTACTGTCAATGGAGGAACAACAATAACTCCAAACACAAATGTGGCATATGGATTTACACAATTTACTTTAGGTCCAGGATCAGCAGGTGGTGGAACCACATTCACAGTTACTGTCACAGATAGTTTAACGCCTGGATGTACTCAAACCTTCCAAATTATTGATCCAGGCACATGTGAGCCTGCGACACAATGTCCAACACCGGAATGTGGTAGTGCTACCATACAAGTGAATGGTAATTAATTTAGGAGGTTGCTAGGTTAGGTTAATGAATTATTTATAGTTTGAATGCGGATTTGTTATGATATTATGTTGCCATACAAATCCGCAACTTCAAAAAAGAATAACGCTTTCATATTTAGGGGGGTTGTCCAAAGGGATAACCTCCTTATTTAAAAGTTTCAATAGATTGTTTTTTAAATATTATTTATTGATGATGAAAATATATCTGTTTAACAAAGTTAACATCTAACTGGATTTTGATAATGGGCAGTGATATTTAATAGGACATTAAATGTTACTAAAGCAATAATTCGTCACTTCAATCAAGGATATTCTAATTTGGGAATTATGAGATTGGGTTTAAATAGGAGTATAACTGATCTAAATCTTGAAACAGTTAATGAGGACAGATAGAGTGCTTTGAAACCATTAGGAATATTTTGTCATATAATTTTATAAAAGAATAGATTTTTAAATTTTACTTGATAGATTAATTGGCTGGTTAACTTTTAGATGTTTGGTTAATTTATTAATATTTTAGTAAAAGATACCATTTATAAATCTAATGTAATCAAAACTTAAAACATAAGATTCAATCACGATGTGTATTTAAATATTTTGGGCAAATGTGGTGCTGAATGGTAAAAATGAATGTATTTGCAGAATGTACCTAAAATCAAGCAGATTATACTAATATTTTGGAATAAAGAAGACAGATTATTTAAAAACGCCTTAGATTTGTTATGATTTTGGGTGATTAATGATTTCTTGGGATGAAAATTGTAATAATTGAAGATGATTCAGCTTACGCTGATGAATTGAGTAACATGCTTAAGGATTTGGGACATGATGTATTGTCTGTTGTCTCGAATTATATGGATGGTGTTTTTCAAATTCGAGAACTAAAACCTGAGTTAGTCATTGCTGACGTCCACCTTAAAGGAGCAAAGGATGGAATTGATGTGGTCAAAGATGTTTCTTATTTAGGTATTCCTACAATTTTTATATCCATTGATGATAGTAAAATAAATTATGAACAATCCCAAAAATTAGGTTTTTATCATTTTTTAATCAAGCCGTTTCATAAATTTACTCTTGCCAGTATTTTAAGACTCATTCAGAAAGAACAAGTTGAAAAGCAACTTAGCAAGGTTTATACGTTTAAATATGGCTCCAAAGTAGCAAAAATTGTATTTGAAGATATTAAGTGGTTTGAATCAGAGAGAAATTACACTTCTATTATTACAAAAAGTAAGAAAATAGTTTTACGAATGTCGTTTGCTCATTTACTGATGCTTTTTGATGAAGATTCTGTCATTAGAATTCATAAAAGTTTTGCTATTCCTATGTTTCAATTGGGTAAAGTTGATTTTGCAAAAAACTTAATAGAAGTAGAAGGAATTGAGCTACCAATGGGACGCTCCTTTAAAAAGGACATACGATTGCGTCTGGATACAATGATTTCATAAAATTTCATCTTTTGTAGAATTATTTTGAGTTAATTCATTGAAATAGTAATTTGAAATTGTATTTAAGCATTCAATTTATTTATAATTTACAATTAACTTAAAAGTTTTCCTTCAATTAATTTGCGACTTTTTTGGTATGAATAGAATATCAATTTGGCTAGTCATTGGAATATTGTGTATAATGCATTCTGGATTTATTATAGCCCAATCCACAAATTTAGACTCATTAGAAAATCTTTATCAGAAAGGTATTTCAAATGATAGTATCCGCATCAATGTTTTATCTGATATTTGCTTCAACTACGTAACTACGGATTATTCTAAAATGACTCCATATTTAGACACACTTAATTCTCTGGAAGAGAAAATTTATGGTAAAGATAAGTTTTTTAAGGTACAAATTTTAATGGGTTATTTTAACAAGGCAATTGGCAATTTTGATAAAGCTTTCATACATTTTGAAAATGCAATGAAAATTTATGAAGAGAATAATGATACTCTAAACATGATTAGATCCTTGTATCGTTTAGGAGAGTTAAAGAATAATACACATAATGCTTTCCAGAAAGCACAAACAAATGTATCATATTATCTAAAAGCTCTAAATCTGCTGAAATACTATAAAAATAATGAGCAAGAAATTTTATTGTTAAATGGATATGCCTCCGCTTTGCTTAATGAAGGCAAACTGGATAGCGCATTTCAATTTCTCCTAAAATCTAGAGTACTCTATGATTCTACTGATTTTCCTAGGAAAAAACGGAGTTTTGGATTTTTCAATTATCATATGGGTAGATATTTTTATGATAAAAGTGACCTGCCCACTGCAAATCAGTACCTCACTAAATCGTACAATATTGCTAAAGAACTGAATGCAGAAGATTTACTAATTGAAGATAATTACTATCTAGGTGAATTGTATCGCAAATTAGGTTTTTTTGAAAAAGCGGAGCAATACTTTTTAGATAATTTAGAACTACAAGGTAAGAGAGGAGTGCAATGGAAGAGAAAAGCCTATATGGATCTTATGGATTTCTATTCTTTAACGAATAATTTGACCAAATTATCTCAATTTTATAAAATCTCAAGACCTATATTGGATTCAACTATGCTGGATATTGCTGAACAAAGTTTTGCCGAGTATGAAACTAAATATAAGTTGAACGAAACGCTTTTGGAGAATAAAATACTGAATAATAAAAATGAATTTCAATCCCAAAATTTAATATTGACACTCATCATTGCTGCACTACTTTTTATTATTATAAGTTTGATTATTTTATATTTATGGTATAAAATTAGTGCGTATTCAAAGAAACTTGCACTTTCCAATAATTACAAGGATAAAATACTTTCCATTTTAGGTCACGATATGAGATCTCCTTTGCTGGCTCAAGTCCATGCTCTCCAAAGACTTACTTCTGAAATCGTATGCATAGATGAAAAAAGAATACATGAGTTATATCTTTCAACGCTTAGTGTCTATAAAATTAGTGACAATGTGTACAATTGGATTAAAAACTCAAAGGGCATCCTGGTAAAAAATCAAACCTGCCAAATAATCCATGAAATTCTTTTGGTTTTGGAGCAGTATGAATCTATCATCTCTTGCAGAAAGATAAAGGTGAGTAAGAATTTTTCTTATGATGCTGATATTTTGATTAAAGGGGATAGATTAGGAGTTCAAGCAATCATTCGCAACATCATAGATAATGCCACCAAATACAATAAAGAAGGTGGCGAAATATCTATCTCCTTACAACATATTAACCAAGAGCTCCAATTGACAATATTTAACACGACTGAAAATGCTGAAATACAAAAGGATAACTTCCTGGGAAAGAGTGGAATAGGTTACTCCTTGATTAGTGACATTTTGTTTCATATAGGTGGCCACATCAATTTTTTTGGTAATGTTGAAAACGGATTTGAGACAATAGTTGATTTTAAAAAACTTTAGACAAGAATTAAAAATTAGCTGATTTGTATCAAAATTCTGCCTTTTTGTATGTGCCAAGCATAAAATATGTTATGTGATTTTTATTGATCATTCACCAAATTGGATGTCAAGGTGCAGTTGATAAATCTAATTATTTTAACAACTTCAGAAACAAAGCGCTTCACATAAAGGATTTAACTGTATTTTTGCGCCATGTTGAAGCACATCCAAATTCAAAATTATGCCATTATTGAGAGTTTAGAAATAAACTTTCCAGAAGGCATGACCGTCATTACAGGAGAAACCGGAGCAGGAAAATCTATTCTTTTAGGTGCCCTAGGCCTTGTGATGGGTAAAAGAGCGGATAGTAAAGTGTTGTTCGACATGAATTCAAAATGTATGATCGAAGCTGTTTTCGATATTTCAGAATATCAATTATCAGATTGGTTTGAAGAATACGACTTAGATTATCACAGTGAATTATTAGTGCGCCGAGAAATTTCTACATCAGGAAAAAGTAGGGCATTTGTAAATGATACGCCGGTTACTTTGGACGTCCTTCAAAGCCTTACAGACGAACTTATTGATATTCATCAACAATTCGATATATTAAACATTCAAAAACCTTCCATTCAAGTCGAAATTTTAGATGCTCTAGCTGGCAATAAAGTTGAAGTTGCTGAATATAAAAAGCTCTTTAAAAAATACCGCAACCTTCAGCTGACCTACAATGAATTGCTTTTGGAAGAAGATAAAAATGCGGCTGAAATACAATTATTAAAGTTCAATTTTGAAGAAATAGAGCAGGCAAATTTGAAGGCCGGAGAACTGATATCTCTTGAGCAAGATTTGAAACGATTACAAGCAGGTGAAGAAATCAAAAAGACATCAGAAGAAATCGTTAATGGTCTGGAAAATTCCGAAAATTCACTTTCTGATCAATTACAATCGTTCTTGAATGCCTTGACGTCTATTCGCAATGTGGATAATGATTTAGAAACTATATACCAGCGATTATATTCTATAAGAGAAGAAATTATGGATATAAGTCGGACTGCCTCACATATTTCTGACTCAGTTGAGTTCGATGATGAATTGATCTACAACATTTCCCAAAGGGTAAATACTATTAATAGGTTATTAAATAAATACAAAGTAATTTCAGATGATGAACTTCTTGCCATTCAGGAAGATTTTAAAAGTAAATTAGGTAGTTATTCAAGTTTGAGGGAGAATTTGTATAGTACAAAACAAGAAATAGATGCACTCGAAATAAAATTAAGAAAAGCCGCAATAGAGATTGGTGAAAAAAGGAAATCTGTAATTCCCAAATTTGAAGATGAAGTCCAAGAACTTTTGATTGAACTAGCAATGCCCAATGCAAAATTAAAGGTTGAGATGGTGGATTTGGAAGAGCTATCACCTACAGGTTTGCAATCTATCCAGTTTTTGTTTTCTGCAAATAAAGGAAACCCTCTTTTGCCAATAAAAGATGTTGCATCAGGGGGAGAAATTTCACGTCTAACCTTGGTAATAAAGTCACTTTCATCTGCGGCTATGACGCTACCTACACTGATCTTTGATGAAATTGATACAGGAATTTCAGGGGATGTGGCATTAAAAATGGGTGCTATTCTTTCCCAAATGGCAAAGAAACACCAATTAATCACTATAACACACAGCCCTCAAATCGCATCCAAAGGCTTGAATCATTTATACGTGTTTAAAAAAGACACAAAAGATAGAACCTTGACCTCCCTCAAAACTTTGAAACAAGATGAGAGAGTTTTTGAAATAGGAAAAATGCTGAGTGGCGACCCACCTACCCAAGGTGCTATCTTGAATGCAAAGGAGTTGCTTGATGCAGTCACAAGATGAAATACATCTACAAATTATTAGATATATATAAAGATGCCTTTTCAGGGCTCTCAAGGGAGATTTGGTTGCTGTCTCTAACCATGTTTATCAATAGAGCAGGCGCCATGGTGATCCCATTTATGAGTATCTATCTTACCACAACAAGGGGATTCTCCTTGACTCGGACCGGGTGGATAATGGGCGCTTTTGGAATTGGCAGTATCATAGGTGCATTCATTGGTGGAATGCTTGCTGATAGATTTAACCATTATTACATTCAGGTTACCTCGCTCTTTACCACAGCAGCAGCATTATTTATACTCATCTACATGCAGGATTATTATTCAATTCTTGTTAATGTATTCTGTTTTGCATTAATTTCAGACGCACTCAGACCTGCGAATAGCGTTGCCATAGCACATTATTCCAAACCTGAAAATAGAACACGATCATTTTCTTTGATGCGCTTTGCAATAAATCTTGGATTTACCGTTGGCCCTGCTATCGGGGGTTTTGTTTACGGATTTTGGGGTTATAAATGGCTATTTGCTATTGACGCTGTAACAAATATCATGGCGGCTATATTATTGATGATTTTCTTGCCGTTCAAAAAAAACGATCAGAAAATAATCAAGGAAGCAGAAAATCGATTGCCCAAAAGTCCCTCAGCTTATAAAGATTTGCCATATATTGGATTTATAATATTAGTTGCATTGTATGGAATTTGTTTTTTTCAAATTCTGAGTTCGGTACCACTTTTTCTAAAATCAATATGGGGTTATTCAGAAAATACGGTTGGGTTGATACTGGCGTTGAATGGCGCTATTGTGGTCTTATTTGAAATGCCATTGGTCAAAAGATTAGAAACCATACAAAAGCCAATGATTTTAATAGCTTTTGGTTGTCTTTTGATGTCTATAGGGTATATTTTTCTACTGAATTGGTGGGTGGCTATTTTGCCTGCTGTTTTATTCTATATTTTAGTTTCATTTTCTGAAATGTTTGCCATGCCTTTCATGATAAACTTTGCAGTTTCAAGACCAAATGAAGATCGAAGAGGGCAATATATGGCATTGTATTCCATGGGTTTTGGACTTGCACATGTTAGCGGCCCACTGGGTAGTTTATGGTTTGCTGAACACTTTGGATATACAATGTTATTTGCATTATTGATGAGCCTTTCCGCAGTAATATCTCTTCTATTTTTAGTGCTTAGGAGCAAATTGTATAATTGAACCTATACATCCTGTGATCACTCTTCTTCGTCTTTGGGACTTTCCACTTCATCAGTTAATAATCCTCTTTCATACAGAAAATTGAACCATTTGATAACCTTTTTCATATCACTATGGAAGACCCTATCTCTATCATAATCAGGAATAATGATTTCAAAATATGATTTTAATTCTGTGTGAGATGCATTAGGCGAAGGTTTGCTGTCTAGGTTTTTTAAAATACTTCTAAAGACATCTTCAATGGCGACTGTATCCATTTCAGTATAAATGGCTACTGTTTCCATTGGTGTAAATTGGTGCTCTCTAACTGAACAAAATTTGGACTTTCCGGAATCAATGTCTGAAACGATGAGCCCGTTACTCTTGGTTGAAACCAATGAATATAATCCGGGTAAACCACTTACTGCAATTATTTTACTAAGATTCATGTGTACTTAATTATGCTGCAAAGGTAATATATAAAGTATTTTCACATAATTTGTAAACACTAAAGTATTAGAAAAAAATATTTGATAACGCATTTCACAAAAAATTGAAGTATCATATCTTAAGCCAATGAGTGATTGAAAATTATTCATTGTAATATATATAATGTTTATCTAAATGAATATTATATTAATAATTAAAAACTTACGTATATTAATAAAAATATATGAAAATAAATAAGTTTTTTTTTCAAGATATGTAGGTGATATGTGGAGGACTCCTTACCTTTGCGGCCCTTACGGGAATGAAAATATATATAATGATGTATATAGGATATTAGTAAGGGTGTTTTGTAAAGGTAATTTAGGGGTTAAAACATCTGAGATTATCTGATGCGAGAAAAGTTCATTGACACGATAGGATAGTAGTACATAAAATAATAGTAGTAAGGCTATATAAAGTTGAGTTAAATGATTCATTCATATGGAATATGTGTATGGAGATAATTGAGATGAGAATTTATATAGGCATCGGATAAATTACCTTAATAGAATATACAATAATAATATTAAGGCTTAGAGGATATCGGAGAGATTTGATATAGAGTTTAAGTCAAGATCATACTATGGAGAGTTTGATCCTGGCTCAGGATGAACGCTAGCGGGAGGCCTAATACATGCAAGTCGAGCGGTAGAGATCCTTCGGGGTCTTGAGAGCGGCGCACGGGTGAGTAACGCGTACATGACCTACCTTTAAGACGGGGATAGCCCTGGGAAACTGGGATTAATACCTGATGTGATTATAGTTTTAGGATATTATAATTAAAGAGAGATCGCTTAGAGATGGGTGTGCGTATGATTAGCTAGTTGGTAGGGTAACGGCCTACCAAGGCGACGATCATTAGGGGGCGTGAGAGCGTGGCCCCCCACACGGGTACTGAGACACGGACCCGACTCCTACGGGAGGCAGCAGTAAGGAATATTGGTCAATGGACGGAAGTCTGAACCAGCCATCCCGCGTGCAGGATGAAGGTCCTATGGATTGTAAACTGCTTTTAGCAGAGACGAAACGCTTCCATTTATGGGGGTTTGACGGTATCTGCAGAATAAGCACCGGCTAACTCCGTGCCAGCAGCCGCGGTAATACGGAGGGTGCGAGCGTTATCCGGAATTACTGGGTTTAAAGGGTGCGTAGGCGGGTTATTAAGTCAGTGGTGAAATCCCATCGCTTAACGATGGAATTGCCGTTGATACTGATAATCTTGAATAGGGTTGAGGTTAGCGGAATGTGACATGTAGCGGTGAAATGCATAGATATGTCATGGAACACCAATTGCGAAGGCAGCTAGCTGGGCTCGTATTGACGCTGAGGCACGAAAGCGTGGGTAGCGAACAGGATTAGATACCCTGGTAGTCCACGCCCTAAACGATGCTAACTCGATGTTTGGGCTTAAAGTTTGAGCATCCAAGGGAAACCGATAAGTTAGCCACCTGGGGAGTACGACCGCAAGGTTGAAACTCAAAGGAATTGACGGGGGTCCGCACAAGCGGTGGAGCATGTGGTTTAATTCGATGATACGCGAGGAACCTTACCTAGGCTAGAATGTGAGTGACGGATTCTGAAAGGAGTCTTTCCTACGGGACACGAAACAAGGTGCTGCATGGTTGTCGTCAGCTCGTGCCGTGAGGTGTTGGGTTAAGTCCCGCAACGAGCGCAACCCTTATCGTTAGTTACCAGCACGTAAAGGTGGGGACTCTAGCGAGACTGCCGGCGTAAGCCGCGAGGAAGGTGGGGATGACGTCAAATCATCATGGCCTTTATGCCTAGGGCGACACACGTGCTACAATGGCCGGTACAAAGGGCAGCGAGACAGTGATGTAGAGCGAATCCCGGAAAGCCGGTCCCAGTTCGGATTGGAGTCTGCAACTCGACTCCATGAAGGTGGAATCGCTAGTAATCGCGCATCAGCCATGGCGCGGTGAATACGTTCCCGGACCTTGTACACACCGCCCGTCAAGCCATGGAAGCTGGGGGTACCTAAAGATGGTGACTTTACGGGGAGCTATTTAAGGTAAAACTAGTGACTGGGGCTAAGTCGTAACAAGGTAGCCGTACCGGAAGGTGTGGCTGGAATACCTCCTTTTAAGAGTTAAGGTAAAGAAAGACGATGTACTGATATTATAAATGTACCTATCCGCGTGTTGATGTAAAAAGATATCATAGAATAGTAGATGAGTAAATCGTTGATCTATTTTTGGATGAATGTCGTTGAATATAGATTTGGCGATGGAGCATTGAGAGAGAGATAAATAGAGCTCGGAGAGAGAAAAGAGGAGGGAACGAGACGCCTTCCGCGAGGGGGACGATAGAGAGTCTCGTAGCTCAGCTGGTTAGAGCACTACACTGATAATGTAGGGGTCGGCGGTTCAAGTCCGCCCGAGACTACGCTAAGAGACGGAGCGGGGGATTAGCTCAGCTGGCTAGAGCGCTAGATTTGCATTCTAGAGGTCAAGGGTTCGACTCCCTTATCCTCCACACAAATTGAGAAAGAGTTTAAGTTGGGAATAAAGAGTTCCGATTTAAGCTGAGATACAATAGAGAATATATATAGCAATTAAGATAGTTAAGCTAAAAGGAATTTGATTGTCTTAATATAAATAATATATACAAAAGAAGTTCATTGACAGATTGGGAGAAGAGAGAGAGAGTAGAAGACACAGTAAAGTAAAGTAAAGAGAGAGAGATCATCAGATTGAAGGAGATATTTTAGGCTTATTGCGAGATAAGAGAAAAGATATCGAGTTGAGATAGATGATATTAAGAGTAAGAATAAAGAATAGGAAGCAAATAAGGCGTATGGTGGATGCCTAGGCTCTCAGAGACGACGAAGGACGTGGTAAGCTGCGAAAAGCTACGGGGAGTTGCAAACGAGCGTTGATCCGTAGATGTCCGAATGGGGGAACCCCTCAGGTTGAAGACCTGAGACCACGCGAGTGGAGAGAACCCGGAGAACTGAAACATCTAAGTAACCGGAGGAAAAGAGAACAATAGTTATTCCGTGAGTAGTGGCGAGCGAAAGCGGAGGAGCCCAAAAGTATAGTATATTTGAGAGGAACCTAGTGGAAAATAGGACGATAGAGGGTGACAGTCCCGTATTTGAAGGATATATTATATGAGAGATGAGTAGGGCGGAACCGGAGGAATTCTGTCTGAATATGCCAGCACCATCTGGCAAGGCTAAATACTCCTGAGAGACCGATAGTGCACCAGTACTGTAAAGGAAAGGTGAAAAGAACCCTAAGAAAGGGAGTGAAAAGACCCTGAAACCATACGCTGACAAGCGGTCGGAGTGCTGACGGCGACGTTAGTATGACGGCGTGCCTTTTGCATAATGAGCCTACGAGTTACACTTCATTAGCGAGTTTAAGGGCTTGAGGTCCGGAGGCGCAGCGAAAGCGAGTCTGAATAGGGCGACAAGCTAGTGGAGGTAGACGCGAAACCTAGTGATCTACCCATGAGCAGGTTGAAGGTAGGATAGTCTCCTACTGGAGGACCGAACCGGTAAACGTTGAAAAGTTTTCGGATGACTTGTGGGTAGGGGTGAAAGGCCAATCAAACTAGGAGATAGCTCGTACTCCCCGAAATGCATTTAGGTGCAGCGTCGGCGAGAGTGTGATGGAGGTAGAGCTACCGATAGGGCTAGGGGGCGTCACTGCCTACCAACCCCTGACGAACTCCGAATGCCATTACACTGCACCGGCAGTGAGGCTATGGGTGCTAAGGTCCATAGCCGAGAGGGAAAGAACCCAGACCAACAGCTAAGGTCCCTAAATACTATCTAAGTTGAACAAACGATGTGAGAATGCTAAGACAGCTAGGATGTTGGCTTGGAAGCAGCCATTCATTTAAAGAGTGCGTAACAGCTCACTAGTCGAGCGTTCTTGCGCGGAAAATGATCGGGCATCAAGATAGTTACCGAAGCTATGGTTGTACTAGAGATAGTATGAGGTAGGGGAGCATTCTAATTGAGTAGAAGGTAAGTTGTGAGATTTATTGGATTGATTAGAAAAGAAAATGTAGGCATGAGTAACGATAAGGAGGGTGAGATCCCCTCCCGCCGAAAGACTAAGGATTCCGTGATCTATGCTAATCAGATCAGGGTTAGTCGGGTCCTAAGGATAATCCGAGAGGAGAAGCCGATGGAAAACGGGTTAATATTCCCGTACCTGTATATACTGCGATGGGGTGACGGAGATGCGTAAGGACTGCGTACTGACGGAATAGTACGTTGAAGCTAGTAGGTTATGAGATGGTAGGAAAATCCGCCATTGAGCTGATGAGTGATAGTACAGGGTTTTGCTTGCGAGACCTTGATAATGTTCCCAAGCGAGCTTCCAAGAAAAACCTCTAAGCATAGGTATATAGAGCCCGTACCGTAAACCGACACAGGTAGTCGAGGAGAGTATCCTAAGGCGCTCGAGAGAATCATGGCTAAGGAATTAGGCAAAATGGCCTCGTAACTTCGGGAGAAGAGGCGCTCCGTGTAAAAGTGGAGCCGCAGTGAAAAGGCCCAGGCGACTGTTTAGCAAAAACACAGGACTCTGCGAATTCGAAAGAAGAAGTATAGGGTCTGACACCTGCCCGGTGCTGGAAGGTTAAGAGAGGGGGTAAGCGCAAGCGAAGCTCTTAATTGAAGCCCCAGTAAACGGCGGCCGTAACTATAACGGTCCTAAGGTAGCGAAATTCCTTGTCGGGTAAGTTCCGACCTGCACGAATGGTGTAACGATCTGGGCACTGTCTCAGCCATGAGCTCGGTGAAATTGAAGTATCGGTGAAGATGCCGGTTACCCGCAGTGGGACGAAAAGACCCCGTGCACCTTTACTATAGCTTCACATTGAGCTTGAGTATAAGATGTGTAGGATAGGTGGGAGACGTTGAAGTGGTCACGCTAGTGGTTGTGGAGTCGTCCTTGAAATACCACCCTTCGTATACTTAGGTTCTAATGGATGATAACATCCAGACATTGTGTGGTGGGTAGTTTGACTGGGGTGGTCGCCTCCAAAAGAGTAACGGAGGCTTGCAAAGGTTCCCTCAGCATGGTCGGTAATCATGCGTAGAGCGTATTAGTATAAGGGAGCTTGACTGAGAGATCGACGGATCGAACAGGGTCGAAAGACGGCTAAAGTGATCCGGTGGTTCCGCATGGAAGGGCCATCGCTCAAAGGATAAAAGGTACGCCGGGGATAACAGGCTTATCTCCCCCAAGAGCTCACATCGACGGGGAGGTTTGGCACCTCGATGTCGGCTCGTCACATCCTGGGGCTGGAGAAGGTCCCAAGGGTTGGGCTGTTCGCCCATTAAAGTGGCACGCGAGCTGGGTTCAGAACGTCGCAAGACAGTTCGGTCTCTATCTACTGTGGGCGTAGGAATATTGAGGAGATCTGACACTAGTACGAGAGGACCGTGTTGGACGTACCGCTAGTGTACCAGTTATGCCGCCAGGTGTACCGCTGGGTAGCTATGTACGGAACGGATAAGCGCTGAAAGCATCTAAGCGCGAAGCCAACTTCAAGATGAGTATTCCATTGTCGCAAGACAAAGAGGGTTGTTGAAGACGACGACGTAGATAGGCTACAGGTGGAAGTGCAGTAATGTATGGAGCCGAGTAGTACTAATTACCCGAATGCTTCCTTTTTTTTTAAAAAGAAGAACATGGACAATAGAGCTGGGAGGAAGAGAGTAGATTCGTATCACGGAAGTGATGGGATTACACAATCAAAGACTCAGTAATTGACCACACTCTGTCACTAGAAATTTTTACAGAAAGTCAGAAACGCACTTTACTCTATCTCCCAAGTCAATGATAACAAGAGAGTATATATAAAAAGAATAAACATTGAGGAGATGCACATTAAATGATGTGTGTTGAGTTATAAAGAAATAGGTGGTTATAGCGAGGGTGTCCCACCTCTTCCCATTCCGAACAGAGAAGTTAAGCCCCTCAGCGCCGATGGTACTGCGCAAGTGGGAGAGTAGGTCGCCGCCTTTTTTATGAGAGCTTTGTGGTGTAAATCACAAAGCTCTCTCCTTTTTAGGCACCCCCGAGAACAAAGACATACCATCCCCGCATACTTTTATCCTTTTTTTCGTATTTTTGTGAAAAATCATAGAAAAGTGGATTCAAATGTTAAAACCCAGGATCGCAGCCAATTTTACATTGATAGAGAAGACCGTTATGGTGCGCATAATTATCACCCCTTGCCAGTTGTTTTGGAGAGAGGGGAAGGAGTTTTTATGTGGGACGTGAATGGAAAGAAATATTATGATTTTTTATCTTCGTATTCAGCTATTAATCAAGGTCATTGTCATCCAAGGATTATAAATGCTCTACAAAGACAATCAGAGAAACTGACACTGACATCAAGGGCATTTCATAATAATCTTCTTGGGGAGTGTGAAGAATTCCTTTCAAAACTATTTGGATATGATAAAGTTTTGATGATGAATTCTGGGGTTGAGGCTGTAGAGACAGCTATGAAATTAGTGAGAAAATGGGCCTATAAGGTTAAAAAGATAGAAGAAAATAAAGCAATTACAGTTTTCGCAAACGGTAATTTTCATGGAAGAACAATTGGTGTCATTTCAGCTTCAACAGATCCATCTTCCAATCTAGGTTTCGGACCATATCTGAGAGGAGTTTTGAACGTTCCTTATAATGACGTTGATGCTTTGGAGACAGTTTTTATGTCTAATCCGAACATTGCCGGCTTTATAGTTGAACCTATACAAGGCGAAGCAGGCGTAGTTGTTCCTGATGAAGGTTATTTTAGGAAAGTCGCTGACCTGTGTAAGAAATATAATGTTCTCTTTGTTGCTGATGAAATTCAAACAGGAATTGGCAGAACCGGAAAATTATTGGCGACTCAATACGAGAATATACGCCCAGATATTATCGTATTAGGTAAGGCACTTTCAGGAGGAGTTTTACCTGTTTCTGCTGTTTTAGCAGATGATGAAATTATGCTTACCATTAAACCTGGTGAACATGGCTCTACATTTGGAGGTAATCCATTGGCTTGCGCAGTTACTATGGAAGCATTAAATGTGGTTGTCGATGAAGGTTTGGTGGAAAATGCTTATGAAATGGGTAATTTATTCAGAGCTAAATTGAATGAATACATAAAAAAGTCAACGATCCTCAAAATGGTAAGAGGCAAAGGTTTGCTTAATGCGATTGTTGTCAATTCAGATGAAGATTCATCGCTTGGTTGGGATATTTGTATGAAATTGAGAGATAATGGATTATTGGCAAAACCTACCCATGGAAATAAGATAAGACTCGCACCTCCATTAGTTATAAATGAACGTCAAATGCTATCAGCTATTGACATCATTACTACTACTTTGGATAGTTTTTAATCAATTACAAAAGACTTATTTTTTCAAGTAATAAGTTATAATTGATAGATTCGTCTTTTTGAAGATTCTTAACGAATTCCATCAAAAATTTGTCTTGTTTCCTCCCTTGAGTCATAGCTTGATAATAGGATAAATCTTCCCTAAAAGTAACCAGACTATATTTACTGAAGTATTCTGAGTGATTTTGTTCTAAATATATTTCCAATTGTCTTTTTTTATGGAAAAATGGGTCCGCCGTTGCATCTCTCATTTCATAAAAATTATCAACGGCTAAATCGGCAATTGCATCAGTATTCTGTTTTCTTCGAACTTGAAATAATTCAAGAATATTTTTCCATTCAAAGTTTGTACTATTTTGCTCTATAATTTGACTCAAAACAAGCACATCTTCGAATGAAGCATTCATGCCTTGACCATAAAATGGCACTACCGCATGTGCTGCATCGCCTAGAAGGACGCACTTTCCTTCCACTTGCCATGGAAAACATTTCACTGTGTGTAGGCTACTTGTAGGATTATTGAAAAAATCATCAGATAAATTTGGCATTTGTTCATAAGCATCAGGAAAATGGGTTTTGAAAAATGCAATTACACGATCCGAAGAATTCAAATTTTCAAAACTTAATTCTCCTTTTAATGGCATGAATAAAGTCACTGTAAAACTTTTATCCAAATTTGGTAATGCAATCATCATAAATCCATCCCGTGGCCAAATATGAAGTGCATTTTTTTCTAACCTAAAATTGTCAGAATCACTAGGTGGAATTTCTAATTCCTTATATCCTGCTTCTAAAAATTGTTGAGAATAATTGAACTGATAAATTGCAGATTGTTTAAGAAAAGCTTGCCGAACGGCAGAATTTGCACCGTCTGTTCCAAAGATTACCTCACCTTTGGTATGGATCATATTACCTTCGCATTCCATGCTAAGGGTACCTGTAATCGTGTCTAAAGCTACACATTCATGGTTGAAAAATACATTGACATTAGAAAATTTTTCAACTTCGTTGAGTAGAATGTGATTCAATTCTTGTCTAGAGATAGAATTTATCCATTCCTGTTCCCTTCCGCTATATGGTAGAAAGCTCAGTTTTGAATTTTCTGCAGAGTGAATTTGACGACCTTTCATAGGAATTGAAATTTCCAATGCTTTCTTATCCAGTCCAACCAATTGAAGTCCGGCCAACCCTCTATCCGATAAAGCTAAATTGATCGAGCGACCTTTTGATTGAAAATGAATCCTTGGATCTGATCTTTTTTCATAAACGTGAACATGATATCCCTTTTGAGCCAAATATAAAGCCAATAAACTACCACACAATCCTGCTCCTACTACTACTACTCTTTGTTCCATACAAATATTTTCTATGCACAAATTTAGCATTCTTTTCTATTGAAATAAGCAAATACCCTTAAATTGCGACATAATTGTTAATAGTAGCCTATTATTATGCGGCAAAGAGTGATTTCAGGGGTTATATTTGGATGTATTGTGATGCTGATGCTTTCAATGGGTTATTTGGGAAGTACGACTTTACTTTTGATCGTCAATATAGGGTGTAGCATTGAGTATTCTAGAATGTCAAGAATGAATCAAACTAATTCTTTGATTACATTGCTTTTATCCATGGTGATTTTTTATACTTTAGCTTTTACTGATATTCCGGAAAACTATCTAATTTGGGTCGCAGTATTCTCAATTGCACTACACATTTTGGCCGTAGCCAGCCTATACATTCCGATTCACATGGTTCGTCTGGGTTACTTTTTACCATTTTTATATTTTGGAATACCCTTAGGTTTGATGGTGGGTTTTTTAAAAGAACATACCGAATTTCAAAACCTTCTTCTTTTCGTGATTTTAATGGTATGGACATGTGATTCCACAGCTTATTTTGTGGGAAGTAAATTTGGTAAACATAAACTTTTTCAAAGAATTTCCCCCGGCAAAACATGGGAAGGCTTTATTGGGGCTGGAATAGGAGCTGTTTTACTATCATTATTCTGGAAACCCTTCAATCAATATTATTCATGGGCTTTGACCCTAGGTATAGGAGCTATTGTGTGGGTTTTTGGTGCTTACGGTGATTTATTTGAATCATCTTTGAAGAGAAAGTTTGGAGTAAAAGACTCAGGCAATTTTATTCCAGGACATGGAGGATTTTATGATAGATTTGATGCATTTATCTTTGTATTACCTTTTGTTGTACTTTTGCATTTTATTCTGAAGATGGTTTAATTTCATAGCAAATGAGGATACACAAGGAGGGTTTTGCAACTATTTTGTATAGTTTTATAGTATTGGCGATTATATTGTTAGGATTGTATTACTTCTTTCCCAACTTATTATACTGGGGTCTTCTCATCTGTGCTATACTATTTATCTTCATACTATCATTCTTTAGGGTTCCCAATCGCCCCGTAAAAGATTATGACCCGAATGTATTGATATCTCCTTGTGATGGAAAGGTGGTGGTCATTGAAAAGACATTTGAAAGTGAATATCTAAAATCAGAGTGCGTGATGATTTCCATTTTTATGTCACCACTAAATGTACATGTTAATTGGCACCCAATTTCCGGAAATATAGAATACACTCAGTATCATCCCGGAAAATATTTAGTAGCATGGGATCCAAAGGCTTCCACTGAAAATGAAAGAAATACGGTATCATATATGCATGGCGGTAAACGTATACTCTTAAGACAGATTGCAGGGGCAATGGCAAGGCGCATTGTTTCATACCCCAAAATTCATGACTCTGTCAATAGAGCAAATGAGTTAGGGTTCATCAAATTCGGTTCCCGAGTTGATGTTTTTTTACCTTTAGGTAGTGAAATTAGCGTAAAATTGGGTGATCGAGTGAGAGGTCAAATCAGTGTTTTAGGAAAATTATAGAAACAAATAAAAATGTCAAAACGACGCAATGCTGAAGAAAGCTCAAGATTGTCATTTAGCGCAATCAAGAGATCTCTTCAAGTGTACCGATTTATTGCGCCTTATAAGTGGTACTTTATAGGAGCAATGTTTTTATTGGTGCTAGGAAGTCTAATATTTATGTTATTAATGGGCCTTCCCGGCGAAATGGCAAATACGGCTATTGGAAAACCAAAATTTAACCTAGGTCTCCAAGTGAAAGATTATGGTTGGGTATTTCTAATAATATTAATACTACAAGGTGTACTCAGCTATGCTCGTACTTACTTATTTGCAATCGTTTCTGAAAAAGGGATGGCTGACTTAAGATCACAGCTATACAATACGATCATCACGCAACCATTTACATTTTTTGAAGAGAAAAGGGTGGGAGAGCTTATCAGTAGAATTACTGCGGATGTAGAACAACTGCAATCTGCATTTTCTATCACATTGGCAGAGTTTATCAGGCAAATCGTCATTCTTATCATTGGCGTAGTAATCATCTTTATTTGGACGCCAAAGCTTAGCATCATAATGTTACTTACATTCCCTGGAATCGTCATTGTATCCATGATTTTTGGGAGATATATTAGACAGTTTTCAAAAAAACGGCAAGATAAGTTAGCAGAGGCTTCAACTGTCGTTGATGAAACTTTTCAATCATTTTTCATTGTAAAGTCATTTGCAAATGAATGGTTTGAATCCATCAGATACAAAAAATCTATAAACGAAATAGTGCAAGTTTCTCTGAAGTTTGCCAAAGCACGAGGACTCTTTTTTGCTTTTATCATTACGGTTTTGACAGGTGGTATATTTTTTATCCTATGGCGAGGTGCGCTCATGGTTGAAAATCATACTATGGAGTCAGGCGATTTATTTTCATTCATCATTTATACAGGATTGCTAGGTGGGGCCATAGCCAGTATTGGCAATTTATACACCCAACTTTCGGGAGCTATAGGCGCTACTGAAAGAATTTTGGATATATTACAATCAGTGCCTGAAGTGGATTTAGAAAATGCTTCTAAAACTCATGCTTGCGCCATCAAAGGTGATGTGGATATCAAGGATGTCTATTTTAATTATCCATCCAGACGTGATGTGATGGTTTTGAAAGGTGTTGAAATGAAAATTTCACCTGGGCAAAAAGTGGCATTAGTAGGACAAAGCGGTAGCGGAAAGTCCACAATTGCGCAATTATTGATGAGATTTTATTCTGTGTCAGATGGTGCCATCCTTATTGACGGGAAAGATATAAAGGATTACAATGTTTCTACATTAAGAAACTGCATTGCCATCGTTCCTCAGGAAGTGATTTTATTTGGTGGCACCATAAGAGAAAACATCGCATATGGAAAACCCAATGCAAATGAGCAAGACATCATCAAAGCGGCGGAATATTCTAATTGTTTAGAGTTTATACAAAGTTTTCCTGAAGGTTTTGAAACCATTGTAGGTGAAAGAGGTGTAAAGTTATCGGGTGGACAAAGGCAGCGTATTGCCATTGCAAGGGCAATTCTCAAAGACCCAAAAATTCTGATATTGGATGAGGCGACTTCATCCTTAGATGCAGAATCTGAGAAATTAGTTCAGGAAGCTTTAGAAAAATTGATGGAGGGTCGAACTTCTATCATCATAGCTCATAGATTGGCGACGGTAAAAAATGTGGATACCATTTACGTTTTGGACAAAGGTAAAATTGTTGAAAAGGGACATCATGACCAACTCATACAATTGGAACATGGTGTTTATGCTTCTCTCGCAAGATTGCAATTTGAATCGTAATGTTTTTATTGAAAAAAACTATTGAATGACTGAATTTGTTATAAAGACGAAAATTATGGAATCATGTTCAGACGTACTTTAGTTCTCTATTTAATGTTCATCATGCATTTTGCTCAAGCCCAGTTTGGATTTGGATTTACGGTGAGCAATGACCTGTATCAAAGATATACAAATCCAAAAGATGTAGTGGGTGCAAGATCTTCTGGGAATGCCATACTTAATTTGGGTCTTGGGCCAAAAATTTGGGTAGGCAATAAGAAAGTGAGTGCGTCCATTGAAGCTCAAGTAGATATGGGATTTACAGCGTTTTCGTTAAGTTCATATCAAGGCATGGGAAGTGTGAGTTTTCCTATGATGTTTAAACTGAATTTTAGAGGCGTTTCAACCTTTGATAAAGAAATGGAAACCGGGCTCAATATTGGTATAGGACTTCAGAAATCAAAAACTGAATGGTATGGCATATCAAAAGAAGATTATGACATAGGTGTGCGTCGATCGTTTTTCGATACTTACGTGGCTCAAGTTGGCTATGGAGGTGGTATTAGCGGTTTTGCAGCATCTTTATTTGTAAGATATGGTTTTCATCCGGATACAGATGCATCTACACTCAATGTTGGTTTGCAATATGACTTCAATCGCACCATGATGAAAAAAATCAAATCTCCTGAAAGTGCTCTTTAAATGAAATAGCTTGAACATTAAAGAGAACTTTTCCCTTAAAGCCTTCAATTCTTTTGGTCTGGATCAAAAGGCAAAATGGTTTTCTACTTTCAATGACGTCAATGACTTGCAATCCATTTTAAAATCATGGGATGAAGAAATCCATGTTCTTGGAGGAGGATCAAACATTTTGCTCACAAAAGATGTAGATGGTCTTGTCCTGAAAAATGAAATACAAGGGATCAAAGTTATAAAAGAAGAGAGCGGAAAAGTTTTAATTGAAGTGGGTGGCGGTGTCATTTGGCATAACTTTATACTCCATTGCTTGAAAAATAATCTAGGTGGTTTAGAAAATCTTTCTTTGATTCCGGGAACTGTAGGTGCAGCCCCAATACAGAATATTGGCGCATATGGTGTGGAGCAAAAGGATCGTTTTGTTTCCTTGGAATATGTAGATCGTGGCACATTGAAGACCTATAAATTGACCAAAAATGAATGTGACTTTGGGTACCGAGATAGTATATTTAAAAGGGAATTGAAAAATATTGCTATCATCAGTAAGGTAATTTATGCGCTGGATCATCATGAATACAAGATAAACACAAGTTATGGTGCCATTCAGGAGACATTGGAACATAATGGTATTCAATCCACCACTATCCAAGATGTGTCTGATGCGGTGATATCTATAAGGAAATCAAAATTGCCTGATCCATCACAGATTGGAAATGCCGGAAGCTTTTTTAAAAATCCAATAATTACTATGGATGCGTTTCATACTATCAAATGTGAATATCCAAATATCCCATCTTATCCCATTGATGATGAAACAGTTAAAATTCCTGCAGGTTGGTTGATTGAACAGTCAGGACTGAAAGGATATCGACTGGGTAATGTAGGAATTCATGAAAAACAAGCTTTGGTTTTGGTAAACTACGGTGATGCAAAAGGTAACGAACTCCTTTCACTTGCCCATTTTACCATTGACAAAGTCCATGAAAAATTTGGAATAGAGATTGAACCGGAAGTGAATATCTGGTGATAATTCAAAGTATAGCAAGCGATTACATTGCTTAAGCACATGAAAATACTGTATATTTAATTAATTTTATTGAACTTTATCTAGAGTTAGGGTAACAATCACATGCCTAGCTATGACATATAGTTGCACCTAGTGACCGGCTAGTCTACCAATCACAAAAATATTATCAAACTTTCTTCTAATCAGAGATATTCTTTGGACAATGTAGCCAAAGGACGTGGAAGCTGAAAAACGAGAAGAGTAGGCATAACCCCAAAATTAATTTTTTTATGTCACACAATGGTAATCATCATGGTATGTACAGTTTTCCTGGGAAAAATGTATTAAATACCATGGAATCTTTTTGTAAAGAAAGCTACGGTCAGTTTGGAAGAATGTTTAGAGATTTACAACCTCTCTATGTTAAGCCAAAGGATTTAATGGGTTTAGGGGCTGTCGGTGGCCCAATGGATAGTGGAAATACACAAGAATTTACTGCAAATGTTCCCTTGGGCATGATATTTTTTGGACAGTTCATAGATCATGATATCACCTTTGATACATCTAGTAGCTTCAGTAATATCAATAACCCCAATGATATCTCAAATACCAGAACCCCAAAATTGGATTTGGATTGTATATTCGGAGGAGGCCCTGAAGATGAGCCTTTTATGTATCAAAAGGAAACTGTAGGATTGTACTTATTGACCGGAAAAACCAATAATAATAGTACTCAAAATGCCAACCTTGAAAAACATGATCTGCCAAGAACTGGAAAAGATGTTGCCATCATAGGAGATCCAAGAAATGATGAAAATAGAATAATCTCGCAATTGCAGTTGGCGATGATTAGATTTTATAACGCATGGTATGATGAAATAAAAAATAATCCGCTCAATTCGAGTTTATCTCCAGCAGACATTTACAAAGAAGCAAGAAAACAAACTACTTGGCATTATCAATGGATAGTGGTAAATGAATTTTTACCAGCACTGTGCGGTCAAAATATTGTTTCAGACATTCTTAGCAATGGTAGAAGATGTTACCTACCGGTGCATTCTCCATACATACCTGTGGAATTTTCCGTTGCCGCATACAGATTTGGACACTCAATGATTGCTCAAAAGATCAAACTTCAGCCTGCAGGAGCGCTTCATAATTTGTTTTCTAACCAAATTGGTCTTGGGTTTTCCAAAATAACCAATCAAAATCAAGTAATTGATTGGGATGCATTTTTTAATTTTTCTGCAGTAGGATTCCAAAAGGCTGAAAAATTGAATTCGAAATTGGCTTCTGATCTATTGAATTTACCTTTTGTTCCTTCACCAAATCCATCAGACAAATCCCTAGCAGTGAGGAATTTACGAAGAGGACAAAGTTTCCTTTTGCCTTCTGGTGAAAATGTAGCGAGGTCTATTGGTGTCAGCGAACCTATTATAGGTCAAGTTAAAAACCTTATTAATAATTACACGTCGCCTTTGGGAATTGATTTTACACATGGCACACCATTATGGTACTATATATTATGTGAGGCTGAAGAAATTGGAAGAGATGAAGGTAATGGTGTTACTTTGCCGGGTGAAGGTTTAGGGCCTGTAGGAGCGAGGATTGTAGCTGAGGTGATACTTGGATTGTTGGAGTTGGATACCGATTCTTATTTAGGACAAAATAGAGATTGGTCGCCAGCTGGAGGTATATATTCAATGAAAGACGTCATTGATAAGTCATTGACAGCCATAGAATTATAAGATATTGTGTTTTGTGAAAATTATCATGTCCTTGTTTTGTAAATACTAAGGACATGATATTTTTATTTTTTGGCAAATCATCAATGCGCTTCCAGCCAATTGTCACCTACTCCGATCTCAACTTCTATCGGAACATGTAGATCAGGAATGGCATTCTTCATGTTTTCTTTTACCAACACTTTTACTTTCTCTAATTCATGTTTCGGTACATCGAAAACCAATTCATCATGAACCTGAAGTACCATTTTAGTTTCGAGCTTCGCAACGTGTAGCGCTTGATGTATCTTGATCATTGCCAATTTTATCATATCTGCTGCGGTGCCTTGGATCGGCGTATTGATGGCTACCCTTTCAGCATTGCTTGCAGTAAGACCATTGCGTGAATTGATATCTCTTAAAACCCGTCTTCTTCCCATCAAGGTCGATACGTATCCATTTTCTTTTGCAAATTGAACCGTACTCTCCATATAGTTCTTTAATCCTTGAAATTCCTTAAAGTAATTTCTTATCAGTTCTTGGGATTCATTTCTCGAAATACCCAGCTGACGAGACAGATTGGTTGCTCCTGCGCCGTAGGTGATAGAAAAATTGACAGTTTTAGCATTTCTACGTTGGTCTTGGGTGACTTCATCATAAGGAACATTGTACACCTTTGCGGCAGTCGCTCTATGAAAATCTCTTCCTGATGAAAATGCCTCCAACATGGATGTATCCCTACTAATTTCAGCTATCAATCTCAGCTCTATTTGTGAATAGTCAGCCGCAAGCAACACATGATTTTCATCACGGGGTATGAAAGCTTTTCTAATCTCCCTGCCCGCTTCATTTTTTATAGGAATATTCTGAAGATTTGGGTTTTCAGAGCTGAGTCTTCCGGTCGCTGCACGTGCCTGATTGAAATTCGAGTGAACTCTTCCTGTTTTTTCATTGATCATAAGTGGCAGCGCATCTACGTAGGTGGATTTGAGTTTTGTCAGCTTTCTGTACTCCAAGATGCCATCAATAACTTCATGTTCACCAGCCAATTCAGTGAGTTTATCTACATCAGTTGAATAATGTCCCTGCGATGTTTTCTTCCATCGATATGGGACTTTTAATCTATCAAACAAAACTTCACCCACCTGTCTAGGAGACGAAATATTAAAGTGTGTTCCCGCTTTTTTATAAATATTCTGTTCTTCCTCAATGATCAATTTTTCTAACTCCTTACTGTATTCATTCAAAAAATTTCCATCTATTCGGATACCTTCGAATTCCATATCACAGAGCACTTGGATCAATGGCTCTTCTATTGAGTTGTACACATTTTCCACTTCATTTTCTTGCATCATTTTGCGCATCACAGGGGCCAATTGCCAAGTTAAATCCGCATCTTCACCAGCATATTCAGAAACCTTCTGCACATCAACATCTCGCATACTAAGCTGTTTGGCGCCCTTTCCTATTAATTGCTCAATGGGTACCATTTTGTAATCCAAATATGTTTCTGTGAGGTAATCGAGTTTGTGTCTAAGATCAGGTTCACATAAATAATGGGCGATCATCGTATCAAAAAAAGGTCCAGATATATGTGTGTCATACCACCGCATGATGGTTAGGTCGTATTTGATGTTTTGACCTATAAACTTTTTCTTTTTATTTTCTAGGATAGGTTTGAAAAGTGCAACCATCTCCTTTGCTTTCGTTTGATCTTCCGGAATGGGGATATAAAATGCTTTGTGCGGTTCTACAGCAAATGACATCCCAACTAAAGTAGCCATATTGGCATCGATGCCGGTAGTTTCTGTGTCAAAACTTATGGTATCAAATTTATCAAGGTGTTTCAGCAATTTTTCAATGTCTTCATTGGACTGCACTATTTCATAATTATGCGACACATTTGAAATGTCTTTTTTTGCTATTTGATAGTCTAATTTTTCTTCAACAGCGGGTATGGAAGCTGGTTCATCGAATAGTGTACCTTGAATCGGTTTAGGTTTCTGAATTTGGCCATCTTCTGTTTGCGTGGCGCCTAAAATTTGTTGTGCAAGTGTCCTAAATTCCAATTCCAGAAAAATATCCTTTACCTTTTCTTTATTCATTGGCTCTAATAGAAAGGCTTTTTCATCAAAGGAATAAGGTGAATTAATATCAATGGTTGCCAATCTCTTTGACAATAAAGCTTGATCCTTGTATGTTTCTATGTTTTCCTTGACTTTACCCTTGAGTTTATCGCTGTTAGCGATGATATTTTCTATAGATCCAAAGTCCTTTAACAGCGCAGTTGCAGTTTTTGGTCCAATACCTGGCACACCCGGAATATTGTCCACACTGTCTCCTTGTAAACCCAAAACATCAATGACTTGGGTGATCTCTTGGATATTCCAGCTTTCTAAGATTTCTTTTACTCCCAATATTTCAACATCACCACCTTGTCGTCCCGGTTTATAGATGTTGATTTGATCTGAAACCAATTGGGCATAATCCTTATCCGGCGTCACCATATAAACAGTGTAACCCTTTTGTTCTGCTTGTTTGGCCACAGTACCTATGATGTCATCAGCTTCATAGTTTTTGACCATAATTATTGGAATATTAAACGCTTCAACTATGGATTTGATATAAGGCATGGCAACGATGATATCCTCTGGTGTAGCGTCTCTGTTGGCTTTATATTCGGGATAATACTCATGTCTAAACACTGGACCTGATGGGTCGAAAGCAACAGCAATATGTGTTGGTTTTTTATTGGCCATAAGATCCCACAATGTGCGCACAAAGCCTGTAATTGCAGAAGTGTTTACTCCTTTTGAATTGATCAATGGTCTGGTAATGAAAGCGAAATGCGCCCTATAGACTAATGCATGGCCATCAAGTAAATACAAAATTTTATCGGACATATCGGATGATTATAATTGTCCAAAGGTAAGAAAAAAATCAATAGATCATTTTTTCCATCTAAATGTCTGAATCAATGTATCAATATCCGTTTTTACAAAGTCCAAAACGATTTGTGTGGAATCAGGATTCACTTTTGCGTTAAAGTATAAACTGGCTCTAAAAAAGTGAGAAGTGTTATCAGTGAGAAAAAACTGGACAGGACTCGCTACAGGGCCTTCAATATCAAAATATAATCCTTCAACGCCATTTGGATTTTGGATCAATTTTTCATTTCTAAAACTGGCTTTAGTATTGTGTTTCCCGGCTAAATTAAAGGCATCATTGATCATCTTGGTCATGTTCATAGTCTTATCTATAGGATAATAGCTGCAATGCAACGTGTAGTTTAGTTTTGCATTATCGATATTGAACCAACATTCACTCATTGGCTTGCCATCAAAGATGTATTGATCCTTGACTATCTTAGTATAAACCGGATATTTAAAAGTAAATACACATGATGTTGTGTCGTATTGAGTGTATTTGTGTACGGGAAAATCTACTTTCGGATACATTCTCATTTTTGGTAATGGAACGTCATTTTCCTTGCATGTCATGACGATTAGCACCAAAAATACATATCCAAAACTTACTAGATAATTACGCATTTTCTAAAAAGACACTAATTTTTTCAATACGTCGCTTTGTCACGGAAATGGCTTTAATTTGTACATGCTCAATAAGGATACTTTCATCAATGTTTGGCATTTTACCTAACATTTCGAGCATCAATCCCGCTAAACTATCTGCTTCACCCTTATGGCTGTCAAAATAAGTCGTATTCAGATTTACAATTCTACAAACGTCTTTTAACAACGTCTTACCATCAAAAATAAACTGATTGTCAGATAATTTTATGAATTCAATATCTTCTTCTACATCATACTCATCTTTGATATCACCTACAACTTCTTCCATGATATCTTCCAATGTAGCAATACCTACTGTACCACCGAATTCATCCACGATGATGGCCATGTGCATCCTTTTTTTCTGGAATTCTCTGAGTAATTCATCAATTTTCTTTGATTCCGGAACAAACAACATACTAGTACGCATAATCGCCTGCCAATTTTGGGAATCATTTTCATCATTTAAACTCAATAGATCTTTTACATAAATGATACCTACTATATTGTCTAAATCGTCTTTATATACCGGAAGTCTCGAATAACCTGAATCTCTCACAACTTTGAGTACATCTTTGTCTGACATTTCCCAATCGAGCCCAATGATATCTATTCTAGGTCGCATGATCTGGCGAACTGAAATACCTCCAAAATTGACTATACTTTTTAGGATATCTGCTTCCTGTGTAGAAGTGTCATCGGTTGGAGATACAGTAAGGTCAATGGCAGTGTCCAAATCCTCTCTAGAAGTTCCGGATGTGCTGTTGTTGCTCAAAGATTTTTCGATATTTGATGACCACGTCACTAAAAATCTACTGATGGGTTTTAACACATACATAAGAACAGAGAGTGGCCTAGCCATAAGTTTTAAAATGTTAAACTTATTCAGTGTGGCATAAATCTTTGGCATGGCTTCGCCGAAAAGCACTAAAATAAATGTGACTCCTACAACGGTAATGAGAAAATTGAATGTTGTAGCAAGGGTAGAAGCAGAGTATAAATTTGATGGTAAAAGGTTATAGAGCATTTGCCCTATATATTCGATGTTTTCCTTTCCAAGAATTTGCCTCAAAATACTTTCAGCAACGATGACAATAGTGATGTTGATGAAATTATTTGTTATGAGAATGGTAGCCAATAAATACCTTGGCTTTTCCTTCAGTGATAGAATCAGTCTTGATGTAGGAGAATCCTCATCTTCTAGCTCTTTGATATCTTTCACTCCAAGCGAAAAATATGCTACTTCAGACGCAGAAACCAATCCACTACCTAATAGCAACAATAAAAAACTGATAATAGAAATAATTAAATTTGATCCATCAGAAGAATCCACCTGACTTAGAAGGATGATGTGACTACTCAGCTCAGTATCCAAAAATAAAATATTTTAGTCAATAATAGGCTTTGGCAAAATCACTAAAAAGGTAGATCGTCTATGGGACTATCAGCCGGTGTAAAAGTAGATGGTGAAGATGAACCTCCATCTACTTTCATCAATGGGTCATTTTCCATGGTAGGAAATGCTGAGTCAGATAATCCCGATCTTTCGCGTTTGTCAAGCGCATTGATGGTGCTTGCCACTATTTCAGTGATAAATCTTTCTTGTCCATCACTTGTTTGATATTTTCTATGTGTAATCTTTCCTTCAATGAAAACCAAACTACCTTTTTTTAACTCTCGTTCAGCTTTTTCGGCTTGATAACGCCAAACAACAACATTATGCCACTCCGTGATAGACTGCCATTGATCGTTCTTATCTCTATAATTTTCATTGGTTGCTACAGTAAAGCTCCCTACTTTTGTGCCATTTTCTAGCGTTCTAACATCAGGGTCTTTGCCCAAATGTCCCACTAAAATTACTTTGTTTACCATTGATTATGATATGTTTATAAGTTGGTTATAAAATTTTAAGTAAGTAGAAATGTCAGTTTCTGAGAAATAAACAATTATACAACGTCAACCCACAAATGGATGCAATCAGTTAAGATTTTTGGAAATGCAAAGGTGCTTACTTTTTGTCGATCTGCCAAAAAATATGGTTCTTTTATTTTGATTATTTTTTTCACATACATATGATAAATTTTACCATGAATGATTTGGTGTGTCAGTAACTGCCTTTTGGATTCAATTTGCTTGAGTGTTATATTTAAATGGTGAATACCCATTTTTTCATTTATAATTTTAATTGCTTCTGTCGAATCAAACAAGTCATCTTCGGTTTCAATAAGTGGAAATTCCGTCAATCCCCGCCAAATGTCTGTATTATCTCGATGATTTAGGACAACATTTTTATCATCAGTGATCATAAAATAATGAAAATAACGGCTTCTTTTCACGATTTTCTTTTTCTTCACAGGGAGTTCAGCTACTGCTTCGTGGGTATATGCGTAACAACGCTGATTAAAAGGACATTCAGAACATTTAGGTGTTGAAGGCGTACACATCAAAGCTCCAAAATCTATCAATGCCTGATTCAACAATGAAGGTCGAAATGTATCGAAACCGGGAATAATTTTTGATTTTAGAGCCTCCAAATTCTGCTTTGAAGAAGGATGGTTGAATATACCAAAAAGCCTGCTAATAAACCTTATGACATTGCTATCAATGGCAGGAAATGGTAAATCAAAAGCAAAAGAAAGAATCGCTCCGGCAGTGTAGTCTCCGATTCCGGGTAGTGATCGTAGAGAAGTATAATTTGATGGCAATTTTGAATTGAAATTGTCTCTCAGAAAAATGGATGCTTTATGTAGGTGTCTGGCCCTACTGTAATATCCTAATCCTTGCCAAACTTTTAGGACTTTTTGAATTTCAGCATTAGCCAATGCTTCAATGGTAGGAAATTCTTGAATAAAATTCAAGTAATATGCCTTGCCTTGGCTTACTTGAGTTTGCTGTAAAATGATCTCGGAAATCCAAATTTTATACGGGTCAGTGGTTGATTTCCACGGTAAATCTCGATCAATGTCTTCAGCCCAATGCATCAAATCATCAGCCCAATGCGCAATACCTATATCATGCATCAAGATATCTTTAGAAAAAATGTATTGAGAAACTCCCTAAAATAAGATTATGATTGCTTAAGCAGAAAGAGATCGCACCAATGAATAATCACCATAACTTTCTTTGATCATTTCCTTTAGCGCTTTACGGGCAAAGAAAATTCTACTTTTCACCGTTCCTAAAGGCAATTTGAACAGATCGGCTATCTCCTGATACTTGTATCCTTCATAATGCATGATGAATGGAATCCTTATACTATCTTCTAAAGAGTCTATCATTCTGTTCAACTCTTTCATTAGGATATTTCTACTAGCATCATTTTCTATCGCAGAACCACCAGAATTAATGAAGTATAAATTGTCAGTGGAGTCTATTATGGTATTTGATTTGGACTTTTTACGGTAATTATTGATGAAAATATTTTTCATTATCGTAAATGTCCAAGCCTTAAAATTAGTATCTGGTTTGAATTTATCTCTATTGGTAATGGCCCTTATAGCTGTTTCTTGATAAAGATCTCTTGCATCCTCAGTATTTTTGGTAAGATTGTATGCAAATGCATTCAATGAATCTGTTAAAATCTCAAATTTTTGATCAAATTCTACTTCTGACATCATGATCTATGTTTTGTTACAACAAATATATGGTGATTTTTAAAATATCGATATGTTTTTCAGAAATTTATAATGTTAAAATATTATTAATTTCTGTTACTTATTGATTTTTACAGGATTATAACTCTAATAATTTATAAATATTTTTGGTTTTAAATTTTATTTAACAATGACTTACAGCGAATTAATTGGAATAAATTTTTGCTCTTTTACATGATTTATAAAATTTGACATCATATTGGAACCTTTTGGCGTAAGGATAGACTCAGGGTGGAATTGCACACCAAATACAGGGAAATTTTTATGTTTTAATGACATAATATTGCCCGCAGCATCAAACGAAGTTGGCATCAAATCCGAAGGAAAATGATGTCTCTCTGCAACCCAAGAATGGTAACGACCTACCAAAATTGGATTTCCCAAATCTTTAAATATTGTGTCATCATGATCTACATCTTGTAGAGTGGCTTGCATACCATGTTGCACAGAAGGCAATTGTTTTAAAGTTCCACCATTTGCAACCACAATTGCTTGCAAGCCTAGGCAGACTCCTAAGATTGGGATTTCACGTTGATATTTTTTTAAAAATGGTAATAATTGACCTGCTTCATCTGGAAGACCCGGACCAGGAGAAATGATGATTGCATCATATACATTGATATTAATATTTATAATTGAATCATTTTTAATAACTTCGACATTTCCGATATTGCAATTTTCAACAAGTTGCACTAAGTTAAATGTAAATGAGTCGTAGTTATCTACGATCAATATCTGCATGCTCTGCATCCGTTTTGTTTGGAATGATTACAACGTATATTCAATAACGAAAGTTTCACTTTATATTCGGATGAATTTGGATTCTTTTTGAAGTGTAAGAGTATGATTAAATTTAGTTTTGGATAATAAAATAAAACATTTTCTTTCTAAATGATAAATTTTAAACATACTCTAAATTGCTTTAAAAAGTATCTATTAAAGCAGAATTTTATTTATTGAATGTTTAATAATAAAGGATTCTAAGAAGTAATTTCATTTCAATACCTTTGCAGACATTAAATTCTAAAACAATATGGCTGACCATAAGATCATCTTTTCAATGGAGGGTGTTACAAAGACCTTTCCACCACAAAAAACAGTTCTCAAAAATATTTGGCTTTCATTCTACTATGGAGCGAAGATCGGTGTTCTTGGTCTGAATGGCTCCGGAAAATCATCTTTGCTTAAGATTATTGCTGGCATTGATTCAAATTTTCAAGGTAAGGTCACCTTCGACAGAGATTACAAAATAGGATATCTTGAACAAGAACCTACATTGGACGAAAGTAAAACTGTGCGTCAAATCGTTGAAGAAGGTGTGCAGCATATTGTTGATACCATAAAAGCATATGAAGATATCAATAACAAACTATGTGAACCTTTGGATGAAGACGAAATGATGAAAGCCATAGAAATTCAAGGCGAATTGATGGAAAAAATGGAGCATTATGATGCCTGGAATCTAGATCACAAGCTGGAAACCGCCATGGAATCATTGCGTTGTCCCGTGGGAGAAACTGCAATCTCAGTGTGCTCAGGAGGTGAAAAAAGACGCGTTGCTTTATGTAGATTATTGCTTAGTCAACCGGATATTTTACTGTTAGACGAGCCCACAAATCACTTGGATGCCGAGTCCGTTCATTGGCTCGAGCAGTTTCTTAAAAATTTTCCGGGGACAGTCATTGCAGTGACGCATGATAGATATTTTCTTGACAATGTTGCAGGATGGATATTGGAATTGGATAGAGGCGAGGGTATCCCTTGGGAAGGAAATTATTCATCTTGGTTGGAACAAAAGTCAAAACGACTTGAGATGGAAGAAAAGCAAGAATCTAAGCGAAGAAAAACATTGGAGAGAGAACTCGAATGGGTAAGGATGGGCGCCAAAGGCAGACATGCCAAAGGGAAGGCCAGATTGAATGCATATGATAAGCTTCAAAATGAAGAAGTTAAGGAGAAGGAGGCTCAATTGGAACTATTTATTCCACCAGGAGACAGACTTGGTGATCAGGTGATTGATATAAAAGGATTGACAAAATCATATGGTAATAGAATTCTGATAGAAAATTTCAGTGCAAGCATCCCAAAGAATGCGATCGTAGGTATCATAGGACCGAATGGAGTCGGCAAATCAACACTTTTTAGAATGATCATGGGCCAAGAAAAACCGGACAATGGTTCAATAACTATCGGAGACACAGTAAAGCTTAGTTATGTAGATCAATCACATGCCGACCTGAAACCGGAACTTAGTATCATGGAAGCTGTCGGTAAAGGAATGGAAATGATCATGGTCGGCAAAACACAGGTAAATGTTAGGGCTTACCTAAGTAAATTTAATATTTCAGGGTCTGATCAACAGAAAAAACTCGGCGTCCTCTCTGGTGGTGAAAGAAATAGAGTGCACCTCGCTATGACACTTAAAGAAGGAGGAAATGTGCTCTTGCTCGACGAACCCACAAATGACATTGATGTCAATACATTGAGGGCGCTGGAAGAAGCCATAGATCATTTTGCTGGTTGTGTGTTGGTGATTTCTCACGATAGATGGTTCATTGACAGGTTGGCAACACATATACTTGCTTTTGAAGATGATTCACAGTTGGTATTTTTTGAAGGCAATTTCAGCGATTATGAAGCAGCAAAAATAGAAAGATTGGGTAGCGTTGCTCCAAGGCGCCCAAGGTTCAAAAATCTTTTATAATTATTTTACGTAATATATAAATAGATTAAATTGAAATTAATATATATTATTGTTTTATTTACTATATCTTCTTGCAAGCCATCAAATGTGATGCATAATGTAAATTATCAAGAAGGTATTTCAAAATTTGAATTCCTAAAAGGCAACTGGATAAGAACAAATGGAAAAGATAGCATCATAACTAGAGAACGTTGGGTTATTGAAAATCCTTCTGAAATAGCAGGACTTGGATACTCGCTAAAGGGAAGTGATACCATATTTCAAGAGAAAATGACCATTGTCAAAGAGGATACACTTTGGTATTTTGTCGTAGAAATGCCAAATGACTCTATAAAAACAAAATTTGCCATGACCGAAGTTAATGACAGTACTTTCACTTGTGTCAATCCTGAAAATGATTTTCCAAAAACAATATCGTATTCAAAAAAACATGAAGAACTTAGGGCACGAATTTCCGGAGGAGGACCGACAATTGATTTTATTTTTGAAAGAGCGGAATAAATTTATTAGCATTTATTGTCATTAAATATATTTTTCTTTGAACTTTTTTTGATTGCATTATGTTATTGAAATGATATTATTTTAATACTAATTTAATTATTACAATGAGTACAGATAAGATTATTAGTCCAAAGTCAGGTTATGTCATGTTAGTGGTGGGAATTGCACTGATAGCATTCGCAGTTTTAAATCTTAGATTTTGGTTTCTTCCAATTCCTTTTACGCCAATTCTTGGGTTTCTTGGATTTTTTATATTTTCAGGATTATTCACAATTTTGCCGAATACTGCAAGGGTGATGACGCTTTTTGGAAAATATGTCGGAACGGCCGTCACACCGGGATTTCATTGGTTGAATCCATTTTACTTAAAAAGAGGAGTTTCATTGCGAGCAAATAACATGGAAACATCCCATCTCAAAGTCAATGACAAGCAGGGGAACCCGATTTTGATAGCTGCGGTAGTCGTGTGGAAAGTGAAGGATGCCTATAAGGCCGTATTTGATGTAGAAAACTACCAGAAATTTGTAGAGATTCAGAGTGAATCAGCTTTGAGAAAAATGGCTATGGAATATTCTTATGATAATTTTGAGGACGAGTATGCAGAGATAACTTTGCGCTCCAGTTCTATGGAAATCAATGAAATGCTAGAGAAGGAGATTTCTGAAAGGCTTAAAATTGCAGGAATAGAAGTTATAGAGGCTCGGATCACGCACTTGGCGTATGCTCAAGAAATCGCTAATGCCATGTTACAAAGACAGCAAGCGTCTGCGGTCATCGCTGCTAGAAGCAAGATCGTTGAAGGTGCTGTAGGCATGGTGGAAATGGCACTTGATTCATTGAGCGAAAAGGATATTGTACATCTGGATGATGAGAAAAAAGCAGCAATGGTGAGCAATCTTTTAGTCGTGCTTTGTTCTGACAGATCTGTGAATCCCATCGTGAATGCAGGTACGCTGTATCAATAATCTCATGATATGGGTGACAAAAAGTCATTTGTCTTACGATTGAATCCGGAAACATTTGCTGCTATTGAGAAATGGGCGCAAGATGAGTTTAGGAGTGTGAATGGCCAATTGGAGTATATCATTTCAGAAGCACTGAAAAAGGCTAAACGCATGCCAAAGTCATAACTTATT
This sequence comes from Lewinellaceae bacterium, assembly GCA_020636195.1. Taxonomy (GTDB): domain Bacteria; phylum Bacteroidota; class Bacteroidia; order Chitinophagales; family Saprospiraceae; genus OLB9. The sequence continues at coordinate 348,545 of JACJYH010000002.1, forward strand.
TTTACAAGCATGTTATTTTCCAATTACAGCGGTCATCTTTATGAAGCAGGGTGTGATGAAGCGGGAAGAGGTTGTTTGGCAGGGCCTGTATTTGCAGCAGCTGTCATTCTTCCCGTTGATTTTCAAAATGAAATTTTGACCGATTCTAAAAAGCTGACTGAAGTAGTGCGTGATAAGCTCAGAAAAGTTATTGAATCGGAAGCGATTGCTTGGGCAGTTGCTCAAATGGATCCGGAAGCCATTGACCAATATAATATCCTATGGGCCTCAGTTCGGGCTATGCATCTTGCTTTAAACAAGCTACCCACAAACCCACAATTTATTTTAGTAGATGGTAATAAGTTTCTTCCATACTCAGACATTCCTCATAGCTGTATTGTTGGTGGTGATGCTAAGTATCTCTCTATAGCTGCAGCATCTATATTAGCGAAGACCCACAGAGATGAGTATATGATGAATTTACATGGAGAATATCCTGATTATCAATGGGATAAAAATAAAGGTTATCCAACTATTCATCATAGGGAAGCCATAGTAAAATATGGTATCACCCCACACCACCGACGTAGTTTTAAGTTATTACCTGACCCAAAGCCATTGACTTTATTTTAAATTAAGGTCATAAATTGCAATGATATTGTTCCTTGGTGTTAATTTTGTCGAAGTATAATCAAATCATCCATGGACTCGATACAACAATTGAATGACGCCACTAAGGTATTTTTAGAACAACAACCTAAAAAGGAACAAATCGAATTATTACGGAAAGTCATAGCATATCACGAAAAGAGATATTACATAGAGGATGATCCAATTATTACTGATAGGGAATACGATATTTTATACAACAAACTGAGAAAAATTGAGGAAGAAAACCCCGAACTCATCACGCCTGCATCACCGACGCAGAGAGTAGGAGGTGGAATAGGTGGAGATTTTCCGCCAGTAAAACATCTCGCTCCTATGCTTTCGCTGGATAATGCTTACACTGAAGAAGATCTATTGAATTTTGATGCAACTGTGAAAAAGTTATGTGCTATAGGAGCCGAAAGCAATGTAGTGTATTCCGTAGAACCAAAGTTTGATGGAGGTAGCATCGCATTAGTGTATGATCAAAATAATTTGGTGCGCGCTGCTACACGTGGGAACGGAGAACTCGGAGAGGATATCACATTGAATGCACGCATATTGCCGTCTGTACCATTGCATGTAAATTTTGAAGCTCTTGGCTTGAACATCGTTGAATTACGGGGTGAAGCTATAATTCGCAAGGACAAATTTGAAGAACTGAATAAACAAAGGTCATTGGATGGCGCAATTCTCTATGCCAATCCAAGAAATGCAGCAACAGGTGGCCTACGCACAAAAGATCCCAACGAAACACGAAAGCGTCAGATTGAAGTATTTGTATATCAAGTCGCCTACGCAGTTGATAGCAGTGGCACTGAAGTGGTTGGTAATTCGCATTTTGAGAATATTGAAACTCTTGGGAAGCTTGGATTTAAAATTCCTCATCAAGAAAAAAAGCTTTGTCAAAATATCCAGGAAGTGATCGACTTTATACAGAAATGGGATGCTCAACGGGATCAATATGCATACGAAATCGATGGTATGGTAGTCAAAGTTGATGAGATAGCACTACAAAAAGTGTGTGGTTTTACTTCACATCATCCTAGGTGGGCAACCGCATTCAAATTTAAGGCAAAACAAGCCACAAGCACCCTTTTAAATGTAGAATATCAGGTTGGAAAAGTGGGATCGATAACTCCAGTGGCGAAGATTCAGCCTGTTTACTTAGCCGGAGTGACAGTGTCTTCTATTTCACTCCATAATGAAGAATTTATAAGATCAAAAGACCTGAAGATAGGAGATACTATCGTCGTAGAACGTGCCGGTGACGTGATACCTTACATTGTAAAATCTATTGCCGATGTGAGGAATGGACAAGAAAAGGCCATTGAATTTCCACAAATTTGTCCTGTAAACCATACAGATACTGAAGTTAGGTTGATAAAGGAAGAAGGGGAATCTGCATGGCGATGCCCTGAATGTGTATGTGGTGCTCAAGATTTGCAGAGACTAATTTTTCATGTGTCAAAAGAAGCCATGGATATCGATGGTTTTGGAAAATCTTATGTCGAGAAATTTTACTCATTAGGATGGATAAAAGATTTCAGTGATGTGTATCAATTGGATTATACATTGATTTCTCAGTTAGAAGGTTTTGGTCAAAAGTCAGCGGACAATTTGAAATCATCGATTGATAAAGCCAAGAAAAATCCCATTCATAGATTGTTGCATTCCTTGAGTATCCATCATTTAGGCAAAAGAGCATCAAAAATCATTGCGCAAGAAATCAGTCATGTTTTAGAATTGACATCTTGGGACCTAGCACGATATACGGCATTAAAAGATATCGGGCCAGTAGTAGCTGAAAATGTTATTCAGTGGTTTTCTAAGGAAGCAAACGTACAAATGCTCAAGCGAATGGAAGCTCATGGGGTGAATATGCAACAAACAGAAGACGATAAGCCTCTTATATCTGCGACTTCCGGGGCACTTTTGGGTAAGTCTATTCTGTTTACTGGAACTTTATTAAAAATGGGCAGAAAAGAAGCAGAAGAATTGGCTTCCAAACAAGGTGCAAAAATTCTGAGCGCAGTGAGCAGCAATCTAAACATATTGGTTGTTGGCGAAAAAGCAGGATCAAAACTTAAAAAGGCCGAATCCTTGGGTACGGTTGAAATTTGGAATGAAGATCAATTTATTGAGGTGGTATCTTGAAATGCTGATTTGAAACTTTGATTACACTATAATTTCCACTACTTTTGCTGTATTATATTTGTACTATGGTCGTATTAATCGTTGGTAATGGAGGTAGGGAACATGCTTTGGCTTGGAAAATTTCGCAAAGTTCTTTGTGTCATGAATTGTTCATTGCGCCCGGAAATCCTGGAACTGCATTGAATGGCAAAAACGTGGCAATAGATTCCAATGATTTTGATGCATTGAGTAAATTTTGTATTGAAAATAATGTGGATTTGGTGGTTGTAGGTCCGGAAACCCCATTGGTCAATGGCATTGTTGATGTATTCAAAACCAACCCAAATACGCAACACATCAGCATTGTAGGTCCATCAGAAAATGGTGCTCAACTGGAAGGAAGCAAAGCTTTTGCAAAGGAATTCATGAAAAAATATCAAATTCCTACAGCAAGGTATATTGAAGTGACATTGGAAAATATTTCAGAAGCATACGAGTTTTTCAACAGCGGTCATAAACCCTACGTTTTAAAGGCCGATGGTCTGGCAGGAGGGAAAGGTGTAATCATACTTGATGATGAAAATGAAGCCAGAGCTACATTACTAGATATGCTCAATGGTAGTTTTGGCTTAGCTTCCAGAAAAGTAGTCATCGAAGAGTTTTTAGATGGAATTGAATTTTCTGTCTTTGTGCTTACAGATGGAAATGAATATATTTTACTTCCTGAAGCAAAAGATTATAAAAGGATAGGAGAGGGAGACACGGGATTGAATACTGGTGGTATGGGTGCGGTTTCACCTGTGCCATTTGTAACATCAGATCTTATGGATAAAGTTGTGAAAAAAATTATAAAACCTACCATACAAGGCATCAATGATCAAGAAATCGACTATAAAGGATTTATATTTTTTGGTCTCATTTTGGTCAACGATGAACCATTTGTGATTGAGTACAATTGCAGGTTAGGCGATCCTGAGACGGAGGCGATCTTGCCAAGAATCAATGAAGACCTTTTACCTCTACTTTTTGACACAGCTAATGGTGGATTAAAGGCAAGAACTTTGGATGTATTATCTGATTCTGCTGTTACAATAATGTTGGTTTCTAATGGATATCCGCAAAAATTTAAGAAAGGATATCCAATTTCTAATTTGGATAGATTAGGTGACTGTCATGCTTTTTATGCTGGTGTTGCAATCAATGAAAAGGGAGACATTATAACGAATGGAGGGAGAGTTGTCGCTTTAACTACCGTTGCCAAAAATGGGAATATCGCTTTAGAAAATTCAAGATCTGCAGCGGAAAAAGTTTCATTTGAAAATAAGTATTTCAGAAGAGATATAGGTTTTGACTTAGGGATAGGAGTTCATCAATAAAATTGTAACTATATGTTGGATGCTTTGACATTGGCTCAAGTCACAGGTTGCGATGTAAAATTGGTTAAAAATGGATCTGACCTGATTAAATATCTTTCCATTGATACGAGAAAAATTCATCACCCTTCATCAACACTTTTTATTGCCCTTGAGGGTAGTTTGACCAATGGTCACAATTTTATCCAAAATGCTATTGATCAAGGAGTTAGAAACCTTCTTTTAAGTCAAGAATTAGACGATTTACCTTCTGATACAAATGTGTTCAAGGTCGAAAATACGCTAAGAGCGTTACAAGAGATTGCAGCATTTCATAGGTCTAAGTTCCCCAACTTAGAGGTCGTTGGTATTACTGGAAGCAATGGTAAAACCATCATCAAAGAATGGTTGTCACAGCTTATTTTTGATAAAAAAATTGTAAAATCACCGGCAAGTTATAATTCACAAACAGGTGTTCCTCTATCGGTTTGGCAAATTTCAGAGGAAGATGAATTAGCAATTTTTGAAGCAGGAATTTCAAAAATTGGCGAGATGGAATACTTGCAAAAAATCATTCAACCGACATTTGGAATTTTTACCAATATCGGTGATGCGCATAATGCCGGATTTGATAGCGAAGAAGAAAAATTGTTAGAGAAATTAAAACTTTTTTCTTCTTCAAAGACAATTCTTTACTGTTCTGATCACAAGGAAATACACAAGCATATCAATCACTTATATGGAGATCGAACGTTGATATCTTGGGGTTTTGATGATGATGCAACGTTGGTAAAAATTGAAAGTGTAGAAACACTAGACCATAAAACCAAAATAAGTTACAAATATTCCGATTCAGCATATACAATCACATTACCATTTACTGACAGGGCTTCCTTAGAAAATTCCATGCATTGTATTGCATTTTTATTGTTTCATGGATATGAAATTGAGGATATTTCAAAGCAAACGTCATACTTGGAACAAATTCCAATGAGGCTGGAATTGAAACAAGGTGTCAAAAATTCTATCTTGATTAATGATACATACAATGCTGACCTACAGTCTTTTAAGATAGCTTTAGAGTTTTTATCGCAGCAATCCCTAGGAAGGGAACGGATGGTTATTTTGTCTGAATTTCATCAGTTAGGTTTAACAAATGACATGATGATAAGAGAAATATCTTTGCTTATCCATAAACATAAAGTTGATTTTTTGATTACCATCGGTGATGCATTGAAGCCGCTAGAAAGGTATTTAGATCCATTCATTATTTTCAAAAATTACCAGAATGTTGAGTTGCTTTTGCAAAATTTGCATAAGTTGCCTACGGAAGACAAAGCCATTTTAATCAAAGGTGCGAGAGCATATGCATTGGATAGAATATTCCAATTGCTCTCAGACAAAGGTCACACTGCCGTTTTGGAAACAGATTTGAGTGCAATTGAATACAATTTGACTTTTTTTACCAACTTACTCAAAAAAGATGTCAAGATCATGGCGGTGATCAAAGCATCCGCATATGGAAGTGGTAGTGAAGAATTAGCGAAATTTTTGGAATATAGGAAAGTTGCATATTTGGCGGTTGCATTTATTGATGAAGGGATAGCATTGAGAAATGCAGGTGTTACGTTGCCAATCCTTATCTTAAATCCGGACAGAAATGGCGTCATGGAGATGGTATCAAATAGTTTGGAACCGGAAGTATATGCCTTGGATCAGCTGAAAGAGATTGCACAAACCGCTGATATACATGTAGGTATAAAATTCAATATTCATATCAAGTTTGATACAGGTATGCATAGGATGGGATTTTTTGAGTCAGACATTGACCAAATGGCATCAATCCTTTTGCAATCAAAAAATATACATGTGGTTTCAGTATTTTCGCATCTCAGTAGCAGCGAAGATCCAAAAGATGATGTATTTACTTTTGAGCAAATAGCGGTTTTCGACAGATGCTATCAGAAGCTATCCCAATTAATCAACCAAAAGCCAATGCGACACATTCTGAATTCTGCAGGAATTTCTAGGTTTAATGAGCATCAATTTGAGATGGTAAGACTTGGGTTGGGATTGTATGGAATTGACACCACGCACAAGATTCATGATAAACTGCAGAAAGTGCACACATTGCGAGCAACTGTAATGCTCATTAAATCTTTGAAAAAAGGTGAAACTGTGGGTTACAATAGAAAATCTGAATTAGTTCAAGACACGAATGTTGCAATCGTAAATATAGGATACGCAGATGGGTTAATGAGGAAGGCAGGATATGGTCGCTATCACGTAAAAATAAAAGGTAAATTATATCCTACCATAGGAGCTATATGCATGGATGTGTGCTTGGTAGATGTAGGTAATGCGTCGGATGTTCAGCCTGGTGATGAAGTCATCATTTTTGGACAAGACTTGCCCATAGAGAAGCTCGCAAAAGTATGTGATACAATTCCTTATGAAATTTTGACTAGGATTTCTGAACGGATTAAAAGGGTATTCATTCATTAAAAAAATGAAATTCAAAAGAATAATTTTTTAAAATTGAGTTAATGAACATATTATGCATTTATATACCAAATTCTAAACAGTAGAATGCTAAAGAAGGAGTCAATTAAATATATTATAGCAATGATAGTGATTTGGATTGCACTGTTATTTGCGTACAAACCGGTGCTTGTTGCACCACAAAAGTTTCTTGCAGCAGGTGGTGACGGAATGAAAAACTACTACACCTATATGTACCATGTACGATACGATACCACGTATTGGGGTTTTGAAGGTATGAATTATCCTTTTGGTGAAAATATTTTATTTACAGACAATCAACCAATGTTCGCAAATGCAGTAAAACTTATTTCGCTTTCGAATTCTAATGTCGTGGATCACCTTGCGGAAATACAGAATCTTGGAATGATATTTATACTATTATTTTGTGCACTTGGTACATTTCTCTGTTTTAGATATTTGACAAAAGATGTTTTCTTATCAACTGTTTTTACCATAGGATTGATGTTGATGCACCCACAGATTGCTAGGTTCAATGGGCATTTTGGTCTATTTTACCCGATTTTTCCGTGGATTTTATTTGGTTGGATGCAATTTTGGGAAGGAAAACATCTCAAGTGGACTGTGATATGGATGACCATTATTACGGCTTTTTTTGGACTGATGCATGTGTACCATTTTCTACTGGTAAGCATTATAAATCTTATAGGCATAGTTTGTATTAGTTTTAAAGAAAGAGATCAATGGACTGCTTGGTTAAGTAAAGGCACCATTTTATTGTTTGTACCATTTGCAATGATACAAATCGTTACTAGACTGAGTCATTATCGTATAGACAGGCCGAAAGATCCTTGGGGTTTTTTCTCTTATCTGGCTCATTGGGAAGGGCAATTCTTCAGTTACAAACTACCCATTTTTCATTTTATTGATGAGAACATTGTGAAAATTAGGCAAATAGAATTTGAAGGCAAAGCATTCATCGGCACAATATCCGCACTGTTCGTATGCTATATGATCTACTTTGGATTCCGGCATATTAGAAATATAAAGGAAAAATTACCCATTCAAGATTTTAGAACTTTTTTAGTTGTGTTGTATATTGTTTCCACAATGATGTCAATTGGTTTACCATTTATCATTCCGGGATTTGAGCCATTATTAGATTTTACAGGGCCATTTAAACAATTCAGATCCATTGGCAGAGTCAGTTGGGTAAGTTTTTATGCTATTAATTTTTTGGCTTTGCCTTGGTTATTTCACAAAATTTCAATGGTTTCAGATACAGCGAAGAAAACTGTACTTTATTTTGGTGTTTCCGGAATGTTTTTATTTCAATGCATCAGTTATTTTAGAAGTTTTGAAATTTACCAAAACGATCTACCACAATTCACGGTGGCAGAGAAAAGCCCTTATGGAATCGAACCTTCAGAATACCAAGCAATATTACCAAACCCTTATTTTAGTGCCGGTCCGGAGAGTTTTAATTGGTTCGACCAAGCTGAAAATATTGGCCAATCTTTGGCTATTTCTTATTCGCACCATATACCTATTATGGCTATCAATATGAGTAGGACAGGCATGATGCCTTCGATTTTGCAAAATGCTATCGTTGCAAAGCCCTATGAGGTTCCAGCTATTATTGATACTCTTCGAAAATCGGACTCAAGACCTATTTTGGTGATTGAATCAAAGTTGGATGTCAATATGCCGATGGCAAGAATAAATCATTGGACTGATGGTGCATCTGTAGTATATGAGAATGACGCTTTCAAGCTTAAACGCCTAGAATTATCAGCTTTTGATAGCATTGTGCGGGATTATCACATGAAGTTGGATTCGTTTGTTTTTTCGGATACCATTTCCATTCAACTTGAAAAAAAGAAAAGTCAAAGAGAATGGGGTTATGAAAATTACATAGAAAAAGACATCGCTCCTGGTGAATATATGTTTAAGTTTACAATTGATGCAAAGGTGCAAGGTGACATTGCAAGTTTGACTGAAATTTTTCAATTTGACCAACAACATAAATTGGTTGATAAAAGAATTGAAGCCAACAGATTTTATTACGAAAGAATTCATGGAACTGAAATTACCACGGTAATAAAGTTTAATGTCTTGGAAAAAACAAAGAAATTAGTGTTTCGAATATTTAAGGAAAATCAGAAAGAAAAGGATGAGATTAAGATAAGCCAAGCCATGTTGATAAAAATATGAGCCGTTATTTTATTAGACTTTCTTACGTTGGCACGACGTTTAATGGATGGCAGAAGCAACCACTTGGGCAGGGTAAATCCGTGCAAGGATTGATAGAAAATGCATTGACCTTACTACTTAAAGATAACATTGAAATCGTAGGTTGCGGAAGAACGGATACAGGTGTTCACGCACTCAATTATATAGCCCATTTTGATGTAAACAAACCTTTTGATAGGGAGAAAATGATTTTTACGCTGAACAAGATGCTGCCATACGAGATTGGAATTCACGATATTATTCCCGTACATGATGATGCACATGCCAGATTTGATGCGGTATCTCGTCAATACACTTATAAAATTCATACACAGAAAGATCCATTTTTAGCCTATTCTTGGTATTACACATACGGTGATTTATCCCTAGATGTTTTGAATGAGGCGGCACATTTACTTTTGGAATATTCAGATTTTAATACTTTTTGTAAGTCACATTCTGATGTTAAAACTACTACTTGTCAAGTAACACGGTCACAGTGGACAAAAATGGGATCATCATTTGAATACACAGTGGAAGCAGATAGATTTTTAAGAGGAATGATTAGGCTCGTTGTCGGTATGTGCGTTCAGGTCTGCAGAGGAAAATTGACATTGGAAAAAGTGAAAAGTGCGTTAGAAAACAGAGAAAAAACAGGTAGAGATTGGAGTGTTCCTGCCATTGGTTTGACACTGAGCGAAATTACATACCCTTATTTAGACGATCTACATAAGTGAAAAACGATCAATAATTTTCTGCTTTTTTCATCAAATTTTTAGATATTTGCCGTCCAATAAAAAAAGTTCAAAATGAGTGCATTCCCATCCGATATAGAAATAGCGCAATCCGCTAAAATTCGTCCCATTAAAGAGATTGCAGCTAAGTTAGGCATTTCTGAAGACGATCTGGAATATTATGGAAAGTATAAAGCAAAGCTTCCATTATCATTACAAAAGTCTAATCCAAAAGGCAAACTAATATTAGTTACGGCAATGTCACCTACAAGATATGGAGAAGGAAAAACCACCATGTCTGTTGGGCTTTGTGATGGATTAAACTATATCGGGAAAAAAGCAATGGCGGTGCTGCGTGAACCATCTCTAGGGCCTGTTTTCGGGGTCAAAGGCGGCGCTGCCGGTGGCGGTTATGTGCAAGTGATACCGATGGAAGATATTAATCTCCATTTTACGGGAGATTTTAACGCAATAGAAAAAGCCAATAATCTACTCTCAGCATTAATAGATAACAACCTTCAGAACACAAAGCATTCGCTCAATCTTGATCCACGTACCATTGCTTGGAAACGTGTAATGGATATGAATGATAGATCATTGAGACAAATCATCGTCGGTGTTGGTGGCAAGGCAAATGGTGTTATGAGGGAAGATGGTTTCAATATTACACCAGCTTCTGAGATTATGGCCATCTTGTGCATGTCGAAGGATGTAAATGACCTAAAAGAGCGCATTGGAAATATCTATGTGGGACAAACTTGGACTGGAGAGCCTGTTTTTGCAAGGGATTTGGATGCAGTTGGCGCAATGACAGTGTTGCTTAAGGATGCCATAAAACCTAATTTAGTACAAACTATAGAAGGCAATCCTGCAATAATTCATGGAGGCCCATTTGCGAGTATCGCACAAGGAACTAATACGATCATTGCCACAAAAACAGGATTGTCCTTGGCAGATTATGTGGTCACAGAAGCAGGATTTGGAGCTGATCTTGGTGCAGAAAAGTTTTTACATATCAAGTGTAGAGCTGCAGGATTTGCACCTGATGCGGTAGTTGTAGTAGCGACCATCAGAGCACTGAAACATCATGGAGGCGTAGGTAAAGATGATTTAACGACTCCAAACGTCAGTGCTGTCAAAAAAGGTTTTGGAAACCTACAGAAACACATTGAAAATGTACAACAATTTGGCCTAACTCCAATTGTTGTGATCAATTCATTTCCAAAGGATACTGCGGATGAATCTGAAGCGGTCATAGATCTTTGTGCTGCTGAAGGCGTTAAGGCAGTCGTGTCCACAGCATTCGTAGATGGTGGTAAAGGATCGTCAAATTTAGCACAAGCAGTAGTAGAAGCAATTGAAAAAGGTCAAAACAACTTTGCTCCTTTATATGATCTTGATGAGACATTGGAGCAAAAGATTGAGACCATTGCCACCAAAATTTATGGTGCTTCAGGCGTAGAATATACGTCAAAGGCAAAAAGTCAACTCAATCAGATTAAAAAACTTGGTTACGCCAAGATGCCCGTTTGTATGGTCAAAACACCGGCAAGTCTTTCAGATAATGACAAGCTCATTGGCAGACCCAAGGACTTTAAGGTTAATGTACGTGAATTTGAGTTTGCAGCCGGAGCCGGATTCGTGATTCCAATTCTAGGTGATGTGATGCGTATGCCGGGACTTCCATCAGAACCCAACTCAATGAATATAGACATAGATGAAAACGGCAAGATAGTAGGACTAAGTTAGGATTTGTCTTGCTTTATTTCATTTGCTTAAATTCAGTCTTGCTATGGTGTAATTTAGGTGAAGGATGAAAATAGGTAAATTGTAGCTACCTATGCCATTGGAAATAATCCATACCCCTGAATTTTCATATTCTTCGAGCCTAGAATCTGTAAATTCATTTGATACATATCCTTTCCCCAAACCAAAACCAATTTTGACCATAGGGTTTACATCAAAGTTAATCCCTACACCTGGACCGGAAAAAGTTCTAATCTTATACCCATCAATTTCCTCGGTATATGCTCCATTAGCTCTGCTAACGCTGACAGACCTGTAACTCCATAGTTTTTTAAAATTGTAAAATACAAACAATTCTGTTTTCCTATCGCTTGATCCCAATAACAAGCCAAAACTCAATCTTAATCTATATCCTTTTGAATACTTATTGTTTGTTTGACTACTACTGGTAATAAAACCGCTTTCTAATCCGCAGGTTGCTTTATTATCGAATATGAATTCATTGCTCACTTGCAATCCGGGATTAATATTCATCAAAGCAGAAGGAGTAATACCAAATTTATATTTTACATGCGTTTCTTCTTGTGATTGAGAAAATAGATCATTGGCAGATGAAAACAAAACCAATAAAAGTAAGCAAATTCGCATTTTATAAATCAATTTGAGATAATAATGTGATATTATTTGGATCACTGACATCATATTGCCTTAACTCTTCTTGACAAACCACAAGCAATAAATTGCCCTTCAAGATGCAATCATAAGCCGTAAATCCAGAAAAGCTTTTAAATCTCTGAGGTTCTTGCGGATTATCCAATGAGAAAACCTGTAAACCGGTCACACCATCACAAATGTACAAATAATTGTCACCTATCGCCAAACCCTTTGGATTAGACATACCAATGGTATCAAGTAAAATGGGATGTACCGGATCGACTATATCGTAAACTCTCAACTCATTGACATTTCGCCATCCACACCTTCCGGAAATAGTCGTAGATAGTGTAACATATGCTATTTGGTTTTTGACTACAATCGGGTCACTAGAACAGCCATTAATATCGAAAATATCTGTATAAGAGCTATTGCTTTTAAACAGAGGTATTCCGTTAGAATTGAGTTCATAAATATACATATTGTTGGCTGAACCTATAAGTAAAAGATTATCATAATGATATAAGGATTCTATATCAATACCGATATCTTTTTTATCTAATAGTGCCGGTTTCTTAGCATTGGTGATATCATAAGTTGTGATTTCCGTTTTATTCACTACATAAAGTCGGTTGTTGATTGTCAGCAAGGTAGCATAGGAACCAGACAATGTGGTATTACTAGTATCTGCATCAGAACTGCTTTCTGAAGTACAAGCTTGTGAAAATAATAATGCAGTTACAATTACAATAAAATTTAAAATTGATTTCATATTATATTAATTTATATTACATTTTGGATTAATAATCTTCCCTTCTTCCCAACCTATGAGAATGCCAAGAGTGCTATCGTAACATTCAAACAAACCAACGTAGTTTGCAGGATAGGCTTCCGAATCATTATCGGGTACATACTGATCTTTGAGTACGTCCAGCAAAGCTATATTTGAATAATCAGAAATATCTATGACCAACAAGTGCTTTCCATTATCAGCGTAAAGGACATTATTTAAAATCGTGAATTCTCTATTTCCGGCGATTTTCCAAAAATATTTATTGACAGGATGAATAGGGTCTGTGTTGTCAATAACGTGGATACCTTTGTACAGTTCATTGATAAAAATATATTGTCCAACAGTGACAATTTTGCCCAATGTTCCAAAAGGTAGTGCACTTTCTGACTTTAAAGTTGAAAAATCATCATACAGCGCATAAATAGGCTTCATCCCATCTACGACAATGTCTTCTTTACATGAATACATCGATATTCCTAAAAATAAAATAAATGCAAATTGTTTCATATCATTCTTTCTATACACCTACAACGTTGGACTATATCCATTTGTGATGGTGTTTGTAATATTTTTTACAAATAATTATTCCACTTAAGAGATATGCAAATCATTGGGAACCCATGCTATGAGTAAAAATCTTGCATTGAACAAATTTATAGAATTATTGTAGTGTTCATCATAAATCATTTTTGTCATAGACGCAAATCTATGCAACCATTAAAATATTTCATTGGATGTCATTGAAAAAGCCAAAATTACTTTCGCCGGTTGGATCTTTTGAATCCTTGCATTCTGCCATTAGAGCAGGTGCTGATGCCATCTATTTTGGTGTGGAACAGCTCAATATGCGTACAAAATCCGTTCCCACCATCACAATAGACGATATAAAGGAGGTCGCAGATGTGTGCAAGAAACATGGTGTGCAATCTTACCTCACGCTGAATACGGTGATGTATGATTATGACATGCAATTGGTTCAGAAAATTGTTAATACTTGCAAGGAAGATGGTATAGACGCCATTATAGCATCTGATTATGCGGTCTTTGAAATATGCAAAACCGTGGGTATTCCACTGCATATCAGTACACAAGCCAATGTGACCAATGTTGAATCAGTGGGCTTTTTCTCCCATTTGGCAGATGTCATCGTTTTATCCAGAGAGTTGACAGTGACACAAGTGAAGCACATCACCCAAGAGATAAAAAGAAGAAATATTAGAGGGATTTCCGGTGAATTAATGAAGATTGAGACCTTTATCCACGGTGCACTATGTATGGCTGTCTCAGGAAAATGTTACTTGAGCTTACATGAGAAGAATGCCTCTGCAAATAGAGGCGCTTGTGTTCAAAATTGCAGACGACCATATCAAGTGGTGGACTTAGAAACAGGCAATGAATTGCTCATTGACAATGAGTACATCATGTCACCCAAAGATTTGTGTACCATCCCATTTTTGGATGAAATGATAGATGCGGGCATTGACGTATTTAAGATTGAAGGCAGGAGTAAGTCGGCTGAGTATGTTTTTACAACCACAAAATGTTACAGAGAGGCCATCGATGCAGTGTTAGATGGTACATTTACAGATGAGAAGGTGGCAGTGTGGATGGCAGAATTAGATAAAGTCTATAATCGTGGATTTTGGGACGGATACTTCATGGGTAAAAAACTTGGAGAATGGACAAAAAATCCCGGATCCATTGCCAAAGAAAAGAAGGTATATTTGGCCAAATGCACGAGATATTACCCCAAGATAAAAGTAGCAGAATTCCTTATTGAAAACGGCACGTTGAAGGCCGGAGATCCATTGATGGTTTTAGGGAGAAATACGGGTTCTGATAAAATTACTTTGGATACTTTGATGATCAATGGCGCACCGGGTGAAACAGCTATGAAGGGAGACAAAATCACTTTTCCATTTGAGTCCGCACTCAAAGCCAATGACAAACTGTATAAGGTGGTTTCAGACAATGGCTAAGATAATTCATTACCGTGACAAGTGTATAGGCTGCAATATTTGCTTCGAAATGCAACCTGAGTATTGGAGAATATCAAGAAAAGATGGAAAGGCAACATTGGTCAACGGAAAATTGAAAAAAGATACAACCATTCTCTCGATTCCGGACGATGACATCGAAAAATCAAAAGACACGGCGACCCATTGCCCTGTGAAGATTATAAAAGTGTTTGAATGAATTTTTCTTTTGAATTTTTATTTTTTTGTGTAGGGATTAATGATAAAGAAATCAAACCGTTAAAATGAAGTAATTAACATTTGGGAGAAAAAATCAGAATTACTATCACTATGTCCTTCGCTGGTACTTGACTTTACCGCCCACAAAAAGATAAAAAAATATAGTTTTTATAAATAATTGTACATATATTTGTACATTATTTAGTACAAAATATAAATTATGCTTATTGCAACAATTTCGGACTTTCGAAAAGATATAAAGAAATACCTTGAAAGAGTGATCGAAAATTATGAAACCCTTATTATTAACCGTGGAAAAGATACAGGAGTCGTAATTATGTCATTACATGAATATAATTCGTTGACAGCTACTCATCACGAATTATCTTCTAAAAAAAATGAACAAAGATTGGATTCGGCTATTGAAAAATTAAATAACGGGTCATCATTTACAAAGGAATTAATTGAACCATGAAGTATGTCTTCGTTGACGAATCATGGGAAGACTATTTGTATTGGCAAAAAAGCGATAAGAAAACCTTGGCCAAAATAAACAATCTGTTGAAGGATATTTCAAGGACACCATTTTCAGGACTCGGAAAACCAGAACCATTAAAATACAAATACTCAGGTTATTGGTCCCGAAGGATCGATGACGAACATCGCTTAATTTATCAGGTGAAAGATGATGAAATTCTAATAGCAAAATGTAGATTTCATTATGATTAAAAAATAAAATAGGGATAGTAAACAGGGCTTTCGTCAAATTAATTAAAAGTAGTGTACTCACCTCAAAAGTAAGCATGCCGGACAGATGGCGAAGAAATAATGATACATCTTAATGAAGATGAAATATATTTGGTAGGAACTCAGGTGTGTCGTACATTTGTAATGCGGACAATTTGTTAGTTTATATTTTTAAGAAACATCTTAATGGAATTTAATAAAATAAAGAGAGGAGCTAATAGGACAGAAGAAAATATCAATAAAATTTTTGAAATATTAGATTCGACTTTTTTATGTCACGTTTCATTTATTCACGAAAATCAAAGTATGATAATCCCAACTGCATATGGTAGAAATGGTGATTATTTATATATTCATGGTTCAAGTAAAAGTTTTATGCTAAATCAAATTTTAAAGAATCAAAATATTTGTATTTCTGTGACCCAATTAGATGGAATCGTATTAGCTAGAACTTTATTTGACACTTCTGTAAATTATCGTTCTGTAATTATGTTTGGAAAGGCCGAATTAATAGAAAATCAAGACGAAAAAATTGAAGGATTAAAAATAATTACCGATAACATAATCAAAAATCGTTGGAATGAAGTTCCTATTGGAAGCGAAAATGAAATTAAAGCAACAATGGTTGTAAAATTTAAAATTGAAAAAATATCTGCAAAAGTGAGAGAAAATGGACCAGAAGGTGACGAGGACAAAACAAATGAAGTTTGGTCTGGACATATCCCTTTAGTTTTAATAGCAAAAGAACCTATACAAGATAAAAAATTTGGAACTGAAATAGAGATTTCTGATAGTGTTAAAGCATTTTGGAATGAACATAAATAAAAACTACAACAAACAACTTAGTTTTCGTGGTATGCGCATCACCCAGTACCGATATTTTAGCAAAAAACGCATTAAACTATGCCTTCAATTACGCGTTTACAATAGAAAAATGGATTTTTACTTGATTAGCACGGCTTCGAAAGTCCGTCGCCATTGTTATACATTACCGTTGAAAAAACTTCGTTTTTCTTTAACTATTCACAGGGAATTGCTCCAATGTGCAACTTGCTTTAAAATCTAAAACCAAAGGATACTTGGAATCCAACGTTTCTATCAAAGTCATCACTGAAAATGAATTTTTTCCTTGTTTCATCGTAGGCTGATCTTAAGTGATCAACTCTATTATTGGTCACATCGGTGAGCCCATATTCATACCGTAAACCACAGTAGAATCCTTTATTGATGAAGAAATTGATGCTTCCTGCTAAACCAAAATCGACTCTATTATACAGTACACCGTTCAATTCATTCTCTCTATAGTCATAGTAAGCTCCTGCATCTTTTGTGATGGTCGCAATTTTTCCATCGGCGACATACACCTGTGGGCCTGCAATCCCGGAAGCGGACGCTTTAGCTTTGTCAGAATAATAGTTGTGCACCAATGAATTTCGGAAATACAATCCATCCGGATCGTCATAACTGACAAATCTAAGGGTTCCTGCGCCGCGTGGCCCAACCAGAAATGCCGCATAAAAACCTGCGTTGAACTCAAATTTTCTAGATGGTTTCCACTGCACCATGATAGGCAAGGAGATGTAGGCGTTTGATACCTTCATATTGATATCCACATTGCCCTTTTCATAGAAGAAGGCTTGACCCAGTGGTACTTTATAGAATGATGATCCATTGTAGTTGTATTTGGTGCCTATTTGTTGGTAAATAATTTCAAAATTGAGCCCAACTCTATCCAAAAAGCGATATGTGTAGTTGACTCCAAAATGAAAACCATTTGTCAAGGAGAAGGATTCACTGGCATTTTCTACAGGCCCTGAAAATTTATTGTAGTTTAGTCCGGCTCTGATTCCAAAAGATTGAGCATTTCCAAGTTGAATCGCAAATGCAAAACAAATAACAATGAAAAGACAATTTTTTATATAATGCATAAAACGACATTTTATAATTTGACGCAAAGGTAAATAAATTCTTTTCCATATAACGAGAGAGACGGTGAATTTGCCTGATTTATTATTTAGATATGAGCGTTAAACATTTCTTAAAGGGTTTAATTGCTGGATTTCGATTCACGACTTTTGAAAATTAGCAAATGTATATACACAATTTGATTACTAAAGTTAGTTTGTCATTATTCGCTATCTCACATTAAAAAACCGATTTAATTCTTAGCTTTGCATCTCAAAATATCAAAGCTTTTTTCTGTATGGGAAAGAATAAATTGGAAAGGTTTGCGTACCTACACCAATGTCCTTTGGTTTACCAAAATTTCAATCCATTGATACCTGTATTGATCCACGAAAATACAGAAGTGGGCAATATGAAAGGGCAATGGAAAAGTAATAATTTCAATAATAATAACCCCATTGTTTTAGAACTGGCTTGTGGTGGTGGTGAATACACAGTGGCTTTGGCCAATGCCCATCCACAAAAGAATTTTATTGGTGTAGATATCAAAGGAGCCAGAATATGGAAGGGCGCCAATATTTCTATGTCAAAAGGTTTATCAAATGTGGCTTTTTTGAGAACAAGGATAGAACAATTGTCCAATTTTTTTGATCGTGATGAAGTAGATGAGATATGGATTACGTTTCCCGATCCATTTCTGAGAGGAAGTAAAGAAAATAAAAGATTGACATCAGATCGGTTTTTAGATATATATACCCATTTATTAAAGCCAAAAGGCGTCATTCATCTGAAAACTGATGATGAAACGTTGTATCAATTTACTCTAGACACTATTGCGCAGAGAGCAGGTGCATCATTAGTGTATGCAAATGATGATATCTATGCCAATCCATTGGCCTACGTTGCTCTGCAGTACAAGACCTATTATGAATTAGAACATCTATCGAAAGGAAGGAAAATAAAATATATTCAATTTACAATCTAATACGATGCAGTTACAAGATTTGATACAAGGCACGATTCAGCATGTGAGATCATTTTCTTTTAAACCCTCGCCTGAACAACTGTATGCACCGGCAGATTATATCATGTCTCTTGGTGGGAAACACATACGACCTATTTTGACTGCAATAGGATATCATTTGTACAAAGAAGATGCCCAAACATCCTATAACTTGGCTTTGGCAATGGAAATATTTCATAATTTTACTTTAGTGCATGATGATTTGATGGATGAAGCAGATCTTAGACGAGGTGCAATGACAGTTCATAAAAAGTACAGTCCTTCTACTGCGATATTGACAGGTGATGTGATGTTGATTCAAGCTGTTGGTTTGATTCAAGCTTTCGCTAAAAATTCAAGCAACACAGATGTTATGGATATATTCGTCAAAACAGCCACAGAAGTATGTGAAGGACAACAGCTGGACATGGATTTTGAAACAATAAATGAAGTGCCTATCCACGATTATATTGAAATGATAAGGATGAAAACTTCATCTTTGCTAGGCGGATGTATAGAGATTGGCGCATGTGCTGCGGGTGCAGACAGCATCAATAGGAAACATCTAAATGCTTTTGCAGAAAATTTTGGTATTGCCTTTCAGATTCAAGACGATGTGCTAGATACCTTTGGTGATGGAAAATCCGTCGGTAAAACGATAGGAGGAGACATCTTGCGCAATAAAAAAACCTACCTCTATCTCAAAACTTTAGAGTTAGCAACTGATGCTCAGAAGGAAGAATTAACTTATCTTTATAGTCCTGAAAATACTGTAAGCGACAAGGAAAAAATAGAAAAAGTAATCTCTATCATGAAGGAAGTACATGTAAGAGTTTATGCTGATGAACTTATTATGTCATATCAAGGGTTGTCAAAATCCCACCTAGATCAGTGTGATTGTGTCAATACATCATTAAAAGGTGAATTAAGCCGATGGATAGAATCCTTGAGTCGGCGAGAATCGTGATGTTTTGAAATCTTATTGAGAATTATCAAGCGCTTCTGTGATGTCTCTGATGATGTCGCCGACAAATTCGACACCTATGGACAAACGAATCAAATTTTCAGTTATACCCATTTCTTGTTTATGTTCATCATCGATTCCGGCATGCGTCATCGTATGAGGATGCTCTGCCAAGCTTTCTGTACTGCCTAAACTGACAGCCAACTTTATCATTTGTAAATGATTTAAGAAAGCAAAAGCCTCTTTTTCCTTTCCCTTGATTAAAAATGAAACCATGGCTCCCGGACCGGAACATTGTTTTTTATAAATAGGATAGGTGGGATCATCGTCGTCAAGTAGTCCAAGATAATATACCTTCTCAACAAGTGGATGTGCATCCAACATTTTTGCCACTTCAATGGCGTTTTTTGTTTGTTGCTCAAATCTCACTTTCAGCGTTTCCAGAGATCTCAGTAGAAGCCAACCGGTCCAAGGGCCTGCCATATTGCCCAAAAAAGTTCTCAATGTTTTTATTCTCGACATACATTCCTTATTGGAAAGAACTGCACCTGCGATGACATCACTGTGTCCGCCTATATATTTTGTTGCTGAGTACACTACGATATCTGCGCCTAATTTTAGCGGATGTTGCCATATTGGTCCTAAGTAGGTATTGTCCACGACAGTGTACACCGTCTTTTCAGGAGTGGAGAGAGATTTTGCCAATTGACTACATTTAGAGATGTCTATTAATGCATTGGTTGGATTGGCCGGTGTCTCGATATAAATCAAGGCAATTTTATCTGATCGACCTTCTGCTTTTAAATTGAGTATGACTTCGTCAATGTCATGTTGTTGTGAAAAACCTACAGCTGTGATACCATATCTGGGTAAAAAATGATTGATAAAATGGTCTGTGCCTCCATATACGGGCATGCTATACAATAAAATGTCACCGGGATTCAAAAACTCTAAGAGAACCGTGCTGATGGCTGACATCCCACTTTCGAAGACAGCGCAATCTTCGGCACCATCCCACAAGCACAACCTATTTTCAAGGATTTCTAGGTCAGGGTTGTTTAATCGGCTATAAATCAATCCAAGTTCTTCATTTGGTTGTTGCTCTCGTAGTCCGTATGCCAATTCAAAAAAAGCTTTGCCCTCTTGAGCGTTTTTAAACACAAAGGTGGAAGTTTGGAATATGGGACATTTTATAGCGCCTTCTGAGAGCTCAGGTTTGTATCCATGAGACATCATCAAGGATTCAGGTCTAAATTGTGATATATCTTTTGATTTCATGATTGACAAATTATTACAATGAAGTGAATGCAAAACAACAAAAAATCTATGAAAGGCCCATCATGATATTGATCAGACTAAGAGTATGTTTAAAATTTATCCTTTAGCTAGAAAATGTTTTATTTCGGCTTCTAATTCGTTAAATTTTTCATCGAATTGCCCACATTCGACTTCAAAATTTGCCTTTTTTCGCTCAAAATAATTCCATTTTATTATCCAAAAACAAAATTTAAACATACTCTAATTAAAACAAGTATATATATTCCAATCCAAATTATATGGATTCTAGTCTATATTTGCGAGAAGGCTTTCAGGAGTAGGATTTAGAGTGCTCTTAAACATTCTTTCTTCTAGGTATTTTCTTTCCGGACTAATGACCTTGTTAAGGTACTTTTCGATCATTAAGCTGGCAATAGGTGCTGCATATTCTGCGCCAAATCCTGCATTCTCTATGAACACAGCAATGGCGATTTTAGGGTTGTTCTTAGGAGCGAATCCGAAAAAGACTGAGTGGTCTTTGCCATGGGCATTTTCAGAAGTTCCTGTTTTGCCGCAAATATCCAAACCTGGGACATAAGCTATCCTTGCCGTTCCTGCTAACACTACCATTTCCAAACCATCTACCACGGGTTCAAAGAAATGTGGTGCAATGCGGACTTTGTGTTTTGTGGTAAAAGACTCAGAAATCGGTTTACCAGATATAAATTTTTTGATCAAATGCGGTGTGTAAAAGTAGCCTCTATTGGCTATGATCGTTGCTAAATTTGCCATTTGAACCGTCGTCAACTGTAACTCTCCTTGACCAATTCCAAGAGACAACACCCACGCAGATCGCCATCCATTACCTTCCCTTCTATATAGGTAATCAAAATATTTGGAGTCAGGAATAAATCCTTTGTTCTCATAGCTGAAATCTAGGCCCAATTTATCTCCAAGCCCAAATTCGTGTAGGTAACTATTCAATGTGTCCATGCCTCTTCCCGGATTTTTGAAGCCATATTGGTCCAAAAATTCTCTCATCAATTGAAAATAATAGGTATTACATGAATACTGGATGGCTTGGGATATATTTTGACAAGAAGTATGAGAGTGACACTTTTGTACCTTTGAAGCACTCAACCTATAGAATCCCGGACAGTGAATGTATCTATCCGCATATGTGGTATGTTGATTTAATGTTATCAAAGATAAAATTGGTTTAAATATTGAACCAGGTGGATATTTATTAGTAACGGCGCGGTTATTTAATGGCCTTCCAATAGTATCATTAAACAAGGAAGTGATCATATCTCCGCGGTTTCCATCTAAATTCAATATATTAGGATCATAGGTAGGCGCACTCGCCAACGTTAAAATCTGTCCCGTTTGCGGTTCGATGGCTACTATACCACCTTTTTTATTGGCAAGAAGACTATCCGCATATTCTTGAAGTTGGAGGTCGATACTCAGCATAATATCTTCTCCGGGCTTGGCGAGGCTATCCAGTGCTCCCTTGTCATATGAACCTACCTTGCGGCCCAAGTTGTCTCTCAAGATGTAATTGATACCCTTGCGACCACTTAATTCTGATTCATACGCCAGTTCTACACCTGATTTTCCGATATAATCACCCGCCAAATAGATACCATCAGAAGCTTCGATTATTTTTTTATCCACTTCACCCAAGTAACCAAGTACATGAGCTGCCGAGTGGTGTGGGTAACCACGGATATTCCTTTGATCTACAGTAAATCCGGGAAACTTATACATGTGCTCCTGAAAAATGGCAAATTGTTCTGGTGTGATTTTGGATAAAAACACAAATGGTATCGCCTTATGAAATTGGGGATTTTTCCAATCTTTGTTCAGATTTTGAATGAATGTAGCTTTATCGATGTTCAGCAAGGCACAAAACAATGTAGTATCCATGTTTGGATCTATTTTATTGTACGTTGCCTTCAATTCATAAATAGGCATATTGTACACCAAAGTCTTTCCATTTCTATCAAAAAGTAAGCCTCTGGACGGATATATGAGTTTTTTCTCTAAAGTAGTTCGTTGCGCTTGATCTCTATATTTGGTAGAAAATATCTGTAATTGTGCTGCCTTGATCAACAATATTCCGGCCACAATCGCAATGGCTATCTGAACATGGGTTTTTCTTGTTTCCAGAGAGCTCATTTCAATACTTTGTTGTGAATATAAATTGTATTAAAAAAATCACGATTAATGAAACGAAAAAACTCGTAATGGTATTGAGTAAAATATCCAAAATATAGATATACGTAAAAACTTCGAAACTGAAGTATGCCAATATATGAATGAATAAATTGATGCTGATATAAGAAATAAACCAAGCAAATCCAAATCTTTTGATATTCGGAACGTCATTGACATTATATCCATCAAAGGGTTCTACAATCGCAAAAGATAGATTGCGGATATACGCCATCAGAACACTTGCTCCTGCATGCACACCCAACGAATTGTCAAATACATCAATAAAAAGACCAATAAAGAAAGCAATAATCAATACCAATGCTGTAGGCACTCTCACAGGTAAAGCCAAAATCGCCAACGGATAGATGATAAAATGGACATCAATGTTCACACCTATGTTGAAAGACATACTATTGAATATCCATACTTGCGCCAATAATAGCACAATGATTCTCACTATGTTGGTTGTTATGATGCTGTTATTCATTTCTCTCTGATGACTCTAGTGAAATTTGCTCTTGAGAAAATCTATTTTTTACCACATAGGCATATTGGAGTTTGGTCAAGTCATTAAATAGTTTTACGGATACGGAGTAGCTATTACTCCCTGACTCGATGGTATAATCTTCTATGGTTCCAACTAAAATACCGCGTGGGAATATAGTCGAGTATCCACTTGTGATGATCGTGTCACCTTTCACTATTTTGTGATGCTTCGGCACATCTTCGAGTGTCATATGTAGCGGATCCCTATTGCGCCATACGAGGGTTCCATGTGTATTTCTGTTCTTTATAGAACAAGATATTTTGGCTTGCGGGTTTAATATTGAAATAACCTGTGCAAAATTCTCCGTGACGTTATTGACAATTCCTACTATTCCGGCCGTAGATTCTATAACACCCATGCCTGCCTCTATGCCTTCTCTATTTCCGCTACACAATGTAATATGGTTGTTGCGCTTGAAGATATCATTTCTGCATATCGTTGTAGGAATCAGGTCATATGCAAGATATAGGCTATCAGCATTCGGAATGCTCTTAGTGGCGTACTCTATGACGATGAGATTTTCTATCAGGTTAGCATTCTGCCGCATAAGGCTGTCATTGACTTCCTTCAGAGATAGGTACTGGTCGAACTGCGCTCTGACATTTTGAATCCGTGATGCGTACACATTGGACGAATTTAAAAAAATGTTCCTCTGAGATGGATTATATCTGATTATAAGGTTAAAGCAGATGATTTCCAAAACCACAAAAAGGATATGGACTCCGTACTTTGCAATAAGTTGGAAAGCATTGTGCATGAGTCAGCTGAATCTCTTATATACTCTTTCTATCCATTAGGAATGAATACTTATGCGAATTTTTTAAGGCAATTCCTGTGCCTCTTACAACTGCTCTCAATGGATCATCGGCGATATGCACCTTGAGTTTTGTCTTTGCTGCCATTCTTTTGTCAAGGCCTCTCAATAGCGCTCCGCCACCTGTCAAGTAAAGACCTGTCATATAGATATCTGATGACAATTCTGGTGGTGTATCTTCCAACGCTTTGAGCACCGCCTCTTCAATTTTTGCAATCGACTTATCCAATGCTTCTGCTACTTCCACGTGGTTTGTAAACACTTGCTTTGGAATACCCGTGAGTAAATCTCTTCCATTTACGGGAAATTTTGGTGGGATGTCGCTGATATCTGCTTGCGCTGCACCAACATTTATTTTTATTTGTTCTGCTGTTCTCTCACCAATGAGGATGTTGTGCTTGCGCTTCATATAATCTATGATGTCAGCAGTAAACTCATCACCTGCTATTCTTAGCGATTGATCTGTGACGATACCTGAGAGAGCAATCACTGCGATTTCCGTGGTTCCACCTCCTATGTCTATCACCATATTGCCTATCGGTTCTTCTACGTCCAAACCTATACCCAAAGCCGCTGCCATGGGCTCATGGATAAGATAGGTTTCCTTGGAATCCACGTGATCGGCAGAATCGAAGACTGCTCTCTTTTCTACTTCGGTGATCCCGGATGGAATACAGATAACCATTTTAAGGTGGGTAAAAAACCGCCTTTTTTCACCAATCATGTTGATAAGTCCCTGGATGAGAGCTTCTGCCGCTTGGAAATCTGCAATCACACCATCTTTTAATGGGCGCACAGTCTTGATATTATCGTGGGTCTTTTCGTGCATTTGCATAGCTCTATTGCCCACGGCTATGACTTCATTGGTATTTCTGTTGATGGCTACAATGGATGGTTCATCCACTACTACTTTATCATTTTGGATGATAAGCGTATTGGCAGTGCCTAAGTCAACAGCCAATTCTTGTGTAAAAAAATTAAATAATCTCATGTTGGATGCTATGAAACTTTGAATATAATTCTCAAAAAATCGATGGATTTATAAGAAACTGCAAAAGTAATACTTTCTGTGTAATAAAGAGTTATAAAGTTTTTCTATTGTCAACACATTTTTATATCAACCGCAGTAAAAGTATCTCAAACAATACAATTCATCCGATGTAATAGACAAGCACGAAAAATTGGATACGGTGATGCATATTTTTCTCACTATACTTTTCTTAGGCTACAAATTTTTATACTGTATAGCTAGTCTTCAAAGAAAAAGGAAGAAATTTATAATGAAATATAATTTTATTTTGCTAAACCGTCAAGCTGTTTTTTAAAAATTTACTAGCAAATGTTAATGCTGAAAAGAAATTTTTGAACTGTCAATATTTTAGTTTACCTTCGTACTATATAAGACTAATTATTAGCCCTAAAGCGTAGAATTACTTGTGATTATGGATTTTTTCTAAACCTAATATTATGAAACTAAAATCTTATTTATTTACCATTGCGATTGTATTTGGGTTTTTTTCCCACAGTATCCATGCCCAAACCGGAAAATACGGTGAATGGACTGAAATAGATTACAGCACCAATAACTCGTATTATTCTCTATGTGAAAATCTTCCTAATGGAGATTTATTGAGAGTGAAAAAATATAATGAAATTGACTACGTCAGTTATGAAAATATCATAGACAAACTGGACAGAAATGGGAAGGTGTTGAAATCTATTTCTATAGATTTGGATTCGATCAATCTTTATTTTATAAAGGCAAGGAGAATTTCTTCAGAAAACTATACTATACTCTTTGGATATGCCGATACATACTTGGTATTGGGATTTATTACAGATGATTTGGACATTCTTAGTATTAAGGTAATTGATATACATAATAAACTTCCGTTTGTTGATTTAGACCCATTGATTTTAGAGAATGGAAATATCATGGTAGTTGGCTCAACCAATTTGTTTAATTTATCCAATGATATTCCCAATATGTTTTTTATGCTTCTGGATAGTAAAGGTGAATTGTTAAATCAGAAAGTAGTGGATGTAATATTTCCCGAACGTCATTGCTTTAGCCTAGAAGAAGAAATTGATTCTGATGAGGTCATATGCCTTGGAGCGGATGTATATAAGTTGTCAAATGATGTTTCAAAAGTTACTAAATTAGGAGATGATAAAATAGGTATTAGCCCAGGAAATCAAGTAAAAATTAGAAAATGGAATGATGAAAAATATTTGGTGGCTGCATCAGGTGGATTAAGCCAACCGGACCCATTCAATTTTGATAGTTTTATATGCTTTGTTGATAGAAATTTAGAAGGTATCAGATACAATGGTTTTAACTTACCATTTGAGGACGGGTATGCTATCCCTAGAAATCCTTTCGATTATTATGATAGGAATAAAATTTATTTTGGATTTCAAGATGATCTATTTTCTGGTATTTCCGATATGGGCTTTCATTTAATGCAATTGGATTCCACACTGCATCAAGTATGGCAAATATCTATGAAGGGTAACGATATTTCGGTGCAAATCCGAAATATAACGGCAACCAGTGATGGCGGTATTCTAGTTTTTGGATATAAAGTGGTACCAAAAGGGTCCATTTTAAATCGCTATCCATTGATGATTAAAATCAATAGTGATGGAGTCTTGGCAGACAGTCAAGACCCTGATATATCAGATTTTACCTTCATAAAAGTATTTCCCAATCCCACTTCGGGTGCTTTGAACTTGCAACTATCAGGATTGACTGCAAATGCAGATATCAGAATTTTTGATTCGAATGGGCGAAACGTTTTTGTATTTCCGAATGCTCAAAATGGAGAAAACACCCTTGACATCACACATTTGCCATCAGGTACCTACATTTATAAAGTGTACCAAGGCAATAAAAATCTAGGTAGTGGCAAGATAGTAAAAGTGGATTAAATAATAGAGTATAACATCTAAGGAATGTCGATATTTTTTCGATATTCCTTTTTTTAAAAATGTGCGTGAAATGAAAAATATTTTTATAATTCAAATGATTCTCTTATGTTGGGTAGATCATGGCATTACACAGAGTAGTTTATGCCCAAGGTTGCAAATGAAAGACAACGTCTTTGACTGGTATCATCAACCAAAAGATGACCATTTTGGCAGTCATACGTGTGCTTGGTCAGAGGGTAGTGACCATTTTTATCTTGAGTATTTTCAATCAATTGAAGATGAAGGAAATATGTATTTTTTATATCCTACCTACATTAAATTTAAGGAAATAGAAGGCGCATTGATAGAAAAAGTATCAAAGGAAACAGGTGAGAAGCTGTGGCAGCAGACATTTGACTTACGGAATAACGATGCACAAGAGCGGGTGGCATTTCTGAATATTAATAAAGAGCATAATTTAGAGGTTTATAGTTATCGAAGGCTGGCTGAACCATCGGAATTTTGGATACCTTTTGCATTGACAAGTGCTGAAATAGATTCCTGTATTATTTCAAAGAGAGTATATAATAGTACGGATGGTTCAATGCTTTCATTTATATATCCGGATACGGCATCAAGTAATTTAATGAAAATTACCCATTCTGATTATGGTTTTAGGCTTTTTGAGTTAGTTAATGACACTTCATATGCATTCGTGAGGAGACAAAGAGACAAAATTTACCTTGACTATATCAACATATACACAGGACAAGTCATCAAAAGTTTCCATGATACTGTTTCAGTTTCGAAACCTTATGTGAGCCCAACAGTAATTCAACCAACTTTAAAATGTCTATTTGTTTCTCCTGACACCATCATCAATGTAGTGTATGTAAAAAAAGCCAACACTACGGAGTTTGAAGACTACCAGGCAAAAATAACTGTCTATGACGGGAAGTTAAACAGAATTAAGGAATTGGATATCAATCCTTATTTAAAAGTTTTTTATAATGCTACGCTAGTGTATGCCGACAATAGATACATGGTTCTAAATATTGTAAGAGGTGATCCTGGGTTAGTTGTAACCTATCGTGAGTTTTTGATTTTTGATTATGATGGAAATCTCCTTCATGATGTGACGCTAAAGCTCGGAGATACTTATTATGCAAAGGAAGTATTTCATCCTCTGCCTACATTTGGTGAGTTTTTATTTGCAGGTATGTCGAATGAAATTGATGCATTAGACTTTTTAATATTATCTCCGGATGGACAATTGAAAAGAGTTGCAAAACTATATATGGATGAATCTAGATTGCTCTGGCCAAAGGAGATCATTAGTTTCAATGATAAAGAATTGGTATTAAGGTTCGGTATTGGAGATTATGAAGGTGGTGTTGTATATGTAGGTTGCCATAACGAAATAGTAAAAATTCAATTGGAAAAAGCATTGGGTACGAGCACTTCTGAAGCAGTTACTCAGCCAATATATGTGTATCCAAACCCTACATCCGGAAAAATTTCCTTTAAACTTGAAGATAAAGTAGGAACCGTTGATATTAGGATGTTTGACCTTTACGGACATGAAGTATTACGTCTGTTTGATATGCTTATAGATGACAAAACGATAGATATCTCAAACTTCTCTTCGGGAATATACCTGTTCAAAATATCAAAAAATGGTATGAAGTTGATGGATGGCAAGATTGTAAAAGTGGATTGAATCAATTATACACATATTAATATTTGTAATATGAATATGACTGGTAAAGAAAATTGTCTTGACATATTCGGTGATGTTTCAAGCATTTGATGTAAAAAGTAATAAAAAATTGGGTTTTAAGAATATTATTTTGCTAGGTCGTCAAGCTGTTTTTTAAAAATTTACTAGCAAATGTTAATGCTGAAAAGAAATTTTAAAATCACAAAATTTTAGTTTACCTTTGCATTATGTAAGACTAATTGCTACACCCCAAAGCATAGATTTACCGATAATTATGGATTTTTTTAATTATTTATAACATTTAAAACTTTTATTTATGAAACATTTTTCTTACATTGCAACATTGCAACATTTTGTAAAACTGCCTTAGTGGCATCGTTCTTTAGTATTTTTTTACTGACATCCTGTGGGAAAGAGAGTCCAAAATTAACTCAAGATGAAATTGCTTTAAATTCTATTTTAAGTAACCGCTCAGAAATCATTGGTGATGCTTGTTTTGATGATGAAAAAGGATCGTGCCAACCTACAAAGCACGTTTTTGAGCATGTTTTTTTACCTGATTATCCTGACTGCGACTTGACTGTAGAAATTATGGCTTGTGTGATTGATGCGGGATTTGGTGTTGAAATTATTGCAAGTGATTATCACATTACAAATCTTACGTCGTGTCCTGAATTGTTGGGAGATATTGCTGATTTAGTGCTCAATGAAGAAACCCCTGCAGGACAACTCAATGAATTTATTACTAAAATAGATTATCAAGTTTTTACTAAACTTGAAGACCATTTCTATGCTAGATTTGGCAAAAATAACGATTGTGGTCAAAATGGTGGAACATTTGTAGTGGAGTATGTCAGAACAGCTTGTCAAAGTGTATGTCTTTATGAACTTATTCAAGACGATCCCAGAGGGCCAACAGGGGATGGTGATGGATCAAGAAATGTAAAAGTATCCGGCTTTATAAAAACACCATGTGACACTGATGGCTGTTGCCTGAGACATACCGATATTTGTTATGACCCCATTCATAATATGTTAGTTAAAACAACATCTTCGAATGTTATTGGTCAAGATCCATTTAAACCATGTGAAGGTGGGCTAAATGATCTTCCCATTTTACCTACAGGTTATAAACTGGTGTCTTGTTCTCCATGTTTAGTGACTTGTGATCAATAAATTAAAAAGGATATATAATACTTTTAATTCAGGTAGAATTTCTATGATGAAATAATAATCATGTAATTCTACCTGAATCTTTTTCTTGGCAATAAATTTTAAAATCAACAATCTTCCAAAAATGAAAACAATTTTTTCCATTATAACTATTTTTTGTATAATTCTTAACATCAACAGTCAACCTAGTTTTCCGAAGATAAAGCAAGCCACACCTCTTTGGAGTCATCTCATATACAATCCCAACTACATTGTTGTGGATACACCAAATACCCAAAGTCATTATGGCAATGCATACAGTTCAATTGGTTATTTTGCCAATTCAATTGATGTAAAGGGCGACTATGTTTACTATGTCACCGGCACACATGATGATAATGTTGTGAACGATGGATTTGGAATCTATAAGGTCAACTACAAAACTGGTGAATTGTTATGGGGTGATATTTATAATGCGGCTTCCGGGGCTCCAGGATATTTTACGGCGAAGGCTGCGCTGCGATTTAGAAAAGATGGGGACATAGAATTGATTGGCAATCGGAAGATTGACCCTGAAGGATGGAACAATTATCCAATGTCGTATAGAAGAGTATATAGTGACGAAAAAGGAGAAGTATTACAAATGCACTATGATACATCCAATCAATCTGTAGTACCCAATAGAGGTGGTGCATTTAATGGTCGAAACATTATTTTGGAGGAGGACTCACTGTATCTTCAATTGTATATACATAGTGAAATCCCTTACCTATGTATTGATGCAGTGACTATCAATGGCACCCAAGACAGTATCAAACTTATCCAAAAAATAAACGTACCATTTGATCAGACAATTACTTATTTTAGTTTCAGAGCTTTTGATGAAGTTTTTCTGAATGACAGTATTTGGGTTTTATTGGCAAAAATAGAAGCATTTGATCGTCAAAAAGAAAAAGATAAAATGGAACTCTTCTATATTAATTATAAAAATTTAGATAACATTCACTTGGAACGACGCGTTGATGTCACCAATTATGCTTTTTATAATCCATTGGGTAATAATTTTGAAATTGTGGAAGATGAAGGTGATGTAGTCATCATAGGCATCTACCATGACTATACTTTAGAAAAGGATCAACAAAATTATTATGTTCGTATTAATTCCAAAGGAGAAGTTGTGCAGAAGATATCAAAACTTGGAAATGATAGCTTGTATTATTCACAATATTTTCCGATCAACAGGGTAAGCGAAAAATACTATTTACTTTCATATAGATCACACTACACTGATAAAAAGAAATCTCTAGACATTGTTTCTATGGACAGGAAAGGAACTGTCCAATTTGAAGCATCATTTTTTACCACCGATGACAAATCTGAGGATTGGATAGATATTAGATCTAATATTATTGTTGGTGATACGCTTGTTTTGTTGGGTACATATAATGTAGGCGAACCATTATTGCTAAATAGTACGAGCTTCTTAATGGCATTTGACATGCAGATGTTAAGAGAAGGGTCAATTGTAAATTTGAAAGAAATAGTCAGGGAGCAGATGCAAAATACCTTATTTCCCAATCCTACAACTGGCCAATTTACTTTGCAAATACCTGACATAAAGGGAAATGCATTTTTGCAGATTTATAACGTAAATGGAAAGAGTGTTTCTGATGAGAAAACGGTGCTATCAGGAAACAATGATTTTGACATCACAGATTTGCCATCAGGTACCTACATCTATAAAGTGTACCAAGGCAACAAAAATCTAGGTAGCGGCAAGATTGTAAAAGTGGATTGACCACCTTGAATACTTAATTAGGGAGGAAGAGAAATCTGATGTGTTATGCTTATGGTTTGATCACTAAGTGTGTATCTATGAGTTTTCCATTTTGATCTGTGATTACCAACTCATACAAACCTGAGGATAAGTTTTCCGTATTGATTTGATGTGACACACCCTTTTCTCCATAATATCTATGCACCAATGAACCTGTGCAATCATATACAGAAATGCAAGGCTCTATCACGTTAAGATCGTCGAGTTTTACATTTAGAATTTCAGCGAAAGGATTTGGATAAACGATACTTTTAGAACTTGATTGTCCATAAGTTTGGTACTCCTGGATGGCATCAATAATTGAGGGAAATGTCTTGATATTGTCAATCATCCATCCATCCTGTTGTGTGTCATTATCATCAGAATAAAAAGTAAATTTCATGTAGATAGTTGAAATCCTAGGAGCAAACACATCAGACCAACAAAAAAGAGTGTGATGCCATAATGTATCGTTGTAGGAGAAGCCCTTTTGACCATCTAGTAATTCAACCGGCAAAACATCGGAAAGCATCATAGGTTTATAGGGATCTTCATCAAAAATGTTGACCCAAGTTTGCATAGAATCTGACGACATTTCGATGACTCTGCCATCTTTTCCCGCTTCGCAATCCATTTTTTGATAAAACCATAGCTGAATGTACGGAAATGTTTGCAGTTCTCCGACTTCTACCTTGAAAATAAAGGAAGAAACATTATTGGTAGGATAGGAGAGTATGGTATCTGTGACTAATGCATTGGGTTGAGATATTGCATTGGTAAACTGGGTTTTATTGGGTCTGCCAATCTGCCATATATTGTTTGATTGGGTTGAATCCAAAAAAACCGGTAGGTTAGTCTGTCCATCAAAATCATTTTCTTGCTGACTGAAGGCAAAGCAAAAACAAAAGGTAACCAAAATAACTGTGGTGTAAACGTGTATTTTCATTTTTGTAAAATTTTAAAATTAGAAAATTCTTTCCCTAAAAATTCCGTCTTTAAACGGAAGTTCATTTTCACTGTAAAGTTACAAAGTGTAATGAAGAGTTTTATAATGATTTATGTAGAAAACTTGATAAATGTCATTTCAAAGACACCATGCGCAATAAAAAAGGGCAACAAAATATTGTCGCCCTCAAATTATTAACTAACCATCAAACTCGCTTCAATAGACTCGAAACTTGCGTTTTGATTCTTTACCTTCAAAATTGAATTTCAACTTAGAATTTTTCTCCAATGGAATTCCTGCAGTCTCTTCAAAAATACGCATGTACTTCTGCCAAATATTGTTAGGCTGCTTTTCGCCGTTGATTTTAAGGTATTTTCCAGTCAATTCAACGCTGTTGGTCTTTCCAGGAATCAACAACCCGTCTTTATTTAAATTGTCACCGATGATTTCTGAAAAAGTATTTTCTTTTTCTCTCAATCTCATGCGATTGTCAAGGTCACCACGCGGTTTATCGGTATTAAATTCTTTTTCAATATCGAATTTATACATTTTTGGCTTACCGGGTTGCGTTTGCAAAGAATCTAGGTCAATATCAAAGTCTTCGCCATCATCTCCGAACCAATGGAATTCACGCATTTTATCTCTCAATGCTGGAAAACCGCCTTCGAAATCATCATCAAACGAAAAATTGCCGCCAAATCCCTTCATCATAGAATCAATCATAATCTTGATATCCATATGGACGAAAGGCATTTCATCATCACCATCGCTGAAGAAAAACATTTGGCTTTTGCTCATTGATTTTGGTTTGTTTTCATCGATTAAATCCTTATATTTATCATAGTCTTCCTTTTTAATTTTCTCACCATTGACAATCAAATCAGTGACTTCTCCATCTTCGATAGACATATCCACTTCTTTGTCGCCATTTTTCTTCATGATGCGGATACTCTGCTTGGATTGCATAGGAATCGTATCTCTGTCGATACTTACAAAACTCTGATCGCCGCTCACATTCTTCGTCTGACCAGAATGCGCAAAGGCCCAAACTCCAACCATACTACCAACAATGGCAAAGGCGGTAAGAACAATTTTTAATCTGTTTTCAAATAATTTAGATATCATCTGTACTACATTTAAAAATTAAAAATTTGATTAAGATATTTTGATTACGAAATAGATACTACATACGCTTCAAAGACAAAATTGTTTTATCATTTTGATGGTAATAGTTTTTTTAAAAGAAATTTAACGTAATTGATCCTTATGTAACGGCTTTCAATTGGCTAATTCTCCATAATTCAATAAAATTTTATTGGGTCGTATGAATCCTAAGAACCAATGCTTACCTTTGTTGGTACCGATTTTGAATAGAAAAAAGTAATTTATGGCATCATTATACAGAACCATTGTAAGGCCGATTTTATTCCTGTTTGCTCCGGAAAAGGCGCATAAATTAGCCATGTATGCTTTGGTATTAATGCAGAAAATACCTATCATCAATCGATTGTTTCAACATCATGGAATCAATCCTAGCGGCAGTTTTTTTTTCATGGGATTGACATTCAAAAATAGGGTAGGTATAGCTGCCGGTTTTGATAAAGATGGTCGATATTTGGAACCATTGAGTCAGTTGGGTTTTGGGTTTGTGGAAGTTGGTACGGTGACGCCACAGCCCCAACCGGGAAATGACCGCCCTCGACTATTTCGTTTGAAAAAAGACAATGCCTTGCTCAACAGGATGGGATTTAATAATGCAGGTGTCGATAGTTTGGTTGGAAAACTCAGGAACAAGAGATTTTCATGCATCGTAGGTGGGAACATTGGCAAAAACAAATGGACTCCAAACGATCAATCTGAAAACGATTATGTCCAATGTTTTGAAGCATTATATAACTATGTTGATTATTTTGTTGTCAATGTCAGTTCCCCAAATACACCAAATCTTAGGTCACTCCAAGAAAAGGCACCTTTGATGTCATTGTTACAAAATTTGCAATCACGGTCAGAAAAAAAATCCTTGAAAAAACCCATTTTGGTAAAGATAGCTCCCGATTTGAATGATGCGCAATTGGAAGATGTAATCGATATTGTCAATGCTAGTGGAATCGCTGGTGTTGTCGCCACAAATACCACCATAGACAAATCCGGTCTGAAAACAACCACGGATGACTTAGGTGGAGGTATAAGCGGAATGCCTTTAAAAGATCGTTCCACTGAGATCATTAGGAAGCTGAGAAAAGGTCTGCCATCACATAAAGTCATCATTGGTGTTGGTGGCATTTTTACGAAGGAAGATGCAATGGAAAAACTCAATGCAGGTGCAGACTTGGTACAAATCTACACTGGATTCATCTACGAAGGACCGAACTTATTGCATTCTCTGATAGATATTTAAATATGCGTCTTAGAATTCAATAAAGACCGAATTACTCTTCTTTTTTCAGCCTACTCTTTTTGATTTCGATGGTTTGTGGACCTGCAATAATTTTGAATTCAGTACGCCTATTTAGTTGGTGTTCTTCTTCAGAACATTTGACTCTATCTTTGCACCTATTCAATAATTTTGATTCGCCATAACCTACGGCTTTGATTCTGGCGGCGCTGATGCCTTCATTGATGAGCCAATTTTTGGCAGAGTTTGCCCGGCGTTGGGATAACTTTTTGTTATAATCCACTTCTCCGCGGCTATCTGTGTGTGATGAGAGCTCAATGACCATGTCAGGATATTGATCCATTAGTTCTACAAGATAATCAAGGTCTTTTTCAGCCGCCGGCAGGATTTTATCGTCATCAAAGTCATAATAGATGTTGTTCAAACGTATCGGTTCATTGATAGAATAAAATTCTGAATCCGATTTGTCATCTTTTGGCTTAGGTTTCAGAACTATGGTTTTCTTGAAAGTATAATCTTCAAAAAGTCCGTTGGTGTTCCAATCAATTGAATCTGGATAATAACCATCCCTCGATATAAATGCTTTGTAAGATTTATCCGATTCAAGTAAAAAACTAAAGTTATTGCCTAAAGAATTATTTTTTGCTTCAATGGCTCCCTTTTTTCCACCTTCGTATAGTTCTATGGTTGCACCATCCAGTGGACCTTCTGCATTGTTCACGAGTACTTGAAGATCTATGACGATGTCCCTGATATGGATTTCGTAAATGTCATCACAACAGGTCTCACTTGACTTAAATTTTTTCTTATCTTTTGCTGGTCTATTGGACACCAAAAATCCTGAACTACCACTTTTATTCATCCTAAAGTAGGTGTCATCATAGGAGGTATTGTAATTGTATCCCATGTTTTTCACTGATGACCATGCACTTCCATTCCAGTCCGTATAATAAATATCGTATCCACCCATGCTAGGATGTCCATTAGAACTGAAGTATAAAACTCCATCTGAATAAAACGGTGTTTCTTCATTCTTTGGAGTATTGATGACGTTGCCTAAGTTTACTGGAGTTCCGAAATCTCCACCGGTGATTGGCACATAATACAGATCATATCCTCCATAACCACCCAACATATCCGAGCTGAAGTAAAGAACTTTTTGACCAAATAATTCACCTTCATACGGATGTCTAATCTTAAAGTCTCCGTTGATGGATGCAGCAACTGGGGGTGACCATTGGCCGGCATTATTTTTTGATATGAATAATTGAGAAGTTTCTAGACCATTTCCGATTAGCGTTGCTCGGGTGAAATACATGGTTTTTCCATCTTCAGAAAAGGATTCTCCACCGTTGAAATAATTTTCTCTATTGATGGATTCGTCCAATGCGATGGGTTTTCCGTATCCACCTGCATTATCTCTTGGAGCTGTGTAGATTTTAGAATGATATTCTTTTTCACTTCCATCCAATGTTACTGGAGTTTTGGTATTCATTGAAGAGAAATAAAATGTACCTTCTGAGTCTAAAGCAGGACTATTTTCTGCAGATGGAGTATTGATATTTTCGTTTCCAAAAGAAATAGCAGCTTCAATATTTTCAGGTAGTTTTTCCATATTTAAAATGCCACGCATCTCGAGTTTGGCTTCATTTCTGAGGCTGTCGCTATCGATTAATGAAATAAATCCATTTAATTCTGTCAGTGCTTCTTTATACTTTCCTTGATATTTCAGTGATCTCGCATAGTCCAATCTGATGTCTGCGAATTCATCTGTTTTATCTCTTTTTAATACTCTATCATAGTATTTTTCGGCTTTAATATAGTCCCTAACCAACATGTTCAAATCCGCAATTGCGACGAGAAGGTTTGGGTCTTTACTTTCTTTGTATGCGCTTTCAAACCATGTGATAGCATTGATGTAATCATTTTCATTGGCTGCATTTTCAGCGGTTTCCAACATCATCTCATACGAAGAAGTACCAATGGGCTGTGCATAAGTAATTGCAAACCAAAAAAGAAATAGGATAGTCGATAAACTTTGTGAATATATTTTAGGCATGTAATTCTGATTTTTAATAATTCAAAATGTATTATTTTACAATCGTGGGCAAAGGATAACTTGCTTAGTTTTTGGTTTTTTATAAATGGTACCAATATAACCTAAACAAAGTTCAAAACCGCCAACACCGTTTGTTTCCTGTGCTAGGCTTGTAATATCAATGTCAAAGTTGAATCCCATTTTAAAACTTTTATATTCGGCACCGAAAAAAGTCATGATAGAACGGAAATTGCGCAATCCTAAACCTGCACCTACCCTCAACCCATCTTGAGGTCTCAGGGTGTACATGGCATGAGTATTGACATTAAACGCCCAAGCATTGCCATAACTATAATAGAAAAAACCTGGAATTACATTGACTTTATTATTGATGGTCATGTCGTATGCACCGTGTGCCTGCAAACCCAACTCTCGTTTGTATCCGGTTTTGCTATTGTTTGCAAAAAGTGAGTTTGAACTTTTATTCACGTTTTTGACTACAAAACCCAACTTTAAATCAGATTTTTTTTGCCTTGAATTAAATAAGACACCAATATTAATGTCGCTATAGGCCTTAGAAATTGGATATTTTGATTGACTTTGTGCCTGGATTTGTTGATTATATTGATCGATATCCCCATCTTTTGATGATAATTTCTCAGGTACTACTCTTGCATCTAAATAACTCAGTTGTTGGTAGCTTCTTTTTCCGGAAGCAAATTGCGCACCTAGAGTAAGGATGCGTGTTTGTTTTTTATCCAATGAAAGATGGTAGGCGAGCCCACCTTTAAATCCTGTAAGTACCTGTGTTGTCCCTATGGCAGGAGTTCCATCATCATTGACATGTAAACCTGATCCGTTTAAGACAGGTAACACAAGCAATCCAATGCCAACACCTACCCAATCTTGCTTTCTAAAGCCACGGATGATGGGCGCATCAACATTAACATCCAAATTTCTATAGGGTCGTGATGAAATAGCTCCATAATTATCACTATAAATCCCACTTACTCTGTAGGAACCATGGAAGGCACCTGCATTTGCCGGATTGACATCCACAGGAGTAAACTGATAATAGGAGAAATGCGCCTCTTGTGATTGTGCACTTTGCCATAGTAGCATAAAGGCGATTATGATGAATTGGTATTTGAATCTCATATCGATAGTAATGAACTTTGATTTGAACTCGAAAGATATGACATTTAATTTATATCTGAAGTATCTCATTCAAATTTTAAATATTTATTAGGCTATTGGCAGAAATAAACTTGCTTAATTAAAAATACATATTAATATTATATACAATATCTATTAAGCAGATAGAGAGTTAGTTGATTGCCCTTAAAACTCTTATTGCTGTTTGGTGCCTGTGGCTTTGGAGATAGGATGATAAGGAAATTTCTGAGACCACAACTTTATTTTTTGATTCTGATGCATGTAGAAATTTTACTGTATTTCCTTCGCGCATTACAAATCCAACATGAGAAATGTCCAACCCTAAAATATCCGTCTCAATGGCGATAATATCTCCTGATTGAAGTTTTTCTAACATGGTATCAACATTTTGCTTTTCGATGCTATAGTGGACTTGATTGCTCAGAATTAGTTCTGTATCATTTATTTTTTTTATATCTTTCCCTGATTTCAGTTTCGGGTATTTATGTTTATGTGAAGTTATATAATTGATAGTTTTCTTGGTAGGTTTACCACCTAAATCTTCGGTGATTTCCTTAAAAAATCCATTCGAAACACCATTATTGATCCATTCTGAGGTGTAATGTATTCTAGACCCATAACCATCAATCTCCCCATTTCTATACCTTAGAGCCTGCAGGTAACCTTCAAATGATTGTTCCTTTTTACAATGATACAAACTTAAAGCGAGGATATATTCTACATATGTGACGCAATCAAAAGCTGATGAATTGATGACTAAGGTTTCCTTGTCTGTTTGATCAAGAGTGCCGGCTTGATAAGGTGTATTTATAAAGTGCATTCCATTTTCTATGATGCATCGTTGCATGCAATCGTCCTGATTCCAAAATACCATTGAAATAAATACCCATATTGCCATCATCATGCAAAGATAGCAAAATCAAAAGTGTCCATCGCTGAATAAAAATGATGAGAGATTTTTCATCCAAATTTGCTAGAACGACGGGTATAATGCCGAAATCTATTTTTATTTAATATTAAAATTAATATTAATTTGTAAAATATTTTATTTCAATGTATTGTAATTACCTTATAGATGTTCTCGATAATTATATCAATAAATCACAGTATTCATCTGTAGATTTCCTATCTTGCATAAAAAAAGTGATGGGTTTACATATGACGCGAATATTTGCATTTATTGTGGTGATTTTATGGAGCAATTATGGTGCAATAAATGCTCAAGATCTTTCAACGGAAATAGATCGGCTTACTAAAAATATAGAGTCTGATATGATACAATGGAGAAGGCATTTTCATGAATATCCTGAGTTATCCAACAGGGAATTTAAAACATCAGACTACGTAGCTGAGCATCTCAAATCTCTTGGTTTGGAAGTGGAGAGAAATATCGCAAAAACTGGTTTGGTCGGAGTTCTTGACACCGGAAAACCCGGGAAAACAATAGGATTAAGAGCAGATATGGATGCCCTCCCTGTGAAAGAAAGGGTTGATCTTCCATTTGCGTCTAAAGAGAAAGGTGAATACAATGGCCAAGTTGTAGATGTCATGCATGCCTGTGGACATGATGCGCACATGGCAATTCTGATGGCAACTGCTTCCGTATTAGTAAAAATGAAAAGCCGATTGACGGGGAAGATAGTGTTTGTTTTCCAACCTGCGGAAGAAGGCGCACCATTGGGGGAAAAAGGTGGAGCAGAATTAATGATTGCCGAAGGATTAATGGAAAAATATGGCATTGAAGTTATTTATGGGTTGCATATCTCCAGTATAACTGATGTCAACACCATATTATATAAACCTATGGGCATCATGGCTGCTGTGGACATGCTTAAAATTAAAGTTATCGGAAAGCAAGTCCATGGGGCAAGTCCTTGGGGTGGAGTGGATCCGATAGTAACTTCAGCGCAAATCATCATGGGCCTCCAAACGATAGTAAGCAGAAACGTCAATATTACAAAGGAACCCGCTGTTGTAACCATTGGAAAAATTACGTCAGGAAATCGCAATAACATCATACCTGAAGAAGCAGAAATGATAGGAACCATCAGAACGCTTGATAAGGAAATGCGTGAAAATGTGCATCGCAGAATTCGTGAGATCGTGGAAGGAATCGCCGCAAGTGCAGGTGCTAAAGCAGAAGTGGATATCATCACAGGCTATCCTGTCACATACAATGATCCTGGATTAACGGCAAAAATGTTACCTTCCCTTGAAAAGGCAGCTGGCGCATCTCATGTCAGGGTGATGCCGGCAATGACAGGTGCAGAAGATTTTTCATTCTATGCACAGAAGGTGCCGGGACTATTCTTTTTCTTGGGTGGTAAACCTTTGGAAATAGAGACTTTGGATGCATCACAGCACCATACACCTGACTTCTACCTTGATGAAAGTGGTTTTCTGCTAGGAGTAAGGTCATTTATCCAATTGGTATTAGACACGAAGTAAGGAATTATGTTGGACAAACAAAATGGCGTCATTGGAAAGTATAAAGGCAGTACTTCCGGACCTTTACTCATCATCACAGCGGGCATGCATGGAAACGAGCCGGCTGGTGTCAGAGCTTTAGAATTACTTTTTAAAATGTTGGAAGTAGAGCCGATCACAAATCCATCATTCTCATATAGAGGAGAGATTATTGGTATCCTTGGCAATACTCTTGCTTTTGATCAAAAAGTGCGGTATATTGACCAAGATATTAATAGACTCTGGACAAAAAATACCATGGATAAAATCCACAACGATGTGTTGCTAAACCATGAGGAACAGGAAATAAAAAGAATTTTATCTATCATAGATGCAGAAATTGAAAATCTGAAACCCGAGAAAATATACATGCTGGATTTGCATACGACATCATCTGCTGGTGGAATATTTTGTATCGCTACTGACAATGAAGAAAGTATTGCTATAGGCCATGATATTCATGCACCTGTTGTTCTCAACTTATTAGGTGATTTAGGTGGTACAACACTTCATTTTTTTCATGATACCTATCGAGAGATTCCTATAACTTCTATTGCATTTGAAGGTGGCCACCATGAAAATCCGATGTCTGTGAATCGCTGTATTGCCGCTGTCATCAATATTATGCGCTCTATTGGAACCATTTTGCCTGAAGACGTCGCTAATAGACACGATCAGGTTTTGTTAGATCATAGCAAGGAATTACCTAAAACTGTGGAAGTGATTTATAAGTATCATGTGGATGATATTTCTCTTTGGGAGATGATTCCCGGTTTCACAAACTTTGAAAAAATCCATAAAAATCAGCATTTGGCGGAATATGACGGAAGTAGGGTAGTAAGTCCTTTTGATGGATATTTGTTGATGCCATTGTACAATAGTCAGGGGGAAGATGGCTTTTTTATTGTTCAAGAAGTTCCGGACATGTGATAAAAAAAGAAAAGACACGTGACTTGCGTCACATGTCTCTCTAAAAAAGTTTTCAGATTTTGAGAATTACTCTTTTTATCCTACTTCAGTTCAAAATACTATTTGATGACAATCATTTTGATGGTTTTAATGTCACCTTGTGATTCTATTTTACACAGATAAACTCCTGTCTTACCCAAATCGCTATTTTTGACTAAAAGTTGGTGATGACCCTTTGTTAGATATTGCTGCTGAGTGAAAACTATTTTTCCGGTAACGTCTGTCACTTCCATTTTCAATGCGTCATCTTCCGGTAAATATACAGGAATATACGTCATATCGGAGAATGGGTTTGGCATGTTTTGCAAGACTTCAAATACATCGTTTTGATTTTCAGCTCTCCAATCTATTCTGTAAGTATCATATGTGTCATCATATGCTTCTGCAGAAGTGATATCTGAAGATAGGTTCATCTTCAATTTACCAACATCTTTTCCTTGAAACCGCATTCTAAATAATGGATAATTGGCTGGAATAGTTACTGCTTCTTGTGTATTCCAAGATATAGTGATATACCCTTCATTAAATGAATGTAAGCTATAATTTTGACTGCTCCAACCATCGAGTTCCGAAGTAATTTCTTCTATATCCACTTGTGAAGGATCCACTTGTATGGTCATCTGAAGGCCTGACAGAACTATTGATTCTTTAGTCACGATGTCAATAGAATTTGCTTTGTCCTTGTCAATTTCAATACTTGGTGAGTATAGAGAGAGAACGTTTTCTGATCTACTGGTCGTTTTTTGACTTGTAAATGGTTGTACTGAGTTATTAACGTCTCCAATTTTGACACCAATAAAATCTTGACCGAATTTGTCAGAAGCTACATTGTCAAACGTGTATGTTTCTATGAATGGGAATGGAGCATTTGGATCTGCAAAATGTTGTGATGCAGGTATGAACCTCCATGATGTTTGTCCATTTGAAAAAGAGGATGAGATACCTAAAATGGCTTTCCTAATTACAGTTAAATCAGATGCTGAAATTTTACCATTGTTATCCGCATCTGCTGCAATAGCATTATATGGATCATTGAGCGATTGAATCCCCAAAATATGTCTTTGGATATGTACTAAGTCTAAAGTTGAAACCCCATTCAACAAATCTCTATTGTCATAAGCCTTAATTTGAACATTGGAACCTGTCGGAATTTGGTCAAATTGGAAATTTCCATCATTATCAGTCACAATCGTTTTATTGAGCTCAGGTTTATTGCTCGACATGATGACCTGAATGTCATCAATTGGCCTCGCATTGGCGGTTTTCATTCCACCACCTATCACTCTTGTTGTCGCTAATCCATCCTTACAGAAATTAGAATTATCTTGAAGCACTATGGTGACATCACAATAATCTTGATTTCCGGCCAAATCTGTAACCCACATAGAAAGGGTAATTTCTTGTGAAACACCATCAGGGATGTCATTACAATCAAAAATAATTCCGGATGTACGTTTACTTGGAATCCAAATTTGGGCACCACCGGCAAGGTATTCAGCCTTCGTGGCAACGACACCATTTCCTTTAAAATAATGTTCTTGGTTGATCAAGGCTTTGTTAGGCACTGCTCCATAAAATGTAAAGATAAGATCAGCAGTTGGAGTACAGTTGTCATAACTGCCTTTGTCGTAATCCTTGGCCCAAATAGAAATGGTACCATCAGAATTCATGACAGCGGTAGTTAGAGATGACAAACAGTAAGGTGTTGGTTTTTTACTTTCTACCACATCAACAGTATGGGTGCAGAATGAGCGATTTCCACACTTGTCTTCTACCGTCCATCGCACTGTGTGCTTACCGTTTTTCAATACTCTATTAAACTTATTGCCTGTTCCGGTGTACTCAAAAGTTCCGTCACTATCCAAATCAAGTTCATACTTCCAAATCAAATCCGTATTATCTTCTGGGCAATCGTCCACAGCAGACATTGAAAACGAAATATTTTCTTCACAAGGTCCAAATGACTTGAAACTTCTGTCAACGCAAGAGAATTCAAATGAAGGTGCTATATCATTGATCAATTTAATAATTTGAATCTTTTGATACAAACCTTTCACTGCACTAGGATTTGAGTCATCGTATGTACACCAATCAATAATTGTCCAAGTCCTCAATATCTTCTCACAGGCGCCATCAACAAATTTAAAAACCTGATCTTCATATGTTGCAGCTACCAAACTGCAATAATCATCCTTAAATGTTGGTCTGTCGTATCCTGAAGGAAGGGCATCAGGATCCAAATTTGAATAACAC
Source organism: Lewinellaceae bacterium (assembly GCA_020636195.1). Lineage (GTDB taxonomy): Bacteria > Bacteroidota > Bacteroidia > Chitinophagales > Saprospiraceae > OLB9. The sequence continues at coordinate 392,814 of JACJYH010000002.1, forward strand.
TTATTGGTAGTATAATTTTGAGGCCATGTAATATCACTTTCTACGAATGGATTCCTGTCGTAAAGAGTTATATTTTGAACACAGCTATGTCTGTAATCTTGGGCATCTGTCACAGTCCAAGTTCTTGCAACTGTGCCAACACCACAATTGGTGATGTGCGCATCATCCTGATTTTTTACAGATTTTATAGAACAGTTGTCCACATATTCAGGATATCCTGTTACCTTGAAATCATTGTAATCCGTTTGACAATCCAAAGTGATATCGGCAGGACATTTTGTTATGTATGGTGGTAATTTATCTTGGACAGAAACTTCTACCATACATGTATTTTGGTTGTTGGATAGGTCAGTGACCCTGAACTCTACCATAACAGTGGTGCCAACCTCACTGCAACAGAAAAGGACTTCTGAGCCAAATGACGTATTATTATTACAAATATCTGTCATTTTTCTTGCTTCCATGAGTTTTATTCCGCAATTATCTAAGCTACCGTCATCAAAAGATGTGGCTTCAATAACTGCGGTTCCATTTCCAGTCAAAGCAGCTATGGTATGCCTATCACAAACAGCCGTTGGACTAACCAAATCCTTAACCGTAACTATATATGAACATTCTGAAATATTTCCGCAAGCATCGGTGAGTTTCCAGAATATTTTGTTGTCTCCAAAAGGTAATGCTTGTATTGAATGGCCAACTTGGTTGACTCCTTCATAACTATGGTATTCGTTATTGTAATCACTTTCGTGCAAGAAGGATAGATCATATGCAATCTTATCTGAGCATTCAAACACTATTTCTGGTACTTGAGCTACATAAGAAGCATAACAATCATATTCATTGGCAGAAACAGTTACATTTTTTGGACAATTCATTTGCGGACCTTGATCATCAACCACTTTGATAATTTGATTGTGTACAATTACCTGACCACTACACCATTCCACCACCTTATGGGTACGGATGATTTTATATGAATTCTCACATATTTGAATGGTGATATCAGTCGGTGGAACGAGTTGAACATTGGCACATAAGTCGCCACTTGGCAATCCGGTTACATCTGTTCCTGGAAGCACATCTTGGTAATCCTTGCAAGAAAGTGGTTGAGGATTGCCATTGATTCCATCAAAATTAGGTGGAAATTCTAGTGTGCTCAGACCATTTCTGTAAACATAGATATATTGACAACATTCATTTGCTGCATTTCCAATAGCATCTTTTCCGCTCCAGCATCTTTTGATCACCTTGGCGTATGTACTAGAACAATCTTCTTCTTCTACCGTATCGGTATAAAGTAAAGTTGCTGAGTTGCAATTGTCACCCTTGCTCAATTGATAGAAATTATCTCCCAGCTCAACAAAAGTGCCCGGATTTTCAACAGGGAATGGAACAATACCTCCAGTTTGTGTGAATATAATGTCTGCGTGATTGATGAATCCTGTGCTTCCAACTGCTTTGTCAAACACATTGATGATCCATTCTCCTTCCAGTGGTTTACCATTGAATACAGATAAAGGAAGCAATGATCTGAATGTTCCGGCAGCCGCAGGACCTGGATTAGCGCAGCTATTGATGAGCTCATTGTAGAGTGCAGTTGATTGATCATCAAATGTCAACATTGCATCTGCACCATTGCATGTCAATCCGTCAAATAGAGGGACTGTGACTCCGTCGGGTGAAGTGATTGTAGCTGCTAATTGACTGATGTTTGGATGCGTAATGTCTAGATATACATTGAGATCAGTGATGCTGGTTCCAGGTAAGTGATCCACTATCACTGAAATTTGCCTATATGCATTGTCAGGAATGGTTCTATTGGGTAATGCAGCAGAAACCGGAATTCTCGCACTGAGCGGAGATCCAGGTCTCAGGTCAGTGCTACAAGTAGCATAAATATCTTCGCAATGCAATTCCGGACCTTTCTTATCCTGTACCAATATCTCACCCCAACAACTATTGCCTTGCTGATTGATTACCTGAACTTTCAATGTTTTACCATGCTGTGTATAGTCTACTGTATTTCCTAGGTTTTTGCCATTAGTTGCCGTTATTTTGACTTCATAATTATCAGGACAACCATAGTTATCTCCTTGAAGTATCATATCTGATGTCACTAAGGTCTGACAATCATCATCTAAAGAAACTTGCACCAAATCTTGACATGCCATTACATTGGTAATGCCTGAAAATTCATTGACAACTATGGTGAATGGGCAAGCTGTATTGCTTCCATTGGCGTCCGTCACAACGTAGTCCATATTATATGTACCTATAGGAAAATAATCTCCTGAGGACAATGTAGTATTTGTCTTAGTAAAACTATAATCATCAGGAATACCATTGACAACCATTACAGTCGCATCACCACCTACAAGTCCTTCATAGATATAAGTAAATGATGAACAAGAAGACGACATGGTAGCATCGGAATATCCTAGGCTATTTCCTCCATTGTTTCTACCCATTTTAAAGACACTGACCACAGGAGGATTTACCACCACTTCTAGTCTATATGATTTTAATGCAGGTAGTTTGATGATATTGGTATTTGGTATATCTATTCTATATACGGTTTTCGACAAATTAGGGATGATAGCCGACTGACTTCCTAAGAGAACATTCGCTTCATCATAAAAATTCAGCGTTACTAAAGGTGAATTAGACGATTCATACACCCCTATTTTTACGTACTTAACCGTAACATCCGTAGGTGAACCATTGTCAAAAATTCTTGAATACTTCGTTTGACCTGATGGACAATAGTAAGTTGAATTGACCAATGAAGTATCATTGTTTTGGAAATACTTGACTGATTGTGCGTTTATATCAGTGGTTGTCCATCCAAAGTTTACCACTGTTCCGCATTCTCCGGATTTCAAATTAATCACTTGGTTTGAAGGACAAATGATGGCCAAGCTATTTTCAGGAGAGAGAAACCATGACATCACCTCGTTAAACTCAAAATGATATAAAGAAACAGAATTTTTCACACCATCATTGAGTATCCTCTGATCACTATCTTTGGCCTGCCCAGGCATCCAAAACGACGAAAAGATGGTAAAAATAATGGTCAAAAATAAGGTACAAAAATTTTTCATTTTTTTGTGATTTAGGAATGAGTAAGATCGAATTGTATTCAACTTAAGTATTAAAATTATTATTTATTATTAAATTATCAATGTTTATAATATTGTAAATCAATTTATTAAACTTTATTAAATTTTGTTGATCTATCATATTATTTTACGTTATATAGTATTGCAAACATTATACCATTTTATTATATGTCTTTTACCCTGATTGGTGTAATTGATTGATATTTTCTACCAAAATGAGTTGATGATTTTTAAATTGGTTTCTATCTAAATGATTGTTTTATTTCATTCAAATCAATTCAAGAATATTTAAACTCTCTTTATGATCTACTTTCAGAATTTCAGAAAATCTCATTTACAATCTTAATGACATACAAATTTCTTGACGCCAAAAAGACAATTTTCACCTTTTGGTATGATGGATGTTGAAAAAGCAATGGATTACGTGGATTGATTTTGCGCTTTTTGCATACATTTGCACTTTATTTTAAAATAGCATAATGAAATATTTATCGGGTTTTGTACTCTTGTGTGGACTCATTTTTAGTATCCAATCTTGTAGCAATGATTTTGAGTTATCTGAAGATGCTTCTGATCTGGCAATAGTATATGGTTTTATAAATCCAACTGATTCTGCACAATACATAAGAGTTGAAAGAGCCTTCATTGATAAAAATACATCAGCATATGTTTTGGCAAAAGATGCCAATCAACTGTATTTTAGTGATATATTGGTACAATTGCAAGTAGGAGAAAATGGTACTCTACATGAATTAAAGCGTGTAGATGGAAATCTTGAAGGTTATCCTAGAAGCAGCGGCGTATTTGCAGATGCTCCAAATTATTTATATAAAATTAAAACTTCCGCATTAGGTCTTACACCGAATACGAAGCAAAAAGTGACACTATCTGTTAAGAAAGTAGATGGAACTACTCTCACTTCTGCCACAACTACGACGCTCCTGCCATTAACAACGAAGGATGTTGATCCTCCTATGTCAGGAAGTTTATTGTCTCTACCATATACTTCAATTTTTAAGGTTGTTTGGTATCCATTGGATAACTTACCTATTTCTGATGTGAAACTTATTTTGGAAGTTTCTGAAAAAAGTGGCTCAATTACTGCAAAAAAATATCTGAATTGGAAAATTGGTTCCAACATCACGGACAGCAATGGTGTAGGAAGCGGATTGAGTTATACTGCATCCACTTTGGGAAGGAGTTTTTATGAATTCATGAGGTCAAACTTAGAAGTGGATCCTACTATTACACGATCATTGACAGGTGTTACTCTCGAGATTTTATCCGGAGATGAAGACATTAGAAAATACATTCAGATAGGTTTGGCAAACCAGGGCATCACTTCTAGTGGTGAAATTCCTACGTACACCAATCTCTCCAATGGCGCATTAGGGATATTTTCAACAGTTACAAAATATTCCAATTCAAACTACGCTTTCGCAAAACCTACCTTGGATTCCTTGGCAAGAGGTATATACACCAAAGATTTAAATTTCAAATAATCTGACGATTTGTCATTTTATTTGACGTATTAGCATGTGTTGATAGTCCAAACCACCCATTTTGGCAGACTATCTACGTAGTCCACACATGAGAATACTTTGGAATTGATATTGATTATAGAATCATATCTTTTAAATTTTAAAAATTCTAATACAATATGGGTAAAATAATAGGCATAGATTTAGGAACCACCAATTCATGCGTAGCAGTGATGGAAGGTAATGAACCTGTAGTCATAGCCAATGAAGAGGGAAGAAGAACCACACCATCAGTAGTGGCTTTTCTTGATAACGGTGAGCGCAAGATTGGTGATCCTGCTAAACGTCAAGCAATAACAAATCCAAAACGTACCATAGCATCTATTAAAAGATTTATGGGCAATAGATACAGCGAAATCACAACCGAAGCAGGTAGGGTAGCTTACAAAACTGTGAAGGGTGACAATGATACAGTGAGAGTTGATATCGATGGTAGATTGTACACACCTCAAGAGATATCAGCTATGGTTCTTCAGAAAATGAAGAAAACAGCAGAAGACTTTTTGGGTCAAGAAGTAACAGAAGCGGTCATCACTGTGCCTGCATATTTCAATGATTCTCAAAGACAAGCTACTAAGGAAGCCGGAGAAATTGCCGGTTTGAAGGTGCAGAGAATCATCAATGAACCGACTGCAGCTGCATTGGCATATGGTTTGGACAAAAAACATAACGATAGCACAATAGCAGTGTTTGACTTGGGTGGAGGAACCTTTGACATCTCAATCTTGGAATTGGGAGACGGTGTTTTTGAAGTGAAATCGACGAATGGAGATACACATTTAGGTGGTGATGATTTCGATCAAGTGATCATTGACTGGTTAGCAGAGGAATTCAAAAAACAAGAAAATGTAGATTTGAGAAAGGATCCAATGTCATTGCAAAGGATTAAAGATGCAGCTGAAAAAGCTAAAATAGAACTTTCTTCGTCTTCAGAAACTGAGATCAATCTACCTTATGTGACAGCTGTTGATGGTGTTCCGAAGCACTTGGTTATGAAGTTGAGTCGAGCAAAATTCGAGCAATTGGCAGATAGCTTGATCAAGAGAACATTGAAGCCTTGTGAAGATGCACTGAAAGATGCAGGATTAAGCAAAAGCGATATTGATGAAGTGATTTTAGTGGGAGGTAGTACACGTATTCCGGCTATTCAAACCGCTGTTGAGAACTTTTTTGGGAAGAAGCCAAATAAAAGCGTGAACCCTGACGAAGTTGTTGCTTTAGGTGCTGCTATCCAAGGTGGTGTATTAAGCGGTGATGTGAAGGATGTTCTACTTTTAGATGTCACTCCATTATCTATGGGTATCGAAACAATGGGTAATATGTATGATATCGTTATTGAATCAAACAGTACTATCCCAACTAAAAAAACCAAAACGTATTCAACTGCCACAGATAATCAACCAAGTGTGGAGATACACATTTTGCAGGGAGAAAGACCAATGGCAAGGGACAATAGAAGCGTGGGTAGATTTATCCTTGATGGAATTCCACCTGCACCGAGAGGCGTACCGCAAATTGAAGTGACTTTTGATATTGATGCCAATGGTATTTTGAAAGTCACAGCTAAGGATAAAGGAACAGGTAAAGAACAAAATATCAGAATTGAAGCATCCACGGGATTGTCGCAAGAGGAAATCGCAAAAATGAAGGCTGATGCTGCAGCTAATGCTGATTCAGATAAACAAGCTAAGGAGCGTGCCGAAAAGATCAATATGGCAGATAGTCTTATTTTTCAGACTGAAAAGCAGATGAAAGACATAGGTGATAAAATACACGGCGATAAGAAAAGTGCAATAGAATCGGCTTTGGCTGACTTGAAAGAGGCACATAAAATGCAAGATATTGCAAAAATCGACAGTGCTTCTGAGAGAATGAATGCCGCATGGCAGGCAGCTTCTCAAGACATCTATCAAGCGCAGCAACAAACAGGAGATCCGGGCGCCAACGGTCAAGATTTCAATGCAGGTCAAAGCCAACAAAATTCAGGAAATCGTACTGACGAAGTGACTGATGTAGAGTTTGAAGAAGTGGGTGATAAGAAGTAATTTTTCACGCCAATAATGAATATGTAAAGCCATACCAATGCGGTATGGCTTTTTTTTTGTAAAATCCGGAATGTTCTATTGGCAGGTTTTGAGTAAGTGATAAGGATATTTTTAGTCAGTTTTAGGACAATTTATAAGGATTAAATCATCCAATTCGCTAATTTTGCCTTTTTAAATACGAATTATGCAATCAAGATTTAGGGATTTGGGGATGATTGAAGAGGCTGCAAAAGAATTTGCTTTGAAAAACATTTTACCCCATGTGATGGAATGGGACGAATCCCAAACATTTCCGGTTGAGACATTTAAGAAATTGGGAAGTATGGGTTTCATGGGCGTACTCGTCCCTGAAACATATCATGGAGCAGGTTTGGGTTACCAAGAATATGTCAGTGTTATAGTAGAAATTGCGAAAGTATGCGGATCCATAGGCTTAAGTGTAGCGGCACATAATAGCCTGTGTACAGGCCATATTATGCAGTTTGGAAATGAGGAACAAAAGCAGAAATATTTGACAAAACTGGCAACAGGTGAATATATCGGTGCTTGGGGATTGACAGAATCTAATACGGGTTCTGACGCCATGAGAATGCAATGTGTTGCTAAGCAAGAAGGCGATTATTTTGTGATCAACGGTACCAAAAATTGGATTACTCATGGAAAAAGTGGCGATGTTGTAGTTTTACTTGCTAGAACGGGAGAATTATTGGATAGTAGAGGAATCAGTGCCTTCATCATTGAAAGGAATACTGAGGGTTTTAGAGCCGGAAAATCGGAAAATAAACTCGGGATGAGAGCGAGTGAGACCGCTGAATTGATATTCGAAAATTGCAGAATACATAAATCTCAGATGTTGGGAAATCTGGGTGATGGATTCATCCAAGCCATGAAAGTATTGGATGGTGGCAGGATCAGTATTGCGGCCCTATCATTGGGCATTGCAAAAGGCGCTTATGAAGCTTCTGTGAAATATGCAAAAGAAAGGCAGCAGTTCGGAAAACCTATCGCAGAATTTCAAGCGATAGCATTTAAATTGGCTGACATGGAAACCAAAATTCAAGCAGCAGAAATGTTGATCCGCAAATCAGCACATCTCAAGGATACACACCAATCTGTTACAACAACTTCAGCCATGGGCAAATATTATGCTTCTGAAATTGCAGTGCAGGTTGCCACAGATGCTGTTCAAATATTTGGTGGATATGGTTACACTAAAGATTATCCTGTAGAAAAATTTTATAGGGATTCTAAGTTGTGTACCATAGGTGAAGGAACATCAGAGATTCAAAAGCTTGTGATTAGCCGCAATATCCTCTCTGATTGATGTGTCGCTTATATGACCAATTATTCAAACGACATCGAGATTTGGTTAAAAATATTGTAAAAAATTCAACATTAACATTTTTTTTGTAATTTGATTTAGAATAAATAGTATATTTGCCTCTAAGTAATACGTGGATTATGCATAAATATTTACTTTTCTTATTTATCTTGTTGACATCTCAGGCTTTCGGGCAATTTACTTACTCACCTAAGCCACTTACAATGTCCATAACATCTGATGCACAGGACAACAGTTTGCATTTTACCACAACAAATCCAAAAGATAGCGCATATACTGTTTTTTGGAAAGTTGAAAAAGATTCAAGTACGTGGAATCCAGCATGGGAAACAATGGTTTGCGATAAAAATACTTGCTATTTAGCAAACCTTGATATGTGTCCTGCTAGTATTCCAAATTATGTAGGACCACAAGGTAACTTGGCATTCGAATTTCATTTGAACCCTAAGGGACAAGCGGGAGCGACGGTGCTGGTTTTCAGACTTTTTGGTGACAAAGAGTTCAAAAATGAAATTATGAAAACTAAAATTTACGTCAATTCTCCGGTTTCTACCAAAAACACGCCATGGAATTCTAGCATTTCTGTGTATCCCAATCCGGCAATTGACTACTTCAGTTTGACCAATAATCAATCAGTAAAGAAAATTGTCCTTTACAATATGTTTGGCAAAGAGGTAAAAACATTCTTCCATTATAACAATGCTGAGCATGAGATTTCTGAATTAAAAGCTGGTATGTATATCGTGAAGATGTTTGATGATAAAAACAAGGTTGTAAAAACGACAAAACTCAATAAAGTGTACGGAGGAGCATAAGCTTGATTCGTAAGTCAATGATATTAAGAAGGCGGAAAATATTTTCCGCCTTTTTTGTTTGTAGTAGCTACTAATCCAAGTAATGTCATTTTTGAAATACTAGAAGGTATCTGAGAGTATGTGTAAAATTTATTCTTTAGCAAGAAAATGTTTTATTTTGGCTACAAATTCGTTAAATTTTTCGTAGAATTGCCCACATTCGACTGCTAAATTTGGCTTTTATCGCTCAAAATAATTCCATTTTATTATCCAAAAGCAAAATTTAAGCATACTTTAAAATATATTTTGTTTAACTCTCACTAGATAGATATAAAAATAGCACAGGTCTCTTGAATCGATGGTTCAAAATTTCGTCATTTATAAAAAAAGTGAAATTTTTATTCTTTATCATAATGAGAAAGCTAATACGTAGATTTTTTTCTGTCAACTCTCTACGTATATAGAAAAAAAAATGTAAAATTTTCTTAAAAAAAAATACATATTATGTTTTTTTATAATATGTATTTCCCTTATGTTTGCGTCACCTTAAATGTAAGAGTAAAAAGTTTTTTATTTTGAGATCCTAGTTTGTTAGAACTGTTTGACTGTTCAAAGCGCAACATTTCATCCCATCGAGGTCATCCCAATAACCGAAAATTGATGATGACTAGGGTTCCTTGCTTCCGTCTATATTTATCCAGAATCAAAGTAAGATATAGCGGCAGTCAGGCAGTTCTATTTTTTCTAATGTATAAACTAGGTGGAAAAAATATTCTCTCGAAAAGTTTTCGGACAATTTCTAACTGCGTAAAAACAAGTCTAAAACTTTTGATCTACCACGTATGGAAGCATCTTTCTCCATGTTGGCCAATCGTGTTTGATGTCGTATCCCCAAATATCTAAGTCATGAGATATTTCTCTATGATGCAATAAACCTGACAAGTGTCTCGATGCATCAGGATCCTCATAATCACCGGAACCTGTCATGATATGAATATGGTTGGATTCTCTGATCTTATCTAAAACAAACTGATCGTTCCATTCTTTTAAGTAGTGAAGTGGACTATTCCAATAGCAATCCTCATCCCAATATTGCTTCGTATAATATCCTAAATTATATACACCTGACATAGCTATACATCCATTGATAGCGAAGGGGTTTTTGAAAAATAGGTTTGCAGCATGCAATGCTCCAAAGGAGGCACCACAAGTTATAATTGGGGTTGATGCACTGGTTTTACCTTTGATAAAAGGCACCACTTCATTATAAACATACTCATTGAACTGTAGATGGCGATGTATTTTTTGCCTTCCGGATATTTTATTATTCAACCAGCTCTCACTATTGATCGAATTGATTGAAAAAACTTTTACTTTTCCGGCATCGATGTACTTTTTTAATACATCTATCATGAGAAATCTCTCATATTCCAAAAAATCAGCGGCGGCTGTTGGCAACAATAATAAGGCAAATCCAAAATGGCCATATTCTACGATCTCCATTTCTCTGTTTAGCGTAGGACTAAACCAAGAATTTATTTCTCTGTGCATACAAAATATTTTTGCGCAAATCTCGTGAAAATTTTGATTAAATAGTTATATTTTGATCGAATCATTGTAAATGAACGCCCCTTTTTTATATTTTAGAAAAGTGTTGTAAAATGTACGTATCAAACACTGAACTTTGGAATTATCATTGAATTATGCACATCTACTTTGACGGTGGGTTTATTTAAGGTAAATTTGCATTTTTCAATCCTTGTAGTTCGAGACTACGAGGTTAGATTATAATTCTCTAAACCGGAATTTTTCATAAAAGACGAAATAATAGAGTAGGGTGTCATTTTTTTTGGCGATACATTTGAAGACTTATTTGATTATCTCAATTGTTGGGATATTATTGATTTTGAATGTATTCTTTAGAATGAGGATACTGAAGTATTATAAGATATTTGTCAAGAATAACATTCAATTTGACAGCAGCCATATACTTAACTCCCGAAAAATGAGAGAAGAAATTCATCCCAGATATCCTGCATATATAGACATCCTCGATGCTTTCGTTTACAATATTAAACTTTCTATCATTTTGGCTATGTCTCTTATCTTTATTATGCTGGTGATAGCTTACTTTGTAAACATAAATTAATGAAACATCAAAGACCAAAAATCGGATTAGTAGGCGTAGGACATTTGGGTAAGATACACGTAAAATGCTTGAAGGACACACCTTTTGATTTTGTGGGTATTTATGATGTTGACGAAACATTAAAGTTAAAAATTGCTAGTGAATTTGGGTTAAAAGCATTTTCAACTTTTGACGAATTGCTTGAAGTTTGTGATTGTGTGGATATAGTAGCTCCGACAACTGCACATTTTGAATTAGCAAAGAAGGCAATTCAACATGGAAAGCATATATTTATTGAAAAGCCTGTCACCGAGACTCTTGAGCAGGCATTGGAATTGGATGGATTATCGAAAATACACCATTCAAAAGTGCAGGTGGGTCACGTAGAGAGGTATAATCCTGCCATCTTGTCACTAAAGGATACACCTATGTATCCTAGATTTGTGGAAGTACATCGATTAGCACAATTCAATCCAAGAGGTACTGATGTATCTGTCGTTTTGGACCTGATGATACATGATATAGATATTGTCCTTAGCATGATCAAATCACCGGTTAAATCAATTGTTGCCAATGGTGTCAGCATAGTGAGTGCTTCACCTGATATTTGCAACAGCAGGATAGAGTTTGAAGATGGAGCAGTAGCCAATCTCACGGCATCTCGCATAAGTTTGAAAAACATGCGTAAAATCAGGGTTTTTCAAGACAATGCCTACATATCATTAGACTTTTTAGAGAAGTCTGTACAGATAGTGCGGATAGAACCTGCAGGAAGCCGCGCAGAAAATGAAATGACCATATCTACAAATGAAGGATTGAAACGTATTATAATAGAGAGCCCGAATATTTCATCAAACAACGCTATTGTGGATGAGTTGAATGATTTTTATAGATCTGTAGCATTTGATGAACCAGTTTCAGTTACTCTTGGTGATGGTATCAGAGCTTTAGAAGTTGCATTCATCATTCAGTCAAAAATTAGTTAAATATGTGGAAATACCTTATTGTTAGTTTAGTATATATTGGTATAATTATTAATATTTCATCGTGTGGAATCACAGACAATGAGGCGCCTATTCCCGGATATATCAAAGTGACATCAGTTGGTGTTGAGCCATTTGGCAATGCCAACGAAGAAACGCATAATATTACTGACCTTTATGTTTTTTTAGATGGACAAATACAAGGTGTATTTCCCTTGCCTGCACAAATTCCCATTTTCGAACCTACTAAAAATCAGGAGCTTACAATTCTAGCGGGAATAAAAAATAACGGTGTCGGTGCAAATCCTGTTTTTTATCCATTCTATAAATCCATTGTACGAGATATTGTCCTCGATCCATTGGAGACCTTGGAATTGCCCCTTTCGTTTAAATATGTTGACAATGCCAAGCTGGGTTATTATGACAATTTTGAGTCTATAAATTCTATTTTTACACATGTTGTAGGATCAGTGCAAGGAAGTATCAAACGGGATAACACTACTTCTACTGTGGGTCAATATTGTGGAAAAATAACGTTGGATTCGGGCTCACCCTCTCTTCAACTGACTCCGACAAACCACATCAGAGAAAGTGAAATCATCGGTGGCTCCAGCTACGTTGAATTCGATTATAAAGGTGATGGTGTGATCAATGTTGGTGTGCTGAAGAGAAATGGTACCAATGAAGCGGTCAATTATAAAGTACTCGTACCTTGCAAATCTGAATGGAATAAAATATACGTTGAATTTACAGCGGAATTAGCAGCAAAGGATTTTGATGATTACGCCATAGTATTGGGATTCACTAGAAAGGAATCCAACAATTCTGCGACGATATATTTGGATAATTTTAAGCATTGGCACTTTTAAGAGATTATGGGTGAGCAGCGTAAGTTAGAACTTTTTGTATATCGGACAGGCGATATTGTAGCTGCATTCATAGCATGGTTTCTATTTTTTACATATAGAAAGAACCTGGAAGTAGGGGATGTCAGTTTTGGAGATATTCTTGCCGATAACAATCTGTGGTATGGATTATTTACCATTCCATTACTTTGGGTGCTGATTTACTCTATTTTTGACAAATATCGAGACATCTATAGATACTCTCGATTGGAGACTTTGAAGAGCACTGTTTTTACTACTTTTATAGGCACCATTTTACTGTTTTTTACAGTTTTGAAAGATGATGCTGCGTTGCAACACGTGACATATTTACATATCTTTTTAGCTCTATTTTTAATTCATTTTACGATCACAAGCATTGTAAGGATGGTAATCCTGACTGTGGCGAGCAGAAGATTAAAAAAGGGTTTGGTAAGTTATAGAACCATCATTATCGGAGGGGATAAAAACGCTGTTGACCTATATGAAGAAATGACAGGTCACCCGTATTCATTGGGTCATAACTTCGTTGGCTACATAGATAGCAATGGACTGAGCACCAATGAATTGAATAAATATCTGCAGAAGTTAGGTAAATTGGCTGACATCAATGATGTGATAAGAGAATACAAAGTGGAAGAAGTCATCATTGCAGTTGAAACATCAGAACACAACAAGTTGAAATCTATATTGGATACACTATTTGACCATGCTGATTCAATTTTAATAAAAGTCATTCCGGACACCTATGATATCATGATCGGTACGGTAAAAATGAATCATATCTATGGTGCTGTGCTTATTGAGATAGAGCAAGAGTTGATGCCGAACTGGCAGAAAGTAGTGAAAAGACTGATTGACTATTTGATTTCATTTGTGGCTTTGATTATATTGTTACCTGTGATTCTCTATGCCATTATCAGAGTGAAGTTATCTTCATCAGGTCCCATTTTCTATAAACAAGAGCGTATAGGACTAAATGGAAAGCCATTTGATATCATTAAATTCAGATCCATGATTGTTGGTGCTGAAAAAAATGGACCTCAACTGTCCAACGATGCGGACACAAGAGTAACATCGTGGGGAAAAGTCATGCGAAAATGGCGTATCGATGAGATTCCACAATTTTTTAATGTCATCAAAGGAGATATGTCAATAGTTGGTCCACGACCTGAACGCAAATATTACATTGACTTAATATCCGTTGAAGCACCTCACTATAAGCATCTATTGAAGGTGAGACCTGGAATCACATCATGGGGACAAGTTAAATACGGATATGCCTCTAACGTATCACAGATGCTTCAAAGATTAAAATTTGATATCTTGTATATCGAAAACATGTCACTGAGTTTAGATATTAAAATATTATTTTATACATTACTTGTTCTTATTCAGGGAAAAGGAAAATAATAATGAAGAAAAAACCCGGACATATTAGTTCATCTTGTGTCAAACAAATCCATGAAGTCCCAACCCAAGGAAGCCATGTATTACCATTATATGCAACATCTTCCTTTGAGTTTTCCGGTATTGAGGAAAGTATAGAAATTTTCACTCAAAAAAAGGATGGATTTGTGTATAGCCGATATAGGAATCCTACAGTCGAACAAGTGGCGGACACCATTTGTAAGATGGAAATGTATGATCTGGACGAAGAGGGTTTTGGGTTGATGACTGCCAGCGGGATGTCCGCAATTCACACCTTGATCAGTTCCGTATTAGAATCCGGAGAAACAGTATTGACACAAAGGGATCTATATGGAGGAACTACAGAGCTTTTTAAAAAAGTTCTAAATAGATCGGGTATCAATACGATTTTTGGAGATTTGAATGATGGAGCTTGGGTCGAAGAAAAATTGAAATCAGATAAACGCATCAAATTGGTTTATTTTGAAACTCCTGCCAATCCAACTATGCATTGTATTGATATTGCGCAATTATGTCGCATCTCTGCTGCCCAAGGAGTATTGACATGTGTAGATAATACATTCTGTACACCTATACTTCAGAGACCTTTGAGCTTGGGTGCTGATTTTGTCATTCATTCTACAACAAAGTACTTGAATGGCCATGGCAATTCCATAGCCGGAGCCATCATTGGTAAGGATGAAAAGTGGAAGCAACAAGTTTGGACAACACTGAAACTTTCCGGTGCTATTTGTAGTCCGTGGGAAGCCTGGCTGGTCTATAATGGCATCAAAACCTTGCATTTGCGGATGGAAAGACACAGTAGCAATGGACTTTCATTGGCACGCTGGCTTCAATCCCATCACAAGGTTAGTCATGTAAATTATTGCGGTCTAGAAAACAACGTTTCTTTTTCAATTGCTTCAAAACAAATGTCCGATTTTGGTGGCATGTTGAGTTTTGCCATTGATAGTGATCTGAATAGAACATTGAAATTTATAGATGCATTGCAATTTTGTACACATGCACCAACATTGGGCGATGTAGATACACTCGTGCTGCATCCAGCCACATCTTCGCATCTCAATGTGGACAGAGATGTACGGATAAGCCAAGGAATAACTGATAATTTGATCCGAGTTTCTGTAGGCATAGAAAATATTGAAGACATCATAGAAGATTTTTCTCAAGCATTTAAAAATATCGATTAATGGCCAATCCTGTCAAAAAGGTATCCAGTATCCAAATCAACATTGGATTAAATGATAAAAAAATCCCTGAAACCATAGAATGGAAGTCGGATGACAATCCAAATGGAACAGGGTTTACGCCATGCAAAGCATTGTCATTATCACTATTTGATAAAGAATATTTAGATACTCTGAAGATTGATCTTTGGACCACAGATATGCAAGTGGTCGAAATGGATCGTTTTGTATATCAGACACTGCGTTCTATTGCGGATATGTATCACAGAGCGACCAATAACACAGTTTTGGCTAATGACATGCAAGCATTTATCGATTACTTTGGAACCCATACGGGCATTATCCCCAAGGAAGAAGAAAAATCCTAGAATTGGATCCATTCATTCCATATGATTTTCAACCATCTTCTATTGAAGAAGTAGAACAAAAATCAGCCAAACATTTAGAGGAAATTTCAAAACGACGATCAATTAGGTCGTTTGGTACCTCTTCAATACCAAAAAAAGTAATTGAAAATATTTTATTAGCTGCGAACTCAGCACCATCAGGAGCAAATAAGCAGCCATGGCATTTTTGTGCAGTGGCGGACAAAGAAATAAAAACTCAAATCAGAAAGGCTGCTGAAGAAGAAGAATATACAAACTATCATGGAAGGATGTCAGATGCATGGCTAGAAGATTTGAAACCTCTTGGTACAGATTGGGAGAAACCTTTTTTAACGGAGGCACCGTGGTTGATTGTTGTTTTCAAGCGTATCTATGATGTAGGCGTAAATGGGGAAATTCAAAAAAATTATTATGTCAATGAATCCGTAGGCATAGCTTGTGGTATGTTGATCAATGCAATCCACAGTGCTGGATTGGTCACATTGACACATACTCCAAGCCCAATGAATTTTTTGCAGAAAATTCTCCAAAGACCTGAAAATGAAAAACCCTATTTATTACTACCCATAGGATTTCCGGCTCCGAATACATTGGTTCCTAATATTTTAAAAAAGATAGATACTTCGGTTATTCAGATCATAGAGTGATTAGACAGCTTGGAATTTATAACCTTGCCTTGATAAAAGAGCAATGACGCCCTTGTTTCCGGAAAGATGGGCGGCTCCAATTGAAACAAATATGGATTGGCTTTGACACAATGAATCAATTCTCTCAGCCATAATGATATTGCGATCGTAAAGCATCATTTTTCTGATTCTTCCTATGGTTTTTTTTGTAGTCCGAAAGAGTTCATCTGTTTGGCCTTTCCGATAAAGTGTCTCAATCCGTAAAATGTTCTTTCTAAAACTTTTGGTATTTTTAAAAGTATTTTGAAGCATTTTATATTGATAATCCATAGGGATTTGATTCAATATTTGGATTTGCTCCTCTAATGTTTCCAACCCTAGCAATTCTTTTTCTAACATCGTTGCTTCCACCCATAAATAGTAATCTAATGGTTGGTGATATTTATTTTGTACTACAGCTTCCGTGATTCTGTTTTGAATATAAAAAGGAATCATTACATCCATTTCGGCCAGATTTATACCGAAGGCCTTCTTCGAAATATGTTGATACTTATTAAATTTCTTTTCTCCCCAATGGTCAGAATTTTTTTCACCCTCGGGAAGCATCATGTATTTAGCCAAAGGTGATTTATCTGAGCTTAGATCCATTTCTGCAATGTAAGCAGAGGTCTGCATCATATAATTTCGAGCTTTCAGCGCATGAGCATAAGCCGCATCGGTGCTAAGATGTAGCGTCCCAAAAATATAATGGGACACTTGAGAGTTTGGACGATGAAATCTATAGAGCATACCCGATTACATTGAAAAACCATCGGTTCAGCATCTAAGGGAATATATATAGGTTTTGATTTTTGTTTTACTCTTCGGCATTATCGTAATCAAAAGGTAGCACTTTTTCTTTTTTAACCTTGGAGAGCGTCATCAAAGTTTTTAATCTTTCTATTTCTTCAATTTGAGAAAGAGATTTGAATAACAATTTTTCGTAAGTAGGAATGTCCTTGCACACAATCTTAAGAAGGATGTCGGCTTCACCTGTGATGACATAACACTCGGTAATTTCAGGCACCTTCTTAATTTTTTTAATAAAATTCTCTAATGCATCTTTTTTGTTCCAAGCCAATGAAACAAGCACATAAGTTTTTACATTGAGGCCAATGGCACTTGAATCCACTTTGGCATGATAGCTTTGAATGATATTGGATTGTTCCAATTTTTTTACTCTTTCTAATGTTGGAGCTGGAGACAAGCCAATTCTCTTTGACAATTCCAGGTTTGTTATTTTACTATTTTCTTGGAGCAATCTCAAAATCTTGAGATCGATCTTATCCATTTTGTAGTCTGACATTTTACAATATTTAAAATTTTGTTTGTTAAAATGATATAAAAAAGAGTGCAAAGAAAATAATATTTGCTGACAGGGCAAAATATTAGGCAATGATAAATGATAAAAATTTTATGATTTTCATCATTTGTAATGGTTTATACTTATTTTTCCTAAAAAACATAATAAATATGTTAATAAAAAGAAAATAGCTTACTAAAATATTGTTTCCATAAAGCAGGAGCCATATTTTTATTTTACATTACGTAGATTTACTTATTTTTATTGCGATTTTTGATTTTCATTCTTCGATTGATTTTGTCCTATTTTCGTAATCTACACGACCTTATTACATTTTTTAAAATACTTGTCTGAATATGCCATGAAATATTATCTTTACAATTTAATTTCTAAAATCATTAATTTATTTCGTATGAAAAACATAGTTATCTTTCTCATGCTCATGATATCCACAGGAATCTATTCACAAAAACAAATCGTGTGGTTTGATACCGGTTTGAAGGTGCAATATGGTGCAGCAGGCCTTATGAATTCAGCAATCACAGATTCTGATGAATACAACCACAAAATAGGAAAAGGATTGTCCTATGGTGGTAAGATAGGGATCAACTTTGCGTACAATGGTGTAGCCATCGATGTGATGAAAAGCAGCTTCACCCAGGATTTCACAAAGAAATCAACTAATTCCATTTCAACAATAGATTATAGTGGTTTGGATATCTACGTTTTGTTTAGAAATGCGAAGAATTTGGGATATTTTGAAATAGGACCAAAACTTGCCCTAGTGAAAAAAGTAACCAATACGGCTACTGGAACAGAAACCGATGTGACTGCAGATTATGAGAAGAATAATATTGCTGCGGTGCTTGGTTTTGGAGCCAATATCATGGGTAATGACGGTAGGTTTAGTGGTATTTTGGGTGTAAGGTTTGAGTATGGAATTACTGATCTAGGACTAAAGGATAATATGACTTCTCCAGTTCAAGACGTGTCCATCTATAGTGACGGTTACCAAGCATCCCATCCACTTTTTGCAGGTGTAGTATTTGAATTGAATTGGGGTATAGGATATTTCGGAAAGGCGCAGTGTGGTGCTAGATCGAAGTTTATCATGTTTTAAGGTGGATTGAAGTATAAAAACCAAAATCTTTTCTAATAGGATTGGTAGGGCTAGGCAGAAAAATTGCTACCTTTGCAATTCTTTGGCCTCGTAGTTCAACTGGATAGAATATCAGATTTCGGCTCTGAGGGTTGGGGGTTCGAATCCTCCCGGGGTCACCAATTAACATTTATGAGTATGTTTAAAATTTATCCTTTAGCAAAAAATTGTGTTATTTTGGCAACAAATTCGTTAAATTTTTCGTCTTATTGCCCACATTCGACTGCAAAATTTGCCTTTTTTCGCTCAAAATAATTCCATTTCATTATCCAAAAACAAAATTTAAACATACTCTAAAGCAATATCTACAATTGAAGCTTTACTGCATATAATGCAAGGAAATTTTTATTTCATATAGTTGGAAAAAGAAAAAGCCGAAGCGTTTGACTTCGGCTTTTGTTATTACACCAATTTAAAATACAACAAAGTAATTGTCTAATTGAGCGGAAGGGATTTCGTGCAGAAAAACCAATCTTTGCACTGCACTTCATCAGATTCCATTCTATCTTTTGCGGTTCCACATGACCCAGCTGGAGGTACGATGACATCATCTCCGGGTTTCCAGTCAGCAGGCGTAGCTATAGCATATGCATCAGCTGTCTGCATGGCAATCAATGCTCTTTTGAGTTCATCAAAATTTCTACCCAAAGATAATGGGTAATAGATAATTGCTCTGATAACGCCTTTAGGATCAACGAAAAATACAGCTCTGACAGCTTTTGTGCTCGATTCTCCCGGTTGGATCATTCCATATTTTTTCGAAACTTCCATGGTGATATCTTCGATCAGGGGAAACTTGACTTCGATATTTTTCATGCCATTGAACTCGATTTTTTCTTTGATGGTTCTAAGCCATGCAATATGACTGTATAAACCATCCACTGATAATCCGACCAAAGAGCAATTCAAAGCTTCAAAGTCTTTTTCCAAATTAGCAAAGGTCATAAACTCTGTCGTACAGACAGGTGTGAAATCTGCCGGATGGCTAAAGAATATCACCCATTTGCCTTTGAAATCTGATGGGAAATTTATCTCCCCTTGCGTAGTCACAGCCTTGAATTCCGGTGCTTTGTCACCGATTCTTGGCATGGAAACTACTTGTGGTTCTATGGTTGTGTCCATATAATTCTATTATTTATTTAAAATTTTTAATTATAGTAAAGTGGTAGGACAAACATAGTCTGTCAACTTGAACATACCGCTACTTTTGATTTCATTGAAACCACCATCTACGTTGACGAAATTCTCGTAACCACGTGATTTAAGTATGGAAATGAAGCTCATAGACCTATAACCACCGGCACAATGCACATAATATGTGATGTCGGGATTGACGACCTTCATAGAATCATTAACGTAGTCCAATGGTGCATTTTCAGCATTGACGATGTGCTCAGAATTAAATTCACTGGCTTTTCTGACGTCCAAAATCGCAATTTTAGGATCATTAGCTTCAGCTTGAGCAAATTCTGCAGCAGTGATATTTTTTACTGTATCGATCTCCTTGCCTGCTGCTCTCCATGCATCCATACCACCGTTGAGATATCCCAATGTATAATCGTATCCGACACGTGCCAATCTTGTGACTACTTCTTCTTCTCTACCATTGTCTGCTACAACCAAGATCTCCTGCTTGATATCCGGTATCAATGTACCAACCCAAACAGCAAAACTTCCATCTATGCCTATATTAATAGCATTTGGAATAAACCCTGACGCAAATTCCCTTGAACTTCTTGTATCCAATATCAAAGCATGCGTTTCATTAGCTAGAAGCTCAAATTCTCTAGGGTTCAAGGCTTTGTTTCCTCTTTCTAAAACTGTATCGATGCTTTCATAACCTTGAATGTTCATCAGTACATTTTTTGGGAAGTAACCTGGAGGAGGCATCAAACCATTCAGCACTTCACCAATGAAAAGTTCTTTTGTCAATTCTGGGCGTAATGCGTAGTTGGTTTTCTTTTGATTTCCTAGGGTATCAGATGTTTCTTTGGACATGTTTTTTCCGCAAGCGCTACCGGCGCCATGCGCTGGATACACGATGAGGTCATCATTCAAAGGCATGATTTTGTTTCTTAGAGAATCAAAAAGATGGCCTGCAAGCTTTTCTTCTGTCAAGTCAGATATCACGTGCTGAGCCAAATCAGGCCTTCCCACATCGCCTATAAATAAGGTGTCACCAGTGAAAAGCGCTGTTTCTTTTCCGTTTTCATCGATGAGAAGGTAACAACTACTTTCCATGGTGTGTCCTGGAGTATGCAATACTTTGATTTTTACGTCACCAATATTGAACACTTCACCATCTTGTGCGATGTACGTTTCAAATCCGGTTTTAGCTGATGTCGGTCCATACACAATTTTTGCTCCTGTTTTCTTGGCAAGATCGATGTGACCTGAAACAAAGTCAGCATGAAAGTGTGTCTCAAAAACATATTTGATTTTAGCGCCATTTTTTTCAGCCTTCTCAATGTAAGGTTGAACTTCTCTCAATGGATCAATGACGATTGCCTCGCCTTTGCTTTCTACATAGTATGCACCCTGTGCAAGACATCCTGTATAAATTTGTTCTACTGTCATGATTTAATTAATAAGTTATTGATTTGATTTAAAAAACATGGCAAAAATATAAAGTGTTGTGGTAGATGGTTGTGACGTAGGTTACATAGTGGATATCAATGGAAAAAAATAGGTCATTTTGCTATTTTGGGACTGTTGAACAAATGCGTACCGATACGGGTTTAATGATGACCGACTGGAGCCGTGATGTAGCGGCAATCGAGTGAACGATTTCACTCGATAATAAGGGAACCGAGTAAAAACATTTCTCGGTGTGGCAGTAAGCAAAAGTGGTGTCTGCATTTATATTGAAATGTTAGTTTTTGAAGAGTTTGGTATCTTTTGCGGGATTCAGGATCTATAACCCAAGCATAGCTAGATTTTTGTCTGTCGATCCTTTAGCCAACCATCCGAACCAGGTAGATAAGAGTCCATACAGTGCGTTTTGGAACAATCCAATCAAGTACAATGATCCAGATGGAAGGTGTCCTATTTGCCCGATAATTTATGCTATTGCGTTAGGTTTTGGCATTGGAGCTGGAGCTGACGCTACGGTTCAAATAGCATCCAATAAGATCCAAGGAAGGCCAGCTTTTGAAAACTATTCTGTTTCATCTACTTTGATTTCGGGAACTTTTGGTAGTTTGTCAGGAGGAACTGGCAGTGTTGCAAATACAACAATTAGAACTGGAATTAATATAGGTCTTGCAGCAACCGAATCTGTGTCCAAACAAGTTATAACAGATGATGCTGTAGCAAAGGGTTTAAGTGGTGATTTTTCAGGGTTTCAAGAAAATTCTAGTAACATATCTGTAACTCAGGTAGTTTCTGATGTAGTAATGGACAGAATAAGTGCCAATGTAAAAGTAGTTGGAAGCGATGAAGTCAAGGTAATGGAAAGGAAATTAGATAGGACTACTAGAATTTCTAGGAATGATCCATTTTCAAAAGGTCGAGCTGCAAATCAAAGAAATGCACAAAGAAGGTTAAACAATGCCAATAATGTCAATAATTATGTAAGTTCAACGGTCGGAAATGCTTTACAAAATACATCGGATGAAGTTAGAAGTAATATGACTATTGAGAATAACCCAGATGTACCAATTTTATTACCATATCAGGTAGCGCAAGATAATACAAGAGTAAATGTAGTTTTGCCAATTAGATAACAACAATTAAATGATGATAAGAAGAATAATTATAATTTTTGGATTCTTATTTACACTTCTGTGGCTTGCAAATAATTTAAAAAAATCAGCTTCAAGACTACCTTTAGAAGTTTTCAATAAGCCTGTTATTGTTAAGGTTGTGGAACTACCTTTGTGTGGACGGTCTAATATTATTGTTGTAAGTTATCAAGATCATACATATCGTATCTCAATTAATAAGAATGACTGCATTGAAGGTAAGTATAGAATAGGAGATACATTAGACGCTATCTATAACCCACGACTGGACGAAATGAACCCTAAGGATTTTGTAGGGGTTTACAGGTTAAATAAGGTATTTATAGTTTTGGTAGGAATAGCATTATTTGTATATATTTACATTTTGAATTCATGTACTAAAGGTGATAAACGATAGGCAAACTTAAAAGCCTTTGAGCAATCAGGGGCTTTTTTATTTTAGGCCAAAATAGCTTGTAATTTATTTATAGCTATGAAAGCGTCGGACATTGCAAAGATATGCTATTTATCTTTGGCTTCAACTTTATTGATGTCCTGTAATCGTTTTACAGTTTTTTATCGAATTTACTGCTGATGACTTCCCCAGCTGGTCGTAGTATTTACTACTTCCGAGTGCTGCCACGGCTGTGCCATAAATCAGGGACAAGTACAATAAACGAAAACTACCCGACAGAAAAATTTGAGTGTCTTGTGTTTGAGTAAAACATGCCAGTACGAACGTATAGAAATCCAACATTTGCCACAACAAATGCGTATCGATATGGGTTTACAGATGACCAACTGGTGCCGTTTGTAGCGGCAATCGAGTGCACGATTTCACTCAATAGGAAGGGAACCGAGCAAAACTTTTCTCGGCGTAGTAGTCAGCAAAAGTGGTGACTGCATTTATGTTGAAATGGTAGTTTATGGCGAATTCGGCAGTTCTTGCGGCAATCAGGATCTATAACCAAGCATAGCTAGGTTTTTGTCTGTGGATCCGCTGACGGATCATCCAAATCAAGTAGATAAGAGCCCATATTCAGCGTTTTGGAACAATCCCATCAAGTACAATGATCCCGACGGAAGGTGTCCAATATGTTCGTATATCATCATCGGCTTTTTAATGCTTGAATCTCAACCAGCAAGTACACCTGGAAGTCATAAAGATCATGTTACAATAAAACAAGCTCAAGATGAATTCAACATAAGCCAACTATTTCCATTAATTCCAGGTGGAAAAGCAGCAAAACCATCGCAAATCGTTGCAGGTAGAGTTAGCAACGAGATTAAGAATGAAGTAAAGGAAGAAGTTGTCAAAAGAGTCACTCCGAGAAAATCCACTAAGGAACAAGTTACTCAAAATCAACCTAGAGATGCTGAGGGAAGAATGATTGACCCGAATACTAAAGAACCATTAAAGACTGGCGAAATTGATTTAGGTCATAAACTAGGTTATGAATGGAAAACAAGAGCACAGATGCATAAAGATAAAGGGAGCACAAGACAGGAGGTAATAGAGACAGAAAATAATCCATCTTTATACCAATGGGAGGACAGGTCAGCTAATAGAAGTCATAAATATGAATTAAAAGAGGGAAGCTATAAGACATCTAAAGATAATTAAAAGGATGAATAAAAATTTTAAAATACCAAAGGATAAAATAAAAGAACTTATTAAGCCTATGGGTGGCTGTTTCGCCACAGACAGCATTACGGTCGAAGGGAATAAAGTATTAGTAATGATTAGGGATGAACCATCATTTGAAAATGATAGCGGTTGGTTTTTTATGTCTGGTTTAGAAAGTCAAGAATACATTGATGACCCACAAAATATTATGATATATGAAGTCAATACGATTGCTAATTACGATACTAGCATTATTCCATTTTTAAATTTTCCAGTAGGTTCACGATTAGAAAGATATTCCGATGTTGATGAATTTCAACTTATTGAAGAATAAATATAAAACTGTTATTTTATAAAAGCCCTTGAGAGGTCAAGGGCTTTTTTATTAAGCCAAAATAGCTTGTAATTTATTTTTAGCTAAGAAAGCGTGGAGCATGGCAAAGACATGTTCTTTATCTTTGGCTTCAACTTTATTGATGTCCTGTAATCGTTTGACCGTTTTTTTATCAAACTTGCTGTTGATGCCTTGCCCTACGAGATAGTCTAAGGAAACATCAAAAGCATTGGCTATTTTTTTAGCAGCCTCAATAGAAGGTACTGCTTCGCCACGCTCATATTTACCAATCATCTCTCGAGAAACACCGCTTTTAGTAGCAAGTTCCGTTTGTGACCAGTCTTTTTGTTTGCGTAAAGTTGTGATTATCCTACCTATTTCCATTGCTTAAAATGCTTAAATGTGTCCTATAATCGTAACAAAGTACAAATATACGTAATTAAAAGACAGATGGAAGGAAAATTATATTAGTTTATTAATTAATTGTACTGACTCAAAAGTTCTGAAAAATATATGTGATGAATTTTTGGGGGAACGATACAGGCCTTTTTAATCTAAAGTATTTTTATCAATACCAGCTTGTTTAAGTACTGCGAGGAAAGTACCTTTTTTCATATCCTTACCACCGTGTACAGGTACGATAACGGTTATGTTGGTTTGGGCATTGTAGTATAATTGATGAGAACCTTTAGACCGTTTGAAAATAAAGCCGTGCAGCTCCAATATTTTGATAAGGTGCTTCGGGCTTGCGTTCATACCGTATCAAGGTTTAGCGAATATTCCAAAGTATTGCTGTCATCGGGGATGGCTTCGCCTCTTTCTTGCAACTCTTCAATATACAATTCAATTGCTTCTTTAGCCATTGCAATGGCTTCATCCACATCTTCGCCATAAGTAATACAGCCAGGCAATGCGGGAACAGAAACAGTAAAACCACCTTCAGTTTCTTTATGTAAATGTATTTTGTATGTGTACATATTATTAAGCTATTAGAGTTTGTAAATTATCCTTCATACGCTTATTGGGTAAAGCCAAATCATTCATTTTGAAAAGGGCTTGCTGTTCATCCTTTGCCAACGTATCAATCATTTTAATTTTTGCATCAAAGTCGGGTAAAATTCTTCTTCTAAATCATCGGACATAAAAATTCTAAAATAGTAACATCAAAAACAGAATTCAGTTTTTCCAAAGTAGAAATAGACGGCTCAACTTTTCCGTTTTCAATACGGCTGTATTGTCCTTTCGGAACACCTGAATCAGCACAAACTTCTTTTTGAGATAGACTTTTAAAGTCTCTCATACTCCTGAAATTCTTTACTATTGGTTCAACTGTCGGAATCATAACTTCTAAATTAAACAGCAAAATTAATAAAATAAGCGTTTTGTTGCATCCAATTGAATTTTTGATTTGTAAAGTAAAGCAGTTACGTATATATTTGTAAGCAAATTAATTATTCATTTTAACGCAAAAAACAGTTTTACAATGGTAATAGGCGAAATAAAGGCAAAGTTGAACATCATAACCCTTTTGGAGCAATATGGCTGTAAGTCCGCCTGAAACGGAATGATCCGATGTTTATTTCACGAAGACAAAACACCCTCGCTAGGTGTAGATTGAACCTACGCCGCAGCCAGAGCAAGATTGTATGCTGTGCTTCTATCCTAAAAGCTTTAAAAATTAAGCTTGCTCCAGATTTTGAAAAAAAGGAAGTCAAAAGTGGACTTGATAATGTTCCAAATACAGAAGTTTATTCAGATACAAATATTTTCAAATATTCAAATTCAACAAATTCAGATGGCAAAAAGGAGTAGATTCATTTTATTTTTTATTATATTGTTTATAGTCTTCTTTTTTTATAAAATTAATAGAATTTATAAATTAAAATCGTATTTTAAGGGTGATTGGATTATCACAAAGCTTGTACAAGATGATATTGATATTTATAATGACTTATTAATTAAAAATTGTGGAATAAATCTTAATTCAAAAATTGTTAATTGGCCACTTTTTAAAAATTCTGATTTGACAAAATTCGATAACATTCAAAAGGTAGATGTAGAAATCAAGGAAAATGAGATTCTTATCATATCACATAATTACGACATATTTAAAGATACATTTTTACTAAAATGTGCTAATTTAGACTGTTGTACGATTTTTATGAAAAGCAGGTCATTATATGTTGAAATGATATACAATGGAAATTATAACGGCATTGGTAGGGATAAAAAATGTCCAAGAGCTGACAAAGTATTGGAGACTTTATTTAAATAGTTCTAGATCAGCCCTAGCTCGGCGTAATTTGTGCCTACATTTCCGCAAAAGTATGCTGTAACTTATACTTTTAATCATACACTTCCTATCGCAAGTTTGCAACTTGTGCTTCTCACCTATATGCATCAAAATTAATCTTTTCGGAAGGAATTTGTTTGTGATTAAAAGTAAAAGATCTTGAGCCCAAGTACTGGTACATTGATAGTGATGGTATATACATTTTGAGTTTTGCAACTGTACCTTTTATGGATGTCTTTACCAGGCCATTTTTACGGCCGTTTTATTTAAAAATCTACATTGAAAAATATTATTAAGTATGTGGTGTAAAAATTGGGGGGAATTATAGAATATTATGAAGTACTTAGGAAAACAATGGTAATGGTTACACTTGGATTGTAGAATAAAAGCCTGAGGAAGGAAGAGACTATAAGGTGGTATGAATCCAAAATAAAAGCTATAACTACCATGATTTTCTAACAAAATCATGACATTTCAAGAGTATAATCGAAAAAAAGCATAACAATTTTGGATTACGATCGCAAAAAGTCTTATTTTTGCGATATGATCAATAGAATTATTATCCAACGAATAAATGACACGCTTTCTCTAGGTAAGGCTGTTTTGCTTTTAGGGCCATGGCAGGTAGGAAAAACTACCACTTTGTTGGCTCTTAAAGACAATTATCCAGGTTCTATTTACTTGGATTGTGACGAACCGGATGTAAGAAGTATTCTTTCTGATACATCATCTAGCAAGTTGCGCAGTTACTTGGGTAGCAATAAGCTTGTCATAATTGATGAAGCGCAGAGAGTAAAAAATATTGGCCTTACATTAAAGCTGATCACAGAT
The DNA here is from genome assembly GCA_020636195.1 of Lewinellaceae bacterium. GTDB lineage: Bacteria > Bacteroidota > Bacteroidia > Chitinophagales > Saprospiraceae > OLB9. Next base: position 420,588 of record JACJYH010000002.1, read on the forward strand.
AAGCTTAAAGATATACAATTGATTGTATCAGGTTCTTCTGCACTAGAACTGTCTGCCGATATAAATGAACCACTTACCGGACGAAAAATCGAGATGATTATGAGCGGACTTTCATATCAAGAATTGTGCGATTATCACGGTATCATCGAAGAAAAACGACTTCTTGATACTAGATTGTTATATGGTATGTATCCTGAAGTTGTCACCCATCCTGATAGGGCCGAAATATTATTGAGAGAACTCACATCCGGGTATCTCTATAAAGATGTTTTCAATTATCAAGATGTACGCAAACCGGAATTATTACATAACTTGACCGAAGCTTTAGCAAGACAGGTGGGAAGTGAAGTGAGTTATAATGAATTGGCTCAACTATTAGCTTCTGATCCTGCCACCATAGGCCGATATATAGATCTAATGGAGAAAAGCATGGTCGTATTTAGGCTCAGATCATTTAGCAGAAACTTAAGAAATGAATTGAAAAAGAGCCGTAAAATTTATTTTTATGATAATGGAATCCGAAATGCTATTTTGGGAGACTTCAGGCCAATGTCTCTTAGAACAGATGCGGGAATTCTTTGGGAAAACTACATGGTTGGCGAAAGATTAAAAATGAATAACAACACGGCTTACCACTGTATGAGTTATTTTTGGCGTACGCGCCAGCAACAAGAAATAGATTACATCGAAGATGCCGATGGATCTCTCCATGCTTTTGAGTTTAAATATTCAAAACAGAAAAGTGCGAAGTTCAGTAAGTCGTTTATTGATGAATATCACCCACGTCAATCTAGCGTCATCAACCCAGAAAACTACCACGATTTTCTAACTAAAACATGACATTTCAAGAGTATAATCGAAAAAAAGCATAACAATTTTGGATTACGATCGCAAAAAGTAAAATTTTCTATTATGGATCCGACATTAAAGCATGACTACTTTCTCTTTTTCTGTGGAAGATGGACCAATGATTTGGAGATCTAGTTTTTGTGTCATTCTTTCGTCTATGTTGGTACATGCTGCTTTATATAAAGTATAGAGCACATTATTGAGACGAGTTTTTACAATTAGCTTGACTACTATCCAAAGTGCATTATAGGTATCTGTATAATAAAACATCTGTTATTTGGCAGATATATAATTGTCATATTTGTCCAATGCTGCTTTTTCTATCTGAGATAATTTCCAATGTTTCCAATGATTCCAAGGGGAGTACCTCAATATGTAAACCTACCACTTTGTTCTTCTTTCCTTAACAAAAATAAAAATTTAAAAGTGTTTGGTTGTTATTTTATTAGAGTATGTTTAAAATTTATCCTTTAGCAAGAAAATGTTGTATTTTGGCTACAAATTCGTTAAATTTTTTCTCGAATTGCCCACATTTGACTGCAAAATTTGCCTTTTTTCGTTCAAAATAAATCCATTTTATTGTCCAAAAACAAAATTTAAACATACTCCTATTTGTTTTAATGTTTCCAATCAGAATATCGGAGATATGTGTCACATTCTTCAATAATTTTTTTGGCTAATTCGCTTTGACCAACAAAAGATGATATTTTGTCAAAATTACCATATTTGTTTATAGGAAGATATGGGCTACTTTTATCGGTGGGTAAATACCCATTTCTTGGTTCGTTGATAAAATATTGTGCATAATGATTGTATTTTTTACAAAACAACTGAAGATAATAGGCTTTTGTCTGCAATTCAGGGTCTCTGCAATATTGTATAGCTTTCTCTAAACACATTTTTGGACCTTTTAAATGAAAGTAATTATCTCTATTTAATTTATTTAATTCTTCTGATTTGGGTGCAATCAAACTTGGATTCAGGTTTCCTGTTGACCAATATCGCCTCGCAAGATTGTGAGCTGTACCAAAATAAGTAATATTCAACCAAGCCTCTCCCAGTTCTAACCACCCATTGCCATCTTGAGGATGAGTGGAAAGGTAGTTTTGCAGATATGCCATCCTCGATATATATTCATGTGCGTCATTGAAAGGTTGAAGTTTCTCTTTTTTAAGATATAACTGAGGTGTACAAAAACTAGAGCTGTCAAACCCCCAAAGCGAATCAGGTAATTGGTCGGTGTATTTTTGTGCTTCTTGAAAGTTTCCTTCAAGAACTAATCGTCTGGTATAAGCTAGTTTGAGATCATTTTTTGTAAAATACAACGAATCAATCAATTTCCTATCTAGGGAAGAATTTGCCATTTGGCAAAATTGCAAATACTGTTTTAATTCGGCAGTAGTCTTTGTGCCAATAAACCATTTCTCATACACATCTGAGTAAATATTATTCTTTTGGCTATAGCAATACATCTGAGCAAAGAAAATTCTAGCATCCCATTTAAATTTTTCTTTGGAAGATTTTGCTTGAGATTTTTTAATAAGAAAATACCTGCTCAAATGCTCAGAAAAATTAAATCTAATATCTTCATCAGTCCGCGCTGAAAAGTATCTGAAATCTTGCATGTATTGAAATACTGAATCCAAGTGTTTGGGGTCATAGGGCACATCAGTCAAAAGCTGGTGTTCTACAAATAAAATCTTCTTTTGTTTGTCAATCAGCGCATCATTTTTCGCATTTTTTACTTCATTAAGGAGTGCTAATACTTGATCGTCACGCTGCATAAGTAAACTGGTATAGGCAAAAGCAAGATTATAAAAATCTAAATTCTGTACTTTCTTTTCGTGAGTAATTCTTTGAAGCACTTGATCTATATCGGTGAAATACGTTTGAGCCTTTATAAAGTCATTTTCCCTGGAACTTGGTCTTGCTTTGGATGGTTCCGGATTGTTGCGGTAGGAGCAAGCAAAGTCATAATAATAATATTCTTGCTTTTTTATTTCCTTCATTACCAAATATTCTATAAATGGATAATTGGGATCTATGTCATATAAATCAGTTATTTTTTGTGCTAAATTGGCTGATTTATTTATCGCGCTCAGAAAAATGACAGTACATTTTTCACTTTTTGTGGTACAAAAATCTAATGCTTTGCTAGAATAGGGGATGTTGTACACTTTAAAACCATTTACAACTGTCTCTCTCAGAAATGGATTATTTTGGAAAACTTTAGCATAGATGTAATACGATTCACTTGGTCTACCAGCCCGAAACAATGCTCCAGCATAGTCACATGTTGCTTTTTCAAAAACGAAGGATTTTAATTTTATTTTTTTATTGTATTGTTCATAAAAACTTACCACTTTTTTGAATTGATTGATACCAAAATATGATTGTATAATTTTGTAGAAATATCTTTCCTTAAGAAATGGCATTTTACATCTTATAAATGAATTTTCCATTTTGTGGACTGTGGCTTTTATTCTGGTAGAATCTAGAAGGATTGCATCCCACATATTATTTTTATTGTATTGCATGAGTGAATCTATGGTCATCACAAAGTCCACATAGTTTGTAAGATCTTTATCATTCCTATCTTTAGACATATCTCTCAAGTTGACAATTGATTCTTCATCTGGGTAAAGATACATCGAGATGTACCCACGTCCGATCTCACCTTTAAAATAATTGTACCAAGATTCTACGTTCCTTTCATGATCATTTTGGGTAGCATTTACACCCAGCATTTCTTTTTCATACCTATATCTTTGTACCCTTCCAGGACTTTTATGCAAAAATTCAGGAGTCTGTGCTAATTGATTATCAAAAATACTGACGACTCTAGGATCATAAAATGAATTGCAGGCTATAGAAACGAGAGCAGCCACCACAGCCCAATGTCGAAGACTATTCCTTGATATTTTCATAGTTTATCAATTTTAAATTGGACGCACTTAGGTCAAATAAAATTAGTTTAAAATGGTTATTAGGAAGATTTTTTGAAATATACTCATATATCTCATTTAAGTCCTCATTTAATATCGTTTCAATGCGGATCATGTCACCCACTTTGACACTGTATTCTGCTATCATGGTATCTTTTTTGCATAAAAGAAGATTGCCAACTTTGTCAAAATAATTCATATCCACATCCTTGAAAAAAAGCTCTTTTCTCAATATCCCTACTATTTTGTCATTTCGAAATATAATATTTTGTGAAAATATAGGCAATGCCACTTCCAACTGCAAAGGGTAAGTTGAAAGTTTATCCAAATATTTGTAAATGATAGATTTATCAAAAATAGAATTTTTAATAGTTGGATCATCCAATCTGTCGATATTATATGCCATCAGCACACCTTTATTTACAGGTGGAATGCCCGTAGAAGCTTTGTATTTGACTTGGTGAAGCCTGATAGTGGCGGAAAGTCGGACGTTTTGAGTTTCGAGTTGTGCTTTTACATTTTCTAAAAATGCAAAATACTGTTGTTTACTCGATACTGTCCAATCGCAATCAATCTGAATTTCTTTAAGTTTGATGCTATTATTCTTTGCAATTGATAATATTTTTTGAATGATATTTTTTGAAAGACTGAGATTTTCTTCTGGAGTGATACCGTCAAAAACCTTATTTTTTATAAATACAACAGGGATGATTTCCATCTCTGGAGTCTGTTTAAATCCAATTTCAGAAACAGGGAATGGCAAACCATTAATATCTAAATCGACATCAAAAAACCTTATGTATAAACTTTTACTCCCTAATTTTTTCAATGCATCTTTTTCAATTGAATCCAATTTGAAAGTTGTCCGCCAGTAATAAAATGTGGTTTCAATACATATGTTTTTATCCCTTTTGCAGTTTAAATTACCTCCAAAAATGCCTATAAGTATCGTAGAACAAAGAAATATTTTAAGGCACATTTTCATTTAGCAAATATAAATGATGATTACAGAAAACAAAAAATATTGATCATCTTTTATTCAATCAACATATCGAGACACTTTTTCTTGAGCAAAAACTTGAGATGATACACTGCAAATTCTTTGTATAATATTGATCCAGTACATTTGGAAATATGCAACCAATATCATAAAAAGCTTCATTAAAGAAATTTGAAAACTGAAGTGTAGTTGCCATTATTAACAATCATCAATATTCCATCAAAAACTGCGTGAGGTTGGTATCTGAATCCAAGTTTAATTTTTTTCGGAGGCGATATCTGTTGGTTTCAGCGCTGCGAATGGAGATATTCATCAAGGAAGCGATCTCTTTTGTGGTGAGATTCATCCTCAGATACGTGCACAGCTTATAATCTGTTGGACTTAGATCAGCAAATTCTTCCTTCAATCGCTTGAAAAAATTGGTGTGCACCTGATCAAAACTTTTTACAAAATTTTCCCAATCCGCATCCATTGTCGTATTCTTCTCTGTCAATTTTTGGATGTGTTTGAGTTCTTTCTTGAGCTCGGTTTGATCATGAAACTTCGTTTCTATTTTGTGTATTGCGGAATTGATTTCTGAGATAAGCTCATTTTTATTCACCAAGTGGTATGTAAATGACGTCAATTCTTGATTTTTATAATTCAATTCGGATAATAGTTTCTCATTCTGAAGTCTCGTGATTTCTTCTTTTGATGCTGCAGCCATGTTAAGATGTTCTTCCTCACGTTTTTTATTCAATTCCAAGATACTGGTTTTTTCTTTTTCATGCTTTTTCTTTTGAAGGTAGAAGAAATACAGCGCCAAACAAAGCAGCAAGACGAAATACGCAACATAGGCAGTTTTAGTTTTATACCATGGGAAAGAAATATTGATTTTAGATGTGTAAATTTTACTGGTCTCACCCACATCATTTTTGGCTTTGACCTCTAATACGAAACTTCCAGGTGGAATGCCTGTAAATGAAATTTTTGAATCTGTGCTCCAATCTGACCATTGATCTTTGAGCCCCAATAGTCTATAACTGAAACTGACCCTATTTCGACTCCCTGATGACTTTATGGCAAAGAAAAAACTGATATTGTTTTGATAGGTGTGTAGATTAAAATTTGGAATACCTGAACGAGACATATCCATTCCTGAAAAGAGAATACTATCTTGCTTACCATTGAGCACTGCTTTTGATAAGAACAACTCCACTTTTGGAGAATTTTTTATGTATTTGGTTGGATTGAAAAAAAGAAATCCTTTTTCTGTTGGGAAAACCACATTTTCAGGATCAATAGTCAGTACAGATTCAAATCCTCCCGGTAATAAACCGGTTATCTCACTGATTTTGTAGGTTTTGTAAGATTTCTCAAATGTCTTCTGTGGGATAGCAACATAACCTTGATTGTTGATTCCGTACCAGATGTTATTATAGTCATCAGAGATCAAGAACTGTAGGTGGCGATGATCTTCAATGATGTCATCTAATATTTTAAATTCTTCCAATTTTGTCAATGGATCTTCACCTGAAAAGAATTTGTTTCCATCATCAAATATGAGTTTATTTTCTACAGTATAAAAATTGTTTTTGAGTGCCGTATTGAGTGGATTGTTTTCTGAAAACTTCTTTACATGAATGTCCCCTTGCATGGCTTCCGTCTGAGGAAAGGTGTAAACGCCTCTATAAGGATGCGCTGCCCAAATCTGATTTTGTTTATCTTTATGAATAATGCGTGCACTTTCTATAAAACCTGAAACGTGGTGCTTTAGTGTCCACCTTTCATTGATCTTCTCGAAGAGTGAAAAGCCATTGTAATGACCAGCCAATGATAAGCGATCGCCGAGATCAATAAATTTCCAGACTCCTAAGATATTGGAAATTTTTGATGCTTTGTCACCTTTTATTTGAAATGCTCCTGAATGGTGACCAGCCAATAAATCTTCTCCAATTTTGTTTAAACTCCACACCTGACCCTTGGTGCCTTGGATGAGAGTAGCATTGCTTTTTTCATCGGGCATGTAGTATTTTTGCCATGGAATGGAATAGATGCCTGTATTCATACCGAAATAAAGCCAGCCTTCATGCAGTAGGGCTGAATAACCCGTGCCTTCTAGTGGCCCATCAGGATAAAAATATCTGAAAGGTGTGTTGATATCTATAAAATCTATACCGTTGTCCAAACCCAACCAAACATGGCCTTCTTTTGTGATATGGCTACTCAGTACAGTGACATTCTGCATACCGGTAGATTTACTTAAATGTTCAGTAATTTGCCGTTTTTCATTGATGAAGTAGCATCCTGATAATGATGTTCCTAAAATTAATCCGACAGATGGTTCATATGTAGCGCAATAGATGTTTGCCTTTTTTAGTTGGTCATCAACGGATGTGCGCCATGGTTGATATCCTTTGTCTGATTCATAGTAGATACCATTGTCAATGGTCGTGATTAATATAGTATCACGGAGATAAGGTAAAATGGCAGAAACCCTGCCTTTATCAAAATGGGAGTTTTTTTGCTTGACAATAAACTGACCATTTTTATATTCGTAAAAAATGTTTGCGCCGTCTTGAATCCAAAGTTTTTCATCCACTTCTCCCATAAATAGCAAGGATTGTGGTGCATTGAAAATAAGTTCTAATTTATTATTGTGAAACCTAAATACATGATTATCGGATCTAAAAAATATACCATCGGCTCTGATGACAATATCCCATATATCTCCGAATTCTACTTTGGCTTTTAACATTATAGAAAGTGAAGTATATTGCAATATTCCTTTGTTATTGATTTCAAAGTATCCAAAATCACCTTGTCCACCCGCATAAATTCTTCCTTTATCGTCGGCTGCGACAGACCTCACAATCGTATTGTTAGAAATAGGATAAATATCCCAGTTATACCCATCGAAAATTAACAAGCCGGAATTGTTGGCAAAATAAGTATAACCCAAAGTGTCATCATCAATATCCCAAGTCTGTGTACCGGCAAAAATATTTTTTTTGTAGTAGTTTGTAATTTTGGGCAAACCCAAATTTGTAGCTTGTGAAAAAACATTTTGAGCAAGTAGTACAAGACACATTTGTAGGTATATAAGAAGTTTCATGAGCTCAATTTGTATATTCTAAAAAAATGATTTGTTAATGAATTATAATAAAGATTCAATCCCAAAAGGCGAAGATAAGAAGAATTTAGAACAAAAGTAGTAGCTAAATTTAGTAATGTAGTAGTGATGTAGTAGTGGGATATTTTCCATTACAGTAATTTAGAGGTAGTTTTGCTCCGAAGTTCTTATTTAATAAACTGGTTTTTTTGAAATTTTATTATTTATATTCTGTCTTTCACTAAATTAAAATAGTTGTACTACTTACTGGGTGAGTTGATGGATTTAATGATGATTTTGAAATACCTCCAGGCCGAAATACATTGTCGTAATTTCTAAATATTCAAATATTCAACCAACTAATTTTTTTAATATGATAGATATGTCTATAAAAAAAGTTTGGATTTTTGTGTTTGTGCTCTTCACGGGAGTAGCCTTTGGACAAAGGAAATTCACAGGAATGATTACAGATGCCAAGACATCCGAGCCACTGATAGGGGCTAATGTCCTCATCAAAAACACCACAAATGGTACGATTACGGATTTAGATGGCAAATTTGAACTGTCTAGTGTTTCATCAGGTGATGTGCTGGTCATTTCATATGCAGGATATCAAGATAAGGAGTACACATGTGGTACTGAAAATGATGTGCACATCATGCTTGATCCTGGAGCTTTTCTGGATGAAGTTGTGGTGGTCGGATACGGTGTTCAGAAAAAGAGCGTCGTAACTGGTTCCATTGCTAGCCTCAAGACAAAAGATCTCGAGAAAGTGCCGAGCGGAAGGGTGGAACAATCGCTACAAGGTCGTGTTTCCGGAGTTACCATAGCACAAAATTCCGGTCAACCAGGATCTGCATCCACCATCAGGATTAGAGGGGTAACTACTTTCGGTGATGCGGGCAACAATCCACTTTGGGTCGTCGATGGTGTCGTTGTTGATGCCGGCGGAATCGGCTATCTTAACCAAAGTGATATAGAATCCATTGAAGTATTAAAAGATGCCGCTTCAGCTGCCATATATGGTACACGAGCCGCTACAGGAGTCATCTTGGTGACAACCAAAAAAGGAAAATCCGGAGCACTAACGGTGAATTACAATGGCTTTGTAGGCACATCTTCACCGGCCAAAGTGTTAAAATTGCTCAACGCATCCCAATATGCAGCTCTGATGAATGAGCGTTCGGTTGCCGGTGGTGGCAACTTGATTTATCCTAATATAAATTATGGAGTAGGGACAGATTGGCAAAAGCAAATATTCAATTATGGTGCAAAGCGTTATACACATGAATTAAGCCTTAGCGGAGGTACCGAAAAGTCTACATTTTATGTTTCTACCGGATTCCAAAATACCAATGGGATCGTTGCTTCAGATATTTCAAATTACAACAGGAAGAATTTCAGATTGAATTCTACCCATAAAATTTCCAAGGTATTTACTTTCGGACAAACTTTAGGGTATTCTCACATCAAAGATAGTGGCATTGGTGGTACAGATGAATATGGTGGAGTTTTGAGCTCATCTATAAATCTTGATCCTATAACACCTGTTATTGTAACAGATGAAGAAGAAGCTAAAGGAGTTCCATATGGTACAAATCCAGTTGTAAAAAATAGTGATGGTTATCCATACGGTATCTCTAAATATGTAGGTCAAGAGATGAGAAACCCTCTCGCATACATACAAACAAGGCTCGGAAATTATAATTGGGCTGATGATGTTGTAGGAAATGCCTACTTAGAGGCTGCTGTAACCAGTGATATTAAGGTAAGATCAACTTTGGGTGCCAAAAGATCTTTCTGGGGAAATGTCAGTTGGACTCCTGTGAATTATCTTAGTGCAACGAGCAGTTCTTTGAAGAATAGATATGGAAAAGCAGAGAACAAAGTATTTGATTGGAATATAGAAAATACGATTGCGTATGATCATGAGTTTGGTGTTCATCATGTAGGTATTTTACTTGGCCAAGGTGCCTACTCAATGGGTAATGGTGGTGGCGTTTCAGCCACTTTGACGGATCTACCTGTTACATCTTATAAAGATGCATCATTCAACTTTGACATACCACAAACCAGTAGAACTTCGGGTACTTATGATTTTGTTCCTCACAAACTGAATTCTATTTTTGCAAGGTTGAACTACAGTTATAATGACAAATATCTTCTAACCGGAATCATCAGAAGAGATGGCTCATCGAGATTCGGAGCTAACAATAGATATGGAGTTTTCCCTTCAATCTCTTTGGGTTGGGTTGTTTCCAGAGAAGAATTTTGGAATCCTGATGGTTTTTGTTCATCACTTAAAATCAGAGGTGGATATGGTGTCGTAGGAAATGACAACATCAGTAATTTTGGGTATGTATCTACAGTTTCTGGTGGTTCTAATTATGCCTTTGGAAATAGTGGAACCATCACAACCGGATATGCCAATAATTCTTTGGACAATCCAGACTTAAGGTGGGAAGAAACATCTCAGAAAAATATTGGTTTTGACGCAGAATTTTTTGAACATTTTACATTGGTTTTTGACCTTTACAATAAGAAAACCACAGGTATTTTAAGACCTATTTCGATTCCAGGTTATGTAGGTGTACCTACTTCACCTGTTGGTAACGTTGCTGATATGGAAAACAAAGGTTACGAAATAGAATTAGGATACAAAAATAGCTATGGCGATTTGAATGTTGGAGTCAATGGAAGTTTTTCTTACTTGAATAATAAAGTCACATACATTAGTGCTGACACAACTGTTTTATTCATCGGAGGGGCAGCTTCATTCCAGTCTATGGGTGAAGTGACACGAACATATTTAAATGAATCTTACAATGCTTTTTACGGTTTTAAAACTGATGGCATCTTTCAAAATCAAGCTGAAATCGATGCATATGTAAAAGATGGCGAGAAGATTCAACCTAATGCAGTGCCTGGTGACTTCAAATGGGTGGATTCAGATAACAATGGTAAAATTGATAATAATGACAAGGTGGTACTTGGATCTAATATTCCTAAATATACATACGGTCTGACTTTAAATTTTGATTATAAAGCATTTGATTTAATGCTTTTTGCTCAGGGAGCAGCTGGTAATAAAATATTCCAAGGATTGAGAAGATTGGACATCGCAACTTCAAACTTCCAAACCAAAGCATTAGGTAGGTGGACTGGAGAAGGTACTTCCAATGACTTCCCACGATTGACTTCTAGTGATACCAATGGCAACTTTACAAAAATGTCTGATTTCTACTTGGAAGATGGTGCTTACACCAGACTTAAATTGGTGCAAATAGGCTTTACCATTCCTACAAGTGTGGTGAACAAGATTTCTGCGTCTAAGTTGAGATTGTATTTCACTGCTGAAAATCTATTGACATTTACAAAATACACCGGATATGATCCTGAAATAGGCGGTGGAGTTTTTGGTATCGACAAAGGATATTATCCGCAAGCGAGATCATTTATTTTTGGAGCTCAATTACAATTTTAATTCTAAAAAATTTAAAAGATGAAGACCAATAAAATATATATTATATTAACAATAATAGGACTTACCATTACTTCTTGTAATAAGGATTTTCTGGAAGTTGAACCAAAAGGACAGTTTCTTTCTGAAAATTATTATTCCAATGAAGCCCAAGCTTTTTCGGCGTTGGTAGGTGTTTATGATGTTCTTAGGAAAAATAGTGGAGGATTTGAAAACATGATCGCCATGATGAATGCCGGTTCTGATGACCATTATGCCGGAGGTGGAGGTCCTTCTGACGGTGCTGGCATTCAGGGTTTTTCAAATTATACATTGAACCCAACCATCATGCCCGGAAGTTTTTGGAGTAACTATTACCAAGGTATCAATAGAGCAAATACCTTATTGCAAAAGTTACCGGATATAAAGGATCTCAAAGATCAAGATGCGAAAAGAAATAGATTTGCCGCTGAATGTAAGGCGTTGAGGGCTTTTTATTATTTCAATTTGGTGAATATGTTTAAAAATATTCCACTGATATTAGAACCTATTACAACAAATACAATTTACGATGTGGTACAAGCACAGCCTGCTGAAGTATTTGCTCAAATAGAGAAGGACTTAAATGAAGCCATTGCGGATTTACCTGCCACAGTACCTGTTGCAACAGAAGGTGGTAGGTTGACCAAAGGAAGTGCGCAAGCCATCCTAGGAAAAGTTCTTTTATTTGAGAAAAAAGGAGCTCAAGCTGCTGCCGTTCTTGCTGAAGTCAACGGAACACCAGGTGGAACCAGTCAGTACGGGTACAAGTTGTTGAGTAATTATGCGGATCTTTGGGTCACTTCAAACAAATTCAATTCTGAGTACATTTTGGAATGCAGTCATTCTGCTCTTGGAAACTCAGATTGGGGTTGGTGGGGATCCGGTCGTGATGAAGGTAATACACTGAATGTCATGGTTGGCCCTCGTTCGTATGCATTAACAGCAGGTTCTACAGCAGCTGATTTACCAAGCGGTTGGAGTTTCAATGTATTTACTCAAGAATTTTATGATGTGATCAAAGGTGACCCAAGATTTGATGCGACTGTGTATGATCTAAAAACCATAGCTGACAATGGACAAGCCACCTATCTTGCAGGATATCAAAATACCGGATATTTTCTCAATAAGTTTCTTCCTCGTAAATCAGATGTGCGAACAGGTGGCGGTGCGCTTGAGCTAAATTATAAGCAAAACACTCCAATCATCAGACTAGCAGATACATATCTGATGGAAGCGGAAGCATTGGGAGGAACCGGTGCTAGAGCGCAAGCTCTACTGGATGCTGTGAGATCAAGAGTTGGCTTACCAAGTGTACCCGTATCTATGGATGCTATCAAAGCAGAAAGGAGATTGGAATTGGCAGGTGAAGGTCACAGATTTTTTGACCTAGTAAGATGGGGAGACGCAGCTTCAAAACTTGCTTCTCGAGGATTTACAGCTGGCAAAAATGAAATTTTCCCAATTCCAATAAGAGAAGTAACAGGTACTAAACTTAATCAAAATCCATTGTATTAAAAATTAAAACTTGATGAACATGAAATTATTCATAAATTTTTTGGGAGTTCTTGCTGTTCTAGCATTGACTTTCGGTTGTAGCAAGCAAGATGGAATTGATTCCGACTTGACTTTTCTTAACAGTGCTACATCAGGTAATTTTACAAATATATTCGATATCAGCGATGATAATTCAGGAATTGTAAAAATAACTCCACTTGGTGACGGTTTTTCGAAATCTATTGTCAATTTTGGACATGGAACAGGAGCAACATCAATGGCTGAAGTAAAACCTGGAGCAAGCACTTCATATGTTTATCCGGAAGGAACTTATAACGTAGTTGTCGATTATTATGATATAGTTGGCAAAGTGACTTCTGTGACATATCCATTGACAGTTACATATAGAGCGCCTGAAAATCTGAAAGTGACCCTTTCAGGTGAGACAAAAGTTAAAGCTTCAGCACTCTATGCCAAGTCATTTTTAGTGTTTTATGGAGATAAAGCCAATGAAGCTGGTGTACCTATGGCAATAGGAGAAGAGCTTCCTCCACACACTTATCCCGCAACCGGTGGACCGTTCACTCTCAAAGTTGTTGCACTAAGTGGCGGTGCTGCCACAACTACATACACCAAAGTGCTTTTTACTTTGCCTATAGATTTTGAACATCCTAATATTGATTATTTCTTTGGTACCTTCGGAGGTGGTCAGAAATTTGAAAAGGTCGATAACCCGGATAAATCAGGCTTAAATACCAGTACAAAAGTAGGTAAATTTACAAGAGGATATGAAGGATGGAGCGGTACATACAGCCCAATGAATATTCCAATAAGTTTTGCTAATGGCAATAAAATCAAAGTTTTAGTGTACAATACCAAACCTGAAAATATTGGAGCAGCGCTCAATGTAGAACTTGAATGGTCAATCAATGGACCTGCAAATGGTGTTGGTGTGCTTAAAGTTCCTGTTACAAAAGCCAATGAATGGGAAGAATTGGTATTTGATTTTAGTACCATTTCTGCCATTCCTGCAGATGTAAAATATACCCAGCTTGTCTTGAGATTTAATAGCTCAAAAGATGGTGCCGGAGATGTCATTTATGTGGATAATTTTAGATTAACCAATTAATAAATCAAATATTATGCAAAATATAAAGATAAAATTATTAGGGTTTTTAATGATTGTGGGTGCTTTATCTTGTAATAAGACGGAAGAGTATTCACTGGGAGATCTTACAGCTCCGTCCAATATCAATATCGTAGCAGATATAGTTGGTAAATCCGACGTACTTCCAAACGGAGATGGTTCAGGAGATGTCAATTTTGCTGTTACAGCAGATAATGCTCTGTCATATCGACTAGATTATGACGCTTCTGATGCTTTTAATTTAGTTAATTTGCCGAGTGGAAAAGGATCAAAGAAATATACTAAATTAGGAACAAATACCTATACTGTTACAGCAGTCGTTTATGGTAGAGGTGGTTCTTCTTCAACAGTAACAAAGGACATCACTGTATTAAGTACTTTCAACCCTGATCCTACTATCATCAATAACTTGACTGGAGGTGCATCTAAAACTTGGGTTGTAGATAAAAGTGTGGCTGGTCATTTTGGTGTTGGCCCTTGGAATGATGGTTCTGTAGTACCTGAGTGGTGGAGCGCAAGCGTGAATGAAAAGGTCAATTGTTGCAATTGTTTTTACACAGCATTATTTAAATTCAATAAAACGGCAGCTGGTTACACATTAGATGTCTCAACACCTGATGGTGTATTTACAAAAACGGGTAGTTTGGCGGGTGGATTACCTGGAATTCCTTCTAGTGGCGATGAAGGATGTTATGCGTATAGTGGTGGAAGTAATGCATTCTCATTTGGACCATCAACTACTGGCATTCCTGCATCTACACCTTCCACAAAAACTGCTATTATATTAGCAGGAAGTAATACCTTCATTGGTTATGGTTCACTTTTAAAGGAATATGAAATTTTAGAACTTACAGCATCTTATATGTATTTAAGAGTTCAAGGTACTGAAACCGGCAATGCCTGGTACTTGAAACTCAAGGCAAAATAATATTAATAAATTTGAAATAGAAGGAGCCCAAAGGCTTCTTCTATTTTTATAAAGTTTTTTGTTCATCATTTGGTTTATACGACCTTATTATCTATTATTGTATTCTTTTATAGAGTTTTACAATAAAATGATTATGACGCAAAAGTATAACAGTTTGAAATTATTTTCATTGACCATATCTGTCGCATTATTTATTTTTCTTTCTTGCGGAGATAATGATAATGGAATGCCCGATGTGACCATTACATTGCCTGAGATAAGCATAAGTGACATTACCATAGAGAGAACAGCAGGAGATGAATTTGGAAGTTTTTATGTCACACTGAATAAAACACATACCGAAGATGTATCTGTACTATATGAGTTTGTAGATGGCACAGCCCAAATAGGGAAGGATTATTTGGCAGACAGCGGTACCATCATCATTCCCGCAAATAGTTTATCAAAAAGTATAGAGATCAAAATCTTTGGAAACAAAGTAAGGGAAGAGAATCGACAATTTACCATTGTATTGAAAAATCCTTCGAAATGTACAATGAAAAAATCAACAGGAGTTTGTACTATTATCGCCGAAAATGGTACGGAATTATCTACTTCAAACATGGGATATCTTTCGGCAAGTACATATCCAGATAAACAACTCATTTGGAGTGATGAGTTTGATGGAAATACTTTGAATGAAAACTTTTGGAATTACGAAATTGGAAATGGTGTTGGTGGTTGGGGCAATAATGAATTAGAATATTATACAAATAATACTAAAAATATCTTCATTTCCAATGGAAATCTCATCATCGAAGCTAGGAAGGAACAAATATTAGGCTACCCATATTCTTCAGCCAGGATTACAACAAAAAATAAGAAAGAATTTACCTTTGGTAGAATAGATATAAGAGCAAAGTTGCCGAAAGGCAAAGGTGTTTGGCCTGCTTTATGGATGCTTGGGGCAAATATCAATTCTGTTGGTTGGCCTACTTGTGGAGAAATCGATATCATGGAATTGATAGGTTCATCTCCATCAGAAATACATGGTACTTTACATTGGAAAGGCATAGATGGTCATAAGTCGAAAGGTCAAAATTATTTTTTACAGCTGGGAGATTTTTCACAAGAATTTCATGTTTTTTCCCTAGAATGGAAAGCAGATACGCTGACATGGATGATTGATGGGAAATCCTATTTGACCATTTCAAAATCAGATTTTGGAGCAGCAGTCTATCCATTCAATGCTGATCAATTTGTCATTTTCAACGTCGCAGTGGGTGGAAATTGGCCTGGTTCGCCTGATGAGAATACAACTTTTCCACAAAGGATGTTTGTTGATTATATTCGAATTTTCCAATGAAAAGTCGAGAAAGTCGAAAATATATCTTGTTGAGCATTTACTTGTTTTCAGCATTGGTAGGTATATTTTTGATTTTAATAATGGCCAATGGATGTTATAAAAACAACAATAATGACATAAATCCTCCACCTCAATCAAATAACTTAACGGATAGTGTCATCACGTGGGTCACTTCTGCCGATCAAACAAAGCTTCTGTCAAATGCATCTGTCAATGTACTATTTTCTGAAGAGCCAAATGCATATCCTGTCATAGAAATAGATCCTCTTCAGCAATATCAATCTGTGGATGGATTTGGATATACTTTGACAGGTGGCAGCGCCTACTTGTTGTCTAAGATGGACGAAGAAGAAAGATCAAATCTCCTACATCATCTATTTGATTGTTCCGATGATAATGCATGCATTTCTTACTTGAGGATCAGTATTGGTGCATCAGATTTGGATGAAAAAGTCTTCAGCTATGATGACATGCCTGAAGGTGAAACTGACATGACCTTATCCCATTTTAACCTTGGGTATGATACATTGTACTTAATTCCGGTACTTAAAGAAATTCTTCAACTCAATCCAAATATTAAATTGCTGGGTTCGCCTTGGAGCGCACCTACGTGGATGAAAACTAATCATAATTCTGTGGGTGGACATTTGGATTCACTTTATTATAATGTGTATGCGGACTATTTTGTCAAATATATAATTGCCATGCAACAACATGGGATAAATCTAGATGCAATAACGGTTCAAAACGAACCATTGCACGGTGGCAATAATCCTAGCATGGTGATGTACGCCGATCAACAATCCAAATTTGTAAAAAATCACTTAGGCCCAAAATTTCAAAATGCCCATTTAGCGACGAAAATCATCATTTGGGATCATAATTGTGACAATCCGGGTTATCCTATCTCCATATTATCAGATACAGAATCTTACCCATACATTGATGGAAGCGCTTTTCATCTTTACGGTGGAGACATCAGCGCGCTAAGTGCCGTAAAGAACCAATTTCCTGATAAAAGCCTATACTTCACAGAACAATGGACTAGCGGACACGGCAATTTTGGAGAAGATTTACAATGGCACATTAAAAATGTCATCATTGGGAGCATGAGAAATTGGAGTAAAGTGGCTTTAGAATGGAATTTAGCAAATGGGTCTGATTTCAAACCCCATACACCAGGAGGTTGTAACCTTTGTCTAGGAGCTATTACTATTTCAGGTAATTTATTTACTAAAAATGTAGGTTATTATAACGTAACACATGCCAGCAGATTTATTCCACCAGGATCTATCAGAATTGGCAGCTCCGACATAGCTAACATTTCCCAAGTGGCTTTTTTGACACCGCAAGATAAAAAAGTTGTATTAGCGGTGAATGAGACAGAAAACCCACAAATCTTTAATTTAAAATATCAAGGTAAGTATGCCTTGGTTTCAATGAGCCCACATACTGTGGCGACATATATTTTTTAGCGATTCAAAATGTATTAAAATTTAAATAATTATGCGTTTCACCCTAGTTCAGCTTATAATAATTTCAATTATTGGGTCAGTGTATGGGCAAAAAATGGATTTGCCAAAATGTTATGAAACAGCGGCAAATACAGATAAAAGGCTGACAATGTCAGTTTTGAAAGG
The DNA here is from genome assembly GCA_020636195.1 of Lewinellaceae bacterium. Taxonomy (GTDB): domain Bacteria; phylum Bacteroidota; class Bacteroidia; order Chitinophagales; family Saprospiraceae; genus OLB9. The sequence continues at coordinate 438,529 of JACJYH010000002.1, forward strand.
TTCTGAGAATGCCATGCAACCATTTGAAAATGAAGTTTTTATAATGGCAGACACCTTGCATCGTTTTCAAAAGTTTGTAGGTATTGGAGGTGCTTTGACGGATGCAGCTGCTGAGACATTTTACAAGCTTTCTCCCGATAAAAGACAAGAGTTTCTAAAACTTTACTTTGATCCAAAAGAAGGTATTGGATATTCCTTTGCCCGTACAAATATGAACAGTTGTGATTTTTCTTCAGATATGTACACCTATGTCACAGAAGGTGACCGATCTCTTTCTTCTTTTAATATATCTCATGACTTGAAATACAAAGTACCATTCATCAAAGAATGTATGAACACGTCCGGTGGGCATCTAAGACTGTTTGTATCCCCATGGAGTCCGCCTGCTTATATGAAAGATAACAATGACATGTTGCATGGTGGAAAATTGCTTCCTGAATTCAAAAAAATATGGGCAGACTATTATGTCAAGTTTATCAAGGCATATGAAAAGGAAGGCATTCCGGTATGGGGATTGACGGTACAAAATGAACCGATGGCAAAGCAAACATGGGAATCTTGCATTTACTCAGCTGAAGATGAGATGACATTCATCCGAGATTATTTAGGTCCCGCATTGAAAAAAAATAAAATGGAATCGAAAAAATTGATTGCATGGGATCATAATCGAGACCTTCTGTTTCACAGAGCAAACACCTTGCTATCTGATAAAAAGGCTAGAAAGTTCATTTGGGGAATTGGATTTCATTGGTACGAAAGTTGGACTGGTGGAAAACAATTTGAAAATACAAAGAGGGTAGAAGAAGCTTTCCCAAATAAGAAATTGCTGTTGACTGAGGCATGTAATTATCCTTTTGATTGGGCAACTTTTGACCAGTGGAAATGGGGAGAAAATTACGGTGAAAATATGATTAACGACTTCAATAATGGTGCTGTTGCTTGGACAGACTGGAACATATTATTGGATGAAACAGGTGGACCAAACCACGTTCAGAATTTTTGTTTCGCTCCAATCCATGCAAAAACAATGGATAACACAATACATCTTATGAATTCTTACTATTATATCGGTCATTTTTCAAAATTCATTAAGCGAGGAGCTAGGAGAATCTCCACTTCTTCGAATCGTGCCCAACTATTAAATACGGGATTTATCAATAAAGATGGAAGCGTAGTATTGGTCATCATGAATAAGTCTGAAGAGACATTTGAATCAAAAGTTATTTTGGGTAGTAAAGCATATCCTGTACATATTCAGCCACATTCTATCATTTCTATCGTTTTTTAACAAAGACTATGACACGCATTACTTTTATCGCAATTTTCTTTCATCTTGCTTTTTTAATGCAAGCACAGCTTAATAGTAATGATCCGGTTGTAGCTCATCGAGGTGCCTGGAAGAAGGATAATTTGCCACAAAATTCCATTGCTTCTCTGAGAAATGCCATCAAAATGGGTTGTATGGGATCTGAATTTGATGTAAGGATGACCTCTGATGATGTACTTATTGTGCATCATGACCCTGACATTTCCGGATTAAAAATTGATAATGAAAAGTATGCACAACTCTCCAAATTTCCATTATCAAATGGAGAAATATTACCCACATTGGAAGATTTTTTACGAGAAGGTTTGGTGGATAATCATACTACAAAGTTGATATTGGAAATAAAGTCATCTGATCTTGGAAAAAAGAGAAACATCAAAGTAGCTCATGCTGTAGCAAATGCAATCATAGAACATCATGCAGAAAAGCAAGTCGTAATTATCAGCTTTGATATAGAAATCCTGAAAATAATTTCGGATAAATATCCGGTTTTATCTACTCAATATCTCAATGGTGACCTTTCGCCAAAGGAATTAAAGGCTCTTGGAATCAAAGGTGTTGACTACCATTATGATGTCTTTAAATCCCATCCGGAATATATAACACAAGCAAAAGAATTGGGCTTGTTCCTCAATGTTTGGACTGTAAACAATCCTAATGATATGGAGTTTTTCTTGGAGAAAGGCTTTGATTTTATCACTACAAATGAGCCAGAACTGTTGTATGGATTTGTCAGAAAAAATATTCCCATTAAAGACTGGCAATTGGTGTGGAGAGATGAATTTACTAATGATGGGTTGCCTGATACGACGAAATGGAGCTACGATGTAGGTGGCCACGGATGGGGAAATAATGAGAAGCAATATTATCTGTCTAATTCCTTGAAAAACAGTTATCAAAAAAATGGAATCTTACACATAGTTGCACTGAATGAGCCATATGAAAATTCTGAGTACACTTCGGCAAAGCTCACTACTTACGGAAAATTCTTGTTTCAATACGGTAAAATAGAAGTTTCTGCGATGCTGCCTGCAGGTAAAGGTACTTGGCCTGCCATTTGGATGCTTCCACAGAGTATACGAACTAAAGAAGAAGATTGGCCACTTTGTGGAGAAATAGATATCATGGAGCACGTTGGAAAAAACCCAAATGTGGTACACACTTCATTACATTCAAAATTGTATAATCATATCATCAACACCCAAGTCACGCATTTTGATACCTTGGAAGCTGTGAGTAGACAGTTTCATACCTACGGAATCGAATGGGATGATAAAGGCATCAAATTTATCTATGATGGAGCATTGTACTTTGAAGCGCTTAAAGGAGAAAATGGCAAAATCACCACAAACGAAGGATGGCCATTTGACAAACCATATTATCTTATTTTAAATCTTGCTATTGGTGGTAATTGGGGAGGACCAATAGATCCCGACATATTGCCTGCTGAAATGCAAGTGGATTATGTCCGTATGTATAAGAAAATTTAAGCAATTAGAGTGCTTAGAGTGCTCTATATTTCGATCAATGTGCCTTTAGATATGATGTCTTTTAATGCATCAAACAAAGTATCGAGGTCTTTTTGCTCATTGAAACCATTGATAGAATAGCGAATATATACTTTATCGTCATGGCGCATGACAGGGATTTCTATTCGATATTTCTCTATCAGGGTTTTGTAAAGTAACTCAGGTTGTTGGGTTTTTATTTCAACAGATAACATTTGTCCAACAAATTCATCTGTCAAAGGCGCAAGGCAGGAGCTATTTAAAATCGATGCAAAATTCTGAGCATTATTTCTTACCATCTCTCTTGAAAGCAATCCAGCTTGATCCCAGCTGTAATTCTTCATGAAATCTAAAGCTGCAGGGATACATAAAAATGCTGTAAAGTCTCTTGTTCCATTCATTGTATGCCAATCTAAGAATACTGATTCTGAAGGAAACATCGCTTTATAACCCCAACTTACAATCAGAGGGAAAATTTGGCTTTGTCGGGATTTTTCTACATACATAAATGATGAACCTTTGGGTGCCATCATCCATTTGTGGCAAGCTCCGGTATAATACGTCGCTCCAAGTTTGGTAATGTCTAATGGTATATGACCCGGAACATGCGCTCCATCTACGAAAACATCGATTTGGAGAGATTTTGCTTTCTCAATCACCTTTTCTACCGGTAAAATTAAGGCTGTCGTACTAGTAATGTGACTGATAAAAATAAGTTTTGTTTTAGCATTAACTCCGGCAAACAACTCAGCTACGAAAGATTCTGCATCGACCAGTGGCAATGAGATGGTTTGTCTGCGATAAGTGGCGCCGATATTTTGACATACAAATTGCCAAGTCTTATCACATGCCCCATACTCAAGATTGGTGGTCAATATTTCATCACCAGCTTGAAGTTTTAAGCTTTTTGCAATGGTATTCACAGCATAAGACGGGTTAGTTACCATGACGATGTCCATTGGGTCACAATGGATATAATCTGCCAAAGCTTTTTTTGAAGTCTTCAGATATTGTTGCCCATGGTTCGTGATGAACTGCACAGGATTGCATTCTTGCTCCATCTGAAATGCATGATATACTTCCATTACGGGTTTTGGAATAGCACCAAATGATCCAAAATTGAGGAAAGTGATATTATCATCTAAGTAAAAATGGTGTTTATATGGATTTACCGACATAGGCTAATGATCTGTGTTAGTGATGTCAATTTAAATTAGGACAAGATAATGAGATTATTCAAATTAGATGTTGATTTTCTTACATTTACCTAAGTATAAACTACAAAAATTGAAATTAATAAATTCACACATGACTTTTAAATGAATAGGTCTTTTTATGAAGAAATTATTTATGTAAAAAATATTATATAAATAATTTGTATATTTGAAAACTAGAAATATATTTGCACTGTATTTATTAATTATTAACAAAAAAATATTAAATTTATGTTGAAGAAATCGTTTTTTACATTAGTAATTTTATTTGCATTTGGAATGAGTATGCAAGCGCAGCAAGCAATTAAAATTGGTCCTTTTGGATTTTTATTAGGAAATTACAACTTGAGGTATGAAAAAGCTTTAAATGAAAAAGGTTCGTTTCAAGTTGGCGCAAATTTTTATGACTACAAACTTTTTGATGTTAAATCAACCGTTTTGGTTTAGATTTAGCTTACAGATATTATTTTAGAGAGGCAATCAGAGGTGCATATGTTTCACCTGCTGTGGGTTATGACTTCAATTCAACTAATGTAAGCATAATAGATGAGACAAAAGCAAAGTATTCTATTTTAGGTATCGGTGCAACAATTGGTTATCAATGGGTTGCAGGAGGCGGCTTTGTAACCGATCTTGGTCTTGGTTATGGATATAATATTGAAGTGGGAAAAGATGATTCTCTTTTAAATGATTATAGTGGTGGAGCTCTTAGATTTACTTTCGCAATAGGTTACTCATTCTAAAATTAAGTGAGGTAAATTATAATAATGAGGCTGTTTTTAAAGATAGCCTCATTATTTTTTTTGTTCAAATATAGGTTAAAAATAAGGAATTTGCAATTATTGTATATTTTTTGAAACATTTCTATTTGCTAGGAGTGGTTCCCAAATAGATGAGCAAGTTTTACACAAGATACAAATTGAATTTTTACTTCATTTTTAGATCTATATGTATTTGTTCTTCACAAAATAAATATATGTCTATAATTTGTGGTAAATTGAATTGTTAACATCACTAAGCCAAATTCTTCAAACATGTTTTAGATTTTTAACACCATTCTTAGTGACAAAATGAATTAAAAAAAATAATTTATTACCTATACGCTAGTGGATGTGGAAAAATTTGAAATTAATTAAAATGGTAAAAAATTCCTAAAGTTGATTTTAAGCTATAAAAGACTAAGGGACCAAATATCTTAAAGGATAAAAAAGTTACTAAGATCCTCATATCCATAGAAAAATTACGGAGTTTGTTTAATTTTTTGCTTAAAACTATGTTACTTACTATATCGTCTTATTATCCAAAATATTCTTACCTTTGCACCGTCCATTTGGGGTGCTTTCGCTTGCGCGACGGCTGAGAACATACCCGTTGAACCTGCTCAGATAATGCTGAGAAGGGATGATTTAGGTCTTCTTTATTTCCTCTTTTGGACATTTTTTCAATTGTAATCTTGATCAAATGTCTAAGTTATTCAGCACCTGTATTTTATTATTTCTTTCAATACCAATATTGTTTGGACAATCCACTTTGCATGGCAAGGTCACAGACTTAGCCAACGAACCAATACCTTATGTGACAATATTTACACTAGAAGATTCCTTAAATGTGGTAGAATGCGATGCAGATGGATTTTTCACTTTACATTGCAATGCAACCATGCCGATTCATGTGGTTGCTCAAATTCTAGGATATGAGAGAAAAGTTACTGTTGTCAGAAATGAAAGGGAGTTTTTATCTATCAATTTGAACCCTTCGAACGTGCATCTAACCGAAATAGAAATCTCTGCAAATAGGGTTTCAGCAGGTGGGCCATTTACCAAATCTGATTTAAATCGTCAGGATATTGCATCAAAAAATGTTGGTGTTGATATGCCATTTGTCCTTGAGAACACTCCTTCCATGACCGTTGCCAGCGATGGCGGTACCGGAATAGGATATACATCAATGCGAATGCGCGGTTCGGACCAAACTCGTATCAATGTCACTATCAACGGTGCACCGCTCAACGAACCTGAATCACATACAGTCTATTGGGTTGATCTACCCGATTTGGCTTCCAGTACTACTTCTATTCAAATTCAGCGTGGAATTGGCCCATCAACAAACGGTCCCGGAGCACTTGGTGGTACCATCGCAATCGACCTAAATGATCGAGTAGAGTCGGGGATCAAGTCAGTGGTTACATTGGGATCTTTTGGCACAAAGAGAGTGACTTTGCAAGGAGCTACCGGACTGCTATACGAAAAACTTAGTATGCAAGGAAGGGTGAGTTGGATCAATTCTGATGGTTATCTAGATAGAGCTTGGTCAAAATTGATTTCCGGAAATCTATCTTCTTCCTATATTTGGAATAAGTCTTCATTACAATTTAATTGGTTAGGAGGTCAAGAAAAGACATATCAAGCTTGGTGGGGAGTTCCGGAGAGTAGAGTGAAAAATGATATTGCTCAACTAACCACACATTACTACAATAATCTTGGAAGCATTTATAAGACTTCTTTAGATTCGGTCAATTTGTTTTCAAGTGATAGGAGGTACAACTATTATACATATCCAAATCAAATTGACCATTATACACAGCATCATGTGCAGGTGATATATAACTTTGCTCCAAGTATCAAACAAGCAGTAAAATGGCTAACCTACTATAGGAGAGGAGCCGGATTCTATGAGCAATTAGAATATCAACAAGATGGCGTGGAATATGTGAATTTATTTGATGGAATTCAGGACATCGTGAGGAGACGCTGGCTGACAAATGATCTTTTTGGGACATCCTTGAATTATGCCAGTAATCTGAGCAAGGATGCTAAAATCGAATTGGGGATTCATGGCAACCATTACATAGGGCATCACTTTGGTAGGGTAGTGCAGGTGGGAGATCAATTGTTAAATGAGCAAATCAGCAAAACAAATTATTATCTGAGTAACGGTGAAAAATCGGATATTTCTGCATTTGGCAGGGCAGAGAAAAAGTATAAATCAATCAGTCTTACCGCTGATATACAGTGGCGATATGTAAATTATTTTATTGATGGTAACGACCAAGATTTTCCTGTATTAAATGAACATTATTCCCATCATTTTTTCAATCCCAAATTCGGAGTTTCATACGCTATAGATGAAGGATCAGGTTTGTATGCTTCAGTCGCGAAGTCATCAAAGGAACCTTCTAGAAGCGATTTGATTGACAGTCCTTCGCTTTTGAAACCTAAGCACGAGACTCTCATAGATTTTGAAACAGGGTACCATAAAAAAAGCAAACATCTCTTTTTTCAGACTAACTTTTATGGGATGTATTATAAGGATCAGCTCGTCTTAACAGGCGCGCTGAACGATGTCGGCACACCATTGCGGCAAAACGTGGATAAAAGCTACAGAATTGGACTGGAGACAAGCGCAAATTATAGGGCATCCAATATACTGTCGATATTTGGTAATCTTACTGTAAGTAGTAATAAAGTTATTGACTTTCAAGAAATTATCTACGATTATACTAATGGATTTGATGTCTTGACCATTGACCATCATAATACAGATATTGCCTTTTCGCCGGATATTATTGCTATGTTGGGATGTAAAATTAAGCCAATAAAACACATAGAATTGGACTGGAATGTCTCTTATGTTGGTAGGCAGTTTTTAGATAATACATCTCAAAAGTATCGGTCAATCTCTCCGTATTCTTTCCAAAACGTTTCAATGCAATGGAATCCAAATGTAAAATCCACCAAGAAATGCACCTTGGGCATTTCAATTCGCAATATTTTCAACTCCTTGTACAGCGCCAACGGATATACCTACTCATACAAATATGGAGACGTCATCACTGAAAATTTCCTATATCCTCAGGCTGGTCGTCATGGTTACCTTACATTGATGGTAGAAATGTAAATGTTAGTTATGGTTTTCGTACAATGAATACGGGTATTTTTACAGTGTGGCGCACTGCTTCTACAGTTGTACCAAAAATCATATCCTTAAGGAAATGGTGACCGTGGGCCCCAAGCACTAATAGATTGGCATTGTATTTATCCACCACTTCAGGTATGGCTTTTTTTGGATTTCCATAGCCTAAATGTGTTTTGACCTTATATCCTTTATTTTTCAGTTCTTGAGCATAAAATTCCATGCGGTGCTCATCATCTGCAGTTTCCTTATCCTTGATGTCTTCACCCAATACCATTGCACCTGCCGACTCAACTATGTGTATGAGAATATATTCAGCAGACGTGCCGCCAATGGAAACGGCATATTCCATGGTATCCTCGTCAACATCAGAGTAATCTACTGCCAATGCAATGGTATTAAATTCCTTTTTTTCAAAAGCAGGAAAAATGTTCATTGCCGCATGTGTTGAAATTTTCGGTTCACGCAGTCTATTTTTAATGAATGGTACCAATGTCACATATATCAATAAATAAGCCGCTGCTAAAGCAATCGGTACTGCTGTTGCCCAAATATAGTTGGGGTTATCTGCTTCTTTAAGCCATGTGGATATTTCATCTACAACAAGTTTGGCATTCAAAGAAACTATAATCAATGCACATATCCAAGCCAACACTCTCAACCAAGTTGGAATGGCTAACTTGCCCATCCTCTGTCGGTCACTTGTAAAATGGATTAAGGGAATGATAGCAAAACCGAGTTGTAAACTCAGGATTACCTGACTTAAGATGAGCATTTTCCCTGTTACTTCTTCGCCCAAAAGAACAATGGCAATCACCGCAGGTAGAATGGCAATTGATCGTGTAAGAAGCCTGCGAATCCACGGTTGTATTCTCAAATTGAGATATCCTTCCATCACAATTTGCCCGGCCAATGTTCCAGTGATGGTAGAACTTTGTCCTGCCGCTATAAGTGCAACTGCAAAGAGAATAGGTGCCCATGTAGTACCAAGAAGAGGTTCTAAAAATTTGTGGGCATCTTGAATTTCTGCAACATCATACATACCTGCCCTGTAAAAAGTGGAGGCTGCTAGAACCAAAATTCCTGCATTGACCAAGAATGCCATATTTAGTGCAACGGCTGAATCAATAAAATTGAATTTCAATGCATTTTTGGTATCTTCCATGTTGTTCGTAAACTTCCTGGATTGAACTAAGGAAGAGTGAAGGTATAAGTTATGAGGCATGACAGTTGCGCCTATGATCCCGATAGCGATGTAAAGTGCAGTTTGATCAGGAATCGTCGGTACAAATCCTTTGGCCAGTTCACCCATATTGGGTTGAGCAATCAAAATCTCTATGAAGAAAGCAATGCCTATAATGGCGACAAGCGCCAAAATAAATGCTTCCATAATTCTCATGCCTCTCTGAATTAGAAACATCAATATAAATGTATCCACAAAAGTTAATAGAACTCCATACAACAGTGGGATATGAAATAACAACTGCAGTCCAATCGCCATACCCAATACTTCAGCTAAATCCGTGGCAGCTATTGCAATCTCCGCTAAAATATACAAGGCAATATTTACAGGTGTACTATAGGTTTCCTTTGAAGCTTGTGCTAAATCTCTGCCGCTGACGATACCCAATCGACTGCTCAAACTCTGTAATAACAAAGCCATCAAATTTGACATCAGAAGCACCCAAATCAATGCATAGCCATATCGACTTCCGCCGGCAATATCCGTAGCCCAGTTGCCCGGATCCATATATCCCACACTCACCAAATATGCAGGCCCCATGAAAGCAAAAAGCTTCCTGAAAAACCCTTTCTTTTGTGTGGTGTCTATGGAAGCATGCACTTCCTCCAATGACTTTCCAAACTCATTTTTTCGCTCCATACATGAAGAACTCCTGAATGATTACATCGCGGCGAAGATAGTTAATTTTCTCCCAATGATGATGATCACTTTTTTACAGTCTTTGATAGCTGTTAAACTTAATTGTCAATCAAAAATATACTTTATGACATTTAAAATTAAGATAATCAATTTTAAATAAATATAAAAATAATATATATAAATTTTATTTAGATTTAAAAATATCCTATAATCTAAACATATTTGTCTTTAAAATTCAATGTTAAATCCACTGTTAGTGTATTTTTTATTATAAAGGCGCGCTAGTAAAGTAATGTACATCAAAGTACTTGTATGTCATGTATCATTGGAAATGAGAAAAATTTACCATCCATTTTTTTGTTGGTTACCTTGCATGATTAAAACTAAATTGATGTCTTCAGCTAGTAAAAACATTTGGAAAATTAAGTACAAAATGATACTTTTACGAGGTATAAAATCTTTTCAAAGATGACTATTTTGATTCAAATTTTAGTGGCTATTATCGCCATTGAACATCTTTATTTTATGTATTTTGAAATGTTTGCTTGGGAAACCATAGGTATGAGAACATTTAAAACCTTACCCAAAAATCTATTTTCACCTACAAAAGGTCTTGCTGCAAATCAGGGACTGTACAATGGCTTTCTGGCTGCCGGATTGATTTGGACCTTTTTTATTTCAGATTTGGATTGGCAGAAAAACATCAGTATTTTCTTTTTATCCTGCATATGTATTGCGGGCATCTACGGAGGATATTCCGCTTCAAAAAAGATTTTTTACGTCCAAGCTCTTCCAGCAATCATTGCATTAATTGGTGTGTTGATGGTGCATTAGCTTGATTTTTTCAGATGTCACATTGCAAATTAAATCAACAAATTTTTCCATAGAAAACAGGAAGTTCACCCAATGATTCTAACTCTGAACTTTTATGTAGGCTTTTGAATTTATGTAACAAAAATCTTATTTTTTCGTTTGAAAAGATATTAGCAATTATACACATGCGATATTTCCTCATTTTTAGCTTTTGTTTGTTTTTTATCACTGTCAATTATGGGCAAAACAAATCAGAAATTGACAGTTCATACCAAGCAAATATTTCAAAATCAAAACTTTATGGAATCTATATTCCTAGAGACCTAGATGACGCTTTACAAATAATTGATAAAAACACTACCGATGATGGTCGCGCTTCTTTGCGTACCATTGATGAAGAAACTATGGCTAAAAAACTGTATTTTGGCCTTGGAAGATGGATGGAATACCAATGGAATTTTGTGGAAGGTTCGCGATTTTCTCATTATTTGAGAGAAAAAGGATTGAAATATACGGAAGATATGGTGAGATTTATGCTGATCACGTATCATCGACACAATATCAAGGCACCCTTGGATACTGAAAATCTTATTCTTCAATTAGTTGCTGAAAGAGAATCTAAGATCAAGGCAGAAGAAAACATCATTTCTACCAAGATCGTGAAAAAAGGAGAATAAATTCTGCTCTTGTTTCTATTCACGTTATAATGGTATAATAAAAAAAGTCAAGAAATTGTTACACCGCTTGACTTTTTTAGATTATTGATTTTAAGCTTAACTTCTATTCTTTGGGTTTGTCTTCCTTTGGCAACAATGCCTTCCTTGATAGACGCATCTTTCCTGTTTTCGGATCAGTACCGATGATTTTTACTTGTACTTTGTCGCCTACCTTCAAGACACTGCCCACGTCTTCTATTCGTTTGTGGTCTAACTCAGAAACGTGAAGCAAACCACTTTGACCAAAGAACTTAACAAACGCTCCATATGGCATGATGGACTCCACTTCTGCGTCATAGATATCTCCAACTTGCGGTGTGAATGCAATTCTAGAGATGGCTTCTTTCGCACCTTTTAATCCTTCAGCATCAGTAGAAGCTATGGTCACAATACCTTTATCTCCAACTTCTTCAATATTGATAATTGTACCCGTTTTTGCTTGGATTTCCTGAATAATTTTTCCACCAGGTCCTATCACAGCACCAATGAAACTCTTGTCGATGGTCATTTCAACCATTCGAGGTGAATGTGGTTTAAGGTCATCATTAGAATGGCCTATGACTTTATTCATCTCGCCGAGTATGTGTAACCTGCCTTCCTTAGCTTGCATCAGGGCTTGCTCCAATTTCTCATATGGAAGCCCATCAATTTTAATGTCCATTTGGCATCCTACAATGCCGTTTTTCGTTCCTGTTACCTTGAAATCCATATCTCCAAGTGCATCTTCGTCCCCAAGAATATCAGTCAAGATGGCTGTTCTGCCTTCTTCAGCGATCATACCCATGGCTATGCCCGATACCGCTTCTCTGATCTTGATACCACCATCCATCAAAGCGAGGGAACCTGCGCATACAGTAGCCATTGATGAGCTACCATTTGACTCTAGAATATCAGATACCAATCGAATGGTATAAGGCACTTCCGGCATAACTTTTTTAATAGACCTTGCAGCCAAGTTGGCATGGCCAATCTCTCTTCTTCCCGGTCCACGGTTTGGTTTGACTTCTCCAACTGAAAGTCCCGGGAAATTATAATGCAAAATGAATTTTTCGTATGATAGGTCAAGTGCATTGTCCACCATCAATTGGTCCAACTTTGTACCTAGTGTAAGTGAAGTCAGTGATTGTGTTTCACCGCGATTAAAAATGGAACTTCCGTGCGCTGAAGGTAGGTAATCCACCTCGCACCATATAGGTCTAACTTCAGTCAAGGTTCTTCCATCCAACCTTTTGCCGGTGTCCAGAACCATCTTCCGTACCACGTCTTTCTTCAATTTTTCGAAGTATGTGCTGATCTTTGAAGCATTTTCTGCTACGTATTCTTCGCCCATTTCTTCAGTCATTGAAGCGATCATTTGGGTTTCAATCTCCTTGAATCCCTTTTTTCTAGTATGTTTATCTACATAGCTTGCTGAGACATTATAAATACCTTGTTTCGTCAATGCAGCAACCTTTTCCTTTAACTCCATATCGATGACTTCTTCTGCCATTTCTCTCTTGACAGTGGCTTTTTCACCTACTTTTTGTGCAAGGTCAAGTTGTACCTGACACTGTACTTTGATAGCTTCGTGTGCAAATTTTATTGCTTCTATGAGCTCGTGTTCTTGACATTCGTTGGCTTCTCCTTCTACCATCATGACGTCCTTCATCGTAGCTGCAACGATCAAATCAATATCGGCTTTTGCCAGTTGTTCTCTTTCCGGATTGATGACATACTTACCTTCTATTTTACAAACTCTGACTTCAGATATAGGGCCATCCCATGGAATATCTGATACTGATAGGGCAGCGGAAGCAGCCAATGCAGCATAGGCATCAGGCATATTTTTTTTATCGCCAGATATGAGGTTGATGATGATCTGTGTGTCGTTCAAAAAATTATCAGGAAATAATGGTCTGACTGCTCTGTCCACCAATCTGGAAATCAATACTTCATAATCTGATAATTTCGCCTCGCGTCTGAAGAAGTTTCCTGGAATTTTGCCAGCTGAGGCAAATTTTTCTTGGTAATCAACGGATAATGGAAAAAATGATTGATCGGGTTTGGCTTCTGAAGCTGCAACAACGGTAGCCAATAGCATTGTGTTTTCCACTTTTACCACAACAGAACCGTGTGCTTGAGTAGCTAATTTACCGGTTTCGATCGTGACATCTTTGCCATCCGGTAATTTGAATGAAACGCTTGTAGGAATAATGTTTCCCATATAATTGAATTTAATTTTATTTAATTTGAATGTAATGATACACCATTGAATGGCATTTGATCACTCTAAGGTGAAGTAAAAAAAGGCTTCTTAAAATGATCATCAAGAGTTGATGGCCGGAACATGCACTTTAATCAGCAATGTTTAAAATCTAACTGCAAATGTATTAAAAAAAATTATATTTATAATCATATAATATCAATACTCCTTACAATTAAATTTTTTATTGATGTGTAGCTTATTGATTGTGGCCTGAAAAAATGAAAAAGGGCGTTCAAAACTACGCCCTCCTTCTAGTTGGATTTTACTTTCTTATACCTAACTTCTCAATAAGATCTCTGTACTTCTGAATATCTCTATGCATGAGGTATTTCAAAAGTCTCTTACGCTTTCCTACCAATGTAAGCATGGTTCTCTTGCAAGAATTGTCTTTTTTATTGGATTTCAAGTGTTCGGATAGAGATTTTATCCTGTAAGTAAATAGTGCAACTTGGGCTTCAATAGAACCCGTGTTTGCTGCATCACCACCGAATTCGGTGAAAATTTCTCTTTTTTTCTCGTCGCTTAAATACGTTGACATGTTTAAATTTAAAGGTTACCAATGATACAAATTACGAGAATCTGTAAATAGCGGCGCAAAGGTAATAAAATTTCCTATTTGGGAGCCAATAAATTGAAAAATAGTTTGATAACTTTATAAGGTTCTAATGCTAACAAATTGAAATTAAATGCAAAACTGATTTTAAATTGGGCTATTACATTATTTTAAAAGCAAGACATCACCATATTTTACTATTGACTGCAGCCCATTGAGTATGTTCAATACATATACGTATACCCCTTCTTCTAGTCTTGGATTTGGGTGCCATCCACTACTTGGGTCACCTACACGACCATCACTTTGATTGAAGACTATATTTCCCCATCGATCAAATATTTGTAAAGTATAGGTTGTTGCTCCATTTCCTTTCGGATAAAAGATGGCATTTTCAGAATTGGAAGCATTCAATGAAATTGCATTGGGCAAGAAAATATTTTGTTTGACAAAAGTGATACTTATTGCAGCTGTTGCGGTACATCCTAGTGTATCTGTGACTGTCACTGTATATAATCTATCCTGATCATCGGTGATTTTAGGCTCCGCACAATCACTACAATCTAATCCATCAGATGGTGTCCATTCATATGTCAATGGCCCTTCACTGTACATCACATTCAAGTAAAGTACATTAGAAAAAATGGTATCCGTCATGTCAGTGGTGAAGATAATTGGGCCATCATTTTCAGTGATTTCCAATTCTTTTGTATGGATGCATCCGTGACTATCTGTTCCCACAACTTTAATAGTTCCCGGTTCTGAAACATGAATTGTCTCGGATATGCCACCATCGTTCCAGATGACATCAGTATGCGGCGAGACAACGGTCAATGTGGTGCTTTCTCCTGCACAAAATGTGGTATCACCTGCTATTACAAGTGGTATCTGCGGAGTGGCTGACACATTTATACGGGTGATGATGCTGTCACACATGGCCTGATTCTGTATTGTGTCAGTGTAAACACCCGATGCTATGATTTTAATATTATGGACTAAGATGCTGCTTTCGGGACAAATGGATGTGTCAATGTCCATGTATTTTGGTGGTGGTAGGATGGCGATGCGGAATGTATCGCTGGCAGAGCACCCAAATTGATTTGTAACTGTATATTGATAAGTACCTGATGTGGAAAAGTCTCTTTCCGTACTATTGCTGCCGTCGCTCCAAAGTATGCTGTCTGCGTTGGATACGATTTTTACGGATACGATTTGGTCAGGACAAACTATAGTATCATGGATGGCTTGAATGTCCGGTAATGGATTGATCTTAAGTATATTGGATGCAGTATCAAAGCAAATCCCGTTTGAGACGATATAATTCAAGACCATGCTATCAGAAGCTGAAATTGGAGGCAGCAGGTTAATTGCATTGAAGTCAGTATCGTAAAACTTACCGTTAGGGTCAGCATCGCTACTTCTTAGATCTTGTAGTACTAACAATGGCTTGTCAAGGCAAAACTGAAATGTGCTGTCTCTTCCCGCTGATGGTAATGGTCCTGCAATCCGTATGGTGGCAATAGCGGTGTCACCCACAATGCCATTGTACCAAACTTGGAATCCTATCATAACATCTGTGGTACTCGGATCATTGTCTATTTCGAGATAGGCTTTTCTGATGGCATATTCATAGTCAGCGATAGAAGTTGAGCCATTATTGATGATGCGCTGCCAGAAATTTGGCCCGGTTTTTAGGAAAAAGTTTCCGGTTGGGAAGTGCATATACTGTGAAAATCGTGGGTTCAGTATGAAGACGTCTATACTATCTATGGGATATTCATTATTGATGTGTAAGTCTAGGTCGCTCAATGGTAAAGAAGTGTAAGTGCACAAACTATCGATAAGAAAATCCATATTTGGGGCTGTGCTATCATCTTTGTCCAGGTCGATATACCTCTGGCAGTCCTCCCACTTTGTGGCATTGAAATGCTGCACATCTCGGATTCTATTTGTTGAGAAATTATCAGAAGAAAGGCCGATATAGTTTTTCCACCGCGTGATTTGTCCTGTGACCAGATCTACTCGGTCTATCTGTATGGTGTCTCTCTCCCCCATATAAAATTTGTTTTCTAAGGTATAGAGAACAGTACTGTCACAAGCATACTGGTATGAAATGAGATTGGTATCATCAAAGTAACCTAAAGGCGTTAGGTCTCTATCTATGACAAAGGAATTTTCGGTTGGATCATATAAGTCTATATTGGCAAGATACACGTCACCATCTAAAATAACGTATTTATCTTTATGTTTTACCAATTTTCTTATATACATTTTCGATTCAAAGGGTGTTGTGGCAGCTGCATAACTTGGTATTTCTCTTATTAAATTGAATTGAAAATTGTTCACATTCAGAATACCTTTTGTTGCACCACCGATATAGTAAAGTGAATCATTAAGTTGGTCTATTTGATGAGTATAATGGTATCCATGCCAGAGAACATTGACATTACCCGGGGTCAGGTCTTTGATATAGGTGACCTTGTCAGAAGCAATGTCGTAGGAGTACAGATCTCCTTCCAGTTCTAGAAAATAGATGGTCTTCTTGTCAGTACTAAAGGCGAAACTGATAATTTCAAAGCTATAACCCGTCATATTGGGATGCACAAAGCGGATGGAGTCTAAGCGAAAAAGTAACTGTCTATCACCTGTTTGTATATCAAATTGATACATTTCGTAAAAAGAAGGTATTCTTAGACTACCATTCGAATCCCACAAATACGTTTCTTGTGCATCCAGCTGATAGCCGGATGCATTTAGAAACAATATAACGAAAACTCTGATCAGTGTTTTCATCACAATGACATTAATGATTTATGAAAACCTTCTGAGTTTGAATATGAGTTATCATATAATTTATTTTGTCTGATTGAATAGACAAAAACGTTTATCAATTTATTATAAATTTTTTTGTACATGGTAAATAGTTTAAAAAGATTAAAAGTAATTCATTTAGTTAAACAAACATGATCTCAATGAATTGTAAAAGAAGGAAAATGTAGTGCCGCTTTAGCTATGATCGTCTTTAATGCAAATATTGCGAAGCAAATATGAGTAAATATTTCTTATTCTCCAATTTTTTTAAGAAAATTCACTTTTTACCATAACGCAATGATACACTTCAAATACTTTCAAATCCGTTTATAAATCCTATTTTTGTGTGTTTATAGCATGATGCGATTTTTAAGACAAGTTATATTATTTATTTTCGGTTGGATATATTTTAGCCTTCCTTCCATTTCACAAGCGCAGTTGAAAATGGATAGTACCTATACGTATAGTCAACTGAATCAGATTTTGGAGAAAGCCCGTTCCACCAATGATCATGCAAAATTGGCAGATGCTTACTTTCTTCTTGCAAATATCGAAGGTGATGTCTTGAATGACTACTTAAAATCGTTTGAATACTACAGGCGCTCTATGGAATACTACAAATTGATAGGGAATGATTTAGGATTTAGAAAGGCGAGTTTTGAATATGGGAAGCGATTTTTAGAAGCAGGATATTACGATGCTGCGATTGATAATTTTATTCCATTGATGGAAGAATATGAGAAGTCAAAGGACACGTCTCATATATTGAGCACCTATCTTTACATTCAGCGCGCTTACCGCGAAAAGAATGATTTTGATAAAGCATCCTACTATATGCGCAAAGCGTGGAAGATTTCCGACCATTGGAAAAAAGACTTCACTGCCTATCAAAATCTACTCAGTGAAAGGGTTTTGTTTTTTGAACAGATGTACGAATTGGATAGTGCTCTTGTGTTTGCTTATAAGTTGCTGGAAATCAGTGAGAAAAAAGAAGATATCACCTTGGGTGCCATGAGTTTGTACCATATTGGATATATCAATTTTCTGAATAAGTCATTTAGTCTGTCTGAAAAATACCTAAAAAAAAGCGAAGACATACTGCCCATAAAACCATACGACGAACAGAGAAAAACCCTCTATATTACACTAGCAAACACTTTTTCCGAGCTCAAAAATCACGCATCAGCGTATAAGTATTTGCGTAAATACACCTTACTGAATGACAGTATATTGAATAAAAATAGGATAGAATCACTCAATAATTTTGCCTTGAAGTATGGGACCAAAGACATCAAATCAAACATAGAGTTGCTGAAAATAGACAAGCAAATCGCAGAAGAGAAAAATGTCACACAGCGCAGATTGTTGTACCTATTGGCGATAGGTTTATTGATTGTATTGTTTACGTCATATTATATCGTAAAAATGTATGATCAGCGCCTTCAAAAAGACAAGATCATCAGCCTACAAAAAGAAGAAATCAACCACCAAAAAATTAGAGAACTGGAAGATAATCTCAAAATCAGCAGCATGAGATCCGTGATAGAAGGTCAAGAGATAGAGCGAGAAAGGGTTGCTAAAGATTTGCATGATTCCTTAGGAGGTATGTTGAGTACTATAAAACTCCAATTTGATGGTGTAATGTCTCATCATAAAGTTTTGCATGAAGATGAAGGTTATGTGAAGGCATTCAATTTGCTGGATTCAGCAGTTTCCGAGGTCAGGAATATTTCAAGAGACCTTCAGCCGAGTTCGTTACAAAACTTAGGCTTGATACCGGCTTTGAATGATTTGATCAATAGGTTTGATGATGAGAAATTCCCCGTCATTGACTTTCAGTACTATGATGTGCCTCAGAAAATAGATAAAATGATTGCGATCACTATCTATAGAATTGTGCAAGAGCTGATCACCAATACCATCAAACATGCACAAGCTAGTGAAATATTGATCCAGCTCAATTTTGATGATAACGATGTTGTTCTACAATACGAAGATGATGGGATAGGTATAGATCCTAGGAAAGTTGGACACCATGGAATGGGTTTGGAAAATATAAAATCCAGAGTCAACTACCTGCATGGCCAAATCACGGTGGACTCAAATCATGGTGAAGGATTCTCAGTGATGATCAGATTAAAATGTCCCGAGTAATCTTGTAAAACAAAATTAAATTTTGTTAGATAAGTTATAATAAGCCTTATTTAAAATTAAATTCTGTTAATTTATGGTTAAACTTTATTTTGTATTTTATTTCTGTCATACCTTTGTGCTATCAAAATCTAATTAAAGGCTTTACAGAAGCGTTAAATAAAGTTTGATTGTAATAAAATTTGTTTTTTAATAATAAGGTGATTTGTTAGTTAATAAAAAGACGTAAAGGTTCATTCCTTGCGTCTTTTTTATTTTATGCACCCAAAAGGAATTTGCACGACCTTCTTATGATTTCTTTATCCGGAGATGTATTTCCCTTTCATACAAATGGTTGAAAATTGAAATATATTGGTATCTTTACGGAATACTAATATTATAATATGAGAATTGGAGTATTCTTTCATTGTCTTTTATTCAGCGTGTATTTTTTTGGAAGTGTACAGGCACAGTGTATTGAAAAGATTGATCCTGTTTGCATAAGTATTGGAAAAGATAATAAGGACATTTCTTATCTAGTTTTTTTGGATAATAAAGCGGATTTTTCCCCATCAAAATCATTTTCAAAAAAGGCAAAAGCCAATTTTGTGTACAATGCATTGATCAAGCAAGCAGATAATTCCCAACCCGGTTTGATTGCATTTTTAAAGGGAAATCATGTAGATTATAGACCATTTTACGTAGTAAATGCCATTTTAGTGACTTCAGATCTAGCAAGCCTATATCAAATTGCGTGTAGAAATGACGTCACTTCTATTGTCTATGACAGTGATATCAAATTAGAGAATTATGTTGAAGATCGACTTCCAAAGTCTGAAAGGTCTATGTTTCCTGAATGGGGAATTTCTAAAATTATGGCAGACAGTGTCTGGAAATTGGGCTATAAAGGTCAAGGTGTTGTCGTCGGCAGTTTGGATACAGGTGTGGATTGGGAAGTTTCTCCCCTAAAATCAAAATACAGAGGGTATGTAAGTGACGATGCTGCGGATCACTCGATCAGTTGGCACGATGCCATTCATGAGATCAATGAACACTACCCGGATACCATTCCCAATCCATGCGGGCTTTCTACAACTATACCATGCGATGATCTTAACCATGGCACCCATACCGTAGGTACTATGGTAGGGCAAGATTCTGCTAATATCATCGGTGTAGCACCTGATGCAAAATGGGTGGCTTGCCGAAACATGGATAGAGGTTGGGGTAAGCTTTCTACATATATAGAGTGTTTTGAGTGGATGCTAGCTCCATATTCTGAAGGATTAGATCCCGATCCAAGTAAATCCCCTGACATCATCAATAATTCATACTATTGCTCACAGGAAGAAGGATGCGGGCTTGAGGCATTTATGGTCATGGAAATGGTTGTAAAAACACTGCAAGCTTCAGGAATTTTTGTATCGGTTTCTGCGGGTAATGAAGGTCCCAAATGTGGAACTGTTACAGGGCCTCCCGGATTTTTTGAATCATCTTTTTCCATAGGTGCTACTGATGAGACTGACATTATTGCAGGATTTAGCAGTAGAGGTCCCGTCGTGATAGATAGTAGTTTTAGAATAAAACCTAATGTAGTTGCTCCCGGTGTCAGAGTTCGCTCCGTGATAAAAAATGGGTTCTTTGCTTCATATGGAGGAACCAGTATGTCATCACCCCACAATGCGGGTGTGGTAGCGCTGATGCTTTCAGCAAATCCTTCACTTGCCGGTCATGTGGACATCATTGCAAATATTTTGGAGCAGACTGCAGTTCCTCTAACCATACCAGATACATGCCTAGGATATTCAGGCTTAGAGGTGCCAAATCCTTTTTATGGTTATGGAAGGATTAATGCGCTTGAAGCCGTGAAAGCGGCTATTACCACCGAAGTGAAGGAAGTTGAGATTTTCGATGTTGATGTTTTGGTATATCCTAATCCTGCTTCTAGTATCGTATTTGTCCAATCCAAGAAATTAATGGACAATGTGACGGTATTTGATGCATTGGGTCATGTGGTATTGAACCAAGATGTGGATGCAATCTACACCTCATTGGATTTTTCTTCAGTTGCTCAAGGTTTGTACTTTGTGAGGATAAAATTGGGAGATCAATATCTGACTAAAGCCATTCTTAAGGAATGAAAATGACTTTGTAGATGGATCACAAAGCTCAAAGTAATTCTAACAATCTATTCAGAAAGCTGGGCATCTTTATAGCCATTGGAATCTGTGTGCATATATTATTCGTCCTTTACACTACGGATAGGGAAATGTTGCAGACGGTGAAGACGCTACATCTACGTTATATTTTTCTAATTATGGTACTCATGGCGATTCCGTGGTTAGGATATGCGTTTAGGGTGTGGTTTTGGTCCAAGTTTTTTGGCGAGAAGATTGGCTATTTGGACTGTTTAAAAATTGTTGTTACTGCAGAAGTGGCGTCAGCATTAAGTCCAACAGCTGTTGGTGGTGCACCTGTCAAAGCGGCGTTATTACTGAATAGAGGTTTCATGGCTAAAAACGTAGGATTTTTATTGACATACGGCATGATAGAAGACTTGGTTTTTTATACATTGGGATTGATATTGTCCACATTTTTTTCTGAAGCATTAGTGATGAAAGTAGCGCATTCCGTAGGAAATTTCGTTCACGTAAATATCATTCCTTTAGCTATTCTAATTTTTTTAGTTGGTCTGTATTTGTTTTTGTATTACAATAAAAAACTTCCCAAATTTTTTAAACTTGGAAACTACCTTCCAAAAACATACTATGCTAGGTTTTATAAATTTAAGTCTAATTTACTGGCTAGTCTGACAGAGATGAAGTCAGCATTTGGGATGGCATTGAAGCATGGAAAGTGGCGAATGTTTTTTAGTTTTTCGATTCTTTTACTTCAATGGCTTTCAAAATTCACAGTATTACTGGTGTTATTGCACGCTTTTCATATAGATTTTGATGTGATTCAGGTGTATGTAAGGCAGTGGTTTGTCTATATCACCATGCTTTTTATACCAACACCCGGTGCAAGTGGGGGAGCGGAAGCTTCATTTTTATTGATTTTTGGACACAGTATTCCATCAAAACTTTCGTATTTAGTAGTTTCTATGTGGCGCTTTTTCACATATTATTATGTCTTGATAAGTGCACTTGTGATTTACTTGGGTATCAGTTATAGAGATCAAATCTCAAAATGACATCAATGCTTCAAAATACCAAGCCTTCTGGCCCAATTTATTGATACCATATGAAACGCTTATTGTTGCAATATTGTACAAAATGAAATCCACACCAGGACCATAACCGTATTGAACGTTATTAGAAAGTGGGTTGATTTCCCCAAAATATGGATCATTGGCATATCCTACATCAAAACCAAACTTTACAAATGATTTTAGATTGAAGGTCTTAAATTGTCTTGGCATCCAATTTTTAAACCGATGATCAAAGTTTAATACTTTGTAAGTCAATGCATTATTTAATACCACAAAATCTTTGGCTTCCATGACATAGAGTTGATATCCCAATATGCTATACTTGCTGTAGCCAATGCCTTTATACAAGTAGTATGGGATTGGTTTTGACTGTGCATTGAATTTGAAATGGAGTCCATTGGAAAGGAATAGGTTCTTCATCAATGGAGCAAAAGTCTCTAATGACATGCTTAATGCAGTGGTTTGCACTTCATCTGAAAATCCCTCATGCTTGAACACAAACTCTCCTCTGATGCCATTAGTCGGATACAAAGGATAAGTGGTTTTGTCCGCTTTTATTATATATTCCACGTCCAAAATAGATAGTTTCTTCTGATTTGGGGCAAAATAATTGGGATTCAATTGGATGTCAAATGCTTCTCCAATCTTGGCCATCGTGAAACCTAGGGAAAATTTTTGAAAGATATATATGGAGCTTCTATTTTGAATACCTATTCTGGCTTTGAGTTGGGTGAAAATTGGTTTTTCGCCTTCATATTTGTAAAAATTCAATATGTTATCCTTTGAAATATAACCAAACTCTTTGTTGGTAGCGTAGAGGACATTGGCCGAAAGGCCCCATCTTTTAAAAACATTGGGATACTCGTACACAAATTCATATTTTGAAGTGTAACCTCCGTGTAATTTGAGCGAAAGGGCGTCATTTCTCCCTGTAAGATTGATATGTTTTAAACCGATGCCGTAATTTAGCCTATCGATACTGTAATTAAATTCCTTGCGCCATACATTGAAATTCCGATCTGCCAGCTCTAAAATGGGATATGGATAGATGTACCAATTTTCCTGTACTGTAATATATATGTCAATGAAGTTATGTGTGCTGTCCCAGTTTTTTATGTTGATATTGGACTTTGTAAATAGATTTAATGATTCTAATCTTCCATTATTTTTCAACATAACAGCAGAAAGGTCTTCAAATCTTATGGAATCTCCCTCTTTGAAATCTAATTCTTGAAGGATGACAAATTTTTTTGTCTTCACATTGCCTGATACTTCGATGTGGCGAATGGTCAGAAAAGTGGATTGACTCCAACCACTATTGTTGGACAGAAGGAGGCAAACCAACCCGCTAAAAAACATTTTCGCAGCAAGGAACCGCATGCGATATCAAATATTTAGATAGGCCATCAATGCATCATATCGGTCTTTCATGTCATCTTGGTATTCTGCATCAGAATATGCACCGGAGACTATATAACCGAATCTTTCATATGTCGCTTTCAGGGATGTGACGTCTTGTCTATTGAGTTTTAGAGTGATGAATGTTTTGGGGTCATCCGGTGTATGGCTTACAAAAATAGCCAGTATTGTCACATCTTCAGATTCTGCAATCCTAGCAATCTCAGCCAAAGAAAAATCTTGTTTTTGTGATTCTAATACCAATATGCTTCCGTTATCCGAAAATGAAAATTGCGTTGAAAAATATTGCAACACATACTCCATTGTGATGACACCAAGAAATTTCTCTTCGTGGTCGATTACAGGAATCATCGTAAGTTTGTACCTGCCCAGCTTTGTCATCACTTCGAAGAGATGCTCATCATCGTAACAATATGGTCGAATATGGGTTAATCTATAGGTGCCGACAGCATCATCAATGTGGTGAATTAGAATGTCATCCTCAGACAGCACGCCAAGCAGTACCTCATTATTGACAATTGGAAGGTGTTTTACATGATAAACCTGCATCATCTGTAATGCTTCTGCACCCGTGTCAGACGTCAATATGGGAAAGATATTTTGCGAAATAAGTTCTCTTGCAATCAAAACTCTATGTATTTACCGTCTTAAAATTTTCTTGCGCTCTGCATTGAATTCGTCTTCTGACAAAACACCTCTTGAACGAAGTTCATTTAATTTATTCAATTGATTGAGTAGTGCATCTTCAGGCACATCTTGAGAGGCCCAGCTGTTATTTGTTTTTTCTTCTTCTTTTATGGCTTGGATTCGGTACTGAGGCAATACCTTGAAGCCACTTTTCTTAAAAGCTTCAAATTCAGGTTGGATACGGATGAAGGCTAGATCGTCATGCGACATGATCCGTTCTTCTCCATCTAATCCCAAAGAAACTGCTCTGCTCAAGTGAAAAAATGATTTTTCCTTTTGTTCTGTCAGTGAATATGCACATGCAATATTAAAATGTAAGGCCACGTCATTGGGTGCAATTTCAAGACCTTTAGAAAAATCAGCAATGGCATCATCCAAGTCAAAATCTTTATATTTTTTTATACCACTAACCTTATAGGGATTTGCTTTGACTTGTGCTATTGGCCTTTGCCTGGTTTGAGGGATTTGTTCATATCTCTTCATTTGTTCTTCTCTTCTCCTTTCCAGAGGTCCGTAATTTGGAAAAGCGAAGCCTCGATTATACTTGCGGTTGAACTCTTGGTCACTCATATTTAAGAATTTCACCCCTGTAATAATACCTGCAATTAAAGAGATAGGAATTCCTGTATTCACCCATATCACAAAGAGCATCATAAATCCGATAAATCCACCGATACGACCCAAATACAACTGGTGCCCTCCAATCCATCCTGTGAAAAAAGCCAAAATTGCTGCAACTATTCTATTTTTTGGTTGCATGTTCCTTATTATTTTATTCTAAATGCAATGGTACTATATTCTGACTGAATAGTCAAGTATTTAGTTACAAAAGTAACATCTATCTTTTGAAAACTGCTAAACTAACTGATTTATTATTAAGATTAATTCGGCAGCTTGAATTCAATTGGCAACGTCAATAAAACTGAAACGGGTTTTGCGCGCTGATGTCCTGGTCTCCATCTTATAGGAGAGTTCTTCAGTTTCTCTATCACCTTATAAGCAGCGTCGCCACATCCGTCCGCTAAGTTTCTGGCAATTCTTATCTCCTGAATAGTACTGTCTTTATTTACAACAAATTGAATTACGGCTTTCCCTTGTGTTTTATTCAGTTTAGCTTGCTCAGGATACTCTAAGTTTTCGGCAATAAATGTTGCCAATTTTGAATCACTACAGTTTTGCATTTCTTTTTCTGTACCGGATCCGTAACACTCTAAGATCATGGGCATTTCTTCCACTATTTTAAAAATGGGATCATAGCTTTCTTGAGTGGAGTTTTGATTTTGGGCAGACAAAGTTGTCGATGACATAAAAAATGTGAGCCCACCGACTAAAAAGAAAAATTTTTTCATTAATGTTATTTACAATTTGTACAATAAAAAATAAACGTTTGAAGAGATGAATAGGTTGCCAAAATGGATATAGAATTATTATCTTTGTTTTTTGTCTTCATCACTTAATTATAATGGAAACATTTATAGATTTTTTCAATCACCTGTCCAAACCGGCTTTGTTGCTTTGGATTTTTATATGCTTGGGTATTTCATGGATATTAGAAGCAGGTATTCCATTGATTAAATTTACCTACAGAAAGTGGAGACATGATGGTGTGAATCTCGTATTTTTGAGCACTTCTCTCATCATTAATAGCTTGGTCGGAGTGTTTTCTGTTTTGGTTTTTGTCTGGATAACGGAAAAGCAATTCGGCTTATTGAACATCGTAGATTTGCCATTGTGGGTTGAATTGGTCATTTCAGTTTTGATATTGGATTTGGTGGCTCAATACTGGGTTCACTACTTGTTGCATAGGATAAAATGGATGTGGAAATTTCACCTTGTTCACCATTCTGATACACAAGTAGATGCTTCCACAGGTACGCGGCATCATCCGGGCGATTATCTGTTGAGAGAAATTTTCGGTTTATTTGCGGTGTTGATTGCAGGAATTCCATTTGCGTATTTCTTATTTTACAAGGTGCTTACCGTGTTTTTTACTTATTTGACACATGCCAATTTTAAAACACCGCTTTGGCTGGATTCAACTTTAGGTTTGATATTTATTACGCCAAATATGCATAAATTTCACCACCACTATGAAAGACCTTGGACAGATACTAACTTTGGAAATATTTTTTCCATTTGGGATAGAATATTTGGTACTTTGGTGATGGATGACCCACGCAAGGTGAGGTATGGTTTGGATGTATTACCGGATGATCAATCTTCCAATCTCAAGTATCAATTTCAGGTTCCATTTGACAAATCAGTGAAAACAGATTATTAATTTTACAGTTTGTTTTATCTGAAATGTAAAAAAAATGGCCGAATGGGAATGCCATTCGACCATTGAATATGGGTTTTTAGATTTTATTATTTTTTGGTCATGGTCATCACCGCATTCATCATAGCCGGCATGACCTGCACTATTCTGTCCGCCATTCCTGTAGATGGATTAATCCAGTAGGATACTTTATCATTTTCATTTTCATGACCGACGACATCTACTCTGGTATAATTGATGCCATTCAATGCTTCACTGTCTTTAACTGTGAGAATGACTTTTTTAGGTTTCATGGTCATCATATCTGGAACTGAATAAGACAAGGTATATCCGGGTTTCAAATCGTAGCCACCGATTAAAATATCTGTTCCAGGCCCATCAGCCATATATGCACCATCAAATAGAATTTCCATTTTTTGATTCATGACATTGAGAGATGCTTTGTTGCCTTCAAACATTACCGGAATTTCTTGACCCATTTGTTTCACTGTCCGTGATATTGGTGTAAACATAGATGTGCATTTCAATTCTTCTGACATTTCACCCATTGGACCTTTGCTTTCCTCCTTGATCACCCAGTTTCCATTTTCTTTGGAGATGGTGCGTGTCATTTGCATAGGAATGGTTTGCCCTTGGACTGCTATTAGTACATCATACTCATAGGTACCTTCTTTTGGGTTTGCTTTAGACATTGGCAATTCTTCCATGACCTTGATATCGGTCTTCGGAGTGTATGTAACTTTGCTGATATCCACTCTGAGTCCATCCAATGTAGATTGAACATCTTCTGCCATTTCAGCCTGATATCTACCTCCCAAGATGTCATGTAAGAAAAGTTCTACTTCGGCATACATGGCCTTCCTATTCAATGGCTTTGCAAAACCGTGACCTTCATCTTTTGCCAAAAGATAATCAACTTTTTTACCTTTTTCTCTCAAAGCTATGACGATTTGGTCTGCTTCAGCTTGTTTGACTCTGGGATCATTGGCACCTTGAATGATGAGCAATGGTTTAACAATTTTATCAACGCTGAACAATGGGCTTGCTTCTCGGATGCGTTGCTTTCCTTCATCGGTATTTGGGTCTCCAACCATACCATGTAGAAATGCTCTTCCTGATTCCCAATATGCCGGAATGGATTCCAATAATGTAAAGATATTACTAGGCCCTACGATATCTACACCACAAGCATACAGATCAGGTGTAAATGCTAATCCCGCTAATGTAGCATAACCTCCATAACTTCCACCCATGATCGCAACTTTGTTAGGATCAGCAATGCCCTTACTAATCAGGTGCTTGACACCCCAAGTGACGTCATCTTGCATCAGTTTTCCCCATTGTAGGTCGCCTGCATTCAAGAACTTTTTTCCATATCCACCACTTGCTCTAAAGTTGGGTTGGAGTACGGCATATCCTCTGTTGGCGAGAAATTGAACTTCAGCATCGTAACCCCAATAATCTCTTGGGCCTTTAGGTCCACCATGTACCAATACAACAACAGGCAAATTTTTTGCATCTTTTCCAACAGGAACGGTGAGGTATGCCGGAATTTCTAATCCATCACTACTCTTATATGTGATAGAAGTCATTGGTGCCAAATACTTCTCAACTTCCTTCAACTTTGGACGTCCCGTATATTGGTAGATCAATTTTTTTGTCTTCGCATCGTAGAAATACACTTCTGCAGCATATTTATCACCCCAAATAGCCAATAGGAATTTGCTGTAATCCTTGGTGGAGCTTTGGAATTCTACTTCTCTTCCTGGAAATTTTGCCTTGAGTTCATTGTACATGGTTTCCCAAGTCTTATTCTTCCAGTAATACTTTGACTTGTCCAAAGTATAGTTTGTAGCGATAATTTTTCTCGTATTTCTATCGATTTTTAGTCCTCCGAAATCTACCTTGTTTTGCGGATCACTTTCAATAAGTGTCATTGCTTTGGTCTCCGGATTCATGAGGTACAAGGTGGATTTGTCCAATTGTCCCACATTGGTTACTAGGTAAAATTGAGAATTGTCTTCATTCCAGTTTGAGATGTAAGCAGATTCTGTGACCGTGGTTTCATAGATTGGCGTCAAAGATTTATCCACATTTATTCTCAACATTTTAGTATTTCCCTTCTCATCAGTCTGATACAACACTCTCAGCTTATCATCCCAATCGAAATCATATCCTGTGATTCTGTCATTATTCTCATACACCAGATTGAGCTCTCCGGTAGAAATATGGAGTTCATATAGATCATGCCAAGCTTTATCTCTATCGTTCAGACCAATCATCATGATGTCAGGATTGTTTTGGCTCACATTGAAAATTTGTGCAGTCACATCCTTTAAAGGCGTTAAATTTCTTGATTCCGGCACACCATTAGCAGGAGCTGTAGCTGTTGGGCTAACAGCAAAAACATTGATATTTTCATCGCCATCTTTATCCTTGACATACAAGATATACTTGCTGTCATCAGTCCAAAAATATCCATATAAAGGTCTTGAACTATCTGTCAAGGGTTTTGCCTTATCAAATGATTCGTCAAATTTTTTAACCCAGACATTCATGATCCCATTGTATGCCTTCATAAATGAAACCCACTGCCCATCAGGACTGAGTTGACTCGCTGAAATTTCAGGGTTTCCAAAAAATAGTTCTCTGTCTAACAAAGGTGTTGGCTGTGCTTCCATTTGGAAAGTCATAATACAAAAACTTAGTAAAGTGAATAATCGCATAAATTTATTTTTTAATCGTTTTCTACAACGGCGTTTTTATGCATTTGTTTTTTTTAACAAGCTGTTTTTGATGCTATTTTCTACCAACGATGCTTTATAGAGGATCAATTGTGTTTAAGAGTCGTTAATTAGATGGGCTTATTGTTTTTTGACTCATGAATAGTTTTACGTTATCATCGTAACGATAAGTAACAAATAGCATAAAATTTGAGTTTTTAGAGTATCTTTGTTAGCATTAATGAATCTGCTTATGTCTCATCAAACCATTTTTTTTGTCTTTTTTTCATTCACCCTTTTCACGTGCAAGTCAAGTAAAAGTGTAGAACCGATTACTGCTACAAGTCCTGAAGCAGTGCCTTCTATAGTGTATTTTTTGGATAGTATAGAAGCTTCTAAGGTCATCATTGATGATAAGAATGATGGTTTTTTTGATCGGATTTCTCTCCTGGATATGGAATTGCAAATGCACCACAATTTTACGAACCAAGCTAGAAGTGAGATACTAACCCAATACAAACAATTTTTAAAAACTGAAGTACTCAATTGGACAAAAGAGGAAAAATATCTATTATATCAAGTATTTGACTCGGTGCGGACATTGTCCCATGCGTTGAACCCAAGGTTGTATCCCGATCGCCTTTCCATAGTAAAAATAAGAACCAACCATTATGGTGATGACGTTTATTATACTAGAGGCAATGTGATTTTTATACCTGAGAATATATTCAAAAGACAAAGCCAACCAACTTTATTGCCTGTAATGGTTCATGAGTTATTTCATGTGATTTCTCGCGGAAATCCAAATTTGAGGAAGAAGCTTTATGGACTGATAGGATTTGAACCGATACCACATTTTCCAAAGTTATGTCCAGTTTTACAGAAGCAAATTCTCAGCAATCCGGATGGAATGGATATGCAATATGCCATAACATTATCCGATAGTATCCAAGCAATCCCAATTATTTTCAGTGAAACCGGTAAATACAATCCTGGAAAAAAGAAATATTTTGACTATCTCAGATTTGATTTATTCAGGGTGAGACTGGGAAATGATGGTGAATATGTAGAGTGTGATCAAAATGGTAAGACCACAATTCCGCTTTCTGCAACGCCGGATTTCTTTCAAAAGATCAAGGACAATACAAGGTACATCATCCATCCGGATGAGATATTGGCAGATAATTTCAAGATTATTTTATTGAGAAAGGATGACAAAGACAAGGAAAATTATTCAGAACAAGGTAATGAATTACTGAATCAAATGACCACAGTATTGAAAAATTGGTAATAGATTAGAGATGTTTACGAATAAATATCCATTGGGACGAATTGGAATGTGCTGGTGAAAAAGCATAGCCGTCTTCTGAAAAGTTAACAAAGTCGGCAATATCTGAGATTTTATTTATGATCATCCATTTTGCAAAAAGACCTCTTGGTCGTTTTGAAAACACGGACACCATTTTTAATTTGTCCTGAGCGACCTCTTCATAGAACTGGACATCTATCATTTGCGCATTAGTTTTTGCAAAGTCAACGACTTTGGCGTATTCTTGTGATGCCAGATTTATAATGTATCCATACGAATTTACTCTCAAAGATTCTTGGATAGACTTTGTAATCAATGGTTTCCAATATGTATAAAGGTCTTTGGTTTTTCCGATTTTAAGCTTGGTCTTCATTTCCAATCTATATGGACTGATTCGGTCTAATGGCTTCAAAATGCCATAATAGGCTGATAAAATCCTGATGTGGTTTTGTGCATAAAGGATGTCTTCATGATTAAAACTCAATGCATCCAATCCGGAATACACATCGCCTCTATATGCATATATGGAATTACTTTCCTCATGATCAGGATCGCTAAATTGATGAATGTGCTCATGTGTTTGCGAGGCCAATTTTGGGCTGATATCCATCATTTTTTCAAGTTGCCTTGTAGAATATTTCTGTAATGTTTTATTGATGACAATAGCTTTTTCATTGAATTCAGGTGTTGAAGTATTTTCAATGAGTTCTTTGTCAAAAAGCATTGTTTTTGAAGGTGATAAAAGAATCAACATGAGCTTTATTTAGGTAAATTTTGAAGCATATTCCATTGTTCTTCGAATCTACCGAGTTTTGCTTCAGCATTTATATACCGTTTCAACATTTTGGCTGCATAGACCGACATGCTGCCATCATCCACAGGATTTTGATTTTGGAGAACGACATTCCATCGCTTTTCAACAAAATAAGTAAAGTCTTTCGCTTGTGTGACTATGAAAAATTCGCTGTTATTGATATTGGGATTCACATAGATATCAGAACATGAGTGTGTAGTAGAATTTTCTTCATCAAACTTTTTCATATAGGACGTGATGTTATAACTTTCAGGTGTGTATGAATTGAAGAACAACCACCTTCTTTTCACCATGGCTGGTTCATTCTTATTATTATGTAGCGCAATGATCAGTTCTGCATCATTGACTTGTTGCCACACTGTCATAGCAAATTTTTGAACCATGTTGATAACTTCATCATTGACACCTGTCCATCCACTGACTTTGGAAATCGATTTTTTCAACACGTTTTTATCCTGTGTATAGATTCTGTTTGGATCAAATTGGTAAGTGGATTTCTTATATTTAAATGTGACATTTCTATTTACTTCTCCATTTTTCGAATGGGAGATTGTCACCAAACGACCACCATATTTCCCAATAAATTTTTTTCCCGCTTCCAAAGCTGTGGTTTCGTTTTCATGGACGTGTACAAACTTATACATCTGATTTTCTAGGCTACTAAAAGTAACAATATACACCGTATCTTCGCCAAGCTGAAAGGGCAGTTTTGATTCAGTGATTTGCGCAGTGATGGTTTGAAAGATGCAGGATAGCAATAAGATGTGGAGATATCGACTCATTGACAAATATTTTGTGTGAATAGCAAAGATAAGATTATTACCCAAAAACTGTGTTAGATGATTTTCTTATTAGAAGTTTAGATTGATCTCTGTAAAAAGTTTAAATGGACAATTGGGTATAACCTCAACATCAAAATATTTTACACGTC
The DNA here is from genome assembly GCA_020636195.1 of Lewinellaceae bacterium. Lineage (GTDB taxonomy): Bacteria > Bacteroidota > Bacteroidia > Chitinophagales > Saprospiraceae > OLB9. The sequence continues at coordinate 471,012 of JACJYH010000002.1, forward strand.
AGTACAGCGATATCATCAGTGATTTCTACATTTCCTCTAAAGTCATGCAATTCATTTAACAAAGCTTGATTAAAAGGTTCTGGAGCTACTGTTTGGTTTGTTTTAATAAATGCTTCTAATTGCTCATCGCCAAAGTATTCACCTTTTTCATTATGAAGGTCAGTAAGTCCATCTGTAAAACACAAGATGATGTCACCCGATTGGATAGGAATTACTTCTTCTTTGATGTTTTCCAATTTTTCAAAGGCGCCAATAAATGAACAGCCCTTATTCAGTCGAGTGATATTTCCTTTGGATTCCAAGATAGGAGGGTAGTGGCCGGCGTTGACATACTTCAAAGTTTTGGCTTTCAGATCAACTTCGCCTATAAAAAATGTGATGTACCGATCGCTTTTAGTGATGCGATACACCGATTGATTCAATGCAAATATAAAGGTTTCAAGGTCTCTGTACTGGAAGATCAGACTTTGAATCATCGCCTGAAAATTGGCCATGAGCAATGCAGCTGCAACACCTTTTCCGGATATATCTGCAATACAAAACGCAAATCGATGTTCATCAAACTGAATAAAATCTAGGTAATCACCACCGATGTTGTCATGTGGCATATAAATTTTTGAGAAGGCAAATTTCTCACTCACAGGAAGGTTTTCAGGTATGAGCATTTGTTGAACTTCCGTTGCAAATTCCATTTCCCGTCTTAATCGCTCTTGTTCGAGTTGTCTTTTGAAAAGTCTTTTATTTTCTATGGCAACTGCGATGATATTAGTAATTGTAGTGATGAACTGTATCTTATTATATAAATCTTCTTTCTCCTTGATACCACCTATGATGGCATATGCGATAGGTAAGTTCTTGTGAAATACAGGAATGATGATATCAAAACCTTCCAGAATCGGATATTCGTCTTGCTTGATGGTGTAAAGTCTTTTGTGTGGTAGAAGGATGGACATGATTTCTTCATGATCAGAAATACCATGATTTATTGCAGTCGTACATTGCCATTCTCCATCAGCTAAAATATACAAAGCCATTTTTTCTACGCCCATTTCCCAGCTTAGAAAAGATTTATACATATTGTACAAACCTTCGGCAGACACGTTGTCATTAATGGCTTGCGTGATGGTGAGCAACGATTTTATCTGCAATTGTTTGAGACTCAAATCTTTCTCTAACTTCTCCAATAAAGCTATTTCGCGATTCATACCGCAAATGTATAAAACAATACGGTATGTGCGATTAATACTATGAGTATATTATAAGCAATTTTTATTCTGCTGCTGCAGCACTTACCACAGAAAGTGTGTCAATACCATGATCGTACAATAACTGTGCACAAGCTTCTATAGTGGCTCCGGTTGTGATGACATCATCTACCAATAGTACATGTTTTTGTTTTAAGATTTGTGTGGGATCGTTGATTGAAAAACTTTCTTTCACATTGATAACACGTTCAGACCTTGATTTTCTGGTTTGTGACTCGGTTGTTTTTTCTTTTATAAGTAAGTTATTCATCATCTCACAATGCAACTTTTTTGCAATGGGACTTGCGATGAGTTCGCTTTGATTGTAGCCTCTATGATACTTTTTTGAGAAGTGGATAGGGATTGGAATGATGATGTCCGGACGTGGAAATATATGGCTTTCTGTCGCTTTATCTCCAATCATTTCACCAAGTGCTGTGCCTATATATGCTTTTCTCTTGTACTTGAGGTTGTGGAGCATGTTTTGTACTATAGATCTCTCTCTGAATACAAAAAGCGAACCTGCAAAATCATACTTGAACCTCCCAAAAAAATGACTGGAAACATAATGTGTTTTGAGTTCGAAATGATCTGTAAAAGGAACATTAAAAGCGCAGCTCACGCAGAAATGGCTATTTCTCGATGAAGGTTTTCTTCCACATCCAATGCACAAATTCGGGAAAATGGTGTAAGCTATGTCATGAAAGATGTTTTTTAACTTCATTTTAGTTTTTTTAGTCGGGACGACTGGATTCGAACCAGCGACCCCTAGCACCCCATGCTAGTGCGCTACCAGGCTGCGCCACGTCCCGAATAATTTTTAGATTGCAAAAATAAGTTATTCCGAAAGAATATAAATAAAAAAAGTCTTACCAATTGGCAAGACTTCTGTTTTTTGGAATGAGATATTAACTAAATATCAAATATGATGCCAAAAACTATGCTTCCTCCAAAAGTTTCTCCCTTTTTGACTCATTGATAGCGATGCTTGCATTGATTTCAAAACCAATCAAAAGGATCATGGAATTCAACTGAATCCAAATCAGAAGTACCATCAGTGCTCCAATGGAACCATACACTTCATTATATCTGCTGAAATTATTGATATACACACTGAAAATTTTTGATAACAATAGTGTGAAAATCACTGCAAAAGAAGCTCCAAAATTGAAAAATGGCGTCTTGCTGTACATGGATGGACCAAACCTATAAATCAATGAAATACCTGTGTAAAGCACAAATATCGTTATAACCCATACCAAGGCTGTCAACAGGTCGTTTACTATGACCGGTAGCGCCATCAAGTTTTCAATATAATTTACAAAATATTTTTCAAGAACTGGAATGACGAGTGCTATGACCAAAAGTATTGTCAATAATACTGTCAATGCAATCGCCCAAAGTCTTTGCACGATGATATTTCTTTTTTTGAAAACGCCTGACCATGTTTTATCAAAACCGCCCATGAGCGTAAGCATGCCATTAGAAGAAAAATATAAAGCTAAAAATGCGCCTAAGGAAAGTAACCCTTGTCTCTTTGTCAATACGATGTCATTCAGTATGTCGAAGATATATTTATGAGATGCGTAGGGTAGTACATACTTTGTCCTTTCTTCCAGTGCACTGGTAAAATCAATGGCAATGGGCAATAATGGCAGTAAGGCAAAAATGAAGATGATGGTAGGAAAAAGCGATAAAAATAAACTGTATGCTATTGAGTTGGCCCTATTGATGATGTTGGCTAGGTTTGTTTCCTCCATGATCTGGGCAAGGGCTTCGTACAGACTTACACCTCTGAAGCCAAAGGGTGAGAACTCTTTGGACCATTCTATGACTTTATAAATCCATGGTGCATACTTCTTAATATAATGCTTTATCTTATTCATTAAGCATCAAAACCAAGGCCTTAGGAGATTTTGTAAGTCTTCCGGACAATTTGTTCTCGTAAATGTCTCCATATCTATGAAGAACAGTTTTACAGAAGCTTTATGGAGTAAGGACATCTCGTGGTTGTAAATTTCATGTTTGAACTGTACCATCCGTGTAGGTAGTTCTTCCATTATAGAGCGTATGATCAATTCATCATCATACTTTGCCGGTTTCAGGTATCTGGCTTCGACTTCGACCACAGGCATCATCACCTTGTATTCATCTTCCATCTTTTGGTAAGTAAATCCAACGTGTCTCATGGTCTCTGCACGACCTATTTCATATAAAAGTGGGTATTGTCCATAATAAAGATATCCCATTTTATCGGTTTCTCCGTATCGAACCCTTTTTTTGAAGTCGTATGTCAGCATGCCGTTTGAATCGGTTAAATTGGTCAAATAAAATCTCTAACTATTGGACAGGTCATACAATGCGAACCGCCTCTTGCTCTTGAGAGTTCGTTAGAAGGTAAGGTGATGATTGTTTTTTCTACCTTATCGACATCAATGGTTTTATTTTCAACATCACGCAGAAAATCTCTTGCATGAAGGATGGTATATCCTGCATTGCGTAATGCAATATCAGTTTTAGGGTTTCGATCATATCCTATCGCTACGCCAGGTTTTATTGCCACCAAATTGCAACCATCTGTCCATTGCTCTCGTTCCTGATAAGGGGATTTTCCATCTCCTGCAAATATGAACTGAATGTCAGGGTTGATCTCATGACTAAAGAAATTTTTTACTGAATCATAGGTCACTTTTGCACCGTTTTTTCTGTACACTTTCACATTAGAACTAAAACCATCATAGACAATAGGTTTGAAACATATCATGTCGTTGTGGTCAATCATGGTAAATAAAGTATCTATATGCATAAAGCTACGCTCTGAAGGAATGTGTACTTGAGCCACATTTTTTGTCAATCCTTTTTCAAACAGCACTTTCATCAAACTTTTCATAGCATGATCTGTCGTTCTCTCTGAGCAGCCTATTAACACATAATCATCATTCAAAACCATCATGTCGCCACCTTCCAATGACACAACTTCTCCGTACTTTGATGGTGGAAATTTATCTATATGATTGAGATTGATGATTTTATTTTCATTATTCAGATGTGCAAATAATGGATGAGCATAAAATATAAATCGGGTCAATAGATTCTCCCTATATCGGGCAGATTTGGCAGCTTTTGTCAGGATGATATGGTCTTTTATCGTGACGGCCACATCTCGGGTAAAAATAAAGTTGGGAATAGGATCGAAATATATGTGATCGTCATCTTGATAATATCCCGTGATCAATAATTTTGTCAACTCATCATGTTTCAAGCTCATCAAAAAATCTTTATCAGAAGGTGGACGTTCTTCATATTCTATGACTTTGCTGATCAATTCATCTTTGATATCAGGACTAGCATCAAATCCTTCAGTAATCAGTCGCTGGGTATCCAAGACATTCGGTTTTCCTAAAAACGCTTGCAAAACACGCCGAAAGACATCATGTTCTTCTCTCATTTGAGGTAAATATACGATATCATCGAAGAGCAATTCTTCTGCCTTTTTTGGTGAAACACGAGCTATGCCATCATCTGGCCTATGGATAATGACCTTCCTTAAATGACCGATTTCTGAATTTGTGTGCAACATAATGGAGATTGTAATCTTAGGCAAAGGTAGTAATTTTATATCGTTACTGTCATGAAATTCAACTATGCCTACTTTAATTTCATCAAAAAATCTTTGATCTAAACTATCATGAATCTAATATTTTTGACCAAGTTGTATCCATTAATAAACACGAAACGGACAATTAAAATTTTGGTTTTTTGGAGAGAAGTAAACCCAAAGATTAACATTGTGTTATTTAAAGGTATGTCAATTGATTCTCCTAAATATTGTATCTTTGCACGTTGTAAACTAAAGGATTTCATCCATTATTCTTCGGGATTTATTTCAACATTTTTTATTTCAATATTTTATATCATTGTAATAATAATAATATGAATATTAAGTATTTTGGACATTCTACTTTTATTATAGAGTTTGGTGGCAAGCGTCTCTTGTTTGATCCTTTCATTACCGGAAATCCGTTGGTGGAAGAAAAGAATGTAGAGTCCATTTCGGTGGATCACATCTTACTGAGCCATGGTCATGGTGATCATGTGGCAGATGCTGAAGCCATTGCAAAAAACAATAATGCAACTATCATTTCTACCTACGAAATTGTCGAATGGTTTCAACAAAAAGGTATATCTGGTCATCCAATGAATATAGGTGGTGAGTGGCAGTTTGATTTTGGCAAGGTCAAAATGGTTAATGCTGTACATTCTTCAGTACTTCCTGACGGCACTTACGGTGGAAATCCTGTTGGTTTTCTTCTTACCAATGACAAAGAATCGCTTTACTTTGCCGGAGATACAGCTTTGACGATGGATATGCACCTTTTAAAAATGTTTTGTCCTACGCTTCAGGTCGCTATATTGCCAATAGGAAGTAATTTCACCATGGGCGTTTCAGATGCTGTGATCGCTGCGGAATGGATAGGATGCGATCAGATAATTGGGTGCCATTACGATACATTTGGATATATCAAGATCGACCATAAATCAGCCAAAGATGCTTTTGCGAAAAAGGGAAAATTGCTGACACTTTTACCGTTAGGAGATAGTATTCAATTATAAAACATAGTTTTTTATGACCAAGATTATTGCAATAGCAAATCAAAAAGGTGGTGTTGGTAAGACCACAACAGCCATTAACCTCGCTGCTTCGTTAGCTATCATGGAGATGAAGGTGCTTTTGGTAGATGCTGACCCACAAGCCAATGCAACTTCAGGTGTAGGTATCAAACCTGATGATATTCAATATACTATTTATGACTGTCTCACTGAAAACGTAGATCCAAACTTGGCTATTCTTTCTACTAGCACACCAAATTTGGACGTTTTGCCCTCATCTATCGATTTGGTAGGTGCAGAAATAGAATTGGTCAATTATCCGGCAAGAGAATACATCATGAGAAATGTATTGGAAAAGATCACAAAGGAATATGATTATATCTTCATTGACTGCCTGCCATCGTTGGGATTAATCACCTTGAATGCCTTGGCATCAGCAGATAGCGTCATTGTGCCTGTACAATGTGAATTTTTTTCATTGGAAGGTTATGGAAAACTCAAGGATACTTTAAATCTTGTCAAAAATGCAATTAATCCAAAATTGGAGATTGAAGGTGTGTTGCTATCTATGTATGATCAGAGACTTAGAATGGCCAATATGGTTATAGAAGAAGTGAGGCACATCATTTCCGACAGAATTTATGAGACAGTTATCCATAGAAATAGTAAAATAGGCGAGGCACCATCTTTGGGTCAGCCTGTCTTAATTTATGATGCCAGCAGCAAAGGTGCAGTCAACTTTCTTAACTTAGCTCATGAATTTATGTCCCACAATAATACATCCGTTTTGTCATAAAATCATTTTAGAATAGTAATAATGAATAAAAAAACAGAAGTATCCAAAGGTTTACGTTCGCTTCTCACCAACATCGAGAAGACCAATAATCCGGATGAACGGAAGCAATTGGTCAAAGAATTGAACCACAGTATTGCCCTAATCAGCCCTGCAGTGATTGAAGTGAATCCATTTCAACCAAGGACAGACTTCGATGAGGAAAAACTGTTGGAGCTTGCAAAAAGTATAAAAACATCCGGATTAATTCAGCCAATAACTGTCAGAGCATTAGGTGGTGACACATATCAGTTGATATCGGGAGAACGAAGATTGAGAGCTTCGAAGATGGCTGGATTAAAAGAGATTCCGGCTTATATTCGCGTCGCCAATGATCAAGAAATGCTGGAGATGGCATTGGTGGAAAACATACAAAGATCTGACCTCAATGCACTTGAAGTCGCCATTTCATACCAACGTTTGATGGATGAGTGTAATCTGACGCATGAAGCGTTGTCAGATAGGGTAGGTAAGGATAGAAGTACGATCACAAATTACATCCGTTTATTAAAACTACCTGTGCAGTTACAATCAGCAGTTAGAGATGGATTGCTCAGCATGGGTCATGCCAGAGCGTTGGCAGGAATAGAAAATCCCGCTGTTCAATTGATGATTTTCAAGCAGACCATAGAAAAATCTCTTTCGGTCAGAGCAACGGAACAGCTTATAAGAGAGTTGTCAGAAAAACCTGCAACAAAAACGAATAAACAGAGTAAAGCACCTTCTGAATCGATTCAGAAAATTACTGCTCAGTTGAGTCAAAAATTTGGGACAAAAGTATCTGTCAACAGAAATCAAGACGGCAAAGGATCTATTTCATTACCTTTCAGAAATGATGACGAATTCAATAAAATACTCGAGCTTATGGAAGTGGACTAGGCGATCTATCGCCGTAATTGTCGTCATTCTATATGCTCTTACCTATACTTCTGCACAGAACGGTCAAACTGAGCCGGTCGTTTTACCAGAAGTGGATTCCACAGCAACAGACTCTATATATAGCAACGGTTTTTTTGAGCTGTTCAAAGGAAAACCTGGAAGGGCAGCATTGTATTCCCTTCTCATTCCTAGTGGAGGACAGATATACAATCGTCGATGGTGGAAGGTGCCATTAGCATTGGGAATAGAAACCACTACAACCTATTTTGTTATTACAACAACTAAAAGTTTGAAAAAGAGTCAGGCTAATTATGAAGCTGCATTGGCTGTAGAAGATCCAAATACAGCTAGGTATCTCGCCATCAGAAATAATGATAGGAAGAATAAGGAATGGTCGTATTTTTGGTTGATTGCAGGTCATTTTTTGACGGTATTGGATGCTTACGTTGACAGACATCTCATGGGTTTTGATGTGTCAGATGATATTTTTAGTTTTTCAGATTCACCTCCATATGTGCCGTTGATATCCATTCATGTGCCATTAAACAAAAAGAAAAAACCTATACCTTTGCCTGTATATCCATAGAAAGATGCAAACACCTTCAAAATCTAAAAAAGCAACTAAACTCTTTACCTCCGGAAAGAAAGGAATGCCACCCGGAAGCCTTATTTATACAGGAAAACAACAAAGTCAGGAAATCATCATTGAAGTGATTCACTTTTCAAAAGATAACCACTTTTATGAATCAAAAACTATCACAGAGATACAAGATTTAGACACTTCTCAAGGAAAATATTGGATCAATATCATTGGTTTGAGCAATGTAGATATTATCAAACAGGTCTGTGATAAATTTGGGATTCACTCGCTGTTTATCGAAGATATCCTCAATATCCACCAAAGACCAAAGCTGGAAGTGGAGCAGGATTACCTATATGTTCCCTTTAAAAGCTTTCATTGGAATGATGCAGAAATGCTTCTGGAATATGAGCAATTTTCTTTTATTTTGTTGAAAAATGTGTTGTTGACATTTCAGGAGCACGCAGGTGATCAGTTTGATGGTTTAAGAGATCGTATTTCCAAGGTTGATTCTGTGGTGAGAAACAAGGGATTGGATTATCTATTTTATAGATTGATAGATGTAACTGTAGATCATTATTTTGAAGCCATTGAAAACATCGGTGATCATTTAGAAAATTTGGAAAACAAGATTTTAAAACATCCTCATACTGAAGACATTGGTTTGGTCCAGGTTTTTAATAGGGAAATCATGATTCTTCGCAGGCATGTGTTCCCACTGAGAGAAGTACTGTTTAGGCTTTCCAATGCAGATCATCCGGTATTGGATATACAAACTAGGAAGTATTTTTTAGATGTTTTAGACCATACCATACAGGTTATTGACACCATAGAAACCTATCGAGAGATCAATTTTAGTTTGCGAGATTTGCAACTCAATACTATTTCTTACGAGATGAACCGCGTGGTGAAAACACTGACCATTATTTCCACTTATTTCATACCTGTAACCTTTATTGTAGGTATTTATGGGATGAATTTCAGATACATGCCTGAGCTGAACCTTCGTTATGGCTATCTCTTTGTGTGGATTTTGATGATATTGGTGGTCATCGGACTGACTGTATATTTCAGGAGGAAGAAATGGTTTTGATGCCTACCATTTTACAAACTTTACTGGAACATTTGAGTTCTTGAATTTGACAAAATATTGACCGGCTGACAGTTTTGTAACATCAATTGAATTTTCGCCGACTGCACTATAAAAATCTATAAGCCTTTGCCCACTTAGGTTATATATACTTCCTTCCACAGGGACAGCTGTCGTTAGAAAAAGCATTTCATGAACCGGATTTGAACCTAAAACCGGAAGAACTGACACATCCGAAACAGCACTATTTATTTGTAAAGAAAATCTCTTGAAAAAAGCCCATATCTCCTCACTTGCTTTAAAATCCTTTGATGTGACATCAATATCAATGATAGCGCCTGGCCAAGTGTGTGCGCCACCGGTTACTTTGATGAATTGTACTTCTGATCCATTTTTTCCCGAAGCATACACATAACGCTCACTCGTAGTGTTGTCATTTGTGTTGATATCCGTAAAAGGGGTTATTGTTGGAGTTTTTTGACATCCGTTATGATCCACCCAAAATTTTACCACGCTTTCTATTGGGGCGGAGATCGGTGATAGCCCAGTGTAAGGCACTACTTGATCATTGGTGCCATGAATCTGCATTACAGGCATAGGAACGTTTGTACTACATAATCCTACGTTTGCCGGTACCATTGAACCAGCAACGGATGCTATTGCAGCTATTTTATTGGGTAAGTTGCAGGCTAAATAATAGCTCATGAAACCTCCATTAGATAGACCGCATGCGTAGATGCGCTGTTTGTCAACACTATAATTATTTACCAAATAATCTATGAGATCAGAGGTAAACAAGACATCATCTGCTGTGCTTCCGAATGACCAACCTACATTCCAAGCTGCATTGATTCCATCAGGGTAAATTACAATGAATCCTTCTTTATCGGCAACTGGATCCATTTGGGTGTATATTTCTTGCTCCAAAGCATTTGAACCGTAACCATGCATATTGATCACTACAGGTCTATCTTTGGTATCAGAAATATTCGATGGAAAATGTATTCTAAAAGATCGATTTATACCATTTGAAGCCAAAGAAAATACCTGTGTGGTTTGGCCACTCATTTCCAAAATAACAGATATAAAAACAATGACAATCATTGCAGATTTGCAAATGTCTTTGGTGATTGTACTTGTGTAAATTTTGCGAATGTTCACTTTTAAAGAACTTTTTTTTAGAGTATGTTTAAAATTTATCCTTTAGCAAGAAAATGTTGTATTTTGGCTACAAATTCGTTAAATTTTTCGTCGAATTGCCAACATTCGACTGTAAAATTTGCCTTTTTTCGTCCAAAATAATTCCATTTTATTTTCCAAAAACAAAATTTAAACATCCTCTTAATTTTAGAAACTCAATGATGTATGTAATAAAAAATCACATTTCTCATTTAGTGGCATGATTAAACATTGTATTGTTCGTTGAGAATCCAATACACTATCTGTTTAAATCAATCAATCTATTTTGCTTTCTTTTTTGGGGATATGATTACGATCATACGCTTACCTTCCAATTTCGGCAATTCTTCGGCTGCGCCAAACTCTTCCAGTTCCTTTAAAAATCTCAATAATATCAACTCACCGCGATCTTTAAACACGATAGCTCTACCTTTGAAGTGGACGTATGCTTTGATTTTAGCACCTTCTTCTAAGAATTTAAGGGCATGTTTGAGTTTGAATTCAAAATCGTGCTCATCAGTATTGGGGCCGAATCGAATTTCTTTTACGACGGTTTTTGCGGTTTTTGCTTTGAGCTCTTTTTCCTTTTTCTTTCTATCGTATATAAACTTTTTATAATCTATGATTTTGCAAACGGGAGGCTCAGCATTAGGGCTAATTTCTACGAGATCCATTTCCATTTCCCTTGCCCAGTTCAGGACTTGATTGGTGTAATATACTCCGGTTTCTATGTTTTTATTTGCTGCTACGCTGACTTCATCGAGGTTGTCACCGACTAATCTCACACGTGGTGATGTGATTTCTTGGTTAAGTTTGTATTGATATTTGTCATCCTGAGCCTTATTTGAAGGCTGAATTCTTCCTCTTGCCAAATGATAGATATTTTGTTATAAAAATGTTTATTATATTAGTGTGCAAATATAAGAGATGTCTGTATATATAACTTATTTAGTGCTCAATAATTTTAAATTATTTGCCTTGTTCGTCAGCTTTCTTGTGCTTGGTCTCTGCCGCACTGATCTCGATGGCTGTCTTGTCTTCACTCAATTTTGCCATTAACTTGGAGCCTTTTGCAGGATTTTCTGCCAAAATAAACTCAGCCAATGGATCTTCTACGTATTTTTGAATGGCTCTCGCCAATGGTCTCGCACCAAATTGTGGATCAAAACCTTTATCAGCCACAAACTCTTTTGCTTCTTCTGTCAATGAAAGTGATAACTCAAGATTGTTCATCCTATTGAACAATTGCTGCAATGTGATATCGATGATGTTGAATATATCACTTTTTTCAAGGCTATTGAAGATCACAACGTCATCAATTCTATTGAGAAATTCAGGAGAAAAAGTCTTTTTGAGTGCTGATTGAATGACAGCTTTGGTATTTTCTTCCGCATTGTCTTGTCTTGCAGCTGTGGCAAATCCAAGACCTTGGCCGAAGTCTTTCAACTGACGTACACCAATATTGGAAGTCATGATGATCAATGTATTTTTAAAGTCAACCTTCCTTCCTAAACCATCTGTGAGCTGTCCATCATCCAGTACTTGTAAAAGAATGTTATAAATATCCGGATGTGCTTTTTCTATTTCATCTAATAAAATAACTGAATAGGGTTTTCTTCTCACCTTTTCTGTGAGCTGCCCACCTTCTTCGTAACCCACGTAGCCCGGAGGCGCTCCAATCAATCTAGATACTGAAAATTTTTCCATGTATTCAGACATATCTATTCTGATGAGCGCATCGTCATTGTCAAATAAATATCTTGCCAATGCCTTCGCCAATTCAGTCTTTCCTACTCCTGTAGGACCTAGGAAAATAAATGAGCCTATCGGTTTGTTTGGATCTTTTAAACCAACCCTGTTTCTTTGGATGGCTTTAGTGACCTTTTTAATGGCTTCGCTCTGACCAATAATGACGCTGCCCAAGTCAGAGTTCATTTTTACAAGCTTGCTTGATTCGGTCTCTGCCACTTTGCGGACAGGAATGCCAGTCATCATTGCGACAACTTCAGCTATGTCATCTTCGTTAACAGGATATCGCTTGGTTTTCGATTCTTTATCCCATTCTTCTTTATTATGCTCAAGTTTTCTAAGCAATTTTGATTCTTGATCTCTCAAATCAGCTGCCAACTCATACTGCTGATTCTTGACTGCGCTATTTTTTTGTTCTTTGATACCCTCAATCTCTTTTTCGAGATCTTCGATAAATTTTGGAACATGGATGTTCTTGAGATGCGTTCTTGCTCCAACTTCATCCATGACATCTATCGCTTTATCAGGGAAAAACCTATCGGAGATATATCTTTCGCTCAATTTCACACAGGCTACTACCGCATCATCGGAATATGTGACATTGTGGAAGTCTTCATATTTCCCTTTGATATTGTGCAAAATATGAACAGTTTCTTCAGCAGATGGTGGATCAACCATGACCTTTTGAAATCTGCGGTCTAGAGCACCATCTTTTTCAATATACTGTCTGTATTCATCTAATGTGGAAGCACCGATACATTGTAATTCACCACGTGCTAATGCGGGTTTGAATATATTGGAAGCGTCCAATGAACCTGTAGCCCCTCCTGCTCCCACGATGGTATGAATTTCATCAATAAATAGAATAATATCCCTCGCTTTTTCTAGCTCAGTCATGATGGCTTTCATCCTTTCTTCAAACTGTCCTCTATACTTTGTTCCTGCCACCAAAGCAGCTAAGTCGAGCATGACAACACGTTTATTGAAAAGAGTTCTTGAAACCTTTCTTTGTAAGATTCTAAGCGCCAAACCTTCTACTATGGCAGTCTTACCCACGCCTGGTTCGCCGATCAGGATTGGGTTGTTTTTCTTTCTACGACTTAAAATTTGGGAAACACGTTCTATTTCTACGTCTCTACCAATGATTGGATCTAATTTTCCTTCATCAGCTAGGCGTGTCACGTCTCTGCCGAAATTATCAAGTACGGGTGTTCTAGATTTGCTTTGAGATTTTCTTGCAGTGCTGAAAGCGTCATTGTCATCATCGTCCATCGGAATGTCAGAATCTGACTGGGCTTGTGACAATGTATCTCTTGCATCAGATTCGTGTTTTACAAACTCCAACTCAGACCTGAAGACTTCATAATCAATGTTGAAATCATGCAATACCTTGTTTGCAGCGTTATCATCATGTTTTAAAATCGACAACATCAAATGTTCAGGATTGATCTCAACACTTTTGTACACTTTGGCTTCTAATGAAGTTACCTTCAGAACCATAGCAGCATGCTTGTTTAGAGGCACTTCATTATAATTATATGATGTACCAAGGGTTGGCCTTATCGGATTGACCTTCTCAATCTTATATTTTAATTCATCCATGTCCACAGAAAGCGCTCTAAGTACCTTCACCGGTAGTGTATCTGTTTCTTGGATGAGCCCTAATAAAAAATGTTCTGTTCCAATAAAGTCATGACCCAACCTGACAGCTTCATCTTTGCTATTCTTGATGATCTTTTTGACTTTTGCTGAAAATTTTCTGTTGTCCATTGGTGAATTTTAAAAGTGTGTAAAATCGCTGGAACACTTTTGACGTCAAAGATATAATGAAAATCACATATTTATAGCGATAAAAGTGAATATCCTTCATTTTTACTACAAAATGATACCATCTTAACAAAAAATGCTACTTTGTCATGTGCCGTTTTGAGCATTTTTTAAATATTTAACTTTTAATTAATGGTTTTGAATAAAAATATTGAAGTGTTGGAATTTGGATATCTTAGCACAAATAAATACTTTTGCGCTCCTTTTTGATTAAAGAGAGGGTCAACAAATTAGAGTATGAAATTCAATATAGATAAGTCAGAAAGATATACCATCTTGACATTGAATGAGGATAATTTGAATTCTATTCTCGCGCCAGATTTAAAATCCGAATTTATTTTCTTCAGAAATGAAGGCGTTAGAAATTTAATCTTGGATTTGAATCATGTAAAGTATGTCGATTCGTCAGGATTAAGCGCCATATTGACAGCTAATAGATTGTGGAAAGATTATGGCGCCTTTATTCTTGCAGGAGCACATAGCCCTTCAGTGAAGAAGTTGATTGAAATATCAAGATTGGAATCCATTCTTACGATCATTCCAACGGTTGAGGAAGCCATTGATTTTGCGTTTATGAATGATTTGGAGACAGAGCTCACCAAAGACGCTGAAGAATAAGATGTCAAAATTTGGGGTTAGGCATTCACAAAGTCACCCATCCATTTATCTAGAGTATTTGTTGTATTTTTTGGCCATCATCATGTTGTGGTGGGTTCAAGATCATTTTTTTTTCTGGGATACCGTTCAGTTTTCCGGAAAACATGGACTCTACTATTTTCAGCATTATTGTGAAGCTGTACTTCTTCCGGATGATTTTGATAGCGGCCATATTCCAATTTTTGGATTTTACTTAGCGTCAATATGGAAGATTTTTGGAATATCCCTTCCCATTTCTCATTGGGCCATGCTCCCATTTATACTCATGATCATATTTTTTACGGTTCAGATTGCCAATGCTTTTGAAAATCGCTTACTTTTCACTAGTTTGCTGATCTTATTATTGATTTGTGATCCTACGTTACTTGCACAAATGACACTAGTATCTCCGGATGTCGTTTTAATGGCCTTTTTTACAATGACGTTATATGGATTTATAGCAAAAAAATCATACTTTAGATGGATAGGATTGATGGGTTTAGGACTTATAAGTATCAGAGGTTTGATGGTGGTTGGTGCTTTTTTTATATTTGAATTTGTAAATTACGACAAACAAAAACTGGTTCAGTGGAGATTATGGTTACCTTACCTTACTGTAGGTCTTATGGTTCTCACATACGCCCTTTATCATTATTTGACCCGAGGATGGTTAGGATTTCACTCGGATTCGCCCTGGTATGAAAGTTTTGCTATTCTAACTCTTAGGGACGTACCCAAGCATTTTATAATATTTTGGTGGAGACTTCTAGATTTTGGAAGGGTAGGACTTTGGATTTCTGTTGCTTTAGTCATCATACTGAAAAAAATGGACATCCTTAGCTATTTTAAAAAACAAGATGAAAAAATGAAAATGCTTTATACCTTGGCATTGATTCTTGTGCTTGTTTTTTTGTTTAATTTTATCTTGTTCAAAGGCGTCAATGCTCACAGATATTTACTACCATTGATCTATGTTTTGACACTTGTTTTTTTCAAATTTATAACAGAACATGGAGCAGTATTTGCCAATAAATTGTTGCTCTTTTCACTGGTCATGCTGCTTTTGGGTCATTTTTGGATTTATCCATCATGCATATCACAAGGTTGGGATGCTAGTTTAGTACATTTGCCCTATTACGAACTAAGAAATGAAATGTTGGATTATTTGGATAATGAAAAAATTGCAATAGAAAATGTAGGTTGCCAATTTCCAAACCTTGCCGAAAGGCAATATATAGATTTACGCATAGGTGATACATCTCATTTTAGTAAGTCAAACATTCCATCGGACAAATACATTTTATATTCAAATATATATAATGATTTTATAGATAATGAATTAGACGAAATTATAAATCAATATCACCCAATAAAAGAACTTTCCAAAGGTGGAATATTTCTGACTTTATATAAAAAAAACTAGCAATAATTATATGCTGAAATGTAACCATCATGCATGATATCTATCACTTTGGTAGAAAGTAAAATCATAAAAATAATAAAAACCTTGGTGGGTGTGGTGGGTTTTAAAATTATTTTATTACATTTACAACACAAAATTTCACCTATATGGCATTAAAAGACTTAATACAACAATTAGCCACAGAGACGAATGATCCCTGTGTTACCATTTCACTGAATACACATAGGACGCATCCTGATAATCTCAAAGATGGTATTTTATTGAAGAACACCATCAAAGGTGCGGAGGAACGATTAATTGAAAAATATGGTAAGAGGAATATTGCTTCCATACTTGAATATTTAGAAGAAGTACCCAAAGAAATTGACTCAAATTATAATCTTGATAGTTTACATCTATTTGTGTCCAATGATACCCAAGAGTTTATCAGATCACCTTGGCCAACACACCATGCCGGAGTGCACATTTCGGAACATTTTGCTATAAGACCGCTGATAAAAGCTTACAATCGAAGTGAAGAATATATGATCATGGTCGTTACCCAAAATGGTGTGCATATGTATGAGGCGCTCAATGATGTTATACTCAACGAGGTCAGAAATGAAGATTTCCCATATACTGAGAATACACACCATATCTTGCACTCTGACAGACGTACGGATCCAAAGCAAATAGATGATATGATGCGAGAGTATCTCAATAAATTGGATAGGGCAGTTGTAAAACTTCACCACGATACAAATTTCCAATGCATTGTCATTTCTACGGATGAAGTGTATCATAAGCTTTTGGAAGTGGCAGACAGACCTCAAGTATATCTAGGCCATGCCTCTATCAATTTCAACCATGTTACAGAACACGATTTGTCTCACCAGGCTTATGAAATACTCAAAAATTCTCAAAATATTAGACGCCGAAATGCTTTAGATGAGATCAATGAAGCAGTAGGTCATGGAAAGGTTTTAACTGATTTGCAAGAAATTTTTCAAGCTTCTTTAGATGGTCGTGGTGATCTTTTGATGGTGTTACAAGATTTTGAACAAGCCGTGGTCATGACAGGCGATAGAACATTTCAAACTGTGGATGACCCGCATACGCCTCATGCGATAGACGATATTACTAGCACCATAGCTTGGGAAGTGATGTCCAAAAAAGGAAGGGTGATTTTTACAGAAGATACCAATTTGAAAAAAGTTGGAAGCATCGTTTTAAAGACGAGGTGGTAATCACATCATCTTTCGTTGGGAGAGTTCATTATTTCTGATGATCTCTTCCTGTATTCTTCTGAGCGTATCAAGTGCAATATTCTGATATTTGATCAGGGAATCAGGGTATGCTTGAAGTTGTTCAAGCATTTTTCTAATCTCTTGGGGAGAAGTATTCTTATGTTGGCAATACACATTTAGATAACTTTCTTCAATGCTGTCTTGAATGGTTTTTTCTGATAAAATACTACTGCTGTGGATGGTATAATAATCGACAAGAAGATGTACCACTTTTTCCTGATCGAAAGTGATGTCAGATGTTTTCTTTTTAGGGACACAAGAGATTGTACCTAGAGAAATTATTAACCAAAACGAAAATTTGAAATCCAACACCTCGTCAATAATTTAATTCTTTCGGAGTGATGATTTCTTCGAGGTTTAAATCACTGAATTGGATTTTTGACCAAGGTTTGCTATGGCGTGTAATAACTATGCTGCAAGTGGGTAGATCAGCAATGAATTTCTTTGACACCATATTAGCAATTTCTGTCATTGCAGGATTATGTCCCACCAAAGCCACGGTTGAAATGTTTTCATCCAATTCTCCGATCGCTTCTATATACTCATAAGGATCTCCATGGTATAAATTGGATTTAAATATTATTTCTGTACCCAAAGCTTCAGAGAAAAAATTTGCCGTTTGAGTGGTACGCTTTGCAGGACTTGAAATGATAAGGTCTAATTTACTAAGTTTATTTTTGAGACTTTGAGCCATCAAAGGTGCGTCATGCAATCCTTTTTGATCCAATGGCCTATCAAAATCTTTTAAAGAAAAATCCGCCCAAGATGATTTTGCATGGCGAATAAAAACAACATGTTTCACAAGCAAGATAGATTACTGAAAAATAAACATCCAAAACACTCAAAAGATGTCATTTGATAGAATAAATTTTAGTTAATTATTCGAATTCATAGAACTTTTGTTGGTGATAATTCATTATGCAAATGCAAATTTAAAAATATGAAATTCTTTATTTCTAGTTTCTTAGTTTTGAGTTTTTATCTTCCCATAAAGATGCATGCTCAGGAAAAATCCTTGAAAGTTGTTTATAAACAAACCAAATATTTCGATCCCAATGAGTTTATGCCTGATATGCCAAATGACTACACAACTCAAATGGTGCTCAGCATTCAAGACAGCGTATCATTGTATCAAAAAGATCCTGATCAAAAGGAAGAAATTTTCACTGATGAATCAGGATTTATACGAAGGATGAAAACCCAAAGAGCCAAGTCAATGCCTATTATCTATAAAAATTTAGACCAAAATGTAATGGTATCACAGCAGTATTTTTTTGATAAATACTTTTTGATCCAAGATACTTTACAACCGATAAAATGGAAAATTGCAGTCGGTGAGCAAAAAAATATTGTGGGATATAATTGTATCAAAGCTTGGTTTAAAGATTCTACCCATAATGTGGTGGTGTACTTCACACCGACGATTCTCAATAATCAAGGTCCGGATCAGTATTTTGGACTACCTGGATTGATACTTGAAGTGCAAAGTGCTGATTTTCATGCCATCGCTACTGAAGTAATTTCTGAAGATGAACCCAAAGGAATTTTGAAGCCTGCAAAGGGCACTGTGATGACTGCTCAGGCTTTTCAATCCATGAAAGAAGAGAAAATAAAAGAGAGAAAAGAAATGATGATGAATAATCGGAGACCTCACATTATGAGAGGATAATCCGAGGGATCCACTATATCATTTTGTTTCCGCTTCGGAGTATTTAGGAAGCGCATTCAGTGTTTTTTCAAGGTGTGCGATCAACATATCCCTTCCTAGGTCATAATTCTTATTATTGTTGATGACAATGTCCACTTTATTGAAAAAAGGATAAATAAATGATTCAAAAGAGGGGAGAACATGGTGTTCATACCTGTACAGCACATCTTCCAATGGATAATTTCTTTCTACTCTATCTCGCTTGATTCGTCTGATAATCTTCTGGGTATCAGAAGCATGAATTAAGATCTTTAGGTCAAGAAGGTTGTATATTTTTGTATCATAAAATACGAAGAGACCTTCCACGATTATGATAGGTGCCGGATTCAAGGTGTTAAATGTAGGCTGCTTCATTTCGTTGTTGAATGTATATTCTTCTCTTTCTACACGCAGCCCATTCATCAATTTTACCAAATCAAAATAAAATTCATCCAAAAGAATGGAGTCCGGGAGATCAAAATTTTTAATTCCATTTTCATCTGAGACCTGTTGTTCTCTTGGTTTGTAGTAATCATCTTGTGATAAGAAACAAATATGCTCACCAGGGAAAGCTCTCTTAATATCGCGAATAAATGAAGTCTTTCCTGACCCACTACCTCCCGAAATACCTATTAAATATGCGTTTGGATTCTTTAGGCTCATGAAATTGGAAATTTTGAGGTAAAGGAAAGTTGGTTAAAAAACATGACTATATTGAAAAAAAGACTATTTTTCGGACAAATTTATAAAAAGATAATCATATCACAAAAATAGTCACTTAGATGGAATTATTATACAATATTCTCAGAGGAGCATTGGGAATGGCTGTTTTGATTGGAATTGGGTACTTACTCAGTTCAAACCGCAAAGCCATCAATTGGAAAACTACTGCAATCGGACTTTTAGCCCAACTGGTACTTGCATTAGGTGTATTGAAGATAGATGCTATTAAAGTTGTTTTTGAATTTATTGGGGGACTGTTTGTGAAAATACTCGATTTTACAAAGGCCGGAACTACATTTTTACTGGGTGATAAACTGATGGATATTTCGAATTTCGGATTTATCTTCTTGTTTCAGGTATTGCCAACCATAGTATTTTTCTCGGCACTGACATCCTTGTTGTTTTATCTTGGCATCATACAATTTGTTGTCAAGGGATTTGCCATTGTTTTTACTAAACTTTTAAAAATTTCGGGTGCAGAAAGCCTCTCTGTGACGGGAAATATCTTCTTGGGACAGACAGAAGCTCCATTGATGATAAAGGCATACTTGGAGAGAATGAACAAATCCGAAATGCTACTCGTCATGATAGGAGGAATGGCAACTGTAGCTGGAGCTGTCATGGCTGCTTATATATCTTTCCTTGGTGGTGATGATCCCGTGGCGAGACTAGAGTTTGCAAAACACTTGCTTGCAGCTTCAGTTATGGCTGCTCCGGGAGCAATTGTGATTTCAAAAATTCTTTACCCACAAACTGAGGAGATCAACACTTCGGTGGAAGTGTCCTATGAAAATATTGGTACAAACATCTTAGATGCCATTGCTAATGGTACAACAGAAGGATTGAAGTTGGCGGCCAATGTTGCAGCTATGCTATTGGTATTCATTGCCTTCATTGCTATGATGAACTCTATTCTTGGTTTTGTTGGCGATGTTACTTCATTGAATGATGTTATTGCAGCCAATACCATGTATTCAAAACTTTCAATAGAAACCATTTTGGGCATCATTTTCTCCCCATTAATGTGGCTCATCGGCGTTGCCAAAGAAGATATTATGGCCATGGGTCAGTTATTGGGTATTAAATTGGCGGCAAGTGAATTTGTGGCTTACACGCAGTTGGCAGACTTAAAGGATCCAACAAATGCCTTGCATCTTGTCCATCAAAAATCTGTTATCATGGCAACTTACATGCTTTGTGGTTTTGCCAATTTTGCAAGCATTGGAATCCAAATAGGTGGCATCGGTTCATTGGCACCGGGACAAAGAAAAACCTTATCAGAATTTGGTGTAAAAGCATTGATAGGCGGTAGCATAGCTTCCTTAATGTCGGCTACACTGATAGGTGCCATCATTTAGAATACTTTTTCTTTAGCTGTATCAAAATATTAATCAACACTTAGTTTGGCTTACTATAATTAGTATTATTGATATAACTCTGATCCGTCAATGTCTTCAAAAATGCTAGAAGGTCTGATTTGTCCTGTTCATTCAACTTCAAACCTTCGGGTTTTAAATTGTATTGCAAAATAAATTCTACGGTTGGACTTGGTTTCACATGTTCGTTATAATGATTGATGACTTCTTCAAGGGTTTTAAATCTTCCATCATGCATGTACGGCCCAGTGAGTTCTATATTTCTCAATGATGGTACCTTGAATTTAGCTTCATCTTCAATAGCTCCTGTAAGTCTCATACGGCCTTGATCCTTATAGACTTCATATAAACCATTATTTTCAAAGGTTTGGTTGGTAAATAAAAACCCTCCATGGCAACTACTACAATGGGTTTTATCGCTCATAAACAACTCAAATCCCAGTTTTTCTTCAGAAGTAAAATCAGATTTCTTATTGATAAATTCATCATACTTTGATTCGCCGCTGATAAGAATTCTTTCAAAAGCGGCAATGGATCTTGTTATAACAAATGGATTTGGTGTGCTGTGAAATGCTGCCATTGATAGAGCTACATAGTCACCTCTGGAATTTAATTTTTTAGAAATGTCAACAATGTTGGAATTGAACTCATTATGCTCTTGAATTGGCACTAATATCTGCATTTCCAATGTAGGAATTCCACCTTCCCGAAGCAATCTTTTTTGATACACTACATTACTTAATGAAGGTGCATTTCTGGTTCCCAATGTGCCACCAACTCCTTTGCTGAACGGAACATGATCAGAAAAAGCTAGCGATGGATCATGGCAAGACGCACAACTGATAGTGCTGTCCATGGACATGATAGGATCATAGAAAAGTTTCCTTCCTAGTAGTATTTTCTGTTCTGTAGGAAAGCTGTCTATGTCGATGTCAGGAATTGGGAAATGTGATGGTATAAAGTTTTGGTAAGCAAATGCAACAGCCGGGTCATCTTTATGACAAGCACTCACCGCTGTCAGGAGCGCTAGTATCATAACTATATTGAGAGAAAATCTCACCATGACATTGCTTCATCAATTCAAAGGCCTATTGGATGACAATTATCTTTGATTGGTTTTTATTTCCGGCACTCACCTGCAAGATGTAAATTCCGGATGGAATAAGAGATAATTCCAATTTGGAGTGTAATTCATGCAGGATATTATGAGAAATAGATTGTCCGAATAAATTATATACATCCACATTGATTTGGGTGGTCGGATTTTCTATATTGATGTATATCAAACGATTATGTTGATCAATGGTAGCAACATCTTTTTGAACGAGATCTTCAGAATTTGATATAGTAATAGGTGTGAAAAAACCATTGTCCACTGCATTAACCAATAATTTTTTATTGATATCACTTTTACCATGCTCAATAATTGAACCTTTCATGCTCAATCCATTGAAAAGCTTTGAATAGTCCAATGTGACCTCCAAATTATCTAGATCATTTGAACCATTGGATTTAAAATCAAGAAGCGCACGAAATAATAACTCATCTCCCAAGCTGTGGATTTGAAAAGGCATCTCAGGAATTCCATCATTATTATTATCCACAACACCATCAATAGCCATAAATCTATATCCCGGCTGCCCAACCCCAATGCATGTCCGGAGACTTAGTACCAAGTGGATGTGATGGTGGATATAAGGTAGGATCACCATGGTTTTTATCGGGATCAATACCCACATTCATAGTGATTATGTTGAAATTGTAATCAGAAGGGTAGTTTCCTGCTGAATACAAAACATCGGGATCTAGTGCATTGACTAAAACATATGAATCTGCAATTCTAAATGAATCCGTATCAGACGTAAATAATGAAACACCGCTGAGATAAAACTCAGCACGTATCAATTTCATTTTTTTCCCATTTTCAATTGTAAAAATGGTTTCATCGAGTACTAAAGGTTCACCACTTACTGTATGATTGAATTTTAATTTTAGCTCCTTTGTTTGTGAATATGAAGCAGCTACAAATAAAAAAACAATACCTAATGTAAAAAAAATGGATTTCTTGTGGATTCAAATTTATTTTAGAAATACATAAGATGACAAAATTAAATATTATCTGTATCTCAATACATGTCGGAAATAATAAATTTCAAACTTTTCGCAATGAAACAACTTTCAAAAGGATATGAAAAAAAATTGACTTATTCTTGTTTGTAAAAGACATTTTACCCAATTTTCAATCAAAAATCTGTAATAGGGGATCTTCTTCTTCGAATTCATGATAAATTGCTTGTATGGGAAGACAGTACGCAAAAAAGCCTTCCTGATTGCAAAAGAGAAATCGTGTCCAATCGCAATGATGGATGGTTTATGCCGCTTTCTTCTCCATCATAACCATAGCAATATATGGGATGATGAAAAATACCCAAACACACATTTTCCAAATTCCCAAAACTAGCAGCCAGAATTGGTCGAACCATTCTCTCGTTGTCGTTGCAAAATTACCGAATATGCCAAAAAGCATGTCGTTAAAGAACAAGTAAATGATTCCGATCAAAAATAGAAAGGCAAAGTTGATGACTGAACACCAACCGAAAAATGTTTTTAGTTGTTTGAAATTCATTGTAAAATATTTATAATTGATGTAAAAGCATTTTGATCCATGAAATATGGTTGCAAGTTAATACTTTTTCTATTGGTTTCCAAAGATTTAGCTATTAAAAAGTAGATTGTGATATATTTTTTTTAGGAAGGTAGAGAGTTTGTGATTATCAATCTATTTCATTAATAGTTTTGCGAATCTTTCAATCGTGGATGCTGACTTCTATGGATGAAAGAATGTCTTTTACATCGGCAAGATTGCGGACGCCTTCTTTGGACATGATAAGGAAAGATGGTGATTGTTTCAGAGAAAGTTTTTTAATTTTTCCTTCATTGCTGATATAGGACATGATGTTGGCAAAAGTTTTGGTTTCAAAGAAGCGAGATTGGCCATTGGATATGAAATAGCAATTCAGTTTTCTGTTTTTTAAAACGATTCTTTCAAAACCCAATTTTTTAGCCATAAAGCGAATTTTCAAACCATCAAAAAGTTCTTCTACCTCATGTGGAATAGCGCCGAATCTATCTTTCAGCGCAATAGAAAAAGATTGAATTTGTTCTTCAGATTCTAGAGTATCCAGCTCTGTATATAAACTTAGTCTCTCCTGGATATTGGTCACATACCAATCAGGAATGCGCATTTCGATGTCGGTGTCTATGTCCACATCTCTAATAAAACTGGTTTTCTTTTCCATTTCCTCTTTGAAGAGGTCTTTGAAATCTGTTTCCTTCAATTCGTCGATGGCCTCTTCCAAGATTTTTTGGTAGGTTTCATATCCGATATCAGATATAAAACCACTCTGTTCGGCACCCAACAGATTACCGGCACCGCGAATATCCATATCCTTCATAGCGATCTGAAATCCAGAACCTAAATCCGAAAATTCCTCTAACGTTTTTATTCGCTTGCGCGCTTCAGGTGTAAGCACTGAAAGCGGAGGTGCGAAAAGGTAACAGAAAGCTCGTTTATTTGATCTACCTACGCGTCCTCGCAATTGATGGAGATCACTCATTCCGAACTGATGGGCATTATTGATGATCATGGTATTAGCATTCGGAATATCCAATCCTGTCTCAATGATGTTGGTGCATACAAGGACATCATAATGACCATCGATAAAACTCACCAAGGTTTTCTCCAAATTATGCGCCTCCATCTGGCCATGTGCTACAGCCACTTCCACATCAGGACACAAACTCTGAATCAATCCGGCCATCTCAAAAAGGCTATTCACTCTATTGTGGACAAAAAATACCTGACCGCCCCGCATGACTTCATAATAGATGGCATCTTTGATAAGGTCATCATTGAAAATTCTTCTTTCTGTGTGGATGGGTTGACGATTCGGAGGCGGTGTTCTGATGATCGATAAATCCCTTGCAGCCATCAAAGAAAATTGCAGTGTTCTCGGTATAGGCGTGGCTGTGAGCGTAAGGGTATCTACATTGACTTGAAGGGTTCTGAGTTTTTCCTTGGCGCTGACACCAAATTTCTGTTCTTCATCTATGATTAAAAGGCCTAAATCTTTGAAATTTAGGTTTTTATTCAACAAAGCATGGGTGCCGATGAGTATTTCTATTTTTCCTTCTTTTGTGAGCTGAAAAATGTCATTTTTTTCCTTAGTACTACGGAATCTATTGACATAATCCACTGTAACGCCAAACTCCTTGAGTCTGTCATGAAAGGTTTTATAATGTTGTAGTGCCAGTATCGTTGTAGGAACGAGAACAGCTACCTGTTTACCGCTGACAACAGCTTTGAATGCTGCTCTAATAGCGACTTCTGTTTTGCCGAAACCGACGTCTCCACAGACCAACCTATCCATTGGGTAAGGTTTCTGCATATCGGCTTTGACGTCTTGTGTGGCAGTAAATTGATCGGGTGTGTCTTCATAAATAAAACTGGCTTCAAGCTCATTTTGCAAATATCCATCTTGAGGAAATTGGAATCCTTTTGATGCTTTTCTTTGCGCATACAGTTTTATCAGTTCTTGAGCTATGTCTTTGACTTTTGCTTTGGTTTTTCGCTTAAGTGCTTTCCAAGCATCTGACCCTATTTTATTGAGTTTTGGTTCTGTTCCTTCCTTACCTACGTACCTTGAAATTTTGTGCAATGAATTGATTCCTACATATAAAATATCGTTGTTTTGGTAGATGAGTCGGACAGTCTCTTGCTTGTGTCCATTGATTTCGATCGTCTCCAAACCCGAATATTTACCTACTCCGTGATCAATATGCGTGACAAAGTCTCCGGGTTGTAACTCTCGTAACATCTTGACATTCAGAGCAACATCTGATGTATAACTATTTTGTAGGCGATACCTATGAAATCTCTCGAATATCTGATGATCGGTATAGCAAGCTATTGCCAATTCCGTTTCTATGAAGCCTGCATGTAGGGAATGATGCAGTGGATGAAACTGAACTGCGACACGCATATCCTCAAAAATATTGTAGAAGCGTTCTATTTGTTTTACATTGTCAGTAAATATGTAGTTGGTAATACCCGCTGCTGTATTTTCTTGTAAGTTTTGGATAAGGAGGTTGAAGTTTTTATTGAAAACAGGCTGTGGTTTAGAAAAAAATGGAATTGATATGACATCATCCGAACGTCTCTCATTCCCCAAATGTATAATATGGCAAAGGTCCAATTCATCCATAATCTGTCCGGGATAAATGAAAGCCCTTTGATCATAGATGGTTTTTAGCTCTTCATCTTGATCGAATACCAGTTGGTTTGCGTAGGTTTCAGCTTTTTCGAAACAAGTTTGCAAAACATCCTTCAAAAATTGAATATCCTTGATCCATACAGTTGTTTTGTCAGGAAGTATTTTAAAGATACTACTTTTTTGTTCTTTCGTGAATGAAGTATTTATATTTGGGATAATATTTATTTCGACAATGTTTTGGATTGAAAGCTGGGTTAATGGATTGAAGGTTCTGATACTCTCAACATCTTCATCTAACAACTCAATTCGATATGGCCATTCATTTCCATACGAAAAGATATCTATGATGCCACCTCTGATGGCAAATTGACCTGGTTGATACACAAATTCTACCCGCTCAAAACTATACATCACCAATACTTCAATCAGTGTGTTCAAATCAAGAGAATGATTTTTTTGAATTTGAATTTTGTCAGCATCTAAGTATGATGGGTCAACCGCCTTTTCAAAAATAGCTTCGGGGTAGGTGACCAGAATTTTGACTTTTTTGGTTGTATGGAGCTTGTTGATACTGTCGGTACGGGTAAGAACATTGGATTTATCCAATTCATCAAACTGTTGTGGACGCTTGAAAGAATCTGGGAAGAAATATACCGCATGCTCATTGAGTATGGATTGTAAGGTAGTGAAGATATAGGCTGCTTCTTCTTTATCGGTGGCAATATACACTTGATGAGAAGTGCTATGTTTCATTGCAGCAGCCAAAATAAAGCAATCCAATCCACCTGACAAACCCGATAATTGTAGGATTTGTGGTGTGTCACTCAATAAGATACCATTTAATTGACCGACCCTTGGATCTCCTTCAAACTGCGATAATAAATGTGATAGTGAGCTCAAGAATTTTAGAATTGAAATGGAGATGTGATCATTGCAAACCTCGTGCTTTCAATAAAGCGATGAGTCGGTCTGCTTTCTGATAGCCCTGAGTAACTAAAAAATGCTTTCCATTGATTTTGGCAATAACCGTTGGGAAACCCGTGGCGCCATATCTTTCGGCTTTTTCGAATTCTTTGTACACTGCTTCCTTAGTTCGCGGCTGACGATACAACTTCATAAAATTTTCATAATCAATGTCAAAGTGTGTGGCAATTTCACCATACAACTCTTCATCATGGGGTAGGTGATTGTCCACATAAAATCCTTTTTGAACAGCCTTGAAATATGCGTATTTTTTTTCTGGCTCAAGCATCCCCATGACAAATACAGCTCTACATGCAGGCTCAGTATTGTACATGACAGATGTCTTGGATAATATTCCATAGTTGAAATCTTGACCACTGACTTTGTGCACTTCTTGCCAATGCGTGTATAAAAAGTCCTTTAATTCCATCATTGTTTCACTGCCATCAGGTCTAAGACCTCCCATAATGATTTCAAATGGTGTATCAGGAAAAGCCTCTAAAATCTTATCCATTTCAGGTGCAAACCCGTAGCACCACGAGCACATAGGATCACCAATATAGATTAAGGTATCCCTTTGAGCATTCAAATTTGATGAATTCATTCCAAACAGGACTATAATTATGTAGATGTATTTAATTTGCCAAGGTTTCATTTTCAACTATCGAATTTTCTTCATTTACTGTGGTTTCAATAGACTTTTTGTCGCTTTGAATGATATACCTATGAAATAATAATATAGAAATGACACCTACAGAAATAGCGGCATCTGCAATATTGAAAACTGGTTTGAAAAACTCAAATCTTTGTCCACCCCAAATGGGGAATGATTCCGGTAAGGTAGAATCAATTATTGGGAAGTAAAGCATATCAACTACTTTACCTGTTAAAAAACTTCCATAGCCACCTTCCGGTGGGAAAAGCACTGCTACCGAACCGTGGTAGTATGATTCAGAAAAAATGATGCCATAAAATAAAGAATCTATAATATTGCCAATTGCACCGGCGATGATCATGCTGAAGAAAAAGATCAAACCTTTGCTTTCTTTTTCCTTGATCATCTTGATCAACACATAGATGAGTATGGAAACAGTGACAATTCTAAACACACTGAGGAAGTATTTTCCAACCACACCACCAAATGAAATACCGAATGCCATTCCATCATTCTCAACAAAGTGTATCCGTGCCCATTCCAAACCTAAAATATTAAAACCATCTCCGTAATGAATGTTGGTTTTTATATAAAATTTTAGAGCCTGATCGATCAGGAGTACCAGAAAGATGGTTGCAATGGCTATTTGTTTTCGGCTCACATTATTGTAAATTTATACATGGATAATGCAATAACAGTGAAAAGGTTGTGAAAATATGGTTTGGCAAAAATCTATTTGTTAGCAAACAATTTTTGGTAATATTCCTTAGCCATACGCCCTGATTCAAAAGCAGGAGCTACATCCCTCATCGCATTTTTGGCTATTGCTATCCACTTCTTAGGTTTTTTGTAATACATTGGAAGTATTTCATTCTCAAGAATGTCTAGCAATGATTCGCTTTCCACTATGTTTTGTTGATCAAATGAAAGTGACCTGTCAGCAGGTGGAATGATGAAACTGTTGTAACCGTTTTTTGCAAATTCAGGAATCCAGCCATCAGGAATGGATAAGTTGATGGAGCCATTCATGGCGGCAGTCATACCGCTCGTACCTGATGCTTCTCTATATAATCTCGGATTATTCAACCAGATATCTGAACCTTTCTTGAGTTTAGCTGAGAGTTCCAACTCATATCCTGTCAATACGGCAATATTGGGGTAGGAATGAGATAAATAATACAAAGCATTGAAAGTTTCTATGGCTGAATGATCCAATGGATATGGTTTTCCAGCCCAAATCAATTGGATCGGAAATTCAGTATTTCTCATTAACTCATCGAACCTATCAAAGTCTGTTTTGATTAAATCTGCCCTTTTGTATCCGGCATATCGCCTAGCCCAAACGATGGTGAGGACATCAGGGTCAAATAATTTGCCGCTTTGGTCGGCGACAACCTTGAAAAGGTCTTCTTTCATCTCTCTTTTCCTAGCAGCAAAAAGTTTGTCATCATCGCTCTCGAAAGCATTTTCAAGGATATCATCTTTCCAATACTTTTTATTTTGGGCATTGGTGATAGACTTGATTTCGCAGATGTCATCATGACTTGACCACATTTCTCTTGAAACTTCACCATGCATTTGGGAAACTGCGTTGGCAACCTTGGCCATTTTCAGGGCGCATAGTGTGTAATTCACTCTATCGTTGGTAATATTTAGAAGAGCTCTCACTTCATCATCTGTGTTGCCATTGAAAAAAGACATCTTGCTCAATAAATGGAAATCACGTTCTTCATTTCCTGCTTCTTCCGGCGTATGAGTAGTGAAAACCAAATGCTGTCTGACTTCATCAAGATCTTTGTACTTGGAGTAGAGATAAAAAGCTAGTGGCAGAGCATGTCCTTCATTCATGTGAAATATATCGATTTCAAAATTCAGGATATCCATGAGCTTTGCGCCGCCAATACCTAAAACGATAGATTGAGCAACTCTAGTGGATTCGTTGCCATCGTATAGTCTTTGGGTAATGGTTCGGGAGACTTCGTCGTTTTCAGGGATGTCAGTGGAAAGTAGAAAAATGGGCGCTGTACCGAACACTTCCGGTTTCAATAAAAATACTTTAACCAGAACCGGTGATCCATGTACTTCTACCGGAAAGACAATATCTGTGTCCGTCAGGAAGGAATAATTTTTTTCTACCCAATACGGCTTCATGCTACCATCCATCGCTCTACCTTGGTCATAGTAACCATATTTCCAGAGCATGCCTATGCCCACTAAATTCTGTTTCAATTCGTATGCGCTGCGCATGTGGGAACCTGCTAAAAAACCTAAACCACCACTGTAAATTTTGAGAGATTGATCTATGGCGAACTCCATAGAAAAATAAGCTACTGAGGTACTGTATTCTTTTTTTGGGGTAAACCCAAATACATCACTTTTAGAAAGCATATTGTATATAAATTTTGGCTATTGACTTACAAAAAAGCGCAAAAATATAAAAATTATGCAACATGTGACCAAGATTACTATTATTGCAAATTTATGTCTAAGGTTGTCCCAATAATAGAGATGCAAGATTTTTTATAATATATCTTTTTTTTATTGCTTCGAAATTGTATAAAATAAAATTTAATTTCTATTAAATTAAATATAAGATCTCATGATATACGTTTACAGAAATGTTATCACTTAATACATGAATGTGGAAAACTCAAAGTTAATATTCTGTTCTTGACACCTCTATCCAATAACCTTCAGGCGGTACTGGAGATAACCAAATTAATGTAATAATATTTCCTTTATCTAATTGAAAATTGCTCTTTAAATAGTAATTTGTTGTTTGGGAATCACAGCAAGGCATGTGGAGCATATTGTTATCAACCGGATTGCCTGGTCCATAAAGTATCAATATTTGTCCGACCTTTTCACCGTTTGAAAGGATGACATGAGGACATCCGGAACCACTACATGAAGTGCATGTAGAACTGTTGCAATTAACCTGTATGAAGGTTTTATTTCCTACAGTTATAGATTGTGTAGATCCACTAGGAAGAACATCTATTTCATTTTGTTCAAATTTGACAGCGCCTTTCACTACTCCATCTATTTCCAGATCCCCACCAATTAATGTTCTACCACCATCATTTTGAAGGATAAGATCACTGGTGGTCCCATTATTTCTTGCCATTATTTCATTGTTATCAATAACAATATTTGTACTTGTGGAAGGTCCAGTTTGCAGGTAGCCTCCTCCCGAAAGTGAAGCATCACTTCCACCATAAATATTAAGTTTTACACCTGATGTAGTGGTAGATCCAATATCTACATTTCCACCAAAAGGATTCAATTTCATCAAAGCTGAAGATCCATTATATCTAGCCTGAATTGTGCGATAATCCAAAATTAAATTACTGGTGGATTCCTGACCAAGTAAGAAATAACCGCTACCATTATATAGCCCGACTCCATAACCACCAACAATGTTAAGTTTCACCGCTGGATAAGAGGTACCAATTCCAACATTTTGAGATAATGCAAATAATCCATTGGTGTCTTGTGACCAATAATTTCCTCCTTTACCAATCAAATCCCATGAGTTCCCATTATAATAATAAAATCCCTGTTCTCCGTCGGTTTGAAATACCAACAACCCGGTAGGTATTGGAGAAGGGATTGCAAGGATTTCAGAAGCAAGTAACCTAGGGATTTAAATTCCTTTGTCATTTGAGTTTAGGTCCAAAATGGATTTGGAGTTGGGAGACGAAGTTCCTATACCGACTTTATTATTTGTGTAAACAGTGCCTGTTCCATCAGTCCAAGAAAATGGCCCATCTCCAACTTTTTTCCAAGTGTCATAACTTCCGTCGAAATAATAAAGACCTTTGTTGACACCTTTTTGAAATATAAGTAAACCATCATTTGGGTCGGTAATCGCATCTCTTTGTGCTAACGTCAATCTAGGTATATAAATGCCCTTATCATCGCTTGTAAGGTCTAAAACAGAACTGGGGTCTGGAGAAAGTGTGCCGATGCCTAAAGATTGGCCAATAATGGTACAGAAAGAAACTATTAGAATAATACCTGTCAAAATTGTTTTCATTTTTTAAATGTAAGGAGTTATGAAAATTATAAATCTACTCTACAATGAGAGTTGAGCCGGGCTCTAGTTCCAACGGCTCATCAAAAATGCAATACGATCCCTGCAATATGGTTATTTTGTTCAAACTTG
Organism: Lewinellaceae bacterium; assembly: GCA_020636195.1. Lineage (GTDB taxonomy): Bacteria > Bacteroidota > Bacteroidia > Chitinophagales > Saprospiraceae > OLB9. Next base: position 503,193 of record JACJYH010000002.1, read on the forward strand.
GTAAAATTAAATTAGGCTTGCTATTATCCATCCAGTTCGTTTCCTCGCTAAAATCTCCCCACCCATCAAAAATAAATTCATGGGTAGTAGTTATAAAAAATGTACCCAGTTCTCCTTCATTGTCAAACTGAATACTCCAGTAATTTGTAATTGGATTGAAAACAATATCTGCATCGCTTGGATTTATTATTTCCGGCGTGCTACTTAAAAATTGAGGAAAGTATTGATTGGTTATACCGGGAAATTTTATAATGCGAAGATGACTTTTATTGGAAATATTGGTTGACGATGGTAAATCATCGATGGAGTATGGATTATTATTAAAGTCCGTGAAATCAGAATTCTTGAAATATAATGTGATCTTTCCATTAAAATCTCCTGGGGTAAATTTCTGCAAGTAATAAAATCTCCTTACAAATACGGCGCTATTGTATACTACCGTTGCGTTTAAGCTATTTTTTGCCACTGCAATGAATTTTGAATTGATGCCTGTGCTTGGTTCCAATGCCGCCAGAAGTGAACAGTTTTCCAATGGTAAACCGGTATTTCCAGCCCACACTCTTGCTACTGTACTGTCACCATCATTGGGCATTGAATTTGCAATGAGACCCGGCATGGATTGACTTTCATATGGTCCAATATCCGTTTTTACATTAAAGTTTCTTGGTTCTAATCGAATATCATTACTATTGATGTCTGGAGCATTATTATCTCCTCGATTTAGACATATGCTACCTATACATACATTAAGACCATCGTCTGCTGTAAACCAAATATTATCACTACCATTTGGATCATTGATGTTTATAAAATTGGGGTCTGAATAGTGACCATAAACAATTATACCTCCATTGGTAGTATTTTGGTCTTGCAAAACACAATGGTAGATATTCCTTTCACCACCACCATTCCATGTATTGGAATTTCCCCAAACAATGCTGTTGTGGAGATCAATATTGGAAAGATTACTGTTATAAATTGCACCTCCACCACCTAGAGTGTAAACATTGTTTACCAGGGCACAATGCGTTAATGCTGCTGTGCTGCTGTTTTCTAATCTAATTCCTCCACCATTAATAGCTGCTGAATTGTTGTATATGATGCAATTGACAAACTTTGGGTAACTGCTGTTGCTAAAAACACCTCCTCCATCTTCTGATGCAGCATTATTGTAGAATACACAATTTGTAAATTCGATAGAAGTACAAATTCTAATATTTATACCTGCACCGTCGAATTGGTTTATAAATACGTTATTATCAACTTCAATAGATCCTGTTCCACTTGCCAGCCCATTTCTAATTCTAAATCCTGAAATATTTACATTGTTGACATCATATGCTAATAAAACATGGTAAACAAAGACATTTGACGCTATTTCCCCATCCAATATGGTGGGATATAAAACATGATTTTGCACATTATTGCCTCCCCCTGGTGGAAATCCGCCTTTAATTGAAAGATTACTTTTGCCTATGAAAAAAGTAGAATTCCTATCTGTGCCCGAAGTGGGTTTATAAATCCCTTGAGCAACCTTGATAGTATATATATTGACCATATCACATGTATTTGCTATATCCAATGCCGAATACAAGTACTTTTTTGCAGTAGCCCAAGTTTTACCATCTCCAGTATTATCAGGTCTAGAACCATCGACAAAAAGGGTTTGTGTACTCAAATAATTATTGCAATTTATTCCTGATCCGGCCCCACCACCACCTCCACCGCCGCCTGGACAACCTAAACAATTTTTAGCGTTTATAAATGTGGGCTGACTTATAATGATGGAAAGAAATAATACAGTTTTGAAATATATTTTAATGTTCATCTTATAATAAATTTAAATTAATGTTAATAGAAATATTCTTCAGTATTGAGCCCCATGTTCTCCTGCTGACCGATGCATAGAATCCATGCAGCAATTGTAATTTTTGATTTTTTTTGTCAACACCTTTTATATGATATTTATTGATCAAAAAACTAGCATGAGTTCTCAAAAAAGATTTGTCTAGTTTAAGTATTTCTTCCCAATGTTTCAGAGTCTTAGATGTGAAATATGATTTGCTATAACTTGTAAATATTGTTGAATAATTTCCTGAAGACTTAACCATAACAATATCATCAAACCATATTTTTTCATAATAACCATTGTTAAATGATTTTATAAGGATGAAATTGTCATTTGCATGATTAACATTTCGTTCTGCGACATTTACTTTTACAAGTAGGCGAAGAGTTGGGTTTTGAGCTTTACAAACGGATGTGTTCATATTACTTAATTTTAAAATCTTAAAATATTTAAAATTTGAAACTAGTCTAAAAGGAAATATTTGATGTGCAAAAACTAATTTTAATCAAAGAGTTTTATCATTTTATTCAATGCAAAGATGTGGTGGTTTGATTTGATTAACAATAGTTCATATGTGGTATTTTTAGTGCATAATCAATTGTTTTACATAAATGTTTTAAGAAAATCCCTTCAATTGACATTGATACACAAGTAATTGCGTGTGATTTGGAATTTGAAGAAAAAAATAAATTGAATTGGTACATAGGATGATGTTTATGTATAAATACCACATTTGAACTATTGCAAGTTATGGACAATTCCACTATCTTTGAGTTAAATCTTAGAAAATGAAAGATGAAATTATAAAGATTTGTATAGTGGAAGATGATGACGATGTTAGAAGATTAACGAAGGATGTCATCGAAATGGATAACCAAATCAAGGTTGTGGAGGACTTTGCATGCGCAGAAGATTTTCTGTGCAAAGTGGGTGACCTAGACGTAAACATTGTATTGATGGATATTGGGCTCCCAGGAACCAGCGGCACCGAATGTGTAAAACAATGTAATTTGATGGGTATTGAAATGGATTTTGTTATGTACACAACACATTTTATTGCATCTGAAGTTTTCGAAGCATTAAGGGCCGGCGCAAAAGGATATATTTTGAAAGGTAGTGGACCCGATCATTTGGTACACGATATTAGGGATGTTTTTCAGGGTGGATCTCCCATGTCACCACAAATTTCAAGATTGGTCATAGAGTCTTTTAACACCATTCAACCCAATAATGATAAATTTCAAAAACTAACCAAACAAGAAAAAGAAATTCTTTTTGATTTAGAAAAAGGATTGAATTATAGAGAAATCGCAACTAAGAGATTTGTTTCTCCACACACGGTTAGGGCGCACATAAGATCCATATATGAAAAGCTTCATGTGCATACAAAGTTGGAGGCAATTAGATTATTAATCAATTCAAAATAATCCAATCTTCGCAATGCTCCGGCATTTTCCGAAGAGAAAAAATCAAATCTTGAAAAAAGTATGATTATAAAATTTACCATTATATTAGTCACAAATTTTTATGATATTGTGATTACAATAGAAAATCAGTGATTCGATCAATATTAACGTTATGTTTGATTCTTTCACTTCTGGATAGTGGAAGCTCCGAAGCTCGACCGTGTTGTCAGTTAGGGAAAAACTTCCATGCAACTAAACCCCACGATTGCTATTCCGTATTATTGGATCGCAAAGGATTGTATGATAAACAGGAAGTTTTATCGGCACTCCGTTCGGACCAATTTATACCAATTTCAGTAGTCCCAAAATCAGAATTGAGGCAGAATCATTGGCTTAAAATGGATATCACTCAAGACTTCGCAAAAGAACTGGTGCTGATGCTGAAGTTTTCTGACTTGCGAGGGGCTTGGTTGGTAAAAAATGAGCAGCTTTTACCTGTTGATTATGCAGGTTATTTTCCTGAATACGATAGCATTTACCATTCCATTCTGAAGGTCAATCATAGATGTATATTTAGTTTAATACAAGGCGACACCATGACATTTATTTTCAAAACATTTCCAAAATATTTAGAAAGAGGTGACGATGAACCGATAATTTACGATCTTAGAAAATATGAACATGAGCTTTACACATCCACTAATGTATCAACACTTTTGAATGGAATAGTACTTGGATTCATGTTTCTCTTTCTTGGAATTTCATTTTTAATATTTTTCCTATATAAAGAGAGGGCTTATCTGGCATATATTTTTTATTTGATTTTTGTTATAACTTATTTATGGCGTGATTTCGAATATTTAAACCTTTTTTTCTTCTCAACTATGAGGTATGTTGCTTGGCATGAAACAAAGCTAATCATGAATTGTCTGATTGGAGGTAGTTATATCATTTTCATCAAATTATTACTGAATACTAAAACGTTTCACCCAAAAGTTGATAAGATCCTTACTGTATTTTTAGTGCTGTTGATCATTGCTATTCCGATCGATTATATTGGTAGCGAATGGATGAATTGGTGGCCATATAAAGTCGGAATGTATTATGCTGGAGCTGTTGCACTGATTACCCAGATATTCTATAATACTTACTTCATCCGCGATAAGGATCCTGTGGTTAGGTATATTGTATTGGGAACTTTTTTCCTTACTTTAGGTGCCATTTCCATTCCCATTTTTGATGTGAGCATACATACATGGATTGTAAGAGTGTGTTTTATTTTAGAAATGATATTTTTTACGGCTGCTTTGAGTCAAAAAATAAAAAAAATATATAAAGATAGGATCAGGGTTGAAAACGAATTGAAAGAATCTCAAATTAGGCATGCCTATGAAACCCAAATCAAACTTTCGCATGAACGACAAAAAACAGAGGAAAATATAAGAAACGAAATCGCTAGGGATATTCATGATGAAATTGGTGCGGAACTAACGAAAATTTCATTAGCAACACATTTACTTTCTAAGTCTGATATGATTATAAATGAAGGTATTAGAAATAAGATTGCAAAAATAGGGGAAGATGCCACCCAAACACATAAGCAATTAAGACAACTACTTTTTTCCATCAATCCTTCTTATGACAATTTTAAATTGGTTCAAACGTATTTTGAGGAGATTGCTGCGTATTATTTTTCTGATACAAATATCAAATTGAAGTTTGCTAATTTACCTTCCGAAACCAATCCTAAAATGGACAGAATCGTAAAAAGCCAATTGCAATTGATTCTAAAAGAAGTTCTACACAATATAGTCAAGCATTCCAAAGCTGAAAACGTAACAGTTTCATTAAATTTAATCAATGATAAAAGTTATAAATTAGTCATCAAAGATGATGGAATTGGTATAGGTAATGCTCCAACTAAATTATTTAGTTCTGGGTTGAAAAATATGGAAGCTAGGGCTAAAAAAATCAATGCACAATTTTCTATATCAAGTTTACCAAATGGAGGAACGGAAGTAATTGTAGAAGGTTACGTTCAATAATAAAATCATTAATCCATTGTATATATTATTACAAAAGCCGCATTTGTATAATTTATTGTTCGAAGTATGATCTTTTGTCAAAAATGAAATTCATTTCAAATCTAATAATTCTAACTTGAGACAGACACTGACATTATACAAACACTTCGATTTTCTAAATACATTTTCCCTGTTGACATTCCAGTGCTTGGTAGATGCCACAAATACTCCAAAACTCATGGTTTCAGCATTCCCGATTATTAGATTGGAGGCTAGAGAAAGTAAAATCTACTTTTTCAGAAAGTTCGTTGGTTGACATCTTTCGTTTATCTATCATTAAAACAAGGACAACCACAGCCACAGTTTTATATTGTTGGGTCGTTTATAGGTTTTAAATCCACTTCTTTTTGTACTATTTTTTGGTACATATTTGCTGCAATAGCAATGACAATTGAACCCAAGGATGTAACTACGCACATACCTAAAAAACCAGCTGGATCATCAGTCTCATCGTGGGTGAATTTGATATATACACCAGCTAATACTATCAAGGCACTGAGTATTATCCCACAATATTTGATATTTCTCAATGCCTTTATGGATTGAGTAGAAAATGTAGTGTTGCTTCTTATGTTGCCGAGTAACTTAAAACTAAAGTACAGCCCAGCAAAAAAGAAAACGGAAGCGCAGTAGCCATATAGTATAAATGGGTCAGTGTAAATATTGAATAAGTCCAAGTTGGCAGCTCTACCCTCAGTAGTTGGAAAATAGATCAACATCCCTAAAATTACAATACCAAAAAGTAGGATGGCGGCTTGAAGTATGAGAATTATTACGCTTTTCATTTATGCGGTTAAAAATTATGAAAGATTGTTTGAAAAGACAAAAAATTTAGTGGAGATTACAAATTAATCTATTGAAATAAACGGTAAAATATATAAACAGATTGTTTAGATGTTTAAGAGTATGTTTAAAATTTATCCTTTAGCAAGAAGATGTTGTGTTTTGGCTGCAAATTCGTTAAATTTTTTGTCGAATTGCCCACGTTCGATAGCAAAATTTGCCTTTTTTCGCCCAAAATAATTCCATTTGATTGTCCTAAAACAAAATTTAAACATACTCTAAATTTCACAGTTGATTATCTCAAATAAAGTTCCAAATTTCAGAATAATGTCGTTTGAAAGTAATTTTGAAATGAAATATGTATGAAATTCGACAATTTAGAAGATTAAAATACGCATTTAAATATTAGATTATCAAGAACTTGTATTAGATTTATACTCGATTATATTTATAACTTTTGAAATTTCAGTATCTCGATCAAAATACTGAAACCACCATAGATTCCATAAGATCAGAAGAAAACCATAAGCCGTATCTTCGATAGGAATCGTCCATAACCTTATATTGAAAATTTCGTCTGTATTGTAGTTGACTACGGGAGAAGGAAGTCCGCTACCTGTCAGTATTCCATTGACAGGAAAAAATCCCAACATTAAAATGAGATAGATCAAAAATGCCTTAAAGACCCAATTTGGTTTCAAAAAGAGATAGAATAATACCATTGTAACAAGACTCAGCGTGGCAGTTACAAAAGTGTAGATTTGATGATGGTAGCGAATCGAAATATAGAGCATTAATGCTGCATACGTCACAATAAAAATTTGATTGAACCTGTTAGTCCATTCCCACCGGAAGAATTTATCCAAAGTGTAGTAGGTAAAGAGGCATGAAAAAGGAATACAAATAAAAAACAAGCATTCTTCGATAGGTAAATTTAAAATTGATATGCCTAAAGTATATTGCTCATCAAACCACCAAACTCCATTGGCTGTAAACCACACGTCCCAAAGAATAAATGGAATTGCTACTAATAAACTAGCCTTTATAAATGCCTTGAAATGCTCAGAAAATCGTATTTTTGGATGAAATGAGAAAATGAAACATACTATGACCGTGAAAAAATTGACAAGGATGTAGGTGGTTTGGTATGGGAAATTGATCATTTTTTATCAAAATACATTTTAAAATACTTTTGTGGAACCCATAAAAATCCAAAACACTCTCCATCTTCTTTGACGATGTGTTTATGATGTTGTTTGTGTGCTCTTCTGATGGACAACAGATATTTATTTTCAGTGTTTTGAAGGATTTTTATTCTCTGGTGGATGAATATATCATGTACGAAGAAATATGCCATTCCATACAGCGTTATCCCGATTCCAATAAAGAGAAGGTAAGTTTGTGGAGTCTTGACACCCAAATAAATTAAAATAATTGCCGGAATGGCAAAGATGAAGAAGAACCAATCATTTTTTTCCATCTTACCCACATTGCTGTGATCATGGTGATCGCGGTGTAAGCTCCATAAAAATCCGTGCATAATGTATTTGTGAATGCACCATGTGGCGCCTTCCATTGCAATAAAAGTCAATAAAACGATTACAAAATTTGTCATGTTATGCATTATTGAAGGTGTGATCTAATATCTTTCTTCTAAACGTAAAAATCGCATTCAATCTTCTTTTTACGAACATTGTATGTGCGATTTCACCTATCCATCCCAAGGGAAGTTCATACTCTATAACATCGGTCATGCTGACACCTTCAGCACATGGCTCAAAGGTATGGGTATGCAGCCAATATTTAAATGGTCCAACCAATTGCATGTCAGCAAATAATTCTTGATGCTGAACATCTGTTATTTCTGTCTTCCACTTGAGCGGGATGTTCCATAAGGGTGAAACGATATAATCTATCTTCAACCCTTTTGTGATAGACTTGGGAAGCTCTTTGTTCTTGATTTCAAATCGCATATCATCGGGTGTGATCTTACTCAGATTATACGGATTAGTAAAAAAGAGCCATGCAGTATCCAATTCGCACCGCAAGGTTTGATTAAAAATTAAACGATGTCTCATATATAGCGCAAAAATCTATATTTTATATAACTATTGAAAAAAATGATCGATTTCTCGAAATTATTGACTCTGATTCTCTCTTTTAGAATGTGGGAGACGGAAGATTTTTTTATTTTATTCAAGAGAGCATAATAGTAGCAATACGCCAAATAGACACCCAAGCCACTGGTTTTAGGAAGTCTTTGGATACCAATTAATGCATCATCCATTTCTTTGGAAATTTCTTTTTCTACTTCCACTTTTGAAACATGATTCAACATTCCATCGTGTACATTAGGAAAGTAAGTTCTTCCTAAAACTTGGCTATCTGAATTGAAGTCCCTTAGAAAGTTGACCTTCTGAAAAGCAGAACCCAATTTTATAGCAAAAGGCTTCAAATCGTGGTAGGCTTGTTCATCTCCAGATACAAAAACTTTAAGGCACATCAATCCAACTACTTCAGCTGAACCATAAATGTATTCCTTATACGCTGATTCATCATATGTCATCGCTTTGAGATCCATCTCCATACTATGCAAAAACTGGCTGATGAGTGCGCGATCAATTTGGTAAAGATTGACTGTTTCTTGAAAAGATTGAAGTACAGGATTTAATGAAATTTTATCATCGAGTGCTGCCCATGTTTCATCTTTAAATTTATTAAGCAGACCTTCTTTGTCAAAGCCATGGAAACTATCTACTATCTCATCTGCAAGTCGCACAAAACCATAAATCGCATATATATGATTTCTAATTTTTGGATCGATGCACCTGATGCCCAAGGAAAAACTTGTACTGTACGATCTGGTCAGCGACTTACTTACATTTCTAGAAAATATGTCATATAAGTGTTTCAAATCTTATCGTTTTAGGAGTTTATGAACTTCATTGGCGACTATTTTGCCGGAAATGATGCTTGGAGGCATACCGGGTCCCGGCACAGTTAAGTGACCTGTATATAATAAATTCTTCAAAGACCGATTTTTTATCGATGGCTTCAAAAAAGCTGTTTGATTTAGTGTATTGGCAAGCCCGTATGCATTTCCTTTAAATGCGTGGTAGTCTCTTTCAAAATCTGATACGCAATAGCTCTTTTTATAATCAATGTGTTCCTTTAGTCCGACCATCCCAATATGCTTTTCCAATCGGCTCAACATAATATCAAAATACACTTCATGTTTTGAAGAGTCTTCAGTAATGCCTGACGCAATCGGCATGAGAAAGAAGACATTTTCGTGATTTTCAGGTGCAACGCTTGTATCTGTTTTCGATGGGCAACACACGTAAAAAAGTGGATCTCGTGGCCAGGATGGGTGTTTGTAAATGTCATCCAAATGATCGTCCAGTGATGGCTCAAAGAATAGGATATGGTGTTTTAATCCTGCTAATGGTACATCGAAACCTACGTAAAATAGCAAAGCGGATGGTGCCAAGATTCTCTTATCCCAATATGTTTCACTATAATTTCTATTTGATTCAGAGAGCATGTTTTCTATATGGTTGTAATCAGCTGAAGCTACCACAGCATCAGTTTCAATCAATGTATCACCAGACACTACCGATGTTACATGGTTAGCAGAAGTGTTGATTTTAGTGATAGGATGGTTGTAATGAAAAACTGCTCCTTGTGATTCGGCTACCGACACCATTCCTTCAATGATTTTATAAAATCCTCCCAAAGGGTATTTGGTTCCCAATGCATATCCTCCGTAGTTCATAAGGCTATACATGGCCGGAATTTGCTGAGGTGAAGCGCCTAAAAATATAACTGGAAATTCCATAAGCGCCTGTAGTTTTGGATGTTTGAAGTATTTTTTAACAAAGCTGCGGAAGTCAGTAAATAAATCCAATCGCAAAGCACTTTTTAGAATGTCCCACGTCATGAATTCAGTGATTGATAGACAGGGTTTTTCTATGTATTTCGACATGCTAATTTCGTACTTGTACTTCGCATCTCTCATGAAATCATCGTATCGTTGACCTGCACCGGGTTCTATTGATTCAAACAGTTGCTTGATTTGGTGATATTCTCTCGGAATTTCTAATGTTCCATCTGAAAATACCATTTCAAACTGAGGATCCAAGTCCACAATTTCATAGTATTCTGCATAACTTTTACCAAACAGGAAGAAAAAGTCTTCAAATACATCATGCATCCAATACCAGCTTGGACCCATGTCAAAAGTATATCCTTCCTGAGTTTTAAATTGTCTTGCCCTTCCACCCGGAGACCCATGTTTTTCATAAACATCCACTTTGAAACCTTTTCTGGCAAGGTGCGCTGCCGCTGATATTCCCGAAACGCCAGCTCCTATTACACTGATTTTTTTGGCCATTTTTTAGTGGTTTAAATAATTAGTTTGAACCAAATCCAGTAAATCTTCGGGATTTGCTGACTGTAAAAAAATTCTATTATGAAATAATTCCAGCTTTTGCAGTAACCCAATCAATAGGTTTTTTTCTCCATTCGTCAGGTCAGCGACCACTGCTTTTGATGCCAATCGGATGTTGTCCATAATCGTACTCAGTGCATTCAATCCTAAAGGAGTAATGGCAATCAATTTACTACGCTTATCAGTCTCAGAGTATGTCTGCCCAACCCATTTTTGGGTTAAAAGTCTGTCAATGATCTTTATACCTGATGATTTGGTATGAATGTTCATTTTAATAAGCTCCATCTTAGACATCGGCCCTTTTTCTTTCAAATTAATAAGAAAAATAAACTCATCTTGCGTTGAAAAAGGGGAACTGACCATGGCGGCCTTTGAATATGTTTTGGCATATTTGCTCATATTGTTCAATAATGTGCATATGATGCTTTCGGATGACCTACCTTCCGATTTTCCTTCCCAATTTACATCGTTTGATTCTGCTGATCGAAATGCGTTTGTGTCATTATACCAGTTTATAAAACCCTGAAAATCAGAAGTATAATTTTTACTCAGTGGATCGGATTCAAAAGAGTCCAACTGATTTATTGCCGATTGAAGAATTGCGTATTTCAATGTTTAAATTTTAAAAGTGTAAAATTACACTAAAAAATTAATAAATAGTATAAATATATACTAATAAATATAAAATTATGGTAAAATGTTCAATAGTCAATTATCATCATTACCCAAGAAATAATATTAAACAGACTCAAGTATATCATCCACTTGAAATAAATGGTATAAAGAATTTCTTCTTGCACCAAAACAAAAAGTCCTAATCTAAATCATTTCATGTATATTAAGTTGGAATATCAAAAGCGAGTGGAGACATGAAATTGACTAAAAATTCGCCTGTTTAGCTTATCTTTGCGAAAAAAGAACATTTCCATGTCTATTACCATATTACCAATCCCTCTTGATAGTGATTTTAGTCCTGCAAACATTCCTTTTGGAGTTTTTAGGGATGGTGAGACCACTTCCGGTTGTTCTCGCATTGGAGATTATATCATTGATCTCCATGTTTGTCAGGAGTATGGCATATTCGAAGATTTACGACTTCCAAAAAACATTTTTTTCAATCGGCCTTTGAATGATTTTATGTCTTTGGGAAAAGAAGTGACGAAGGAAGTAAGGCAAACCATAATGAGTACATTTATTTTGGATGGCCAATTAGCCATCAATGATATTTGGCCTATTGAGATGTTCAGAAAAGCGGGTTCTGTTCAGATGGTGCTACCAATAACGATTGGCGATTATACGGATTTTTACTCCAGTAAAGAACATGCTACCAATGTAGGAATTATGTTTCGAGATCCAAAGAATGCCCTTTTACCCAATTGGCTTCATATTCCTGTTGGTTATCATGGAAGGTCTTCATCAATTGTTGTTTCCGGAACTGAAGTCCATAGACCCAATGGTCAAACTATCCAAGGGAATGACACTTCTCCAACTTATGGCCCGAGCAGACAGGTTGATTTTGAATTGGAAATGGCGTTTGTAATCGGAAAAAATTCAGGATTAGGTCAGCCTATTGGTATAAATGAAGCGGAATCCTATATTTTTGGACTGATGTTATTCAACGATTGGTCTGCCCGAGATATCCAGAAATGGGAATATGTTCCATTAGGCCCATTCTTGGCGAAAAATTTTGCTTCTACACTGTCTCCTTGGATAATCACCATGGAATCATTGGAGCCATTCAAAGTGGAAGCACAGCCAAGAGAGAAACCGATATTACCTTACTTAGAAAGCTCGCAAAACTGTAATTACGACATCCATTTAGAAGTAGCAATAGAAACTGAAGGCAATTCAGAGACCGTGGTGACACGCTCAAATTTTAAATACTTGTATTGGTCGATGATCCAGCAATTGGCACATCATACCGTCAATGGGTGCAATGTCCGCGTAGGAGATCTTTTGGCATCAGGCACCATCAGTGGACCACATGAGGGAAGTTATGGATCTATGCTTGAAATAGCGTGGAAAGGTACCAAACCAGTACCAATGAAGGATGGTACAACACGCATTTTTATTCAGGATGGCGACACGGTGAAATTAAAAGGATGGGCAGGAAATGGTTCAAGTAGGGTAGGCTTCGGTGAGTGTGAAGGTAAATTGATTCCGGCATTGAATACGTAATTATGGAATCAGCTGTTTGCTTGGAATGTGGCGACAAAATCCTAGGTAGAAGGGATAAAAAATTTTGCTCTGATCAATGCAGAACCACTTATAACAATAGACTGAACACGGATCAGAATAAATTCATGCGAAACATCAACAATATCCTGCGAAAAAACAGGAGAATATTGGAGGCATTGAATCCAACAGGCAAAACCACTGTAACGAAAACTGATCTCTTGGATGAAGGATTTAAGTTTGCTTATTTTACCAATGAATATAAAACTAAATCCGGAAAAACATATAGATTTTGTTACGAACATGGCTATCTTGAGCTTGAAAATAATATATTTGCCCTTGTCATTAGAAAAGAATATGTGGATTGAGGGATGTAAATGATATACTAGGCAAGGAGAAATTAAAAACCAAGCCACAAAATTTTTCTTCATTTCGTGAGCGCTTGCATGAGGTCATTTTTGAAGCAAATGACTTTGCCGGAAAGGCCTTTGACGTAGTACTGATTTTAATGATTTTCCTCAGTATTGTGGTCTTAATGATGGAATCAGTGCCCGCATACTATGCCGTGTACAAGGACGCCTTTTTTTATCTTGAGTTTGCCATTACGGTGTTTTTTACGATAGAATACGCATTGCGCATCTACAGCGTGTATAGTCCAAAGTACTACATCACTAGTTTCTTCGGTATCATTGATTTATTATCTACACTACCATTTTATTTGGCTTTTTTCTTTCCATCATTTCAAACTTTGATGATCGTGAGGTCATTGAGATTGTTGCGGATATTTAGGGTGTTTAAATTGGATGCTTTCATTGATCAAGGCAATTTTATCATGGCTGCGCTCAAAGAAAGTTCAAAGAAAATCATGTTATTTTCCTTTGCCATGTTCATCTTGATCACCATTTTTGGATCCATCATGTATCTGGTAGAACACGATGTGAATGAGAATTTTGACAGCATTCCGAGAAGTGTATATTGGGCCGTAGTAACCATCACCACCGTGGGATATGGTGACATTTCCCCTGTGACTGCATTTGGACAGTTCCTAGCTTCTGTGGTGATGCTGACAGGTTATGTCATCATTGCAGTACCAACAGGAATCGTCACCGCCAATGTTGTGCAAAAGCAAAGTAATAAGAAAAATCTGACTGAATCTTGCCCATTTTGTCTGAAAGAAGGCCATGAGAAAGGAGCGAAGTATTGCAATGCCTGTGGTCATGCTTTGAATGAATAAATCAAGTAAGTTATGAGTGATTGGTTGCAGCGAACACAGCTTTTAATAGGTGATGAAGCCATTAAGCAATTGAAGGAAAAGCATGTGCTCATCATTGGATTAGGAGGCGTAGGGAGTTATGCTGCGGAATTTTTAGTTAGAGCAGGTGTGGGACAATTGACCATGGTAGATGGAGATTTGGTTGATGTCACCAATATCAATAGACAACTCCAAGCTACCCACGAAACCATTGGTAAAAGTAAGGCCAAAGTGCTTGCTGCACGTTTTTACGAGATCAACCCTGAAGTTAAATTGCACGTACACGATAGATTTTTAGAACCTGAGGACATGACTACCTTGGTTACTGCAGGGAAATTTGATTTTATCATGGATTGTATCGATAGCCTATCTCCCAAACTGGGTCTCATCTCATTGGCAAAAAGGCATAAACTTCTCTTTATCAGTGCGATGGGAGCAGGTGGAAAGCTTGATCCCTCAAAGATAAAAATTGCAGATATTTCGCGTACCAAAGAATGCAAATTTGCCAAAGCAATTAAAAAACGATTGAAAAAAGTAGGTATCCGCGATGGTGTTTTAGTGGTCTATTCTGAAGAAATACAACCTAAAAATGCGTTACAAATGACAGATGGTAACCACTACAAGCGTTCGTTTTATGGTACTATTTCCTACATGCCTGCATTATTTGGCTTGTTTATGGCCAGCGAAGTCATCAGGCGATTGGCAGGATTGAAATAGTTAGTGCCTAATTGCACTAAGTCAAATCACTTTTTTGGAAATATAGAACGAAATGCATCCACAAGTTTTTCATTAGGTTCTGTTTGGATAAGATGCTCTATGCGTTGATTGAGATCACTTCCCATTGCTATGGCTTCAGATACATTCCCCATTGATTCTACTTGCTGTAAAATCTGTGATAGAATATACATGGAATAATATTTCCTAAATTGATTTTGCGAAGGGTTTGAAACCAATGACAATAAATTATTTCCCGCCGTGGTCAAGGTTGGCAATGACTTACCTGCTAGATATTCATTGTACAATGCAAAAAATTCATTCATTTTATCCGATGGAATGGAAAGACTATGTTGATTGAAAAATTGGAGATTTTGTGGTGTATCTTCTGTCATCATACCTGCCAAAATCAATACCATATTGTCAGAACTATCTTTTTGTAGTGCCGGAATATAAGCAGCTAGGGACTCAGGTTTGATCTCTTTCAAAACATAACTGGCTAAGTACAACATTTGATAAGATTTTTCGGTTTTCATGACCGTTTCTGCTAGTGTTGTTGGGTCGAAATCTTCTATACTTAAGAGTAACTGAAACGCCGAAGCCCTCACTTCTGTATTGGGATCACTCAATGCCAAGGACTGTAATTTTTCAATGAAATTACCCAATTTTGTTTCAGGAATGCTGTGAAGCGTACTCAGCCTCACAAAATAATAATCTGCATTCAATCCATCATTGATCACCGCTTCTATGTGGTCTTCATCCAGTCGAGATAGTGCGGAAATTTTATCAAAGACAAGTGGTGATAATTGGAACTGTTTCTGGTATTCCATCTGGGTTTTATTCTCTTGAAATAATCCGAGGAGTACATTATTGCCATCCAAATTGATGACATCAGGTTTTGTTGAGACATTTTTTATTAAAATGGTATCTCTCAATTTCTTTACAGTGCCCTTGTACCATTGTGTTGGTGCACCTTCATAATAGAGAGCAATGTCAAATGGAAGTATAAACGGTTTGGAAAAATCATCACTGGTGCTCTCTTGGCTGACGTCAATGGTAACCGATTTCGAAACATCGTCATAAGCATAATTGATGTCCAAGTTTGGATGACCAACACCAAAAAACCATTGATCAAAAAACCAGTGTAGATCCAATCCGGAAACGTCTTCAAATGCCAATCTCAGTTCGTCAGCTTCAACAGACGAGTAGGCATTTTTTGTAAGATAGTGATTTAAGCCTGCAAAAAAGGCTTCGTCACCGAGATAGTATCGCAATTGATGCAATATCAATCCACCTTTGTTGTATGAATGTGCGTCGAACATTTTTTCTTTATTGACATAGTGATAGTCAATCAAAGGATGCGCTCCACCACTATATACTTGAGACAAGTAGCCATTGAGTTCTTCCATTCTATGATGGTCTGCTTTGTCTCTGCCATATTTGTATTCTGCCCACAAATATTCAGCATAATTGGCAAAGCCTTCATTCAGTGTTAGGTTTGACCAGTCTTCGCAAGTGACAAGGTCACCAAACCAATGGTGCATCATTTCATGCGAAACGATGTAGTCATTGTCGTTATCGATCAATTCATTTTCATGTTTTTGAATGAAGTCGCCAAACACAACGGCTGTTGTATTTTCCATTGCTCCTGATACGTATTCTTTGACCACAATTTGTGCATATTTATCCCACGGATATGGATAATTGATGGTTTT
Source organism: Lewinellaceae bacterium (assembly GCA_020636195.1). Taxonomy (GTDB): domain Bacteria; phylum Bacteroidota; class Bacteroidia; order Chitinophagales; family Saprospiraceae; genus OLB9. Next base: position 519,621 of record JACJYH010000002.1, read on the forward strand.
TGAAAAGAAAGTAAGCATTTCAGGCGTATGATTGAAGATGCGCTTGGCATCAGCGGCGTATTCATGATCAACGATGTATTGGAGTGGTATGCCATTCCAAGTTTCCTGACTCACTGCCCAATCGCCTACCGCTATCATTACCAAGTACGGTGTATGTGGTTTGTCCTGCACCCAACGGTCAGCCCTCAAGCCATTTCCGAGATTTTTGGATTCAATGAGTTTTCCATTGGACAAAGTCATATATTTTTCAGGAACTTGCAGTGTGATACTTTGAGTGAATCTCTCCGTAGGTTTATCAAATGTGGGAAACCATTTGCTGTTGTTTTCGGTCTCACCTTGGCTCCAAATTTGGGTTGGGCTGTCGGGATTCGTTTCTAGTGGATCAATGAAGAACAAGCCTTTGTCAGACTGGATCGCATTAGAAGCATCACTTAATGAAGTCTCATTTGGTTTGGCTGTGTAATCCACAAAGACCTTGAATTTCTCATCTTTTTTATATGTTTTACCCAATGGAATGGTCAATTCTTCACCATTATAAGTGAAGTTTTTTATTTCAATGCCATTGACTAAAACAGAGTGAATGTCAAACCCATCTGCATCCAAAGTGATTTGATCTATCGGGTAAAAATAGGGTTTGATGTCTAAGCCAGCCTTGCCAAATACCTCTTGCTTCGCAAAATCAAAACTCACGGTTAAATCCATGTGCAGGATGTCATACGTAATGGGTTTTGTAGCTCTAAACTCTTCGCTCTGTGGCGCAAGAAACTTTGTCTCGGTATCTGTGATCTCCAATGTGTCTAAGACTTCAGAAACGTATTCATCTTCAGTATTATTCTGAAGTGTTTTATTAGTGCTACAACTATTTGATAATAAAGCTAATATAAAAATAAAAGAATATACTATTAAGTTACGCATCATTGAATTAAGTTGATATGGTGATAAGCTTTTATTGGGGGTGCAAACGTACGAATTTTAATCGATATTGCATTTGTTAATATCAATTCGATGTATAATAAGGGAAATATTCTATCGTTTGTTGAGTGAATTAATATTTATTTAACACTAAAATGTATTTTATGAAAAGTCTCATGTTTGTTTTCTTTGCTTTTGTTTTGATGAATGTGATGTATGGTCAAGAGCGCTTGTATTTTATTCCGGGAGCTTGGTCAGTAAAATACTACACGCAAGATGGGTATATCAAGAAAAGTGAAGTCTCGTCATTTCTTAAAGATGATGCCATCGCTTTGAATCATTGGAAGAAGTATCAAGGCTTGGAAATGACCAGTTATGTGTTTTTGGCGGCTCAAATCGGGTCAGGAATTTGGTGGATCAATGATATCGCAAACAAAAAGTCTGCTAGTCTGTCGTCCGGTCTTTTTATCGCGTCCGCCTTAGGTGGTTATATTACGAGTTTTTCAGCCGTTGAGCAAAGGAAAAAAGCCCTGCTGCAGTTCAATGGAATCAACGGCAACAAAAGAAAACTATCCCTTCAGTTTGGAAATAACGGTGTAGGTTTCTCGATGTCTTTGAATTAAATGAGTTTCCGGCAGGTTTTTTGCCTTTTTATGCCGAGTAATGATCATAAAACAGAACGAGCCAACTTTCTTTCAAAAACCTTGTAAAATTAAATAGACGTATAATGCCATCAAACCTTCAATGGATATGGTGGATTTTGCAGAAAAAAGACTTTTTAATATTAAATAATGATTGCTCCCCTAGAAAATATCGTGTATTTTTTAGGATTATTTTCGGCTAACTTATGGTATTCCAATATTAGTTATTTTTTGTTTTGTTATGCAGGTTTTGGTCAGGCATATTTGCGCTATTACTCCGACTATAACCCGACTATAACCCGACTATAACTCGACTATAACCCGACTATGACTTGACTATGACCTGACATTAAGCAAAATTAGATATGCTGAGTGGTAAAATCCATTTTGTTTTGTAATTATTGTGGCTTTTACCTCAATTTCTAGTACAACGATGTAGCCAACTCCTAACATACTTTTGAAATACATCTCAATGAAGACGTTTATACCAATCAAATCAAAAAATTTGTAGGGGCAGTGTCCTGACACCTTCGTCAGGGGCAAAGCCCTGACATCTTCCATTTAGGCAAAGCATATCAGGTTATCATTTGAAACAAGGTATGTTTGTATATTTAAAGACAATAATAAAAACAATACAAATCCAGGGGCAGAGCCCCGGCATCTTCATAGGAGCGCAAGCTCCGAAAATCCCCTAGGGGCAGAGCCCTGACATCTTCAACGTTGTGGTAAATAGTAAATTTAACATTATAAAAAAAATTCATCCACCATCAGAAAAATACCTATATTTGACGGTAATTTGAAATGATCAAAAAAACTTACCCGAAATGCGAATTGTCATTTTTCTATTGTTTACAATGTTTCTAGTTCAAGAATCTTATTGCCAAAAGGAGGATTATATTTGGGTTATGGGGGACCACGGAGGATATCGCTCTTCGCAGATTGATTCATTTTGGACCTCATTTCGATTAAACTTCAATGAGGATCCGATGCGATTTGAGTGGATGCCGGCCAGACCTATGAAATTTAATCGTACATGTGGGGTAATAAGTCATAAAGATGGAGAGTTGTTTTGTTATAGTAATGGTATGAGTATCGATGGGGCAGATAATCACGTTATTTCCGGAGCAGACACTATCAATTACGGAGCGTTTTGGGAACTTTGGAGGTTAGGGAGTGATAACAACAAGATAAATTTTGGATTCACCTTGCCCCAAGGGATGCTGTTTTTACCATGGCCCGGTAAACCCGATTCAATATTTTTTGCAACCATTTTTTCGGATGATTCATTTGTAAATGTTAATTTAGGGAAATATGGCATCATTTCTAAGAGTGGGAATAGCGGTTCCGGAGAGCTCATACAAAAGGATGTTTTGTTTCATGAGGGAGGACTAAAAAACTCTATACAAGCTGTAAGACATGCCAATGGACGGGATTGGTGGATCATATTGATTGGCGAAGAAAATGTAAAGTATTACATTTATAAATTGGATACCGAGGGGATTGCATTGGTTAATATCCAAGACATTGGGCAATATCATAAGGGGATTGATATAGGCAATGCCTATTTTTCTTTAGATGGTTCAAAATTTGTCTGCAATGATGCTCTGATTTGGAATAATAGTACGGTGGTTTCTATCTTTGATTTTGATCGTTGTAGTGGCACCCTTTCCAATGGAATTTTTGACACCATTCCTACCTATGAAGCACACTTAGGTATTGGTACCATATTTTCACCAAATGGCAAATATCTCTACGTAAATAATGATTATGAACTGTATCAATATGATATGGATACAGAGGACATCATACAATCCAGAATAGTATTAGATACTTACGATGGTTTTCAAAGTCACCCTCATCCCCAATTGTATATTACCACCTTCGGTTATTGGGCGTATGGACCTGATGGCAGATTATACAATGTTTCTGGTGCAGGATCAGCACAGCATATGCATGTGATGCACTATCCGGATGAAGGTGGCATAGCGTCTCACTTTCAGCAACATGCTATCAAAATTCCAAATAATCACTGGACCATCCCCAATTTTCCTAATTACCGCCTCGGCCCTTTAGACGGATCGACGTGTGATACGCTCGGTCTGGACAACCACCCCGTAGCGAAGTTCCGCTACGAGCCGGACAACCTCGATAATACGCGACTGCGGTTTACGGACTTGAGCTATTTCCGGCCGGAGTCGTGGACATGGAACTTCGGTGACGGCAGCCCACAGGAGCATGCTAGGAATCCATACCATAACTTTTCACTTGATGGCGTCTATCACGTCTGTCTCACCGTCAGCAACGAAAACAGCAGCAACACCACATGCCGTGACATCACTATTGGCCCATTTGGGAGCTCTGTTACCACCTTAAATACGGCTGTTGTATCCACCTTCCCGAATCCGGTAGAGGACTATCTCCTCGTCACCCTCGGTGAGTACGTGCCCGCACATGGAGAGATCAGCCTCTATAACATCTCGGGTCACTCTGTCCTGACACAACGTCTCTACTACGGTCAGAACAACATAGATATGCAGTCGCTGCCTTCCGGCATATATCTCTGGCACTTTACAGATAAAGGTGTTCAAATAAGAGAAGGCAAGTTGGTGAAGCGGTGATGGTGGTATCAAGGGAAGAGCCCTAACATCTTCCATTTCGGCAAGCCATATCAGCTCATCATTTTAAATAAAAATTATGTCTGTATTGATGATATATATCCCGCAAGTTACGTAAATTGCACATTTGCTCTATTAACCCGACTATAACCCGACTATAACTCGACTATAACTCGACTATAACCCGACTATGACCCGACTATAACTCGACTATAACTTGACTATGACCTGACATTAAGCAAAATTAGATAAGCTGAATGGTAAAATCCATTTTGTTATGTAATTATGTTGGCTTTTACATCAATTTCTAGTACGACGGTGTAGCCAACTCCTAAAATACTTTTGATATTCATCTCAATGAGGATGTTTATACCTATCAAATCAAAAAATTTGTAGGGGCATTGTCCTGACACCTTCGTCAGGGGCAAAGCCCTGACATCTTCCATTTAGGCAAAGCATATCAGGTTATCATTTGAAACAAGGTATGTTTGTATATTTAAAGACAATAATAAAAACAATACAAATCCAGGGGCAGAGCCCCGGCATCTTCATAGGAGCGCAAGCTCCGAAAATCCCCTAGGGGCAGAGCCCTGACATCTTCAACGTTGTGGTAAATAGTAAATTTAACATTATAAAAAAATTCATCCGCCATCAGAAAAATACCTATATTTGACGGTAATTTGAAATGATCAAAAAAACTTACCCGAAATGCGAATTGTCATTTTTCTATTGTTTACAATGTTTCGAATCAATTCTGTATTTGAAATCTCCTTGGTTCGCTTTTTAAGTCGAATGAAAATCCATCATTGACAATTTTCACCTTATCCTTGTAAGCGTTTATATCTTTATAGTACCAGGTTTGGTCTTCATCCAATCCATGTATAACAATTTCAATATTGCGTTTTTTTGACATTTTGGCCCTTGCATTTTTGTGGTCATACTTAACTTCCAGTGTAAACCCAAGATTATCCGGTAGGACAGTAAATGTCAATAGGTCGTATTCGCCATTTTGAATGGATTGCTTCGTTACTCCATCGTCATCAAACATTGTGAAAGCCGAAGGTTCCTTATGATTGACATAATAATGGACTTGTAATCTATCGGTTTTGAAATCTTCTGATGACTCTCCTTCATAAGCGCTGACCGGAATGATAGCGCCTGCCTTAGCAAAGACGATGGGTCGTTCCAATACAGGAAGGACAAAGACCTTTCCGGAAAGTGGTTGTGGCTTGCGATTTCTGTCCAAGTTAAAAAGATACCATTCTCCCTTAGGGAGGATACATTTTACGGTGTCTTTAGCCTTATCGGTGATGGGTACCACCATGAGTGCATCTCCCCACATATACTGATTTTCTATTTTTTCTACATTTTTGTCATTGGGGAAATAATAGTACAATGGTGCAGCGAGTGGTGCTCCAGATACGGATTGTCTGTACGCAAGTGTATAATTATACGGAAGCAATTGATACCTTAATTTGACGATATCCCTAGCTGCTGATGTATAGGGTTCTGGTACCAATGCAGGTTCGGACGGAAAGTTGGGAGCATTGGGTTCAACCTCGCCAAGAGCTGTGCCATGAGGTCTGAAAATAGGTGTAAAAGCAGAAAATTGCAGCCACCGCACATACAGTTCATAATCACCAGTGCCACCTGCAAACCCTCCTGCATCCGAATGGGCGTATGGTATGCCGCTCATGGTCATACCTAGCATAATGGGAAGTTGTGCTTTCAGGCCCAACCAGCTCCTTGAAACGTCACCACTCCATGGAAATATGGAGTATCTTTGACTACCGGCAAATCCACTTCTGTTCAAACTAAAAAGCCTTTTATTAGGATAGTATTTACTGTAATTTTCATACAACATTTTGGTCCATGTGTGTCCGTAAATATTATGGACTTCGTCGGCAGAAAATTTCCTATCAAATCCCATATCCTTCAATTGATGGTAGATATCCTTAGGATGCTTTTCCGGTTCGCCTAGGTCGCCCCACCATCCTTCCACGCCAATTTGATTTTGCTCATCGTGTTTTTTCCAGAACCAATTTTGAGCATCATTCCTAAATAGGTCAATCAAGCCTCCATGACCAAAATAAAAATCTTGTAAAACATAGGGGTTTCCATTTTTATCAACAGCATGGTATTGCTTAGAGATATCGTAATTGATAGAAGATTGTAGTACAAAAGGTTCTGTAATGAGGATGGTTTTCTTATTATTTTTCTTCAATGTGGAGATCATTTTCTTGGGATTCGGCCATTTGGTTTTATTCATCCAAGCGAGATTTCCCAAGCTGCCTTTGATGCTGTCACCAAACCAAAACAAGTCGATGATGATGCCGTCAAATGGCATTTTCTCTTCCTTCATTTTTTGTGCAATATCATAGATTTGCTTTTCGCTGCTGTAGCCAAAACGACTCATAAAATTGCCAAGTGCCCATCTTGGTGGAAGATCTTGTGTTCCCGTAAGTTCATGGTATCTTTTCAATATTTCTGCCGGAGTTGAACCAAATATCACATAGACATTTAGTTCTCCACTGAAAAAAGTGACGAGCATCTTCTCGGGATCACTTTTCCCAATATCTGCAATTCCCGACGAGGGATTGTCAAAAAATACGCCATATCCCTTCGATGATGTAAAAAATGGGACAGAATAATTCAGGTTGTCGGCGCCGTATTCATAGCCGTACCATGGGTTGTTATATAGATTGAATTTGTAACCCCTTCTGTTGAGAGAAATGGCGCGTTCTCCGCCTCCATAAATGCGTTCATCTTCTGACAATAAAATGCTAAATCCTTTATTTCCAATGGAATCTTCAACATAATGTAACACAACCGGAACGCTATCTCCAAGTAGGAGGGCATTTTCAGCAAAAACTACAGGTACTGCGGTTGCAGTGGAAGGTTTTGAAATAACCGCATCACTGATGTTTTCATTATGTGTGTACCCGTCGGGAAGATAGGTTACCTTCATGGTCTTATTGCCAAAAGGTGTGAGTTGCCAGTGTTTATCTTGTTGACCAAAGAGACATTGATGAAAAAATAAAAATACAAGAGAAAATGCGATGCTACTCAATTTGAAGTTGTGCTTCCAATCCTTATTAAAATTCAACATTTAGAAATATTTACGTATTTAAATAATATATATATGTTATGTATTATTGTTAATAAAATTTTTATCAAAAATCAAAATGCAATATTACAGTTTTTTTAAAACTTCTTTTGGGGAATGCGCTTAATTAATCGAGTTGTCAGATAATATCAGGTCAATTTAACCAAATCTCGGATGGAGTGCTTTCTGGAATTTAATGTGCTTTAATTATTGAAAAAAAAAGTAGAATTATCAGCGATTTTGTTATGATATAAGTCAACACATTTGATGGATTATAATATGCGGTGAGATCATTATATGTGCAATACGCCATTCATCTAGCTTTCCTGAATTATGTCAACATTTACCTAAGAATGCTATCTTTGCACATCAATTAAAATTTGTGAACTGATGCGCAACTCATATATCATCGATGGATTAAGGTCTCCTATTGGGAATTTTAAAGGCAGTTTGAGCCATAAAAGAGCGGATGATTTACTAGCAGATGTGATAAAAGGGTTGATGTTGAGACATCCTGAAATTGATCCTTCAGCTATTGATGACGTTATCATGGGTTGTGCCAATCAAGCCGGTGAAGATAATAGAAATGTTGCGCGGATGGCTTTGTTAATTGCAGGTCTTCCGACGAGCGTTCCCGGAGAAACGGTCAATAGATTGTGCGCATCGGGAATGTCTGCTGTGATCCATGCACATAGAGCAATTCAAACCGGAGATGGAGATATGTTTATAGCCGGCGGCGTGGAACATATGACTAGAGCGCCGTACGCATTGGCAAAGCCATCGAGCGCTTTTGGAACGGACTCTCAACTATATGATACCAGTTTTGGTTGGCGGTTTGTCAACCCATTGATGAAGGAAAAATACGGAATCGAAGCCATGGGTGAAACTGCAGAAAATCTTCAGGTTGAGTATGGTATCAGTCGTGAAGCACAAGATGAGTTTGCCTACCAATCTCAACAAAAAGCAGCAAAAGCACAAAAAAATGGTAGATTATCGGATGAAATTATGCCCATTTCTGTCCAGGTGAACAAAAAGGAATCGATGCTCATGTCTGAAGACGAATTTATCAAACCTTTGACAACAGTCGAAAAATTGGGTACTTTGAAACCGGCATTTCGGACAAATGGAACCGTTACTGCCGGAAATGCTTCAGGTTTAAATGATGGCGCAGCAGCTTTGTTGATTGGAAATGACAGTGCCCTTGAAAAGCACCATTTGTCACCGATGACACGCATAATTTCTAGTGCTGTGGTTGGAGTGGAACCACGAACCATGGGCATCGGTCCTGTGAAGGCATCCCTCAAGGCATTGGAGAGAGCAGGGCTGCAAATGAAGGATATGGACATCATTGAAATCAATGAAGCCTTTGCTGTTCAGGTACTCGCATGTCTCAAGGCTCTGAATATTGGATTTGATGATCCGAGAATCAATGTCAATGGAGGTGCCATTGCTTTGGGTCATCCATTGGGCATGTCAGGGGCAAGAATTTTACTTTCAGCTTCCAAGGAATTGCAGCTTAGAAAATCCCGATATGCATTGGTAACCATGTGTATAGGAGTTGGTCAGGGTTATGCTGTCGTGCTTGAACGAGCAATGGTGTAGATTCACAATGTGATTGGAAAAATTAATTTTTGTAAAAATAAACGAACTACACGGGTAACAAAACCTTTACTCAATCTGACTTTGGAATATACATAATATTGTAACTATTTACATTCATGCTGATATCTTCTGCATGATAAACATAATCAAAAATATATACTAAGTTTTAATGTTTAAAATCAATTTTTAAATTGGTTTAAGACTCAAGTCGTCGTGTCCTAAATTGGATACGGATGGACATTATAAAGATTATCTTATTTTTTAAAAACAATTATATGGCAAAGAAGGCATTGATAATTGGTGTCAATGATTATGCACCAATTGGGGTAGGAGGTCCTGATTTAAAAGGATGTGTTAATGATGCATTGGATATGGCAAATACACTTGTAATCTGTGGATTTGGTGTCAGAAATATCCGCATTTTAACCAATCAAAGAGCTACAAAGGCAAATATCCTTCGGGGAATGACATGGTTATTCAAGAACTGCAAAGAAGGGGATAGCCTAGTATTGTATTATTCAGGCCACGGCACTCGGGTAACAAATATGGGCACCGATTATGAAGTGGATAGATTAGATGAAGCAATTTGCCCTCATGATTTTAATTCAGGCGGACATATTACAGATGATGAATTCAATAAATTTTTTAAGACAAATCTCAAACCCAAGGTGAACTTGGAAGTAATTTTTGACTGCTGCCATTCAGGTACAGGTACTAGAAACTTAGAACTTGGATTGGATCATCTTAATCAAGAACTAAGAGTAAGAATGATTGAGCCGGACGCTGAAACTTTGTTCTATTCATCGTATGAAAGAGAACTTGGTTCAGGAGATATAGGTAGTCGTGCATTGGTTCCGGTGGCAAAAATGAATCATACGCTTTGGGCGGCTTGTAGAGATAGTCAATTATCGTATGAAAGTGTGATATCAGGAAATGTCAGAGGACACTTTACTTATGAATTTTGTAGAGTATTACGGGCAACAAACGGAAACATCGTCAGAAGCATGCTTGATAGCCAAGTCCAACGAGCGCTTTCAAGACATGGAAATGGCCAGATAAATCAGACTGAAAGTTTTCCCGCAGAATTTAGACAAAGGATATTTGCTTAAGATACATCTTACGAATTTGAATCAGAAAACAAAAACCTATTATTTGCAATAAAATTCTCCCGCATCATGCCCCGCCAAATTGAACATATCATCGTCCTAATGCTCGAAAACCGATCTTTTGACCATCTTTTTGGATTCCTTGACCATCCAAAACCGTATAATGGTCTTACAGGCACGGAGTCCAATCCCATCTCTGCAACGGACAATACTCAAAAATCGGTGTTTAAGTCAACAAAGACGTACATCACCCCTGATCCGCCTCACAGCCATCAGGAAATCTTACAACAAATGGATCTCGGAATAGGAGGAACTAATGATGGTTTTGTTGCTGCTTTTGCTGCTAAAAAAGCATTGAATGGTGGTGCATCTGATATCGGAGATATCATGGCATCTTTGGATACAGAATCACCAAATAACAATGGGTTTATCATGGCGCAGCTCGCTAAAAGATTTGTCCTTTGTGATAATTGGTTTAGTTCTGTACCCGGAGAAACATGGCCAAATAGAAACTTTGTGCATGCTGCCACCTCTGCCGGAGAAGTGAATATCACTAAGAAATTTTATAAGGACAAAACCGTTTTTGAAGCAGTCGCAGACCATGGACTGAGGTGGAAGATTTATCATGATGGCCCACCACAATCTTGGGTGTTTTATAAACTATGGTTTCAAGGTGGTTTCAGCCATTTCAGCAATTTTGAAGAAGATGTCAAAAAGGATAGATTGGCCAATTATGTCTTTATTGAACCGAAGCATTTCAGCTTTGGTGGGAATACCAATAATATGCACCCCGGAAGCAATAAAACTAGCAGTGACATGGATTTCAAAAATGCTGAAAACCTAGTCGCATATATTTATAACTTATTGAATACGAACAAAAAAGTGTTTAATAAATCTATCTTCGTCATCACCTTTGATGAGCACGGTGGATTTTATGACCATGTTCCGCCCGGCCGCTGTAGCCCTCCTGATAACCGCATGGGAGAAGGTGGTTTCGCTTTTGACAAATACGGGATGAGAGTGCCAACCATCATCATCTCACCGTATGCCAAAAAATCTTATGTTGATTCTACCTTGTACGATCACACTTCCATTATAAAATCAGTTTTTGAGAATTTCGGCATTCCTGGGCAGCTTACCAATAGAGATAAAAATGCCAATAGCTTCCTAGATAATGCTTTAGTCAGTAGAAAAAAGAATCAGTTGGATGGTGTAAGAGAGCACGATATCCAAGAAGTTTTTACCACTCGATCAGGTGGTCCGGAAGAATTGAATGACTTTCAAAGAGATTTGGTGATGGTCGCAGAAGCAGTTGATAAAGTGATGGCAGACAATCAAAAAGAAGTAGAAGCCAACATCAAAAGAATCGGCAATAATGCAGAATTTGATGGGGTGCGTGCGCTGGATGCCCATATGGATACCAATCGATTGTTGGTGATAGAAAAAAGATTTTTGAAGATGTACCCATAAAGGAGTTTGGATGCGTTCCTTGGATATAAAAATACTCCACAAATTCCTGAGTTAAACGAATTTTATCCCACAATTGCACGGTTTGAATTGCGTTAGATTTCAAATGCAATCTGACTAACGGATTTGGTCTGAGTACCTGACATCTCGCTTTCTAAGATGCATTTTTGGGCATCAGTGGATTCAAAAACCTGTTCCAAATTTTTAATGGTACACCAAGGTAGGTTGTGCGCATCTGCTAAAGCCGCAAATGTTGCAACATCCAAGTGATTCAAACCGAATTGCAATATTTCTACCAATTTCTTTCTCATGATAACTCTATCTGTATTGTATTGATATTCAGCATATTGCTCTTGGCTTAAGCCTAAAATTTCCCATAATTTTTTAAATTGTCCGTCACTTCCGATGGCCAATAAGATCATAGACTTATCCTTTGTCATAAATACATCACCATACGGTGCAATATTGGGGTGCAAGGTACCTAAGGGCTTAGGTATATGACCAGCCATCAGGTAATTGGAAGCTTGATTGGCCAATCCTGTCAGGGCGGAGCGATACAAAGATACGTGAATGAGAGAACCATTTCCTGTCATATTTCTTTTCAATAATGCCAAGAGTATGCTCTCTTTCATTTGGTGGGAAGCCAAAATATCAATGATCGCCACAGGCAATTTTGCTATGTGCTCTTCGTCAAGGCCATTCATCGATAGCCATCCGGTTTCGCCCTGCATCACCAAGTCATATCCGGGTCGAGGATCTTCGTAATCATAAGCACTGAGTTGGCAAATGATTTTTTCAGGATAGTTGGCATGGAGATAATCGGGATTCAATTGGTATTTTTCCGCTACCTTCTTTTGAAAATTGGATAAAATAATGTCGTGATTTTCTATGAGCATTTGTAATTGCTGTCTATCATGGGCGTCATTGAAGTCCAGTAAAAAAACTTCCTTGCCGTAATTGGCGGAAGCATAATATGCGGAGATAAGAGAATCGATGCTTTCTTCGGGTAGTTTCCACTGACGCGTAGGGTCACCTCCAATTTTTTTATTTTCAACTTTCGTGACATGACAGCCCAATTCAGCAAAGAAAGAACCTGTCAATGGACCAGCCAAAACGGATGAGATATCCAGCACTTTGAGCTGACCCAAAGTTTCTTTTAGATCGAGGTCATTGATCATTGGAACTTGGAGGAAACCTTCAAATCTTTGCTTCCTGGCTCGTAGATGTAGAAACCTTCACCCGATTTTTTACCAAGTTTGCCAGCATTCACCATATTTACGAGTAACGGACATGGCGCATATTTAGGATTCCCAAATCCATCATATAAAATGTTCAATATCGCCAAACACACATCCAAACCGATGAAATCAGCCAACTGAAGCGGACCCATAGGATGTGCCATGCCGAGCTTCATGACGGTGTCAATTTCCTCAACACCTGCGACTCCCTCGAATAGGGTATAGATAGATTCATTGATCATAGGCATTAGAATTCTATTGGCAACAAATCCGGGGTAATCATTGACTTCTACAGGCACTTTCCCAAGTATTTTAGATAAGTCGAAGACGGCATCGGTGACTTCTTGAGACGTATTGTACCCTCTGATCACTTCAACCAATTTCATGACGGGGACAGGATTCATAAAGTGCATGCCGATGACCTTATCTGGTCTTGTCGTGACGGCTGCAATTTGGGTTAAGGAAATGGAAGATGTATTGGTTGCCAAAATACAATGTTTTGGAGCAAACGCATCCACTGATTTGAAAATACTCAGTTTTAAATCCAGTTTTTCAGTGGCTGCTTCTATGACCAAATCTGCGTTTGAAACTGCCGATTGTAGGTCAGTGGACACGGAGATGTGGTTCAGTGTTTTGGACTTATCTACTTCAGAAATGATTTCTTTTTTGACCATCCTATCCAGATTTGTGTTGATGGTTGCGACGGCTCGATTTAATATATCTTCTTTGATATCAGAAAGCGTCACCGCATATCCGGCAGTGGCAAAAACTTGAGCGATTCCGTTGCCCATAGTTCCAGCACCGATGACTGTTATGTTTTTAAATTCCATGGAAATTTTACTTAATTGAAAAATCTGAGAGTGCAAAATTAGCAAAAAACTTTGGTAAACTGGTGAAAAATGGATTTTCCGGGAAAGGAATACTGGCAGAGAAATATATCAAGAAAATGGTTGTAGATTATAGGGGTTTCAATTGGGTACTGCTTAACTCTTCTTTGAGTAATTTGATAGTAAAACAACCTTGATTTATACTTATGTGACCAATCACCAGACTTCGAAGATAGAAGGCCCTTTAGATAAATTGATGAGAGAGCGCTACAAGGACTGATAATCAAAAGATTATGGATGGTTAAATAGAAATTTTAAACCGTGTAAAATATTGTATTATTTACTTATACCAAATTATATTTCTTTTTTCAATAAACAAAATAACAAGATCGAAATATTATATCATAAAAATTCAGTTATTTTCTATCCAGGGTTTTGTTGAAATTCGGAGTAGAAAAATAATTGTATAAAGCTATTTATAAATCAATAATATACCTTACTTTTGTATCGCACGAAAGATGGCTTATGATGGTTCGCTTGATATAATTAGATAATGGAAATGAATTTGAAAAAAAGCGAAAGTGCGAGCAGAATTTATGCGTATAGTAATAAGTTATGAGTCATAAAATAATAAATACCAACAAATGTGAATAATTTTTTAAAAGATGGATATTATGGATTTTACACTAACTTCTACTTAGAAGTAGTTTATCTACACGATAAAAGGACAAACGAAATCCATAACATTTTCACTAAAATCACTGCATTTGAAATTGAACTAGAACAACCAAAAGATATAGATGAGAAATTTGGCAAGCTAAACAATGATTACAATTATGGCTACATGGCATCAGTCAAATCTAAAGAATGGATTGATCAATTTTTGAAAACAGTTCCTAGTCGAAATCTTTTTGATGGCAAAACGTCAATAGTTATTGGAAAGCTTCAACAACTAAATAGGCAATTTGTATCAGGAATTGTTAGTGAAAATCTCAATTCGATTCTTAAATGTTGTTATGGTAATTATGTATTTGAATACTTTGATGCCGAAAAAGAAAAAGTAAATTTCATTTTAGACAATTTCGAATACTTTGACAACATCAATTCTAATTTAAAAGTACATAAATTAGACTTATCTGAAATTCCCGAAAGACTAGGAAATATCTTAGTTGTTTTCCCAAATGGTTTAATAGTAGAAACTAAAAGGTTTAATGATACAGATATTGAAATTAAGTGGCACCCAAAAGTAGAAAACGACATGAATGGAATTTATCTACTAAATCGAGATTCAGAAACTTTAAAGGATTTTGAAATATTCAATTTTCAAGAAAACCAAATAATTTTCACAGAACGAAAATACCAACAACTCTTTAAACTAATAGATATAAAACGTAATTTGGTGTTACTTGACGGGCATAATTGCAAGGAATTCCTGGCACTTAGTTTGTCAATATCAAGACAATTAGATGAACAAAGAAAATTCGCTGACGGAACTCCTCCAATTTCAATTGGCAAGTCGCCAGGTATTTCTCAAATTGGCCATATAATTTTCAATATTGATCCTATAGTAAGAAAATTTCAAACTAAACTAAAAATTAGAAAAAATGAAAAAGATTTAATTTACCAGCAATACGGAGTGAGTGCCGACCAGACAATAGCGAGTAAAAGAAGTTCAGCTATATCGCATCTGATTAAATTAATTGAAGAAAATGGGCAAAAAGGAGTTTGGATTTGGGATCCTTACATAAGAGCGGAAGACATTATTGAACTGATTGTTAAAAATCATAAATATGACTCTCATGTCAAAATATTAGGCTCAAAAAAAATATATACTTCTGGGAATGAAATATCAGGTTTAGATGAGAAAAAAAATAACGAGACAAGAAAAGAAAATTGGTTCAATAAAAACAAGAAACTATTAGAAGATTATTCAGATAATTATGGGTTAAATTTGGAATTTAGATGCGCCCATTCAAATAGCTTTTCACTATTTCATGATAGATTTCTAATTTTCCCATCCGTTGGTTTATTTAATGATGCAAAAGTATGGTCACTTGGTATTTCGGTAAATCAATTTGGAATTGAACATCATATTTTACAAGAAGTTGGATTTCCAGACTATATTGTTAAAGCGTTCGAAAAATTTTGGAATCAATTCGAGAACCCAGAAAACTTAGTATTCAAAAGTGAACACAACTCATAACAAGTGCTTTGATGAACATGCCGCCCTATCGGGACGACACGTCACAAAGCACCGACCCGTTGGTGGCAACCTTAAAAGACACACATTGAACATAACAGCAGACAAAATAGAAAGATTAGTTTTTGTAAAATACTTACTTACTCAAGCTGAGACAAGTAAAGACTTAGACCGTCCTATTTCTTCAACAACAATTTTAACCTTACATGATGCTGTTGAATGTTTCTTACAACTATCCTATGAACAGTTGACAGGTAAAGCAAAGTTGAATGGCAATCAAATTCTTGACAACTATGCTGACAAGATTAACGAAATTCTTTTACTTGACAACAAACCTCAAATTAACAAAGCCTTTATTAAAAGGATTAACGAACTGCGCAACCAATTAAAACACGCAACAATATTTATTGACAAAAAAAATATTCAAAATCTTTATTCTGAAACAGACCTTTTCTTCAATGACTTCACACAAATATTTTTCAATCTTGACTTTTATGAATTAAGTCTTACTTCTCTAATTTCTAACCAAGAAATCAAAAACCACTTAATTAGTGCTGAAAAGGAAATTAAGAACCAAACTTATCAAAAAGCAATGTTTTCGATAGGTAAAGCATTTTATGAAATTGAAGCAATAGGAACTAAAGTTGAAGGAAAGTACGGAGAAAATATTCTTTCAAAACATCACATTATTGACTATTTGATAAAGTATAGAGCACAGTTTGGCGGAAGCGAACCAGACAGTGTATTAAGAGAAAACTTAAAAGAAATTGCACAAGACATAAACAGAGTTCAAGATGACTTACACGATTTGAAAAAAGTAATAAGTTTATCTGCCGACTTAAAAAAATATAAAAAGTTCAGGACAACTATTCCTTATGTTTCAAAAAAAATTAAAGGTGGGACTGGAGAAGTCGAATTTTGGATACCAGACGAAGAGCGGAATAATGTTGTTGAGTATAAAATTGACCAAGTTAAATTCTGCTTTGACTTTGTAACAGAAATGGCATTAAAACACAATGAATAAAGAACTGACAAGAACAAAGGCAGCCACTAACATTAAGCCGTATATACAAAAGCCCTAAACGAAAGTCAAGGCGGAGCTACACAAATACCAATAGGGCTTTTGAATATACGGTGTTCAGCGACACCGGAAGCAAAGTGCAAATGTTTATAGGTGGTGTAGTATCTTTTTGACTGTTTTCAAAGTAGTTTATTATTTCATGATGACGTAATTTTTGATTGTTTGGATGATTGCTATGGCTGTGCCATTTTATATTAAAAATATTTTGTCAAAAAATTGGTTTGTGGGATGTTGTGATATAAATTTGTGTCTTATATTTTAACGTTAGACACAATTAGCAAAATCAAAAGAATTAATAATGGGACTATTTGATAGATTCAGGAAAGGACATAAAGATAATATCAATCAAAATCCAGAAATTAAAATTACAGCTATTGACCATGGCTCACATGGGGACAACATTGGGGGACTAATTGGATTCAATAATTTGAACAATGAAAAAGGAAGAGCTTTTGTAAATGAACTTATGGCATATTCAATGACTATAAATTCTGAAATGTCATCAAATAAATTTGAAATAAAGAAGGTACCCATTTCATCAAACTCAAATCTAAATATCAGGATACTTACAAACAAAAGAAATGTTTTGTCAGCTTTTCCATATTTAAAAACTTCATACAAATTACCCTTTTCTACCAAGGAAATAATTGAATGGACTCACGTGAATAATTGTGAAGCGGAAATTATAGGGGGCGGAAGGGATACATTTGGACTTGATTTTTTCGCGACCGACTATGCAATAAATAAATCACAATATCAACAGAATAAAAATTTTGAACTTAGCCTATCAGCAGTTGCCTTTGTTGTAGATAAGAATGAATCAGATCAAAACACAGAAGTTGCATTTAGTGAAGATTTTGTTGCATATATACCAAGTTCTAACATTCAACGACAAACTTATTATGATTTTATTGGAAAGGTAATTGACTTTGAAGAAGTTTCAATAAACAATCTGAACACAGGGTATATTGCCAGGGTAAAACTGATAAATGATGATAGCGATCCAAATTTCCTAACAGTAGACATGTTTATGAACAAAGAGAACATGAGAATAAATTCTTTAGACAAAGGGATGAAAATTTCGGGACTTCTATGGTTTCAAGGCGAAATCGCAAGTGAATAACTGTGTCTAACAAGCCGTGACCACGCCTGCCACCCTATCGGGATGGCCGTCGGGTACGGCTGAAACGTTATCTCTCATATGCGAGTAAAATGATAAGCAGACATTACCTCATACTATTTTTAACAATTGCGGTCAATTTTAGCTGCAAAACAAAGATGTATACAGTTACAAATGAATATGTTAACTACTTTCCAATTGGCAAAAATGGCAAGTGGGGATACGCAAATGAAGATGGAGATTTAACAATCGAATACAATTTCGAAAAAGTCACTTTCTTCAAAGGGGATAGAGCAGCTGCAAAACTCGATGGTAAATTTGGATTCATAAATAAAGAAGGCGAATTTTTCAAAAAGCCTAAATTCGATAGTATAGGATACTTCACAAATGAACGAGCTAACGTAATAAAACGTGGCAAGCAATTTGCCATTGATAGAAGCGGTAAGAAACTCAAAGAAGGAATAACTATTTCAACTGAAGGCAATCCATTTGAAAATGCCAAACCATTAGATTATTTTGAATTAAAAGGTGGCAAGTTTGTTTTGAACAATAAGGAATTTGAAAATGCGAAAAGATTAGATCCGACTGCCAATTTTGAAATCAGTGATTTTACATTCGAAGAAGTTATTCCATTTTCAAGAAATAGCTTTATTGTAAAAAAGGGCAACAAGTATGACATCTATTTATTGAACTATGGCGGTTTAAAAAATTTATGGGTAGATAATATAGAACCAATACAATATGAATGGAATAATGGAATCTCTTCAAATTATGCCAAATACCAAAAAGATGGGAAATGGGGATTATTATCGAATACAGGTAAAATCCTGATTGAGCCAGACTATTTCACTATTAAAAATGCCACTGGGCAATATTATCTGGTAGAATACAAACCCAATCATTGGGGGTATGTAAGCCAAACAAAAAAAATGTTTAAGGATTATGGTGAATAAAATACGAGAGATGACATTTAAGGCTGGAAGTTGTGTTGAAAACCGACTTTCAGCCTTTGTTGAACGAAGATGCGCTGGAGAAATCATTAAGTTTTATTATAAGTCTAACGAAACCACTGTGATATATACGCATTTCACAGACTAGATGAAGAAAGGTGTGATTTCACGCTTATGAATAATAAATTTGTACTATTGAAGAAGATCTTCTATTTTTGTGTAGTCGAATAAAAAATTATGACGGCTTTAGAGACTTTTTCAGTAATGATGTTGATTTTGCAGAGAAACCCGAAAGTTTCAAGATTTTTTGTTCGTATAGTAACATGTTATGGAGGATTAATAAAAATGAAATGACAAAAGAAGAATCAGATAATTTAATCAGAGAAATTGAATCAATTGACCTTCGAACAAGCCAAGGCCATGAAAAATTTAATTCCATTATAGAAACTCGAGTGATTAGAGGTAGTGCTTTTAAACTGACACTGAATCCACATCCTAACCTGTATTATGTTAGAGCAAGAATTCATAAGAGTAAAGAAGATTACTTTAAGACAATTGATGATCATTCATACAACAAAGAATATCCACAATACATTAAAAGAGGACGTGCCAACTTCCCTGAACAAGCGATCTTTTATGCAGGTAGAAATCGAATCACATCGCTTGCGGAAGTAAACATAATTGATAACAAAAAAGACGAAGAAGTTTTGGCATATGGAATTAGTCGATGGATAATCAACAAACCAATTAATCTCATTGCAATCTTGAACCCAGATACTATTGATCAAATCAAGTGTGGTGAATTAAATGGTTTTATAGATTTTATTAAAGATACATACGAAAAACAAATAGGAACTCAAAATGAAGGAATAGTTGGTTTTTACAAGTATCTATCTGAAAAATTTACCGAAAGAATTGTTGAAGGAGAAGAGCACAAATATATAATCACTAGCACATTTGCCAATCAAATATTCAACAAATTTACAGATGTTGGAGGCTTACTTTATCAATCAGTTAAATGGCCTGACACGTATAACATCGCAGTTAAACCAGAGTATATTGATGAAGATTTTATTATTCCAAGTCACTTTTTTAAAGAAACTTTTGTACGAAAAAACGTAGTAGACTTGACAGAAGTTGAAATGGAACAAGTAAAATCATTCGATAAAGAAAATAATTTAGTAGAATGGTAACCCTCCATAACAATGTACACCATGACCATACTCCCTATCAGTCGTACGGCAGGTGTACTAACCGTTCTTGGACATTAAAAGAATAAATGAATATACTATCTGCAGAATATAAATTTGATTCATTTGCCGATTATGGATATCTAACCAATGAAATTCAAAACCAAATAGAATTGGGAAATCTTCAAAGATATTCTGATCATTCTTGGAGTGGACAAAGAAGAGAAGATTGGATTGGTGAATATATTTCAATAAGTGAGAAAAAAATTTACAATTTAAAAGGTTCTGCTTGGCAGTCTGCCCATGGAGAAGAAAACTATAAAGGGAATTGGGAAATAGTAAGATCTGAATTAACCAAAAAAGATGGACTTGAATTTAGTAGCAAATATAAAATAAAAAAAGGTGGACCAGGAGTCTTTGTCGAAATAGCATTAAAGATTGAATTCAAGGAAGCTTTAAAAACGAAAATAAATATTGATTGGAGTAAGGAAGATTTGTTTTATGATAAACCACATTCAAATCTTATTGTATCTTCCATTGAGTTTGGAATTATTTCAGCTTTTGAAGATTATTTTGAAAAAGTTGGAATTTTTAATATAACGATCGATAGAATCCTTTATCACAATATTGATACTAGTTTTAGTTTATTGTTCTTTGGAGCTAGTCGCTGCATAAAAAGAGCACTTTTTATAGAACATTTAGACGATTACCCGAAAATTGAAAATGGTTTTGTTATTAATAAATTTAAATGACCTCTCATGATTTATGTTGACAACAAGTCGTTAACTTATAACAACAATGTGGAAAACGTAAAGTTAAAATAATATTATTAGACTGTATCTTTGTATCGACGATTATGTGAAGCGGCATCAAGCTCTGCTGGGGAGCAACTTGGTAAGGAATAGCATAATTACTCAAAGTGGAACGTAAGGTTCGGTCAAGGGGTTCAATCAAAAGACTCCTTGACTTTTTATAACCTACATTCCAATTTAGGGAATCATGCCTTAAAAAACCCATGTCCCGCTTAGTTGTTAAAATCATATAATACTTTTTTAGGCCTTTCATCAGGATGCAACTTAGCTACCAATTGTTCAAATTGGATTGGACATAATTGTCCTAATTGTTCTATGGCTCTTTGATGATTATTGACATAAACCAATTCCTGGCATGCTTGCTGAAGCTCTTTGAAGGTTTTAATGTTCCAAGGCTTAAGGTACATATTTTTGACGATGGAATTTAAGTTCTCAGCACTTCCATTTTCCAAACAATTATCAGCTCTGCTGATATGTATTCCTGCATCTGTCAGCATTTTTTTATACGCCTTCGAGTCGTATTGAGACCCGTTGTCAGAATGGTGAATACATCCCTTTAAGCCCACATCTTTGCGATGTGCAAATGCTTGCTCTAAACACTGAGATGCAAAGGATGCTTCCATGCTCAAAGATGGTACCAACCCTAGTATTCTTTGTGAATAAATATCCTTTAATGTGAATATGTAACTCCACTGATCATCAATAATATCATAATAGGTAATATCGCCTACAATGAGTTGATTCACATTGTTTAAAATAAGGCCATTTGTCAGGTTTGGATAATGACCTTTCCCTTTCCCATCACTTGTTTTTACTATCCTTGATCGCAATGGTTTGACCGTCATCCCTGTAGTACTCATGAGTTGTTCAAATTTATTGACACCAATACCAAGGTCAATGCCACCTATGTTTTTTATGCTATAATACAACGAACGACTCCCCATTCGTGGATGTTTGATTCTCCACTCTTTGACTATTTGGAAAAGATGTTCGTGATGTGTTTGCTGACCACTATCCCGCCTCCACTGTTGATGTAGAGATTGCCTACTCAGCCCCAATTCTCTATAAACTGACTCCATGCTATACGGCGTTTTAATATTATGCAGACGGGTAATCACTTTTTTAAAAACTTCTTCTCCATATCCTCTTTGTAATGTTCTTTTATCATTTCTATTAGTGTCTCATAATAGTCTATTTTGATTTGTTGCTTGCCAACAATCCGCTCCAAGTTGGACTTATCTTTTTGCAATTCTAAAACTTTCAGATAATCACTATCACTTTCTATTACTATCCTATCTGGTGGAGTAGCCTTGCCATATTTCTTGACCCATTGGTATACTGCTGTATAACTCACATCAAACTGTGTTGCAACTGATCCGGTGGTCAGTTTCCCACTCTCTATTAATTCGACTTTCTGCTTCTTAAAGCTCTCTGAGAATACCTTTCTCGTTCTTTTTGTACTCATATTTGCAAATTTGTGAAAAGTTTTCCACATTTTTGCTGTCAACGTATTTCATGAGACCACAAAACCTAACTTTACAATAGCAAGACTTAATAATGAATAAAAACGATCCAAGAACATTTAAGGCTGGAAGTTGTGTTGAAAACCGACTTTCAACCCTTTTTAAACGAAGATGCGCTGGAGAAATCATTCAGTTTTATTATAAGTCTAACGAAACCACTGTGATATATACGCATTTCACAGACTAGATAAAGAAAGGTGTGAATTCGCACTTATGAAAAATAAATTTGTAAGATTGAAGAAGATATTCTATTTTTGTGTAGTCGAATAAAAAATTATGACGGCTTTAGAGACTTTTTCAGTAATGATGTTGATTTTGAAGAGAAACCCGAAAGTTTCAAGATTTTTTGTTCGTATTGTAACAAGTTGTGCGTCAGCTTAAAACGACAGCATAAAAACAAACAAACAAACAGAAAATAAACAGAAAATATGAAACATATTTATTACCACTTACTTTTTATACTTGTAACATTGACAAGCTGCTCAAACGCATCACAACCAAACGACCCTATTCCAGAACACGAAACTTTTAAAATTCAATCTAAGCAAGTTGGAGAAGAAAGAGTAATCAATGTTTGGACACCCGAAAATTATAAAACAAGTAAAGACTCTTTGCCCGTAATGTATATGGCAGACGGTGGAATAAAAGAAGACTTTCCACACATTGCAAATACTTTGGCTAAACTGATAAAAGAAAACAAAATAAAACCTCTAATACTTGTAGGAATTGAAAACACTCAAAGAAGAAGAGATTTAACAGGATTTACAGAAGTAGCGAAAGACAAAGAAATTGCACCAGTTGTTGGTGGTTCAGAAAAATTTAGAGCCTTTATCAAAGAAGAACTTTTTCCAGAAATAAACAAACGATACAGAACAACGACTGAAAAAAGTATAATTGGAGAATCTGCATCAGGACTTTTTGTAATGGAAACATTTTTCTTGACACCTGAAATGTTTGACAATTATATCGCTTTTGACCCTTCACTTTGGTGGAACAATCATTATTTGGTAAGGACAGCAAAAGAACATTTAGCAAATTTTCCCATAACAGAAAAACGGATTTGGTTTGCAGGTTCAAATGCAGAAGATGTTTCGCCTTACACAGAAGAATTAGCTAAAATCTTGAAAACTGAAAATCGAAAAAATATAAAATGGAAATTTTCTGACGAACCAAAAGAAAAGCATACGACAATTTTTAGAGCAACAAAAGAAAAAGCAATTATTTGGACACTCAACAAAACTGAATAAAAAGCCGAACGCACAACATTTAAGGCTGGAAGTTGTGTTGAAAACCGACTTTCAGACTTTAGAAAGAATCTTCCTGATGCTTATGATAAATTAAAAAAATGCATAGACGACTATCGAGAAGAGTATGGACAAATGATCCATTCAGAAAAATTTATTATTTCACATTAAAAATTTTATTGACATGAGATATTTATTTATACTAACGTGAATAATGGTTAAGCAGCATGTAAAAGTAGGCATTCCCCTTCATTTAATTCATGATTTATTTTAATACTGGGCTTCTTTTCAAATGTTTGATATGCAATTAGAGCTGATACCGCATTATTTAAAAATCCCTGAAGGGATCTATGACGTGTATGTTGAATTGAGCAGATATTTTTTAACTCATCATTTACAGATTCTATCACAGCTCTTTTTCTTAACAAGATTTTGTCAGTATCTGATATGTTCATCTTTTTCATATTCTTTCGGACTTTATAGATAAGTTCTACTCCATCGTTCCACAAGTATTCTGCTAATTTTTGATCTATATATCCTCGGTCACCAAACAATTTTCCGAAGACATCTTTTGTCATTACTTTCATTACTTTTTGATCTCGATCATCAACGTTAGCCTTTGAAAAACAGAAACTTAGGATTTCTCCTTTGTCATTTATTATTAGATGAAGTTTGAATCCAAAGAACCAGCCCATTGTACTCTTTGACTTTTCTGCGATTCCTTTAAACACTTTATTTTGCCTTTCTCGCTTAATGTGACATACTGGAAGTGTGGTAGAATCTGCATATGATATTCCTGTGCATTTCCCTTTGAAACGACTTTGTATAAGCATTATTAACGGAACAAATATCCGACTCTGTGTTTGATTAAATCTTTCGTACGAAACCAGATTGGGAAACATATGCTTCCATTGTTTTATAACAACATCATGGTAATAACTTTTGAAATTAGTCTTTGCACTGAGATGAAATCCTATGTAAATGGTCATCATTTCTGATAAGTGCATTTGAGTTTTTCTATTCCTCCTTTTCACGGTATCACCTAAAAGTTGATTTTTTAATGCAAATTGATCAATTTCTTTACAAAAATCATCTATTTCTAAGAAAATTGCTATAATTTTGTCTTCGGACATAAGGAGTATATTTTAATTTATTTATTTGGTTTACAACAACAAATATATTAATTATTTTCTTATGTCCATATTTTTTATTCTATTTTCTTATCCATTATTCACGTTATACTAATATTATTTATATCCAATAATTATGTATTCTCACAAGATTATATTCCGTTGGTGAAAGAAGGCAAATATTGGGTTTACAATCATTACAGTCATTCTTCTTGTTTTTTAATGGGGTGGCATTCTACTGAAGTTAGGTACTTTAGTGGAGATACTCTTATTAATTCAAAATTATACAAAAAGCTTATATCATCATTAGCCACAAGTCAACTTCCACCCTATGAAATTTCATCAAGGAAAACACTTTGTTACATGCGGGAAGATACTTTGCAAAGAAAAGTATTTATGGTGAATTTTGATGAAAATGTATTTCCTTGTATAGACAGTAGTAATGAGATATTAATTTGGGACTTTGGAATAAAGGTGGCAGATACACTTCCAGATTGTCTAACTAAAATATTCTTTCCAATTGAAAATGATCCAAATTACTATTTGGTCATAGACTCGATAGTTGGAAACAACTTTTTTACATTTGGATATCCCCCTGGTATTTGCGGAGATCAGGCACAGTTTGCGGTATCCTTTGTAGAGGGTTTTGGTATGGAAGATGGTCCGATTTATAAAAGATATGGAACATTTTTGACCGACTACTGTGAAGGCACACTTGAACAATGCAATATAATCAGCAGTACACAAAATGAAATGGAATCCAACCAAGTAAACATTACCTTGTTTCCCAATCCTGTATGTGATGTGTTAAATCTGAAAACTGCATCAGAAATAAAAAAAATTGAAATCATAGACAGAAATGGACGAACCGTTATTTCAAGCCATGGCACAGAAATAAATGTTAGCAAATTATTAACTGGAGTATATTTTCTCAAATGTTACAGTGTCGATAATAAGCTCTATTATTCAAAATTTGTAAAAATATAGGTAGAATGATCAACTGGTAACATTTAAGGCTGGAAGTTGTGTTGAAAACCGAATTGAAAACTGATTTTGTAATTAATCCTGATGAAAAGCCAAAATTTATTGGCGATAACCACTTATATGATATATTTCTTCGAAATTTAAATGGGTGCGATGGTTTAGTTGATTGCTTAGCAATTGTTGAGCTAGATGGGTGTATTTCAAATGTTGAGTTTTTATATGCCGTTGGCAAAACTAACTTTGCTTGTGGATTGAATGTTTTAAACTTACTTAGGCCATGGGTGCCAGCAATGAAAGACGGAAACGCCGTGCGTACTCAGCTTAGACTTAAAATATATACTTAAATGTAAAGCAAAATCGATAAATATTTGGCTATCTTCGCAAGCAAATTCCCAAAAAATAAATGGCAAAACAAAAACACATAGATGTTTGGATAGATAAATTGACCAATAGTATTGTCAATACAATATCAGGCGACAATTTGCCAACTGAAGTAATTGAAGTTACTACACAAGATTTAAAATTAGTAACTAAAACAAGGGGTTGGAATTTCAATTGGAAAGGTGAACTAAAGAAAGAAAATACAAAAGTGTTTAAATTGACTGTCATAAATAATCCTGAAATAATACAAGGATTAATTAGTTTTGAAGACAAAGGTGATCACATATTTGTAAACCTTGTTGAAAATGCGCCTTTTAATATTGGAAAGAAAAAACTTTACGAAGGTGTACCTGGCAACCTTTTTGCTTTTGCTTGTAAACTAAGTTGGGATAATGGGAACCAAGGTTTAGTTTCATTTGTTTCTAAAACAAGGTTGATTAATCATTATGTATCAACAGTTGGTGCTGTACATTTAGGGAATCACCAGATGGTAATCTACCCATATGAAGCCTTACAACTTATTAAGAAATATTTTCCACAATTAGCAAAATAAAATAAATATGACATTAGGTATAGAACCAAAAGGAGTTGATTTAGTAGTTGAACCAACAAAGAGATCAAAAGAAGATTTAGAACTTGTTTCGAGAGCTATTGCACATTACAAAGCAACAGGAGAAAAACTGAGTGTCCCACACCCAAAATCTAAACGTTCAAAAACGAAAAAAGAGTTAATCACGAAGCCATAACAAAAGCTTTGACGCCAGTTTTAGCTATCGCTAATAACCGTCGCAAAGCAGGCCGTTATGTTCCAGTAAAAAAAGTAAGCAATGAATAGCAAGGCAGAAAAATTATTTGAAAAGGTAACCAAATATCAACATTGGTCATTTTTAGCAATGTCAATAATTGTAGCATATCACATTGTTACACCTCAATCATTAGGGGGAATAATTTTGACTATTATTTTATTCTTTCCAATATTAATTTATAGTCAAAAACTTTTAGAACGAATAATTTGGATTAAATGAAAACTATACTATTATCTCCAAGTGTTGTACAAGGGAATAAAATTGCTTATTTATTCTGCAATGGTATTCTGTGGGTTGCTATATCAGAAAAGGATAAAGAAAGCTTCTATATTAAAAATGAGTTCACCGATCCAAATCCTGAAGACTTTCAGATAATGGAAGAAGAAGATCTTTATCATAAAATTCCCTTTTTAAAAAATCAATTAGAAGAACAGGATGAAAAATTCATACATATTGATTATGACAACGGAAAAGTATTTATAAATCCACTACATAAAACGAAAAGTATATTTACTGATACAAGTGCTAGAGCTACTAATCAAGCAAACTTCAGTGCTGATACTTGGACATATATCAAAAATCGAAAAAAACACTATATCAAGATTTCCTTAATTGCTATTCTATTGTTATTTCTATCTTTAACAATCTCTTGGGGAATTCTTATTCTTTTATTTTGGGTATTGTTCTACGAATATTTTTCAACGATTGGCTCAATTGACAATTATAATATGGGAACATTAAATACATCTCTTGTCATAACAACAAAACCAACAAGAATAGCAGTATTAACAAACTTAAGTATGGGATTTGGTAAATATCCATTAGTAAGAGTTTGCAAAATGGAAATGCCAAAAAAGTATAACAAACTAAATCAAAGAATTCCATCGTCATGCGGCTATCAAAATTGCGAAGATCAAAACTTTTGGGATTTTGTAATGCCCAATCCAATGGTATATGCAACTGATAATGAAAACGCAATTAATCAAAAATTAAGTGAAATCCCCAGTCAAGATTGGATAAACTTAAAAAATTGGATAAAAGTTAACAAACACAACTTTTACGAAGGATATTATCCCATAAGAACTATAGAAAACAATTGGAATGAAATAGAAAACCCAAAATTCAATTCATTCTTTGAAGAAAAAAGACCGGAACATAACATTTAAGGCCGTAAATTGTGTTGAAAACCGACTTTAACCTTTGTTGAACGATATAGTTCCCTCAAAAAATCAGACCATTTCCCTACATCCATTTACTAAAATAAACATTCCATTTTTACTTATTATTGTACTTGCTTAGTCTTACCTAAATAGTGACCTAGCCGGTCTGTGATAAATAAATACTTCCATTCTATTGTTTTCAAAACAAAGGAAATGTACATTTGCCTATTTAAATGTCAAACCAAAAAAATGACGTACAAAACTAGAAATATTGGTATTGGCAATTTTAATAGTACAAAAATTTGATAAGATATGGATTCTTATAAGGAAGATGATGAGATGTTGCAATTTGAAAACAGGATTGATACACAAAAAACTGCTGATTTAATAGCGAAGATCAAAGAAGAATGGTCTAAGGTCATCGTGGGCCAAAATGAAATGATGGAACATCTGATGATCGCATTGCTTGCAAATGGACATGTACTGCTCGAAGGCGTGCCCGGTGTAGCGAAGACATTGACTGCCAAGATATTGGCGAAGTCCATTGACACCCAATTTTCTAGGATTCAATTCACACCGGATTTGATGCCATCAGATATCACGGGAACGCTGATGTTTAATGCTAAAAGCACTTCATTTGAATTTAAAAAAGGCCCAATTTTTTCTAATATCGTCTTGATTGATGAGATCAATAGAGCACCTGCCAAGACACAAGCCGCTCTCTTTGAAGTTATGGAAGAAAGGCAGATCACTGTGGATACCCAAACTTACAGATTTCAGCCACCATTTCTTGTCATAGCCACCCAAAATCCCATAGAGCAAGAAGGTACATATCGATTGCCGGAAGCACAGTTAGACCGCTTTTTATTCAAGATTTCTGTAGGCTATCCATCTCTAAATGAGGAAATCAATATCTTGACAAATGAACAGACCAATGAAAGCAAGTCTAATCTTGATGCCATTCAACCCGTAGTAAGTGCGGGTGACATCCTCATGATGCAGGAGCAAAGCAAACAAATCAAGGTGGATGAATCCTTGTTATCCTATATAGCCCAATTAGTCCAGGCCACCAGAAATGATCCATCGCTGATGTTGGGTGCATCTCCGAGAGCTTCCATTGCAATTTTAAACGCATCCAAGGCAAGAGCAATTTTACATGGTAGAGATTTCGTGGTTCCAGATGATATCAAAACAGTGGCATTGCCGGTACTAGGGCATCGTATGATTTTGACACCTGAAAGAGAAATGGAAGGTGCTAAGCCACAAGACATCATCACGTCAATTATAGATACCATAAAAGTGCCTCGCTAAATGATTGAAACAAATCGAAAGTCAAAGTATTGAAAACTGTATATCTCGAAAGAAGGTTTTATATCGCCATGATGGCATTGATTGCTGTTTTTACATCGGCATTCTTCTTACCGGATATGATGAATGTCGGATATACGATGGTTTTACTTTTATTGACCATTTTAATCGTAGATATCACCCTTTTATATAATGTAAAAAATGGGATTGATGCTACAAGAACTGTGACCGAAAAACTGTCTAACGGCGACGAAAATGAAGTTGCCATTGACATCAAAAGTCGATATTCTTTTTCGGTAGATGCGGAGCTTGTTGATGAAATTCCATATCAATTTGAGATTAGAAATTTTTCGATTCAGAAGACTTTGCCGCCCTATGCAAATCTGAGTGCAAAGTATTTATTGAGACCAACCATAAGAGGCTTGTATAATTTCGGTAAAATTCATGTATTTGTCAAGTCAAAAATTGGTTTGATACAGAGAAGATATAGTTTTGATCGTGATCAAGATGTGAAGGTGTATCCATCGTACATCCACATGAAAAAAACTGAGTTTTCTGCCGTTACTAATAAATTTGTGGATATTGGTACCACTAAAATTAGACGGATTGGTCATACTTTAGAATTTGAAAAAATAAAGGATTATGTCATCGGCGATGATCTAAGAACACTAAATTGGAAAGCCACTGCAAAAGCAAATAAACTTATGGTCAACCAATATCAGGAAGAAAGATCACAAACTTTTTATACCATCATAGACATTGGGAGGGTGATGAAGATGCCATTCAACGATCTATCTTTATTGGATTATTCCATCAATGCAACCTTAGCGTTGAACAATATTATTTTGAAGAGAAATGACCTTGCCGGATTGATTTGTTTTTCAAATAAGATTGCTTCTATCACCCAGGCATCAAAGGGCCTCAAACATTTGAAGAAAATCAATGATCAGCTCTATAATGTTCAAACCGATTTTAAAGAGACAGATTTCCAGAGATTGTTTATAACGCTCAAGAGGATAGTGACGCATCGGTGTAACCTCATCGTTTTTACTAATTTTGAAACACTGAATGGACTAGAAAGACAAATGCTTGCCATCAGAAGTATTGCAAAATACCACAAAGTCATCATCGTTATTTTCCAAAATTCAACTCTGAACAATCTATTGGATGAACCTGCATTGACAAATATTGACGTCATGGATAAAACGGTTGCGGAAAAATTATTTTATGAAAAAAAGTTGATAATCTCAGCTTTAAACTCATACGGAATTGCTACCATTTTCACAGAACCGGAACATCTGACTTCATCGGTGATACAGAGTTACCTGAACTTAAAAAGAATGACATATTGATTTGTATAAACTTACATCTGAAAAATGTTGTTATGTTATACTTTGCGCTTTTGGTCACCAAAATTTTTATATACTGATGTTTGAGCCTCATATTGTTGAAACAGATTTAAAATCCAAAATGGAAGAACTGTTTAGGTACAGGTTTTTTTATGAAATTTTGGATGAAAATGAGGACGCCGCATTATTTGAGCAACTGTATGCTCTACAGACAGCTATTTATCACCTTGATGCGCATCTGGAAGCACATTGGAAAACAGACCAAAAAAATCTAGATTTTCATTGGGATAATATCAAAACCAATCTTATAAAATTTGGTGTTCAAGACAGCGAACTTCCTTCCTATCTCAATCATATTGCCAAGTATCAGCAGCATGAAATGGACATTCGTAAGGGTCTATTACCGACAAGGTTAGAGATGGAGTATTTTTACTTTTACAAGTCATGTGATGTGAAATTGTTGAGAAGATTGATCTATGAAACTAGATTGAAAGGAAGCAAATCTTTTGGAAGTTTGTCTGACTGGCGGTATTTTGATCTTGTTACGGAGGTCAATGATGACGTGGCAGACATTTTTGAAGACCTATCATTTATCAATGGAAATAGGTTTATACTCACTATGGGCTTGATGGGGAAAGATGAAGCAAAAAGGGTTTTCATAGAATTTCTTCAAGACATCCAACAAACCATTAAAAAGAAACTGTCATTGACTAAAAATCCTTTTTTGCACCAATTACATAAGTTGACTCTCCAACACATACACGAGACAATACTTTTGATACATAAAAACACTGAAGCTATGGATCAACAAACATTAGCCGGTGCAAAACTTTTTCAATATTTAAAAATGGAAAAAGCATGACGACACAAGAAATTGAAGAGTTAAAATTGGCATTGGAAAAGTCACCCGAAAACATCACTTTACGGTTGATTTTGGGTAAGAAATTGATGCAATTTGGGCAGTATGAAGCTGCTGAAAAGGAATTTCAAACTGTATTGATGTCTGATAAATCAAATATTTTGGCACAAGAAGGCTTGTGTGAGAGTTATTTCCAACGAGAAAGGTATTCCGGTGTTATTGTGATTGCGGAGGATTTAATTGCTTCAGGTCTGGCATCAGAAAAGATCATGGTGCTTTGTGCAAAGTCATTTTTACGTGAAAAATCACTGGATGACGCACAGAAGGTGTATGAACTTATATTGGATGCCAATCCTGAATTTGAAGACAATGAATTGGATCAGGCACTGAGATTGCCGTTTGAGTTTGATGGCGACGAAGATGATGGATACCCTTTTGAGTTTGGTGCTCCAGACGATAAGGACTTCTTTATGGAGAAACCTGAGACAAATTTCAGTGATGTAGGTGGAATGGATGATTTGAAGGAACAAATTGATCTTAAATTCATAAAGCCGCTTGAAAATGCCCATTTGTATGCTGCCTATGGCAAAAAAGTAGGTGGTGGATTATTGCTATATGGTCCGCCAGGATGTGGAAAGACATTCTTAGCACGCGCAACCGCAGGTGAGATCAAAGCAAATTTTATCAATGTTGGTATCAATGACATCTTGGATATGTGGAATGGTAGAAGCGAGAAGAACATGGCTTATATCTTTGACGTAGCTAGGAGAAATGCGCCTTGTGTATTGTTTTTTGATGAAGTAGATGCACTTGGAGCCAATAGAACAGACATCAGAAATGCATCGGGAAGATACATCATCAATCAGTTTTTATCTGAATTGGATGGAGTCAATCAATCCAATGAAGGTGTTCTGATCATGGGCGCCACCAATGCACCATGGCATCTTGATCCTGCATTCCGACGACCGGGAAGATTTGACAAGATTGTTTTTGTGGCGCCACCCGATGATCGAAGTAAGGAACATATTTTGACAATTTTGCTTAAAAACAAGCCTGTCGATAGGGTAGATGTTAAGAAAGTACTGGTCAATACTGCTGAATTTTCAGGTGCTGACTTAGCAGCCATGGTGGATGTTGCAGTGGAACGAAAACTCAAGGAAGCATTAAAGACGGGAGTTCCTGCTCCACTGACAACCAATGACTTGATTGCAGCAAAAAATCAGATACAAGCAAGTACAAAGGAATGGTTTAAAACAGCAAAAAACTATGCACTCTTTGCCAATGACAGCGGAATCTACGACCCTATATTAAAGTATCTTAAGATATAACACCCATGGAAAATACCTATGTCCACATTCAGTTATTGTTGGACCAACGGCGATACGATCAAGCGGATGCCAAGATCAAAGAGTTATTGCAACAACCTGAAATAGATTATCAGGTATATGAATTGCTGGCCTTTGTCAAAATAAAATTGCAGCAGTTCGAAGCCGCCGAAGATGCGGTGAAAATTGGTTTGTCTTTGGCACCAAACCACCCGTATTTTTATTATTATTCCGGCATCATAAAGGCGCATAAAAAGCAATATGAATCTGCAAAAAAAGAACTCAAGGAAGCCATAAGTCTTTATCCCAATGAATCAGAGTTTTATATCGCTTTGAGTCGTATTTTTTATGAAACAGATGATTATACAAACGCTGAAAAAACAGTGCGACAGGCTTTGAGCTTAGCTCCAAAAAACCTAAATGCTCTAAATTTGCTAGCTTCTATCTTGAATAGCATGGGTAGAAAAGGTGAAGCAGTAGGAGTCATGGATAATGCTTTGGAAATGGATCCTGAAAATGTTGAATCGCACACAAATTATGGTTGGGCATATCTCCATAAAGGTGATAACGAGAAAGCATTGATGCATTTTCAATCAGCTCTGCGGCGTGATCCCACATTAATATCAGCGCAAAATGGATTGATGGAAGCGATGAAGGCTAGATTTTTTGTGTATCGATGGTTTCTGAGATTCATGCTTTGGCTGAGTGATTTAGGTAAAAAGGGGAGTTGGGCAGTACTTTTCGGAGGTTATTTACTCGTGAGATTGCTGAGCAATTTAAGCAAACATATTGATGGGATATCCTATTTTTTAAATCCAATAATAGTAGTCATCGCATTGTTTTTTCTCTCCACATGGATTCTTCATCCCTTGATGGACTTGTACCTTTTGACCAATAAGTATGGAAAAATATTACTGGATGATGAAAGGAAGCAGAAGGCCAAAATGCTTGGAAT
Source organism: Lewinellaceae bacterium (assembly GCA_020636195.1). GTDB lineage: Bacteria > Bacteroidota > Bacteroidia > Chitinophagales > Saprospiraceae > OLB9. The sequence continues at coordinate 553,512 of JACJYH010000002.1, forward strand.
GCTCTTAATCATTAGTGCAGTTTCAGCATGTATTGGGTTATTGACGGGGTATCAACCTTTTTTCATGTTGAGTGTATTTGCTATTGCCTTCATGATTCCAATGGCAAACTATTCAGAAGAACTGAATGAACTTAGCGGCAATAAGTTGAAATGGTTAAAAAATGCCATATATGGCTTCGGATCTATCGCTGTACTGTATGCTTTTTTGACGGGTGAGGTGTTTTCAGTGTTTTCTGTCATTAGCTTTATCCTTTTTGTAGCCTATCAGTGGTATGCTAATTATATCATGATTGAGAAAAGTTAATTTTGTATGGATAACAATTTTCATATCCATCTTCTAATACCTATATTTGCATTTTTTAAAACAGAAAATATCAAATCATAGGGTATGGCTTTCAATAAAATAGCAGTTGCAAATCCGGTTGTAGAATTGGATGGTGATGAAATGACAAGAATAATATGGAAATTTATCAAGGATAAACTGATTTTACCATATTTAGATGTGGACATCAAGTATTTTGATCTCGGCATCGAGCACAGGGATGCTACAAATGATCAGGTAACCATAGATTCTGCCAATGCCATTAAGAAATACGGCGTTGGAATCAAATGTGCTACCATCACACCGGATGAAGACAGAGTGGCAGAATTTGGTTTGAAACAGATGTGGAAGTCTCCAAACGGGACAATAAGGAATATCTTAGATGGTACAGTATTTAGAGAGCCCATCGTCATGTCAAATGTACCAAGGCTTGTTACTAATTGGACATCACCCATCATAGTAGGACGTCATGCTTTCGGTGATCAATATAGAGCTACGGATGTAGTGACAAAAGGAAAAGGCACATTAACCATGACATTCACCGATGAAAGTGGTAAGGAAACTTCATGGACTGTATATGATTTTAAGGGAGATGGTGTTGCTTTGTGTATGTACAATACCGATGAATCTATCAAAGGATTTGCTCACTCATGTTTCAATATGGCATTATCCAAAAAATGGCCATTGTATTTGTCAACTAAGAATACCATCCTGAAAAAATATGATGGCAGGTTCAAAGATATTTTTCAAGCTATCTACGACGCAGATTATAAGGCAAAATTTGAAGAAGCAGGTATCGTTTATGAGCATAGGTTGATTGATGATATGGTTGCAAGTGCAATGAAATGGAATGGTAGCTTTGTATGGGCATGTAAGAATTATGACGGAGATGTGCAGTCTGATTCTGTAGCCCAAGGTTTTGGTTCTTTGGGATTGATGACTTCAGTTCTAGTTACACCTGATGGTTCTACCATGGAAGCTGAAGCAGCTCATGGTACAGTGACCAGACATTATAGAGCACATCAACAAGGAAAACCCACTTCCACAAACCCAATAGCATCTATTTTTGCATGGACACGAGGATTAGCATTTAGAGGTAAATTGGATGCTAATCAAGAGCTGATTAACTTCTGTCATGCCCTTGAAGCAGTGTGTATTGAAACCGTTGAAAGTGGAAAAATGACCAAGGATTTGGCCATCATAGTGTACGGAAACGATGTCAAACATGGTGAACATTACCTATACACAGAAGAGTTTTTGGAAGCTTTAAATACAGGTTTGCAGAATAAGTTGAATCATTAACTTAGGATTCAAATCAATATATAGGTAGTCAAGTCAAGGTGCATCATGAAAATAAAAGTATCCTATACTTGGCCCAAGTTCCACATTGATGCTTCGTGGTCTCTTTTTTTAGATAGAGATGGCGTCATCAATAGGCGTATCGTTGGTGACTATGTACGCTCATTTGATCAATTTATCTTCCTTCCCGGTGTTTTGGAAGCCTTGCCTGTATTGACATCTTTTTTCAATTTGTCATTCATCGTTACGAATCAAGCGGGCATAGACAAGGGTTTGTTTTCTCAGCAAAACTTAGATGAAATTCACCAAAAAATGTTGGAGGCCATTGAATATTTTGGAGCTTATATTGACAATGTTTACGCTTGTCCTTACTACTTTGGGGATGATATATTCTGTAGAAAACCCAATCCGGGAATGGCTTTCCAAGCGAAGCAAGATTTTCCTGATGTTGACTTCCAAAAATCACTCATGGTTGGTGATTCTGCTTCAGATATTGCATTTGGGAATAGATTAGGAATGAAAACGATTCTTTTAGGCTCATCACACACATATGAAGCTGCATTGCCTGACAGTGTACCGGATGCGAAATTGGACAGCCTTACAGATGTAGCATTATGGATTGAAAGTCTTTAATACTTTAGACCCCTAGACTTTTATGAACCGGAGGGTTTGAACCATATGATTTTGTTGCATTCTGATATGATATGCGCCGGAAACCAAAGACATAGTATCTATTTTAATAGAATGATCACCTCCGTCCAATGATTTATCCGTAATCAATCGAATCATCGAACCTAAAACATCATACACAGCAATATGGATGTGCGCTTTTGCATCCAATGTAAATCGCAGCGTTGTTTCCGATGTGCATGGGTTTGGAAATACTTGAATTTCGCTACCTTTATCTACTTCTGTCACATCATCAGGAATACAACCTTGAATCAATGGCAACTTTGCAAAGTCATCAAATAAAACTGTTTTGATATCAGAGTCTTTTGCTCCCAACCAATCCACCAATAGGGTAGCATACACAGACCTGAAATCATACTGCATAGCCACACCTTCTTGTGGTGTTACTTGCTGAGGTATGGATGGGTTGTTTCCTAATACTTGAGGATTGATACATGTTCCAAATACAAACAATGGCGCTGCTGTTCCGTGATCTGTTCCAAAACTATTGTTGGCTGCAATTTGCCTTCCAAATTCTGAGAACGTCATTCCCACTACTCTTTCATTTATACCCAATGCCTGACAGTCATCCATAAAGGATGCGATGGCATCAGACACCGTCTTGAGAAGGTTGGCATGGTTACCTAATGTGGAGTCTCCGATTTGTACTTGATTGGCATGTGTATCAAATCCACCCAACGAAGTCACATAAATCTTAGTTTGTAAACCACCGGAAATTAGATTTGCCACTATCTTCAATTGCTGTGCTAATCTATTATCGGCACCATAACTGCTGATATTATTTCCTTTGTCGAAAGCTTCTAAAACTCTAGCAGCATATGCATTGGACTGACTAATTGTTGTTTTTACAAAGTCGATATTCTTATAATAGCATGTTTCAGTGGCCTGTGGTGCTTCTGTCTCTTCTACAGTTAATATACTGTCTTGCCCTGTCAAAGTAAAGCTAAAGTTTGATATACTGCCCTGACAAGTTTCAGAAACTACAGCGCCTAAAGTGATGGCAAATGGGTCTGGGTATTCTTCATTAGGATAATCCGTAGGATAGCCGGGATATTTTAAATCTAAGTATCTGCCAAGCCATCCGGTGGAAAGGTATTCATCCGCTGCCGAAGCGCTAGTCCAAATATCTGTGGACCTGAAATGTGACCTATTTTGATTCGGATAACCTACAGATTGAACTACACCTATTTTACCTTCGTTGTACAACCTCTGGATGCCAGTCATATTTGGATTTACTCCCGTCAAATCCGTTAGTTTGAGCACTTTGGTTTCAGGGATTAAAAGATCAGGTCTGACAGATGTCAAACCTTGGTATTGGTCCATAGGAATCACCATATTCAATCCGTCATTGCCACCATTGAGCTGAATGATGACCAATATTCTGTCATCTGTGTTGTTGACCAAATTGAAGAGTGATGATTTTGCAATGGCATTCACTTCTAATCCTCCTAAAAAAATTGGAAGGGTCATCAAAGAACCACTTTGGATAAATTGTCTCCGTTTCATGCTATACAATGATTTTAATAAAGATGGAATTCAGGCATTCTCATGACATACATGAGCATTTGGCGCATTCTGTTAATTACAGGTAACTGTTTTTGGGTATTTTGAGGGTCGGCAGCGTAGGTATTATAGATGGTTTTCCAATTGCTTGGAATTAATAATTCTACAACCTTGGCGATTTGATTTGCTTCTAAAGGGAAGGGAAATGTATAATTTGTAAATTCTGTCACTACAACATTGGCATCTGAGGGATCAGAAATCTCTTTTAAAATTTTAAAAACATCTAATCCAACTTTATTTGTAGAATAGGTGAGCGATGTGGTAGCAACAAAATCTGTTTGCTTTTTGCGCAATGGTAAAGTCGTGGAGTTAAGCCACAATTTACCAAAAACTGGCGATTGATACGTAGGTTGCCAACCCGCAACCGCGGGACATTGATACATACCCATTTGTAGAGAAAAGGTGCTGGCATATAATCCCAAAAATGCTCTTTCATTTGCAACAGCTTCCTGAGGTTGATCTATTTCAAAGGTAGATGTAGGATTCATTACAAAGGTTATGGGATCTTTGATCAATACACCCACATTGCAATCCTCATAAAAATGATTGCTCGATAAAAGCGTTTTGAGAACATTTTTAACGACGTATTGATCTTTTCTCAGCATTTCTGCTAATGGTAAAATCACTTCTTGATATGCGGTATCAGTCACTTCAGTATTGACAAACCATCGATACAATTTTGTGACCAAAAAAGTGGCCACTTCAGTTCGATTAAAGATGATGTTTATGACGTTTTTATACTCATCAGCGCCCCCATTTGCAATGGTGATGTTGCCAAATCTATGTGATAGCGTCTTCGTGCCCGTATCATGCCTTCCGGCTCTAAATTCTGATGAAATAGGTAAAATATTTCTTGTGTCAATCCATCCTGTGAGTGCCCTAGCAATTTCTTTGACATCTTGTTCTGTAAAGGTTGTATAATCTCCCGGACCTGCCAATTCTCCCTTGCCCAGAGTAAATAATTCCATCAACTCTCTGGCATAGTTTTCATTAGGTGCACGGTTTGTATTGTCCCTACCATTCAGGTAATTTAGCATTGCGGGATCTATTGTGATTTGTTCAGCTAAAGTTTTAAAATTACCCAAGGCTTGGCTTCGCAATAACTGAATATAGATGTATGACAATCTGGGATCATTGATATCTGCTGTCACGAAATGATTGTGCCAGAAAATGAGCATCTTTTCTATGATACTTATTTCTGAGTTGTATATATTCTTCAATGACCATGCCCTTAATGAAGCATTTCTATAACCATTTACATTGGCAGATGTCCCTTTATCCACCCAAGTTTCTCCTATGGGCACATCGGGATCAGTGGCATAGTTTACATTTATTGGTGGATTCGGCATGGGTCTGTCCCTGAAAAGTTCGTCTGTTGCTGCGAGTAAACCTTGTTGGACACCCTTCTTTATTTGACCAATGGATGCACCGTAAACGGCTCTATGATAGAGGTGAACCACCTGTCTTTCAGTCCAAGGTCCTGAATATAAATCTAAAGCGCTCATAATGATTTTAAAATAATAAAGATAGACAACAAATATAGCTAAGGTTTAATGAACCATTAGGATTTAATTAAACTTTTTTTAATTTATTTAAAATAAAATTTTAATGCTCAGATTTTATAAAATCCAATGATGCCGAATTGATGCAATATCTCAGTCCGGTAGGAGGCGGACCATCTTCAAAGACGTGGCCCAAATGGCCACCACATTTAGCACAAGTTAACTCCGTTCTAGGATAACCTAGGATGTAATCGGTGGATTTTACAATCATTGTACTGTCCAATACATCAAAATAACTTGGCCATCCACATCCACTTTCAAATTTTTGGGATGAAGCAAACATCAAGGTGCCGCAACCTCTGCAAGCATAAAATCCTATTTCTTTATTGTGTAATAAATCTCCTGTTCCGGGTCTTTCTGTCCCTTTATCTCGCAGGATGTGATATTCGTTTTCTGACAATCGGGCCTTCCATTCTTCGTCTGTCAAGATCATTTTCTCTATCGTATCTCCTCTAGAATTGACGATGAATGTAGGTGTTTTATTGTCCAAAATGGTTTGATGATCTTTTGTTTCCATAGGTTTAACACTGGTTTTGCAACCGAAAACCATGAGAATGAACATTAAGGAAAAATAATACTTTACCATTGCAATACTTATTTGTTTAGGTGTTCTCTGTCTTTTTTCTCAATAATCATCAATATGACTCTCATCAAATTGACCAGTGAGATCAAAACCATAAAACAGAAAAGAAAAATGATCAAAATCCATCCTATTGAACCCGCTTCAGACAGTGCAACTCCGGAAAGCCAAAATGAAACTGCATATCCCAAACCTACTAACGCAATAAATACTAAAAATGATATGATGAAGTAATTCAGATTCTTTCGGTGAATTATTCCTATCATAGTATTGAAAATGGCAAATAGCAAGAGCATGGCAGCATAAATGGTCCATGGAACGATGGAACTACTGTCAGCTGAAGGAGATGGAAATAAGGTGAACAATCCCACCAGAAGAATATACAACACCACAATGATGAGTCCTTGTTTGATAGGAGTTAAATTTTCGTACCCTTTCATGTTGCCTCAATAAATTGAATAAGCAAAGGTACAAAAATAAACTATGAAGGGATAGAACTATCAACGGTAAAAATACAAGAACAACATAAACCTGCCGTTCTCGTATTTATGGTATGTTTAAATTTTGTTTTTGGACGAAAAATTTAACGAATTTATAGCCAAAATATAACATTTTCTTGTTAAAGGATAAAATTTAAACATACTCTTATGGTAAAATCACTCTATTTAATAACCAAGACTTTTTGGTTGGAGATACTTTTATTTGTCGTCACATTCAATATATAGAGACCTGAAGGTATTTGATATTCCGTATTGATCTCGTATTGATCATCAGTATTCTCTTTCCACAAGATAGGCACTAGTTCACCCGTTGAACTCAACAATTCTATGCGACTTAACACTTCGTTTTTCGGCAAATTCAAGTAGAAGCTGCCTGTTAATGAAGGATTTGGATATACACTGAATGTGGATGAGATGTTGTAAGTTTGATTGATGATAGGTCTTTGTGGGAAGTTGAATTCCAACAAAACGGAATCTTGAGACGTGTTATTTCCATAATATGCACTTGGATAAAGTACTGACGGATCTAATGAAATGAATTCAGAGAGATTGCCTGATTTACTTGGAACAATGGTTACTTTAAATAGCGATTCAGTAGAATCAATTGTTATCGATTGGCCATTCTCGTCATACCACAACATTTTTAAAAAGTTCCATTGTGTATCATACACATAAATAGGTTTTATGTTAGTTTTTATCAATTCTGTCATATAACAATTCACTAGTCTAAATCCAAATTGAAAAGCTGATACATTAAGGAAATTATTGGAATAAACATCAAATGTGAATGGTTCGTCTTGAATAATAAAGTCATCATATGCGAAAAGCTTCAGTGGAGGATATAATGTTACTGGCTCAAATGTGACGTACACTTCACCATAATTAAAAAGTATTCCCCCTTTTATAAATCTTAAATACAGTGTTTTCGTTTTGCCTTGATAACTTTGGTCAAAAGTCAACAAAGTATTGTAAACAATACCATCTTGGGATATTGTGATGGATTGCTTATTGATATCAGAAGGAATGGTGCCTATAAAAAATGATTTTGCATAAACTGAATATTTATCAGTGTAGGGAATTTGGAGATGCCTATTAATATTTAAATTGGTTGTATCTACAACTTTATTTTTTACAATGTTTGCAATACAAAAAATACTGTCGGTTAAATCATAAATATATCTTTCTTCAGATACAGTACTATATTCTATTAAAGCTGTAGAGTCTTTAACCTCATTTGTAAAGCTATATAAATGAGTGTCAATTGGTCCTTCTACTAATGATCTGGCATGTATGTTTATCGTTGATGTAGGGAAATCTATGATTGCATGATTTCTACATATATGATTAAAAGTGGAATCAATTCTTATTACTTGAAAATAATGTTCTGTTGATAAATCGACATAGTTAACTCCAGTCCAGTTTCTGATAATTTTACGGCATGGTGAAGGTTCGATATCTTTATAAGATGTAAAATATAAGGTATTGCAGGATTCGTCAATAACTGGTCTTCCCGTTAAATGATTTCCGGTACAATCTGGAATAATTATATCTGGGGGCCACGAAATTAAACATTTTTGAAACTGATCTTCTTTTTGTAAAGCAACATGTGGAACTGCGATAAAACAACTATCGGTTTTTATCACTGAATTATTATTAATTGTGTCTAATGAAAATAATTCAGAAATTTTGCCATTTCTATTGGATGTGAATTCTAATGTGCAAATCTTCTTAATGGTTGAACTGGAATCTGGGTCTTGAATTATTTCATTTTCTAACCAAACGAAATGAGCAGATTTTTCTACTTTATCGTGAGTATAAAAACCTGTCGCAGAAGTAATAATAGTATCCAATGTTGCATTTGAATATTTAAAGCGTACATCATATCCATAGATACTATCCTTTTTCATTGAAAAAATTGGAACAATAATCTTTTCTTGTGATTTTACATATTTATCATAGAAAAAAAGCGCTGTTTCAGAATTTAAAATACAGTTTAAATTGCATTGATCAACATCTGCATCAGAAATATGCCCTTTTTGAACTTGAGTTAACTCTAAAGTCTGAATATTGGTAGTAATTCCATCAATGATGAAAAAAGTTCCGAACTCATCAATTTGGGATATATTTGCTTGAATGCTTTTTTGCACCAAATAATAATTCGGTGTAATAATATTTTCTCCTGAAATATCTCTCATGAATTCTGCAAAATCTAAAGCTGTCAATGAACCAGAATTATTGAAATCCCCCGCAATGATCATCTCTTTACTGGAAACACCAGAAAACAATTTTGACATCATGATTGCGGCATCCTTTAGGCCATATTTTTTTGTCCCTGTTTCAGGAATGACCACTTTTACAAAATATGTCAAACCTGGATACAAATTTGTAAATTCACTTGGGTTTGATGCAGTCGATTGTAATAATGTAGTATCATGTCCGTTTAAAACATATAGATCTGTACGAATGAATATAGATGAAAGATTTTGGCATACATCTTTGACATCTATTCGCAATGTGTTATTTTGGGCTAAAACTACATTATTTATACCAAATAACAACAGTAAACTGTAAACGTATTTCATTTGTAAATAATTTATTTTTTATCATGCAAATATAAGGTATCTTTAAACTTCGGATAAAAAACAATATTTTTACTTTGTAGCATATTTTATCTTAATAAAAATTTATAAAATAAAGATTTACAACGTAATATGTAAACTAATACTTGTAAATTGTATAATGCTCACCTTTAAATAAAATTAATTTAATGTCATTTTTACTGCCAACTTTTTAAATAATAGAGAGTTATTCTCAATTTATTACATCACTACTTTCCCAAAATAGTAACAAACTGATTTGTACCTTTGCTACCAAAATCACAAAATATGTATCAAAAATCCTTATTTGTTAGCGGCTTTTTTGTTCTTGCTCTTACATTTTATCAATGTCATACATCACAATCATTTTTGTATTCAGATATTCCTCAATCGGCGGATACATTGAAATTTGCTTCTGAAGTCCATCTAAAAAACATGCGTCAATTGACGTTTGGTGGAGACAATGCTGAAGCATACTTTAGCTTTGACAGTAAAAAATTGGTGTTTCAAGCCACAAATCCTGCTTGGGGAACTACCTGCGATCAGATTTACTTTTTTGATTTACCTACTTGGAAAAGTACGCCCATGGCACCACCATTACTGAGTACAGGGCATGGAAGGACAACTTGCAGTTTTTTTATGCCTGGAAATAAAACGATTGTTTATGCTTCTACCCACGAGGCAAATGCATCATGCCCTCATGTTCCTGACAAAAGATCCGATGGGAAATATGTGTGGCCTATTTATGATTCGTTTGACATCTATTTATCAGATTTGGATGGTAAAATCATAAAAAAATTAACAGACGAACCAGGATATGATGCTGAAGCCACCGTTTCTCCAAAGGGAGATAAGATAGTATTTACTTCAATGCGCAGCGGGGACTTAGAGTTATACACAATGAATATCGATGGATCAAACGTCAAGCAGGTGACCCATGAGCTGGGTTACGATGGTGGAGCGTTTTTCTCACCGGACGGTACCAAATTGATTTTTAGAGCTTCGCGACCTTCTACACCGGAAGCTATTGCTGAGTACAAGTCTTTATTGAAGGAAGGTCTGGTTATGCCCACCAACATGGAACTTTTTATGTGCAATGTAGATGGGTCAGATCTAAAGCAAATTACAAAATTGGGCAAAGCCAATTGGGCACCATTTTTTCATCCAAGTGGTAAGAAGGTAATATTTTCTTCAAATCACGCATCTTCTCGTGGATACCAGTTTAATTTATACATGATTAATATCGATGGAACAGGTTTGGAACAAATAACCTTTGATAAGACTTTTGATGCTTTTCCGATGTTTTCTTATGATGGTAAAAAGTTGGTTTTTTCTTCTAACAGAAACAATCACGGAACGAGGGATACAAATCTCTTTATTGCTGACTGGGTGGAATAAAAAAAAAGAGACCGATTCTCCCTACAGAACCGGTCTCGAGTAACAATTTGCTTAATTAATTACTCATAACTCAATCTCGAAATAGTATTATACCAAAATCGTGCCAAAACCATGTCAATTTATTATTTTAACATACGAAAAAATTATAAAAAAAATCATTCAAATGCCAATCGCTTTGTAATGATTCGGAAATACGTTCCAATGAAATATAAAGTTGGATTAGGTATCATTTTTTTAATTTTATTTTCCCATGCCCTCGGTATTTCTCAGAAAGGTATCATCAAAGGGCGAATCACAGATCGCTACTCCAATGATCCTATCATCGGTGCCAATGTCATCCTTAGAAATACAACTTTAGGAACGACAACAGATGTAGATGGAAATTTCGAATTCGTAGAGATTTCCCCGGGAATCTATGGCATTGAAATTTCATATTTAGGATACGAATCACTGATTTACAATGAAATAGAAGTACAAGCAGCAAAGCCCACAATTATAAATGGAGCAATGGTGGAGTCTGCAGAAGTCATTGAAGAAGTGGTCGTCAAAGCATCCAATTTTAGAAAAACTAATGAAAGTCCACTGTCATTGCGTAATATAGGTGTTTCTGAAATCAAAAGGAATCCTGGCGGAAATAGAGATATTTCAAGGGTGATCCAATCGCTGCCCGGCGTTACTTCATCAGCATCTTTCAGAAATGACCTTATCATTCGTGGAGGTGCTCCAAATGAAAATAGATTTTATCTCGATGACATAGAAACTCCGGTCATCAATCACTTTGCCACTCAAGGTTCCTCAGGCGGACCGGCAGGCATCATCAATGTCGATTTTCTGAAAGAGGTAGATTTTTACAGTGGCGCTTTTCCTGCAAGTAGATACAATGCTCTCAGCTCCATTTTCAATTTCAGATTCAAAGACGGACGAGATGACAGACTCGGCTTGAATGTTACAGCAGGTGCTACAGATGTTGGAGTTACTGCGGATGGGCCATTGGGTAAAAAAACAACATTTCTTGTCTCTGCCCGTCGTTCCTACTTGCAATTTTTATTTGAAGCGCTAGGCTTACCATTTCTACCAACATACACCGATTTTAATGCAAAAGTGAAGCACAAAATCGATAATAAAAATGAAATTTACTTTTTGGGGCTTGGGGCTATTGATGATTTTGTATTGAATCAAGAAGCAAACGATACCGAATCAAAGCAATACATACTCGATAGGCTTCCCATCAATACCCAATGGAACTATACCAATGGAATAGCATATAAACACTATGGTACAAATGGATATACAGCTTTTATTTTGAGTAGAAATATGTTGAATAATGAAGCGATCAAATATAAGAACAATGATGCTTCCACCGAGGACAATCTGATTTTGAATTACAAATCTCAAGAGATAGAAAATAAATTGAGGGTAGAGCAAGTCTCAAGTTACAACCACATAGAATATGCTTATGGAATGACAGCAGAATATGTGAAGTATAATAACGCCACTTACAACAAAATATTTACAAGCACAGGTCCCGCAACCATTGATTATAATTCTGAATTAGAGTTCTTAAAATATGGTGCATTTATTACTGTGAGTAAAAATTGGTGGAATAGTAAGCTGAAATCATCATTGGGAATTCGGATGGATGGAAATTCTTCCACTTCATCAATGAAAAATCCACTCCGCCAGACGTCTCCAAGACTTTCATTATCGCTCGATATTGCAAATAATTGGGCTATCAATTTCAACACAGGTTATTATTTTCAATTACCACCATATACTTGCTTAGGTTACAATGAACAGGGGAATTTTGTCAATCTATCAAGCGGAATTCGCTATATAGGCGCCTTTCATCTTGTGACGGGCATAGAATACAAATACAACGAATATGGGCGAATTACATTGGAAGGCTATGCAAAAATGTATGACCATTATCCGATCTTAGAACGTGAAGGGATTTCTTTGGCTAATTTGGGGGGAGATTTCGGAGTAATTGGTAACGAATCTGTCACATCAAAAGGTAAGGGAAGAACCTATGGTATAGAATTGATGGCCCAACAAAAACTGTATAAAAATTATTATGGGATAATGGCCTACACTTTTGGACAATCTGAGTTTACAAACAGCGATGGCACATATGCACCGTCTAGTTGGGATGCGAGGCATATTTTGACCGCCACTTTAGGCAAAAGGTTTTCTAAAAATTGGGAAATGGGAATCAAATATCGATATCAATCCGGCTTGCCGGGTACGCCATACGATCAAAATTCGGATTTAGTCATCAATTGGGATAGAAATGCATCAGGTATTCTGGATTATGCACGAATCAATACTTTGAGATATCAAGGTGGTGGGTTTTTAGATATGAGAATAGATAAAAAGTGGTTTTTTAAGAAATGGGATTTAAATCTTTATTTTGATGTCCAAAACGTACTGGGAACATCTATCAGCAGGCAAACATTAGTTTTGGATCGACCATTAGATGAGGATGGAAAACCCATAGGTGCAGGCGTCATTACCAATCCTAACGCACAAGTGAGTGAGCAAAGATATGCATTGAAATCCATTGAAGATGGGGTAGGGACAGTGTTGCCGACAATAGGCATTGTAGTCAGTTTATAACACTGTTTTTATGATGGTTTTCGACGAATGAAATAGTTGGAATGATGAAAGTGAATTTTCTTGTTGAGTTGACGAATTGTTTTGAATATCATACATTTACATTTTAATACATATTATGGCATACAATGAACAATTGGCAAATAGAGTCAGAGAAAAACTGGCAAACCTGACCAACATTGAGGAAAAACAGATGTTCGGTGGTTTGGCTTTCATGTACAATGGAAAAATGTGTGTTGGCATCGTCAAGGATGAATTGATGTGTAGGGTTGACCCTGATTTACATGATCAATTGGTAGAAATGCAAGGATGTAGAACCATGGATTTTACACATCGGCCTATGAAAGGTTTTGTATATGTGGAGGAAAGTGGTATGCACACCAATGCTGATCTGGACTATTGGATAAACCTAGCCTTAGAGTTCAATCATCGTGCAAAGTCTAGTAAAAAGTCAAAAAGTGCTTCAAAGAAACATTGAGTCTCTTTCCTGATGTATAAACCACATCAAATATCGCACATTTTTATTTGATGATTTCAACTCCTGCCGCCATGAATTTGAGCTCTTCTTTTGGGCTGACGATCTTTTCAATTTCTTCGGGTTTCAATCCTTCATCTTCAGCATAATGTCTTAGGTCTTCGACACTCGTGACATCCCTATATAATTTTCCGGCCATTTTCACCGTGCTGCCAGCGATATCTTTTGGCATGAAAAAAGCATAATCTTTAAACTCAACAAAGATTTCCCCTTTATCAGGTTGATCCTTTGACACAACATTCATCCAGCATCCTTTGGCTTGACAGACCTCGCTTACAGTGCCCGTAATGACCAGTTGTTCAATAGAATCCTTTGTTCCGATCATAACGATGGCTTCATCAACAGAAATTGGCGTTGTACTATCGATCTCAGCTCCAAATTTTTGGATATCCGTAGCAGTTGTTTTTGCTTGTTCTTGCTTACATGAACTGATCCAAAATACGACCAACAAAAGTGTTAAACCTGTCATAAATACCTTACTCATAAAATAAAAATTTGAAATTTTAAGTTATACCATTCATATTAAAATTTAATAAATATTACCTTTACACCTTTACCATTATTCACATTATTAAATTTTTCAGGAAATGCAATTGGTCAAAAGTCTCTTAGCAATAGGTCTCTTTTCCTTTACAATCATCCAAAATGCAAATTCTACGTGTATTACAGGCAACTGTTTCAATGGCAAAGGTACGTATTTGTATTCAGACGGCTCTAAATACACAGGCACTTTTTCGCATGGTAAGCCGCACGGTAGTGGTGTTTATACCTACAAGGATGGTCACATCTATCAAGGAGAATTTTATAATGGTAAAAAACACGGACTAGGAAAAGAAGCGTATAGAACAAAGGACGTTTATAAGGGCAATTATAGCCAGGGTAAAATCGAAGGTAAAGGTACTATGGCTTTCCACAATGGAGACGTTTACACCGGCGATTGGGTCAATGAAAAACCCGAAGGTGAAGGCAGATATGATTTTCGCAATGGCGATGTGTACATTGGGCATTTTTTTAATGGAAAATTGGATGGTCATGGCAGGCTGACGCTGGCAAATCAGTCATATTACGATGGTACCTGGGCCAATAACAAGAAACATGGCGAAGGCGAGAGTTTTGAAAATGGCGTGTATTACGCACAGATATATAAATCAGGATCGTTGATTTCACAAGTTGTGAAAAATAAAGAGGAACCTATTTTGTCAGCTTCATCAAATGATGATCAACCGCTGAAAGATTGCACCTATCAATATTGTGATCAAGAAAATGGTTCATTGACGTATGGCGATGGATCAGTGTACAAAGGATATTTTATAAACGGTCAAGGAGAAGGAGAAGGTATGTGCACCTATGCCAACGGAGATATGTATAAAGGCGGCTGGAAAAACCATGCACCGCATGGTACTGGAACGATGTTCTTCCAAAATGGCAATATCTATAGCGCAATATGGGATAATGGTGTGCCTAAACAACGGCTCGTAGAAAAAACTCAAACGCAGCAATCCTCAAAACCAATTTCTGAAGCTCCGAAAAAGGAAAAAAATTCTGATATAAAAAACGAAGTCAACGTGTATGCACTTGTTGTTGGAGTGGCGACGTACAATCATCTTCAGTCCCTCAAATATACGGATGACGATGCCTATCAATTCTATGCTCTTCTGAAAAGCCCTGAAGGAGGCGCCATTCCCGATAAAAATGTAAAAATTTTAATTGACGATGCAGCCACTTCAAAAGCCATTAGAGATGAATTGTCATCATTGGCATCACAAGCAGACGCTAATGATGTGGTGTTGCTCTACATGTCAGGACATGGATTAGACGGCGCATTTGTTCCAAGTGACTTCGATGGGTACAAAAATCATATTCCGTATGATGATATCTTAGCAATTCTGAATACATCTGCAGCGAAACACAAATTATTTATTACCGATGCATGTCATTCAGGTTCTATGCTGGCAGCAGCTCGGTCACCTTTTACTGTTGCATTAGAAAATTTTTATAGTGCTTATAATTCTGCTAAAAGCGGTACTGCAGTGATCATGTCATCCAAAAAGGAGGAAGTTTCCCTAGAATATGGAGGTCTTCGACAAGGTGTATTTTCGCATTTTCTCATCAGAGGTATGAAAGGTGAAGCAGATGATAATCATGATAAATTGATTACCGTCACAGAGCTTTATGATTATGTCTCAAAAAATGTAAAATTTTATACTGCAAATGCACAAAATCCTGTCATCATGGGTGATTATGACCCCGAGATGCCTGTGGGTTTAGTGAGGTGATGAGATATTTACTCTAATATCAGTAAGTTAGGTAATTGACAGGAATTGTTCGTTAGAAAATATTTGAGTCTTATTAAAATATTTTTAACAAATTTTGTCAATTGTGAGAATTTTCATATTTTCGTTCCGAATAATGGAGTTTTGCGGTAATTTATGGATTCTTATACCAATTCCGATGAATCTTTTATTCTGTTACAAGACAGATTAAAGAGCAGTTACTATCAATGGATCAACAATCATGAGGTGAGTACTTCAGTGGTTGTCATACCGAGTTTGACATTAGATCAACGGATGCTGGAAGAAATTACGGGTCAAATCTATTATGAACAGAGGCTGCTCTGCATGTTGATGTTACTTAAAAATCCTTCATTGCATTTGACCTATGTGACCAGCACGCCCATTTCACCATTGATCATCGATTATTACTTGTATAATATTCCGAATATTGATGTTGTTGAAGCCAAGCAGAGACTCACGCTCTTGAGTTGTTACGACTTAGAAAATATATCGCTCACAGAGAAGATATTGAAGCGTCCACGATTGATTGCTAGGATAAAAAGAAGCATCGCACCAGATAGTTTTGCGCATTTGGTGTATTTCAATGTCACAAACTTTGAGAAAGAATTGGCTTTGTTACTAGATATTCCATTGTATGGATGCGCTCCATCACTGAATCATTTAGGTAGTAAAAGCGGATCAAGGAAAATCTTCAAAGAGACAAATTCATTGCTACCAATAGGATATGAAGATATTCAATCTATCGATGATATTATAAGGGCGTTGGTGGCTTTGAAACTTGAAAAACCTGACCTTAAAAAAGCTGTAATCAAAGTCAATGAAGGGTTTTCAGGAGATGGTAATGCTATCTTTACCTATCCAAATCTTGACAATTTTGATGAATTGGAGTTTTACATCAGAGCGACATTGAAACCCAATACAAAATTTGTTGCACATGGCATGTCTTTCAAACAATTTCATAGGAAGATAGAAGAAATGGGCGGAATCGTTGAGGAGTTTTTGGACTGCGACAAGATTGCTTCCCCTTCTGTGCAGGTGCGCATCACACCAGGTGGGGAAATCATCATCGTCTCCACGCATGATCAATGTCTTGGAGGAGAAAGCGGTCAAGTTTTTTTAGGTGCCACCTTTCCGGCAAATAAAGTGTATGCCACTGAAATTGCAGAATTAAGCATTCCTATAGCCGAAAGGTTAAGGGATTTAGGAGTTTTAGGACGTTTTTCTATCGATTTTATGAGCGCATTTTATAATAATGCTTGGCATCATTACGCCATAGAATTGAATATCAGAAAAGGAGGAACAACACATCCATTTTTGATGCTTCAATTTCTTACCAATGGAGAATATAACTATAAAACCGGTACTTTTACCCTTGCCGATGGTACAGAGAGGTTTTATTTTGCAACTGATAATATACAAGAAGAAAGATATAAAGGATTGACACCGCTAGATATGATAGAGATTACAACCATTCATGACCTACACTATGATAGTGTAAAAAGTGAAGGAGTGATGTTTCATCTCATCAGCGCATTGTCTCAATACGGGAAGTTGGGATTAGTAAGTATTGGAAAAAGCCATGAACAAACCAAGCAATATTATGAGGATGTACTCACCATTTTGGACAAAGAGGTGAGTCGCGTTTTTTGATCCATGTCTATTGCATTCCATTAAATTCTACATTTCCATTGATGATGGTATAGAGGATTTTTGTTTTAAGGATGTCATCATCACTGCAATGAATTAAATCATTGGATAAAATAACGATATCAGCAAGTTTTCCTACGCGTAAAGAACCTTTTAGTGCTTCCTCTTTTGCAGCATACGCATTTCCCAAAGTGTAAGAATATACGGCTTCTTCCCTTGTCATTTTTTGCTCCGGATAAAAGGTCATTCCATTGTCTATTCTGCGTCTTGTCACGGAAGCATAGAAATTTTTAATAGGATCAACATCTTCTATGGGCGTGTCGGTACCGTTTGCAATTTTTACGCCTTGGTCCAAGAAACTTCGCCAAGCATATGCACCCGATTTCGCTCTTTGTTCACCCAACCTTTTTACAACAAAGGGTGCATCCGATGTGCAATGAATGCCTTGCATAGAAGCGATGATGCCATGTTGGTTGAATCTTTTGATATCGTCGGGCTGTATGTGCTGCGCATGTTCCACTCTCCACCTAAGGTCTTTTTTATCTGGATGAGCGTCCATGACACCTTCATAAATATCCAAAACGACACGGTTGGCGCGGTCACCAATGGCGTGAACACACATTTGCATGTCATTCTCCATAGCCAATTCTGCTATTTTCTTCACTTCAAAGACATCTGTGGTATTCAATCCTCGGTAATTAGGCTTGTCATTATAGGGTTCCAGCAACCAAGCTCCATAGGAACCCAACGCTCCGTCCAATTCCGATTTCACTGCATTGCATGTGTAGAAATGATTATTTACTCCAATTTTTTTACATTGACTGATGTCCTTTTTCAATTCCTGAGAAGTTTCTCTTATCATGGCCCACAGCCTGAGATGCATCTTTCCGGATAATGCGTGAGTTTCAAATTTTTTAAGATCTTGGATTTTTGATCCTGCATCCTGAAAGGAAGTTACTCCCTTCGAAATGCATATATCTTCCGCTATGGTAAATGCTTTCATCCAGATGGAATCTGTTTTTACAGCATCTAAGTTTTTTATGTAATCATCATACGCCTCCTTAAATACGTCCATGGCACGTTCTTCAAACACGCCAATGGCATTCCCTTTTTTGTCCCAAAGTATGGCTCCACCAACCGGATTAGGAGTTTTATCAGTAATTCCCACCAAGTCCATTGCCATTTTATTAGCAAAGATGGCGTGTCCACTAGCGTGGTACAATATCACTGGATTTGATGTCGAAATGCGGCTGAGCTCATCATGGAAAGGATATCCATAGATGTTTTTTTTAGGAACACTGTCCCACTTTTCTTGATGCCATCCTCTTCCTATTATCCATTCACCGGGTTGCACTTCTGTGCACCGTGCTTCTACCTGTTTGATGATTTCTTTCCAACTCTTGGTGTTTTGTAAATTCAAATTGATTAAACTATAACCTAAGGACATAAAATGCCCATGCGCTTCAATAAAACCCGGCATAGTAAAATTTCCTTTTGCATCGATCTTTTTTGTTACCAAATCACACATAGCTTCAATCTCAGCCGATGAACCAATGCTAATGATCTTCCCGTTTTTTATTGCAATAGCATCTGCCCCTCGATACACTGTATCCACTGCGTACAGATTTGCATGAAGTATGACAATGTCGGGAATGGAAGGATTTTGGCATGAGAATACCAGTAGGAAGAGATACGTGAAGGCAAGAATTCTCAACATGAAGAATATTTTTTCAAAGGTAGTGAAATTATCACTAGAAGAAAAATATCAATGGTGTTAAGAACTGCGACTTTAAAAGTCAAGTTTCGAATGTTATCGATCATTTTGGCAAAAATTCTGTTATTAAAAATTATTTCTAATAGAAATTCCATATTAAATATTCAATATTGTACAGTTATCGCCAATTTTTTTTGATACTATTATTTCTTGGTGTACTGAGTAATCAAGCAAATGCGGCAATTGCACCAACGTATGTGCATGAACATAACGAATGGATGGATTCAAATCGAGACACCTTGGAATACTATCCCTCTATTAGAAATTTTATCCTGCCAACAGCTGCAATTGGTTATGGCTTCGCAAGCGTGTATATACCTAATTTCAATCAAGTAAATGTCAATGTCCATGATGCTATAGATAAATGGAACCTGCCTCAAAGTAAATTGGATAATTTTACACAGTTTGCGCCAGCGGTTTTGGTGTATGGTTTGAATGCTGTGGGCATACATGGCAAACACGGTTTATGGGACAGGACATTGATCTATGGCCTTTCTCAAGCATATGCATCCAGTTTTGTCGTGCCTTTGAAACACATAATAAAAGAACAGCGTCCTGATGGTTCTGATGCGTTGTCATTCCCTTCAGGGCATACTTCATCAGCGTTTGCCTCTGCACAATTCATGTATAGAGAATATAAGGATACGCATCCATGGATCAGTGTCTCAGGATATTCTTTTGCGTTATTCACAGGTGTATATAGGATGGTAAATAATAGACACTGGTTTGGAGATGTGGTGGCTGGGGCCGGTTTTGGTGTTTTAGCTACGGAATTGTCGTATTTGACCTTTTCAACATTGAAAAAACATCGAACCAAGAATGCTCAGAATGCATTCATATCTTATGTTCCGTTCTATAATAGTCAAGTTTATGGGATGAACTGTGTTATGATTTTTTAATTTAAAATAGGTATGTGATGTGGGTTTTATATGCGCTTTTGTCTGCTTTTTTTGCTGCACTTACTGCAATTTTTGGAAAAATAGGAGTAACCAATATCAATTCAAACTTAGCCACAGCCATCAGGACGATTGTGGTATTAGTTTTGATATGGATGATCGTTTTTATGCGTGGGGAAGCAAAGGGTATTTCTTCGATTTCAAAATATAATTTGACCTTCTTAATATTATCAGGTGTGGCTTCGGGGCTGTCTTGGTTGTTTTATTACAGAGCATTGCAGATCGGCAATGTGTCTCAAGTAGCTACCCTAGATAAATTGAGTATTGCTCTTGTCATTATCTTTGCTGCTTTGTTTTTGAATGAAACGATTACGTTAAAGACTGCAATTGGTGCAGGTTTGGTCATGCTGGGCGCACTAGTTTTGGTGATTAAATAATATATTTTAAAAATACTCTTAGTTACTTCATTGGGACAACTGCCCGCATTGGATAGTATTCATAGCGGTTGATTTTGCTGGCAGGGTCATTTTCAATAAAATCCAATAGTTCTTTTTCATTTTCTACAACGATGATTCCAAGACCATAGGTTTCTTTTGGATCAATCACCGGGCCAAATGCGACAACCTTTCCTTTATTCATCTTTTCTTTCCAATAGATCACATGTTCCTGCATAATATTGCGTTCTTCTTTAGACATTGCATCAGAAAAATTTGACCTGGTTGGCCTTAGGTAAACAGCAAAATATTGTAAAGTCATTGTTTTGGTGTAAAGGTTTTAAAGATTGTTTTGTCGAAAATTTTAAAGATTATCCTTTAGTTTTTGTAAAGAATTTTAAAATGAATAAGGAAATATATACTTCCAAAATACTTAATGGAATTGCCCATAGTAGAATTGAAAATGGTAGCACACCAAGATTTCCGATCACCAACCACATCATCACAAATCCTATCACCCAGCAGAGAATCAATGATGCATTAAAGGAAAATTTTTGTGAAATGAAGTACATCACAGTGGCAAATACCAAGGCCCAAATCCCCCAAACCATGCCATTAATTGGTTGCTCCGGAAAAATTTGACCTAAATTCTGATAATGTTCTATCCAGTGAGAATGTAATAAAAATGAATTCCTAAATACCTCAGAAAGACTGATCCAAATGGTGGTAAGAATGATGGCGATGATCCTATTTTTCATGATAAAATTTAGGCAAATATCGCAAAAAAGTTAATTAGAATCACATATAAATAACTTTTTTGCGATGGAATCAGCCACTTATCATTACTCCGGATTGCCATTTTCTATCCAACAATAGATTTTTTGGATAGTATCATCACTCAATTTTGAAGCATTTTCCGGCATTCTTTTGTAGCCGCTTAGATGTTGGATGGAACCTAAAAACCTGTTCTTTTGGCTTTCTGATTTAACCTTTGCATAGGTGCTTAAGTCTATCCCATCGCGTTTCGAAGCAGCGCTATGACATCCTGAATAGGCACAGGATGCATCCATGATGGCTTTGATATCATCAGTATATGTAGGTGTCACACCTGTACAGTCAGATGTTATGATGGCATCTTTTGTGCATGATGAAAACCATAAAATCAAGGAAAATGAAATAATGAAATACTTGCTCATAAGATTAGTTGTTGATAATAATTATTGTTTTAAAATTTTGACAAAAGCTTACCTTCTATTTGTATTTTCAATATGATTTGAAAACAGTTTGTGATACTCGTGTTCCACAAATGATTGACCTACTGATTATTCCAAATATGAAGACAAAACTTTTTTGAACTCCTTTAACTAAGATAATTGCAGCTTTATTGTACTCATTTACGTTCAACATTTTTTAAAAAAATATTATTCTCAGTAGATTAGATTAAGAGTATGTTTAAATTTATTTTTTCTATGATTTTAAAAGGTTTTCTATTCTTTTATCCGGTACAAACCAAATCACGGCTACCAATGCAAACCCAATCGTACTTAACAATGGATAGTAAAATGCACAAATTTCGGAAAGTAAATAGATAAAAATAGAAAAATACTCCTTAGTTCTATTGCCTAAAGCCGCGTGTATTTTAGATGATTCTCCCTCATGTTTTAGGGATGCATTTTCTAATATGAAAAACATCAATGCACTGAGCAAAAGATTGAGTCCATATAAAAACACCGTCTCTTGCTCAAAATGGTTTTCTCCCATCCACGCTGTAGTAAAAGGAATTAGGGACAATATGAAAAGTAAACCCAAATTGGCCCACAAAACACCTCCATTGACTTTTTCAATCGCTTGAAAAATATGATGATGGTTATTCCAATAGATACCCAAATAGATAAAGCTGAGTAAATAGGATAAAAATTTTGGAATCAGCGGTTGTAAATCTGAGAAATAATGACCTTCCGGCACTTTCAGTTCAAGTACCATAATCGTGATGATAATGGCAAAAACGCCATCGCTAAACGCTTCTAACCTACTTGTGGTCATCATGGATTACATTTTAGTTGAGTAACCAAATACTACATAATTGGTTTATTTTTTTTATCTCACAAATAGGTTAGTTGATTCAGTTACCATTTATACCTGATACCTAATCTCAAATTATCTGCTAGACGATTTGTCTCTGAATCATTTAGGTTTATGCTACTTGATATGCCACCGTACAATTCATATCTATTACTAATAGAAAAACTAACAGTAAGTGGGAATTCCAGATTTCTTGAAACTACTTCTTCGCTCAATTTATTAAATCGAAGCCGATCATAATTATACTCAACACCAAAGTCTAAGTTTAAGGGCTTATTTGTCATTATTCTGTAAAACAAACCTCCACGTATTCCGTACGATTTATTTAAATTATATGCATATCTTGCTGTAATCCCAACTTTATTGGTCAGTGGATTACTGTAACTTAGTTCAGCATTTAATCCGGACAAATTTGAGTGTAAAACGCCAAATGATAAGTTCTTTGATAATTGAGCATGAAGGAATGAAACGGAGAATGACATGATTGCAATCAAAATTATTTTATTCATATTTTAATTATTTTATGGTTTGAAAATGATGTGTCGGTTAAAACTTTTAAATAATAGATACCGCTTTCTAATTCTGAAAGATCTAATTTGTCATCACTATGACTACTTATAATCATTCCATCAGAATTATACAGCTTTATATTTTTTACTGCATCTTTGGAATCAATAAAGACTTGTCCCACTGTAGGATTTGGATAAATTTTTGTTGAGTGATTTGAAGCTAACTCATTTGTAGATACTCGTTTATTTGTAAATCTAATCACCCATCCATCAGGTGGCCACCAATTAATACCTCCTAATTCTACGGTAGTTAATTCATACTCAGTATAGTTGTTTAGATCGTTATATTCCAATCTAATATTCTCATCATATGGATGGTAAAGTGCTAACTGGGGACCAGCAGGTTTTGGACCTTCATTAGTCAATAAGTAAAACCCTTCACCAGGTACATAGACTGGAGAATGGTCCAAATTTGAAGGCCCAAATCTCAGTTCTATTGTTCCGTCATCAAATATCCAATACTGAAAATTTACATAACTGTCAAATTCATCGACCGATGGGTCAGAAAATAGTCTGTTCTTTGTTAATTGAACTGCTAAGTAGCTTTTTCCATCTTTTTCTCCAAACTTGTAGCGTACATCAGACTCAATGTTGACGGTATCAAGTATTTCATCATATTTGTATCCAAAAGTCATAAGTCGAAGTGAAAAATCTAAATCATCTTCAAAATAGCATGTCCCTTCAACCTCACATATGAGATAGTCGAAATCATAATCGAAATAGGGAAAATTAAATGGAAGTTCAAATTTTTTAACCCAAGCTCTATTTCCAAAAGTTTCTAAAGCTATAGAATGATAACCTTCGATTTCCGTGTAATTATCTTGAAAAGCTACTACATCATATTGAGCTGTGATTACACTACTAAAAAACGATGCTACAATTACCAATAATATCTTCATTTTTATAAAATTAAAATCAAGGGTTCAAACTGAACCCTTGATTGATTTATTTAACTTATTCGCAACACTCAAAGTCAACTTCAGCAACTCTGTCTATTGACCACACTTGCCCTTGCCAATTCATGGTCTTTTTAAAGGTTCCTGTCACATCACCATCACAGTGATGTGCAAAGTTTTTGGCACCAAATATGCCGGAATTAACGCTTGCCGCTTTATGACTGCAAAAGCAGGTTTTAACTTCATTTTCATGATCAAACTCAAAGCAAACATCATTTTTTCTATGTGCATCAATTTCTACACGTAAAGATGCATCACCCTTCTTCCACTTGGTTCCATCCCACCATTTTGAATACATTTCTGCCTGTTCATAAGACGACCAGAAATTTTTGGAACATGAAGTTCTATAAGCCATTGCTTGAGATCCATTATCTTGAGCCCATAACCAACCAGTATCTTTATCACCAAAGTCACATGCATCAATATCCGGATCAAATTCAAATGTAGTCATTTGAATACTTCCTGCAAAACATCCTGGAGTAGCTGATGCATGAACAAAGATTGTTTGATTTGGATCTAGTGGTATAGTGAAAGAAAATGCACTTTTTCCAATAGCTTCTAACCTATTTGTGGTCACGATTGATTACATTTTGTTTGAGTAACAAAATTCTACTTCATTGGTTTATTTTATAAAATTTTTTGCAGCTTTTTTTTTAATTTTTCTATGTAGAAGGATGGATTTCGGGCACAGCTTTATATGTATTGACGGTGTCAAACAAGGGTGAAGAAATAATACATTTGCTTATTTAGAAAAAATTGAATGATAGCATATTTCTAGCGTATGTTTAAATTTTGTTTTTGGATAATAAAATGGAATAATTTTGAGCTAAAAAAGGCAAATTTTGCAGTCGAAAGTGGGCAATTCGACAAAAATTTAACGAAATCGTAACCAAAATAAAACATTTTCTTGCTAAAGGATGAATTTTAAACATACTCTTAATATCTTTGAATCATTATTTAACTTTTAATCAAAATATTATGAAACGGATTAAAATTATTTTCTCATTTATTGTGCTTGTCCTTTTATCATCGTGTAATAAAGATGATACTTCATCAACCAACACATCTGACATAGTAGGAACGTGGAATCTTGTATCCTTAACTTGTAATGATGGAAAAGCAGTAACAACAGCGTCGGGAACAACAATTACTTCAACTTTTACTGCATCATTAATGAGTTCTACCTACAAAATTGAATTTAAAGAAAACCCCAATACTGCTGTAGCTTCAGGAAATATTACTGTTCTACAAACCGCTACAATCCTTGGACAGCCGATATCTCAAACTATCACCTTAGATTTACCATTAAGCAGTGGATCTTGGAAATTAGATGGTAATATTTTGTCCACCTTTAGTTCAGGAGAACCAGATTCACAAGTTGAAATCATTAAATTGGATGCTAATACTTTGGAATATAAGCAAATACTAAATATAGTTGAAGATGAAGTTGATTTTAAATCTACAACTACAGCTACGTATTTCGGAAAGTTCACAAAATAGTAGCCGCCGCTAAATAGATTTAAATTAAGGTATATATGTAATACGCATATATTGAATTGATTACGATTTAAATTGATATTATTTGTATTTGTCTAATTTAAAATCAAAATATTGTTATGGAAAGTATTGAAAATATTGGTAGAACATCACCTGTGGAAATGACCCTCGATGCATCTGCAAAAACATCTTTTAGGGAAACAGCCAAATGGGCAAAATTTCTTTCTATTGTTGGAATGGTATCAACCGTATTGATAATTATTTTTGCAGTTGTCGCCTTAGTTTCATCAAGCCTAATGAATACAATGTACCCTTCTTTATCACGTTTTGGTGGAGGCATGAATATTTTTATTGGGTTGTTATATTTTATAATTGCCGCAATATACATTTACCCAATTGTAAAATTGTACCAATTCTCTAACCTTAGTAAAGATGCATTGGCTTCAGAAGATTCTGGACTATTGTCACAAGCGCTTTTGGCTCAAAAGTCTATGTTCAAATTCATGGGAATTGTAACAATTGTTGTTATTTCTATCTATGTTTTATTATTTGTTTTTGGGATATTTGGTTTCATTTTTATGGACATGTTACAATAAAGGTTACATCATTCTCATTTCTGAACAGATAGGATTTTAACTTCTGTGCGCCGGTTCTGTCTATGTTCTTCATCTGTGCAAGAAACACCATTTTTACAGTGGTTGATCAGTTGGGTTTCTCCGTATCCTTTTGCGATTATTCTATCTTTGAAGATACCATGTGATATGAGATAATTCACTACCGTTGCAGCCCTTTTTTGTGAAAGTTTGAGATTATAGGCATCGTTGCCTCGCGCATCCGTATGGGAAGAAATCTCAATTTTTATATTTGGGTTTAGAGAAAGAAAATCGTAAAGACTTTCTAATTCCGGAATGGACTCTTCTGAGACATCCCATTTGTCATAATCATAATATAAGTTGTCTAATTTGAAAACATCTCCCTTGGTGATGGTGGGCATTTCTACATGAAGAGAAACGCCATTTTCTTTATCAATGTCTTGCAATAATATGAGTGTAGATGATCTGTGGTGGCCTTCTTTTTCAGCTACCACAGTATAGTATGGACTTTCGGTTACAGGAAGATGGAAAGATCCTAAGTCATCGGTGATAGTGTCAACAATGATATTTCCATATGCATCGAAGATGGAAATATGGGCACCTGAAATCTTTATTGTATCAGAAGTAACTACACCTGAAATCAAATGATGTATTTCTTCTATTGGTTCGTAAATGATGGAATCCAAAAGAATTGTGTCCGTTCGAGAAAAGTGGTAAATATTTTCCGTACCATCAGCTTGGTCTCTATTGGAAGTGAAATATCCGGAATTCATTTCTTTATCTGAACTCATGCCATAGTCGTCAAATTTTGAATTCAATGGTGGAGAGAGTGGGATAGGGTTTGACCAATTTTTATTTTGCAATGTAGTCATATACATATCCAATCCATTAGCCGGAGATCCTATTCCGTCTGAACTAAAAACCAAAGTTTGATGGCCAATAAATGACGGAAAAACTTCATTTCCTAATGTATTGATCGGTGCCTTCAATTTTTGCGCCGGCTTCCATTGACCATTTCGATCTTTAAAGCAAACATACAAATCCATTCCATTGCGTTGGATTTGATCTGATGAAAAAACTATTATGGTACCATCGTCATTGATACACGGATGTGTATTATTGGCATTTTTAAAATTTATTGGTAATAGGGTAGGATGTTGCCAATTTCCGCCTTCTTTTTTGCTGTGGTATAATTTCAACAAATAGCTATTGCCTTTGCTTTTTGATTTTTCATTGGCAGAGAATATCATTTCATTTCCGTGATTATAAAAAACAGGTGTTCCAATATTATATCGTCCGAATTCTGTAAAAACGGGTGTGACGGATTGAGTGGTTGAATCAAATTCAAATATTTTTGCGTATCCCAATCCTGTAAATCCATCCTTTTTTTTATCCAAAGTCCGATTTGATGAAAAATAAATTTTTGAACCCATCTTAGTTGGTGAAAAATCAGATGCATCAGAATTAAAAAGGACTTTCTTTACTTCGTAATTGGAACTTTGTTGTGTAGAGTGCCATTGCTGAATAAGTTTGAGTACAGACTTGTTTTGTGGAAATTTCTTCAAAAGTGACTGAACGTAGGCATCATATTCCGCAGTTTTCCCGGTGGCATTCAAGCACATGGCATATTTCATCATCACAGGTTGGAAATATTTTGTTTTGTCAACCATTTTTTCATAATACGATTCAGCAAGCGCATAGTTATCCAAAATCAAATAACAATCTCCTAACCGTTCAAGAAGGTTCTTGTCATCAGGTGTATGTTTGAGACAATCGCTATATTCAGCTATTGCGGTCTGGATTTTTAGGTTTTTGAATGCTTTATCCCCTTTGTCACATCCTAATGCATTGTAGATCGACGTGTAAAATATGAAGATAATTAGAGAAAAAGTAAATATGTGTTGCGTTTTCATGGTTCCTTAAAAGCGTTGAAGTGTAGGAAACTTGTGCATGGATGGAATGGCTTTATTTGATTGTTGTATTTGATAGGAAATGATGAATTCGTGGGCACCACGTCCCACGCTTCTGAAGTCAGAAACTGTATAATCATACGCATAGCTGATTATAAGTCCATCAACGACTGAAAAATCAACCATTCCTGCTATGGCGTCACCTGTTCTATAGCTGAAGCCGATGCCAATGAAATCCTTATACCATGCTTGCAGTGCCAAGTCAATTTGGATAGGTGCAGCTCGATGGTATTTTACAAAAATACATGGTTTTAATTCCAGTTCCGGTACGCCTGTTTTGAAAACATGGCCCATAGAAGCGTAGAAATGCTTTGAAAGATAAGCATTATCCTCAGCAAAGGTAAATCCACTATTGGGTATTGTAGCTGAAAAATTGGGAATAGAAAACCCAAAATAACTTTTTTCATTGTGTAAAAAAAGACCAATACCTGTTCTCAGTATTGTAGTACTTGTATTTTGAGCATAAACAGGATCAGAAAGAGTTGGCGTAGGTGTTATGACATCCGTAAAATCTGTTGTAAAATGACTCATTCCACCTTTCAACCCTAGCCTGAGATACAAATTTGAATTTAATTTTAGGGCATAAGCATAGTTCAAGTAGATTCCCGTATGTTTTTCAAAACCAATGGCATCATGAAATATATTGCATCCACCTGCTGAAGAAATACCATCAAGTGGCATTTCAAAACCAATAGCATAGGTTTTTGGGGCACCTTGCAATCCTATCCATTGATTTCTGAACGCTCCTGTTATCTTAGTTTGGCCTTGTCGTGCTGTGGATGCAGGGTTGTACGCCATATCTGAGATAAAGATATATTTTGTGTATAATGGATCTTGCTGACCTTTGAGAATCATAAAAGTCAATGGAATGAGAATGGCAGAAAGGAAAATATTTTTCATAGCATTATTTGATTCTAAGGTCAACCATTCCACTTCTCGTAGTGCTACTATCGGTGAATGTAATTTCATAAAAATAGGTGCCTTGTGGTAAATAGTTTCCATTGTTCGAAATTCCTTTCCAATGGTTATCCCAATCAGCTTCTTCATACACTAGGTTTCCCCATCTGTTGAAGATTTTGAGGTGCATGGGTCCACAAAGTTCTATTTCACCCAAAGTAAATACATCGTTGATGAAGTCGTTATTGGGTGAAAAAGCATTTGGAATAAGAACATCTTCCGGCTGACAGACGGTTTTTATCTTGATATAAAATCTCTTTTCAACGACACATTGGGTGGCATCCGTCATAGTCACAACATACGTTATTGGTTCTTGTGTACTGGTAGAGTTTTGCTGACAATCGTCGCATTGTAGGTCAATAAATGGAGACCATGAATATATCTCAAAACCACTTGGAGCCGAGAAGGAGATGGTTTCGCTAGGGAATTTATACAGTGTATCAGTTTCAAAAGGTTGATACTGTATTACAAATAATTGCAAACACACCATAGAGTCACAACCTGATATTGACGGATAGTTGTTACAGTACCAGCCTGCGTCGCTGTAATCCTTCCCTTCAAATGTGTAAAAATCCCCTTTGCATATCGCCACATGACTGACCTTTTGCAAGGTGTCCACAAAGCTTATAGGTATATCTACCACGACTTGACACATCCCTTTTTGCAATTCTAATCGGAAATTATAGTCTTCGTACTTTGTAATCATTGGCGTGAGGGATTGTGCATTGTCTAATCTGTCGGAACCTGTAATCCACTCAAAATGATCGAAATTACTTGCGTCAACATAGATCTGAGCCAAGCTTCCTTTACAAAATGATTGCTCACTGAGGATAGAATACATTGGCTTTTCTGTCACATCTACCTTCAACTGACTTTGATTTTCACATCCATAGCCATCCTTGATAATGCAAAAATAACTTGTGTCTGTTGTAGGCAATGCAACCAATTCTTGAGTTCCATTAGTGATGATATTTGGGCCTGTCCAAGAATAACTTTCTGCCACACTGGCCAATGCGTGTAAAGTATCTCCTAAGCAAAGATGTATATTGTCTATCAGTATTTTAGGTTGTGGTGTTACATCGATATGGTAGGTATAGGTGATCAAACAACCACCGCTGCTTTCAGCTTTCAAAATTTTGGTATATTGTGCAGTTTGAGCAGTAGTATTATCCACTTTGAATGCTGTCAAAGCACAAGTTGAACAACCTAAACCATCACTGTCATTCCAAAAGGATGATATGATGTCTGTTGATGTACTACCCAATGCGATGCTTTCACCACTGCAAACTCTGATGTTTTCTTCAATGAAAAGGTTTCTTTTTAAAGGGAATACAGCGCTCTGACAAACGCAATTCTGGTCATCAATCACCAATAATAGACTGCAAACATCTATGAAGTTTGTGATGGTAAAATCATGTACAAGGATGCTGGTATCTTGCTTTAAAAACCCTCGATACAATATGGAATCTATCAAAGAATCTCCAGTATCATAAGTTCCATTGTGGTTGGTGTCATTGACGATATAACATCGTACACTATCCTGAATTTTTGCACCATTATGAATAAGGATGGATTCAAGATGGAACTGTGTGTCAGATATGCTTAAATTATTGGAAAACCAATCATAACTTGGCTGAGACACTTCAATGACAAGTGACGTGGATGCAATAACCGAGAGGATTTCACATGGCTGCCCTGAGCTTTCACACTGTGCTACTGCAGGAGAAAAAAGATAGAAGTGCATCATATCCTGCGTGCAAAAAAAGTTTCCTTCATTGATGATGTCAAATTCAAGATAATCCATTGACTGAGTGGAATTCGTCTCCCATTGCCATAACCCGTCTTTGACCACCGGCAATTTTTTTGTTAAAGATGTTTCGATCGATGCCACATCTATTTTCCAGCTTTCGGAGAGATCCATGGCCATTTTTACCAAATTTGAATTTGGATTGTCGAACGTAATTTTGATATGAAGTTTTTCCTTTTTACAAGGATCTACAAAATTGGATTCAGCATGTATGCTCAAATCTGAAGGGATAGGGATATCATCTATTTTGATAGGTTGGCTAAACCTATGCAATTGATTGACGATTTGTCCGCATCCATTTTCTGCTTTGATAAAAAAATCAATAGGCAAACCGGAAATGAGATGACAGTCGCTGACGAATTTGAATACCAAATCAAAGGTATTGTATGGAATAAAACTCGCACCTTCCAATCCATTCAATGCATGTGCACTCCAAAAATCTGAAAGGTTCCAGAAAAGTGATCCGTCAGTTGGGTTGACTTGTGGTTTTGGCAATGGTATTCCACTGGTATTTTGGCCTGAAGGGTGATAAATGAAAGCGGAATTTTCAATAAATGAAATACCCGGTGGTAAGGATATTTGAAATAAAATATTCTTGGCGTTTCCTAATCCGGCATTATAAATCGTGACCTTTTGTTCTGTAGTATCACATAGTTTAAAGTTTTTTATTGCCAGACTGTCAACAATGATATCTACTAAGCCATCGGGAAAAAATACATTGAGTGTATCCGTTTTTATTAGACACGGTTTGGTAGAAAGATTAGTATAAGGCTCGCAATCGAAACCATAGTGGATAATGATTTGCTCTCTATGACAGCCTGTCGAAATACCGCTCAATTCAAAATACTTGTTTTCATTTCTTTTGATGACATCCAACTGGTAAATTTGGTTGTTAGAAGTATATTTTTTTCCGCTGACGGTATCTGTAATTACTAGGTCTTTAATGTTGCCTGATGGCACTTCTATCCTGATAAATGGAAATGCCACTTCCTTGATATTACTCAATCCATTGATGGAAAAATTTGTACTAAAGCGATCTGAAAAAGCAGTGACATCATTTTGAAACAGTTGCAATTGGATATTAGGTTTTAGAAAAGTGGTATTCAGAGTGGAGGTGATTGAGTCTGGGAAATACAATTTGCCTAACTCATTGAGCCTAAATGCCAATGTCACTTCACTGCTCGTTTTCGGAATTAAATTTAAGCAGACCTTGGGTTTGACCTCCAAAAGAACTTTGAAGATATAATTATTAAAAGCAGGCATATACGCTCCTGCCGGAGATATTTGAGTGCTATCTATATCATAAACCGTGTAATCTCCAACCACTCTCGGTAAGATATCAAATGTATTTCCGAGATAGGAAACGGTCAATTTTCCAAAATCTAAATTTGGGTCAGTGGTGAGCTTCACTGATTTTGGCCATAAAGTAGGTCTGATTTCATTAGGAAAAACCCTTCCAATAACAGGGCCAAGATCATAGACATGACCAAAGGATAAATTATAAATTTGGATTTTGTAAAAGTCATCAGTACATAATTTGGTATTGGCAACCTGGACGTTGATTGACTGCCCGACTTTTGTCATT
The DNA here is from genome assembly GCA_020636195.1 of Lewinellaceae bacterium. GTDB lineage: Bacteria > Bacteroidota > Bacteroidia > Chitinophagales > Saprospiraceae > OLB9. Next base: position 586,232 of record JACJYH010000002.1, read on the forward strand.
TGAAATGGTGCAAACAAGACCTTGAAAGGGTAACAATCACAAGGTGATCTGTTGAAATCCAATTTTGTGTGCTCATCTCCTAAATATTGATCAAAAACATAGGTCATTTCAAACAATTGCTCCAATTCTAATAGATTCTTTGACTCCTTAAACTTCTCAAGATCAAAATATTTTTCAAACTCTATGAAAACACTGTCACCAACTGCGTATCTGAAGGAAGTTGGAAGTGACGTTCCTGCATTGTTGTGAATGAGTGTGTCCGTTGAAAAATTATAAATAAAACTGAGACTATCACGTGTTGGATTGATATGCGCAAACTCAAATATTTTACCTGTGGATTTTTGTTTAATTTTCAACTTTGCACTTATTGTCTTGAGTGCTCCATCATTTCCAAACAAAATGTCCTTGTACACTTGAATAGTATTTGGCGAATTTCCGCTAAAAAATTTAAAACCTTCTTTAAAGGCAAAAGTGGCAAACGTGCTGCCCGGTATGTCTGTGATGATGGCTCCTTTCATCTTGATTTTGAAGGTATCACCCGGAACAAAATGTTGCAATTTATATTTTTCAATTTTGGGAATTGAATCGATGTCTCTTACACCGTCATCATCGCTGTCATACCATCCCAAACTGGTTCTTTCAAGGGTCATCGTGTACTGTAAATTTCCTTCTAAAGTATCTCGGTAACAAGGTTTTACATTTTCACAATCAATGAAATAGCTGGTTTTATAACAACCGACAGGTATAAAATCTTCATCACAATTTTCATCGATCTTCAATAAAGCAGACACTTCTATTGTTTTGTAAATTTTTGGAGGACTACAATAACAACTAGCGTAGGAATATGGACAATCTTCGTCCGGAACCACTAAATCACAATCAAAAATGAAAGGAATCAACATGTCATTTATGGATTGATTAAATGGCAACTTATACGTCAATACATACACAGTGTTGTCATCTTCGGTTGATGTCGATACATGAATGGGTGTATGGTCACCAAAAATAAAATCTTGATTTTGTAATACGATGCCAAGTGGTACCTTTAATTCTATGTCAATGGTGCCATCTTTATTGTCTTGAAGGCGTGAATCTGAAATAATTACCGATATATATCCCATTTGACCATCTTTCAGAGTAATCAAACCCAAATTCAGCGGTATTAAAACACCATTTTCATCCAAGAAAAAGAGCTGTGTTCGTGTAGCAGAAATGTCTTTTTCCCCTATTACATATTTACCTTTGAAATGTGTGTCAGCCTGTTCAGAACAATATTTATCATAGGAATAATTAAATAACCAATAATTTTTTTTCGTTTCACAGTTGGACTCCTCGCAAAATGCCATTTGAAAATGGATCATGTAGAGTTTTGAAACAGATTGCGCATCAATTTTACTAATGAAAAAAACAACTTTTTGTGCTGTCAATTGTCCACAATCATTGGTCAATGTGTCCACGTATTGAATTGTGCCGGGAAGGTCGGATTGTACACTACTGATCAATATCCCTCGATAATCGTATCCTGCACTGATCTCTATTCTTATGTTTTCAAGAGGTACTTTATGTGCAGCTTTTAAAACGGAAATAGTGTGTTCCGTTGTACCTGCGAAATAACAAAGTGGTTCCTCTGTGGTGTATGAAAATGATAGCTTTGGTCCTTTGTCTTCGTTTGCGATGATTCTATTATTTGCTATAGCATTTACAGTATGGCAACTCTCTTCTCCGCATTTAAAAAACACAGCGTAGTCCGTCCTTGTCGATGACACTTCATACGAGCAAAGGTCAGCGTATTCAGTTTCGGTGAGGATGATCGTTTCATTGAAATCAAAGTATTTGTCCTTATTGCCAATGGTTACAAACACCGTAGAATCAAAAGCCAAAAGTAATTGCGTAGGTGATTGCTGCAATATTTTACCGAGATCGGTACTAATGTTTATACCTTCATCATGGGTGATCTGAAACTCAAAATATGTGGCTTTTCCCAACCTACTATTGGATATAGATATCTTTCTGTCTCTACTGGAATATGACGGTATTTCTACGAAAACATCCTCTATATTTTGAATGATGATTTCAGGTGACAATACATTGATTTTATCTGTCTTGAATTCTTTTTCCAAAGTTCCATTTTTGTACTTGCTATTGATAAAAAACGTTTCCTTTTCATCTAAGCATTGTAAAGCTTCACACGTTAATTGAACTTTGAAAGTGAATATCAATTTTTCCCCGGCTTTCAATTCAGGAAGTGTAAAAATTGGGAGGCGATCGGTAGATTGTGAAGAAAGATGCACATTTCCTGACAAAGTACCCGTAACTGCATCAAAACCACATGGAAGCGTCACAAAAATTGATGGGCTTGCATGCGTACTATTGGTATTGTTCTCCACTGTAACTGTCAAAGTGTTTTTTTGACAAACTGTGAAATCATTATCCCATGAAAATGACACATTTTGCCCATGCAACAAATGTATCGTCGGAATTAAAAAGAATAAAATGATAGAAATATATTTTTTCATTTGTCTGTAGAATTTTTAGCTCAATAAATATCTATTATCATTTGATTTCATAATTATCACGTTATTTGAAAACAAAAATAATACAATTCTACATATTCGCAAATTTATTTTTGGAAATATCCATAATCAACTACTAGGCGATTTCAAATACTATCGCATAGTTTTGGCAGCTTTATTGAACCGATATGAAGATGGTTTACATGGACTGAATAATATCGTACTGTGTAATTACGATAAAATCACCGGATCTATCCTTAGTGACAACTGCAGGAGTTTGCTTGGTGATGTATTTATTGAGTTCCTTTATAGCAAGTTCTAATGGTACGATAGGAAAAGGTTGTGACATGATTTCATGGACTTTGATATCGCTATTTTGAAGTGGGTTTGATAGGATGAACTCTAACACTTGACTTTGTGTGATGGATCCCACCATATCATTATCTGCAAGTACCGGAAGTTGAGAAAGATCCAAGTCTTTCATCAGTGCATGTGCTGATTTCACGGTGCTATCTGACTGAACACCGATGAATTTTTTATCCTTTTTATTCCTTACCAGATCTGCTACCTTGAGGTCAGACTCCAAGAAACCACGCTCTCGCATCCATTCGTCATTGAATAATTTGCCTACGTATCTGCTGCCATGATCGTGGAATAAAACCACTACCACATCATTTGGGCTGAGTTCGTTTTTCATCTGGTTGAGTCCGGCAACAGCCGAACCGGCACTATACCCCAGCAACAAACCTTCTTCCCTTGCCAATCTACGCGCCATAATGGCTGCATCTTTATCAGTTACCTTTTCAAAGTGATCGATTAGTGAGAAGTCCACATTTTTTGGAAGAATATCTTCGCCGATGCCTTCTGTGATGTATGGATATATTTCATTTGTATCAAATTCACCTGTTTCGTGGTATTTCTTAAATACTGAACCATAGGTATCTATTCCCCAGATTTTGATGTTTTTATTTTTTTCTTTCAGATATTTTGCAACGCCGGATACAGTTCCACCTGTGCCTACACCTACTACAAAATGTGTGATTTTGCCTTCGGTTTGCTCCCAAATTTCCGGGCCGGTACTTGCATAGTGCGCTTGCCTATTGGATAAATTGTCGTATTGGTTGAGCCAAACGCTATTTGGTATTTCTTTATTCAATCTCTCTGCGACAGAATAATAAGATCTTGGATCAGTAGGCTCAACATTCGTGGGACATACTATGACTTCTGCACCCAATGCTCTGAGCATATCAAATTTTTCTTTGGATTGCTTGTCACTCGTCGTGAAAATGCACTTATATCCTTTCACCACCGCCGCCAAGGCGATACCCATACCTGTATTGCCGGAAGTACATTCTATGATGGTACCGTTTGGTTTGAGTTTTCCAGAGGCCTCTGCATCCTCTACCATCTTGAGAGCCATTCTGTCCTTAGTGGAATGTCCTGGATTGAAAGTTTCTACTTTACCCAACACTATACACGGCAACTCATCTACTACTTTATGGAGTTGAACCATAGGTGTGTTGCCAATGGTTTCCAATATATTCTTACAATATTTCATCATTTTAAAAGTACGGTATTAATTGAATAAAGTGCCGGTCATAGAAGGAGGTACTCTGCCTACATGTTTATAAGCTTTTGCAGTGGCTTCTCGACCTCTTGGTGTCCGTTGTAGATATCCTTCCATGATGAGAAATGGTTCATGTACTTCTTCGATAGTACCCACTTCTTCTCCCACGGCGGTGGCTATCGTGCTGATGCCTACGGGGCCACCTTTGAATTTCTCAATGATGGTTGATAAAATTCTGTTATCCATTTCATCCAAACCACTTTCATCAACATTTAGGGCATTCAAGCCAAATTCTGCAATAGATTTAGTGACATTTCCATCACCTTTTATTTGAGCAAAATCTCTAATTCTTCTTAAGAGTGCATTTGCAATCCTAGGAGTGCCTCTGCTGCGCCTTGCTATTTCATGTGCGCCTTCATTATCCATATGAACACCCAGGATTTCGGAACTCCTGAAAAGAATTTTTTCCAAAGTTCTTACATCGTAGTAATCCAATAAAAAAGTGATACCAAAACGCGCCCTCATTGGTGCAGTCAGCAAGCCCATACGTGTGGTTGCACCTACTAAGGTAAACGGGTTTAAGTTGATTTGGATACTTCTGGCATTTGGACCCGAATCTATCATGATATCAATCCGATAGTCTTCCATAGCGGAATACAAATATTCTTCGACAACCGTATTGAGTCTGTGTATTTCGTCAATAAATAAAACGTCACCTTCTTCCAATCCGGTCAGAAGTCCGGCCAAATCACCTGGTTTTTCAAGTACAGGACCTGATGTGATCTTTAGGTTACAACCCAGTTCATTGGCAATGATAAAGGATAATGTTGTTTTACCTAATCCCGGCGGGCCGTGCAGCAATACATGATCTAATGCTTCACCACGCAGTTTAGCCGCTTGGATAAAAACACTTAAATTTTCTACAATTTTGGGCTGACCATGAAATTCAACCAAATCCTTTGGCCTAAGAGCTTTTTCAATCTGTTTGTCTTCAGGTTTGAAGTTTTGATTGGTAGGGTCAAGATTTGGATTCATAAGAAGAGGTCACGCTGAGAAGGAAGTTCCGCATCCACAGGTTTCTTTCGCATTAGGATTATTGAAAGTGAAACCTCTGTTATTGAGTCCATCTAACCAGTCAATTTCCATACCTACCAAATACAGGGCATGAGCTTTCTCCATGAATACCTTTATTCCGTCCAATTCAAAAACATCATCTTTTTCTTTTTGAACGTCAAAACCCATGACATAATTGAAACCCGAACATCCACCACCTTTGACGCCTATACGAAGTCCATGCTCTTCAGTTAATTCTTGCTCATCAAAAATCCTTTTCAATTGCTTGATGGCATTTTCTGTGATAGAAATCGGTGCTTTTACAACATCCACGGTCATCTTTCAAATATTTTATTAAAAATAATTATCTAAATATATTGTTCCCAAAAAACACAATGCTATGAGATTATGTTCATTTTTTTGATTTATTTTGTGTCAAATTTGAAATTGTAATTTGTGGAAAGTATTTTTGATATTCTAAAATATACCGTTCCGGCTCTAGTCGTATTCGTTACCGTTTATTATTTATTCAATAATTTCTTTAGGCATCAATATGCATTGGAAGCATTAAAATTCAGGGAATCCCAAGGCAAGCACACCTTTCCCTTGAAATTGCAGGCATATGAACGTATCTTGATGATGTGCGAAAGAATGTCACCGGAAAATCTGTTTTATCGCTTGTCCAATGCAGAATTTGGTGTCAAGGAACTAAAAAATGCGATGTTGTTGGCTGTTCAGCAAGAATATGACCACAATCTGTCACAACAATTGTATATCAGTGATAGACTTTGGGAAATCGTTCAATTGAGTAAAGACCAGATTTTAGACATTATATCTGTGGGACAAGGCAGCTCACAGGCTGAGCTATTGACAAATATTCATGCATATATGTTGGATAATAGATTAGATCCAATACGAGTGGCAAAGAAAGCAATCAAAGATGAAGCGCAGTTACTCTTCAATCCATAAGCAAATGAGAACAAAACTTTTATTCTTTGGATTTCTATTCCTCTTTTTGGGATGTGCCAAGCAAAATCATTTGGCTGATGTAAAAACACGTACCTACAGGATTGAGAAAGCATCATACCCTGTGGATGTGAAAATAGCTCAATTGATAGAACCGTATAAAGTTGAACTCGAAAAGACGATGAATGAAGTCATCGGGGTGAATGAAGAAGAAATGATAAAGGGAAAACCCAATTCTTCATTGACCAATTGGTTTACAGATGCTTTGTTGACCGAAAGCCAAAAACTCATAACGGATACTCTAGATTTCGCCATTCAAAACTATGGTGGAATACGTTTAAACAGTTTTGCAGCAGGTGAGATAACCATAGGAAAAGTATATGAATTGATGCCTTTTGACAATGTCATGTTTATAATGGAACTAAAGGGCAGCGTTGTAAAACAACTTTTTGATAGAATCGCAAAGTCAGGTGGATGGCCTATCAGTCATACTGTTTCATTCAAAATTGCATTTGGAGAAGCCACGGATATTATGATTTGGAATAAACCCATTGATATGGAAAAAACATATCATGTAGCAATTCCCGATTATATTGCCTTGGGTGGAGACAATATGGAGTTTATGAAGGATTGCACAGGAAAAGATACCCAAGCATTAGTAAGAGACCTATTGATACAATTTATAAGATATGAAACTTCACAAGGAAGACATATTGTTTCCAATCCAAAACCAAGAATTACTGAAATATGATCAATAGAAGGACATTTGTTAAAAACATTGGATTGTCATCGATTCTTTTGACAACAGGTGCTTTTCCGCTTTTGGCTAGAGAAGATGATGTGGATATCCTAAAACTGACGATCCTACATACCAATGATGTTCACTCTCGGATTGAACCTTTTCCAATGGATGGAAGTAAAAATCAAGGTTTAGGTGGAGTAGCAAAAAGGGCTACGCTGATATCCCAGATTAGAGAGCAAGAAAAACATGTTCTGTTGCTTGATGCAGGAGATATATTCCAAGGAACGCCATATTTTAATTTTTTTGGTGGCGAATTGGAAATTAAATTGATGTCCCAACTTGGCTATGATGCCGGAACCATAGGAAATCATGATTTTGACGCAGGTGTGGATGGATTGGCAAAACAATTGGTACACGCCAATTTTCCGCTCATCGTTTCAAACTATGATTTTTCAGAAAATGAAATGCACAACAAAACTATTCCTTATAAAATATTCAAAAAAGGCAATATAAAAATTGGAGTAACAGGTGTCGGCATAGAGATGGCAGGATTAGTCCCGACGGCTTTGTATAATAAAACTGTTTATAATGATCCAATCGCCAATGCACAAAAATGGGCAACGTGGTTGAAGCAAGATCAAAAGTGTGATTACGTCATTTGTCTTTCGCATCTCGGATATAAGTACAATGATTCTAAGCTGTCTGACCAAGTCTTAGCTGCAAATACACGTGATATAGACTTGATCATAGGAGGTCATACGCATACTTTTCTAAATAAACCAGATAGAGCAGTGAACCTGGATGGTAAACCTGTTCTGATAAATCAAGTAGGATGGGCTGGGATAGTACTTGGAAGAATTGACGTTCTTTTCGAGCGCAACAGTAAAGATACTTGCATTACTTGCCAAAATCTATTGGTCAGCTGATAGATTTGATTGTTTTGGCTCTACTTTTGACATGGCATATTCGGATAATGCTGTGATGGTAAGACTTGGATTAACTCCAATATTTCCTGAAATAATACTACCGTCACAAATCTTCATATTTTGATATCCAAAAACATTGCAATATTTGTCAATTACACCAGTTTCAGCATCACTACTCATGCAGGCACCACCCAGAATATGTGCAGTTGTCGGAATGCCGAGTAGTGATTCACTCAGCAATACCATTGCTTTTCCTTTGATGATCTTTTCAATTTTTCTTGCTATGGTTTGCGCCATTGGATTGAAGGCAGTAGGAGGTTTTCCTACATCGGTTGATGAATGAAGGCCGATTGTGTTGCTCCATCGCAATCTCAAAGTGCTATCAATGCTCTCCATATAGAGTAAGATAAGTGTTTTTTTACTCCAGTCGTTGACAAAAAATGCTTTTGCATTGGCTATGGGATGCATTATGATGTCTTTGAAGATATACAATATTCTTGCTAAGATGGAGTTTCCGCTGATCATAGGTGCCATAAACAATCTCCAAAACCCAGAGCCTGAAGGATATTTGACAGGTTCAACGTGCCTGTGTTTGTCTATTTGAACTATTGAGCCTATAGAAATACCTTTTGAAAAATCTGCATCTTTTTCAAAACTCGTCACACCAATCAAGCTTTCTGAATTTGTTCTCACTCCTTGTCCCAATGTTTTTGATAATCTTGGTAATGAAGTGTTTCTCAATTTGAGTAGTAAGGGCAACGTTCCCAAAACACCACCTGCAAATACGATGCCTTTTGATTCAAATGTATCAATCGTATTTCTTTTACTCAAGTTACGTACCTTGACAAAATATCCCAAACTTCCATCGGTCGATCGAGGAATGATGTCAATCACTTCATGTTCTGCAATGATAGTTGCTCCAGCTTTTTGGGCTAGATACAAGTAATTTTTATCTAAAGTATTTTTGGCATTGTACCTACAACCAAGCATACATCCGCCACACAGACAACATGGTGTGGATGTAGGAATATCACTATCTTTATTTTCAACAGTTTTTTTGGAATCGGCGTTGCCAAAGTACACCGCAACATCAGGTTTGCTGAAGGTGGATGACAACCCCAATTGAGCTGATAGCTCTTGCATGGCTTCGTCTGATGAGCTCATATATGGATGCGGCACTGCACCCAACATCTTTTGTGCGGTCTGGTAATGCGGTTCTAGGCAATTTTTCCAATCATTTAATTCTGACCACGACCCAGAGTTGAAGAAGCCGGATTCAGGAATTGGAAGGGTATTGGCATAGACCAATGATCCTCCACCTACGCCGACACCACTCAAGGCCGTCACATGCTTCAGGAAAGTTATTTTCAATATGCCTTTCCAACCAAATCTCGGAAACCAAAGCCATTTTTTTAAGTTCCAGTTCGATTTTGGAAATTCGTCTGTGTTTTTAAACCATTTTCCTTTTTCCAAAACTAAAACCGAATATCCTTTTTCAGAAAGCCTAAGTGAGGAAACTGACCCTCCAAATCCGCTTCCTATGACGATATAATCAAAAACTTTTTGATCTGACATACTAAAAAGTTTGTTGAAGCATAAATATACATCATTTTAGGATACCGTTTACTCTGATCGTTTATTTCAAGATTTTAGTACAAAATGTAAAGAATTTTCTATTCGATGCATAGCGTTCGATGTTACAGATATTTACCATTTAAAAAATTGTTTTATCTTTAAATCGTTGAATGTGAATGGATAAGACAAATCACACATTTTTAATATATGTAATTGATTATGAATATTTTATAAAATAAAAAAAATCGAAAAAAATTGAGATAACATTTTTATAATAATGAAAAATGTTTCACCTTTGCATCACTCCCATAAAAAAGGTAGTCAAGTAGGCTACAAAAATACCGATGATATAATGCATATTTTTGAATTCGGTATGAATGAATTTTAAATTTATTGTGACAGTAAGCCAATGTTGATAAAACATGACCATATAGAAGTTTGGAATAATTGTTTGAGTACGCTGCGCAAAACAGTGACGCACCAAGCTTATAAAACCTGGTTTGAACCCATCAAGGCGGTTGAACTAAAAAACAATATATTGACGATTCAGGTACCGAATAATTTCTTTTATGAATGGTTAGAAGAACATTTTGTGGACCAACTCAAGCAAGCCATCACTCAAGAATTGGGTTCTCATGGTGCATTGCAATATCAGATTCAGGTAGAAAACCACAAAAAACTAGGTGTTAATCACCAGAATTCTATCTCCAGTCGAGAAGTCCAAATTCTAAACCCTTTCGCTATTCCGGGATTGAAAAAAGTGAAAATAGACCATCACTTGCAAGATGAATACACTTTTGCATCACTCATCACTGGAGATTGTAATAAATTGGCGATAGGTGCAGGACATGCTATTGCAAAAAAACCGGGAGGAACTGCTTTTAATCCACTAGTGATTTTTGGGGACACAGGTGTGGGAAAGACACATATTTCTCAGGCTATCGGTCATGAAGTGCTCAGCCATTTTCCTGAAAAACAAATTTTATACATTTCATCTGAACTGTTCACCCATCAGGTGGTACAGGCCATTAAAAATAACACCACTACCGATTTTATCAATTATTATAATTTTGTGGAAGTCCTGATCATTGATGATATTCAGTTTTTATCAGGAAAGCCCAAGACACAAGAGCTATTCTTCAATATCTTCAATCAGTTGCATCAAAAAGGAAAACAGATCATTCTGACCTCTGATAGGCCACCAAAAGATTTACAAGGTCTCGATGAGAGATTGATTTCTCGATTTAAGTGGGGATTGGTTGCCGAATTGACGTCACCGGACTTTGATACTAGGATGAGAATCCTTGATCTGAAAGTTGAAAAAGAGGGACTTCAGTTGTCCCCGGAAGTTAAAGAATACATCTGCACACATATAAAAAATAATATTAGGGAATTGGAAGGTGTGATCATCTCATTGGTGGCTCAATCCACATTGAATAGGAAAAAGATCGATATCAACTTAGTAAAAGATGTGGTCAAGCAGTTTGTAAGCCATGAGGATACAGAACTTTCTCTCGAGAAAATCAAAAAATTGGTCGCCAAACACTTTGACGTGCCGGTTGAAAAATTACATGAAAAAACTCGCCTACGCAATGTTGTAGTAGCTCGTCAACTCTCCATGTATTTGGCCAAGACTTTTACCAATAGTTCGCTGAAGGTCATTGGTGATTCTTTCGGAGGCAGGGACCACAGCACAGTGATTCATTCTTTGAAAGCTGTTCAAGATCTTATGGACACAGATACTTTATTTAAAGATCAAGTCGATGATTTGGTCAAATTAGTTCAAAAATAACACAGGTTTAGATTAATTTTGCCAAAAATTTGAATATGTCAAAATATTGGTTCTTTGGGCTTATTGTCCTTTTTTATACGTGTAAGAATAGTTCAGAGTCTGCGCAAATAGATTGGAAATCCATTGCAGATATCGAAAAGATGCGTGTGGCAAACACATTGGACAAACCCCTAATGATTGATGTGTACACCGATTGGTGTAAGTGGTGCAAAGTCATGGATAAACAGACATTTCCTGATCCTGCAGTCATCGCCTACATCAATGAACATTTCTATGCAGTGAAATTTGATGCAGAACAGAAGGAACCAGTGGTATTAGGCGGGCAATCATTTGCCTATCAATCCAATGGCCGATCAGGAACCAATATGCTTGCTTATAGTTTATTACAGGGAGAATTGAGTTTTCCATCCATAGTGTACATGTCGAAAGACTTGAAAATTCTTCGTATAGCTCCAGGTTACAAGACGCCGGAGCAGTTGATGGGTGAGATGCAGGATATAGCAAGATAATTCTTTGTATATCAGGGTTTTAATCTCCAAAGATAGTTTTTAGAGAAGAAAATAACTATGTTTGCTTTTGTATTAATTTTGGAATCATTACTTTTGCACGTTTTTTGGAAGCAAGAAATACAGAGTCAGAAAATGGGAGTTTATTTGGCTCGTTTGTTGAAGCAAAAATTTTGAGATATTAGCTCAGTTGGTTTAGAGCACTACCTTGACAGGGTAGGGGTCACTGGTTCGAGTCCAGTATGTCTCACAAAAAAGTTTATAAAAATTTATAATATTTGTTTTGCTATTCATCTTAAACCCATATCTTTGCACCGCTTTTTCAAAAGGAGAAAGTATTAGGTGGGGTGGGTGAGTGGCTTAAACCAACAGTTTGCTAAACTGTCGTACTGGAAACGGTACCGGGGGTTCGAATCCCCCCTCCACCGCCAAAGGAACAAATAGGAGATTATTTTTATAATCTGCAAAGAAATTTTCGGGGCATAGCGCAGTCCGGTTAGCGCACTTGGTTTGGGACCAAGGGGTCGTAGGTTCGAATCCTACTGCCCCGACACAGAAAAGGGAAGTCAATTTGGCTCCCTTTTTTTGTTATTGGCATCGTATGAATAGGTTTGAATTTGGTAATGATAGGATAACTTTTTCGCTGGCTGGTGAAGGATGCACTGTGAATTGTCAAATTTAAAAAGGTATAGAATTGGCACAGACATCTTGAGAAATTTCATAAACTATGTCGATATTAGCTGTCCTATCGAATTAAATCATATTTTTATAAATAAAAAAAACTTAAAGATGAAATGTATTGCCCCTAATTTAAAGAACTAATTTAATTGCTTGCAATTTACGACATAGTATTTAAAGCCGAGATTTCAGATATTTGCCGTTGAGAATCGCTCAGTTTTGTAACTTGAGCTTGTATAATTGTACTCAAGACCAATGAATAGTTTATAACTTTTTTGAAAATGAATAATAATTAATGATCGTTATATAAAATCATGATGGCTCCCTTACATATTCAAGTTATAGTTATCTGTCCAGATGGCTTTGTTTTAGCATATGAAATCGGTCATGGAAAATTTTGGCTTCGGCACCCTGATAATGACCTTGATCATTTGGGAGATAAAGATGGAGATGCACCTCCATTAGGTGGACCATTTAATATTAATGATATTAATAACTTTATGTATCACACTTCTATTGGACGTGTTAATAGAATAAGACATTACCAATGGAAAAAGATATTAACAAGTAAATATAAGGAGAATTGAAAGGTTTAAATAAAAAGTACAAAAAAAATGAAATTCAATAGATTAATAATATTTCTTGCTTTAATATCAATTATAAATAATAGCTGTATCAAAACTAATTCTGTCATACAAACAAATACAAATAATAGCCAGATAGATACAATTATTATAAGTAAATTGGATTTGATCAAATGTGATGATTCACTTAATTGTGAACCAAATTTTGATTGTTATCATACTTATTTTGAACTTTTTCCAAGATTTAACAATGAAATGAGAGTTCAATCAAATAAATTATTTGATCTTGACACCATGAAGCAATGTATTTTGAATATATACTTAGGAAATAATTCAAAATCTGAGTTTGCAGATGAAAGTCTATACCAATATTATTTGAATGTATGCAAATTATCAGATTATAGAAACTGGAAACGAGTGCCTTATGGTGGCAATTTAAATAACCATCTACTTAGTAAGTGGAATTCAAGAAAGTCATTTGAAATATGCATGAAATTAATTTCAAAAAATGAACATGATTCTATGGGACATGGAGATTGCTTTAATAAATCTGTCAATTTTATAAATACTATTGTTTTACCAAAAATAAAAACAATTGAGGGGATGGATTTTTGGACCTATTTTGATAAACACAATCATGGTGATCATGGACCAGCAGATTGTTATGATAGCATGTATGAAGCACTGTATCCAATGCTTAAAAAAGCTTGGGAAGAAGGCAAAATAGTACTCAAAACAGATGAATAATCGATAACATTTTTTGCAAATGAATAATAGAAGTAGATCGTCACTTAAATTTAAAAAAAGTCATGATACGGTTATCCATGCTAGTAGCTTCGTTTTAGCTCATAAAATCGGTCATGGAAAATTTTGGCTTCGGCACCCGAATAACGATTCCAATCATTTGATTCCTTCTGCATTAGAAGGTGAAACATCACCAGGAGTTGGACCATATAATTATAGTGACAAAAATAATTTTATGTATCACACTTCTGTAGGTAGGGTTAATAGAATTAGATAATATCAATGGAAAAAGATATTGACAGGTAGGTACGGTAATTAATTTATTTATGTTATTATATAAAAAATGAAGTGGGTAGTATTAAGTTCAATTTTATTAATATTCATATGCGCAAGTTGTTCTAAAAAAAATTTAGGTAATTCTAAAAAAAAGGAATCAAAATCTGAAAGTAATATGGTAAATCAATATTCCTTTAAAAAATGTGAAAGTTCAGAAACTTGCCCAGGAGTATTTGACTGTTATTATACATTTTTATTATATGATCATCTTTTTGAATATCAGAATTTAAATCAAACATGGAATTATTTTAATCTTGATAGTTTATTAAAATGCACATTTTTAATCTATGAAAACAATTCAGATCTAAAATTAATAGCAGAAGAATGTTTATATTCATTTTACAATAAAATGTTTTTGGCAGCCAAAAAAAGTGGAAGACCTGTCTCACCATTAAAAGGTATTCACTATAATATTCTTATAAATTGGAATACCATAAGGTCTTTCGAATTGTGTTTGCAATTTTTTAGTATGAACGATCACGATTCTATGGGTCATGGAGATTGCACTAACTTATCAATAGAATTCTTCAATAGAATAATTTTGCCAAAAATAAAAACAATTGAGGGGATGGATTTCTGGACTTATTTTGATAAACACAATCATGGTAATCACGGACCAGCAGATTGTTATGATAGCATGTATGAAGCACTGTATCCAATGCTTAAAAAAGCTTGGGAAGAAGGCAAAATAGTACTCAAGACCAATGAATAGCCGATAACTTTTTTGAAAATTATTAATAATTAAAGATCGTTATATAAATCATGATGGCACCCTTATATATTCAAGTTATAGCTATTCATGCAGATGGATTTTCATTAGAGCATGAAATTGGGCATGGGAAGTTCTCACTCCGACATCCTGACAATGACACGGATCATTTAAATTTACCAAGTGATATGCCGCCATCTGGAGGACCATTTAATGTGCAAGACACACATAATTTCATGTATAGTCAATCTAACAATAGGAAAAATGTAATTCGACGCTATCAGTGGAAAAAGATATTGGGCGGAATCTATAAAAATTAATCAAACGGAAGGATTTTTCATGAGTCAAAAAATAAAATTTGTCCTTGTATCAATTATATTTTTTTCGTATTATAGTTGTGGAAGGAAGATTAACTATTCTGAGAATAAGGTACAAGAAGTCAAATGGAAGATATCAGAAAGATACCTATTTGATACATTATGTTTGAATAAGGATGGTAACACATGTGAGAATTTATTTGATTGCCATTATAAAAGATTCATAAGCGCGAATTATGTTGATTTCAATGAGAAAATCGACAGTGTTAATATTATTGGAGATTTATTATATTGTTCGGTACAATTACTAAAAAATAAAAATATTCGCCAGAAGGAAGCAAATGTCCTTTTGTATCATTTTTATAACAATTTCAATAAATATACAATAAATTATGGATTTAAAAGTCCATTATATTCACCAATAGATACGTTGAATAACAAATTTGTTAATATTTTAAGCCAATGGAATACGGTGGAAGCTTTCGATATTTGTATGCAGTATTCAAGTAAAAACTATCACGACTCGATGGGGCACGGAGATTGCGAAAATTTGTCAGTAGAATTTATTATAAAAATTGTTATTCCCAAAATAAAAACTATTGACGGAACCAATTTTTGGACCTATTTTGATAAACATAATCATGGTGATCACGGACCAGCAGATTGTTATGATAGCATGTATGAAGCACTGTATCCAATGCTTAAAAAAGCTTGGGAAGAAGGCAAAATAGTACTCAAGACCAATGAATAGCCGATAACTTTTTTGAAAATTATTAATAATTAAAGATCGTTTTATAAATCATGATGGCACCCTTAAATATTCAAGTTATAGCTATTCATGCAGATGGATTTTCATTAGCACATGAAATAGGTCATGCAAAATTTTGGTTAAGGCATCCTGATAATGATCCTGATCATTTAATTCCTTCTGTATTAGAAGGTGAGACATCACCTGGAGTTGGACCATATAAATATAATGACATGAATAATTTTATGTATCATACTTCTGTGGGAAGGGTAAATAGAATTAGACAATATCAATGGAAAAAGATATTGACAAGTACTTTTAATGATTAAAATTTAAATGATGAATATTATTTTCTCAATTAAAATGATTCGTTTTTCAATAGTTTTGCTAATCTTTTTTTCATGCAAAAGCAAATTAGTTATTGAAAGACCACAAGAAGAAGCATACATATCATATAAGAGATATGTTATTGATACTTCATGCCAAAATATTGATTTTGATAATTGTGAATTTATGGTACAATGTCACTACTCTAGGTTTATGAGTACTGACTATCCATTTATATTTGATTTGATTGACAAGAAAAATAAAGTTTGTGATTTATTAGATTGCTCTGTTACAATTAATCAAAAGAGAGATTCTTTATATAATAAAACAAATATGATATTGTCACATTATTTTTTATCACATATAAGAAAATCGAAGATAAATAATGGAAGTTTATTAATTTCAGGCATTGATCTACACAATCGTTTCTACAGATTATTAAACCAATGGAATACTGAAGAGGCCTTCAATATTTGTATGCAGCTTTCGAGTAAAAACATTCATGATTCTACGGGTCATGGAGATTGCACTAACTTATCAATAGAATTCTT
The DNA here is from genome assembly GCA_020636195.1 of Lewinellaceae bacterium. Classification (GTDB taxonomy): domain Bacteria; phylum Bacteroidota; class Bacteroidia; order Chitinophagales; family Saprospiraceae; genus OLB9. The sequence continues at coordinate 602,866 of JACJYH010000002.1, forward strand.
CAATAGAATAATTTTGCCAAAAATAAAAACAATTGAGGGGATGGATTTCTGGACTTATTTTGATAAACACAATCATGGTGATCACGGACCAGCAGATTGTTATGATAGCATGTATGAAGCACTGTATCCAATGCTTAAAAAAGCTTGGAATGAAGGCAAAATCGTACTCAAAACCAATGAATCACATTAATCTCGTAATACTTCACCTCCAAAATTTCAAATTATATTACCTTTTTATGAATTTATAAATTAATATGTTGTAATTTTGCGGGAATTTTTAAATACGATTTATTTATGGCCGTAAGAAAAGGTAAGAAATCATCAGATGAAATCATCGATGTTGTTGAAGTCAAAGGAAGCAACGTCCACACAGAACAGGGTTTTTTTGAGAAAAATCAAAATATTCTTTCATATATCATTTTAGGAATCGGTGTATTGGCAGCGTTATATTATGCTTATAAGTACCTATACGTAGCCCCTCGTGAGAAGGAAGCCGTAGAAGCAATCTATAAAGCTGAGCAACAATTTGCCAAAGATTCGTTTGCACTTGCCCTAGAAAATCCGGGTGGTGGATACGATGGTTTTTTGGCCATCATTGATAACTTCGGAGGAACGAAAACAGCTAATTTAGCAAAATATTATGCAGGTATCAGCTACCTCAACCTAGGCAGTTTTCAGGAAGCTGTGGATTACTTAAATGATTATTCTGCCCATGACGCTGTCACAAAAATCACAAAAGATGGCGCACTTGGTGATGCGTATTCAGGGCTAGGTGATATGGATAAGGCAGAGTCTTATTATGTCAAAGCCGCTGGTCATGGCGAAAATGAATTTTTGACGCCGTATTACAAGGGTAAGTTGGCGACATTTTTCCAATCACAAGGAAAAATGGATGATGCTATCAAATTGTGGGATGAAATTGCTGCCAATTATCCCGAGACAAATGAAGGTAAAGACGCAGAGAAATATCTTCAGAGATATAAAAATTGATCTTTTCGATCTTAACAATATAAGTTTTATCAATTAAGGCAGTTCATTTGGGCTGCCTTTTTCATTAAAATACATACCATGGCCACAGCTTCACATAATTTCTCCGTCGAGTTGCCTTCATCATTAAAACCATTTTTATCTGAGTTGAAGGTTAGTATCATAACTGCACAATGGAATCAAGCAATAACTACTTCCTTGAAGGAAGGTGCCGTAAAGCGTCTTGAAGAAGTGGGGATATCGAAGAAACAAATCGACTTTTTAGAGGTTCCAGGCACATTTGAGCTATCCTATGCTGCGAATTTGGCTGTTAATTCCGAAGTTTACTTTGATGCAATAATTTGTATCGGCTGTGTCATCAAGGGCGAAACAGACCACGATATCTATATCAGTCATGCTGTGGCACAAGGGATCACGCAGCTCAATATCCAGCAAGACATTCCCATCATTTTCTGTGTGCTTACGACCAATAATTACAAGCAAGCAGAGGAGCGATCAGGTGGAGCATTGGGAAATAAAGGCTCTGAAGCTGCTGATACAGCTTTGCAGATGATACATCTTAGAAAGACAATAAAATAAAACGAATCCTAGGTCTTTCTCTTTTTCTTTTCCGCTGCAGGAAATAAGATGTTATTCAAGATCAATCTGTATCCCGGACTGTTTGGGTGTAGATTCAAGTCAGTTTCTGGATCGCCGACATAGTGTCTATAATCTTCCGGATCGTGACCTCCATAAAATGTCCAAGTTCCAAATCCATAGGTACCATGGATGTACCGTACTTCACCCTGAGACTTTGTTTCTCCAAGGATTAACACATCAGATTTGACAAAAGATTTTCTGAAAGCCGTGGTTTGACCCATAAAACCTTTGATGGTCTGGGTGTGATTTTGACACAACATAGTCGGTATGGGATCCCATTTGGCTGAAAACTCAAATAATGAGAAGTAATCCATTTCAGGAGTTACTGTTCTGTTTTTGTTGTCGATGTCAGAATGCTCATATATCAATGGATTGAGATTGAGCTGAAAATCTGTAAATGCAAACGTGCCTTTATAATTTAATTTGTTATTTGCTGTTTGGTCAAAACCATCGCCATCATACATAGAATCACATATGTCTATGCCATCAGCAGACAGCGCAATGTCATACGTATCCGTAGCGGAGCACATGGCAAACATAAATCCACCACCTTCTACGTATTCTCTTATTTTTTTAGCTACAGCCAATTTAAGCATAGAAACTTTTGAATAACCTAGACTGTGTGCCAATTCCTCGGTCTTTTGCTGATTCAGTTTGTACCATGGTGTGCCTCCCTGAGAGGCATAAAATTTTCCATATTGGCCCGAAAAATCTTCATGGTGAAGATGTAGCCAATCGTATTGTGCCAGCTTGCCCTCTAACACTTCCCTGTCATAAATTTTTTCATACGGTATCTCTGCGTAGGTCAGCGCCAATGTGACGGCATCATCCCATGGTTGTATTCTACCTCCCTGTGGATTGAAGTCCGGCGTGTACACGGCAATTTTTGGCGCTTTTTCTAGTTTAACGACCTCTTGGTTGACCTCAGGATTACTGATTTCTGACCTGATTTGAATCCAAGTTGCATCGCTGATGACTTCATATGAAACACCTCGAACTTTACATTCAGATTCCAAAGCTTTGGCATATGGAAATGCGAAACTACCTCCTCGATAATTCAACATCCAATATGCTTCGATGCCTTGATTGATCACCCAATATGTGATGCCATAGGCTTTAAGATGGTTGGCTTGCTTATCATGTTCCATCGGTAACAGGATATAATTGGCAGAAGCTAACTGAAAACAAAAAGCCAGAAAAATTACAAAGTAAAACCTAATCATTGATCTTTTTATTAGAATAAGTGTTAATGTGAAGTATTAAATAAAGACCATATCATATATTAGTGCCTATTTTCAGGCACATAAATAATTTAGGAATTATAACACGTGAATAATACAATAAGTTTATCTTACCCTTGGTGGTATGTTGTGCTGTGTGGGTTGTTGGGATTGGTATTTGCCGGACTTTTGTACTATAAAGACAAGAGATTTGAAGAATCCGGAAACAAATATTTAACGTATATTTTAGCAATAATTAGGGGATTGGCTGTGTTTTTCATTGCCCTCCTGCTACTGTCACCTTTTATAAAATCTATAAAGGATGATATCAGAAAGCCCATCATCATCATGGCTGAAGATAGGTCTTCATCTGTGACAAACCTGAAGCAGTTTCCTGAATTTGAGACCAAATGGAATGGTGTAGTTGATAGATTGAATGAAAAATTTGATGTCAAACAACTATATTTTGGAACTACAACCACAACGAACGCTCAGGATACCTTTGCGAGTACCAATATTGGACAACTTTTGAAGTATATTGATGATAATTTCTCTGATCAAAACCCATCCAGAATTATTTTGGGCACTGATGGCATTATAAATGAAGGCGCTGATCCTTTATACCAACCATTTCAATTTACAGGAAAACTGTACGCTGTTGCGTTAGGAGACACGATACTCAGAAAAGATGCTGCCATAGCTAATGTGCGCCACAATAAAATTGCCTTTTTGAAGGATCAATTTTCCGTCAATGTTGATGTTTCTGCAAACAACATGATGGGGAAAACGCTTTCCTTATCACTTGAGGAGATAGGAGAGAATGGTGTTTCTAACCTCGGTAAAGTAAATATTCCCGTTGGCACTGAAAAATATTTTAAAACTGAAGAACTCCCAATAGATGCAAAGTCTCCCGGATTGAGGCATTATCGGGTGAGATTGTCAGGTGTGGAAGATACCAATCCTAAAAATAATAGTAGAGATTTTTACGTAGAAGTTTTAGACGGCAGACAGAAGATTTTGATTTTGGCAAATGCACCACATCCGGATATCGCTGCATTAAAGAGCTCGATCAATACAAATAAAAATTATGAAGTGTCTGTGTTCATGGCAGATGATCCTACCTACAAACCCGGAGATTATAGTTTGGTTATCTTGCACAATCTACCTTCTTCCAATAATAGCATCGCTTCTACATTGGCAAAAATTCAGGAAAAGGCCATACCAACTCTTTTTATTGTGGGCTTGCAAACCAATCTTTTAAAAATAAATGAAATTCAGTCTGCTGTCAATATCAAGGCTCAATTGTCAAATTCTGAAGAGATTCTCCCTGATGTGAATCCTTCATTTAAATCCTTTATACTTTCAGAAGAAACGGGTAGGATGATGAAGCTCTTTCCTCCGTTGATAGCGCCATTTGGGGAGTATAAACCAAGTTTGACAGCTCAAGTATTCTTAAATCAAAATATAAAAAAGATTAAAACCGAATATCCATTGATGGCTTTTGAAGAAAGCGGTCACCATAAGCAAGGTGTCATCGTTGGAGAAGGATTGTGGAAATGGCGTTTATTTGACTTTCTCCAAAATAAAAATTATACGGCTTTTGATGAAATAATCAACAAGTGTATCCAATATACCACGGTAAAAGATGATAAGCGCAAATTTAGAGTGCAAGCATTCAAAAATGTGTATAGAACGAATGAAGTCATCCAGTTTGATGGTCAATTGTATAATGATAATTACGAACTTGTCAACGAGCCTGATGTAAAGTTGGTTATAAAAAACACAGAGAAAGGAGTTTACGAATACACCATGAGTAAAACGCTTAATGCCTATACTTTTTCTCCCGGTACATTACCTGCAGGCGCATATAAATATGAAGCAAGCGTCAGTTTCAATGGAAAGACAGAAAAAGTAACGGGAAATTTTCAAGTAGAAGATTTAGATCTCGAATCAATCGACTTGACAGCTCGATTTAGTGCATTGCGTTCATTGACCCAAAAGTATAATGGTGATGTGTTATCTTTTGATGCGCTGGAGACTTTGGCAGATGAAATGTTATCAGATGAAAGTATCAAGCCTGTTTTATACCAATCGACGAGTACCAAAGCTGCCATTCATTTCAAATGGATTTTCATTTTAATAATGCTACTTCTTGCCATTGAATGGTTCTTGAGAAGGTATTTTGGAAGTTATTAAAAACGGAATTTCATGCTCCGAACATCCATCTAAATTTACTTGATGATGAAGGTTTTCGCTGAGACTGAGAGATTGATATTACGAGAAATAATTTTAGAAGATGTCGATGCATTCTTTGAACTGGATTCAGATCCTGAAGTCCATAGATATTTGGGAAATAAACCTGTGACAGAAAAACAACAAATCATCGATGTCATTCACTATGTCCGCAGGCAATATTCTGAACATGGTATCGGACGTTGGGCTGTGGTGCTAAAAGAAACCAATGAATTTATAGGTTGGTCGGGACTAAAATGGGTTACTGACATCATCAATGGCCATCAAAACTTCTATGACCTTGGGTACAGATTACAAAAGAGATTTTGGGGACATGGATATGCCACCGAGTCAGCTATTATGGCATTAGACTATGGCTATAATTTTCTGCAAATTGCCAAAATAAATGCGTCTGCAAATTGCGAAAATATAGGCTCAAATAGAATTCTTACTAAACTGGGAATGGATTGTTTAAATACTTATTATTATGAAGACATACTTTGCAATTGGTATGAGCTTTCCAAGGAAAAATATCTTGCTAAAACTAGTTCCATAGGCTGATCTACTTGTGCAAATATCATTTTCTATTTTTTTTTGCTTCCTAAAAATATGCTTTCTTAGTGTGATTTTTAAAATAAAAACCAATATTTGTTGGAAATTACTATATATTTTGTAATTTTGTTGCATAGGTCTCGCTTACATAACCTCATTATTTTACAATCAAAACAGAAAAACGAATGAATGCAAAAAATTTAGCCATTAGCAGTATTGCCGGTAGCATTGTGTATTTTTTATTAGGTTATCTTTTCTATGGATTGCTGTTTCCCAACATTTATCCATCTTCAGACAATGACAATTTGGTTTTTGTGTATTTGGGATGCCTGACATTTTGTATTTTATTGGCCTACATATTCTTACAATGGGCCGGAATTTCACAACTGATGAGTGGAGCAAAGGCCGGTGCAGTCATCGGTTTACTTTATGGTGCAGCAATGAATTTCTTTATGTACTCTTCTCAAACTCCAAATTATGGAAACATGGTCTTGGATATTTTAATCAATGGTGTTACGGCAGCTATCACAGGCGGTGTCATCGCTTATGTCATTGGCAAATTAAGTTAAAAAGGTTGCCAGATATAGACGTAATGTGTGTCTTGGTGGAATAAATTTCAGGAAGTTTCCATTGAAGTTATTGTATAAGAGTATGTATAAAATTTATCCTTTAGCAAGAAAATGTTTTATTTTGGCTACAAATTCGTTAAATTTTTCGTCGAATTGCCCACATTCGACTGCAAAATTTACCTTTTTTCGCTCAAAATAATTCCACTTTATTATCCAAAAACAAAATTTAAACATACTCTAAAAACAAAAAAGCCTTGCAAAAAAATGCATGGCTTTTTTAATGATTATAGCAGCCCGTAGGGGAATCGAACCCCTGTTTCCAGAATGAAAATCTGGCGTCCTAACCGCTGGACGAACGGGCCAAAATTACTTTCCTTTAAAAGCGACGCAAAGATATACAGTATTGAGAATATACAAAAGCAATTCAAATATTTTTTTCAAACTTATTTAAACCTAGATTAACCAATGGAATTTATTCGCAATAATATTCCAATAACTAACCTGTGTGAAATACTAATGTTCAGTGTAACATTTCACAAATATTCCAACATGACCATTAACCGCGAGATGGAATTCTTACCCAATTATAATGTGGGTGAAATTCAATTATGACAAAAAGGGATAATCCTTTTGCACATAATTATCCTCATATAAATCTGATGGCAGTGGCAGTGGAGAATTGTCTGCAAATTCCATCGCTGCTTCCACTTCAACGTCTATACGATCCATGATAGCTTGGATTTCTTCAGGTTTAGCTATTTTATTTTCCAATATAAAGTCTTTCGTGCACTCCACAGGATCTTGAGCTTTATACGCATCCAATTCTTCTTTGGTTCTATATTTTGCTGGATCTGAGACGGAGTGACCTCTGTATCTGTAAGTGCAGATTTCTAAGAAATAAGGTCCGTTACCTTTACGAATGTGATCTGCCGCTCTCATCATGGCTTCGTGGACATCTTCAGGTTTCATGCCATTCACCTGTTCTGATGGCATTTCAAATCCATGAGCCATCTTATACATATCATGCACGTTGCTCGTACGTTCCAGTGATGTACCCATGGCATATTTATTATTCTCAACGATGTACATGACCGGAAGTTTCCACGTCATCGCCATATTAAATGACTCGTGCAGTGCTCCCTGACGTGCAGCGCCATCGCCAAACATCGTTACACATAAATTGTCAGTCCCTCTATATTTTTCTGCCAAAGCTATTCCTGTACCAATGGGAATCTGTGCACCAACGATACCATTGCCGCCGAAATAATTATGGGCCGCTGAGAAGAAGTGCATACTACCTCCCTTGCCCTTCACGCATCCTGTGGATTTCCCGTAGAGCTCAGCCATGCAAGAATTGGCATCCAATCCTCTTGCTAATGCTACACCGTGTTGGCGGTAAGCAGTCACAAGTTTGTCTTCAGGTCTAATGGCCGATGTGAGAGCAGCAGCAATCGCCTCTTGACCAATATACACATGACAAAAACCTCTTATTTTTTGCTGTGAGTATGCAAATAGAGTTCTCTCTTCAAATCTCCTCACCTTATACATGATATCAAACCAATTGAGATACTGCTCTTTACTGTATTTTATTTGGCTCTTTGCCTTTTTACCTGCTTTCTTTACTTCCAACACTTCTGACATCTGGCTGAATTTAGTCTTTGAATGAATAAATGACTTTAGAGTATGATTAAAATTTATCCATTAGCAAGAAAATGTTTTATTTTGGCTACAAATACGTTAAATTTTTCGTCGAATTGCCCACATTCGACTGCAAAATTTGCCTTTTTTCGCTCAAAATAATTCCATTTTATTATCTAAAAACAAAATTTAAACACAATCTTTTAAAAATATATGCAAAGGTAACTCTTAATTACATATTTTTAGTTGGTTTTATCAAGAATTGATCTATGAGATTCAGGAATATCATCTTTTCGTACTATGATTCCACCTATAACCGTATATTTTTTCAATGGGTTATTTAGTTTGGTATTTTCAACTAAAAATTCTTCACTCTGCAAACCTAAGTCTTCTTTCTCCCTGATGAACTTGCTTTTGGAAAGCATCAAAGTATGATTGACTTCATAGTATTGCGAAATATCTTCAGCTTTAATCATGGGCTCAAAGGTGGGATCAAACAGAAAATTTAATATTCCAACGGTGTGTACAATGGCTGATGCCCATAGTTCCGGTTTGCCTGTGCGCAATAAACCCGATCTTCTTTCGTCTAATTTCCTGCACAATTTGATGGCCATCCCATGAAATTCGCTCCCTAAAGTTGGAAGGCAGAAATGTGTGATTAGTGCTTCTACTTCCGTATTATTACTCATTTTAAAACTTTTTATCACCTTATAACAGTAATGGTGTTTGCAATTGTTTCAACGTAACCATCCAAGTAAACAAATTCACAAACCCAAGTATACACACCTTGTTCTACTTTCATACCGTGGAAGGTGCCGTCCCACGAAAAATCCGGATTATTCAATTCAAAATTATCCAAAGCAAAAACTAGATTCCCCCATCTGTCGTAAATTTGCCATTTGGCACCCGAAATAAAAGGTACGCTAGTCTGGAAATAAAAACGGTTGTTGAATTGGGTACTGTTTTGATTTATAATATTTGGAAAAAATACTTCTCTTCGCTTATTGACTCTGATGAATACTTCATCTTGGCTAAGGCATCCGATAGAATCGTAGGCCGTTAAATAGACCTTACCATCAAATAATGGATAAAATTTGTAATAATAAGCTAGACTATCAATGGGAATGTACCTATTCTGTGAAGTCCATTGGTACGAAATCTCATTGATTGGTATTGTTGATGTCCATTTTAACTCCACAGCTTCTCCCAGATCTACGCTAATTGAATCAGGAATAATATCAATGTCAAAATCAACGAAATTAAGATTCATCTCTATGGATTTTACCTCACATCCCGTGGAGACTGTCACAGAGTTTTCAGCATTGGATAAAAATTTGGTGGGTTTGCTACTTCCATCATTCCAGTGATATTTCACTCCCGGCAATGTCAAATCAATATAGACAGAGTCTTCTTTACAAACCACATAATCTTTTTCAAATCTCTGTATATCAAAAGGTATGATGGTAAGAGGTGTCGGATCATTTTTTACGGCTGTTTTTGGGAAGTCAGAAATATTCCTTGATCCAAGTGCTTGTGGAAGTCCTGTGATGTGGGCTTGGTTGTATAAGGTGCCCAAAACGTGTGGTTCCACATAAGCTAAAACATCTATGGTGTCTATACCTAGATTTACTGTCATATTCTGAATGCTGAGAATATTATTATTGATTGATACTGTTCCTTGAAAAGGATTTGATAGCACGTTTTTTACCGTAATACCTACGGGAAATGTGTCCAACAGATTAATACCCGTTCTTGGGGCACCTGAACCATTGCTGAGAATCAGGTGATAGACTACTTCCGTACATGCAAAAGTAGTGTCCGGATCAACAGTTTTTGCAATCTCTATGGTGTATGGACACGCACACCCATCTTGTCCAATGGAATTTGGGCCAACCAATAATTTTGACATTCTTCCTGTCACTTTGTCTATAGCAATAAGCGTGTTTTGATCTGAGCTCAAATATCCTCCGTAACCATAAAGATTTCCAAAAGAATCGAAGAATAATGCGCCCATTTGGTCCACCTGTGTTTGAATAGCGAAGCGCCGATTGATATTGCCTGTGTTTGGGTCAATTGTAATAAGTTGTTTGTTTCTCAAGTCATGGCCATAGAGTATCCCGGTGAAAGGGTCGTGGGCAATATCGACTATTCCGACGTTATTATCTCTGAGTTGGACCAATGTACAACTATATGTTGGGGAATTTAAATCAACCTTAGCAATGAATCTACTTAAAGCGTCTATATTGATCAATATAAGATACCTCCCATCGGGTGTGATATCCCCGGCAAAATATCTTGTCTCAGGTGGAAGTCCTGCCGGTCTTCCCAATTCTTTGGCTACACCATCTATACCTACCTTTGATAAAATTCCGGTGACGGGATTGACACCGTAGATCAAATTGTCAGTGATTCTATACCCCATTGCATTGAGCACAACGCCGATGTCCTTTGCGATGCTGATCAATTCTGCCTTTGAGCCATCTGTGCTTATCTTTACCTCATAAAGTCCTGAATTTATATCTTCATCGGGAGTCAAGCTGATAAAATATTGCCCCTTACAAGTAAATGGTTCTTGTGCCACCAAACCTCCTGAGGTAAGATAGATCAAGATGACAATTACTGCGACAAAATAGGTTCTCATTAAAAAAGGTAACCCGTAAATAATAATAAATGTTTTAGCCTCCGCTTTGTTGTTGATCTATGTAACGCTCAATGCTGATAAGAATCAATTGATCCAATAGTTCCTTGAGAGGTAGTTTAGATTCCTCCCAAAGTTTTGGATACATCGAAATACTTGTGAAACCAGGCATTGTATTGATTTCATTGATCACATAGGTGCCATCTTGTCTCAGGAAGAAATCTACCCGCGACAATCCTTCACCTCCAATAGCTTCAAACGCTTTTATTGCTGTTTTTCGTATTTCATTGCGTAATTTAACAGGTATTTTTGCCGGAATAGTAAATGAAGCTCCTTGTTGGTCAAGGTATTTTGCGTCGTAGGTATAAAAGGTTTGGTTGGCTTTTAGACTTCCTAATGTAGATGCCTTGATGTCTTTGTACCCTAAAACTGAACATTCTACTTCCACACATTCTACGGCTTCTTCCACCAATATCTTCCTATCATATTGGAAGGCATTTTGAAGAGCGGTTGAAAATTCTTCAGAAGTAGTTACTTTATGTACACCGACCGCTGAGCCGGCATTTGCGGGTTTGATAAAAAGGGTTTTTCCCAATTTTTTAGCATATGTATCATAGGTCACTACATCTTTGTTTTGGTGGGTGACAACATCGAATTTCGCTATGGGAATACCAGCATCTCTCCACAATCGCTTTGAAACTTCTTTGTCCATTCCGATGGCTGATGCCATCACATCAGTACCTACGAAAGGAATAGATAGCATTCTAAAATATCCTTGGATAGTGCCATCTTCTCCATTTCTACCATGCAAAACAGGGAAAACCACATCAATATTGGTTATTTTTTTTCCTTTCTTTACATCAAAAAGTATGTGACCTTTTTTTCTTTCTAAAATGACCACTTCGGTATTACTCTTTGTCAAGGATACCTTGGCAGGATTTTTGACATTTTTTACATACTTCTCCTTTTTATAATATTTCCACCTACCAAAAGGGTCTATACCCACAACTTCAATTATATATTTTGTTTCATCTAGATTCTCGATGATGTTATGACCGGAAATTAGTGATATTTGATGTTCGGGAGATTTTCCTCCTATGATCACCAGAACTTTTAAACGTTTTAAGTTGGATGGGCTCATCAGTCTATTTTAATTAATTACAAAATTACGTGTTCAGGTACAAAAATCCTTAAACATGATGGAATAATTTTGAATTCCATCGTGTTATTTTCTAGAAATCCTTCGCCATCTACGTGATAATAGATAGGTTGTGAAGAGTTGATGGAAATTTGCTTGCACTTTAGATATTGGACATATGGGCTTTTGATCATCTTTCCGGCCAACATTGATGGTATCATGCGTATGTAGGACAAGAAATTTGCTCTTTTGACCAATAATACATCGAATTCCCTATCAGTCAATGAAGCTCCCGGAGCAATATTGAAGCCGTAACCATAAATTGAACCGTTAGCAATGGCAACCATTGAGTAATCTCCTGACATGTCTGTGCCATCCATTAGAATTTGGTAATATTGACTTTTAAACTTAAACAGTTCTTTAGTTGTATTTGCAAAATAGGGTAAAAATCCTTTGTTGGCGAGTCCTTTGATATTATATGCTACTTTCCCATCAAAGCCTAGACCTGCCAAATTAATAAAATATTTGTCGTTGTTCATCACGCCCATATCAATGATTTGGTAATGGCCATTTTCAATATAGGACAGAGCGATTTTTAAGTTCTTTTTAATGCCTAGATGCCAAGAGAAACCATTGCCTGATCCCTGAGGAAAAACAGCTAATATGGTATCTGTATCCTTAAGCGCTGTGCACACCTCATGAATGGTGCCGTCGCCACCTGCTGCTAAGACAGCATAGTAGTTTTGCTGCACTGCTTCTGCAGCAAGCTTCGTTGCGTGGCCTTCATACTCAGTATATTGAATATCCAAAAAATATGGTTTGTTATCAGACCAATCTTGGAGATAATTATAGGTTTTTGATTTGTGAAAATTTCCGGAAATCGGATTGATGATGCATCGTATCTTGCGAGATGGATTCACAGCATATCTTTTTGTACATACCAGCGGACAGTATTTTTCACCCCTTCTGCTAGTTCAAACTGCGGCTTGAAGTCCAAAGCATTCATGGTGGATTGCATGTCACAAGCCCAGGATCTTGCGATCACTTCACTTAGCTTATCTTTGTTTAGAATTGGCGGTTTTCGCATTATTTTTCCCCATAGCCCTGTAATTTCTGCTAAAATATGGATCAAAAATAGAGGAGTTTCGATAAAGAAAATTTTCTTTCCCATTGCACGGCTGATTTCTTTGGGCAACGATTTGGTTTGATAATTTTTTCCATCTGAAACAAAGAAACTGCAATTGGTATGTTCAGACACGGCAGCCTTGATCACTACATCCACTAAATCTTGGACATACACGAAGGTCAATGTTTGATCTTCGACTTTAGGCACGAAAGCGATGCCTTTGCTGACCATAACAAACACTTGATAAAGGTCCAATTCACCGGGTCCATACACCGCAGTCGGTCTGATGATCACGTAGGGTAGATTTGGTGTGGATGTGACTAATGATTCTGCCTGAAGTTTACTCCTTCCATAATCTGTGACAGGATTCGGCGTGTTCTTGTTGGAGACATAATCAGCAATTTTAAAATCTACAGGTCCGTAAGCCGCCAATGAGCTGATAAAGACAAATTTCTTAAGAGAAAGGTTAAGGTGTTGAATCGCTTCTATAAGGAAGGATGTTTGAAGTACATTTGAGAGATAATATTCGTTTTGATCCAGAGCTTTAGTCACGCCGGCATTGTGGATGATGTAATCAAAATGAATGCCTTTAAGTGCATCAACAATTGTCTCTGCAGATGAATAATCGATCCGCAAAATTGTGATGCCCAAATCTTTGATTGAGTCAATATTACTCTGTTGCCTTACTCCTGCTATGACATTTAATCCTGCTGATTGAGCACTCTTAACCAAAAAAGTACCAATAAACCCATTGGCGCCGGTGATCAGACATGTTGAACTCACTTTATTCAAACGGTGGAATTTCAGGTATCTAATGTCATTTTATACAGCCTATAAGTTTTGTATTTTTCACCATTGAGATGTTCTGCAGATTTTCTCATGGATTCATTGTTTTCAAGCACCCAAGAAGCTTCGCCACCGATAAGGTTTTTCCTTTTTGCTTCCAAAATATTCTTTGCAAAAAATACGGCTTCTATTCCCAATTTTCGGAATTCTTCCTTGACACCCATCGCTAATATACGTACCGTTTTTGTCTTTGATTTTCCCAATAAAAGGCGGAAAATACCGAACGGAAACAGCTTTCCTCTTTTATTCTTCTGCAAAATTTCATTGATATTGGGCAAGGTCAGATTAAATCCAATGGGTTCCCCATCTTTTTCTGCTATAAATCCAAAGTTGGGATCAAGGATGAGCTTAAGGTCATTTTTCAAATACTCAAATTCTGCATCCGTAAATGGTACGAAGCCCCAATTTTCTTCCCATGCGCTATTGTAAATATTCTTTACCCGTTCGGTTTCCTTATCTAAGTCTTTGATACTGATGTTTCTAATGGTAATACCTTTTGTAGCGAGTCGCTTTTCTATGGCATCAGCCAGTTGTATTGACTTTTCTGAAACCTTAGATGTGTAAATCATGTATGCATACAGATCCATCTCTTTTTTCAAGCCAAAATTCTCTAATAAAGTCTTGTAATATGGCTTATTGTACGTCATCATGATTTTCGGAGGATCATCAAATCCTTCTACCAAAACCCCCGCAGTTTCATTGGTTGTAAAATTCGTAGGTCCCATGATGGAAGTATGGCCATGTGATTTTGCATATTTCACCACTTCGGCGACCAGGGCGTTACACACATCTTGGTCATTGGTCATATCCATAAAACCCCAGAAACCCACCTTTGTGTTGAAGTGTGTATTGTAATTAGGATTGTTGATGGCTGCAACTCTACCAACTATTTTTCCATCTTTGTATGCTAGGAAATACTTCGCTGTACCATATTTGTGAAACGGATACTTTTTAGGATTCATCATATCGCGTTGGCCCATGAATATCTCCGGAACATAATTAGGGTCGCCTTCGTACAAGTCATGTGGAAAATTGATAAATGCCTTAAGCATTTTTTCGGACGAAACTTCTTCTACCTTGATCATGATAATTCATAAACTGAAGGGTTATCAAATACGCCAATTTTTCTAGCAATGGAACTCAGCACTTCTACCGATCTGTCTATTTGTTCCTTAGTATGCGTTGCCATCAAAGAATATCTTATCAGTGATGATGTGCTTGGAACCGCCGGTGATACAACAGGATTGACAAAAACCCCATTTTCGAGGGCCATTTTTGTCAATTGGAAGGTCTTGAAATCATCCCTAATAAGGAGTGGAATGATAGGTGTCACCGAATGTCCTGTATCAAAACCTGCGTTTTTAAGCGCTTGAAGTGCATATCTGGTGTTGTCCCAAAGATTGTCTATGATGCTAGGATTCGATTGTATCAAATCTAATGCAGCAATCACACTAGCTGCATTGGCGGGTGCAATACTAGCACTAAATATCAAGGATCTGGCATTGTGCTTTAGGTAGTTGATGGTTACTTTGTCGGAAGCTATAAATCCACCGATGCTTGCCAAGGACTTACTGAAGGTTCCCATGATGAGGTCAACTTCATCAGTGAGTCCAAAGTGTGATGCAGTGCCGGCACCATGATGTCCCAAAACACCTAATCCATGCGCATCATCCACCATGACATTGGCATTATATTTACGTGCCAAGTCAATGATCTCAGGTAATTTTGCAATGTCGCCTTCCATGCTGAAAACACCATCAATGACAATCAATTTAATCTTGTCAGCGTCACATTTTGAAAGCGTTTTCTCTAAATCGGCCATATCATTGTGACTGTACTTAAGCACTCTGGCAAATGAGAGCCGTGCTCCGTCAATGATACAAGCATGGTCAAGATCATCTAAAATGACATAATCATGCCTTCCAGGAATGGAAGATATAACACCTAGATTCACCTGAAATCCGGTGCTAAATACTAGAGAAGCTTCCTTGCCAACATAAGCAGAAAGCTTTTCTTCAAGCTCCAAATGGATATCTAAAGTTCCATTTAAGAATCTCGAACCCGCACATCCTGAACCGTATTTTTTTATGGCCTTCATAGATGCTTCTTTCAGAAATGGGTGATTTGTTAGTCCCAGATAGCTATTGGAACCAAACATCATCACATCTTTTCCCTGAATTTTTACAACAGTATCTTGTTCTGATTCTATAGTTCTAAAAAACGGATACAATCCCATGTCCATGACCTTCTGAGGAACATCATAAGCGGCCATTTTTTGCTTGAGTAAATTATTGTACATAACCTTCTGCCCTTATTTGTAAAATTTAAATACAACTCTAAAATGCAAATGTCCATTTTTTTTTGCAAAAAAATTTATTTTTGACTAAAATTATTGGGTAATGTGTTTTACCCACATTGTATGCTCATGAAATATTTGGATATAGACTAGTTCATTAAATTTTAGATTTTTAAAATTCTAATTCGTTCATTATATCTACCTTTGCAGTATGGGCAAGCCGATTGTTAAATTTGAGTGGATAAAGGGAAAGTCCTATGAAGACGTTTGGAAGTATCAAGAGCAATTGCAACAGCAACTTATACTCAATAAAAAAGCAGACGGAAACGGCCAACCACCAATCCATCATTTGATTTTTACAGAACATCAGCATGTTTATACATTGGGCAAGAGTGGATCAGAGGATCATCTACTTGTGTCTAAAGCGGAAAGGGATTCTGAAGGCATAGAATATTTCAAAATCAATAGAGGCGGAGACATCACCTATCATGGACCCGGGCAGATTACAGGGTATTTGATCTTTGACATGGATCATTTTTTTCATGATGTCCATAAGTTGGTATATCAGATAGAAGAAGCGGTTATTTTGACCTTATCAGAATATGGTATTGATGCACTCAGAAGCCCAAAACATACAGGAGTATGGGTGCCGGCAGATAGTGAACATAGGGCATTCAATAAGATTTGTGCAATAGGTATTCATATCTCTCGATGGGTTACGTTACATGGATTTGCTTTTAATATCAATACCGAACTTACAAAATTCAATCACATCATCCCATGTGGGATTCAAGATCAAAATCTAGGAGTAACGTCCATGAAAAATGAGCTGGGGAAAACAATGGAAATGGAAGTAGTAGGGGAGCGGTTACTTAAAAATTTGCAAGAATTATTTCAATTTGAATTACAATATGGTTAATAGCGAAAATTTTGAACCAAAATTAGTGGAGGAGTCCAAGACAGTGATGACAGAGATGATCATGCCAAATGATACCAACCCTATGGGAAATCTCATGGGTGGATATCTAATGAGGTGGATGGATATTGCCGGTGCCATCTGTGCTGCAAGGCACTGCGACGCCCATGTAGCTACTGCTTCTGTGGATCACATTTCATTTCACGAACCCATAAAATTGGGTGATGTGATTACGCTGACGGCACGGGTGACACGCGCTTTCACCACTTCTGTTGAAATATTTGTAGAGGTGAGTGCAGCAGATATTACCGGTGCCAATGCTAGGCAGTCCAACCATGCGTATTTTACATTTGTGGCCATGGATACATCTACCATGAAACCGATCCCAATTCCTAAAGTGAATCCGATCACTTCAGAAGAAAAAACACGATATGATTCCGCATCGCGGAGGAGGGAATTGCGGTTGATCTTAGCGGGTCGCATGAAGCCAACGGAGGCGAAAGAACTGCAAATGTTTTTTAAAGAAATGTAGGATAATGGGCTAATATGTCAGAAAGAGCACAAAAGTAAATTTATATTTTTCTTCAAATAAAAGGACGAGCGGCATAAACATTAAGTTGAATGGACACCACAACCCTTTATCTCTGAAGTTAACTTGGCCAAATGGGAGGATTTTATTCGATCGTAAAACAAAGATATTTTAAATTTGCCTAAGTAATTTTGCACTACATGAAAAACGTTCAGCGTATAAGTGGGCAGTGCAAAAATAAATTTGTCCGATTGAAAAAGATATCCCATTTTTGTATGGTCGAAAAAAATCATGATGGCTTTAGAGACTTTTTCAATAATTAGTTTGAATTTTCATAGAAACCCGAAAGTTGCTAGAATTTTTGTTTGTATGGTAATAAGTTACCCACCATTAAAAAAATAGGCTGACAATGATAAATATAGTTGAAGAAGAAGCGACTATTTTGAAATTCTATAAGAGATTTCAAAATCATTTAAGTACCTACTTAAATAGAAGTGTTGATTGTTGGGTTGGTTATCCAAGTGGGAGTTTTGAAGATACAGTTAAATATTCGATTGATCTAAATATTTGGTTATCAACCAAAGGGCATGACACTAAATATTGGAATGGCTTTGGTGTTGGACAACCAATTGAAAACCATAACAATTCTTTAAACGGTGAAATAAACTTCCCAATAAGTGGAATTTATAGACGAGTTGCGGGTGCATTTGGAATTGAAGATAAAGGAACAATCCTAGTGCTTCACCGTGGAAAAATTGGTGGTGGTACAAAAGGAATAGGAAAGTATTTTTTCACGGATAATTTTCGTGGTGATTTTGTGGACGCTATTGATGGAGATAGAGAGTCAAGATTTTGTGTTGTAGGCGAACTTGAGTCTAAACACTTTCCTGAACAAGTTGCAAACTTCATAAAGGAAATACATAGAGTCAAGCAGTTAATAAAGTATCCTGAAAAGTATAATTTTAATTTTCTAAATGACTACAGTTTTGTAAACGAACATTCGGGGGTTACGTACCCAGAAAACCAAGGTGGAAAAACAATTGAAAGAACCCATGGAATAATAGTAAACGCCTTGGCAGAAGAACTTAAAGCTTTAGGCTACAAAGTTGCTAATGATAGAAATAGGGACTTATTCACATATAGTAAAAGTAGAGTTGAAAATCTTTTTGAGATAAAAACTAACTGCGGAACTCAAAGCTTATATACTGCATTGGGCCAATTGCTTATCTACAGCATTCCAGTTCCTAATGACATTAATTTATTCATGGTTATACCAACAGAATTAAAAAGGGAAGTTTCTTTAAGATTGTCTGAGCTAGGAATTCAAATTATTTACTTCAATTGGGAAGATGATACTCCAGTATTTAAAGAATTGAATAAACACATGAAAATAAAAAACGGTGGGTAACATTTAAGGCCGTAAGTTGTGTTGAAAACCGACTTTCAGACTGTGTTGAACGAAGCGGTACTTGTAGTGGAAATGAAATTTCATTACAAGTCCCCTGAAAGTACGGCGATTATTACTCATGTCACAGACTAGATGAAGAAAGGTGTGATTTCGCGCTTATGAAAAATAAATTTGCACCTTTGAAGAAGATCTCCTATTTTTGTGTAGTCGAAAAAAATTCAAGATGGCTTTAGAGACTTTTTCAATAATGATGCTGATAATTCAGAAAAACCCGAAAGTTGCTAGATTTTTTGTTCGTATTGTAACAAGTTATAGGGCATTTTAAAAGACGACACATTGACAAGAATAGCGACCATATTCATAGGCCTGACTCTTTTAACTTCTTGCGACTGTGATCAGCGAGTTTCAGGGACTGTTATTGACAAAGAAACTGGTAAACCCTTACAAGGTGTGACAGTTTATAACAAGATTAAGAAATGGAGTAAAACGACTTCGGACACAACAGGACATTTTGAATTATCAAATATTTCAGGTGGTTTTCGTTGCCCTCCTATGACTGTTATCGCTGACTTAAAAAACTATGACAAAGTAGAAATTAAAATTCCAGCGGGTGGACAGGAAATTATTAAAATGCAAAAACTGGCACTTGAATCTAAAACGACAATTCAATTAATGCAAGGACTTTGGTTTCATGACCAAGACAGTTTAGCTTTATTGACGATAAATAAGAATCAGTGGACATTTAATTATAGGGGTGAGCAAACTAACACTGACGACAATTATGTTATTTCAATTAAAGACAAATTACCTGAATTCGTAAAAGAAACAGAAAAGGCTGAATTTATTATCCTGACTAATAAAACTGACACATTAAAATATGAAATTCTAGGACTGACAGACAGCACTTTCAGTATGATGTATTTTCCAAGTGGAAAAATTCACCTTTATAAACGAAAGAAATGAGAAAAAAGCACTATAACAGCACATTTGCAATAGGCGGGGTTTCGTGCTCCGCAGATACTTTTGTGGTAGCAGAAAGTTCAGTTGTCCGAATGAACATTTATGCTGAAAAGCCCGCCCATCGCAAATCTGCCAACCGATATGATACATAAATGAAAAATTTAAAACTGAAATTTTCAATACTAATATTAGCATTTTCCGTGCAACTCTCAGCTCAGAACATGTGCAGCGAAGCATATGAGAAAGTGCTTGATTTACAATTGGAGTCACATTTGATCATTAATGATGGAAGTTTGTCACTTTCTAGAAGGATAAGACAATCAAAGAAATTGGCGAAAGAATCATTGAAACTTGCATATAAAACAATAGAAGAAAATGATTGCGAAAAGTATTCAATTATTGTTGACAGAATAATTGAATTAGAACTGCAATTAGGAAATCCTAAAAAAGCGGAATCAATAGCGCTGAAAAGATTGAACAAACGAACACCAAAATGGGACTCCGAAAAAGGAAGGGCATACGCTTCTGATCTCGCAATATTGGCAACAATCTGTAGTTATAAAAGATCAAATTCATTTTATAAAATTGTTAGGAAATATAAAGGCGCTTACGGCGTATGTGGAACAACTACTTACGAACAAGACGTTTCAGCCTTATTATGGAAAGCAGAAATGTTATTCAAAAATTATGGAGAAGTCTTTTGTCTAAAATTTTTACAGTCATCAACAATTATCATTAATGAGGATAATGAAAAAGCTATTTTAATTTGGGATAAAGTGTATGACTTAATTGTCAAATCAATAGGCATAAATACTCCTTACAGTGAAATAAAAAGAGAGTATGAATCAGCTGAAGTTCAATTCAAAGAATTACAAGATTTGGAAAGATCAGTGTGGGAATTTGAATTCCTAAAAAGCCAATATTTCTTTGAATTTGAAGGTATAAGAATATTCTTCAAGACAACTTCATGTCCGAATGATCAAAATAAGTACAAACGATGTCAACCGAATAATTTAGAGACATTAAAAAATGAATCGAAACTTTACAAAAAGATTAAAGAATACGTATCATTACAAGCTGCGACTACGATCATGCCTCCTATCGTCGGCACGACGGGTGCAGCAAAACAGTTCCATGACATAATAAACCAAAATCAAGTAGTATGAATAAAATGATTTTAACGTTGATATTTATCACATTATCAAGTTTAATATATGGGCAATGTGAAATTGACGCTGGGATAAATAGGAATATTTGTCCAATTGAAAATATAAATGGGGCAATGCTTTTCGGAGAAATTATGAGTGGAGATATTGTCAATGTAAGATGGGAGTCAGAATTCTATGAACCAATACTTGATAAAACTTATTATGCTTCAACAATGCTATCAGATACAACAATTTTACAGCCAACTGTTGATCAGCATTTCGAGAGAACTGTCAAATACTATTTAATTGGCACTACTACAGCAAATGAAACTTGTATAGATTCAGTTGAATTAAATTTCAGCGACTGGCAATTTCTAACAATTGATAAAGTTACTGGAAAATCTCCAACAGATACAGTTGAACTTTGGATTGCAGCCGAAAGTAATTGGCCCCATGAAAGATATGCATGGAGTCCAAATTATATGATTTCTGATACAACAATTAGAAACCCAAAAGTTTGGAATGACACGACTGTATTTTACAATTTAGAAATCACGGATTCAATAGGCTGTTCAGTTACAGATGACATGTTCGAAGTGTATGTCATTTCCAGCTCCACAAATTCTATTGATCTGCGGAATCTTAAAGTATTTCCTAATCCTACTTCAAATATTCTAAACATTGAATTGGACTCACAAATAAATTATATCAAAATGTTTGACCTAAGTGGAAGATTAGTCAAAGAAATGAATCGAATTAATATTGATATATCAGAACTAAGAAATGGTATCTATATCCTTCAAGTTAAGACTAAGGATGGGAAGGTCTTTAATACAAAAGTATATAAACAGAATACGCCATAGAACATTTAAGGCTGTAAGTTGTGTTGAAAACCGACTTTCAGCCTTTGTTGAACGAAGCGGTGCTGTAGAAACCATGAGATTTTATTACAAGTCTCCCGAAACTACGGCGATTATTACTCATGTCACAGACTAGATGAAGAAAGGTGTGATTTCGCACTTATGAAAAATAAATTTGTCCTATTGAAGAAGATCTCCTATTTTTGGGTGGGCGAGAAAAATCATGATGGCTTTAGAGACTTTTTCAATAATGATGTTGATTTTTCAGAAAAACCCGAAAGTTGCCAGAATTTTTGTTCGTATAGTAACAAGTTACATCAGATTATCATAAAATTATTTGTTCCATATAAAGAAACTATTTTATCTTTGTGAATGCAAAAGTTTTCAAAACCCATAAATGTTAAATTGCTTGACGAAGCAACTAGTTATTTCGATCATATTAATGATAAAATTAAAGCTAAATTCTTCAAATCCTTCGAAAAAGTGGAATCTGGTCATAAAGGTGATTGGTTCAAACATATAGAAGATGAAATCTGGGAATTTAGAGAACGTGATTCTTCCAAATTTTATAGAATTTTTGCATTTTGGGATCCAACTCTAGACAAGCAAACCTTAATTGTAGGAACACATGGTTTAGATAAGAAATCTAATAAAACTCCAAGGCATGAAATTGAAAAAGCCAAACGAAGCATGAACAAATATTTTGAACAAAAAAAAGATAAAATATGAAACTCACAAGTGTAGAAGAATTAAAAGAAAAACATTTGGGTAAAATCGGAACACCTAAGCGAGATAAGTACGAACAAGAGCTTAAAATTGAGTTCCTCGCTGAAGAAATAAAAGCATTGAGAATTTCAAATAATTTAACCCAAGATCAATTGGGTGAATTAGTTGGTGTGCAAAGAGCTCAAATCTCAAAGCTAGAAAATGGTAAATCAAATATAACTATTGGAACATTATTAAAAGTGATGAATGCTCTAAAAGCAAAAGTTAGTTTTAATGTTGAAAAATTAGGAGAAGTTCAAACGGTGTAAAATTATAAACCTGATGCAACATTTAAGGCTGGAAGTTGTGTTGAAAACCGACTTTCAGCCTATTTTGAAAGAAGCGATGCTGGAGAAACCAGGAAATTTCATTACAAGTCTTCAGAAACTACGGCGATTATTACTCATGTCACAGACTAGATGAAGAGATGTGTGATTTCGCACTCATGAAAAATAAATTTGCACGATTGAAAAAGATATCCTATTTTTGTATAGTCGAGAAAAATCATGATGACTTTAGAGACTTTTTCAATAATTAGTTTGAATTTTCAGAAAAACCCGAAAGTTGCAAGAATTTTTGTTTGTATAGTAATAAGTTATGCACAGTTGAAGAAATGAATCGAATTCAAGCAAAATATGAGAAAAGTAAGTATTCCAAAGAACCACATTTGACAATTAATGTGGACGGAAATTCTTTAGATAAAATTTTACACGAATTATATCCTGACAAAAACATAATCGGACTTGTGCCGACTATACTTGATTGCTTAGAAGACCCTAAAGAAAGAAAACTCGTTTGGGAAAGATTTGAAAGTGAACAAAAGCAAGTTGTACCCATTTTGATGTGTCCAGATGATATTTATTTGTGGTGTACAGTAATTAATGTAGAAATAGAGAAAACTGTAAGTACTGTAGAACCCTCTAATCCATCAAACTTACCATATACCTATCTTTTCCCCAATCCAAGTTCTAGTAATTTGGAGCTACTAAATCATGATCTTGTAGAAAAAATTCTTATATATAGCATTACTGGAGAACTGATGAAGTTTATAGATCATCCATCAAGAAACGTTGATGTTGGAAACCTTAAAGGTATATATTTAGTAACTTTTATTCTCAAAAACGGAACTAAATCGAAACAAAAATTATTAATTCATTAAATTAAAATAAATAAAAGATGAAATTGTATACTCTTCCTTTGCTTGCCTTATTATTTACTGCCTGCAGCGAAAAAGAATCATTAGTTAGCTCAAGCACTCACATTGCAAATCTAGATTGTAATAGTTTATATAATGGGTTTTTGACAGAAGATAAATCTATCATCAAACCTATCATTGATTCTATATGCCAGCACTATCAACCAGTTATTACTAGTACTGACAATTTAGGTCATCAAAAAAATACTGATGCCATAGTCAAAGAACTGAATGAAAAATGTGCAGGTTTAAAAATTGAATTAATGTGTTATGCATGTTTAGAAAGTTTGCCAGTGCAATCATCATTTATTGTAACAATTGATTCAAATAATG
Organism: Lewinellaceae bacterium; assembly: GCA_020636195.1. Classification (GTDB taxonomy): domain Bacteria; phylum Bacteroidota; class Bacteroidia; order Chitinophagales; family Saprospiraceae; genus OLB9. Next base: position 626,861 of record JACJYH010000002.1, read on the forward strand.
TACAAATTGAAAGACATTTTAGCCTGTTTGTTCCTGAAGGAAAAGTGATGTACATGAATAATTAAATAAATAAATCAACCTGATGAGAACACAGGCTTTGATGTACATGCCGCCCTATCGAGACGGCACGTCACAAAGCCAAAACTTTATCACCAATTTAAAATGAAGTGATCTAAAATTTAAATGATATGACAAAAGAGACGAGTAATTTAATAATTTTGGTTAAAACATTTTTTAATTTAACCTTTTTAAATTTGGGTCTTGAGAATTTGTGACATTATGAAATTCAGTATTTTCATATACAAAAATCGCAAAGTAATCTTTATGAGTATAGATCAAATATTCATGCGATTTCATTTTTTTTAATAAGTCAGAAAAACTCATTCCGAATTCACGTTCCATATTTGTTATTTCATATCTCCCGATAATTGGATATTTGACTAAAAAATTTTCAAAATCAGCGATGGTGTTTAAATCATGGATTTCATTTTTCCAATTACCCACCTCATTATTTGCCTTCTTAAGTGTAGCAAGACAAAAATAACACCTATCAATTTTTTCCTCAGGTACATATCTCAAAACATACCACTCTTCTTTCAATTGGTTGGTCTGTGTAAAAAATTCACTAAAATATTCTCTGTCTTTTAGCATTTCGTAAATTTCGTCATCAGTCCTTACAATTGGGGGTGGGACATTTCCTAACCTGACGTATTCATTGAAAGCCCAATCATATAGAGTAGCATTTCCTCCGCCTTCTTCACACCCAATTGTATATGCCCATGAATTTGAGTCTTGATTTTGTGAGAGAGCGCTTACATGCACATAAAGCACAATCACCAAAGTTTTTAGAATTAACTGTTTCATGTATAATAATTTTTTGTTTGACTTTAGAGTATGTTTAAAATATATCATTTAGCATGAAAATGTTTTATTTTGGCACAAATTAATTAAATTTTTAGTCGAAATGCCCACATTCGACTGCAAAATTTGCCTTTTTCGCCCAAAATAATTCCATGCTATTATCCAAAAACAAATTTTAAATATACTCTTAGTTTGAAACTCAAATATTGACAAGCTTTTAAATCTTGCTTACATTTTATTTATTGTATTTATAGCAAAAATACGGTATTGATAACATTTATTATATGCCTAATTCAATTCTTCTAATAACAGATGAATATCAATCAGAAGAAGACAACCTTTCAACACTTTTAATTGAAAACTTGCCTGAATTCAAATTTTATAGGCATTTAACAATTACCTTCAACACTGACTCAAATAAAAATCCTTTTCCAAAAACTAAATATATATTTGAAATAAGAAATACGGGAACAGAAAAAGTCTAAAAATGCATTGATTCATATATCGACGGTGATATAGTGTTATTTGCAGGTATGTTTTAAATATTTAGTGAAAATAAGTTTACTGAAAAAATTAAATCAGACTTTGCATTTGCTCAATTGACTAAAAAACCAAACTTTTCAGATAATTTATTGTCTAAATGGTCGATTTCGGCTATGACTTCTATCTCCATTTTTTTAGTCGTTGGCACATCTACCACCCAATACAAGTCCACATAAAATATTTTACCATGTATGTGTTTGGCTTTCAATGATGTAGATGTTATTTTATCCAAATCATTCAATAATACCTCATACCCGTGCATTGATATATCTGATGTAATGTCAGCTTTTACAAATAAGGTGTCACCAAGTATTAGGTGGATATCATTGATCTTAGATGTCCAAACAATCTTGGTATTGTATGTTTCCTTGATTGTATTTTCGTCGTTTGAGCAAGCAGATAAAATCATCAAAATTATGGCAATAAAAGCCATTTTATATTGCAAATATCTCATTTTTAACATTTTATTCACCAAATAATGGATTAGAAATAAATGTGTAATCATTTAATGTTTTCAAAAAAACTAGGAGTTTTTCTTTGTCATTTTCAGAAAGCGGAATACCTATTTGACCAGCATTTTTGAGACTTGGATCTAGGTTTTCGTGTGGAACTAACGATGTCGAATAATGGTCCAACACCATTTTGAGAGTTCTAAATCTCCCATCGTGCATGTATGGATAAGTCATCTCTACATTACGCAAAGAAGGTACTTTAAATTTCATAAAATCGTCATCTAAAAGCGGCACTTTTTGCCTGCCAAAGTCATCGTTTTTAAACTCAAGACCGTTATTTCTAAATGAAAAATCTGTAAATAAAGGTTCCGCATGGCATTGAGTACAATATTTCTTGAAAATTAAATAACCTGCATTCTCTTCTTCATCAAATTCAACCAAACCCTTCCTAAATTGATCGTAACGACTATTGTCTGATACTAGCAAAGACATAAATTGGGCCAATACAAAAAGGATTTGTTGGTCATCGACTTCGGTATTATTTCCAAATACTTGTTTAAAATATGCATTGTATTTTGCGTTTGACCGTAGTTTGGCGACTAATTTTGCCATGGTTTCATCCATTTCTACATGATTAGTGATGGGAGCTACGGGCATGACTTCAATGTGATTGATGCCACCATCCCACATAAAACTAGTATTCCAAGCTAGATTAAACATAGCAGGACTATTGCGGACGCCTTTCAATCCATCAATGCCGGTGCTAAGTGTCGAATTATGGTCTGCAAAAGCGTGGCCTTGGAAATGACAGCTAGAACAACTTATCGTAGAATCTCTTGAGACTATTGGGTCATAAAACAAGGATTTTCCTAGTTCAAAACCATCTTTTGTCAATTTATTTTTTCCAAATTGATAATGGGGTTCGGGAAAATAAGCAGGATAAGACAAGTCGAAACTCGCCTCATCCTGTATGTCTTGACAAGACCCAAGTATAACTATCATGAATAGTAAACCCAATCCCTGTTTTATACTTGTGGACATATAAATTATCAGTTATGAATGTGGTCAAATTTAATACCATTATAAAAAGTAGAAGACATCGTTTTAGCAATAACACCAGGGATGGTCATACTAGATTTTGTCGCTAAATTATCGGCTGAATGCCACAATTTAGCCGGATTTGCTACCAAATGAATTTCTGCTTCGCGATTACCATCTATTACCAAAGGAGTTGTTCCAAAATTATATGTTTTGGTAGTTTGCACTTTGTTTTCTCCCATGAATCCACCTAGATGGAATATAAAATTGCCTGTCAATGAATTAGGGGAAATTCCTTCAGCTTTCAACATTATATATCCTGAATTCCAAGACCAAAACATAGAATTTGAAGGAGCCAAGGCACCGGTTTGCGCACCTGAAACATTATGCAAGCTATCAACACCAAAGGTTACTTCTATATCAGTATATTCACCACCTGGCACTTCAGGAATACTCAAGAAAGTTTCATCAGTACCCAAATCCACGATGTAATAACTATCTGGCTGTGTAAACCAAGTACCATCTGTAGATTTAAGTCTTAGATTGGATACATAATATCTGAAAATAGTAAACGTCATTTTGTCGTTGGTAAGCGGGTGAGTATATTCTTTATTAAGTATAAATTCTTCTTCGGCTGATCCCCAAACGTGCTCTATATCCAAGCCCACATCTCCTGAAGTTTTGGTGGTAACTGTCTCTTCCTTTTTGCAAGATGAGAGACCTAAAACTGAGAAAATAATTAGTACAATTATAAAATTAAAATATTTCATTACGTTATGTATTTAGTTGTTTTTAAATAAATTATTAATTTTTGAAATTAAAAAAGATATAAAATTTGTGCCGAAAATCTGTTGCTTGAAATGATATTTCCTTGCGCTACATCTTGATAAATACTCGGCTGGTAGTGTAAGCCCATTGAAATATGTTCGGCAAAATAATCCACTCCAATCTGTCCAAACAAGGTTTTGCCACCAGACAAGTCTAGGAAAGCACCCTCATGGTAATCTCGGTTTGATGATTCAAAAGTCAATCCCAAATTGGGCATAATTACATTTTTTTTCGAATCAATACGATAGAACACTTTGCATGTGGAAGCGTATCTATTTCCAAATTTAAAACTCAAATCATTTTGTTGATTCAGTCTGGCATTGGCTTCTAATGATGCTCCGAAATGTTGGTATTTGACGATGTAATTTACATTTAATAAAAAATCCACCGAACCACTACCCAATTGAACACCTGGAATCCATTCCTTGGCAGCGTCTAGCGTTTGGTAGCTACCACTCGGCAATTTTATTCCTCCACCAATTTGGAGATTTTGATAAAGTGGTATGTTTTTACTTTTTTTCTGATTGATCAATGAGTATAAACCTACTATACTGACATCTCCAAGTCCGCTTGCATCATAAAGGATGCCATTTTCAACTTTATGAATGAAATTTATAGGTAGAAATCCAAATACTTGCCATCTATTTGAAATGGCCATTCTACCCCATAAATCTACCGTGTTGAAGCTTTCAAGACTGGTGGTCAATGAATCTGTGGTGAATAAAGGTGGATGAATGGATGTAAAAGATTTAGTACTATATCGCATTCCCACAAAATGTTTTTGAAATTGTGGTAGTATGCCAAATTGTAGGCCGGATATCGAACATCCACATACGTCACAAGCCCACATAGATTTGCCACTCAATAATAAAATGGAAAATACAAAATGTCTAATAAATTTGCTTAACATCCTATTGATTTTACAATTACAAGATGATATTATACCATGTCTTCCAACCCTATATTCGTTAATTTAACCATGGTTACATTGATGAAAATTTTATCAGCAATGTGGCCGGATTACTAGAAATATTGTGAGGAGAGCATTTAATGAATAATGAAAATACTACTGTCAAGAAACATTGAATTTTCTTTTATCCAATTAAGTATGCCTTGTGATCCGGAGGGTCAAAGATTGAAGATGCCAGCAATAAACTTTGCCATCTTTTGTAGTCGAAATTTTTGTTAAGAATGTTTTTTTTCTCGATTTTTAGGAGAACCAAATCACTGTTTTGGCTAACTAAATATACTTCTAAATTGAATGCAAGTATTTTGTTTGGAGTTGTCGAAGGTTCGTTTTGGGCAATATTATCAAATTTTTTCACCAAGGCACATTTTCCTTTACACATCATCGCTGGTTTGCTTTTGTTGACGCATTCGGTCTGAATGATACTCTCTTGATTCAATTCCCATTGAAATATTATCGCCACCTTTGTTAGCATAGGTAAACAAACTATAAACATCAACAAATATGTGTTGAAAATTTTCATTAAGCAAAAATACAAAACATCTACAGTAATTTTCATGATTAAAGTCATACAATAGGAATACTGGTGGTCATGCCAAGAATATTTTCAGGTTATAGTCAGGTTATACTCGGGTTATACTCGGGTTATAGTCGGGTTATAGTCGGAGTAATAGAGCAAATATGCCTGATCAAATAATGGATGTTTTTGGACTTTTAAAATTAAAAAATTGGATACTGAACATCTTTCATTGTATCTTTATGCCATCTATGGACGTTTTAAGAGTATGTTTAAATTTTGTTTTTGGATAATAGAATGGAATTATTTTGAGCGAAAAAAGGCAAATTTTGCAGTTGAATGTGGGCAATTCGACGAAAAATTTAACGAATTTGTAGCCAAAATAAAACATTTTCTTGTTAAAGGATAAATTTTAAACATACTCTAATTTTTTTTATTCCTTTAAAACAATTTATCACCTATAATTTATGTTACTTTACAGTCTCTTTATAAAAACTCATTAGTTTGCTATATACATGATACTGAGAAATTTTGTTTATAGATTTATTATGGTTCTTGGGTTTTTGATCATTTTTTTTGGTCAAAAGCTTCAGGCATTGCATATCATTGGGGGAGAGGTGAGCTATAGTTGTATTTCTCAGGATACGGCAAAGAAGACCGTCACACTGCAATTTATCTTCACGATGTATAGAGATAGTAAAAGTTCAGGTGCTAATTTTGATACTTTTGCGGACTTTGGGATTTATAGAAAAAGCGTCGATGGGGGTAGTTGGATTTACTATAAAACCGTCAGTAACATTCAGGTAAAAGATATAAATGACGTTTCTATAGTACAGACGAATCCTTGTGTGATCATACCGCTCAATGTAGGAGTTCAGAAGGGAACATATACATTCACCGTGACTTTGCCCATTATTGATCAGAATTATTTCATTTCATACCAGAGATGTTGTAGAAATAATACGATCTTGAATTTGGTCGTCCCGGGGGATACAGGAGCTGCTTTCACATGTGAGGTGACTCCGGAAGCACAGAGAACTTGCAATAGCAGTCCTGTGTTCAAGGATTTTCCACCTGTAGTAATATGTGCCAATCATGCATTGACTTTTGATCATTCGGCTATCGACGTAGATGGGGATAGTTTAGTATATAAGTTTTGCGCACCTTTAACAGCAGGTGGAAAGGATGGTTCAGATGGAGGTGGAGACGCTTCATTGTGTACAGGTGTGAGTCCGTCGCCAAGAAACTGCCCACCTCCGTATGACGAAGTCAGATTTTATGCTCCAAATTATTCCTATGATAATCCTATGGGTGGAAATCCACAGATAACCATTAACCCAAACACTGGTTTGATAACAGGTGTACCGAATTTATTAGGGCAATACGTTGTTGGGGTTTGTGTTGAAGAATATAGGAATGGTAAATTGATTGGTTATTTAAAACGGGACTTTCAATTTAATGTCACATCATGTGAAGATGCAGTGGTAGCAGACATGAAAGCAACTTTGAAAGACGGTAATTCTTATGAATTGATCTCATGTGGAGAGACAGAAATAAACTTTGTCAATGAAAGTACAGACAAAAGATTTATAAAGCAATATTATTGGGAATTTGATATTTCGGGTGAGAAAAAAGTGTTTAGTACAAGAGATGTTAATGTCAAGTTTCCAGGATTAGGAATCTATAATGCAGTGATGATTTTGAATAAAGACATCGTTGGTGCTGAAGATTGCAGAGATACTGCTTCCATTACTGTCAAAATATTTCCATCTATTGAAGCTAATTACAGCTACCATTTTGAAAGATGCGTTGCAGGCCCGATAACCTTTATGGATAGCTCATTTTCCGGTGCCGGCCCTATACAAAAATGGAAATGGGATTTCAAGCAAAGCACGTCAAATCAAACAAACCCGCTCTTTGAGTTTGAAAAACCAGGTAGCTATCCTGTAACACTCTTTGTTGAAGATGTCAACAACTGTAAAGATACACTTACAAAAGTCATTGATTATTTTCCAGCTGCAAAATTGATCGTCGTTGATCCCAATACGTTTATCGGATGTCAACCTGCAAATATCTATTTCAATAATCTCAGTCAACCTATAGATGAAACATACCAATTGGAGTGGCATTTTGGGGATGGAGAGATGGGAGACGCACTTAGTCCAACGCATACGTATCAAGATATTGGTAGTTATAATGTTTTCCTCAAGATCACTTCTCCTGATGGATGTTCAACAGAAAAATTGTGGAGGAACCTCATCAAGGTAGTCGAAAGTCCTCAGGCAGGCTTTAGTTTTACTCCTGAAAAACCCAATTCAGTTCAAAATACAGTTGAATTTTCTGATGAATCTTTGAATGCAAACTCATATTTTTGGAAATTTGATAGTTTGGGGATATCTCTGCTCCAAAATCCACAATTTACATTTAGAGATACAGGTGATTTTCAGGTTACACAAGTAGTTCTACATACCAATGGATGTGCCGATACATCTACTGTGCTAATTCACGTAAGTCCGTTAGTGACCTTATTCATGCCTAATGCATTCACACCTAATAATGATGGATTGAATGATGTGTATGCACCTGTTGGTAATTTTTTTGGTATCAATGAATATACACTTTCCATATTCAATCGATGGGGAGAAAGAGTTTTTTATTCTGAAGATGTGAAAAAAGGGTGGGATGGATATAGAGAAAACTCATCTGTATTAGCGCCACCAGGCGTTTATGCCTTTGTTGTTACATACATTGACGGTTTTGGAGAAAAGAATGCTCTAAAAGGACAAGTGACATTATTGAGATAAAAAAAAGCAGCCGAAGCTGCTTTTTGTGGCCTCACCAAGAATCGAACTTGGATCAAAAGTTTAGGAAACTTCTATTCTATCCGTTGAACTATGAGACCATTTTTGGAGGTGCAAATATAGACAATTTTATAACTCAACGATCAGAATGAAGTTGCATCAATTGAAAATTAGATTCTCTAGGTTATATTTTTAAAAATTTAAATGCGACTGACCCATTGGCTGAATGCACATTTAATATGTATTGACCCAGATTTAAGTCTTGGATATCAATAGATTGGTTGTAATTGGTGCTGTTAGTCTCACCATACTTCATGATTCTACCACAAGCATCTATGATTTCATACTTTTCAATTCCCTCACCAGAAATATTGATAAAGTCAGATGAAGGATTTGGAAATATATGCATATCAACTAAATTTGATCTGATGATTATGATGCCAAGGTCATGCAATTGTCCTGACAAATCCAGTTCTTCAAGTTTGACATAGGTAACCCCTTTGTATGGATAAGATACGTTTTCACTGTATTTTGTGTCCCCATTGGCATAAACTTCCGCTATGCGATCGTACGTGATACCATCATACGACATACTCAAGATATATTGATAGGTGTAAGATTCAACATCCACTGACCACTTGGCATTTAAGACATTTGCATCTACCATTTCAGCTGAAAAATTAGTGATTTTTACGGCCAAAGGCTTAGCAGGTTGATCATAGAAATCATTTTCACTTGATTCAAGCTGGGCAACATTGATCACTGTATGGATCAAATCATCATTGGATCCATCAGCATCGCTTGTACTGTCATATCCCGTTGGATTGATTTCTCTGATGGTATATGAACCCAGATGAAGTTGATCAAAACGATAGGTTCCCAGTGGTCCGGTAGTAAAGGTGATAGGTATTCCGTTTTTATCGAGGACGGCATTTCCTGATGGGTCAAGTAAAAGCAATTTTGCCCCGGCAAGGGGACTATTGGTTTCATTATTATATACGGTTCCTGAGATGGAGCCCAAGACTTCTTTAAACAAAAACCCTGTAACCTTTAGTGCTTGACTATTGCTGATTCCATCGTCTTCACCGCTGTTAGCAAAACTGATGGTCAATTCCTTAATTCCAACGGCTGAATTCAACTGAACGGCTGCTATGGAATCGTTGTGTAAAACATTACCATTCACTCCGGCGATGCAGTTGGCATAGATGCTTTGACCAGAGATTGTATAGGATTTACCTGTTTCTTTTAGCGGTTTAATCGTCAATGGAACGTCACCAAATGCATTGCTTGCAGAAACATGAACAGAATCGACGTACGTATTTTTCAAATCTGTGGTGGACTGAAGCATATCAATATCCCAAATTTGAAAACTATCTAGAAAAACAGGTTTTGAAAAAGAAAATTTTAAGTGTGTTGGAAGCTTACTTTGCTGTGTCCTTATTTGGTAGGAGAGATTTCCACGCCCATAAAAGGAATTAGATTCGGTGTAGTCACCATAATCGCTTGGATTAGAAGGCGTCGTATTTTGTAAGTAAGGATCAATGATTTGCACTGTAATGTCAATGCCATTGACTGAATAAGTATTGAGGCTGTCTCCCGGATTCCAAACGGCTTTATTTCCGGTAAATGCGCCTTCCCAAGTAAATTTTGAGAAGTTTTGAGCGCTCATTGTTATTGGGGTTGCAATATAGAGCAAAGTAACAATGGCATATATGTTTAAAATGATGTATCTCATATTAAATAAAATTGTTATATTTATTTAACTCCAAATTCTGTGCCAAATTTGAAATCTATTTTAAAATATGAAAATTTGGATATAAAATATAAATATATGAAAATGAGTTATTTACCACATTTTCCCCTAGAGTTGAAGTAAGAATTGTACCGTATCAATATTGTCTGCGAAATCGTCAATACTCGGGTATTGTGACATGCCAAATGGCACTGTTTTGTGGTTATTTATCGGGAAACTGGCAACGACACACTGTAATTTATTTTTGTTTTCTTCTAAAAAGAATTCAAAATCATTTAGATCATCATAATATTCAATATTGACACTTCCTAATCGGGCATGAAGCTGACGAGTAACCTTCAGTGAAATAAAATCATTATGATAGAATTCTTCTTTGCCCAGAAGCCAAAGCGCCTTATTGTAGTCGTAGTTGTTTTTATATTTGTGATGGTTGATCACAGATTCAAAATCAGATAATCCTTGAAAAATTTTATTTAAATCATAATTTTTAGGAAGAAACAATTTGCCAACATTTCGGCACCCCAACCCAAAATAACTAAAGATATCATCGCCCAATGCTTTCAGTTGCTCATCAGTTTCTTCTCCTGTAAGCACTGCAACACTGGTTCTGTTGTGGCGAATGATATGGGGTACATCTGAAAAATAGTATTTAAATAATTTTGCAGAATTATCTGAACCGGTAGCAATGATCGCTTCGTACCCTGATATTTTCTCTACGCTAGAAATGGGTTTTCTTGGGTCTCTTGCATTGATAAAGTCACCAACGTATTTCATCAATGGTGTGTCTTTATCAGAATATTTTATTTGGATATAATGACCCAAAAGATAACAAATCATTAAGTCATGAAAACCAACCAATGGAATGTTGCCGGCAGGAATCAGACCTATTCTTTTAGGAATGACGCTATCATCCAAATGGTATTTTAATATTATAAGATCAAGAGACTCCGAAGAAAGGAAATGGACGCGAATAGCATCCAGTGATTTTTCAATGTTTGTCTGCGTAAACCATAGGTTGGACAGTTCCGCTTGTTTGATTGCAGAAATGAGTTCAGAATCTGCACATTCTGAAAATACAAACCCAAGTTCTATTAGATATTGTCGGCGTTCTAAGATCGTTGGAAATCGATCTCCTTTACTATTATTCATTAGGAATAAAATCCAATCCTATGGAAAAGATATGTGATGCCTTAATGCCACTGACGCTTCCTAAATTTGTCAATGCGTAATCCACTCTCAGCCTACCTAATTTTAAACCTAAACCTACATTGGGTTGTAGTTCGAATTTTTTGGTTGCAGCGTTCGTTGGATTGATCACTTTCTGAATATTGCCTACTCCAAATCTTATAAATACTTTGTCGGCATATCCGCCTTCAAATCCCAACGATGGGTCGAAATTGATGTGGTTTCCTGAAAAGATGGCTGCTTTTGTCCCATCTGTAGAAATGTTGAGGTCCACCTCTCCAAGATAAGAAAAGTTGGAAATTTTACCTTTGTATCCGCCACCAACGATAATTCTTGGGAGTGTTAATTCCGTAGAAGAAACAGGTATTTCATTGTTCGTATTCGCGAATGTCTCTTTTTCTTCATCAGTAAATGAGAATGACCAAGTATTGACTGTAGTTGTAACATCCTTTGCCGTTACTCCAAACAAAATGTTGTCAGACTTATACCTGATGCCAACGTCGGCGCCAAATCCCCAAGCTTTTCCAAATTTACCTACTGACCTGTGGATGATTTTGACACTACCACCGACTGCCCAATCGCCATCAATATCCAATGCACGGCTGTATGAAAAAAGGCCTGCATAATCTGCGGCAGAAAAATTTGTTACTCTATCATAATCCACAGTACCATCGGCGCTGATCAGATTCAATGTGTAAGGAATATTGTCCACACCCAACCTAATCAGTGAAAAGCATGCAACAGATGGATTTCTAGAATCCAGTTTTTTGGAAATAGAAAAATAATCGTAGTTTGAAATTCCTCCAAACCAAGACGCATGCATAGCATTCAGCTGTAAAGGGCTCTCAACGGAAGCTAAAGCACCCGGATTCCAGTAAGCAGCTGTGCCATCTTCTACAGATGCAGAGACAGCACCGAACATGCCATGCGCCCTAGCTCCGACACCAATATTTAAAAATTCGTTTACAAACTTTTGCCCATTGAGTGATGACGTAAGTATTCCTAAAAAAATGAATACTGCGAATAGTCCATTCCTATAAAAGTTGATTTTATGCATCATTGAATGATTGTTAAAGGATTAGGTGTTTAATTTTCTGTATTTCTTTGAAAAATATAAATCAATATTATTACCATAACGGCACTTTACACAAATTATTTTATCTTTATCACTGAAATCAAATGTGTCCTATATTTATGTTCATATTTAAAACCACAAATATACATAAATTACTAATATTATATGTATTGGTGCTTTTTTCATGTCGCATCCATCCTGTGGACAATGAAAAGTATTCCATTACAAAATATGCACAAAGTAACGATGGAATGGTGGTGTCTGCCCATCCTTTGGCTTCCAATGTTGGTGTTGATATTTTAAAAATGGGAGGAAACGCAGTGGATGCTGCTATAGCAGTACAGTTTGCTTTGGCTGTGGTGTATCCGGGTGCGGGAAATATTGGAGGAGGTGGATTTATGGTCATTCAAAGTCAAAAAGGAGTTTCTGATTGCATTGATTACAGGGAAAAAGCTCCTTTGAAAGCCACTGAAAAAATGTACCAGGATAGTAATGGTATTGTCATAGACAGTTTGAGTAAGTTTGGTGCCCTTGCCGCAGGTGTTCCAGGTTCCGTCGATGGAATGGTATTGGCATTCGAGCATTATAGCCAATTGAAGGATTGGAAAGCACTCATTCAACCAGCTATCGACTTAGCAAATAATGGGTTTCCTATAACAGAAAATGAAGCCAACCAATTAAATAGCAAGCAATCAGATTTTAAAAATAACAATAGATTTATAACCCAATTTGAACGTGCTCATTGGGAGAAAGGGGATATTTTAGTGCAGAAAGACCTTGCACATACGCTTGAGTTGATCAGAGATAATGGTAGAGATGGATTTTATTCAGGAGAAGTGGCGCAAGCGATTGTCGATGAAATGCAAGCAATGGGAGGTTTGATTTCATTAGAAGACATGAATTCATACCATGCCACACAAAGAACTCCTATCACTACACAATACAAAGGATATGATATCATCTCAATGCCACCTCCAAGTAGTGGTGGCATATGCTTGGTTCAATTGTTGAGAACAATAGAGCCATATCCAATTCATGAAATGGGTTTTCATAGCGCTGAATCAGTTCATATGATGGTGGAAGCTGAAAGGCGCGTTTATGCGGATCGTTCAGAACATCTTGGTGATCCCGATTATTACAAAGTGCCCATGAAGACTTTGCTAAGTTCAGAATATAATGCGGACAGATTCAAGGATTTTGATCGCCAAAAGGCAACAAAAAGTCAGGATGTAAAACCCGGAATCATTGAGCACGAAGAAACTACACATGTTTCCATCATTGATATGGATGGCAATGCTGTTTCTCTGACAACCACTTTAAATGGCGGTTATGGATCATGCACCGTTGTGAAAGGATGTGGATTTTTATTGAATAATGAGATGGATGACTTTTCTGTTAAACCCGGTGTTCCCAATATGTTTGGTTTGGTGGGCGCGGAAGCCAATAAAATAGAACCTTCAAAAAGAATGCTCAGCAGCATGACTCCGACCATAGTCATGAAAGATGGTAAAATAAAGATGATTGTAGGAACTCCTGGAGGCTCAACAATCATAACTTCGGTTTTTCAGGTAGTTGTCAACGTGATAGATTTTGGAATGGATGTCTCTCAGGCAGTACAGTCACCACGTTTTCATCATCAATGGTTGCCGGACACCATTTATATGGAACCTAATGCGTTGAGTGAGGAAACAATGCAAAAATTAAAAGATATAGGTCACAACTTTTCAGTGAAAAACCAGATAGGTAGGGTAGAAGCAATAGTTGTTGATAGTAGTGGCATAAGGCATGGTGCCGCAGATAAAAGAGGTGACGATACAGTGGTAGGATATTAAATCAAAACATCAGAATGCGATACGTTTTTGGAATATTTACAGGTTTAGTAACGGCAGCACTTATTTTGGTCATGGCGCAAATGATCAGAGAAGGCATGTATCCCAAGCCATATGATTTTAGTTCTGATCAGATCGGTAAAATGAATGCTTGGATTGCGACATGGCAAAGAAATGCTTTTATTGTTGTCACCATAGGTCATGGATTGGCAGCATTTGCTGCAGGATTGATCAGTAGTTTGACGGTCGGCCAAAGCAGAATGTCAGCTGGCATCATATCTATTTGCATCGTTTTTATCCCCGTTATGGTTTATCTTTTTACCTATAGTTTTCCAGTTTGGTTTGTTGTGACGGATACGGTAGTCACTGCTATTTTAGGCTTTATAAGCGTTACCATAGGCAGTAGCAGAGTCAGTGATTACTGATATTTAAACAGGTCTGAATTTGTCTCCTTTCTTAAGTGTCTTCAAAATCAAGTAATCCTGAATGGTTGATGGAATAGATAAGAATAACCTAAAAAAGAACGGTTTTGGATGCACTAAATATCTATGTTTTGGATTGTTACTTTCTAGGACTTTTTTGACAACAGAAACTACAGCAGTAACGGGAAGGCCAATTTTTTCAGAATTCAAGATGATTTTATCGGCTTTCTGCACCACGTCTTTATATTCTGTCTGAAAATATTTATCCATCTTGCCCAGATTTTTCTTCCAAATTGGAGTCTTTATTGGTCCGGGTTCAATGGCCGTGACCTTAATACCAAAGGATGCTAGTTCACGTCTGAATATATCATTCATGCTTTCCAAGGCATGTTTACTGATGCAATATGTGCCATTAAAAGGCATGTTGACGAGGCCAGACACTGAGCTGATATGTATGATTTTACCTGGTTTAAATTGGGGATTCACACCTAACCAAGGAAGTAACGCTTGAGAAATCCGGCGCACAGCATGAACATTGACATCCATCGCTTGATCAAACTCTACATCTGAAATATATTGCAATGGACCCGGAAAAACAATGCCTACATTGTGAATTAATGCAAATAATCCGTGGCTATCCAAAATGGGTGATACATCCTTGATCACCTGTTTTGTTTTTTCTCTATCCTGAACATCGAATTGCACGATTTTGCCTTTGCTGCCTGTAATATTAGAAATTTTTTCAAGGTCTTCTTGAGTCCTTACAGTGCCGATTACGAAATAGCCTGATTCGATCAAATTTGTCAATAGTCCATAACCGATACCTGAACTCACACCAGTGATGAATACCACATTTTTATCCGACATTGCGATTGTTTTTAAATTTATTCAATATTCTATTAAATTCCTTCAATCTGAATTCTGTCAAGATACCTATGCTAAATTCTATTCCAGAAATGAGTGCAATTGGAATAGATGTACCTGTGAAAACAGCCTTATGTGCTGTAAAAAGTCCAACAAACGACAATACACTAAAAAATACCAACATATACGTATATACACGCCTATTGATGTGCTTTTTTTGAATCCTATAGGATGTGTAGGCAATCTCTTCATCCAATAATTGTGCGGATATGTGATTGGTATTATCAAATATTTTCATCCTTCTATAACTGTAAAGCATGATCATGATACCTTTTCCAATACAATACGCAGAAAACAATAAAAATCCTATCGATAAATAGGTGAATCCGGGAGATAGGTTTAAGTATCGGCTGGTCAATCCAAAAACAATAAACAATATTCCAATGAGAAAGTAGATTAACCCGGCAATCACATCACCTTTGTAAATAATTTTACATTTATCGATAATACTATCCATTTACTTGACGTGTTTGGAGAGGAGAGCTTCATCTACGATGTGTGGCAAGGTCACATTCAAGTCCGCATTATCTTCCATGGCTCTTTTGATGGCAAAAATGGCTTCAGGGTTACGTGCCCAACTTCTTCTTGCGATGCCGTTGTTGACATCCCAATATAACATGGATTTGATCTTCTTTTTCGACTTTTTACTGCCGTCAATATACATTCCAAATCCTCCATTGATGGCTTCACCCCAACCTACGCCACCACCATTGTGGAGAGAAATCCACGTAGCGCCTCTGAAGGCATCACCAACGAAATTGTGCACTGCCATGTCAGCTGTAAATTGTGACCCGTCGTATATATTGGCGGTTTCTCTATATGGTGAATCAGTGCCTGAGACATCATGATGGTCTCTTCCCAATACTATTCCTGCCTTCAATTTTCCGTTTTTAATGGCTTTATTGAAAGCAAGTGCGATTTTGATTCTACCTTCTGCGTCTGCGTACAATATTCTCGATTTTGAACCAACGATAGGTAGATTCTCTCTTGCAGATTCTATCCAAAGTAAATTGTCATTCAATTGAGAGTGGATGGCACTTGGAGATGTTTGAACGAGCTTTTTAAGTACTTTTGCAGCAATTTTATCTGTTTTATACAGATCTTCTTCATCACCTGAAAGACATACCCATCGGAAGGGACCAAAGCCAAAGTCAAAACACATTGGACCCATGATATCTTCTACATACGATGGATAGGCAAATTGCTTTTTCTTTTTATCTTTCCACACTTTAGCTCCAGCTTCTCCAGCTTCTTTCAAGAAAGCGTTGCCATAATCCCAAAAGTACATACCTGAAGCAGCCAGGGTATTGATGGCATCGACATGGCGAATTAATGATGCCTTTACTGCTTGTTGGAATGCTTTTTTATCATCAATGAGTAATTGCTTGGCTTCTTCAAAAGTGTAGCCGACTGGACAATAACCCATATCATCAATATTGTGAAGTGATGTTTGATCTGAACCTAATTCAATTTTTAAATTTGATTGAACGGCTTTTTCCCAAAAATCAACTATATTTCCATAATAAATCAATGCTGCCGGTTTCAATTCTGCTCGGTATTGGTTTATTTTGGCTACCAATTTATTTAAATCTTCATATACATCTACTCCTTGGATGTATCCATCATTTATTCTTTGTTGTATGGCTTCTCTATCCACTTCCGCAATCACACCAACAGCGCCGGTAATGACAGCTGCTTTAGCTTGTGCCCCTGACATTCCACCTAAACCGGAAGTTACAAAAACTTTTCCTCTTAAATCTGTGGTACCAAACCCTAAAATCCTTCCTGCATTCATCAGCGTCAAAGTAGTTCCATGCACAATGCCTTGAGGTCCGATATACATGAATGAGCCTGCCGTCATCTGTCCATAAGAAGTCACCCCTAAGGCATTGAATTTATTCCAATCCTCCTTTTTACTATAATTAGGCACCATCATCCCATTGGTTACAACTACTCTTGGCGCATTTTTATGGGATGGGAATAGACCAAGTGGATGACCTGAGTACAACACCAAGGTTTGTTTTTCTGTCATTTCTGACAAATACTTCATGGTCAAATGATATTGTGCCCAGTTTTGAAAAACGGCACCATTGCCACCATATGTGATGAGTTCTTCAGGATGTTTTGCTACAAGAATATCCAAGTTGTTCTGGATCATTAGCATAATTGCTCCAGCTTGCTTGGTTTTGCAGGGATATTCATCAATTGGTTTTGCAGCTATAGTCTCTAATGGTTTAAATCTGTACATATAGATTCGACCATAATTATCGAGTTCATCCGAAAATTCCTGAGCCAAAAGATCATGAAATTTTGCAGGAAAATATCTTAATGCATTTTTTACCGCTAATATCCGATCATCATGCGAAAGTGAAGTAATTACTCGTTTAGGAGCATGTGAAACTTGTTTGTTCAATCCGGAATGTTCCGGAAGAGTTTCGAAATCTTTAAGGAAAATGTGATGATGGTGATTTTTCATTATCGAGATGATTCGTCAAGCCAATTGGTGTTTGACTTTATAATTTTAAAAACAAAATAAAATATACCTGAAATCATGGCACCAATCGCTGTCCAATGCCATGTAAAAGTGAATTCATGTGTGTTTAAATAACCAACATATAAATAAAATAACCAAAATATCAAAAACAGAGCGAACACTCCATTCTTTTCTTTTTTGAGCACCTTTTTCCAACTAAAGCTTTCCTTTGGACTTTGAAACTGTGATATTGAGGGTATGAATGCAGGTTTTGTATCAGCCCATGAAGTATATGTTGTTCCAAATTTCCTTCGTAGAAACTGTTCTTCCGCATACATGATCCTTTCATAATATAACCAATAAGATAAAACGAAAGCTACTACGAACCACAAATTCATTGTCAACATTGCTATGGCTAACCACATCAAAAAATTGCCAACGTAAAGAGGATGTCTTACGATGCTGTAAATTCCCGAAGTATTCAATGAATCAGCCACCTGATCATGTGTATTACGACCTGAAGTGTTTTTTGGTGTATGCCCAACAGTATAAATTCTGATCAAAAGACCAATTAATCCTATTATTATAGAGGAGATCATTAAAAACTCCAAATGACCATTTTGATAATAGTATGGATGATATTTAAATGTGTAATATATGGTAACAATAGCAGGAGGAAAAAGCAAGAGTGGAAAATAACTTCTGTATTTGAAAAGTACATTTCCTTGCTTTTCAAATTCTTCTTGTAATGCCATGAATCAAATATTTTTGAAGGGCAAAAATACAATAAAATACGAAGTGCCATCAACATTGACTTTGATATTGGCACTCAGACTAATGAATTCTCAATGTAGTCACCAATATTCACCAATATTTCGCTTGAATTTTAAACTAAGTATAGTAATGTCAGCACAATTCCAGGAATAACTAAATCGTGACGACTCTATTTCTCAATAAATCCTATTGAATAGTCGTAATAGGCAACTTTGTGGCATTGACCATGATCGTCGGGTATCCTTTGACCATATTTTTTGGTACAGCCATGATAAATGAAGGTCTGTATGTAGGCACTTCTTTGTCCGTGATGGATGTGGTAATTAATATTTCAGGACCATTTGGTGCTTCAAAATTGACAGATTCGACTTTGAAAATTGTCTCTTTATTGGTCTTCGATAGAAATACGCCAATGGCTTCATTGGTGTCAAAATCGACATTGTTCTCACTTCCATTGGCATAAATTTCTAAGGCTTTCTTAGATTTAAAGTTGAATCCATTGTCATATTCAGGAAGAAATTGATCTTGTTTTAATGTAAAAACTTTTGAAACATCTTGACCTCCTTTGTTTGCTAATGCTGATGATTCAAATTTATCAGCGATAGCAATTGCTGTTGGAACGGAAGCAGCTACTTGTTCGGTAGTTTGCGCCGTTGTTGTCGTTTCAGGTGCAGTTTTATTGTCTTGCTTGCAACCAACTAAAAAAGTCATTATTCCAATGAGAATCACTATAAATTTATACATTTTGATGGATTTTTAATTTGAGAGCGCAAAGATAATAGTTTCTTTGATTTTATAAATAGTCATTGTCCGCAAAATGATCTTAATAAATTGGTTACTATAAGGTATTATTGGAAATAGAATAGTATTTCAAAGATGAAAGAGCTAATAAAAAAGCGCGTCTTTAAATAAAATAACCGATCAAAATCCAAGTAAGTCTAATAAAAAAGCTGGTAAAGATGTAGAACAGTTTTTTTGGTTAAAATAATTGAAATTCAATATCCAAAAGTTCTAATCAAGTTCCGCTGTGTTGAGGAATTGAAGACATTAGACTGTTTTGAGTTTCTATAGTCAAGGGCTGTTTTTGGGCGTTTCTCCTCTCTGACATGGGCGCAAACAAGCTCACCAAAACCAATATCACCAGAAGAAATCTTTTAAACCACATCATATCCAATTATAAAGACATTAGTAAGACGATTTTAATATCCTTAGTCACAAAAAATTAAAATTGGGGAACAATTTTGCGCAATAATACAATTAAATTGTCATTTGGTTTATTATTTATATGAAATTATTTTATTTTATAAAAAATACTGAATTTCAATTACTTAATTTATTATTGCTAAATATTTTACAAATAGGTAATTTGCTTTCATATCAGTCAAAAGAACAGGAGACTTTACCTAAGTTAATTTTCGGAAGTATCAGAAGTTTGTCAAGTTTACAAGCCTAGAAATTTATGTTCAAATTGGATTTATTTGCATTCTGAAGGCGGAATGGATGTATGCCTTTCCATACTTCTTTTTTCAATTTTGTAACTAGGGTTAACCTGCCAGGATTTGCTCCGCAACTTCTTCCCCACTATTAACGGCACCTTCCATAAAGCCTTGCCAATCTGCTAAATGTTCGCCAGCGAAATGTATGTTTTCGTGCGATTTTTTAAGTGTTGGCATGACATCAAACCATTGGTTCTTACCATAAAAAGCATATGCACCGGCAGAATACTTGTCTTGGCCCCAATAATACATAAGATCTTCAATAGCATATTTTGTCACATTTCCAAAAGCAGGCTTTAAAGCGTTGAAAATGATGTCTTTCCTTTGTTGAGCATTCACGGAAGCCAAAACATCTGCTTTCTCCCCAATTGCATAACACATTAATACTCCATATTTACCTTCCTGATTTTTTGTACCGTGATAAAAGTAATGTGCAGGTGTGTCTGTGATCATATCAAAGTCATCGCGTTCCCAGAATCTAGTACTGAAAGCAATGGGAAACTTTCCAATTCTTGCATATTGTAGTGCATGGAGCGCGTCGATGGTATGCGTTGGCAGCTTTGATTTCCATTCGATTTTCATAAGAGCAAATGTGGGAATGGCACAAATCAGTGAATCTGCTGTAAAAGTTTTTCCACCCTGATCAGTAACATAAACATTTTGGTGGTCTTGGTCAATAGTCTGCACAGAGTGTTGGAGCAAAATGTTTTCATAGCCAATGGATTCTGCCATTTTTTGTGCTAACAAATTGTTTCCTCCTTTTATTTTAAGATCCATTTCATTCTTTTCACTGCTTTCGGCATATTCTGCAAATGCGGCAAAAGCAGATGTATGACGAATACTTTCTCCGAAATCAGTGGAATCTATGAGTTCCCTCAACAAAAGATCACGATCAGAAAATCCTTTTGACGATAATAATCTCCACCAATCCGTTCTGTCAAGTTTTTGCTTTTCACTTTCCGTCATTGCTTCCCAAATTTCGGATTTTCTGTTCCAAAATTCTTGCATCTCCTGACTAAAATTCCATTGGCCTTGCCTGCTGTGCTTCCCATTCAAAATGAGATCAGTTTCGAACTGATTGTTTTCTAACGTTAATCCAAATTCACCACAAAGAGATTTGATCCTTTCATGGGAATTGCCAACCCATTCCGCTCCCAGCTCGATAACTTGTCCAGTGGTAGATTTAGGTTGGAATGAAAACACCCTTCCACCAACACGATTGCGCGCTTCGAGTACGGTTACATTGATACTGTTTTCCCTCAACTTCATAGCGGCAGCCAATCCGGAAAAGCCTGCGCCAATGATGATGACAGATTTTGGCTTTCTAGTGAATAGTGAAGATTTTGCAAAGTTTTTATTCTGAACCACTAAAGTGCTTCCTGCTAGCGAACTTTTGATTAAAAATTCTCTTCTTTTCATTTTTCTGGGGTTAAGATAATAGACAAATATAAGAAAGCTTCATCAAATTGCTACAAAAAATTTCATTCTTGCAAGAAACCAACTGTAACTCATATTCCATTATACCAAAAATGGTAGAGGAAAGTCAGTTAACAAATATGTGAGATGTAGCTTTAAATTGTTTTTATTCTTCAAAAATATCTTCTAACTCCCCGGATTTGAACAGTTTTATAAAACATCTTGTGGCAGCTATCACATCCGCTCTGGCATTGTTTGTTGGGGCATAGGTTGTTTTAAAACAGGCAGCATGAAGTTCTGGTAAACTTGGCCACTTGTATCCACCTCCTCTTGCAGGAAGCTTGGCGAAATGTGTTCCTTCTTGCATCAGGCAGTATCTATCAATTTTCAACATTTCCAATGGCATCAAAGACCTCAAATATTCTGCCGCCAATATATTCTGATTGTAATTGAGATTGTGACTAAATAGATACTGAGCTTTTTTACATGATTCATTAAATGCCAGTAGTATTTTTTCTAATGAAGCTCCTTTCTTGGCAATGTCCGCATCATCAATATGAAGATTTCTTTTCAAATCTGCATCAAATGTAATGTGATCTTCTATTACAATATTATCAAAGTCTTCCATAGGTTTTAGTTCGCTATTCAGAACGATCCAACTGATATGAACCATGCGTGGCCATGCACTGACTTCCGTAAAAGGTGCCTTGTAATTAGCTGGTTTTCCGATCGGCGATACGTCAAATATTAAATACATAACTTAAAACACTTATTCTATAATGGAATGGATATGACTTTCTATGTTGACTAACGTGCTTCTTCTGAATACTTTGGTAGTCAAGGTATCTTCTTTCAGCCATGCTAGTGCAACTTGAAACCCATCTTTTATTTGACTGATATGTATGTGAATTGGGAATGGCGATTCCGCAGATATTTCTCTTTCTATATTGGTCAAGGCCGAGATGTTAGGATCATGGAATTGGGCTATTTTTCTTCTAAGTTCATTGTTACCCTTGGGAAGCAGAAATACAAATGTACCTTGCCCTGCATGTGGTACTAATTCAAGTGGAGTCAAAGGTAAGACAAGCCATTCATCTCCTAAATCCACAATATTATTAATAGATTCTGTAATAAACGCCTGACAACCAATGTTCAAGTGTGACTGAAGTGCATCTTTTGACGTCACCTGAACTTGAATATTTGGATTGATATTTTCTATCTGTCGCTTAGCCATTTCGTTATCCACATATAGCTGAGTTCCGGTTTTGATTTTCCAATCTTGTGTTGGGTCCGCCACTGATGAATGCACGTAAAGAGTATATCCAGCCTTTCTCAATATCGCTGCTCCAATCACTTTTTCTTTTAAAATTTGGAGGTTACATTCCGACAATAAAGCAATTTCCACTTGATCGAAAGAAATAGGTGCATCATTATGCATTTTTTCTGAATCATCTACATTTCTCACCAAAATCTTTGAGGTGATCTCGGATAAAATTTGCGGTTTTATCGTGCGCTCTAATGCTTCAGAAATACAATTGAGTGTCAAATTCTGGATTTTAAAGGGGCAAAATTAAGGATTCTAACTCGAAACAAGCCAATTTTTTAAGGGTCTATTGGATAATTTTCATTGGTTTTACCAAATCTTCGTTGGAATATTTTTTAAAATTTAGAAAAGTTGGTCATCTAGTAACATGGTTTATTTTGTTATATGTACATTTGCACATGCAAATTACAGCTCAGCTAATCGCAGAACTTATTGGGGGTGAAATCGTAGGTAATGGAGAAGAAGTGATCTCAGGTCCTGCTACGATAGAAAACGCTGGTCCCGGCCACATTACATTCCTTGGAAATCCCAAGTATGAGTCATTTATTTACCAAACCAATGCATCTGTGGTTTTGGTTGATAAAAATTTTGTCCCAAAAGAACCTTTGGATAAGGTATTGATCAAAGTGAAAGATGTATATGCCGCATTATCCACCTTGGTAGCGAAGTTCTCAAACTCGATGAGTATTGCACCCATTGTTTCAAGTTTAGCATCGGTACATCCATCAGTTACGCTTGGAGAGCATGTATCTATTGATGACTTTTCCATAATCAAACCCAATGTCAAAATTGGAAATTCTGTTAAAATCTACGGACAAGTATTCATTGGAGATGGTGTAACCATAGGTAATAATACTGTTATCTATCCAGGTGTAAAAATTTATCACAATTGTAGTATCGGAGACCATTGTATTATTCATTCTAATGTAGTAATTGGAAGCGATGGTTTTGGATTTGTAAAAACTGAAAATGGTGTCTATAACAAAATAGAACATGTGGGTTCAGTTGTTGTAGAAGACAATGTTGAAATTGGGGCAAATACAGTCATAGATAGAGCCGTGATGGCGCAAACGATTATAAGAAAAGGTGCTAAGCTGGATAACTTGATTCAAATTGCCCACAATGTTGAAATCGGTCAAAATACTGTCATTGCAGCACAGACAGGGATAGCCGGCAGCTCAAAAATAGGAGATTCCTGCGTTGTTGGCGGGCAAGTAGGCGTTGCTGGGCATGTTAAGATTGCCGATGAAGTGATGATTCAGGCACAAAGTGGAATCTCATCGACCATTGAGAAAAAAGGATCTAAATGGTATGGCAGTCCGGCTTTGGATTATACGAACTATCTGAAGTCTTATGCTTACTTCAAACAATTACCGGAATGGGCAAAACAAATAAAAATTTTGAAAGATACATTATCTTCGCTAAATAATAAAGTGGATTTATAATATGGAGATTGGATTTAAGCAAGTCATGCTTGACAGCGTTTCATTTCAAGGTAAAGGGTTGCATACGGGATTGGATATTAACATGACAATTCATCCCGGAATGCCAGATTCAGGGATAAAATTTGTGAGAAATGACCTAAGTCCAAATATTGAAATTACAGCCGATGCCAACTTGGTGGTTCAAACTCAGAGAGGGACAGTTTTAGAAAAGAATGGTACTAAAGTATCGACCGTAGAGCATGTTCTGTCAGCTTTATTTGCATTGGACATCGAAGATGCAATAATTGAAGTGGATGGCCCTGAAGTACCTATTCTTGATGGAAGTGCGCATATTTTTGTACAGCAGTTACTACAAAAAGGTCTAAAAAAGGAAGTTTCACGCAAGCAACCTTGGGTAATTAAGGAAGTTATAGATTTCAAAGATGAAAAGTCAGGCGCACATTATGTATTGATACCATCGGACACTTTTGAAGCTCAGGTTATTACACGATTTTCGACACCGATTTTAGGCGAAATGACGGCCGGTTGTGATGCTCAATCGACATATGTCGAAGAGATCGCTCCTTCTAGAACATTTGTATTCATCAGTGAGCTGGATGCGCTTGCGGACGCAGGTTTGATCAAAGGTGGTGATATTGATAATGCTCTCGTTATAAACGATGTTGCACTAAGCGAGGAAAAAATCGAGCGACTAAAGCAAAAACTGAATAGGCCGCATGTAACAGTCTCCGGAGCGCCAATTCTTGGAAATAGCAATATGCAAGCACAAAATGAACCTGCAAGGCATAAATTATTGGATCTTCTTGGAGATTTGGCTTTGGTAGGAAGGAAAATTCAAGGTAAAATTATTGCAATAAAACCGGGACATGGAGGTAATGTAAGTTTGGCACAATTCATTAAACATCAATATCTTCATCAGAAGAAAATAGGGGATATTCCTGTGTATGATGTCAATAAACCACCATTGATGGGTTTGGAAGATATTAAGAGATTTTTACCTCACAGATATCCATTTCTTATGGTGGACAAAATAATTGAGATGTCTGAAAATCACATTGTTGGGATAAAAAACGTTACAGGAAATGAGGAGTTCTTTCAAGGGCACTTTCCCGGTAATCCAGTGCTTCCCGGCGTACTGCAAATGGAAGCTTTGGCTCAGGTCGGAGGTATTTTGGCCTTGAATAACGCAGGTTCTGAAGGACATTGGGACACTTATTTTTTGAAAATGGACAATGTGAAATTTAAATCAAAAGTTTTACCGGGGGACACATTAATATTGAAAATGGAGTTAGCCCAACCGATCCGACGTGGTATTATTCAAATGCTTGGTACTGCATTTGTAGGTCATAGATTGGTTTCAGAAGGTGAATTGACGGCTCAGATTGTAAAAAGAGATGAATGATACACCAATTGAGTTATATACATCCGGACGCTAAGCTTGGCAATGACGTCACCGTGGAACCTTTTGCATTTATTGGTGAAGGCGTAACTATCGGTGATGGTTCTTGGATTGGTCCACACGCCACCATCTTATCGGGTTCGTTCCTAGGCAAAAATTGTAAGGTATTTCCTGGAGCTGTGATCGGTGCTATACCGCAAGATTTAAAATATAAGGGCGAAAATTCTACAGTTGTCATCGGTGATAATGTAATCATCCGTGAATGTTGCACACTCAACCGTGGCACAGAATACAGCATGACAACAAAGATAGGCTCGAACACTTTACTCATGGCTTATGTACATGTGGCACACGATTGCTTCATTGGGAACCATTGTATTATTGCCAACAGCGTTAATTTAGCCGGTCACATCACAGTAGGTGATTATGTGATTATAGGTGGTATGAGCGCCGTCCACCAATTTGTAAAAATCGGTGATCATGCTATGGTTGGTGGAGGTTCTCTCGTTCGCAAAGATGTTCCTCCTTTTGTGAAAGCTGCAAGAGAACCATTGTCCTACGCAGGAGTCAATAGTATAGGATTGAAACGAAGAGGCTTCTCAGATGATGAAGTGAATCACATCATGGATATCTACAGAATACTTTTTGTAAAAGGATCTAATGTCAAAAAATCTGTCGAACTTATCGAAGTAAGTATTCCTAATTCTAAGTATAAAGATCAAATTTTGGCATTTTTGGGTCAAGCTGATAGAGGTCTCATGAAAGGTTTTAAACAAATTTAATGTCCCAATCTTACATTCAATTAAACAATATTTCTAAAAGATATGGTTATAATTGGATTTTTCGCGATGTTACTTTTCAATTGACTTCAGACAAGATTTTTGGTATTAGCGGTAGAAATGGTTCCGGAAAATCTACGTTGATAAAACTATTGGCCACACATATAACCCCTTCTTCCGGAAGCTTGATGTACCACTTTGAAGGTGGTACTGTATTACCCAAAAATATGTACCGGTATCTCACACTTTCTGCTCCCTACACAGATATCATTCCAGAATTTACATTGAAGGAATTGTACCAATTTCATGCTATCTTCAAGCCCATGCAGGTGGATGTTTCAGAATTCTTGGATATAATTTCCCTAAAAAAGAATGATTACGACAAGCGATTATCAGAATATTCGTCCGGAATGACCCAACGGGTGAAGTTGGCTACTGCTATTTTGTCCGATGTGCCTTTGGTATTGCTAGATGAGCCTACTTCATTTTTAGATGCGTCATCAAAGAAATGGTTTGTTGATCTACTATCATCCTATAAAAATAACCGTATCATCGTTATCGCATCAAATGATCCTTTTGATTTAGAATTATGTGGTGAGGTATATGCACTTGGTTGATGTTGAGAAACTATATCTATTTACTTTTTAGTCTGATCGTTGTACTGAAAAGAAAAGTTAGAGTTCTTTCATGTTTTTTAAATTAAGAGAATGTTTAAATTTTGTTTTTGGACAATAAAATGGAATTATTTTGAGCGAAAAAAGGCAAATTTTGCAGTCGAATGTGGGCAATTCGGCGAAAAATTTAACGAATTTGTAGCCAAAATACAACATTTTCTTGCTAAAGGATAAATTTTAAACATACTCTAAGAGAATAGAGATGTGAATATATCTTATTTTTAAGAATTTACTCCAGAAATTTTAATCAATGTATATATGAAAAAGATCAATGCATTAAGTTTTGATGGATAAATTTGTCAATAAATTCTATTTCAACATAAATGACACCTTACCAAGTTAAAATATATAATTTATTTATAATAATTTTACCATTTTAAAAAATACTGATTATCAATATCTTATGTTAACCAGTGATTATTTTTTTTGTTTGCATAGTTTAAAGTACTATAAATTAACTAAAAGCCGTATATTTGCGCTGTTTTTTCAAAAATTAATGAAATCATAATGCAAGGAAAAGGTTTGGTAAAGATAGTATTGATTTTGATATCAATCGTCTGTTTACTGCAATTTTGGTATTTTATTCCAACAAATAGGGTAGAAAGAGAAGCAAGTGATTATGCAACATCTATAGCTGGAGCTGATGCTTCTGAAAATTCTGCAGCGTATAAATTAGCCAAAGGAAAATATTTGGACTCTATGTCGAGCGTAGAGATTTTTTCAATTCCATTGGTGAAATCTTACACTTATAACGAATTAAAAAAACAACAATTGGCTTTGGGATTGGATCTCAAAGGTGGTATGAGCGCTGTAGTGCAGGTAGATTTGGAGGATTTCCTTAAATCACTGGCGGGTAAAAATAAACACAATGCAGATTTTGTCAAAGCCATTGCTAACGCAAAGGAAAAGATGAAGTCTTCTCAATCTGATTTCGTTACACTCTTTGGTGATGAGTACAAAACATTGGCAGGACCTGATAAATTAGCAAGGATATTTGCTAGAAGTGAAGCTCTGGGAGATATCAATACTTCCACAAATGATGCTGTCATCATTTCCACTATCAGATCTCGTGCAAATGAAACTGTGAAGTTGACATTTGAAAGATTGAAAAAAAGGATCGATAAACTTGGTGTAGCGCAACCAAATATTTCCCTTGATCCGAATAGGGACTTGATCTTGGTAGAAATGCCGGGCATTGAGAATAAAGAAAGGGCAAGGCAATTTATTCAAACCAGTGCTAAGCTAGAATTTTGGGATACCTATAGATATAATGATCCTGGAGTGATGGCTGCGTTTCAGGAAGCTGATCGCAGAGCGGGAAGTAGCAACCCATCCATAGATACCACAGCAATTGCAATGGATACTATCTATACCGACAAGTTCGATGACTTAGGAAACGTTGTAGGTAAAGAAATGAAGTTAGTACCCAAAAATCCAACGGAAGGTGCAAAGGGTTCTTTGTTTGCTAATTTAAATATCAATAATGGCAATATGTATAACACCGTTATGGGTGTTGCCGATAAATTCAAAAAGCAAGCTATCAATTCCATACTAGAGAGAGAAGATATCAAAGCACTGTTCCCAAAGAATTCCAAATTCATGTGGTCATACAAACCCACTCAGGATGCCAATGGAAACTTCACAACCCAGTATGAGCTGTATCTGATAAAGACAGTTCCAAATTCAGAAGAAGCTCCATTAAACGGTGATGTTGTCACTAGTGCTACCCAAAGTTTAAATAGCTTAAGTGGGCAAACTGAGGTGAATATGAGAATGAATGCCATAGGTGCTAAAAAGTGGGCAGAGATGACCACTAAGGCTGCCAATGAAGGCAATAGGGAGATTGCTGTTGTTTTAGATAATGAGGTGGTATCAGCACCAAGAGTCAATGGTCCAATTACTGAGGGTTCTTCAGCTATAACAGGAAACTATACTGTAGAAGAGGCTAATGACTTTGCAAGCATCTTATCAGTTGGTAGATTGCCGGCCAATACTCAAATTATACAAGAGTCAACAGTGGGTCCATCATTAGGAAAAACAAATATTTCAAAAAGTATCAATTCATTGATCGTAGGTTTTGCCTTGGTGATCGTCACTATGTTGATTTACTATGCATTGGGTGGTTTATTTGCAGTAATCTCATTATTATTAAACGTATTTCTCATTGTTGGTACATTGTCTAGTTTTGGTACGGTTTTGACACTGTCAGGAATTGCAGGTATCGTTCTGACGATCGGTATGGCCGTTGATGCAAACGTAATCATTTATGAGAGAATTAAGGAAGAATTGATGCTTGGAAAGTCATTAAAACAGGCTATTTCTGACGGTTTTCATCATTCTTATTCTGCTATTATAGATGCCAATATGACTACGGTCATTACTGCCTCCATTTTGGCTTATTTTGGTTTAGGTCCGGTAAAAGGATTTGCCGTTGTTTTGATCATTGGGGTATTTTGTTCGTTGTTCACAGCGATATTTATCACAAGACTAATGATCGAATGGTGGGTGAATAAGAATAAAGATTTAAGCTTCTGGAGTAGCATTTCAAAGGGCGCTTTTAAAAATATCAATTTTGACTGGATAGGTAAGAGGAAGATCGCCTACATCTTTTCCGGATCATTGATCTTATTGGGATTAATTTCTATGTTTACTAGGGGTTTTGATTTGGGAGTAGATTACAAAGGTGGATTTTCATACAATGTTCAGTTTGCAAAGGACATCAATGTATCAGCGGATGTTCTAAGAGATGAGTTAACCAAAGAATTTGAATCAGCACCGGTTGTGAAGTTGGTGGATACTGAAAACACATTCAATATTACCACTTCATATTTAGTCTCTGAAACTGGTCAAGATACTCCAAACAAAGTACTGGCAAAATTGTATGAAGGAATTTCCAAAGTAACAGGAATAAAAACATCCCTTGCTGACTTTTCAAATACGGATATTGATGGCGATGTAACACACATCACTAGTTCAACACAGGTTGGGCCTACAATTGCTGATGATTTAAAGCAAACATCTATTTATGCGGGAATTTTAGCATTATTAGCAATATTCCTCTACATCTTATTGAGATTTTCTAAGTGGCAATATAGTGCGGGTGCTGTGATAGCATTGTTCCACGACTCACTTATAGTTTTAGGTTTATTCTCTATATTTAAAGGAATCTTACCTTTTTCATTAGAAATCGACCAAGCTTTTATCGCTGCTATATTGACAGTCATCGGTTACTCTATCAACGATACAGTGATCATCTTTGACAGGATCAGAGAATATTTTGGTTTGCACATCCAGAAATCAAAAGCTGAAATCATCAATGACGCCATCAATTCCACATTATCTAGAACATTGATGACATCGTTTACCACATTGATAGTGATATTAGTATTGTTCTTGTTTGGTGGTGCGAGTATCAAAGGTTTTGCTTTTGCTCTACTAGTTGGTATTTTGGTAGGTACTTATTCATCAGTATTTGTCGCTGCGCCAATCATGCATGATTTATCTGACGACTTAACTATCAAATCAAGAGTTCCTGCCAAAGGAAAAACCGATAAAGGAGTTGCTTCTCGAAAGCCTGCATTGAAATAATGAATTTGTTTAAACAATAATTAAATAGAAAGGCCTGAATACATTTTTGGGCCTTTTTTTTTGGGGTATGAAAGGTTGGATATTAAAAAATGGGTCATTGGTTTGGGAAGATCAACTTCCCGACGAAAACCAAACAACTGAACATGTAGTTTGTGATGTGCTTACATCTGCATTGAATCACAGAGATGTATGGATAAAATATGGTAAATACCCTGATATCAAAGAAAATATCATCTTAGGCTCCGATGGTTGTGTCATTTTCGACGGAAAGAGATACCTAATCAATCCATCCATTCAGTGGGGAAATAATGAACTGGCGCAATCAGACGAATACAGTGTGTTAGGTATGCCCACTCATGGGACATTCTCGGATAAAATAAGTATTTCAAAGGAAAACTTAATTCTGGTTCCTGATTATTTAACTGATGAGGAGGCTGCCGCACTACCTTTAGCTGGATTGACAGCTTATAGGGCATTAATATCAAGAGCAAGGACAACACCTTCAGATGTAGTATTGATCAATGGAATTGGAGGAGGAGTCGCAATGATGGCTTTTCAATTTGCATTGGCTCAAGGTTGTAAAGTCATAGTCACATCAGGTCACCAATGGAAACTGGATTTGGCAATAAAACTTGGCGCTCATGCGGGATATCTATACACTGACGACCAATGGACTAAACGTTTAATTGCAGATTTTGGTGGTGTAGATGTGATCATAGATTCTGCTGGCGGAGATGGATTTTCAAATTTGATGAAAGTCATTAAACCAGGTGGTAGAATTGCGATCTATGGTGGCACACATGGTAAAATCACAAATTTGAATACCCAAGTATTATTTTGGCGACAAGTGTCGATTTTAGGATCAACTATGGGTTCAGATCAAGATTTTAAGGAAATGGTAGATTTTGTACAAAAATATGATATCAAACCTGTTATTGATGAAGTTTTTCCATTGAGCCAACTAGAATTGGGTATGAAAAAAATGGAAACAGGACAACAATTTGGGAAAATTATATTTCAAAATCAAGACTTGCGTTAATTGTATTACCCTTTAAGTAGTTTTAGTTGAACCCTCTTTCTATCTATATCTACTTGGAGCACTTCTGTAGTAACCTGTTGTTGAACTTGCACAATATCCATAGGATTACTTACAAAATCTTCTGAGAGCTGTGAAATATGAATCAACCCTTCCTGCTTTATACCAATATCCACAAATGCACCGAATGCAGTTACATTGGTGACAATGCCAGGTAATGTCATGCCAACCTTGACATCTTCAATGGTTTTCACATTTTCCATGAATTTAAAAACTTTGTTTTCACCCCTTGGATCAAGTCCGGGTTTGTCTAATTCCACCAAAATATCGTTTAAAGTCGCAAGCCCAAAGTTTTTATCTGTGTATTTATCCAGCTCGTTAATACTCTTGAACTTTTTTTGACGGATAAATTCTTCCATAGTACATCCTGAATCACGCACCATAGATTCCACGATAGGATAGGTTTCCGGATGGATGCCTGTATTGTCCAATGGATTCTCTCCTTCCCTAATCCTAAGAAATCCTGCACATTGTTCAAAAGCTTTTTGTCCCAATCTGGATACTTGCATCAAGTCTGACTTTTGTTTATATGGGCCATTATTCCTTCTAAATTCAACAATATTTTTAGCTAATGTGGGACCAAGACCTGAAATATATTGGAGCAAATGGTGCGAGGCAGTATTGATATTTATTCCCACTTTATTGACACACGATTGGACAGTAAAATCCAAACTTTCCTTCAGCGTGGGTTGGTGTACATCATGTTGATATTGTCCAACACCAATGGATTTTGGATCTATTTTTACGAGCTCTGACAATGGATCCATTAATCTGCGTCCGATTGAAATGGCACCACGCAGTGTGAGGTCAAGTGAAGGAAACTCTTCTCTGGCAACATCAGAAGCAGAATATATGGATGCGCCACTTTCGCTTACGATATAGATATCTACTGTTGAATCAATTTTAAGGTTTCGAAAAAACGTTTCAGTTTCTCGAGAAGCTGTACCATTGCCGATGGCGATGGCCTGAATATCATATTCTTTGAGTAGATGTTCTATTTTATATGTTGCATTTTGATTTTCATTTCCCATGATATACAGCGTATCCGTATGCACCACATTGCCGTTTTCATCCAAAAATGCGAGTTTGCAACCGGTTCTAAAACCTGGATCGACACCCAGTATGCGCTTGGTTCCCACAGGAGCAGCCAAGAGTAATTGTTTGAGATTTTTACTAAAAACTTCTATAGCGATTTTATCAGCTTTGTTTTTGGCTTCTTGCAAGACGCTATTTTCAATGGAAGGAAACATCAATCTTTTATAGGCATCTCTGATTGCATTTTCAACTATTTCAGCGGCTTCACCATCAGTCCTTATATAATACTTTAAGATACTGTTGATAAATGCATCATTGTCCATTTCAATATGCACTTTCAGAAACCCTTCATTTGCCCCTCTTAACATGGCCAATACTCTGTGGGACGGACACTTTTTTAATAATTCTTGAAAATTGAAGTAATCAGCGTACTTTGTAGCATCTTCTTTTTTAGATTTCACAACATTTGCTGATAAGTATCCCGTTTTTTCCATGGTTTTTAGCAGCAAATCCCTCGTTTTTACATTTTCATTGATCCACTCAGCAATAATATCCTGTGCGCCTTGTAGGACATCATCCACCGAAGGAAATACCATACAAACATACTTCCCAGCAGTTTGGTGAAGATTTGAAATCCTTTGCCCAAATATCAACTTAGCTAGTGGTTCTAATCCCGCATCTGTGGCAATGTCACCTCGTGATTTCTTTTTCTTTTTAAAAGGAGCATAAAGATCTTCCAACACCTTCGAATCAAAACACTCTTGGATTTTTTGTTCCAAGTCGTGGCTCAATTTATTTTGTTCTGCAATAGCTTCTAAGATAAATTTTTTACGTTCGTATAAGTCTAATAACCTCCTGTTTTCGGTTATAATCATCTGCAACTTGACTTCATCAAGGTGACCGGTTTTTTCTTTTCTATACCTTGCTATGAATGGAATTGTGGCACCTTCATCCGCTAATTGTAACACAGTTTGTACTTGCCAAACTTGAATTTTTGCGATTGATGCCAACCTCTGATGGTGATCCATATATCAAAATTTGTTAAAACCCATTATTAACCTTAGATTCGGCTTACGGTTCACTGATATCCTTTTATTACTGACGGAATTTAGAAGATTAAATATTTGTAATGTTGTCCCTTACGCTGAGTGCATGAGGGAATCTTAGAATTTTGAAATATATTTTCAATATTATTAAAATTTTAATTTAATATTTCATTTATCCATAAAGGGGTTGTAAATTTGCAGCGTTTTTTGAATTTCTTTAAGTTCAAATTACAATAGAGTTAAATCTTTGAGTTATTATTCAATAAATCTATGGCAGTAGATATTAAAAGCGGTCAATCCATCAGCCTAAGGAAAGGGTATGACGTGAGATTGGTCGGCGAAGCAAAGGGAAAACCCTCTCACCTTCAAGTAAATCGTTTTGGAATTTCCCCATACAGTTTTAATGGAATTTCTCCGATTCCTAAAGTAGTAGTTGAAGTAGGACAATCGGTACAAGCAGGAGATCCATTATTCTTTGATAAAGTTCGTCCGGGAATTCATTACGTGGCTCCGGTAAGTGGTGAGGTCATTGAGATCAATAGAGGCGCCAAGCGTTCTATTGCTTCGGTGGTTATCTTGGCAGATAAGCAAAATCAACATAAGGTTTTCAATGTGCCTTCTATCGATGCGGACAGAGGAAAGATCATTGCATTTATGTGTGAATCAGGACTTTGGGTGCATTTGAACGAACGTCCGTTTGATCAAGTTCCGTCTGTTGAAACCATTCCAACAAACATTTTTGTTTCCACTTTTGACACAGGCCCGTTGGCTCCTGATTATGAGTTGATTATAGAAGGAGACGAAGCTGCTTTCAAGACGGGATTGGATGTTCTGAGCAAATTGACTGATGGCAAGGTAATTTTAGGCTTAGATGGTAAGAATAAAAATACCAAGTTCGGATCGTTTAAAAATGCAGTTACAAACTGGTTCAGCGGACCACATCCCGCAGGAAATGTAGGTGTTCAAATACATCATGTGGCGCCAATCTCTCACCATAAATCTGTGTGGACGCTTGGTGTGCAAGACGTACTTACTATTGGTAAAATGTGGACTACAGGAAAATATGATGCATCAAGGATCGTTGCTGTTGCTGGTCATGTGAAGAATCCAATGTATGCAAAAACCTATTTGGGAGCTTCGGTCGCTGACTTGATACATGGGCAATTGGAAAATGGATCGTTCAGATTTATTTCCGGTGATGCTCTTTCAGGAAAGCAAATTGATGGAGATGGTTATTTACATTTTAGAGATGACCAATTAACCGTATTGAAGGAAGGTAAAGATTTTGAAATGTTTGGATGGTTGGTGCCTATGAAGGCAAGACCAAGTATTTCCAAAACATTTTTGAGTTCTATATTTGGAAAGAAAGAATTTGATGTTACCACAAATTCTCATGGAGAAAAGAGAGCATTTGTTGAGACAGGCAAGATGGAATCAGTATTGCCAATGAACATTTATCCACAGCATCTTATGAAAGCCATCTTAGCCCAAGACATCGAAAAAATGGAGGGTTTAGGAATCTATGAGCTTACAGAAGAGGATGTGGCATTATGTGAATTTGTGGATTCTTCAAAGAATCCGGTGCAATCAATGCTGAGGGATGGGCTCAACTATATTAAAGAACAAGGTTAGGAAAATTTGAAGTCTTAAAGACATGGCATTAATAGATTTTTTTAGAAAAATAGAGCCGGACAAAAAGAAAAGCCCGCTGTTACACACAGCCTATGATGCTTTTTTTACGTTTCTTTACGTTCCGGATACAGTCACAAAAGGCGGAGCACACATCAAGGATGGGATGGACTTGAAAAGGTTGATGACCATGGTAGTGTTAGCTTTGACTTTGTGTTACCTTTACGGTACTTACAATGTTGGACATCAGCATTTTATTGCGATGGGCCAATATCCAGAATTTTGGGATGGGTTTCATTTGAAATTGGTATTCGGCCTCATTAAGGTGTTGCCAATTTACATTGTCAGTATGGTTGTGGGTTTGGGCATAGAGTTTTATTTTGCTGCCAAAAAAGGACATGCAGTTGAAGAAGGGTATTTAGTGACAGGCGCATTGATACCTTTGGTTATGCCGCCTGATATTCCATTATGGATATTGTCATTAGCCGTAATTTTTGCGGTAATCATCGGTAAGGAAGCTTTTGGTGGTACTGGTATGAATATTTGGAATGTTGCATTATTAGCAAGAGTATTTATATTTTTCGCTTACCCATTGAGTATTTCAGGTGATCAGGTTTGGGTTTCAGGATTTGAAAAAATTGCGGAAGGAGCCTCCACGCATTATGGATGGATTCATAATGTATTCAATGGAATATTTGGCAGTTTTGGATGGGAAACATTTAAACCCGGTACAATTGTAGATGGATTTTCCGGAGCCACACCATTGGCGCTTGCATATAATGGAGGTTGGGAAAAAGTCACATCAGTATTTTCTGAACATAATCTACTTTGGGGAGCAATTCCTGGATCAATCGGGGAAACGAGTAAAGTATTAATCCTTATTGGAGCTTTATTTTTAGTTGTCACCAAAGTCGCAAGCTGGAGAATTATGTTGGGAATGATATTAGGAGCAATAGGAACAACATTTTTGCTCAATGCAATAGGAACCACACCATTTATGACTGTGACTTGGCACCAGCACTTTTTGATGGGTTCATTTTTATTCGCGATGGCATTTATGGCTACAGATCCTGTGACAGCAGCAAGCACAAACAAAGGCAAATGGATTTATGGTATTTTAATAGGTTTTTTAGGTATGATTATCAGAGTGATGAATCCTGCATATCCAGAAGGTTGGATGTTGGCCATATTATTGATGAATACCTTTGCTCCAACCATTGATTATTTTGTTATTGATTCAAATATTAAAAAACGATTAAGCCGTGGGTAATAGCAGCGTTATTAAGTTTACATTGATTATGACTGTCATTGTGGCTTTTGTTTTGGCCCTTTTGGTTTCCGGGCTCAAACCGATTCACAATGTCAACGAGTCAGTGTACAATAAAAAAGGAATTCTATCAGCAGTGTCTGAACAATTAGGCAAAGATGTCAATGCTCTTTCGAATCAAGAAGTTCAAGATATTTTTGCAAATCAAATTACAGTCCAAGCTTTGAATACTGAAGGAAAAATAGTTTCAGATGACGAAATATCTTCAATGACAAATGGCTTAGCAAAAACGGCAGCTGATGTGGATTTTGCCCTCGAGGCAAAGAAACCTGAAGGGGAGAGATTGTTACCACTTTATACTTTTAAAGCAAAAGATGGTAAGGACTATAACATCATGTATGTACGTGGTAAAGGTCTATGGGATGAAATTTGGGGTTACATAACCTTGCAGCCTGATTGGAAAACGATCGCAGGTGAAGCTTTTGACCACAAAGGTGAAACTCCGGGATTGGGAGCCGAGATAAAGGACAACAAAGCATGGTTTTCTCAATTTACAGGTAGAAAACTGTACAACGAGAAAGGAGATTTTCAATCTCTTGAAATAGTGAAAGGTGGTGTGAAACAACCTGATTATCAAGTAGATGCTATTTCTGGTGCAACTATTACTGGAAAGGGAGTTCAAGAAATGTTACAACGTGGTCTGAAATATTATGACCCATACATTAAGTCAAAATTTTCTAATCAAATGGAGTCAGATACTGTACACCAAATGATGAATGATACAATAAAATAATAAACA
The DNA here is from genome assembly GCA_020636195.1 of Lewinellaceae bacterium. GTDB lineage: Bacteria > Bacteroidota > Bacteroidia > Chitinophagales > Saprospiraceae > OLB9. The sequence continues at coordinate 664,296 of JACJYH010000002.1, forward strand.
TGGCTGATATTATAGAAATAACAGAAAAAGAACCTGCCATTGCCTTTGGCAAGGAAGAAAAAAAGTTATTAACAGATCCAATAAATGAAAATAATCCCATCACAGTTCAGGTTTTAGGTGTATGTTCTGCCTTGGCGGTGACTACACTTTTAAACAAAGCCATTGTCATGGGTATAGCAGTGATGTTAGTAACCGCGTTTTCTAATTTGTTCACGTCTTTGTTGAGAAATTATATCCCTAAGCAAATTAGAATGATCGTCCAATTGGTGATCATCGCGTTTCTAGTTACAGTAGTCGAATTATTCTTAAAGGCATATAACTATCCAATTTGGAAAGAGTTGTCTGTATTTATAGGTTTGATCATCACCAATTGTATCGTTATGGGTAGATTGGAAGCATTTGCTATGGCAAACAAACCTTGGAGATCATTCTTGGATGGTTTAGGTAATGGATTTGGGTATGCTGTGATCTTGGTGATCGTTGCATTCATCAGGGAATTATTTGGAAAAGGTTCTTTGTTCAATTACAAGATCATTGGTCCAACAGCTGAGTATGCTCTCAATACCTCACAAATTGGTTGGTTGCATTGGTATGTGCCAAACAATTTGATGATTTTAGCACCTGCTGCGATGTTTGTTCTTGGAGTCTTAATCTGGCTTCAAAGAACCAAGTATAAAAAATTAGTTGACATTTCATAATATCAAACAATGGGAGATTTATTAAATATATTCATAAAATCGGCATTCATTGAGAATATGGCATTGTCCTATTTTCTTGGGATGTGCTCATTTTTGGCCGTTTCGAAAAGTGTTAAAACAGCTTTGGGATTGGGCGTTGCCGTTATTTTTGTTCTAGGTCTTACCATTCCTATGAACTGGTTGATAGACCATTATTTACTTGGGGAGACAGGATTATTTAAACTGGATTTAACCTTCCTAAGATTTATTATTTTCATATCGACGATAGCAGCTTTGGTGCAATTGGTAGAAATGGTTGTAGAGAAATTCTCTCCTTCATTGTATAATTCCCTAGGAATTTTTCTTCCTTTGATCACTGTAAACTGTGCTATCCTTGGAGCTTCGTTATTTATGATTACTAAGGAATATAATTTTTCTCAGTCTGTTTCCTTCGGATTAGGAGGTGGTTTTGGATGGGCATTGGCCATTGTTGCCATCGCTGCAATTCGTGAGAAAATGAGTTATTCCAATGTTCCAGCTCCTTTGCGAGGTCTTGGCATGGCTTTTATTTTGACAGGATTAATGGGAATGGCATTCATGGGCTTGATGGGTATAGATCCGGCAGCATTTTAAACCTACAAAATCGTAAAAGATGACCTTATTTAGTTTGTATATATTATTGTCCTGGACACCGATTATATACGCAGTTATCATATTCAGTGCTGTTATATTGGCATTATCACTGATGTTGATCTATGCGAGAAAGAAACTCGTTCCACAAGGAAACGTAAAAATAGTGATCAATGGCGATGAATCGGCAGCTGTGGAAACATCTCCGGGAAGTTCACTATTGACAGCACTCAGTGATCAAAAAATATTTTTGCCATCTGCATGTGGAGGCGGAGGTACCTGCGGTATGTGCGAATGCCATGTGTACTCTGGAGGCGGCGATGTTTTGCCAACGGAGATGAACCATTTGTCAAGAAAGGAAGCGGCAGAAGGTATGAGATTGGCATGCCAAGTCAAGGTGCGTGAAAATATGAAAATCGGTATTCCACAAGAGATATTTGGTATCAAAAAATGGGAATGCGAGGTTATTTCAAATTATAATGTAGCCTCATTTATTAAAGAATTTGTGGTAAAACTTCCAGATGGTGAGCATATGGACTTTCAGTCTGGTGGATATATTCAGATTGATGTTCCAAAAATTACTGTGGATTTTAAAAACATGGATATCACAGCCCATCCTGAATATCACGACGATCCTAAGAAATTCCAATCAGAATGGGACAATTTTATGTTGTGGGGTTTGAAAATGGTCAATGATGATCCTCAATTCAGAGCGTACTCTATGGCAAATCACCCTGCAGAAGGTAATATTGTAAAATTAAACATTAGAATTGCCACACCACCATTTAGTTCTGCAACGAAGTCTTGGATGCCTGTTAATCCGGGTGTTTGCTCATCATATGTGTTCAATTTAAAACCTGGTGACAAATGCACCGTTTCTGGGCCTTACGGAGAGTTTTTTATTAAACCTACTAAGAAGGAAATGGTGTATATCGGTGGTGGAGCAGGTATGGCACCTTTGCGTTCTCATTTATTTCATTTATTTCACACATTGAAAACCACAGATAGAAAAATATCTTATTGGTATGGTGGAAGGACGAAAAGAGAGCTCTTCTATATCGAAGAATTCAGAGCCATTGAGAGAGAATTTCCAAATTTCAAGTTTTATGTGGCTTTGGATAATCCATTGCCTGAAGATAATTGGCAGGTGAAAGCAGATATCGATAGTCCAGGTGATGGTTTCAAAGGATTTATCATGCCTGTTTTAGTAAAGGAATATCTGTCAAAGCATCCAGAACCTGAAGAAATAGAATACTATTTCTGCGGCCCTCCGATGATGAACCAGTCGGTATTGAAAGCCTTAGACGAATTGGGCGTACCGGATGATAATATTGCATTTGATGATTTTGGAGGATAAAACCAAATATTCACATTAAAACAAAATGGAGGCTATCCTATGGTAGACTCCATTTTTTATTATTCCCAATTTGAAAAAGTATGGCTGAGTTTGATTGGACGATTTTGTTAGATGGGTTTTTTGGGGCAGTCTGTGGCTATATCGCTAGCAGGATATTGGGTGGCGAAGGTTATGGCTGCTTGGGCAATGTTGTTGTGGGAGTTATTGGAAGCGTAATTGGGGTGTGGTTTATAAAAGTACTTCATATAACTATGATGGAAGGCATCATTGGAAGATTTGTTACAGCAGTATTGGGAGCTATATTGTTTCTATCCTTTATAGGTGTTGTGAATTACTTACAGCGCAATAAAACTACTACAAAAAGACGTACAAGGACAAAGTGAAAATGGGTTTGCCGTTTATCAGTCTCTGAAAAAACTAAAAATGGTGGTGCCGTAGTTTCTGGATTGCCAAAACTGTGGATGCTCTTCAAAATTATGTTTTGGATTGTGTTCTAAAATGAAAATACCTGAATTTTCTAATACATCGGACGAAAAAATGATATCAGGAATTTCGTTTAAATTTTTTAAAGGGTAGGGCGGGCCGGCAAATATATAATCAAACTTTTGATCATTGTTTTTTAAAAACTTGAAGACATCATTTTTTATGACGGTCAATTTTTCTTCAATTCCAAGTGTTTGTGCCGTTTTCTTAACAAAAATTACTGCAGCAGGAAACGCATCTACATAAGTGGCATGAGGACATCCACGGGAAATGAATTCAAAACAATGGTTGCCTGTACCGCCAAATAAATCTAACATTCGAGTCTCTTCAAAATCAATGAGATTGGTCAGGATATTAAACAAGCCTTCCTTCGCGAAATCAGTTGTAGGCCTTGTTGGCCAATTATCAGCTGGTGGGTAGAATCTTCTTCCTTTGAATTCTCCGGAAATTATCCGCATAAAACATTCAAATAATGGTCAAAGAAATGATGGGTTGGTAACTTATTTTCACCGAACATAGTTAACGTAATTGGGTTACAAACTTGGATGTCAATGAGGTACCCATTGAGCATTTTCCACAATGCAGAATCTTGGTCTATCCAACCTGAAATATTCAAACCAAGTTTTTTGGGATTGAGTTTAGTTGCATCGTAAGCTGCATTGATAAAATACAATACATCTTCATTGGAATGATAATCAAAACTGTTATATAATATTGAATTGGAATGTTTAATATATAAATGTACTTTTTTACCATCTAAATGGCAGTGTGCGATGTCTTCTTTCTTGTCATAATAATGTGTATCTAGACTAAACATGAAGTGTTTGATACGATATTCGAATGCACCAAAATGGTTGTTTAGAAAGTTGTTTTGATGTCTAGAAAGGACAAAAAAACACTGGTTTTCTTGGCTTAAGAGATTCTGAGAATAGTGAATTTTATGGGCTAAACTTGGAAACTGTTTCTTGAACGCTTCAGCATCCTTGTGCATTGATGCTGCAGGAGACATCACTTGTATGTTTATTCTACTATATCCATCAGATTCCAATGTTTGTTCAATATCTTGCGGCAAGTAAATCAGTTGTTCGAAATCCACATTCTCAGAGGAGTGATGAGATAAGATTTGCCAATGTGAGCTGTCCATTAGTATCTCACAATAAAAAATGCTGTCAGGAAAGAGATTCACTGACAGCATTTTTTTTGTTGAAATATCTAACCCGTGGTTAAAATCTCTTAATATCATGAATTACCAGTTGCCATTTGTATTAGGAGAATTCATATCTCCAAATTTAAGGGCTTTTTCAGGATCATAGAAATTATCGTATTTTTTGAATTTTGGATCTGCGTATTCTCCCATGAAGTCCTTCCATTTAGTACCAACTTGAACCACTTGTACCAATGTATTTTGGTAAGTCAATGTATCCGCAGCGATGTCAAAGGTTTTGCCGTCAGAATATGGTATGTATTTCAATGAATCTAAGTTCACATCATGCATAAGAATGGCTCTAAGGCTATCTTTTGCTGACTTGTAAGTAACTGATTTTACAAATTTATCTTGATTTGTTGGATCGTTTGGATCCGCAGTCAATTTTATTAAAGCAATATTACCGTTATTTATTGTATCTCTTAATTGGTCAAAATTTCCGGCAAATTTACCGGTGACCATACGGTACACATCTTCTGCGGATTGAATATCCTTAAGTTTTGAAATGACAGCATCTCCTCTTTTGCTCTTTTCAGCAGCAAAGCGAATTGGTTCTCTAATAGTATTGTAGAGCCAATATGCAAAAAAGACAGTCAATAAAGCCAAAACCACATTTATGATGTTTCTCATGATATAAAATGATGTTGTTTTAAAATGAAATTAATAAGATTCCCAATTCAAATGATGCACAAAGTAATAGTTTTGGTGCTTTATTTGCAAATATTATTGAAAATTTATTTTAATATCCGGTTATTCTTACTTGGTAAAAAACTAAAAGTATTCACAACATTGTTTTCTATGAACTGTTTATCGTGTCTCACATCAATATAAAATAGCTATTTACCCATCAAATGATCATGCCTGAAGCACATAAAGCATTAAGTTTATATATTCTTGCCATTGAATCATCATGTGATGACACAGGAGTAGCTGTTATCCATCAAGGAAGAGTTATATCTAATTGTACACACACGCAAACAGTACATTCTGACTATGGAGGTGTGGTTCCTGAGCTGGCAAGTAGAAATCATACCGTCAATATCGTCCCAATTGTACAGCGAGCATTGAGCGAAGCTAATATCTCCATTTCGGATATAAGCGGAATTGCATTTACTGCAGGGCCAGGCTTGTTAGGAAGTTTATTGGTTGGAGTTTCATTTGCTAAGGGCTTGGCGTTGGCATTAGATGTGCCTTTGGTGGAAGTCCATCATATGCATGCACATATCATGGCTCATTTTGCCACAGAAAATCCTCCAACTTTTCCATTTCTTTGTCTGACGGTATCAGGAGGGCATACCCAAATAGTGCTCATGACGGACTATGATAAAATGGAAGTCTTAGGTTCTACAATTGATGATGCAGCAGGTGAGGCATTGGATAAAGCAGGTAAAATGTTGGGCTTAGCCTATCCTGCCGGGCCGATTATTGATCAATTGGCGCGCAATGGAAAAGCCAAATTTACTTTTCCAATGCCAAAAGTGGGGGATTTAGATTTTAGTTTTAGTGGATTGAAGACGTCATTTTTATATTTTTTAAGAGATTCCATAGAGCAAAATCCATCGTTTATTGAAGAAAATTTAAATGATCTTTGTGCAAGTATCCAACAAGCAGTGATCAATATATTAATGGCTAAATTAGAGTCTGCAGTGCAAAAAACAGGAATTACTACCGTTGCAATCGCAGGTGGTGTGTCTGCCAATAGTTTACTGCGACAGTCTCTAGCATTAAAACATGATTCTGCCGGTTGGGATGTATTTATTCCGCCGATGTCATTATGTACAGATAATGCTGCCATGGTGGGGATATCCGGGTACTACAAGTTTATAAAAGGTCTGTTTTGTGGGTTGGAAGTGACTCCACAACCGAGAATGGCTTTTTAACTCAAAATTATTGTCAAAACATTAACTATTTTTTGAATATTTTAATCCCATTTTGCTTCCATTAAATTTTACTTTTTTAAGTATTTTCACTATTTTTGCATATTATTCTTAAAAATCAAAATTAAATATATAAATGTCTAATGATCAACGTATTGTCCCTATAAATATCGAAGATGAGATGAAATCATCGTACATCGATTATTCGATGTCGGTGATCGTGTCAAGAGCACTTCCTGATGTAAGAGATGGATTAAAACCTGTACATCGAAGAGTGCTTTATGGCATGTCAGAACTTGGTCTTCCCTATGGTAGGGCGCATAAAAAATCTGCGAGAATAGTTGGAGAAGTTTTAGGTAAATACCATCCCCACGGAGATGGTTCAGTATATGATGCCATGGTGAGGATGGCCCAAGATTGGTCGCTTCGGTATCCATTGGTAGATGGACAAGGTAATTTTGGCTCTATGGATGGAGATAGCCCGGCAGCCATGAGATATACTGAAGCAAGGCTGGCCAGAATCTCTGATGAAATGTTGGATGATATCGAAAAAGAGACTGTTGACTTTAAATTGAATTTTGATGATTCATTGGAGGAACCTACGGTATTACCTGCGAAGATTCCTAATTTGTTGATCAATGGTGCAAGTGGTATTGCAGTCGGGATGGCAACAAATATGCTTCCTCATAATTTAAGTGAAGTACTACAGGGTACAAAGGCCATGGTGGACAACCAAGATATAACCATCGAAGAGTTGATGACGTACATCAAGGCACCGGATTTTCCGACAGGAGGTACTATTTATGGATATCAAGGTGTTCGCGAAAGTTATGAAACAGGAAGAGGAAGAGTTGTAGTCAGGGGGAAGGCAGAAATAGAAAATGGTTCCGGAGGTAGAGAGACCATCATCATCACGGAGATACCTTACCAAGTCAATAAAGCCAATTTAGTATTGAAAATTGCTGAGTTGGTCAATGAGGGAAGAATCGAAGGAATTTCTGACATTAGAGATGAATCGGATAGACGAGGACTGAGGATTGTAGTTGATGTGAAGCGTGAAGCAATGGCCTCTGTCATCTTAAGCAAACTGTACAAATATACACCTTTACAGTCGTCTTATGGTGTCAATAATATTGCGCTCGTCAATGGTAGACCACGATTGTTGAATCTCAAAGATCTCATTGGAGAATTCATCAAATTCAGACTCGAGGTCATCGTTAGACGTACACAATACGATCTAAGAAAAGCAGAAGAACGCGCCCATATCCTTGAAGGATTGTTGATTGCTTTGGACAATATAGATGAAGTCATTAGAATAATTCGCTCATCAAAAACCGTAGAAGTAGCCAAGGACGGATTGATGTCCACTTTCTCTCTGAGTGAAATTCAGGCTAAGGCAATTTTAGACATGAGACTTCAGCGTCTTGTTAGCCTTGAAATCGACAAAGTAAGGGAAGAATATCATGAAATTTTGGCTAAAATAGAATACTACAAGAGCGTATTGGCAGATGAAGGTATTCGTAGGCAAATTATTAAGGATGAATTGGACGAAATTGATGCAAAATATGGAGATGCCCGTAAGACAGATATCTCTCATTCTGACGACGAAATCAGTGTAGAAGACCTCATTCCAAATGAAGAAGTGGTAATTACAATCTCCCACTTAGGATATATCAAGCGCACAAAAACTGATGAATTCAAACAACAAAGTAGAGGAGGAAGGGGATCTCGAGGAGCGAAGACAAGGGATACTGATTTTGTAGAACAAATGTTTATTGCCCACAATCACAATTACCTGTTATTGTTTACAGAGCAAGGAAGATGTTTTTGGCTGAGAGCATTTGAAATTCCTGAAGCAAGTAAAACTTCACAAGGACGTGTTATACAAAATATACTTGCGATGCCTTCAGATGATAAAGTGAGAGCCTATATAAAAATAGAAAATCTCAATGATGAAGAATTTATCAACAACAATTATATCATCTTCTGTACCAAAAAAGGAATGGTGAAGAAGACCATCGTTGAAGCCTTTTCACGACCTAGAGTGAATGGAATCAATGCCATTACCATCAATGAAGGTGACCAATTGTTAGAAGCAAAATTATCAAATGGACATAGTGAGATTGTCATTGCCAATAAAGAAGGTCGCGCCATTCGTTTCAATGAACAGAAAGCCAGACCTATGGGACGCTCTGCTGCGGGAGTTAAAGCCATTACTTTAGGAAAAGATGGAGACGAAGTTGTTGGTATGATCACAGCAAATCCTGAGAGCACTGATAAATCTGTATTTGTTGTATCATCTAAAGGTAATGGTAAACGTTCATTATTAGACGATTATAGAATTACAAATAGAGGTGGTAAGGGTGTCAAAACCATGAATATTACAGAAAAAACAGGTTCACTATTGGCCATCAAATATGTATCAGAATTTGATGATCTTATGATCACCACAGATGATGGTATCATCATAAGAATGCCTGTGTCAGAAGTGCGAATCATGGGTAGAGCAACACAGGGTGTCAAGGTGATCAGAATTCAAGAAAACCAATCCATTGCAGATGTGACCGTGATTCGAAGAGAAGAGACATCAAATGAGGAGGAGGAATGATTTTTTGATATTTCAAGATGAGCATTAATGGTATGATGATGAAGTTTTTGAATATTTTGTTTTTAGGAGCAATTCTATTGGTTTCATGTAAACCGCAAGATGCTTCTGTCACAAAAATTCAAAAACCCATCGTAATATCCACTTGGGACAGCGGAGTGGAAGTCAATGATGCTGCTTGGAAAGTTCTTGCACAAAACGGTAGAGCCATCGATGCAGTAGAAGCTGGTGCACGATACATCGAAAATACACGCAATTGCTGTGTCGGTACTCAGGGCAATCCTGATCGTGACGGTCATGTTACTTTGGACGCTTGTATCATGGATGATCGATATAATTGTGGATCGGTAGCGTTTGTAGAAAGTGTTAAATATCCAAGCTCCTTGGCAAGATTGGTGATGGATTCTACTCCTCATGTTTTTTTAGTTGGAGAAGGTGCGAAGTTATTTGCTAGACAAATGCACCAAGAAATGACGAACACAGAATTATCTCCGGAAGCTCAAAAGGAATATAATAAGTGGCTGGAAAAATCTACGTATAAGCCTGTTCCAAACATCGAAAATTCCGAATCAAAATCAAGTATGGAATCTGTGCCCGGTAAGCTTCAAAATGGTGAGTTCAACCATGACACGATGGGCGTTTTAGCACTGGACGATGAAGGTAATTTGTCAGGAGTTTGCACCACAAGTGGCATGGCATTTAAAATGCATGGTAGGGTGGGAGATTCACCGATTATCGGTGCTGGTTTGTATGTAGATAATGAAGTGGGAGCTGCTACTTCTTCCGGAGTTGGTGAAGAAGTGATCAGGATTTCCGGTTCACATACGGTTGTTGAGTATATGCGACATGGATTTACTCCAGAAGAAGCATGTAAGAAGACTGTTGAAAGAATTGTCAATATCAATCCTGAAAAGGCAAAGTCTCTTCAGGTAGGTTTTATTGCTATCAATAAAAAAGGAGAGATAGGAGGATTTTCCATCCTCCCAAAATTTACATATTCGGTATCCATTGATTCCACAAAAGCTCAAGTCTATACTGCTAAATCATGGTTTAATTAAAATTATTAATTTTTTAAAATGAGACAATTTATTACTTTATTATTTGTTTTGTCAATTCCAATTTTCAGTTTTGCACAACTGGAAGAGATCAATGATATCTGTTCTAAAGGATTGAATGAAAGGATGGTGAAACCACAGGATGCCAATAGAAGTTTACTTTCCTCAGATAACTATGATTTGACGTATTATAAATGTGTATGGCAAATAGATCCAAATCAGTACTATATTATCGGTGATGTGACACCACACTTTAAGGTTTTGGAAAATGGATTGTCTGAATTAAATTTTGATTTTTCCACTTTGCTTGCTGTAGATAGTATCATGTATCATGGTCAAAAAATAGATTATGAGCAGTTAGGAAATTATCAATTAACAGTGAAACTTCCAAGTCCGTTGAATCAGAATACAATCGATAGTATCACCATTAGTTACCAAGGTGCGCCACCTTCAAGCGGCTTTGGATCGTTCTTTGCTGACACACATGAAGGTGAAGCTGCGTTATGGACATTATCAGAACCTTTTGGGTCACAAGATTGGTGGCCATGCAAAAACGGACTAACCGATAAGTTAGACAGCATTGATATCACTGTCATCACACCTTCTAAATATAGAGCTGCAAGTAATGGGCTTCTAGTTGAAGAAACCACCAATAATATAGGTTTTTCCACGTATCATTGGAAGCATCGATATCCGATAGCACCGTATTTAGTAGCGATATCTGTAACAAACTACCTTGTATATACAGATGATGTGGTTCTGAGAGACGGTCAACCTATGACGATGTTGAATTATGTATATCCTGAAACTGAAGCTTCTGCTAAAGCAGGTACAAAGGTGAACGCTCAAGTGCTTCAATATTTTGATAGCTTATTTGTGAAATATCCTTTTAGCAAAGAGAAATACGGACATGCCCAGTTCAAATGGGGAGGCGGAATGGAACACCAAACTATGAGCTATGTTTCAGGGTTCAGTTTTGGACTTTTATCACATGAACTCGCCCATCAATGGTTTGGCGATTACGTGACGTGTGGATCATGGGAAGACATTTGGCTCAATGAAGGTTTTGCAACTTACTTGGAAGGATTAAGTCAAAGACGTTTTAATGGCCCTGCCGCATGGATTAGTTGGAAAACATCCAAGATCAATTCAGTCACATCAAATTTTTCGGGCTCTGTAAAGGTGGATAATGTATTGAGTGTCAATAGGATTTTTAGTGGACGACTATCCTACAACAAAGGTTCTTACCTTTTGCATATGCTGAATTTTATATTGGGTGAGGAGACATTTTTTGAAGGTCTTAGGGACTATTTGAATGCAAAACAATACAATTATGCTGTCACTCCGGATTTGCAATCGTACTTGGAAGCCAGATCAGGTGTTGATCTTGATGAATTTTTCAATGATTGGTTCGTCGGAGAAGGTTTTCCTCAATATGATATAGTTTGGCAACATAAACCTGACGGAAAGCTGTATATCCAAGCTTTTCAGACCACATCACATCCTTCAGTTGGATTTTATGAGATGCCGTTGCCTTTCAGAATCGAGACATCTGCGGGTGTAAAAAATGTTATTTTTAATCACGAATATAGCGGTCAGATATTTGAAATCGAATTGGCTGATGAAATTCAGTCAATAAAATTCAATGACGAACTACAGATAATGTGTACTTCACAAGTTTCTGAGGGTAATGTGACTTCTACAACAGATAATAGTTTGGATAGTGAAAGTGTCGTTTACCCTAACCCTGCAACGGATCATATATTTTTGAAACATGCCGTTGAAGGTACTCCATGGGAGATTTATGATAATTTAGGTAAAAAAGTCCTTTATGGAAAATGGGAAAAGGGTGCTATTGATTTGAGATCACTGAATTCAGGCATGTACAATCTAAAAATGACTGAACAAAACGGTAGGATACGTCAAACACAACTCATCAAGATTTGATATAAAATTATCACTGAACATTGCAATTAATTTAATAATAATGTTGTTGTAAGTTTTTTAAATTGATATAGGAATCATGGCATTAGAACAGGCAAAACAAAAGGCAAGATCTTTTATGAAAAAAGCGCTATGGGTGCTCTTTTTTCTATTAGTAGTAGGAAGTACAGGTTACTATTTTTATAGAAATTTTACCATCAATGAGGGCAGTACAACAGGAGTTTTACTCAAAATATCAAAAAAAGGTGCTTTTTTCAAGACTTACGAAGGTGAGCTACAGCTGGCAGGTATGCAGATCATGAATACGGCGAGTAAATTTGAGTTTTCTATTCAAAACGAAGAGATTTATCGTCAAGCACAAGCTTTGGAAGGTAAAAGTGTACGTGTTTATTACAATCAAAAAGTGGATGCGTTTCCTTGGCAGGGTGATACAGATTACATTGTAACTAAAGTGGAATCAGCAGAGAAAGGGAATTGATTTTTAGAAATCTATTCTCATCTTTAGATTTATATGTCTGCTGGTCAAAATGGTAGGAAGAGAGTACTTTCTATTTTTATTAGCGTTGATCACCGTGCTTTAATGATGATATTTTATTAAGCAACTGGCTTGAATTTTGATGGAAACTTTAATATTGTAACAATAAGTCATTGATTGATACAAATAATATTATCTTTGTTGGAAATTATTTTTATGAATTACAATTTACATCCCATGAAGTACAGTCGAAAAAATGTATTTTTATTTTTTTCCTTTTTTTCTTTCATGCTGGTCTGCACAGACGTATTGATTGGCCAAATACAAGTAAGCAATCTTGAAAACCTTATTTCAAATGATGAGCATCCTAGGAAGGGATTCATCAAAGGTGACTCGACCGAGTATTTTATTGAACAAGGTGCAACAGGCACCAAGGTTTGGCAGGTAGAAAATGGAGCATTAAATTTCATACATGAATTAAAAATAAGACCAACAGACTCCAAAATCGATTTAAAAAATAATACTTATGAGAATAATTCAAATCTCATTTATGACGGTCAAATATTATTTGAGTTTTACAAGGATTATATTTATTTAATTGATTTTGTAAAAGGGAAAACGGTTGAAATTGTCGATTTGAGACCTTCTGGTTACTCCTTTCCTACGAACTTTCAATATGGAAAGAATTTCTTTTATTTTGAAGTATGGACTCATTATGGTTCTACAGAATACGTTAGATATGATCGAAATAAAAAACAGTTTGAAGTGGTAGATTTTTATGGGCATTATTTTAATTCAAAAATGTACAATTGGAATCAAGACGGTATTATTTACTTTGACTTAGAAACCAATAAGACGCATCAATTAAATCACAATGTTCACATTATAGGCTTTGATTACGTGGTAAATGATCCTAATATAGCATTGGTGTTTCAGGATAGTTTTAATGTTTACCGATTATTAAAAGACAATACAATTGACACTCTTGATTGTAAGATTCCAAAAGGAAATAAATTGCTGTATTATTGTAATCAAAGTTTGATATATGGGCATAATGAAGATACGTTACTAAAGTATTTTGTTATAGACTTAGAATCCTGTGAAGTTGTGTATAGAGATAGTTTAAAGACGTCAGAATATTCATACTACCGGTTTAAAGATTCAAGGAGTTTATATAACGCCTATATTCTTCTGTCGAATGATGATCTAAATATGTCCACTTTATATCTATATGATATCAAAAATAAAACAAAAAAAGAATTAAAAACTGCAGGGTACCCAAATTATTCTTATAATAACTTAAGAATAAATGATGCGTTGTATTTTGTTGCAAATGATGGCGTTTATAAGTTAGATTTAAGTACCGACATAAGTAATCGTCTGATCCAAACTGATTCTAACACATCATCAAATATTATTTTGAGTGATGTGAGTGATAAGGATTACATCACTATCAGCTATCAATATGAAGGTGGATTTTCTCTTTTGCAACTGAATGAAAGAGACGGAAAAACAAATGAAATATTTAAGCAAGATGTAGTTAGGAATGTGGGCATCTACAAGTATATTAAAGCAGATCTTTGGGTCGATGACAAATACTTCGCAGCTACTGATGAAGCCGTTTTTATGTTGAGTGAGGCAAGGAGTTATAAAATTTTGGACAACTCTATTGACAACATTAGAATGTCACAAATATTCAGGAAAAATGATCACATTTATTTACTCTTCGAAGAGTTTGATTCATCATATGTATTGAAAGTGAATGTAAATAATCTCACTTTTTCTAAAATTAATTTGCCACCAAAATTTGGAATGGGTGAGTTAAAAATGACAGAAAATTATCTTATAGTTAATTATTCAAGTCAGACGTATAGGAATGCTACTCGAGGCTATTTTGATTTGAATACAGACAATTTTATATCTGTATCTGATTTTAATGTACAGACAGGTAATATCATTGAAGTAAGTGGTAACAACATTTTATATCATTTGTCCCAGAATAACACATATCACATATTTTCCCCAATAGATGGTACATTGATACCATTAAATTTTAAACCCAACACATCTTTAGGAGTAATTTCTGACAAAAAAGGAGGGTTTTATTTGAATGTCAATAATAACCTAAGTCATGTAAATGGCAATGGAGAATTAACAACCGTAATAGAAGATTTTAAATATCCCTATTTCAGGTCGGGAACAATCACGGACGATATGCAATCTTTTGCTTTTTACGATGATAAGGAATTGGTATTAGTATTGGTAAAAAATGGAGAAGTGCGCAAAAAAGTGATAAAAATCGACAATTCATTCAACCATTACAATTTTTTTTGGCGTGAATCTGAGTATGGTTCATTCATAGAATTTATTAAAGATCATACAAGAAAGCTGTATTACTATAGCTTTGATAGTGAACCAATAATAGTGACCGTCAGGGATTATTGGTATCAAGGCACCATTATATTAATGCAAAATAAAGATTATGCGGTTATAGCGTATAGGGTAAATGGTTTCATTCATCAATTTGACAAATTTGATCTAAAGACATTAAAAGTTACAAACTCAATAAAATTTAGTCCTGGTTATAGCTATCTACACGGTTATAATATTCAATTAAACGAAAACGAATTCCTTTGTTCCTTTGATGATGGGACTCATGGATCTGAACCGTGGGTCTTTAATATTGAAACATTCAGTTTTACGATGTTATCAGATCTACGAAGTGGGTTTCTTTCTAGCGATATAAGTAATTTTTCAAAACATCCTACCACAGGTGATATTTATTTTATTGGTACACGGACAGAAGGAGATATGCAGTTATTCAAAATTGAACACAAAATATCTAGTTTAGAGCAAAACCTTGTTCAAAAAGAATTTGACTTCATAATTTACCCTGTACCATCATCTCATTATTTAAAAATAGACCATGATTTTGAAAGTATTAAGGTTACTGATATAAAAGGGAATATTGTCTTATCATTCAATAAATACCATAAAGGAGATGTAATTGACATAGGCAATGTTTTAAATGGTTTGTACTTTTTGTCCTGTTCAAATGATGGCCAATATTCTGAAACTAAAAGTTTTATTGTATCCAAATAGGAGGAGATTTCTCTGTCTTCCAAGGCTTGATTTTAGTTTATCAAATATTCAGACCCTAGATTTCTAGAAATCTATTCTCATCTTTAGATTTATACGCCTACTGGTCAAATTGTTAGGAAGTGCGTACTCTATATTTGTAATAGCTTTGATCCATGTTACGGAAGCTTGATTTGAGATATTAAGCAGGTTGAAAGCTTCTAGGCTAAGCCAAGCATTTTTGGTAAACCGCAGTGGGTGATTGGGCTTTTGCAATCTCCATTTTTCATTCCACAGCAAGAATGAAAAGCCTATATCTACACGGTGGTAAGGCTTGAGTCTAAATATATTTCTCCTAACGAGGTTGTCTTCTTTTGGTCCATATGGCAAACCGGTTCCAACTGAAAAATTCAGATTAACTTTGATGTTTTCGTTTTTAGGAAGGTAGTCTTGGAAAAACATATTGAGCGTCATGAATTGATCGGTTGGTCTTGGGACATTTTTTACCGGTGCCAATTCTCTTTTATTGCCCACAACTTTGAATCCTTCATGTTGCACTCCTAAGATGTTTTCTCTTGCCCTAAGGAAAGATAGATTGATCCATGATTCAGCATCTTTCACAAACTCACCATTGAGTCTAAAATCAATGCCTTGTACATACCCTTCAGCATCATTTTCTCCTGAATATCGGATTCTGACATTATCCACGTCATATGATACTAGATCCTTGAGCGTCTTGTAATAGGCTTCTGCGATGAATCTAAAAGGTCGATTGCTGACCCTTTCCCAAGTAAAATCATAACTTAACCCGGCAACGATATGTAGAGATTTTTGTGATAGAAGCGCTGTATTTACAGTACCGTCTCTTCTTCTCATTTCTCTATAGAATGGGGTTTGATTGTATTGACCAATAGAAAGCTTATAGGCCATTTCATTGCTTGTGTTTTTAGGCTTATAGAGCACCTGAAACCTTGGACTGATTAAGAATTCATTGCTCAAGGAGCGATATGTTGAACGCAATCCAAAAGAAAATTTAAATTCTCTGTCATTATTAGAAATGGTGTATCCATCTTGCAGATAAGCGCTTACTTTTGTGTTTTGGATCAATGCATTTCCATTGATCAGTGTTGGGAACTCAAGCCCATTATCCTTGTAAGGAACATTATAGTCAAAGGAATCTAATCTACTCCATTCATGCAAAAGGTCATCAAAAAACTCTGACTGGTATTTACATCCCCACTGGATAAAGTGATTGTTACGTTGATTATTCGATTGTAATTCTATGCCTCCTTTGTATTCTGCATTGAAAATATTATTGTAAAGTGAATTTCTGGCAAAAGTGTGCTCAGCCCCCTCACCTAATACAGCTACTTCTTGGCCAGTATTTGAACCTATTCCAGTTTCTAATTCTACCAGCCTATACTGTCCATATATATCAAAATTTTCAAATTCTCCTGCTTGATAGAAGCTAGCCATCCACTTCATGTACAACGGATTTTTATCTCGCTCCGGAACGAAGGTGAATACTATACCTGTCATGCCATAGTCAAATTTATCAACTTCTTGGCCTTCGTAATTGGTTTGTAATTCTATTTGAAAATCTATTGTGCCTTTTTTACTTCTGCCGCTTTTTGGGATAAAAAGATATCGAGATGCATTATAATTTGATATAAGCCCTACTTGCCAATTTTTTGAAATTTCGTAACTCAAAAATGCTTGAAAATCGTAAAATTTTGGGTTGTATTCACCTAGAATGTTTGAAGCTGACAGAAGATATGCATTGGTCTTAAACCTGCCACCTATGAGATACCTAAACTTATTATATGCATTTGCACCAATTCTTTTTGATCCTTCTATATGCCCTGTGAAACCCAATAAACTTCCTGTAACGCTTCCCCGTGTTTCCTCAGGGCGCTTATATCGAATGTCTAAAACAGAAGACATCTTATCACCAAATTTTGCGTCAAATCCACCGGATGAAAACTCTAAATCCCTGATGAGGTCTATATTTGGGAAGCTGAGTCCTTCTTGTTGGCCACTGCGGATTAGTTGAGGTCTGAATATTTCAAAATCATTGACATAAACCAAGTTTTCGTCGTAATTACCACCTCTGACATTGTATTGTGAAGTGAGTTCACCACCTGAACCTAGATTGACACCCAATGCTATATGTGGTAAGACACTTTCAAAATTTCCTGAAGCAGTAGGTAGTATTTTAAGCTCTGTTACTTCTTCTCTGACGATGCCGGCATCTTCAATTTTCGCTGCACGAACCACAATACCTAAATCAATGGATTTAGAAACCAACTTGACGTTGATGTTCCTTTTTTGATTCAATTTTAATGGACTGACATTGATTTCAGTTTCTACATATCCAATCCTAGATATGATTAATGTGGTTTTTTTATCGGCTTCAATTTCTATACGATATTGTCCATATATGTCCGTTTCTACTACGTTGTCACTTCCTGCTTCGTGTACGATGGCAAATTCGATGCCTTCATTTGTATCAATGTCCCTGACAATTCCAAATACAATGCCTTTTGAAGCATTTTGTGATAGACCTACTTGAAAAATTGATAGGATGATCAATATAACTTTCCAATACCGCATAGGGCAAGCAACGATTTGACTTTTTCAAACGTAAAGGTAACTTTATTTATTGCTATTTGGTATCAAGTGACCATTTCAATTGTAAAAAGCCGGTTCTTCCCCAATGCAGTGCCTGTTGATTGGCTTGTTCTACATGAATGCCATTGCCTAAATTAGCCACAAACTGGCGGACATCCAGGATGTTCTTACATCCAATTTGTAGAATCAGCTTTTTCTTCAAAAAGAATGTGGAAATACTGGAATTCAACATGGTCCAAGCTGGAGTGATCTCTTCAGAGATAGCGTCGCCTTGAGAGATGTAAAACGGTGTTTTTCCGGTGCGTTTCAGCCAACTATTCCAATGCAATTTGTCTTTTTTCAGGTAAAATGTGACATCACTTGTGAAATCAAAACTCCAAATAGAAGAGGGTAGGTTGGCATCCGAAGAACTGAAAGTGTTGTAATATGATGTATAAATGCCGTCAAGAGTCACATATCCCACTTTTTCAAGCTCATAGTAGAGTTTTGCTGTTACTCCCATAGTTTTCCAGTTTTCTACATTTCTATATTCATAATGTACAGGCCCTAATGCAGTCAATGAAATGCGATCTTTCACATCATTATAAAATCCTCCAGTAGAAAATTTTAAGGCTGTTTGGTTGTTTTTCAGGACATCCCATTGCAATTCTGTTTTAATATTGACTGATCTTTCAGGTTTCAGATTCTGATTTCCGGTTACTTGGTGGTTGATGTCGATGAAATCAAAATATAATTCTTTGATTGATGGCGTTCTGTAACCCGAAGCAATAGATGATCTCCACTGCAACCGCTTATGAACCCGATGTAAAAACCATATAGAAGGGTTGATTGCTGACCCATACAATTTATTGTGCGTGTATCTTGCTCCAAATTGGGCGGTCCATCTTGGTTTTACAAATTTTAAACTGCCAAATGCACTTACATCTGTATTGTATGCATATCCATTTTTACTTATAGTAGAGTCCAATAGTCTCGTTCCTGTAGCATTTTCATAATAATATTCAGCGCCCATTTGCCAATTGATAAACTGCTGCTCATCATCATTGGCTAGTGTGGATCTGATGAGGATGGCATGATTTAATGATGTGTCCTGCTCACCATCGAGGAGGGTGAATTGTGAAGTTTCAAAATCATATCTCCCTGAGACTTTGATTCTATTGAAAGTATTATATCCCGCTGTGGATTGCCATACGATTTTATCATTCCACCAATGTTCATGTTGAAGATTAACATCAAATTTCTCCGTCTTATATGTATCGTCAAAAGCGTAAGGTTTGTACTGTGGTCTTCTGACTGCTCCTGGATTATAGATTTTTTCACTCAATAAAGATGAAGTCATTGTCCACTTGTCAGATGTATTGGGTTGAAATCTCACCATACCTCGTCCAGAAACTTGGTCTTTGTCATTCCAAAGTTGGTCCCTACCGACTGAATCTATGGGCAATGGTCTAAATTGTTGCCATTGACCCATCAAGGATGCGTTCCATTTTTTTATTTGTGTGCCAATGGATGCTGATGCAGTTTTAAATCCATTGTTTTCAAAATATACATCAGAATTGAGATTGTATTTTCCTAATTGACCTTTTTTTGTGATAATGTTGATGACACCACCTGAGGCTTCAGAACCATACATGAGAGATTGTGCACCTTCAATAATTTCAATTTTTTGAATGGATTGTAAAGGGATTTGGCCGGCATCTATATTCCCATTCAATCTCCCAATTATGGGGACACCATCAATCATGATTTTTAGATTCTCACCTTTTAATCCATTGATACTCAATTGTGAACCTAATATTGGATCAGTGACCACACGGATATTGGATTCTGTTTGAAGCAATTCCTGTAGATTCACTGCTGCACGAGATGTCAGTATTTTTTGCCCAATGATTTTGACTGAATTTACTGATGCCCTTGTATCCGTGGGCCGATATTGCGCAGTGACAACGATTTGGTCAATCTCACCACCATGCATTAATGAATCTAATGATTGTGCTAATGCAAGATTTGACCACACATGGAGTAACATAAAAACTACTCCTACAAAAGTAAGCTTAAATTTCAAAGGTGAATAGGCTGTTTACTCTTTAACGAATTTTGTTTTTAAAGATTTTTCGCTTGCTGAATTACCTTGTATCACATATATTCCATTGGCCATGTTTGACACATCAAATGTGTACACATACAGTGATCCGTCATGTCTTTCAGTTGGTACTGAATAAGACATCCTTCCACTTGCGTCAAAAAAGGTGAAATTGACTATTTTCTCTGGAGACAATACAGATAACTGCTCATGAGTAGGGTTGGGGTAAACCAAAACTTGAACTTCCACTTCTTCTGTGGCAGAGATTTTTCCTAGGTTTTCTTTAGAAAGCACAGCCGTTCCGGTAGATGACCCTTCAAAATCAATAAATTGGAGTTTCCAGACTGTGTTATCAGTGGATTTTAGAAAGAATACCCTATTGTCATCAAGAGACCATCCTGTGCCCGAAAATGTTTTCCAATCGTAACCTATCACATCCATCTTTTCACTGAGTCCGTCTTTGTAATCATCAAAATTCACGGTATTGAAATCTACATTATCTGCGGATACGCAGCTGACTCCTGGTGCGGATAAAACACCGGTGACATTGTACTGTTGTATTATCGTGCCATTTGGATCTGTAGCAATGGAAATATAGCGTCCGTACATGAAATCATATCCATTATCAGGCAAGACATCCACGACGCTATTGGAACTTAGATTGAAGAAAATCAAGCTTTTCCCTTTTCCATCCACCGTTTTGTCTATGGTTTTTGTCACCAAATTAGTCCCGTCGAGATTGGCGTATTTGAATGTATATGCAGTTCCCACAAGTGATTCAAAAAATATTTTTTTATAATCGCCATTACGCAATTTTACAATAAATACTTGGTAACCAATGACTCCATGAGATGTAGGCTCATATTGTCCCCAGCCAAAGTCAAATGCGTTTAGTGTGTCCCTTGTTCCATTAAAAGCACCATAATTCCATGAAAGCTCATCATTCAACAAAGTATTATCTTCTAAGATGGAAATATCAAAATCACTGTTGAAATCATCGCTATACGTGAAATATACTTCTGCAGTTGGTAGGTTTTGACCTAATGAACTACCTGAAGATTCATTGATAAAAATGCCTGCGTCTTGGACTCCGAAAGCTGTAAATGCAATGTCCCAAGCATCATTATTGACTGTTTTTTGTGTTTCATTTGCCAAGTTGACATAGGCCTGCTTGTTATAGCCTGCACCACAACTGATCTCCAAATAGTCTTGCGATGACAAGAATTGTAAAAATGTCAAAAAAACAAAGATTGTTAAACTTCCTCTCATGAATCAATGATTGAATTTGAGTTATGTAAATTAATTATTATATTTAGAACGCAAAGGTATTCTAAATAACGCCCCAAACTCAAGGCTGTTTGTCATACAAATGTCAAAAAAAATCTAGAGTATGTTTAAATTTTGTTTTTGGATAATAAAATAAAACATTTTCTTGCTAAAGGATAAATTTTAAACATTCTCTAATGTCCTTGTGTCAACATACAGAGACTATCTTGTAGGCTGTGTACTTCATGTATGATGTGTGGTGGAATATCTATGTAATCGTGGGCATTGAGAAGTGTGGTTGTGCCTTCTTGTATGTAATTTACTTGACCTTCTAATACCATCAATCGACTTTGCATAGCCGCAGTATGTTGATCCAATACCATTCCGGCTTTGAAAGCAATAAATATTATTTTAAATTGATCAGATTTGAAATATACTCTGGCCACAGGTTTGGTGGACGTTTCTAATTTGTCTAATAATTCTTGGACTACCATAAGAGACTTCATTTAAAGCCAAAGTTATGATAATTTTTTGATGTAGAATTTCAGGCTAGGATAATTCAAAGTATTAAGGCACAAAAAAAGCTACCCAAAGTACTTCAGGTAGCTATAAAAGATTGGTTTAACAATTACAGGTCTGAGTTAAATAACTCGAATGTATATTCTTCAAAAATCATACCAATCACACATTATTTTTTGGTATAATATTTGTATTAAATAAAATTTTAATATGTATTTAAGATTAAATTAGTTAATAATACTTGATAATTTTATATAATAGGTAATAATTGAACTTTTTTAGACATATCCTTCCTGTTTTAGTTGCTGTATTCTCAGGGTCAGTTTTAGTCGCAAACAAGGCTAATGCACCTACAATCATGAGCATCCAGGTATTTGCAGGCAATGACATGACGATATGTATGTCAGATGTGCTCAATTTAGCAGATTTAGGCGCTACAATCTCTGGAGATGTTACTGATGGCGATTGGATTTCACTAGGTGATGGACATTTTCTACCTTCTAACACAGATAAAGTTCGTTTCTCGGTAGGAACTACCTATTATCCGGGTCCAAACGATAAACTCATTGGTCAGTTTAAATTATTACTGATTTCAGATGCACCTTCTCCTAGCGCTCCAAATGAGAAAGTCACCGATTATGTCAATATAAATCTTCAAGTTGCTCCTGCATTAACATGTAATAGCAATGTCAATATATCACTTGATGAAGGGTGTGAGCAAGTCATAAACGTCAACATGGTGAGCCCTAATCCTGTGCCTCCATTTACAAGTTATCAAATCACTTTGTACGATGAAAATAATGTCCTTATTCCAAATAAAACCTTGACATCAAAACATTTAGATCATACCATCACATACAAGTTGGGTCACAATTGCACCAATAATGTTTGTTGGGGAAACATCAAAGTTGAAGATTATTTTCCTCCCATATTCGTTTGTAAAAATGATACTATTTCATGTTTTGAATCAGATTTACCTGAAATTATAGGTTTTCCAATACCAAAAACCGCAGTGGTAGATACATTCATAAATAAAGCATGGATTATCAAGAATTGGGATAAATGTTCAGACGTAATATTGACTTCTCAAGATAGTGTATCAATGCTTGATTGTGATCATGCATTCGATAAAATTATTACCCGAAAATGGGTGGCAAAAGATGCCAAAGGAAATACCAGCAAATGCACACAAACCATCTATATCACACGCAAAAAACTCAGTGATGTGCTATTCCCGCCACATTTTGATGATAAAGAAGCACCTGCTTTTAATTGCGGTGACGACTTTCCAATGCTGGCAAATGGAAATCCATCAATAGATACAACAGGTTTCCCTTTTGTTGGTCAATGTACAAATTTGGAATACAACTTCACAGATACCAGATTCCCTATGTGTGGTAATGGCTATAAAGTGGTGAGGAATTGGTTTGTCATAGAATGGTGTACTGCGGAAAGTGTGAACAGAAATCAAATCATTGAAGTAAGGGACAAAATAGCCCCGCTTTTTGATTGTCCGCCTTCTGTGACAGTGAGCTCTGATGCTTATTCATGTGGGATACAAGATTATTTGGTGAAATTTGATCAGACAGTGAGTGATTGTTCCACGTATTCGATCCTTATTGGATTGGCAGAAGGTACAAATTCTTCGGATTTCTCTCTAGTAAATAAAAATGGGCAATACTTTTTGAATTCTACCAAAACAGGTAGTGTGGTTGTAAAATATTCCCTCACTGATGCTTGTCAAAACGTAGCGAGCTGCGAATCCACTATTGATATCATAGACGATGTAGCACCGTATATGGTTTGTGACGAACATACTAAAGTTGCATTGGATGATCAAGGTAGGGGAAGACTGTTTGCATCTTCCTTGGATGATGGAACGTCAGACAACTGTGGTATATTAAACTTTTCAGCTCGGAAAATGCTTGGCACATGTGGTCAAACAACAGAATTTGCTCCTTATATCGACTTTTGTTGTGAAGATATTTCTCTTATGGATCTGATGGTAGAACTAAAAGCCATTGATATTCATGGAAATGAGAATACATGTATGGTCAATGTTACCGTAGAAGACAAGATTGCACCAAAAATCACATGCCCACCAAATGTCACCATTGATTGTGATGCCTACATAGATTCTACAGCCTTGATGTCGTTAGGTAATGTCCGGATTTCGGAAACGGATATAAAAAACATTACAATCAATAATAGTTTTCACCATGGAGTAGTAGGGCAGGATGGCCTGGCAAGTGACAATTGCAGCGTTCAAGTATCAGCCCAAATTATTCAAAATATTCATTGTTTTGAAGGTGTTATTGAGAAAGTATTTACTGCTGCAGATGCAAGTAATCTGAAAAATAGCTGCACTCAATACATATATGTGGTCAATGCGCATCCATTTACAGAATCAGATATCACTTGGCCATCAAATTTTGAAGGAGAAGGTTGCAAGGACGGAGATATTTCAGAGGATATTACAGGTAAACCAACTTTTAAAAATACAAGTTGTTCCACTGTCACAGCTTCCTACACGGATGAAGCTTTTGACATTGCGGATGGAGCTTGTCAAAAGATATTCAGGAAATGGACTGTTATTGATTGGTGTCAATTTGATGAGAATACACTAAAAGGGAAATGGGGTCCGTATATTCAAGTCATTAAAATTTACAATCATACAGCTCCAAACATTATAAAAGGTTGTTCACAAGATACACTACTGTGTTCCTATGACTTATCATGTGAATCTGGAAATATTTTCATTCCTTTTGAAGGTGAAGATGATTGCACCTCAAAGGAATTGCTAGCTTGGTACCACTATGTGGACCTAGGTCGCGATGGTCAGACTGATACATTGGTTGAATCGAAAAATATTGATATTAATCTTCCGTTGGGCATGCATCAAATCAGAACGGTATTGACAGATCAATGTGGGAATACAACAGAATGCAACACATCTTTGATACTGAAAGATTGTAAAAAGCCAACACCTTATTGTTATTCACAATTGGTGACATCCATACAGGAAACGGGTTTTTCTTCGCAGATTTGGGCCATAGATTTTAATAAAGGTTCCTACGATAACTGTACAAATGATGCAGACTTATTATTCACTTTTGATGAAGCGCAACCGGTAAGCGGTTTGTTACAAACTCAGCACTACTTCAAAGGGAAAGGAGAACAAGCTACCGAATCAGAATACCTAATTGGAGAAGCACAAATCTGGAATCCGAGCAGTCATTCCTCAGGAAAAGTGTTTACATGTGAAGATATACCCGATGGTAAGCAACAGATACAAACGCTGAACGTAAGCATTTTCGATGATAGAGAAAATCACGATCAATGCACGGTTGAATTGTTGCTCCAAGACCCACTGAATCTCTGTCAAGACATCATTACGACTAGTAGAATTGGCGGTCATGTACAAACGACTTCAGGTGTTCCGATAGCGGGCAGCATTATAGAATGTGAAACTCCTGAAGATCATTTATACGTTGAAACTGATGCTCAGGGATATTATGAATTTAATGATTTACCTCTCAATGTCACATATACTATTAAAAGTAAAATTACGGATAGATTGTTAGATGGTGTGTCCACATTTGACCTATTGAAAATACAAAGACATATTTTGGGAGTTGAAGTTTTTGATTCACCTTACAAGTTATTGGCTGCAGACGTCAATGATTCAAAATCTATATCGGCTGGTGATTTGACCGATCTAAGGAAAATTATTTTGGGCATTAAGACTAGTTTTCCAAAGGGCAATGATCCATGGTTATGCGTACCACAGGATACAGTAATATCAAATGCAGCTTACCCTTATCTTATTATGGGTCATCAAAATGTACTTTTGAAGGGTGATGAAGATGACGTAGATTTCATTGCCATAAAAAGAGGTGATGTCAATGAATCCTATACAAATCCATTCAATGACGATCCTGAATCCAGATTAAACAATACAGAGGCTTTTGAATTCGAATATGTTATGAAAGACGGCATGTATTTTATTGATATCAAAAGTAGGGAAGATAGATTGATAGATGGATTTCAGCTATTTTTGAATTCTGATGATTGGGAGAAGGATGGGAATGTGTATTCGTGTATGGGCAATTTTGAATATGCGTATGACGGAAATTCATTTGCAATTGTCGCATATGATCAGCATCCATTTGCTTTGTCGAAAGGCAGTATTTTGGTGTCAATACCCATAACTCAAAACAAAACTCAAGTCAGAGTGGACAGTAGAAGTGAAATTTATCATGATCAGCGCCCATTAAAATTGACGCTAATGGAAGGTGCATCTTCAGTTCTTCCATTCTATCTCAAGGGAAGTATAGTAGAAAATCACCTATTGAAGTTGGCTTGCACGTCTGATGTTGATGCTACCACTTTTTCAATTGTGGGCATGGACGGACGCCAGTTGCAAATAGGGAAGTTGCCATCTCTGGATCAAGGTGATGACACCCAAATATCTTTGATTCCGCTTTCTTCCGGATTGTACACGCTACATATATTTGGCAATAATGTCAACCAATCATTCAAATTTGTAGTGCATTAATCCTATTAGATATATCAATAATATCTACCTTTTCTAAGATATTGCCTCACATATTCTTGAACACCTTCTTCTAATGCTGTGAATGGTTTTTTATAACCCGCATGCAATAACTTTTCCATGTTTGCTTCTGTAAAATATTGGTAGGAATCCCTGATATCTTCTGGCGTATCAATAAAATCTATAGATGGATCCAAGTCTTTTGCGCTAAAAACAGCATGTGTCAAATCCAAAAATGTACGCGCATTCCCTGTGCCTACATTATAAATACCTGATGCAACATCATTGGACTGCATCATAAATGTCAATATTTCCAATACGTCCAAGATGTAGATGAAATCTCGCTTTTGTTCACCATCTTTTATGCCCTTTTTGTGGGATTTAAAAAGTTTCATAGAACCGGTATTGGCGATTTGCTTATATGCGTGAAAAACTACTGACGCCATACGTCCTTTGTGGTACTCATTTGGACCAAAAACATTAAAAAACTTACATCCAAACCATTTTGAAGGTTTGATTTCACTATTCAGAACATACTCATCAAAGGTTTGCTTTGATTCAGCATACGGATTTAAAGGTTTTAATTGTGGTATCAAGTCTTCATCATCAGAAAAACCTAGCGATCCATCCCCATATGTCGCAGCACTGGAAGCATAAATGATGGGAATGTCTCTATTTGCACAAACCGACCATATTCGCTTAGAGAAATCTACATTGAGAGCATCAAATATTTTCTTATCCATCAACGTCGTATCTGTGCGTGCTCCGAGGTGGATGACCAAATCAATTTGCTGGGACGTTTTTTCAAACCAATCCAAAAAAATGTCCCTGTGCACCCACTCACGAACCAATTTTCCATCGGTATTTTTGTCTTTATATTGCATGTAAAAGTCATCCACAACTACGGTATCTCTACCTAAGCCCAATTCATTCAATTTGGTTAACATACACGATCCTATGAAACCTGAAACACCTGTCAATATGATCATACTCGATTTTTTACAAAGATAGAATAATCCATTCATATTTTTAAGCGCTCTGTTTCACAATTATTCCTGATGCAATAGTAAAATGGTGAAATGAGATAGGAAAGTCAAAAAAATCTAATGGTAAGTTGAAATGCATTCAATGAAATTTTGTTGTTTTGCTGGCTAAATTTATCCGTTTGTGGATATCCAATGTGTAAAAATTGTTCCTCCAGTATTTGGAAATGCTCTTTTTTTCAGTGTTCTGAATCAAGCAGATTTGCCTGTGCAGTGGGAAATGGGAAAGCGGTTTGATAAACATCTTAAGGTGAATAGATACAAAATTCTCAGTGCCAATGGTGTACAAGTTTTATCTATACCATTGGAAAGCCCAAAAAATGAATTGCCTTTCAAAGACGTGAAAATCGCTTATCACGAAAATTGGATGGCAAAACATCTCCATGCAATTCGATCAGCTTATGGAAATAGCCCATATTTTGAATTTTATTATGAGGATATTGTTTCTATTTTTGATAGAAAATGGATGTATTTATTGGACTTCAACATGGCAACTAT
Organism: Lewinellaceae bacterium; assembly: GCA_020636195.1. Lineage (GTDB taxonomy): Bacteria > Bacteroidota > Bacteroidia > Chitinophagales > Saprospiraceae > OLB9. The sequence goes on from JACJYH010000002.1 coordinate 692,276, forward strand.
CCAATACATAATGGATAAAATCAAAATTGAAATAAATGTGGTAGAAGATCAGGAATTTCAAAGAACGATCGAGTTCAACGAGCAAGAATTCATCCTAGGAGAACAACGACCATATCTGCAGGTTTGGACTGATAAGCACCCATTTGTTGGTAATTTGAGTATTTTGGACTATCTTTTTTGCCTTGGAAAAGATATGAAAACTTATTTACCAAATTTTAAGTTATTAAATGAATTAGAATAAAATCATAAATATGACCTTTTCTGATAAGGACATTACCCAAGATATTGAAAAGCTAAGTGATTTCGCTAACGCATTGATTTCTGTCACTAAAACAATAGGACACGAAAAGTTAGAGTTGACCTTGGTGGAATTAGGAGAGCATTTATATTCGCCATTTACTTTTGTCATAGTGGGTGAGGTAAAGGCAGGTAAAAGTAGTTTTATCAATGCATTATTGGAGGCTGAAAAAGATATTTGTAAGGTGGCACCATCTCCAATGACGGACACCATCCAACAAATAGTCTATGGAGACGAACAAATCGAAGTGATCAATCCTTACTTGAAGCGGATACATCATCCAGTTGAGATTTTAAGGGAAATTTCGATTGTAGATACACCCGGCACGAATACCATTATAGAGCATCATCAAGAAATAACTGAGAGATTTATACCACATTCCGACTTGATTGTTTTTGTTTTTGAAGCTAAAAATCCATATAGGCAATCTTCTTGGGAATTTTTTGATTATATTTCAGAAGAATGGAGGCGAAAGGTGATTTTTGTTTTACAACAGAAGGACTTACTACCCGATGAAGATTTACAGGTCAATGTACAAGGTGTTCGCGACCAAGCAAAAAGGAAGGGAATGGAAGATCCAAAAGTTTTTGCTGTTTCTGCCAAACTTGAGCAGAGTGGTTTTAAAGATATCAGCGGATTCAAAAGTATAAGGTCATACATCTCAGAACATATTACGGGAGGAAAGGCTGCGCAATTGAAATTGCAAAATAACATAACGACATTACTAACCATCTCAGAGAAGCTGAGTGACAGCATGGAAAATAGGATCAAACAGTATGATCTCGATGTCCAATTCAGAGAAGATATTCGTGAAACCATAGAACACCAGCACCAAAAAACAGAAAAACAGATCCATGTCTTGACGGATAATTTGTTGGATTCATATGACAATATTACACGTAAAAAGCTGAAAGACCTTGAAGATGGACTCTCGTTTGGCAGCGTATTAAAGCGGTCATTCAGTTCCATTTTTGGCAAGGAATCAGGATTGAAAGAATGGTTGAATACGCAAGCAAAAGATTTCGAATTGAACCTAAATACAACACTGCGTGAAAAGCTTCAAAATGGAATCATTGACGTTGCCGAAAATATCCAAATCATGGGTAAACTGGTGGACAATAAACTGAGATACTCTCAAACGGTATTGAAGAATAATGATGAGATTTTTTCTGATATTGCCGAAAGGAGAATCAATGTTTTGCGTGAATTACAAGAGAGTTTTAATCAGTTTATGAATAAAGCCGAGAATTTTTACGACGAAGGCATGGTCAATGAATCTTCCAAAATGACGCCAAATCTCGCCACAGGTGGTGGAATTGCCATCGTAGGAGTCATTCTTGCGGCTGTAGCCAATGGTGCTGTTTTCGATGTAACCGGAGGAATATTGACGGCAGTCGGAGTGATTTTTGCAGGTATCACTTTAGGATTAAATAGATCTAAAGTCATCAAGAAATTTGAAACAGAGATTTCTGCCGGACGAGAAAAAATGGCTGATGAAGTTTCTGAAAAATTGATGGATTATACCAAGCGTATCAGACTTAAAATCGAATCTAATTTTGTTGAATTTGACGCCCTCTTAGAAAAGGAAGGAAAAACGATTCAAATGGTGAAAAACACACAGAAAGAAGTCCATGACGGACTAATCAAAATGAAGGCTTAAAATTGGTCATATACTTGCAACCTTTAAACTACGGGTAACGATATATATCCTTTATATTCGTGATCTCCTTCAAACGTGACGTTTGTATAATCCTGAATCTGTTGGTACAACGTATCCCTTTCTATGGGTTGTCTGCCAACACTTTTGATCAATCGCACCAATTCTTCTGTAGTGAGGGCAGGATTTTGCTCTTCAGAGCCTGCCATGGAGTAAATTTTAGTGGTATCATCGATGGTACCATCAATATCATCCACACCGAAAGCTAGAGACAACTGCGCCATATCTCTGCCTATCATAGGCCAATAGGACTTGATGTGGTCAAAATTGTCAAGATAAATACGAGAAATCGCATAGTTTCTCATGTCTTCTATCGAAGAACATTCAGGAAGATGAGACAACTGGTTGTCTTGATTTCTGAATTTCAGTGGTATGAAGGTTTGAAAACCTCCGGTTTGATCTTGTAACTTCCTCAATTGTTCAAGGTGGTCAATTCGATGACCATAATTTTCGATGTGTCCATAAAGTATGGTTGCATTTGACTTCATGCCTAGTTGGTGCCAAATTTCATGGATTTTAAGCCATTGATCTCCGCTACACTTGCCTCCGGCTATCTGATCCCTGATTTCTGGGGCAAAAATTTCAGCGCCGCCACCCGGCATGGAATCAAGGCCTGATTCTTTCATTAAAGCCATCCCATCTTCATACGTCATTTTCTCTTTTTTGAAGATATAATGGTATTCTACAGGCGTCAAGGCTTTGATGTGCAGTTCCGGTCGGTGGGCTTTTATCTCTTTGAATAGTGTAGTATAAAATTTGACATCATATTGTGGTAGAACACCACCAACAATGTGTACTTCCGTCACTGGTTTGTCGTCATAACTGCGAACTATCTGCATGATATCTTCTAAGGTATATTCCCATCCTTCTTCCCGCTTTTTAATCAGCCTAGAGTAAGAACAAAAAGTGCAGGTGTACAAGCAAATATTTGTCGGCTCTATATGGAAGTTCTTGTTGAAATATGTCTTGTTGCCGTGTTTTTTCTCTCGAATGAAATTGGCCAATGCTCCTAAGTATCCCAATGGCGCTTTTTCAAAAAGATACAATCCATCGTCTTCAGAAATTCTTCTTGATTGGAGTACGCTCTCTCCAATGGAGATCAAACGTGCGTCTTTTTCAACTTTTAAAAGCTGTAATATGGCATCAGAATTATTATCTATCATCTCTTACGAAAATCTTGAAACTAAACGTATAACTTATTTAACCATTTTCGTAACAAATCGTTGTATATCCTGAACGATAAGTTTGGTTTTTTATGCTTTCTATTTTGATACCCATTTATAATCAAGACGTCAGAAAATTGGTGCTGACACTGGCAAAGCAATGCAACAAACTGGAAATCAACTACCAAATATTGTGTTTTGATGATGGATCAACTGAAAAATATAGATCACTCAACCAACAATTGGCGCATACCATCCATGTCAATTATACGGAACTCAATGAAAATTTGGGTAGAAGTAGGATTAGGAATTGGTTGGGGAAGGCTGCTTATTTTGAATATCTGCTTTTCCTGGATGGTGATTCTAAAGTAGTTTCAAAAAATTTTATAAAAACCTATATAGAAAATCTTCATCCTGAAAAAGTCATCCAGGGAGGCCGAATCTATTCCAAAGCTAAGCCTAGGTCAAAAAAAAAGATGCTCCACTGGAAGTATGGTAGGAACAGGGAATCTCTGACTGCCAGGAAGAGGAACAAACATCCTGCTTTAAATTTTCATTCAAATAATTTTATCATTCCTGCAAAGGTCTTTAGTCAGCACCCATTTGATACTACGGTGCAAGGATATGGTTATGAAGACACACTGTATGCACAAAAATTGCAGTATGCAGGTGTCGATATCGTACATATTGATAATCCTACGATTCATATGGGCATAGAACTCAATCATGTATTCATGGCAAAGACAAAACAAGCCACTGAAAATTTAGCTAAACTTTATGCTTCATCGAAGCTAAAAGATACACGATTGATCAAATGGTATGAGTTTCTAAATTCTTACGAATTATGGCCATCATTTGAGTGGTACTATCGCTATAGACAAAAGAAAATTGAGGAAAATCTGAATGGAGATGACCCATCTATTGTGAATTTTAATCTATGGAAGCTTTATATGTTTGGAGAAAATTTAAAGGAAAAACAATCAAAATGAGAATTGGACTATTTTTAGGTGTATTGATGTTCAGTTTTGGATGTAATAAATTTTCATCCAATAAATTGTCAAAGCATGTGCCTTATTTCTCAGTTTATAGTTCAGAGTTAGCATCGTTGATTGATACCAATGCACGTTTTGAAGTCATCGTAGATGGCTACAAACAAATCAAGAGTCTTTTATGGATGGATTCGGTTTTGGTATTTACCAATGATTCCAAAGAAATGGTGCATAAGTGGGCACCACAAAAGAAAGTGTTACCGCTATTTAAATGGAGCGATGATAGGTCGAATAATGAGAAATTACAAATTTCAGGAATTGCCTTGGACAAAAATGGAAAATTATTGATGTCTCTTCCTAAGAAAGGTTGTATTGGAAGATTGACGTCTTCTTACGAAGATGAGTTTATAGAATATGAAGTGATTACTTCAGAATATGCAGGCAAGCCTTATAAAAATCTCTACGATTTGTGTGTGGATACACGTGGAAATGTCTTCTATACAGATTCACCTTCGGAAGAAAATCTTGGAAAAGGAGCAAATGTTGTACCAATGCCTTTTGGAGGTTTGTATCTGTTGAAAGCTGATTCAAGCCAACATTTATTGGATAATAAACTGCATAGATTGGGCGGTATTGCCTTGTCTCCTAATATGTCAAAACTGTATGCCACGTCGGTAGAAAATGGCCAAATTATCTGCATGGAATACAGATTAAATGATAGTCAGAGGCTAATCTCCAAGAAAGTAATTTTTTCTCAAGCTCTACCAACAGGTCAACCATCTCCTTTGCACTTCGGGATCGCCGTTAGCAAAACCGGCTTTATTTTTATGTGTGGAAAAAAATCCATTATAATTATAGATGCTTTGGGAAATAAAGTTGGTGACATCTTTACAGATGTTCCTGTATCTAATTGTACATTTGACCGTGATGAATCATTTTTATATTTTGCCTTGATGGATAAAATCATTAGAGTGCCTCTAAAAAAAATATAAGTCATTGTATATTAATCAGATAAAATTAGTGCAATTTAGGAATTACGTATCTCAAGTGATAGGTTTTCACCCTAAATTCAATGTTATTACAGGAAGGAATGGAGCAGGAAAGACTTCTATTTTGGAAGCAGTGTATTACCTGAGCATGGGCAAAAGCTGTTTTTCATCATTGGATAAACAGATAATACATCACGAAAAAGATTTTTTTAGATTAGAAGGTTCGCTCGTAGATAGAGTAGGTGAGGATCATGAGGTAGTAGTTAAAAATCCTAGGGATGTAAAGAAGGAAATTTTGCTCTCAGGTGTGAAGATTGAACGTCTGCAAGAATACATAGGTAAATTTCCATGTGTTATTATAGCTCCTGATGATGTGTATACACTTTTAGATGCCAGTGAAGCCCGCCGTAATTTCATCAACAATACCATCGTTCAATCTGATGTGGCTTACCTGACAGCCATTATGCAGTATGCCCAATTGCTGAAACAAAGAAATTCACTGCTCAAGCATTTTCATGGCACAAAATCATTTGATCGGATCTTACTGGATACCTATACTGCGCAAATGCACGCACCTAGCCAATACATCCATTCTAAGCGATCAGAAGTGGTAGATATATTGAAACCCTTGTTCAAGGAGTTTTATTTTACCTTATCAAAGGGTGTCGAAGTAGGCGAACTGAACTATGAGAGCAGTTTGGCTGAAATGGATTTTCATGATATGATGGCAAAGAATTTAGACAAAGATAGGATTCTTGGGCGTACATCAGGAGGTGTGCACAGGGACGATATCGCATGTTTGATGGATGGCCGGCCATTGAAAACATATGGTTCTCAAGGTCAACTTAAATCTTTTGTGCTATCACTGAAATTGGCACAGTATGCGTATTTGCATTTGATCAAGAAGGAAAAACCATTGATATTATTGGATGATATTTTTGATAAATTGGATCCATTGCGCGTTAAGCAGCTTTTGGAAATACTTTCCGGTGATGATTTTGGTCAAGTGATCATCACAGATACACAAAGCGAAAGAATATCCACTATTTTGGATGAAATAAACCAAACATTTTCTATATTTGTCATTGATAAAGGAAAAGTCATTGGGCAGGCATAATGATCATAATATCAAGGATGTTTTTACATTTTACGAGGAAGCAAATCCAAGGATAAAGAAGGGTTTGGATACTGTGAAGGTACTGGAAATATGGCATGAAGTGATGGGAACTACCATCTCAGGATATACCCAAAAAGTATCTTTTCACGAGGGTAATCTGAAGGTGTATTTGACTTCTGCACCACTCAAAAAAGAACTGTTGGCAGGAAAGGAGAAGATTATTAGTTTGCTGAATGATGCCCTTGATCAACCTATCATTCGTACTGTTGAAATCTATTAAATTTCTATATTCATGTCCAGTTTTAGAGTAAGGCCGAAATTTGAAATGTATTCAGAGAAGTCTATGGATACCATTATCAACCTGATGAAGTCCAAATTCAAAGACAATCAATTTGATGTCATTGGCACAGCGATGCAAGACCATATCACATTGCAGATCAGTAAGAAGGTGCGGCACTATTGGTCACCACAGTTGAGTATATTGATGGAAGAAGATGGCGCACGCACAAAAATGACAGGCGTCTATGGACCAATGCCCAATGTGTGGACCATCTTTGCATTGTCCTATCTCGCTATTTTTACTTTGATAACATTCATTTCGATCATAGGCTTCTCCCAGAAAGCACTTGGGCAGGATGCTACTGTGTTGTATCTTCTACCTATCCTGATAGGCATAGCCATAGCTATGTATCTATTTAGCCAGTTTGGCCAAAAATTGGGAGCTGCCCATACTTACGCTCTGCATTATTTCCTTCAGGATAGTTTGGGAGAGAAGGTGCCTGAGATATAATCTGAACTATTGTTTCAAATTATATCGAAATTTAGTTGGAATTAAAATCTAGATTTAATTTCCATTTGCTATTTTTCTATTAACAAATAGTCTGAAATCTACATTTATTGAATATATTATTCAAATCAAAGGACAGTGCTTTCTACAGTGCAAGCATTAGTCCAATTTGAAAAACTCAATTTCATTTTTATCATTTAGTATTATTACTTTTTTTGTATCCAAATAAATTATATCAACGATATTGTTTTTTGCTAATAATTGATTTATTATACATCCATTTTTATCGTATATAATGGCCGTGTTTTGTCTTTGATTATATAGAATAACCATTTTGTCTTTATAATGCCGGATACCAACAAACACATTTTTATATAATTTTGGGGTATTGATACTAAAGTAGATTTCACCCGTTTTCCAATTTATGTATTCTGTCTTATTATCACTATTATAGGATATTTTTGAAATAGAAAGATGTTCACTATCAAAAAAATAATCTGAATCATACCAAGCATTATTTTTAATCTTATATGCAGTCAAAGCTGAACCGCTTTTAATATTATAAGTTGCTATTTCGGCTCCGCCTTCATTTAATTCAAATTTTAGGTCAATATTTTCAAAATCGTTATAGCTAATAATTCTGGTTTCTAATTTATTTGTATAATTATAGTCTGTAATCTGGAGAGTTTGTAAATTTATTAAATAGTAATTGCCTTTTGATGCATTAGATGTATTGCCAGTTCGAATTATCAATTTCAATGTATCATTGTGTAAAAAGGTCTGGTAATTAAAATATGGCTGGTTGCTATTTGGAATCAATTTCGCATATTCAAAAAGTGTTTTATTGGTATTAAGGTTAAAATCAAAGTAATTAAATTTGGGCCCTTCAACAAAAATATTTCCCCAAATATAACCAATTCCATGAGACGGGGTTACGCAAAAATCGAAGATTGTGAATGGGGGAGTAAAAATATGATCAAATTTTCTTTGTGTAGGGTAAAATCTATAAAATGAATTGTCTATTTGGACAATTGTATCGAATTGAGTTACAAATGCACCTCCAATTCTCGCAAAATGCTCATAATTAGTTTTAAGAGTATCATAAGAATATATTTTTATAGAGTTTTTTGTAATAATACAAATTTCATCATTTAATTCAAAAGTTGAAAGGTGTAAAAATTCGTCATTGTAATTTTGACCAATAATTATTGAACCGATGCTAATATCAGAATTTATACAATTTGAGTTTTCTTCATCTTTATTACAGCTTAAAAAGATACTTAATATTATGATCAATTTTGGGGTTATTTTAACCATTTTATTCAATATTAGTCCCCATAAATATTTTGCTTTGCGATAATAGTTCATAGGTCCAAGAAATTTGATATTTTCATTTTTCATTGCTTGCTTTCTTTTAACGTATGTTTATAATTTCTGTATCCCTATGACTCATTATTATCAACGGATGTTTTATTCGATACAAAGCTAAGCAAATTTTGTATATTTTTCAATGGGAAGTAGTAATTTTTTGTAGCCAATGTCCTCCACCGAAGATACAGTTTAACCAAGTTTTTTTCGATAATGTTGGAACTCTGTGTTGCGCATTATACGAAAACTTAGTTGTTGGTGGTAGGCTTTCTTCTGTTTTTTATCTAATAAGTTCACTTTTTCCATGGTACTTGTTGTTCAGCTTCGATTGCGTAAATTTCTTTTGAACATCTATTAAAATATTCACCATTGTAGTCAAGAATACATAATAATGTCAATTCGATATACCAAAGATAAACTTGTAATGCTTCATATTTAGCTTTATAATCAATAGCACTAAGTTTTTTTCTTTTTTCTTCTTGGGAGTGAACTATTGCATTTCTTATGTAAACAATGGAATCAGGAGAATCTACAACATTGTCTGTTGTGTCTTTGAACTTTTGAAGTTCAGTAAATGCTACAGGAATACTACGTGCGACATTTAGTTGAGAAATAAGAAGTCGAATTTTATTCGAAGCACTTATATTTTCTGAGTCTTTACCTAAAATTATTTTTTTGTTTTCAACTATCCACCAGTTGTAAACTAATTCTAATGCCGTTTGAGCTAATATTATTGAACCTTCTGAAAAACCAGCATGACCGTTTGCTTCAACATACCAATGAATTAATGATGTTAGAAAGTTTTTATCTTCAGGGTTATTATTCCAAATTACTCTGAAATGTTTCCAAAGGTCATTCAAGTGAGCTATTGAATGTCTTTGAGGCCAAGTTTGAACTGCTTTATAAGTGTCAATGAAATAATCTGTATAATCTGTCCAAACTACTTGTTCTTCAAAAATTCCTTGCTTAAAAAGAGCGGATGTTCTTCTGCCATTTAAAAATGTCAAGAATGTGTCAAGACAATGAAATATGTCTCTAGTGTCTGTGTGATTTAGTGTTCCTTTTTTAGAGGTTAATTCTCCATTGTATAATATTATATAGCCACCTTTTTCTTCTAAATTTTCTTTTCGTTTTTTATAGTCGAAACATTTGTCAATGATAATTTTATAATTTTCATCTTCTAAAACTAATCTACCCATTGAGGTAGAGATTTCCTTTTCTGTTACCCTTTTTACTGGCAACCCGTGAAACTCTCGAAGATTAGGAAGCGAAAATCTTATTTTTTCAACTGATATACTTTTGTCTCCTAAAATAGCATGTTGAGAAATTGTTCCTTTAATTTTAGTTTCAGTTAAATGGCCAAATTCAAAATAGGTAATAAAACCCTGTCCAAATTCAAGTCCTTCCACAATAACTGAATATGTATTGTGGTGTTTGCTTGCATCGATTAATTCTTCATTATCAGCTATAGGATTACCGTAAAAATAGGCTCCTGAATTAGCAAACCATTCATATGTGATTTTCCCATTTATTTTAATTTCATCAGTTCCACTTTTAATTGAATACTCGCCTTCATAAATAATTAAGACAGAATTCGCTTCTATCATTTTAACTGAGTCTGATATAGCGTCAGGAAAATCTTTATGCATATCAAATAGTTCCTTGTTCATAGTTTTATATTTCTTCTTTTTTACCGCTAACAATTAGTTTGCCGCAATCTTGCGCCAATCTATGATATAAAAACATGCCTATGAATGCCATTAATTATTAGTTAGACAAATTTAAACACTTCCCATTCATATATCCAAATCATCTAAGGGGGATTTTACATCTTTTTTCATTTTGTCAGTGATATGAGTGTAAATAGCTGTAGTCTCTGGCGAATTATGTCCAAGCCACTCTTGAACAGTTCTGATATCAACACCACCTATAAACATTTGCACTTTGCTTCCGGTGTCGCTGAACACCGTATATTGAAAAGCCCTATTGGTATTTGTGTAGCTCCGCCTTGACTTTCGTTTAGGGCTTTAGTATATACGACTTAATGTTAGCTGCTGGCATTTTAGTATTTTAATATCCAATTTTCTTTTGTAAAAGAGTTTTTAAGTTTTATTCTGTACAAATAATATGTCAAGCTCCCGATTAAAATATCTCTTAATCGTAATGAATTATAATCTGTTAATTTAATTAGTTCGGCTGAGAAGAATTTTACATTGTCGCCCCAAAGACCATTTGTTAAGTTTGCATTAGGTTTTGGCGAATACTCTAATTCATATATTCTTTTGTATTTCAAGTTTGAATACAATGATTTATAAGAAATTAAGACAAAAAATGAACTGTTTGCATTTTGGTCAAATAGTGTTTCGTTATAAGTAAATGGTGGAAGTTTGTATTGAAAAGTTTTATTTTTATTCATTGTTTCTAATCTCATAATTTTTTTATCACAGCAAATATTGTTACTGTCCTTTGAGTGAAACATGGAAATTTTTATGTCAGTTGCAGGCAAACTCCCAATTTGTTTTAGATTAAACCAATGTTCATCATTACAATTGTTTGTACAAACTTGTCCACGTACACAACAACAACCTGGCGAAGCCCCCTTTTCTAAAAGATTGTCGGAACAAAATTCTCTAAATTCAAATTCGGGCTGATTAATATATTCATTTGCAAACAAACTATCCTTTCTTTGTGATTGAAGTTGCATAACACCGTAAAATATTCCAATTACGGTTAAAACACTTGAATAAAGTCCAACTCTCGCTTCGCCTTCTGTTTTTGTAATCCAATTAATACTTATCAAATAGTTCTCTAAAAAGTGTGTCAATAAAACTGAAATAGCAACTACAAGAATTGCATAAATTATCAGTGGAATTTTTCTTAAAAATTTTGTCATACTTCGTTTGTTTGTAGGGTCTGTTTATGCTTGTCACTAACAATTAGATTGCTGCAATCTTGCTCCAATCTATGATATAAAAACTTGCGTATTGATGCCATAATTATTAGTTACACAAATTTAAAAACTTTATATTCATATATCTAAATTATCTATAGGGATTTTACATCTTTTTTCATTTTGTCAGTGATAAGAAGGTAGATAGCTGTAGTCTCTGGCGAATTATGTCCAAGCAACTCTTGAACAATTCTTAGATCTAAACCATCGAGGATCATGTGTGTAGCAAAGCTATGACGAAGGTATGGACAGTGGCATTCTCATCCGCCAGACTTGATGACGGCAAGTTTGCGAGCTGTGGCACGATGAAAAACTACTATTAATGCCTTTGTATTCAACGTGTAAAGGAGTGGGAATCACAATGCTCTTAACGATATCTCCATAATAAAATAAAATCTTCATTTTCAAGTCTGGCTCCACTACCATGACTGACCGATCCCGCAGGGTAAAGCACGGCAGTGCTTTAAGGGAAGGAACCGCGAAAGGGTGTGGGCTGAGTTCAACATGTTTTTTCCGATAATGTCGGAGCTGGGTGCTGCGCATTATACGAAAACTTAGTTGTTTGGGCAGCCTTTTTTATTGTCCAAATAGTTGCGTCCATAAAGTTTTCTTTGATCTGTACTTTCCAATTTGTTTTTGTTCTAAATTTTCAAGCCTTTGTAACAATTCATAATTCATTGTTACCAGCAAATTGTCCATTTGAGAGTAATATTCGTCTTCGCTGTCTTTAAGTTCAGAAGCCGTCACAAAAATTGACTTTCCGTTTTCTGTCACAATTTCAAACGTCTGCGGATATGTCGTGTAAACATTATTTGAGCCGTCAAGATTAGAACTCCAAATTTCTTCCCAAACTATTTTAAAATCAACGATTTTTTGTCCAATGAAGTGAACCCATTTTTTCTCGTTTGAAACATCCCATTTCTGTTCATAGTCGTTAGTTGTTTCTGTCAAGTCAAGTTGTTTTGATTGAAGTCCGTAACAAATAAATGTATTGTCCCAAAAAACATAAATGGTCTTTTTGTCTGTCTTAAAGTAAATGGAATGGTCAAGTGTGTCAATGTCTGGATACTTTGTCTTGTAAAATTGCTGAGGATTAATATTGTTTCCGTCTTCATCCGCAAAGTACTTTAGTTCACCATAAATGACAGCACGAATTATCTGTCCAACAAACATTTGTCGGCAGTCATTTTCGTATGTTATATGTTTGTCTGTTAGTGTCATTTTAAGGTTTCCCATAACGATTTCGGTCTTCGTGCTCGGGCGGGTTTCGGAGAACAAAGTTTCAATTTATTATTAAATTACATTAGAAGCACAAAACTTCAAGTTCGCACGTCAGCCCGCCTGACGCAAAACCCGCGTTATGCCTTCGTTTTTTCATTCGATTCAAAGTCCTTAAGTGTCCTGCCGTCTTTGAGTTTCCATTCTGTCAAGCCGTTTGCGTTCCGCCCTAAAACAATCGAAGCCGCTGTTGATGGACTGCTAAAAATGTAGTCATCAGGAAATTCAAGATATTCTCCTTTGTTCACAAGCACGCCTTCGTCAATGAGTTTTTGTCTTAGCGTTACAAAGTTTGAAGTCATTGAAGCTACTGTCGAACCTGCTGCTTTCGAACCTTTCAAAACAACAAATCCGTCTGAAGTCGGTTCGCCTTGTCCGTCTGCACCCCTGGCTGCTTTTATAAAAAACGTTTCTTGTTTTTGCTTTGGTTTAAATTCTCGTTTTTCGTCAAATACCTTGTGTCCTAAGGTGTTTACAAGCATTTTTATATACTCAATAAATTCTTCCATTTCTGCTCTGTCAGATTCAGAAATCGAAGATTGAGTCGGAACCATGGAATTGTCTACTTTATAGCGATTAGCTGATTTTGCTATGTCGTGAAGTCGGTTTTCTAAATATTTTATGTGGGCTTTGTTCAGATTTTCGTCCTTACTTATAAATACTATTGCTTCGTTCCAAAAGTCCTTTGAAGTTAGTTGTTGGCTAAGTCGTTTTAGAATTGATTCGGCTTCTCCAATGTAAACTTGATCTTTTCCTTCTTCGTCTTTTCCAAAAAGTAAATAAACTCCTGTGCTCGTCAAATCGTCTCTGTCTGTGCAGTCCTTGATTTTTACTCTTGGGATTTTATATGCCTTTCCCGACCAGTTGGAAAGCTCACAACTCATTCGTCCGTTTGGGTCTCCGTCAATGAGGAATATTTTTATTGTCTTACCGAATTTCATTCTTAGTTGTCTGTCGTTTTACAATTCTGACTAACGTAAAATTTCACTATTGATTATCAATTTGTTATAAAATTAATATTATATCACGAATGTACAATTTTTTTGTCTATTGCTTCGCCTGTTAGCACGAGAAATTATTTTCTTGCAGCAAAATGGGGAATCACCCACTGCGGCAGTCTGTATAAAAACCACCATTCTCATCTCAAAAGTAGGAAAAAGTGACTAAATTTGACCATTTTTAAGAGGCTTTTATTTGATAATTCCGAAAACAGTTTCAAAAGCGGCAAAATGAGTCTTACTAGGTACATTTCAAGAAATTTTTATCTGTATTTTGGGATATACACGTTGAGAATTTATGGACACAATCAGCGTTTTTTATCTCTTTGTCAATAGATCAAATAATGCTTCATTGATGTAATAATTTCCGGTTCCTAATCTGTCCTTACGCAGCATATTGTCTTCAGCCAACTTATTCAGATAACTCGCTGCGGTTAACCTTGAAACGCCCAAATCATTTACTACAAATTCAATCTTTGTGTATGGATGCTTAAACAAATTATTGAGTAGATCCTGACTATAGAATTTATAGTTTTCACGAAGGCGATGCTTATAGTCAAGCATTAATTCCTTAATTTTAATGATCAACTCAATATTTTCCCTTGAAGTCTGCTCAACGCCTTTGATCATAAACAAAATCCAATCTTCCCATAAATTTTCATCCCTGACTTTTTGCAAAAGCCGATAGTAGTCTGCCTTGTTTTTAATAATAAAATTGCTCAAATAAAGAATCGGTAATGATAGAAGTTTTTCTAAAATTAAGTAAAGGATATTTATTATCCTGCCTGTTCTGCCGTTTCCGTCATAAAATGGATGGATGCTTTCAAACTGAAAATGAATAATTGCCATTTTTACCAATGGGTCACAGTCTTGCATTTCAGGATCATTCATATATCTCTCAAGATTTGTCATTAGTCGCATTATTTCATCATAATTCTGTGGTGGAGTATAAATAGTCTTACCTGTTGCTGCATTTTTCAATGCTGTTCCCGATAATCTTCGAAATCCGGCTTTATTATCTTCCAATACTTCTTGGATTTGTAGTATAGTATTATGCGTCAGCAATCCTGTTTTTGTAATTAACTCAAATCCTTTTTTTAATGCAGAAATATAATTCTGTACTTCTTTAGCTTGTAGTGATTTAAATGCATGAAGATGCAATTCTGTTTTGTATAAATCGTCGTGTGTCGTAATAATATTCTCAATAGCTGAACTGTCTTTAGCTTCTTGTAAACCGAGCGTATTAATCAGGATGTTTTGATTGGGGATTGCGGAGGCTATTCCTTTTAATTCAGCTAATGCGGCATGTGCTGTAGGCAAAGCTTTTAAAATTTTTTTCGTTTCTACGTCAATGCTTAGTGGCAACTCTGTTAATCTCCAATCATCCATTTGTAAAGTATTTTAAAAAATCTATACAAAGATAATGTCTTTTGTAAAGAAAATGCAAAAATCTTTACATTTAAATATTCATATGTACAGAATATCTTCAAATCTATGCATATAGCTATTATTTTCACAAGCTATTCTATTTAACATATGTTTCTTCTATGGTACTTTTTAATTTCTCCACGGTATCGATATCAATGGTGCCAATAATTTTCACAATTCTAAGTTTATCAATAGTTCTGATTTGATCGACAGCTGCCATGCCTTTAATATTTTTGTTTGATATGCTTATCCTAGTGGGGTAATTCTTTAATGTTGATGTGATAGGAACTATTACAATTGTCCTTAGATAATGATTCATTTCATTTGGGGACACCACGACACATGGTCTAGTTTTACTAACTTCACTACCCAATGTTGGTTCTAAATTGACAAGCACTATTTCGTATTGATTAATGTTCATTCCCAACTAGATTCTTCTTCGAACAAATCATCAATTAATAATTCGTCATGTCCATTTTTTCCCATTTCTTTGAAAGCTTTTTCCCAACCTGCTCTAGGTTTTGAAATCGGTTCTATTACGATGAAGTTTTCTTCCATTCTCATATTAACTGTATCTCCGATATCATACTTTTCAAGAATGGTTTTACTCAACCTAAGTCCTTTTGAATTTCCTATTTGAATTATTTTAGTTATCATGAGAAAAATTTGAACACAAAGTTATTACATTGTAATCACATGTACAAATTTATTTTGTTTAGAGAACGGTTTAAGAATAGGCGATGGTGCGGCATTTGAAAAATGTCAGCCCAACACTTACACAAATGCCCAATAGAAGCATAAATGTTGAATTTACAATTGTCAGCCCAACTAATGCCTAAACGATGTTGTATTCCGTTTATTGTCATAGAGCAATTATTTTATCGGCTTCTCTTATTCCACTTAAATAGGCTCCGTGTGCTGTTGAAAAATAGTCGGCTTCTGTGTGTTCTCCAGCAAAAAATATTTTATCATTTATTTCTTCTGCTAAATCGTCAAAATGTCTCATTTCTGTTCCTACGGCAGTATAAGAATATGCACCAAAAGAGTTTTCATTTGCTTGCCATTTTGTTCTTAACAAATTGGTCGGACTTGGAATGCTATTGCCATAAATATCTTTTAAATGAACCATTATTTCGCCAATTACTTGTGCATCAGACATAGTTTCAGTTTGTCTTGCATAGTCGGCATAAGCAAAAGTCATTAAGGCATTGGCTGTTGGGTTAAATTTGTTCACATTGACAAAATAATTAAACTTGTCTTTTATGGCTGGTGTATAAACAATGTATTGTGTATTATCCCAAAAAGTATTATTCCAAGTTAAAAGAAATTTGTTTACACAATTCATTCCAAGTTTTTGTATAGCTGTTTGCTTTATCGTAGGCAAAGCTGGTAAAAATTGAATTGTATTGTTTTTTAGTACCCCCAAAGGAACAGTTACTAATACATAGTCGGCTTCTGTTTCAGCTCCATTATGTGTAACTTTTACTTTTGCATTTGTATAATCTATTTTAGTAACTCTTTGATTCATTTGTATGTTTAAACCTGTTGCCAAATATTTAGGAATAGTGTCATAGCCATTAGTAGCTATTTTTTCTGCTCCATCAAACTCTTCTCCTTCATCATATAATAAAGAAGATAAATTGTTTAAATCTCCAGTGTCAAAAGTTACATAAGTAGAAAGTAAAAATTGCCAAAGTCTGTCATTTACTTTTGCAGGATAAAGATTGTTAAATACTGTTTCAAAACTTTGAGCTGCATTACCACTATTTTTTAAAGAACTTAAAATTGAATATAATTCAGTTTGTGCATTATCGTAGGTTGTGGCGTTTCGTAAAATGCCACCAATATCATAACATGCACCTGATTGGTCGTCAATTGTTTCAAAAGTTGTCATACCTGCTTCTTGTGCTAATGTTGTAATTGGGTTTCCATTTATTCCGTGTATCCAACTTGCACCTTCGTCAAAAGCAATGCCTAAACTTCTATTGGTTCGTAATCTTCCGCCAACTTTATCTTGTGCTTCCAAGACAATTACATTAAACCCTTTTTCGTTTAATTTTTTTGCAGCTGCTAAACCTGAAATACCCGCACCAATTACAATAACAGTTTTTCCATTAGGTTCGTTGTCATCTCTCTTCGTACAGGAACTTGCTAAAAGTGAAGGTGTTAAAAGCAAAACAGGCAAACCCGTTAAGGTCTTTTCAATAAATTTTCTTCTATTTATTTGTTTCATTCCTATTAAATAATTTATTTATTATTAATGTTGCTATTGTTACTTCAAAAATACTCAAAGGTATAGCTATTGGTAATATTTCAAAAGGTAAAACACCCATATTTCCATTTACTAACCACATCAATACAAATCCTATCAACCAAGATAAAATTATTGTCTGTACTAATGAGAATTTTTGAACAATTATTTAAATCAACGTTGCAAAGCATAAAGAACAAATACATCAAATGGCACCATTTATAGGTTGCTCAGGAAAAGTAAGTCCAAGGCTTTGAAAATGTGTCGTCCAATAACTGTGAATTAAAAAAGTATTTCTCACAAATTCGGAAATGCTTATCCAAATTGTTGTAAGAAAAATAATTAATATCGATTTCTTTATGTTCATTTTTTGATGTTCGGTTTGTAAAATGGAACGTTTGACAATGTGGCCAGTAAGGGTTTGCGGGCGATTTCCTATCAAGGTACACGAAAAGTTGAAAAGGGCTACAAACCTTCGCATACTATTGAAACCATTATTGACTAAATTGTGTGTTGTGCGCTGAGCTTTTTTGTTTTCCATAATCCATATATTATAAATACAAGCCCTACTGCAATATATGGAAGGCTCAAAAGTTGTCCCATATTAAAAGTCATTCCTTCTTCAAATCCCACTTGGTCTTCCTTTAAAAATTCTATTAAAAATCTTGCAATGAAAAACAAAACCGTTGCTAGTCCAAATAAGATTCCATTTTTAAATTTATCTCTCATTTTGAGATATAAAATTATCATAATTGCGAGAATGATAAAATAAGAAATCGCTTCATATAATTGAGATGGATGTCTTGGTAGGTTGTCTACTCTCTCAAAAATCACACCCCAAGGTTTTGTAGTCGGCATACCTATAATTTCAGAATTCATAAAGTTTCCAAGTCTTATAAATCCCAAACTCACTCCAACTACAACAGCAATCAAGTCAAGGATATCAATCATTGAATGTTTTGTTTTTCGAGAATAAAAATATAATCCAATCAACAAACCCAATACTCCACCATGACTTGCCAATCCTTGATATCCAATAAACTTGATGCCATCATCGGGAGGAAAAGTAACAGGAAGAATCATTTCTATTGGATGAGATAAATAATATGAAGGCTCATAAAACAAACAGTGTCCAAGACGCGCCCCTGCAATTATTCCAATCATGCCGTAGGTTGTTAATTTCTCCAAATTACCCGGCGGAATATTTTCTCGCCTAAAAATCCAACCCAGCATGTAGATGGCTATTATCAATCCACTAACAAAGAGCAATCCATAGTATCTTATAGAAATCCCGAAAACATTTATAATCTCAGGGTCAGGATTCCAATGAATTAAATATAAAATCATATCTTACTTTTATTGTTAGCAGGTGTCGTTTTAGCTTTTCGCACAACGGTTAGTGGATGCGAAGTAGCCGACGATAGGAGGCTATTACCGTCATCCACATTGTTCTACGCTGTTATTTTATCTTTGCTTAATAAATTTTGAAATATTTCGAAAAAATCTTCAGGTTGTCTATCAATATGTTTTTGATATTGATTTGTACCCCACAACTCTATAAAATCTTGGTACGCAAAAATCGTAAATTTATCTTCATTCAAATATTCTAATATTTCAGAATTCACCGAAATACTATTCTCAAAAATTGTACCTTTTTGAACTAGTGGGAAATAAACATTTTTATTTATTGGGTTATTGAAGTTGATCCATTCTAACAATTTTTCAAAGTCTAAAAGAGTTAATTCTAGTTGATTTGTTAAAACTGATTTAGTTGCATTTTTAGTGAATCCAGTTGTTGAAATAACCAATGAATGTTTAATGCTATTATTATTTAATTTTAGAATTTCTTTCAATCCAAAAAGTCGATGTATGACTGAAATTCCAACTTTGTTTCCTGAAATTCCCTTTTGTTTGCATTCTATAAGTAATTTTTCTTGTGTGTTTTTATGGGTAAATGCAATTATATCAATTTCAGCATATTGAGCTCTAACGTTTAATTCAACAATATACCCATATTGGGCAAATATTTCACTAATTAATTTTTCAAAATCCCTACCTTGCAATTTAATAAGCTCTTTTGAGAATATTTCTGAACTTAGGACGCTTTTAATTAAGTTTATTGAACATTCTGAATTTTTTTCTGCAAAAAAGGCTTGTGAAGGATAAATATTAAATTTTCTAAAAATATTGTATATTGTAGGTGACCATTTTACATTTTCGGCTTGTTTTAAAAATAGTGGCTCAGAACTTAAATCAAATTTTATCAATAAACAACCATCAAGAGGATGGAAACAGTAATTCAAGTTGTTTTCTAATTGATTAATAAGCATTTCTGGCAGTATAATTGAATTTTTACTGGTAAAATCTAGTTCGTATTCTCCAGTCAAACAAATTTGCTTAAGTTTTCCATTATAAAGATTATTATCCATTAAGTTCATTTATTATAATTTAATTGACATTTTTTATAAATTGCGCAGAACGGTTTGCAGCTACCCGAAGGGCGGGACTTTTACCACAAAACTTGATTTGAAAAACTAATGTTTGATTAACCACAAATCTATCTTTATAGCACAAAACCCCGCCTTTTGGGTAGGTGCTGTTGAACTAAACCTTCGGTAGCTTATTGGCTTGATTCTTGGCATAAGTATTTCAATAAAAAATAATTAAAATGTCAACAAAAAAAAGCGACCTGAATCCGATAGCTATCGTATAGGTCAACACACACTAATTGCTCAAGCGAGAGCACAAGTTACGGGTTTTTCAGAACTCATTGACAAATTTGAGAAAAAACTTTCAGTACTCGGACGGAGTACATCGACCTTTAAAAACTATGCCCGAACATTGCCATGATGGCACTTCACTTTGATTGTTTGCTTACTGAGCTGGAAGAAGATCAGGTCACTGACTATCTGCACTTGCTCAAAGAACAACACAACACACCATCTGATTCTTACTTTAAGCATACAGTGTATGGTCTGCGCATGCTGTGCAAGGTGGAAGGACTTAAGCCACATGATATTGGACTGCCGAGTATCAAGGGGTCTAACAAACTTCCTGTAGTCTTGTCCAAAGAAGAGATGTGGAGATTACTATGCATCCCTGATTTATTAAAGCACAAGATATTGATCGGATTGCTTTATGGATGCGGGTTGCGGTGCAAGGAAGCTCGCAGTGTTCGTCTTCAAGACCTGGATTTTTATCGTAAGGTATTGATTGTGGTACAAGGCAAGGGTAAAAAAGACAGATATGTGCCACTAAGTGACCATATGATCAGAGGGCTAAAACAGTACATAGACGCAGAGCGACCTAATGAATGGTTATTCAATGGTCAGCCATTGGGAAACCGTAAAGGCGGTGACTTTGATAGTCGGTACTCACAGAAAGGCGTGCAATGGGCTGTTAGTTCAGCTGCAAAAAAAGCAGCTATCATTAAACATGTCAATGTGCATACACTCAGACATACGTATGCTACCCATTTGCTTGAAGATGGTATGGATATCATCACTCTTAAAGGCCTTCTTGGGCATGAACGCATCGAAACCACTATGATCTATCTACACGTGGCACAATGTGATCGTCTTAAACCCTCAGTCCACTGGATACGCTATTTGCAGCATGCGCTCCGAATACGAAGTAGCGCACGTACTGGCTCGATCATGGGATAAAGTAACATCATCAGGACTAAACAGTTGGCAAGTCCGAACACTTCGGGCTATCAAAGATTGCCGCACATTAGCCTTGGGCGGACACATCGACCAATGTGATGATTGTGGACATTTGCACATTAGTTACAACAGTTGTCGCAATCGACATTGCCCTAAGTGTCAAGGCCATAAGCGTGTTGAATGGATTAATGCACGTGAAAGTGAACTCTTACCGATTCCTTATT
This sequence comes from Lewinellaceae bacterium, assembly GCA_020636195.1. GTDB lineage: Bacteria > Bacteroidota > Bacteroidia > Chitinophagales > Saprospiraceae > OLB9. The sequence continues at coordinate 713,498 of JACJYH010000002.1, forward strand.
TTCACGTGGTCTTTACCTTGCCGGATACGTTGAATCTACTGTCATTACAACAGCCCAAGATCATCTATGATGGGCTCTTTAAGGCGGCATGGCAAACTGTTGAGACCTTTACTGGAAAATTCAACAAAGCAGGTATGATCTCAATTTTGCACACTTGGGGGCAGAATCTATCTCTCCATCCACATATCCATTGCATCATTCCCGGTGGGTTTATCGACAGAAATGGTACATGGAAGCCATCAAAGTCAGAAGGCAAATTTCTGTTTCCTGTCAAGGCCATGAGCAAGGTGTTCCGAGCCAAATACGTGGCTTTCTTGCGTGCATCTGAGATTGTTGTAGAGCAATCTACTTTCGACGAATTATTTAAAAAAGAATGGATCGTATTTGCTAAAAGACCTTTTGGAACCCCAAAATCAGTGGTGGAATATTTAGGTCGATACACGCATAAAATTGCCATCTCAAATCATCGGATATTATCTATCGACGACCATACGGTGACGATATCTTACAAGGACTATAGGGCAAAAGGCCAAAAGAAAACGTTGACACTCACGCACGAAGAGTTCATTCGCCGATTTGCTTTGCATATCCTTCCCAAGCGATTTGTAAGGATAAGGCACTACGGTTTCCTGAGCTCAACTTGGAAGCGAACCAAGTTGACCGACTTACAATCAAAACTCACAGAGATAGCTGTTGCACCGTTGCCAATAGTGATCAAAAGGTCGCACCATAAATGCTGCCCAAGTTGCAAAACTGGTCAGATGATCACACTGCTTACCTTTGATAGACGCGGGCCACCAAACATGTTTTACAAGGCGGCAAATGAAAAAGCTTCATCCCTAGCTTCATTCTGATTTTGGGTAGGGGAAGGTATGTTCCATTTATAATAGAATTTAGTGAATTTGCTCATTTAATGACATAAAATAATAAAAAATTACTAATAAAGACTTTGTAATCTATCTCCTTCGGAACGAGAATAGTCTAGATAACTGACGATAACTCCATATAATACATAGACATACATTTCTTTTTCAAATCTGGTCCCGCCACCGAAGGTTCCGTTCAACAGGGTTTTCATGCTGGGCGCTGCGCACCGCACGAAAACTTAGTTGTTGTAGCCAGTTTTTATTTTTTCATTCGTGAAATGTCCGATACCAATTTTCTTTGATTTTCCAATTGTCATCAGGATTTCGTTCAATAAGTTCATTGTAATATTTTATGTCTTCTGGTCGATTTGTGTAAACAAAATGAGTTGAAGGCGCACTGAAGAAATTCCTAAAAACCCAAAATGTTACAGTTACTTCATTTGTGCTGTCATTTTTAGAGATTACAATGTCATTCCCGCCATTTGATATAACTGGAAATTCGTACGGCAATTCGCAAACCACTCCGTTCCAACTCACATTTGGCTTTAATTCCCCGCTCTTCACTTGTTCCACTACTTCTGTCCGTTTGTTGTAAAATACGTACCAATCTGCCTTTTCAATAAGTTGATTTACAGGTTGTCGAAAAAAGGATAACAGGAACAAAGTCAAAATGACTGAAGCTGATATAATTCTTTGTCGGCTTAAATTCTTTCTTTCCTTAATTAGCTTGACGATTTGTCCAATTGTCCATATTAAAAGAATCAAGGAAAGTAATATCCATTCGAGCGCAACAATGAAGTATGGGACAAAATAGTAATTCACAAGTGTCAGAATTGTCCATACACTTACAATCCATATTAAAGTCTTTTTATTCAATCGTCTCTTTTTTAAATTGGCTACAACGGTTCACGGCTTGGCGTTTGTGGCGGCAATCAGGGAACATCAGCCCAAATTTAGCACAAAAGTTTAATAGTAGCACTAAGCTCAAATTATGCACGTCAGCCGCCATAACGCCAAACCGATGTTGGCAGCTGTGGTTTTTTCCGTCCGTTCGTATTTGTCTGTCAGGTTTGGTGTGTCGGCAGATTTAATTTTTTGCGAAGCGTGGAAAGATTTTTTTGTTTTTTCTGTCGTGCGTTGGAAAAAGCAAGCTCTTTTGCAAACTTTGGCTTGTGTGTCGCCTTGTGCGGTTTGCAAATGTGCTTGCTTTTAGCGTTGGTTTGTCAAAAATTCATTCGTTGTATTCGTACTGCGTTTAAGATTGCCAATAATGCTACACCTACATCGGCAAAAACGGCTTCCCACATTGTTGCCAAGCCACCTGCACCAAGTATTAAAACAATTCCTTTTACTACAAATGCCAATGTGATATTTTGCCAAACAATTTTCTTTGTCTGTTTACCGATATTGATTGCCATAGGTATTTTACTCGGCTTGTCGTCTTGTATTACTACGTCTGCTGTTTCAATGGTGGCATCGCTACCTAAACCGCCCATTGCAATACCGACATCACTTAACGCTACAACAGGTGCATCATTTACACCGTCTCCGACAAAGGCAACGGTTTCATTTTTGGCTTTGATTTCTTTTACCTTGCTTACTTTGTCTTCGGGCAACAAGTCGCCAAAAGCGTTTGCAATTCCTAATTGTTCGGCAACAAATTTCACAACCGAACTTTTGTCGCCACTCAACATTGTCGGTTTTACGTTGAGCATTTTCAGCTTGTCAATGGTATTTTGTGAGTCTTGTTTTATGCTGTCGGCAACGGTAAGATAACCTACAAATTTGTTGTCGTAAGCAACGGCAATTACGGTGTAAACAATTTTACTTACATCAACATCGTGCTGAATGTTAAACTTGTTCATCAATTTGAAATTTCCTACTAATAATTGTTTTCCGTTTACTTCGGCTTTCAGTCCGTGTCCTGCAATTTCTTCGGTGTTTTCTAATTTGATTTCATTATTTGTTTTGCCAACATATTCGTGAATGGCAGTTGCTACGGGGTGCGTACTCAATCGTTCCAAAGCGTCCACCATTTGTAGCATTTCTGTTTGATTAAATGCTTTGTCAAAAACTACTTCCTGCACTTTGAAAACGCCCTCTGTCATTGTTCCTGTTTTATCCATTACTACGTTTTGGATATTGGCAAGTACATCTAAAAAGTTACTTCCTTTAAACAAAATACCGTTTTTACTTGCTGCACCAATGCCACCGAAATAACCCAACGGAATGGAAATAACCAACGCACAAGGGCAAGAAATTACCAAGAAAACCAAAGCCCTGTACAACCAATCTGTAAACTGATAATCTGCCACGAAAAAGTAAGGAACAAAACAAATAGCAACTGCTAACGCAACAACGGCAGGTGTGTAGATTTTTGCAAACTTGCGAATAAATAATTCCGTAGGTGCTTTTTGAGAAGTGGCATTTTGCACCAATTCTAAAATTTTGCTCAACTTACTATCGGTGTATGCTGTTGTAACCTGTACTTGTGCAACTGTATTTAAGTTTATCATTCCTGCCAAAACAGTTTCGCCTTTGGCTTTGGTGTCGGGTTTGCTTTCGCCTGTGAGTGCTGCGGTGTTGAACGATGCTGTTTCTGATAACAACACTCCGTCTAATCCCAATTTTTCGCCCGATTTTAATTGAATAATGTCGCCAATGTTTACGATTTCTGCTTTTACGGTTTGCGGTTGATTGTTGCGTAAAACGGTTACTTCATCAGGTCGTTGGTCAAGCAACGATTTGATGTTTGCTTTTGCTCTTTTTACCGCCAATGTTTGAAACACTTCGCCAACGGCATAAAACAACATTACGGCAACACCTTCGGGAAATTCGCCAATGGCAAATGCTCCAACGGTTGCAATCGTCATCAATAAAAATTCCGAAAAAATTTCGCCTTTGGCAATGCTTTCAAATGCTTCTTTGATAACAGGAACACCAACAGGAATATAAGCCACCACATACCAAACTATCCTTACCCAATCGGTAAACCATTCGGGTTTTAGGAAATTGTCTAACGCAATTCCCGACAACAAAACAACCAATGAAATGATTGCAGGTAAAAACATTTTTATCGTGCTTTCATTTCCGCTTGAATGTTCGTGTCCGTCATCATCGCTGTGGTCGTGATTGTGATTTTCTTTTTCTTGTTTGGTGTAGATTAAATCTTTTGCACCTGCTTTGATGTAGATTTTATCTTCCAACGTGCAACAAGTCATTCTGCCTTGTGCATCATAAGTATGCTTGTGATTTTTGTCTGTATTTATCATCGCTTTTATTTTTTAATGTTCGTGTCCTCCTGTGTTAGATAATTTGGCATTGACAAAAAATGCTCCTTTGATTACAATTTGAGCATTGGCAGGAATGTCCTGTACAAAAGTTATTGCGGTGTAGCCCATATTGGAAACGCCTTTTACAACTTCTATTTTTTCAAAATTGATGTTGCCGTTTTCTTCATTGCTGTGTTTACGGTCTTCACTTTCGTGGTTGTGTTCTTCGCTTTCTTCTTCGTGGTGTTCTTCCGCTTTTTTATCAGTAACAACAAAAATGTAGTCTTTTCCGTCTGCGTTTACAATGGCTTCATTGGGTACGGCAGGTGTTAGGGCATTGCTCAAACTCACAATTCCTGTAATGTTCATTCCGTCAATCAAACCTATTTTGTTTCCTGTAACGGTGCAATGCACGGCAATGGTTTTGCTCTCGTTTTCAAATGATGAACCAATGCTAAACACTTTTGCATCGTATTCATTAGTAGGATTATTGGTTAAGGTAAAATGAATGGTTTGCCCGATTTTCAAAAGCGGTAAATCTTTTTCAAACACTTGTAAATCCAAATGCAATGAACTGTTATCTACGATTTCGGCAACAGGCGAAGAAACATCTACATAACTGCCAATCTTTGCAAACAAATTGCTTATTGTTCCATTCAACGGACTTGTAACTACCAATGCAGATTTCAAGTTGCTGTTTGATACCGAATTTGGATTGATGCCCATTAGCTGTATTTGCTGTTGCAATGATGCTTTTCGGGTGCGAAGCGTATTGAGTTCTGCCGTTGCGTTTTGCAGATTTTTCAAAGCTCCTGCGTTTCCTGCATTGAGTTCATTTTGGCGTTGTACTTCCTGTTCTGCAAAAGTGATTTTACTGCCAATAGTCAAATATTCTTCCTGCAACTGTATAAACTGCGGATTGGCAATCGTAGCAATTACCTGTCCTTTCTTTACATAATCGCCAATTTGCACATTCAGCGTTTTGATAACTCCACCATACAAAGAAGTGGCATTTGCTTTGTTGTTGTTTGGAACTTTAAGCATACCATTTGCCTTTATAGTGGCTGTGAGTTCCTTGTTTTCTACTTTGCCCAACGTGATGCCAACGGCTTTTATCTGCTCTTGTGTAAGCGTGGCAATGGTTGGCGTTTCTTCTTCGTGGTTGTGTCCGTCAGAAGTACCTGTTTCTTTTGTGTTTTCGTCATTATGCGAATGATTGTCTTTGCTACCGCAACTGCTTATCACAAGCAAAGTGCATAGTGCCAAAGGAAAAACGATTGAATTTTTTATATTGAATTTCATACCGAATTATTGATTGATTATTGAATAAATATTGATGACCGATTGATTGACCTGCTGAATACTTTTTAGGTAATTCAACTGAATGTCTGTTGCCGTTTGCAAAGCATACAAATACTCCACATAGCTTATATCGCCTGTGCGATAACCTAATTGAGCCGATGAAACAATATCGTTTGCATTAGGCAAGGCTTGTTGCTGATAGTAATTGAACTCCTGCAAATCCTGCTGATACTGCTGTATGGCATTTTGAAACTGTGTTTCCAACAAAATTTGCTGTTGCTTGGTGTTGGCTTCAATGGCTTGTTTTTGATAGTCCAAAGATTTTATCCTTGCTTTTGTAGCTCCGAAAGTCAAAGGAATAGAAACACCAACGCTTACATAACTGAACCGATTGCCCGAATTAAAATACTGCTCCTGTCCGTTTATAGTTTGAAAACCTATTAAAGACTGATTAGTGTAACCAATCGTAAAATCGGGCAAACCCTGTGCTTTCTCTACCTTTTTTGTTTGTTCTGCAATGATTATATCTTGATACAACGCCTTAATTGTCGGGTGGTTTGCAATGGCTGTGCTGTCTAACAAAGTGCTTACCTGCAAAGGCTTAAAATCTGTATCATTGGCAACTTCAAACGGTTCTTTTGTATTCATCAATGCCTGTAAATTTTGATAAGCATTATTGAGATAAACTCCATTTTGTTTCAGCAATAAATTGATTTCGCCTTGCTTGGCTTGTGCTGTACTGATTTCTACTTTTTTGGTGTCGCCTGTTTTGTAACGCAGTTCTGCCACTTTGATAAAATCATTGTACAAACTATCCAAATACAACAACTGCTTTTGATTATTCTGCAAATACTGAATTTGATAGAAATAAGTACGCACCTGATTTTTTAACTCCAATACGGTTATTTCACTTTGTAATTCTTTGCCTTTTACTTCGGCATTTATCAGTTGTTTTTTAGCACCGAACAAAGTCGGAAACGGTATCGTTTGTGCTACTTGAAAAGATTGGTCAAACTTTATACTGTTGTATTGTCCCAACTGTGCATTAAAATCTAATTTCGGTAATTCGCCCGATGTTCTTTTCAGACTTTGAGCCGATTTTATTTCAAAATCTTTCGCTTTTATATTTCCGTTGTTTTGCAATGCAATGTTTATCGCTTCATCTACACCAATTATTTTTTTGTTTTGAGCATTTGCATTGAAACTTAAAACAGAAAGCAACAACACAATTACGGTTGTAACGGATTTCATTTTTCCTTTTTTTCTGATGTTGATTTTTGAATTGAAAATGATATACAGCAAAGGCAGTACAAACAGCGTAAGGAAAGTAGCCGTAATCAATCCGCCAATAACAACGGTTGCCAATGGTTTTTGTACTTCTGCTCCTGCACCTGTGCTTAATGCCATAGGCAAAAAGCCCAAACTTGCTACGGTTGCCGTCATTAGTACAGGTCGCAACCTTTCCTTTGTGCCGTCAAATACTCGTTTGAAAATGTCTTTAACTCCGTCTTTTTCTAATTGGTTGAAAGTTCCGATTAAGACAATTCCGTTTAATACTGCTACACCAAACAAAGCAATAAAGCCGATACCTGCCGAAATGCTGAAAGGCATACCACGCAACAGCAACGCAAACACGCCACCTATGGCACTCATTGGGATTGCGGTAAAAATCAGACTTGCCTGTTTGAGTGAACGGAATGTAAAGTACAGCAATGAAAAAATGAGAAACAGCGAAACAGGTACAGCAATCATCAGGCGTTTACTTGCTTTTTGCAAATTCTCAAACTGTCCGCCATAAGTGAAATAATAACCTGTCGGCAATTTTACCTGTTCGTTCAATTTCTGCTGAATATCTTCTACCACACTTTGTACATCTCTACCCGATACATTGAAACCGATTACAATTCTGCGTTTGCTACTTTCACGGCTGATTTGCGAAGCACCTAATTTGTAGCTGATAGTTGCCACCTGCGAAAGCGGAATTTGATTGCCTGTATTGGTCGGTATCATCAAATTACTTACATCGTCTATATCGGTTCTGTAAGTGCTGTCTAACCGAACTACCAAATCAAAACGCCTTTCGTTTTCAAAAACCTGTCCTGCTACTTTACCTGCAAAAGCCGTACTTAGTACATTGTTTACATCTTCTACATTGATACCGTAATTGGCAAGCCGTGTTCTGTCGTATTCAACGTTAATTTGTGGCAATCCGCTAACTCGTTCCACTTGTGGCGAAGTTGCTCCGTTTACCGTTTGAATTACTTTACTAACCTTGTCTGCATACACGGCAAGGCTATCCAAATTTTCCCCGAAAATCTTAACCGCTACATCTTGCCGTATGCCTGTCATCAGTTCGTTGAAACGCATTTGAATTGGCTGGTTTTTTTCAAAGAATACGCCCGGAATTACTTCCAATGCTTCATTTATTTCATCGCCTAATTCTGTATAGCTCTTTTTTGTTTTCCATTCATCCTGCGGTTTCAAAATGACCATTAAGTCTGTGGCTTCGGGTGGCATTGGGTCTGTCGGCACTTCTGCTGCACCTGTTTTGCCAACCACCATTTTTACTTCATCAAACTGTTTGATAATCCTTGATGCCTGCATAGATGTTTCAATGCTTTGGTTTAAAGAACTACCCTGTGGCAATATGCAGTGAAA
>JACJYH010000003.1 GCA_020636195.1 Lewinellaceae bacterium
CTTTCTGAGCACCTTTTGTTTTTCTTGGCTTGGTTAAATAATATAAGCCTAAAACCATGTCTTGTGATGGTAATGTAACAGGTGATCCATCCTGTGGGTTAAGCATATTGTGTGCTGAAAGCATCAATATTTGAGCTTCCAAAATAGCTGCATGTCCCAACGGAACGTGAACTGCCATCTGGTCACCATCAAAATCCGCGTTGAAAGCACCACACACCAAAGGGTGAAGTTGTATAGCTTTACCCTCTATCAACCTAGGTTGAAATGCTTGAATAGACAAACGGTGCAAAGTAGGAGCTCTGTTCAATAAAACAGGGTGTCCTTTCAATATATTTTCTAAAATTTCCCAAATAACCGGGTCCTTCTTGTCAACTAATTTCTTTGCTGATTTTACTGTTTTTACAACGCCTCTTTCAATTAATTTCTTGATGATAAAAGGCTTAAATAATTCTGCTGCCATTCCCTTAGGAAGACCGCACTCATGCAAGAGTAATGTTGGACCAACCACAATTACACTTCTTCCAGAGTAATCAACCCTTTTTCCTAAGAGATTCTGACGGAATCGTCCTTGCTTTCCTTTTAATACATCACTCAAGGATTTCAAAGACCTACCACCTTCAGCTTTAACAGCATTTGATTTTCTTGAGTTATCAAAAAGTGAATCCACTGCTTCTTGAAGCATCCTTTTTTCATTTCTCAAGATTACTTCAGGGGCTTTGATTTCCAATAATCTCTTCAACCTGTTATTCCTTATAATTACCCTTCTATAAAGGTCATTTAAGTCAGAGCTCGCAAATCTACCTCCATCCAATGGAACCAATGGTCTCAATTCAGGTGGTGTGACTGGTAGATATTGAATGATTGTCCACTCAGGTCTGTTTTCAGAAGATTCAAGACCTGATCTGAAAGCTTCAACAACTCTTAGTCTCTTTAGTGCCTCTGATTTTCTTTGCTGGGAAGTTTCGTTAGCTGCTTGATGACGTAATTCAAATGATAATTCATCAAGGTCAATTCTCTCTAATAAGTCTTGAATGGCTTCAGCTCCCATTTTGGCAATAAACTTATTGGGGTCAGTGTTCTCCAATAATTGATTGTCCTTTGGCAAAGCTTCTACAATATCAAAATACTCTTCTTCCGAAAGCAATTCATGCTTTTCAATGTCTGAACCTTTGATGCCCGGTTGAATGACGACATACCTTTCGTAATAAATGATAGACTCTAATTTCTTAGAAGAATATCCTAAAAGATAACCTATTTTGTTAGGAAGTGATTTGAAAAACCAAATATGAACCACAGGAACAACAAGCTTGATGTGTCCCATACGTTCTCTTCTTACTTTCTTCTCAGTAACTTCCACCCCGCAACGGTCACAAACGATGCCTCGATAACGAATACGTTTATACTTTCCGCAACCACATTCGTAATCCTTCACAGGACCGAATATCCTTTCGCAGAATAAACCGTCTCTTTCCGGTTTGTATGATCTATAATTGATGGTTTCAGGTTTCAAAACTTCACCATATGATCTCTCCAAAATCTCATCTGGAGAACTTAAACTGATAGTGATTGATTCGAAACCCTTTGTTGGTTTAACTCCCTTTTTCTTAAGCATGAATAATTATTATCTAGGTTGTTAAATATTTATTAATCAAATTTTATGTCTAATGCAAGACCTCTCAATTCATGAACCAATACATTGAATGATTCAGGAATATTGGAATCAGGGATATTATCACCTTTGACAATGGCCTCATATGCTTTAGCCCTACCTATGATGTCATCTGACTTGATTGTCAACAACTCTCGAAGGATATTAGCAGCGCCATACGCTTCAAGTGCCCAAACTTCCATTTCACCGAATCTCTGACCTCCAAATTGTGCTTTACCACCAAGAGGTTGCTGTGTAATGAGTGAATATGGCCCAATGGATCTTGCATGCATTTTGTCATCCACCATGTGGGACAGTTTCAACATATAGATGACACCAACTGTCGCCTGCTGATGGAATCTGTCGCCAGTTTCTCCATCATAAAGATATGTCTGTCCGTAAGCCGGCAAACCTGCTTTCTCGATATAGGCTTCAATTTCATCAAGACTGGCACCGTCAAAAATTGGAGTCGCAAATTTTACTCCTAAATTCTTTCCTGCCCATCCCAATACTGTCTCAAATATCTGACCCAAGTTCATCCTTGATGGTACACCTAGTGGATTCAAAACGATATCTACAGGAGTTCCATCCTCTAAGAAAGGCATGTCTTCTTGACGAACGATTCTAGAAACGATACCCTTATTTCCGTGACGTCCGGCCAACTTATCACCAACCTTCAATTTTCGCTTTTTGGCAAGATATACTTTGGCTAGTTTCAATACTCCTGCCGGTAATTCGTCACCAATGCTGAGATTGAATTTCTCCCTCTTGTATCTACCAAGTTCTTCGTTGACCTTAATGCTATAATTGTGTAAAAGTCTAGCAATGACGTCATTTGTAGAGCTATCTTTTGTCCATCCTGAGTAATCAACTTGGGAATAATCCAACTCTTTAAATACTTTGGAGGCAAATACAGTCCCTTTTGGAATCAACTCTTCATTGTAAATACTTCTAACTCCTTCAGATACTTTACCATCCAAGAAGGTCATCAACTTATCAACCAAAATGGTTTTCAGTTCATTGATGTTGATAGCATGGTTTTCATCCAATTTATTGATGAGTTCCTTTTCCTGAACTTTTTGGTCTTTGTCCTTTTTGGCTCTAGCAAACAGCTGCTTATCAATGACGATACCCGTAGTGGATGGAGAAGCTTTCAAAGAAGCATCTTTCACATCACCAGCTTTGTCACCAAAAATGGCTCTTAAAAGTTTTTCTTCCGGTGTTGGATCTGATTCACCCTTAGGTGTGATTTTACCAATTAAAATATCGCCTTCTTTAACCCAGGCACCAATCCTGATGATTCCATTTTCATCAAGATCCTTTGTGGCTTCTTCGCTCACATTTGGGATATCATTGGTAAATTCTTCTTCACCCAACTTTGTATCCCTTACATCGATCTCATAACTTTCGATATGTAATGACGTAAAAATATCTTCCTTCAGAACTCTTTCAGAAATTACGATGGCATCTTCAAAATTATACCCTTTCCAAGGCATGAAAGCCACTTGAAGGTTTTGACCAAGGGCCAATTCTCCATTTTCAGTAGCGTAACCTTCGCAGAGTAAACTTCCCTTCTTCACCCTTTGACCTTTGCTAACAATAGGTTTCAGATTGATACAAGATCCTTGGTTAGTTCTTACGAATTTGGCCAGCTTATAGGTCTTGATATTGTCATCAAATGTAACCAACATTTCTTCTTCAGACTTATCATATCTGATGATGATTTCATTGGCATCCACATATTCTACAACACCTTCGCCTTCAGCATTGATCAACATATTTGAATCTTCCGCAACCTTGGATTCCAATCCTGTACCTACAATTGGTGCTTTTGGCTTCACAAGAGGAAGGGCCTGACGCTGCATGTTGGAACCCATCAAGGCTCTGTTAGCATCATCATTTTCCAAAAATGGAATCAATGAAGCAGACACACCTACAATCTGGTTAGGTGCGATGTCCATATACTCTAATTCCTCAGCAGTCAATACCGGGAATTCACCATGTTCTCTTGATTTTATTCTATCTGATACAAAAGCTCCTTCTTCGGTAATCAATGCGTTGGCTTGCGCAATTCTTCTATAATCTTCAGCTTCCGCAGAGAGATATTGAATATTACCGGACATATCAACTTTTCCTTCCAATACCTTTCTGTATGGAGTCTCCAAGAAACCCATTTTGTTAACCTTAGCATGGACGCATAAAGTGGAAATCAAACCGATATTTGGTCCTTCCGGTGTTTCTATCGTACACAATCTACCATAGTGAGAATAGTGAACGTCCCTTACCTCAAAACCCGCTCTTTCTCTCGATAAACCTCCTGGTCCTAATGCTGAAATTCTCCTTTTGTGGGTGATTTCAGATAATGGATTTGTTTGGTCTAGGAATTGAGATAATTGGCTAGTTCCGAAAAATGAGTTAATGACTGATGAAAGCGTTCTTGCATTGATCAAATCAATTGGTGTAAAGACTTCATTGTCCCTTACATTCATACGCTCTCTGATCGTTCTTGTCATACGAGCCAATCCTACACCAAATTGAGCATAGAGCTGTTCTCCAACAGTTCTAACGCGTCTATTTGCAAGGTGGTCGATGTCATCCAACTCCGCTTTTTGGTTTACAAGGATTACAAGGTATTTAACAATAGAAATAATGTCTTCTTTGGTCAATACTAAAGTATCTTTACTAATATCCAAAGAAAGTTTTCTATTGATTTTGTATCTACCTACTTCGCCAAGGTTATATCTTTTATCAGAGAAAAATAATTTGTCAATAATTCCTCTTGCTGTTTCTTCGTCTGGTGGATCTGTCCCTCTTAATTGACGATAGATTTGGGTGACCGCTTCTACTTCACTTGATGCAGGATCTTTTTGTAAAGTATTATAGATAATGGTATAATCTTCTTCCAAATCTTCCTTCTGAAGGATGATGGTATCTACACCTTCTTCTATGATCAATTCAATATTTTCCTCATCTAAAATCACATCTCTTTCCAAGATGATTTCATTTCTCTCTAAAGTGACAACTTCACCTGTATCTTCATCCACAAAATCTTCGGACCATTTTCTAAGTACTCTTGCGGCAAGTTTCCTCCCAATGGCATTCTTTAATGATTTTTTATCAGAAGGTATTTCTTCTGAAAGTCCAAACAGATTAAGGATGTCTCTATCAGAATCGAAACCAATAGCTCTAAGCAATGTGGTAACAGGAAACTTCTTCTTTCTGTCGATGTAAGCGTACATTACAGAATTGATATCGGTAGCAAATTCCATCCATGCTCCTTTAAAAGGAATCACTCTTGCAGAGAATATCTTCGTACCATTAGGGTGGAATGTCTGACTAAAAAATACACCTGGCGATCTATGTAATTGCGAAACCACGACACGTTCTGCGCCATTGATCATAAACGTACCCTTATTTGTCATGTAAGGGATGTTGCCAAGAAATACATCTTGTACAATCGTTTGAAAATCAACGTGTTCTTCATCATTACATGACAATCGTAGACGTGCCTTTAATGGAACTGAATACGTCAAACCACGTTGCATACATTCTTCAATAGAATATCTTGGTGGGTCAATGTAATAATCTAAAAACTCTAGTGTAAATATACTTCTAGCATCGGAAATGGGAAAGTTCTCTTGAAAGACTCTATAAAGTCCTTCATTACCTCTATTTTCAGGGGTAGTTTCTAACTGAAAAAACTCCTGAAATGATTTAATTTGAATTTCAAGGAGATCAGGGTATTGATTTTCTAATTTAGTTTTGCCGAAATTTACTCTTTTTTCAGCAGAAGATACGACTCCGTTTAATGACATACTATAAGATATTTGTTATCGTAATCTGATATAATAATTCTCAACTCGCTCAGCTGAGAATGAATTTCTACTTAATGACAATAGCTTAACCCAGTCTAAGGACTAGGTTAAGCCAGATATCATCCATTTTTGGGACTTATATCTGCATAAGTCCTTCAAAACTAAAATGCTTACTTAAGCTCTACAGAAGCTCCAGCACCTTCTAAGGTTGCCTTCATAGATTCTGCGTCTGCCTTAGAAGCGCCAGTTTTCAATACAGATGGTGCTGCATCTACTAGATCTTTTGCTTCTTTTAGACCAATGTTAAGAATAGTTTTCACCTCCTTAACGATGGCTAATTTATTTGCTCCAGCTGAAGTAAGATGTACGTCAAACTCAGTTTTCTCTGCTGGTGCTTCATCAGCGCCTGCACCACCGCCAGCAGGTCCTGCTGCTACGGCAACTGCTGCTGCAGCCGGTTCGATACCATACTCATCTTTAAGAATCTGAGCAAGCTCATTGACTTCTTTTACTGTTAAGTTTACAAGTTGTTCTGCAAACGATTTTAAATCTGCCATAATGAATGGATTAAAAATTTTAATAAATAATTTCGTTAATGTTGGAAGCTATAACGTAACATTTAAAATTTTCCGGAAATACAATAACCAGCCGGAAATCTGATTTTATCTTTCTTCTAAAGTCTTTAGAATACCAGCAATTTTAGCGCCACCTGATTTAAGACCGCTAATAACATTTTTAGCAGGTGATTGAAGTAAACCTATAATTTCGCCAACAAGCTCACCTTTAGATTTCAACTTGATCAATATTTCCAATTGGTCATCACCATAAAAAACATCGGAATCTATGTAAGCAGCTTTCAATTCCGGCTTACTTGCTTTTCCTCTGAATTCTTTTATAATAGTTGCAGGAAGCTTTGAGTCATGAGAAAAAATGATCGTACTTTGCCCCTTCAATGCATCAAATATGGCACTAAAATTTCTACTTTCGTCCAACTGATCCATTGCTTTCTTTGCAAGGGTATTCTTCACCATCTTGATCTCAACTCCTTTCTCGAAGCACGTTCTTCTCAATTTATTGATCTTCTCCACAGTCAATGTAGATGCATCAGTAACATAGAAGAAACTTGTATTCTCGAATTTATCCTTTAACTCTTGTATTAATATTCCTTTATCTGATTTTAACATGATCTCTGATTTAAATTAGGGTTACTTAATGGATTTAGAATCAACAGAAATACCCGGGCTCATAGTGCTAGCCATGCTGATGGACTTCATATAAACACCCTTAGCAGTAGATGGCTTCATCTTCTCGAGAGTAGAAATGAGTTCTTGTGCATTCTCAGCTATTTTTTCTGGGGTAAATGACACTCTACCTATCGGTGAATGAACTATTCCATATTTATCCACTCTGAAAGCAATCTTACCGGCCTTTACTTCTTCTACTGCAGCCCCAACGTTTAATGTAACTGTTCCTGTCTTAGGGTTTGGCATCAAACCTCTTGGTCCTAAGATTCGACCAATTTGACCAATTTTTGCCATTACATTTGGAGTAGCAATGATCACATCCACATCTGTCCAACCTTGTTGAATTTTGGTAATGTACTCATCTAAACCTACGAAATCTGCTCCTGCATCTTTTGCTTCACTTTCCTTATCAGGTGTACAAAGCACCAATACTTTTTTCACCTTTCCTGTTCCATGAGGTAAGGTTACTGTACCTCTGATAGCTTGATCCGCTTTTCTTGGATCCACGCCTAATCTTACATGTAAATCTACAGAAGCATCAAATTTTGCAATATTGACCACTTTGACCAATTCTGAAGCTTCTTTTAGGGTGTAAGATTTCGAAGGGTCAACCTTCTCATTTGCGATTTTGCGCTTTTTACTTACTTTTGACATAAAAAAAATGTTTTAGGTAATGTCGCCAAGGAATCTATCCAATGGCTCCCTGATTAATAAAATTAATTTTCTATTTTGCTTTCACCCTTCAATGGTGATTCACCTGAAATGGTGATTCCCATACTACGAGCTGTTCCGGCAACCATAGACATGGCGCTTTCTATAGTAAACGCATTAAGGTCTTTCATTTTAATTTCCGCAATATCTTTGACTTGAGCCCAAGATACTGAACCTACCTTATTTCTATTAGGTTGTGCCGAACCACTTTTTAACTTTGCTAACTCCAGTAATTGGATTGCAGCTGGTGGAGTCTTGATAACGAAATCAAAAGATTTATCTTTATATACTGTAATCACAACTGGAAGTAACTTCCCCATTTGGTCTTGAGACTCAGCATTAAATCTTTTGCAAAATTCCATGATGTTCAATCCTTTGGAACCCAAAGCAGGTCCTACCGGAGGTGCCGGGTTAGCCTGACCTCCCTTCACTTGGAGCTTTACGTATGTTTGAATTTCTTTTGCCATTTTTTAATACTTTATGATACTAATGATTTTATGACCTTAGGGAAGCATTGAGAAAATACTAAGATCAAATATTATGATTGTTTTTCGACTTGCATATAATTGAGTTCCACTTCTGTCCCTCTTCCAAAAATTTTAACGATCACCACCAATTTCTTTTTGTCTTCATTGACTTCTTTGACATCCCCAACAAAATCATTGAAAGGGCCATCAATAATTTTCACTGTTTCCCCTACCAAGAATGGTTCAATCATGGCAGCTGAAACTTCTTGTGAATCGTCCAATTTTCCAAGCATTCTATTTGCTTCAGCTGTGCTCATGGGAATAGGATGATTTTTTCCAAGAAAATGAATCACGTTGACAACATTCGAAATAGTAGAAACAACTTCTGCTGAAAAGCTTTCAGAAACAGCTTCAACTAATATATATCCGGGTAAGATATTTCTTTCGAGAATAACTTTCTTACCATTTCTAATTTTATAAACTTTTTCAGATGGTACTAACACTTGTGTGACAATATTGTCCCAGTTATTTCTTTGTATTTCGAGCTCTATACGCTCTTTGATACTTTTCTCTTTACCGCTGACTACACGGAGTGAATACCACTTTTTTGACTCAGACATTTAATTGATTAATTTATGCCATATATGAGTGAAAGAACATTTTTGGCTACTAGGTCAAATAAGAAGATAATACTAGCTAATATAAATGTAGCCACGAAAACCAACTTTGCATTTGAAATCAACTCAGGCCAAGTGGGCCATGTGACGTGATGAACCAATTCGTCATAACTTTCTTGAAGGTATAGTTTGATATTCTCCATCTTTTATTTATTTATATGACTATTTAATGTTTATAAAAAATGCAGGGGAGACAGGGCTCGAACCTGCGACCTACGGTTTTGGAGACCGCCACTCTACCAATTGAGCTACTCCCCTATTTAGATTTGCGGTTATTAATAAAACAAACACAAAAAGAAAAATTAAGTATCCTAAAATGGACACTTAATTTTTCATATATTGTATATCAATTAACTAAAGCTATCTTCAATTAATTATGCGATGATTTCAGTAACCTGACCTGCACCTACAGTTCTACCACCTTCACGGATTGCAAAACGAAGACCTTTCTCCATCGCAATTGGTGACAATAATTTCACCTCAAGAGAAACGTTATCTCCCGGCATTACCATTTCTACACCATCCGGTAATTTAACATCACCTGTTACGTCAGTGGTTCTGAAATAGAATTGTGGTCTATAACCATTGAAGAATGGCGTGTGTCTTCCACCTTCGTCCTTACCTAAAACGTAAATCTCACATTTGAAATGAGAATGTGGTTTTACAGAACCCGGCTTAACAATAACCATACCTCTTCTGATGGCTTCTTTTTCAATACCTCTTAAAAGCAAACCGGCGTTATCACCAGCTTCACCTCTTTCAAGGATCTTTCTAAACATTTCCACACCTGTAACTGTAGAAGTCAATGGTTTTTCACCCGGCTTCATCATACCGATGATCTCAACAGGATCTCCAGTATTGATCACACCTCTTTCTATTCTTCCTGTTGCAACTGTACCTCTACCTGTGATAGAGAATACGTCTTCAACCGGCATCAAGAATGGCTTGTCCACTTCTCTCATTGGTTCTGGAACATACTCGTCCACAGCTGCCATCAAATCAAGGATTTTTTGTTTTGCGCCTGCTTCTCCTTCAAGAGCTTTCAATGCAGAACCTTGGATAATAGGTGTATTATCTCCGTCAAACTGGTATGTGCTAAGCAATTCTCTTAACTCCATTTCAACAAGTTCCAACATCTCAGGATCGTCCACAAGATCTACCTTGTTCATATACACTACGATACGAGGAACACCAACCTGTCTTGCAAGAAGGATGTGCTCTCTGGTTTGAGGCATAGGTCCATCTGTCGCTGCACACACAAGGATAGCACCATCCATCTGAGCCGCACCCGTAACCATGTTTTTCACATAATCCGCGTGACCCGGACAGTCAACGTGTGCATAATGTCTATTTTCGGTTTCATACTCTACGTGGGCAGTATTAATGGTAATACCTCTTTCTTTTTCTTCTGGAGCTGCATCGATGGAATCATAATCCTTTTTCTCTGCAAATCCTTTCTCGGAAAGAACATACGTGATAGCCGCAGTAAGCGTAGTCTTACCGTGGTCAACGTGACCAATTGTACCTATATTTACGTGGGGCTTGGTCCTTACAAATGTTTCTTTAGCCATCAGTTAAAAATTTTCTGAACTTAAAATTATATGAATAAAATGAATCCTACTATAAAATGAGCCAATGAAGGGATTTGAACCCTTGACCCCTTCCTTACCATGGAAGTGCTCTACCCCTGAGCTACATCGGCCGTTATATCGGTTAATTGTTGCTCAAGACCTTTGAAAATTTGAGCGGAAGACGAGACTCGAACCCGCGACCCTCAGCTTGGAAGGCTGATGCTCTACCAACTGAGCTACTTCCGCATATATCAAAATCTATTGCCTAGGATTTCGTGGGGATGATAGGATTCGAACCTATTCAGCCAAAAGCAACAGATTTACAGTCTGCCCCGTCTCTCCAACTTCGGCGCATCCCCTCTCAATATACGAGAGCCAGTGGAGGGATTCGAACCCCCGACCCGCTGATTACAAATCAGCTGCTCTGGCCAACTGAGCTACACTGGCAGGCGTTTTTTGAATCAAATTTTCAATACGCAAATGGATCTTTTTCCAAAAGCGTTGCAAAGGTACTGCTTTTTCAGAATTCCAAAAATTTTTACTCTCTTTTTTTAATATTTTTTTTCTTAATATTTACTTAATTTTCTAATAGTTTTTATATAATATATTATTATAATTTATTATAAATTGCTATACCGATTATTATGTACATATTTTAACCATTTATAAAATTTATAATGGTCATCTTTTTACCATTCACTGTAGTTAAATACTTCAAATTCTGACATGCACATCTCTTTATTGCCTTCTGAATTCCATAAGAATATTTCTACAGTGTCTGCACCCTCTCTAATTTTTGAATCAAGATACAATACTTGCTCTCCTCCATCAAAATGCCTCTGAATCCTTAAAATATCACTATAAATTTCATTACTATCTTTGCTGTATTTTACCACTAATTGTGTCATTTTCCAAGTATCCCATTCCTTTTCTCCCATTCTAAATTTTGCTTGAATTCGCAACCAACCAACTTTTCCTCGAAGATTCACTTTATGAGGGATGGAAAATTGTTGATCCTTTGATACACATTCTTGAATGGATGAATCTTTTGATATCATCAATGTTGTTTGTTTCAAAGGTGATGTATGATTGTACTTCGTATCTAATAACTTCAAAGCGCCTTCCGGCATTTCCTTTTTCAATAATATAGCTTTCAAATATGGTTTTGTCATAAACCCTGCATACAGCATTCCACCTTTGTGCGCCTGATGTATGACCCAAAAATTATAATTGATTCCCATCAAAAGTAAAAAGGTAGAAATGAGTGTCCAAAAGTTCAAACCTTTGTAAAGACTGACAAAAGCAGCTATTGGAAATGAAAGTATAGGATAAATTTGGACCAATGCCCTCTGACCTACACTGCCTCCATACCACCAAATATCCCAAGCAAATGTGATATAGATAAATAGCAAACTGAAAAGTCCAAAACTTGGCGCTAAAGAAGGTTTTTTATAAAATAGTATAACAAATCCGGGTACAATCAAGAACATCAATGGGCTGTACACCCACCAACCTGCTCTAGCTGAAAGCAATCCTTCATATAAATGTGGGTGCAGCCAACTAAATCCTTGGTCTTCATAGCTATATACAAACCATTCATTGGTGACATATTTCCAATAAAACATCTGTATGCTACCTATGCAAACAAACAAAATGGAAGCTAGGAAATAATGTTTCCAATGGGATCTAATAAAGTGGAATCGTTCCTTAATACTTGAAAAATTCATTGATATGCCATATAAGACAGGAATTATAAGAGCTATAATTTCAGTGGGCCTTGTCAATGTCATCAAACCTAAGATTGCTCCAATGCAAAGTGCCCATTTCCAGCTTGGTGCCATGTAAAATTTATCGGTAACAAACAAAAGTGCAGCATAAAAGGTGAATAGATAGTTGTGGGTCATCGTATTGGTTATTCCTCCGTATTCCAAATAATTTGTGCCAAAAACGATGATGAGCAATGTTATAGAAACGACTATTGGGTTAAAATACCTCTTCAACACTAGGTATAATAGATAAATGCCAAACAAACAGATCATCAAACCCCACAAGAAGATGGAAAATTGGTATGGCAGCGTAAATCCATCTCTAGGAAATTCGAGAATTTTCGCAGCAAAATCTCCTATGAAAAATCCGGGTGACATTACAAGTGCTTGACCGGAACTATATTTCAATACATAATTTCCTGAGGGATGTTCGTACGCTTGTTGAAAATCAGGTGATGGATTATATTTTTTGATAATGGCTTCAGAAAAGCCTAATTTCTTGATGTCCTTATATATAAAAATGGCGGGTAGATACCAGTAGTAACCGGAAGAATCCCAGCTCAATGTTGCTTCAGTACCTGATTTATTCCATTTTGGATAATAAAACAGTGAAAATATAGCCATCAAAGCCAAAGTGAATACAAGGGTAATTTTGTCCACCTTCATAGGAATATCAGAATTGTTTTAATTTCATAGAATAACATTTTTAAAGGATATCTCAGTTCCATAGTGGATTTTACGTATCAACCTTTGACATCCGGGAGGTCACATGGAGTATCGACCTTTTTGCCACACATGGTGCATTCTCCAAGTTGATTTCTTAATGCTGGGTTATTGCTTGCACAAGTGCCTCTAAACTCACCACCTTTAAATATTTGTCGTAAATTGATGAAGAAAAATGCAGAACCAAACACCACAATCATTATCAACATCAGTTTTAGAATATCCCACATCATATTTGGTTTTAAAAATTTGTATCCTATTAAATTACGAGTAAAACATCATTTTAGTCTCAAAGTTTGAAAATAAAATTTGTCTCAAGAAGATTTGAAAATAAAATTATTGAAATTGTGAGCCTTTTGCCATCAACCAATGATCAACTACCACCAATGCAGCCATAGCCTCCACAATCGGTACGGCCCTAGGAACTACACATGGGTCATGCCTTCCTTCTATAGAAAAATTTATGGCCTTGCCATCAGTGTCAATGGTATCTTGATTCATTTTTATGGAGCTAACAGGTTTAAAAGCAGCTCTAAAATAAACGGGCATTCCATTTGAGATGCCACCTTGCACTCCACCAGAAAAATTAGTTTTGGTTCTGATTCTATCATCAATACATTCAATCGCATCATTATGCTCAGATCCTCTCATGGCTACTCCACTGAATCCACTCCCTAATTCAAAACCTTTACATGCATTGATGCTTAATATAGCTTTACCGAGGTCTGCATGTAATTTATGAAAAACCGGATTCCCTAGTCCAACAGGCAAATTTTCAATGTGACATGTTATAATTCCACCAATTGTGTCACCGTCTTCTTTCAATAAATTAAGAAGATGCTGCATTTTGTGCGAAGTTTCTGAATCAGGACATCTCAATGGATCACTTTCAATCAATTCAGTATCTATTTTGATATTTTCGGGAATTGAGATATCTCCTATTTGACTGACATAGGCTATTATTTCCACACCTATTTTTTTCAACAATAACTTCGCAACAGCACCTGCAGCGACCCATGAAGCAGTGACCCTTGCTGATGACCTTCCTCCACCGGCAAAATCCCTGATACCATATTTTTTTTGATAGGTGAAATCTGCATGAGATGGCCTAAATAAATTTTGAAGATTTTCGTAGTCTTTTGGCTTTTGATCTTGATTTTTAATGAAAATATGAATGGGTGCGCCAGTTGTTTTACCTTCAAAAATACCACTGGTTATTTGCGGCAAATCATCTTCATTTCTTTCAGTGACGAATCTGTTCTGTCCAGGTTTTCTCCTTCGTAATTCATCTGCAATAAAATCCAAATCAATCGGGATGCCTGAAGGACAGCCATCTATGACAACTCCGATTCCGGCGCCATGTGATTCACCATATGTGGTAATAACAAAAATCTCCCCAAATGAATTCGATCCCATGTACTTTTTAAAATTAAAATGGTAAAATTACTGAATTCAAGTTATTAATGCTACGAGTACAGAAAAATACTTTAAGAAATCCGTACCCATTATTACTTTTTACTAGCTATGGTGGTATATTCCTGAATGAATGAAAATGGGCACTTCAGAAACCTGAAATGCCCATCTAACCATTAAAATACTTATAATATTTCCAAAGGGATTATGCTTTTTTGCCGCCTTTTAGTTCGTCTTGAAGTTTATTTAGTTCATCCCAACTTCCTTTTGCTGCTAATTTTGCTTGTGCTGGCCAAGTAGTTGGATCATGCATTTGCATTCTTGAACCACCTTTATCCAAGATAGTTTTTATTGCGTCTGCTTTTGCTTTAGAAAGTCCGTCAAAAGTAGAGATACCATTATCTTTCAATAATTGTGCAATTTTCGGTCCAACACCTTCAATTTTTGTTAGATCATCCACTACAACTGCCTTAGGAGCAGCAGCTTTTTTAGCTTGCGGTTTTGCTTTTGGTGCTGCTTTTGATGCAAGCGCAGCTGGTTTTTCAACAGCTTTAGCTTTTACAGTTGCTTTTGCGGGTTTAGGTGTTGCTGCTACTTTTGTTTTTTCTACTTTTGCTTTTGCAACTTTCGCTGGAACAACTACTGCGTCTAAAAATAGAACACTATTTTCTATGCCAATGTAAGGTGCTCCAATGTAACCATCAGCTTCAAAGTCGTTATCCCAAGCTTGGTTATCAATAAAATATCTGAATTCATATCTTCCTTCAGTAAGCTCAATGCTAACATTGAAATCCTTTTTTGATTTTTTCATTTTTGGTGCCACTGCAGGGTCCCAATTATTAAAATCACCTAATACTTGGATTTCCTTTGCATCCGGTCTTGCTGAAACAGGATAAGAGAAAGTTACGCTATAGGATTTTTTCGCTGGGAGAAATTTTTTTGAAATGCTCATTATAAATTGATTAAATATTAATATGATAATAATTTAAAAGAAAAATCATTCTTTTGAATGGCACAAAATTACTACATAAATGTATTCACAATGACCACTTTGTGATTCTTTAACAATAATTAACAGAACCAATATGCACTTTCACAAAATTTTATTCTTTGATAAAGCAAATTTATAGGTTTTGACCAAATTTAATTTGCAAAATTGGCAAATATTTTAGCCATAAAAACCAAAAGGGTGTCAACTGAATTGCAGTTGACACCCTTTTGGAATATAAAATTTATCTGAAATTAGACTATGCTCTTGCAGCTGCAACTTTCTTTTTGCCCTTCATTTTAGAAGCATACATCAGCGCTGCGTTTTGATTTACAACACCTCCTGTTACACTCAATTTTGAAAAGAGTGCTTTTGCACCGTTGGTTCCGGGAACTATTACTTCTTCAGTAACAGGAGTGACGCTTTTCATGATGGCTTCTTTGACCTGTTCAGCAGTCAATGCCGGATAAAGTGATCTGATAGAAGCCGCTACGCCTGCAACCACAGGAGCTGCCATGCTGGTACCTTGTAGATTCGCATATTCATTATTTGGCAAAGTGGAATAAATTTTCATTCCAGGTGAAAATAAATCCACATTTTTGGTACCATAATTTGAAAATGGTGCTGCATACATATCTCCTCTCTGATAATTCAATGCACCTACTTCTATCCAATTTTTAGCTGTTTTTTGTTTTTTACACAAGAAACCTGATTTTTTAGCAAATCTTTGATTTGGATAGTTTAATTTTTCATCATTATTCTGTGCAGAGTTTCCAGCTGCATGGATCAATAAAACATCTTTGCTTTCAGCGTATTTTATGGCTGCATCTACCACGTCTTTATTTGGCGAAAAGCCCTTTCCAAAACTCATGTTGATCACTGATGCGCCATTATCCACTGCATAGCGAATGGCGTTCGCAACATCTTTATCTCTTTCATCTCCGTCGGGAACCGCTCTTACAGACATCAGTTTAACATTTTGTGCAACTCCATCCATCCCTATGCCGTTATTTCTCACAGCGCCTATGATACCTGCTACGTGGGTACCGTGGAGAGCGTTTGGCCCTTCAACATCATTGTTGCCATATTTCTTTTCTAATGGATTTGAATAGTCATCCATTACAATCGATTTTCGTGGATCAAAATTGATATTATATGCATAATCCAACCGATTTTGGTATTCTCTTTTATCACTTTCAATATCCTCCTGCATTGACTTTTCTATCTGCGTAAAATTCGTATAAGATTCATCCGTCAAATAATGCAGCACAAGCTCTTTACCCATGCTCAATTTTTGATCGCCGTCAGCATTGATAGCTGTCACATTTTCTGAATTTAATTCCTTACCATCAAGTGCTTTTTCTAAACTTTTGATAGCATCCTTCACTTTCATAGATACTTCATCCATTCTAGCTATGTTATTCTTTGCTTTTGTAATCTCTTTATCGACGATTTCTTTAGCTTTGGTGTATTGTTCATACTCCATTTTTTGACTTTTTGCTATTTTAGTCGGATCAGCATTTTCATATTTGTACTTTAACGATGCATATACCCTTGTGGCTTCATACGAATCAGATCCTACATTTTGACCATTTGGTCCACCTATAAAATTCCAACCATGAATATCATCCACGTAGCCATTGTTATCATCATCCTTTCCGTTTCCAGGAATTTCATTTGGATTTGTCCAAATATTATCTTTTAAATCTTCGTGTTCAACGTCGATTCCGGAGTCAATGACAGCAACGATAACCGTTCTTCCCAAATTTTTATTTAGAAAATTTTCATAAGCCTGATTCATAGAAATGCCAACATAGTTTTCATTTGGATCGCCATAATACCAATCTCGCGGTAAATTTGTCTGCGCCTGAATGGTTAGGATTAGTCCAAAGATCATCAATAGAATATTAAAATAAACTCTCATGTGATAAAATATTTAAATATGTTTTATATTTTTGCGTTATATTTATATTAAACAACGTGTACATAAAACAAATTTATTTAAAAAGTTCACCGTTGACACACAATATTGTTATGAAAAGCAGTTTTTTTATTAAATGATTCTTTTCAAATGTTTTCCTTTATTAAATCAATGGTTTGAAATTTTATAATGAGAATTAAATTTATTACATTTTTTATTTTGTGCAGCCTAATGGTATCCACCAAGACTTTCAGCCAATATTCAGAGATTGGGGTTGGGGTTGGATTATCTACATATTGGGGTGATTTGAATGGAAATGCCGTATTAAATAATATGAGGTACAATTCAGGATTGGCATTTCAGTTTCATTATAGGTATCTATATCAAAATCGTTGGGGCTTGAAAGCTTCTTTTACCCATGGTAGAGTGAAAGGAGACGATAGCAATTCAGATGCTGAATGGCAAAAGCAAAGAAATCTGAGTTTTAGATCGCCGATAACAGAATTTGGGTTCTTTGCAGAGTATTATCCATTTGGTTTTAATTCAATCAAGGGAAGTTTTCGGTTTCAACCCTATTTATCTGCTGGTGTAGCGTACTTTTTGTTTAATCCTTCTACCATTTACCAAGGTAATGAGGTATTTTTACAACCATTAGGGACTGAAGGACAAGGACTTCCCGGATATCCTGACCTCTATAAGAAACATAGTTATGCACTTGCTTTTGGTGGTGGATTAAAATATATTATTAGCGAAGCTGTAAATATTTCAGGAGAAGTATTACTAAGAAAAAGTGGTACCGATTACATAGATGATGTCAGTACGTATTACATCAATTATGATGAATTCAAAGCCTTAAAAAGTAATTTAGCACCTGAGCTGTCTAATAGAATGAATGAATACTTTGGACAAGCAGAACCGATAAGATTGGAAACCGGGTCTCAGAGAGGCGGCTACAAGATCAATGATTATTATTTAATCTCTATGATCTCACTCAATATCATGCTCACAGATAATAAAGGTAGAAAAAGATTCGGAGGGAAAAATGCAGTGATTTGTCCCACTTTTTGATACATGAATTTTGACCTTAGATCCGAAATATATCCTACAAAAATATTGGGGTTATCAAAATTTCAGATCACCACAGGACGAAATTATAGCATCCATCATCAATAAAAATGATACTGTAGCGCTTCTCCCCACGGGTGGAGGCAAATCTGTTTGTTTTCAAATTCCTGCAATAATAGCTGAAGGTAAGACATTGGTAGTATCTCCCTTGATTGCACTTATGCAAGACCAAGTGACAAATTTAAAAAAAAGAGCTATCAAAGCAGAGTGCCTTCATGCATCATTGAAGCCAAATGAAATCATTCACATTTTCGATAATTTTGAGTTTGGGGACCTAAAATTGCTTTACATTTCACCGGAAAGAATCAGGTCTGAGTTATTCCAGATGCGTATCAGAAATATCAAAATTGATATCATTGCAGTTGATGAGGCCCACTGTATATCACAATGGGGATATGATTTCAGACCAGCTTACTTTGACATCCATGTACTCAGAGATATGCACCCCAACGCTACCATGGTTGCACTCACTGCTACAGCTACAAGTAAAGTGATAGAAGACATCGTTTTTAGGCTGGAGATCAAGACAAATCACAAAGTATTTAGGAAGAGTTTTGCAAGAGAGAACTTGTCCATAACGAGTCTAAGAACATCCAATAAACGAGAAGAAATTATTCAAATTTTGAATAAAATCAAAGGCTCAGCCATCGTATATGTAAGAAACAGACAGCAAACCATTGATATGTCCAACTGGCTAATCTCACACGGATTTTCGTGCGCATCCTATCATGGCGGTATGGATAAAACTCTGAGGGACAGAAACCAAGATCAGTGGATGTCAGGTGCAGTTCAAACAATAGTTGCTACTAATGCATTTGGCATGGGCATCGATAAACCTGATGTACGTGTGGTCATCCATTTGGATATACCACCCAGTATTGAAGAATATTACCAAGAGGCAGGAAGAGCAGGAAGGGATGGAAAGAATGCTTATGCCATCATCATCACAGACACAAAAGATGACATCGAAGCGAGAGCCAATCACGAAGACCAATATCCCGACTTTGGATTCATCAGTATGATTTATGACGGATTGTGTAGGTATTACAACATTCCATTCGGTTCGGGTAGAGATGAAACGTATAACTATGATGCATCAGATTTTGCATTATTCATAAAACAACCAGCAAAAAAGGTTTATCATGCTGTCAGTTTACTTGAAAAGGAGTCATGGGTAGCTTTATCAGATGCATTTTTTGAAGCTTCTAGAATCCAGGTTTTAACCAACCACGAAGATTTATTGGGATTGCAACAAATTGGTCATAAATACTACCCGATTTTAGTGCACCTGTTGCGCAAATATGAAGGTTTATTCACCGTTATGGTAAAAATAGATGAAAATAGAATTTCAAAAGAATTACAAATGCCCAAAGAAATGGTTATCCGTCTCTTGAAACAAATGCATGTAGAAGGTCTCATATCCTATGCAGAACAAACTGCAAAACCACAAATGACATTTTTGCTGGATAGACCTGAAATCAAATCATTTTCAATAGATCACTATGCATATGAAGAAAGACGTCTGAGAGCATTGCAAAGATTGGAAAGTATGATTGAATTTATACAAGAAGAAAAAATATGTAGGCAATTCTTTATAACTAAGTACTTTGGGGAAACAGGAAAAGACTGCGGCAAATGTGATATTTGTTTGGGTAGCGGTTCCACTGCATTGGATGATGCAAAAGTTAAAGAAATTTTTGTACATCTTTCAAAAACTGTCAAAAATGGTCCGTACTCATTGAAAAAGTATATTGCGATGTATCCTTTTTATTATCGAAAAAAAATATTAAATCTTTTGGAACAATGGCAATTTGAAGATATAATTTTTATCAATACAAAAGGTGAAATAGTGCTCCACCATTCTGCATAATATAATGAATATCATCGTTTTAGTTACAAATAACCTCATTCAAGATCAAAAGATGCACCGAACCTGTACATCCTTAAAGAACTTGGGGCATGATGTTATTTTAGTAGGGAGAGCAGATAAAAATTCTTTAGAGAAGTTACCACTTCCCTTTCAAACTATGAGGCTGCCTTTCAAATTTCAAACAGGGATTATTTTCTACGCATCAGTGATTTGGAAGTACTTTTGGTTACTCCGTGCACAAAAACCCGACATAGTTTGGAGTGTTGACGTGGATACAATAGTTCCGGCTATCACTTACAAGAAAATTTGGGGATGCAAAGTGATTTTTGATGCGCATGAATATTTTCATGAAGTGCCCGAGTTACTACATCGACCCTTTAAAAAGTGGATTTGGAAAATGGTAGCAAGAATCTACATTCCGAAGGCTGATATGCATGTCACAGTGAGCAATACTTTAAGTGGAATTTTTGAAAATCTATATGGCAAACCATTTACTGTTATTTGGAATGTGCCATATGCACAAAAAAAAGAAGTCAGGGTTTCCAGTCCCAAATCCAAATACATCATATACCAAGGAATGTTAAACAAAGGACGCGGTCTTGAAGTCTTGATAGATGCCATGCCAAATATCCAAGAACTTGAATTATGGATTGTAGGGGAAGGAGATTTATCCTCAGAATTGAGGCAAAAAACCAATGCATCACGTGCAAAGGATCGGATCAAATTCCTAGGTTGGATGCTGCCTGAAGACTTAAGAACGATCACGTCCGGCGCATATTTAGGCGTAAACTTATTAGATGGTGAGAGTTTATCATACCAATATTCCATGGCTAATAAATTTTTTGATTACCTACAAGCAGGCGTACCATCAGTCAATATGGATTTTGTAGAGTACAGAGATTTTTTAGATCATTATCCAGTGGGATTGACATTGTCAAAGTTAGAAAAAAACGATATTGCAGAAGTTATCAATCGTGTTGTGGAAGATAAGGAATTTTATAACAAATTGAAAAGTACAGCAGAACGGGTATCGTCCCAATTTAGCTGGGAAAATGAAGAAAAGAAAATCGGAGATCTGTTGAAAAGTATAACAAAATGTGCATAAGTTTTCAAATAAATCAATGAAAAAAGCATCAAATAACTAAAATAGCATTGTACTTTTGCATAAGGGAACTTTAGGAAGTTCCGAAAACAATTTGCTTTATTCACTCATTAAAACCATTATCATCATGACAAAAAACATGGGAAGTACGGATAAGATGATCCGATTAGTTGTTGCAGCAATTATTGCAATATTGTACTTTACGCATACTATCAGTGGTACGTTGGCAATAGTACTTGGTATTTTCGCAATAGTGTTCGCTCTAACGAGTTTTATAAGCTATTGCCCGCTGTACAGTGTGTTTGGTATGAATACTGATAAAAAGAAATAGTCAGGTATTATTGCCGGTACAGCAATTTAGCTACACAAGGTTAAAAATGCATGTAGCTAATATTCAACATCTTAGGGAGACCATCAAATATTTCCCTAAATTTAGTGATATATTTTTTTTGTAAAACCAAAATTAAGGTTACCTTTGCGTCGCTTTTTAAAAAAGTAATCAGACGGAGATCTGGTAGCTCAGCTGGTAGAGCAATACACTTTTAATGTATGGGCCCTGGGTTCGAATCCCAGCCAGATCACACAAACCCTTGCATATCAACGATTTGCAAGGGTTTTTTGTTTCATTTATGGAATATTAATCAGGCAAAACAATGCTATACGCTCATTTTGAATAGGAAGCACAGAGCAAACATCGCTCCGAATCAAATTTCACTGCCCCTAAAGAATAATAAAAGGTAGTTTTTTTACCCATTCACCAGAATATGGATGAATACTGGCTATAAAATAACCGGGAGGAAGATCTGGGATGTTTAATTCTCCATTGATCAAATCTTTTGATAATATATGTCTTCCTATCGAATCAAAAATATCAATTTGATAAATCTGATCTGTTCGCTTTGGAAATAATTGCAATTTTGAGCCATGTTGCACTGGATTTGGAACAATTTTGAGATTATAGTATTCATTTGAATCATCCTCCGTTGAACTAAAACCACATTGTTCATTTATAGTTGGATACGTGAATGACCAAATTTGACTATCATTATCAACAGCAAAAATGAGGTTGTTATAATCTATACCAATCGTTTGAAAATCATGGTCCTCGCAAGTTGATAACCAACTTTTACCTCCATCCTTTGTGTAAAGTGTTTTTGACCCTGAGTCAATAAATCCAATTTTGGGGCCGGTGAATTCTATTTTATTTATGGAAAGATCTGAAGGGAATTTAAATATCTCTGTGTAAGTTTTTAATAAATCATGTGTCAACACTAAAGAATTGTCATTCAATATAAAATATCCTAAATTCGGATTGAGAAAATAATTCAAACGATATCGTGGTATGGAATACGTTTCCCAGTTTTTACCCTTGTCAAAAGATACTGAATAATAGTAATAAGTCGTTGAATCAGTAAAATCAAGGTGGTGTATTAAAATGGTAGATGCATCTAAAAAAGTACTACATGGGTAATTTTTAAAGGTTGGATGAACCAACTTTTTCCACGAGAATCCTAAGTCTTCACTTATGAAAATTTGATTGTCATTATGAACATAGAAAACTACTAAAAATTTATTTTGGGATGGATCATAGGATAGCGATGTAAAAGAGCAATTAACAGAAATTGGGTTTTCCCAAGAATTTCCACCGTCCATTGTACTGAACAAACTACAAACATTGCTGCTAGTTTTTCCGACTACGATTCCATTTGTTCCATTGAACCATGCATAATCTATTCTAGTAATGGGTTCAATATTTGAAGTGATATCTCTAAAAGTCAATCCTCGATCATCAGAATAATACATGGCATCCGAAGTAAAAAAATAAAGTTTTTGATCATCAATATACCTAAAATTTTTTAAATTTTCTGTTGTATTGACTTTAAAATTCCTCTCCCATTCTCCTTTGATGCAATAGTTGATATTATATGAGGTCGATGAAGTGTCTCTACACTCCGAGATAGTTTTTAATGTAACATTTTGGCATCCCGGAGCTTTATAAATGTGGAATGGATTTTCTTCAGTTGAAGTTTCTCCATCGCCAAAATCCCATACCAGACTTTGATCATTAATGGAGTTATTAAATAACATCAGTTTTTCACCATCTGAAGTATAAGTAAATCTTGGAATAGAAAGTTTGCAGAATAAATCTAGACTACATGGTATTGTATCTTGCACAGAAAATAACAGGTTCTGATTTTCATGCAAACAAACAAATCTTAAATCATACGGATGAATATAGGCACAAAAGAATGGCCCTAAATTGATGTCACCAATTCCTTCTATCCACTCTACAATTTTTTTTGAGTATAATGACTGAAGTTTTATATGGGTTCTGGGTTTTCCATCACTAAAAGTGACAGTGTCTCTAGAACGTACGACAAGTTTACTATAATAGTTATTTTCAAAAGTATCATTTACAATAAGTCCAAAATCATAAATTAAACTAAGGCTGTTTTTATATTGAAAATAGTAAAAAACTTTGACTCCTTCAATATACAAATAATGCTGCCTCAAAGGACTCCTATAATCAGTATACTGAATGAGTTGTAAATTGTTAATTGTGGTATCTCTGTCATAAAAACTTGATTTATTTAATTTTTTGTAGTTTGCATATGAATCAAGGTAAACAATACCATACTTTTGGCCTGGATTACTAAACAAAGCACGTGTATTTTGACCAAAACAAAGCTGAATTGCAATCAAAATAAAAAATGAAAAGGTGGTTATTGTTTTCATGATAAGTTATATTACCATGCAAAACTAATCAGTGAAAAAATAAATGAAAAACAATGGAATGAAATTATAGAAAACTGTCGTCAAGAACAATTTTTTATCGCATGGTAGTTGAATCATATAATCCAGAACCGCTGGCTCAGTTTGCTCCGGAATGAGTGGCTCAATTTACTGCGGAACACTCATTTTATATACACATCCTTAATTAATACCTCCCATCCTTCACCCACGGCAGTTTCTCCATCTTGCTCACTTCCAGACTTGATAATTCCAAGTCCATGCATTGAACTATTCAAGAAAAACTAGCGTTACGAGAGGTAGTAAAGAATAAATTTATGAATGTTCAGTACATCACGGACGATAACGGTAAAACCACTGGTGTTTTTATCCCTATATCTGATTGGAACGGATTGAAATCAAAATATAGAAATATTAATGAAGAAAGTTCCATTCCTGAATCTCATAAAGAAGTGGTTAGAAGCAGAATGGCCGAATACGATAAAAATCCTGAGATGGGACTAGATTATGATGAAGTGATGACTGAACTAAAAAGTGAATAATGTTTTGAAAGTGATCATTTTACCTTTGGCCAGAGAAGACTTGAAAGATGCCAAAGTATGGTACGAAAATAAACTCAAAGGATTAGGAAAACGTTTTTTGGCGGAAGTTGATAAAAAAATAAACTTTATCAAAATTAATCCACTAGCATCAAATATAAGATATGATGAAATTCACACTACAGTGTTGGATGTTATTCCCTTTATAATTCATTACAAAGTAGAAATAGACCATAAAGCAATTATAATCATTGCAGTCCTTCACACCAGTTTAGATCCCAGAAAATGGCAATCAAGAAAATAAGAGATATTACATCGTTCCAATTCATTCGTAATTCATATATTCGTAATTCGTAATTATCTCAATACCTCCCATCCTTCACCCACGGCAGTTTCTCCATCTTGCTCACCTCGAGGCTCGCAAAGCCGAAGTCGTCAACTACCTTGCCGAGTACAAGATAAATTCCTTTACCCTTGAATGGATATGCCTTGAGGCTCGGTGGGAAGTGGACGGTATCGAAGAAGTAACCATCTACATCCGTCAGTGTACCGAAATTCATGATATCGCCTTTGACCGTTGTGACCCACTTTCGGCAGACATAGTAGCCTACCATGCGTACCGTCTTACCCAAATAGTTTTTCATGTCTTGAGCCTTTATGTCACCGCGAAATTTCGTCTGTAGTAGATCGAAAGGATTGCAAAGCGGAAAACCCAGCAGTTCTATCTCGTCAAAAGCTTGCTCATGCTCCGTCTCGGCGAGAATCGGTAGTGTGTAGCTCTCCTTCTCCGTATCGAAGAGCATCTCACCGACGTAGGCGTGCTTGATCAGTGGATTGTGGACGGCATTTTTCTCCCACATCAGTTCGTATTTGTTCATCCCTGTCCAGCGGAAGGCGCCGATGCGGATGAGTATCTCGAGTTGCTCCTTGGAGATATCGATGCGGTTTGCAAAATCCTTGAGACTGCGATAGTCTCCATGCTGTAGTCTTTCGTCTATGATAGCATAAGCAATCTTCTGCTCCAGATTGCTGATATGGATCAATCCGATATAGATCGTAGTACCGTAGATATTGGTGAGATAGGTAGAGTGATTGACAGAGGGCGCTTCTATCTTGGCGCCACACATCCGCGCCTCGTGTATGTACTGCTCTGTACTATAAAATCCTCCAAAATTATTGATCACAGCGGTCATAAACTCCAGTGGATAGTAGGTCTTTAGATACAAACTTTGAAATGACTCAGCAGCAAAACTCGCCGAGTGCGCCTTACAAAATGAGTAGCCACTGAAGCTCTCTATCTGTCGCCAAACTTCCTTCGTGAGTGTGTCGGGATAGCCGCGCTCCTTGCAGTTTTTGAAATATTTAGTTTGCAAGCCGCGGAATGTATCCGAATCCTTCTTCTTTCCCGTCATGATGCGACGCAATACATCGGACTCATCGAGATCGAGACCCGAAAAATGATGCACGATCTTCATGACGTCTTCCTGATAGACCATGACGCCGTAGGTCTCACCGAGATGCTCTTCAAATACCGGATGAAGGTAGGTATAACTATCCGGCTTGTGGAAGCGCTGGATATACTCTCGCATCATGCCCGACTGTGCCACGCCGGGCCTTATGATAGAACTTGCCGCTACAAGGTGCACGTAGTTGTCACATCGCAGCTTATGCAGCAAGCCTCGCATGGCAGGTGACTCGATGTAGAAGCAACCGATACAGTGACCAGACTTAAGCTGAGCCTTGACATTGGGATCCTCTTTGATAGCTGCTACATCGTGTATGTCTATGGCCTTGCCTTGGTTTTGCTTGACGAGATCTACGGCATCCTTGATATGACCGAGTCCACGCTGTGAGAGTACATCGTATTTATGGTATTCAAGGTCCTCGGCGCCGTACATATCAAAGTGGACAATCGGAAATCCCTTGGGCATCATTTGGAGAGCTGTGTGATAGTTGAGCGGTCGCTCGCTGATGAGGATGCCGCCGGCGTGGATGGAAAGATAATTGGGAAATTTCTCAATCATTTTACCGTATTTGAAAATATGCTTGGCAAAAGGATGGTGCTTGTCGGTGGCCAAGGGTTCATCTACGATGGTATCAATGTCTGCTTTGGGTAGGCCTAGCACCTTGCCCAGTTCGCGGATGATGGATTTACCCTTGAAAGTATTGTAGGTAGCCAATAAGGCAGTGTACTCATGGCCATACCGTTTAAAGATGTAATCGGTGACATCATCGCGATTATTCCAAGAGAAGTCGATGTCAAAGTCCGGTGGTGACGATCGGTGCGGATTGATAAACCTCTCGAAGTAGAGGTCGAGTTCGAGTGGATCTACGTCAGTGATGTTGAGATTGTAGGCCACGATAGAGTTGGCTCCTGACCCTCGCCCTACGTGAAAATATCCTACAGAATGAGCGTACCGCACGATGTCCCAAGTGATGAGGAAGTAAGCACAAAATCCCATTTGCTGAATGACCTTGAGCTCACGGAGCGTGCGGTCCATCGCTTTCTTGTGCTTATCGCCAAATCGCCTCTTGCAGCCGCTTGTAGCCAACTTGGTCAGAAGCGTAAAGTCATCGGCAGCATCACCGGTAAAGGTGCGTCGATTGTGCAGATTAGATGCTTCCATGTCTGTGCGGCAATTGTCGAGTATCGCTTGTGTATTGATGATGATGTGCGGATATTGTTGGAAGACGGTTTGGATGTGTCCCAATGGATAGAATACTTCAGATGATTTAGCACAATCTCGAGCATCAAGCTTGCCTATGACGATATTAAGATCGATGCATCGGAGCAGTTTATGTGCTTTGAAGCCGTCCTGATCGGCAAATGTCACAGGACTGAAGACGACGAGTTTATCGGGGTAGTTTTTGAGATATGACGAGTATAGATGATTGACCTCTTCGGGTCGAACACCGGCATACTCATAGTCTCGGAGCAATTCTACACCTTTGGGCAGCTTCCGATAGACGATATAACAATGTTGAAATTCGGGCGCCTCCTTGGGTAGTGGTGTGCCGGAAAGAGATGACTCTGTAAGCAAGCTGCACAGCTCACGCCAACCTTCGTCATTTCGCGCTATACCGAGATACAAAAATTCATTATCCTGTCGAAACTCGATGCCCAAGATGGGTTTGATGTTTTCTTTGCGGCACGCCTGCACAAACTGAAATGCACAAGATGTATTGTTGATGTCGGTGAGCACCAATGTCTCTATACCCATAGCTTTGGCTGCTTTGGGCAACTCATCCGGTGCGAAGGTACCGTATCGGAGGGAATAATATGTGTGACAGTTGAGATACATCTACGTTGATGATATGGATCAGAATATGGTCAAAGTTTATGATTATGAAAACATAGTCATATGTCGTATATTACGTCTTTTTTATGACGTTTTATTCGGCAAATATAAATCTATTTTTATATTTGAAAGAAATATCTAAGAAATAATTATCCAAATCAAATCAACCCCCAATAAGATATATATTCTTCGAAGTGATAACCTATTGCTTTTGGCTATAAATGTCAGGTCTGAAAACTCTGAAGGGATCAAACCACGTTTGGAAGTCACTTTGACAAAAACTAGATTTTCATCAACCCTTTTAGCAAATTTCCTAAAAGACAATATGAATATAATAAGTGATTCAATCTCAATAGATTTAAATTGAAAATATTGCGTGAGCAATAAAAATAAAAATACTATATATAAAATGTGCTATATTTGCTATATTATTCATAACAAATGGCGGAGCAAATTGAATATTCAAAAAATTTTCATTCATCCGCATTTTGTGCATTTTTTTACCTCTTAAACAAAATTCAATGAAAACAAAATTTTTATCTCTTGTGGCATCATTGATGTTGATAGCCGCTGTAAGCCAAGCCCAAGAATACAACTCTGCCGTAGGTTTAAGACTGGGATATCCTCTTTCTTTGTCGTACAAGAAATTCATTTCCGAACGATCTGCTCTCGAGGGTGTGGTAGGATTCCGAAGTTATACTGGATACTCGTGGTTTAATGTTGGTGCATACTACCAAATCCACAACGATATCGCTTCAGTTGACGGCCTTAGGTGGTATTATGGCTTTGGTGCAAATGTGTACTTTTGGTCTTGGAAATCAAGTTTCCTTAATCCTGGCAGCAATCTCTCTATTGGTGTTTCTGGTGTCGTGGGTTTGGATTATAAGTTTGCGGATATCCCACTAAATCTAAGTATTGACTGGATACCTACATTTTTCATCAACGGTTATGACGATGGACTCAATACCGGATATGGAGCTTTAGCAGCCAGATATACACTCAATTAATAGCAACTTTCATTTCTTGTGCATTAGATGCTGTAAGAATGTTCCTTCTGATTCGTTCTAATGACCTTTTCACTTTTCTCAAATAAGGAGATTAGAATGTTGTTTTGGATTTTCTAAGTGCATCTAATGCATATTTTCTTTTTACCAAAATCTTATGTTTTTCAATTTTTGGCAGGAAGGTTTTGATACACTTGATGATTATAAGACATATGTTGCTTTTTGAAATAAAATATTGACTACATTTGCACTATGGGAACTAAAAAAAGTAAAACACCAATTCGAACCACCGAGATTAAGGCAGTCAATAGTACTTCTGCCGCTGCACCACATTTTACATGGGCACCATGGTTAGTGTTTGGTTTTGCCATTGCTATTTACCTGAATACATTGTTTCATGGTTTCACTCAAGATGATGCCATCGTCATTTATGACAATATGTACACGACACAAGGTATCAAAGGTCTAAAAGGGATTTTCACAAAAGATACATTCTTTGGTTTTTTCAAAGTGGAAGGAAAGTCAAAATTGGTTTCAGGCGGAAGGTATAGACCCTTCACCCCTGCCATGTTCGCTGTGGAATATCAGATTGTTGGCAAAAAACCATTTTTAGGACATTTTATTAATGTTCTTTTGTATGGATTTTTGTGTTTCATGATCTATAAATTGTTGGCTCAATGGTTCAAGCAATATGAAGACAAAAAGCTGTATGCCTTTGTAGCACTCGCTGGCGCACTACTTTATGCTGTGCATCCACTTCATACTGAAGCGGTTGCCAATATCAAAGGAAGAGATGAGATTATGAGCATGTTGGGAAGTGTGGTAGCATTATATGCATTGATAAAGTACGTGGATACAAGTGTAAACAAATACCTTTGGATGAGTATGGTTGCTTTTTTTATTGCACTTCTTTCCAAAGAAAACGCCATCACTATGTTATTGGTTGCTCCATTGAGTTTGTATTTCTTCCGCAAATCTTCATTTTTTGATGCTATCGGAGCAACTGCAGTCTTATGGATTCCTGCGGTACTTTTTATAGCCATTAGAACAATGGTCTTGGGATTTGATTTTGGTGGCGCTCCAAATGAGCTTATGAATAACCCATTTCTTAAGTGGAATGGATCCGAGTACCTGCCATTTACACCTTTGGAGAAGTTTGCAACAGTGACATTTACCCTTGGAAAGTATATTTTACTTTTGTTTTTTCCTCATCCATTGACACACGATTATTATCCCAAGTACATTGAAATGATGCATTTTTCTGATTGGAAAGTGTTGCTCAGTGCTTTAGTGTATGTTGGCATGATAACATTTACTTATTTTGGATTGAAAAAAAGGTCTGTCATCGCTTTTGGCATCCTATGGTTTTTAATAACAATATCTATTGTTTCCAATTTGGTATTTCCTATCGGTACTTTTATGTCTGAAAGGTTCATGTTTATGCCTTCGCTGGGTTTTTCATTGGTCGTCGCGGTGGTTTTAAGTCAATTAGACACACCGCAAATTGGAAAAATTCCCATGTACAGCATTTTGGGGTTGATTGTGGTGCTTTTCTCACTAAAAACCATCACAAGAAACTCTGTGTGGAAAGATGACTTTACACTATTTACTACCGATGTCAACACGTCCAAAAATAGTGCGAAAGTATTGAATGCGGCAGGTGGTGCCATGACCGCTGAAGCTTTTAAAATGGAAGCTTCGCCTCAAAAAACAGAAATGTTGCAAAAAGCAGTACAATACCTCAATCAAGCCATAGAAGTCCACCCAACCTACAAAAACCCATATCTTATTATGGGAAATGCGTACTACTATCTCAATGATTATGAATCTTCCATCAAAGCCTATGAAAATGCGCTGCGACTGGACTCTGAATTTAAAGATGCCTCTACCAACCTAGCTGTTGCATTGAGAGATGCAGGTAGAAACGCCGGCGAAAAAGAAAATAATCTTGAGAAAGCAGAAAAGTATCTCACACGCTCGCTCCAGCTGTCACCAAGTGATACAGAAACATTGAGGCTTATGGGAATAGTCAAAGGCCTCGAAGGCGACCACAAAACAGCCATTGCCTATTTTGAAAAAGTTGCCTTAGCAGAACCAAAAAATGCATCTGCATACCTAAACTTAGGTGCTGCATACAGAAACTCCGGTGACCTTATCAAAGCTCAAGAGAATTTCAACAAAGCACAAGCCATAGATCCAAATATATTGAAGAATAGCCAATAATAAATACATGAAACTCGACACTTTTCACTCCTTTTTTTGCGTTTTATGTAGCCAAATGCATTAATAAGAGTCATAACAAAAGGATGTTCTTCATTTCTTCGAGAATAATATTTATAAATCATTTATATTATAATTTGTGATTATATTTAAAGAATTATATATCTATAATTTAAAAAATATTATTGGGTTATTGGTAGTATTCTTTTCCAGTGTAAACATACTTGTTTCACAAGACTATCAACAAAGACAAGACCAATGGGTCAATTCAGTTCTGTCCGGGATGACATTGGATCAAAAAATTGGTCAACTGTTTATGATAAGAGGTTACTCCAAAGGAGATGTAGCTGAGGAAAAAACCATGAAATTACTGATCAGAACCTATCATATCGGAGGTATTTGTTTTTTTCAAGGTGACCCTATTACGCAAGCATCATTGACAAATGCATATCAATCCGTTTCTAGACTACCTCTATTGATAGGTATGGATGCCGAGTGGGGACTTGGTATGCGATTTTCCAATGATGGATTTTCATTTCCTCGCCAATTGGTCATGGGTGCATCCACAGATGATGACGTTGTCTATGATATCGGCAAAGAAATAGGTAGAGAATGTAAAAGAATAGGCATCCACTTAAATTTTGCTCCTGTGGTTGATGTCAACAACAATCCTAGAAACCCTGTGATTTTCGATCGGTCATTTGGAGAATCACCGGAAGCGGTCACCAGAAAAGCCCGCCAATTTGTGAGAGGTTTAGAATCAGAAGGTGTCATGGGTTGCTTAAAACACTTTCCCGGTCATGGAGATACGGATACCGATTCTCATCATGCACTTCCATACCTTTACCACGAGTTGGATCGACTTGACTCTATTGAATTGGTGCCTTTTAGAAATCTATTGACAAGTGATGCGTCTGCAGTCATGATTGGGCATCTGCATGTGCCTTCTATAGATTCTAGAAAAGACAGACCGACGTCATTATCTGCCAATGCTGTCAGAATTATTAGAGAGGACATCGGCTTCGATGGGTTGATTTTTACGGATGCCATGGATATGAAGGCCATTACTCAAAAGTTTAAAGGAGGCTCGGCTGAAGTAGAAGCTGTTCTCGCCGGTAATGATATTATACTGCTACCTGATGACATCAAAATAGCTTTTCAGGCTTTAAAAAATGCTGTGGCATCAGGAAAAATCAGTGAAAAAAGGATAGACGAAAGTGTTGTACGCATCCTGAAGGCTAAGTTCAGACTAGGTTTGATCACTACACCAAACATCAATCTTGAAGGGATCACTCTTGATTTACATCACCCTCTCGCCAAAGCGTTAAGTGAGAAGGTCACTGAATCTTCCCTCACATTATTAAAAGACGAAAAACAATTCATCCCTTTTGCACAATTGGAGAATAAAAACTATGCTGTTTTGGGTATAAATGAAAGCATGAAATCTTCCTTCCAAAATAGAATTGACAGTTATACCGAAGCAAAAGACTACCAATTATTAAACAATCAAGGAACCAACGAATACAATCAGCTACTGACGACATTGTCACAGTTTCATCATGTCATTGTAGGTGTGCATACCTCCGGGAAGCTCTATGAGTTTAAGAGAGATGTCCCCGATGCTATGATTGATTTTCTAAAGAAATTACAGGAAAAAGTCAATACAACAATTGTGGTTTTTGGAAGTCCTTATATAGCTGCAAAGTTCTCCTTTGCCGAATCTCTCCTATTGTGTTATGACAATGAAGAAGCATCTCAAGATATAGCTGCTCAATGTCTTTTTGGGGCCACTGATATTTCCGGACATTTGCCGGTAAGCGTCAATGAAGAATGGGTTCAAGGTTACGGAATCTTTCGACAAGGTATAGGTAGATTAGGCTACGCCACTCCGGAAAGAGTTGGTCTTTCTACTGCATCATTATCAAAAATTGATTCGGTAATGGCAGACATGATTGCTATAAAAGCAGCGCCGGGTGGACAGGTTTTGGTTGCAAAAGATAGAAAAATTGTTTTTGACAAAAATTATGGTACGCTTAAACCGGGTGGTTCACTTGTCACATCAAAAACAATTTATGACGTCGCTTCATTGACTAAGGTATTGAGTACTACTTTGGCCACAATGAAGCTCAACGAAGAAGGCAAAATAGATATTCATCAGCCTTTAAAAAATTATATTTCCAATATTGACACTACTAATAAAGCTGACCTCATCATAGAAGACGTCATGGCACACCATGCCCGTTTGATGCCATGGATTGCCTTTTATGAAAATACTATTGACCCGAAGTTGCAATATGGTTTTAATCCCATATACTACAGTGGTGTCCTTCAAAATCAGTATATTGTACCTGTTGCAGAAGGCATGTTTTTGAGGGCAGATTATAGGGATACAATGTGGCAACAGATATTAGAAAGTCCTCTCCGCACCAGTGATTCCTATCGATATAGTGATCTGGGATTTTATCTCATGCAAAAAGTAGTGGAGAATCAATGCAAACAGAAATTAAATCAATATAGTAATGCAATGATTTACAAGCCATTGCATTTACAACGCACATCATTTAAACCACTAGAATTATTTTCAAAGCAACAGATAGCACCATCTACTGTGGATGACTATTGGAGGCATCAGGTTATCCAAGGTTACGTCCATGACATGGGCAGTGCTATGTTGGGTGGTGTGGGTGGCCATGCCGGCCTATTTTCGACCGCAGAAGACGTGGCTATCATCATGCAAATGCTCCTCAATAAAGGCGAATACGGAGGTATGCGCATTTTCAAGCCCGAAACAATTGACCTGTTTACACACAGACATCCTAGATCTACGCGAAGAGGCATAGGATTTGACATGAAGGAACTAGATACCGGAAAAACGATGAATATGTCTGAAAAAGCTCCTGCATCCACTTTCGGACACACTGGATTTACAGGTACTGCGGCATTTGCCGATCCGGAAAATAACATCATCTTTGTCTTCATGAGCAATCGTACCTATCCCAATGATGGCAACAACCTGCTGAATAAAAAAGACATTCGAAAAAACATACACACCATTATCTATGATGCTCTGGTGAAATAATTGTTATTCTTTACACGCAGTAAATATTGTATTTTCTGGTATGTACAGAAAATGGTTATAACTAAAAGCTACCATATGAATGATTATGGCATACCATCCCAAATGAACAAGTAGCTTTGAAATAAACAAAAACATTTCCAACTCTTTGTCTAAAGTTCAAAAAAATACTTTTTTGTTAATTATATGTTAATACATTTTAACTTATTTATAATTTATTTATCTTTGAAAATAATTCTAAATTACGTGTAATCAAACAACTTTTTAATATGAAATCAATGTTTTTTTCTCGCAACACAAGTACACAAGTACACAAGTACACAAGTACACAAGTACACAAGTACACAAGTACACAAGTACTAGCTATGCATCACTCTTCCTTTATTTAAAAGAGACGCTGCGCCTCACTGTAATGCTGTTTTTTACTGCAATGTTTTTTACTCAATGCGACACACCACAACAAGCCACCGCTACTACACATGATGATGCTACTCAAGTAGAATTACGCCGAGAACCCTTCTGTGCAAAGAAGGAAAATGGAAATTGCACTGAAATTGATTATGTTAACTTCACCTACGACTTTGAGGAAGGAACACCAACCTACCCTGATTGTCATTTTCAAATTACAATGCTGAGGAGAGTATGCACTATTAATGGTAAGAAGTTTATTGACTTAGTTTATACCGGACCTGTGGCATACTTCGCGTCTGATCCTGACTGTGACGGATTTAGCGTAAGCAGCTCTACTGATATCATCAATGAACTGATCCAACAGGCTATTATGCAAGAATACTCCAACCCAAATCTCATAATACCTGATTGTGCTCAAGGTGGATTAACACCACAGGTGAATTATTACCGTTCATCTTGTACACTCCGTTGTTTCTGGGAAGGAGGTGAAGGCAAAATTTTATTTTCTGATGAAGCTTGCGGGTTGTCATGCTGTAAAAACGAAATTTTAGTGTGCAAAAACAGTGAAGGTAAAGTGCAACTGATCGAGGTGAATATTGATCAACCTATAGACCCATGTTTATACGCATTCTATCCTGATGAGGGTTTCTGTCCGCCCAATTCATTTTATTCAACATCATGTGAACCAAGATGTGGCAGCATCCTGAATTTTTAAATTTTCATGGCGTTGGTCCACTTACGAATTAACGCCTACTTTTCACTCTTTGTATATTTTAAACATCATACCATGAAACAACTCTTTACCCTCTTCATTTTTATAAATTCTCTCACTACCTATGGTCAGTTGATGCCCCAGTGCCTTCCCGCCCCGGATTTAGACTTTGGTGGTGTACATGTGTACTGGGCATATACTGTAGAAGACTCGATCATACCACATGACAAGTGTCAGGGAATTACGTTTGATTATCATCGTGCAGACGCGTGGGCACCGCCTATGGAGTATAAAGACAAGATCATTACTTCATTTTACGGTTTGGTGCGTGGCAGCCATCTTTATGGTATAGATAAAGCAAGTGGCCACATCGATTATCACATTACATATAATGAGTATAATACAGACTTAGGTGTAGGCTATATAATGCCCCACCTAAAAATGGTGAGTGATACTCTGGAATGTATAGGATTTGAAGGTTCTCCGGCAACAAAGTACAATCTTAGATCTGTTTTCTGGAGTGGTTTTCCTAGAATTAAAAAATTTGATATGAATACAGGTGAACTTATATCTGATTTTGTACCACCCTATGATACCATTGCCGAAAACTATATTTCATTAAATACTGAAGTGTACCCTGAGTTTTGGCCAAATGATTCATTAATTACAAGAGTTCCACTTGATGTTAACTATATTTTAAATGGGGATAGCGTAAGTATTCAATTTTTTCCAGACTATATCAACTATAAAACTCTTAAAAAATTTAAAGAAGTAAACACACTTCCGAACGGTGGTGGAAAACCATCATTTATAAGATATACAGATGAAAATGGCATCCTGCAAGGAAAAGTTTTTAGGGTAAGCGGACCATTCTCAATGGACAACCATCATATGGTATATTTTGTCACTGTAGAAGGTAAAAAACAAGATTATTATAAACGTATCGAGCTGGATGTATGGGGAAATCTTGTCAGTAATGAAGACGTAACAGATAGATTTTGTGATATGGGACTGTATGATTTTATCAGCGACGTACGAGAGATTGCTCCTAATACCGTCCGTTTCATTCTCGGAACTTATAATGGTCCTCTCCCTTTGGGCCAAGCGGGTTATGTTGACGTTGATTTGGAAGGCAACTGTCTCAGAAGTCATCCTAAAATCGCCATCGGAACAATGAAGCCCACTTCGATGAGATCTCTGAACCTGAAGGGTACAAAAGATATCCTGCACTGCATGGCTCCTTGGGATAAAAAGGATCTCTATTTTTATAGAGAAGACGGTACAACGGGAGAATTCACCAAGGTTGGAGAACTCATCAATCCCAATCACAAACCGGACAGTAATTATGTGTTTATCCCGACCTTTATGATGCAGACAGAAGAAGGAGATTTATTCTTAGAGTTAGAAACACGGCTTACGTTCAATCGAGGGGATTTCTCGTGGTTAATTGGCGGTTGGCAGCAAATGCTCCTCGTTTCAGGCCAAGATTTGGGTATAACTGTGGCTACCGATGATGGTCAGAATATGACAGATAATGTGTTGCTTTCGCCAAACCCTTGCCATGACAGGTTCACAATACAGTTACCTTCAGATGCAAAACCAATCCATCTCGATGTATTAAATGCT
Source organism: Lewinellaceae bacterium (assembly GCA_020636195.1). Classification (GTDB taxonomy): domain Bacteria; phylum Bacteroidota; class Bacteroidia; order Chitinophagales; family Saprospiraceae; genus OLB9. Next base: position 36,680 of record JACJYH010000003.1, read on the forward strand.
CAGGGATGCCTTATACAATCAAAAGATTTTGATGCTAATCAGCGTGAAATCAGTTTGTTTGATTATCCTGCAGGATTGTATTTTGTTTCCATAAAACTTGGGGATGAAACAGTCGTAAAAAAGGTAGTAAAAATCTAGAATCAAACAATTCAAAATAAAATAGTTGAAACGTCATTTTCTGAGATTCACATTTACTAAATGGAGTGATTTTAGAAATTTAACTCTGTGATAGGTGTCGAAACCCGTAATTACACATTCATTTATCCAAATAAATGTGTAAATACGGACCTTAGCGATTGGTTTGTTTTCATAAAGTAACTACTTCCTTTTCCTCTTGTTCTAAGTCCATGACTTCTTCTTCATTAGTGGCTTCGTCCATTTCCACTTTGAGATTATCGATGATAAACTCCTGTCTCTCAGGTGTATTTTTGCCCATGAAGTAGGAAAGTAAATCTTCTATTTTTGTTTTCTCACCAAGAATGACGGGTTCCAATCTGATATTATCCCCAATGAAGTCTTCAAACTCCTTAGGTGATATCTCACCCAATCCTTTGAAACGTGTGATTTCTGCCTTTCCTCTCAACTTTTTAATAGCCTCTTGTTTTTCTGTTTCACTGTAGCAATAATATGTCTTTTGTTTGTCCCTGACCCTAAATAATGGCGTATCAAGGATATATAAATGCCCCGCTTTTACCAAGTCAGGAAAAAACTGAAGAAAAAATGTCAATAGCAACAATCGAATGTGCATCCCATCCACATCCGCATCGGTAGCAATCACTACCCTATTGAATCTCAGGTTTTCGATGCCATCTTCTATGTCGAGTGCATGTTGTAATAGATTCAACTCCTCGTTTTGATACACCACTTTTTTTGTCATACCATAACAATTCAGTGGCTTTCCCCGTAAGCTGAATACGGCTTGGGTTTGCACATTTCGTGCTTTAGTGATGGAACCGCTAGCGGAATCCCCTTCTGTGATAAAAATAGTGGTCTCCAACTTCAGTTCGTCTTCTACCTTTTTACCATCGGTCAAGTGTGCCCGGCAATCTCTCAGCTTTTTATTGTGAATATTAGCCTTTTTGGCACGTTGATTAGCGATTTTTTTAATGTCTGCGATGTCTTTTCGCTCTCGTTCTGATTGCTGTATCTTGCGGAGAATGGCATCCGCCACTTCTTTATTTCTACGCAAATAATTATCCAATTGGGACTTGAGAAAATCTACCACAAACGTCCTTACTGTTGGTGCGTCTTCCGGTGCCATATTGAGGGAACCAAGTTTTGTTTTGGTTTGGGATTCAAAGACAGGTTCCTCCACTTTTAGGCTGATAGCTCCTACAATGGAAGATTGCACATCTCGCGAATCAAATTGTTTGTTGTAAAACTCACGTAATGTTTTCACTATTCCTTCTCTAAATGCGGCTAAGTGTGTACCACCTTGAGTTGTGTTTTGACCATTGACAAAGGAGTAATATTCTTCACCGTATTGGGTACCATGTGAGATGGCCACTTCTATGTCTTCACCTATGAGATGGATTATAGGATATAGCAAAGTCTCTTGGTCCACCTTTCTTTCTAAGAGGTCTCTGAGTCCATTTTTTGAAAAGAAGGTTTTCCCATTGTAATTGATCTTTAATCCGGCATTGAGATACGCATAGTTCCATAACTGGTTTTCAACGTACTCGTGCCTATATTTGAAGTTTTTGAAAATAGAATCATCGGCTATAAATTCTATCAATGTACCGTTGGTCTCTTTCGTTGGGGCTATCTTCGCATCTAGGGTCATCTCCCCTTTGACAAACTCGGCTACTTTGCACTCTCCATCTCTATGAGACGCCACTCTGAAGTAATTTGAAAGTGCATTGACAGCCTTGGTACCTACCCCATTGAGACCAACAGATTTTTTAAATGCTTTTGAATCATATTTGCCACCAGTATTGATTTTCGAAACGCAGTCTATGACTTTACCTAAAGGAATGCCTCGTCCGTAGTCTCTGATAGTGACTTTATTGTGTTCTATTGATATATCGATGACTTTACCATTGCCCATCACAAATTCATCAATAGAGTTGTCAATCACTTCCTTCAATAAGATGTAAATGCCATCATCTTGTGATGAACCATCTCCAAGCTTTCCGATGTACATACCCGGACGCACACGTATGTGCTCCTTCCAATCTAAGCTCCGGATGTTGTCTTCTGTGTATTCTATTTGCGTGGATTGGGCCATGTGTAAATTACGTTTATTTATGAAGTTATGACAGGTGACAAAATGGTGTCAACAAACTACAGATCAACATTTATTAAAATCTTTGCAAATATATAAAATATTTGACAATAAGTACATAGACTATTTCTTTAATCTAAAACAGTCTTAATTCAGTATCCAAGTCAAGACTTAAAATCGATTATTTTGACTTCTCTTTATCTCTGTCTATGACGGTTTGAATTTGTTCTACTTTCAAGTTTTTACCAATAATGATTCTATCTTTATTGAGAACATAAATCTCAGGTGTGTGATCTACAAAATATTTTGCATAGATGGTTCTATTGGTTGGATCATACACATTGGTCCAATCAAGATTCAGCTTATTGATATAATTGATCCACTTATCATCATTGGTATCCACAGCAATTCCGAAGACATCAATTTTGCCTTTATTCTGGTGGTAATATTGTAATAGTTTTGGTGTCTCTTCTTGGCAATGTTCGCAATCAGGGTTAAACATGTAGACAATGACATAATCAGCTGTCATCTTATATAATTCATGCTTAGTGCCATCAGGGCCAACACTCAATACATTGGGACCTTTTTTATTCAGCAAACTCGCTTCCATTTCAAAGGCTCTCTTCTGAATCAATGAAGTTTGAGTGGAATCTGACCAAAAGGCTTTTTCCGAAGTAAAATACTTTTTCACCATGTTGACAAACACTGCTTCAGCGTCCATGAGGCTCGATTTTCCAGGTTCGTATTGCAGAACTATCCAGTTTGCAAATACCTTGAAATATTCCTTTTTATCTACAACCTTATCTGTCAATTCAAAAGCATACTTCACGATAGAATCTTGATTTTGCGGCACCAATTCCTTCATATACCGCTTGAGTTTATTCCCAATAATAGGCGTTCTCAACAATCTTCTATCATTGAAATTGACGCCGTCCCAAAAATGTCCTCTATAGTCCATCAACTGTAATTCCTTGGGTTTACCGGGATCCACAATAGGATTTTGTCCACCAAATTTAAAGGACGCAAACAAAGATTTAGGGTTATTCTCGTACAATGTCTGGATGTAATCTGACTTTTGTTTTTCCAAAGCCAATCTTTCATCTCTCAGCGCATTGAATGCAGGAGAACCTTCCTTCTCATTCTTCATTTTATCTATTGCACTCTGTATCTTTGGATTGATTTCTTCTTCATATTGAAATACTTTATACATCTCTGTATTTTCATCACTTCCATCAAATTTTGCAGTCGGCATTATATTTTTCAAGCTTGTCTTTACGCTGAATTCTTGATCTTCGTTGAGCATGAGTTGCAAAACCTCTTGATTGGGAAACATAAAATAATACAAACCCTGGGGAAGCCCTTCCTTCTTTGTGTATCTTCCTTTTCCACCAGAAATTCTAAAAGTATCCGCAACAAAATTCTGGTCGTTATAAAAACCAATGATTCTCACCAAACCATTTTCTGATGTTTCAGCAAGCTCTACCTTTATATCGGTTGGTCCGCCCATCACAGGACTATTTTCAGGATCTGTGCCGCCATCCGATTGATCCAAGGACACATGTGAAACATTAGAAATATTTGTTGTCGCTTCTGAATTTTGTTTGCAAGCGAATATGGACAATAACAATACTAGATACAAGGATTTCATGAATGATGCTTAGATTTGTTGTATAAATCAATTTGAAGGGACAAAATTAATAAGCAATTTCATATATATAGTAAAAAGTATAATACATTTATGAAATATATAACAATTTTTATCACAGACGCACCTTAATTATCACTTGATTTAGTTCAGAATCTTACTTTAATTAGCTATGAATATTGCCTTCGAAGGTAACTTGAGTTCTTGATTTAAATACTACTTCACCACATCGCCATTCCACCTTTGCACACCTAAAAAAATCGGGTAGCTGACCAGGAGAAATATCAATGCGTATTTGCTACTTTCCAAATCAGTATATACTGCCCCAACTAAAAAACCTATAGATAGTAAAAGAAGTAAAATAGGAAGTATTGGGAAGAAAGGTGCTCTATAGTCTTGAGATAATTTTGGTTCAGAATATCTGAGTTTGATCATGGATGCAAACCCTGCTGCATAGCTCATTACAAAGAAAAAGGTGGCAATATCTGATAATTTGCCACATGTGTCTTTCCCACTGAAGATTAATAAAATAGCCAGTAATGCTGTCAATGGCATCGCAATAGCAGGTGTCCCTTTTGAATTTACCTTTGTAGTTGACCAAAAGAATAAACCATCTCTTCCCATGGAATAAATGACTCTAGGTGCAAACATGATTTGAGCATTTACAATACCTAAAATAGATATCATCAAAAACATCGTCACTACTTTGGAATATCCATCTCCAAAAAGATACTTTATTGTATCGGCTGCTGCCAATTTTGAATTTGACAATATATCCATCGGTAATGCATACAGAATGGCACCGTTCACCAATAGGTATATCAAAATAATCATGATGACGCCCCAAATCATCGCTTTTGGAAGTGTCTTTTTCGGTTCTTTATTTTCTTCTGTAAAGTATGCTGCTGTGTGCCAGCCATCATATGTATAAAAAATTGCTTGTAGTGCGCTTACAATGCTGATGAAGGTCAATGGAACTGTAGTTTGATGTAGCGTTTCCGTGACGTGATGTGATGTAGGGCTACTTCCAAAGAGAAAGCAAACAATGACAAAAATCAATAAACCTAAAAACTTAATAATCGCCAATATTTCCTGAGATTTACCTGCACTTCTCGTTCCAAACCAATGAAATACAGCCAAAACAACAATAAGACCAACGGCGAGCGGTGCTAAATAAAAATCTGCTTCAGGAAGGAGCAAAGCCAAATATTCGCTGAATGTATATGCGCCAAATCCCAGTGCGGCAACAGTTCCAAACCAAGATGTGATGCCTGTCACAAAACCAATGTAGTTACCAAAAGCTCTCCTTGCGTACACGTACCAAGCTCCTGCTTGCGGAATTGCTACAGCCAATTCAATTGCACACAGAACTCCAAGTAATGCGTACATACCTACCAGTACCCAAAGCAACAAAATCACCCAAGGATCACCAATAAATGCCGCAATCGGACCAGGTTTTCTTAATATGCCTGTACCGATAGTTCCTCCTATGGTGACAGCAATACCAAATCCAACACCTAATAATTTCAGAAGTTGGTTTTGCCTCGTTGTATCATTGGTCATGGTGATCAAATTATTTTTGTAAAAGTATAAAAAAAGCAATTGTCATTTCAATTCTTAATCTTTTTTATGCCTCTACATGACCTACATTACGATAATTTACTGTTTTTCGCCTAAACTAAAAAGGGAGCTGCCTTCTCGGGCAGCTCCATAAGGAATTAATTTAAGCAAATTGTTGTTACTCGAGGCCGATCATCTTCTTAGTAGCAACATGGTCGCCACTTTCTACTTGATATATTAAAACTCCTTTTGATTGAACATCAGATTTAGATACTATAAAAGTATTCAGACCTTTTGCAAACTGAGAAGTCTTAGTATATAGGGTTCTACCATTCACATCCATCACTTTTAGCGTAGCCTCACCCGCTTCAGGTAATTGGAATGTGATATTTGTTTTTTCAGCAAATGGATTTGGTTCGTTTTGGAACAATTCAAAACGATCTGCACCTGCAAATCTTAGGGACAATTTGCTGGTTTCCATATTTTCTCCTGCGTACACTTCAGCATTCAAACCTGTTGAAGTTACATCGATCAATTGAGATACTGGTTTAGCTTGGTTTGCAACCAACTGAAGTGTGATCAATTGATTTCCATCTATTGGGTTATTTCCATTCCAAGAAATCAAATAACTTCCATCTTTTTGTTGGGCTATGTAAGAATTGCTCAATGGCTCATTTCCAACCAAAATACCTTCAAGAGTGGCCTCTTTGACTCTCAAATTGAATTGGAAACCATGTACATCCTTCAAGTCTAAACTCAATGGCACATTGGTCAATTCGCCTGGTACTGCCATCACATCATCAGTAGATAGAGCTGCTATGCTTCTAGATTCTGTTGACGTACCATTTGCATTTGAAACAGCTGAATTATTGACATCACCCACTTTTACTGCAGCGAAATTTTGATTCGTCATTTTATGGTTCAAGTCAGCAATAAACAATTTCTCATCCAATGGCCATGGATGCATTGGGTCAGCGAAGATTTTATTTTTGTCTAAAAATCTCCAACTTCCATTGTTCGTATAAGCATTGTTGATTCCTAAGATCAATTTTCTAATTTCAGATAAATCCGCAGAAGTGACTTTATCATCTTTATTTGCGTCAGCCGCAACTACTGCATAACCATCTTTCAATAATTCTATTTGTAAAATATGACGCTGTATCATGACAAGGTCAAGTGTACTCACACCATTCAAGTAATCATCATTTTTAGCACCTGAAATGGTGTAATCATAATGCATGGTAGCAAATGGGAATGTAAAATCTCCATTGTCTGCTGACTGCACTTCTTGTAACATTTCAGGTTTTGTATTATCCAAAGTCAAAGTAGCGCCTTCTACAGTTGCACCTTGTGGAGTCGTAATCGTACCTGATATGGAAGTCTTGTCTTGAACATTGCCGCCGCATGCACCTTGGTTATCATTCAAATTCAATGTAACCACACAATAATCATAATTGAATTTCTCATCCCAAACAGTCATTTTCACTTGAACTGAAGGGAGATCTTCACAATCGAAAATCATACCTGCACTCTTCGCAGACGGTAACCATTTTTGAGCATTTCCTTCTAAATATTCTGCTTCTGTAGCGCTAACTCCTGCTCCTTTGAAGTAATGGGTCTGGTTCAGTTTCGTTACAACCGGTGAAGCTTCATTAAAAGTATAAAGCAAATTCGCTTTTGATGTACAATTATCAAATGAACCAAGGTTGAAATCTGCCGCCCAAAGTTCTACTTGTCCATTATTCATCAATGCTGAAGAAACATTGATACAATAAGGAGTTGGTTTCTTCTTATCCACAACCATGAAGTTCTGATTACAAGATGTTACATTACCACAACCGTCTGTCACTTTCCAAAGCACTTTGTGCGTGGACATACTTCCGGCGATGTCTTCAGGTATGGTTACCTTCACTTCTTGTGCTTGACCTGTTGGTGCAAGATATCTGATATTTATAGTTTGCGAACCTACAACTTTTGTGAAACCAGTGGTATTGTATGGAGGCAAATTCGGTACAAAAGATGAAAATTCGTACTCATTGACACCATCTCCCCAAAGGTCCACAAAGACTGTCCACTTCAACCAATCTGAAGCACACTGACCTTGATCGGTAGCTGAGTTTGTCAACATCAAACCACGTTTTTCACATTGGTTTCCGTCTTTGTCCACATCACCATTGTCATCAACTTCGTACATTTTGTCGGTACAGTTTACCAAAGTAGGTTTCTGGTCATCCACAATCTTCACGATTGAAGTATGTGTATAATAACCCACAGGGTCAATGTCATTTGGATTATAAGTACACCAGTTGATCACAGTCCATCTATTCAATATCTTCATACATGCATTGCCTTCAAAGTAGAAAGTATCACTCTTCAAACTCACACCTATTTGATCACATGGTCCGGCTGTCCAAGTTGGTTTCTCGCTTGCAGCGTCATCCCTACAATCAGTAATGATATCTTTAGGCCAAATAATCGTTCCCGCAAAGTTAGGGAATGGATTCACTAAGTCAATTCTTTGAACACATTTGATTGTAGGTTTGCTCTTGATTCTCCAAGTACGCAATACATAACCTTGATTACAAGAAGTTAAAAATTCTGTATCTGTGTATTCAGTATCTAAATCCAAACAATTAGAGTATGCAGTTGCTGAACCTGTCAATTTTAAATCATGAATATCATCATCACAATTTACGGTGATATTAGCAGGACAAAGTATAACAGGAGTCAACTTATCTTCTACACGAACTTCAACCCAAGTTTCATTGTAGTTATCTGACAATCCGTCCACAACGTCACCAAATACACCTGACATATTACCATCATCCCATACTCTCATCCATACCTTTACGATACCATAAGGTACATCACCCTCTCTATTAGAAATATCTGCACAACAGAATTTCACATATGCTCCGTGGTCAGGATCATAATCTGGTGCATCAGGATCTGATGAACCATCGTTTGGATGTCCATCGTCATTGTAGGTAAGATTACCGGTATAACCACAGCCATCTTCATCCCTATTTGGAATTTCTTCTCTTCTAAGCTCTATGTGTACAGGCGTACAGCTATCATAAGATCCATTGTCCACGGACTGAGCAAAAAGTTTCGCTATACCATCACCTTCACTACCTGTGGTAAGTGAAATGACGATATGTTGTTTTGCTACTGCTACAGGAGCTGTTTGGTCTAAAATTGTCACTTTGATATCATCATAACCTTCGTTACCACAACAGTCTGTTGCAACGTACTTAAAGTTATGCACACCTTTAGGAACTCCTGTCACTAAATATTTTTTACTAACGACATCCCAAACGATATTTGAACCAAATGGTCCGATCACCTTGTAATTGACGTTTGCGTCGCAGTTATCATGCAATATGCTTGGTGCTGGTAGCAAGAAGTTACCTGAACAAGTCCAAGGATCTACGCTGACAGTAAGGTCAGCAGCTTGAATGGTAGGTGCTTCTACGTCAGTTGCTTTGATGATTTGAGTGATGGTACGTGTCTCTCCTGTACACCAATCAAGTATTGTCCAAAGCCTGATTATTTTTTTGCTATTTGAACATCCTGCTCCACAAGCCAATAATTCAGTATCTGACTTCGCAGCCATCACATTACAAACTTGGTTAGAAAGTGGAACTCCGTCAACAGAAGGCCATGCATGTTTGATAGCTTCTGCTATAGCAGCTTTTTCAGCAGCTTTATCCGCATCTGCTATTGTTGCATAAGTGCCTGGTACAAGTGCTCTGTACGTTGCTTGATATTGGGTAAATAATTTAGCCTTGAAAAATTCGAATATACCGCCCATGGATACATCAGCTCCACAAGTCATTTGAATATTGTTGTACGGAGGAAGAATCTCTCCGGCTGCGGCAGAAATATCTACAGGTACAAAGGTATAATCTGATACACATGGTACCGACTTATTACCATAAATATCAGTAAAGATCCATGTCCTTCTGATGATTTTAGCGCCGCACACTTCAACAGGGATTACCTCATCAGAATACTGAGTTGTAAAAGTGGAACAATGTTCTTCGACAACAGGTCTTGGAAAATCTAAAGTTCCTGCAATGAATTCTGCTTCCTTTGTACATTTAAAGACGCAATCAGGATCATCATTGCCCGGAGGACAAGCACAATCCGTTACAATAGGCGGCAATTTGTCTTCAGCAACGATGTGACCCCAACAAGAATTTCCTGTTACGTTGGTCACTGTGACAGTGTAAAATCCGGGAACCGTGATTACCGGAGAATTCGTATTGTTATTTAAAATACCTGACCCACTGATCTTAATAGTAAAGGGTGGGTTGTAAGCAGCATTAGGACCTTCCAAAATCATATCTGGTCGGATGATCCCTTGACAGTTTGAGTTTAAAGATACTTGCACTTGATCATTACAAACAATCTGGCTTTGACCAATAGACTCAAAAGAAAATACTAACAGAAAAAGACTCAACCATACGAAGGTAGCGTAAGGAATCTTCTTCAATCGGAAAAGTAAATCTTGTTTTACCATGGGTAAAAGAATTTTGGTTAAAAATAAATATGAGTTCAGTGCCCAAGGTCATTGGGCGTAGGTCAGATTTAAGTAAAGATTTACTTTATTATGAAGTGGGAATGACGCAAAGGTATGATGATATCCATATTGCTAAATCATTTTCAAAAGGGTAATTTTTGTATATTTATTTTTTAAATATAACATCACGGATCATATACAACTATTAGCAATAGTGTATTAAATTGATTTTAAAAATATTATGAAAACGTATAGTTTTTTTGATAATGAATATCGCCAACAATTTTTTTTACCTATGATTGTAGAATTTACCCTATTTCGTATAGTCAATGTGAATGTAATTCAATAATCGTGCCAAAAAATATTGGGATTTTCAGCTAATTTACACCTAAATCCAATCAAACTGTGAAGATCTTATTCTTCTTCTTGAACTGAGGGTGGATACATATGCTTGATATCCTCAAACATGGCATCTACACGTTCCATTTCATCCACTGTCTCGTCATTGTAAAAGTAAATCTGTGGAATTCTTCTCACTTGATGTCTTATCCGTTTTGCCAAGGCTTGTTTCAGCACATGTGTGTGGTTGATGATAGTTTTAAGCACTTCTTCCTTGCTGTCAGTATTAAAAATACTCAAATATATCTTTGCTTGGCCGAGATCTGGTGAAATTTGAACACTGGTGACAGAAACAAATGCCGGATTGTACATCTGAAAACCGTACTCTTGAAATACCGGGCTAAAACTCCTTTTGATCAATTCGTTGATCTGCATCTGTCTCTTACTTTCCATCACACTTCATATTGAACACACCAAAAACAAAGTACTTTTACAAAAGTTTATAAGTGTGACTTTTATACAATAGGGCATATTGCTATATTTGCATTCACAATACAAATCATTTTTGGAAAGACAAAGACCCATACTTGATACACCAATAGAATATGTCAAAGGTGTCGGACCGGCAAAGGGTGAATTGTTAAGAAAAGAATTAGGTGTTCATACCATTGGGGATTTATTATTTCAATTTCCATTCAGGTATGTGGATCGCACCGTAATCTACCCTATCAAAGATGTGCCGGCTGATGGCGATAATGTACAGATCAAGGGTGTTTTACTTTCCTTGGATAAAGTCAAAGGGAAAAATGGTAGACATCGTTTGACAGGTGTGCTGAAGGATGGATCGGGGTTTATAGATTTGGTATGGTTTGCAGGCATTGGAGTTCTTGAAAAAATTCTCATGGTTGGGGCAACCTACGTAGCTTTTGGTAAAGTGATAAACTTCAATGGTGCAAAATCTATGACGCACCCTGAAATGGACAATGACAGTGAAATATATGGACAAAGCCCAAAAACATTCGAACCACAATATAGCAGCACAGAAAATTTGATTTCTAGGGGTGTCGATAATAGATTTAGAAGAAAAATCATAAGATCCGTCCTTGAAGTCATCACAGACAGAGATCTTCCCGAAATAATTCCGGAATACATCTCTTCAAAAATGAAGTTTTGTAAACGGATAGAAGCACTCAATTGGATCCATATTCCCGAAGATTTATTGAGCAAAAACAAAGCAGCCGACTATATCAAATTTGAAGAAATCTTTGTATTCCAGATTCGCATGTTGCAAAGCAAGATTGCAAGGACAAAAAGACACCAAAGTCCCGCTTTGAAGTCCATAGGTGATGCTTTTAATGAATTTTATTTCAAAAGATTGACCTTTTCCCTTACGGATGCCCAGAAAAAAGTGATCAAAGAAATTAGAATCGACTTAAGCAAAAACGTGCAAATGAATCGACTTCTACAAGGTGATGTAGGAAGTGGAAAAACGATCGTAGCATTATTGTGTATGTTGATTGTTAAAGACAATGGTTTCCAATCCTGCATCATGGCTCCAACGGAGATATTAGCGCAGCAACATTATGCTTCCATCAGTGAAGCATTGGGCGAGAATTCCAATATTAAGGTAGCTTTTCTTTCAGGCAGTGTAAAAAATAAGGCCCGTTCCATCATACTTGAAGAATTGGCTTCAGGAGCCACTGACATCATTATAGGCACACATGCATTGATAGAACCAACGGTAAAATTTCATAACTTAGGCTTGACCATCGTAGATGAACAACATCGATTCGGCGTAGCGCAGAGGGCAGCAATATGGCAAAAAGGTCAACATCTCATGCCGCACGTATTGGTCATGACTGCTACTCCGATCCCACGTACCCTTGCCATGACTATTTATGGTGATTTAGATGTTTCTGTCATTGACGAGCTGCCACCGGGCAGGAAAGAAATCAAAACCATGCATTTTTACGATTCCGGAAGGCCACGACTGATAGAGTTTTTGCATAAGGAAATCGCCAATGGAAGACAAGTGTATATTGTATATCCATTGATTGAAGAATCTGAGAAATTGGATTTACAATCCCTCCAAAATGGGTATGAACAACTTTTGACGTACTTTCCTCCACCACAGTTTCAAATTTCAGTTGTGCACGGCAGGATGAAGGCAGCAGACAAAGATTGGGAGATGCAACGATTCATTAAAAAAGAAACGCAGATCATGGTGGCTACTACAGTCATTGAAGTAGGTGTCAATGTACCCAATGCAAGCGTCATGGTCATAGAAAATACTGAGAGATTCGGCTTATCACAATTGCATCAGCTCAGAGGAAGAGTTGGTAGAGGCGCAAAACAATCCTATTGTATATTGATGTCAGACTACAAGATCAGTAAAGAAGGGAAAGAGAGGATACATACCATGGTGCGAACCAATAATGGATTTGAAATTGCGGAAGCTGACCTGAAACAAAGAGGTCCTGGTGATCTGCAAGGTACGCAACAAAGTGGTATTTTGGATTTTAGGCTACTCAATATTGGAAAAGATAGCGCAATTATAGAAACAGCGCGACAAATTGCCATGAGAATTATAGACAGAGATCCACAACTCGAAATGGACGTCCACTACCAACTGAAACTGCACATGATGGACGTGCATAGAAGGCAAAAAGATTGGGGTCGCATTTCATGATTTTAGCCAAAATAAAAAAACAGAGTAATAAGATTTTCATCCATTACTCTGTTCTATGTGGGTTTTGTGAAAATTAATGTGTTTCTTCTTCCTCTTTATGTTCTGCGATCAACCTTTGCTGGATGTCCGGAGTCACAGGGACATATTCTGCAAATTCTCGTGTGAATTTTGCTTTTCCCTGAGAAATAGACCTCAATGTTGAAGAATACTGATACATTTCTGCAAGAGGCACTTTGGCTTTTATTTTTTGATAGTGACCGTCAGAATCCATTCCCATGATGATCGCTCTGCGCGTCTGTAGATCGCCCATGATATCTCCCATGGCTACATCCGGACATGTGATTTCGACATTTTCAATAGGTTCCAATATTTGAGGGCCTGCATTTCTAAACGCCGCTCTAAACGCACCTATGGATGCCAGCATAAAAGCCATATCATTGGAGTCCACAGAGTGCATTTTACCATCATAAATAGATACTCGGATATCCTGACAGTTTGATCCTGTCAAAGGGCCTTCGATCATTTTTTGCATGATACCTTTCTTGATTGCACTAGAATACTTGGCATCGATGGTACCACCAACGATACACCAATAAAACGCCAGTTTTCCACCCCACTCTAGATCTTCCACTTCGATATTTCTAACTGTAAGGCCTGCAGGATCAGGCATGCCATCGTAGTAAGGTTCGATTCTCATGTGCACTTCTCCAAACTGACCTGCTCCACCACTTTGCTTCTTGTGACGATACATTTCGTCAGCACTTTTTGTGATGGTTTCACGGTAAGGAATGCGCGGAGCTTCGAAATCCATGTGCACACCATTGACTTTTTCTATCCTGTACCTCACCAAGTCAAGATGCAACTGCCCTTGTCCATGAATGATGGTTTGTTTCAATGTAGCAGATTGTTCTAATTTCAGCGTTGGATCTTCCTCCTCGATCTGATGGAGTGCTTTGATGAGCTTTTCCATGTCAGTTTTGCTTGGAGGGACTACAGCAGTCCTTATCCGTGGAGTTGGAAAATGTATTGGATCAATTATAATATCTAATCCTTTAGCATTCAGAGTATTATTGGTGTGTGAATTTTTCAGTTTGAGTGTCACACCTATATCCCCTGCTACTAATTTATCCACGATGTTGCGCACCTTCCCATTGGCTTCATACACTTGACTTAAGCGCTCATGTGTGCCATTTTGCATATTGATCAAATCTTCATTAGAATGTACGCTACCTGAATACACTTTAAAATAACTGACCAATCCCACCTGAGGTTCTGAAATCGTTTTAAAGATAAAAACTGATGAAGGACCACTTGGGTTGTATGGCATTGTCTTTCCATTTTCAAGCTCAAATGGTGGCATATCTACAGGTGAAGGTGCGATATCATTGATGAAGCCCATAATTCTACCACTACCCATATTGTGGGTGGCAGAACAGCAGAAAACAGGGAAAATTTGTTGGTGGGCCAATGCTATTCTCAAACCATACGTAAGTTCTTCTTCAGACAATGTACCTTGCTCAAAGAATTTTTCCATCAATCCATCTTCATTTTCTGCAGCTGCTTCTACCAGTGCATTGTGCATCTCCATGGCTTTTGCCTTTTCGCTATCAGGAATAGGATGTTTCTCGGGTTTTCCGCCATCTTTACTGAAGACGTACATCACCATACGTAGGGTGTCAATAATACTGTTAAAACTGGTTCCCTGATTATATGGATATTGGATTGGAAGTACCTTAGAGCCAAATCTCTCCTTGGCTTGTTCCAGCGTAGAATCAAAATCTGACTTTTCGTGATCTACTTGATTGATGACAAAGATGGTAGGAGTTTTGAAATCTTGCACATAATCCCAAATCAATTCAGTACCTACTTCTACACCATGGGCAGAATTCAACAATAGCAATGCAGTATCTGCTACTTTCATGGAAGCCACCACTTCTCCTATAAAATCATCAAATCCCGGTGTATCTAAAATGTTTATTTTACAATCTCTCCATTTCACATGAAGAAGGGTAGAAAATAGTGAGTTGCCTCTCTCCTGCTCTATGGAAGAATAGTCGGAAAGGGTATTGCCACCTTCTACTGTTCCCATCCTGGTAGTAGCACCTGATTCAAATAACATAGTTTCCGAAAAACTGGTCTTTCCGCTCCCCGAATGCCCTAACAAAACAACATTTCTAATATTCTTTGATTCCACACTCATATTATACACAAATTATGAAAGTTAATAAAATTTAAATTTAATGGCACAAAACACTACGCCTCTATCAAATCAATAAAGGTACAACCAATTTTATTTGTAGGCAAATTATTGGATTTCAAAGTGGGAAAGACTTTTATTGGACAGTAAATACATATTTTTATTGAATATATATATAGCTGAATATAAATTATTTACCTTTATAACCCGAAAAAGTGATTTTTATCATAAAAGGAAATGACGTGAGGATATGAAAACTGGTAAACCGCCAATTTAAATGGCAATATTGAGAGGGACTATATCCAATATCTTGTAAAAAAGGTAACAACTAACTGGAAGTGCAATTTTTATTTTGCAATTTTCCAATACCATCTAGAATACCCCTCTGCTGCATCAACATTTGATTTTGCTTTATTACAATGATAAGATTAAATCTCAATTTCTTGCTTATTAAATGCAAATAATAGTTGTCTGATTTTACCACTTCTAGATCGTATGGATGAGAAGCCTTATAATTAAAATTATCAAAATGAAGACTGTAGTACTCCGACAACTCACGATCAATGGAATTTGTCCTGTTTTCTGCATCACGCAATGTAAAAATAGTTGAGTTTTGATAGTCCAATAATTGATCCTTCAATTTCCGGTCAGGTACTAGAGTCCTTTGAGAATACGTCAATTGATCAATTTTAGATTTACTCTGTTGTTTAAAATAAATGTAATTGCCCACTGTTCCAAATTCATCATAAAGCTCTTCATTGGCGATAATAGTACCTTTTTTTAATTTATCTATAAGAGATTGTATTTTATTATTCCATACATCAAAAGCCCGAATGTTTGATACGACATCAGCGGTATCAGCAATAATAGTTGAATGCAATTCTTCTAAATACAAACATCTCTCAATCCTTTCTTTTTTTTCATCATTCCAATTGTTGATATTGACAGCAAACAATATACCTATAATAATGATGGCTATTTCGCCTATTGCATAAATTGAATATCTATAAAAATTATTTAAACTAATGCTGAGCCTACGATTTATTTTAAAAAAAAATGACACATTAATGTTTTTCTGGGTACTGAATTTACATTCCAAAGTGCATCAAATACATTTTAGTATCAAAGGCTATTGGTTCATTGTTACCTGCCCATAGTAACAAAATTGAAGATGACTATTTTTTAACCCAAAATTCCCCGTTAGAAGTAGGCTGCGCATACGTCTATATGTGGCCCAAATTTCCAATTTGAAAACTAACCAGTACATCCATCACATATTTACAATATCTATTTCTATCAAACTTTGTAATACATTTTAATTCTTTTGGCTAATGCATTTCAAATCCTTCCGGTATTCATTAGATTCTTTTATACCTTCAAAATCCTTACCGCTGTATGTCGCTTAAAGTCCCTAAAAATATCAGGAAAGTTGCCATGTTTCAGCACTTAGGTAGTTATGAATACGGTTCTACACTATTACAAATGTCCAAAGTTGCAATTCTTTATTTTTACCACAATAAACAAAACTTATTATGACTAAATCTAATATCTGTGGATTCCTATACACATATCACAAATTAAAAAAATTATAGCCGACTACCAAAATCCAAGGCTTAGCTAATAAAACACCAAGACAAAAGCCAGCCTACGCTGAAAAAGGGTGATGGCATTTTCTTCTATTCCGTATTTGATTTTTAATTCTTCATATATTTCTCTACAGGCTCAGCAGCCATGTTTGATGTTTCTTCTTCAGTTTTTTCCTCACCCCACACTTTAGCAATCCTATTCTTAATCTTCTGCTCAAAAATTTCAATGAGCTGCTTGTTGGCATTCACCAATTCCTGCTCTTTTTCGATTTGTGCTACGATTTGGCGTTGGGTTTCAAGTTGAATTTTTGGTACGGGAATTCTATAGATAATGTCCTTGTTCAAATTTGCCATAGTAACCCCTCGACTATTAGTAGTTAGGAAATCTATTGTCGAATTACTCGCTAAAATGTACGAATAGAACATTCCATTTTGGTTTTTAGGAAAACGAATTATTAAACTGCCTGTGCCGCAAAACCAACCATTTTGCTCATCTTTTATGTAAGCTAATCGTCCCATTTCTCCTCTTCGCCCCAAAATTATGTCACCCGATTTTAAAAAATACTGCGGTAAACTCTTAGCCTTTTCAACAGAGATAGATTCTAATGGTATAATTTGCCCTTCTTGTATGTGTTTAGGGTTTATTATTGGAATTCCATTTTTGACATAATCGGATTTGTGTAATTGAGTTCCAAATGGCCCTATTTGAATACTTTCACAAACTTCTTGTAACTCCACCATGTCCCAATCAGGGTCAATGTCTATTTTGGGTTTGTAGTTAGCTACAACGGCTTTGGCACCATCTATTATTTTCTGGTAGGACTCTATTTCTGCTACGATTTCTTCCTGAATGGATAATGGGGGAAGGGGGATTTGGATTGAACGAAGTTTTGCCTGATTTAACTTGGGAACAGTTACACCTGTTATGAATGGACTTAAATCCATGTAATTCAACATTTCTACGAGAAACAAGTCCAAAATTTTTGTTCGGATAGGTCGCAAAACATGAGCATGATTGTTTACCCAATATTTTCCTTCGGCAATAAATGCCGTTTTGTCTCCCGATTCCCATTTTGCTCCATCTTCGCCAACCAAAACAAGTTTTTCATCAAAAATGTATTCATGTACATAGTCTAAAATACCTGTTGCTCCATAATATGGATATTCACCTTCTGTTCTATCTGATTTTGTAATTGGCTTCCTTAAACTATCAAGCACTTCTACAATATTTCCAAGTTCTTCCGTTTCAAAACTTGTATGATGAAGAGTTTCATTTGCTTTATACCTTTCTCCACTCAAATTGTAATCCCCATTAGCCGCTATTTCAGTTCTTAAAACTGTATGAGCAATTAAGGAATCAGGAATTTCACCTGATGCCACAAATTCATGGGTTAGGGCAATGGCTTCTTCCAATTGGCTGCCTTTTACGGCTGTTCGCTGTGCCCCAAGGTTGTAGCCATCATTGTCAATTTTCACAAACAGTATCTCTTTGCGTTGCTTGGCAAGGGCTTTGTCCATCAATAAAATGGATGTTTTTACACCACTGTAGGGGTTAAACACGCCTGCGGGCAAACTAACTACGGCATAGAGATAGTCTTCTACCAGCATTTTCCGCAAGGCCTTGTAGGCCGTTCCGCTTTGGAAAATCACACCTTCGGGCACAATGATTCCTGCCTTTCCCTTGGGGTTCAGGTGTTCGGCTATGTAGTCCACAAACAGCACTTCTGAGCGGTTGCTGGCAATAGTAAATTTCTTGTGTGGTCGTATGCCTCCTTTCGGACTCATAAAGGGCGGATTTGCCAAAACCACATCAAAGTTTTCGTTCCATCGGTCTTCACTGCTTAAGGTGTCGTACTCGTTTATATGCGGATCAGAAAAGCCATGCAGGTACATATTCACCAAGCTCAAGCGCACCATGTCGGGCGAAATGTCGTAACCTGCAAAGTTCTTAATCAGTTTTTTTCGGTCGTCAGGCGTTAAGCCATCTGCATTCAGTACAAATTTATCCTCATCAGATAATTTATTGTATTCATAAATATTTAAACTATCCTTATTATTGGATGAATATTTCAGCAGAATATGCTTGTAAGCCGAAATCAAGAATCCGGCAGTTCCACAAGCTGGGTCAAGAATGGTGTCGCCCTTGTCTGGGTCAATAATCGCTACCAAAAAATCAATGATGTGCCTGGGCGTTCTAAATTGCCCGGCATCTCCTTGACTGCCCATTACGGAAAGCAAGTATTCAAAGGCATCGCCCAATTTTTCGCTGTGGGTGTATTCAAATTCGCCTATGGTTTTCAGGAATAGTTTTAGCGTTTCAGGATCACGATAGGGCAAATAGGCATTATTGAAAATATCCCGAAACAGTGTGGGAATGTTTGGATTTTTCTCCATGCTTTCAATGGCATCCGAATACAAGCGAAGCATTTCTGCAGCGGTTACCTTAGTATCAAACAGTCTGTCCCAACCGTATTTTTCATAATCATCTGAAAAGAATTTTGCCGAACCGCCCAATTCAATGGCTTCCTTGTCCATATCGTCCATGAACTTGTAAATCAAACCAATGGTGATTTGCTCGATCTGTGCTTTTGGGTCGGGCAATTTACCCACTAAAATATCACGGCAATCGTCTATTCTTTTTTTTGTAGAGGTATCTAACATATACTTATCTTTTTTAAACAATAAGCCGGAAGCTCATATTTGTGCATGGTATCTTGTATGGTATAAAACAAAATTATATTTTCTACAGTGCCCACGTCCATTTTTATTTTAACTTCTTTTTTAAGGTCCTGCCCTTTTGGCTCAACCTGTATTTTTGATTTTTACTGGTAGGCTTGTCGGGTATTGTCAATTCTATAAATCCTTGATTAAGCGCTTCATTGATGAATGATTTCCTAAAATATTCCCTATCTTTTATGTTTACTTTTTCCTGCAATTCTTCTCTTGACTCATCACCTTTGATGACCTTTATCAAAAGCTCAACTTGCGGGGTAACTTGCGGGGTAACTTGCGGGGTATCTTGCGGGGTATCATGTGCGACACTCCTGAATAATTCGACCCGAAATCCAATATCCTGGATAAACAGGGGATCTGGCAGACCATTTTCTTTTAGTTTTTTTATCATGTCTTCCGTACCTGTGCCCAACTGTTCTATATATCCGGCCAAATAAAGAGGATGAGCCAGTAGTGGATTATGCGGTACAGAATTGTGCAATTGCCTGAGATGCTCAGTAGTCCAGCCCATTGGCAGACTACCCGGATTGCTGATTTCCAGTCTGTTTTGGTATAAAATGACCTCAACTCCTGCATGACTGGTATAGTCTCTATGAGCCAATGCATTGATGATAGCCTCGGCCACTACTTCACGTGGCAGCTCATATTGACCGCTCACGGCTGTAGTTTCCTTTCGTGTACCCACACTATAATTGAGCCTCGATAGTACAAATTCAATCGATTCATCCACCATGGCAAATATATCTCCGGTCACAATTTTATATGCAGGAATTGGTTTCGTCTTGGTCTCCCCGTGAAAAACAGCACATTTTACGACAGCTGATGGGAAAAATCGCTGCGGTTCATGCCCAAAAAGCAACAGAGCAGCATTGGTAAGCTTGCCAAAACTTGTCAGATGCAAATGGTGCAAGACATCTGTCATTGGTGTGTGATCAGGCAGTGGAAAGCCCCTGCGGTTTTGTGCCAACCGGATGAAGCCCGATACCTTCTTAGCGTCTATATCATCTAATGTAGCTTGTGTACACAACCGGGTGTCGAAGGGCCCATGCTGGATGTATTGTTTCTCTTCAAGATACCGAACCAAACTTTGATAGACCGCCTGCAAAAGCCCGGATATATCAGAAAATTTACTGCGGATGAGGCTTGTTTCTATCTTACCAATAAATCTATTGGTGTCTACTTCTCTTTCACTGATTTGGTGACTTGTAAGAAAAATAAACTTTGTTTTGTTGAGTCGTAGTGCTTCATCAAACTCCCTTTCTGTAGGCGAAACGCCTTCTGAATCTTTAAAACCATATTTACTTCCTATTAAACCAAGATATACAGTACTATGTGCTACCTCTTTCATAAATACCTGCTGGGCGGAGGAATCCATAGATGGTAGCTCCTCAAATATAAAAGGACTAAAAAACTTGCCAAGTAATACATCAGACCTTAAATACGCTACCAGTGCTTTTCGCTCACTGCTAAACTCACTCTGCACGCTACTAATAAATACTTTTATCTTATCCATAGTTAAGCAGCGAATTTATCAAGGTTTACATAATCCTTAATGTATTCAGGAATCACTAAGCGGTATCTGGCAGCTACCTCTTTGAATTGTGAAATGGTTAGCGTTGGGTGTGTTTGCAATGCTTGAAAATCTTTTGAAGAAATGATTTTCCTGATGTCTTGGTCAATGATGTATGCCTTGAAGAAATATTTTAATGCTCTCACATTTACATCTTCATCAGGTGGATAAATGGAAATGAATTTGTCAAACTCCTCGTCCAGCAATTCATCTTTTGATTTGAATTTTGGAATGATACCAAAAATCTTTTCAACCACTTCACGAATGGAAACCTTACGGTCTATCTTTGCAGCTTTTCTGATTTTTTCAAGATTGAAATATTCCTCAGGTTTATCGAATATCTCTTGCTGAATATGGCTTACTACATGTTCCCAATTTCCAAGTTCGACATGCTTCTTAATGATGTCGTCCATGATGATGCGGTCTTCAAATTTCTTGAATAACATCCGGTCAATCTTCATCCCTTCATAACCGATTTGCTTTTCGTTTACAGTCATCAAAGGATCAGGACGATAACTAGTGTATTTGTCAATGTCTATGCCAACGTCATTGCCTTCTCCACCAACTTTTTTAGGTATAGGAAGTTTTAGTTTTTCGTCATAGTTAAATTTATCTTCAAAATATTCGCAGTTGGCAAAAAAGTCAAAGAGTTTATAAACATCTTTTTCAAGTCGTTGGGTTTCATCTTCGTTAAGTTCGTTTTTGAACGTGTATTCAAAGGTGTTTTTGCGAGTTCCTCGGCCTTTTATCTGTACAAAATCCGCAGGGCTGAAAATCGGTCGCATCATGCAGATGTTGAGCAAATCAGGACAATCATAGCCAGTGGTCATCATGCCCACGGTTACACAAATCCTGGTCTTATCAGACTTATATCCTTCCAGCCAAGTAGTTCTACCATTAAGTTTTTGATTTGAAAAGTTGATGGTCATTTGTTGCGCATCGCCTACCTGAGAAGTCACTTGCACAGCAAAGTCAGAATTGTACATCCCTGGGTAAAGTTGTTCGGCAAATTCATTGAGGATTTCTGTGAGTTTGCGAGCATGATTTTGACTGACAGCAAAGATGATGGTCTTGCCAATTTCATTGGTTATAGGGTCACGCAAAGCATTTTCTAAAAAAGTCTGACAGAAAACCCTGTTAGTTTTTTCAGAAAAAAACTTTTTTTCAAAATCACGAGAAACAAAGGTTTCAGATTCTTCACCTTCCTCTGTGGTCAAGGTAATTGCATAACCTTCGTCAGAAAGCAATTGGGTGGTTATTTCAGTTCGTGCATCTAAAACTTTTGGATTGATGAGATAACCATCTTTCACCCCATCCAAAAGCGAGTAACGAAATGTAGGGTCGCCACCTTCACATCCGAAGGTTGAGTAGGTATCTCTCAACATTCTTCGTTCAATTTCTCTTGGGTCGTTTTCTTTTACTTTATCAGGGTCAACGCCTTTTAGGTAATCTCTTGGTGTAGCGGTCAAGCCTAATTTATACCCATGGAAATATTCAAAAACCGCTCTGGCATTTCCTGAAATAGAACGGTGGCTTTCATCAGAAATTATCAGATCAAAATCCGTAGGCAAAAAATCATAGCGGTATTTGTCATTAAACATTAGCGATTGGATGGTGGTAACTACAATGTCTGCTTTCTGCCAATCGCTTTTATGTTCTTTATAAATGAAGGTGCTGTAATCCGGTTTGAGATATTGTTTAAATGCTTTCGATGCTTGGTGTTCCAATTCTAAACGGTCAACCAAAAACAAAACTCGACGAGAGTTTTGAGTTCTCAGGAATAATCGAATAACTGCTGCGGAAGTCAAGGTTTTTCCTGTGCCTGTTGCCATCTCGAACAAGAATCGGTCTTTGCCGTCCGCAACTGCTTTTTGTAAGGCTTCAATTGCTTTAAGCTGATAATGTCTTAGAAATCTGAGTCCGTTTGCCCAAACAAAATCTTTACTGGCCTCTGGTGTCCCTTTCCATTCAGGTCGCTCCGCATAATCTGGCATTTGGATAGAAGCAATATAGTCAATAGCCACTTTTTCATTGGCTAAAGCTTTGCGGTCAGGATTCCATGCTTTAATTGCTCCGATTTCTGAAGGCGAAGGAAATTTGTAAATCGGTTTTGGATTTCCTTTGGTTACATCCCAAAAGTAGTGGACGATACCATTTGAAAAAATCACATATTGAGCACCAACAGTATTGCTGTACTTTCTTGCTTGTTCTTTGGCTACAAGAGGATGAAGGCTTTCCTTTTTTGCTTCTAATACGCAAATCGGTTTATTGTTGGTGTCAACCAAAAGAAAGTCAAGTGAACCATTTTTTGTCTTTTCGTAATCATTTCCCCATGCGTCAATTTCTCTTTGGCTAATTTTCACATGGTTTTCCAGAAGAATGTTTGCTTTTCCTTTTTCATTGTCAAAGAATCTCCAACCCGCTTCTTCAAGCAGTTGGTTTATTTTGATTCTTGCATGAGCTTCATTTTTCATTCTTCAATTTACTATTAGTCAGCAATGACACAACATGCTCTCGTGGTTTTATGAGCGTTGGTCCCGATTGCTATCGGGTTATCGGCAAAAACCAAATTAGCTATTTGTGCGTTCGGCTTTATCAGCATGGAATACTACACCTATGTTTAAATAAGTCCCCTACACAAATGCTTATATGTCTGCTATATTTATCATTTGGAATCATGAGTAGGTATCTTATCACAAGCAAAGTTATATAAATTTTGTATTTCATTCATTTGCGATGTATCGATTTATTTGTAATAATTATTCATTTTCTTTCTAGGAGATGAACACTACTCTACTTTTTTACATAAATCCTATATAAAACAGTTTCGAGAATACATAGGCACAAATAATGAAGTTCAATGAGATTCACAATATGCGATTGCGAACCTGACTTTCATTCCGCTGCAAATAGGAGATAAGGCAAAGTTATTTTACTTGGATTTTTCTTTTTCTACATAATCCAATCATTTGTCCCATGCCAACGCCAAAGAATGTTCTATATTTATTTATTTGTACTAGGGAATATATGGACAATCCAGTAAACCTGAAGAATGGAAATTCTATTTTAGGATTTATTATTAAACTTATGGCTTTATATTCTTTATAATTCCATGAGTAGTTTTCTGCCCAATAAATATTAGTATTTTTTTGCCAATTTTCAGGCTCTTTAATTGTTGTAAATCCTATCCCAAGTGATAAGTTTGCTCGCAAAGTTCCACTTGCATTTAGTGTATATATTTTACCCAAACTGATATTATAATTTTTAAATTTGTCATAGGGGATTGAAAACTCATCACTTAATATCCAAATAAGGTGATATTTATAGTCTTCAGGTTGTGATTTAGGTTTTCTTCGGTTTCCGCTATAGCCAACCTTGAATGAAAATTTGTCCTTATAGATGTAATTTAAATTTAAGTCAATTCCTGAATAATTGCCGTTATTCGCTTCTATAGCAGAATAAATTGCATGATTTTCAACAAATTGAGCATGAGAAAAATTGATGCAAACTGAAAATAGGAATATTGTTATTATTCGTTTCATAAATTAGGTACAATATTTGTGTTTTCTATTGTTCTTTCCGGAAACATAAGTTCATTTTTAAAATGTCTATCACATTGCTTTATCACAAGTTCATATCGAAAACAAAGCTAACCAAATTTTAGATATCAACCAAGCGTGTACACTATTTTTATTTTACATCACACGCACACGAGTTGATTTTGTAGCAAGACAATTATCTCGCGGATTGAACATAGGACTTTGAGGCAAATGAGCAACATTTTGAGTGGAAATGGACTTTCCCATCATAGCAGACACAATGTAGTCTCTATCAAACTCTAATGAATTCGCTGTAGAAAAATAGATTTTAAAAATGCAACGTAAGAAAAATTTGGAGCAGCATATCCGGTAAGATATTCAGCCGCTCCAACATAATTTTCAAAAAGTATAGTATAATCTAATTCAAAAACTAGAGTTTATGTATGTGAGTTACTTGCTTCTCGCCGGATAGATACATGATCTCGAGAAGGTACATGCCAGAGGGTACATCTCTGATATCGATTTTTTCTGCAAAGTTTTCATTTTCCGGAATCCATCGTTTGATCATTGTTCCATCAATTCCATACAAGTTGATTGTTCTCATTTGACGATCTGAGGCGATATGGATGTCCTCATATGTTGGATTTGGAAATACCTTGATGTGATGTTCTCTGGTAAAATCTACCGTTTCCACGGGAATCACATTAGAAAAACCAAAGTCCATTCCAAAGCTCGGATTATTACCCCCTTTGGATAATCTGTCTTTATGAGGACCTGCAAACTGCAATGCTTTACTTAAGACGTCATTTTGCAAGGCGACAAATTCAAATTTAAATACATTGGTTCCCTTTGCCAAATATACATCCGATCCAATATCTTCAAGCAGAAAATAAAAATTGTATGATTCTGTAGTCTCATGCATGTAAACAGAAGACATAACTGTGCATTCCCAATTAGTCATGACTAGAAAATTATTTTTCATAATTCGAAAATTCAATGCTTTAAATTTTAAATCGTTACTATTTTCAAAAACTACCTGGTATTTTTGTCCTTTGTTTAGAATTTGGTCTTCCGTATAAAATCTTTCAATCCTAATGGAATCATACGGAATAGTGTAACTATAATCCACATCGCCTATTTTTAATCCATAGACAGTCATAAATTCATAGGGTTTATAATCCAAAGAATCTATTGAACTGTAAGGTTCTATTTCATCAAAATCATTTGTTTTTATATAAAATTCCCACATTCTTGGATGGTTCTTATATATACCAGTTGAGTCTATCCCTAGTAAATACCTTTGGACATATATCAAATCCAAAGTAGAAAGCCCACCGCCACCAGAAATGTCGCCTGCCAATTGTCTAAAATTTTCCCAATATGGTTGAATGCCTAAGATTAATTCACGCATGTAAACAACATCATTGATATCCACTGCAGTAGCGAAATAATCATCTTTAAATATGTGACCATTTTGTATCGGTACAGTGTCTAGATTGATCAATCCGTCTTCATTGACTTCTATACCATCAACCTTGACTCCTGTTAAAATATTTTCATCTGGTAGTCTAAATTGGATGATTTTGGAAGCAGTGGGCACGTTATGCGCATTGATGATTTGTGTATAGTTTACCACACTCAGATCATTTTTGTTTACAATTTTCCATTTTCGTAAGATGGTCCAATCATTTCCTTGTGTATTGATGGCTTGGTCTTGATATGTCAGTTCTAAATTTTTACAAGAATTTACTAAGGTTGGTCTGACATCGCGTGGGTCAACTAATGGATTTTTTTCCAGACTTTCTACATCGGCAAAAGCACCATCAATCGTCACATCAGCAGGCCATTCTACAGCATCAGAGTATGTATGACCGGAAGCACAGTCTCCAACAGGAGTATTCCAAGGTAAGAAATCACATACTGTACATGACTCATAGGCTTTATTGTAGAGCAACAGTGTTTGTTGAAAATGGTATGGCTTTCCATCATACCAATTAAATACGGTCCAATATCTCCTAACTTTGAGTAAAGTAATCAATGGTGGTGTACCTGTAGTTATCAATTGATCAACGTAGCTGACATTGACAAAACCACAACTATCACCTATGATGATAGGCTCTATGAACTGGCTGGAAATATTGGCTTTCGCCAAATTAGTCGGTGAAGGATCCAAAATTGTTTCAATACTAACATATCCGTTAAAGTCACAAGGCCA
Organism: Lewinellaceae bacterium; assembly: GCA_020636195.1. Taxonomy (GTDB): domain Bacteria; phylum Bacteroidota; class Bacteroidia; order Chitinophagales; family Saprospiraceae; genus OLB9. Next base: position 63,502 of record JACJYH010000003.1, read on the forward strand.
TTCAATATTGTCTGTTGTGGTATGACCAACAGAGCAATCACCTTCAGGATCACATGCTGATTGGGTATCACAAATGTAAAATGCAGTATTTTGGCATGGAGATTCTACTATCTGAACGATACTGGAATCCCTTTGATTCTGAAATACATCCGTGATAAAAACGACTATGCTACTATCTTTATCCGTGTAGGCGATCTGTTTGGACGACCTATTATGTCCATTGACCAAAACATCAAAGATATAATCGTCTTCACAAAGCTGGAATGGAGAGAGAATGAACTCACTAGGATGTAAAGTCGCTTTTTTACCGATTTGCATAGGTTTAATAAGTGTATCAATGCAAATCAAATCAAAATCAAAGTCGTACTTCACTTTAATGTTTAGATCGGTGACTGTAGAGGATTTGTTACCTGATGAATCCTGAGCACGAATGATGAGCACCTGACTTTCATTGGACTTACAATCTATAAATTCCGGATCGAATTCCAAGGTTACATCAGAATCACAATCTTCAGTATAAATCGGAATGAGATCAGTTGTAATGTATAATGGTTGATTACTTGTCAACGTCACCGTGAAATTTGTCGGAGATACGATCAAAGGTGCATTTTTATCTTCTATGACCACATTGGATGTACAAACTGTTGAATTTAAATTTTTCGTTACAATGAGATCCACTTCGAAGATGCCCGTTTCATTGAAATAGTCGTTTGAGAGATGGATCGATGTGTAATCATAGGAACCTTCATCAATATCTGAAACGACAAGATGGACATCACAAGTGTTTGCATTCAATTTTGTATAGAAAAATTCCTTACACACTGCAACTTGAGCTTTTGAGTTCAAACTCATTGCGAAGAAAATAAATACCAAAAAGGGTTTAATTTTATACATGATGATTGTTTTTTTTAATTGTGTTTGTAAAAATTTATAAACATAATTCGAATTATCAATATAATTTGTATTGGTAGGATATACCCATCATTGGCGATATCCATGTACGTGTGAGAGCTTGCTGATCCAACCAAAAATGAGATGATCTGTAATACATTCCTATACCCAATCCTAATCTACCAAAACGCCAATCTCTGGATACATTGCTGGATACTTGGATAGAAAAATTCTTATCGAAATCCACAGTTCTTGGTTGATATATGGAATATTTTTCACCCAAAAGACTGCTTCCTTTGTGCGATTGAAACAAAGGAAATCCAATAGTAGAATACACATCACAATTCCATGATTTCACTTTCGAGTGCCACCCTAATGACGCTGTGGCTTCCCAAGATATATCGTAATTATAGACGTTACCATGTGTTGTTCGGATGGTTGTTTTGATGCTTTGACCTTGAGTAGAAGTTATGTTTCCATTAGATTGGTAAAGATATGCAACCACCGCAGGTTCATTTTCAAAAATCTTTTCAATATTATTGACATTCACTCTACTCACTAATCCCACATACTGACCACCAATTCCAACACTCCATGAAGGATGCAATTTCCGCCGTAATGCAATGCTTATCAACATACTCTCCAATGGTTGTGGTGAAAAAAAAGTGCGATCGGAATTTTCAGATACTATATTTCTGTCTTTGGTAAAAGATATTCCTGATTTGACATTAAATCCAATTGAATATCGAGCATTCGACACAGGTTGGATAGGTGTATAATTTGGATATAGATTCACAACAGGTTCAAATATCACATCAGGCATTTTCAGACGACCAACGGACTGGAAGGGTGTGTTTTCTATCTTACTATCTTGCTTAACATTCTCATCTAATAGAGATTCTAAGGCATATGCTGAACCCATTTTTTCTACAGGCTCTGCAGCAGATGTTTCAGAACTATAGGTACCCAAATCAAGTACAAAGGCTTGCGCATCATTGAAAATTTCTGTCTTTGTCGTTTCTATTTCGTGATTAATGGATCTTACAAGCCCTGACATATTTTGTTTTTGGGGTTTAGCCACAATTTCATCAAAAACATGTTCTGAGTTTTGAACAGATATGTTTTGAATATTTTGTTTGCAATCATTGTATTTTAAAGTGATATCTGTGTATTGTTTTTCCCATGATTGGCGCTCATTTTTTAGAATGTTTTGATAAGTCAAAAGTACACCCAATCCACCCAAAAACAATCCAAAGATAAATGGAATGAATAACGGCGCAAACCTATTTCTCTTCTTTGGTAGCTGCTGTTCGATGCTTTCCCAAAGCGTATCCGCATCCACCTCGGATTTGTGTTTGTGGAGTGTTTCTACTATGCGTCTTTCATTTTTATCTAATGTCATGATATTTTACTTGAGAAGGTTGAATAAAATGATGATGATGCAGGGCTAATTTCAAAGCCTTTCTTGCTTTTGAGACATAGACCCTACAACTGGATTCAGGAATTTCCAAAAAGGTGCTAATCTCTTCATAACTGAACCCATCTATTACGTACATATTAAAAACTAATCTTAGGTTTTCAGGAAGGGCATTGATATATGTAAGAATCTGTTCAGCATCAAAATCCATTTCGGCCTCATTCATGATTTCTATTTGGCTATGCGTGTCCACATCAAACCAAGCCATCTGTTTATCTATGTGTTTCAGACATTGGTTTACAGTGATCCTATATGACCAAGATTTCAATGCATCATAGGATTTTAATTGTTGAATGTTATGTATAATGGATATAAAACTCTCCTGAAGAACGTCTTTACGGTCTTCTTCCCTGACTATATATCTCCTGCAAATGGTCATCAGGTAAGGTGCCATTTCTGTCACCAACTTCTTGAAAGCAGCATGTGATCCACGCTGACATTGGAGGAAGAGCGTTTTGTCGATGTCCATTCCTATATCTTGAATTGGAAGTAAATTTTAAGATCAAAATAATCTGCCGATACAGGATGTAAACTTTTTCCCCACAATCTTCCAAAGCAATATCCTTTTATCCACCCACTTTTTTGCCTGTCGTCATAGATAATTCCTACATCCTGAAAACCACAATCCGATGCTGAAGCACAGTTTATGGAAACACCTTTTCCATCCAAAGTTTCTGATTCAAATACCAAATTGCACGCATTATTAGACATATTGAATTTAAGATCGATGGAAGACGAAATAGATTCATCTTTAAGATGTAAGATATTTCCTATCACTTCGGCTGAAAATTTGCTATACAATTCCTTGTCATTCTGCCCTTCCACGATAAGATAGGCGTCGTCATATCCTTGACATAAAAATGACTTTTGAAAATCATAGTCAGAAGCTTCCTTGATGATGTAATCAGGTGTAATGGATATCGCCTTTTGATCGGCAAAGCTAAGTTTCAATTCACCCTTTTGAAGGCAATAAAACACGGGAGCTTCCACCTGCGCCTCAGGGTAATACAACAATGTATTATCTTGCTGTTGTTGTAAATGTATAAAGCCACCAGACAACAATTCGCTCGTGCAACCTACCAATTCAGTGGTGATAGTGGACTTAAGAACATCATCATTTTCAATCACCTTGATACCAAGATCTGTGTCTTTGTCTATCATTCCATTATAGATCATAAAGGGATTTCCACAGGGATCATAAACTTCCAGTTTAAAGGTCTCATTTAACGGTACCGCAAGTTGATATTTCCCATTATTCGTTGAACCGTATTTTGCAATGGGTTTCCCATCAATTAAAAAATTGGCATTTTGATAACCATGAGATCGTATGTGCACTGCTCCGCTGATATATGCAGCTCTATGCTTTTTTCCGATCAAATACAATCCATTTTGGGCTATATTAAAACTCTTTTTATTGCTGATATCTTGTTTACGATTAAAAGAGTTGGATGCATTATCAAAATAATACAAATATGTTCCCTGCGGATATGAGTAAGTATTCTCTACCAATAATGGTTTTGCAAAGCCTAATAAACCCTGATCACTATCACTAAATGTCACTTCCATAGCTTGGAGCGGTTCTATGGTGAACAGTTGACCATCTTCGTAATATTCTACGATTGGTAGTGCATTGACCACTAAACCATTTTCATTTGTATTATTCTGAAAATCTACACGGACTTGATGCACATAAGGCATCCCATTCTGAACAAATTGATTAGGTTGTATATGTAAGGAAAGTCCATTTTTTACATCAATTTCCTGGATTTTATCACCCAAAAATGTTGAAGAATATCTATTTTGAACAATAGTTAGTTCATGGTAATTGACTTCATTTTCAATGTTTGCAAGCTTGAATTGAAAGATCAGTCCTGCATCATCCGAAAGCTCTATCAACTCATTGAATTTATTGATATTTTCACCTTTAAAATAGAAATATGAGTCTTCATTGATGATTTTGTATTGATGATTGAAATTGGCAGTGATACCTTTTACGTTTTCACCAAATTCATTGACCAATTTAACCACCATATGACAAGATTCAATAGAATGTGTTGGCGGTTCAGTGATAATCTCATCATCTATCTGAAGGTCATCTTTCCTACAACCTGTGGCCATGAGAAATATTATTAAAAATAGTGTAAATCGCTCCATCATTTTCAATTTATACTTCTAAGATATTCCTTTTGGCGATTTTGCTATAAAACGAGTTAGTTTTTTTTATTTTTTCTAAAAACTTTATCTTTTCGGAGCTTCAAAACATATCATTTAGAGCATGTTTAAATATTTCAACTTGTAATCTGGTCTATTCGCAATAGTGTCGTCTTGATATTTTAGTTCTAAGTTCCTACACGAATTTAAAAAGATTGGTCTAACATCACGTGGATCTACCAAAAAATTTTTTCCTGACTTTCTAAATCTTTAAAAGCACCATCATTCGTTAAATTATTTGCCGTTCAACAGCATCAGAGTTCGTGTGACCGGAAGCACAGTCTCAGAAAGGAGTATTCCAAGTCAAAAATTCACAAGGTCGTAACTCAATCCACTGTTGAAAAGAAAATTCATAATTGAGTGCAATATAATATGGGAAATTAGTGCAAAATTTAGGTAATATTATAATTAATTCTAACGTGTTGATTAATGGATGAAAGGATAGATAAATATTTTCTGATGAATTAGTTTTTTTTGCATAATATTAGAGTATGTTTAAATTTTGTTTTTGGATAATAAAATGGAATTATTTTGAGCGAAAAAAGGCAAATTTTGCAGTCGAATGTGGGCAATTCGACGAAAAATTTAACGAATTTGTAGCCAAAATAAAACATTTTCTTGCTAAAGGATAAATTTTAAACATACTCTTAATAATTTTGTAGCATTAAATCACTAAAAATAAATGAAATGAAAGTAAGAATTGGATTATTTCTGATGCTAATAATGTCCGGATCAGGAATTTTAGCACAAAAAGTTGACATTGACAATTTTTGGATTAAATTGAGCTATGCAAAGCTACCCGATAATGCGGTTGCGGAAAACGAAAGGACCTACAGTTTAAAATACACTGCGGTGTCCGAATATGACATTCCGTCTATCAAAGATGGTATAGAGATCAAGGGCTGGAAACAATTGGAAAGTGATGCGGCGTATGATGTGGCAATAAGGGTCAATTCATTCACTTACGGTACATCAAAGACCAATAAACGAGTAGAAGAGAATAAGGATAAGAATGGAAAGCTAATTTCTTCCAAAACCCATTATTCAATGTCGAATGTTGACGAAGGAAACGGCAAAATGATGATATTTGGAACGAAGAATTCTTATTCCGAGTATCTGAAAAAAATGGCTAAAGAAGCTAAAGATGCCGAAAAGATGAAAAAGGATAAGGATAAAGGCAAAGACAAAGACAAAGGAAAATCTAAAAAGGAAATGGAGGAAGAAAAGAAAATGAAAGCCATTGAAAACAATCCTTTCTTAAAAAACGTAGACGTTGAAGTAAAAGAAGTGGAAGAGGAAAATCCTAAAGTAGTATCCAGCAAGCCAAATATTTACGATATGTCGATTGGTAAATCCTACACATACCAGACACAGGAATCAACTTCTTCCGCAGCGGTATCCAAGGAATTTAATGATAATGCCAAATTAGCATTTGAGAGATATCGTGAAGCATATAAAAGTGATGTTTTATCTATAATTAATAACACTTTAAATTCACTCTTTGGATACGCACCAGTGTCTGAAAATGTAAAGTTCAAGAGACTGGATTCGGACGAACATCCTGATTTTTCCCTTTTTGATAATGCAATAAACGCTACCAAACTGATCTTTGGAAAAATGAGGTACAACCAAAGTGTTGAGGAACTAAAAACAGATTTCCAACCAATTCTTGAGTATTTTAACAAAACTGCCAATAAATACGAAAAATCAGATGACAAACATCAGAAGAGATTAAGAGCAGCTTGTTACTACAACCTTGCTCAAATTTATTATTTTTTGGATATGCATGATGATGCTATCGCAATAGGTAATAAAATTGTAGCTTCAGATCATGATACTAAAGATGGAAAGAAATTTATAGAGAGATCAGAAAAACAAAAGAATCAATTGGAGTTTTTTGGTATGACATCAAGACACATAGATATGAAGAGTGGAGAAAATGAAGATGATCTTGGAGAAACTGTAGAAGGTGAAGGTGATGATGAAAAATAAAATAGAAAGGAATATGAAATACAAAGTACTATCCGCAACATTCGCTCTGTTTTTTGCTTTTTTCATTACTTCATGCACTACCATACTTGATAATACCTCTGAGACCAATCTAATTGGTACCTGGTACCTAAGGCAAATACAAGACGCAAATACGATGGCAATTACAGAAGTAAATAATTTCAGCACCACAACAAGGATATTGGGAAACATTCAGGGCAATGCACTACGCTTCGACTCCGGTTCAGGGACAGAATTCTTTGCGTTTTACCAACATAAAGGAGACATCAATGCCGCAAACGGAGTATATGATATTGATATTTTTACCCTTACATTTGACTTCTACAGCGGTACAAAACTGGTGAGAAACGTAAGGACTTTAGGTGAAGCCGAGTTGATCATGGATGATACAATCAATTCCAAAGCGGTCATATTGACTTTTGAAAAGCAGTAAAATATCAGTATAAACCTTATAACGGCCCCGGGAATTTTTTTCGGGGTTTTTTTATTGCATTTTTGCAAGGAGATCCGATTTTAAACTTCTTCATGTCTAGACTACATATGAAGCACCTGCAATTAAACCCATTGATTGCGAAAAATAGATTTCCTTAGTACATAATAGGTCGGTTATTTTCAGAAAGAGAATAAAAATCTTTGAAACTCTTTCGAAGATCGAACAAGTTAGCACTGATAGAATTTTTGACATACCCGGATTAATCATGCGAGGGACTGTACGAGTGTGAAAGTCATATGGAAATTATCGGTTTGAATTATATCTTAAAAAGTCTCTTTGCATGAGTTTAAACATAGTTCCTGCGAAGAATTCACGAAATTCTTTATTGTCATTGAACTCCTTGAATACTTCAAAGTTGGTTTCAATGTGATCAATAAGTTTTCTCTTTAATACTTCTTCGAAAGTGATTTTGGCATTCTGTTCATCTGAATTTCTGAAAGCATTTGCAAACTCGGTATCCTGTGCAACGTCAGCCATTAAGTCCTCTGTCATTTTCTTAACCTTGTCTTCATTAGTAAAAGTTGTGCCGAATCTGTCGTTAAATGCTTTTACAATCGTCGATAGATATTCCATTTCCGGCTCGGCTGCTCCGCCTCTCATATCTGTAGGAATGGGTTTAAGCTCGTCACCTTGCTGTAACTGAATATTAAATTCTCTTTCTTTTTGCAGTCGGTAGCTGTCCATGTCGATATTGTCTAGGATGCCTTGAGCTAAATCTTCGTCACGTTCTTTGCCCAATTTGTTTTGTAAGTGGTTTAAGAACAAATACAGTCTTTCCAAATAAGGATTTATAAACGGAACGATTTGGGCAAGGAAAACATACAAACGAACATAGGTTCTGCATTTGGCTCTAAAGTCGTCTTGCTGTTCTTCTGTTAGTGTAGTTCTGAATACTTCGGCTGCTACATCTAAAATGCTGTGCAATTGGTCAACAGGAACATTCATAACCATCTTTTGCGAAAACTCCTGCACTTGCTCAGGTGTATAAATCTGAAAAGCATCTAATGAACTTTGTAAGTCAAAAAGTTTATTCGGGTCGGTTGCTTCGCCTAAAATGGTGGTTTCAAAGAATGGGTCAAAAGATTTTTTGATTTCGTCTGCATCATTGGCAAAGTCTAAAACAAATGTGTCCTTCTTTCCTGGTGTTGTTCTATTCAGTCTTGAAAGGGTTTGAACGGCATTTACGCCTCCCAGTTTCTTGTCAACATACATGGTATGCAAAAGTGGTTGGTCAAAACCCGTTTGGTATTTGTTTGCCACAATCAAAAAGCGGTATTCCGATTTCTTAAACTCGTCTGGAATAGAAGCACTTGAAAAGTGATTTAATGCTGCTTCTGTTTGTCCGTCTATTTCGCCCGAAAATGCAACAATTGCTTTGTATGGATTTCCTGTATCAGCTAAATACTTGTCAAATGCCTTTTTATATTTCACGGCATTTCTGCGACTGCTTGTAACTACCATTGCTTTAGCCAATCCGTTGATTTTTGATTTACGGATTACATTGTCCATAAAATGGTCAACCATCAAAGCTGTTTTCTTGGCAATAGCGTGCGAATGGCTTTCAACAAATATTTTCAGTTTTTTCTGTGCCTTGTTTTTATCATAAGCAGGGTCATCTTCAATTTTCTTGAGCAAAGCGTAATAGCTTTGATACGTGGTGTAATTCTGCAACACATCTAAAATGAAATTTTCCTCAATGGCTTGTTTCATAGAGTATATATGAAAAGCCCTGAATTTCTCTTTTCCGCCATCGTTGTATTTCTCTCCGAAAAGTTCAAGGGTTTTGTTTTTGGGAGTGGCTGTAAAAGCAAAATAACTGGCATTTGAAAGCATTTTTCTGCCTTTTACTATTTCAACAATATCGTCCTCACCAGTCCACTCATCATCATTCTCTTGTTCTTCATCACCTTGTTTTTTAAGGGTTTCATTCAATTTCCCTGCGGTGTTACCACTTTGACCGCTGTGTGCTTCGTCTATGATGATGGCAAACTTATTTCCGGGTAGTTCTCCTATTTCGTTTACTATGTAGGGAAATTTCTGAATGGTGGTGATGATGATTTTCTTGCCTTCTTCTAAAGCGGTTTTCAGTTGTTTACTTCCTTCGGTAATGGCTTCCACAACGCCTTTTACTTGCTCAAACTGCTTGATGTTGTTACGGATTTGTGCATCCAACACTTTACGGTCGGTTACAACGATTACCGTATCAAAAACAGTGTTCTCGTTGTCTTTATCAAACAAACCAACCAATTGATGAGCCAACCAAGAAATGGAATTTGATTTGCCTGAACCTGCCGAATGTTGAATTAAGTAGCGCTTTCCTGCTCCGTTTTCTTTGGCATTCGTTAGAAGTTTATCAACGGCATCAATTTGATGGTAGCGTGGAAAAATGAGTTTCTTAACCTTCTCTTTTTTAACCTTACCGTCTGGTAAAATCTTTTCCGTTTCTTCTTCAAACAACTGAACATAGTTCTGAATGATGTTGGTTAACCGGTCTTTGGTTAAAATGTCTTTCCAGAGATAATCAGTTTTGATGCCGTTTGGATTGGGCGGGTTTCCTGCCCCGTTGTTGTAGCCTTTGTTGAATGGTAAGAAGTAAGTGTTTTCGCCTTTCAAGTGGGTTGCCATCCAAATTTGCTCGCTGTCCACCGCAAAGTGAACCATGCAACGACCTAAGCGAAACAATTCTTCTCTTGGGTCTCGGTTGGTTTTGTATTGCTTAATGGCATCTTTTACCGTTTGCTTGGTCAGTTCGTTTTTCAATTCAAACGTGATGATGGGCAAACCATTAATGAACACAACCAAATCCAGCGAGTTCTCATTTTGTGTGCTGTAATGCACTTGCCTTGTAACTGAAAAAATGTTTTGGTTGTAAAGAGTTAAATCTTTTTCGTTTAGGTTGGAAACGGGTTTATCAAAAAACAGTTTGAGTTTGATGTTATTGTCTGTAATTCCTTTGCGTAAAACCTCAATAATACCAAAGGTTTTTATTTGATTGTTAATGCGATACAAAACCTTGCTTCTGAAATTGCTGCCGTGTATGTTTTGCAGTTTTATTACTTCCTTTTCCTGTGTGGCTTGCAGAAAATTGAAAAGCAAATCTTCATCCACACAATCTATACGGTTGTAATTGCTGAAATGCCTTTCTTCAAAAGCATTCACTAAACACAAGTGCCGCGTTATATGGGCTTCTAATCCTTTTTCTGTTGTGTCTGTTTTCATTAATTATCCATATTGGTCAGCTAATCGCTTAGCAATCTCTATTGTTTCTCTCAAATTTCTACCAGTTGTTTGAATCTGCATAGCATACCTTCTGTCAGATTTAAGATGAACTATATCTACCTTTCCATCTCTTTGTGGTTTTTTAAAGAATGAATTTCCTCCCCACTCAATGGACATCCCTTCAATTACAAAAGGAGAATTTTTAATTCTATTCCATAATTCGTTTAATTCTTGTTGACCATGATGAGCAGTTAAATGAAAATGTTTGTCATTTGCGTTGATATTCGTTTCAACCAAATCACGCGTGGTTATGCTTTCTACAAAATCCGCAATAGAATTTTGACTAAAACATTCTTTAGAAAAAATATGGTGAACTTCGTCTGTTGATTTTTCCTCACCCTTTTCAATAGCAATGGTCAAAATGTTTTTTAACCATGCAGGACTGCTTTGAAAACTTATCGTAAGTGTTTCGCTCAAGTAGGCAGATGTTAATCCCAAACATTCTTGTTTTGGAATTTGATTTTCTGAATCCTCGAAAAAGTAATTTACATTAATAAATCTTTCTTCAATTTCATCGTCACCTTCCTTTAAAAAAGGTTGCACAAACATATCGTAGAACAAAGCCCTGCTTTCTGCTGGAAATTCTTTATCAAACAACCAGTTGTGTAATGAATACTCCTGAGTAAGTTTTATTTCAGCAGCAGAATAATGCGTTCTAATATTTCTAAAGCCCTTTTTTCTGGCTTCCGCAACCGCTTTTGAGAACAGAAGCATTCTTTTGTTCGCTTGATATTTGTCATCCAAAAGTGGAGTTTGACTTATTTCATTAAATGCCAACTCCATAACTTATATTAATTGAGATATTTGATTACTCCACTCATCCAAAAAGTCTTTGGGATATTCACTTAAAGTCCCGTTCTTATCAACTCTAATCTGTGTAATTTTTGTGTATTGTTCTTTTTCTGTTGTAGTTTTTTCAAAATACATTATATTAACCTTTTCTTTCACAATATGCTGCTCTTTTACAGCTACCCGTATTCCATTTAAAATATGGTCACTATGGGTTTCAATAAATAATTGTGCTCCAATACTTGCTGCTAATGAAATTAGCTTGCCTAATTCGGCTTGTCCTTTTGGGTGAATATGCGATTCTGGGTTTTCAATGACAATGATTTTGCCTTCTTCGGCAGTGAGTAAAGCCAAAACGATAGGTAATACATACGATATTCCGAAACCAACATTTTTAGGTCGGAAAGAATTGGTTTTTTGATTCCCATAATCAAATTGGTAATCCAAAATCACCTTGTTCACCTCTGGAATGTATTTTGTATTTACTGAAACTCCGGGCGATATTTCATGCATCCACGCATTCAACTGTGCATTTAACTTTGTTGAGATAGCATCACCGTGTTGTAATTCTTTCCTCACTTCATGCGTGCCACCAAAAAGGTTAATGTAATACGCTGCAAATTCTCCTTGTAACCCTAACTGTTTTTTATCTGCAACTACAACGGATGACGCATCGTAAATTTCCTGTGGTCCAATTCTCTCAGCATTGATATATTGGAATTTTTTGGTTGAACTTCTGAAAAACTCCATTTGTTTTTTTGTATATCCAAGTTCAGCAGTAAGTTTTTCCTTGTCACTTTGATATTTGAATTTCCAATTATAAAACTCCTGATTATCAAATCCTAAATTAATACCAATAAACTCGTCATCGGCAAACTGATAAAAAGCATCCCTTCCTTGTCCGATTTGAGCTAACAACCCTTTTAAGTCCAAAACCCTATCTTCTAATTTATCACTCTGCATCAACAACAATAATGTCTGGATAAAGGAGCTTTTTCCCATTCCATTTAAACCCATCAATAAATTAAGGTTCCTTGTTTGAACTTTAATATTTTTGAGTGATTTAAAATTTTTGACTGCAATTTCTGTAATCATTTTGTTTACTTTAAGAATGAATTAATAAGGTTGTTGAATTCGCGATGTCGTAAATGCACATTTGATTGACCACCTGTACCACTTGAAAGTGAATCTCTAAATTTCTCTTCAATGGTCTTATACAATTCACTTTTAAATAATTCTTTTTGATTAATTAATGAACGCATTCTCAAATCGTCAAGTTTTGCAAAAGCTACTGATATAACTTCAAATAGTGCTTTGTTTATTCTGTTTGGCTTTTCTTGTTTACTAAATGCACTCTTACCAAATAGTTGAAATGATAACAACATTGATTGTTTGAATTTCTCAAATATTTCATTCTTCTCTGTTTCATTTAGTTTCGCAAGTTTTACCAATGCCTTATTCATAAAATTATCTAAATCATCTTCTTTAGTATATTCAGTCTCATAATCAAATAAGTAGAAAGCCAAGAATCTGTTAATAAAATCCCTATCCTGCATACGATCAGGATTAATCTTCTTTCCTGTTGCCTGTAAAAATTCTTTCGATTCAGCCATTTTTTTAAGTAAGTCAGCTACATCCTGATGCATTGCATGTCTAATTTCCTGACTGGAAAGAGTTAGTCCTCCTGTATTAATCCTTTTGAATATATTAAACTTTACGTTTTCTTCACCTTCTTCAAGTACATAGCATTGTAATTGTGTTTCATTTATTTGGCGTTGTTGTGGTCTATCAAAATCATCCCATTTTTTGTTGTTTAGCTTTAAATATTCAAGACCGGTAAGCGTCAACTCTTTAGTAACAATAAATCTTTTTAGAGCAGTAAGCCTTTGCAATCCATCAATTACCAACCATTTATCATTATTGCTACCATCAAAGTAAAAAACCGGGAGTGGAAAACGTATTAAAATAGATTCAATTAACCGGCTTTGTTTTTCATCATCCCACAAACCTTCTTTTCGCTGAAATTTGGTTGACAAATCAATTTCATTGTGGCGAATTCTTTCAACCATTGCATCAACAGTAATAGTTTGGGGTCTTACCTTTATTTTATTTGGATTAAATGGTTGTTTCATAACATACCCAACCTCTTCTTCTTCCACTTTATTATTATATTTTATATCTTCACTCATATTCAACTATTTCTTATTTACAAACTTACAATATTTTCCCCATCACCGCTTCTGCTATCATGGCTTCTTTGTATTCCCGAATAAGTTCTATTTCCCGTTCGGCTTTGGCTATAGCTGTGTCTATGGTGGCGGTTTCGGTTTTTATGTGTGATACAATTTGTTTTTGTTCTTCAATAGATTTCGGGTAACTAATTTTTACGCCTGTTATTTCCCCCATACTTAATCCAACTCTGGTAACTCCTGTAGCTTCGATAGCGAAGTATGCCTTTAACTCACTTGATTGGAATTTGCGGAATAGATATTCGTTCAAGATTTCATTTTCATTTGCTCTAATCAAAGCCAAATGATAGCCACAAACTACATTTTCTAAATCTTCTTTTACAAATGTTGGCACTGCAATGTCAGTTGCTTCTTCGCTGTCCTTGGTAATTATTACATCTCCTTTTAACACCGTAAATTTTTCAATTTCTGTTTCGGTTGCCGTGGCATTCATAAACTCCAAGTCGTTGGTTATGTAGTCGTTTTTATAAACATCTACATAATTACATAAGCGAACAGGTATTTCGTCTTCAATTGTATGCTTGTCAACATTGCTAAATTTTATTTCTGCAATGTATTTTAGTTTCTTATTGAACCAATTTTTATTGGTTCCGTCAACTGCTTCATCAATTTTGCTCTGCCTCTGCTCCTTCAACAACTCAATGAACCGTTGCTTCTTCTGTATAAACAAGTTTATTTTTTCAATTTGTGCGTCCAAATACTCTACTATTGCCTTTTGTTCTTCGTAACTAGGGTATGGAGCAAATAAACTACCGAAATTATCTTCTCTTAATGTTATTCTAATTCCTTTTCCTAATGCGTAAAGGGATTTATCTCGGTCTTGGTTTAAGAAATAATAGTAATAGAATTTAGGGTAAACTTTTTCTTTAGGAACTATATTAGTATAAGCAGCACTAATCATTCCTGTTAATTCTGAAAATCCTACTATTCTAGGAGTAACATCCATATCAAAAAGACAGAGCACAATAGAATTCGGCTCTATTTTTTGATACCCATCAAAAGTTGCAGGAAACTTACCCATTCCACTTTCAATGTCTCTTTCTATAATACCATCTCTCTGAACTGTTAGCGAAAGAACTTTGTATTGAGAACTATCTTCACCAACAATCTCCTTTCTGAAAGTAAATAGAGTTTTTATTCTTCTCATTTCCCATTGAGAAGGAATGGTCGGAACCCATTCAATTCCTGTTTCTTTGTATTTAATTTCTTCCTTAACCATTTACAATTTCTTTCAGAAGATTATCAGTTTCCTTTTCAATGGCAAATATGTCTTTTGCAATATCATTTAATGACCTTGGTGGTTGGTGTTTATAAAAGAATTTGGCGAAGTTTATTTCATAGCCAATTTTAGTGTCATTCTTATCCCACCAGGCATCAGAAGCAAAAGGCAACACTTCACGTTCAAAAAAATCCTGTATATCTTCTTTCAACGGAATGTTTTCTGTGTCTTTTAGTTGTGGGTCTGGCTTTGGTTTGCCTTTGCTATCGGTTACTATTTTGCCTTTATCGTCTTTCAAAGGTCGGTTCACGATTATTTGTGCATAACCGAAATCTTCATTGTCAAATATTTTACTGTATTCGTTCTCTTCAAAATTCAGGAACGTTTTTTCAATGGCAGCAATGTGTTCAGGTAAAAACTCCACTCTTTTTTTACCCAATGACTTCCGCATTCTGTTATAGAAGTTTTCGGAAGTGGCATTTATCAATTGTACTTTACCTTTTCGGTTATTGGCTTTTCGGTTGGTGAAAAGGAAAATGTAAGTAGGAATGCCCGTGTTGTAAAACATATCGTTGGGCAATGCTACAATGGCTTCCAATAAATCGTTTTCAATAATGTATTTGCGAATTTCGCTTTCGCCTTGTCCTGCATCACCTGTAAATAAAGCCGAACCATTATGAACCGAAGCAATACGGCTTCCAAGTTCGGTATCTTTCATTTTACTCAGCATGTGCAATACAAACATCAACTGTCCGTCATTCACACGGCTGGTAACGGCTTCTTCTTTGTAGCTGCCTTTCAGCATAAAGCGTTTGTCAATAATGGCTCCTTTGGGTCCAACACCTAATGCTCTTTTATCAGGTGCCCAGGTCTTTCCATAAGGCGGATTGGTGAGCATGAAGTCAAACTTCAAATCCTTGTCAAAACCATAAGCACTCAACGTGCTGCCGTAAGCAATTTTGTCGGGGTCTTCGCCTTTTATCAGCATATCGCTTTTGCAAGTCGCATAAATGAAAGGTGTGCTTTCCTGTCCGTATAAATGAACGGTGGAATTGCTTTTAATCAAGCCATCAGGATTGAGCAAAAAGTTTTTAGCCATAGTGAGCATTCCACCGCTACCCACACAAGGGTCGTAAATCAAATAAGTGCCTTGCTTGATTTTGTCTTTCACCGGCAAGAAAACAAGGTGCGTCATCAAATCGATGATTTCCCTCGGCGTAAAGTGTTCTCCGGCTTCTTCATTGTTCTCTTCGTTAAATCGTCTTACCAAATCTTCATACACATAACCCATTGCCAGTGGTGGCAACTTGTCCGGGTGCAGTTCCACTTTTGGAGAGCAGAATTTTTCAATGAGTGAAAACAGAATATCCGCTTCATCCAATGTTTCAATTTCATTTCTGAATTTGAATTGTTTGATGATGTCCTGCACATTTTCAGAAAAGCCGTTCAGATAATTTTCAAAATTGCTTCTCAGGTTTTTCGGGTCGTCAAGCAGTTTTTTTAAGGTAAACTTTGAAGTATTGTAAAACGCCAAACCAGAACCGTGTTTGCTGTTAGTCAGCAAGCTATCTAAATTTTGAAGTTTGGATTTGTATTCATTGAAGGTCTTTAAAACTTGTTCTTTGGTGGGTTCTAAAAGCAAGTCCAGCCTGCGTATAACTACCATTGGCAGGATAACATCTTTGTATTTTCCTTTTTGGTAGGTATTTACCAAAACATCATCCGCAACTGTCCAAAGGAAGTTAATAACGGGTTGCAGAGATTGTGTATTTAAGCTCACTATGATTTTGTCTTTTTGTTTTCCTATGGGTTTAAAATCTAAAATTTTTGGATCAAGCAATTTTTACTTGGATGGAAAAAAAATTAATACAAAAATAGGTGATTATCGAAAACTTGCCGAATTAGCTAATTGGTTGTCCAATTGTTGTATCGTTTTTATGTCTGCGATCACTTGTCAACATGCTTTGCTTTTGTATTTCTTTTGCTCGATTGATTGTTGGACGGCTTTCTTAAAAGGCTTGCTACCAAACTCAAATGAATGTCGCTTCCATTTCGACCCAAGATTTGCAAAAGTTACGTTTGTCCAAAGGCACCAACATTTCAGCCGGAGATACCGAGCAATGTATATGTAACAAAAGATTTTCCATGGGGTGTGACTATTTCTGGTTTATTAACAATAAGGAATAATAGATTTGTAAAGTTATAGGATTATGTGATATTGTGCTCTTTTTGTCAGCATTATTTTTAACAATGCAAACAATATTTTAAATTTTTATGGAATTTTTCTACTTTCCTTCATCGGTGTATCTGACTTTTGATTGTCAAAAAATTGCAAAATGATAATTCTTTTTCCTTCCGCCGTAAAAAGCTTTTGTTTGGTTACTGTCCTTCCCGTTATACAATATGAAGCGTCTGCCCAATTTCATCCCTTTACAATATAGAATTCAACTTTTAAAATTGATATCTTATACTGACGAAATGCGATGCATTTGTCAGCAAACTGACAGCAGAATTTCTGCTTGTCAGTTCTCGAACCCAATATCATCCAATGATATCTTTAGGCATTCGCTATACTTTTTCATAAAGTCAAGTTTCCTAGCTCTACCTAGATTCTTGATCTTCTTTTCTAGGGCCATAGCGTCCACTTTATTTGGCTTCTCAACAGCCCATACTAGTATCCATGGAACTCCCTTTTTTGTGAATTGCTCAAATCCACCATTATGATACGTCAATCGAGCATCAAGATTCCCAGTGAAGCCTACGTAAAAAACATCTAATTGTTTCGAATATAATATATAAGTGTAGTACATCATCACATAAATAAAAAAAGCTCTCAAATCTGAGAGCTTTTGCGGACTGGACGGGACTCGAACCCGCGACCCCATGCGTGACAGGCATGTATTCTAACCAACTGAACTACCAATCCAAAAATGCTTTTCTCTAAAAGCGACGCAAAGATATATAACTTTCTTCTCATGCAAAATTTTTTAGTGGAAATATTTTTTTATCCTTTAAAATAATTTCACATTGGCCCGAAATCCTTACTTTTGCATACTTGAAAGTTGATGTAATCGGAATATGCACGGTATTAGTATCATTATTCCGTTCATCTAAGTCAATTTGACGAGCCAAGTTTGTGGTAGTTTATTATATTGATCACCAATAATTTTCATTCTATATGGTTTTTATGGATTTCGAAAAACCGCTTGAAACCTTGAACGAACAGCTGGAAAAGCTGAAAGAAATAGGTGAAGAAGGCGCCATTGATGTCACAGAAAGCATCAAAGAACTTGAGAAAAAAATTCAAGCCACTAAAAAGGAAATCTATGGAAATCTCACAGGATGGCAGCGTGTACAGCTTTCTCGTCACCCTGAACGACCATATACTCTGTTTTACATAGAAAACATGTGCAAGAAGTTTGTAGAACTTCATGGTGATAGGTATTGCAAAGACGATAAAGCTATTGTAGGTGGCTTAGCAAAGATAGATAATATCAACGTCGTCATAATAGGACATCAGAAAGGCAATAATACCAAGCAGAGACAATACAGAAACTTTGGCATGGCCAATCCTGAAGGTTACAGGAAGGCTTTGCGTTTGATGAAATTGGCAGAGAAGTTTAATCTTCCGGTTATCAGCTTGATAGACACACCTGGAGCATTTCCCGGATTAGAAGCCGAAGAAAGAGGTCAGGCTGAAGCTATCGCAAAAAATCTTTTCGAAATGGCCCAGCTACGTGTACCCATCCTATGCTATATCATTGGTGAGGGCGCATCCGGTGGAGCTCTGGGTATCGGTGTGGGCGATAAGGTTTTTATGCTTGAAAATACGTGGTACACTGTAATTTCTCCTGAATCATGCTCCTCTATCCTCTGGAGAAGTTGGGATCATAAAGAAGAAGCCGCAGAAGCGCTTAAACTGACACCCGAACACATGCTCAAATTTGGATTGATAGATGACATCATCAAGGAACCTTTGGGTGGTGCTCATACAGACCCCGATAAGATGGTAAAAACCCTCAAACAACACATTAAAAATGAGCTCCCTCCACTCATGTTAAAAGACAAAGATCAATTGGTCAATGACAGGATCGAAAAATACAATGTCATGGGTAGATTTATAGAAGTGAGCGAAACCATCTAAACATTCCCATGATTGGAAAATTAAAAAGGTGGATATTCAACCGAGAATTCCACTCGGATATAAAGAAGGATTTACCTCACAGAGTTATTGTCAATCCAGTTAAAAATATTGGCATTATTTATAATCTAAATATTGATAATCAAGATTTAACATATATCAATAAATTTATTGATAAAATTATTGATTCTGGCAAAAAAGTGGTTACTCTTTCATTTCAAAATACCAAAAGAACAAATCAAGAAAACCAAAATCCTACGTACTATTCCAGTGATATCACTTGGTATGGTGTTCCAAAACACAATGATATCACCTCATTTACTGATCAGGATTTAGACCTATTGATTCTTTTGCCAAATACTTATGCGCCTCATTTTGAGTACATCATAAGAAAAAGTAATGCAAAATTCAAAGTCGGTTTTTCATCCGCAAAAGTTGGCAAATTTTTAAATCTCATCATTGAGTCGTACAATGAAGATCCAATTTCACAACGTATCCACAAACTTATCAAAATATTAACTTCAATATCTCAATAAATAAAATTTTAATACAATGAAAGACAAGAGATTCATAGGAACTGGCGTAGCCATCATCACACCATTCAAAAATGGAGCCATAGACTGGCAAGGACTTGCAGCTGTCATTGAGCATGTGATCAATGGTGGTGTCAATTACATCGTTGCCTTAGGATCAACCGGTGAAACCACAACATTGGATGACACAGAAGGCAGAAAAATATTAGACTTTTGCATTGAAAAAATAGCCGGAAGGGTGCCTCTTGTAGCCGGAAACTTTGGTATTAGCGATACGAAGACCTTAGTTCAGAAAGTCAAATCATTTGATTTTACAGGTATTTCTGCTATACTCTCATCAAGTCCTGCATATGTAAAACCATCTCAAGAAGGAATATATAGACATTATGAAGCTGCAGTAGAACATTGTCCGGTTCCAATTATTTTGTACAATGTTCCCGGACGTACCAGATCAAATATGGAATGGGAAACGACCGTCAGATTGGCAAATCTAAGCCCTAAATTTATAGGCGTAAAAGAGGCTTCAGGCGATCTCATCCAAACAACAAGAATTATTAAAAATAAACCCGACAATTTCATTGTTACGTCCGGTGATGACGAAATAGCCTTAGCCATGACCGCACTTGGCGGCGATGGTGTCATATCAGTGATGGCCAACGCACTACCCTATCAATTCAGCAGTATGATCCGTGCAGCTTTACAATCAGACTTTGATACTGCTAGAAAATGGAACTTATTGACATATGATTTGCACAAGTGGTTATACGTGGAGGGCAATCCGGTAGGCATAAAATCAGCAATGGAAATTCTTGGATTTTGCACTAATGAGGTACGTCTTCCTTTGGTACCATTATCACAATCTAATTACGACCATCTTAAGACAATGCTCTTAGAAATTGTAAAAAAAGACCATCTACAAGTGGTTTAAAGTCAATGATTTTGCTTTAAAACGCACTTTTTTAAAATTTTTTATAATATTTTGCCACATTTTCATAATAATTTGACACAATTTGAAATATTGATGTACTTTTGTGGCGATAACAGAGTATTTATAGGATTGACATCCAGTATTCTGTATGTATTGTTTTTTTTTAATTTTTTTTAATGAATATTTTTGTTGCCAAACTAAACTACAGAACTACTTCTGAAGCTTTAGAAAATCTTTTTTCACGTTATGGCGAAGTTGTTTCCGCCAAAGTTATTATGGACAGAGAAACCGGAAGATCCAAAGGATTTGGTTTTGTCGAAATGGGAAGTACTGATGCAGGAGTTGCTGCTATTGCCGGATTAAATGAAACTGAATTTGAAGGTCAAACCATCGTTTGCAAGGAAGCTGAACCAAAACCTGAAGGTGGTGGTAGAAGGGACAATTTCAGACCAAAAAGAAATAATTTTAGAGATAGACATTGATCATTTTTGAATATTTCTAAGAACTGAAAAAGGGTGGCAAATTGTTTTTGCCACCCTTTCTTTTTTTATTCCGGATTGTTTATTTATTTTCGCAAACCCGCTTGATCTAACAAGAAAGCATAATCCATTGCGACTTCTCTCAATCTTTTGAATCTGCCGGAAGCTCCACCGTGACCGGTTTCCATACTACAATACAAATAAATAGGGTTATCATCCGTTTTGGTCGCACGGAGTTTTGCAACATACTTAGCGGGTTCCCAATATTGCACTTGCGAATCCCAATATCCTGTTGTTATGAACATCGCAGGGTAGTTTTTAGCAGTAATATTATCGTATGGTGAATAACTTTTGATGTATTGATAATACGCTTCATCTTTCGGATTTCCCCATTCATCAAATTCTCCAATGGTCAATGGAATACTTTCATCCAACATTGTAGAGAGTACATCCACAAAGGGAACGTGCGCTATCACGGCCTTCCATAAATCAGCATTAATATTGAGCACAGCTCCTATCAATAGTCCTCCAGCACTACCACCCTGAGCAAACAACTTATCTGGCGCTGCATACTGTGCATCAACAAGATACTTTCCACACGCAATAAAATCAGTAAAGGTATTCTTCTTATTGAAGAATTTACCATCCTCATACCAAGGTCGCCCCAACTCCTGCCCACCGCGCACATGGGCGATAGCAAATGCAAACCCTCTATCCAATAAACTCAACCTTGCACTTGAAAAATAAGCATCTATGCTATGCCCATAAGCACCGTAAGCATACAGTAACACAGGATTTGTACCATTTTTTTGAAATCCCTTTTTGTACACTATGGACATAGGAATCAGAACTCCATCATCTGCCTTCACCATAACACGTTCCGCATGGTAGTTTTCGATGTTGAATTCTCCCACTACTTCTTGTCTTTTCAAAAGAGTAAAACTACGGTCATTTACGTTATAATCAAAGGTGCTGAGCGGTGTTGTCATGGATGTGTATTCTATCCTTATGGATTCAGTATCGTACTCCAAGTTAATACCCATGGATACCGTAAAAGTTGCCTCATCAAAAACTATCTCATGCGCTTCATTCTCACCCCAAGGCACAATTTTCAACTGTGTCAACCCTCCTTTTCTTAATGAAACGACCATGAAGTCTTTGAAAACATCTAGATGTTCTATAAACACTGATGCTTCCGGTACAATAAAATCTTCCCAATATTCAGCTTCTGTCTGATGTTCATCTGTCACCATAACTTTAAAGTTTGTGACACCATCTTTATTTGTTTTGACGTACCATTTTCCTTCATGATGGGAAATGCTATATTCCAAACCCTTCATTCTAGGTTGAAAAACTCTAAATTCTCCATCTGGTTGGTCCGCCTCCAATATTCTATACTCATCGGAAAGTGTAGATGAAGAACCAATGATCAAGTATTTTTCTGATCTTGATTTATAAATAAACGTGCTGTAAAGTCCGTCAGGCTCGTGATACACCAATGCGTCTGATTCGGCCGGTGTACCCAGTATATGCTTATAAATTTGAAATGAACGTAATGCTTCATCCTTCTTTGTATAGAAAATGGTTTTATTATCATTTCCCCAAATAGCTTTCCCTGTGGTGTTTTCTATCTTATCTTCAAATAGTTCTCCGGTACATAAATTCTTAATCCGAATTGTGAATTGTCTTCTACTGACGGTGTCTTCACCGAATGCCAAAAAACAATTGTTGGGGCTTACTGACCTACTGCCGACATGATAGTATTGAAATCCTTCAGCCATTTCATTCACATTCATTAAAACTTCCTCTTCAGCGTCATTTTTTAATTTCTTCCTGCAATAAATTGGAAATTCCTTCCCCTCATCATATCTTGTATAATATAGGTACTTTTGAAAACTGTATGGCACAGACATGTCCGTTTGCTTGATCCTAGCCACAATTTCATCATAAAGGGAGTCTTCGAGACTTTTTGAATGATATGTTTCACATTCCCTATAACCATTCTCCATATATAGGTATGCCAGCACACTTCTAGTCTGATAATCAGGATATTGTGATGTCTTTTGTTTGTCTGACAACCTCATCCAGTAATAATTATCAATACGCTCATCACCGAACAAATTCAATTTGTATGGTATAACTTTTGCTTTTGGCGGATGATTTTCGTCGTGATCCATGTGCTTGAATTGCAAGTTTTTAAATGTAATAATTACAGAAAATGAATAAGTCCGTGTTATACAAGACTAATTCAAATTTCATATTTTAAAAAATCAATTCCTCTAATTATATATCACAAATATAATATATTTTTTAAAAATTCTATAAGAAAAATACAATCTAAAATTATCCAAGAATTTTATTCCGGAATAATTTAGAATTCATCTATTAAAATTTGTTTTTATCGCTTCTACATCATTCTATGATCGTTATTAGTATTATCATATGAATAAAAATATTTTCATTCAATATTGAGTTGGGTCAATGGTTGATTACTAAGTAGCTGAAAATTTCTATCTTGCACTTTCAATGCGATTGAACACATCATATAGACAAATTTTGTCCATTTCCATACCCATTATGTTAGGAAGTGCTGCGCAAAATATCATTGTACTGAGCGACAATGTATTTCTATACCATTATAATTCTGTGGATTTTGCTGCAGCAGGATTGGTTGGTGTATTTTATCTGATCATCGCCAGTATAGGATATGGTTTTTCTAGAGGAGGACAAATCATCATAGCAAGGAGAAATGGTGAACTCAATTATCCCGGCGCCGGAACAAACTTGCAATCGCTATTGCTTTTTGAATTACTGCTTTCCATTTTAATCTTTTTATTATTGAGGTTGGGATCACCTGTCATGTTCAAGTGGTTTATCAATGACCCGGAAATCTATAAGAAAACACTTGAATACATCATGCCAAGAAGCTTCGGAGTGTTCTTTTCATACCTTGGGGTGGCACTCATTGCTTTCTATACAGGGATAGCAAGGACGAAGTTTATCATTTATGACACCATGGTGCTCATCATAGTAAATCTTGTTTTAAACTATATTTTTGTCTTCGGGCATCTAGGTTTACCTGCTATGGGCATTAGCGGAGCAGCCTATGCAAGCACTATCTCAGAGATTGTAGCTTTTGTGGTATTTATAATGTATATGGTTGTAGATAAAGGCAATAGAAAATATGAACTATTGAAATTGCATCGATTAAGTATGGAAAATTTTAGTAATATGTTTAAAATTTCCACGCCTATCGTATTTCAATCCATTCTTGGTATAGGTGCTTGGTTTCTCTTCTTTAGCTTTATAGAAAATATTGGTATAAGAGAATTGGAAATCTCTAACTTACTGCGTACGATCTACCTCATA
The DNA here is from genome assembly GCA_020636195.1 of Lewinellaceae bacterium. Classification (GTDB taxonomy): domain Bacteria; phylum Bacteroidota; class Bacteroidia; order Chitinophagales; family Saprospiraceae; genus OLB9. Next base: position 87,570 of record JACJYH010000003.1, read on the forward strand.
CTTTCTATTCCTTGTTGGGGATATTCAGCAGGAATCAATACATTGGTCTCCAACTTCATAGGAAATAAGAAAAGACAAGCCGTCCTGCCCTTGATATTTAAGACTACAAAATTGAATTTACTAAGTACAATGGTGATCTCATTTCCGATCTTGATGTTTCCTGAATTCTTTTTATATCCACTCTTTGGCAAGGAAGATATGACACTGATTCTTCAGGCAAAACCTTATATGTTGTTGCTATTTGCTATTTTGATGACGTTTGGAACGGGTGGTATTTTTATCAATGGATTAATAGGAACTGGACACACTCAGACTGCATTGCGCATTCAGGTGATCTTCACCGTCATTTATATTCTTTATTCATATTACGTTATAAAATACAATTATATGGGATTGAGTTGGGCTTGGGCAGCAGAAATTGTGTATTGGGCCGGCATAACGATCCTATCCTATATCTATTTGCGAACAAATAAGTGGCACTTATTAAAATTTTAATAAAAACATATTTACATAATGCAAAGATTAGTTTTAGATACTGAAAACCCTAATTACAAAGAATTAAGGGCGTTGGCTCAAAAAATCAATCAAGGAGCGTTGGTCATTTTCCCTACCGACTCCGTATATGCCATCGGTTGTCTTATGACGAATAGAAAAGGTATAGAGAAAATTTGCAAGGTTACCCAGAAAAAAGAAAAGCAGGCTAAAATGTCCATCATTTGCCCAAATATCAGCACCATATCTCAATATACCACTCAGATCGAAAATCCAATATTCAGAGAAATGAAGCGATTACTTCCCGGTCCATATACTTTCATATTGAATTCAAACAATTACGTTCAAAAGTATTTCAAAAATAACAAGGAAGAAATCGGAGTAAGGATACCGGAGAACAAAATAGTTTCGGCATTATTAGAACAATTAGAAGCTCCACTCATTTCCACTTCCCTCAATAGGATTGGAAATCCGGATGCATATTATATTGATCCTGACAAGATCTTTGATGATTTTCAATATGAAGTAGATTTGCTCTTGGATGGTGGCATGGGTGAGGAAGAATTGACCACAGTTTTAGATTGCACAGATGGTGAAATTTCCGTGCTTAGAATGGGAAAAGGAATTTATCAGTAATATAAAGTTTATATCAACAAATAGAGTATGGTACCAATACATCCTAATAGTCCGCAAATTCAAGTATATGTGACAGGCGGAACCTTTGACAAGGATTATAATTTCATCACCGGGCAGCTATATTTCAAAGACACACACCTACCCAAAATGTTTCAAAGAGGCAGGAGTACATTAGATATAGATGTCAAAACGTTGATGATGGTGGACAGTCTTGAGATCACCGATGCAGATAGAGAAATCATCATCTATAGCTGCAAAAAAAATGATTACGACAAGATCGTGATTACGCACGGTACAGACACAATGGTGAAAACCGCAGAAGCACTGGCAAAACACGAGATCCCCAAAACAATTGTACTCACGGGAGCTATGATTCCATATGCCTTTGGAAATTCCTCGGATGGATTTTTCAATTTAGGTGCGGCGCTGGCTTTTGTACAAACACTCCCACATGGAGTGTACGTGGCAATGAACGGTAGATATTTTCATTGGGACTCTGTCAGAAAAAATACAGATACCGGATATTTTGAAGATGTGGATAGAAGCGATGAAATGGTATTTTAAGTTTTAAATGAAAGTGATTAGTATAAAATAATACGGCACAAGCTGTATATTTGCAATTCAAAATTTTTAAAATCCATGGGAAAGCAAATTTTAGAAGGGAAAAGAGGCATCATTTTCGGAGCATTGGATTCGAAAAGTATCGCTTGGAAGGTTGCAGAGCGTTGTGTTGATGAAGGCGCACAGATTGTATTGACCAATGCGCCCGTCGCTATGCGTTTTGGTGAAATCAATGAGCTTGGCGCAAAGCTCAATGCACAAATTATTCCGGCTGACGCCACCAGCCTAGAAGATTTGGAAAATCTCCTTACAAAGTCTCAAGAGATACTGGGAGGAAAAATGGATTTTATTTTACATTCTATCGGTATGTCTGTTAATGTCAGAAAAAACAAAGCCTATACTGACCTCAATTATGACTGGATGAAAACCACATTTGATGTATCCGCCATCTCCTTTCATAAGTTGATGCAAGTAGCCATGAAGCTGGATGCGATGAATGATTGGGGCTCCATTTTAGCGCTCACTTATATAGCAGCACAAAGGACATTTCCTGATTATAGCGAAATGGCAGAATCCAAAGCTTTATTGGAGAGTTTTGCTAGAAGTTTTGGCTACCACTGGGCTAAAAAGGCGCATGTTCGTGTCAATACCATCTCACAGTCACCCACCATCACTACCGCAGGTTCAGGTGTAAAAGGCTTCACTGATTTCTTTGGATATGCAGATAAAATGTCTCCACTAGGCAACGCAAGCGCAGAAGCATGTGCAAACTATTGCGTGGCTATGTTCAGCGACCTCACAAGAATGGTAACTATGCAGAACCTCTTCCATGATGGTGGATTCAGCAGCATGGGTATGGCTCCGGAAATTTTAGAATAATTGCAATAAATGATCTTGTAATTCGATTACCTATCGAATTATTTCAAATTTGCTTCAGATCACACAAGTGACCGACTGGATCGCAATAATTTTTCTATGGTCGTGTTCAAGGATTTGATAGCTACAGCCTGGCTCTCCATCACTTGTTTCATGGCGTCCATTTCTTCATGAAATCCATTCCTTAGATTTTTTGGTGATGGAAGGTATGGGGATATTTTTACCTCTACATGCCAGATTTCTTTGATATCATTGACGTGGATAAACTGGCTCGGGTAATAGGAGTTATCAGATATCAGCTCAATAGTTTGGTTTGTTTTGATGTGATTGAGGATTCTTTTGACAACGATACCTCCATTGGCTACCACTACATAGACCAAATTATTGCGTAATGAGGAATAAGCATTATTGGAATCTACAAACGAACACACCACTTTATCACCTGAATATAATGATGGCTCCATACTGTCACCGGCGATATCAAAACATCGATAAGTACCGTGTTGAAATTTATAATCCGGAAGCGAAAAGTAAAGTAAATCTGACAAAAATACATCATCTATGAACTGCTCAGCATATCCTGCTTGTGCGGAGATGGGCACGTACAATATTTTTTCTAACGGTTTTTCTTCCATGGATTGGGCTGCATGTTCCGTCAAAAACATTTCTCCATCACCGGTAAAAATATAAGTGGGATTGATAAGATAAATATCTGTTGCTGAACGTATCAGCTCAATGGTCACATCTCTATTCCCCTTGATGATTTCGTTGAGATTCTGGGGATGGTAATCCAGAGCCAGTGCAAATTGGCGAATGGATTTTACGCCATCTTCATCCTTGAGATGCTGGATGCATTGGACAAATCTTTCAGTGACGATGTTGCACATAGGAGTTTCAAGTTGGGTTCTATAAAAGGTATTCAAAAATACTCAGCCACAAATATACATAAATATTATATTATTCCATAATATGTAAATACATATTTTTTATTTTAATGTGTATTATTCAAAATTCTAAGTAGTTTAACCTGAAATAATGCAACTTTTTATATTTATTAACGCAAATATACAGAGTAACCAGTTATAAGAAAATCAAAGCATTTATACTACCCAATTGCAGATTTAGCTTTAGAAATTTACTGCGAATAAATTTTAAACTTACTCTTAGTATCATTTATTCTTAAAAAGTCTAAGGCATAATCTGGGATAATTGTTACTCCACCCTAAAACAATATCCACCGACTTGATCAAATTGGAAAGAATATATATTATTGCCAACTCCTGTTCTATTCCAATATGGATCAGGTGACTCCAGCATCAGATGGTAATGATTATCCGTTCCTCCATTGGTTTTAAAATGAATATCATAAAATGATCGATCGCATCTTCCCGGGAAATCTTGAAGGTTATACGGCGGCGTAAAGTTAACAAAGCTTAAAAAGGAAATAAAAAATACGCCTTTTTTTCTCGGTATAATGTTTATGGAATAACTAAATGTGTGATTATCTTCCAAATACTCTCCAATAATTCTTTCGTCACCAGTGCTAAATTTATAACTTTCAAGATTTCCTTTTAGAATTTCAATATTTGCAAACCCATCAAACAAGGATTTATGATCAGCTTTATTGGGAATTATGGTGTCTAACTTAAAAAAACTTAATGTTGGTTGCCACATAATGCCTTGCATATCAAATGTGCCCAACTCCTTACCTACACCATTCGAACCCATTACCTGATCTTCAAATTCTGATACTATTCTGATGGTATCCCCTATATGGTACACTTCCTGCGCTGGAGAAATAGATACAGGCAGAGTGAAAAAATATGGACAATTTTCATCGTTCTTAACACAACCGATCATGAAGAAGGTTAACAAGAGCGATATCAGTTTCACATTCCTTAGCATCTTTTTTATCCTATTTAACGAAAAGAAGTGGCGTTATGCTGCGCATTTCACCAAAAAAGATGTGTAAAATGCTACTTTATTTCATTGTATAAAACCCAAACTACAGGCCGGATTTTAATTAATACCTGGCATTTTATTATTCAGCCGGTGGACCATCTCATTCTACCACTTCAAAGCCATAATATCCATTAAACTCAATTTGCAAAACACCATCTCCAAGTGGGGCTGAAAAATCATGATTCTCTCTCGAAACAAGTTTATCCATATACACATTTTTATCCAGATAAATTAACTCATTCTGAAAGGACTTCAAATGGGTATCCCCACTATCTATCATGTAACATAAATAATATTCATAGCATTTGCCATCAAAGGTAATGGCGTCCGCCTCAGCATTGAGATCAGAATTTCCAGAACCATTATATTCCTGATACAAATCTGACATTAAAAAAATATATTTTCCGGGTTCTTTTAGGATCAATTCTGATTCAAATTTATACACATTGTCCTTATAAACTGTTTTGGCAGTATATAAATCCGTATAAATTGTCGAGTATTTATATTTTGATTGGTAGATGCTATCTATCGTGAGTTTATTGATGCGATATCCCGAATCATGGGTTGTACCGCTTGTTATTCTATATAATAATGAAAGTGGTTTAAAAGGAAAATTCTGTATTTTAAAAGTATGTCGGGTCCCCATATCATAGATAGAGTCAGAAAATATGGTACTTATCCGCATGGTATCACCTACTTTATACACCATTTTATGGGGTGAGATAGTCACCGGTATTCTCAGGAAGTGGTTCGGAAGATATAGGGTGTAGTCATAAGGACAGGGTTTTACATTTTCTTTGATACAAGAAAACAGCCCTAAAATCATTGTGAAAAATAAAAAAAATGGATATTTCATGGATTTTAAAATATTATTTTATTAAAAATGGAGAGGATGCTATTCATCCTCTCCGTATGTCCAATTATTGAAATACATCATATAAGTCAACAAAGTTATTATAATCGGTTGCAGAATTCGGAGTATCTGCCAAGTGTAACGCCTGAAGTCTAACTTTAAAAAGATGAACATTGTCAAAATTTGGAGCCAGTGCGTTAAAAAACATTCTTGGAGTAAATCCTGTTATGTTATCTGTCAAACTTTGGCCAGTAACAGGATTTGTGACAACATCTTGAATATTATCTTGTAGATCCCATAATAACCCTCTAGGTATAAAATTATCTTCCCATTGAAATCCCTCACCACCGGCTTGTGTATTGCCCCACCATGCTCCAGTAAAATTGCCTACAGCTTCTCCAAGAGCAACTTTTCCAGGGTCGCTTCCTATTGCAGCAAAAGAGCCAAAGGAACCATATCCCCAATTATTTATAATATGATTTCTATACCCAATCCAATAACCTTCACCTACTTTAGAGTAATGTGATGCATGACCCAGTTCGTGGAATCCTGTGCCAGTGAACACAGCGGCACCTTCAAAATCACCATACTGGTTAACTATATCAGGCACTTGATTGATAGAAGCGATTGTCAGAACAGGAAATCTAATAGCCAATAAAAATGCAGGCCAAGAGCTAAAAGGATGTCCTTGAAGCATTGGTGCTGCGCCTCCTCCATCACTATTACTATTTGTCCAGTTTAATGAAGTTCTAGGTAAGGGTACTCCTTCCGCCCCTGCAGCATTTCTATATTGATTTATTGTGTTCAAGGTATGCGCGGCTGCCCAATACCTTCGTGCATTGGTTGTATTATCGCCAGCACCGGACCCATACTCCACAGAAACATTATTGTAAGGTGGAGCGGTGAATTTGCCTACATAATCGCGCACACTCTTCAAGCTTCCCCAATAACCTACATCCTTAGCGAAAACATTTTCATTTCTGAAATGCACCCATATCCATACTTTTCCGGAATACTCCTTCTCAATGGACCAACATCCCGTGTTACTTGTATGTGTCTCATCACTCGTAAACCATGTATCTTTGGTGATTACCTCTGCATTTTGAACTGGTCTCATAATACCATCAAAATCAACTCTTACACATCCTCCAGGAAATCTCCAGTTATTTGACAAGGTGCAACAGGCATTTGACGGAGGCGGAGGGCTCGGTTCATTAGGGCGACACTCCCACACATAATTTGGTTTACCGTCTTTTGTAGGGTTGGCGTCGTCTATCACCAATTCCCAATGAAATCCGGGAGGGCAATCTTCATCAGGTTTTTCTACAGGTACTCGACCCGCAACAACAATATGCGTAAATTCTTTTACCGTTTCTTCATCCAAACCTCCCTTAAAAACATAATCATTTATTTCCCCTTCGTTCCCTGTTAACCAAAAACTTTCTGCCAATAGAAAGGGGTCATCTGTTTCTAAATACAAATCATCGATGACTGTGTATGGCACATCCGGTAATGGCGTTTCATCAGGAACAGCAGCATATAAGTAGGTATAAGTAGAATCAGATACCGTTGGGTCAATATATGTTTCACCTGAAGAAACAATCTCATATTCCAGAGGAAACTCAAATGTTTTCACTTTCCAAATCACATCCCAAATATCAATTTCATATAAATCATCCTCATCATTTGGCATGAATTTTATGTACTGATGTGTTGCAATTTTATCAGGGATAGTATTTCCATACAGTCTATTTTTGGCACGATTGATGGTATGTATTTCAAACGGATTCACTCTTTTCTTTCCAAGAACAAATTTACTCCCTTTGATGCTTAAATCCTTCTGAAAATTACTCCCACCACTCCCGTCACCGCGTAGAGCAACTTGATCCACAGACTCATTTTTTTGATTTTCATCCTTATTACATGATGGAAGAATAAACGCAATGCATAATAGGATTATAAATCCGGAATTAATAAAAAGAATTTTTGAATTTTTGAATTTTTGAATTTTTGAATTTTTTTACAAAATTTTCCATTTTTTTAAATTTAATGTTAAATAATTTTCACGGACATCAGTTTTTGGCATGTACTATTGCTCATCTGAGGGATGAGTCCGCATTCTATTTCCCCTTATTTTCAAGATTTCTTCATGAGTGATATCCACCTGCAATGTTCCCTATTTTACTATCAATGTCGGCTTAGCATTCTCTCTCTGTAAAGGAAATCTATTCCAAAGGTAAAAAGCTTTTTTAATATTGTGTATTTATTAACAATAATTTTTTCAAAATAATTTTAAAAACTGTAAGCTCATATAGATATCCATTGATGAAGAAGGTAAAAATCAAGAAAGAATCTTTAATAGCAGGATATCTTACCTTAGTAGTTCATTATCAAAATATAACCTCCACTTAAATATACTTCCCGTAATGGTGGAAATAATCTTTGATGGATGCATTGACCACTTCTATGGCAGCATCTTTCCCGTACATTTCATCGATGAAACATGCGGCAGGCTTATCCGGCATTTGTTTGTAGGTCAAGAAGTAGTGCTTTAGTCTATTGGTGATGGAAGCAGGGACGTCAGAGATGTCTGTCCATTTTCCGTAGATATCATCGTTTTGAAGCACAGCAATGATTTTGTCATCGGCTTCGTTATTGTCCACCAATCTGAATCCACCGATGGGAAATGCCTTCACCAAAATGTCTCCATGCGTGATTTCACGTTCTGTCAATACTAAAATATCCAATGGATCACCGTCGCCCTTGATGCCCACACGTCCTGTACGCTGCATATTGATGGTAGCTACCTCTTCTGCACAATATGTTTTGGGAATAAAACCATACAGCGCCGGCACAATATTTGAAAATTTCTGCGGCCTATCCACCTTGAGATAACCGGATACTTTATCGACTTCGTACTTGACAGTATCGCTAGGTATAATTTCTATATATGCAGTCACTAATTCGGGTGCTTCTGCTCCGATCTCAATGCCATGCCAAGGATGGCGCTTATAAATAAAGGTCATGAATATCTACTTTAATATTGCCGCAAAATTAGGAAATCGTAGGTTATCAGTGAATGCTATGTTGCGACATTCACATTCCATTAATTGACGATGTTATGAAAAAAGCCTCCCTTTAAGGTGCTACATTGGAGACAATAGGAATCGGTTTCATGATGACATTCAATGGTGGAACTTTCTGAATGGTATAATCATACATGGATTGTTGCCAAGACATGAAAAAATCAGAAATAATTTGGTTGCTATAATCACACGTAGAATTAAATAGACACACTATTCCAATATTTTCTACAGGATCAAAAGCGATCTCAGTCCTGAATCCATTTACTAGACCTCCATGATGGACCAACATTCTATTTCCAACCTGTAAGCGTCGCCATCCCCAAGCATAATAACTGTCACTGTATTCAGGCCATCTATTGAAATATTTTGAAGCAGAGCCCGACCAGATATATGGATAAAATGCTCTATTTCTTACCTGCTCTGACAATACATCAGGTGCATAACCCATGACAGCTTGGAGCCATTTTTCCATATCTTCGAGGTTAGAATTGACACCACCCGCAGATACCACATTGTAATAATGCGTACTGATATCTATTGGTGCGAATCCCGCCGGTTTTCTTCTAGCTTTGTGTCCATTGCAGTAATTATGAGATTCTATGATCCCTTCCATGCTCATAGTCGTATGTTGCATGCCAAGAGGATCCAACACAAAAGTACGCAATGCTTCCTTGTATGTCATCCCTGTGGCTTTTTCTATGACTTTCTCAATCAGTCCATACGTGGCATTCTGGTAAGCATAGGCGATACCGGTGGAATCTCTCACGTATAACTTGTTGATATATGGAATGAGATTATCAATGCTCAGATCACGATCTACTAAGTTAGAATAGGCATGCTCCGTCACACCAACGGATTGAGAAAGTAAGTGACGAACTTTGAGAATTCCATCTTTTGACTTGGCTTTTAGGGTCAGCTTTGGTATGTATTGAGATACCGGATCATCGGGATGAAAATACCCTAATTCTATAAGTTTGGATGCCAAAAGTCCCGCAAATCCTTTTGACACTGAACCGAGTCGAAATGCTGTCTCTTTATCGATGGGCATTAAAGTAGAGGATGACTTGACACCAATAACAGTGTCCATGATGATGACTCCATCTTTGCATACAGCCATGGCCACTCCGGGACAAGCAGATTCAGCAATATTTTGTGCTACCGTCGTTGCCAATGTTTGGTGAAAATGCCTTTCTAAATCAGAAATTTTTCTTGTATTTACAGGCTTATCCTTCTCCGTGATCGGCTCTACAAATGGTTTTGCCCCTGAGATCAACCCCAAAGTCAAAACTAAAATCAATCTGTTCAATAAATAATCAATGGTCATTGAAAAAACTTAATAAGCGATCACTATATTCTGCAAACTATCTATAAAATATATATTATGAATCGAAAATATATTGCAAATATATATAATATATTCTAGATACAACAAATGTTTTACAAAACAGATGCCAAAAATATTAAATTATTATGACTGACCAAATTAAAAATTATAAAAATTTACTTGAATTTCAATTCCGTAAGAATGACGGAAAAGTCGGTCAAATCAAAATACAAATTAATCAATCGTTTTTTTGTACCTCCAGATGGCAAGCGTATTCAATACAATTCCGAAGGCAACCATAATGAGGTAATATCTACGGATATCCATAAATGTACTTCCTTTCAGAACAACCATTCTCATCACTTTAATGAAGTAGGTGACGGGATTGAATGCAGCGATCCACTGTGCCCATTCCGGCATACTTTGAATAGGAGTAAAAAGACCTGACATGAGGATGAAGATCATCATAAAGAAAAAAGTGATAGACATAGACTGCTGTTGTGTCTCTGCGAATGAAGACAAAAGCAATCCAAAACCCAAAATTGCAATCAAGTAAATAAACAGGTAACTATAAATAAGAAGATAACTACCGCGTGGCACAATGCCGTAAACACCTCTAGCTACTATAAATAAACCAATACTAAAAACCACAAATCCTATGATGAGAAATGGAATCAACTTACCTAAAATAAATTGATATTTTTTAATGGGACTCACATTGATTTGTTCAATGGTACCCATTTCTTTTTCTTTCACAACATTCAGAGATGACATATATCCACCAATCATAGTCACCAATAACGCCAATATTCCAGGAACCATAAATGGTGGATACTTGAGATTGTCATTGAATAAATATCTCGAACTTGTGAGGATAGCACCGGAATTAGCATACATAGTTTCAGGAATCAGCTTATGGAGCATCTCAACATTGTAGCTCTGCAAAATCTGGGTCAAATATACACTTCCCACATTGGCTTTAACACCATTTATGGCATTGGCAGATATAGATAATGATTCAGTGCCTTTTTTATGTAGATTTTGGCTGAATTGGGATGGTATTTCCAACAATAAATCCACTTTATCTCGTTCTATTTGTTCCAAACCTTGTGTATAGCTTTGGCCTACGTCAACAAGGTTAAAATATCCTGAACTCATGATTTTGTTTGTGAGTTCTTGTGATAAGGTAGAATGGTCATCATCAATGATACCCAATTTAATATGCTTCAGTTCGTAATCAGCTGCTAAGGGTAATATCGTCAATTGGATGACTGGCAACATTACAATCATCATTGCTAAAACTCTGTTGCGCCTGATCTGCCGAAATTCTTTTTTCAATAAAGCTAGTAATACCCTCATGCCAATCTCATTTTAAATCTGCGTAAACTCATCACAATGAAAAATATCGTCATACCGACTAAAACCAGTGCTTCCTTCCAGAAATAGGCAACTCCTAAACCTTTGATCATGATATTTTTTACAATGATGTAATACCACTTTGACGCTGCAAAATTGGATATTATCTGCAATGGTATAGGCATATTTTCTATCGGAAACATAAATCCGGTGAAGAGCATTGTAGGCAATAGCATTCCCATCAATGAGATCAACATCGCCACTTGTTGTGAGGACGTTTGATTAGAAATAAATAATCCCATAGAAAGAGCTGTAATGATCAGCAATACGCTCATGGAGAACAGTAAAAAATAACTGCCTTCCATTGGCATCCCTAAGACGTGAATGCTAATCAATAATATCATACATAAGTTGAAAATGGAAACAAGCAGATATGGGACAGCTTTCGCTATGATGGCGGCAAGAGGATGAAATGGTGACACCAATAGTATCTCCATTGTGCCCATTTCTTTTTCTTTTACGATAGAAACAGAAGTCATAAGCACGCCAATAAGCATCAGCACCAAAGCCATCAATCCCGGAACAAAATTTGTCACCCCTTTTAATTCCGGATTGTAGAGCATGTGATTTCTGACATCAATGCTGACAGGAGAGGTCATACCCAATGCTTGTCTTTGAAAATTCATGGTGATGACGGTGACATAATTGATGACGGCAGTAGCGGTATTGGGATCAGTGGCATCACCGATAATTTGAATCGTTGGATTTTCTCTCCGTAAAATAGATTTTTGAAAATTGGGCGGAATGATCACCGCAGCTTGGATTTCTCCTCTCATGAAGGCAGTATGTGCATCTTTATAGGCATAACCGAATCCTACAAAATGAAAATTGTCATTGTTTCTAATCTTTTCAGAAATGCTAAGGGATGCTGCATCCTTGCTTTGATCTACGATCATGATGGTTGCATTCTTCACTTCGTTGGAAAGTGCAAATCCAAATAAAAATATTTGTACAATGGGTAATCCTATCAGTAATAATAAGGATCTCTTATCACGCAACACATGATAGAATTCTTTGATGACAAATGCTTTAAACTGTTTCACTTCTCTGAGCTTTTCTGGCTAATTGATAGAAAACGTCGTCCATAGTATCGGTATGATAAGCTATTTTTAGGTTTTTGGGTGAGTCCATTGCGGCTATTTCTCCATCCACCATGATAGAAACACGATTACAATATTCTGCTTCATCCATGTAATGCGTCGTGACAAAGATGGTAGTTCCCTGATCTGATGCCTTATAGATGAGCTCCCAAAATTGCCTTCTCACGATAGGGTCAACGCCGCCAGTGGGTTCGTCCAGAAATACAATGTCAGGATCATGCATCATGGCTGTGGCAAAAGCTACCTTCTGCTTCCATCCAAGTGGTAAACTTCCTACCAAACCATCAAACATCTCATTATTAGACCATAAGTCATGGTAGTATTCTATCTTTTTTTGGATTTCTTTATTTCTTAATCCATATATACCCCCGAAGAATTGCATGTTTTCTCTCACCGTCAAATCTTCATACAAGGAGAATTTCTGGCTCATATATCCTATCCTTCTTTTAATTGAATCGCTTTGAGTACTGATATCATATCCTGCTACCTTACCCAAGCCTGATGTCGGCACAAGAAGTCCACAAAGCATTTTCATCGCAGTAGTTTTTCCCGCACCATTGGCACCAAGAAAACCAAATATCTCACCTTTTTCTACCGAAAATGAAATATTATTGACGGCAATAAAATCACCGAATTTTTTGGTTAAATTTTTAGTAAAAATGATAGGTTCCATGTTACTGCATTAATCTTATAAAACAATCTTCAATGGTTGGAACGATCGTATCAATCACTACTTCAGGATGACCTCTTTGAATCAATTCTTTCTGTAACCCTTTAATATCTCCTTGATTCAATGTAACATGAATGGTATCACCAAATGAAAAACAAGATTTTATGTCTTGAAACTTCGATACATCTTCCAATAATTTACCAATTTGACTTCCAGACACCGAATATAACACATCCGGAAATTGAGCAATAATTGTAGATGGTGGCGCAATGGAAAGAATTTTGCCATTCTGAATCAAAGCAATTTCGTCACATAAAACGGCTTCATCCATGTATGGTGTGGATACTAAAATAGTAACACCTTGATTTTTGATATTTTTCAGCATATTCCAGAATTCCTTCCTAGAAACGGCATCAACTCCTGTGGTAGGTTCATCAAGAAACAACACCTTCGGTTGATGGATAAGTGCGCAGCTCAAAGCAAGTTTTTGCTTCATTCCACCGGAAAGTTGGCCTGCTCTCCTATTTTTGAATGGCTCAATCTGTCGGTAGATGTCTTTGATTAGATGGTAGCCTGCTTCTATCGTAGTTTTGTGAAGTGTTGCAAAAAACTGGAGATTCTCTTCTACGCTTAGATCCGTGTATAAGGAAAATCTGCCGGGCATATAGCCTATTAAACTTCGTAGTATTTTAAAATCCTTGACTACATCTCTTCCGTGCACTTTCGCACTACCATTATCTGCCAATAACAAGGTTGTCAATATGCGAAACAAAGTGGTTTTACCTGCACCATCTGCTCCGATCAAACCAAACAATGATCCGGTTTTTACATTGAAATTGATATCTTCCAATGCCTGCACATCTGGTTTTACAAATTGCTTTGAAATATTATCAACTTCTATATCGTAATTCATGGATTTTCCTTTAAAACTACTTCGCCATACATACCTATTTTTACCCTATCGGATCGATTATCAACGGACAGTTTTACAGCATAGACTTGATTTGTGCGCTCATCTTGGGTTTTTATGGTTTTGGGTGTAAACTCAGCTTCGCTGCTAATCCAAATGACCTTCCCTCTTAATGTGTCATTATCAGTTTTATTGACATCAATAACAATAGGTAGCACATCACCAATATGCACTGAATTCAATTGGATTCCGTCAAAATACCCTCTGAAAGTCATCTCTTTCGTATCCGCACATGTAAAAAGTGGTTTCCCTGGATTAACAAACTCGTGTTCCTCCACTATTTTCGTCAAAACCCTTCCAGATATAGGGCTTTTCACCAGCGATTTTGATATTTGGTCATCTATTTGTTCTATTTGCACCATTAACGGTAGAGGATCATTTTTTAATCCTTTAGTAGCTGTTTGTAAAGCGGAAATTTGGGCTTCCTTCTGGTCGTGGATGACTTTGATTTGTTTTGTGGCCTCCACAATTTGCTCATCTATGTCGTCCAATTGTTTTGTTGTGGCCGCATCCGATGCTACCAAGTTTGCCAATCTTTGCCTTTCGGATTTCAAGTAATTAAGTTTGGATGACGCCAATTCTGCTTGTTGATTGAAGTGTTGCGTCTGCACAGCGATGTCCGGCAACCTACTACTGATTGCTTTTATTTGTGCATAGAGCTGTTTCTTCTTGAGATATAATTGTGTGGTGTCAATGACTCCAAGAATTTGATTGGCTTGAACAGTGTCGCCTTCTTGGATATTGAAGGATACAAGTTGTCCCATATTTTCAGCGGCAACAACAATTTCTACGGCTTCAAATGCGCCCATGGCAACATTAGAATCCTTTGATTTACAACCTGTCCATAGCAAACCCATAATATATAAGGCGCAGATAAATACATGTTTGTTTGTCATGATGATGATTTTACAATCCTGAATTATATAATTTTAAAAATTGAAATTTGGTCTTTTGAATGGCTCTAATAGCAGCCTGTTGCTTTGCAATATCTGCTTGATTGACATATTGTATATAATCTAAAGCATCCATAGTACCTAAAGAAAGTTTCCTCTCGGCATTTTCTACAGCTGCATCTTTGATTTGAATGATTTTGTCGTCCTTTTCGATATTTTTTTCCAAACCGTTGATTTGACCATCTATTTGGCCATCCTTAAGTTTCTGACCCAAAGCAAACATCTCTTTTTGAACCTGGATGCCGGTGTGCTGCAACTTTATTAACTGTTGATCATTTTTTTTAGTCATAAATGGATTCAAACTCCACATCAAACGAACTCCACCAATGAAATAAGAATCAAAATTATTGGAAAGCATATTCAATCCGGGTCTTCCATATCCTACTTGACCAAAAACGCCAATTCTCGGTTGTAATTTAATGTCTAATAATTTTTCGGAATCTTCCAACCATCGACTTTGCGCATCAAATAAAGCAAATTCAGGTCTCGGTTCAGAGAATCCATTGATCTGAAACGGAGTCTCAAAATCGTTTTCTTTACTCAAAGTAAGTCCCGTCAACACATTTAGATTTTGAATCAAGCTTTCTTTTCTTGCTAATATTTCATCTTCTGATTGCTCTACTTTCAACAATTCAGCTTTCAATAGCTCGACTTGAATTTTATTCGTGAGACCATTTGCCAGAGCTGCATCCATTTTTGATATGCCTGCACCAATCTGCTTTTTTGACAAATCAAATAACTCCAACTGTCTATCCGACAATAGAATTCCAAAATATATCTCTACGATTTGCTCCTTGAATTTGTATATTTCTACCGAATTCTTTGATTTTTCGATTACACTTTGATCTCGGATGACAGCCCTTTGCTTATCTTTATTCAATAAATCTGTAATGGACTGATTCACTTCCAAATAAGCCCGATATTGATCTTTTGCCAGAGGCTGAATACCCGGAATTGTTATAGGAATACCCGTCACATCAGATTGATAGGTTCCCTGCCCTACTACCATGGTTTGGGGTAATAAGGTAGCTTGGTACAAATCTAGTTTGACCTTTTCTATGTCATCAATGGATGCAAACTGGAGTTGATATGGAACATTGGTTTCATAGGCTTTTAAACATTGGTCTATGGTAACTTTGTCCTGTGCCTGCATGGAACTCACAAAAAACACACACACCACAAATAGGCCTGATATTTTGCATTTCTTTTTTAAATTCATAATGGCTTTTGTTTATATGATTGAACTATGACATCAAACCACGTAGGTATAAACTGCTTCCGTTGAATGACAAAATCAACAAAATCTCGATCCTTTATTCCAAAAACTTCAGATAAAACCGGCTTTGCTAAAAATGGGAAAACTGTCATAGAAACAGTGTTGACCAAAATATGTATAAAATGTTGGGTTGGGATACCATTTTTTGCAGCGAAAACCGACCATTGTTGTATAAAATGTTCGCTTTGGATGCGTTCATTGATCTTTAAATCTTGAATAACAAGTTTTGGATTTCTATTGACTTCATTGATGATAAATAATGGAATGTCAGGCTGTACCACCAACGTATCCAAATATGCAGTTACCATCAACCTTACTTTATCAGGAATCGATGTTTCCGGATTCTTGATGATAGCTTCAAAAGTATCGAATAGCTCCGCCAATGTTTCCATAATGATGATATGGAAGAGCTTTTCTTTGCTTCTAAAATAATAGTTCAACAATGCTAAGTTGATTCCTGCCACATCAGCTATGTGTCGGGTTTTAGCAGCAACGTACCCTTTTTTGATGAAAACCTCACGAGCTGCGGCTTTGATCTTTTCTTGGGTGGACAATGTCTCAGATGACTGCATATTGAAATTTATTGCGCAAAATTATTTAAAACATATGTATTAATCAAATTTTTTAATCATTTGTTTAATTTTTTTATCTGTCTCCAAAAATACACTTAGATACATAAGTTGATTTTCTTTGATCTTTTCAGAATATTTTACCTACTTTTGATGTCATCATAGATCAATAATGAAAAGTTTTATTTTTGCACTGTGCATAGTTTTGCCCTTCGTATTCCATGCAAGGATGCAAATAGACGTGAACAGTTACCAATTTTACAATGAAAAAAGTTACGCCGAAATACACGTTAGGGCATTTGGAAATACCTTAGTTTGGCTTGAAGAAGGAGATCACACAAATGCGGAAGTGGAAATTGTTTTGAGAATCATGTCGCATAAAGACAGTACCATCATAGCTGAAAAATTGATATTATCTGGGCAATCTACCTCAGTGCTTAATGATCTGCTTCTTGTTAGGCGATATGTATTGCCTACAGGTGATTATACCATAGAAGTGGAAGGTAAAGACGTGCACACAGAATCAGGATCTGTAAAAATTCAACAAAAACTTTCTATGGAACCAAGAGATAGCAGAGTATTTGTCTCTGACATTGAAATATTGAGTAAACTCGAAAAAGCTGATCACTCATCCGATTTGACGCGAGGAGATTGGTACATGGAACCGCTTCCATATGGTATTTTAACCGCTTCAGACTCTATTCTAAATGTATATTTTGAAACGTACAGTGATATGATGCTGAGTGGAGATTATTTTATCAGATATCAGATTTTTGATGCCAATAGTTCTGAAAGCCAGAAGCCTTTGATAGTAAAATATGAAAAACTACAACCAAAGTCTATACAATCACATGTCTTTAGTCAACCTGTTCAGGGATTGAGAAGCGGTGATTACATTTTTTCTGTAACCATCATAGACAAGGCAAAAAACATCATCAAAGATAGACAGGTGCGTTTCATCAAAGAAAATCCCAAAGCAGATCTGCAATGGATGGAAAATATGGAAGTGGACGGTTCAAAGTTTTTGGATGAATCAAATGAAGATGAATTGATTTTTGATCTAAAGTCTTTGGTACCTATCATTGACAACCAGCAGATCAATACGCTTCATGAAGTGATCAAATCCGGTTCCATTCAAGCCAAAAGAAACTATCTTTATGCCTACTGGAAGAAACAATCGATGCCGGAAAATGCATACCGCGACTACCGTCAGGTAGCCTTAGCAGTAAACAAGCAATTTCAAACCAAT
This sequence comes from Lewinellaceae bacterium, assembly GCA_020636195.1. Lineage (GTDB taxonomy): Bacteria > Bacteroidota > Bacteroidia > Chitinophagales > Saprospiraceae > OLB9. The sequence continues at coordinate 105,563 of JACJYH010000003.1, forward strand.
GCAGGCCTAGGCATTCAATCGGATAGAGGGTATATATTTCTAAAATATGGAAAACCCACAAACGTGATCACTGTGGATACTGAAGTGGATGCGCCTCCTTATGAGATTTGGTATTACTATTATCTGTCCACAACCAAACAAACCAATGTGAGATTTTTATTTTACAATCCTTCATTGGTCCACAATGATTTCCAACTTTTGCATTCCACTTGTTTGACTGAACGAAAAAATGAAGATTGGGAGAAGATTTTATACAAACATTCACCTGAAAATTACAATCCTATCCAAGGAAAAGAAAATGGCGTCAATGTGAATTTCAATAGAAATGCAAGGCGATATTTTGAAGAATATTAATTTATTCATTCAATACTAATAGCAAACATATTATAAATAAACATTATGTTTGTGCTTTAAATTTGAAGCATAGTGACGACACCCTACAAAATTCTTGGCGTTGATCCCGGTACTAATATATTGGGATATGCCGTGATAGAAGTGGATGGAAAACAAATCAAGGTTATCAATTTTGGCGTTTTCAGGCTTGAAAAGTTTAGTGATCATCATGAAAAACTCAAAGAAATCTATCTACAACTTCAAGAAATTATCGAGGCATTTCTCCCAAAAACTTTGGCAATAGAATCACCATTTTATGGAAAAAATGTTCAATCTATGTTGAAACTAGGAAGAGCACAAGGTGTTGCCATGGCAGCAGCCATCACCATGGGACTAGACATCGTAGAGTATGCTCCAAAAAAAATTAAACAATCCATAACCGGAAATGGTAATGCAAGCAAGGAACAAGTCGCTGCTATGTTGGAAACAATCCTTAAAATAAAAATCACAACCAGTCATTATGATGCTACAGATGCTCTAGCGGCAGCAATCTGCCACTTTAACCAAGGTTCGGTTAAAGGTGGAGCAACAACAAAGTACAAGGATTGGGCAGATTTTATCAAAAAGAAAAGCTAATAACTAGCATTATTTTTTATCTGATCTATAAATCAAATAAAAAACACACCAAGAAGCTTTAAAAATTGTCCTCTTGATGTGTTTTTATGATTGCTACAATTTTAATTCAAACAGTTTGAATTATAATGAAAATCCAAATCTTGCAAAAATATATCTACCGTCAGAACCCATTTGAACGGAATCATTAAATCCACCTTGATCTGTCCAACCATCAAATTGTGGTGTAGGATATGTATTCAAGATATTATTACTGCCCAAGGTTACTTTAAGCTTTTTGTTCAAAGAATAGCTCAAAGCAAGATCTAAGGTTCCTTTTGATTTATAGGTATCAGTTGCTACTTGATATAAGGCATCAGCTTCCGCCTTGTTCGTTGCCGGAGTGTCAACCCATTGGAAATCTTGCAATTGAACTTGGCTAAATTGTGTATAAACCAGTAGAACATCAAATTTGCCAACTTGGTACATTGCATTTACACCAATTTTATAATCAGGTGCTGCTGCCTGAAGATACGCTTGTGAAAATGGACCAAAAAAAGTATATGGATTGAGCGAACCACTATTGATATTTTGTATTTCAGTACTATTGAAATTTGCTGCAATGCCGGCAGTCAAGCTTGATGATGTGCTTATTTGTTTTTTATAATTCAATATTACATCAACTCCTGTTGTTCTAGTGTCCACGCCATTAGCAAAAAACTGTGCGGCTTCAGCACCTACATTGAGCTGTGATGCATCAAAAACATCTGTCAATATGATCCTATCCTTCACTTCAATCAAGTATGCATCAACAGTAGCTGTAAAATTGCCAAATTTATAAGTGAGACCCGCGGCATAATTTTGTGCTTTTTCTTCATGTAAAGGATTTATACCAAAAGCTTTTGCTACGGTGCTCGTATTTGATGCTAATAATGTCTGCAAAGACCTACCTGCAACTATATTGGTGAAGATAAGATTGTAATGGATTTGTGCCAATGAAGGCGCTCTGAAACCGGAAGAGACAGATGCCCTTATTGCCAAGTCATCTAGAATACTGTATCTGGTGGCCAATTTATAATTAAAGGTTTTTCCAAAATCACTATAATTTTCAAATCTAAGTGCTCCGGATACAAGCAATTTTTCTGTTGCATTGAGTTCTGCATCTCCATAAAATCCTATGTTTGACCTAGATTTATCCACGGCATTTGCAGGGCTGTATCCCGGAAATCCTTGTGAGCCGCCTCCCGGAGTTTCTCCATACTCATTGACGTATGGCAGTTGAATGGCAGGATTTGTGATTGGAACTCCATTCACGTCAAAAGAAGCATATGATCCCACTTCACCCGGATAAATGACAAAATTCTCTGTTCTATATTCTGTACCAAAAGCAAGATTAAATCCGGATGCAATCTTCTTGAAATACTTTGAAAAACTTAATCCTGTCACATTCATGCCCAAATTATGACCACCAGCATCAAATTCTGTGGGTGATGCAGATCCCATTGACGCATTGTTTGTATTTTTGATAAGATAATGAAAATCATTGAAACCATAGCTGTGGCTGAAATCCGCTTGCCATCCGTTTTCCAATTCATGTCGTAAACCACCTGTAAAGGACTTATCAATGATATTGGAAGTTATGTGAGGTGTGAATCCATTCGGGTACAATGAAGGTACCGTTCTCGGTTCATCTACAGATGGTTCTGATCTTGAAAATGCAAATGCATCCGTTGTTCTATTGCCTGAACCACCAAAGAGATAAAGCTCTGTTCTATTTCCTAATGGTAGCGCACTATTTATAAAAAATTGAAACTGATCCACGGCTGCTGACCCATAACCTTTGCGCCAAGAAAAACCGGGTCTGAGCGTTCTGTTCTTGGTCATATATTCTGTTGTAAAATTGGCAAATCCTCCCTTGTCTCCTATACTCACCCCATAATTTAAATCTACTCGTGTAGTCCCACCATCATAACTTTTATCACCATCAGGGTCGAGCGCTCTATTTTTACCTTGTACATTATATACGTCTGAATCTGATGCTTCTGCATATCCCGAACCCACGTCAGTACTATATACTCCATAGGACACACCACCTGTGAGACCTTGAGTTTGGTCTTTCAAAACTACGTTGATTACACCCGCTATTGCGTCAGATCCATATTGAGCCGATGCACCATCTCTCAAAATTTCAATACGTTTAATGGCAGAAGCCGGAATAGCATTCAAATCCGTTCCTGTATTTCCTCTACCTCTTGTTCCAAAAATATTTACAAGAGATGACTGATGTCTCCTTTTTCCATTTATGAGGACTAAAGTTTGATCAGGCCCCAATCCTCGCAAAGAAGCAGGGTCAATGTGATCTGCACCATCGGAACCGGATTGTTTAGATGCATTAAAAGAAGGCGCATTGAATTGAAGAATTTGATTGACGTCTACCCTACCTGTTGTATTTGCCAATGCAGATATTTCTATGACATCAATGGCTACGGGTGAGTTGGTTGAACTCCGATTGTATGATCTTGAACCAACAACTTGAACTTCGCCAAGCAAAATACCTTCTTCGAGAGTGATATCAATATTAGCTTCACCATTGACTACTTTCTCTTGACTGGCAAATCCTGTATAACTGAAGATAAGCGAAGGATTAGATGTTGTCAATGATAGCTTGTATGCACCATCTAAATCAGAGATAGTACCATTAGTCGTACCCTTTTCTACAATGCTTACACCAATAAGTGGGGCGCCCGTATTATCCTTGACAACCCCGGCGACGGATTGCCCATTCACACTAAAAAAAATAAAAATAAAAATTGAAATGTAAAAATACTTCATGATGAATAATGGTTGATGTTAATAATTGAAAGATTCAAATTGAATTTCTTTACACAAAATGATATTTTATATAAAAAAATTCTGCACAAATATTATCATTTAATTTTATATTTGAAAATTATTTAATTGCTTTTATTCAATATTTTTAATAATTTTTATACAGTATATTATAAGTAGTTATATTGCAGAATGTTTCATAGAGTATGTATAAATTTTGTTTTTGGATAATAAAATGGAATTATTTTGAGCGAAAAAAGGCAAATTTTGCAGTCGAAAGTGGGCAATTCGACGAAAAATTTAACGAATTTGTAGCCAAAATAAAACATTTTCTTCCTAAAGGATAAATTTTAAACATACTCTTAAATGTAACAGATTATACAATGTTTGTCTTTGAAATTTTATAAATTGAACGTAAAGATTATCTTTACACAAATTAAAGATGTGATATCATGAAAATATCAGCCATTCCTACTGGGAAGTTTAAATTGGATGGAGGTGCCATGTTTGGTGTAGTTCCTAAGAGAATGTGGAATAAGTGGCATCCGGCAGATGCAGACAATATGTGTACTTGGCAAATGCGGTGCTTGCTGATAGAAGATGGGGAAAAGAAAATCCTTATTGATACGGGAATTGGCTCAAAGCAAGATGAAAAGTTCCGATCCCATTTTCTTCCTCATGATGAAATCAGTTTTGAGACTTCCTTAGGTGCGTTGGGCTTAGGCATGGCTGATATAACCGATGTGATCATCACCCACTTCCACTTTGACCATGTTGGCGGAGCTGTTTCTAAAGATCACCATGGACAACTCCTTCCAACGTTTCCAAATGCCACCTATTGGTCCAATGCTTCTCATTATGATTGGGCTATTGACCCAAATCCTAGGGAGGCGGCATCATTTCTGAAGGAAAATATCGTTCCCCTGCAAGCACATGGTGTGCTCAAATTTGTAGATGAAGTGAATGGCATTGCTTGGTCAGATAACATAAAACTGTACTTTGTTCATGGACATACGCAGTCGATGATGATTCCGCACATCCTACTTCCCAATGGAAAAACACTGGTATATTGTGCCGATCTCATTCCTTCGCACCACCATATTCCCATTCCTTATGTGATGGCATACGATGTGCGACCCTTGGAAACACTAAAAGAAAAGCATGAATTTTACGAGCGTGTAAACAACTCTGATCATATTTTATTTTTTGAGCATGACGCACATGTTGCAGCTGGAATTCTCACTACTTCAGAATCCGGCAGAGTAATTTATGGTGGTGAAGTGGAGATTGATGGAATTATATAGACTTGGATGGCATTGAAAATTTTTTGTGAATAATATCTTCCGGAATTTTTATAAAAAATAATTTCAATAGATAATAAATATTTTGAATTAATATGTATCTTTGCGCTCCATTTTAATTTTGTATTAATTTTTTCGAAATGAGCCTGATAGATTATATCCACGAACAGTTGACCCCAAAGAAAGAGTTTCCTGCTTTTCGTCCTGGTGACAATGTAGCTGTAAGCTATAGAATTATTGAAGGAAACAAAGAAAGAATTCAGGTTTTTAGAGGTGATGTCATTCAGATCAAAGGAACCGGATCCACTAAAACCTTCACTGTAAGAAAAATTTCTAATGGTGTGGGTGTTGAAAGGATTATCCCTTTTACTTCACCTGCAATAGCTTCCATTGAAGTTCTTAAAAGAGGTAAGGTAAGAAGAGCAAAAATTTATTATCTTCGTAATCTCACCGGTAAAAAAGCTAAAATCAAAGAACGCCGACATACATCAGCTAACAATTAAGCGGGTTAGGAATATTAAGAGAATTCAAAGGCTGTTGCTTCATAGTAGCAGCCTTTTTTTTATTATCCCAGTTTAAGCACTAGAAATTTATTGCAAATAAATTCTACTTTATATTTTCTTTTAATGCTGGAATTCAGTGATGTACTTTTCAATCACTTGTGCATAGTGTGCATGTTCAAGTTTTAAAACTTCGTGAGCTATTTGATCAGGATTCATATCCTTTTTGATGAGACAAGCTGCTTGAAATAATATACGTCCTTCGTCATAGTTTTCATTGACCAAATGGACGGTCATTCCCGTTACCCGTTCACCCGCATCATAAACAGCCTCATGTACATGATGGCCATACATACCTTTTCCACCGTATTTTGGAAGTAATGCCGGGTGAATATTGAATATTTTTTCTTGATATTGTGAAATCAAAAAATCAGGAATTTTCAGAAGAAACCCTGCTAAAACTACAAAATCTATTTGGTTTTCTTGCAATAAAGGCAGAAGAACAGAAGTTTCTGATATCTGTTTTTTAGTCAACACCTTTGTAGGAATATCATACATGTCACCAAGGGAAATAACACCTGAAGAGGCATTATTCGTTACAAAAAGTGCTACCCGAATATGAGGATGTTGAAAGAAATACTTGGTAATTGTGGCCGCATTACTACCGCCACCGGAAGCAAATATGGCAATGTTAATCACGATTTATTGCGCCAATTTTACGTAATACAAACTTTTACTTGGGTCGATACCTAGCATGATATCCATAACCTTTGACTTCTGTCCTCTGTCCGCAGGCGAGAATATCTCCACAACTTCCGTTGCTTTGGCATTCGAAAATTCATTCAAAAGTTTTGTTCCGGGATAATCTGTATTGGCTTGTCCAATTGCGGTCAAAGAACTCAAAATAACCGCCCTACTCTTTTCAGCTTCTAAATACAATTTATCCAATCCCATACGATGGTATTCATAAAACGCTTGCCTAAACTGTCGTAATTGGGGATTGAAGAAATTCTCCACCAAATAATATCGATTATTTCTAAATCCTGAAATATTGGACCAACCATCAGAACTATCACCACTAGAAACCATGGTATTTACCAATTCTTGAGCTTTCTGCATCATAGGTTCTCCACCGCCATTTTTAAAAGATTCTTCATCTAATCCGATGGAGACATACGCATAATAGCTCAATAATGAAGACAGCTGGTCAAAAACTACATTGGTTGTCTTGCGAAGAGGAAAAGATCCGTTATAGTTAAAACTTACATGCTTATCAATGATATTGAGAATGGGTGAACTGTAATTTGAATAATAGACAGGCCTTTCAGTTTTCAAAATTAATTCACCGTCAAAAGAATTTTGCACTAACTCACTAGTGATGGTCAATTGCAATGTTCCTTTTATTTTTTCATAATCTTCATAAAAATTATCTGTCCATGCAGTGTTATTCATAAAATCACTAATACTTTTTTCCATGGCCTGTAAAAATGCAGGGTCACTCAGTATTTTTGTTTGAGCTACCACCTTAACATTAAAATTGAGCTCCTGGCTGTATCCATGTAGTGAAATTATCACAAGTAGTGCGGTAATGAATTTATGCATGTTTATCTAAATATTTCGATAAGTAATCAATGATATCACTGGCAACAGAAACCTTACTTTTCAACCCAAAACTGGTTTTTTCACCATCTCGATCCATGATGGTAATTTTGTTGGTGTCATGCTGAAAGCCGGCTCCTGAGTCCTGTAATGAATTTAGAACGATGAAATCAAAGTTTTTCTTGTGTAGCTTTTCCTTTGCATATTTTTCCTCATCATTTGTCTCGAGTGCAAAACCTATCATCACTTGATGTTTTGACTTTTGTTTTCCAAGTGTCCCGGCAATATCTATGGTTTTAGAAAGTACTATTTCTAATGTACTCTCGCTCTTTTTAATTTTAGTCTTTGATTTGACTTGAGGAGTATAATCGGCTACAGCTGCAGCGAAAATGATAATATCTGCTGTATTAAAAACTGCACTTACGGCCTCATACATGGACTGAGCATTGGTCACGTGCTGGATATGATACGAGCGATTGTCAACAGCTTGGGTTGTAGGACCAATAATGAGAGAAACATCACCGCCTCTGGAAGCACATTCATCTGCTATGGCAATGCCCATTTTTCCACTACTTCGATTACCTATAAATCTTACAGGATCAATGTCCTCATACGTTGGTCCTGCTGTAATTACGATTTTTTTCCCGTGAAGGTCATAGGAATTTTGAAAAAAATGATGCAAATAAGCAACAATGGATTCAGGCTCTGCCATTCTGCCCAAACCTGTCAAACCACTAGCAAGTTCTCCAGATTCTGGTGCGATCATAGAGTTACCCCTCTGCTCCAAAAGATTAAGATTATCCTTCACTGATGGATGCTGGTACATATCCAAATCCATCGCTGGAGCGATTATAACAGGACACCTTAGTGACAAATATGTCAATGTGAGCATATTATCAGCGATTCCTTGTGCCAGTTTGGCAATTGTAGTCGCTGTAGCCGGAGCAACCAACATGACATCACCCCACAAACCCAATTCCACGTGGCTATTCCACTGATCTTCATCGATCACTTCAGTGTAAACAGTATTACGGGACAATGTGGATAATGTCAGTGGCGTAATAAATTTTGTAGCGTTGGGTGTCATGATGACCCTGACTTCGGCACCTTCTTTCACCAATAAACGACAAAGGAAAGCAGATTTATAGGCTGCAATTCCACCTGTGATGCCAAGAATTATTTTCTTCCCCTTCAACATATTGAAGTGTTACATCACTCTTCAGCTTGCGGTATGAACTCTTTATACTCGTATGTCAAGTCGCCATTTGTAAATTCTTGGGTGGCAATGACAGATGGGCTAGGTAACCTTTCGTAAAATTTGCTGATCTCAATCTGCTCTTTATTCTCAAGAATTTCTTCTATGGTTTCAGAAGTTGTGGCAAATTCATTGAGTTTACCATGCAATTCAGACTTTAATTCAACAGATATTTGTTCTGCCCTTTTGCTCATGATAGCAATGGATTCATAGATATTTCCAGTTTTTGCAGCCAAATCTTTGATGTCTTGTGCTTTTACGTTTGGATCCAAACCTTGCACTTTTGTTTTAATATCTACACTCATGTCAATTAGACTTTTAATCGATTAGAAATTTGTTTATTGATGCTGTCAATCTCCTTTTTATAAGAAGATGTAGGATATTTTTTATTGAATATTTGAATATGTTCTAAGGCATTGTTAAACCTTTCATTTTTTTTCTCACTGATACTTTTGTCAGCTAGCTCAAAAGCTGATTTAATGATTAAGAATCTTATTTCTTCAGCTCTTTTGGTTTCAGGAAAATCTTTCAGTGTGTTTTCAAACGAGACGACTGCAGATTCATAAGACCCTATCTTGTAATATAAATTTCCCTGCTCAAAGGATTTTACTTCTAGTTTGTATCTCAACGCATCTATCAATTGATTGGCTTCAGATACCTTTTCATTTTCGGGATACTTATTGATAAATTGTTCAAAACCTTCAATGGCCTTTATCGTATTTGACTGATCCAATTTATAGTTGGGTGACAATCTATAATTTGAGTATGCCGCCATGTAATCAGCCAATGACTGTTTAGGACTATTTGTAAATGTGGTGGCATAATTTTTAAAATATGTGGAAGCCAAGATGTAATCTCCAATTTGATAATGAGCGTCTGCGTAATTGTAAAATAACTGTTCTGCTTCTTTTTTACCGCGATAGTATTGGATCACAATGTCGTACAATGCTATGGCCTTATCATAACTTTGCTCTTCATAATATTTATTTGCAGCAGCAAATATTTTCTCAGGCTGATTGCTATTACGTAATGTCTCAAACTGGGACTTACAACTTGCAAAAAAAATGGAAAATATGATGAATAAGTGTATATATGACTTCATAAGTGCGCAAAGGTAATCATTATTGAAAATTTGAACGATATTTTTTTAGTGATTCGATGATAAAGAACGTCTATAATGCTGTAGATCACCCCACATATTCCATCTTTAACGAAATATTAAAGGTCTTTCATTCTAATTTTATAATTTTTAATACGAAAATCACCCTAATTAGCTTGATAACATCATTCAATAAATATAAAATTTGAAAAAATATTCCCGGAAATAAGGGCAATTCCATTTTTTTGAAATTTCGATCAGTTGAGTCATTTAATTTTCTCAATATAAGTTAGAAATGACTATATTTGCTCAGTTAAATACATTCATCGAGACCTTGTTTCATACTTTTATCACACCTTTGATGAAAGGAAATCAGGGACTGAGTTTGTAGTTTAAAATCAAAATGTATGGAACAATACGCACGTTTACTTAATTATGCCATTCCCTTTTTTTTGGTATTGATTTTCATCGAATACTTTTTTAGTCGGGTGAAGCATCAAGAAGTCAATCGTCTATTTGACACTATCTCGAGCTTGAGCAGTGGATTAACCAATGTGATCAAGGATGTTTTGGGCCTGGTTATCGTGATTGTGAGCTATGAATGGTTTTACAAACATCTGGCCATTGTGCATTTTCAATCCTCTGTTTTACTGTACATTATTGCATTCATTGGTATAGATTTTTCGGGATATTGGATACATAGGTGGAGCCATGAAATCAATATTTTTTGGAATAGACACATCATCCACCATAGCAGTGAAGAATACAATTTATCATGCGCACTTAGGCAGTCAGTATCAGAAATCTTTGCAATTTTCACTTTTACATTTATACCAATGGCAATCTTAGGCGTTCCACCAATGGTTGTTGCTATTGTTGCACCTATACAATTGTTTTCACAATTTTGGTACCACACAAGACTTATTGGTAAAATGGGTTGGTTAGAATCCATTATTGTCACACCATCACATCACAGGGTACATCATGCCATTAATCCCGAATACATTGATAAAAATTACAGCCAAATCTTTATTATTTGGGACAAAATTTTCGGAACTTTCAAGGAAGAGGAAAAAGAGATTCCACCCGTTTATGGAGTAACAAGAGCTGTAAAGACATGGAATCCATTGATCATCAATTACCAACATATTTGGCTTCTAATCAAGGATGCTTGGCGGACAGAATCATGGATCGATAAAATAAGGATCTGGTTTATGCATACTGGATGGAGACCAGCAGATGTTCAGAATAAATATCCGGTAGATTACACAAAAGATATCTATCATAGAACAAAATATGATGTCAGCGCTTCTAAAGCATTCAAATTATGGTCATCTGCACAACTCGTCATCACGCTTTTACTGATGATGTTTTTATTCAATCAAATTGCAATAATTCCAACAATAGGTGTTTTATCTTATGGATTGTTTTTATTTGTAAGCATATTTGCCTACACCAGTTTGATGGATGGACATTTGCAAGGTGTCATCGCGGAATGTCTAAAGTTCATCATTGGTCTGATTTTATTTTATAGTAATGGTTCATCTTGGTTTGGAATAGAGCAAATATGGTCTTCTGGCAATGTCGTTTTTCTTGGCTATATTTTTGTATCATTGCTACTTTCCTTATTTTTTTACTTCAATGACCGTCCTATTCCGCAAAAGAATAATGACTATGTTGGTTCCCAAATTGTATAAGTAAAAATGTGATTTATTGATGAGAATTTCATTTGATTCCCTCAATTCAATCGATTCTGACGTATTTAATATCTTTTTTTCTTAGGATTTGCATAACATTGATGAGCGTTAATATTCAGATTTTATTGACAAATATTAGTTACTTTTGCACCTCGGATTAAAGAAAGTGCGTACATCCAAAATGAAGCCCGTTGTAAAACCTTTTATAGTAAGTTTAATAGATGTAGTTAACTTAGGATTTCTATGTGTTTTAATTGGTTTTCTAATAGTTACGTATACTGATAATCCATATTCAAATGTTTTAATGGCTTTATATTTGGTCATTTTGTTGTCAATCTTTGGTATTGCAAAATATAGAAATCACCACCAAACTGTTAAATACAATCTATTTTACCTATTGTCTGCGGTCATACTTTTCATAACGATGTATGAATCTATTTCCGGATTGCTTCCTATATTTGTTGGAAATCTTCGATTTGATGCAATGATTGACAATTTGGACAAGAGCGTATTTGGCATCTCTCCTACGGTATGGATGCAGCGCATTATTTTTCCAAGTTTAACAGAGGTTTTATACATTTTGTATTTTGTATATTTTTTTATGCCTGTTATACTGGTAATATTGTTGTATAGAAATGGTGAATTTAAAGAATTGGAAATCTCACTTTTCACACTTTTTATAAACTATTACGGAGCATATATTTCTTACTTTTATATCCCTGTGGAAGGTCCCAGATACTATTTAGCCCATGAGCATGTAGTGCCATTAGATGGTATTTTTCTATCAGAGCCATTGCGGGATTTTATCAATCTGTGTGAGCCAAGCACCTTGGATTGCTTTCCAAGTTTACATTCTTCGATATTAGTAGTAGTGACTGCTTTAGCCTATAAATTTTATCCAAGAATTTTTAAAATCTATCTGGTTTTAAGCATTGTCATTATTTTTTCATTGGTGTATTTGAGATATCATTATTTATTGGACATCGTTTTTGGAGCCTTATGGGCAGGGATTTCTATATATCTGGCTCATAGGATTTTTAGCCTTTTTTCGAACAGATTTAATAGCCATTTTGTGGTTCCTACCTTATGAAAAAAAGCGTAAGAGATATTTTACAGTTTAAGTCTGAAGACATTCACTATTATATTGTGTTACTTTCAGCTCCTGTGCTGATTACACTCTATAGATATCTCAGTATGTCGGAGAACTATAGAAACTATTTCCCTTCACTGAATGCGGATGCTGAAGGGATTGTAATCTCGTACAAACTTCAGTTTGTTGGGTTTTTTGTGTTGATGTTTATATTGCCATTATTGCATATAGCATTCTGGTGGAAGAAACCATTGGAGGCATTTGGTTTTGGCTTGGGAGATAAACGATATGGCTTTAGATTTCTACTACTTAGTTTTATATTTTTAGTGTTGCCATTTGCTATAGGTGGTTCATATGATCCTTCTGTGAATGCTGAGTATCCCATGGCAAAACCGATTCTAGATCACCACAATTTCATCGTATTTTACCATCTATTTTATGTTGCTTTCTACTATATCGCTTGGGAATTTTATTTTAGAGGATATATCTTGTTTGGGTTAAAAGACCGATATGGTGCCATGGAAGCCATCCTTCTACAAACTATTTCTTCATGTCTCATACATATAGATAAACCATTTGCAGAGATATTACTTTCTATCCCTGTAGCTATATTTTTAGGATATATCGCACTGCGTACCAAATCATTTTGGTATGTTTTCTTGGTTCATGCTTCGCTTGGAGTCATCACAGATCTATTGATTATATATTACCAACAGTGATGAAGGATCGAATAGTTTTGATCACCGGTGCCAATGGATTTATAGGTTCCCATCTCGTAGAAAGGTTTATTTCAGAAGGCTATAAAGTCAGAGGTTTGGTCAGAAAAAGTTCGGACTTGAGTTTTCTCCATGGTATGAAGCTCGAATTGGTCTATGGTGATGTGACAGATCCGAATTCACTGAAAGATGCTGTAAACGATGTTTCTGTGATCATACACAATGCTGGTTTTGCATCTGATTGGGGACCGTTGAGTCAATTTATGAAAATCAATTTTGAAGGAACAAAAAATTTGGCTAAAGCAGCGGAAACAGCCGGAGTACGGCGATTTGTATTATTGAGTTCAGTGGCCATACACGGTTTCGGATCAGTCGGACCAATGGATGAATCCTCGGAAATCAGAACCCAAGGATTTCATTATAGCATCTCAAAGTGGGAAGCAGAAAATTGGTTGATGAATTTTGGGAAAACATCAAAAATGGAAGTTACAGCCATCAGACCTGGCAATGTCTTTGGCGCTCGAGACCATACTTTCATTGAAAATTATCTGGACGTCATCGTAAAAGGGCAAGGTGGTTATATTAATAGTGGAAAATCTAAAACATGTCCAACCTACGTGAAGAATCTCACTCAAGGTATTGCGCTTGCTGCATTTCATCCAAAAGCGCCAGGGGAAGCATTTATCATCACGGATGGGTTAGACATCACTTGGCGTGAGTTCACCGATAAATTATCTGAGACTATGGGAATTAAAAAGCCTACGCTTTCGATGCCTTTTGGAATTGGGTATGCTGTGGCTGCCGGAATGGAAGGTGTGTACAAATTATTCAATGCCAAAAAAGCACCACTTCTCACAAGATATAGAATTAGAAATGGAGGGCAGAACTATAATTTTTCAATTGAAAAAGCTAGAAAAGTATTGGGATATCAACCGGAAACGCATCTAGACACAGCTATCGCTGACACTGTCAGATGGTACCAATCAAAACATTTTTCGCAACAATAAAAGCTCTGAATAGCATCAAGTTATCACATTAATGCGATTTACTAGATGAAAAAATTATCTCCTAGTTGCTTTTTTTACAGGTTCGCGTTTTGTCTTAAACATTTCTGCGATTTCCTTTTCTGTTTTGAACCCAAGATCAAGGAAGGTGGAAGTTACAAATTTTTTGATGTCTTGATAATCCCTACCTCGTTTATCCGTGTAGATAGCAAGTAACTTGTTGATGTAATCAAGACTCAAGTGCTTGATATTTTGGTTAAATTTCTGATTATAGAAGGTATTGATATAGGAAACAAACACTTTATTGATCTCAAAATACTCTTGATAACTTTCGGGATCAAGGTTGTCAAGGAAGCTCTCACAATAACCAAAAATGGCTTCTCTCAAGCATTCATTTTCTATACTCAATCCTTTATGGTGATCGTAGTATGTCTTTACCGCCTTGATGGTATCTTCGTGAACATATCCTTTAGTGTGGATGATGTCCATCAATTTGTAATAACCGGATACGCTGTCATTGATGTCTTTGGAGATCATTTGAGACATTCTCTTGTCCACTTCTGGAGTAATCTCTACATCTGCTTTGTACAGGTGCAATAGTTGCTTGAAGAAGTGGTCATTGAATTCAGGGTCTTTCTTTCTGAATGTATCAAAAATAGACTTGATATTTTCTTGTGTTTTCTTAGGAATATCATAAAACATAGCTGCAAGCATCATCACCTTTAAAAAATCCGGATCTGCTTGTAGTGTGGCATTGTTGATCAATTTTTCAATCGGAGGTATCAAACTGGAGTTGTCAAAATTCTTATGGGATCGATACTCCAAAAAATTTACCAATGAATCCCCAAGTATTTTGAATTCACTCAAATTTGTTGGAAATTCTGCAGATAGATAGTTTTGTCTTTGGAATTGCTTTTTATAACTCTCATAAAGAGCTGCTCTGTGATGCAGTTCTCTATATTTATCTAATTTTTGGGCGTTCAAGAAAGTTTTGACCTTTTTATTTGTCAATTGCTCCATCAAATTAGTCAACCAGATGTCACTACTTAACGCAAAACCTACTTGCACAGTCTGACCGATTCTCTGCTTGATCAAATCAAAATTGGCAGATTCTCCGATGGTCAATAAAATATTTCTAAAATGGTCATGAGGCCTTTTGTACTTATAATTTTCATCAATCTCATTCCTCAAAACCGCATAACCTAATATCTTTGGTAAAAACAAGCCTTCAAAATCAGGGTCTAATAGTTTTTCTTCAAATGACTGTAATTGTAGGGGATGCATATTTGCCACAGCAATGTACAAGTCCATGATATGCGGTTCAAAGCCATCTACCATCATTTTATATAAATCTTCGGTCTCACTTTCAAGATATTGTTGAAGGATTTCAGAGTCTAATAAAGCTGCTTTGATTTGCTCTAAATGTGAGGCGTACTGCGGCATGAGTGCTTCCATGATGCGATTGATTTAAATGATTTATATAAAATTTATTCTGTCAAAGGTTATTATTTTTAAAAGAAAACCTGATAAAACTTTCATTTTATCAGGTTTTTTATACTGCTAAAATGAAGCAGTGCCATCTTATTTTTTCTTATATCAACTTACCGATTACTCAGTAAGGAAGATACGAATTACGCTTCTTCAGAAGCTTCGTCAGCGATTTCTTCAGCTGCACTTTCAGCGGCATCTGCCACTTCCTCTACAGCATTTTCAACCGCAGCTTCTGTAGCTTCCGCAACTTCAGTCACTTCTTCCACAACGTTTTCTACCACTTCTGAAACGCTCTCTGAAGCCTCTTCATGTACTTTAAATGCCTCAGCTGAAGCTACTGTTTCTTGATCCAATACCGGCTTCACTACTTTTGCTTCACCAGATACTTGCTTTCTGAACAAATCTATATCTGCTTTTGTTTGCGCACGTCTAGATTCTATCTTGTTTTCTTTATGATCGATCCATGCTGCCCATGCGCTATCTACTTGCTCCATAGTCAAAGCACCTTTCTTAAAGCCTCTCATCAAGTGCTTTCTGAAATAAACTCCTTTGAATCTTAGGATTGCCTTTACTGTATCTGTAGGCTGTGCTCCTTTCTCTAACCAATTGAATGCTGCCATACGGTCAATTTCGATGGTTGCCGGCTTGGTCATTGGATTGTAGGTACCTATTTTTTCAATAAATTTACCATCTCTTGGTGCTCTTGCATCGGCTACAACGATATGATAAAATGGTGCTTTTTTACGTCCTTTTCTGGATAATCTGATTTTTACAGGCATGGTTAAAATTTTTTAATTATTTGATAATCAAACCAAAATCCACTGATAAAACAGTCTCTTGGTTTTTAACGGGCGCAAAGGTAATTATAAAATACGAATAACCAAAGATTTATTAAAAATATAATTTAACGCTTAATGTTGGTAATACAGGCAATTGATTCACTCTTTCATAATTTACTCGATCGAAGTAAAAGATGTTCGGACGATTGTAAGCATTTGTCACACTCAAGTTTGCCTCCAAGCCTGTATATTTTGTAAACTTAAATTTCTTAGACAATGAAACATCCAGTCTGTGATAGTCCGGAAGCCTACCTCCATTTCTTGTATCAGAATAGATGATGCCAACATCGTTAGGATTATTGGTTGTAAAAGGTGTATCTAAACCGCCTAAGAAATCTTGGTAATTGTAGAAGCCCTTAGTTTTTGTAAATGGAAATCCTGTTCCAAAATTCCATCTTACACTTAGCTGCAAGCTACCTGATTTGTCTAAGTCTCGTGTCGCTAAGAAGTTGATATTGTGTCTTCTATCGTACAAGGTTGGATATATCTGAGTGCCGTCATTGCGGTCTGTGAACCCTAACGAATAGGTGGTCCAAATGTACCACTTTGGCACTTCATATTTCAATGTCATGTCCACACCGTAACCATTTCCGGTCTCAACAGTGTAGTCCGACTGACCCACTTCGGTTTTATTTCTATTGACAACGATCAACTGTTGGAATCTCTTAAAATATCCTTCGATATTGTAGGTGAGACCTTTGTAAAGATCAATTTCAAATCCGGCTACTGCATGGTTGGCAATTTGAAGTTTATTGGCCAATACATTGCCATCTATCCCTAAGACTCGACCCTCAGGGCCTGAAAGGAAGCCATTGAATAAGTTGACAACGTCTCTTTCATTGTTGGTAGAAAGGATGTTTTGTGTGTATCTACCTGCGGCACCTTTGAATCTTAATTTATCTGTAATATTGTATTTCAAACCAAATCGAGGTTCAAATGTGATATTGCCCAACGAAGAATAATATTGCACTCTGACTGAAGGCTCTATGATGAGACTGCCAATAATCTGCCGATATTTCCCAAAAAATCCAAGCTCTGTGGTATTTTGCTCCTGTGCCAATCTCAGTCCTAATCCATTGACAAATTCAAAATCAGTACGGATAGACTTCACTTCCAAACCATATTTTACTTCGCTTTTATTTCCAAAAAATGTAAAATCTAGGGCAGCTGTGAGTTCATCAATATCCGAAACTCTTGGTTCCACATTCTTTTCCAAAAGACTCACATTGTATTTAGAAAATCCCACGAGAGCATTAACCAAAATATTAGAACCGGAAGGAATCAAAGTAAAGTTTCCACCTCCACCTGTATTTTTCCACTCAATGGCCGAAAGCAACGGATTGTTGTAACCATCTTTAAAATTAAACCCAAAGAGATTGAATTTACTACCGTTTGGTGTATTGACGCTTACCTTTCCATAAAAATCGGTGAATGAAAATGGCAATCCAATGCTGTCAATGGGTGCAGCATAGCTATAGAGATTTTTTGTGGTGTATTCAAGTAAGGATTTTTTGGCAGATAATGCGTACGATACTGATGTACTACCTTCTTTAAACTTGACTATTGGTCCTTCCAACAACGCTCTACCCATAAATGGCCCGCCGCTGACGAATCCGGAAGTCCTGCTCTTATTACCATCCCTAGTTTTTATATCCACTATTGCAGAAATCCTTCCGCCGTATTCTGCACCAAATCCACCTGTCAAGACATCCACATTTTTGACCAAATCTGTTTCAAAAACTGAATAAAAACCTATGGAATGAAATGGATTGAATATATTTAAACCATCTAATAAAATTTTATTTTGAACGGGTGCGCCTCCGCGAATGTAAATCTGTCCACCTTGGTCGCCTGTAGATATGACACCAGGAATCACCTGAAGATACTGCACGATATCTGCTTCACCACCTACTGATGGTAAGGCTTTAATTTGGCGTTGAGACACTTGAAGTTGTGATATATTGACGGTAGTACGTGCTTGCTGTGAAGCGGCTGTGATCTGCACTTCATCTAGTTTCACCCCGCTTGCATCCAAATAGACAGCTTGATACGTTACACCGCCATTATTTATTTTCACCTTCATAGAAGACGTTTCATAACCGATGTAGGTTGTCAATAAATTGTATTCACCTGCAGGCACCTTGGTGATCACAAAAAATCCATCTAAGTCTGTAGTAGCACCCAATGTAGTCCCGTCGAGCTGGACATTGCAATAGATTATGGCTTCACCAGTGTTCTTGTCGTACACATTGCCCCTGATTGTACCCGTTTGTGCCGAGACGCTCATAAAACTCAATACCAAAGCCAATAATCCAAAGAAACGATCGTATCTCATCATATTATTAAAATAAAGGTGCAAAGGTACAAAAAATACCATAGTCTCAAACTGAGAAATAACATTGTGTCAAAAGTGTATTCTCTGCGACAGTTTCCAAGCAAGGATAGCCACAAAATAGGTGGTTTCTGCAATGGTAAAATTTACGAATTATTATTTCATATTATGAATTTTTATAATATAATTTAAAGCATCTATCAGACATCTATCATTCTGTAGAAAATGTCAAAAGTCTGTTCTAATGTCAAGAAACAACTTTGTTTGGCACTGCCCAAATAAAATGGTCATTTTTTTTCAAATAAAAAGGTTTAATAAGGGTAATAATGTTGTATATTTGCAAAAGCATCAAATGCTGTTATTGCATTATGATAATTTAAAAATAGAAGAAGCTGCTAAAATAAATTTGACTTTTGATGATAAATAACTATCATGATATTTCCATTATAATTTAAACCTTATGTCGTCAATATCTGCTAAATATTACACTATTTTCAACAATGCAAATCATGTGATGACATGATAATATATATAATTCAAAAACAATAATTAACAATGGTAACAATTGAAAATCAAGGAGATCACTTTACTTTTGATGTAAAAGGATTTCATAAGCTATGGGCGTTTAAAAGCCAAATAAGTATTCCAAAAGAAAATGTCATTGATGCCTACCCAAATCAAGAGAACCTCAATTGGATGGTTGGGTTAAGAATGCCAGGTACACACATTCCTGGATTGATCACTGCAGGCTCTTATATTCTAAAGGGTGGCACCATTTTCTGCGATGTATCGGACCATAATAAGAGTATCGTTGTAGAACTGAAGGATGAACATTATAAAAGACTCATCATAGAAGTAGAAAACGTCGAAGAAGCCATAAAAACCTTGAAAAATGGGTAGTATGTATTGCTCATGAAGAGTACAGAATAGTATCTATTTCCGTATTTTTAGAATAGATTGCAAATTGATAACGATTTGGCCTATTTGAATGTAAATTGGGTTGTGTAAATTTTAAATATTAAAATAATTATTAATGCGTAATTATTTGATTTTGTTAATTTCATTTTTAATATCTTGTAAGGCAAATAACAATACTTTTTCCAAATCTAATTCAAGCCCTACTACTGCCAACTCATCAGAATATAAACTCATTAAGGCAGAAAATCAAAATGGCTTATTGATTTTATTTCCTTGCTATCCATGTGATTTCAGTAATACTTTAGCTGAATTCAATATTGTGGATGTCTGCATTCAAAATGGAATCTCTATTTTGGCAATGAACTTCAATCAACACCTCTATTTAACATTTGAGGAAAAACAAAACTTAGCCACGAATTTAGAAATGATCATTCATCAATACAATTTAGCACAACAAAACATCATAATTGGAGGATTTTCAAGCGGTGGAAATGTCAGCCTATTGCTTAGCAACTACCTGATAGAAAATAATAGCAAGGTTCAACCAAAAGGTGTATTTGTAGTGGACTCACCGATAGATCTTTTAGGGCTTTACAAGGTTGCAGAAAAAAATATTAAGCTAAATTTTTCTGAAGTTTCAGTGCAAGAAGCAACTTGGATTATCAATTTTTTGAAAGATGAATTTGGAAACCCTGATGAAGGTTTAGAAAACTTTGAAAAAGCATCCCCATACACGCTTGAAACACAGAATATCAGCAACCTGATTGGTTTAAAAAATGTTAAGCTCAGAATTTATACTGAACCTGATGTGCAATGGTGGTATGAAAACCGAAGAAATGATTATGAAGATTTAAACGCATATTTCCTAGAAAATCTGTATAAAAAGTTGAGTATTGAATTTGGAAAACAAAATTTAGAATTCATAAAAACCACTCAAAAAGGATTCCGCTCCAATGGTGAAAGACATCCGCATTCTTGGTCTATTGTCAATTCAGCAGAATTGGTTGAGTGGATTTTAAATATGAAATGATTTTCAATAAAGGGTCAAAAAAAGATGAATATCCAATCAGCCTATAACCTTTGGTCAGAAGAATACGACTCCAATCCAAATAAAACAAGAGATTTAGACCAAAGAGCGACGATAGAAACGTTGAAGCGATTTGACTTTTCTACAGTCTTAGAACTGGGATGTGGAACAGGAAAAAATACATCATATCTATTGAGTAAGGCTGCAAGGATCATTGGTTTAGACTTTTCAGAAAAAATGCTAGAGAAAGCAAAAGAAAAAATCTCTGACAAAAGAGTCACTTTCAAAATGGCGGATTTGACCAAGGTTTGGGAAATTGAAAACGACTTTGCGGACTTGATAACTTCGAGTTTAACTCTTGAGCACATTGAAAACTTAGACCATATTTTTTCTCAAGCCTACCAAAAATTGAAGACAAATGGACTATTTTTTATATGTGAATTACACCCATTCAAGCAATATTCCGGCAGTAAAGCCAAATTCGATACAGAAGGTGGAACAGTAGAATTGGAAGTGTATATCCACCACATCACAGATTACTTAGATAATGCAAAAACAAATGGTTTTCAGTTAGTGGAACTCAAGGAATGGTTTGATGAAAATGATGAAAACGGATTGCCAAGATTGATTTCTTTTGTTTTCAGAAAATAAATCATGTGCCTTTCTTGCTTTGTATGGTTATAATATCCTCTTTTTCTTAGCTTCTGAAATGGCATCTTCTTTTGAGTTGACGTGCAATTTGTCATAGATATTTTTAATGTGGAACTTGACAGTATTTCCTGAAATAAATAGTTTTGACGCAATCTTGCTATAGCTATTACCTTGAGCCATCAGCGTCAGTACATCCGTTTCTCTTTCTGAGAGTACAGAACTGGTTGTTTTTTGGAATGACGACACCACCATTCTAGCAATTTGTGCAGACATAGGCGAACCACCGGCAATCATATCTTCAATAGCTGCGATAATTTGACTTCCCGATGCATTTTTGGTGATATAACCCGTCGCACCATTACAGAGGGCATTGAAAACCTTTTCGGAATCTTCAAAAACAGTGACCATGAGGATCATAGCTTTGGGGTGTGTTGTTTTTATTTTTCCTACTGCTTCCACGCCATTTATTCCCGGCAACTCGATATCCAATAAAACTATGTCAATGGGTTGCTTCTTCAACAAAGGTTTAGCATCTTCATAACTGGAAAAAGCGCCCACAATCCGGATATCAGCAAGATGGCTGACGATTTCGACTAATGCAGATCGGTAGGGAACATTGTCCTCGATGATCAGTAAATTATATTTTATCATATTCAATAATAGTTTTTATAGGAAATGTAAACTCGATCTTAGTGCCTTTCGTCAAGGGATGAATTTCCAATTTTCCTTGATATTTTTTTATTCTTTCCTTCATATGGAGCAATCCTCGTTTACTCAATTGTTTATGCTTCTCTATGCCTTTACCATCATCTATATACGTCACTAATAGCGCATCTGCGTCTTTAAAAAATAATAGTTTTATCTCATTGCATCCGCTGTGCACTGCACCATTGGTGAGAGCTTCTTTGCACACAAAAAGTATATCACGAGAGCATTCCATAGACAAAATATCGTCAAAGGAATCACCCTTCCTCTCCGATTCAAATTCGACACCAAGCGGCAACAGAAAATCATTTGCAAAATCTGTAATGTAGGTGATCAGTTCGTCTAGAGAAGTTTGCTCATTTTTTAGCGACCATACAAATTCCTTGGTCTCATAATATAGATTTTTGGCGTCTTCTTTGATTTGGTGAATTTTTTGTTTGTCAGTATCAGGTAGATTTTGACCGTGATTTTCCAACAATTCACTCAATAGAGATATTCTTGCTATTTTATTGCCCATATCATCATGAAAATCCATTGCAATATTTTTTCTTAGGGCTTTTATCTCGTCTTTTAGCTGATCTCTTACTTGGATGGCTTCACGGAGAGCTTGGTTTTTTCTTTGAACTTTTCTAATCCTCCGCCAGAATAAAAAGGTCAATAATCCCAAGATGGTGCTGTATGCGATGAAAGGAAGGACAATGCTTTTGTTCCACTGAAATGTTCGTGTAATGGGAATAATATCCGAATAATACCAATCTTGAGATTTTTTCCTGTATTTAAATTGCAACTGATGCACACCGTAATCCAGACCATCAAATAGAATTTCATTGTTGATAACCGCATGCCATTGACTATCTTGACCCAAGCGATATTCCAATGCTATCCCATTGGGTTGACTGAGAGAAATCAATGATGTACTTACCCTATCATCTTCAATTTTGAAATTAAAAAATGGAGGTGTTGGATCCGCTACATCACTTATTGACCATCGTTGTATCGTAGAACTTCCCATCACGATGAGGTCATCGTTACTTACCATAATGTCTCTGATATAATTCTCTTCTAGTCCGGAATCCTTGTTGAAGAACTTATACTGACCTTTCAAATCAAACTGATAAATACCTTGATGGGTCGCCATGAAATACCAATTAATATATTTGACCAACTCAAATACTTGAAAATAATGGTGATCTCCAAAATTGATCTGGCTTAACTTTCCATCTTTCAAAACCATCAGACATTTTTCTGTACCTATCAATGTCAAGTCACTGTCACTAAGGATTTTGGTGATTCTAGTACTGCAAAAATCCTTTTTTAAATCAAAAGTCGCCAATACACTGTCTTGAAGTAGATCATACAAGATTAGAAATTCCTGATTTGAAACCCAGAAAGCCTTGGAATAATTAAAATTTCTTTCAATAGTTGGCACCAAAATATTTTTATACTTTGTAAGTGACAAAGGACGATCTTCTAAGAATAGTGTATCATTTGTCAATGTAAACATGCCGACTTCTGCAATGTATTTTCTTGAATAATAGTCCAATGTATTGTCAACAGCATTCACACAGTAACAGTATTTATTGTCACCAATCACATCAATTTTTTTACATTTTCCACCAAAGTAATCACGTTCCTTTTGGACATTGTGGTGATCAACTCGAAATAGACTTTTGCTTGTCAATGCATAGATAAAGTTTGGATCAATGGTACCTGATTGAATTTGCTCATCATTGTCCACGGGAAGATGAATGGTTTCGGACGGATTTCCTTGTAATCTGATCTTCGCTAATCCTTTACCATAAGTAGAAACCCACAATGTGCCTTCTCTATCCAATAAGAAATCTGAAACAACGCCCAAATGATATGTGCTTGTCAAATTTGTCAACACGCCATCAGCATATTTATACAGTGTCTTTTGACCTTCTGATGATGTGCTCATCAACAGCAGAACCTTTGGACTAATGAATGCAATTTTTGAGAGATAACTTCCATCGAGTTCCAAATCACTTTCATAAACTTGACCCGTTTCATCCAAAATATATAATCTGTCCTTTGACCCAAAGTAGAGATCATTCCCGAATTTTTGAATCATGGAAACTTCAGTTTCTTTTAGAAAATCGAGCTTCTTGGGAGGTGGAACTAAGTGAAATTCATCGTCAATCATCCAAATCCCATTGACTCCATGATTGGCAAAGTGAGACTGATACGGTTCATAATGCAAATAAACCGCTCCATCCACTGACGAAATATTTATAGAGTATTTGACAATCGAATGAATATCTACCTTACTATCTTCTGCCAATGTAAATGCACCATTTTCATCAATGGTCAAGTAAAATTCTTGTGATGTTGTATTGCAATTTTTTTGTCGCAATAGGCTATAATAGGTACTTGCGAGAATATCTGAACCAAATTTTGCCAAATATCGCACTTTGAAGTTTTCATCAATGCACTGCGGTGTGGAAGCGTGCTCAGGATTAATTTGATAGGCACCATCGCCCCATGAACCTACCCAAATATTGTCACCATCTTCTAGGAGTGTAATCACGGGTGAATACTTATCCGTCACTGAGATATCCCTAAATACTACGCCATCATATTGAGTAATTCCATTTTCAGTGCCAAGGTATAAAAGACCATCTTTAGTTTGTAAAATTTCATAGGTCACATCATGTGGCAAACCATTTCTGACATTGTACCACACTACTTTTTCTTGTCCTTTGGCTATTATAGAAATAAGAAGTATCCATGCAATGACAATGCCTTTCTTCAATTCTTTGATTTTACAGAATAAAATGCAAATATAGTGACGACAGCATAAGTTCAAAGCATGAATACTTTTGTAAATTTTTTCACTACAATCATTCTTAAAACCGCTTCACCAACCCAACCTTGAAATACAAGAGAGAATGTTCTATAGCATGGTTTTCATAGCGAGAGCCTTTTGTCTTTGATACGACTATACCTGTATTGTCATCAGTTTCGTACTGTACCTGATCCGTTGAGAAAGAAATATTGCCTGTTACCGGCCTGATTTCATAATCTATAGATGAAATGAAATGCAAACTTTCAGATAATTGTGTTTTGATGTACAATCCCAAGCTGGATGAAATAAAATTTTTGACTTTTCCTGTTAATGAATAGGAATATTGTAAGGAACCATTGATGGCATGTTCAAAATCTTCAGTTCCCAAAACGAATTCTCTTTTAGCAGCAAAATTATACAAAAACTCATACTGAAATCCAAATGCGTTGGCACCAAAAAACTTCCATTCTGTACTTAACCTAAATGGTAATACTACATTACTTTGGTGAAAGTTCAATGCACGGATATTGTATCCATATTCCAAAGATTTAATGTTTTGGAGATAACCGTGAGAAATGAATTTCAAACCTGAACCCACATAAAAATCCCATCTATTTCGAGACAACATCTTATAGTTGACATCCAGACAAATGGGTATCGACCGAGTGTGAAATTCATATTCTACCCAATCGGATTTTGAGTCAATATTTGAAGTGGAAATACCGATTCCTGAGGATATCCTCACATCGAATTTTTGTGCATTTAGAAAACCAAAAGCAAATGTCAATACCATCATGCTTAATAAAAATTTCTTCATTTTTAACTACTTTTATTGTGATTCAATTTTGTGATTTCTACTTCGATTTTTCTTCCATCATCTGTCAATAGCTCTATGTAATTTTGTTCTTCAAAAATGGTTTTCAAAAAAACGAGACAATCCAAATCGTCAGTTTTTTGACTCACATCATGCCCATTAATCTTTACGATTTGCATACCACTACGTATTCCCAGTTTTTCAGCTGAGCTTCCCGGCATCACCATCCCTACCCAAAATGCATTTTCTTTCATCAATATATCGAAACCAAAGTCCGTTGAGTTGTCTTCACTCTGAATAAGTTGATCAAAGAAAACTTGAAATTTCTTTTTCCTGAAATCCACTTGCACAATCCCGTATCTAAACAGCTCTGCGCCAATGGATTTATTTCTGTTGTCAGGGTCATATGAAACTTGTACTTTTTTAATGGAGAGTTGTCCAAAGTTAATGGATTCGATTTCATACACAGACTTTTTGATCGCGGTCATTTCAGAATTGGCGCCAATGGATCGCATTCCAGTACCTTCATTCATTTTTGTGATCTTGGGTTTTATGCTTGACAGGATCGATGAGTCAATTTTTACAAGTCCGGTGAAACCACTGTCAAACAAAAAAACTTCATCCCTTTCTGTGATAGCTTTTGTAGAGATAAAAGGACGACCTTGATGATCGATTTTAAAGGAGCAACTATATTTTTGCTTGTCATAAATAGATGGTGCACTGCTAGAAATGACCATTATTTTGTTTTTTGCATCGATAGTAACCACGCAATTTTGAAGTACGTTACTTCCCAAAACGCCTTCAATTTCAAAGCATTTCAAAAGACCATGCTTAAAAACATCTGTACCCGCTCCAATAGCATCCTCTATCTCAATATTACCGATTTTAATTATTGGCGTTTTGATGACAAATGATTTACTTTTTTCTTGATTTATATCCACTAAATTGACAGTATCCAAGATCGTTGAATGCGTTTCAGCGAGGATATCATTTGATATTGAAAAAGGAGATCCTGTATCAAAAAGAAATTTTCTGGGTTTTCCTCCCACTTCTACATTCAAAAATACTAAGTCATTTTCTACATTGATTGGAATTGTATCGATGAAATGCTTGGGGAAGATCTTTGATTCAAAAATGGAATGATTTTGACCAATCAAAAAGCCATGTATCAATATGAAGAATAAAACCCAAAAAAGCCGCATT
The DNA here is from genome assembly GCA_020636195.1 of Lewinellaceae bacterium. Lineage (GTDB taxonomy): Bacteria > Bacteroidota > Bacteroidia > Chitinophagales > Saprospiraceae > OLB9. The sequence continues at coordinate 132,384 of JACJYH010000003.1, forward strand.
GTGGGTATCAAATAATACATGAAATTGGATGCAATAATTCTGATCATATTTACTAGAACATCAATCCAAAATTGGCACCTATTTTATATACTGCATCACCTTGAGTAGGAGAAATATACGACCCGATGGTGCAGCCAGCAAAAAACTGTGAGGAAAACATGTGCCGATATTCAAAAGATGGTGTGATGCCATAATCCAGAAATGTGATATAAGTGGGTGTGTATATTTTAAGTCTAGTTGTGGGAACAAATGGATAACTCTCAAAATCTCCTTCTACAATTGTAGCAATATACTGCTCCTCAACATAGTTTAATCCCAATAAAACATTGACCAATACTTTGTTTTTCGTTTTATTCAGTATCACATATCCTAACCCTAAATTTCCGCCAATGTAAGTAGTTTTAATGTCACGAGGTGAAAGCTGAGTGAATCCCCTATCGAGGTAGTCTGATTTTGGAGCTATGTTTTCAAACGCATTATCTACACCATCTACCACTACAGTATAGAGTCCATTTGATCCACCTGATAAAGAAAATTTGGCTGAGCCGTGATCAAAATTTATTCCTAAAATTCCATAAAATCTACTTCCAAAGGCGTGACCATACGATACTCCGAATGAGATGCCCTTCAAATCACCGGTCGTTATAAAATTCCTTTGTAATGTGTTGGAAATAAAATTGTTTCTGTCTTGGCTTAAACTGTGGCTATTGAGGCATACTAGTACGCAAAGCGTAAAGCAAATTTTAATAACATTCATTTTTGTGGGTTATGCAGAAGGTTTAAGTAAAATAAGAGTATGTTTAAATTTTGTTTTTGGATAATAAAATGGAATCATTTTGATCGGAAAACCGCAAATACTAAATCTTTATAAAGGGCAGTGTCTCGACCATCCCATTTTTTAAATTCAACTTTAAAATATATTGCCCTGGTTTCAATTGATCAACGTTTTCAGAAATTCCGGTATCAGGATTGTTGATATATTTTTCATGAATAAGGCTTCCATTCATATCCAAAATTTGAATCAAAAAGACGTTTTCTATATTTTTCAAGTAGAGGGTTTTATTAACCGGGTTCGGAAAGAGAAGTGCATTGTCCTTTGCTACCATTTTTTTGTCAAAAGAATTTGTAATTCCTTTTTCATTGTAAATAATCAAACCTCCATAGTGGGTGCCAATCCATAGATTATTCTGTTTATCCACAAAAAGTTCATCTACAAAATTATCAGACATAAAGCTTGCTTCTTCTGTATATTGTGTAAATACTTCATTGACATATCTAAACAAACCCCAACCTGTTGTGCCTATCCATGTGGTGTCATGCTGGAAAGCAAATGAAGTTACTTCAAGTGCGGTATTTTCCCAACCTGGAAGTTTTGAAATCTCCGTGCCATCAAATGTGTACACATCACCATAAAGTGTGCCTATCCAACCATTGCCATCACCATCTTTGGCCATACTATAAATGTTGACAACAGAGCTTCCACTAGAAGAAGAAATTTTTCTCCAATTAGTACCATCATAGATGACCATTCCCTTGTTTGTACCAATCCAAATCTCCCCATTGACACCTTTCTCCAAACAGGTGATTATGTCAGATGGCAGATTCACGTTTTGAGTGGAATATTGTGTAATTTTGTCTCCATCCTTCACCCACAAGCCATGGTTTGTGGCGAAATATAGTTTGTCTTCATGTAAGAGGATACCGTTGACGCCTTTATCACCTTCAGGTAATGAGAGAATATGGGTTTGGTCGGACCATTCGGTTCCATCATATTTGACTAAACCTGTGATATCCATGCTCACCCATACCTCTCCATTTTTCAATCTCACTGCGCCGGATGTAAAAAAAGAGGAAAAATTTGTTGCACTAGGTGGATTGACTAATGTATAACCACTATCAAACTCATGAAAAGTACCAAAACCACCTATAGCAATGTAGGTTTGATTTTCGGTTGGAATTATTTTTTCAAAATCTTGACCAATGATCCCTTTATCTGAGTATGGAAAATAGGTTTGCTCTCCGGAAATAGGATCCAACTTGACAAGGCCACAAGGATTGGATGCAATCCAAATATTGTCTTCCTCATCGTTAATCATGCTTATACCTGAGAAGGCACTTCTATCGCATCCTGTAATGGGAATTTTAGTCCAAGTGCCATCCTTGTATCTCAACAAGTAAAAGGTATTATATAACGAAAAATACATATTTCCATCCTTTGTGGAGACAATATCATAGACGTACGGATCTTGTGGTCTCAAGGAATCAGGGATTGTAACCAAATTAAACTCTGTGCCATTTTGCTGAAAAACGCCTTTCTCTCCCACAGAAATCCACATATTATTTTCTTGGTCAAATGTGAATTTTGAAATGTATTCGGAGGAAGAATTACCCGGAACAGATGCAAAAATCTGCCAGCTACCATCCCTCAAAGTGAACACCTTATTCTTGTTTGAAAAATACAAATTTCCAAATTGATCTTCTCCCCATGTGTCAAGATAAAACTCATCAATGATGTTTGAGATATCCAATTTTTCATATTCGCCATTTGTCTTTAGATGAATCAAAAGTCGTTTATTATTAGTCTCATCATTCAAAGCCCACCAAACCGAATCGTCCGATGCTACAAATACAAAATACGTTGTTCCATGATCCAAGCCAGATTCCGAAAAATCTATGGTCTCCCATTCAGTCTCTTTTCCTTTAATTATTTTATTTGCGGCATCCGAAGTAGCATAAACAATTCCTTTTGAATCCACTTGACCTTGATACAACTTTTGAGACAGGATATTTGAATTCCCAAGATGTATGAATTTCTGCTTACCTGTTTTTTTATTGGTGACGTAAACACCTCCTCCATAAGAAAAACTGTATATATCATCTCCACGTTGATACACCGAGTACGTTTTTTCACCAGAAGTTATATAAATGGCATTCTGGCCAAAATGGTAATTAAAGCATACCAACATCAAAATTACACTTAATAAAACTCTAACCATTTTCATCAAATTTGAAAGTGCAAAGGAACTTTAAATAGCCATGTCGCACCACACCCATATTGGGTAGTAATAACCAAACAACCCAACTTTTTTCGGTTATTAATCAGATTTTATGGAAACTACCGCAACTAAAAATTCTTGAGCAAATTTTTTTCACCTTGAGTTGAAGTTTTGACAATTAAATTATTACATTTGAACTTTTATCAAACTCTTGTAACATTATTTAAATTAACCTTTAAAAACACACAATGAAAAAGGCAATTTTGACACTCATAATTTCTTGTTTAGGTTTGCATTTAATCTATTCTCAGGAAGTAGATTCTATTAAGCTATTTTTACAAAAAATAGAAGAATCCTTTGACTATAAAACAGGTAACATAGAATTAGCAGAAGGAAACGGTTCTCTAACAGTTCCAGAAGGTTTTCGGTATCTCGGCAAAGATCAAAGCATTTATGTTTTGACAGATTTATGGGGAAATCCTGAAGATACCACAATATTAGGCATGTTAGTCCCAATGAATCATAGTGTATTGGAGGCGGACGGATGGGCATTCATTATATCATATGAGGACTTAGGATATGTGAAAGATGACGATGCATCAGATATTGATTACAATGAATTATTGGAAGAAATGCAAAAGGAAGTTAAAGAAGCAAATGTCGAAAGAGTCAAACAAGGATATGAATCAGTTCGACTCGTAGGATGGGCATCACCACCACATTATGATACATCGCTTCACACCTTACACTGGGCAAAAGAATTGGCCTTTGGAGAGGAAGAGCCGCATACTTTGAATTACAATTTAAGATTATTGGGACGAAAGGGCATTTATAATCTTAATGCCGTTGCTTCAATGACCAATTTATCAGAAGTACAAATTAATCTCAATAAAATTATACGATGCGTGAGCTATAATGATGGTTATACCTATGCTGATTTCGACTCCAAGACAGACAATATAGCAGCGTGGACAATTGGTGGATTGGTTGCAGGAAAATTGCTTGCAAAAACAGGATTTTTTGTTATGCTGGCAAAGTTTTGGAAAGTTATCATTTTGGCTTTTGCAGCATTTTTTGGAGGCATTCGAAAATTTTTCAAAAAGGACGAACCTACGAATGAACAGCCAGTTTCAGAAGAGATAGTAGAACACAAAGGTGAAGCCGATGAAGAGAATAGTTAATGTAGAGTATGTTTAAAATTTATCCCTTAGCAAGAAAATGCTTTATTTTGAAATTCTGAGGCAACTTTATTTTATAGTGAGAACAAATTAGCCTTATCTACTTTGAGCCAAAATGTGCAAATTTTTGCAAAGGTTACCATATTGATTTTTCTCATGCAACGGAGTGTTTAAACATTTTTAATAAAAGTTGATTTACCTTTTAGATTCAAGGAAATATATGCAAACCACCGACAAACATAATGAACGTATAGCAAAAATGATTTTTACATCTGTCTATCCTCATTACATAACAAAAGTTCAGTCAAAAGGCAGGACAATAGAAGAACTACATCAAGTAATAGAATGGTTGACGGGATTTGATGCTAAAAAATTACAAGAGCTCATTGACGAAAAAGTTACATTTGAAAGTTTTTTCCAAATGGCAAAATTACATCCCAACGCTCATCTTATAACCGGCAAAATATGCGGTTACGATATCGAGCAAATAGATAATCCGCTGACAAAACAGGTTAGATATTTGGACAAATTGGTGGACGAATTAGCAAAAGGCAGAAAAATGGAAAAGATTTTAAGAAGCTAATTAATATTGGAATAAGTGATATAAAATTACAAACACATTTGACTATGTTACACCTTCCATTTCAATGAATACAACTGTATCCCGAAACATATCAATTTGGGTTAACCTAAATTTGTAGTTAAAAGTGCTTCTACTCTCGAATCGTATTTTGATTTTTAACTGTGATGTTGCCATTATTTTCGATAGACGAACCATCACCTAATACACCAGGCTCTTCGATGATATTTGTATTGTCCAATGTCAATGAACCATTATTCAGTATTGCCCGACCAAAAAGTCCGGTCGCAGGATATATATCAACATATTCTAGTATTAACTCATTTCCAATATTGACAGTAAAAAGCGGATAAAAATTATTGGCTTTTATTTTCACGACAGTAGATGCGGATTGTAATATATGGACATCTTTGTTTATTATGATGGTGCCTGAGTTTAAATCTATCATTTGTCCGGGAATGGTTGGGTGAAAGGTAATGGTATCTCCACTGGTGATACAATCTATTGCATATCTCAATGAGCCAAGACCATCATTGCTTGTATTTGTCACCAATGGATCTTTTCGAGTACACGTCACGTTTGCTGCCCATCCTGTCCCTGAGGTATATTCATCCGATCTAAAATGCAAGGTCAAGCATCCTGAAGCATGACTGCTTGTGTATGTTGGTGGCAAAGTGGTGCCGTAATATCCACCTGCAGGAAATCCTGCTTGTGTGATACCATTTCCACTAGAAAAAATGGGCGCTGAAATATCATCTCCATTATGGATATAGAGCGCATCCCAATCAGCTTCGACATCAAAAGAGGTAAATGTGAGCGTTGCGTTATAACAATCTGAATGTCCACACACGGTCCAGGTGTAGTCTTCTCCATTTTTATAATTGGAACCACTTCCACCAGAATCATATGCAACGCCGCCACAAGTTGGAGAAGCAAAAAATGGTCCCACGGAAATCCATTCAGAATAATCGGTAGAGCTACATTTGCTACGTACGTAAACAAAATAGGTGGTTCCAGGTGTAGGAATATCCATTGTTGTAAATAATTCTGTTGTCGGTGTACCAGAAGTTGGCATAGAATAATTTTGGGCTAAGGCATATTCATATCCCAAATCAGGAGGGATAGTTGGACTTTCCCAAGATACAGATAAACTACCGGATGAAGACCCTGTGATTTGCAAATTGACAGGAACTTGACAGACTGGAAGGCTTTCATGTAGATCACTCACCCAAAGACTTCTACCATATGTAGCAGCGAACAATTTGTTTTCAGTATAATCAACTTCAAGCTCTGTGATCTCTACATTAGGTAAATTTTGACTGAACAATACCCAATCACTACTTCCGACATCATATCGATACACGCCGATGTCCATACCGATGTACAAGGCATCAGGATAGCCTTTCACAGTGGTGACACAGTTGGCCGGAATATTTGGCAATGTACCACTGATATTCGTCCATGAACTGCCACCATTTGTTGTCTTAAAGACTTTCTGTCCGGATGTATAATTTTTAGCTGTAAGGTACATTATATTTTCATCCATTGGATCAAATGCAATCATGGATACGGATGTAGCCGGTACAGTTATTGACGTCCATGAACTGCCTCCATTGGTCGTCTTTCTGATTGCACCTGCTGTGCCGGTGATGATGACGGAAGGATTGGATGGAGCCACAGCTATGTGAACCAAATTTCCAATACCTAAAGTACTTATTTTTGTCCACGTATCTCCTCTATTTAAGGATTTATATACATCAGCAAAACCTATATAAACGGTATTATTATTTGACGGGTCAAAAAGATAAGGTGTGACCCAGCCACCTGTAGGCGAACCTGATATGTGGTCGTTGATAGAGCCAAAATTGAGTCCACCATTTACTGACCTAAAAATATTTCCATTGTAGTATTCCCCAAACATGACCTTTGAAAGATTCTTGTGAATAGAACAATCCATTCCATCACCACCTAGCACATCTTGCCAATCGGTTCCTGACAAAAGCTTTGTACCGTTATCTTGAAGTCCGCTGATGACTTTATCATCACTTTGAGACACCCCAATTTTATATTGTAATGAATGCACTATACCATCCGTTTTATTGGTCCAATTCACACCACCATTAGAAGAAACATACAAGCCTCCATCATTTCCTTCCCACAAATCTGAACCACGAAAAGTCAGTACGTGTTTATCTGCATGGATGGTTTCAACGCCGGGTGCTCCTGACCAATGGGAAGTCAGTGTCCAAGTATCTCCACCATTTGTGGACTTCCATGTATTTACGCCTCCTGCATAAATGATTGATGCATTTGCAGGATCAGCAGCAAGGGCTAAGTCATACCAACCTTGGCCTCCGGTATCGCCACCGTTGGCATTCCATCCAAGAATATTTGGGGTGAATGACATCCTTGTAAATGTGTTACCTGAATTTGTGGATCGATAAATGCCATTGTATCCATTATTAGATGATTTTGATGACAATGCATAAACGATCGTATTATCTGCCGGAGTGACTGCCAATGTGATGCGGTTGCTTCCATTTATGGATTTGACTGAGGACCAAGAGTCGCCTTGATCTGTTGACCTGAAAATTTGACTTGCATTGCTGGCATAGAAGTAATCTGATGATGCGTCGGGTCTCGCTTCCACATCATAAAAGTTCCCTGTCTGTACTTGAGTCCAATTGGCGCCTGCATCTGAAGTCTTATAAATTCCATCACTTGTTGCTGCAATGACAATATTATGGTCATTTGGATCCATTACCATTGCTCTAATAAGTCGATTTGGGAAGACATTCCAATTCAAACCCGTGGCCAAAAAAGTAACTCCACCGTCCGTGGATTTGAGTACACCAACAGAATAGTTATCACCGGCATCACCATCACCGGTTGCGATATAAATAATGTTTGGATCGGTGGGGTCAACCACTATCGCTGAAATCCCTAGCGATCCCAAAGCATCCGTATGCGTCACCCAAGAACTGCCGCCATCATTACTTTGCCAAAGACCTCCAGCGGCAGTACCCGCAAAAATAATTTGATTATTTGTGGGATGAAAACCAATAGAATTGATCCTACCATGGCCTGCATAACCACCGCCACTCGATCCCGGACCTAAGCTGATCCAATTCGAAGGTAAGCGCTTACCCGTTCTATGTGCTCGCAAATATTGATTAAATTCTTCAAGGCATTTTCCGGCGGGTGGGAAATTACCATCTTTATCTACTCTATCTTCCCAATACCATTCCCACCTTTTGAACTGCTTCCAACCTTTGGTATTTTCGAGATCTTTATCCTTATAAAAGTTATTGAATGCTTGCTGAATTTCAAAAAAATTCAAGCTATCTCCCTTCAATTCCAAATCCGGAACCCACTGCTGAGAGTAAACCATTCTAGGAGAAAAACACCAAATAACAATTGCCGAGTAAATAAAAAATCTAAACATGTCAAATAAATTTGTGCAAAAAACAAAAAATTATATGGATACTCAACTGTGCCTTTTGGAATTCCAAAGGTATATAAAAATTATTATACTTCGGTTGCCTTTTTACATTTTAGAAGGTTAATAAAATTATAATAAGCTTTTATTAAACACAATTGATAGACATTTGGTGAAGTCTATCATATACATGTCTTACTTTACCTTTTTGCAAAATATAGTTTTACTTGGATCAACGTTCGAGCAATTTGACATAAATGGTTGATCAAATTCCGAAAACTTCTTGCATTTCTAAAAGCTATAAACCATATCAATTATTACTTTCTGAAGTTTTAATGCTCCACTTAAATTAAATCTATAAATGTGATTTTTGAGTTGGTGTTTGAATAATTTAAAATAACTATTTTTGCGATTTATTTGTAATTGAACATGCATTAGAACAAGGAATTCCCTATCCAGTATTTAATGTAACATAAATTTAGTGACTTTAAGAATAATCATTTCATGAGAATATCAGCATTTGTAATTTTATCGTTTTTCATGGGCTTCTATTTTTTAGGATGTAAAGAAAATACAACTAAAAATCAAGCAGTTTCAGATTCCGCCGTTCAAGCCGGAAACACCATTCCTTTTAGAGACGTAACAAGTTTTGAATATCAAACTATTCGTGGTATTATCACTTCACATTATGATACTTTGGACGTCATGGAATGTATCACGAACAAAAACTTCAAAATTGTAGATTCAACCGGACTTTTGAAAAATCAATTGCAAATAGAGAAGTCAAAAGCACGACTTTCAAAAATTTATTGCGAAATGGAAATTACTCGTTCCTTATATGATTCTACAGGTGTTTATCAATACAATAAACTGATAAAAATGGAAGCTTTAAATGCATTTTCTCATTGCGGCGTCAATGCTGATGTAGTAATTACAGGAATAGGAAATGAACCCGGATGGAAGATAGATATTGAATATAGCGATGCGCCAAAGATGCCCTACAACTTAATTTTGGACTATGGACAAAGTAAGATGAGTGGACAACTAACAAAAAAATCCGGCAATTTGAAGTCATTTCCAATGGTATTGGAAACCAAAGATGGAAATGGTGAGATTTTACGTGTTTCCATTGATTCCAAACCATGTTCTGATGATGCTGGAAAGGATTTCAACGGAACTATGACTGTCACTTATCTTGGAAAAACTTACAGTGGTTGTGCGGACATTCCTCGGTAATACAAAAGTAATTCTAGTTTTATTGTTTGATGGTATCTTTGGGCGTATTGGTCAGTTTCAACATAGAACCAAACTCAGTCCTATAAGCTAATCCAAACCCATATTTTTGACGAAGTTGACCGAGATTAACGGGATCTATGTCCGTTTTGCCATATGTCCTTATTTTCAACTTTTTATCATCTGTCAGCAAGAATTCTATGGCATAATCCGGTAACACTTGATTGACCGAAACGCCCTGATTTTGCAGTACATAGTTTGCTCCTAAGTTGAGTGAAAACCTCTCGTCCAGGAATTTAAACCTGTTCTTTAGGGTAAAATTTATCTCATCCGGTAACAATAAATTTGAGTTTAATAAGCTTCCGGAGATGGTATTATTATGCAGCCCAAGATCAAAATCCACGCCGGAAAGAACACCATTTCCTGCAATAACAGAGTTAAGCAAGCTTGTGATATGCATGGATAACTGACTAGAAAGAAACTCACTCAAGGTATTGACTCCCACACTCTGAAGACCACCAGATCCAAAAATATCGGATAAACTGTTAGACGGAAGGAAGGTATTCAAAACAATCAAACCTAAGACCTGGCTATTCAATTCAAGTTCATTATTGCGCAACAATCTCAACTTGCTATCAGCATATGAAGCCAGTTCTGAAGGAAGGTTTGGAAATGAAACATCAAAATTGATAACAGGATTGAAAAGGGTTCCTCCAAGTTTCAGTTTGAGGTCTACATCCGTTCTTTGTTCGGCTAGCCGTTGGGTTTCTGTAGGTGCTAAGGTGATGTATTCCTCGATGAATGGTCTTATGGAGGTACGTGATCGATAATTTGCTGTAATATTGAGCGTGGTATTGAGTGGATCACCAGTCCATCGGATAATGCCGCCTCGATCCACGATAAATGGTTTTGCAACCGGCAACAAGGTAACCGTAAATAAATATTCGCCCTGCTCAATTTCGTAGTCACCGAACATCTCCAAATTTTCATTCTTTGACATAGTGATCTTCAGGTTTCCTCTTCCCCTACCCTTGATAATGTCACCCTTTGCTTCATCAAAAATAATACTAGCTTCAGCTTCAGGCGTGATGCTGAGCGTCATATTCATTGTAATATTGGTGAGTGGTGGTGCGGTCTCTATTTTTTTGTCTTCACTCTTGTTGACAAATTTTATAACGCTTTCATTTTCTGCATATTCTGAATCATCCACAGGAATAAAAAGTTTGGAACCCTCTCTAGTGATGGCATTGATATCAATGTGTAAATCGCTAAAATATCCTTGCAAATTGACTACAAAATCACCAATTCCGTACCCATAATAAACCGGATTATCTGCCTTCGTTGTATTCAAACCGATTACATTGCTTCCCGTGATTGTGGCATCTACACCAAAGTTTTTAAAATATGTGTGAAACAGCTTTCCATTCACTTTTCCGGTTGTGCCATTTTCATCAGTGATGGTGACATTATCAAAAAGGATGTCCTTCTCAGAAATAGTAAAATATTGATTATCAAAAAAATAGGTTGCTCCATTGACCAATACCTTGGTAGAACCATCTTTGACAACGCCATCACCGAATAACTTCAAATCTTTTCCCTGTCCATCCAATTTAATATCTGCTTGTACCAAGCCTTTTGTATTAGCAATTCCATCTTTGAGTAAATGCTGTAACAAATTCAATGGTGCATCTCTAAGCTTTGCTTTGGCATGATACTCTTTGTTTTTGATGCTAAAATTGCCTTTGGCTGCAAAAAACTCACCAAGTGTGACGGAAGCTTGAATGTCATCTGAATTTTGAAGTTCGAAGTCCACAAACATATTACCATAACCTGTCTTGTTGACATAAATTGTAGGTATATGAAGGTAACCCTTTACGGATTTTTCCGGGCTGAAAACGTCATTCACTTCTGCTGAAAGAGAGATTAATCCACTCAAAAGAAACCTTTTTTCATGAAGTAATCCGTTGATTAGATCAATATCAAAGTTTTGCAACTCTACATGAACGCCTTTATTTTGATTGACATCATTTAAGTCAATGGTGCGGTAACCATCTGTTAGATTAAAATTATCTATATTGATAAACTTCTTACCTATCAAAACGCTGTTGCCGGAAGTCACCTGCCATTTTTTCCCCAACATACTCAATGATGTATTATCCAAATTGAGCAAAAAGCCTTTGTCATTGGGCATAAAACTACCTTTGATATCCACATTTTCCAATGAATCCAAGAGTTTCTCGGTATTGATATTGAAAGTTATAGTTTCATCAGAAAAAGATGTATTGACGAATATAGGATTTAGATTGAGTCCCAAAGCTTGCACTTTACCTGTTGATGCTATGAAACTTCCAGACTTATTACTTGCAGATGTGAGGATGTCAATGTGTTCAAAAAAATTATCTTCAAACCATAGTTCACCAATGACACCTGCTAGAGAAAATGTATTTTTGTCAGTATTGATGTGCCCTTTTACATTTAAGTTTTTAATGTTATGTACCGGAATTGCCAAAAGTGATAAGATGTTTTGGCTGTCCTCGAGTTTAAAATTGAATTTAAAATCTTGATGAGAATTCAAGCTTATAGTGGCATCCGCAAATTCTTGAGCAAAACCGGGAAGATTATACCAAAGTGTTTTTTTAATGCCCTTAATTAAATCCTGAATGTAATATTGACCTTCGATTTCTCCTTGAATAAAATCTCCATCAAATCTGATGTACCTATCTCCCTGTGCAGTTTGGCGGGCAATCATTTTCACGATATCCAATTTCTGCATTGTAGAATCCTTTTTGACAGTGACATTAGAAAAATCTATTTCACCTATAAAATCATTGAGATTTTTTCCGGATGTGTGGATATCTAAATCACCCGAAAACGCCAACGGGCTTTTATACAAATGCAGAGCAAAAAGATCTAAGTTGGTAATCTTAGATTTGAAATTTAAAAAGGCTTTGTTGTCAATGTATTGCACTTCACCATCGAACACCATCTTGATATTTGGGTCTTCTGAAGAGAATTTACCATCAAAAGTATTTTTTTCAATCACACCATCCAAAATCAAGTTATTGTACCGATATGTTTTGAATTCAAAATTTTCAATGACAGCGTGGAGGTCTGCCTTTACGGTGTTCAATGTTAGGCCAACACCGTCAGTAACTTTAGATTTAAAGTTCGCTAAACCCAAATTTGGATTATCACTCCACTTTCCTAAATCAAATTCTTGGAGATTAAGATTTCCGCTGTATCTCGCTTTTCCGGTTCCTTCACTCAAGTCCAAACGCATATCCAATTCTGCCCTTCCTAGATCAGAATCAAGCTTTCCATATGCTACAAAGTCATGTAAGTATCCGTCAAATCGACCTGAAAAATCTAATCGTCCTAATTTATTGAAGTTTCCCGGCAGATTAAAAGTTGGAATAACGGTTTTTAAGCTATGTATGTCAGAATAAAATTGGTCTATTCTGATATTGAGCAGCGTATTATCCGAATCTAGTAAATCTCGTGTATAAAATACGCCTGCGATGTCAAAGTACTTTCCCATCCGGATGTTCACATCCTTTCCGGATAAGTTGTTGATCCTTCCGGAAAATTTTCCTGATAAGTCAATAGTTTCATTCTTATTTTGATGCAAGAAAGTATTTTTTTCCAAACCTTTTGCAAAATGAAGAAGATCTCCCACATGCACTTCGCTGACATCAACGTCAAAATTGATAGCAATATCTTGTAAAATATTTTTAAAGCCATAAATAGTGGCGTAGCTGAAATTCATATCGCTGCTAATTTTTGACTTTTCAGTTTCTATGAACAGACCATTCAGGGTCATAGAATAGGGCAAAATGCTGATGGTATCAATGGAAACATTCTCGACCTTGAAGCCATGATTATCAAAGCATGATAAGCTATTCAGTTGAGCAGTCAATCCTACCCAAGATGTGAAAGTAAAGCTGCTTAAGTCGAAATTAATTTTGTCAAAATAAAAGTTCTGGTAATCTAAGCCTTCGCCTTCGGTCGTGGGAATCAATTTATTTTCTTTTCCAAATTTTCCATCGTGAACCACCAAAGATTGAACGGATATATGTGCATCATTAGCACTCGGAGAAAATTCCAGAATATCCAAAATAGCACTTTTATCGATTTGATCTACACTTAGTTCATCATTGATATCGCATTGATAATTATACACTGAAGTAAAAAACTCAGGTTGATAAAGTTCTATCTTCTTGATATCAAAATCTAAACACTTAAGATCCAACTTTTTTAGTTCGACATCACCTTCGCCGACTTTGATTTCGTCTATTTTACCTTTATTTTCATTGTCCAATGTAACTGACACGTTATCAAAGTAAAGGTCCTGAAAATCTAAATCAAATATAGTACGTTTATCAGATGATTTACTCTTGAAGTGATCAATAAACCGCGTCAAATTTGATTTGGATTCTCCCAATTTAGTGTGGACATGTAGATGTATATTTTTTAAACCAATATATGAGAGATCAAGCTCATTGTTCAATAAAAAAAACAAGTTCTTTCTGACAGAAAGATTGATGTCTCCACCGTAGAATAATGTATCGTTTTCGGCAGTAATGCTCACCCCTTGGAGAATAGCGCCATCCCATGGACTGATTTTAATTCTTTCCGCTGCAAGTTGGGTATCCGTTTTTTCGCTTAAATATTGGGTAATTTTTTTTCCTAGATACGTTTGTACAGGTGCCAATTGCAGTATTATACTGAAAATAAAAAACACTAATATTGATGTGAAAATTATCCGCTTTATCCAAGTCCAAATAACCCAAATGCGTGAAACGCTTTCAGCTGTGGTTGACGTATGTGATTTCTCTTGTGACACCTATTGACAAAATACTAAAAACGGATAAAGATAGTGGTTTCAAACACAATAATGGTAGATTAACAAATCTTTAATCACTTGATTCACGGTGAAATGCACAATCTATCAGACCTGCCTAAGTTGTTCAAATAGAGTAATGCATTGCTGAGCTGCTTCGATATCGTGCACTCTAAGTATCTGAGCACCTTTCATCAAAGCTACCATGTGCAAAGCTGAAGTCCCATTTAACGCTGCTTCTGCATTTAATTTCAAAGGCTTGTACACCATGGATTTTCTGGAAATACCTACCAAAACTGGTCTTTCAAAAATAGAAAACGAACGCAGTTGTTTGAGCAGTTGAAAATTGTGCTCTAAAGTTTTTCCAAATCCAAATCCAGGGTCGATAATAACGTCTTTAATACCAGTTTCTTTGGCTTTCGTTACTTGCTGAGCAAAAAATTTCATAACTTCAAGTGTCACATCATCATATTGCGGATTCTCCTGCATGGACTTGGGTAAGCCTTGCATGTGCATCATAATATATGGTACATGATATTGAGAAACCACCTGCATCATATTTGGATCAAACTGACCACCTGAAATATCATTGATTATATGTACGCCGGAATCCAAACTCCGTTTTGCAGTTTCAGAATGAACAGTATCTACAGAAACGATGATGTCCGGAAATTCATTTTTTACCGCTGTGAGAATAGGATGCAATGCAGTCCATTCTTCATTTGGCTCCATGATGTCAGATCCTGGTTTGCTAGACATAGCACCGAAATCAAATATTTTGCATCCGTGAGAAATCCCGTCAATGATGTAATTTCTCACAGTTTCCAAGCTCTGCATCCTTGAACCCTTATAAAATGAATTGTCATTGACATTGATGATGCCCATCACTTTTGGAGTACTAAAATCTACCAACTTCCCTCTACAATTCACTGAGTGGTGTGCATTATGTGGACTTTCCATACCTATTTATTTAATGCGATTTGTCATCGTGGGTTAAAAAAGATGGTAGCGCAAACTTATTACGAAATTCAAAACTATTGGCTATTTTATGCTAAAAATATGTTAAGAAATCTGCTTTCGATTTAACACAAACACAACATATTGATGATCAATATATTATACATTTTAATAATGTGTTTTAGCAACAAATGTTACATTGTTTACTTAAACATTGTATTTATATTTACTTTATATATCTCTCAATATGTGATGGTTAGGTTATAATTTGATGAAATTTAAGCAATATAAAAAGCGATCTTCATATATTATTTTTATAAATATAATATTTTTTAACAATAATTATTTGTGTATTAATCCATTAGATTATATCTTGCGCAGTCTTTTGAAAAATAAAGGCATTTTTTTGATACATTTTCACCGTAAAACTGAATATTTTGAAATCCAAATTTTCAAAACTCAAAGTGAGTCGTAGTCGTATTTTAGATATATTTACTTCTGTTGCCATCGCTGCTATAATTATCTTCAATTACAACTCAGCGCATAAAACTCAAAACCAATTTTCAACTTTAAATATCATCCCAACCAAAGCAAACTACGTTTTTGGTTTTAATCAGGATTCTTTTTCAATTCAAGAAAATGTCATCCAAAAAAACGACTTTTTCGGTGCCATTCTTCAAGCGTATAATCTTCCCACAAATCTAATCTTGCTGATAGAACATGAGGCAAAGGACATTTTTAATATAAGAAATATCCAAGCAGGTAAAAAATATCACGTAATTAAGAAAAATGAATGCGATGATACACCTTTAGCTATTGTTTATGAGCCTGATAATTATAAATACATCATTTACGACTTTAGAGATAGCGTAAATGTGAAATTGGTAGAAAAAGAAGTTGAAACAAGAGTTGAAAATGCTTTTGGTAAGATTGAAGGATCACTTTGGAAATCCTTAGATGATCAAGGTATAGATGCAGGCATCATCGATTTGATGGAAGAAGCGTTGTCTAGTAGTGTGGACTTTTACCATGCAAGGAAAAATGACACGTATAAAATAATTTTTGAAAGGAAGTATATTGATGGAAATCCTGTAGGCATTGGCAAATTGCTTGCAGCAGAATATACCAATGATTCCGGTGAAAACTATTCCATTTATTACAAGTCTAATGATCAAGAGGGTTACTTTGATATGGAAGGCAGACCTGCTAGGAAGTCATTTCTTAAATCTCCTGTAAAGTATTCCAAAATTTCTTCAGGATTCAGTATGAGGAGATTTCACCCAATCAAAAAAGTCAATATTCCTCATTACGGTACAGATTATGCTGCTCCATACGGCACAGAAATCAGAGCAGTTGCAGATGGCACAATCAGCGCGGCATCTTACACAAGCGGTAATGGTAAGTTTGTAAAATTAAAGCATGACAATGTCTATGAGACCCAATATCTTCATATGTCTCGATTTGCTAAAGGCATTCGTCCGGGAACTCATGTCAAACAGGGTGAAACAATAGGTTACGTAGGTGCAACTGGTTTGGCCACAGGTCCACATGTATGTTTTAGATTTTGGAAAAACGGAAAACAGGTCAACCATCTTAAAGAGAAATTGCCTTCACCTGTACCGATGAACATGACGGAACTTCCAAAGTACTTTGAGCACAGAGATGCCATCATTGCTCAGCTGAATGCCATTGGTAATCCTACATACGTTGCTGCGGTTCAGACTTCCAGACCTTGAATTACCCACATTCTCACTTAGCGATTCTAGAGGTTTCCATTTTGCTATAAATTTTTGTTAGATAATATCCTTTTTGGAATGTTTTTTGATTATATTAAAACATTCATTAAATTGTATTTTCTTTTGTATCAATTATATGTGATAGAATTAAGAAAATCTGTTTTTTCAGAAAATAGAAAATTCAGAGATGCTAATCCCCAATTCAATGGAGTCGTTGAGTGCCTCTATGTAGGGATGACGTCGAAGTCTCCAAAGGATAGATTTGAACAGCATAAACGAAGAGTGCTGAGTCAAAAAGGTCAAGATATATCTTCACAAATTGTATTCAAATATGGTACCTTTTTGCGTCCGAGTTTATACCAACATCTACCAACCTATCGAAATAGAAATGAGGCCTTGGAGGCAGAAAAAAAATTAGCTTTAGAATTGCGTCGGCAGAGATATGCTGTATGGGTGAATTAGCATTTCAGTTAGGATAGAATGCCATATTGAAGCTATCCATGAGATTCAATAAATTCCAAATACCTACTTATATTATAGTATTTTACTAATTTTGCGGCTTCAATCAATAAGGATCATGATACATCGCACTCGCATCAAGGATATATTTTCCGCCCCAACTTCACAATCGTATACTGTCATGGGATGGGTAAGGACGTTTAGAAATAATCAATTTATCGCACTGAATGACGGTTCCACCATTTCAAACCTTCAGGTAGTTATTGATATGGAATCTATTGATCAAGCTACTTTAAAAAGGATTACAACAGGTGCGGCCATCAGTGCACATGGCACACTTATCCAATCGCAAGGAAAAGGGCAATCCGTAGAATTGTCATGTGAAACGTTAGAGATACTTGGTGATTGTGACGCTGAAGTATATCCATTACAACCAAAGAGACACAGCCTTGAGTTTTTAAGAGAGATTGCACATTTGAGACCACGGACGAATACATTCAGCGCAGTTTTCAGAGTGAGACATGCCCTTGCATATGGGATTCATAAATTTTTTAATGATAGAGGATTTGTCTATTGGCACAGCCCGATCATTACTGGTAGTGATGCTGAAGGAGCCGGAGAGATGTTTCAGGTCACCACTTTGAATTTATTAAATCCACCGAAAGCAGAGGATGGAAGCATCAATTTCAAGAAAGATTTTTTTGGCAAATCCACAAATCTGACTGTTTCCGGTCAGTTAGAAGGGGAATTGGCAGCATTAGGATTGGGACAGATTTATACTTTTGGGCCTACGTTCAGAGCTGAAAATTCCAATACTTCACGGCATTTGGCTGAGTTCTGGATGATAGAACCGGAAGTGGCATTTTTTGACTTGGAAGATAACATGAATTTGGCTGAAGACATGCTTAAATACTTGATAAATTATGTTTCTGAGAATTGTAAGGAAGATTTAGCCTTCCTAGAACAGCGACTTATAGAAGAGGAGAAACAAAAACCGCAAAACGAGAGATCCGAAATGCCGCTTCTCGAAAAATTAAAGTTTTGTATTGAACAACCATTTGAAAGGCTAACATATACAGAAGCCATAGAAATACTTAAAAATTCCACCCCAAATAAGAAAGGAAAGTTTCAATATACCATTGATGCATGGGGCGCAGACCTTCAGTCAGAGCATGAGCGATATTTGGTAGAGAAACATTTTAATAAACCGGTCATTCTCACCAATTACCCAAAGGAGATCAAAGCATTTTACATGAAAATGGATGATGATGGTAAAACGGTGCGAGCAATGGATGTTCTATTCCCAGGTATCGGTGAAATCATCGGAGGCTCCCAAAGGGAAGAGAGATATGGTCATTTAATGAAGAGAATGGAAGAAATGCACATACCTGTGGAAGAAATGGATTGGTTTCTTGATACCCGTAGATTTGGCTCAGTCCCTCACGCCGGATTTGGGCTTGGTTTTGAAAGATTGGTTCAATTCGTCACCGGAATGTCCAACATCAGGGACGTCATCCCATTCCCTAGGTTCCCAGGAAATGCAGAGTTTTAATATCAAAGATAATTAAATAAAAATTCTAAAAGCTTAGTTTTATTTGATTGAATACATTGGCATCTCGTTTTATCTGAGAATCTTCCAATTAAGGTCATTACACTTTCATAGAAAACATTTCATTAGTAATGTAATTCCTTGCGTAATTAGATTCTAAAATAAAATGTGAAAATTTCACCAACTGAATTTCCTATTTTTACGTTTATAGGTATTGTTGATGTCTTTTACTAGCTCATAGCATTGACGATTTGGTTACTCAAATGTAGGAAATGCTATCCCTTCAATATAAACGTCATGAAATTGGAAACAAAAACAACAAAAAGTATATCGAAAAAAGGAGGTATGCCATCATATCCCACAATGGACGATTATATCCATGCACAACCTTTGGAAGCTCAAAAAATACTACAATCGCTCAGAGCTATCATCAAAGAAGCTGTGCCAGAAGTGGTGGAGAATATCAATTACAAAGTTCCTTCTTTTCGGTTAGTCGCCGATATAAAACCGATCCATCAGTTGATGTGTGTAGGTTATGCAAAACATGTGAGCTTTTATCCATTCGAAAAGACAATTGACCATTTTGCACATGAACTGAAAGGTTATGAAATCGGAAAAGGCACCGTTAAATTTTCCTTTGATAAGGATTTGCCAAAAGAACTAATAAAACAAATGGTGATATATAGGAAGCAGGAACTTATAGAAAGTTCAACACTCTAGAATTCATATGTATTTAAATGGCTTACTAATCAAAAATAAACAAATGAAAATCAAGCAATTAACATCCATTTATTTTTTTGCAATATCACTTATTCTGCTCCTGACATCAGGCTGCAAACCCGAAATTTGTTGTGTTGATATTGATGTAAATGTAGGAATACTATACAAAAATAAAAACGGAGAGAACTTGATCAATAGTAGTTCTGACTTCAAGGAGTCTAATATAAAAATCTATTACAAAAATAAGGACAATTTTGAGTACGTGTATAATAGCAATCTTGATGCCCCAAATATGCATTCTGTACAAACTGATCCATCAGGAAATCTCATTTTAATTGTTTCCCCATCTAATTATTACGATGGAAATACATCTACCACCTTGGTCGCTTTGAATCCAACTACCGTGGACACTTTATTTTGCGAATTTACTTTGACTGAAAACCAACAAATCTGCAAAAAAGCATGGCTCAATGGTGTTGAGATGGAAAATAGGTTTATCGAGGTAGAAAAATAAGTTTTTTTGCCTACATAGAATACTTCATTATTGAAATTAGGAAGTGAGGAAATCGGTCATCTTCATCCAATACATAACATGAAATCAATGTGCATTAGAAAATCTTTAAGATTGTGACAACATCACTGCACAGGCACACGAAAAGTGTAAGGAAATTCTCCGGGATAGTCTTGATAAAACCCTTCTAATACTACAACCTCACCTTTTAATTCTGTAAATTTCAAAATACAATCTTTAGCAGATGATATTGGTTGATTATTTATTTTAGTGATGATATAATTAGGTTCCATCTTTGATTTTCCACAAGGGCCATTCCAAGTTACACTCACCACTTTCACTCCATGTTGCGCCAAGACTGCTTTTTCAAGTCCGTCCATATCTCTTATTTCTAACCCTAGGTTTTTTAAGATACCATCCTTAAAAATGGCTATTTCTTCAGATGTATTGATGTGGTTTTTCAGGGTTAGTTGTGCGTCTTTTTTCATACCATCACGGACGTATTCCACAGAAATTTTATCACCCGGCTTAAATGTGCCCAAATATTCCATGAACTCAGAGATACTTCCAATACTTTTTGCATTGATCGCACAGATCACATCGTCTATTTTCATCGAAGCATCAGAGGCACTTCCATTCTTATTCACAGAAACAATGCGCACTCCTTTTATATTCTTTAACTTAAATTCCTCTGCAACTTTTTGATCTACATTCTCGATTTCTATACCAAGCCAACCTCTCTGAACGACGCCATAGTTTTTGATATCCGTAAATACTTTTCTAACAATATTTACAGGAACAGCAAATGAAAACCCTTCATAATTACCTGAATTTGAAACTATTGCAGAAGAAATACCAACCAGTTTTCCATCCGTATTTAGCAATGCACCGCCTGAATTACCATGATTGATCGCTGCATCTGTCTGAATGTAAGATTCTATTCCTTGACTTGACAACAGATTCAAATTTCTATGCTTTGCACTGACGATGCCGGCAGTCACAGTGGATTGCAACTTAAACGGATTTCCTATTGCTAAAACCCATTCACCAACTCTGAGTGAATCTGAGTCAAACATCATCACATAAGGTAAGTGCTCCGCTTCAATTTTCAAAACTGCCAAATCCGTAAATTCATCGGTACCTAACACTTTACCAACCAATGTTCTTTTGTCATCCAATGTAATTTCTATGCGTTCCGCATCAGCTATAACATGGTAATTAGTAATGATATAGCCATCAGAAGTCAAAATCACACCTGATCCTGTTTGTATGGATTGCAAAGGTCCATTTTTTATTGACCTGACATATACCACAGATTTCACACCTAGCAAAGCTGCATCAGTAAAATCCGTTGGTGAAGATGATGTAAAAAGACGCTTGAAATTTTCTGACACCAGAATTTCATTTTCAGCCACAAAACGCGCATCAGATTGATATGATGTCTCTATAGCTTTTATTCTATAATGATCATACATGAACACAACTGTAAGAGCTGTAACCACAGCAACCACAAAGGACAATGCCAAACTTAGTAAAATTGGCCTTTTGTTCATTTAGGAAGGGATTTTTATGATATAGCTTTTCCCTTGAGGTACGTCCAATTTATTGTTGATAAGCCAAGGATTGTAATATTTCAAAAGCCGATATGTAGTGCCAAATTGGTGTGCAAAATCCGCCAAACTTTGAATATTTTCTGTAACTACTATTTCCTTTAGTGATGGATGTGGCATGTATTTTTCGTAATCTTCAATATAAAATCCAAAATCAGTAGGATTAGACAGAATCTCTTTGAAGGCGATGATCCTGAATACATATCGGGATGTTTCATCATTAACATTGAGGTTGTAATATGAATTCTCCTTTTGTTCGATCAATGCTTTCGCATAAGCAGTCGGACCAACATTATATGCGCCGGCTGCATCAGTCCAAGTACCAAACCTTTCATGCAATTGTTTGATATACTGACATGCAGCTAATGTGGACTTTTCAAGATGCATGCGTTCATCAACATCCTGATTCAATTCCAAGTTCAGCTCTGAAGCTGTCCCTTTCATAAACTGCCAGTACCCTTTTGCGCCGGAACCGGAAGTAGGATTTCTCAATCCGCTTTCTGCTACAGCCAAATATTTAAAATCGTCCGGCACACCTTCACGTTGAAGGATTTTTTCGACCTCAGGGAAATATTTGTAAGCCAATTTTAAGTGAAGTAAAGTGGATGACTGCCAGTACGCATTGACGTTCAATTCTCTATCGAGCCTTTCATAGGTATCTTCATTTAACGGTACCGGCTCCCCGGCAAAATCAAACTTTTTATCTAATTTTACACTGGCCACTTGTTGTGGAAGGTTGAAAAATTTGGCCATGCTACCCTTTGAATTGGGTGATAGAGATAGAAAAGTAACTCCTATTAATAACCCAAATACGGTCATTATTATACCAAATGGTTTTTTTGACTTTATAACTTTATCTATCATCAAATATTTCTTGGCCTTTTAAAAATAGGAACAGTGCTACATGGCTCTCCAAACATCAAGCTCTGAACATGTGGTTTCAAATGGTTCACAATGTCTATATATGCTTGAGCCGGAATTTCTACATCAGCACAACCCTTGATTACCACCCTTTTATCCTTATAAGCATCGACATCAAGATTTTCAACTATTTTCATGAAGTGATGCACTAAATAGGCTTCTTTTGTCCCAATAAAAATGGCATTTGCTTCGTCTGATAAATATTTAGAGATCAACATAAACGACCACAATGGAACTATGGCGTCCGCACTATTCTGAATTAAAACAATTTTATCATGGTATTGTGTCCAATCAACCATCTTGAGACTTTCTCTAAACTCTTTCTCTTTGAGAATCAACCCATGAAAAAGAAAGTCCTTGATATCTAGGATAACCATCTCTTTATCAGGATAATATCTCCCTAAATCAATGGTAAGTAATCCACTTTCTGCTACGCGATTGATCAAAACATCCATGATTTAATTAACGCAACTTTTCAAGTAATGTTTTACACTGCACTGAAATCATGCCTTTACGCTGTAAAAAACACATTGATTTCAATTAATATATATATAATTTTAATATATGAATGTAAATTCGTTAGGTCAAACTGGAATTGCAAATAATTTATGACAGGTTTGGAACTACATCCTTCAATTTTGGAAGATCCTCTACAGACTTTAATCCAAAATAGTCTAAAAATTTATGCGACGTTTGGTATATTAATGGTCTTCCCGGACCATCACTTCTGCCCACAATCTCAACTAAGTCCTTTTCCATCAATTTTTGGACGGCATAATCACAATTCACGCCTCTGATAGATTCTATGTCTGTCTTTGTAACAGGCTGTTTATACGCAATGATACTCAATGTTTCCAATGCAGATTTTGACAATTTTTTATTGACATTCAGTTTTAAGTAATGACCGATTGTATCATGGTAACTGCCTTTTGTCAAAAATCTAAAACCAGCATTCATCTCCACAACTTCAAATGGAAAATCAGCATGACCATACTTCAATACTATCCTATCCAATGCTTGCCGGAGTGCGTCATCCGTCACCGAAGTTTGGAAATGTGCTTCCAATACTTCTTTGATTTCATCAAAACTTATCCCTTGTGATGATGCAAAAATCAAACTTTCGATATGCAGATCAAGTTGATTCAAACCTAAAGATTTTTAAGAACTCAGTAAATTCTTAACAGTTTCTGCTATGGTTTTACCGTCCGCTTTTCCTGCTAATTTTGCATTGGCAGCTCCGATAACCTTACCCATATCTTTGATGGTCAAATCGCCCATACCACTCATAATTTCAGAAATGGCTGATTTCAATTCATCAGTAGTCAATGGTTTAGGAAGGTAATTTTGCAACACATCTATTTCTTCTTGTTCTATTTTTGCTAATTCTTCCCTACCCTGCTTGATAAAAATGTCTAACGAATCTTGGCGTTGTTTTACCAATTTTTGAAGCATCTTGATGGCTTTTTCATCTGTCAATTCTTCACCTGATCCATCCGTTTTTTGTAGTAAGATGGCCGCT
Organism: Lewinellaceae bacterium; assembly: GCA_020636195.1. GTDB lineage: Bacteria > Bacteroidota > Bacteroidia > Chitinophagales > Saprospiraceae > OLB9. The sequence continues at coordinate 156,632 of JACJYH010000003.1, forward strand.
TTTATTGACCTTAATGTTCTCGTTGCAGCCTGATCTTTTGCTTTCATAGCTTCCTTCAGACCTTCGTTTATTTTTGTTTCAAAACTCATGAACACGTGTATTTTGTTATAAAAATTAATTTTTACTTTTGATCAATTCTGTGATATAAACAAATTCATCGACGCCAAGTTGCTCAGGACGTTGATTAAATATTGGGTTATCAACTAAATCAGTGTTTTGGATAAATGATTTGAGGGTATTTCTCAGCATTTTTCTACGCTGGCCAAAGCTCTGTTTTACAATAGAACGAAACAATTTTTCATTTGATTTTACACGAGGTTCAGCAAGCCTTTCCAGCCTGATGACGCTAGACATCACCTGTGGAGGTGGATTGAATGATTCCGGCGAAATATCAAACAATGAGGTACCTTCATAGTATGCTTGAACTAAGACACTTATGATGCCGTATGTTTTTGAGCCAGGCGGCGATACTATCCTATCAGCTACTTCTTTTTGAAACATTCCTACCATTTCCGGAATCAACAGATGGTGGTCTAACATTGCAAAAATGATCTGAGACGAAATATTGTAGGGATAATTTCCGATCAATGCAAATGACTCTCCATCAAACACCTTCGACAAATCAAGTTTTAAAAAATCTTGGAAGAGAATTTGGTCTTCGCTCAGTATTTTCGTCTTTTGAAGGTACTTTACCATATCTTCATCCGCTTCCACCACTTTAAGATTAGCATCATTCAGCTGAAGAAGCACATTGGTCAAAATACCCTTGCCCGGCCCAACCTCTAGAATATTTCTTGTAGTTTCGAGTGTCAGGCTTTGAGCGATTTTCTGCGATATAGATTCGCTTTTCAGGAAATGTTGACCATATGATTTTTTTGGTCTCATGCAGATATATGTTACGTTGCAAAAGTACAAAAAGTACCTGACTAAAGATATTTTAGAACAACTATGTCCTAATAACCATCAAAAAATTGTGTCCGCAATACTTTTTCTATTTTTTATACACAGTAGATATATTGTCAAATACATATGTGAAAAGTTTATATTTTTATTAGTTTTACACAAAAATTAGATGCATGCGACAACAGTTATATAACTTTCTGAATCTCCACAATGGCGAAGAAGACAAGAAGGTTGTTTATGAAAACATCAGGTCGAACATAAGTTTTAGAGGCTCAAACTTGTGGATTCTCATGTGCGCAGTGGTGATCGCTTCTATAGGTTTAAATGTAAATTCTACCGCTGTAGTCATCGGTGCCATGTTGATCTCACCTCTCATGGGTCCGATCGTTGGCGCCGGATTTGCCTTGGGAACTTACGATTTTGAATTGTTGAAAAAATCGGGTAAAAACCTATTGATTGCTACTTTTGCAAGTTTGTTTGTTGCAGCCGCATACTTTTATATCAGTCCATTCAAAGAGACACAATCAGAGCTACTTTCCAGAACATCACCCACCATTTATGATGTTTTAATTGCTTTTTTCGGTGGAATGGCAGGCATCATTGCATTGACAAGGGTGGAAAAAGGGAATCCAATTCCAGGTGTTGCCATCGCTACGGCATTGATGCCTCCACTATGTACGGCAGGCTTTGCCATTTCTATTGGAAATTTCAGGTATTTTCTAGGTGCATTTTATTTATATACTATTAATTGTTTCTTTATTTGCATTGCTACATTTATGATAATCAAATATTTACGTTATCGTCCCGTAGAATTTCCAAATGAGGTATTAGCAAAAAGAATCAGATATGGCATTACAACGCTTATCTTCGTATTGATCATTCCAAGTACCTATTTGGCATATGATCTCATCAATGAGAGAAAGTTTTACCAAGACGTTCAAAATTTTGTAACTGAAGTATTCATCAAAAACGGCCATGGTATTATTTACAATTCAACAAAATTTCACACATCACCACATACCATTGAACTAGCCTTTTATAATGAAAATTCTTTTACTCAAGAAGAAGTGGACAGTCTCAATGCCATATTGAATAGGTATCATCTTGAAAACACAAAATTGATCATCAAAAGCAAAGAAGAAACGAAAGAGCCATTAGATCAAAATATTCTGACTCCACTACAAGAAAAAGAGATAGAAATCAATGCATTAACCCAAAAAATTCAAAATATGAAAAATCCGCAGGAAAATTTTTTACACGAATTATATATCCTATTTCCGGAAATTTCACAGGCATCTTGGGGTATGCAAAACATGCTCATAGGAAAAGATTCTACCCATCAGATTGGAACCTTGATATACACCACAAGCCCAAATTACAATAAGGAGCAATCAGATAAGTTAAAAAAATGGGTAAAGCAAAGACTTCATCAAGATAGCGTCATCATTGTGCCAATGATAACGATTCCTCCAATTCAAAAAGAGACGAAGAAATCGTCTAAAAGAAAGTAAAATTTGATATATAGGATAATTCTTTTAATTTTGGTTCTTATTTAAATAAAAATGTATATGTGTAGCATGCGAATGACCAAATTTATCTCCTCTTTTTTACTCATCATTGGACTATTTGTTCCCTTTTTGTCCTTTGCACAAGATGATGTAAATGCCGGAATGGATCAAAAAATTGATAAAGCTTTTCAGCCGATAGCTGATTTCGTAGGATTTATAGTTCTGTATCCGCTAAAATTTGGTGGTTTTGAGATTCCTATAATAGTCATTTTGTTGAGTGTGGGAGGTTTGTTCTTTTCCATATATTTTGGTTTTCCTAGTATTTTTAAGTTCAGGTTGGCTACAAAAGTAGTTCAGGGCACCTATGATGACATAGAGGCCGCAGGTGCAATCGAAACTGTTCCCGGATATGTCCATACATCAGATGGTGATATTGTTGATACCATTAGAGATGAACAACATCATGGTGAAGTGTCTCATTTTCAAGCTCTAGCAACTGCGGTTTCAGGTACTGTGGGATTAGGAAACATTGCCGGTGTAGCATTGGCGGTATCCTTAGGTGGTCCGGGAGCCACGTTCTGGATGATAGTTAGTGGATTATTAGGAATGACTTTAAAATTTGTAGAATGTACACTTGGAGTGCAGTACAGAGAAATATCAAGCCAAGGAGTAGTATATGGTGGCCCAATGTATTATCTTTCAAAGGGATTGAGCGAAAAAGGTTATAAAACTTTTGGCAAAGTGTTGGCAATTATATTTGCTGTGTTGTGTATTGGAGGGTCATTTGGAGGAGGTAATGCTGCTCAATCCAATCAGGCGGCAGCTCAAATTGCTTCGCTTTTCAACTTGAGCAGTGGAAGTGCCGGATTTTTCATAGGTATAGGGATTGCGATATTGGTTGGTATTACCATCATTGGAGGAATCAAAAGAATAGCCAGTGTTACGGATAAATTGGTACCATTGATGGCAATTATTTACGTTACTGCTTGCCTTATAGTAATATTTACACATATCAATCATATCATTCCGGCATTTCAACAGATTTTTTCTGAAGCCTTTACTCCTAGAGCAGGTGTTGGTGGTATCATTGGTGTCATCGTCCTTGGTTTTAGAAGGGCTGCTTTTTCTAACGAAGCAGGTGCGGGCTCGGCATCTATTGCCCACTCTGCGGTACGAACAAAGTATTCTGCGTCTGAGGGCTTAGTTGCGTTATTAGAACCATTTATTGATACAGTAATTATTTGCACTATGACAGCATTGGTGATTGTTATCTTCAATGTTGATGGTTATTTTGCTTATGGAAGTAGCGCTGTGACTATAAATGGTACAGAATATCAAGGTGCAACATTGACATCATTGGCATTTTCTGATACGATTTCATGGTTTCCAACGGTACTGACAATTGCAATCTTTTTATTCGCAATTTCTACTATGATTTCTTGGTCTTATTATGGACTTCAGGCTTGGATGTATCTTTTTGGTAAATCCAAAACCAACGAAATCATTTACAAAGTCATATTTTTAATTTTTATCATTATTGGAGCTTCGGCAAAAATGGATTCCGTTTGGGGATTTTCTGATGCAATGATATTGGCTATGGTATTCCCCAACATGATAGGATTGTTCATTTTGTTTCCAATAGTGAAAAAACAATTGGTTAGATACGAGACAGCAATAAAAAAAGCGTAGTCTTATTTGCTTTGCTTGATCATATTGGCAATGACGCGGATGGTTCTCTTCCTAATTTGCCTCTCTACTTCTATATCCACTATTTGCAGCGTGTATTGGAATTTCAATACCAGATAATCGTGGTATAAATGGACTATTTTCAAATTGAATGAGTTCTTCTCGATCTTATCGTGAAAATCTGACAATGAAGATATTAAAGCTTCTTGCAATGCTTCGATCGTGGAATAATTGGACAAAGAGAGTTCAAAATCTATGCTGATTTTTTTAATTTCCTTCTTTGTGTAATTGATAATTTCTGATTGATACACCTTATCATTGGGTAAATAAAGAATGTCATCGTCATCATTCTGAAGCACTACTTTACTCAAATTGATATCCAATATTTTGCCTTTGTAGTCCCCAATCTTCACGTAGTCATCGATGTTTAGTTCCTTTGAAAAACTGATAATGATACCATTAATCATATTAGCTACATAGTCTTTTGATATGATTGCTAGTGCCGCAGCAAAAATACTGATGGACGTCAAAAATTCCCTGAAATTGATACCCCAAAATCCAAAGATCATCAGCATTATGCCAAATCCTAAGATGATATAATAGATGTTATTGATACCATTGATCACATTATCGGTATATTTATATGCAATTTTTTTACGAAGCCGATACGCCATGATCAATAATGCCGTGGCAATATTCAAAATTGTAATAAAAATCAGAAACTGAATCAAGGAATAAAAGAAATCAAAAAAACTACCAAATAATACCTTTTGGTGTTCAATAACTCCCTTCAAATAATAAAATGTTATCAGCAATGTAAAACGAATCAAGTATCTTACTATAACTTGCCTTATCAACTGCTGCTCCGACCTACTCATACTTCTGTATTAATACATTTTCAAACTATTAAAAGCTAATTCAATCAGTTTTGTTTACAAATAGGTCAAGAGAACTGTGAGAAATCATTGGCTTAAAAAACTATCCTTTATCTTCAATATATTATTTCATAGAAATTTGGATTAAAAGTTGATAACAAAAGCACCCTGTTTATTGATGAAATGCAGATTGAAAGACTGATCAAGAGCAGATTCCCTCCAGAACTGTTCAATTTTTTTATTCAAGGAACCTACAATTACGACATTTTTGACATCAAAAGGCAGCTTAATATTATCCGGATATGTATAATTTTTACTATCCAAAACTACTACATCGATTGGGTCTTTATTCTTGATATTATCCAAATTCACTTTTCCATCTATATGTAAAAAAGTCAAATCATTCACTTTAAAAAAATGCGTATTATCCACATTTTTAATGGAGTCGATGATATGATGATGCATTCTATTTGGTTTTTGAATGGCTTCGAGTAGATCAAATGACGTTGTACTTTGATTGTAATTAAGACATTTTGTGCCGATAAAAAAATCAGCATTTACACCATTCGTTATTGAGTAAATAGTCAATGAAGCATGGCCTTTATACCAAATCTTTTCTAATGAAATTTCACAAACCAATGCAAGAACGGTGAAAATTAAAAAGTATAAAACAGATTTTTGAAAATGCCCAACCAGCCACACAATAAGGAGCAGCATGAATACTAAAATACAAAATTGGATGATTGAAATGTGCAATCCTTCAATAGAACTCAAAGGAAGCGTCCGTAAAAATTCTGTAAACGAAATGAGTAATTTAAAAAGAAATTCCTCAAGGATGCCCAAATAAACATTCAAAGATGGAAATACTAACTCAACCAAAACCATCAATACACCGCCATAAATAACAAATGATGTGATAGGCACAGCAACTAGTCCACTTAGTATAAAATAGGTTGGAAATTTATTGAAATACAAAATTGCCAGTGGCAATACAAATATCTGAGCTGCAACCGTAACCGATATTAAAGTCCATATATGACCATCATATTTGGTTTTGGGTGTGTATAGTTTTGAAATATATGGATGAAAAAAAACTATGCTTGCCAGAGCTGCAAATGAAAACTGAAAGGAAGGTTGGTAAATGTAATAAGGTTGGTATAGCAACATACAAATGCCTACAAATCCCAAAATATTGAAGGTGTCGGCCCGTTTGAATAAAATTGCACCTATGAGATATATTCCTGTCATAAATCCTGCTCTTACCACCGATGGAGAAGCTCCTGTAATTATGATGTATAAAAAAATAAGCATCAACAATAGGGCAACCTTAACAAATTTCCAAATGTGAGATTGAAAGTCAATTTTATCAAACAACCAAACAAAAAATGCAATGAAAATTGTAATGTGCAATCCTGAAACTGCCAAAACATGCGCAGCTCCTGATATAGCAAAATTTTGTTTTATTTCATCATCGATGTTTGTTTTATCCCCTAATAATATGGCTTTGGCTAATGATTTCGTGTCGTCATTGACAAAATATTTATCCAAAATAGTTTTAACAAAATCTGAAGCTTTCAATGCCCATTCTTCGAAAAAATAAAGATGGCCGGAACTCAATACCTGAATGTCCTTTTCTCCGGCATACATCTGAAAATGGACACCCTGTCTTTCTAGGTAATTTCCATAATCAAATGCATATGGATTTCGAGCAAACGGAAGAGAAAAGAGCTTTCCATTTACACCCAAATTATCTCCTAAATTAAATTCCAAACATTCTCCGTTTCGGATTAACAACAATACATAGATTCGAGGATTCCCATCTTGATGTAAAGCCACAATATATCGATGAAATGTAGTAGATTTTAATTTTTGTTTAATGATGGCGGAATATGAATGCATTTTTTCGTCATAGGTTGATACTTTCCTTTCATTGATTTTCTTATACATTGAAATATACGTGACACCAAAAAACAGTATTCCAAGCACAAAAATGTAGTTTATTAAATTGGGGTGCTTCCATCTCCTTTTTGAAAATGACATCCACAAATAAATTGCTCCAATTATAATGCAAATTACCACAGAATAATGCCAATAAGACACAACAGAATCACCAATGAAAAACCCAAGTATGAGTAGTAGAAATACACGAATATATGGTCGAGAAGCAAAATTCATGCTGCTAATTTTTAACAGCAACGAAGTTATGTACTTTTTTTCATTACTTTATCAAAATTAAAAGTATTTTACATAAATATTTTTATGTGCACAATAAAAAAGGCACTGTAAAGTATTCTATTCTAATACATCCATCTCAAAAATAATAAGCCAGAATCTATTCCATTATACCAAAAAAGTGTAAAGTACTTTCTTCAATATTTGCCAGCATTAAATAAAAATGGAGGCGAAGTTACCTTCGCCCCCATGATTGCAAAACTACCAAGTCAACCTAAAAACTTGTCTACTCTATTATGATGAGCTTATGGCTGCGCTGTACGCCGCCCACGTCTATTCGTACATGGTACACGCCATTGCTCAAATCATTCCTGCTTATCTGCGTCTTCATGTCACTGCCTTCCATGATATCATTGTAAACATGTCCCAACACTAACCGTCCGACATTGTCGTATACATTGATATCTACCTTAACTCCTGATACTCCATTGACATGAATGGTGACATCTCCATGCGATGGGTTCGGATACACCTCAGTACTGATCGTTCCTCCCCTCTCTACTGCTATCTCTACTACATTACTGTATGTATAACGTCCATCGTAATCAACTTGTTTTAATCGGTATTCATATTTTCCATTTAGATGAATATCCGTATCTTCATATCCGTATTCATGCTCATCTTTACTGGTACCATTGCCCTTCACATCTCCGATCAATTTAAACTCACCACCGTTTACGCGTCTCTCTATTTCAAAGCGATCGTTGTTCTCTTCATTCAATGTTCGCCAGTACAACTCATTCACGTCCTTGCGCTCATTCCACCTTCCACTAAACTCTACTAATTCTATCGGCAATGGTATCGCATAGATCCCCGCATCGATGTCCGTGATCGTCACTGCATAATTCACCGTGAAGACCAACGTCGTCTTGTTCAGAAAGTCTACAACATCACTATCAAAATTGTCATTTCCTCCACCAAGATTCGGTTGAGTAAACAAATAATCGTCCGGCTTCAATACTTTGATGAAGTAGTTACCCGGTGTGCATATCTCAAAATTATAGTACCCATTCTTTGTATTATCATTCGGATTAACCGTTGTCACCATAGACTGTAATACTACCGTTGGATTACTCTGTGAATACAACTGTACCGTGATTCCATTCACTCCTACCTCACCAGCATCCTGTGTTCCATTTCTGTTCTCATCGATCCATACATAATCTCCTACTTGTGAACAGCGGTAGTAACCTGCGTCTATCGTCGTATTCACCTCGCCGGATGTCAATGTTATCGCTCCCGAAGAACCCGTGGTTACATTCGCATTGCTGTCTTTTGTTGGGTCGCCTCCTGCTCCGGCAGGACTGCTCTTGTACGTACTGTCAGGACGTGTAAACGTCACTGTGTACGTTCCAGGTACTAAGTTATTGAACACATAGGCTCCATTGCTGTCTGTCGTGGTCACTAAGTTCACCGGATTGCCAAACGCATCTGTCCCCGTCAAGGTCACCGTAACATTCGGTATGCCAGGCTCAAATGCATCTTGTACTCCATTACCATTCCTATCCTCCCATACAAAGTTGCCTATACTGCCCAATCTATAATATCCCGCATCGATCGTATTGTTCGTCTCGTTTCCAGCCAATGTCACCGATGCCGTCAATCCTGTAATCAGGTCTGCATTGCTATCCTTCGTAGGATCTCCTATATTTTGTTTCGTTGGTTCGTAATTGGTTGGTTTGTCAAATTTTACTGTATATGTCCCTGGTATCAAATTCGTAAAGCTATATGCTCCACTCGATGATGTCAATGTATAACCTACTTGTACTCCATCAGAATTGTATAACCTCACTACTACGCCGCCTATGCCTGGCTCTCCCGCATCTTGGACACCATTCAAATTCAAATCCTCCCATACATAATCTCCCAAAGCCGATCTCTGGTAATATCCCGCATCTACTGTAAGATTACTCTCCCCACTCGTCAACGTCACTACCTGTGACTTACCTGTTGTTACATTCGCATCACTGTCCTTCGTATCATCAGGTGTATTCGCTACCGTAGGTGTGTAACCACTCGGTGTTACAAAGACTACTACATAGCCTACTCCCGGCTTCAAGTTCGTAAATAAATACATCCCTGAGCCATCCGTAACCTGATTCGGTACTAGGTTATTGTTGATGTCTCGTGCCGGATTGCCCGCAGCATCTTGTAACATCACTACTACTCCACTGATCGGTAACTCGCCTGCATCTTGCACTCCATTGGCATTGATGTCATTCCATACATAATTACCCAAACTCGCTGAGAATAAGTAACCCGCATCTACATAATCTATGTTCTGTCCACTCACCAACGTCACAGGACTAGTCGATCCCGTCGTCGGATCTGCATCACTGTCTGTCGCCTCGGTACCTTGACCAGGGGTCGTCGTAACTGTATTCGCAGGCTTCGTAAATGTTACTGTATATGTGCCCGGTGGTAAGTCTGGGAAGATGTAGTAGCCACTGCCATCTGTCGTCACCGTAATCGGTGTGAGAGGAGTACCATCACCCTTCGTTCCCGTCAATGTCACTGTAACACCACTGATGCCAGGCTCTCCAGGATCCTGTATGCCATTACCATTCAAGTCATTCCATACATAGTTACCTATCGATCCAGGTCGGTAATAACCCGCATCTATCGTCGTGTTATTCTCTCCTCCTGTCAACGTAACTCCCGTTGCCTTGCCTGTCGTTACATTCGCATCACTGTCTTTCGTGTCATCCGGTGTGTTCGCTACCGTTGGCGCATAACCACTCGGCGTCGTAAACTTAACTACATACACTACTCCTGGCTTCAAGTTCGTAAATTGATAGAATCCACTTCCATTCGTCGTCGTACTCGCAACTACATTGCCATTGATGTCCAACGCAGGATTTCCCGCTGCATCTTGCAACATCACTACTACTCCACTGATCGGTGTCTCTCCGACGTCTTGTATTCCGTTGCCATTGGCATCATTCCATACATAGTCGCCTAAGCTCGCCGGACGTAACACTCCGGCATCTACCGTCGTGATGTTCTGCCCACTCTGTAACGTGATGGTTGATGTTACGCCTGTGGTTGGATTCGCATCGCTATCTTTATCATCTGTCGTGCCATCCTTAGTCGTAAATACCGTTCCACTCGGCTTCGTAAACGTCACCGTGTAATCTCCCGGTTTTAAATTGTTGAAGATATAACTTCCATCCGGATTTGTCGTCGTCGTCATGGTCACTGGTGTACCGTCTCCGGCTGTGCCTGTCAACGTCACTGTCAATCCTCCTATCCCCGGCTCACCCGGATCCTGTATCCCGTTTCCGTTTCGGTCATCCCATACTAAATCTCCTATACTACCCAATTTATAATAACCGGCATCTACTGTCGTGTTATTCTCTCCGCTGGTCAATGTCACGCCTGTACTCTTTCCTGTCGTTACATTTGCATCACTGTCCTTCGTATCATCCGGCGTGTTCGCTACCGTTGGTGTATAACCGCTCGGAGTCGTAAACTTAACTACATACACCACTCCTGGCTTCAAGTTCGTAAACTGGTAGTAACCACTGGCATTCGTCGTCGTACTCGCAACTACGTTGCCATTGATATCTAACGCAGGATTACCCGCTGCATCTTGTAACATCACTACTACTCCACCGATCGGTGTCTCTCCGGCGTCTTGTACGCCATTGCCATTCTTGTCATCCCATACATAATCTCCCAAACTCGCAGGACGTATTAAACCCGCATCAACTGTCAAGTTCTCCTGTCCTGGGGTCAACGTAATTGATCCTGTCGTATAGGTCGTACTGCTTATGTCACTGTCACTGTTATCATTTCCGCTATTCGGAGTCGTCGCATTATACCCTGGCGGTACTACTACATGTACGTAGTATGTGCCCGGTGGCAAATTCGTAAACTCATACATCCCCTGACTGCTCGTAACTGTACTCGCTATCACTTGACCTGAACTGTTCAGTAACTCTACCGTAACCCCACTCACTCCTGGCTCGCCAGCATCTTGCTGTCCATTGCCATTCGTGTCTTGCCATACATAATCTCCTATCTTTCCATTTGGTACATAGCCCGCATCGACTGTAGGGTTATTGTCTCCCGGATTCAATGTGTAATTCTGAGTCTTACCCGTCGTTACATTCGCATCACTATCCTTTGCATCATCCGGTGTATTCGATATCGTCCTTGAATATCCTGGGTACGTACCAAACTCTATATAATACGTTCCCGAACATACCATAAATTGGTAATGTCCTGTCGCATCCGTTACCGTCTCATCTACCAAGACATTCGATGTATTGTACATCTTTACACTAACTCCCTGTAAGCCCGGCTCTCCGGCATCTTGCACACCATTTCCATTATTGTCCTGCCATACATAGTCTCCTATCAACGCCTTCGGCTGTACTACTACATTCACAAAGTCCGTATCTGTACAACCCGTAGATGCTATTACTACTACGCGATACTCCGTATTCGTCGTAGGACTTACCATCGGATTGGTCTGATACTTCGCAGCTCCACTCAATGGTGTCCAATCAACGCCTAAGATCGTCGCTCCAACCGGCGGTGTCGCTGTCGGATTACCTCCTATCTGTACACTCTGTCCTTCGCAAACTGTCTTGTCTTGGCCGGCATCCGCTACCGGATTCAAATTCACATCTACATCTACCGTGATCTGTCGGCTTACCGCACAACCCGATAATGTCGCCGTCAACGTATACGTGATATCAAATGGCGGCGTACTCAATGGCTGCGCTACCGTATTGCTATTCAAATATAAATTCGGAGTCCATGTAAAGTTCGCTCCAGGTGGTACCGCATTCGGATCACTAGGATTTGGTCCGATCTGTACCGTTCCTCCCTGACATACAGGGTAGTTATCTTGTGTATTCAAATATACTCCATTCTTAACAAAGATTGGTTTCGTGTACGTCGTACTACAATTATCCTTGCTCACCGTCAACGTTACTGTCCTTGTCGTATTCTGATACGCTACTCCCCATTTTATACTCTCCGATGGATCATTCGCATCGCCATCGGCACTCGTCCCTCCATCAAATAACCATGCATACGTAGCTCCCGATACTGCCGGACTCGCCGTAAATAACGCATACTCATCAACACAGATCTCATCTGGTCCCGTAATTCCCGATACCGGCAATGGCGTCACATTCACGATCGCTGCATCGGACGCTGTACATCCATTGCTGCCAGTTACCGTAACTGTATATGTCGTCGTGCCTGAAGGCGTAACCGTAATGCTCGCTGTCGTCGCATTATTGTAACTCCACACATACGTTCCGCTACCTGTCGCTGTCAAGGTCGTTGAGGTTCCCGCACATATCGTCTTATCCGGACCCGCATTTACAGTCGGTATTGATGTATCTTGCAATACCGTTGTCTGTGATGATGCTGTACATCCATTATCTGTATCCGTGACCGTAACAGAATAATTGCCAGATACGCTTACTGTATTATTTATCGCCGTGGATGTGTACCCATTTGGCCCACTCCATGTATATGTGTATGTAGATATATTCGGTAACGCTCGTATTGTCACCGCATTGTCTATACACGTCAATGGCCCACCTATATTATCTGCCGTCACCGTCGGTGGCGTAATGTTCTGCGATACTACCGTCACAGCAGCTCCCGTACACCCATTTGTACTATTCGTTACCGTAACACCATAGCTGCCCGGTGCACTCACAACATTCGTCCTACTCACTGACGTATATCCATTCGGTCCACTCCAACTGTAGGTCATGCCTGCTACATCAGGAAATGCGCGGATCGTCACTGCATTGTCCACACATGTCAATGGACCACCTATATTATCTGCTGTAGCCGTCGGTGGTGTATTGTCTTGCGTAACTACCGTGCTCGCTGTGGATGTACAGCCATTGCTGTCATTTGTCACTGTCACTACGTAGGTACCCGGTACTGTAACCGTCTTAGTCCGCGTCGTTCCGCCTCCACTCCAAGAATACGTAACTCCACTCGCAGGGTTCGCTGTCAGTGTAACACTCGTGCTGATACACGTCAATGGGCCATTATTCGTAGCACTCGCTACCGGAGGTGTAATATCTTGTACCACGGTCGTACTCGACATTCCTGTACAGCCATTTACCGTATTCGTTACTGTGACTTGATACACACCCGGTGTACTCACTACATTCGTCCTCGATGTCGCTGTATAACCGCTTGGACCTGACCAGGAATACGTGTATGTCGCTACATTCGGAAATGCTCGGATTGTCACTGCATTATCTATACATGTCAAAGGTCCTCCAATATTATCTGCCGTTGCTGTTGGAGATGTATTATCTTGCGTAACTACTGTACTCGCTGTGGATGTACAGCCATTGCTATTATTCGTAACCGTCACTGTATAGGTACCAGGAACACTTACTGTCTTCGTCCGCGTCGTCTGGCCACCATTGCTCCATAAATACGTCACACCCGTAGATGGGTTCGCCGTCATTGTGACACTCGTATTACTACATGTCAATGGGCCATCATTACTTGCACTCGCTACTGGTGGCGTGATATCCTGTGATATTGTTGTACTCGCTATTGCAGTACAACCATTGCTATTATTCGTAACCGTCACTGTATATGTGCCTGGCACACTCACCGACTTCGTACGTGTCGTCTGACCGCCGTTGCTCCATAGGTAAGTCACACCACTCGCTGGGTTCGCTGTCATCGTCACATTCGGTACAATACATGTCAATGGTCCGTTATTAGTAGCACTCGCTGCCGGTATAGTATTATTTTCTATTACCGTAGTACTCGTTACTGCAGTACAACCATTGCTCTCATTTGTGACCGTTACTGTGTAAGTACCAGGCGCACTCACACTCTTCGTCCTCGTCGTCTGGCCGCCATTGCTCCATAAGTACGTCACGCCAGTCGCAGGATTCGCTGTCATCGTAACACTTGTCGTACTACAAGTCAATGGACCATTATTAGTAGCACTCGCTGATGGTACGGATGTGTCTCCGGCTACCGTCGTGGTCGCTACTGCTGTACAGCCATTACTATTATTTGTGACCGTTACTGTATAGGTGCCAGGGGCACTTACTGTCTTCGTCCGCGTCGTCTGACCTCCGTCGCTCCATGAATATGTCACGCCCGTGGCCGGGTTCGCTGTCAAGGTAACACTTGTCGTGCTACATGTCAATGGACCATTGTTCGTTGCACTCGCACTTGGTGGTGTGATATCTTGTGTCACCGTCGTGGTCGCCACTGCTGTACAGCCATTACTATTATTTGTGACCGTTACTGTATAGGTACCAGGAGCACTTACTGTCTTCGTCCTTGTTGTCTGTCCACCGCCACTCCATAAGTACGTCACGCCAGTCGCAGGATTCGCTGTCATCGTAACACTTGTCGTGCTACATGTCAATGGGCCATTGTTCGTAGCACTCGCACTTGGTGGTGTAATATCTTGTGCAACCGTCGTACTTGTTACCGCTGTACAACCATTACTATTATTTGTGACTGTTACTGTATACGTACCCGGGGCACTTACTGTCTTCGTCATCGTCGTCTGACCCCCGTTGCTCCATAAGTACGTCACGCCAGTCGCAGGATTCGCTGTCATCGTAACACTTGTCGTGCTACATGTCAATGGACCATTGTTCGTAGCACTCGCACTTGGTGGAGTGATATCTTGTGTCACTGTCGTGGTCGTTACAGCTGTACAGCCATTGCTATTATTCGTAATCGTTACTGTATACGTACCCGGTGCACTTACTGTCTTAGTCCGTGTTGTCTGGCCGCCGTTGCTCCATAAGTACGTCACGCCCGTCGCAGGATTCGCTGTCAAAGTCACACTTGTCGTGATGCACGTCAATGGACCATCATTTGTAGCACTCGCTGACGGTACAGATGTATCTCCTGTTACCGTGGTAGTCGCTACTGCTGTACAGCCATTGCTATTATTTGTTACCGTAACTGTATATGTCCCTGCTGTCGTCACCGTCTTCGTCTGTGTAGTCTGACCGCCGTTGCTCCATAAGTACGTCACGCCCGTCGCAGGGTTCGCCGTCAATGTAACACTCGAGGTACTACATGATAATGGGCCATTATTTGTAGCACTCGCTAACGGTACAGATGTGTCTCCTGTTACCGTTGTAGTCGCTACTGCTGTACAGCCATTGCTATTATTTGTTACCGTAACTGTATATGTCCCTGCTGTCGTCACCGTCTTCGTCCGTGTAGTCTGACCGCCGTTGCTCCATAAGTACGTCACACCCGTCGCAGGGTTCGCCGTCAATGTAACACTCGAGGTACTACATGATAATGGACCATTATTAGTGGCACTAGCTGCCGGCACAGATGTGTCACTTGTTACTGTGGTGGTTGCCACTGCTGTACAACCATTACTTAAACTGGTAACCGTCACTGTATAGGTACCTGCTGCAGTTACAGTCTTTGTTCTTGATGTTCCACCTCCACTCCATGCATACGTCACGCCAGTAGCAGGGTTCGCCGTCAATGTCACACTCGTCGTGCTACATGTCAAAGGGCCATTATTACTTGCACTCGCTGTGATACTATTCACAGTCACAGTAAAACTTGCACTTGCTGTACACCCTATGTTATCTGCTACAGTAACTGTGTAAGTTGCGTTTGAAATAGGTAAATTTTTTGAACTTCCTGTGCCTAATCCGCCGCTCCATGTATAGGTATATGGGGACGTTCCACCTGTTGCTTGAACTGTTTTTGTATATGTTCCACTTCCACTACACAAGGCATCATTTACGATAGTAAAGTTAATCTGTGGATTAACATTCACAGTTACTTGGGATGTACCTGTACATCCGGATGCATCTGTAGCAGTCACTCTATAAGTTGTTGTTGAAGTAGGCGAAACTGTTTTAGATGCACCTGATCCCAATCCATTGTTCCAAACATATGTGTAAGGTGAAGTCCCACCGCTAGCTGATGCAGTGATAGTTTTACTTGCACCATAACAAATTGTTGAATTAGCACCTGCGCTAACTGTTATTCCACTAGTGGTGACAGGTGTTAATCTGAATTGAAGATCACCCCCATTTGCTTGTGTGAACCAAATACCCCCTCCTAGCGAAGAATTCCAAGTATTTGCACCATTTCCTATTTGGAAGGAGTGACTGTACGCCTGTGCCGGACCACTCACCGTAAACTTGTGACTTGCATTGCTACCTGTTCCACAAACCTTCATAGTAAATATATTATAGTAAATCCAAGAAGACTGATTGGATATTCCACATCCGGTAGCTGGCGACCAAGGTGCAACAGGGCTTCCCGTCGTTCTCTGGGATCCCGTAAGTTCAATAATATATCCTCGAGAATTGTCCATACTTCCTACGGTACCCAAACTGTAGGATACCTCTATAAGACCTTTGACGGTGCCATCCGCATATTCAATAATTCTAGGAGTTGTGCCCGATTTTATTTGATAAGCACCAGGATTTGGGCCTGCATTTAGGCTAAAATTATGCTGGTCAGCTGTCCAAGCGTCTGGTGTACAAAAGGCACCGGGGCTAAGTACACTGTAGGCATTTGAAATATTTGCATCACACAAACTAGGTGGTGTACTGCTACATGTGTAGGGAACTGCACTGATACACACACTTGTTGGCACAACGCTATTCGGGCTGTTACAATCTTGTGCCACAGACCAATGCTCAATGATGATTTGGTCAACGCCATTAGGCACATAGACAGATCCCATAGATCCACGCCAATATCCCTGGGTCACTTGGTCCGGTACATCACCTGAATAATTTGATGTAGCAACCGTAGTTCCGTTTTTCTTAAATACCAACCGCCACCGTTCATTTGGTTGTGTCACAGTATTTCTGCCTGTATATCCGTCGTAACTGACCGCATCATCAATTGATATCAGCAATTCTCCGCTACTGAAACTTGACGGATATGGTCCTGGAATTGTATATGTCGTGGTACTGCCGCAATATAAACGCACTGCTGCTGAACCATCCGTCGAATTAATAGATTGTGTCCAAAGCAAATTTCCATTAGAACAAACCGGACTCGGTGCGCAAAATGGAGGTGCATTTGGATTATCGGGGTTGCATTGTCCTAAAGTCTCATTTACTATAATTAGATTTGTAAAAGAAAATAGCACAAAAAAATATTGCAATGAAAGTCTATGCAAAAGTTTCATATTTAAATTTTTAGGTTAATTTACTTAAATAAAATACTGGGTATTTTATAAAAAGGATACTTTACTACTATAAGACACATTTATTTTGAGTTACCCTTATTCAGAATACACTAATTAATACAATATGTTCATAATTGAGTATATTATGGTGAATTGTATTACGAGTAGAGATTTTTAAACTAACTTTAAATTGTAAATAGTTTTCCTAGTCTTAAAGTGTAGAACTGAAGTATATTGATAAATGTAATTGGTGAGTTCTATAAGTAAGGAAAATTTGTCGAGATGAGAAGTTGTAGAGTTGCGAAGTTGTTAGATTTTTTAGTTCTTTTATTTCTTCGTTTGGGAAAATGGTATTTTAGGTCTGTAAAAAAAGGAAGCCCCTACGTTAGTAAAGACCCCCTAATATGAAAGCGTTATTCTTACTTGATTTGAAAATGTGACGATTTGATGATTTGAAAATTTGATGATTTGATGATTTGAAAATGTGACGATTTGATGATTTGAAAATTTGATGATTTGATGATTTGAAAATGTGACGATTTGATGATTTGAAAATGTGACGATTTGATGATTTGAAAATGTGACGATTTGATGATTTGAAAATGTGACGATTTGATGATTTGAAAATGTGACGATTTGATGATTTGAAAATGTGACAGTCAATCTTCAAATTAACTCATTTTCAAATTGATTTACTTTTTTGATGTACTGATTATCTTAGACAATACTTTTATAATACTTTCTAATTCAATCAAATACTTTTTAGTATCTGGGTAATTTTCAGATCTATCACACAATAGTAACCAGTATTTAGTCTCATCTGCTTCTTTGGCAGCTATTTTTAACTTATGTATAAAATCAGCCTTGCTTTCTGCATTTTGAGACTCCCATGTATTTGCTCCTATTGATGTTCCACTTCTGAACAATTGATTTGCTAAATTAAATTTCCTCTCCTTTTCTAAATCCTCACAAAAAGAAATTATGGTTAAAGCAAAATCAAATGTCATATCAACTATTAAATTTTTTTTATCATCTCTCACGTGCCTAATTTGAAAATGAAACGATTTGATGATTTGATGATTTGACGATTTGATGATTAGATGATTTGAAAATGTGACGATTTGATGATTTGATGATTAATTTTCAAATTATATACATTTTCAAATCTTCAAATTATATTCATCTTCAAATCTTCAAATTATATTCATTTTCAAATCAATTAATTGTTATTCACCTGTATCGTCGCTGTACCACACTCAGGTGTAGGACATTGTGTTGCCGGGACGCAATCCATCGGAGATATCACTTGAACTTGTGATGTACATCCTGAAGTAACACTATCTGTCAATGTCAAGGTATAGGTTGCTCCCGAACCTCCCGTACCAGGCCCCAATGTAAAATACGTCAATGCGCCATATGTTCCACTCGTCGGTGTTATCGTCGTTCCGCCATTAACACTTAAATTAAATGTCAAAAGTGACGTATTACTATTTACTGCCATCAAACCAATTCTCAGCCTATTGTCTGTCATCAAACTAGGTGTACCATTATCCAAACACTCTAAACTCTGAATGGTGATAGTATTAATATTACAACAATTCATAGGCGTGGCTAGGGTCACTTGACATACTCCTGTGCAACTTGTCGATGTATTTGTAACAGTCACTATATATGTACCACCTGTCAGATTATTCACTGTCGCAGTAGTTGCTCCTGTATTCCACACATAGCTGTATGTCCCTGCCGGACTTGGCACTACTGTGACTGAGCCACCATTGAGAGTAGCACAGCTTGGCTGACTATTCACTGTTATACTACATGTTGGGGTAACCGTTGAATTTCCTACTATAGATTGGCATGTATTCGTACATCCTGTTGTTGTATTCGTTACTGTTACTGTATAGGTGCCTGCTGATAAATTACTTATCGTCGCAGTTGTGCCACCATTCGACCAAAGGATTTGATTTCCATTCGTCACTACACTCGCGCTACCATTAGGAGTGGCACAATTGGTATTGTCCACTTTACTACAGGTTGCTGTCGGCAATGTGGTTGTGGTGGCTACTACAGACTGGCAGGTGTTCGTACATCCTGTTGTTGTATTTGTTACCGTTACTGTATAGGTGCCTGCTGATAAGTTGCTAATTGTTGCGGTTGTTCCTCCGTTTGACCAAAGGATTTGATTTCCATTCGTCACTACACTCGCGCTTCCATTAGGAGTGGCACAATTGGTATTGTCCACTTTACTACAGGTTGCTGTCGGCAATGTGGTTGTTGTAGCCACAACAGACTGACAGGTGTTCGTACATCCTGTGGTCGTATTTGTTACCGTCACTGTATAGGTGCCGACTGATAAATTACTGATCGTCGCAGTTGTGCCACCATTCGACCAAAGGATTTGATTTCCATTCGTCACTACACTAGCGCTTCCATTAGGAGTTGCACAATTGGTATTGTCCACTTTACTACAAGTTGCTGTTGGCAATGTGGCGGTGCTAGCAATGACTGCTTGACAAGTAGCTGTACAACCTGCCAATACATCATCTGTCACCGTTACTGTGTATGTGCCTGCTGCCTTTCCACTGATACTGCTCGTCGTCTCACCACTGCTCCATAAATAGGTGATGGTGCCCTGCCCTCCAGTCACTGCAACACTAGCTCCTCCATTTAATGGGGTACAACTGCTTTGCGGAGTAGGTGTGCAACTCACTGATAATGTGCATGATATTGTGCTGAAACCAAAATCAAAGGTATGGTTATTGGCACCTGCTACTGCTATATCCGTCGTCAGCACCGTCACCTCCGCATTGTTGCCTACCAAGGTACCATCACTGTCTCTCAGGTCTCCATTGGTACTTCCATCTGCATTGGCAGTCGTGAGACTATTGGTACCCAAAGCTGCTTGCTTACTTCCGCCTTGTACATTGGGTATTCTCACGGTATATTGCATATTGGGCATCAGTTGTGTAATACCGTATATAGCTGATGCCGTACTCGTTCCTGTTGCACTGCTGAAATAGTAGTTACCACTAGCATCTGTAGTGGCGGTGGCTATCACTGTACCGTTTTTGACCAATTGTACTGTTACCCCCGCTATAGGAGTCTCTCCAGCATCTTGTATCCCATCGCCATCGGTATCTAACCAGACGCGGTTGCCTATTTCAATAGAGGCTAAACTAGCCGTAACCTCTAGATCTCCTAAACCATTGGCTTTTGAAAAAGTCCCACTTGGTGGTGGTGACCCACTATTTCCAGTAAAATATAATTCATAATCTTTTGTATCCAATCCCGTGGTATTATTAAACCAGGTCAAACCACCTGAGTCATATTGTGCAGGATCGATAACGGCCGCAGCCACCTCTCCTGAACCCAATGCCACAGCAATTCCTCCTTGTACAGTTTCTTGGTGATAACCATCAGGAAAACAAGTGAAACAATCACGATAGTAAAACTCTCCTCCGCCTGGTCCTTCGCCGTTTCCTGCCCCACCTGTGGCAGGTTTTGGACTACTTGGTCCTTCTTTTCCATTACTTTCCAATTCATAGGTACAGCTTGTAGGATTGTAATATGCTCTTAGCAAGTCACCTCCAACTACAGCAATAACCAACTGTGTATTATGCGGATTGTAGTTATTCCACCCTAATTGGTGTCCTAGTCTATCCATAAATGCCAATATCAATGAACCATCGCTATCAAATACTATATCAGACAGTATGGGTTGCGGGTGAGAATCGGCATAATAATCAGATGTAAAACCTGCATCATCGGACCAGGCAAACCAACCCTTAGTCGCTTCTGCAGCTGGTATATTACCAAAATGAGATGTCGCATATCCTTTATCATAATCCAATGGAATATTAAATAAGGTAGAATAGGTCCCTCCTACAAAATCCGTGATTTGATATACATATGCCTCTAAGTCACTTGCACCACCACCATTTTCTCCACTACAAACGACGCCAACAAAGAGATTTCCTCTTGCAAATTCCAATCCAAAAGGTCGGTGTTCGCCATTGGTACAACCGGGAGATGGTACTGCCCAAGAGCTTATCCTAGTAGCAGCATTAGCAGCGGTAGGCGCTTGTGGGTTCAAAGGATCCACCAAATCAATACGATATACGGTTTTGTCAAATAGATTCATGACAAATAAATATCTCCCATCATCAGAAATATCAACATCTCCAAGAGATAATCTTCCTATCTGTGCATAAGCCGGGGCGTCGTGACTTGGTTGGTCAAGACCGTTACCTAAAGCTCGTTGTGTGTTTGTTCCAATAACTGGACTAAAGGGTACAAGTGAAGAAGCAGATGGCCCTGGCCCGGTGTAGGTGCCTGATCCTCGGGTGGCTATGCCGATAGCGTCTAAATCGAGCCAATTAGTTACACCTCCTGTTGAAGGATCTATCAAATAAATACCGCCACTACCCAAAGGCCCTAAACCTACGTGCCTTTTCAGGAAAGCACCTGTGAATAATTTTTTTGCTTGCTTACTATAAGCAACTCCCCAGGTAGAACCTATCTCTCCTGCTGTAGCCACATGGTCTGTTGTACCCGTTGCGTCAAAATTTACGCCAACAAAGGCATCTCCCGCAGCTACATTCGCATTGGCAGGGTCCCCATTGATATAACAAGGAACATATAGTTTGGGATTATCCGTCGGTAAAAAATAATCCTCTGGTGCATTGATGGCAAAATTGATATTTGACGATGTGCCTGTAGCAAACTGTACAGAAGAACCGTAGGAAGCACCTCCAGAACTGGTATAATCTACAAGTGGATTTAATCCACAAGCACCGAGATTCGGAATTTCGAATTCTACCCGTACATCACCTGTACAGCCTGTGATTGTGTAGTTAGGAGAAGTAGAACCAGACGTAGTAGCCGTTCCACATTGAGTACCTGAGGCATTATAGGCCTTAACTAAGACACCGGTAACTAAAGATTCATTTGCGTCCTTTTGCCCGTTTCCATTAAAATCCCGGAAAACTGTACCGCTGATCTGAGCTTTTAAACCCCAAAAGGAGAAGAATAGTAAAATGAAAATAAAAATCTTGCTTTCATATAAAATGTATTAGAATGATATCAATCACCCACTATTGGGTTACGTCTTATGGTTCTATTACATTTTCATCCTAAAAGATAGCTAGGATGTTTTAGATGGTGCTGCAAATGTATATACTTTTTTTGTAATACATAAATAAAAATATTAAAAAAAATGCATTTTTTATAAAAAGTCTTAAAAAAGTGTGTACAAGAGAGCTCATCCGTTATAAAACTTTGTACATCCTACCTAATTGCAATATTTCCTACTTGCCGGAATGATATATTTGCTTTACCTGTTTCTTATACGACCGGCCTAAAGGCAGTTCATGACTGCCAATATCCACTACATTTTCTACAAAATCTACTTTTACCAATCTAAACACAGGTATGGCAAAACTCTTGTGAATTCGTACCATCTGGTCACTTTTAAATTGTTTCAATAAACTTGTAATGGCCATTCGCAAAACGATTTTCTTATTCCCAAAATGAATTATTGAATTATTCCTATCTGATTCCAACCACAGAATATCTCCGAAAACCACTGTATATATCTTTGAACCTTGCTTATAGTTGAATATTTTTTGCAAGTAACTTTCTCCACTATCCTTCACCACACATCTCATAATACTTCCTAGCGTGAATTTATGAAACGGTCTAATCAAAAGCGGAAAGTTGCCAATTTTTAAAATTTCTTCATAGATGTCGCGGTAATGCAACTTCGAAATAAACAAACATGGAATCTCCAAATGCTTTATATCATTGTAAAAATCCCAACCTTTCTTTCCATCATTGAGTGCTACATTTACAATAACAAGTTGTGGTGCTGCATCCATAGTTTTAAAAACAGCCTCTCCACAATTGATCTCGATACCCACAACCTCGTGGCCCATTTCTTCAACCATTGATTTCAATTCCAAAGCATATTCCACATCACTTTCTACAATAAATACTTTCATTCTACTCAATTTTGGAGACACAAGATACGTAATTTTTATATATTACTATTTAATCACTGTTATGTGTGTGGTTGGAGGAGCTGGGTAGATGGTGTATGTTGGTTCTGTAAAAAAAAAGGAAGCCCCCGCGTTAGCAAAGGGCCCCAGATATGAAAGCGTTATTTTTACTTGATTTGAAAATTTGGCGATTTGATGATTTGATGATTTGAAAATTTGGCGATTTGATGATTTGACGATTTGATGATTTGATGATTTGATGATTTGATGATTTGAAAATGTGCTGATTTGATGATTTGAAAATTTGGCGATTTAATGATTTGAAGATATGCCGATTTGATGATTTGAAAATTTGGCGATTTAATGATTTGAAGATATGCCGATTTGATGATTTGAAAATTAATTTTCAAATTACCTCATTTTCAAATCTTCAAATTATATTCATCTTCAAATTATATACATTTTCAAATCTTCAAATTATATATTCACCTGTATCGTCGCTGTACCACACTCAGGTGTAGGACATTGTGTTGCCGGGACGCAATCCATCGGAGATATCACTTGGATTTGTGATGTACATCCTGATGTAACACTATCTGTCAATGTCAAGGTATAGGTTGCTCCCGAACCTCCCGTGCCAGGCCCCAATGTAAAATACGTCAATGCGCCATATGTTCCACTCGTCGGTGTTATCGTCGTTCCACCATTTACACTCACATTGTAGGTTGTTAATGATGTATTGCTATTATATGCCACCATCCCTATTCTCAGTCTATTGTCTGTCATCAAACTAGGTGTACCATTATCCAAACACTCTAAACTCTGAATTGTAATTGTATTGATGTTACAACAGTTCGTTGGTGTGTCTAGGGTGACTTGACATACGCCTGTGCAACTTGTCGATGTATTGGTCACCGTCACCATATATGTACCACCTGTTAGATTATTCACTGTCGCAGTGGTGGCTCCTGTATTCCACACATAGCTGTATGTCCCTGCCGGACTTGGCACTACTGTGACTGAGCCACCATTGAGAGTAGCACAGCTTGGTTGACTGTTCACTGTTATACTACATGTAGGATTTACGGTACCATTTGCAACTACAGCCTGACAAGTAGCTGTACAGCCCGGAAGAAAATCATCCGTCACTGTTACGGTATAGGTACCTGCAGCTTTTCCTGTGATACTACTTGTTGTCTCACCACTGCTCCACAAGTATGTGACATTTCCTTGAGCACCTGTTACTATGGTAGTAGCCGACCCATTAGGCGGCGTACAGCTCGTTTGCGGCAAAGGATTACATGTAATGCCTACGGTACAAGTGGGTGCTGGTGTAAACCCAAAATCAAAGGTATGGTTATTGGCCCCTGCTATAGGAATATCCGTCGTCAATACTGTCACTTCAGCATTATTGCCTACTAATAGTCCATCGCTATCTCTTAAATCTCCATTGCTTGTAGCATCTGCATTGGCGACTGTGAGTGTATTTGTGCCCAATGCACCCTGCTTACTTCCTCCTTGTACATTCGGTATCCTTACGATATATTGCATGTTGGCCATCAATTGCGTGATATTATATATCGCTGATGATGTAGATGTGCCTGCTCCATTACTAAAGTAATAGTTCCCTGTTGCATCCGTCGTCGCAGTAGCGATCACCGTTCCATTCTTTACTAATTGCACGGTTACTCCACTGAGAGCAGCTTCTCCTGCATCCTGAATGCCATCGCCATCGGTGTCCACCCACACTCGGTTGCCTATCTCGATGGGCGCTGTACCTGTTGCTAATTCAGGGTCACCAATACCTGCTGCCTTACCAAATGCACTTGCGTCAATGGCTACATATAACGTCAATGCATCTTGTACAGTACCATCAGAATTACTATACCATCTTACCCCTCCTGATTCCCAAGCATCTTTCGGGTCGAATACTGAATTGACCACCTCACCAGAACCTGGCCAAAGCGCCAACCCTCCTAATGAGTTTTCATCATGATTGCTCGGATCTAGGGATGCACCGTAAGTTCCAGCCCCCAATTGAAATCTATCTTGAAAATAATATTCTCCTCCTCCGGGCCCATCACCATTTCCCGATCCACCTGTGGTCAAAGTACCTGCAGTACCATTATTTTCTAAAACAAAAGTACCATTATTGTTGAATACCCTTAGGATATCACCAGGAGCTGTACCGTATTCAGCTGGATTTCCTGTTGGCGTTAGATTTTGAGTACCCACTTGGTGTCCTTCTCGATCACAAAACCCTAGAATCATAGAACCATCAATGTCAAATTCAATATCTGTCAACATGGGTTGAGGATAATATGGTTTTGTATCAGAAAAATTAAGTATCATGTCACTCCATGACCTCGCCCAAGGGTGCCAAGATGAAATACTTAATGCATTGTTTGTTCCATTTGGATCAGTATACGGATAGCTTGCTGTCGCTGCTGAACCTACATTCAAATTGGCATTTCTATTAAATGTCAGAGGCATCTCGAATACTTGTGTCCACACTGCTCCACCCGGTGCTGTTGATCCATTCGTCTTATAAACGGTCGCTTTAAGATTATTTCTATTTACCGCAGAAGAAGGATTGGTTAAATCAGTAACACCATCGCATACTCCACCAACATAAATTTCACCTCTATAATATTTCAATGCAAAAGGTCGAAAAGTGCTATTGGTGCAAGGGTTTGGCAATGAAGAATATGCTACTATCTGGCTTGCACTTGTAGGCGCTGTGCCAGTACTTCCCACTTCTATCCTCCAAACCTTTCTGTCGTTGAGATTCACAGTATATAGGTATTGCCCATCATCTGAAACATCCAAATCTCCTAAGCCGGATGTGCCCACTGCTGTCACCATGTTTGAATCATAGTTGGGTTGTGTTTTGTCACCACCACCAGGAGAAAAATCCCGCACCGGACTTCCGGCATTAAATGCAGGATTCACCGCTTGAAGATTCACAAAGCTACTTGTATTACCAGTACCTGCTACAGTTTTTCCGGATGTAGTGACATATATTCCATTTGGACCTAATGGGCCCCAATTTGAATGTCGTTTTCCAAACGATGCAAAGAAGTACTTATCTGATTGTCTATGGTACGCTTCTCCCCATACCGCTCCCACTTGCCCTGCAGTACCTATCACGGTCTTATTGCTCGTTTCATAATTAAAGGCAACTAATGCATCCCCTTGAGCTGCACTACTACCGGCAACTAAGTTATCTCCATTGACAAAACATGAAACAGCTATCCTTGGGTTATCCATTGAGTAATCAGATGGATAATTTATTCCAAAATTAGCTGTGGTACTCGCCGCTGAGTAAAACTGAACCGAAGTATTGCTTCCTGATCCTTTGACAGAGCTATAGTCTGTTGTCTGAAACCCTGTAAACTCAATCCTTAAAGGTAAGGTCAGCCCCGTAAATGAATACGCTCCACTACTATTCGTTGTTGTACTTCCTACTTGGGTACCAGCAGAATTATATGCTTTGACCATGACCCCACTTACAAATGGCTCGTTAAAGGTAGCGGTGTTGTTCTTGACCCCATTGGAGTTGAAGTCCCTAAATACTATTCCGGAAATTTGTCCATAACTTACCAAAGTATAGGACAGTGAGAGTAAAATAAATAAAAATCTTGCTTTCATATTAAAATGTATTAGAATGATATCAAACACCCATTATTGGGTTACGTCTTATGGTTCTATTACATTTTCATCCTAAAGATAGTCAGGATGTTTTAGATGGTGCTGCAAATGTATATACTTTTTTTTTAATATCAAAATAAAAATATTAAAAAAAATTCAAATACATAGTTTGCAGTGATTATTTAGGGAAATAAAATCTAAAAGCTTCCACTTTAATTGGTATGGTTAAATTAACACGGAATAAAAAATTACTTTAAAATAAAACAAAATACTAAGTGTGAGGCATTGTTGTGGGAAGATTTGAAAAATAACGTATTGTCTAAATTAAAGGTGATAGGTCATGGCTTCAAAAGGTACAAAGCAAAAAAGTGAATATGTACATAATTAAAATTTTTTCATTTTTATCCATCATTTACTGAAATTAAAGTGGCGTGATTCAATGGTTTTGATAAAAAAAGGGGCATAAAGCCCCTTGAAAAAAAAACAAATCATTCAAAGTCTGTCAATAGACCGTAAAAACAAAAAAATATGCATCATTACCACACCATATTCAATAAATCCAAGCAAACAAAAATCGTCATGGGTGATAACTCGAAAACCAATTTTAAAACCACCTAATCCTTAGCACTCGAATAATTCAAATGTTTTGGCAACAAAGCTTTTTAAAAATCAACTTAGAGTATGTTTAAATTTATCCTTTTGCAAGAAAATTTATTGTGATGTCTTCATTTGAATAGCTACTTATTTTTACTATAAACCATCCACCTAACATTTAGTAACAGTCTAGCAATCAACTACACTTCATTAAGTAAATACTCTACCATCAAACTGATCGCAATTCTAAAATTTCATTTGCTGAATTAATTATTTATACGAAAGCAGTGGCACTCAATACACAAATGGAAAAAGGGGCATAAAGCCCCTTGAAAATAATAACTACACAATCAGGTTCTTCAATCAACTGCCAAAACTGAAAAAGCATGATTGGCTATCACCTGAGATAACATTTTGATAGCAATACACCATTGTTCTCAGGTGATAAGCATGAAACCGATACTAGAAAAAACTTATCGATTGAAACACATATGCTAGTAAAATGTTTCAACTATTAATGAAGATTTTTATTTATTTTTCGCAAAATGATGATATATCGAAGTTTTTTAAAAATTCCTCATTTCCACAATTTTTAGGCTGTATTTGAATCCTTCCTATTGCTCAATCAAATATGAATTTAGTTTTACAATATGGACGCTAAAGTAGAAAAGGGGCATACAGCCCCTAAAAATATAACGACACAAGCAAGATTTTCAATTATACGCAGTTAATACATGAGCATGACCTTCTATCACCCGACACAACATTTTGATGAGTAAAAAGCAATTCTTCTAGGTGATATGCAAATATCAGTGTTCAACCTTTATGCCACTTCAAACTTACTAAACAAAAACTATAAATTAAGGTGTTCCACAGAAAATGGGAGTAAGAGTAAACAGCAATCAATGATCGACAAAAATCACAGTTTCGTTATGATTATTCATTGATGTGACCTGATACGCTTTGGGGTACAAGAAATACCAATCACCACATTGAAAAAAATACGCTTTGGATACAAAAATCTACACTTTCGAATAGCAAACTGAAAGGAAATTATGTTCTCCTTTTCACAAATAAACCTTCATTGAATTAAAAAGGGGCAAACGCCCCTTGAATTTAATAACTAATCAATCAAACCTCTCAGTAAAATTTAATACTGAAAAAGGCTTGACCGCATATCACCTTGTAACTTATCTAGCAATGAAACACACAATTACTTTCAGGTGATATCAATAAATACAATATTCAAAAAATGTGCCTTTGCACAAGCTATAAACATAAAGGTCATGCAAAATGTTTAGGCAAAAGTGCACCTTATAAACTGCTGTAAAGTTTGGTTGAAGTAGAATACACTCTTATACTGTATTCTTCTATGTAGGTTAGCCCCAATAAGGTTTTGAAAAAATGGTTGGTTAGAAAAAATCAATGAAAAATACAATAATAAAAAAAGGGGACGTATATCCCCTTCCTGAAAAATCCTTTCAAACTCCCAAATGATAGGAATATCCAATTAAATTGGGTCTTGGATAAATTTGGTAATAATTATACTTCATCACCATGATCCATAAAACATCTTGCAAATATTGCACCATAAATTTCTATAGTGTCTCGATAACTTACTTTAGAGTGTACTTATTCAATAAGGTGGTGGCCAAGATGCAAGAACGAAGCACCAAGACGACAAATGAAAAAGGGGCTTGATGCCCCTTTACTAAATAATTCAAAATATTAATCAATTTTAACTACTTTTAGTGATTTCTGCCCATTTAAGGTGGACATGGTCAATATGAATATGCCTGATTTTGATGATGACATGTCAAAAGAATAAGACTGTCTTCCCACACTTAAATGATGCGATTGACGGTAGGTAATTCTACCATTGATGTCTCGCAAAGTAACGGTAACATCATTGACGCTTTCTGTTTCAATAGAATACACCAAGGTAGAACTCACTGGGTTTGACTGTAAAGATATTGTGGTATTCGATATTTTATTTATTTCTTTCGTATCTGTTGTTATATTGCGAATTGAATTATACAGATTGAACACACTAGATCCTGCCGTATTATTATTGAAACCAAGAGAATCACAATTTGTAATAATATACTCAATGAAAGCTGAATCTGAATCAAAAGTAGGTGCGTTTAAAATACATTCAGGTAGTGTAAGTCCACATGATTCACTGATCATCAATAAAGCTTCTTGGAAGGTCGTTGTGCTTTCTATATTTAAATTTTGAATACATTCCAAAATTTCATCATCAATTTCAGGATCGTCCATCAATGGATTGCAAAGAGAGTCTTCTACAACTGTCCATCCCCAACAGGTAGCTACACAAGCGTTTGGAGCTGACCATGTATGTCCGACACTGTCTATTGCACAAATAAAAGGTTCATCTTCGTTGATTACACAATCACAGTCACCCCACGGATTACTGAAGCAGTCTCCGTCTTCTACTACTGTCAGCCCCCAACATGCGGCCAAACAAGCACTAGGAACAGGAAAGATATTTCCGGAGCTGTCTTGCGCACATACATAAGTGCTGTCTGGTTCAGGACAGTTACAGTCGCCCCAAGGATTGCTGAAACAGTCACCATCTTCTACTACGGTCAGCCCCCAACATGCGGCCAAACAAGCACTTGGAACAGGAAAGATATTTCCGGAGCTGTCTTGCGCACATACATAAGTGCTGTCTGGTTCAGGACAGTTACAGTCACCCCACGGATTACTGAAGCAGTCTCCATCTTCAATTACGGTAAATCCCCAACATGCAGCTAAACATGCATTTGGAACAGGAAAAATAATACCAAAACTATCTTGTGCACATACGAAGGTGCTGTCAGGTTCAGGACAGTTACAGTTGCTCCATAAAGTATTATAATTACAAAGAGTTGAATCTGTCACTACAGTAAATCCAAAGCATTCCGCAAAACAAGCGTTTGGAAACTCAGAATAAATAGTATCACTTTCACTTATTTGAAAGGCACAAACCGGGTCATATACCGACGGGCAAGGACAATTATTCTGACCAAAGGATTGCAAAGCAAACCAAGAAAACAAAAGGGAAAAGATTATGTTCTTAGAGTTCATAAAAATGAATTTAGAAATTAAAAAAGTTTGATTTCTTATATTCTTAGTAAGTTTTCATTTTTTCGTTGCATCGACAACCGGTTTTTTTTAAAAATTTTGATATCATTGTTCCAAGCCATTCAGAGTATGTTTCAAATTTATACTTTAGCTAGAAAATGTTGTATTTTGGCTACAAATTCGTTAAATTTTTCATCGAATTGCCCACATTCGGCTGCAAAATTTACCTTTTTTCGCTCAAAATGTTCCATTTTATTATCCAAAAACAAAATTTAAACATACTCTTAATTTCAGAAGTTTAAAAAGCAATTTCGAGAAGTGATTTTTAGATGAAATATTTCAGAATTTTATCTACCTATTGATCACTAAAATACCCATCATACCAAAATTTCATAAAATTACATTACGATGCAACGTTTTCAGAGGCTATTTATAACTATATGTACAATAATTTTCAAATGAAGTTTAAGATACATTATTTGTTTGTTCTGTTTACTTTCATAACAGCTTGTGCTGTTGAAGAATATGACATATCAGACACTACCCCATTAGAAGTAACGCAACCAGAAACTATCATTATCAATGATATGGTGGGAAGAGCAATTCCAACATCAGCAAATGTCGGACAACAGATAGGATGTGTTATGGTCACTTACCCTTTCAGTGTGATCACATCTGATAGTATAAAATTTATCATCGAAAACAATAGTGATTTCGAAACAATACTTGAAAATGAAAAAATCACAATAGTAGATTTTGTATATCCATTGGATATCACCGATAATCTGGGATTTACACACAGTGTACCTGACTTATGGTCATTAGCAACCTATTTTGCAAGTTGTCTTCCTGATTCTATTTCTGTTTTGGAAAATAAATATCCGGCATTTCTCATTAATTTCGAAAATTCATGCTATACATACAAGTATCCATTGAAAGTTACCAACGAAGAAAATGAAGATATCTATATTACCAATGAAGATGAATTTATCATTCATTCCTCTGAAGAAGAACTTTATTTTACGTTTCCATTTCAAGTTATTTCGAGCAACGGAATTGACAAGAATATTGCTTCAGAATTTGAACTTGAAAAAGCGTTGATAGAATGTAACGGAAACGATTTAGACACGTTGTTCACCTGTTTGGATTGCTTTGAATTTATAGGATGCTATCGGCTGGTATTCCCTTTTCATATCAAACTTGTCAATCATAGTGAATCCTATGAAGTAAAAAATCCAGAAACCATGAGACAAATATTTCTACAAGGCATTTTTGAAGATTTTGCCTATCCGTTAACTTTGGAAACACCGGATAGTAATTATATTTCTGTTTCAGATATTTCAGAGCTTGATTCTGCTTTACAAGAATGTTTTGGTGGTCATGATTTATTATTATTATTGTCAGGAACCAGTTTGCTCGTCTCACCTCCATGTTATGATATACTATTCCCATTACAAGTACAGCAAGCCGAACAGATTTTAACTTTTTATGATTACAATCAATTGCAACCCATAGTTTTCGATTCTTTGGCATTTACTTACGATGTCATTTATCCTGTGCAGGTAAATTTTCTGAAAAACAATGAACACAGAGAATTAAACTCGACGAACGATGTTTATTCGACTCTGAATGAATGCGAATAGAAAATCCATGCTAGAGAAGGATATCATCCAGGCTTGTATAGACGGTGACAAACGCATGTATAGAGAAGTGTATAATCTATGTGCACCTTACGTTTTCAGTATTATAAAGAATTATTTTGAAAAAGAAGAGGATCGAAAGGACGCAATGCAAGAAGTATTCGCCAGTCTGTATTTGAGCTTAAAAAACTTTAATGAAAACAAAGGCACATTCAAATCATGGCTTTCGCAAATAGTAGTACATCAATGTATTTCTTTGATTAGAAAAAGTAAAATGATTATTGTGAGTTATCCCATAGAAGATAACTTAGAATCTATGGACGGTTATATGGAGAAGCTAGAATTACTCACAAACGCTGATTTGGAACAAATGCTAAATGCCATGCCTCAGGGATACAAGACCATTTTTTTAATGTACGTCATTGAAGAATATTCTCATAAAGAGATCGGCGAATTGCTTGGAATCAGTGCTGAAACATCAAGGTCCCAGCTATTTCGAGCTATTAAATGGATAAAAAATAATATTTTAACAGATGCAAAATTGATGCAATATGGGATATCAAAATAATCTTAAAAATAAAATTAGACAAGCATCTCCCCTACCCGACAGTTTTGGGTACGATGCATTAGAAGCCGGCATCATGGAGAAAATGAAAATGAAAAAGAAAAGGCGTTTATTTATCGCGTGGTGGTTGCTACCCTTATTTATCCTAACCATTGGAATATATTTTTGGAATGATAAAGAAAATACTTCAACCCGAGGGTTCGAGGAAAACAAAGTAAAAGGGCAAACGCATTTTGTATCACAAGAACTACCAAAAAATGTACTGTATTCAGACACATGTATAAATGAAACAATGTTCAATGCAGAACCAGTTAGAATCAAAAAAATACCTTTGCACAAACAATATAATAATAAGATTCATACTCCTTTGTTTAATAACTCAGAAAATAGTATAGATTTACGACTTCATTATGGAGAAGATTCTTCAATTCTTTATAGTGGTTTAAAAAATATCAAAACAGATGGCGTATTAGGCACATCAGGTACCGCTCTAAATGATGGGAAACTGCTTTATGAATTCAATAAGGATAGATTCCAATCAAGTCATGAAAACCCATATGACAAAATTCAGGCTGACAAACCTTCGCATACTCAAAGTACTGCCATTGAAAATGTGGCTTCATTTACGCAGAATATATGCCCATCGGCAATTGAAAGTCATAGTAATACTGACTCCATATCAAATTTAATCCATAGCCAATCAAAGCTGACCTTTTATCAAAAACCTGAGGAAAATAATTCAAAACTTTCATACCTTGAGACAACCCAATTTCCCACGTTGAAGTTGCTAAGTGCACCAATTATTCATTCAAACCTACAGAGTAGAACCCTACTTAATACTAAAATTCTATTTCCATATGTTGGGAAGAGACAATCATTTTTCCTTCAATCAATAATCGCTTTCATCCATTGGAATGACTCCAATGCAGAACCTAAGATGCAGCAAATAAGGGATGATTATGAATATATTTATATCCTACCGAATGGGGGTTGGGAGTTCTCCATTTTAGGAGGTATAAAAAGATCAAATGGGATATTGTGTACCTCCGGAATCAATTATCAAATGAAGTATTCCATTTTTGAATATGAAAAAAATAGGGTTGATACAGTTTCCTTAAATGGTCAAGTAGTGCAAATAGAAAAGAATATTTTAACCGGTAGTGAGAAATTCATTTATGGTACAGCAGATATCACAACACTTTCAACAAGGAAAATCAAAAAAAACAACACTGATCAAGTTGTTTCTATCCCCATATTAATAGGATACAGTTTACGCATGAAGAGGTGGAATATGGAGAGTCAATTTGGAGTTTCATTGAATATATTCTCCCATCGGACTGGCACAACCAAAGCTAGTGGGGATATAGTATCCTATGATACGAAACATCCACTGTCATCTCTTTCTGTATTAGGAAACTTTGAGTCCAGATTCAGCGTACATTATCACTTCAATAATCAGTTATATATTGGCACGAATATCTCTTTGTCTAAAAGCATTCAGAGTCAAATATTATCAGATGGTATCATTTACAAACCGTTTCAGTTTTCACTTGGATGCGTATCAGGATATGAATTTTGAATTAAATTGATTCATTGAGCAAAGTTTTACTATAGTTGATCATTAAATGGAGTTTATATCAAAGGTACCCCTCGCTTGTGTTTGACGCTCAGAAGAAAATGTGACATCCCTTTATTAAACAACACGAATCTTTGCTGCGATAAACCATCACAACTTTTTACTTATTTCGGTATAAAAAACCATATATAGGATTATTTCCCAGTTTCAACTCTGAAGATACAGTTTAACGGTCATTCTTCCGGTTAGTGGTTACTTGTGGATCGCATCCCCACTTACTGTGGGAAAAACTTAGTTGTTAGTGGCAGGCCGTTTCCTATTTATAAGATATGCTAGTATATAATTCCCCTCTTCTAAAAGCGGCAGAAAGTCTCTCCATATTTAAGTTTGTATAATCTTCGTTATAGAGTCTATTCAATGCGGTAATTAAAATTTGATTTGCTTCTGCAAAGAGTGTTTCTTTGTTTTGTTCAAAATATACTTTTGTATGCTCAAAATTTTTATGAATTAATTGATTTAGAGTAATACCTATTCTTTTCAATAATAACTGACCAATAATCATTGATATAAAGTAATTACTATATGGAATATGAGGATATTGTTCTATAAGTGAAATTTTACGCCTTTGGCTGTCACAGTATCTATAAATTATTACTGCTATTACAACTTGTGCTGCATTCAAATCATTTGTATAAACTCGTTCATAAAGACTGCCAAAAAGTTCTTTGCGTTTAAACTTAGCCAAATGCGGCTGTTCTTTCCATATTGCATATATCGCTTGTGCTGCTACGGATAGAGGAATAACAGAGTCATTCGAGCTTGCTACATCTTTTTTTCGTCTATAATTATAACCGAGTTCTTCAATATCAGTCTCTAAAGTTCTTTGAATTTTATCATTGGACCTCAAGTCGCTTAAGTCAACAGGATTTTGACTGTTTGTTGCTAATGTTATTTCATTTATTAAATAATCGTTTTCTTCATCCGAAACTGACAACTCATAAAGTCTTACTAAAACGAACACTTGCGAAAAGTCCTCATTTGGATGTTCAGCTAAAGTGTGTTGAATTGTTTTACAAGTTTGCCCTCCATTTATTATTTGAAGATTTTCGGCAGATATATCCCAATTTTTTTCTTGTAATGCATTGTAACTGAACTTTCGGCAAATCATTGTAATTCCATTATTTTTGAAATAGAAATTATCCTTCTTTTCGCTCAATAACGTTCCTTGAATTGCTTCATTTACTCGATTTCTGTTCAGACCTAAATATCTTCTAATGTTATTTTCCAATAATCCATCTCCGTATGCTTCAAAAAGTTTTGCAACTTCTACAACATTTAGTTTTCCAATTAAAACACGCTTGAAATTGAAATTTTCAACAATGCTCGCACCGTGCATTCTTAGGGATGCCTTGATGCCTTTTGATGATTGTATGAAATCAACAATTGATTCGTGATTTATATGCTCAAACTCTACTTGGTCTTTGGGAAAATTAGCATTTATTAGATGTTGTTCTCCTTCTTGATTCCATCTCAGGCCATTATTAAACAAAACAACCTTAACAACAGGAATATATCCATCTCCAATTAAAGAGCGAATTTCTTCTATTTGAGCCTTTAAGTTTGGATTTAATGAGCTTACATCTTTGTCAACATCAAAAATAGTCCAAATTGTATTAACTACTTTTTGGACCTCGTTTGCAGGAAAGTTTGCATGGGTTTCAAGATTCAACTTATACTTCCCCTGAAAAATTGTTACAGGCAACTCCAAGTCTGTCGTATCTCCAACATAAATAGAGTCAATTCCTGCATCACCACCTCCATCAGTTAACATTGAATGAGCTTCTGTCAACTCAATATTTAAATAAGTAGAAACAGCTAAAAGAACAAACGCACGAGATACTTTTCTATTCTCATCATTAATGTCATCAAACCATTCAGGTTTTTCCTGAATAATTTTTTTCACTCTTTGGTCAATTATATGTTTGTTTATATCCATTTGGTATCAATAATTTATAAATTTAATTTAGACTAAGTAGCATTTGAGTGTAATTGTCCGAAAGGTTCAAGCACTTGGTGCCGAGCAACGGTTTCACAAATGACTTAACTATAATCCATATAACAAAATTAAGTAGATTATTTGATGTGTGCTACTATTTTTTATCGCCATTGGCATCCAAACGCTTGTTAGTACCAGTTGATCATTCTACCTATATTTTTACAAATTTTGAATAATAGAGCTTATTATCGACACTATAACATTTGAGAAAATATACTCCAGTTAATAATTGGCTAACATTTATTTCTGTGCCAGGGCTTGAAATAACGGTTCGTCCATTTCTGTCTATGATTTCAATTTTTTTTATTTCTGATGCAGTTTTCAGATTTATCACATCCACTACAGGATTGGGAAACAAGGTAATGTTTACTTGGTTGGATTCCATTTCATTTTGTGTACTGCTGATTATGTTGCATTGTTCGAGTGTGCCTTCACAATAGTCGGTCAAAAATGTTCCAAATCTTTTATAAATCGGACCATCTTCCATACCAAATCCTTCAGTAAATTTGACTGGCCACAAAGCAAGATCACCACAAATACCAGGCGGAACTCCCAAACAATAAAATTCCTTGCCATGAATTGAATCAAGTACAAAACTCTTTGCATCTCCAAAATCTACCGGATTAAAGATTTGAATCAAACAATCCGGGAGAGTATCCCCTACCTTCAATCCAAAGTCCCATATTAATATCTCATTACTACTGTCTGTACATGGAAATACATTTTCATCAAAATTCACCATAAATACTTTTTTTTGCAAAGTATCTTCCCGCATCCAGCAAAGTGTTTTTCTTGATGAAATTTCATAGGGTGGAAGTTGGCTTGTTGCCAATGAAGATATAAGTTTTTTGTATGATTTTGAATTAATCAGAGTATCTCCACTGAAATACCTGACTTCAGTAGAATGCAACCCCATTAAAAAACAAGAAGAATGATTATAATGATTGTAGATCCAATATCTTCCTTCTTTTACTAACGGGGTATAATCCTGTGTAAATACATAAATATGGATTGAAAATAATATTAGCGTAAAGAAATATCTCATGATTATAAATTTTAATGTGAAATAATAAATTTTTCAGACTTCACAAGGTGTCCATCTTTTAAAAACTGAATAATATATGTACCTGAAATAAAATCATTGGTATGAATAACATAATGAATATCAGGCATTAGTGGTCGAATTTCTTTAATTATTTGCCCTGACATATCTCTGATACAATATTGATTGACTTTTAGTTTTATATTTTCGTCAAAATAGAAAGTAATAAAATCTGTCGCCGGATTAGGATAAATTTTTATGTTTATTATCTCCTTATGTTCATCTTTTGTACTGACCAAATGGCACCCAGGCGTAAGGCATCCATGCTTATCTAGTTTCATTAATAAACCTTGTTGCGTATTAAATCCCTGTCTAACCAAATCTAGTCTTTCACCTACTGCGATCAAATTACCTTCTTTATCTTCGGCCATATCTCTAATTTCATACTGATATCCATTTGTATCGCTTTCCATTTTATAATTTCGATTCCAAAGAATTTTGCCATCATCAGAAAATTTTGTGATCCACACATAAATGCCAGTCATGGAATCTGCCAGCATACCCATACTTAAATAGTTCATTTTATCCCTTAGTTTGAGAATATTCCAAAATCGTGATACTTCAATTGAATTATCTGCAAAACTAGGTATTAATGTACGCCAAATTATTTTTTTATCTTTGCCTATTTTCGAGGCGTACCATTTGTTTTTAAAAACGTCACTAATTGCAAATGTATCAAATAGATACCCTTTCCCACTGACATAAATAATTTCATCCTTATCATTTGATACAATACCTCCTAAAGTACCTGTCCAATCTTCATCAATAGGTGACTCATATTCCCATGTTTTATTACCTAATGTGTCAAACTCTACTATAATAGTTTGATGGATGCCATTTTTTACTTGACCTGCCGGTGCTTGCCAGCCACCAAGTACAAAACCATTTTTAGTTGTATCCATACGGATTAATAGTAGGTTTCCGTTATTAGGATTATAGGTTTTTTTATTAATTACATTTCCTTGATGATCAAGTTTGTAAAGTATATTTGTGGCATACCAATTTGGGTTAGAATTAACGGGGACGATGAAATTTCTATCCTTATCCATTAGCATAGAATAGTTGACATCTATATTGTGGATGGAGTTATCCATTTCTATGATCGTGTCCACTTCGCCCGTTTGACGATATCTTATAAAAAAATTTTCTTTTTTATCAGGATTATTGAATATATATCCATTAGTAACAATATTTCCATTATCATCAAAATACATACCTTGATGCCATGTCTCATAGTTTTTACTGCCATCTTTATACATTTTTATCACCTGTATATTTCCATCTGTATTGGAACGTACAAAAATTGGTTTGGGATTAAATGGCGGTAAAGAGTCAGAAACCACACCTGTCATATAATAGGCTGTATCTGTCACCAATACAGCATTAAAAACGGAGGAAGGAAATGGCTTTAACGG
The DNA here is from genome assembly GCA_020636195.1 of Lewinellaceae bacterium. Lineage (GTDB taxonomy): Bacteria > Bacteroidota > Bacteroidia > Chitinophagales > Saprospiraceae > OLB9. The sequence goes on from JACJYH010000003.1 coordinate 195,674, forward strand.
ATACAATTTGCTAAAAGTATTGCTTTGAGCATTGCTTAATTTAGTAGCTAAAAAAAATAAAATTATTCCAAAATACTTGAACGTCCACATTTTATTGATTTAGGTTTTGAATTGGGCAAGAATTATCATTATTCTTGCCCAATTATATAAAATTTTATTCCTATTTTATGACTATAACAGCTTTAGGCTTTATTAACTCCTCTCCATTTTTGATAATACTGCAGTAATAGATGCCAGTAGGTACAAAACTACAATCCCAACTAACATCACCTACGCTCGATAAGATAGCAAGTGTTTGGATATTTCTTCCCATAAAATCAACTATTTTCAATTGGGTAGCATCTGGTTTTATTTCTCCAATATTATAGGTAAAAGTTACCAAATGTGATGCAGGATTTGGGAATGCAGATAGTGAAGTGTTTTCTTGAGTTTTAACATTTCCCTTTTCATTACGCCACTCAGTAGAAATAGGAAATACTGGTTCTATGAAATAATTGTCCCCTAAAGCGTTTAAGATATTTCTTGCTTGATATCCTCCCTTTCCTCTGTCGGACATAGCCAATTTTACTAAAAATGATCTTTCTATTTCATTGATTGCAAGATTTATCTCTCTATTCTCTTTTAGTGCATTGATTTGTAACGTCTTTAGATTTATGTAATTAATAATTTGATCATCTTCGTTTTCCATAGTACCGATATCATCCAACAATGCTAGTACTTTTGACTCTGCATTTCCTATATCATTTCTACCTAAATATAAGTCAATCAAAGACATTTTAGCACTTAAATCGCCAATTTTATTATACCACTTTATTAATCCCAGATCATCATATTTACTAATGTAATAATGCAGAACATTTTTCTCTATTTCCAATTTCTCCTTATTTAAGTCTAACAATTCTTGATTTAATTGATCTACTAACTTTGAATCACTATTTTTAGAAGCTTCCTTTATCTTAACATCAATGGCTTTAACGTTTTCTACTACTAAATCATAGCTATTTTCATCAGGTAATGTCAGTGCAGCTACACCTCCATATCTATCGAAACAACTATTCCCTGATCCGCTTGTGCTAAAGTTATTAACCTGAAATTTATTTACTGGTATTTCATTTGTTACTCCCACTCTATGGTAGTAATTTATAAATCCGGAAGATGCACCATTATTGAAGTCACTATTTGGTGTCAATGTTCCTAATGAAAAAGTATTTCTTGTTGGAGCGGTTAAAGATCCTTGAGGATTAGCAATGCCAATATCTGTAACGGAAAAATCATACCCTTGCTGAGTATTGTTTATATTTGTGTTGCAATTATATTTTAATCCAAATTGTTGTGACCCTATCGCATTATTTCTATTTGTTCCGTTAGCAAGATTTGCATAAAATACATTGGTATTGGAGGTAGATGACTTTGAGAAAGTATTTTTATAAATTTCCTTATCACTAGCTCCTGTATCTGTACACCTTATACCTATGGTAGTTGGTTGAGATGAGCTTGTAAAGGTAGGTGTAAATGTATTTTGATCCACATTAAATCCTGTCCCGGCAAATATGCTTACGCCTTCATGAACTACCGTATTTCCTACAGAAGATTTCCCAACAGTAAAATTATTAGCTCTAATATTAAAGTTATTATGCCCAGTGGTTATTATGCCATACACATTATTTTGAAATGAAGACTTATAAACATTAAAAGTTGATGTGCCTGTTGTCAATTGAGCATTGATAGCTTTGTGTAAACCATTGAATGTAGATATAATAGCTCCAGGGCACGGATTAGTTCCTGCTGAACAATAATCCGTAACTGTGAAATTTGCATCAACAGTAACAATACCGGCTACTCTAGTGGCATCCCATGCAAAATTATTGGTGGTCTCAAAATTGCAGCCAGATATATTAATTCCTTTTACTGCCCACATTGTCAAATGAGCTAATAATGAAAGAGAATGCCTATAATTTGCATCCGTTTTAAAACTACAATTTGTGAAGAAAGATATATTGTTTTGTAAGTCATATTTATAAAAGGATACTGACCGTTTATTATTAAAAAATTTGGAATTAGTAGCTTGAATAATTCCACCATTGTATAATGTACCACCATCTTTGGATACAACTACTGCTTCTGTCCCATGTTCAATAGTAGCATTATTTAGAATTAGAGCACCTTGATTTGCATAAGTTTGTGACAGGTTACTGTTTCCCCATATCTCAATACTGCCCCATGTTTGACCGCAGTTATTTGTAATTTTTGCATCTGTAACATTCACTCGACCACCTTGTTCAATAATTATTTTACCATCTTTTGGGAGGCTAAGGACAGTTGATGCACCTGTTATGTTCAATGTTCCCCCTGGTTTTATTCTAATATTTCTATCTATGCCTCTTGAAGTATTCCACGTTAAATTTGTTGTTATTTCAAGTGCATCTGTTCCAATTGAACCATTAGTTCCTAGTAAATTACCTTCCCATACGCCTCTCCCAAAAGTCGCAGCTCTTAGTTTACCCATACAATAATTGATCTTCAACTCTGTAACCATAACATTTGGAAAATCACAAAATTTAGTCCAGGTATTTGAACTGTTATCACGATAATAAACTCCTGCATCAGTGCCTATATAAATACGGTCATTAGTCCCTTTTTGAAAAACGATATCATTGACAGGTAAATTATTTAATGTTCCATTTGGGTCAGCATTAAACCAAGTATTTCCACCATCATTGGTTGCCCAAACTTTAGCTGTTGGCTCATAGCCTGTGAACGTTACCCACGCTTTTAAGTGATTTTCCGGGTGAAATATTACTGATGTGATCACAGGAATGATGGTGCTAGGTCCTCCATTAACTGCTTGATATGAAGAGTTAGATACACCAGAATTAATTAAATTCTGGGTAATATCAGTAAAGCAAGTTGTAGATTGATATCCACCTAAACCAGCACATCCTCCTATGGTGGATCTTAAGAGCTTTGGAGCCACAATAAAACCTACACCATTAGGATCGTCACTTTGTGTTCCACTTAATCCAATTAGCCAATAATTAGGGTTACTTGATGAAATATCAAATTCCGTTAATTGCCTTTGCCATTGATCATCCCATTGGGTAAAATTCATATTTTTACCTATGTCGCTGCGTAAATCCCAAAGAGAAAGAGCATTATCCGAGTTTATGGCTTGTTCATGTTTTTTCCTTTCATACAATTCTGACATAGAAAAAATCATTTTTTCCGTTATTGGATGGTTTTTCATTTGAAATGTCATTCTCATCCATGCAAGTAAGTTTTCAGTTGGATCAGTAGGTCTTTTTATAGGGTCAGTTGATGTTCCAGAAGTTGAAGCTTCTCTAGTGTAAAAAGATTGAGTATTCCAATTATATGAAAAAAGTCCTCCACCATTGTCAAATCCAAATGCCAAACCAGTTTTATCATCAATTTTTCCATTATATCCATCACCGCCAGTTATTTTTGACCAAGAATTTCCAATATAAACATCTGTTCCCGTATCTTGATTACCAATCATTATCCTGTCCGTTCTATCATTTGAGTCATCAAATCTATATATAGTTTTGACCGCTAATCCTTGTGAGATGTTAGTCCATCCTCCTGTACTCTGATTTGTTAAATCTTTAATGTGTACTCCTCCATCAGTCCCGACAAATAATTTCTGCTCTCCTGGCACAGGCGTTAAAGCATGAATATCTGGATGGTTATTTGCCGAACTATATGAAGACAGTGTAGCAACTCCCAATGAAACGTCATTCCTTCCCCTTAAAATCTCTTTTCCAAAATAAATTGAATTATTGTATGACGGAGAAGTAGTTATTGCGGTGCGGGTTGGAGTTATAAAACCATATCCACTATTATCGTTTTCCATAATAATTGCAGACCAATTTGTTCCGTTATATTTATAAATAAATAATCTAGGGATTCTTGCACTTCCGTTCCAATATGTGCCCACAATGTAAGCGAACAAATCATTTGCAGAATTTGGCTGAACTGCTACATTTATTCTATTAACAATAAAAGCATCAGGCAATGTGCTTAAATTTAATCCACTTACTCCGCCTGTTATTGACCCCCAATTTAAACCTCCATCTATTGATCTATATATATCTCTACCGCTTACAAAAATAGTATTTGGATCATTTGGTTTAAATTCTAATCCTTTAATTTCTGTGTCATTTATAGGTGAAAATATTTTTGTCCAAGTTGGAGTATTAGCAGTTGCATTAATACATTTGTAAATCCCCTTACTTGATGCTATGTATAAAATATTACTATTTGATGGGTGCATTATTATTTTACGTATTGTGCCACCATCTGTAAAATCATCCAATAATGGTTGAGTACTACCACCATTAATATGTTGCCAAGTGGCACCTCCATTTGTTGATCTGTAAACACCAGCTGTAAACAATGGTGTTCTTTTACTTGGCGTCCCATCTAAATTTGCTGCATAATGCCCCATAGACATTTCAGCATCACCTGTAGTTATGTATAATCTTTGAGTGTTTGTTGGATCAATTGCAATATCTGAGACAGATGTAATAGGCAACTGTAAATCAGTATTTAGTTGAACCCAATTATTATTACCTGTTCTTTTCCACAATCCGCCCCAGTTTGATGCTGCATATAAAACTTTGTCGGTAATATAATTGGGGCTACATCTAATTGCATGAATTTGTCCTACTCCATTATTTCCAGTTGGCCCAATAGGTCCTAACTCGTTCCATGTTTGGTTATTACATGCTCCAATTTGGTTTGAATTAAACTTCTTTACATAATCTGTAACTGCATTTGCCATTTGCATAGTTTGGCCAGTTGGAAAAAGTCTATCATGCCAAATTAATTCTGTTTTCTTCATCTGCTTATAAAAACTGCCTTCAGTGGTGTCACCAATATTGTTTTTATCGAGAATACGCATTATATCATAAAAGTTAGGATTCGATGTATGGAGGCCAAGCATGTCTTTATCAATAGGTACTTTTGATCTACTTGTGTCAATTTCTTGTGCAATTAAGTTATTCCAGCTTAAAAAAAAGCTAAGATAAATGATAAACCTGATTGGTTGAAATGCGGATGACTGGTCCAAATTCAGTGTTTCAAAAAAAATTGTTTTCATGATGAAAAATTTTGTGTTAAAAAAAATAATTTACAAATCAACCAAATTTTCAAAGAAAACCTACTTTTGCAGTCCCGTTTAATAGCGGTAGGGAGTCTGCTCCACTTTGCCAGAGTGGGTTTCAGTAGGCTCTCTTTTTATTTTTGGCTTTTATCTTGGTATCATTTCCTGTTTTTTAGTTTCAATTGGTACTAACTTGTTACTATACGAACAAAAATTCTAGCAACTTTCGGGTTTCTTTGCAAAATCATATTCATTACTGAAAAAGTTATTGAGTTCATATTTGAACTTTTATACGACTTAACAAAAATATAATAATTTCTTCAATCGCGCAAATTTATTTTTCATACTTATTTATTGTACCAGAATTCAAATCTATTGACTAGTATATTTGACAATACAGTATGGTGCAACTAATGTTTATTGTAAATAAAATTTTGTTTGTACCTTATTTTACGCTCCCCGACCTAATATAATTTCTTAATCCGTTTTTGACTTTTAAGCTTCTGTTTCTCATCTTCATCAAGCCAGGAAGACTTTTATTTTTTCTACAGCAAAAAAAGTCGCCGCTGTTTTGTCTTCTTAAAGCTAAGAAGTCATCTTCTAGTCAGAAACAAAAAAAACTCGCCTCCGTGATTTGTGCTTAATCTAAATCAATCATTTAAAACAGATGCTGTCCTGACATATTTCAGTTTTGCTCAAATTTATTTTTTATTTTACCGTCTGCATTGACTCTTAAGTTAAAGATAAAAAAGCGGAAAAGCACAATCGAAAGCATATTTTATAGTATCCTAAATTTTGAGTAGTGGAGACTGATCAATACGAAGCAAAATCTTGATTTGAAATCACGATGTAGTGAAGGAACAGAAATCAAATTGTTTTCGGATAGGTGTTGTGATTAGGAATAGAATCGGCTCACTAAATAATGGGTTTTCATAGACAACCCAACCTAATGCCTTAGTATTCAACATGCATAAGATTGGGAATTGTCAATGAATCTGATAATATCTCAATAATAAATAAAATCTTCATTTTCAATACTAGTCCCGTTTTCATGACTAACCGATCCCGCAGGGCAAAGCGCGGCAGTGCTTCAAGGGAAGGAACCGCGAAAGCGGGTGGGCTGAGTTCAACAGGGTTTATTCCGATAGTGCCGGAACAGGGCACTGCGTACCACACGAAAACTTAGTTGTTAGTGGCAGGCCGTTTGTATAGAAAATATTATGTTATTCAGAATAAACACTATTTGATTTTTTTAATTTGAATAAATTTATTACCCTTAGCATCTGTGAATACTTCCATGTTGTATTTGCGACTATTAATCAATTCAACTACTTCCATCATTTCCAATTTTTGCCCATCTTCATTTCTAATATCACCGTTTGAAGTAAGCATTATTTGTCCTGAGCCATCGGAGGGTTTTGCATCTGTAGTAGCACCGCTGCTTATACCGTCTATTGCATCCTGAAGTTCTTTCTTAATTTCTTGGGACACCCCTATTTTTTGAAAAGCTATTTTTCCATTTTTGATGATAATGTGTGTTGGATTGGCACTTACATTATAACTTTTGCAATTTTTAAAGCATCAGCAACGATATTGTAATGAAAAGAATGCTTTTTTAAAAAGGACTGAATACGATCTTCCTTATCGGCTGCCAATGCTAAAAACACAACATCTTTGTTTTCATCTACTAATTCATTCAAAACAGGAATTTCTGCAATACAAGGTTTACAAGATGTGAACCAAAAATTCAAGACAATAGTTTTGTCTTTCAATTGAGACAATTTATAAACAGTTCCATTTATATCCTTTACTTCAAAGTCAGGTGCAGGTTTATTGACAGCATCTTGAGAATTCTGCATCTTTTATAGCATTTTCAATTGTTCTGGTGTGGCTTTTTGAAGCTTGGCTTCCAGCATTTTTCCATTTTCAACTTTAGGGTTGAGCACATATTCACCAGTACTCATTAATTCAGAAAATTTCTCGTTGCTTATTACATTGCCATCGTCATCTTTTTTTATAGTTTCATCGGTTACTGTGAAACCTTCCATTTGTTGTTCAGTAATTTGTCCAATACCATCTTCTGCATGTTCTTTTGATTTCGAAGTATTTCCAATACAGGTAAACAATGTCATACTCAAAGCCATAAATAGTGTTAAATATTTCATTTCAATTACTAATTATTGATTACTTTATACGTAAATTAGTTCAAAGATAAATATTTTATGAGAATATCCACATGATTATTTTATCTTCTAGTAATAGCGTTTTATAATTTATCTTTTTCAAATATAATTCCTTGAATATCAATTGCTCTGCATCTGCAAATATTAGACTCTTTTTCAAGGTTATAGGATTTTAATGAATGTTTCAACATCTACAAAAACTGTATGGTAAATTTAGGACAAATCAGGGGTTATAGTTGGGTCATAGTTGAGTTATAGTTGGGTCATAGTTGGGTTATAGTTGGGTCATAGTTGGGTTATAGTTGGAGTAATAAGGCAAATATGCAATAAAAAATGGGGATTGTAATCTTAAGAATTTGATTTTTCTTAAACACAAAATTATGCACGAGCTCATTGTTGGCTCATTTTTGTTAAAATCCCTACGTTTAAATCAATATAACATGTATAAATGAAATGTTAATGAACACGGACAAATACGGTCAAAAGTGCCAAAATGGGACAAAAGTGCCATTTTCGGACAAAAGTTACCAATTGTGGACAAAAGTGCCCATTTCTGCCCATACATAGGTGTAAGGCCTTGACACGTATAGGATGTGCACTTACATTTGGTCATTATTTCACATTTTAATTTTTTTATTATGGCAAAATTGAATAGTTTGTTTAAGTTCGAGGGCACATTGGAAGATGTGACGGCTTACAAGAGAAAAGGTACCATTTTCTTGAGAAAGAAAGGAGGAGTCAGTAAGGATCGTATTATGAGTGATCCAAAATTCGCAAGAGTTAGAGAAAACAATGCAGAATTTGGAGAAACCAGAAAATCTGTAAAGGTTGTTCGAGATGCATTTAGTATGGTTTCAAAAATCGTAAAAGTTGGTGAGTTCTCACCAAAACTAATGAGATCGTTTACTCAAATCAAAAACATGGACACAACTTCAGTCAGAGGTGAGAGGAAAGTTGCCATTGGCATCGCAACGGCTGAGGCAAAAAGAAAATTGATTGGTGTAGAATTTGGCGAGAGCTCCTCGTTGTTTTCTACATTATCCAAACAGCTTTCCGTTGACCCAAACAACGGAAGTATCACTATTACCGACCTCATCCCAAAAGATGAAGTCAATGCCGCAGCGGGTTCCAACAAAGTAGGTTTTCAGGCAGTTTGGGCGAGAATCCACTTTGATGACAAGACGTATAACACCGTAATGAGCAATGAAGTCAGGGTATCTTTAGACCCAACGCCAACGACAGTGACGTTGACATTTGCCGCTCCACCTGCCGGAACTGGTGGTGCACTGATCTTAGTTTTGTCCATTTATTTCTTGCAAATGATCAATGGTCAAGACTATCTCCTTCAGAACAATACTTTCAATGCAGCAGCTATCATCCAAGTGGTTTAAGCATGGGAATGGAAGTTGCATTTGTATGTCAGTAAAATAAGGCGCTGACAACGAGTACTTTATTCAGCAATAATGAGGAGGTACATAAAACCATTAAACTGCCTAGAGAAGATGAATTATATAATTCGGTTTTGCGCCTCGCTGCTGTGAAGTGTCGAGGCGTTTTTTCAGTTCTTCAATAACTATTCACACTCACATGTCTTCTTTAAAAAACAAAATAATGCTGCATTTCAGATATTGTCAACCTTAAAATCAAGAAACAATATGGAAACATGTAAAATTGCGACATAAGAAATGATTTTGCCATAATATCGAAGAATTTTGGAAAAATGAATTGCAAATGATTTTCACTTTCCTATTTATTCAGATGCAAATAAAATGTTGTAATTAAATTACAGTTATCTTGAAATTTATGCCTTCTTGCTATAATTTGGTGATTCTTTGGTGATCGTGATATTGTGAGGGTGGCTTTCAATGATGCCGGCACCTGTCATTCTAATGAGTTTAGATTTCTTCAAGGCTTCAACAGTATGTGCCCCGCAGTATCCCATGCTGGCTTTCAATCCACCCATGTATTGTACCATTACTTCTGAAACTGTTCCCTTATATGGTACTCTACCCTCGATGCCTTCGGGAACTAATTTTTTAACGTCATCTTCTACATCTTGAAAATATCTATCTTTACTACCAATTTGCATAGCACCTAGTGATCCCATGCCACGATACACTTTGAATTTTCTACCTTCAAACAATATAGTCTCACCCGGCGCTTCCTCCGTACCTGCAAATAGTGATCCCGCCATTATGGTATTTGCGCCTGCCGCCAAAGCTTTTGCTATATCGCCAGTGTATTTTATTCCACCATCAGCTATAATTGGAATTCCGCTGTTTTTTAAGCCTGCAAATGCATTTTGAATCGCATATAATTGAGGTACACCTACGCCTGTAACAACTCGTGTGGTACAAATACTTCCAGGCCCTACACCTACTTTCACTGCATTTACACCTGCATTTTTTAAAGCAACAGCACCTTCGGCAGTAGCCACATTGCCCCCAACAATTTGCAAATTAGGAAATGATTTTCTTATCTCTCCGATCATGTCCAAAACTCCTTTGGAATGCCCATGTGCTGTATCCACACATATCACATCTACACCCATATGTACTAATGCATTTATTCTGTCGAAAGTATCTGCTGTGACCCCAACTGCTGCACCCACAAGAAGTCTTCCATGTAAATCTTTTGAAGCATAAGGAAAATTCTCAAGCTTCATGATATCCTTATAGGTAATCAACCCAACAAGGAGATGATGATCATCAATAACCGGTAGTTTTTCGATTTTATATTTTTGCAATATTTCCTTCGCCTGTAATAGTCCTGTTCCCTTCGGTGCAGTTACCAATTTATCTTTTGTCATAATCTCTGCAACAGGGCGATCTCCGTCTGTTTCAAACCTTAAGTCTCGATTTGTAAGGATACCCACCAATTTACCTTGACTATTGATAACCGGAATTCCACCAATCTTATTGATCTGCATTAATGAAAGAGCATCCTTTACTTTTGCATCCTCCGTCAGCGTTACTGGGTCCAGTATCATTCCGGATTCGGATCGCTTGACGTTCCGTACCTGAGCAGCTTGATCGTCAATGGACATATTTTTGTGAATGATACCTATGCCACCTTCTCTAGCCATGGCTATTGCAAGCTTATACTCTGTCACTGTATCCATGGCAGCAGAAACTATAGGTGAATTGATTTTTATATCCGTGGTAAGTTGACTAGAAGTATCAACTTCTCTGGGTAAAACGTCTGAAAAAGCGGGTACTAAAAGTACGTCATCGAAGGTCAAAGCCTCTTCTACAAATGTGGGGTGATTATGTCGTTCCATGTGCAAAGATACGATTTTTAGTTTTTTATAATGTAGCATTCGTCGTTTTTTATTTTTTAAGTCCAGTTTGATGATTGCTCAAGGAACAAATCTTAAAATTAAACGTTCATTGAGAATATTTTATGCGTACATTTCACATACTATTACTTTTTTCGTCATTAAGTTCAATTTTCCTATTGGGAAACTGTGCAAAAATACAAAGTCCCAAAGGAGGGCCAAAAGATGTTTTACCACCAAAACTGGATACTGCACTTTCTTCTCCATTTGCAAAAACAAACTTTTCACCCCGTGAACTGGTATTCTATTTTGATGAATACGTGGAGGTAAAAAATGCCTATAAAGAAGTATTTATTTCACCATCTGTAGTGTACAATCCTCAAATAATCAGCAGAGGAAAGAAAGTAAAATTAAAATTGGATAAAAGAGAAGTTTTAAAGGAAAATGCAACTTACAATATCAATTTCGGAAATTCCATAGTTGATTTTCATGAAGGAAACATACTCAAGAATTTTACCTATTTTTTTTCTACAGGAGACAAAATAGATAGCTTGGAAATTACAGGCAAAGTTGTGAACGCTCTCACTAATGAACCTGAAAAAAATTTTATTATCGGCTTGTATAGAATTGGTTCGGATACAATTATCTCTACTGAAAAACCCATTTATTTGGCTCGACTGACAGAAGAAGGCAAGTTTCAATTTAGATACATTGCAGCTGGTGATTACTCGCTTGTAGCAATAAATGACAAAAACCTAAATTTCAAGTACGATAAACCTTCTGAAGAAATCGCTTTTGCAGAAACTGATGTGAACTTGCCGGATTCTACAACTTTTTTTACGCTTACATCAAGCTTTCCTAACCAAGAGCCCAAAATTATTTCTAAACAAATCAATACATTCGGCAAAGCTACCTTTATTTTCAATCAAATTCCGGATACTTTGTTGGTGGATTCTAATCTTGGCTCGCCATTATTTTCTGAAAAAGCAAAGGATTCAGTACATATATATTATAGTACAGAATTAGATTCTTTCAAAATTTTTGTTCATCAAGATACATTTAATATCAGACCGAAAAACAAGGAAGCATTTTTGAAAAAGCATAAACTGGAGATTTCAAAGGTCAAGCAATCTGATTTGCTGGTGACAGATACATTTAAGATTTTAATGAATGCTCCATTTACCGTAATAGATAGCAATAAAATAAAATTGAAAGATTCACTGAGATGGATCAGCGAATTCGATTACAACGTGTCAGGACGAACATTACAAGTGGTATATCCATGGAAATCCGGAAGAAATTATTCCTTGAAAATCGACAGCGCTGCTATTAGAGATATTTATGGCTCGACCAATGACACCCTAAAGGCTCAATGCGTGATTCTTGCTCCAAAAGATTTATGCCAGTATGAACTAACAGTGAAAGATCTCGATGAAAAAAGCCATTATACGATACATGTTTTAAAAAGGGACGGAAGCAATTTTGCAACTGCGACGGTTCAAAATGATTCTACCTATACATTTCATTTCAAAGGTATTCGGCCTGATCAATATGATGTAGAAATTTTCGAAGATAGGAACTTGAACAATAAATGGGATCCGGGAGATTACTTCTTAAAACGCCAACCGGAAACATATAAGAGATTCAAGGGAGAGAAACTCAGAGCTGACAAAGATTCAGAAAAAATTATCTCATGGAAAGAAGCTCCAAACATAGATACTAAAACAAATACTCAAAAAATTAATTTTTCCAAATGATATTAAAAGCTGAAAATCTTATAAAAACATATGGAAATAGGACAGTTGTAAAATCAGTTTCTATTGATGTAAAACAAGGGGAAATTGTAGGTTTGATGGGACCAAATGGTGCCGGCAAAACGACCACATTTTACATGATGGTTGGCTTCATACAGCCGGACAAAGGACATGTTTTTTTGGACTCATCGGAAGTTACCCAAGCTCCAATGTACAAAAGGGCTCAAAAAGGCATAGGATATCTGCCACAAGAACCTAGTGTTTTCAGGAAACTATCAGTGGAAAACAACATCAAAGCGGTACTAGAAATGACAGCTTTGAGTAAAGAGGAGCAGCGTGATACCTTGGAGTCGTTGATTGAGGAATTCAGATTACAGAAAGTAAGAAAAAATATTGGTGATTCTCTTTCAGGTGGCGAAAGAAGACGCACGGAAATAGCTCGTTCATTGGCTTCGTCCCCAAAATTTATACTTTTGGATGAGCCATTTGCAGGTATTGATCCTATAGCAGTTGAAGATATTCAATACATTGTAGCCAAGCTAAAAACTAAGAATATAGGCATTTTGATTACTGATCACAATGTTCAGGAGACTTTGTCCATTACGGATAGAGCGTATCTGATGTTTGAAGGTGATATTTTGAAGGCGGGTACAGCTGAGGATTTGGCCAATGATGAAATTGTCAGAAAAGTATATTTAGGTAAGCATTTTGAACTGAAAAGAAAAAATCTTATTGAATCTCATGAATAGATATACATTACTTTTTAGTATCTATCTAACATTGGTTGCATGTGGACCATCATCGGATGAATTATCCCCTGAAGAAAAATATACCTTAGATACAATTTTTCAAAGAAATCAGGCTAAATTCAAACATACAGCTGACTCTCTGTGCACTATACATAGAGATAGTATATATAAGTTAGTTGTAGATTCATTGAAAGCAGAGTACAAAGAAGAGATCAACAGTCTAATGGGTAAAACAGAAGAAGGGAAATAATGCAAAAAATACTCTACATTTTTACTATCTTATGTTTTCTTGGATGTGGAGAGACTCCATTGAATATTTCAAATACAAAAATTGCCAATGCATTGAATCTGCGAAAAGAAGAATTTATACATTCACAGCTAAAAATATGCAAAGCCAACATCAATTCAGAAGCTCAAAAATATGTAGATTCACTCGTTTCTGCCGAATTTCTATTGGTACTTTCGGATTCTGTATTTTTTCCTGATCGCCCTATCAGGGAAACTCCCTTTGTTCCGGTAGTTGTCCCTGACACCATCCGTGCCAACCCGATTTTCCCTATATCTAACTAGGAATTTTTAAGCGATTCAATTATCTTTTGCGCTAATTCTATACCTACTTTATTTTGCGCTTCTTCAGTGGAAGCACCTATATGAGGTGTCAAAGAAATTTTATCATGTGACAATATTTGTGCATCAGGACTCGGTTCTCCAACAAAAACATCCAATCCTACGCCTCTCAATTTACCCGATTCCAACCCATCTAATATCGCTTCTTCATTGATGACGCCTCCCCTGCTTGTGTTGATCAAAATCACACCGTCCTTCATCATTTCTATTTCCTTTTTGCCAATGATGGGCTCTTTGACAGATGGAATGTGAACACTGATAAAATCAGATGATGTAAGCACAGTATCAATGTCTGTAGTTACAACAGTTGTAGTGAGTCCAAGATGCTTAGGCCCGATTTTGATAGTTGCTTCCTTTACAAATGGATCAGTGGCTATAACGTTCATACCCAATCCAAAAGCACAAGAAGCTAATTCTTGTCCAATACGTCCCAACCCAATTAGTCCAATAGTTTTTCCTTCTAATTCGGTTCCATTTGAATATGCTTTCTTCAATTTTGCAAAATCAGCAGAGCCTCGGAGACTCATTGCTCTATTGGACATATGCAAATTGCGAGCTATTGACATTAAATGTGCTATTGCCAACTCTGCGACAGAGCGAGAAGAAGCAGCAGGTGTGTTGACTACTTTTATGCCTTTTGAATGGGCATAATCCACGTCAATATTGTCTAGTCCAACACCTCCTCTTCCAATTACTTTCAAGTTGGGAGCGTTGTCAATTAAATTTTGTCTTACCTTAGTAGCACTTCTCACACAGATACCATCATATTCATTGAGTCGTGTAGAAAGATCGTCTTGAGTTATAGTGTTCATATCTACATCAATACCGGCTTCTTCCATCAATTTTTTTCCAATTTCTTCGATACCATCATTCACTAATACTTTCATAAAATATATTATTTTTATCTTGTTATTTGTAAAATGCAAAGGTAATGGATAAATTACAATCTAGAAGGTCTTATGTGTAGCTTATAAATTAATTAACGTTGCACTACGAAAAACCAACAATTTATATACTTTTCAAGCTATTCGTAATCCAAAATTTATAGATAAATTCTTATTCAGGAAAATAAAAAAAGCTCTCTGCTTTCAGAGAGCTTCATTTTCGCTAAAGTTTTTTCAATTCATTAAGAAAAGAATATCAATCTTTTGAAGCAAGCGCTTCTGTCAATATAGAGTAGATTTGATGCCAAAACGCTGCTTGGAGGTCTGAATTATTTTATAATTTTATTTTCATTATATTTTATTAATTATTTATCTGTTTTTTATATATTATTTTAAATAAATATATTTAAATATTCTGACATCTGTGTCGTTAATTTAAGGTTAATCTCTACTAAAAACAAACAGTTTTCTTATATTTGTTCGTTTTTAGGTATCAAATCAATCCACATTTCATTTGAATAACTTGAGGTTTATTTTTCTTTTTATCGTATTCCTTTATAGTATATTGGCCGTAGGCCAAGACACTATTCGTCTAAAGAACCCAAGTTTTGAAGATATCCCTAGAAGGGGAACTCCCGGCTACACTCAATTGTCGGGTTGGACAGATTGCACCTTATATAAATTTACTGGAGAATCACCTGTGGATATCCATCCTGGCAAATTTTGGAACAACAATCTCCCCGCTTCAGACAAGAAAACTTATTTGGGTATGGTAGTTCGTGATAATTACACATGGGAAAGTGTCACACAATTGCTTGAAAAACCCCTTCAAGCTGGTAAATGTTATACCTTATCCTTGAATTTAGCAAAATCAAATATATACATTAGTTATTCTCATATAACTCAAAAGGAAGCAAATTACAATACTCCCATTGTACTAAGAATATATGGGAGCAATTATCCTTGTCATGAAACCGTATTACTGGCTGAAAGTGATCCCGTCAAAAATGAAAGTTGGCAAATATATTCATTTGATTTTATGCCAAAATCTGATCTTAACTACATCACTTTCCAAGCATTTTACAAAGTACCTATAATGGTGCCTTATAATGGAAACATATTGGTGGATGGCTGTGGGTACATACTTCAAAAAGCTTGTCCCGGGGAACCGCCTTTGGCAGTTGCTAAGCCAAAGCTTCCACCACATAAATCAAGACCAAATAAGAAAGTCGATCCACCAAAAACCCAAAAACCTATAGCAGATGTTCCTTCGAAAAATGTGAATAAACCATACAATCCAAAGATTTTAAAAGAACTGAACAGGAACAATCTAAAGAAAGGTCAGATTATAGAAATCAAAAATCTCCTGTTCAAGGCTGACACATTTACGATTGAAAAAGCATCTTACCCGATTTTGGAAGATGTTTACCAATTTTTATTGCATAACCCTGATGTCATCGTTGAAGTTGGCGGTCACACCAATAACATACCATCTGAAGATTATTGCAATGCTCTGAGTACAGCAAGGGCAAAAGCTGTCACCGAATACTTGATACAAAAAGGCGTAAATCCGGCCAAAATCCAATTCAAAGGGTATGGAAAATCAAAACCGATTGCAGATAACAAAACAGCTTCAGGAAGACTCAAAAATCAGCGTGTAGAATTGAAAATATTAAGCATTGATTCGTGATGGATTGAACAGCATTTCTTGAATCATATAACATCCTTCAGAGCTGCATGAATGTGATTAAATTCAAACGTAAAACCTTCCTCAATTAGTTTCTTTGGAATAGCATTTTGGCCAAAAAGAATGAGCTCACATTGCTCTCCAACCATCATTTTAATAACCCAAGATGGAATGGAAAAAGTGAAAAAATAACGATTTTTAAGTAAGGCAATTTCTTTTATAAATTGCTTGTGACTGATAACAAAAGGTGATGTGACATTATATACTTGAAACCTATTGTTCGTCTTCATCACATGGGACACCGCATGCACAACATCATGTATGTGTATCCATGACACACATTGTTCTCCATCACCAAAATAAGGATATAAGCCCATTAATGAAAGTGGTACCATTTTGGATATCAAGGCACTATCCTTACTCAGAACTATTCCAAATCTGAGTATAGCAACATGGCTAACCAAGTTGCTGTCAATGGACGCTATAGCAGCCTCCCATTGTTTACATATTTCCGCTAAGAATCCAGCCCCTGATTTTTCATTCTCATCTATTTTGTCACACCGTCTATCTCCATAATAACCTACTGCAGATGCGGTAATGAAATAATCCACCTTAAAATTGTGGGTCTTAATCCATCGACTCAGTGTATTTATACTCGCAACACGTGACTGAAGTAGAACTTTTTTTCTTTTTGATGTCCATCTTTTTTCACCAATATTTGCCCCTGCTAAGTTGATGATGACATCCGGTGGTGTTTCCATTTCACCCACCTTTTCAGAAGCAATATCCCAAAACACTTCATGGACTCCAGAAAATGATGTTTTTGGAAAACGGGTTAAAATGGTGATACGATCGGCTTGTCCCTTAAAATGATTCACAAGAGCTTCGCCTATTAAGCCTGATCCACCTGCAATCACTAAATGCTTAATTTTCATGAACTTATTACTATAAATATTCTCGTATATATGGAGAGACAGTCCATTGCAATGCTTTGATGATGGCATACTTCTTTAGACTGTAATATGTCACTTCATCTTCAAATAAAGTAGGAATATACGTATTCACTTGAGCTTTTCTTGCCTTTGATTTGGTATTTTTATAAAAACCCAAAGCCTGTTGTACCAGCTCAGCGTCAATAAACTGAACCATGCATTCTGTATTGATCTGAGCGGATAACATATCCAAATTGTAACTACCTATCGTGACAAACTTATCATCAAAAACAAACATTTTGGTATGTAGGTACTCGTCTTCACTAATATACTCCCAAATGTCAAAACCTAGATTTATCAATTGATCTCTTTCTTTAAAATACGTTGCTAACACCAAGTAACTATCAGAAGTTGCCAATGAGTTTGTGACGATCTGCACCTTTACACCTCGATTGATTGCACTCTGAAGAGCTTTATAAATATCATCACTAAAAACTATGTATGGGCTTTCAATCAGGATATTAGATTGACAGGAATTGATTTTATCGATTAAGTAATTTGTTGTATTTTTATTGACGTACTTATAACTTTCCGGTCTATCCCAAATTATTCTCACATCACTTGCAGGCTGAAACTTCAACCTTGATATTGTTTTAGAAATTTCAATTTTTTTCGCTTGAGGGATGGTATCCCAAGCTTCAAAAAACTGATTGGCTTCTTTGATATTTTTTAGTGTTTTTTTATTTTTTCGATACTCTTTGAGTTCCTTTACAACTGCTGAAAACCACAATTCTTCAAATGCCCGTGTTGCAGTTAAACCAGATCTTCCTTCAATATATACTTCTCTATCCCTAAAATTTTTTTGATTGCCAATATAAAAATAGGTATTGACGATATTTCTTCCACCAACAATATATACACTTTGATCGCTCACAGTGATTTTAGAATGCATTCTCGTTACATTATGGATGTGTTTTTTTAATGAAAATGAATTAAATAGTTTTATGCGAATACCCAAAGATAACAGCAATGAAGACAATTCCTTGGGAATTTTATTGTTGAGTGCATCAATGATCATCCTGATTTTTACACCTCTTTTTGCAGCTCGGATTAGTTCACTGAGCATCTGGGTTGAGACCTCATCATTGCCATAAATGTACGTAGCTATATCTAGAGTTTTAGTACTAGTTCTGATTAAATGCACCCTCATCTTTAACGAAACTTCAGGGTCATCCAAGATCACTACTTTATCTTCTCCAACGACAGTCAGATAGGTGACCCACATTACCAGCAATGTTAATAAAGATTTGGGTATCATTCAATGATCCTTTTTGGATGGGTGTAAATATTGAATGAATCTTTTTTAAGAAATCCAACCAATGTCTGTCCATTTTCATGGGCTGTATCTATGGCTAAGTCTGATGGAGCGCCTATTCCACAAACAATTTTTATTCCTGCCATGATGGATTTTTGAACTAACTCGAAGGAAATGCGACCACTTAAAAGTAGAATATATGACGGTAAAGGCAATTGCCCTCTAAGTACGTAATGTCCAATAAGCTTATCCAATGCATTATGGCGACCCACATCTTCAGCAAATTTGAAGATATTTCCATCTACATCAAAGAGCGCACAACCATGTATTCCTCCTGTCTGATTAAAGGCGGATTGGTGGTTTCTCAATTTTTCAGGCAAACTACAAATCACCCTTTCTTGTACATGAATTTCATGTGAATTATGAAGAGAGAATGGGGAAGATTTCATGATTTCATCTACCGTAGATTTTCCACAAACGCCACAGCTAGACGTTGTAAAAAAGTTTTTTGATTCAAACTCTACCATAGGTTGCACTCTTGTAGAGAATTCAACGGTATTTTGATCGGATTCATTATGGCTTATGATATCATCTTGACGTTCAATAAGTCTCTCCGTCCATAAAAATCCTGCACCCAATTCCACATCTGAACCTGGTGTACGCATAGTTATAGAAAGTGGTTTTCCGTTGACAATCAACTGCATGGGTGCTTCGGCTGCAATCAAATCAGTCACATTAGTTCTACTACCATTTGAAAACTTCACAATTTTCTTTGATACACTATCTTCCATCAATAAAAGTCTAAGCTTGAAACGTTCTTTTCAGCAGGTATCTAACTCCAATTATAAAAGCAATGAAGATAAGTACGAATTGATAAAATGGCATGTATGTAAATACAAAAATATGCGTCTTCTCGAGGATCCACATCATGCTAATTATAATAATAATCATGGTAATAAGTGAAGAAATCCGATCAAATCCGGGAATATCATCAAAGCTCACATTTTTTCTGATTAACCAAAGCGTCAAAAACATACATAAAATTGGTAATATTTGCATGTATACGTCGGTATCAAATATGGATTTCCTTTCAAATAAAAAGAGGTAAACGCTCAAAGTAATGGCAAAGATTCCTGGTATTGCTGCCAAATAAACAAGCATTGAATAAAAATAATTCCATGGCGAGAGATGTCCTTCTCCCCTACCAAATATCCATGCCAATAATGCAGAGAGTGGTAAAGAGAAAAAATAAAATAACACAATACTTGGATTCTCTTTAACCAAAAGAAAAAAATCTCCTAATGTCATAACAATTGATTGAACATTAAATTAATAAGTATAATTCCTTTGCCATAGTTTCATCATGACAAAGGAACAAATGCACGCCACAACACCGGCTATCAAAGCATATAAATAAGCACCATAGATGAGAAAACCAGTACCAAATAAAATACCATACACCAAAAAACAACCTAAAATCATCAGAGATAGTTCATTAATAAATTTTCCGGTCATAGCGTCATTAATGTCTATCTGACCGTCCTTTTGACCTAAAGCTATAATCCGTTTCCACCCAAAGGGATGAGGTTTAATCAAGTTATAAAAGCGAATCAATACTGCATTCTCAGTAGGCGTGGAAATAAATGCTGCCACTAACCAAGCTATCGTCGTCATAAAAACTCCAAATACAAGTTTCTCATAACTTTGCCACGCATCTTTGATAACAAGTTCCATCACCAATGCAACCAAAAAAGAAACAATCATAGCTACTATCTCACTTACTGCATTGATTCTCCACCAAAACCACCTTAAGATGAATATCAATCCCGTGCCGGCCCCAATTTGGAGTAAAATATTGAATGCGCTCAGTGCACTTGACAATTTTAAAGCCAATAATGCAGAACAAATCATTAAGACTACCGTAGAAATACGCGCTACACCAACCAAAGTCTTCTCATCTGCATTTTTATTGATGAATCTATGATAAAAATCGTGAACGATATAGGAGCTTCCCCAATTCAAGTGAGTAGAAATAGTGGACATCAAAGCGGCTATCAATGCGGCAACTATTAAACCCAAAATACCTGATGGCAAATGGGATAACATGGCTGGAAAAGCTAAATCGTCATTCACTATGTTTTTATCTATACCAGTAAAAGTATTTGCAATGTCTGATAGTGATGGATACATGATCAAGGATGCCAATGCAATCAATATCCACGGCCACGGGCGGAGAGCATAATGGGCAATGTTGAACAGTAAGGTAGCTGAAATGGCATTTTTTTCATCTTTAGCAGAAAGCATGCGTTGAGCAATGTAACCACCTCCACCCGGTTCTGCTCCCGGATACCATACTGACCACCACTGCACTGCTAAAGGTATGACCAACAAGCTTACAACTAAATTCTTATCACTGAAATCAGGCACAAAGTTTAATCTTGGTTGAACAGCAGGATTTGTTAACAACGATGTCAATCCACCAATTTCAGGTAAATTCACTATGTAAATACAGCCTATGATCATACCGATCATAGCTATGCCAAATTGAAAAAAATCGGTATAAATCACACCTTTAAATCCACCTATGGATGCATAAATAACGGTAATGACAGAGACAATTGTCACAGTAACAACAGGTGATAAACCTAGCATAATCCCGGAAATTTTAATTCCTGCAAGCATCACCGTTGCCATGATGAGAACATTGAAAATAAATCCTAAATATATGGCCCGAAAGCCCCTCAGAAACTGGGCAGGTTTTCCCGAGTAGCGCAATTCATAAAATTCCAAATCCGTAGTGATTCCGGACCTGCGCCATAACTTTGCATATACAAAAACGGTGAGCATACCAGTCAATAAAAATGCCCACCAAGCCCAGTTTCCGGCTACACCACCTTTCCGTACTATATCGGTTACCAAATTGGGTGTATCCGCGGAAAAAGTAGTAGCTACCATGGAGATACCAAGTAACCACCAAGGCATTTTCCTGTCACCCAAAAAAAATTGGCTAGTGCTTTTTGAAGAAGAACGTGCAAAAGAAAGCCCAATGAATAGTGACACAACAAAAAATGCTGCAATGATCCACCAATCTAGTACTTGTAAATGCATAAAATTATATTTTCCGGTACAAATATACCGTGTAATATTGATTTTTACATCTTTTGTCCCAACGAACTCCTAAATTGAAGATTGGTCACTACTGATTTGTAATGCTCATTTCAACAACCATATATGAACTTATCTCAAGACCGTCAAATCTCCCGATAACACTTTTGGTCCGGATGGAGCTGTATATTCTACTATGTACACATAAACACCTTGTTCAACATTTTGTCCTGCAAACTTACCGTTCCAACCTTCATTTGGATCATTAGGTTTGAAATTTTGATTTTCAAAAACCAAGTTGCCCCACCTATCATAAATACTCAATCTCTCAATAGAAATAACGCTTTCATTTCCAAAAACAGTGAATACATTGTTTTGATTTGAAGAAGTATTGATGATATTTGGAACGGTGATTACAATGTTTTCATTAACTCTTACTAACAATTGAATTGATTCAGAGCATCCATAAATATCAGTTACCTTGACCGTATATGTTATATCATCTTTTGCGGTAATGGTTACTTGCAAACAGGTATCACAGGAAACCAATTCTATTGGGTTCCATTCCACAGAAGCGATTTGGTCTGGCGTCAAGTTAGTAATTACTTCTATAACTTCAGTCTGGTTATAAAGCAAATCCAAAGGTGAAATAGGGTTAATATTCACTTGTTTTCCTGGCAAAATATTGATCACGGTATCTTTTTTACAACCGTGTGCATCTGTAATTCTGAGCTGATATTGGCCTGGAGCAAGATTATCTGCATTCAATGTCACACCTCTATCCACACCGTTTAATGTAAAGTGATATGGAGGTGTTCCTCCTGAAATGGCACTGATTTCTATTCGACCATCTTTGTTGCCAAAGCAAATCTCATCACCTACATTGGTAATCATGGACTCCGGCTTGGCATTGTTTACTATGACATTTGTTGTGGCCACCGACCTACATCCTGATGATCGAATCGTCACATTGATAGTATAAGTACCTTCACCACTGACATTGACTGACGCATTGTTGATCGAAGATAAAATGTTACCACCATCTGAAGTCCACTCAATACCGAAATCATTTGTGGCATTACTAATCAACGCTACCAAAGATGTGTCTGTCTTGCCACAATACAAAGTGATGTCATCAGGTAAACTTACTGTCGGATAAGCTCCAATTCTCGCTACATCAAACGTATCCCTATTTGCACAATGATTCAGTGTATCGATCAATACCACATAATATGTGCCAGGATCAAATACCACTAAAGAGTCTTTTGATCCGGAATAAATCAATTTATTATCTTGATCATACCATTCATAAACTAAATTTGGTCCTGCCGGTGATTTTTGAGCACTTAAAACGGTTTGGTTAAATTCGCAAGTGATTGGAGCCGGTGCATCCACGATTAAAATTGGATAATCTTGAAGGTCAATGATATCAAGTTTATCAATCGATTCACAACCATTCAAAGTATCAATAGCGATCATGGTTACAGTTCCCGCTTTATCAACATAAATAAATTTTTGATTATTAAAGATGGATTCTCCCTGTTGCCAATTGAAAATGACATTCTCCACTTCTTGTCCGGACAATTTTACGGTACCAACCACACAATCTAATAATGGACCCGGATCAGCAATAATTTTTGCTTGAGGATAAACGACGTTATTAACTACATTTACCTCGTCCCTTCCAGAAGAACAATTGTTAGTATTGTTGATGACTTCAAAATAATAGGTTCCCTCCTGACTGATATTTAGAGTTGGGGAATTTCCTATGACATTACCATTGATATCGTACCAGATGTATGTGACATTCGAAGTAAGGTTAGTTGTACCTGTTAAAATAAGGTTTTCAAAATAACAATTCAACTCTTTATCCTCGCCTGCATATGCTTCAGGTACATCAGCATCTTTTGTAACTACCGTACTATCCATCCTTTCACACTGATCCGGATATTTGACGGTAAGATAATATGTCCCGGCTCTTGTCGTGGTAGTGGTCAGTGTATGGCTGATATAGCCGTTTGGCCCGCTCCAAGTAACTATTCCATTCGCTTGTGAACTAGATCCCACAAGAGTAGCTGTTGGGTTTAAACACGTGATATGTGCGCCATTTCCGGCATCGACTATTTGATCACATGAAGAACACGGATTATTCTGCACTGTAAATTCGACATTACATCCGGAATTTGAATTATCATCGATTTGTACAATATAATTCGTACCATTAGCAGGAATACTATCTACAGAAACAACTTCATTGTATCGGAATGGACCATATACTTTACCATTTACAGTAGCATTAAATCTATTGATGCTGCCACTGATGCGCACCACTTTAAAGGTTATGCTAAAGAAATCATCATTACTATTTGGTCCTGTATTATTGTCATTGCAGTCCCCAATTACTAGATTCTGCATCTGAATATTGCAAGGTTCACTGCACACAGGAGGTGCAGTAACGGAGGTACTTGTGGTACATGTACTTGCATTAGAGTCCGCAACGTTAAGTGTATAATTTCCTTGTGAAATCGGAATAGGTCCTAATGTAACTAATTGATTGTATGGATGTTGCGTAGTCTTTCCAACTTCATTCCATGAAGCTGATGTATTCAATCCTGATACATAAACATCAAAATAATAGACATCATCCGCGGGATCATTGATCGTATTATTGTCATTGCAAATTACATTAGATACCACAATATCAATAGCACATGTTGATGAACATGGCTTCAGGCTTGATGCCGGAATATTGATGGAGCAAATGGTATTATTGACGTCACGTAACACGATAAATGGCGTTGTACCATCAGCATTGAGTTTGATGGTCACAATTTGTCCATAAGGATATGTATTTATTTTAATGTTATTGATGAACAAATCAAATGAACCCAAAGCGCCACCATTAAGTACAGAAGTATTGAATGTCAGCGTATAATAATCATCACTTTCTACTGATTCAGTACCATTATCATTACATATAAATTTGGCATCGATAACGGTTATTTCGCAATCTGTTGAGCACGAAACCAAAGGTCCTAATGTAGTAGTAGTTGAACATCCAGTGGTGATGTCCACAATCGTAAATGCATGAGACAGGTCATCAGCCGGATATTCAAAAACAATATTCTCCTTGTAATTATAAGTGCCTATGAGTACACTTCCTTCAAGTATATTTATCTGGCTTGTACTATTAATGGTATTGTTTACATTGAAGGTAATCTGATATACATCGTCAGTATTGATGGTAGGTGTGCCATTATTGGAACAAACCCATTGCTCAGTCGTTAAAAATAATAATTGATTGACGTCCACAACGGCAACTTCATCCTTTCCTGAAGTACAATTATTAGATGTGTTTATGACTTCAAAGAAATACTGTCCGGGAGCGTTTACCTGAATAGACAATGTATTTCCAATAACAGCACCGGCTTGATTTGTCCAAATATATGTGACATTATTCATTAGGTTTGTCGTTCCGGTCAAAGTTGCTGATTGCGAATTACAATACCATTTTTGATCCGCACCGGCATTTGCTTCCGGCACATTGGCATCCTTAGAAACTTTCACTGAATCTTTAGCAACGCATTGATCAGGAAAAGAAACAGTCAAAATATACGTTCCAGGTGTCGAAGTTTGTACTGTTGCTCCAGATTTTGTAAATCCATTTGGCCCAGTCCACACAAAAACTCCATTGGTTCCCGTCGTCGTTCCGGTCAATGTTGCCGTATTATCCAAACAAGTCAAAATAATATCATTTCCTGCATTGACGGTCTGCGTACAGACAGAACAAGGATTTGATGTCACAGTCACCGTTGCTTGGCAACCGGAATTATTTTGGTCTTCAATAAGCAAATTGATCACTTGTCCATCTGAAGGTAGATTATTTATCGTAACAATTTGACCATAATTGAATGGACCATAGGTTTTTGCGCCAAATTTTACATTGTAAAAACTGGTGGTTCCTGAAACAACACTGACCTTGAAACTGACGCTGAATACATCATCACCGGAAGTATTATTCGTACCATTGTTGTTGCAATTGGTTTGTGAAACTTCTGTCACTGCTAAATTGCATGGAGTGGAACATGCTTGTGGTGGAATTACATTTTGTGTAAAAGTGCAATTTGGATCAGCAACATCTGAAAATATTAAATTAAAAGCACCATTGGCTATCACAAACGGGCCTAACATCACAGGTGTATTATATGCATGTTGTACCGGACTGAGATTTGTATTCCAACCACTGCCTGTATTGTATCCTGTAACATTGACTGTAAAAGTAAACGTATCATCCGACGGATCATTGATAGTACCTTGAGGATTACATTGCACATTTGAAATTACGGCGGAAATAGCACATGCAGATGAACAACCCGTCAATGTACCAACCGGTATATTTACAAAGCATTGTAAATTTGTTTTGTCCCTCACTAGAATTGTTGGTGTAGAACCATCAGCCGGCAAAGTAAACATGACTACATCACCATAATTGTAGGTGCCTATAATGACATTGTTTACCAATACATTAAATGTTGTAGAAGTGCCGCCATTAACTACAGATGCACTGAATGAAATAGTGTAAATGTCATCGGTATTGATTGATTCTGTATTCTTATTGTCACAATTTACACTCAAATTATTGATGGTGATTTCACAATCTGTACTACATGGAGTCAATGGTCCAATCTGTTTATTTAACTCACAGCTCAGTGCATTATCCACTACAACGATGTTTTTCAGACTATTATCAGCAAGTACCGTAAGTATGTATGAAGTGGCATAATTGTATGGTCCATTCGGCACACCATCGATGAAAAGTGTATATGTTCCAAGATTTCCTGTGGAAGAAAATACGTCAAATGTTATTTTGTATGTATCGTCCTTATCGTTACTGGCTGTGCCATTATTATCACAAACTAGTGTGAATACATTGAAAGTTAGGCGCTGACCATTCTGAATAGTAACATCTGTTTGGTTTTGGCAATTTTTCACATCTTTCACGTACACCGTATAGGTATTCGGTCTCAAGCTGTCAAAACTGGTTTCAGTTGTCCAGGATAAATTATTGAGTTTATACAGGTAATTTGGGTCAGGATTTGTAACATTGATGATACCATTATGATCATTAAAACAAACTTCATTGGTGGTCTGGACTTCTAAGCGTGGCTGAGGCAACACATTGAGCGTAACATCACCAACTTTTCTACAACCATTTGTGTTCGTCACAACAACGTATATAGTCTGTGGATTCAAAACATTGGAGTAACTTGTTGGCAGTGGGTTTTGACCCAATTGTGCGTCATTGGCAGTGAGATAATAATTAAATGTCAGATTTGCACCCGAGTTTACCTTATTATTTGCAAGTGTCAAATCAAACATAGCAATGCCATCTCCATTGTCATCGCATTTTTCCAAGCTTGTATTATTGGCAGTCGGGTTACCAAGAACAGTTAAACTCAACGGAATTCTCTGTGAATTACAATTTGTGTTTGGATCAACGGCTTCCACAAAATAAGTAAATACTCCAACCGATGCGGTTGGCGGCATATACGTCAAACCAGTAAATAGAAGTGTTCCCGCAGTGGCAGAATTGTACCATTTTGCATCTAATCCGGCTTGAACACTTACTGTCAACGAGGCTGGTAAGTTTTGACACACTTGCAATCCGGAAGCTCCTGTCGGTTCTGGAATATCTGGACAATTACAATTCGGTGGAGAAATGATTATAGTGTCATTTGCACAATCGCCAATTGTGGATGTCAAATACAACTTCAAATCTTGGGCAATAGGCACATTATTAATTGTATATACATTGCCATTTTTTGTAATAGATCCGGCATTAGAAGTAACTGTGTAGCCATAAACATTCGCAACCACAATGTAATTTGTCCAATCAGCAGAGCATTCAACAGAGGTGACATCAATATCACCGCCTGTAATTAATTCTATATTTACAGTTGTAAATGCATCAGGACATACATTATTTGAAGGGACAATATAATCAAATGGATAGTTCCCGTCAGGTTGATTTGACAAATCTACAGCATTTGGATTACTTATATCCAACCCTGTCCCATAAGTATCTGCCCAATAGCCCGAATTGTTGTATGGAGGATCAAGATATTGCCAAAGATTGATAATTCTACCATCATTACATAACTGAACTGTTTGTCCAACACCAGGGTTTTCAGGATAAAAATTATTAAAATGCACTTTGGCCACATCTTCACAACCATAATCATTGGTCGCAAGAATATAGTAATCTTGTATAAAGTCTGTGGTCACCAAGTTTCCAACTTCATTACCTGCATTGGGCGGAGTACCAGAGTGAAAAGTGATGGTAATGTTTGTATTGTTTAAGTCTGTAACATTGATCTCATTTAAATCAGCAACATCTCCAGTACATATATTGATATTCGTTGGATCTATTTGAATGTCAGGGACTGGAGAAATAAAGACTTGTTGTTGTGCCGTGATCTCATTTCCTGTGCATGAATTCGTATATGACCAAGTATAGATTCTACTTTCACCTAAATCTTCTGTCAACGCCGGCACACTACCTGAAATAAGGCATGGCGGAGTTAAAAAATTCGTATATTGAAGTGCAGGTGGCGTAGTAAATGTTTGCCCGCACGGTAGATACTGGTCAGCCGGTACATTCACAAATTCTGGTTCAGGTGCAGGATCAACAATGATGTTTTGATTGTAAACGATAGGTCGATTACACACATCAACAAATTGCCAAGTATATTGAATGGTCCCACCACATTGAGTAAATCCACCTGACGAAATAGCTGCAACTACGCCTTCTATGGCACATGGAGGCGCCAACCCATTTGAATAGGAAAGTATAGGTGGGGAAGGTGGTACGTCGATACACATAA
The DNA here is from genome assembly GCA_020636195.1 of Lewinellaceae bacterium. Taxonomy (GTDB): domain Bacteria; phylum Bacteroidota; class Bacteroidia; order Chitinophagales; family Saprospiraceae; genus OLB9. Next base: position 224,190 of record JACJYH010000003.1, read on the forward strand.
TGTGTTCGCCATCTGTTGGTGGATCTATAAACTCAGCTATTGTCGTCGGTAAAATGGTAATAACTTGTTCTTCATCAAACTGAAATCCGCATTCATCCTGACCTTTCCAAACTACCTTTGCTGTACCTCCACAGATATTGGAATTATTTTGTAAATCTCCAGGAATAACGCCTTCTAATAAACATGGTCTTTCTTCATTATTAGAATAATTCAAGCTGATAACGAAACCTGAAAGATCACCGCATTCTATGGTGACATCATCAGGAATGGCATCGATTATAGTAGGATGAGGTGCAGGGCTGACTACAATAATTTGATTATAACTTATTGCTCTTCCACAATCATCCACACCATCCCATGAAATATTGATATTACCACCACAGGCTGTGAAATTCTTGACCATATTAGGCAATAAATCCCCTTCTAAGAGACAAGCACTATTATTGGAATAAGGGATATTAGGTGCATCAAATATCTCTGCGTCTGCACATGTCATAGATCCAGAATATACTGGAGGATTGATGAGTGAGACTGTCGGAGGTGGTTGTACATTGATGACTTGACGATAATTCAATGTTCTATTGCATTGGTCTATATATTCCCAATCATAGGTGTATGTCTTAGAACAATTATTATTCAGTACATTTAATGTAGGTATTACATCGCCTTCGATTAAACAAGCACCTGATGAATTGTTGGTAAAGTGAAGTATCGGTAAAGCATTAGGATCAGGTTCTTGATCACATGGCACATTCAGAACTGCAGGTGGCAGATTTTCAAAAATAGCTTCAGGTGGTGGAACCACATTTATAACCTGAGTATGTGTAATAGTTCTATTACATTGATCCAAAAATTGCCAATTAAACGTAATCGTACCCGCACAATTCACAATGTTATCTTGACGAGTAGGAATAACGGAACCGCTGATGTCACAATCTACAGAATTGTTTGAATAATTCAATGGAGGCAATTCAGAATCATCTGGCAATTGATCACAAGGCACATTTCCACTTGAAGGTGGATTTATAAACACTGGTGGTGGTGGCGGCAAAATTGTCATCACTTGAGTATGCGCAATTATCCTATTACACATATCTGTGGTTTCCCACATCAACGTAATGGTTCCGGAGCAATTCACAATATTATCCGTTCTTGTAGGTGTTACAGTTCCTGATATCTCACAAATTCCGCTCTGACCATTAGTATATGTAAGATCCGGCATGTAATCATCCGCAGGGATCTCATTACACATAAGTGTTATATTCGCTGGTGGGTTTACATATGTTGCATTTGGAGGTGGTACAACCGTGAGCACTTGTGTATGCGTAATCTGCCTATTACATTGATCTGTAAATTCCCATGTAAAGGTGATCGTTCCGGCACAATTGACAATATTATCCTGTCTTGTTGGAACAATCGTCCCTGAAATCTCACATATCCCTGATGCATTATTTGTATAATTCAACGGTGGCAATTCATCTGTTTCCGGTATATTGGGACAAGAAACAGTAGCGTTGCTTGGTGGATTGATAAATGTTGGTGCTGGTGGTGGCACTACAGTGAGCACTTGTGTATGCGTAATCTGCCTATTACATTGATCTGTAAATTCCCAAGTAAAAGTAATCGTTCCGGCACAATCCACAATATTATCTTGTCTTGTTGGAATAATTGTCCCTGAAATCTCACATATCCCTGATGCATTGTTTGTGTAATTCAATGGTGGTAATTCATCGTCTGCTGGTATATTGGGACAAGAAACTGTAGCACTGCTTGGTGGATTTGTAAATGTTGGAGCAGGTGGCGGCACCACAGTGAGCACTTGTGTATGCGTAATCTGCCTATTACATTGGTCTGTAAACTCCCACGTATAGGTGATCGTTCCTGCACAATCGACAATATTATCCTCTCTCGTAGGAACAATAGTACCTGCAATCTCACAAACTCCTGTATTATTATTGGTATAATTTAAAGGTGGTAATTCATCATCATCTGGTATGTTGGGACATGAAACGGTAGCACTACTTGGTGGATTGATAAATGTTGGTGCTGGTGGCGGAACAATAGTCAGAACCTGTGTATGTGTAATTTGTCTATTACACTGATCTGTAAATTCCCATGTAAAAGTAACGGTACCAGCACAATCCACAATGTTATCTTCCCTTGTTGGAGTGATAGTACCTGCTATCTCACATATTCCGGCTGCATTATTTGTATAATTTAATGGTGGCATCTCATCGTCATCCGGCAGGTTATCACACATACGTGTTTCATTCTGCGGTGGGTTTACAAAAGTAGGTGCCGGCGGCGGTACGACAGTAATAATTTGTGTATGAGAAATATTTCGACTGCACATATCGGTAGTTTCCCACGTCAATGTAATGGTACCTGCACAATCGACAATATTATCCTCCCTAGTCGGAGTAACATTGCCCATAATTTCACAGAGATCCGACATGTTATTGGTGTACATCAAGTCCGGTAAATAGGACGCATCAGGTACATTAGGGCAAGTCACAGTAATATCTTGTGGTGCATTGATAAATGTAGCTTCATCAGGTGGTAACACAGTGATCACTTGGGTATGCGATATCACTCTTGAGCACGGATCAGTCACTTCCCATGTCAAAGTAATGGTTCCCTGACAATCCACTATATCATCTTCTCGTGTAGGAATAATAGTTCCGGAAATTTCACAATCTCCGGTCATACCGTTTGAGTACGTGAGCTCCGGCAGATAATCATCAGCAGGTTTATTGGGACATGTCACCGTAATATCGGGTGGCAAACTACTTAAAACACCTTCATTTGGAGGTAAAATATTGAGTATTTGAGTATATAAAAGTTGGCGTCCACAATAATCCAAGGTATCCCAAGTGAAAGTGATTGTTCCTTGACAATCCACTATATTGTCCACTCTATCAGGTACCACAAATCCTTGAATGGAACAATCTCCACTCACACCATTGGAATATTCTAATGTTGGATAATAATCATCAGCCGGCCTTGACGGACATGGAACGGTCAAATCAGCAGGCGGATTGATATATGCAGGTGATAATGGTGGATCAACAGAAATAACTTGGGTATGCAAAAGTTCACGGCCACACGGATCAATAGTATCCCAAACTAATGTAATCGTTCCCAAACACTGCTCTAATAAGTCGGTTCTTGTGGGCACAACTTGTCCCGCAATCTGACAATCTCCAGATAAGTTATTTGTGTAAGATAAAATGGGTCCATAATCCGAAGCAACCTCTGTTGGACAGTTGACGGCATAGTCTGCAGGTGGGTTTATAAAAGTGGCTTGGACTGGTGGAAGTACAAAAATATTCTGAGCATATCCGATTTCTCTTCCACATTCATCTGTAAATGTCCAAGTCAGTGTGATTGTTCCATTACATTCATCATCAAAGTCATCTACTCTAACAGGATCAACTGAACCTGCAATGGCACAGAATCCGGAAAGGCTATTGGTATAACTCAATGGTGGCAAGTAATCCGCAGCGGGTTTATTTGGACAACTCACAGTGATGTCGCTAGGAGGATTGATGAAACTGGCTTCCGGTGCCGGTTGAACATATAAAACTTGTAAGTAACTGAAGTAATTGCTACAGCTATCGGTTTTTTCCCATAAATATTCTAATTCACCACCACAAAGTGTATAGTTATCCGTTCTTTCAGGTATGACGCTCCCAAATATTCTGCAATGACCAGTGTTTCCATTATCGTATGCCAAAGGAGGAAGCACACCATCTCCAGGAATTTGAGAACACATAATTGTCATGGTATCAATAGGTGGATTTACCCATTGTGGCACATCAGGAGGTAAAACAGTGATCACTTGAGTTTCCAAAATTTCTCTGCCGCAAAAGTCAGTAAATTGCCAAGTTACGGTGATATCACCAGCACAATTGACAGTATCAATGACATAGGTAGGTGTGATATTTCCCATAATGCGGCATGCACCATTCGCATTATTGTCATAATGAATGGTTGGCAAAGCATTTAGATTTGGAAAGTTTTCACATGACACAGTCACATCATCGGTAGGTGTGTAAGTTGCGGGAGGAACCGGGCTCAAAGTTATTGTCTGCGTATGGGAAGCACTATTCCCACAACTATCTGTGATCATCCAACTCCGTGTGATAGTTCCTCCATCACAATTGGTGTAGTCATCTACTTGTTCCCCCTGAACAGTACCTGATCCCATACAATTATCAGTGAAATTCAAATCAATGATTGGAGGGACGTCCACATAGCAAGAAACTGATAAATTTTGGGGTAAACCTGTTAAAACTGGTGGTTGTGAATCTTGGAAGTTTATAACCACAGGTTCCAATTCACAACAATTTCCTGCACTGCAATTGGTCAACATCGTATTAACATCATCACCCACCATCGGTTCTGTTCCTAAAGCAGTAATATAGTTGTAGGAATATGCTGTAAACATGCCACAAGTTGGCCATGTCCAAGTAGCCGTACTTCCTTGTGTAACTTGAACCAAAATCCCATTTTCATCTGCTATTAAAATATACTGTGAGATGTCAGGATCAGTATTGTATCCGGTTGCAGTTATATTAGTAGTTGACGTTGGACATAATGGGTTTGGAGTGGCTATAATGGTGCCAGCTTCAGCATCAAGGACTTTGATAACCTTGCATTGTTGTGGAGGGTTAGCAGAAAAAGGTACACACTCATTACTTGCATCAATACATAATGTAAAAGTTCCTGTCTGGGTAAATGTTGCCATCGTACTAATTGTTGGGTTTCCTACGTATTCTGAATCATCTACACTAGGTGATCCACCCACAAACTCCCAATCAAAACGAATACCTCCTGTTGGCACTTCTGTTGTGTACTCGTGAGTCGAATTTATACAAACGATTTCATCCCCCATAATTCCTGAAGGCCAAGGTGCTATACCGGGATCGCAACCTGGCGCATTTATTGAGAAATTCACAGTACATCTCGAACCACCACAACCATCAACTATCAAATAATAAACTTCTCCTTGAATTGCTCCAGTAACATTTAATGTTCTGGTGCCGCTTGTTACACCACATCCAAAACATGGAGGATTAGGTCCTCCACATGGCGTTTGGAAATCCGCATCACAAGCCACAGTGGAATTTAGAATGTCATTGCAATCAGAATAGATTGCAGCTTGAATACCTCTACTTAACCCAAATCCTGTACAGCCCGAGAAAGATAAGTTTACAGTAAAATCTGAACAAACTGCAATGAATCTAAGCCAAGTGGGATTTTGCCAGGATGTATTAGTAAGGCCAGGGCATAGGTCAGGATAAGGTGGAGGAGTTCCAGAATTTCCCATCTGAAATGTATAACCTTGAAGGCAGTTAATTGTGCACAACAAAGGGGCAGTTTCACACTGACATGTTGGAGAACCACTTCCAGAATTGCATGGCGTCCATGCTGGACAAGGTTGTGAAATAGATTTCAAACCTAAGAAAAATATTAAAAAAACGATCCAAAAATACTTAAGAAAACAATTTCCAATTCTCATGCTAACTACTTTATGACAAAACACACTAACACAACACAAAAGAAGAAAAATTTTTACTTATTTTAAAGCAATTTTTCGCAAATTTTTGACAATATTTTACAATTTTCTAAGTATTTTATAGTGCAATACTACATCATTTTAAAAATATTATTAATAATCAATCAATTATAGATAATGCATTGGTTTTATAATAACCACCTATCACCTCTCCATAAAGCGGTGTCTCCTCCAATAATTTCTGATTTCCAATCAAAATGATGTGCTCTTTAGCCCTGGTCAAAGCTACATTGAGTTTACGGTCAATGCCATTGACATCATTCACAATGAGATTATCCAATTGTGAAATCCTGTTGATACAAAATGAAATAATAATAATATCTCTTGCTCCACCTTGATATCTTTCTACAGTATCAACGGTAATTTTTTCTACAATATCCTGTGAAAAAGCGCTCTCCATCTTGAGCTTGATCATAGCAATCTGCGCTCTGTATGGCGTGATCACACCAATACTTTTTTCGTGCAGCAGCATATGATTCATTTCATATAATTCGATGAGTTTTTGAATGAATAAAACCGTTGCATCTGCTTCAGCACTATTGGTTTTCCAATTGATATCTTCTATTTCTTCATTCGAAAAGAAGATTTGTCTATTATTTCTTAACCATGCCAATTGATTTGAATACTCCTGGAAGAAAAAAGGCTGCTTAAAGCGTTCTACACCATCCAAAGGCGTCAAAACACCTTCATAAAAGTGTGTATTGACAAAATCCATAAGCGTAGGATGCATTCGGCCCTGTTCGTGAAGGATTCCTACCGAAGCTGATCTTTGGTACACCATTGCTTGATGAATTAAGCGATCAAAAAATGAATTCCTAAGATTTGTAATACCTGTTGCATATAATTCTTGATCCACTACATCTGATTCTTTCACTCTCTGTGTCACAATCGCAGGTAGTTGTTTGTGATCACCAATCAAAATCCATTTTTTAAAATACGTTAAGATACCACACACCATCGGCTCCAAGATTTGTGATGCTTCATCGATCACTACTGTGTCAAATTTTTTTAGGCCAAATATATCAGGTTTGCTCATCATACCGGATACAGTGGAGACATAAATCTTACACGATTCTAAAAGCTCTAAAATTTCTTGTCTCGTTGTACATTTTCCAGTTAGGTTATCCAGAAGCCGATGCCTAAATTTTACATCTGTACTCACCCGAGAACCTACACGAATAAATTGATCACAAATGGGAGAACCCAATTCCATCAAGGCATTACAAATTTCATCAACAGCTCTATTTGTGTAGGCCAAGAGCATCATCGATTCATCAGTATTGTTAAAAATGGCATTAACGATTTGTTTCAAAAGAACACTGGTCTTACCCGTTCCGGGAGGTCCCCAAATCAAAAAATAGTCCTGCACATTTATAGCTTTTTTTAACACATCAAACTGATTATCAGTCAACCCATCCGGACGTTTAAAATCAAAATTATTTGCAGGAATTTCCGGACTCTTAAGACCCAAAAATAATGCTCTGTACTTATCTCCAGCAGCTGCCCATGTCATCAGTGATTTGTACATGGTCGTAAAATTTGAATCCAATGTATCCTGCTCAATATTCCATTGATCACCTGTATTGAAGATTGTTTGGTTTAACTGTTTATTCCTTAATTTTACTCCGATTCTATCCTTTGAAATCTCTGTAATAACACACTTGAATATCTGCTGAGCCAATACAGCTTTTTCTCCTTGAGTGTTGTCAGCGTATAAAATTCCTATGTCTCCAACCCTAAAATTCGCTAATGGAGTAACAGATATGGTTCTTTTGAATAGGATGTAGGGATCCTGGGTCATACTATCATTTTCCAAAATCTTAAGACCTTTCAGAATGGCGAATCTATCCATTTTTTGTTCGTCAGACTCCAGCCATAGTGAAGCATGACCATTGGACTCATGAACTCCTTGGTCACCTGTTTTGGAAAGACCATGTTCAAGCGCTAGAAATGCCACAACGTGATTAAAATATTTTTTTTCTAAAGGGCTCAGTGTGCTATACACATTGGTAAACAAATCAATGTCTCTTCTCACAAAACCTTTCACATCAGGAAAATTTTCCGGCTTGATGTATTTCAAAATAACATCGTGATCCTTTGCCTTTCTGAGCAACAATTCAATCAAAATGATATCATTGCGAAGGTGAAGGGCTTCATACTGTTGTTGTGTCACCGCAGGAGCAAATTTCAGAGGAGAATTATTTTCTTTTGAGTATAAAATATAAATAGAAATCTTTCTATTATAATGGTTTATAGATTTCAATAAAAGATCATATAAAAGAGTTTGTATGAAGTGCGAGTCATTAATTCCATACACATTGGGTTTAAATATTTTACCACTCTTCAGCTCTATGATGTCACTTCCTTTTTCGTTTTGATGCAAAACGTCGAGACGCCCTTGAATACCGTACGTCTTTGAATAAAATGAGGGTTCCACGTAAACTCCCTCTGATTTGATACCCATTTTAGGTAAATCTTCCAAAACTACCCTCTTTAGGTTATTAAAATGCAGACGTAAATCGACCATCACTTCTCGTAGGCCATCATCACTCAATAATGAAAAACCAATAGGATTAATTTGAAACATGCCACTGACAAAATCACTAAATTCAATTTTCGGATCTGAGATTAATTGATCCAACATAGCATTGACTAAATTTCCAATCAAAACATACTTTGATGGTTCATAGGGTTTGAATTTTGAAACAGCGTAGATAAAAGCTTCATTTCCCGCAGCTTTGAAAGTTTCAGCTATTGAAGTGACATCCACAAGATGATCAGGATGGATGACAAAAGCTGCAGGGTGATACACTTGGGTTTCAGTAATTTCAACGTCAATAAAATTAATCCTTATTGGCAATAGTTGATATGTGTGAAGCGCTTTGAGTGATTTTGTAAAAATTTCATTTCTATCGTGCAAATCATATCGAGCAACCAACTTCGTATCTGCTTCAGATTCTTCATAGAAAAAGAGTTCTTTGGCAGTCTCATCTATATCAAAGACCAATGCCTCTACCACCTTTTTAAAATGGACAATATGCTTTTTTTCTTTTTTAAATTCAAGTATTGAAATCTTCTTGGAATCTTGCCATAGTTGCAGTTTTAAACCCCAGAATTTAGCCAATAGAATGCCACAGCAATAGTAGCCAAGGTGCTGATAAACATCCAATTTTGGATCATTTGCAGAAAGATTTTCAGCAAATTTTCTATATAAATGCATATGATGCAAATCAGCCTTGGGCAAACCATACTTGTTCCCTATAAATGCGATTCGGGAAAATAATGTGGAAAAATGCAAGTTTTCGCTATCAGTAATGATTTCAAAAAGCAGGCTCATTGTTTCAAAATACACTTTACATTTTATTCCTACCGACAATGAATCCGAAGAATAGACTTTTTCTAATCTTTGTTTAATGGATGAAATTTTATCAATAGTTTTCACTTCTTTATTCATCATTGGTGCTTCTTTGAAATTTTGATTTTTGATGCCTTACAGAGCTAAAAACAATGCGTTATTAATCATGGTAACTAGTACTCATTCAGTGATTTTATAAACAATAACTGCATTTTCAGTCAAATTTACAGAAATTTATCTTTAACGATACCAAGATTCAAATTTTTTTTCTTGTTCTACACTACCTCACAACAGATTTCATTGCAATCCAATTGGAATTTTTCTGAATGATTCCTGAATACAACTTGTGAAATTCCAATTTATAACCAAAAAATTCAAGGAAATTCCACAAAAATTTCATCTTTGCACCCTAAAATAGTCGTATGTCAAGTCATAAATCTGCTTTAAAAGGTGTCAAGGAAAAAACGAACAACGAACTCCTTGTTGACCAAATGCCAAATCTTCCAAAACCTATGACTTTTTGGATTCAAGCCGCGATACTTCTCGTAGTTTCATTTCTCATTTATTCAGCCTCCATTCCATTCAATTACGTCCTGGATGATAAAATTGTAATTACTGATAATGCTTACACCAAAAAAGGTATTTCAGGGTTGAAAGAGATTTTTACAACAGAAAGTTTCACAGGATATTTTGGAGAAAAGAAAGAGCTTGTCCAAGGGAATAGATACAGACCATTATCCATTGCAACCTTTGCCGTAGAATATGAACTCAATAACGGTCTGAATCCAAAGATGAGTCACATCATCAATATTTTTTTATACGGCTTGACATGCATCATTTTGCTATTAGTGCTGTACCAGTTCATTGGTAATCAAAATAACAAATGGTATTGGAGCATTCCTTTCCTTGCATCCTTTTTATTTTTAGTTCATCCCATTCATACAGAAGCTGTAGCCAATATCAAGGGAAGAGATGAAATCATGTCACTCATGTTTTCACTTTTGATGTTGTATGGAAGCATGAAATATCTGGATTTTGGCAAAATAAAATGGTTATTATTCTCGCTATTAAGTTACTTTTTAGGCCTATTATCCAAAGAAAACGCCATCACATTTCTGGCGATTATTCCATTAACTGCCTATTTTTTCAGGAAACAACTTTCACCACGAATTGGTAAAACCATGTTTTGGCTTGGTATCACCACCATCATCTATTTGATGTTGAGATTTAGCACAGCAGGCATACCTAAATTCAGTCAAGAGATAAGCGATCTTATGAATAACCCATTTCTGGGAATGACGCCAATTGAAAAAATGGGATCCATCCTTTACACTTTGGGTAAATATCTAGTGCTGATGATTTGGCCTTATCCATTGTCCCATGATTATTATCCTTATGCTATACCTAAAACGTCATTATTTTCTATAATTCCATTGATTTCCCTATTGGCCTATGCCGGTTTGATCATTATTGGAATAAAACAATTCAAATCCAAGTCTATTTTTGTTTACAGTATTTGGTTTTATCTGATCACCTTGAGCATCGTGTCAAACATTGTCATCAATGTTGGTACGTTTATGAATGAGCGGTTTATTTTTATGGCTTCTTTGGGTTTTTGTCTTGCGGTCGCTCATCTATTTTATTCTTATGGGGCAAAACTTTTAGGTAAAAATGGATTGGTTATTTCTACGGCATTATTTTTTATCATCGCTGTTATTTTTGGGACACTTTCATTTTTAAGAGTTCCGGTTTGGAAAGATGCATTGTCACTCAATAAAGCTGCCGTGGAAGTGAGTGGTGGAAGTGCTAGAGCCAATTCATTTATGTCCACTGCGGTATTTGAAGAATATAAAGTGACCACCGATAAAGCAAAACAAGAAGAGCTATTGGATCAAACAGAGTATTATGCCAAAAAAGCCATAGAAATTTTCCCTGACTACAATAATGCTAACTTGATGCTCATAGGTGCAGTTACAGAAAGGTTTAAGATGAATCATGATATTCAATACTATACAGAGAATATGAAACCAATCATCATCCGAAGACCGGATATTCCTTTCATAGTTGAATTCTCAACCTATCTAAAAGACAAAGGATACGGTGAAGCACTATATCCTTTTTATATCGATGTAGGCAAGTCATTGCTGAAGCTAAATGATAAGCGTAAAGGTTGGAGCATTCAGTATCTTCAATATGCGTATGAAATCAATCCAAACAATAAAGACCTTGTCTTGACACTTTCAAAAGCTTATGAATTAGCAGGTAATACCTCGAGAGCCAAATTACTCTTTGATGCTGCCCAACAAATGCAATGACAGATCAGGAATACATAGCCCTTATCGCTCTTGCTCAGACTCCAAAGGTTGGTCCAATCATTGCTAAAAACTTGGTCAGCTACTGCGGTGGTATACTTGAAATTTTCAGGGAAAAACCGCAACATCTGCGTAAAATTCCAAGTGTGGGTGACCTAATCGCCAAATACATTGCGCTTGCAGACTTCAATGCAGCAGAAAAGGAATATCAGTGGATCATTAAAAGTGAAATCACTCCGATTTGCTATTTAGAATCCGGATACCCTTCTAGGTTTCTTCCCATTGAAAGTTGCCCAATCATCATGTATTTTAAAGGAAATGCAGATTTAAATCCACCACGTACTGTAGGTATTGTCGGTACACGCCAACCCTCCATTTATGGACAATCACAATGTGAAATCATCATTTCATCATTGAAGAAGTATAATATCAGCATTATCAGTGGGTTGGCTTATGGAATAGATGGGCTCGCTCATAAAAAATGTGTTGAAATTGAAATTCCTACTGTTGGAATTTTAGGACATGGATTGGATATAATGTATCCTAGTCAACACGCAGCGCTTTCAAAAAAAATGATGAAAAATGGAGGTATTTTGTCGGAGTTTGTTTCAGGCACCAAACCTGATAAGGAAAACTTCCCTATGCGTAATAGACTTATAGCAGCACTGTGCGATGTGGTGATCATCATAGAGTCAAAAGCTCAAGGAGGTTCTATCATAACAGCAGAATTTGCCAATGATTTTAATAAAGATGTTTTTGCCTTGCCCGGTAATGTGACAGAATCACTTTCCGAAGGTTGCAATAAGTTGATCAAGCAAAATAAAGCCCACTTATTAGAGTCAGCTGATGATGTAGGTTACATCATGCGATGGGATGAGCTGGATGCAAAAAAACCAGTTCAAAAACAGTTGTTCGTTGAGATGAACGAGTCTGAATCTGCACTTTATGATTTATTAAAGTCGGAAAAAGAAATGACTATTGATAGAATTTCCTATTCCTTGCAGAAAACACCTTCAGAAACATCTTCTTTACTACTGGAAATGGAATTCAAAGGATTGGTAAGACCACTTCCCGGGAAAAAATTTATTTTGGCGTAATCTCCTAGGATTCGCAGCTGGAGCAAGTGACTAAATTGGTAACCAATTCTTTTGACACACTTTGACTTCTTTGGTAGTACAATGTTTTAACACCGAGTTTCCAAGCTTCAATGATCAACTGGTTGACATCTTTTACAGGAAGGCTTGCAGGTATATTAAGATTCAAGCTTTGCGCTTGGTCGATGAATTTTTGACGAATTGATGCTTGTTGAATGATCTCTAGCTGTGATATTTCTTTAAATGTTTTGAACACTGCTTTCTCATCTTTGGTCAGTTCTTCAAGATGCATTACACTACCATGATTCAACATGATGGATCTCCAAGTATCTTCATTGTCTATACCTTTTTCTGCCAATAACCTTCTGAGATATTTGTTTTTCCGCATGAAGTTACCCTTGGAGAGTCCGGCTTTGTAATAATTGCTGCTAAACGGTTCTATTCCCGGTGATGTCTGACCTAAAATCGCAGAAGATGATGTTGTTGGTGCTATAGCCATCAAAGTGGTGTTCCTTCTACCATATCCTTTCAGAACTTCAGGTTCCCCATATATTCTGGCAAGGTCTTTTGTTGCTTTTTCAGCTTTTTCACTGATATCTTTAAAGATCGTCGTGGTCAATAATTTTGCTTCTACTCCTTCAAAAGGAATCATATTACTTTGTAGATAGGAATGCCATCCTAAAACACCCAAGCCTAGAGCTCTGTGTCTTTTTGCAAATCTATTTGCTGAAGATAAATAGTAGTTATTTTCTGTTTTTGCGATGAATTCTTGGAGCACTGCATCTAGGAAAAAGATAGCCATTTTTACTGCTTCAGTATCTTTCCATTCATCATACATCTCGAGATTCATGGAAGATAAACAGCAAATAAAGGATTCATCGGTGGTTGATGGCAATGCGATTTCGGAACAAAGATTACTTGCATAGATCGTCATTTCCTTATCTTTATAAACCTGAGGTTTATTTCTATTTACATTGTCTGAGAAGAATATGTAAGGAAGCCCTTTTTGTTGCCTACTTTCCAATAATTTTGCCCAAATTTCTCTTTTTTTCCTGTCGCCATCTATCATGTCTTGCATCCAATAATCAGAAACACAGACACCAAAAAATAAATTTTGAATTGGACTTCCTATGTTTTTTATTGTGAGATACTCTTCTATATCCGGATGATCGATATCTAGGTAGGCCGCAAATGCGCCACGCCTTACACCTCCTTGAGAGATCGTATCCATTGCAGTATCAAAAAGCCGCATGAAGCTCACAGCTCCGGAACTTTTTCCATTGTCGGATACCGCACTTCCTCTTTCGCGAAGTTCTCCAAAATAGCCGGATGTGCCACCGCCAATTTTAGTTTGCATGATCACTTCACCCAACTTATGGGTTATACCTTCCACTGAGTCAGGGACGTGCACATTGAAACATGAAATAGGTAAACCTCTTTCTGTTCCCATATTTGCCCAAATGGGAGAACTCAAACTCATCCACCCTCTTTCTATCATCTCGGTGAATGCTTCCTTCAACTCCGGTTTGTAAAGTCGCTGGCAGGCCGCCGTAGTAATTCTATCAATGGCGCCTTCTACAGTTTCGCCTTTCAATAGATAACCTCTATTGAGTACTTGTTCACTTTCTTCGTTTACCCACCAAAGTCTGTTTTCCATTTGTTTTGCTTTTAAAGGTTAAAATAAGTCATCGGCTGTAATGCTCTTGTCATGCTTGGTATAATCAACAGGGCGTTTTGCAAAAAAATCATCTAGGCTATTGGCAAAAACTTCTTCTTCAAACCATCTCATAGGTTGATATTCATGGTCTTCAATATTATACAATTTATCCAAACCTATCTTCTCCAAACTTTCATCCACCCTGAATTTCATAAAGTTTAATAGATTGGTTTTGTCAAGGTTTTCAATATTACCTTCTTCAAATATCCAATTCAATATCTCACCTTCTATTTCTAGACTGTCCTTCACCACTTGGTAGATGGTAGATTTGGTATTTTCATCTATAATATCTGGTATCTCTGTTTTTATCTGGTTGATGATATAGATTCCCGCATTAGCGTGCAGTTGTTCATCCACTGATGTCCAAGCAATGATGTTGGAAACATTCTTCATCACTCCCCGAAACCTTGTAAAAGAAAGAATGATGGCAAACTGACTGAACAATGACACATTCTCTATCAAAATAGTAAAAAGAATAAGAGATATCAAATATTCTTTTCTATCAGAAGATTTTGATTTCGAAAGCACATTTGAAAGGTAATCCACTCTCTTTCTGATGACAGGTATCTCCATCAAATCATTGAACGCATCATTATACCCCAACACTTCCAATAATCTTGAGTAAGCTTCGCTGTGTCTAAACTCACATTCAGCAAAGGTACTACCCAAACCATTGAACTCCGGCTTAGGCAAATGATGGTATAAATTTCCCCAAAATGTCTTCACATTGACTTCAATTTGGGCAATAGCTAGGAGTGACCTTTTGATTGCTTGTCTATCCACATCACTCAAGTAAGCATGGAAGTCTTGAACATCAGCTGTGAAATCTACCTCGGAGTGTACCCAGAAGGAGTTATTCATAGCCTTAGTAAACTTCAATACTTCAGGATATTCAAATGGCTTATAATTTATACGCTTGTCAAAAATACTCATCTTTCAATTATGTTGTTCAGAGGGTCGAAAATTCTTAATAATGCGCTAATTTATTAAAAATTTTCATAATGTATATAAATTCTTTAACTGTAAATTTTGATTACCCAAATAATTACATATTTAAGTAATAATGGATATATTGGGATGCAAATATCCAAACCTTCGTCTTTCTTACCAAGAAATTAAATATTTTTTTTATGTGTCACCGTGAGGTTTTTATCCACATCAAATGTGGATAACTTTTAATGTGTGGAATGTCAAGCAGATAGCGAGGTGGGTGACAAAATATGTAAATTACATACACAAAAAGTTCATAGTTTTAATTATGAAGGTCACCAGGATGAAATTTGTGTTAATTTATTGTGAATTTGTCGTGTGATGAAACTAAAGAGAGTGAGTTAAAGTTAATATCGCTACCCGAATCAAAAAGCAAAAGTTCAGGCTTTTCATATTGGGGGTGACTGGTATCGACAGGAAAGTGGATCGGTTAGTAAGCATGTCGGAGCAAGGTTGTTCACTCCGTTATCAAATGATAATCAAACCATAAATGGCGATAATAACTTCGCATTGGCTGCGTAATCTAGGATTATAACGCCTTTTGAGCCGCCCGATTGACGTCCGATACACATCGGTTGCCGCTCATCAACAGCTCGCGGACTTAGGGGATTGGGGTGTTTTGACCATGAACTGAAGATTAATTAAAACTAAGGATCAGGTGCATGGGCTTCTGTTTATATCTGATTCCGACAAATTAAACAGGAGATAAGCATGTAGAAAGCTCTCAGGTGCTTTGTCTGGACCAGGGTTCGAAACCCTGCACCTCCACACATTTAAAAACATCTATTCTTAGCTGAGTAGATGTTTTTTATTTTTTATAGGTAACAAAAAGACATGAGACATTGATAATATAGGGTAAAACCAATTTTTCACAAAATTAATAAATGTAACATGTCACACAAATTTTTCGGCACAGTATTATTATTTGCCGCCCTAATGATCTTTTCTTGTAAATGTAAAGATCACAATCATCAATCCGATGAGCATCTTACTCATGAATTTGTTGCAGTCGAAGGTACCCCTATCTTCGATGTTCCTCAAGATTCTACATTTGATGTCAATAAGGTCGGTACTGTAAGTTTTAACGGTTATCAAGCTTATTATTTAAAAAGAAATTTCGATAAAAGGCTAATCACAGATAGTGGGTATGTGTACCAAATGCCTCGAGTATTTGTTCGAAAAAATAATTTAGGAAATATGAAAGATGTCACTGTGCCTTTTATAGATATCTACACCAAAGCTCAAATTCCTATAGTTAATAGTAAAATAGAAGGTAGTAAAGGCTTTTGGCAGCTGAACACTCCAAGTTACGCTATATTAAGTTGCACAACAACTGGACAAAAAGCGTGCTATAAAATGGCAAGTTTAACGGCTTCTATCGAAACGACTACTTTGGGTGATGTGCAAGGCTGGGAATTTCCATGTCACCTTCATGTACCTGTAGATACAGTTGAATTACGTTGGGTCACATTTAAAGATACATCTGAAATCAATGCTTTTAGCGAAGCATTGAAGTATCCTCCTACCTGCCATTCCCTAAGTTTTAATAACTCGGCAGATACACTAGTGGTAGATACGACTATATATTTGACCTATCCCTATGGCTCATTTGATATTGATTAACGTTATCTTCCGAAAAGTTTAAAAGGTATAGCTTCAATAGGTATATTATTTACACCATTTGTTTGATTTCGAGCTGAAAAATAAGCACCTTTGAAATCATTGGGATTTTGATGTAGATAAAGATAAAAATACTTAAAATACTGACTACTGATGCGATCATCTACTTTATGGTAAGCGGCGCAAACATTGGGTGCGCCGTTTGCTATAAAGTACCTTGCAAGAGAAAATGGGCCTTCAAAATTTAAGTTTTTTCCTCCCGCAGATTGGCATGATGATAATACTACATTTGTATTTTGGATAGGAAAATCCAATAAATCAAAACCATACAAGGAATCGATTCCTTTCACAGGATTTTTGAAATATAATTTCACATTATCAATGATTTGATCTTCCGCCACCCCATGCAGTGCAATGTGAATCAACTGATATTTTCCGGAATTATAAGCTTCCTCGAATTTTTTCAGATTGGCTTGCTTGCCAACAAAAATATCCGCATCCTTGAAATATTCTTTGATGATCAACGCTTCTTGTAGGCTACCTGATAATTCAGTAAATCTTCCACCTCCTATTTCGTTTCGCAAGTCATCTTCATCTGAAAATGCAAAAACTTCAATTTTGTATTCGCTATGTGCTTTTTCTTCAGTAGCTATATTACTGGAATATTTGTAAATGTATTTATGTTCCTTTTCATGAGTATCAGTTCCATACAATAAACTTTTTAAATCCAATAGATTAAAAATGCCTGATGAATAAACGTATGCCACCTCATTTAAATGGTTCCTAATTTTGTCCGGAAAAATTGAAGCCAAGACTTCCGATTTGATGCTATCCATTGATCTTGAGATATAGCTACCATCATATGTACTATACGCAATGATCTTATCTTCCAATGACTTCGCAAATGGAATGCCATAGAGTAAAACTGTGTCGTAATTCATAATCGTAACTATACTTTGATCATCTAAATAATCTAATATCAAAATACTTTCATTTTTTCTCAGCACAACTTTGGGAGACTTGATAGAACGTGGTTTCTCACTGCGAAGCTCGGAATTTGTTTGTATTTTTTGATATACATTACGATATTTTTCCAACAAGGCTTTGTATTCTGATAAATGAATTTGCCCATTGAGTTCAAGAAACTTCAATTCCTTGCGCAGCGAAGTTTCTTCACTCCACAATGGATCTTTTTGATTTTTTAGGGAAAAGTCTCTATTCAACAATAAGTTTCTTTTTGACAAAGAGATATACACATAATTCTCTTTATCCCTATTTTCTCCTGAAACCAGCCATTTTTCATAAAGAACCTTCAATTGAAGCTGATTGATCTGATCCACTATGTCATAATTCAATCGTAGCCTTGCCTTTTCAAATTTATCAGAAAGACCATCGTCCACTAAACTTGTGCTTGCAACGATTAATTTTTCTGCAGTTTCTAAATCTCCTTGATTTTTATTTTTTTTATATAACTCGAAATACAAATCTGCTACAGCATATATATCTATAAAACCCAATGAAGTATTATTCGTATTTTTTTCAATAAAATCATCAATAGAAAATAGTTCAGCTTGGCCGGGTTTTCGCAAAGCAATCTGTATAGCTTGTTTAAAATTGGATTGCTGAACTAAACTGCCAATCAATAAATTTTTCGAAGCACTATAAAGCATATCCAGTTCTAATAATCCATGAAGATTATAGTTTGCTACCAATTCAAAATAGTGCAGACTAGAAGACCAGTTTTGCTCCGATTCAGCTTTTATACCTTGGAATAGTTCATTGATGATAATTTTCTCATGACAATTTGTTGTTTTTACATAGGCGTTTTGCATGTACTTGAGGTTGAAAGTATCATGTGTTTTAAAAAAATAAAATTGCTTACCAAACAAGTGCATTTGACCACTTAGATTACAGGTATCTTTGAAAAATTGTGAAGAAATATTCAAAAATCTACCTGCTTCGACCATATTGTTTGTAAATAATGAATGTAATAACAGATCATTATAGATTTTAAATTTTAAATCATCATTTGGCACAAAAACATATTGATTGAAATCAAGACACTTGCTCAAATATAAATATCCAAAATCAAAATCTCTATTGAATTGATAATACTTAGCAATATTTCTAAAGTTGTGATAATGTTCGAGTGTCATTTGATCAAAGGTGCTCAATATATGTTCTGCATCCGTCAGGAATTTTTCCGCATCTTCTGTCAAGGAATTGTATAGATAGTATTCTCCACAAAGATTTAGTCGCTGTACTTCGTAATACTTCGGTAAGATATCCGTAATATTCTCTTTGAAATCTGAAATATTATAATGGTTATAGTTATTGTATTTTGCAATATTGAATTGGGCTCTTCTCTTGAAATAATTCAAAGATTTATCTTCAAATTCTTGTTTTTCAATATTTTGCAATAATTCTTTATCTAAAAACAAATTCTCTAGTTGAAGACATAGCAGGTTACATTTTACATACAGTAATTCATCATTTGACAAGGAATCGTTCATGATTTTTTGGAATTCATTGATCGCATGCAATCTATAATCACTCAAGGCTAATGAATCTGCATGCCAAATTGCTGGATTATTATGAATTTGGGGTATATAAAAATAGTTTCTAAATAGATTTTTGTCCTTTTTTATCGCTTTTTCTCCATCCTTACATCCTATACATATCATGCATATCATGCACACATAAACCTTAGCCCATGATGATACCTTTCTCATTATCGGATCTTGACCCCGCATACCTTCAATTAATCACTTCAAAAGTATGAAATTAATCCTAAGATAAAAAAAATATAGGCAAAATGTTATGAAAAACTACCTTTCAATCATTTTCAATCTGAAACCATCATACAGCTTCTATTAAATTTGCATTATTGTTGCGTACATTATTCACTTCCGTTGACACCGGATACGCATACATGTATTCTGAAGGATAAGGCTGTAGAAGGTCTAAGGTATCACTTGGTTTCAAATGATTATCCAACCATAAAGATTCATTTTCTGGAGTTAGGATAGCCGGCATTCTGTCATGGATATTTTCCATCAATGTATTTGGGCTCCTCGTGATGACCGTAAATGTGTACAATAACATTCCGCTGGTATTATCTAACCATGCATCCCAAAGCCCAGCTACGCTAAAAATATCTTGGTCAGTAGTCACTATTCTGTATGGAATCTTTACGCCATCTTGCATTTTCCATTCGTAAAAACCATCCATTGGAACGATACATCTTCCTCTTGATAATCTTGACTTAAACATCGGTTTTTCTGAGATAGTCTCCAATCTTGCATTGATAAGACTAAATCCTATTTTTGTATCCTTTGCCCAAGATGGAATCAGACCCCATCGAAATAACTGAAGTTTTGTGGGATTATCTGAAGTGATAACAGGCATTCTTTGGGTTGGAGCAACATTAAAGTTTGGTATGGGATTATATCGTTCTAAATCTTCAGAATAAAACGTGGCGTTGAATCTTTCTTCTATCTCCTTTTCTGTCTTGGTAAGGGAAGACCTTCCACACATGATCTATGATTTCACTTTTATAAATGAATCTATGCCTTTGGATTTCAATGAATTCAAAACCAGTTCTGCCTCCTGACGTGTTTTATGGGAAGACACAACCACAGTATGATATTCTGAAGCAGGAAATACTACAATTTTAGCACTTTCAAAACCTTTAGTCTTAAGAGATTGCACCATTTTATTTGCGTTTTCCTTGATAAGGTACGAACCCGCCACAACGCTGTATAATCCGGAAGAGCTCGTGGTCACGGTTTCAGGAATTGATTTTATTGTCTCAACTTTAGGCTTGATAGCTGGTTTTGTTGTGTTGTTGCTAGTCTTCTTTTCTTCAAGTGATTTTGTTTTTTTATCGACTTCTTTATAATCTATTACGCCAGAAACTATTTCTTCAGACTTGATCAATCCAAAAGTGTCCAATTGTGCATCATCCTCCAATATAGCTGTGTCTTGTTCATTAATAATAGTATCATTGACAGCGCTCACACGCACTAGATCAGATTCCTTTTTGTTTTTGTAATAATGGTTAAGCATTTCCATCACCAAAAAATAAACTGCAATAATTATCACAGCATAAATGACAATTCGAATAATGCGTCCCATGAATTTCCGTTTATTAAAAGTCCAAATATATTAATATATTTTCAATTTGTTACATTATAGCCAAAAAATGCGAAGAGCCCAGGTAACTTATATACAAGGGCTCTTTCGACTAAGGTCTCAAAATAAGAAAACTACAACTTTATAGAAAAATCTATATTCAATTTTAAAGTTTGATCTTACAATCAAAGCCAAAGAACCCTACGTATCCATTGATTAAAGTACTGCCTTTGGAGCATGCAAAAGTACATACTAAATTTTATAATAACAAACACTTAAGTAACACATTCGCAACAAGAAAAGTTCTTAAATATTTACTTTTTTATCATATTAAAATTAACAATATGAATCTCAATACAGAACACTTTATAAGAAAATGTCATGTATTTAATACAAAATTTATATTTTTAAAATTATTTTTTAGTTACTCTACCTTGTTGGCTAAAAAGTCACATTGAAAATTGAAATCACAAAAAATCATTTGCAAATGCTAATTTATTTTTACCTTTGAGCCGCTTAGTTGAGGGGCATTAGCTCAGTTGGCTAGAGCGCTACGCTGGCAGCGTAGAGGTCACCAGTTCGAGCCTGGTATGCTCCACAAAGACCACATAGTTAGGACATAATTATGTGGTTTTTTATTTTCAATACCCAACCAAAACGTTAAAAATAATTTAAGTAACATTTTCTTATCAATTAGTTGAATGAATTTTACCCTAAATTTGCATAATATTAAAAGTATAAGTGCATTATCTCATGACTATTAAAGCATTCTTGACTTTATTTCTTATTGGCTCCACAACCATTGTTGGTATTGGTCAAAATAAAATTAAATGGCTTACTTGGGCACAAGCTCTTGAAAAGTCTAAGGTCGAAAAGAGAAAGATTTTTGTGGATATCTATACCGATTGGTGCGGATGGTGTAAAAAACTAGATGCCACCACATTTTCAGAAGATCAAATCGCAAAGTACTTGAATGAAAATTATTACCCAGTAAAATTCAACGCAGAAATGCAGGAACCCATCACCCTCAGAGGTAGAGAATATGTATTCGTTAAATCCGGTAGAAGTGGATATCATGAATTGGCGGCGCAACTATTGCAGGGGAAATTGAGTTATCCATCCATGGTGTTTCTAGATGAAAACTTCGGCCTCATTCAGTCGATTCCCGGCTACCAAGATGTAAATACCTTTGAGATGATCATTACTTATTTTGGTTCCAATAGCCATAAATCTGTGGCTTGGCAAAAGTATATGATGGATTTCAACAGAAATAATTACTTCAATATCTACGCTGGTAAAAAATAACCAGCAATCAAGTTTTTGCCAATGACAACCTTTGATCCAACAATTCATTGAGTAAAAAATGTTATGGTAAATTGTTGTATCTTTACCTTTCATTTGAGAAATATGGCCAACCAACCAAATTATAGTCAGGAAGCAAATCAACGCAAGCGAACAAACCTCCTAAAAAACTTTGAAGCCAAAGCTATCCAATTCTTATGTAAGCACATGCCACTTTGGATCACTTCAAATATGCTTACAGCGATAGGATTCATTGGGAGCATCATTATTGGTATAGGTCTTTTCATGGCGAAAGAGAATAACTATTGGTTGCTTCTTTCTATTTTAGGATTTGCAATTCAGTGGTTTGGTGATTCACTTGATGGCCGCCTAGCCTATTATAGAAATATCCCAAGGAAATGGTACGGTTGGTCCTTAGATATTACTATAGACTGGATTTCAGTGGGTATTATTGGATTTGGTTTTTATTATTATTTGGAACTTTTTCCGGCAGCAGCGTTTGTGTTTATTTTTGCATATGGATGGTCCATGATCAATGCATTACTTAAGTACAAAATCACCGACATCTATAGTATTGACGCCGCGTTGGTAGGCCCTACCGAGCTAAGATTCATCATTTGTTTTTTCCTGATTTTGGAAATTTTTATTCCCAATGCATTGGCATATTTTGCAGTTGCAGGCAGTGCCATCCTCATCATTATAAACTTGGTGGAGACAAATAAGATAATCACATATGGAGATCAGCGTGATATTGCAGAAAAAAAGAAAGCAAATTAGTCTTAAATAAGATCAAATATCTCTTTTCGAAAAATTTCTATACATCAAGATAATTGCTATCGAAATATACAAAACAGTCATCATCAGAGCTACATTGTATGGTAAAACGATATTAAAATCCCATTGCTTTTTAATAAAATAATCTGAAAATTTATACAGTGGAAGCGGCATCAGATCTTCTACGGAATTCATAGGCCAATAGTTTCTTGATTCATTTTTAAAATAATACACATGAATAGCCATAAAGATAGGTTCTAAAATGGTCATATATGCAAAATATGTAAAGATTGCTAAGGTGCCTCGTCTAATTAAAAAACCTACAAATAATCCAAACGTCATATATCCCAAACACAAGAAAAAGTATCGGATTATTGCAAAATTATTGTCAAAAATGAGTTCCATATCAGCAGATTCAGTATGCACAAATCCAATGATAATGGTTGATATTACATACAGTAGTGTTGCCACCAAGCAAAGAAATACAACATGTAAGAGTTTTGATAAAAAGAATTCTTTTCGGCTCAATCCTGTTAGAATATTTTGTCGAAGGGTTCTATACGACACTTCTGATGTAACTATATAAATGGCAATAAAACCAAGCAGAAATGAAACCAACCAACTTCCCGCATACCCTTGATAATCCCACACTGTAGGAAATTCATAAAAGACTCGAGAAGAAGGGATAGGTGGTGGCGGATCTTTAAATACATCCCTACCCAAAAAAATTATAATGGGACTAACAATAATATATAGTGCTATGATGACTTTGTACGCAGGGTTATGTATAAATTTTGACATCTCCAGCCTAAAAAGCGAATATATTGATCTCATTTTCTATTGCATTTTATAATATGAACAGCTAACAACTTTTAAAAAATCCCATTGCAATCATGGTTGGAACCAACAACCATAGTAAACCTTTTATTAAAAAAAATAAAAATCCGACAATCCCGATTTTTGCTATCCATGTTCTCCATTGATCTTTATCTATCATAAGATTTTACTTTTCAGTAATTGCCAAAAATTCGTCCTCTAATCTTCTTTTCCTAAATACCAAGTGTGTCAGCACAAAGCCGGCATCGTAGCATATCTTGTTAATGATTTCAGGTGATGTGCCGCGGTCCACTTGTAACTCCAAATGATGTGGATGTTTTTCGACATCCTTTACTAAAGGTTGCTGATCTACAAATTTTTCCAATCCATCCATGTCAAGAGCCGCCACTTCAACTGTAAGGTCATTGGACAATATAGACCCGACTTTTCCAAAAGCTAACAACGCACCTTTCTTTAAAATGGCCACGTGCGTACAAACCTTCTCTACTTCATCCAAAATATGTGAAGCCATAAGTATGGTCTTTCCTGTAGATGCAAGGTGGGTCAACACATTCCTGACTTCTGCTATCCCTTTAGGGTCTAATCCGTTGGTAGGTTCATCAAAAATCAACACATCGGGATTTCCTATAAGTGTCGCAGCAATAGCTAATCTTTGCTTCATCCCCAAGGAATATGTACTAAATCTGGATGTTCTTCTTTCCCAAAGGTTTACAAGTGTTAGTATTTCTTCAAAATCCATTTTTTCTACCATTTTTATTTGTCGTATGACCTCCAGATTTTGAATGGCATTCATGTATGGATAAAAATTAGGTGTTTCTAACAATGCGCCTATCTTCAACTGAAACCTATCGCTGAATTGGCCATCAAACCATGTAAAACTACCTGAATCTTGCTGTATAATACCCAAAATAATACCCAATGTAGTCGTCTTGCCACTTCCATTCGGACCTAAAATACCCAAAATCTGACCTTCTAATAAGTCTATTGAAAGGTCATCCAAAGCTTGTATGGGTCCAAAACTTTTTTTGAGATTTTTAATGGAAAGAACTGACATAAGATTTATTTTATGCATCAAAATACAAATGTAATGATAAGGTGTCGAAAACTCGAAATTTTTAGATGAAAGCCCAATTACATAGCATAAAAGATAAAATTCATACCTTTGGCGAGTATTTTAAGTCAAATGTCAGATTATCTTTATAGGATTGGTGCCTTCCTTAGATTTTATAAAAAGGCAACGAATGTATATGGAATACACTCCCCATTTGTATTCGATTTTGTTCAAAATGTACTAGATGAATCAAAGGAATATTATGCCTACAAATCCATTGAAATAGAAAGACAAAAACTTCTGCTAAACAGAAAGATGATCCAGGTGGATGATTTTGGAGCTGGTTCAAAAAATAGTTTAACCAATGCAACTTCAAGGCATATTAATGACATTGCAAGAACATCACTATCATCAAGTAAAAAAGGAAGAATACTTTTCCAAATAGCGCACCATTATAAAAGAATGAAAATATTAGAATTAGGTACGAGTTTGGGTATATCATCTGCGTACCTTGCCAGTGCAAATAGTCAATCCCAACTATACACTTTGGAAGGTTCTGTTGAAATTGCCAAAATCGCGGAGAGTGTCCATAGTCATCTCAAATTGAAAAACATCCAATACCACATAGGCAGATTTTCAGATACACTACCTACCCTACTTAACGATACCTTTGATTTAGTCTTTTTGGATGGTCACCATGAATACAATGCGGTTCTGGCGTATTTTGAAATATTGAGACCATCACTTTCTCAGGATGCTATTGTAATAGTAGATGATATTTACTGGTCGAAAGGCATGGAAAAGGCGTGGAATGAGTTAAAGCAACAAGACATTGTCACAGCATCGGTAGATCTATTTGATATGGGAATTTTGTTTCTAAGATCAGGGCTGAGCAAGCAAGATTTTTGTATTGTGCCCTATCACCTGAAGCCTTGGAAGCTCGGTGTGTGGGGGAAATAAAAAAAGGGGATGAAATCATCCCCTTTTTTTATTTATAACCCCAAAATCAAATTAGGATTCGGGTAAAAATGGTGAGCTTATTTTTTCTTCAATGAGATGGAATAAACTCCGTAGTTAGCATTATTTGCATCGGTATGTTTTATGGCTACGTTCAATACTTTGTCACAAGTATTAATTTGGCTATCTGCCTGTTGAACTTCAGCATAAAACTTTGTCAAAGGAGGTAGTGAATAACTACAGTATTCTTGTTTTTCACCAGAAATTGAGAAATCATCAGGATGAATAGTAAGAACTATTGGTAAGGCATCTCCTCCACAATTATACTTAAATGAAAGTTTGTTTGAACCTGCATCTTCTACCATTAGGACATCACCTACAGTCCAATCCTGCCACTCATCAGATTCTACAGTGTATTCACCCGAATATTGGCTATGAACATAGTCAGGGCATCCTCCCACATTTTTGATAATTACCTTCACAGTCTTAGGTGAAGGATATTCAAAATGTGAATCTGATGTAAAATTAAGATAAAAGAACTCATCACCTTCTAAGAACACATCTTCATAAATTTCGATATCAAAAGATGTTTTTCTATCCAAAGTCGCTACAGAATTGCCATGTGTCAATATATCAAAATCTTTACCTTCAGTGGCTGTCCCGCCATTCCCCAAACTTAATTCTACATTGAAGTCATAAATTTGATTGTCATTGAAGGTAATTTTGAAAGTATGTACGCCTGAATCTTCAGCTAATGTGATTTCATCAGGGATATTATCAAAAGTAAATGGTGCGAATTTTGAAATTTTTGAAATCTCTCCATTTTCATCTTGACAGGAGAAAACTCCAAAAACTATAATTATTGCAAAAAATTTAAAAATATTCTTCATTATCCTAAATTTATATTTTTTCTAAAACTTCATAAAACTCTCTTGGACCACTACCATTGGTAAAATATCCATAGATCAATTTGATTTTGTGTTTTCCGGCAGAACTGGCTGGGTTTGCTGGATCCTTTTCCAACACATTCATATTATCACAATTGTAAGTGCTTGAGCTAATAAATAAATTAGCATCATCAGGACAAGACATTGCTCTCGAACCCGAAAATAAAGCTCCATTTACTAAGATAGGAGCAGTTATTTTATTGGTAGTAGGATCTATTTTAAATCTAAATGAGTTTCCTGTCCAATTGAAAACACCCCAATAATCATTGTATGAATAAGTTGTTTCATCAACCGAACCTATAAATCTTGTTTCACCGTTCCAGTCTGTACTGAAAACACCAATTCTGAAATACTCTGATTCTACTACTCTATATAATCCCGCATAAGGACTTAATACCGCAACTACCATGCTTCCTTTCAAAGGAATTTCTTCTCCACTAGATAAAACTCCTGTGAAGTTCAATTTCCATGATGCACCGATATTAACTTGAGTATCAGAAGCAGGCAAATCGGATCCATTGACCTGTAGTCCAGATCTTAAATCAGCATATGTAAATGTTCTGGATACACTAGTTCTAACATCATTTCCTATATCATCTGACATAAACAAAGCCTTATTAGACACTCCTCCTGTCTTAGGATCTGAAAAAACCTTATAAATGTTTACTTTGGTGACATTTCTTACACCTTTGACAACATTATATGCATATGTATAATTAGGAATTCCACCTTGAAATGAAATTACCGGTGTAGAAACTTGTAAGTATGACTCAGGAATGGCCACATTAGCCCCAGTTTCATAATTTATTGTACTATCATTGTCCTTGTTACAGGATACTATAAATCCCGATATCAAGATCAATGAAAATAAATATTTTATTAAATTTTGCATTTGTTTCTATTTATTTCGTTTTAAAAATTAATTATCCCAAAAGACTTTATCAGTCAATGACCGAGATGAAGGTGTATTTGAATTTAAACTCTTTTCAGTTGCCGGATATAACCAGATAGATGGATGAACTCCATCAGGAAGAACCGAAAGAATTGGCTTTTTAAACAAACCACTACCAGCTTTTGTAAAGAAAGGATTCGCGGCAGTATCAAATCTTCTGCTTTCTATCCATCCTTCATCTTCTTGCAAGCCATTCATAGAGACCCATTTTTGGGTACCTATCAGTTGAAGCTTAGCTGCATTGTCTACTGCACCATTAAAGTCTAGAATTGTAGCATAATCAGCTCCACCTGCCACACCTAAATGATTAAAATTCTGGACAATAGCATTTCCAAATGCAGAAGCAGCATTATCAGCCGTTCCAAATCGAACACTTGCCTCAGCTCTGTAAAACCAAACTTCCCATGGACTCATGAAAATCACGGAATTATCTTTTGCATACACAACGCCTGTGGCTCTGCTATAAAATTCCTTAGAATTGGTAAATGGTTCTTCGTCAATTGTACCTTGGTCAATGCTCACATAAGTACCTGACTTGGGAGCAACATCATAAAAAGCGGACAATCTTGGATCATTTTTTGCTTTCAAATATCCCATGCTAGAAGAACTAGCGATATAGAATAAGCCTAAACTCCTCTCAAAAGTTGCATACATTGGGTTTTCAGAACCTGAAACACCAGAAAATGGCATTGCAGCTATATCATCTGCTGTTTCAATAAAACTACCTGTAGAAATCAATTCTTTGACGGCAACACTAACGTCATTTACTGTGGATTGTCTCATCAACAATTTCAACTTCAAGGAATTTCCAAATTTTACCCATTTATTGAGATCACCATTATAGATAAAATCCTCTGAACTTACTGTATTTGCATCAGCCTTGATGTCTTTCAATCCATCATCAACCATGGTTAAAAGGCTTGCATAAATGTCAGAATCCTTATCATAATGCGGGCTAAAAATGTAATCGTTATTTCCTTTTAAAGCTTCTGAAAATGGTACGTCTCCAAAGTGGTCAACCAATAATTGGTAATTATACGCCATCAAAAGTTTTGCTATTCCAGCATGCGATTTCAAGCTTGATTTTGAAACAAAGTCTAAGTCTGCTAATGCACCATTGTACATTCTTGCCCATCCATTGTCATAATCAGCACCATCAGATTGGTATCTCTCAATATTTCCAATGGCAACACCTGGACCCCAAGTCCAATACTGTCCCCAAATCGCAGATCGAACATTCCACTGTCCATCAATCGTCCAGCCCATAAAGGCTTGAGCACTTGATAGAACTTGCTCAGGATTCGCTGAGCCCGATTTGTTTGGGTTGATGTTTATATCCGTTAAGCTTTCTCCACAAGAGGAAACCATAACAGCAAAAATGATATAAAATATATAATTTTGAATCTTCATTTTATTAATATTTACTTTTATTAAAATACTATTCCTAATTTGATACCATAACTCCTAGATGGAGGAGTTTGGGTTGTTTCAATTCCTGTGGCATTACCTGTTAATGATGGACCATTGATTTCAGGGTCAGCATAAGTATTTTCAGCTGGTAACCAAAACTTTAAGTTGGTCGCATACACATCCAAATTTAAAGTTGAAAATGGAGTTTTTGAAAGGGACTTTTTAGGGAAGGAATATCCTAATGTCAATTCTCTTAACTTCACATAACTGGCATCTATCAATAAACTGTTTCCTCCAAACAACACGTCACTTACGGCATATAATTCTTGTGCAGTCACAGCAGTTTCGTTGGCTACGTATGAACCATCTTCAAGCTGTACTACAGAATTAGGAATTACAAATGGCTCTCTGTTTCCTTGCAAGGTAGTCAAGGCTGTTCCGTTGAATTCTGTTTGATTTTTAGTAATAGATAAGAATTTACCACCTTTTCTAATATCAAGCAATCCTGAAATTCTAAAATTTTGGTAACTCAATCCTGATGATAGACTTGCTAAAAAGTCGGGCTGATATGAACCTAAATATTGTTCTTCATCTGTTAAAACTGGAAATCCGTTACCATCTACCACCATCTTGCCATCATGCATCACTGGAACGGTACTCTTGAATGTTCCATATGGTAAATTCTTAGCTGCAACAACTGAAATAGAACCATTAGTAAATGGACCACCTACAACCAACTCATCTTGAGTGTCACTAATATTGATAACCTTGTTCACGTTCTTAGACCAAGTAGCGTCAACATTCCATTTGAACTTGCTTGTCAATACAGGTATCGTTCTTAGAACCAACTCATGTCCTTTATTGGTCATTTTACCAATATTAGCAGGATAAAATCCGAAACCACTACTTGCAGGCAAGCTAACAATAACGATTTGATCAGTGTGGTTACTTGAATAGTATGTGTATTCTAAATTCATTCTATTGTCAAAGAAACCAAGGTCAACTCCCACATCAAATGTTTTTGTTAATTCCGGTTTCAAGTCAGGATTACCAATGGTATTGTCCAATGTAAATCCTGGAACTCCATTGATTGGGAAGAATATATCGTGATTATTGCCAAGAGATTGAATTGTTGGACTACCTTGGAATGTTGAAGACAATAGATAAAGTGCAGCATCCTTACCAGTTGTTCCATAGGACGCTCTTAGTTTAGTAAAGTTCAATATATCATTGTCTTCATAATCTAGGAATTTTGATAATATAAATGAAGCTCCAAGTGCTTGATAGAAGAATGAATTACTTTGTTCTGGCAATGTGGAAGAATAATCATTTCTAGCAGAATAATCTAAGAAGAGCATATTTTTGTATGCAAATTGCGCATTGCCCAAAATACCATAGATTCTATATTTATTTATGTTCTCTGATGTTTTGGCACCTTGATTAGAGTTTGCAAAATTATACCAACCAGGTATGACCAAACCTCCTACTGATTCACCTGTCAAACTTGTATTTCTTCTATCAAAGAAGTTATATCCAGCTGACACTGTAAATTTCAAATCATCACTGAAATCGTGCATATAGTTACCTAAAACGGTAAAATCTGTATTGATATCTCGGATAAATTGCTTGTTATATTCCCCTGAACTAACTTGTCTATTGCCTCTTGTTGTGGTTTGAAGGTTGTCCACCCAAACAATGTGTTCAGGGTATTCATAGACCGGAACATATGCTTCAGTCTGACCACTTACGGTGTTCAAACCAACTCTACCTGTCAAAAAGAAATTCTTGGCAACATCAAATTTCAAACCGATGTTTGCAAGTAAATTATCAAATTTACCTTCATTTTTATATTCATTCAAAATGAAATAAGGATTAGTACTATATGATCCGTAATATCCTTGGAATGAATGATATACACTGTTATAATCTCTCAACTCATTATATGGAATATTTACAGGTGCTTGAATAGCATTTGCATATGCATTTTGACCGTCGAATGGTCTATATCCTTCCTGAGCTGTATTCACATTGGATCTTGCAAAGTTTACACCAAAGTCCGCGCTGAGCCTTGAAGATAACTTACTTGAAGCTTTAAGATTCAAAGTGTTACGCTTGTAAGAAGTATTGTCTAAGATACCATTTTGGTTTGTATTTCCATATGACATATAATATGTGAAATTATCTTTTGAACCGGACATATAAACACTATTGGTCAAAGTATTTCCTAACCTAAAGAAATTCTGAATTTGATTTGGCACAGCGCTATATGGTCTTGAGAGGAAGGTTACATTTCCATTTTCATCTGTAACTGGACTTGTCCATGGTCTCACAACACCATCAAATGCTGGTCCCCATGACCAGTTTTCTCCTGAATCAAAAGAATTGTTGTCATAACCTTGTCCAAATTGGTCTTGTCTTTGTAATAAAAGATAAGCTTTTTCTACTGAATATGATGAATTCAAACCAACCTTGAAATTGACTTTATCTCCACCACCTTTTTTAGTAGTAACTAAAATCACACCTGAGGCGGCTCTTGAACCATATACACTCGTTGCAGCAGCACCCTTTAATACCGTTACACTTTCGATGTCCTCAGGATTGATATCATTGAACCTGTTTCCATAATCCGCATAACCTGACTGAGCAGATGGATTGTTAGAACCGTTGGCGCTATTATCAATAGGAATACCATCAACTACGATGAGGGCATTATTGTTTCCTGTCAAGGAACTCTCACCTCTTAGTACGATTCTACTGGAAGCACCCACAGAACCTGAACCTGTAGAAATCTTAACACCAGCAGTTTTACCTCGAAGAGCTTCAAGGGTATTTTTACTTGGTAAAGCTAATAGATCTTCAGCTTTTACAGTTTGGTTAGCATAAGGAACCTCTCGAGAATTCCTTTTGATTCCCAAAGCTGTTACTACGACTTCATCCAAAAGCTTTCCTTCGGCTAAAGTTACATCCACTGTGTTAAGTCCAACGATAGATATCTCTTGAGACTCATATCCAGTGTAACTCACCTTTAATGTTGATGCATCTGCAGGCACCTTAAGGGAAAACATCCCATCAATATCAGTGATTGTACCTACACCCTCTGCACCTACTACGGCGACATTCGCTCCAATAAGGGCTTCGCCGGCACTATCAGT
This sequence comes from Lewinellaceae bacterium, assembly GCA_020636195.1. Classification (GTDB taxonomy): domain Bacteria; phylum Bacteroidota; class Bacteroidia; order Chitinophagales; family Saprospiraceae; genus OLB9. The sequence goes on from JACJYH010000003.1 coordinate 256,375, forward strand.
GATTTTTCCGCTGACTACTCTCTGTGCATGCATCATGCTTATTCCACCAAAGAGCAGCAACAATGTAAATAAAACTTGTTTCATACTGAAAATTGTTTTTGTTAAATAATTTGGTTTATAAAAAATAAAATTTTGCTGTAAAGTTAAACAATAAATTAAGAATATATTAACTTAACGTAAAGAAATTAGAAAATGTAGATCAAAATTTTAAAAAAAATATTGTTTTGTCAAGTGAATACATAGTTTATTAATCTATCAATTGGAATCTTTCTCTGTCCACTTTATTTTATATTTTAAGGCATTAGGTAGTAAATTGTTGCTTTACAAAATGTATAGTTGCTTCTACATCCTTATGGTGATAAGAAGGCAAACCAACGGATAAAGCTGCCTGTACATTCCTAAGATTGTCATCAATAAAAAGAGCTTTTTCGCGATTGATTCCGTATCGATTTAACAATAACTCATAGATTTTTGGATTAGGTTTTGCAATTCCCTCTTCCCCTGATACTAAAATTCCTTCAAAAAGGGATAAAAAATCAAACTTCTTTAAAGCAATTGGAAAAGACTCTTTTGACCAATTTGTGAGCGCTATTATACGGCAATCTGTATTTTCTTTTACCCAATATAAATGCTCCACCATTTCATCAATAGAACCTCCCAACATTTCTTCCCATCTGTCGTAAAAGCACTGTATTTCAGTGTAATATTCAGGAAATTGACCTTTAACAACTCTCGTACCTTCTTCAAAACTCCTACCTGCATCCTGCATTTCATTCCATTCAGAAGTACAAATGTTGGACAGAAAATTGTCTATCGATTCTTCAGTTAAGAAAATTTTTCTGTATAAATATCGAGGATTCCAGTCAATTAAAACTCCCCCAAGATCAAATATTATCACTTCCGGCATCTTAAAAATTGTATTTTCAATATGGAATAGTTAATCACAATGTATAACTTTGCACAAAATTAAAAATAAATTATGTACAGGTTTTTTATTTTTTTAATCGTCATATCTGCGTTAAGTTGTAAAAATAGCGCAACATCCAAATCCCAAGCACAGCCGGAACCAAAAACAACACCGCCACTTGACATCAAACTGCCTGCAGATGGAAGCGCTTTACCATTGGAAGATCTTTTTAAATATGTTGGGAAAAAACCCAATGAGTTCGGTTTTTTTGAGAACTTTGGTTTGACACCACGTATTCAGAATGTATTAAAAGATGAGTACAGTGACTTTTTATTGGACTTTAAAAATCCTTCAGTGCTCAAAAGAGATGGTGACCTATTGTATATCAGCGGGTGTCAAGAATTGAATTGTCATGATAATCTCTATTTCATAGTCATAGATGTAGCCACTAACGACATCAACATTCATAATTTCAAAGGCCGCAGAGGTTTGAGTTATGAAGAGAAGACAGTCATCGCAATCCCAACCACCATGTCAGAAGACTTAGATAAACTGAGGAAGTTCAAATAGCGCAGTTAGTTTTTTATCAATTGGTAGATTTTATGGATGCACTCATATCTGGGTGCAGATGGCTTTTTTTCAAATCTTAGATTAAAAAGTTGCTGGATGGTATGGTCTAATTCTTCGTAATTGATGTCTATATTTTTTTGCAATAATGTAATGGCAGTAGGTTCGCCATCTTGATCAATACAAATTTTAAAATGCAAATCTTGAGGGACATGTTTCACCAATAAATGTAAATTGTCAGGTGGAACATTATAAATAAGTTGTCTATCGTCGATGGTTTTCAACATTTTAATTTGTGGATAGCTCGCTGTATCATTGTTCACAAATTGTAAAAAATCACTCGCTTTGTCATGAAGAAGATAAAAAGTATCATTATACATAGGTACTTTATCTACCCCATTATTGGAAGCATCAATACTAATATCTTTGCTTGTCAATAAAGGTTTCGGATGACAAGCTGCGATTGAAAAGGCAGAAATGAGACCAACTAATAAATTGTATTTCAACTTATTATCAATTTGCGACTATTTTCTTGAAATAGGTATAAGTTTCCTTTAATCCATCTTCTCTGTCCACTTTTGGCGACCAATCTAAAAGCGATTTTGCCAATGAAATGTCCGGTTGTCGCTGTTTTGGATCATCTATTGGAAGTGGGTTATAAATAATGTGTGCCTTTGGGTTATTGACCAACTTCAATATTTCATCCGCAAATTGAAGGATGGTTATCTCAGATGGGTTTCCCATATTCACCGGAAGTGCGTAGTCACTCAAAAGCAATCGATAAATACCCTCTACAAGGTCATCAACATAACAAAACGACCTTGTTTGTGACCCATTTCCGAAAACAGTCAAGCCTTCTCCTCTAATAGCTTGAGAAAAAAATGCCGGCAATACTCTTCCATCTTCCTGCCTCATACGTGGACCATACGTATTAAAAATCCTAACGATGCGGGTTTCCAGACCGTGAAAATTGTGGTATGCCATGGTGATCGCCTCCTGAAATCTTTTGGCTTCGTCATATACACCTCGAGGACCGATAGGGTTGACATTGCCCCAATAGTTTTCATTCTGAGGATGCTCCAAAGGATCTCCATAAACCTCGGATGTAGAAGCAACCAAAATCCTAGCATTTTTCACTTTGGCTAAACCCAACAGATTATGAGTACCCAAACTACCAACTTTTAGAGTTTGGATAGGCATTTTCAAATAATCTATTGGACTTGCAGGCGAAGCAAAATGTAGAATATAATTGATATCACCCGGAACATGAACAAATTTTGACACATCATGATGGTAGAATTCAAATCTTTTGTGTGGGAATAAATGCTCAATATTGGCTAAATCTCCAGTAATGAGATTATCCATCCCTACTACATCATATCCTTCTTTTATAAATCTATCACATAAATGTGAACCTATAAATCCCGCCGCTCCTGTGATTAAAATCCTTGCCATAAATGTTTAAACTTTGCGCAAAAGTATCGAAATATTTTGAACCCAAAATATGCTATTTAATATTAAATCCTCACTTTACAAAGAAAATGCACTAATCTGATCAGGTTTTAAAAGGTAGCTTGAAAAGTTGACACAAAGTTTCTACCTGAAGCTACCAAGCCCGAACTATAAGGTCGATATCTTTGATCTGTAATATTTTCAATGCCAAAACTGATAGAAAACATTTTGGAAATTCTATAGTTTGACTTGAAATTCAAAGTGTACCAACCGGGAGAATACGGATTTCCCTCACGATCTTTTGCGTAGATAGTGGGTTTACCTTGCTCTTCGGGATTCAAATCTTTATAATCCACTTTTGCATTGTATGCTACAGAAAATAACATGTCTAATCCTTCCCTTTTAAACTGAAAGGTAGTTTCTCCAAAAGCTGGAGCAGCATGTCGTGCCGAGCTAACCGTTCCATTTTCCATTTCTTCATTACCATTTTGGTAATTGTATTTGCTCATCACCGAGAAACCTTCACCCATATTCAATTTAATACCTGCATGAAATCCATATACTTTTTCAAATGCCGCATTCTGGATGGCATAGACTTTACTCAATTCACCGGCATAGATAATGCTATCTTTTCCTCCAACTTGAAACGGTCGTCGCACCATGGCATTATCGAGATAAATATAAAAAATTGATACATCAATATACACATTTTTGCCAAAAGACTTCTCAAGATTCACATCAATATTTCTGGCATACTCGCTTTAAGATTCGGGTTTGGCACGAGGACTTCCCCTGCATTGAAATCAAATATTTTGCCCATATCATCTACATTTGGAGCTCTGAATGCTGAAGATAGATTCAATGATAATTTACTTGTATTATTCGGAGAAAATACAAATCCACATTGACCTGTTAATGAAGATTTTTTAAGATTAATTGTGGTAAAGTCAAATGGGTAAAAACTAAGATTGCGAGTAAAGTCAGATTTGATTTCATAATTACTATATCTGATTCCCACGAGTAAGTTGAATTTCTCCATCAGCTTCCATGCGTCATGAATAAAACCACCGAAACTTCTCCAATCAGATGCAGGGTATCGATCTGGTACAGAAATTGTGGAATTATTTCTGATGTCCTTTGCTGTCCCTTCTGAAACAATTTTATCAAACACATACTCAACTCCATAAAAGATATGGTGATCTCCCGATGACTTTTGAGCATCAAAATTTAGAGCATATGCATCGACTTTTTCCAAATTGGTTCGCAATCTAAACCGCTGCCCACCCGAAAAATTTCGGTCTATCCTACTTTCTTCAAAGCTTTGCTGAGACAGTTTCAATGATACATTTTCAAAGAAAACATTATCAGCTTTGTGGTCAATAGTAAGCTGGTTCAACATCCAAATTTGAGGGCCGTACATCCAAACTGCTGATCTAGGAATGCCTGTTGAAGTAGTTTCTATTAGACGGTCATATCTTGAATATTCTGATGTCTCCGAGTAATGAAAACCATAGGTGATTCCCCAATTCTCAGAAGGTAAAAATTTTACTTTTTGCATCATGTTCAACTGTGTATATCCACTAGGTTTTTGTACTAAAGGATTCTGATTTTCTATGATATGATCAGTACTGTCGAACCGTTCAACATAAAATTTGCGTAAATATTCCTCAGGGCCTTTTCTGCCCATTTTCATGTCACCAAATCTGAAGTTAGTCAAACTACTGAGTGAAGCCCATTTACCTTTGGCAATTTGGATGTCAAAATGCTGCGTGGATTCACTATTTGCAGAAGAAAACTTAGTCAAAGCTTTACCTGATATTGATGTGTTTTTATCACCTTTTAGTTTTGGATCCAAAGTTTGGAACCGCATCACACCTCCAATAGCATCACTGCCATAGGCCGTTGAGCCAGGGCCAAACATTACCTCCACTTTTTCTATAGCATATGGGTCCAAGGAAATTACGTTTTGAATGTTCCCTCCACGGAAAATGGCTGTGTTCATCCGAATACCATCAACAGAATACAACAACCTATTTGTAGCAAATCCCCTTATCATTGGGCTTCCTCCACCTTGTTGGCTCTTTTGAATAAATACTTCACCCGTTTTCCCAAGCATATCAGCTGCCGTCTGCGGCTGCATCATTGTGACATCATTTGGAGTAATTGAAATAACTTTAAGAGGGACATCATCTCTCTTTTGATCCCATCTGGAAGCTGTTATTGTTATTTCATCGACATTAATTGATATTTGGGTCAATTTAATTATATAGTCCACTTGCTCCAATGAATTCCACGAAATAGAAGTTGCATTGTACCCATTCTTCGATATTAAAACATCATCAGAATGATCTAAGGAAGAAATATCAACTTCTCCATGATTATTTGTCATGAATAGCATTTTTGAATTGGCTTGTGATACTTGAACACTTTCAATCGGTAAGCCGGAATTTTGATCTTTGATGTATAAAATTTGGGCATTTACACCAAACACTATTTTACATATTATTGAGATTATTAATACAATACGCATAATATTAATTTTTAATAGGTTTTAAAACATTATCTGGTCTATCCTGATTTCAATCAGATAGAATAGTGCGGCTTATGCTTTCTCGGGAGGTGGCAATAAGATGTCCAAGTATATTTCCCTGAAGACGACAGGTTTAAAAGAGAAGGAATTTTGTTCTTTAAAGTTTGAAACTATCTCATCGTAAAATTTCACAGTCATGCAATACAACATCAGTGGCGTTTTTTTCTTATGGCTATCTGGTTTAGAAGCAGTTCCATTGCAACTATCCAATGATGATTGTATCATGTTGTTTATCTGTCTTTCCTCTTCATCATCTAAAACCAGTAAGTAGGTAGCTTCTCCGATTACATAGGAATAAATAACATCATACATCTTGTCCTTGAAGAAAAATTCATCTTTCGCAATCCATTGAATCTCATTAGACATTTGTGTTTTTGTAAACTTCATCATAATTACTTCTTCAGTGAGTAGTTTCCCATGGATTATGTTATTCACTTCAAGTTTTCTATGCATTTTTAATGCATTCATCATGAGAAATGGTAGGATCAATAGGCTTACCATAAGTATGACCATCCAATTGCTTGAATTTCTTTGGTTCTTAATGTGATGTAGTGGTGTAAACCGAAGTTGCACTGAAACCTATTTTACAATCATCAAAGGTAAATATTTACATTCACAAAATTGTAAGAAAAAATCCAACCAATCATGTCAAAGGTTTAAAATTGCCTAGTTCAGATATTTATATTTATCTAAATCCAAACTGATATAATTTGAAATTTATTAAAAAGGCGATACCTACCTACTTTGAAGAAGAATATACGCTACTACGGATTTTATGTTTAATGTGTATCTTTGCAAATCTTAAGGTACAGAATGGGTCAAAATAATAAGCCTTCAAATTTTTATACCACATTATCCACCACCATTGTCTTGGTGCTGATTGCGCTTTTTTTGATGCTTTATTTTCATACCAATAATATCACAAATATTGTCAAAGAAAACATCAATATTTTAGTGGAGTTGGAAGATAACCTTCCACAAAGTGCCATTACAAACTTGAAAAATCAAATCGCTTCAAACCCCGATGTCATTGCTAATTCTGTGACTTTTGTATCCAAAGAAGAAGCATTGAAAATGATGTCAAAAGATATTGTTGGTCTGGATACCGGAGAGAATCCTTTCAATAACATCATCCAATTCAATATCAAAAGTAAAAGTTACTCCGATGACACTATTGAAAAAATTAAATCTCAAATCAATTTTGAAAAAGGTGTGATCGGTATGTACTATGAAAATGAAAGCATAGATAATATCAAGTCTAACCTCCATAAAATATCTTTGGGACTATTGGTGCTGGCATTTACGTTTATTATTTTGTCTCTTTCCATTATCTTTAACACGACAAGACTCACGCTGCTCAATGATAAAAAACAAATAAAAACCATGCAAATGGTGGGTGCGCAAAACTGGTTTATCAAAAGACCTTATCTGCAACATGCATTCTCTACTGCCGTCAAATCAACACTGATCACAAGCGTATTGGTTGCTGCTTTGTGTTTATGGTTGATGAAATCCGGAAATATTTTTGGAGAAATCATCCAATGGATATACGTGGGATTATCTCTTTTTATCACTTTTATCTCAGCATTCTTTATTTTGATATTGACATCAAATGCAACCCTGAATGCCTTTTTATCAAAGGAATAATTCCTATAATTTCCTAAATATATTTTTGAGACTTTTCAAAAAACACTTGCAAGGACTTCAACTTTTCATCATTTAAGTCATAGTCAATATTTTCCCTAAAGTAACTTTTTAGGTGCGGGTAACTTTTTTCATAGGGTTGTATACTCTCAGATGTATGTGAAATACCATATTTTAATGCCTCTGTCAAGGCCTTTATGGTTTCTTCAGACACGGTAGGTTTTGTGACCCAAACAGCAAAAACCAATGGAAGTCCTAACCAATTCTTCCACATCAATCCTAAATCATATTTATAGAGGAATGTATCCTCGATATCAAATACTTTGTCTCCGATCAGAAGTGTAGCTTCAAAATCGCTCAAGGCTCGAATATTGACACCATGCTGATAATCAATAGAAAGTTTCAAATATTCGGCGAACAATATTTTGGTAAGTAAAACCGATGTCCGTGAATCTTCATCAAGATATAATTTTGTTTGGTGCTCTATTGGATTTTGAGAAAAAACACACACCGTTCTTACCTCTCCGTCACAACCAATGCAGTAAGGTGTAACCATTTTATATTCACCTATTTGTGACAATGCACCTACAGGAATCAGCGCTATCTCGGTCCCTGACTCCAAAAATGATTTGGCGCATTCTGACGGTGTTGCCAATGTGATATCAAATAACTCTGTGTATCTGGGATGCTGTAAACCGTACAAAAAAGGTTTAGAATTCAGATAACTGACCATTACTAAAGAATGCTTTGACATATACAGGTTATGTGCAATGTTTAAAACTCACTAATAAATCCTTTGAGTAGAAAAATGTTGTGGAAAAGCTTTAAAAATTCTGATAATCAAAACTTATCTTTCTGTCCTTGAGATACGGATATTTGTCTCTATATTGTTCCAAGTTGTTCAAGTTCAATGAAGTCGTCAATGTTTCTTCCTTATTTCCCAAATGCCCCAAAATTTGTCCATCAAAAGAGATTATCATAGAATCACCGGAATACAAATATCCATTATCATCCGCACCTACCCTATTTACGCCAATCACATATGCTTGATTTTCAATGGCTCTTGCTTGTAGAAGCAGCTTCCAATGGGTAATTCTGGTGGCTGGCCAGTTAGCACTATAAATGATGAGCTTTGGACATGATTTCATAGTGTTTAAATACGGAAACCTCAAGTCATAGCATACCAAGGCTTGCGTAGAAATGTCATTAATCGAGAAGGAGTTATTGGTTTGTCCACTAGTATAATTGACGTCTTCCTTAGCTAAACCAAATAAATGGATTTTATGGTAGGAATAAACTTCATGTCCATTCGAAACACAGATTAACCGATTAAACCAAGCTGCATCCTGAAAATATGGAATAGATCCAATGATAAAAATATTTCTTTTGAGAGTAAGTTTTTTTAATATTTCGAGCGTTTCATTTTGCCAATTGATATTAAGTTGACTTGTATCTATGCAATAACCTGTAGTAAACATTTCGGGTAAAACCAAAATGTGCACATCGTCATCCATTGTATCAATAATTTCTTCTACCTTTTTAAGGTTTTCATTGGGGTTCAACCATAGTGTATCCATTTGGGCCAATGTCACTTTTATACTCCTCATATTTATTGGTTTCTGACAGCCGCTATCATATTCCTAACTTCATCCTCCGTAAAAAACTTTGAATTTCCTGCCTGAAAAGTGATTTCATTTTCGCCTTTCAATAAAATTGTGATGAAATCATAGGTACTTTGTTGTTCATCACCGGTTTTTTCAAATATAAATCCATCATTATATTCTTCAACTATTTTTATAAACTGTGGGTTTGAAAGAAGCTCTTCTTTCTTTCTTTGGCGTATGGTAGTCAGGTTGTTGGATGTAGCTGATGTCATAAAAACTTGCACATCAAAACCCTTCCCATTGCTAATGGAAACATCATAGAGATTTCCCTGCCCTACTTTCTGAATATTTACATTACCTGGACTTTGGATTGTACAAGGAATGCCATATTTTAATAAATTAATAGTATTGGGTTTTGCTCTTTGGTCTGGTTTACAACCCATAAAAAGTGTGTTTATTACAACCATTCCAATGATCCATTTAATGCCCAAGTGCGCCATTGAAAATAAATTATTAAGAGTATGTTTAAAATTTATCCTTTAGCAAGAAAATGTTGTATTCTCCAAAAACAAAATTTTAACATATTCTAAGATGAAAAAATGATAAATAATGAATACAATGATAAACAAAGAACCTAGTACTTTGATTATAAGTCGGAAGATTTTATATTTTTTACTTTAAATTGTTAGCAGGAAAAATGATTTTAAGAATAGTACGCATGTCATTTTCACCGGATAAAATTCAAGATTTCATAAAAATTTTCAATGAAAGCAAATCCGCAATTGAAGCTAGCGAAGGTTGCTTAAACGTGAATTTATATGTGGATCAAGAACATTCCAATGTGTACTACACAAAAAGTAAATGGATAAGTCCTGAAGCATTGGAAAAGTACAGGCAGTCAGATCTCTTCAAGAGTACTTGGGCCCGAACAAAGGTTCTATTTAATGAAAGTGCGCAAGCGCATTCTTTGGTGTTGGTTTAACAGCAACAGCTGATGTAAAAATTTTTATTGGCTATTTGACCTTGATTTTCTTTGTTCCTATCATCTGAAAAAGTCCATCTTTAAGAACTTTCAGTTCCATCACATATTTTCCTTTAAGCTCGTAGGTGTACATTAGGTTGGTGTTTGTTACACTCATACGCATACCATCACCCATTTCTATGATGTATCTATCAGCAGTATTGTCCTGAAGAAATGTAATTTTAAAACTTTTACCTGCCACTATCGGCTCTTCCAAAGTTACATACTCATCAAACGCATTGGCACTGGTTGGTGCATACATTGCATTTGCAGCACCTTTATCAATATTGTCTGATAATGTTGCAAAAGCTTGGTCTGATCTTAAGAAGTTCAATCCAAAGACGTAAAATGAGCCTATGGCACCTGTCAATATCAACATGCTCAACAACATAGGTTCAACATGTTTTGATATAAACTTGGACCAATTCAATGGTCTTCTGAAAGATAAAGGAGAAGTGTAGAGGTCTGTTCTCATGAAATCGGGTTTGGGAAAATAATCGGTTTAAAATACTCTAAGAGTGGGTCAAAGTTAGAAATTTTTTCTCATACTATGTATCATTTTTTTAAATTATATATCAAATACATAATATTTAAAACATTGATTTTAACATATTAACAGTTTTAATTTTACTTTTGTTTGATTTTCTAAACATTATAAAATTCAATGTTTCATATACGTTAAAAAAAAATATATCGCCCACACTTATCGTACTTCCTAATTTTGCTTGAATCTCAATTTGTTGAAACCATTTTCAGAATAACAGGTGAGAAACCTATACCTTTGCACACTGAAGGACAAACATCATACATTATTAAAAGGGTAAACAAATTAAAATCCACCAAAGCTATTGAACAGGTGTTTAAGGAAGGACATCCATTGTTTGCCTACCCTATCAAGTGCGTGGTAATAAAATCTGATGATTTTCCACAAACATTAATTGGCGTTTCTGTCAGTAAGAAGTTATTTTCCAAAGCCGTAGAAAGAAACCGAATTAAAAGATTGATGCGCGAAAGTTCCAGGCTCTTGCTTAAGGATGGTACAGCTGCAGCACAGGGTTTTCAAATGATGTGCATTTATGTGGGGAAATCCATTCTTGATTTTAGAACGATTCACAAGGCGAATCAAAAGTTATGGAAGAAGGCAAGCCATTTGTAATTTATGCACATTGGTTTTTGAAATCTGATTAAAATCAATCAAGATTGGTCCCTAATTGGACCCATAAAATCAACTATGATATCATTTTTAAAAAAAACATACATGCATAACTAAGAATAAAGGACACAAGAATATTGGACTCATGCATCTTAACAATGGTTCAGTTTGCTCCGGAATGAGTGGCTCAGTTTGCTCCGGAATACTCTGCAAAGTCAAAATAGTTGCCTTTTCACCAAATCCGTCCGCTAGCCCTGCACCGTTTTAATAAATAGGAATTATGTCGGGCAAGATTGTTTAGTTTAAGATTGTCAAAACCCAAATTGCAAGAATTGAAGTCCAACCAAGAATTTCAAGTTTCTTGACAAATGTCGTGAGTTTTAATTTTAATTTTGGTCTCTCACCCATTGTTTCTGTTTTTATTCGTTGTTGTTTTTTGGGGTGAGGCATAACGGTTAGTACATGCGACGTGCGAAGTTAGGAGCATGATCGTCATGTACATTGTTCTCTGCTGCTTTTTCATTTGTAGTAATAATACCAACTAGATTCGTATTTATTGTCGAAATTTTCTTTGCTATCAAATCTCAAAATAAACTCTTCCGAGTTAACCACATTGAATTCATCATATTTCTTCAATTGTTCCAAGTATTCTTCTCGCAGGGCAATTATTTCCTGTGATTGTCTTCTCTCTTCTAATTCTTTTTCCGTGTAGAAAAATACTGTTGTTGAACCACCAAACTTGCTAAGTTCCCAAATCTTGAGTTGTTCATATTTCTCCTTTAAACTATTTAGGAATTTATCTGAAATGAACCCATTTGCTTCAGCTTGTGCTATTGGATTGAAAGCCGAAAATATTACAAACAAATTCTCAGTTTTAAAATCCACGGTAGATTCATTTGCTATTAGCTCTTCAAATTTTCCCTTTATTTTCTGCTTTTTTTCTTTGGCATAATTCCCAATTCTATTTCGAATGGTATTCACAGATTGATAGTTCTCAAAAATCACATTTAATCTTGGTCGTTTGCCATTGTCAATTGTGTCATAGTAAAGATTCAGAACTCTTTGATTAAACTCTATAGATATCCAATCCTTCAATTTTTGGAATATTGGATTCATCTCCTTCTCTTTTTTGAGAATTCGTTTTGTGTCAGTATAATCCTTATCAGTTGGTACTATCATTTTGATATAGTTGCCGAGAACTCATTACTATACATATAAATCCTGCTCGCACTTTCGCTTTTTTCAAATTCATGTTTATTATTAGATTTTAAAAAGTGAACCATCATAAGCCATCTCTCGTGCGATACAAAAGTAAGGTATAAGATTGATTTGCACTATAGTTTTATACAATTATTTTTCAGCTCCGGATTTCAGCATAACCCAGAGTGATAACCTATTGCATTGATATAAAATCATATTTCGATTTATGTGCTTTTAGAGTATGTTCAAAATTTTTCCTTTAGCAAGAAAATGTTGTATTTTGGCTATAAAGTCAAAATAGTTGCCTTGTCACCAAATCCGTCCGCTAGTCCTTCACCGTTTTTATAAATAGGAATTATGTCGGGCAAGTTTGTATAGTTTATGATTGTCAAAACCCAAATTGCAAGTATTGAAGTCCAACCAAGAATTTCAAGTGTTTTGTCAAATGTCGTGGGTTTTAATTTTAATTTTGGTCTCTCTTGTCCATTGTTTCTGCTTTATTCGTTGTCGTTTTTTTGGGTGAGGCATAACGGCTAGTACACCTGCCGTATGACCGATAGGGAGTATGGTCATGGTGTACATTGTTAATGACAGTATTAACCATTTAGGTATTGCCTTAATTCATCAATATACTCAGGCATGGTCATATTTTTTATTTGATCTTTAGCTATTTTTTCGGCTGAGTTTTCATCATACTCACCATATAATTTAGCAAATTTACTCTCAAATAACGAAGTTTGAAAGTCACTATATCTATACCACATTTTAAGTGGAGCATCTATATCTCTAAGACCAACTGTTTCAATAAACCATTCTCTTACTTTATTTAACGCCTCCTGAGCACTGTCATTATGATTTTTTATATCAACACCATTTAAATCAGATATAGCTTGCATATAATCAAATCTTTTGGATGATAAAACCAAGAATAACTTGTCAGAATAATCAGAACTGTATTCTTTGCAGCCAAAATCAGCACCTAGCTCAAATGGCATATTTAATCTAAAGAATTCATATTTCTTACTTGCCTGAATTCTTGATAGGTCGTGTATCCCAAATCTAGATTCCTTAATAATATTTAAAATTTTTTGAAGACGTAATTTCCCAGAGTCTGATTGTTCTAATGACAGTCTCGGATTATACCCAAGGTAAATAATCGTAAATACAATCGTATTTAATATCGGTTTGTATTCAGAGTCGAAAGGGCAATTAATAAAAACATTGCTATTGTAATTCTCTGTCAATGCCAAATTGTTTAGCCTTTTGGTGGATGAGGATCATTTCCGTAGGAGTTTCTATTTTGAATCGTTCCATCATTTTTGTGGATGAATAATTCAGTTTTTTCATTTCTACTTAATTCCCGACCAAACTTTACAGCTTCTTCTTTTGTTTTAAATATTCTAGTTGCTCGTTCGGCACCAGCTTTTTTCACTGCCCAACCTCCTCTTGATTTATTTGAAACCACGTGGTTTGATTTTGCCATAATACTCTTTTCTAATTTTAACAACAATACTATTATTTTAGTTCCCAATTGTGTCTTGAAGTTAATTTTATTGTCATTAACTTGTTATTATACGCATAAACCCCACTCGCACTTTCGCTTTTTTCAAATTCATGTTTATTATTAGATTTTAAAAAGTGAACCATCATAAGCCATCTCTCGTGCGATACAAAAGTAAGGTATAAGATTGATTTGTGCTATAGTTTTATACAATTATTTTCGGCTCCGGATTTCAGCATAACCCAGGGTGATAACCTATTGCATTGATATAAAATCATATTTCGATTTAGAGTAAGTTTAAAATTTATCCTTTAGCAAGAAAATGTTGTATTTTGGCTACAAATTCGTTATATTTTTTGTCGAATTGCCCACATTCGACTGCAAAATTTGCCTTTTTTCTCTCGAAATAATTCCATTTTATTGTCCAAAAACAAAATTTAAACATACTCTTAGAATATTAGGCTCATACATCTTAACAATGGTTCAATTTGCTCCGGAACCACTGGCTCAATTTGCTCCGGAATACTCAGTCCATACCAATTTTTTGAAAACTTAGATTATTGTACATTTATTAAATCATGAAAAATGCAAGTTGTATATAACTGACTTAAATAAAAATATGATTATCTTTGTCAAATCCGAAACATCATGTGAATTATTGATTAATCAAATTTCAGTAGGATGATAAAGACAACTTATCCATAAACTATTTTGGCATTATATAAAAAATTAAAAAAAATTGAAATATATATTAATATTAATTATAATTTGTTCAGAATTTGCAAATGCTCAGGATACACTTAGTTCTACTTTAGTAGAGCCCTTTAGTTATGAATTTGATTTAAAAAATAGGCATTTTATTGGTGCTGGAGCTGAGATTTTGTTAGAAGAAGTACAGCGTTCTCAATTTGTATTACTCGGTGAAACTCATGGTGATGCCAAAATTGCTGAGTTTACTGACATTCTTTTAGACACATTAAGCTCCATGAGTTTCAAATATTTTATCACCGAACATGGTAGATATGGGTTACAATTTCTAATAGAGGATATAAAGCAAGATTCTTCCATTACCAATGGTTTGTATAGAGTGAATACAAATGAATATATGCGTTTGAACAAATTTCCTTTTCCGTTTCTTTCCGGAATTGAAGATGCTAAATTCATGTCTACAGCAGTGGAAAAAGGATATGAGTTGTACGGAATAGACCAAGAATTTTATTACTCCTTTCCATATCTGTTTGACAGATTGTATGCACAAAATAGAAAATCCAGCGAAATAGATAAAAGCTATATAAAGGCATTGACTTATATGTTATCCCAGTATAAAAATGAACAGCAAGACAAAGATTATCCAATCTGCAAAAATTTCTTAGAGTCTACTGAGATAAAAAAGTTTTTAGATGAGATAAATTGTGAATTAGATTTTGATGAAATAAAAAAGGACATAGTTCTGAGTTGGAACATTTATGAAAAACATATATCTGATCGACGTGAAAGTGTTATCCTGAGAGGCTCATTGATGACAAGTAGATTTCAAGACTATTTAGATGGTAAAATGGAAGAAGATTTGGCCATACCAAAATTTATAATAAAACTTGGAGCACTACACACAGTGAGAGGTGTCACACCGCTGGGTATCAAAGATGTTGGAGAAGTCGTCCATCAAGCTGCAAATTTGAATAGGACTAACGATGTCAATGTATATTTTATGTTTCGGTATTATCAAGATGATGGTGAAGAACTTGGCTACTTTGATAATGCTGAAGGCAATTCAAAATGGTTAAATGAGTTAAAACCACTTATGCTGCAAGGAAAACCGGATAAATGGATATTGATCAATTTGAAAGCTTTGGGTATGTTTATAAAGTCTAATAATCTATTTGTTTTCCATCCCATTGCAGACATGATCCAAGGTCATGACTTTATTATTATTCCACCTGCTTCTAAAGATGTAACCGAAAATAAAGATAATATATAAATCATTAATTACATTACATTTACACATATGATAATGTATTCATATTATCGTATTTGTTTTCTAATGACATTGCAATCAATAGATGCATTTATAAGTTTTTACTTTGCAAAAAATAATTGCTAAAATAAAGATTTAAAATATCTATATTTTAAAGAAAGATTAAAGAAGAGTTAGTAATTTTTGAAACTTTATCCATGACTGATGAGTTAATTTATGTGTAAATTTTTAATTTGAAAATTTTCATCTTGAAAGTCAATTTTACCAAAATTCACAATGGATGTAGAAATAAAAATAATGACTTTTATTGTTTTTATTAAAAAAAATCGAACAAACTTTTTAGGCTGAGTTATTTCATGAAAAACCTTAAAATTTTGCGGATCATGTCAATAGATAAATGGAAACAGGTTTTATCAAAATACTTGATAGAACTACTGATCGTCGCATTTGGAGTTTTTCTAGGGATCTATGTGAGTGAATGGAAATCCAACAATAGACTTAAAAACAATACCGAAAAGTCCTTCAACTACATTTTGATGGAAATTGAATCAAATCAAAAAAGCCTAGAAAATTCGATTCAATATCACGAGCTTATCAAAGCAAATTTTGGTAAAACTATATCTAAAATTGATAAAAGCGAGGTTGACAAACCATATTATGGAAACAAATCTTTTCATGTGTCAAGGATAGAGAATTGGAACGGTGTAGGTTTGCCCAATTTTGAGACGGTTTCATTTGAAGTTGCAAAAATCAATAATGTATTACATGAATTGGATTTTGATGTTGTACAGCAAATAGCAAGAGCATATCAGCAGATTGAAACGAATCAAGAATTTGGAAACTCTGTCCTAAAAAAATTATTGGAGACTAATTCTGACACTAAGATCGCTGACATCATAGGTATCGTAGAAATGATGACTTCAGATGTATTGATTTCTGAAAAAAACTTAAATACAGTGTTATTAGACACAATAAAATATCTCAATGATTACAAAGCTCGCCACTAAACAAGGTAAATATAACTAAGCAGAAATCCCCTGAATTTAACTAGACTACAACGCCACAATTTTGCTAAATTTAATAATACAGGACTTAACGTCAAAATTATATTATTTGGGCAAAAGCTGTAAGGTTTGTAGCAAAATCATTATTAAAAAAACGAACAAAGAGATGGATGTATAAAAAGGGCCGCATATCGATTATTTTTATAACTTTGGAAGTTTTTTAATTACAATAAGATCATAATTAAGATGAAACAAGAAGGCAGTAATGATTTTTTTAGCACCAATGTATTAGGACATCCGGCAGGATTATTTACCTTGTTCTTCACTGAAATGTGGGAACGTTTTTCCTATTACGGGATGCGTGCATTATTTGTGCTATTTCTTACTTCTGCATTGATAGATGGTGGATGGGGATGGCCGAGAGAACATGCATTAGCGCTATATGGCACCTATACTTCTATGGTTTATTTGACACCGATATTAGGAGGAATGTTAGCTGATAAATACTTGGGAAACAGAAGGGCTATCATTATCGGAGCCAGCTTGATGACACTTGGGCATGCTTCTATGGCTATGGAAACCCATTTTTTCATGTATTTGGGTCTGCTCTTTTTGATTTTCGGAAACGGTTTTTTCAAGCCAAATATGACATCTATGGTAGCAAAATTGTATAAGGATCATCCTGAAAAGAAAGATGGCGCATATACCATTTTCTACATGGGTGTCAATGCCGGTTCGTTCTTAGGAATCTTGCTCTGTGGATATATTGGTGAGAAAGTAGGATATTCCTGGGGCTTTGGTCTTGCCGGTGTATTTATGTTCTTTGGAATGTTGCAGTTTTATTTTTCCAATGCCATTTTCGGAGAAGTTGGCAAACCTCCTACTGGAGAAAGTAAAAAGTCTGATGCATCAGCTTCCATTTCGGATTTGACTAGTGAAGCTAATGGTGGAAAGTTGAACCCATTCTCTACTCTGGAATTGATTTGGGTAGCAGTGATTGCTATTGGAGCCATTACTTGGGTGGTCAATGACCCTATGTCCAAAGTGTATTCCTTCAATCTTTTTGGAAATAGTCAGAATTCCGGTATGGTCATCATTACTTGCGTGCTATTGTTTTTGGTACTTTTGATTAAACGTATATCAAATTATTCGCCGTTGACGAGAGATCGTCTGTTTGCTGTATTTATGATTGCTTTCTTTTACATGCTTTTTTGGGCAGCTTTTGAGCAAGCAGGTGGTAGCATGACCATTTTTGCCAAAGACTACATGAACAGAACTTTGGAAGGTAATGGCGCTTTATTCTTCAAAATTTTTAATACCGCCTTGACAGTTATTCCTTTGGGCATCATCACGTACGTACTTATCAAGTTATTCCAACAAACATATAAAAATTATAAATATGCAAATGTGTCTCTTGGACTGAGTTTTACAATTATTTGGTGCATCGTATTATGGATGCTGTCAAAGGAGTTCAACAATGAAAAAACCGAAATTGCAGCCACATGGTTTTCTATATTAAACTCATTTTTTATCATTGCATTAGGTCCATTGTTTTCCAAAATTTGGGAAAGCAAATACAATCCAAGCGCATCTATCAAATATGGGATAGGATTTTTATTTCTTGGGATTGGATTTTACATATTATCCAGAGGTAGTGCAGACATACCAATGGGAGCAAAAGTGGCTTCGGTCAGCGTGCTTTGGTTGGTAGGAGCATACTTTTTCCATACATTGGGAGAATTGTGTATTTCACCTGTTGGACTTTCTTACGTCAGCAAATTGGTGCCTGAAAGGATGATTGCTGTTACCTTTGGTGTTTGGTATTTGGCTATAGCTATTGGAAATAAATTGGCGGGAACAATGGGTAGTAAGATAGACCAAATTTCAGAACAAAATGGGCTTTCTTCCTTCTTTTTGATATTCACAATCGTGCCTATTATTGCCGGTATTGTCATAGTTATTTTAGGGCCATTTATCAAAAAACTTATGAGGGGCATTCATTGACGCCAATAAAGAATGCTACCATAGAACAATTTTTGTAAAGACCTTATTCTATGGTTTCCATTTACTTTTCTTATTTTTGCAGTTGAACCCAAATCAAGCGTATTTATGGCCAAAATAGAATTGTTGATGCCCAAAATGGGTGAAAGTATAATAGAAGCTACCATCTTGAAATGGCTCAAAAAACCGGGTGATACCGTAGAAAATGATGAGACAATTTTGGAAGTTGCCACCGATAAAGTGGATTCAGAAATTCCTTCCCCAACCAATGGTGTCATCTCGGAAATATTATTCAATGAAGGGGATGTGGTACCTATAGGCAGTGTGATAGCGTACATCCAATCACAAAATGGAGCCGCGGTAAGTGCGTCTCCTGCAGTAGCATCAACCATTGAAATAGAAAATGCCATACCATTTACACAAGAATTAAAACAACCTGACATTCAGCAAAAAAATGATATTCCTGCTTCATCAGGTGACAATTCGAGATTTTATTCGCCTTTGGTCAGATCCATCGCTCAAGAAGAGAATGTAACTCTAGATGAACTGGATCAAATCCAAGGTTCTGGAAGCGGTGGACGTGTCAATAAAAAAGACATCTTGGAATTCGTCAAAAATCGTTCGCAGGTTCCTTTATCCTCACCGCCACAACAAAAACCAAGTGTTCAAACTAATGTAACTGCTCCTTCACAACACATATTTTCGAGTACTTCAGGTAACACCGAAATTATCGAAATGGATAGAATGAGGAAGCTGATTGCAGATCATATGGTCATGTCAAAGCAAACTTCACCCCATGTAACTTCATTTGTTGAACCTGACGTCACCAACTTGGTCAAATGGAGAGAACAAAATAAAGGAGCTTTCAAGCAAAAATACGGTGAGAATCTCACTTTTACGCCATTGTTCATTGAAGCAGTTGTACGTGCTATCAAGGATTTTCCATTAGTCAATGTATCAGTAGATGGCCAAAAAATTATCGTTAAAAAAGATATCAATGTTGGTATGGCTGCGGCTCTCCCATCAGGAAATTTGATCGTACCAGTGGTTAAAAATGCGGATATGTTGAGCCTAGCCGGATTGGCTAAAACTGTAAATGATCTTGCACTCAGAGCAAGAAATAATAAACTCAAGCCAGAGGATATCCAAGATGGTACCTTTACCCTCACAAACGTGGGTACCTTCGGAAACCTTATGGGAACACCAATCATCAACCAACCACAAGTAGCCATTCTTGCCACAGGTGTCATTGTAAAAAAACCGGCAGTTCTGGAAACAGAATACGGTGACATTATAGCTATACGTCAAAAAATGTATCTTTCCATGTCATACGATCACAGAGTTGTGGACGGCGCATTAGGAGGAGCATTTATTAAAAGAGTATCTGACTATTTAGAAAATTTTGACATTAATAGGACAATTTAAAATTCCACATGCGTTCAACCATTATTTTTTGTTTGTTTTTTGTGTGGCAGTCAGCCTTATTTGCTCAAAAAGCAAATAAAAAGCAAGGTGATGCTTACTTTGAAGTTGGCTTGTATTGCGATGCTTTAGCTGCATATAATCAATATGACAAGATAAACAGTGATATGAAAACCCTTGTTAACAGAGGTGTTGCCAATTATTACTGCAATAAACCTGATGCTGCTATACAAGATTTTCTACAAGCCGATAAACTCAATTCTACGGATAAAAGACGATTGAAGTACAGCGGCCTATCATACATGTCAAAAATGCAATATGAAGACGCTGCGAAACTTTTTAAAATGTACCTAAGTTCCCTGAAATCATCCGATGAAGATTGGTTGTGGGTCATTGAAGAAATTAAAAAATGTGGGTTTGCAAAAGATTTTATGTTTGCTCCTCAAAATGGATATATAGAAAACGTAGGTACAAAGATCAATACCGAAATGGATGAGTTCTCGCCTATCCAAAGTCCAACACAACAGGGTAGATTTTATTTTTCTTCCAATAGAGATGGCAGTGAAGGTGGAAAGCGAAATAAGAAGGGATTGGTCGATGAGATTCTTGGCAAGCGTGCATCGGACATGTATTATGTAGATTTAAATGATGGCAACTGGTCGTCTGTATTGCCTTTAGAGCTATTTCTCAGCACGCCGAAAGAAGAAATCATTCAAGATTTCAGCCCTGATGGTTCTATTTTATATTTTATTAAATCTCAGGATTCCAAAGGTGCGGTTTTATATGCTGACACCTTTTCCATTGAACGCGACCCAAGCAAACTGCCCTCACCATCAGCCTTCCCTTTTGATGCCAGTAAAGGCGATCAAGACCTAACCGTCTTTAACGACAGTCTGATTTTATTTGCTTCATCGCATCTGCCAGGATATGGAGGATATGACTTATTTTATTGCAAGAAAAATGAAGACACTTGGGGAAATCCTGTAAATCTGGGACCTTCGATCAATTCAAAATACAATGAAATATCCCCATATTTGGTGAAGAGCGGTTCAATGATCTTTTTTTCATCAGATCGAATAGAGTCTTTGGGCGGATATGACTTCTTTAAGGCAGTTCATGTAAGTGGAGATACTTGGAAAGTTCAAAATCTGGGTGCACCCATTAATTCTCCGAAGAATGAAACTGATTTTGAGCTGTTATCAGATGGTATGTCAGCAATATTTACTTCGGATCGCATAGAATCCCTTGGGGGAAAAGATGTATTTATAGCGTATTTTAGAGATCAAATCATTGATCAATTGTCCTACATAGATATGCCTGTATTTTGTCAACCTCTGGATTCATTAGCTTCAGAATCCGTTATAGAAGATTCTGCTGTCACCTATTCTGCTAGGGATTTTGTAAGCAAACCTTTATACTACCGAGAGAATGAAGACATCATCAATCCGGGTAATATTAGTAATCTCGATGCGTTAGCAGAAATTCTCACTATCTATCCTAAAATTGGAGTATTGTTGGTGAGCCATGGAATTCCTGAGGGAAGAACTGAGTCTGATTTATATTTTTCAATCAAAAGGGCAGAAAAGGTAGCAGAATATTTTAAGTCAAAAGGCATCAATGCCAAAAGAATCATGCTTCAGGGATGCGGTAGTGATTTTCCATTGGCGATGAATGAAATAAACGGTATAAAATCCAGCTTAGCAGATAAAAACAATCGAAGGATTGATGTGTATATTTTCAACAATGAACCGTTCAATCTAAGAGTCATCAATGACATGCCAATTGTAGCAGAGCATGTGAGGGACACGTTATGGGATCAATTCTATGATGACAACAAAGGTCTAACATTTAGAGTAAAAATGACCAAGGTCAATCAAATGCTAAAAAACGAGATTATTTCGAAGTATCAAGATATCATCATAGAAAAAAATGGTGATGATGACCAATATACATATACTTGTGGCAATTTCAAGAATTATAATGATGCCATAATCAGGAGGAATGAATTGCTCAGAGAGAAAATTTTTGACTCTGATATTTGGGCATATTACAAAGGAATGAAGGTAGAATCAGATCAATACGAAATGCTTTCTGGCATGTATCCTGAATTCAAAAAATATCTCAATTCCAAATGAGAAAGACACCTGAAAATATTGAATTGAAGCAGCGTTACACCTATGAAGACGTTGCCAGAAAGGAGTTATTCTCATTTTATTCAGGTATTCCACCCTATTTAAGAGGACCTTACGGTACGATGTATTTGACATCTCCTTGGACCATTAGACAATATGCAGGATTTTCTACAGCTGAGGAATCCAATGCATTTTACAGGAAAAATCTTGCTGCCGGACAAAAAGGGTTATCAATAGCTTTTGACTTAGCCACGCACAGGGGTTACGACTCCGATCACCCTAGAGTCAAAGGTGATGTTGGTATGGCTGGTGTCGCCATTGATACTGTTGAAGATATGAAACGGCTCTTTGATGGCATTCCACTTGATAAGATGTCAGTATCCATGACGATGAATGGTGCTGTGATTCCAATCATGGCGTTTTACATTGTTGCCGCTGAAGAACAGGGCGTTGATCCAGCACAATTGTCGGGCACGATTCAAAATGATATCCTGAAGGAGTTTATGGTACGCAACACGTATATATATCCACCAAAACCATCCATGAAAATTATAGCGGATATCTTTGCATATACCGCGAAAAACATGCCTAAATTCAATAGTATATCCATCTCAGGATACCATATCCATGAAGCTGGTGGGCCTGCAGATTTAGAGCTCGCATATACATTGGCTGACGGGATGGAATATATCAGAGCAGGACTAAAATCCGGATTGGATTTGGATCAGTTCGTATCTCGATTTTCATTTTTTTGGGGTATAGGCATGCAGTTTTTTATGGAAATCGCCAAGATGCGTGCAGGGAGAATACTATGGAGCAAAATTGTCTCTGACTTCCATCCAAAAGGAAATAAAGCATTGGCTTTGAGAACCCATTGCCAAACGTCCGGATACAGTCTAACCATGCAAGATCCATTCAATAATATTACAAGAACCTGTATAGAAGCGCTTGCAGCTGTCTGTGGAGGTACCCAATCTTTGCATACCAATTCATTGGATGAAGCGATTGCATTGCCAACGGATTATTCAGCAAAAATTGCTAGAGATACGCAAAAGTATGTGCAAACCAATATTGGGGTTACCAAAGCCATTGACCCCTTTGGTGGATCCTATTTTATTGAAGCACTGACATCAGAATTGGTTGAAAAAGCATGGGCCCACATCCAAGAGATTGAGTCATATGGCGGTATGACAGCAGCAATAGAAATGGGCATACCGAAGATGCGAATAGAAGAAGCTGCTGCCGCCAAACAGGCAAGGATAGATTCTGGAAGCGAAAAAATCATCGGTGTCAATTTTATGCCATTTGACCAGACACCTGATATTGATATTTTGAAAGTGGACAATAGCGCTGTCCGTGATTCACAAATAGATTCTATCCAAAAAGTAAAAAGTTCCAGAGACAATAAAGCGATTGAAGCTTTGCTCAAGGAGTTAGAAGTTTGCGCCCAAACCGGACAAGGTGACTTATTAGAGATAGCCGTAAGAGCTGCTAGGGCAAGAGCTACTTTAGGGGAAATTTCGATGGCAATGGAAAAAAGTTTTGGAAGGTTTCAAGCTGTACACACAATCATTTCAGGTATATATGCTTCAGGAATGAAAAATAATGAGCAATACAAAGAAGCGAGAACGCTATCTGACGAATTTGCAATCATAGATGGTCGCCGTCCTCGTCTTATGATAGCTAAGTTGGGGCAAGATGGACATGATCGTGGAGCCAAAATCATCGCCACAAGTTTTGCAGATTTAGGATTTGATGTGGATATTGGGCCATTGTTTCAGACACCACAGGAAGCCGCTCTTCAAGCCGCTGAAAATGATGTGCATATTCTTGGGATTTCTTCTTTGGCGGCCGGTCACAACACTTTGGTTCCTGAAACTATTGGTGCCTTGCGCTCCCTAGGTAGGGAAGACATCATGGTCATCGTAGGCGGTGTGGTACCCGAGCAAGATTATCAAAACCTCTTCGATCAAGGTGTGGCTGCGGTATTTGGACCAGGCACCATCATTCCCGAAGCTGCATCGGCACTATTGCGGCTATTGATTGATGGTTATAAAAAGTAAAGTGTGGTATTCAGCTAGCCTCATATAACTGAAATAAAAATTCTTTTTACCCAAATGAGATGGCTAAAAAAGAACTGAACCAAAGAATACTTATCACAATATCATTGCTAGGAATTCATTTTCTAGTCAGTTACCTTCGTATCATCGCAGTAGAGAAGCATTGGTCAGAATTTATAAAATTTATTTTTGGAATTTTACCCAGCTTTTATTCTGTGATCGGTCTGACGGTCGCTTTCAATATTTTTGAAAATAAAAGGCAACTTAAAATGCCTTTTATTGTAGGTTTGGCATCCTTGATCTATGAAGTTACGGGAGATTTTGGTCGAAAACAAGGAAGAGGAAGTACAGTAGATCTTATGGATATTGCAGCTATTATTTTGGGGATTTTTGTATCATATCTCATTGAACGGTACTATTTTGCAAAAAAATTTAAGACTGAGATTGAAGCTAAAGAATGAACAATTGTACCGATTTTAAAAACAAGTTATTAGTTAAAATGGATGCACATATTGAAATCAAACATATGCCAAAAATGTATCTGGCTTATGTGACTTGTATCGGACCACAAAATCTTGAAAGATCTTATGAAAAACTCATTCAATGGGCCACATCTTTGGGTTTGATGGGAATCCATACCAAGCCAGTCACCATGTACCATGATAGTTTCAAGGATACAGAATATCACAAAGTGTGGATGAGTGCATGTCTAATGTTGAAAGAACCCGTGAACACCGAAGGAGAAATCAAAATGAAGTCGATTGATTCAGGAAAATACATCGTAGGAAGGTACGAAATCGGCATGGATGAATTTGCTAAATCTTGGACCGAACTTTTTGGATGGATGAACGATCAAGGTTACAGAAAGGCAGACAAAGAACCTTTTGAGATATATTACAACAACTTCAAGGAACATCCGGAACAGAAAGCCATCATTGACCTTTGTATTCCGATACAATAATAAAAACATCAATCCGGAAAAAGTGATGTTGATAAGTTGAGCGAATTATTCACTTTTCAGTATTTTTGATCAATTTTGTGATTTATTCAGTACAAATCTTGTGAAAACAGTACATTACATAGCATTTGCTTTAAATGGTTTGGTAGCTTTGTATTTTATATATATGGCTGCACTTCAGGCATTTGTGTATTTTGCAAATCAAAATCTTGGGCAGAATGAATCTTTTGGTATGGTAGCAAGATATGGCATTATAGCCATCATTTTCATCGTCATCCTCGCTGCATCATGGATACTTTTGAAACAAAATGGCGCATCTGTTCTTGGAAAAGTCATCTTGTATTTTCCCATTGGTCTAGCTCTGGGATATGCGCTTTGGGCCATTCTCATCGTGATTTCATCAGGTGGAAGGTGGAACTAATGACTAAATTTTGGATGTTAAATATGCATTTTAAAGTCTATAATATGGGAGGTAAATTATATAAAACAAGTTTTGTTTTCACGGTTTTGCAAACCACATTTTTTTCCTATTGAAAATAAATCTAACGTGAAGTTATATTTGATAGGTGGTTTGGGGGCAGATGAAAGAGTGTTCAAATATCTAAAACTAAATGTCAATACAAAGATTATAAAATGGATTGATCCAGAACCTTCTGAAAATTTAACATCATACATTGATAAACTTGCTGACCAAATTGACCACAAAGAAAATATTGGATTTTTGGGAGTGAGTTTCGGTGGTATTATTGCAGTCGAACTATCAAAAAAGTTTCCAACCAAAAAACTCATATTAATCTCAAGCATTACTACAATTGATCAACTTCCAAAAACTTATATTTGGATCGGTAAAACAGGTCTAATAAATCTGATACCCACCAAGTTTTTTAAACCACCCAAAACATTTTTGCATTTCTTATTTGGTGCTCAAAATCAAAAATTACTTGAAGAAATAATTAAGGACACAAAGCCAACTTTTATAAAATGGGCATTAAATATAATTGTCACGTGGTCAACCCATTCAAACACATCTAAAGCAATAAGAATCCACGGAACCAAAGATAGGTTATTGCCACTGAAAGGAAAAGCTATTGAAATTCCCAATGGTGGCCATTTTATGATAGTAGATAAATATGAAGAAATTAGTAAAATAGTGAACGACCAAATTGCAAATTCAGAACGACAGTTTTAAAGGCAATGCCTGATATTAAATTCAAGTCAATACAGTCAAATACATTAGATATAACGCATAAAATACGAAGGCACCAGATCATATCATCAAATACATATCCAAAGGCAAGAATTAGATTATCAATTCAAGATTTTCATTGGGCAGATGAGATCTTAATATTGAAAGAAGTTCATAGAATTAAAAACAAAAATATGATTGATTCAAGATCAATTATTGAAATGATAGAAGTACTTGGCATTCAAGACAACTATACGTACATGGAAAATGAACTTAATGAAATTTAATAATATCAAAAGAAGATATATTCCAATAATATTAAAAATACTGAGGCAAGCTACACCGCCTATCTCAGTATTATTTATTGGATTCACACGGAAGAAAAAATCCTACGCAACATAAATCACTCTATAACCATCCTCTTACTGTACCAAATAGACTTACCATCTATTGTGTCAATTTTAATAATGCACGTATAAATACCATTTACTTTCTCACCCATTTGAATATTGGTAAGAGTATCTCCTTGGTTTATCTCGGTAGTTTTGATGAGCCTTCCCAATAAATCTACAACCTGAATATTTCCTTTTTTAATATTTACATCATCAAAAGCGACATAGAAACTTCCCGGATTTGGGTTTGGAAATATTTTTATTCTGTCATCGTTTTGAAAGAAAACATCTTCCACTCCTGTTGGTTTACAGCTCAAAGTGTCGATCCTTTTGTCCACAACCCTATGAAATAGGATATCGTGACCTTCATTATTCAAGTGAATCCCATCACCTGAATCATACTGAGATAGGATAAAGCCATTGCTTGCAGCAATTCCAGTCCAGAAATCAATAGCATGATCTCCATAAGTAGAGAATATCGCATCTCTCACTGATGTTTGTATGTCTATTTGACTTTGACTTCCTAGATTTCTCGGTTGTGTAGTACAAATAAATGTTTGTACGCCTTCTGCTTGTGCTGCCTTGACTATCAAATCAAAATTCCGCATTTGCTGGTCCAAACCAAAGTTATTGACAGCATCATTGGATGGCATATTTACAATGATGGCATATGGTTGATAACTCAATGCTTTTGTAATATTTCTGGTAGTATCCGGTACAATAGATATTCCCGATGAAACCGTGCCGGTAGGTACTATATGATAGGTAGTATATCCTCCTTTTGCCAAATTGACGACCTTAAATCTGGAATCAGTAGAGAGTGATGCGGCGTATTTATTCACCCAAGAACTGTCTCTTGGCGATGCACCTGTACCTTCTGCTGTTGAAGATCCGAGTACGACAATGGTACAATTAATGACTTCATCCGTGATAGTAAATGTGGCATCGCTCTGATCCGAAGCTGTATTTCCGGATACCCTTACTAGTGCTTGGCTAGTCACATCATTTGGCACAGACCAAGTATATTTTCCGGAGAGTCCGCTTGCTTTTCCTACTGGCTTCCAATCTGCACCATTATTATTAGAATATTCGATATTGACTTCTGCGATGTTTCTGCTTTTCCAACGAATTTCTTCATTTCTTCCGGCTTGCCAAACTTCGCCGCCATTCGGTTGTAAGACAGTCACAGATTCTTCTGCGGTGGCTTCGGATGCATACATCACTTTCAATGCACCTAAATAGAAAAATTTGGATGCATTGGTATTATTTGGACCTGGAGAAGCTAGTATAGTGATTGTACCATCAGAAGCAGGTTTCAGAGTGGAAGTGACGACTTTGTCGGTATTGGAAGCAACGTTCAAAAACAAAGAATCCACAGTACTACCTGTAATCAGGTATTTTGTTTCCCTATTGTCAGTTGCAGTTCTGGAAGCAAATATCGTCAACGTATATTCCTTTTCTACATTCAGATTGTACAATTGAGCTGCTCCAGTAGGTTGTTCTTGACCACCAAATGATGCTACATTACCAAAAAAGCTATCTGCAGAAGCAGTAACAGGAATTCCTAAATCAGGGTTTGGTGTCACTGTTCCATCTCTATTGATATTGTTGAATGGGTCAGAAATTTTAATACCATAACCACTGTTCAATCCTTGACTATTAGGAATGTCTACGATTTCACCAGCTACAGGATCTTGAATATTGTTCCATGGTGCCAATGAAAGATTGTCACCAAAGTCAATCAAAAGTGTGTCTAACCCAGATGGTGGAGCCTTCTCCTCATAGCTGATGATGAGAGCACCCAAATAGTAGAATTTTGACCCATTGGTATTATTCGGGCCGGGAGATGCCTTGAGTGTGATATTTCCATCTTGATCAGGAATCATGGTGGATGTGACAACGACAGAAGTATTGGATGCTACGTTCAAAAAGACAGAATCGATACTTGCACCTTCTATGACATACTTGGTCTCTCGGTTATCAGTTGCAGTGCGTGATGCAAACATGCTCAAAGTATAAGCGTTGCCCGCTGTCAAGTTTGAAATCGTCACAGCAGCTGTGGGTTGTTCTTGTCCACCAAAAGTCACCACATTACCAAAAAAACTATCGGCGCTGGCCGTAGAAATCATACCTGTGGATGGATCTGGACTGACCGTTCCATCGCGATTGATGTTATTGAATGCATCGGTTACTGCGATGTTATATCCGGTTTCTTTGCCATGCTTTGTAGTTAGGTTTTCCAAAACACCGGCTTGAGGATCTGTCAGATTCAGCCAAGGAAGCGGAGATAAGTTATCACCAAAATCGATAAGTATTGAATCTTTGGTCACTACTGTAGGTTCATTTTGTTCGGGGTAAATCAACGTTACAGCTCCTAAATAGTAAAATTTTGATCCATTGGAATTATTTGGACCAGGTTCTGCACTCAAAACTATATTGCCACCTGCATCGGGTTTTATTTGGAATGAGGCTACTTGAGAAGCGTTAGAAGCAGCATTCAAAAATACAGAGATAGTAGTGCTACCTGTTGCAGTGTACATTGCTTCTCTATTGTCAGTAGCATCTCGCGAAGCAAAAATAGAAAATGAATATACCAATGTGGGATCAAGGTGACTAAAGGTGACGGCTCCTGTAGGCTGAGATTGTCCACCAAAGTCAGCGACATTTCCAAAAAAACTATCACCAGTGGCTGTAGCAGGCAATCCAAGAGCAGGATCAGGATTTGTTGTACCGTTTCTATTGATATTATTGAATGCATCTGTTACAGCTATGCTATATCCAGTCGCATTGCCTTTTTGGTTAGTAAGATCAGCAATCATACCTGCCGCCGGATCAGCAAGGTTATTGATCGGTGCCGGAGATAGATTGTCTCCAAAGTCCACAATGATGGTATCCATGTGTTGTGCTTGGAGCATGTAGATAATACATGTAAAGAAACTGATCATCAGTTTTCTGTGTAAACGATGTGCCATATTTTACTGTTTTTAGTGGTTACTGATTCTATATATTAAGCAAAAATAATAGTTAGAATCCATTTCAAATACTAAATGGCATATTATTATAATTCCTTTTTGGTAAGTGCTGTATTCAAAGTTCATAGTAAGGATAAATTACAATTCTCATCAGCTCATTTTGAACGAAATACATATCAATGTTGTTTAGTTTTTTTGGCAACAAGAAAGTTTCAAATATCCGAATTACCTTTTAAATTATGGTGGAAAGTCATTATCAGCAACTCATTCTTAAGCTCGATGAATTTATCAGGAAATACTATCTCAATAAATTGATTAGAGGTGTATTGTACAGTATTGGGTTAGTATTGGGGTTGTTTCTTCTCTTCAATGTTTTAGAATACTATTTTTATTTCAATACCGGAATTCGTAAAGTATTCTTCTACTCCTTTGTATTTACGACCATAGCAGCATTGGGTTATTGGATAATAAATCCATTGGTACGATATTTAAAACTAGGTTCAACCATCAGCCATGAGGAAGCTGCAGTCATCATTGGCGATCATTTTACAGATGTTAAAGACAAGCTACTCAACATCTTACAACTAAAGAAACAGGCTGATGCCGGCCATGCCCAAGAACTTGTCATAGCCGGAATTGAACAAAAAACGAGATCAATTCAGTTGGTACCATTCAAAAGTGCTATTGACCTTCAAAAAAATCGAAAATATGCCAAGTATGCGCTGCCACCATTGGCTATATTACTATTTATATTATTTGCTGCACCGAGCATTCTTAGAGATGGCACCCAAAGGATTATTGAAAATAACAAAACCTTCGAAAGAGTTGCGCCATTCACATTTGAAATAGAAAATCCCAATTTACGAGTGATTCAGAATGAAGACTTTACATTGAAAGTTGGGACAGAGGGAGAAGTCGTGCCCGATGAAATGTACCTTGTAATGGCCAATTTCCTATACAAGATGACTAAGGAACCTGATCAAACTTTCTCTTACACTTTCAAAAATGTTCAGAAAAATCAAGAATTTTTACTTCAGTCAGGAACATTCCACTCTGAGTCACATGAACTTCGAGTAATAGAAAGGCCCAACCTTCATGGGTTTTCCATCAACTTGACTTTTCCTGCCTATCTACAGAGAAAAAATGAAACGATAGAGAGTTTAGGCGACCTTTCCATCCCTGAAGGAACCAAATTACAATGGTTGTTTGATGCTCAATACACAGATCAAGTATCACTCCAATTTGAAAATGAAAATGCTCAAGTTAGAGCAGAGAAAAACGGAGAAACCACGTTCAAATTTGAGCGCCGAGCCATGAATGATGAGAAATACACTGTATATTTATCCAATAAGGACATTCCTAATGCAGATAGCCTTCAGTACTTACTTTCTGTCATTAAAGACCAATATCCTTCCATTTCTGCGGATCAAGTCATAGACAGCTTACATGAAACAACAATTTACTTTGCAGGGAATGCGGCAGATGATTATGGACTAAAAAGATTGACTTTTAACTATACTATCTCACATGAAAATGGGAAAGCAGATGCACCACAGGTCAAAGATTTGAGCTTTGCAAGAGGAAGGGAAACATCGTTTGATTATATTTTAGATTTACAAAAACTGAACCTTCAACCAGGTGATCAGCTGACTTACTATTTTGAGATTTTTGATAATGATGGCGTTCATGGCAGTAAATCATCTAAATCGACATTGATGACGTATGCTAAGCCTACATTAGAAGCACTAGAAAAGCAAGAAAAATTCAATGATGAGCAACTGAAAGATGAACTTCAGGAGGCACTCAAAAAAATGGAAAAGCTACAAGAACAAATGAAGAAGTTGAGAGACAAGCTGATTCAAGAGAAAGACATGAATTGGCAGGATAAAAAGGAAATGGAAAAAATGCTTGAAGAGCAAAAGAAAATCCAAGAGCAAATAGAAAAGGCAAAGGAGAAGCTGGATGAGAATATGAAAAATCGGGAAGAACTTCAAAAAGATCCAGAAACTATGGAAAAAGAAGAAAAATTGAAGGAATTGTTTGAAAAAGCAGTTGACCCTGAGACGAAGGAATTGATGGACAAGATTCAAGAATTGATGCAGGAATTAGAGAAAGATGATGCGGTACAAATGCTGGATCAATTACAACAAAACAACGATTCAAAACAAAAAGAAATGGATCGTTTACTTGACCTGTACAAGCAACTGGAAATGGAGAAAAATATTCAAGATCAGATCAAAGACCTCGAAAAATTAGCCGCTGAACAAGAGAAATTGGCTGAGAAAACAGAGAAAAAAGAGGAACCTAAAGAAGATCTTATGCAAAAGCAAGAAGACTTGAATAAGAAAATGGAGGACATCAAGAAGAAGCAAGAAGAGCTTGAGAAAAAGAACAAAGAGCTATCTCCACCTAAAAAAATGGATGAAGATGCTCAAGAAAAAATGGAAGATATCAGCAATGATATGGAGAAAAGTCAGAAACAAATGGAAAAAAATGACCAACAAGGCGCATCAAAATCTCAAAAATCTGCAGCCAAGAAAATGAAACAACAAGCAGCAGATATGAAGAGTGCCATGCAAAGTGGGAATTCAGAGCAGGCAGGAGAAGATATCAAGACCATCAGGCAATTATTAGAAAATCTAGTGACATTATCTTTTGACCAAGAAGATTTGGTAAAAGAAACCGGAGTTCAGTATGTCAATTCACCTCTTTTTCCACAAAATATCAGACAACAATACAAACTTCAAAATGACTTCAAGATAATAGAGGACACCTTAGTAGCACTGAGCAACCGTAACTCTGACATCGAAGCATTTGTCATGGATAAGGTACATGAGATCAAATACAATCTCAAAGAGAGTATAGATCTCCTTGAAGCAAGAGATGTTGCCAATGGTCAAGAGAGACAAAGAAGAACGATGAAAAATGTCAATGACTTGGCTTTGATGATGAACGAATCTTTAGAAAATGCACAAAAACAACAATCTGCAGGAATGCCGGGCAGTCAAATGTGCAATAAACCCGGAGGAAAAGGTAGTGGTAACAGCGGTGGAAAACCAATGGATAAAATCACCCAAGGCCAACAAGGACTCAATGAGAGTATGCAGGGAATGAAGGACAAAATGGATAAAGATGGAAAAAACAGTGCGAAGGATTTTGCGCAAGCAGCTGCGCGACAGGCTGCCCTGAGAAAAGCCCTTGAAGAACTCCAAGGAGAAAAAAAGGAACAAGGTAAAGGCTCGGAAGCACTTGATGAAATCATCAATAATATGGACAAAATCGAGACTGAATTGGTCAATAAACGTCTCAATTATGAAACTTTAAAGAGGATGAAAGACATCGAAACAAAACTCTTGGAAGCTGAAAAAGCAGAAAGACAAAGAGAATTGGATGAAAAACGGAAATCTGAAACAGCCAAAGATCTTCCTCGAGAAGTACCAAATAATATTCAAGAGTATCTGAAAAAAAGGCAATCAGAAGCAGAAATGTACAGATCTGTGACACCTAGTCTAAAACCTTATTTTAAAGGTCTTGTTGATGAATATTATCACAATGTAAAATCTAAAAAATGAGCTCCCTCAGAAAACCTTTATTAAGCTCGGCACAATATTTGAATACAAAAACATATTGACCCTATTAAATGAAAGTTCACATGCTTACCATCAATTCAAATCCTAAAAACATCTTCCAGATTGAAAGTTACCTTACTCATTTAGGATTCAAGCAAGATGATGATAAATATGGAGATATATTGATATCGTTGACGGAAGCAGTAAACAATGCTATCATCCATGGAAATGCAGGCGATGAATCAAAACATGTCCATATCCTCATCAAGGAATTTAATGATGGTATATCCTTCTGCGTCAGCGATGAAGGCAGTGGATTCAATCCAACTAAATTGCCGGATCCCACTTGTGGGGCACATTTAGATGCATGTGGTGGGCGAGGCGTGCATATCATGAAAAGCTTGTCAGATAATATTAAGTTTGAAAATAATGGATCCACTGTGGAAATGTTCTTTTCCACGTCAAAAAGTTTAAAAACACACTTCAAATAAGAGGTGATACAGTTTTTCGCAGAGCTCCCCATAAAACCTCCATTCAAGAAGGATGAGCACATCATTAGATCGTGGTTACAATCCATCGCAGCCCAAGAAAATAAAAAAATCTCTGAGTTGACCTATGTCTTCTGTAACGATTCCTATTTATTAGAACTCAACAGAAACTATCTCAACCACGATACGTACACCGACATCATTACCTTCCCATATCAAGAGGGCGACAATATAGAAAGTGACATCTTCATCAGTGTTGATAGAGTGACAGAAAATGCAGCAAATTTTCAAGTGACATTTCGGCATGAATTATGTAGGGTTATTGTTCACGGTCTTTTACATTTAATCGGGTACAATGACACCACAGCAGAAGAGAGTCAATTGATCAGAGAAAAGGAAAACTTTTATTTAGATTACTTAGGGTCAACTTCTGATTTTTTAAAATAAAACAATAAAGAACATGCCTACACCACATATTGAAGCCGGACAAGGAGAAATTGCACCTTCCATACTTTTGCCTGGTGATCCTCTGAGAGCTAAGTTTATTGCTGAAAATTTTTTAACAGACATCCACCAATTCAATAAGGTAAGAAATATGTTTGGTTACACAGGAACCTATCAAGGAAAAAGATTATCTGTGATGGGAACCGGTATGGGTATGCCTTCCATTGGCATCTATTCGTATGAATTGATAAAATTTTATGGTGTCAAAAACTTAATCAGAGTTGGTTCGGCAGGTTCCATTCAGCCTCATATCAAGGTGAATGACATAGTGATAGCCCAAGGTGCATCATCCAACTCGAGTTTCAGCAGGCAGTTTAAGCTACGTGGAGAAGTAGCTGCTTTGTCTGATTGGGGATTGCTGTCAAAGGCAGTACAAAGAGCAGAAGAGTTGAACCTAAACTACCATGTAGGCAATATCATGAGTAGCGATACTTTCTACGATTTCGAAACAGATAGCTGGGAAAATTGGGCAAAAGTGGGCATCATGTGCTTAGAAATGGAAGCATTTGCGCTATTTTTAACTGCACAATCGCTGGGCGCAAAGGCATTGACTATTTGTACAATCTCAGATTCCCTCCTCACCGGAGAAAGTATGAGCCATCAGGATCGTGAAGTCAATTTGAAGAATATGATGCAATTGGCACTGGATGTAGTCTGACGGTCGCACTATTTGTAATATCCAAATAATTGATTTTTTCGCATTCTCAAGACGCCGAAGATGGCCTCAGAGATGATATTAGAGCTCATTTTTGAAGTACCTTTGATCCTATCTTTAAATATGATGGGAACTTCTTTGATTTGAAAATCTTTGTTCCAAGCATAGTATTTCATTGCAATTTGAAATGTATAACCTACAAAATTGATTTTACTCAAATCCAAATTTTCCAATACTTTGCGTCGGTAACAAATGAATCCTGCAGTAGGATCTTTCACCGGCATACCTGTCACAATACGCACATAAAGAGAGGCACCCTTAGAAAGGAATAATCGCCCATTTGGCCAATTTTCTACACCACCACCGGTAGTATATCTTGAACCTACAGAGACATCAGCACCTAGTTCACATGCATCTCTGAGACGTAACAAGTCCTTAGGATCGTGGCTGAAGTCTGCATCCATTTCAAAGATATAATCAAAACCTTCGCTGATACCATATCTGAATCCCAAAATGTAGGCAGTACCTAATCCTAATTTTCCGGCTCTTTCCAGTAAAAACAATCTGTTTTCGAATGCTTTGTGGTTTTTCACGGCATTCGCAGTGCCATCTGGTGAATTATCGTCCACAACTAAAACGTTAAAATCATCGGATTGGGATAAAACGGCGTCTATGATAGAGTTGATGTTTTCTATCTCATTGTAGGTAGGAATGATGATGAGCGACCGTTTCAAAGATTCAAGGGAATTTATCAAACTGAAATCTAAAAATATACAAATGTATTACTTGATGATCGAATTAAAGAATTTAGTCAAGTTTATTTTATCTTGATGCGCACTTTGCTATCAATTCCAACAGTATCTTGTGTGTGTATTACATCCAAAATATTGGGATATACTTTTCTCTTTTTGCTTAGAAAATTCTCCAATGTCATCCAGACTGCCTTTTCAATATCTTCAGATGTCTGAGGTTTCGGTGTTTGCTTTTTAGTCTCTATCAAGTACCAATGGGATTTTTTTATAATGCGCTTGCCTACATTACTTCTATACGTATGCCTTGTGATGCCAAGTTTATACAAGATCACCATTCTTTTGATTCCGGTTTCTTCTTCTATTTCTCTTAATGTGGCTTCTTTTTTTGTTTCCTTCGGTTCTATTTTACCCTTCGGTAAATCCCAAGAGCCTCTACGGAATATAAATAAGTATTCACCCAGTTCATTGCG
The DNA here is from genome assembly GCA_020636195.1 of Lewinellaceae bacterium. Taxonomy (GTDB): domain Bacteria; phylum Bacteroidota; class Bacteroidia; order Chitinophagales; family Saprospiraceae; genus OLB9. The sequence continues at coordinate 292,554 of JACJYH010000003.1, forward strand.
TACCAGTCCGCCTCCGGCTTCAATGATCGTAAAATGAGATAGAAAATCTGCTTTAAGTTTTTCATAATCGCTGTAGTGGATGATGACTTTATCTACTTTCAGTGTCCTTTCCAAAGAATAGATTACGTTCAATAAAAACTTTGGATTTCCATCATATGCCATAAATAGCGAACGAGGAATGGTCATATCCACGATGTCAATATTTTCAGAAGCTTTGAGAATAACTTCTGCCTCATTTATATGAATTTTGTACATTTGCTTTTTAATTCAACTTTTATGAACAAATTTGAGTCAGAATTAGCTCAAAATTTGATGCAAATTAACGCAATAAAAATAAGTTTGCAAAATCCTTTTAAATGGGCTTCAGGTATCGTAAGTCCTATCTATTGTGACAATAGATTGACGCTCTCCTACCCTGCTATTCGGGATCAAATTTGTCGAGGTTTGTCACAACTTACTGAAGCCTACCCCAAGGTGGATATGGTGACTGCCGTGGCTACAGCCGGCATTCCCCATGGAGTCTTGGTAGCAAATGCTTTAAACCTTCCTTTTTCTTACGTACGCGCCACAGCAAAGTCTCACGGCAGGCAAAACATCATAGAAGGCGACATCAAAGCCGGTAGTAAAATTGTTGTCATTGAAGACCTTATCTCCACCGGAAACAGCTCACTTGAAGTGGTGCAAATATTAAGAGATGCCGGGCATGAAGTTTTGACAGTAATATCAATTTTTGATTATGGATTTTCCATAGCACGCGAAAATTTTAAAAAATATGACTGCACTTATCAGAGTTTATTGACTTATGAGAGTTTGTTGAAACATGCTGTCAGCAGCCAATATATTTCCCAGGAGGAAGAACAAATTTTATCAAAATGGAGTAGCGATCCTGAAAATTGGTATCAAAATCATTTCATTACAACATAATTATTCAATTCCAATCACACACCGATACAAATGAGTTTATTTAGTGGATCATCCGAAAAATTCCTTTTCTCATATCTGAATAATGCATCACCGACAGGATTCGAAATGCCGGGACAAAAACTCTGGCTGGAATATGTCAAACCATACATTGATGAGTGGCATTTAGATCATTATGGGACTGCATATGGCATCATCAATCCAGGTCAAGAATACAAAGTGGTCATAGAAGCCCATGCAGACGAGATCTCTTGGTTTGTCAATTATATTTCGGATAATGGATTCATACAGGTGATCAGGAATGGCGGATCAGATCACATCATTGCACCATCTATGCGGGTGAATTTACACACTAAAAAAGGTATCATCGACGGCGTTTTTGGTTGGCCAGCCATCCATATGAGAAGAGGAAAGGATGAAAACCTTTCGCCTACCATGGACAATATCTTCATAGATGTAGGAGCAAAAGACAAGGATGAAGTGCTCAAAATGGGCATCCACGTAGGAACTGTGATAACATTCAAAGACGAATTGACTTTATTGAACAATTCTTATTATACAGGAAGAGCTCTCGACAATAGAATTGGTGGATTCTGTATCGCTCAGGTAGCAAGGATGTTGAAAGAGAAAAAGAAAAAATTGCCTTATTCGCTCTACATCGTCAATGCTGTTCAAGAAGAAATTGGACTACGTGGCGCCGAAATGATCGCTAACACCATAAAACCTAATGTAGCCATCATTATGGATGTGACACACGATACCAATACACCATTGGTCAATAATAAAATTCATGGTGACATCAAATGTGGTGAGGGGCCAACTGTTACGTATGCGCCTTCTGTGCATAATAAGCTTTTGGACCTCGTCATTGATGTTGCTGAAGAGAAGAAAATTCCATTCCAAAGATCAGCTGCAAGCAGATCCACTGGAACAGATACTGATGCCTTTGCTTACAGTAATGGTGGAATACCATCCGTTCTGATTTCACTACCTTTGAGATATATGCATACGACAGTTGAGATGGCACACAAAACTGACATTGAAAATACAGTCCAACTTATGTATGAGTCACTTTTGAAAATAAAAGCGGGTCAGAGTTTCAAATATTTCTAATTTGGTGCTTCAATTAACCAAATTTATTACGTTTTATAAAACCTATATATAATACTTATATTAATATGTATTATCTTGTAATAAAAGATAGTACCTTTCTTCAAGTATATTAAAATGCCACGTTTGATGGCCTGCTACCACATATCCTAAAGCAAGTGGTCCATACTGAATACCATTGTATGCAGTTCCTTGTCTAAGGAGCATTTCATCTGTAAAAGTTTCAAACATTTTAATCAAAGATTTTCGCACCAATATCCACTCTTCTAGGAGTGAATCTACATGTCTCAAATGTGCTTGAGCATGTACTCCAAATGCTTCCTCATCAAAAGAAAGTAAACGCTGTTGTTCTCCTCTAGCAATAGAGAGAATACGGTATTCAAAAATGCGCTCCGCATCAATGCAATGCTGCAAAATATCTTTTACAGTCCATTTTTCTGGAGCATAAGTTTTATCTCCTAGTGCAAACCATGTATTGATCGGAGCATTTTCCAATGCGTCAAGGCTAAAGTATAGCGCATCGAGAATGGAAACATCCGCAGCTAAGGAAATGTATCTATCAAAGTATTCTGGCATAGAAACTATATCTGATTTGTACATGGTGAAAACATTTTCAGAGTGATGAGAGAAATAAATGTTGTAAAGATAGATTTTTCCTTTTCCTTACCACCAAAAAGTGATTTTGAAATTAACAAATTGTGGATACCTCATGTAACAAATTCATATGTGGCAATGATATTACTGTGATAAACCCTTACAAATATAAAACCTTTATTCATGCTTGCATCGCCCACACTTTCACTTATTAAAAATGCTTATTCAAGAAAAGGATATGTTTATTTCTCTGGTTCAAAACCGTATAATGTCAATCTATGGGGAATACGCAAGAGATATGGTAAGATAGACCTTTTCGATGATTACTTAGGGATTTGTTATACTGATGAGTTTGGAAAGGAAAAAATCTATTGTCATATGGCTACTGTCGATCCCGGAAAATATTATTTTCTTGCAAAGAAAGGGCATCCAAATGGCACTTTCATCCTTGCACCCGGTCAATACAGAGGATGTTGGAAAACTGGGTTTCATGGGAAGTCCCGATATGAGGCTTTGGTGCAAAAGAAGGATATGGACAATTCAGAGGTTGGAGAGACAATGTTTTGGATGGTGAAATCCAGAGAAGGCTTGATGAAGGTGGTGAGTTTTTCACCGATGTAACAGGTTTGAATATGCATAGGTCTAACACGAGTTTTTCGGCATTGGTAGGTCAATATTCTGCTGGTTGTCAAGTCAGAAAGTACTACAATTCTCACATTGCCATTATGGCTATTTTGAATAAAGCCAAAGAGTATTTTTCGGATTCATTCAGTTACACCCTATTCGACGAAGAAGATGTTTTTCCAAATGTCAGAACAAGGGCTTTAGAAACCGCAAAAACATCGAGAGAACCTGTCTGGCCGGATGATTTTATTAAAATTCAGCAGTAGGAGTTAAAATCCCCAATTTCATTTTAAATAGCATTTTGCAAATAAAAATAAACATACAATCATGCCAAAAGTAAGGATTATAGGTGGCTTCATCACTGATAACGACATGAGGGAATTGAAAATTTCAAGTCCTTTGTTGCATTCATTGGAGTCGAAGATAGAATTGATCGAGATAGGATCTACATCACGGTTAGATGGAAAAGAAGTCATCATAGATTTACAAGAGGATGATTTGATTTATTATGAATTTGAAGATGGCTCCACATTATGGATGTCTTATGAAGAAGTCATGAAAATCACATTGGCAAAAATGTCTTCAGACTTTGGCAGGGACGTAAAACCATCCGAGAATCAAATCTGGATCTTACCTACAGGAATCAATGATCTTAGTGCTGACAGAAGCATCGATGTAAAGTACGCTGTAAAATACATTTGTAAGATTGGGGACAAAGCCCTAAAATTTATCGCAGATCCAAGCGTAGAAAACGGAGTTAGGTTGGCAGCTGAGCTTTTTGATGAATTAAGGGTAACGCAAGAAGGACTAATGGCTATCAATGGTTTAAATGCCTACAATTACGACATCAAATTAGTTAACACCGAAAAACCAGTATTGCTTTTTATTCATGGTACCGTAAGCAATACCATTGCTGCATTCAGTGATTTTATGAATGAAGAAACCAATCCATATTGGAAAAAGATAAAACAAAAATATCAAAATAACATCCTCTCATTCAACCACCGTACGTTGTCAAAAGGCCCTTTTGAAAATGTATTCAACCTAGTGGAAAATTTGCCATCTGATATTGAGTTGCATGCGATTGCTCATTCACGAGGTGGAATCGTTTTAGAAACCCTCATTCTATGCAATGAGTGTATCACCAACAACAACCTTATCAGTGACATCAGATCATTTCTGCAAAACAATCAAAGACCAGCTGAAGCTGATTTCTTCGAAAAAATATTTGCAATACTGAAAGAAAAAAACATCCGAATTAAAAAATATATCAAAGTCGCAAGTCCATCATTTGGCACCACCCTGCTATCAGATCATCCTGTGAATTACTTTAGAAAGATGTTTTCTATTATAAAAAATAATGGGGAAGGTAATTTTATTAGGAAATTTGAAGAACTTATCATTACAACATTAAAATTTAAAGACGATATACGAGTTTTACCCGGCCTTGAAGCAATGACGCCCAATAGCCCAATACTAAAATTGATCAATAAGACCGATATTACAAGTAAAATCACAGAAGTAGTTATTGCTGGAAAATCAGACTACAATCTTCATACTTCACAAGCCTTTAAATTCATAGAACAACATTTCATAAGAGACGAAAGAAGTGATTTTATTGTAAATACATCTTCCATGCACCAAGGGTTAAAACTGTCAAATGGGTATAACTACCACTTGGTTGCCGACCGTTTCATAGATCATTTCACCTACTTTAGAAACGAAATTGCTCTGTGTGTCATCCATGATACATTAGTCAATGATGGCGAAAAAATAGCTCACACAGAATTTCTAGAGCAATATCAGATCCCATCAGAACGCGGTTTGCTTGGTATTGAATACGGACGTATCAAACCTGAAAATATCTCAGGAAATAGGCCTGTGGTTCTTTTGGTTCCCGGTATCTTGGGGTCTACATTGAGCATTGAAGATAAAACGTATTGGATCAATTATGGACGATTTATGACAAATCAGTTGAAGGAACTGAATATAAAAAACAAAAAAATCATACCTGATGGAATAGTAAAAACTGCGTATAAAAACATCACAGAATACCTAAAAAAGGAGGGATATGATGTAGTCATTTGCCCTTATGACTGGAGAAAATCTTTGTCAGCTACCGTCGATGACTTCAAACAAATTGTATTGAATACCATTGAAAAAAGCAACCATCATCCGATCAAAATCATCTCGCATTCTATGGGAGGTTTGCTTGTCAGATCACTGTCCATCCATTATCCGGAAACCTACCTCAAATTATCCAAAATTCCTGAATTTAGATGGGTTATGTTAGGTACGCCATGGTATGGATCATATGAAGCGGTACAAACATTGGTTGGAAGAAGTAAAAGAATACAACAAATAGATCAAATAGCTTTTTTTGATACCATGTATGAACTATTGGTGATGTTTTCTAAGTATCCGGGTTTATTAGAACTTCTGCCTTTGAATATTAAAAATGGAATTCTTGATAAGGATATCACCAATCAAAGTTTTTGGAATGATTTGCATCAAGCAGATCAGAAATTCAGTTCAAACTGGGTAATTCCAGATTTATCAGACTTGACCCAGCTATCAGCATTCAAACAAAGTGTTGAAAACTATTCGATCCCAAATCCTGAAAGCGTCTATTATATTGCTGGAAAAAGTAAAGACAATCGTACACCTGAAAATTACTCTATAATAGACCAAAGTATCGAATTTGAATTTACACCGGAAGGTGATGGCACAGTGACTTGGAAGGAAGGCATTCCATCACAATTAAAAGATATCAATCATGTGTACTATGTCAATGCAAGTCATGGGCAACTCGCAAATGATAAAAAATTTTTCCCGGGTATTCTTTCCATTTTAAATACAGGTACAACGTATCTCAGTAAAGATCCTGAAACATTATCAAGAAACACACTGCATAACCCATACACACAAATCTATAGAAGTCCAATTGAATTCACCAACAATGCCGAAGAGCTAGAAAATAGTTTATTTGATGCAGATCCTATTGATTACGAAAATTCTACACTTGATAAAATAAATGTATGTATTTCAAATGGAGATTTAAAATACGCTGACGGCCCAATAATGGTAGGACATTTCAAAGGAGAATATATTGCTAAAGCTGAAGGTGATCTCAATGATGCTTTTGGCGGAATGCTCATGAAAAGATTTGAAAACAAGGTATATCCGGGATCAATAGGTACATCTTTATTTATTATGCGGGACAAGAAGAATCGTCCAAATGGCGCATTGATTTTAGGACTTGGTGAACAATTTGAAACCACCGGATTCACACTTTCTACCGCTGTCAAAGAAGGTATCATCGATGCTTTCCACCAATTCCATGAAAACCCAAGTAATGATGGAGAAGCCTTTCCAAGCAAGATCAGTTCTTTGTTGATGGGTACTGCCTATGGTAATTTGTCCGTAGAAACTTCTCTAAAGAGCATCATCACAGGCGTTGAAATGGCAAACAAAACTTTGGCTGCAAAACAAGATGAACCATATTACGAAAACATCATCAAATCGATAGAATTTATTGAAATTTTTGCCGACAAAGCTTATACAACTTACTATATTTTGTCAAAGTTTCATGAGGAAGGTTTTACACGTTTTGACCCGGACACCATTACCATAAAACAGGGAGCACTTAAAAATCTAAGCATTGATTACAGCAGTGATAAATGGGATCAATTGACGATAAGAAGTACAAAACTCTGGGAAGGCAATAGTCCCCATCCTGCTCACTATAAAAAATTTGCTTTTAGTCTGAATAACGGAATAGCAAAAGAAGAAAACAGAGAAGTCACTATCAATAAAACGCAGATCAATACTTTGTTGACCAAACTCATCAAAGAAAATGAAAGTGAAAAAAATTGGGATCAAGCGATCTCAAAAGTACTCTTTGAAAGACTTATTCCACAGGAACTGAAAACGACGATACGTATGCAGAAGAATTTAGTGATAAATCTGGATTCCGAAGCTGCCGCATACCCTTGGGAGCTGATTCAAGATACCAATGTAAACGACAAACCTATATGCGTTACAGCAGGAATGATCAGACAACTCAACCAAAAGACTTGTTTATCCAAAAAAATCTATGGAGAAGAAAACCGTGTGCTCATCATTGGTGATCCGCAGTTAGAACCAAATACGTATCCTCAATTATCTGGCGCAGTCCTTGAAGCTAACTCAGTCACTGAAATTTTTGTAGGTAATGAATTTCAAACGACCTCTATAGTTAAGGGTTCGGAAATCGATATCATGATGTCACTTTACGAACAGACGTATAAGTATATCCACATCGCTGCGCACGGAGATTTTGACCCTACAGAAAGTTTGAATTCAGGAGTTTTAATTGGAGCAAAAATAGAAAATGGAGAAATTGTAAAATCATTTCTCACTGCTGCAGACATCATTCAATTGGATGTGATGCCGGAATTTGTATTTATAAATACCTGCTATTCAGGAAAAACCAATGCAGTAGATGCATCCTTCACATATAATCCTTATGAATTTGCTTCAAATATTGGTGAAGAATTTATTGCCAATGGTGTGAAAGCCATCATTGTTGCCGGTTGGCCGGTGTATGATGATATGGCACTATTATTTGCAGATAGATTCTATGAGAATATGTTTAGTGGGAGCACCTTTGGTGAAGCTGTACTCAATGCCCGTCAAGCATGTTTCTCCGCAGAACCTAATAAAAATACTTGGGGTGCATATCAATGTTACGGAGATCCGATGTTCAGATTTAAAACAAAAAATGCATCAAAGCCGAAAGTATTTAAACTCCCTCAAGAAGCAGCATTTGAGTTGGACAACATCATCACTCAAACTGATATCCCGCAATTGAAATACAATAAACTTATTTCAAAATTACAAAATGTGGAAGAAAACATGCTTCGATTTAATTTAACCAATGGACAGTTATTGGAGAAACTAGCTTTTGCGAACTATTCTCTGGGCAATGATGATGAAGCACTAAAGAAACTCAATTCTCTGCTTGAGCTCGACGGAGCATCATTTTCCATCCGATCTTATGAGCACATGTTGGACATTCAATCTCGCAAAGCTGTCAAAGAAAAAGATATTGATGCATTGCAAAAAATTACTGACAAATTGAAAATCCTAATTCAAGAATTAGGTGAATCATCAAGCAGAGCTTTATTATTATTGAATTTTATGCAAAGAATGGCATACGCTACGAAAGACGTAAAAGCTTTTCAAAGCATTCAAATACCATCATTAAAACAGCCGAAACCATCCAATAAGTATAACCTTGTGGAACTTGTGTCGATCCAAAGCGCAGCATTACTATCTCAAGGAAAAACTCTAAAGGATTTGGAAATACATTTAAAATCCATCTATAAAGAATTGAAAATCAATACTCAAAGTAACGGTTTTCAAGAAAAAGCGCTTTGGTTACAATTTTACATCACGCAGCTTATTGTGACTAAAAAAGTTACCGATAAAGATGGAAAACATATTAGCACATCGAAAATCGGAAAATTTCTAATCGGTGAATTCCAAGAAGTGTGGGATATAAAAGGATCATTGCGATATGTGAAAAATCAAATAGAAAGTCTCGAAATCACCTTACATTTTTTACCTGAAGATCATTTGGCCAAGCCAATTTTGAAGGAATTGGTAGATTATTGTCAAGAAATAGAGGAAAAAATGATGAGATAAAAAATTGTTGTGTTCACCACTAATAGATTTCTGCAATATAATTAGCATATGCACATATTAATTATTGATATAATATGTATTTTATTCCTAAATAATTGATTGGTCTATAAAAGATAAAAACTCCTGTATTTGATTTGATTCGATACATAATAATTAAAATTAAACACCGTTTGTATATAATCCTTTTTGAAAAGGATTTGAAGAATAAATCATGAAAACTCTTCATTTCATTAAAAATGATTGTTTTACTCTTATCCGAATTATACACAATGCTTAACCATGTTTGTCTAACAATTGCAAATACATCATTGGATTCATATTTTTATTTACAAATTAATGTTCAAAGTTTTTATTATTAAAAAATAACTGTAAAGAAGTCTTTTTAATATATGATTAAAGCATTCAAAATATTTAAAAAATCTCGGATTATGAAAATAATACCTACTTTGTCGAATCATCTATTAACAATTAAATTCTTACGTATGAAACGGATTTTATTTTCAACTTTTTTATTATTTTTTCTAATTATTCAAAGCAATCAAGTACAGGCGCAATTAGGTGTAAAAGCTAGTTTAAACATTGCGAATGTTTCTCTTGAAGATGCAAGCATTGCCGGTGCAGATTTTAGTTCTAAATTAGGATTAGGAATTGGAGTTTTTTACAAATTAAAGTTGTCTGACCAACTTACTTTACAACCTGAGTTGAATTATATGCAACAGGGGACAAAATTATCTGAAGATGTTTTTGATGAAACATATGAATCAACTTTTTCTTTGAATTACATTCAAATTCCTGTTCTTTTCAAATGCGGCTTTGGCAATATGAACGCTACAAACTACTTTGTTGAAGCGGGACCTTATCTAGGCATTGGAATTGGAAAAGTTAAATCTGAATCTTGTCTTGATGGCAAATGCGAAACTATAGAGAATGATTATTATAGTGAAGACATAGAAGGCCCAAAACCTTTGGATTATGGTCTTTAGGTGGGTGCAGGCATAAAAATAAATAAAAATATTTCTGTTGACGTACGGTATTTTTTTGGACTTTCAAATGTCAATATACTAAGGCTTACTAATCAATTTGGAAAAAGTGAGGGAAGTTTCAAAAACAAAGCTATCAACATAGGTGTAGGTTATTCATTTTAAATAACAAAAGAGGATAGTTTGCATTTCACATACTATCCTCTTCTTTTTAGTCAATCGCGACTTATAAATATATTGACTTCAACTTCGATATCAATCTCTACCTGAAAATACTGCCTTTAGATATGACTTATTCATAAAAGCAATATTCTCCAATTTTATTTCCTTTGGGCATTCTGCTTCGCAGGCGGCGATATTGCTACAGTTTCCGAATCCTTCCTTTTCCATTTGGTGGATCATATTCATTGCCCTTCTATCAGCCTCCACTTCTCCTTGAGGCAAATGTCCAAGATGTGAAATTTTAGCTGATGTAAAAAGCATCGCTGATCCGTTAGGGCAAGCTGCTACACAAGCACCACATCCTATACATGCCGCAGCTTCAAATGCTCTACCTGCCACATCTTTTTCTATCGGAATAGAGTTTCCGTCAGGTGCTTGCCCTGCATTGACAGAGATGAATCCACCGGCTTGAATGATCCTATCAAAAGCTGATCTGTCCACTGCTAGGTCTTTGATAACCGGAAAAGCCTTTGCTCTATAAGGCTCTACAGTGATGGTATCACCATCTTTATAGTGGCGCATGTGCAATTGGCAAGTGGTTGTTCCTGCACTTGGACCATGGGGTTGCCCGTTGATGACAAGACTACATGTTCCACAAATGCCTTCTCGACAGTCGTGTTCAAAGACGACAGGTTCTTTACGTTGTTTGATGAGGTCTTCATTGAGTACATCCAGCATTTCTAGAAAAGACATGTGTGAATTTGCTGTTACTGGATAGGTTTCAAAACCTCCTTTTGCGTCTCTTGATTTTTGTCTCCAGACTTTTATATTTAACTTCATTTCCATTGATTCAATTTTTTAAATTACTTATAACTTCTGGTTTTCAACTCTACATTTTCAAAATGTAAAGGTTCTTTATATAATTTTGGCTCATTGTCATCCCATTCCCATACGGCAACATAGGCATAATCCGCATCATTTCTCTTTGCTTCACCGTCCGCTGTCACAGATTCTTCTCTGAAATGTCCTCCACAGGATTCATTCCTATTGAAAGCATCCATCATCATCAATTCGCCAAGCTCAAGAAAATCAGCAACTCTCAAGGCCTTTTCAAGTTCAGGGTTAAACTCATCATTCACTCCCGGAACGAAGGCATCTTTCCAAAATTCTTCTCTTAATGCTCTAATGGCTTTCCTACCTGCTTGTAATCCTTCGGCATTTCTCGCCATTCCACAATTGTCCCACATGATTTTACCTAATCTACGATGGAAACTTTCTACTGATTGGCTACCTTGAATGCTTAACAATTTTTCAATTCTTTGTTTCACATCTTTTTCGGCTTGTACAAATTCAGGCAAATCGGTATTGATTTTTGGAGTGGAAATTTCATGTGCTAAAAAAGTACCTATTGTATATGGAATTACAAAATATCCATCAGCAAGTCCTTGCATCAGAGCTGAAGCACCTAGTCTATTGGCTCCGTGATCGGAAAAGTTGCATTCTCCCATGGCAAACAGACCAGAAACATTGGTTTCCAAATTGTAATCTACCCAAAGTCCGCCCATTGTGTAGTGAACGGCTGGATAGATTTTCATCGGTTCTTTGTATGGGTTTTCGCCTGTTATCTTTTCATACATTTCAAAAAGATTACCATACTTATCAGAAACCACGCCTTCACCCAATACTTTGATTTCTGCGGCAGATGGATTATGATTTCCTTGCTTGTTTGCTTCTGCTTTGCCATATCTCTCAATAGCAGCTGAAAAATCCAAGTAAACGGCTAAACCTGTTGGGCTAACACCATGGCCTTTATCACATTCCACCTTTGCTGCACGTGATGCTACGTCTCTAGGAACTAAATTTCCAAATGCCGGATATCTTCTTTCCAAAAAGTAATCTCTGTCACTTTCTGCAATAGAAACGCCTTTCATCTTACCTTGTTGAATGGCTTCTGCATCTTCCTTCTTCTTTGGCACCCAGACACGACCATCATTTCTCAAGGACTCTGACATGAGTGTCAACTTTGATTGGTAATCACCTGAAACGGGTATACAAGTAGGGTGAATCTGTGTAAAACAAGGATTCGCCATATAAGCGCCTCGCTTCACAGATCGCCATGCCGCTGTCGCATTACACATCATAGCATTTGTTGAAAGGTAGAATACATTACCATAACCTCCTGTACCCAAGGCGACTGCATGCGCACTATGTCTTTCCAATTCACCAGTCAAAAGATTTCTAGCAATGATTCCTCTTGCCTTACCATCTACTACAACCAGATCTAGCATCTCATGTCGATTATACATTTTTACTGTGCCGAGAGCTATCTGACGCGAAAGTGACTGATAAGCTCCGATCAATAGCTGCTGGCCAGTCTGACCTCGTGCATAGAAGGTTCTCGATACTTGAACCCCTCCAAAGGATCTATTTTCTAGTAAACCACCATATTCTCTAGCAAAGGGAACTCCTTGTGCAACACATTGGTCTATGATATCTACAGAACATTCGGCTAATCTATATACATTGGCTTCTCTAGATCTATAATCGCCACCTTTGATGGTATCATAAAATAATCTATAGATGCTGTCCCCATCGTTTTGATAGTTTTTAGCTGCATTGATACCACCTTGTGCTGCGATACTATGGGCACGTCGTGGACTGTCATGAAATGTAAAACATTTGACTTGATACCCAAGCTCTCCAAGGGAAGAAGCCGCAGCTGCACCAGCCAATCCTGAACCGACCACAATAATTTCAAGCTTCCTTTTATTATTTGGAGCTACAAGAGGAATGGTAGATTTATATTGAGTCCACTTATCAGCTAATGGACCATTTGGAACTTTTGAATCTAAACTCATAATCCTATATTTTTTATGAACTGTGTTAAAACAGAATGAAACATTTTAAATAAATTTCGCTTAATGCGCCATGTAATGGTACACAGGTATGATAATAAAGCCTATCGTGACCAAAATAGAATACACTTTGCCAACGGCTTTTATCATCGGCGTATATTTTTTATGGTTCAGCCCGAGTGTTTGGAAGGCGCTCTGAAAACCATGCCAAAGATGCATTCCCAAAATAACCATACCAATGACATATCCGATTACGATGATGGGATTTTGAAAAGCTTCAGCAACTCTATAATACAAGTCGTTGACGGTGACATCACCATACGTCGCAAGGGGAAGCTGACCGCTCTTCATCTTAAACCAAAAATCACCCATATGTATAAGTATGAATGCAAAAATGATAGAACCTAACCAAACCATGTTCTTGGACGCCCAAGACGTTTTATTATGATTTGCAACAGCATATCTACCTCCCTTGGCACTCATATTGTACAATGCCAACATCACGCCTACAATAGCATGTAAGATAATAAAGAAATACAGACCATAAGAAACCGTTTTAATCAGTGGATTTGACTTCATAAATTTCGCATAAAGATTAAAAGCCATACCCGAATCATCCTTCAACAACTGTAGATTACCAATTAAATGTACGAGTAAAAAAATAATTAAAAACAATCCTGTCAGACTCATCAGCAATTTTTTACCGATGCCTGAACCAAAAAAATCAATCAACCACTTCATGTTGTTATAAATTTTATTGTGAATATATTGGACTTGTGTAAATGAAATGATATAAGCATCCAGCACTGGTGTGAGATAAATGCAATACTTTTATCATTGTAAAAAATACTTTAACTGAGTCCGCAAATTTACAAAATCCATCATCAATAAATAAGTCAATTGACAAATAAAAAGATTATTTAGAATCATTCTATTTTGTAAACTGGTTTCTCCGCCATTACCGGAATAGATGAAAAACGATTTCACCCTTTGTATTGATTTCCAATGCCGGTGCAGGGCACTTGAATACATTAAATATTGAAAATAGTGTTTTTAACGCGGAGTTATTTGTCTTCAATTCTGAAAAATCAATATCAGGGCCAATGTAAAACTGCCTGTACCTGTCGTAAGATGACGGTAGTTCAAAAGATGCAGATCCGATAGTCCATTGATTTTTGAAGCCACCGTACATGTTTTCCGCACCGGTTCCAATGGCTATATTTAACCATTTTGGCCATCTTGATTCGCCAAAAAAAGATGCAATATTGACGGAAACCCAGTATGATTGTCCATTATAATCCTTCAAAGCTCTTTCAAAAAATCCGGTGCCAAAAAGATCTTTAGATCGATCTAATATAGTTGTCGTCGCAGTGCCGTCAATTGAAGTAACCAAGGAGTTTGGATGCTTTGGTGGATAGGATGCGTATTTTAACTTTAACCTTTGTTCCTTCCAAATAATTTGTTGCGTAGCAAATAAAGCAGTTCCTGAGACATTGGCAATCATATCACCCTTGCTAAAACCCCACTTATTTGAGAATCCATCCATTGTCTCTAATGTAGATTGGAAAATAACTCCACACAAGATGCCTGCCCAAATGCTGTTTTTCTCTGAAACTCCTGCCCACTTTGCACCTTTATAACAGATGGTGCCTTGCATATATGCTGTGTAAGCGTGTCCGAATTTGTCCATGTTCATCCATTCTCCATTGTCATTGAAAAAATGAAAGGAACCTAAATCCTGCTTCTTGTACCAAGCATGGTACAGTCCTAGTGACATTCCCGTATATATTGAACCTCCGATGGCAGAAACCGTAATAAACCTTTTAGTATTGAACGTATCTGCCGGCTCAAAAAAAGACTGCGACCATACATGGTTATAACCAACCAAAGTTATTGCAATGAAAATAAGGGCTCTAAGCATAAGGTGCAAAAGTAGGTATTATTCATACATAAGGCTTTATATTTTCTCATATTGTATTCTAAGGTGTGGATATTCTCCATTTATTTTATCTTTGCCGCTCAAAATAATATAATCTTACCTATATGCAATTGATTGATGGTGCTTATCAATTTGATGGTGGAATATCACCTGAAACTTTAGTAAAGTCTTATGGCTGTCCTTTATATGTGTATGAATCCTCTAAAATTAAGTCCCAGTATGACAGACTTATTAAAGCGTTCGATGTAAAAAACATCAAGGTAAATTACGCTACCAAGGCTTTAAATAACATTGAAATTTTAAAATTGATGCGACAGCTTGGCGCTGGTTTAGACACAGTATCCATCCAAGAAGTTAAATTGGGATTAAAGGCAGGTTTCAAACCTGAAGACATCATATACACTCCGAATTGTGTATCATTAGAAGAAATAAGCCTTGCAGCAGAGAAAAAAGTAAAGATCAATATTGACAATTTGTCCATTTTGGAACAATTTGCGCATAGTTTTCCATCATATCCTGTTTGTATCCGTATCAATCCTCACATTATGGGAGGTGGTCACAGCAAGATAAGTGTTGGTCATATAGATTCAAAATTTGGCATCTCTTACCACCAATTGCCTCATGTATTGAGATTGGTGGATATGTACAAAATTCCCATTGAGGGCGTTCACATGCATACGGGAAGTGACATTCTAGACATTGATGTATTTCTACAGGGTGCGGAGATTTTATTTGAAGTGGCAGGACATTTCCCTAATTTAAAATATATCGATTTTGGAAGTGGATTTAAAGTACCTTATAAGGATGGCGATATAGAAACCGATATTGAAGAATTGGGCGAAAAGATCAGTTTTCGTTTCAATGAATTCTGCAAAAAAAGAAATCAAAACTTGACCATCATGTTTGAGCCGGGTAAGTTTTTGGTCAGCCAATCCGGTACTTTTTTAGTGTCCGCTAATGTTGTAAAACAAACCACTTCCACAGTATTTGTTGGCGTAGATTCCGGGCTTAACCACCTGATCAGACCGATGTTATACGATGCTTATCACAGGATAGAAAATGTGTCAAAAGTATCAGGTAGGAAACGCATCTATACTGTGGTTGGATACATATGCGAAACCGATACCTTTGGAGTCAATAGACAATTGCACGAGGTTGCAGAGGGTGATATTTTAGCTTTTTACAATGCCGGAGCCTATTGTTTTACGATGTCTTCAAATTACAATTCAAGGTACAGACCCGCAGAAGTTTTGATTCATGAAGGTAAAGATTATTTGATCAGGAGAAGAGAGACTTTTGATGATCTTTTTCAAACCCAATTGTCCACATCATTGTTTGAATAGTATGCAATTAGTCCGTGCTTTTAATTTTTTATCTTCGATTTTGGTAATTCTTACTGTGTTATCATGTGCTCAAAACCAAGGGCCAAATATCGATGAAATTCAAGGTAAAACTGTTCATTCCATAGTTTCGGAAGTGATCCACATGGATGATGGAACTACGTTTGAAATTCCACAAGAAGGACTTAAAAAAATATTTTATCTGACACGACATGCTGAAAAAGACACAGTAAACAAGCAAGATCCAATCCTGACATCAGCAGGTTTAGATCGCTCAGCGAAACTAGCAGACATTTTGAGAGGAACAAGAATTGATGCTATCTATTCCACATTGTTTATGCGCACGATGTTGACTGTAGATTCTTTAGCAGATACTAAGTTGATGAAGATTTTACCATATGACAATAAAAATATTAGGACAACCATTCAGGAAATCAAAGCGTCGGATAACATCAATAGAGTATTAATGGTGGGACATTCTAATACGATACCTTCTATAGTAAATTCTATCTCAAAGCAAACGATATTCCAGTCGAATTTTGAAGAAAATGATTACTCTAATTTTGTTGTTGTGGCATTATATAACGACGACAAAAGTCAAGTTTACAAATTAAAATATTAAAAGAATAGCATGATATCAGCACGATACAATCCCAAAGATGTAGAAGAACGATGGTATGATGAGTGGGAATCAAAAGGATATTTCAAATCTAATCCCGATGATCGTGAAGCCTTTTCTATCGTGATTCCACCGCCAAACGTAACAGGTGTTTTACACATGGGACACATGTTGAATAATACCATTCAAGATATTTTAATCAGAAAAGCACGACAAGAAGGAAAAAATGCTTGTTGGGTTCCCGGAACAGATCACGCCTCCATCGCTACTGAAGCGAAAGTTGTCAAGATGCTGAGAGAAAAAGGAATTAAAAAAAGCGACCTATCCAGAGAAGAGTTTTTGAACTATGCATGGCAATGGAAAGAAGAGTATGGTGGCATCATATTGAAACAATTGCGCAAATTGGGTGCTTCTTGTGATTGGGATAGGACAGCATTCACAATGGATGAAGTGAGAAGTAAAGCGGTCTATAAGGCATTCGTTGATCTTTATAGGAAAAACAAATTATATCGGGGCAATAGGATGGTCAACTGGGATCCCGAAGCTAAGACTGTTCTTTCAAATGAAGAAGTCATTTTTGGATTAGAACAATCAAAACTTTACCACGTCAGGTATCAAATTGTGGGTACTGAAGCGTATGTCACCATTGCCACCACAAGGCCAGAAACTATACCGGGTGATACAGCAATCGCAGTGCATCCGGATGATGAAAGATACGCATGGTTGAAAGGTAAAAAAGCCATAGTACCTATTATTAATAGAGAAATACCAATCATTTTTGACGATTATGTTGATCGTGAGTTTGGAACCGGAGCACTGAAGGTAACTCCTGCTCATGATGTCAATGATCACGAGATAGGAAAAAGACATCAGCTGGAAATTATTGATATTTTCAATCCTGATGGTACAATGAGTGACGATGCCACAGTTTATTTGGGTGAGGATCGATTCGTTGTGAGAAAGAAATTCTCAAAGGATTTAGAAGAAGCCGGACATATCGTCAATATAGAAGATTACCAAAACAATGTAGGAAGATCTGAACGTACCAATGCCGTTGTAGAACCTAGATTATCATTGCAGTGGTATGTTGACATGGGCACTTTGTCTGATCCCGCATTGAAAGCCGTAATGGATGATGTAGTTGAGTTTTTTCCCAAAAGTCAAAAAAATATTTACAGGCACTGGATGGAAAACATCAAAGATTGGTGTATATCTCGCCAGCTTTGGTGGGGACATAGGATTCCGGCATGGTATTTTGAAGATCAAGTTTTTGTGGCTGAAACCGCAAAAGAAGCATTCAAACTTGCACAGAAGACTTTTCCCACCATTCAAAAAGAGCAATTAATCCAAGATGAAGACGTGCTGGATACGTGGTTCTCTTCATGGCTGTGGCCGATTAGTGTCTTTGATGGATTCGAAGACAAAGAAGTTCTAAATTATTATTATCCCACATCTGTATTAGTGACGGGATGGGACATCATCTTTTTGTGGGTAGCTAGGATGGTCATGGCCGGATATGAGTGGACAGGAACATTTCCCTTTGAAAAAGTGTATTTCACCGGAATGGTACGGGACAAACAGCGGCGCAAGATGTCAAAACAACTCGGCAACAGTCCCGATGCCCTACAATTAATCGCTGATTATGGAGCAGATGGTGTCAGATTCGGAATGATGAGTTGTTCTCCAGCTGGTGGTGATTTACTCTTCGATGAAAAACTTGTAGAACAAGGAAGAAATTTCTGTAATAAAATGTGGAATGCCCTCAGACTGCTCAAAAGCTGGGAGACGGAAAACGAAAATCCACAAAGCGATAAAGACAGATTAGCTGGTCAATGGATGATGTCTATGATTGCATCCACACAAGAAGAGTTGGTGCGAGATTACAAAGATTTCCGACTTTCAGAAGGGCTTATGAAGCTGTATAATCTCATATGGAATGAGTACTGCTCTTGGTACTTGGAAATGATCAAACCGCAGTTTGGTGAAAAAATTCATGAAAATACGTATCAAGAAGCGATTGATGCATTCAGTCAGCTCTGCAGTATATTGCACCCATTCATGCCATTTATCACAGAAGAGATATGGCATTTGCTGAAAGATAGAAGCGCAGGGGAAGATTGTATCATCTCAACACTAAAGATAGAAAAGCAGGACAACAATGATGTTCAGAAATACATCAATACAGCGAAGGATATCATCACTTCAGTCAGGGAAATCAGACAAAAACAGGCTATAAAAATGAAGGACGAACTTCAGCTTTACATTTTGAAAACTGAAGGTGTCGATAAACTGATTGCGCTCAATGGGTGGGAAGATATCGTTAAAAAACTAGCAATACTTGATGATATAATTATTTCGGATGATCTGAATATCAATGGAATAAGTTTTATTTCAGGTACAGAAAAATGCATGATACAAATACATCAAGAGTTGGATATCGAAGGCGAACTGATTTCATTACAAAAAGATCTAGATTATCAACAAGGGTTTGTAGATTCTGTGACAAAAAAACTGTCAAATGAGAGATTTGTGCAGAATGCTAAACCGGAAATAGTGGAAAAAGAACAGGCTAAACTCGCTGATGGACAGGAACGAATAAAGATTTTGACGGAAGAAATACAGAGATTACAAGCTCAATTAAAAGGGTAAAACATGAAAATTTATACCAAGCAAGGAGATAAAGGCATGACTTCGCTGATAGGTGGCCGACGTATTTCTAAACATGATGTGCGCATAGAAGCATATGGAACCATCGATGAACTGAACAGTCACATTGGGTTGCTATTAGTTCATATAGAAAATAAAAATATATGTAACTCTTTGTTTGAAATTCAAAATCGACTGTTCGACATTGGATCCACATTGGCATGTGACCCACAAAAGTCCATGTCTGTACCACAAATTGACAATGAAGATATCAATTTTCTAGAAATTTTGATAGATCAAATGGAAGAAACGCTACCTTTATTAAAAAACTTTATCCTTCCCGGTGGAAATTTGCCTTCTGCGCAAGCGCACGTATGCAGAACTGTTTGTCGGAGAGCCGAACGAAGGGTCACCGCATTAGAGGACGAAGGAGCATCAGCACAATTAATAGTACAATACCTGAATAGATTATCAGATTATCTATTTGTGCTTTCACGTTTTATATCCAATGAAATGGGCATGAGTGATGTGATTTGGTCAGGCAAATCAAGCAAATGATATGCTTCCTAAAGCAGAAAAATATAGAAAAGGAGCTCTATCACCATTGAAATTTTGGGTATTCAAATGTATTCATCTTCCATCTTTGGTGTTTTGGAACATAAAATTAAAATCATTAGACGATGAGAAATGCGTAATCACCATTCCATTTTCTCATTGGACAAAAAACCCATTTAGATCTATTTATTTTTCTGCATTAAACGGAGCTGCGGAACTTTCCACAGGTTTGCTTTGCCAAATGTACATCCAAGATTATGGAGAAATATCGATGTTATTGGTTGAATTTCAAGGTAAATATTACAAAAAAGCAACAGGAATAACAACATTCACTTGTACCGATGGGCAAATGATCCATGAAAACATCAATAAACTCAAATCCGGAGAGAGTACAACTTTCGTGGCTCACAGCATTGGAAGCAATCAGAACCACGATGTAGTTTGCGAAATTTGGGTCACATGGTCACTACTTAGAAAAAAGTAGCGCTTAAAATTTAAAATTCAACACCAAATTAAACAGATGAACATCCGTTTTATTGAAGATGTATTTTGAGTCATCATACGTATCCCCAATATTTTTCTTGTACACATACAATGCTTGGCTTTCCAAGCCTGACAGTGCACCTTTGAAATAATACCTGAAATCTACATTCAGTTGGCCATAGGTAGGCAAGCCATATTTATTGAGCGCAAAGTTCTTCACATCCGGCATACTAAAATATCCTACGCTAAGAGTTGTTTGAAATTTTTTAGGTTTAAGGTATTGGATTTTATACACTGCTGATTTCGTATCACCGAAACCTTCATTGCGCTCTCTAGGCATAAACGTATAAAAATAATCCCTTCCCCATTCACGAGGCATTAAGTATTTTCCACCACTGTTTATTCTATTGATGGAGAGCGATTGATTAAAACCTCCTTTTTTATACCCTATTTGTGCGCCAAAGATATACACTGGACGGTTATTTTGATTGTACGCCAATGTAGGATCAATATTGCCACCATTTCCACTTTTCCATTGTGATGCTACCTGCACACCATAATAAAGACCTTTCCAACGAGAAGTTAATTTCTTTTCCCATTGTGTCAACAAATTGTGAGAAATATTCTCCGTGTACATATACCATACATCAAATTGGAAATTTTTGTCTTTTGCATATTTGTAATTGAACATTCCAACCCAATCTGATGCTACTTGACCTTTATATGCTGACTTTTTACCTGAAATATCTACACCAACAGAATACAATCCAATGGATTCAGCATTTGAAAACCAATCTTTGGTACTTCTAGGTGCAATAGCATTGATCCATCCACCACTCAATTGATGGCTGGTATTGAGCTTATATTCAGTCCAAAATCCCTGTACCGCAGTAGGCCGCATCCTTCCATCTTGAAGGTTGATAAATGGTGTATTGAGTAACTGTCTCCCAAATTTTACAAAACCTTTCTTCAGATTATATTGGACAAAAAATTCTTCTAATCGATTGATTTCTTCCAATTGATCTATAGCATTTACATCAAACAAGCCGATTTCATACCTATTTCCTTGGCCTGTTATTGCATCTTTTTCAAATAAATTGGCAGACTTGAGCGGAAATATATAGAATCCACTCACCGCAATATTGAAATTATAAAATTGTGCAGACTCAAAACGCAAACCTCCACCAATAGCTTCAGCGTAGTAATCCCTGAGGGTCTTCGCATTGTCCGTCAATGAAAAAAAATATCTAAAATGGCCATTAATCTGCCCAAATTTAAACGCATTCAAGATGATTGATGAATCCCTTTTTGAGCTAATGTTATTCCAAATATTTGGTTTCTCTGATAAATCTTGATGTTGCGCAAATATGTGACTCACCGTTCCTATGAACAGTAAAAAAACTATAAAATACTTCATTCCTTTGGATGATTATTTTCCTGCCTTGATATAACTCCAGTCTTTCTCTTCCTTCTCTACGATTTCCAAAATCCCACCAGGAACGGTTCTGACATGGTCAATGAGTTGTTCTCTCTTGATATTCTTTTGTGTCATTGTAAACTCACAAGCCACAAAATCGACGCCATTTTGGATTAATCTTTCTATCTTATCTACCAAGGAAGTCTTATCTTTCCTTAGGAGATTGATTCCCGGACCGTGACATACCACTTCAATCTGACTTTTGGGAGCCAATTTTTTCAGATTGGTGAGTTGGCGGATGAGCGTACTATGGTCTGAGGTATCTTGAGATACAAGCTGAAAAATGATCTTATGTTTTTTATTTGAAATAGCGCCATTGGCTTGGCCATAGGAATGATGCATTCCAAAAAGCATCGCTATTATTAGGATATACTTATACATATTTTGATTTTATCTGAATGTGTAATTCACACCATACACCTGAGTCAATAAAGTATCAGGTGCATCGAGTGCTACAGCTGATTTCCTGACTTGTGGTGTGACTGGTGAATTTTCTTTTAAATATTGGCGCATGTTTTCATGGAGTGTGTACGGCTTGTTTTCAGTTTCCATGACATTTTTCATTCTGCAAATGATGTCTGCCGGATCTCCATCCCTTTCACATGCTGCTATAGAATATATTTTGTCTGGATCAAGTGGCTTCCCTTGAATCATCACACTATCTACCCTTTTACCATCTTCACCAAAGGCATAAAACTTCACTTGCATACCATTGAATTTGATCACCCAACCGCCAAACCTTTTGGATGCATCTTTGGCAAATACATTTTGAAGTTCTTTTTCCAACCATTTCATGATTTGTGCTCCTGACACCTTACCTGTTCTGATGACGCTATCTACTGGTAACATATCAAAGATGTACCCATTGGTGATGGGAATATTGCCTGTTGCATCTTTTGTGATATTTGGAGGACAAAATCTAAATCCATTTGACAAGACGACATCTATTTCCGGTAATCTCCATCTCAACGCCTCTAATACCAAGGTATCTATGGTATTTTCAATGACAAAATAGCGATATAAGGGTATGGTACTATAACCAACAACTTTATTGATATCATTAAGATAAGGGCCTTCTAAGTTTGAAATAAGACTTGAAATGTTTTTGTCTGCTTTATGTTCTGATGCATCAACCTCATCAAGATAATATTCATCCTTGACCACTTTGCCATTTTTGACATTCAATACTAATCGACCAACAAAAGAGCCGAATGCTCCAGGTTCGACGACTTTGGCATACTTGCCTTGTATCGGCACTCTGACGCGTTCATGTGTATCTCCTCCGAGTATATAATCTACACCCTTTGTGGCTTCCAGATTTGAAAGATGTATTTGCTGGGATAATCCCATATGTGCAATCACCATGACAAAAGCGCAACCTTCTTGATTCTTTAATACGTCTGCATAATGGGCGACGTTCTCTTCAGGTTTCGTATAAATAATTCCTTTAGAATAGTTTGGAGACTGACGAATGGGCACCAAATGGTCTGTGTAGCCCAAAAATCCGAATTTCACACCGTTGACAGTCCAAATGTAGTAAGGTGGAAATATATGTTCTCCTTTTTCACCATTGACATCATGGTACATATTAGCGCAAACTTTAGGTGCATGAAGCCCTCCCAAAAGTTTTTGCATTTGTTTTTTACCATAAATGACTTCCCAATTTCCGGGCAAATATAGATCATATTCTAGAGCATCGAGAATAGGTGAAATGGCTTGACCCATTGTTTTGACGGAAAGTTCACTTCCTTGGAACATATCACCTGTATCAATGGTAAAGACATGATCCTTCTTTTTTCTTATTTTTTTTAGATATGTGGATAAGTGCGCATAACCACCTGTTTTTCTGTACACTTTTTCATTATTTTCCCAAAACAACTCATCGTGAGGATGTATCTGGCAGTGTATGTCTGTGGTTTGCAATATGGTCACTTCAAACTCTGAAGGATATGCTTTCTCTGACATAAGGTCATGCTGAACCGGAGAATTTGCCACTAATTGAGAAATACCGCCAACACCTATTGTGGCTCCGACGGCGCTTACTGATTTAATAAAATTTCTTCTGTCTTGACCCATAATCTAAATTTTATTTTTGTGATTTGTTTGCGTAATATTCTTGAATGGGGCCAAATGGACCCAATTTATGTTGCTTTTCCGGAAAGGCATCTGCATATGGCCCAAAAGGATGGTCAATAGGTTTCTTTGAAATATCAGGCCAATCTTTTGGGAAACGCTTTTGTGGTCTTTGTCTAGTATTGACAAATCCCGCAACATCCCATGCTTCTTCATCAGTCAGTTGAGGACTTTCATGGGTTGAACCCAAAGGCATATTAAATTTGACGTACTTTGCAAAATTTGTAATTCTATACAATCCTGCTGCATCATTGTAGGAATTTGGCCCCCAAAGCGGAGGATAAGTATAAGAATTTCCTTCCTGAGTAAGCTGACCCTCGCCATTAGGCATATGGCAAGAAGCGCATTTTGCGGCATAGATCTTTTCTCCTTTTTCGGGATCTACTGCTCTATCTAAAAATGGAATAGTTTTCAACCCTGAACCCTTCGCTTTTTTACCACGCTCCACATCGCTTCCAATAAATTGCATATAAGAAACCATTGCCAACATCTCATTGCTCAGAGTATCGAGGCCACTACCATTTAAGCTGCGCTCAAAACAATCATTGATTCTTTTTGGAATGGTTTCAAATGTACCACTACGGGACCTTAATTTTGGATAAGTAGAAGCTACTGAACCATAATTATTACCAAAAATAGAAGTACCTGCATTGAGATGACAGTTTTGGCAGTTCATACCGTTTGAAGTGTGTGCGACGCTCCCTTTTGGTCCGAAATATTTGGCAGTATTTTGGATCAAATCCTTACCTTTCAATACCAATTCCTTTTTCGCTTCATCTTTTATCGTAGAGATATCAGGTGGTGACCAAAAGTCATTTTTAGCTTTCACTTCGGGTTGTTCGATATTCGCAATTTTATTATCAGAATCACTAAAAACCTTTGGCAATACATTCGCCATGTCTAGCATAAGAAAGGCAAAACCTACGATAATTATCAATGAAATAATCAATAACCGTTGGGCATTTTTTAATATTGATGTTATAAAATCTTGTTCGTTGTGGTGCATCGTTGTCGTATATTTTATTAATGTGGAATTTTATGTCGTACCAAGCCATATAACCACGTTCCGGCAATAGCGCTGATGACTGTTAATATAATGACTGTAGCTCCTGTACCTATCTGCGCAAAAATTGGACCCGGACAAGCTCCTGTTATAGCCCAACCGATACCGAATAAAAAACCTCCGATAATGGTGCCTAATGTAAATGGTTTTTTATTTATTTTTATTTTTTCCCCATCTATAGTTTTTATGTTAAATGTGTTGATAAGCCATACTGAAATCATCCCCACAATGACCGCACTGCCTATGATTCCATACATATGAAATGACTGAAATCTAAACATTTCTTGAATTCTGAACCAAGAAATGATTTCGGCCTTGACAAATACAATTCCAAAAACAACACCAACAATTCCAAATTTTATAAGATCTCCGAAGGTGATTTTATTGTACAATGTCTTGTTAGAAGCATCTTCTACCCTTTTGTTCAAAATATCTTTACTCATAAACTCAGAATATAAGGTATGATAAAATTTGCAGCAACAAGGCCACCTAACATAAAGAAAATGGTTGCTACCAATGAAGGCCAATTCAGCGCCGAAAGACCCATAATAGAATGACCACTTGTGCAACCGTCCGCATATCTAGTTCCAAAACCTACCAACAATCCACCTATCACTGTCAAAATAAGTAATTTTATAGAAAATACAGAATGCCATGTGAATATCTGAATAGGTAGATAAGCATTAGAATAATCTGTAATCCCGTATTGAGATAATTCATTTTTTAAGGTAGGATTCAAGACAATTTCATTTGGATTTTGAAGGTACGCCGAGGCTATCCATGCACCAATAATAATCCCAACAATAAAAATCCAGACCCATCTCTCTTTCTGCCATTCATATTTGAAAAATTCAATGCCGTTTGGAAAACATGAAGCGCAAACATGGCGAAAAGAAGATGAAATTCCAAAGTTTTTATTGCCTAAGATCAACAGTGCTGGAACCGTCAAACCGATAATGGGGCCAGCTACATACCATGGCCAAGGTTGTGATATTGACACGATCATATTCATTAGTGAGGCAATTTATCTCTAAAATATCCATACAAAAAGGTACCCAAAACAGCAAAGAAAAACACAATAAGCATGGCATAATATCCAAAACCAATGTTTACCACCATCGGTCCGGGACATGCTCCACTAAGTGCCCATCCCATGCCAAAGATGATGCCTCCGATCAGGTATCTAGGTATCGATCTATCTTTAGGGTGAAACGGGATGGGATTGCCTCGATAGTCGCGGATGTTAAATTTTTTAATTAAAAAAACACCTGTGGTACCTATTAAAATGGCCATCATAATAATCCCATACATGTGCCATGCTTGGAACCTAAACATTTCCTGAATTCGATACCATGAAATGGCTTCAGATTTTGACATGACTATTCCAAAAACAATACCTCCTACGATATACTGTAAATACTTCATTTTCTAATTTGCATTAAAATATTACCGGAAATAAAATATGCGTCATGATCAACCCGCCAATAAAAAATCCTACAACAGCAATAATAGAAGGAATCTGAAGGTCAGAAATTCCACTAATTGCATGACCAGAAGTGCAACCTCCCGCATATCTCGCTCCGAACCCTACCATCAATCCACCAACAGCTAATAAAAAAAAGCCTTTTAATGAAAATACTGCTTCTCTGCTGAAAAGCTCTTTAGGTTGAATTTCATCAGGTGCTGAAAACCCTAATTTTTGAAGATCATGTATTGTATTCTGAGAAATGTTGGCGGTTTTTCCATCATACATATAATGACTTGAAATGAAGCCACCGGCCAAACCTCCGATTAAAAATATTAGATTCCAAATTTGGCTTTTCCAGTTGAAATCAAAGAATTTTACATTTTTTCCGGCACCAGACATAGAACATATGGTGCGCAAGTTTGCGGAAAAACCAAAAGATCCACCGAAATACAATAAATATAGCATGATGAATCCTATTACAATTCCGGAAAACCACCATGACCATGCATGCGTTAAAATAGTTGTCATATTAATCAAGTTGAAAGGTTAAAATTGGTTTGAATAAGTGTTTTATCAATGCTTCTGCACCACTGTGGTGAAATACACCGCCTTTGCCATGTGTGCCAATAAAAACGATATCGGCATCTTGATGCCCCAAAAACTGGTGTACGCCCTTTTCCAAATTATCAGCAACTTCTATATGATTTTTATAATTATCAAATTCATGAGAAGAAGCATATTCGTCCATCAGGGCATTTAATTCTTTTTCTTCACCTCCGTTTAGTCGATCCGTTACATATAACTGATGAAAGACACCGTTGAATGCTGTGACCAATGAATTCATCAAGCTCAAATGTTTGACATTCTTTTCGTAAAAATCATGTACGAACAATATATCTTTGATCTGTAAATCTGATCTATCACACATCAGAGATAATACCGGAATGGACGACTTTCTTGCTAAAATTTGGGATTGCGTCATAGAAATTTTTTCCTTCAATCCCCACAATCCTTTTGTTCCTGTTATAATGAGGTCTATGGTACGCGATTGCGAAAACGCTAATAATTCATCTGTGAGTTTTCCAAATTTTATATAGCCAACGCTGTCAATTTTTGTTTTTTTGATCAAATCATTCAATTTATTTTCGCCATCTTGCTTTAATTTTTCCACATAAGAACGATCTATCTCCCCGCAAGTAGAAATATTTCCTGCGTTATCTAAAGTAACTGTTTCCGGTAAATCTATTACATGAACAAACTGTAACTTCACATCTGTGTACTCACCTAGTTTTTCTCCCATTATTCTTGCAAATTCTGTCTGTGGAGAAAAATCACATGGGATAAGTACCTCTAAATGGGTTTTACTTTTTGATTTTTGAATATTTTGTACTTGCGTGATTTCATGTTGTGGAGTTGTGATCTGTTTATTTAATAGCATAGCAGCAGATTCCAATGATCCACCATCCACTATATTTGTAACACCTTGCTCCTTAAGTATTTTCATAGCATGCGCACTCCTATTTCCACTTCTGCAATATACAAAAACTTGGTTCTTTGATGCCAAGCTTGAAGCATGAGATAAGATTTGTTCCAAAGGAATATTGATTGCTCCCGCAACATGTCCAGAAGCGTACTCCTGAGGATTTCGAACATCCACTACATATGCCTGATCCGAAAGCTTCGGTTCGAAGACTTCTTTATTTTTTACTTTTTTAAAAAATCCAAACATCTACTTTGCATTTATATTTAAACAACAAATCAAACTAATCATTTGAAAATAAGCTCCTTAACAATAATGTATATACCCATAAGCAAAACAAAGTAACCAAAAGCAGGCTTGAGTTTGGCCCCATCTATCTTTTTGGAAAGTGCTGAGCCAACCAAAATCCCCGCAATTGCAAATCCTGATATTTTCAACATCAACGGCCAGTCAATAAACGTCTCTGAACTCTCACCAAAAAATCCAATCAATGATTTTGCTGCTATTATCACCAAAGACGTTCCCACGGCTTCCTTCATTGGTAATTTTGACAACAAGACTAAGGCAGGAATAATCAGGAATCCTCCACCGGCTCCTACCAATCCTGTCACTGTTCCAACCAATAGACCTTCTACTAATATCAATGGATAATTGAATACTTGCTGGCTGTTTTCATCGTTAGGAGTTTCCTTCTTTTTTTTGATCATACTATAAGATGAAAGCAACATCAATACTGCAAAAAGTAAGAGCAAAAGCACATGTTTTGTCAAGACGAAATCACCAATTGTCATTATGGTGTGTGGAATAGCAGGAACGACGTATGCTCTTGTAAGAAATACTGCTATAATAGAAGGAATACCAAAAACTATGGCTGTTTTAACATTGACCAAATTCTTTCTGAAATAATCAAAACTTCCCACTAAAGCTGTCAATCCCACTATAAAAAGTGAATATGCTGTAGCTGAAACTGCATCTGTGCCAAAAATATATACCAGCATTGGCACTGTAAGTATTGAACCTCCGCTGCCAATTAATCCCAATGAAACACCTATCAAGATTGATACAAAGTACCCTAAAAACTCCATTCTCTTTTAAATTTTATATGATCACAAATATATTGGGTACAATTTCATCGGATAGTAACATTAGTTACTTCAAACACCTTAGGTTACTAAATTGCGCAAAAAACCTTTTTCCAAAATCTAATCCTACACAGTAAACTCTTCTTAGAAGAAAATTAAACCTAATCACAGTTTTGTTGTTTTCTGTCCATAATAATCATAATTAAATCCATGGATAAATTCCACAAAAACGAGTTTTTAAAATTTGCGAAGGGACATTTAGGGATGTCCACCATGCACTTAGAAAAATATGCTTCCGTAGTTGCCCCTCAAATAAATGCCTTCACACCACAAGTCATTGAAGAAAGACAAATGAACATCGTAGGAATGGACGTTTTTTCTAGGCTCATGATGGATAGAATCATATTTATGGGAGTTCCTGTAAATGACTATGTAGCCAATGTAATACAAGCGCAGTTGTTATTTTTAGAGTCCACAGACCCTAAAAGAGACATACAAATGTTTATCAATAGTCCCGGCGGTTCTGTCATAGACGGTATGGGTATATATGATACTATGCAGTACGTCACACCTGATGTTTCCACAATTTGTACAGGGTTGGCAGCATCGATGGGAGCCGTATTATTATGTGCCGGAACCAAAGGCAAGAGAACATGCCTACCTCACTCACGAGTGATGATACATCAACCATCAGGCGGTATGCAAGGTCAATTTACAGATATGGAGATATCATACAATTTGATAAAGCAACTGAGACATGAGCTTTATGAAATCATAGCAAGACATACCGGAAAAACATTCGATGATATCGAGAAGGATTCCGATAGAGACAATTGGATGACAGCACCGGAAGCCAAAGCATATGGCCTCGTAGATGAGGTGTTAGACAGGACCAAAAAAGTATAAAGAATTTTTATCATCATAAGGGTTTAGATATGAGTAAGTACAAAGAAACAATTAAATGCTCTTTTTGTGGTAAGGATAAAAGAGATGCCATCATGTTGATAGCAGGCATTGACGGTCACATTTGTGATGCTTGTGTGGAGCAAGCGTTTGACATCATCAATGAGGAACTCAAAGTAAAAGACACCAGAGTTTTTTCAAAACACCACAAACTGCCTACTTCTATCACGCCCAATGAAATAAAATCATTTATTGATCAATATGTCATTGGACAAGATGAAGCCAAAAAGTACATTTCAGTAGCTGTGTACAACCATTATAAAAGACTCAATGATAAAACAAAAAGTGATGTTGAAATCGAGAAATCCAATATCATTTTAGTAGGTGAAACAGGCACAGGAAAAACTTTGCTTGCAAAAACTATAGCAAAATTTCTGGACGTTCCGTTTGCTATCGTGGATGCCACAGTATTTACTGAAGCAGGATATGTGGGTGAAGATGTGGAGAGCATGTTGAGCAGGCTTCTCCAAGCCTGTGATTATGATGCAGCGGCAGCAGAAAGAGGCATTGTTTACATAGATGAAATAGATAAAATATCTCGCAAAAGTGACAATCCATCCATTACCCGCGATGTTTCCGGAGAAGGTGTTCAACAAGCACTGTTAAAACTGTTGGAAGGTACCGAAGTAAATGTTCCGCCAAATGGTGGCAGAAAACACCCTGAACAAAAAATGATTAAAATCGATACTTCAAATATTTTATTCATTTGTGGTGGTGCATTTTCAGGTATAGAAAAGGTGATTGCGAAAAGAATGAATTCCCACGTCATCGGTTTCAACCATGATGAAAAAGAGCATGTCGATAAAGACAATTTCCTACAATATATTAGTCATCAAGACTTAAAGCACTTTGGATTGATTCCTGAATTAGTAGGAAGGCTACCTGTATTGACCTATTTAGAACAGTTAGATTTGGCATCATTGGTGCAAATTTTGACAACACCAAAAAATGCTTTGATCAAGCAGTACAAGCGACTTTTCGAAATAGAGGGTATAAAATTGACATTTGAAGAAGATGCCATCCTACTTATTGCCGAAAAAGCTCTTGAATATAAATTAGGAGCAAGAGGTCTTAGGTCACTCTGCGAAGCAATATTGACTGATGCCATGTTTGAATTGCCGTCTCAAAAAGATATTTCTGAGTTCGTAGTAGATAGATCTATGGTGGAAGAAAAACTAAACAAGAGCACCCTTAAAAAATTGATTGCTGCCTAGAACAGTGTATAAAGTCAAAGAAATATTTTATACACTACAAGGCGAAGGAACACATTCAGGGCGTCCGGCGGTCTTTTGTAGATTTTCAGGTTGTAATCTTTGGTCAGGAAGAGAACAAGACAGGTCAGAAGCCATTTGTCAATTTTGCGATACGGATTTTAGAGGTACGGATGGGACAAATGGCGGGAACTACACTGCTGAATCTCTAGCAAATAAGATTATTTCATTATGGCCGTCAGATCACAAAAGTCAAGTTTTTGTTGTCTGCACCGGCGGAGAACCAGCACTTCAATTGGATGATACTCTTGTGGATACTTTCCATAAAAAGAATATTTATCTGGCTATTGAAACCAACGGAACCTTACCCATTCCAAAAGATATTGATTGGGTCTGCGTCAGTCCCAAGGCACAAACAAAAATAGTTTTGGAAAGTGGCGATGAGTTGAAGCTGGTATTTCCACAAGTAGAAAACAATCCTAAAGATTTCGAGTGTCTAAAATTTTCACATTATTATTTACAACCCTTGGATGGAAAAAATGTACATGAGAATACAAGAAAATGCATCGATTATTGTTTGAAAAATCCTTTGTGGAAACTAAGCCTCCAAACACATAAAATATTAGGTATAGATTAACCGGTGGGTTACTATTGATCTATGGTTTCTATGATCTTAATATTAAGGAGACGTATGACGGCTTCTTGTTGAATAGAATTTATTTCGTCCCAAGGCTTTTTGTAAACACTCAAAGCTTTTTCAGCCTTCAACTGATCCACACATTTATTCAGATGAGATTTAAGTTTCAATACTTGTTTGTACTTCACATCTTGTGTACCAATGATATAGATTGGTTTTTCAGAGGTAACTGTTTCATGCATTCGATCACACAATTCATTAAAGCAAAGCGTATCCTTTCCGATTTGAACTTTACTTTCATTTCCATAAAGGCGCATAATCAACCCTGACTGGTCTGATAATGGCAAGCTTGGCAAAATAACTAATGAATCAGAACATCGATCCACGATTGCTGCTTGAATGTTATCTTGTGCTTGTGCTTCTTCGCTATCCGCTAGGGCAGCTGTAACAATCGGGATAGCTGGAATGGCAGCGCCAAAGGAATACTTCACATGGAATCCAAAATATGTAAACCAATCCTTCTTAGTACTATTGCCTCTTACGGTACCTGTAGGTACTTTTACAACTGAAGTTCCCAAATATTCCCCGGTTCTATTTGACAATAATGCGCCTTGAGTTTGACCCGCTGCCACCATTTCATCATAATTCACATAGGAACCAGACACATCATCCAAATAATCGGTATAGCTTTTATGTGCAGTAACTTCAAAACCGAAACTTGTTTTTGGTGCAACATCAAATTCTATTATTCCTCCTAAAGGTCTCGTGATCGTATGCAATGCATAGGGTTTCAATTTACTATTAGGTAAAAATTGGCCTTCAGTCCCTAATGGTTGGAGACGCACCAATTCATTTTGGTAATATGTTTTCGGGTCAAATGTCATGTACCCTACTCCACCTGTTAAATACAATCTGAGCTTGTACTTGTCCAATCTTTTCCAAAAATAGTTGATTCTAATATCTGTAAATAAACTAACCTCCGTGACTGAAGATGTAAAACTTAGGTTTCTTTCCTTCCTGGCGTAATCGCTGGCGTATGCGTCGTCCCCACTGATTTGACCTCTGAGAATTTTTGTGCTTACACCCAACCAAGAAAAAAATTCGGTGCCTACGCTGGTTCCATAGGCTAAATTACTGGGACCAAAACTTAAGCTTAATGGTCGTGGAGCCAGATCTCCTTGATAATACATTGAACCCGTATGTACCCTAAATAATACCGTTTGTCCCAAAACAGGTTGTGTTGGAAGTATACATATACCCAACAAAAAAATCCAAATAATATAAGGATTCTTTAAGTTCATACCGTGTTTAATAGTAACAATAATAATTTATAAGACGTGGAAATTAGGGAAATCCACATTTAATTCAAGCAAAGGTATCGATATTTTCAAAAAATAGCTGTATTCAACATGTCAAAATTATTAAACGTCAAAAAATGGCGTTTTAGCATTTTATCATGAAAATAAATTCAATAAACCGTCAGGAAGCTCAAGATAAATACTTTCATGGGCTTCATCTATAGATTTCAGGAAGGTGTCATTCAAGGGAATTAAATGTTCTGCACCTTCATGAGAAACTCGGGCCATCACTTGCATTGGATATTCTTCAATAGATATTAATTCTCCAATATAATATGCATTGTTATACATCTTGTAGCCTTGCATGGACGAAAAATCTTCAAAAGACTTTGGTCCATTTCCTTCCACCTGTATTTCATTCAAATAAATGGATGATCCATTCAATTGCTGAGCATCTTCCGGTGAATTGACTTCTTCAAATTTTACCTTGATCTCATCCGCATCTTGAATATCCTCAATAAAATAAGGTACAAAATTTCCCCTTACTTTGAAAAATACAAATTTTTGGTTCTCTAATACATCAATATCCCAAGATTCCAATGAGATTTTAAGCCATCCATCGATACCCACGGATTTGATGACTTTCCCAATATTATAGTATTTGGTCGATAACTTCCCCGAAATCATTATACTATTTGGTATATGAAATCAATGTAAGCGTATGCTCAAAACCGGAATTAGCTTTTACTTCCCACGAAGATGTTGGTTTGGTACCATTTGAATCGTAGATGATCATTGACTTCTTTACCATACCTATACCCTTCACATACGTGTCAATTTCATATCTTTTATCAATAACGGTTTCTTCATCCGCCATAACTATTTCCATAGCTTTATACGATTGTCCTTCAAATTCATAAGGTGCTTCCACCGACATGACTTCAGCATCCCAACCTTCATACACCTTCAAAATATCTCCACCTGTATCTACTTTGATGGAATTGTCAAAATAGATAGTTGGGTCCCACTTTTTATGGAGGTATATAGGAAATGCCAGACGAACCAATCTGATGTTTTCTTCATTTTTTACCAACGAAGATGAATCTTTTTTAATGGCCCATGTATTAATTGAAGACCATTCATCATTCAAGCTTCTTTTCCAAAATCGCACGACTTTTTGCACTTTATCACCTTCTTCGTCTATGTACTCACCACTGATCACTTCCCTAATATAGGAGTGTAATGTATCCCTTCTTGGACCACCTAACCTCACTATAATACTATCGGATGCATAAATCCACTCAGCTCCCTGATCTATAGGATAATAATCAAGTCCATAATCAATGTCGTCTCTATTTTCTATTTCATTATGGCAACTCATAACAAACGTCACAAGCAAACCAAACATTATAACATTAAATAATTTCATAATATATTAATTTTATCGGTTAAAGCTACTTTCAATTATTCCACCTCCCACAACATCATCACCTTCATAAAATACTGCTGACTGTCCTGGTGCGATCCCTTTGATATTGGCTAAAAACTCTACTTTAACCTGAGAAGGAGACATCTCAAAAACATGAGATAATGTACCTTTATCGTTGTATCTGACTTGTGTCGTTAACTCAAATCCATCAGGGATCCTATCATATTTCATCCAATTCAATTGTGATACAGCCATGCTATTTCTTACCAACGCATCGACCGGACCAAGGACAACGGTATTGGATTCTGCTATGATGTCTGTGACAAACATTGGTACCTTAAATCCGCCACCTAGGCCTTTTCTTTGTCCAACGGTATAAAATGGATAACCCTCATGTTTTCCTAATACGTTTCCATCTGCATCCACAAAAAAACCACCATCCACCTTTTCTTCCAATCCTTCCACTTTTCTTTTTAAAAATCCTCTGTAATCATTATCGGGTACAAAGCAAATCTCATAGCTCTCAGCTTTCTTGGAGAGTGCTTCATAGCCAAACTCTTTTGCCATCTGCCTTATCTCAGGTTTGGTGTACTGTCCTAAAGGGAAATTGGACCTTTGCAAAGCGCTCTGACTCAATCCCCATAAAACGTACGATTGGTCTTTTCTGTCATCCTTTCCTTTGGATATATATAAACGATCGTTATATGTTTTTATTATGGCATAGTGACCGGTAGCAATAAATTCACAATCCATGGCATCCGCCCTACGGAGTAATGCATCCCATTTGATGTGTGTATTGCACAAAACACATGGGTTGGGCGTTCGTCCGCTTAGGTATTCATCAACAAAATTATCAATAACAAAATTGCCAAATTCCTCTCTTATATCCACGATATAATGCGGGAAATTCATATCCACAGCGACTTGCCTAGCATCATTGATTGAATCTAATGAACAACAGCCTGTCTCCTTTTTAGATCCTCCTGAACCCGCATAGTCCCAAGTTTTCATTGTGAGTCCTATGACTTCATACCCTTGTTCGTGCAGCATCATGGCAGCAACGGTACTATCTATACCACCTGACATCGCAACCAAGACACGACCGTGTTTACTCATATTTTTACAATATCTATCATTATAAGGAGGTGCAAAGTTAAGTATTTTATAGCTATATAGTGAGATATTGCTATTTCTTCAAGTATAGTAATCCTGAAGAACATTCTACTTTCGTTTCAGTTATCCCTTACTGCAATGAAATATCCATGGTCATGAAGTAAAAAATATTGGTGAAAAGCACAACGGAATTCTTACTTTTGTGTCCATGAATATAAGTTCATCCATCGCATACAGATATTTAATCAGCAAAAAATCCACCAATGTCATCAATATCATTACGTGGATTTCTGTCGTTGGCCTAGCTATTGGCACAGCCGCATTGATCCTTATATTATCTGTGTTTAATGGATTTGAGTCTTTGTTGACGGGCATGTTGTCAAACTTCAATCCAGATATCAAAATTATTCCAAACAAAGGAAAATATATAAATGTAGATTCATCTCTCTATCGTGGGCTTATGGCCATCGATGGAGTTGATGATCTATCCATGACGATAGAAGAAACAGCTTTTTTTACATATAATGGATCTCAAGAAGTAGGCATATTAAAAGGCGTTGATGCGCACTTCAAGCATGTGTCCGGCATAGATTCTAGTATGATATCCGGAGACTATGGCTTGGATGAGAAGAAAAATGCGGCTGTCTTGGGCTCAGGAATGGCGACAAAGTTATCTATAAATCAGTCGGATATTTTTTCACCTGTAGAAGTATATGTCATATCCAATCTGAATGCAGGCCCTTTAGAAAAGGAATACGATGCTTCAAATCTCTACCCTACCGGAAATTTTTCAGTGGGCAATGACATCGATATGCAATATGTTTTGGTCAATAAAGCCATTGCTGACAGCCTTTTAAATAAGTCCAATGTTGTCAGTGCTTACGAGATAAAACTAAAACAAAAAGACAATGCACAAAAAGTAAAAAAGACAATCCAATCACTCATCTCTGATAGAGATTTAAAAGTAAACGATAGGTACGACCAAGATGCAGAATTCCTTAAAATCATGAACATTGAAAAGTGGGTCAGCTACCTTATAGTGAGTCTTACCATGTTTATCATTGCTTTCAACATGATCGGATCTTTATGGATGATCGTCCTAGAAAAAAAACTGGACATTGCCATCTTGAAATCCATTGGGTTTACAAAATATAACATCAAAAGTATTTTCATCCGGCTCGGTTTATTTATGGCCGGATTCGGTATTTTAATAGGTATCTTGATAGCACTGATACTGTATTATTTACAGATCACTTTCGGTTTGGTCAAAGTGCCTGAAGGATTTTTGATCGATGCCTATCCTATAGAATTAAGGATTATTGATTTTATAGTTGTGGTTTGTACAGTATTTGTGATTGGATACATCGCTTCCCTGATTCCTGCAATCAGAGCATCAAAAATCGGCACATACGTTCGTCAAGAATGATCAAGGTTTGCGCAAGATTTCGCTGATCTTGATGCTGTCAGCGAAGAGTAATATTTTCATATTCATATTGCGGCTGACACCTTCCATAGCTTCGCTAAACAAGTCTGAAAGCTGGCTCGCTTTCTCCACATTGATAAGAGCACCCATTTTTTTTATCGTTGCTTTATCTTTTTCAGGAATTTGGGCCACCTGATCTTCATCGTAGTATTTCATCATGAGAATTTGTCTTAAAAAATGTAAACCATAATCAAAAAAATTGGTCAAATTCTCCTTCGACATCCCGGCAATTTGGTTTACCGACTTCATCATTTCCCCATAATCACTTCGATAGTTTGTTCTCAACCAATCTATTAGTATCTGAGAATAATCTTTAAGCTCGTTTTTTGCCATGGCCAAAGCCGTATTGATATTCCCATTGGACAATGTAGTAATTTGATCGATTTCTTCATTTGACAGTTCAAATTGTTTCTTCAAGGTTTCACTGATCTCTTCATGGTCAAAAAGTGGAATCCTTGTGACTTGACATCGACTTATAATGGTTTGGAGTATGGCATCTTGGTTGTGGGCAATAAAAAAAATGTAAGTATCATCTGTAGGTTCTTCTATGAGCTTCAGCAATCTATTACCTTCATGCCCAAGATATTCCGGCAACCAAACAATCAATATTTTCTTTCCGGATTCGAATGACATCATGTTCAGTTTCCGAACGATTTCTTGACATTCTTTTACATTGATATTGGGTTGTGTTGTACCTGCATCAAGCATTTGGAGCCAATCAGAAATATTCCCGTAAGGGTACTTTTGCAAAAATTCACGCCATTCTTTGATGAAATCATCAGATGTAGTTTCTGCCCTTGATAATGTACCTTTTTTAATGACGGGAAAAGCAAAATGCACATCGGGATGAATCCATTTTGACATTTTTAGGCAAGCATTGCAAGTACCACAGCTATCATTTTCAGTCGGTGATTGGCATACCAGATATGTGGCCAATGCCATAGCCATTGTTAAATTCCCACTGCCTTCACCACCTAAAAAGATAGACGCATGAGGTATTTTTCCACTATGTATTTGATTAAAAATCTGTTTTTTGACAACCTCTTTACCCGGAATTTGGGAAAACTGCATACGAAACACTTAATAAACTGAAAACAAATGTACAAAATAATTTTCTGTCTATCAATGTCTTGTTTCAATAAGATAAAAAATTCTGTAAATCCCAAATTAAGCATTTGAAATTGATTCTCATCGTAAAGTCTAATGGATAATCTGGGAAAAATATTCTGATAACTCATCAAAATATGATGCATTGAAAGAGATCAGGTGGTTTTGCAGACACAACAAATTGACAAAGTTGTTGTTGAAAAAATCAAATATCCGTTTATGAAGGCTTCCGTTTATAGGTTGGCACATTTCAATGCAGCTCATAGACTACATAACCCAAATTGGTCTGATGAAAAGAATAAGGCTGTCTTCGGTGTGTGTAATAATGAACACTATCACGGGCACAACTATGATCTAGAAGTGCGTCTTACTGGAGAAATTGATCCCGATACCGGATATGTGTATGACATGAAGGCATTAGCAGATTTGATTGAAGAATTTGTAGAAAAAAGATTTGACCATAAAAATCTAAATGTCGATGTACCAGATTTTCAAAACTTGAGACCAAGTGCAGAAAATATCGCAATGGTAATCTACAATATTCTAAGAGAAAAAATTGACCCAAACTTGGGCATAAGAGTGAAACTATGGGAAACACCCAGAAATTACGTTTCCTTTCCCGTAAAAGAATAAATACTTTGCAGGTTTATCACAATTTACAATGAAATCAGGAAACTTTGTTCTATTGAAAGCAAGTTTTCCGCCTTTTTAATTTTAGATTGGGATTGGACAATGTATCCAAAAAAAATTACAATTTGTTGTAAAATCAAAATGGGATGAAGTAGAATATCAGCAAATAACTCATACCTTTGTTACATGTCTCAATTCAACCTAAAAAAGATAGCTGGATATACGCATTTGGCAGCGGTTGTTTTTATCACTTTGACTGTAGTTTGGGTGGTATTGTACAGGTTTATTTTCCCTCCATCTACGTTCTTAATGGTATCAAAATATGGCATAGGCTATACCTACTCACCAAAAGATCTCAACAAGATATCGCCTGAACTGCAAGTTTGTGCAATGGCAGCTGAAGACCAGATGCTGCCTTTCCATTTTGGACTTGATATAGAAGCCATTCAAAACGCATTGGCAAGGAATAAAAGGAGTCGTAAGACCTTCGGTGCTAGCACTATCACCCAACAAGTGGCAAAAAATGCCTTTCTCTTTCCTCATAGAAACTTTATTCGCAAGGGCTTTGAGTTGTATTTTACTTTTTGGATAGAAACATTGTGGCCCAAGTCCCATATCCTGGCCACCTACCTTAATATTGCGGAGATGGGAGATGGCATCTTTGGTGCGGAAGCCGCCAGTCAAACATATTACAAGAAAAAATCCTCACAATTAAATATTTCAGAATCTGCTGCAATTGTCGCAAGCCTTCCTAATCCTTTGAAATTCAATCCTAAATCCGGATCGGGTTATGCTGCGCAGCGGAAATCAAAGATCACACAACTCTACTACTCTCTCGATGGTAGGCATTATCTGAGAGAACTGTATATTCGGTTGGATCAACCGATCTATGATTTTTCAAAGTATTGATTTCATTGTCTTTAGATTATACATTAAATTATTTTATATAAATACATATACACATAGGTGAATAGTGAATTAATGCAGACTTATTGAATAAATAAATCTACTTATTTGATTGTCAAATCTAAAAAATCTAATTCTACCATAGCAAATAATAAAGTTTTTGACTTTTATATTCTTCTCTGTGATTTTCAAAAGGATCAAGACTAGCAATGTCTTTGGACAAGATTAAAATACAATATTTTTTATTCCTAAGATTAATAACAGTCTTGAATCCTTATTCAAATGATCTTGATGATTATTCTACAATATAATTTCAATATTCATGGATAAAAAGATACCATATATGAAAGGCAAATAAAATTAAGGCGTTCCATTAAGTTTATAACATTATGTTTGTCTTGTTTTTATATATTATAATTATCTATCTGTAAAAAATTTAAAAAAGAAATTGGACAAAGTTGTCTAATTAACTATTAATTGATTATTTTTGTGGTTTAAATGTTCAACTATGCTATCCAAGGCATGCCAATATGCTATAAAAAGCTTGATTTATTTAGCCAAGCATAATGATAGAGCATACATTCCACTAAGTGAAATATCAAAGAACATTAATTCACCAGAAGCCTTTACTTCAAAAATTTTACAGAAACTCGTCTCTGCAAAGATGGTGATATCCACAAAAGGCAGTCGAGGTGGCTTCCAAATAATCAATCATGAAAAGATTCTTTTGGGAGACATAGTTGAAGCCATAGACGGAAGTAATCTTAGTGAAGGTTGTTTTTTGGGATTACCTGAATGTTCATGTCAGAACCCATGTCCGGTGCATTTTAAATATGTAGAATTAAAAAATAAACTTAATACATTTCTATTTCAGATATCGATTGATGAATTGGTAGATATAGGAAGTATGGTGATATAAATAGTGACCGATTTTTTTTAACCATAAATTGGACAATATTGTCCAAATAACCATCAAATATTATAAAAATGTTGTCAAAAAGTCAAGCGAGGACGTTTTTCTTAGGAGGAACTGTGCTCTCATTTTTGGTTTTTCTTGGCTTGTCTTGGCATTCTCTTTCCAAGGAAGTACCAAAACAAACGCATGAAGAAAATCTTACACCTGAAGTAGTAAGAGGGAAGCACCTGTGGGATAGTAATAACTGCATGGGATGCCATACCATTTTTGGTGAAGGTGCCTATTATGCTCCTGAATTAACCAAAGTTGTCGAAAGGAGAGGCGATGAATATATCAAAGCTGTCCTTAAATCCCCAATACCTTGGTCACCTAGAGGGCGTAAAATGGTGGCTTACAATTTTAGTGATACTGAAGTGAATGATTTATTAGCTTTTCTGAAGTGGACAGGAGGTGTAGATCTGAATGGATTCCCTCCAAAGCCGAAATACAAAACATCTATTAATAATTAAATCTTCACAAAATGAAATATAAATCACAAAAAGTAGCCTATTGGTTTTTTGCATTATCGATGTTGCTACTATCATTACAACTTATTTATGGATTTATCATGGGATTTGCACATATTGGTTATGACAATTTACATGATATTATTCCATTCAATACAGCAAGAGCAGTGCATACAAATTTATTAGTTGTATGGTTGCTATCCGGTTTCATGGGAGCTGCATATTATATCATTCCGGAAGAGGCAGAAAACGAACTTGTAAGTGTCAAATGGGCATATATTCAGCTGATTTCACTTGCAATTGTTGGTGTTATAGCCATTGTGGGATACCATTTTAACTACTGGGAAGGAAGAAAATTTTTAGAAATACCGAGACCTCTGGATTGGTTAGTGGTGCTAAATGTTCTAACCTTCTTAGGCCTCATTCTAGCGACTTTATTTAGAGGAAAAAAGAAAACAACAACGTCACTTGTTTTGACAATGGGTTTGGTTTTCGCAGCACTTCTATATTTACCTGGTATGATTTGGTTTGATAATCAAACCATGGACTCATTTTTCAGATGGTGGGTTGTGCATCTTTGGGTAGAAGGAGTTTGGGAACTCATCATGGGAGGTATCTTAGCTTTTTTACTTATTAAATTGACGGGAGTTGACCGCGAGGTAATAGAAAAATGGCTTTATGTTATAGTCGGACTCACATTCATTTCCGGAATACTTGGTACAGGTCACCATTATTATTTCATAGGAACGCCCAAATATTGGTTGATTATCGGAGGTATTTTCTCAGCGATGGAACCATTGGCATTTTTAGGTATGGCATTATTTGCAGTGGCAATGTACCGTAAAGGGGAGAAAAAGCATCCAAATAAAATTGCGCTGATGTGGACATTAGGAACCGCCATACTTTCATTTGTAGGAGCAGGACTATTGGGATTAGCCCATACACTACCTCAAGTAAACTTATGGACACATGGTACTCTGGTCACTGCTATGCATGGTCATTTGGCATTTTGGGGTGCCTATGGTATGATCGTTTTAGCAATTATTAGCTATACAATGCCAAACTTGACCGGACGCAAGCTATACGATTCGAGCAAGGGACTTTTGGCCTTTTGGCTTTCAAATATTGGTATGATAGGCATGACAACTGCCTTTGCTGCGGCAGGTGTAGCTCAAGTGTACTTGAACCGTATTATGGGTTTGGATTTTGGTGATTCGCAAAATGAAATACAAGTACATTTCATCATACTAATACTTTGTGCCACTTTATTTACAATCGGAATTGCTATGTTCATAATTGAATTTATAAAATATGGCAGACCAAATAATGAAACATTAAATAATCATTGATATGAGTAATTTTAAATCTTTTTACGTATTAACCCTAACCTTTATTTTTTTTACGGTTTTTTTCCAAAATTGTAAACAAAAAGAATCAAAACCAATAACTACAACCTCTAACACTAGTGTTGCAAGTAAAAACCGACCTGTAATTGATATTTCTGAAGCGGAAATGGAAACTGCTTCACAGATTTATTTTAATAGGTGCGCAGGTTGTCACGGTGCTTCACGAAAAGGAGCAACTGGCCCTTCTCTACTTCCTGAAGGAGACGGCAAATTTGCTGCAACTCGAGATTTAGGAGCTCCGGGATTAAGAGTTTTTATTGAAAATGGAACACCGAAAGGAATGCCCGAGTGGAAGGGTATTTTGAGTGAACAAGAAATTGAATTATTAACCAGATTTTTACAAGTTGACCCTCCTGCCATACCACCATTAGAGCTGGCAGATGTGAAGAAAACATGGAATCTTATAGTTCCGGTCGATCAGCGTCCAACAGCGCCACAACACAAACGAAATATTAAAAATTATTTTGGAGTGATCATGCGTGATGCCGGTAAAGTGGCCATAATTGATGGTGATACGAAAGAAAAATTAGCTGTATTAAAAACAGGATTTGCTGTACACATTTTGCGTCCTTCTGCCAGTGGAAGATATTTTTATTCGATAGGTAGAGATGGTAAAATCTCCATGATTGACCTATTTCCAAAAGAACCTCAGGTGGTTGCTGAAGTAAAAACAGCTTTTGATGCCAGATCTGTAGATGTAAGTAAATACAAAGGACCAAAGGGTGACTTTATAGATAAATATATCATAGGTGGTGGATACAATCCTTCTCAATTTGTAATATTCGATGCCCAAACACTGGAACCACTAAGTGTGACTCATACAAGTGGAGAAGCTTGTGATGGCGATAAAGAATTTATTGAAGAGGCTCGTGTTGCTTCGATAGTTGCGTCACATACTGACCCTCTTTGGGTGGTCAATGTGAAGGAAACAGGTATGGTGTGGTTAGTAGATTATACCGATCCTGTGAATCCGGCAATTTCAAAAATTCCTACAGCTCGTTTCTTACATGATGGTGGATTTGAATCTACAGGAAAATATTTTATGGTAGCAGCGAATGCCAATAACAAAGTTGTCGTCATCGATGTACCTAATAAGAAATTAGAGAAAATTGTGGATGTAGGTACAACTCCACACCCAGGTAGAGGGGCAAACCTAAAGAATGATTTAGGAAATCTATGGGCGACGTGCCATTTGGGTGACAACTCTATTTCATTCATAAAAACTGATCCCGGTCCAGACCAATGGAAAGTTGTAAAAACAGCTAATATGCCGGGTAATGGTGGAGGATCTCTATTTTTGAAAACTCACCCTAAATCT
This sequence comes from Lewinellaceae bacterium, assembly GCA_020636195.1. GTDB lineage: Bacteria > Bacteroidota > Bacteroidia > Chitinophagales > Saprospiraceae > OLB9. The sequence goes on from JACJYH010000003.1 coordinate 336,696, forward strand.
AAACATCTTTGGGTGGATCGAGCATTGAATCCTGATTCAACATTAAATTCTGCAGTATATGTCTTTGATATCAATACATTAGAATTTAAGAAAAAAATTGAGATGCCTAAAGGAGCAAACGGCAGGATGGTACACATGGAATACAATGTAGCAGGAAATGAAGTTTGGGTTTCAGTGTTTATGGGACATCAAAGTGCACTTCTTGTGTATGACGACAAGACTCTAAAATTGAAGAAAATGTTTACTGATGCATGGATTGAAAACCCAACCGGCAAATTTAATGTAAACAACACTGTATCTGATATTTATTAATTTATTTTAATGGAGTGGGTTGCCACCCACTCCATTATTTTTTTACAATTTATATGACTTTTCAATTTACACCAAGGCGACTTATTTACATCTTATTATTGTTACCTTTCAAAATATTCTGCTTTGCATCTATTGATACCATTCCTGCCCAAAATCTAGATGAAGTAGTTATAACGGCTCAGCATAGTCCAACCCTCGAATCCAAAGCTCTTTATAAAGTGTATGTTGTTCCCCGTCAAACCATCAATACTTTGGGGGCAAATAACTTACGTGAATTACTCTTGAACGATATTAATTTGAATATAAAGCAGCATACGGTTTTCGGGAGCAGTATAGAAATACAAGGAGTTTCTAAAGAAAACATCAAGATTTTAGTAGATGGAATGCCAATCATAGGGAGATTAAACGGTATCATTGACCTTAATCAAATATCTCTTTTGAATATTCAGAAAGTTGAAATGATCCAAGGTCCTGTATCTGTAATCTATGGCACCGATGCAACAGGAGGAGTAATAAATTTGATTACAAATAAATATTTAGATAAAAAACGGAATTGCCTAGCGTCTCTTTACTATGAATCCATTGATGCTTTCCAAGCTGATGTGAGTTTGGGGTTAAAATTAAACAATGATCAAATCAGAATTTCTTCATCATTATATGACTTTAATGGATTTAGGAGCATAGCATCCGCAAGAGTAAACAACTGGGAACCACGCCGCCAATATAATAGCAATGTACACTATTTAAAAAAAATACGTAACTTGTCATTATCACTTCAAGGCCAATATTTCAAAGAAGAATTGAATTCATTAGGAGATACCGTCAAATCTCGCTCAGGTCAAAAAAGCATCACTGATTTAGATTACTTTACAAGTAGGTATTCTATATTGAGTAATTTGAATGGGAATATACATCGCAATTATTATCTTGACGCAACGATAGATTATCAGAATTACGAAAGATTTAATAATCCTTACAATGTGAACCTTACAGATGGTAGTAGGACGCCATCTACTGTGAATCCAAAAGAAAATAATATCGAAGTATTTGATCAATGGCATACGAGGTCGCAGATATCATCAAATACGACTTCAAGCCCCTTACAATGGACAAGTGGCCTAGAAGCCCAACAAGAATCTGCCAAGGGAGAAAGAATCGAAAGTGGTCAAAAGAAAATCAGTACCATTGCAATCTATCAAACCTTACAATACAACCTGAAAAATAATTTTCAAATTCAAGGGGCATTGCGATATTCATATAATGACATTTATGGTTCTGCGTGGATTCCTTCCTTTCAATCCAAAATAAATTTCAGAGAAAAAACAACTTTAAGAGTGACTTTAGCACGAGGCTTTAGAGCTCCCAGTTTAAAAGAACTATTTTTGGACTTCAAGATAGCTGCCGGACCGGTAACATACCATATTGCAGGAAATCCTGAATTAGAGACAGAATCTTCTTATCATATTCAATCCAATTTTTCTCATGCAATCAATCATAATTTCACTGTCGAGAATAGTTGTTTTTATAATGATATAAAAAATCAAATTGTCCTAAGTGAATTGGTGAATAATAACCGCAACTACCTGAATATTGATAAGTTCCGTTCCTATGGTACAAGCGTTTTATTGAAATTTCAAAATAATAATGGCTTTTCGTTTTCTACTTCAGGAGGGATCATAGGGAGATACAATAAGGTTTCGGAACAGTATGACAGCCCTACTTTTGTCTATTCACCGGAAGTATCAGCGTTGCTAAAATATGAGGTGCCATATCTAAAATTAATTTTATCTTCATTCTATAAATATACAGGAAAAACTCCCGGATATATTGTAGATAAAGGAAATGTACTCGAAGTTTCAAAAAATGATTTTCATAACATAAACCTTACCCTAAGTCGTAATTTTTCTAACAATAAAATTGAATGCTATTTTGGTGTGAAGAATTTGTTGGATGTGCAGAACATTGACACTTTCAACGAGTCAGGAACGGCGCACACCACTGACTACCAACTATGGGGAAGAACTTATTTTTTCAAAACAACACTAAAAATTTAAAATAATGAGACGAATTCTTTTTTTATTGGTATTACTTTATGCAACTCAATCTTACAGCCAACAAATCTCTGTGAGTGCAGATGTAAGAATGCGTTTAGAACAGAGAGATGGATTTGGTACTTTATCAAATGATACGATACAACCTGCTACGTACATTGCGCAAAGGACAAGGATGAACATTTTATACAAATCTAATCATCTTAATTTAAAATTTGCTCCTCAAAATTATAGAGTTTGGGGTGATGTTTCTACTGTATCAACCTCAGATGTCGGAAATGCGTTGCACGAAGCATATGCAGAAGTAATTTTTAACAAAAAATTTTCTTTGAAAGCCGGACGACAAGAGATAGCTTTGGATGATCACCGTATTTTTGGAAGTTTGGATTGGGCAATGCAAGGAAGAAGTCATGATGCTGCATTGCTGCAAATAGCTGCTGATAGTTTGAATAAAATTCAGATAGGTCTTGCAATCAATAGCAACAAGGAATCATTATTTAGAGACCCATATCGCATCAGCCAATACAAAGCATTCCAATACATTTGGTACCATGGGGATTTAACTCCAAATTTTGGATTAAGCTTTTTATTTCTGAATAATGGACTAGCCATAAAAAATGGCAACCTTGAAGAAATAGAATATTCTCAAACAGCGGGTCCAAGATTTTTATATAAAAACAAGCGCCTTACATTAGATGGATATGCTTACTGGCAATTTGGTAAACTTCAAAGTAAGAAACTTAAAGCAGCTAATTATGCATTGAATTTACTCGCAACATTAAACAAGCAATTTAAAGTTGGTGGCGGCGTAGAATACCTTTCAGGAAAAGCATCAAACGATACAGATGTAGAGTTTAAATCCTTTACTCCTTTGTATGGAACAAATCACAAATTCAATGGATTTATGGATTATTTTTATGTTGGAAATCATGCAAACAATGTAGGACTTATAGATTACAACTTCCGTATAATTGCTGATATCAACAAATTAAATCTTATGTTGAAACCGCACATCTTCAATACAGCTGCTGATCTAGTAAAAAATGGAGTGACTCAAAATTCTTATTTAGGTACAGAGATAGACTTTACTTTCTCATATAAGATGTATGATTATGTGCAATGGCAAGGAGGAATTTCTAAAATGTTTGCAAGTACAAGCATGGAAGCACTCAAAGGTGGAGACAAGGACGGAAGTAATTATTGGGCATGGCTTGCAATTCATATCAATCCAAAACTGTTTTCACAGGAATTAGGTAAATAAAATTTTTTACACGCATGGAGACTAAAAGTCTTGAGGTAGCACCCTATTACCGCATCATCTCACAAGAGGTCGAGATATTCAATCATTGCTTGTATAATAAACTGCCTCTATTGCTGAAAGGGCCAACGGGATGTGGTAAAACAAGATTTGTAGAGTACATGTCTAACCAGTTAGATTGCTCCTTGATTACAGTCAGCTGTCATGAAGAGACCACAGCAACAGATTTAATCGGAAGATTTATCATTAAGGGTGCTGAAACCATTTGGATGGATGGTCCACTGACGATAGCTGTAAAACAAGGAGCAATACTTTATCTGGATGAAATCGCTGAAGCAAGGCCTGATGTCATAGTCGCTATACATTCTTTGACCGATCATAGGAGAGAACTTTTCATTGATAAATTAGGTATAAAACTGAAGGCAAATGAAAAATTTCAGCTTATCGCTTCCTATAATCCGGGATATCAAAAAGGTTTTAAGGAATTAAAGCCTTCAACAAGACAGCGATTTGTAGCACATACTTTCTCCTATCCATCTGAAGCAATCGAAACAGAAATCATTGTTAATGAGACGAAAATTGATGAGGCTACAGCTAAAAAACTGGTGAAAATCGGCCAGAAAATTCGGAATTTGAAAGAACTTGGACTGACAGAGACTGTTTCTACAAGGCTATTAGTTGATGCAGCAAAATTAATAGTTACAGGACTTTCTAAAAGATTGGCAGTAAAGGTAGCCATCATCGAACCATTGACAGATGACACAGAAATCATCGATGCGCTTAGTGATGTTTGCAACTTATTGATATGATTATATGGATCTCGACGAAATCATATTCTCGAAATTTGTCAAATATTTTTCATCACGAAAGAAGGACAAGGAGGCAGCTGATAAAAATGTAGTTTGGTTAGAACAAATTAAACCAAAACTGCTCATCATGGCTCGTGCTTTTAGTGGACATCCGATCGAAATATATCCTGCCTTGAACGAAGGAGGATATAAGGACAATAATTTTTTCCTTCCCGCCAGTGTGAATTATTTTTCAGAGTCTAAAAATAACTTTTTGTTTTTTGTCTTTCGAATAGTCTATATGGCGGTTCAGAAAAAACTGAAGCACCATTGGACAGAAATGGATAATAATAGAGAAGATATTGAAGCTTCAAGAGAGATGTCAAAAGAAAAATCTACTGAAGTATTACAGTACTTCCAAGACAATTATATCAATGTGTATGAGTTATACATCGAATTACGAAAGAGCATAAAAAACGATATCAAAGAAGATTGGGATGTTCTGTTTTTTGGCAAATGGATGGTATCATCCCCTGAAGATGACATTCAATCCAAAAACTTTGAGCCATATCATAAAAATGATACAAAAACTGTTGACCCAAAAACGATCATAACTGCTCGAGCAATAGAAGAAATTAAAAGTCTGCAAGTAGATATTAAGGCTCAAGAAGATTATGTTTTGACCCATAATTTTGAAAAGGTGGAAACTGCTGAGGAATTTAGCGGTACTTGGAGAGATTTCGATGGTGAAGATGATCTGAAAGAACATCATGATGCCATCAATGAATTACATATGAAGTGGACGGTAAGGGTGAATGATCCGGTACATTCTGTGCTGCAATCAGAATTTATGGAAAATACCACCTTAACAGAAACTGCTGACGTCAAAGTGCAAAAGGAAGCCATATTATATCCTGAATGGAACTATAAAAAAAGAAACTATAAGGAGAATTTTGTAAAAGTTTTTCCTGCAATATCTACCACAGACCATTCCTCCTATTACCACAAGACTATTGAAAAACACCATTTGGTTCTACTTCATATACGAAAAATGCTTGCATCATATCATAACAGATTGCTAAGCCTCAAGAGGCAAAAGGATGGCCAAGACCTTGATATCGACGCATTAATAGACATGTACACAGACATCCACTCAGGAAAAACTCCGCAAGAAAACCTATATATCAATCGGATGAAGAAAAGTAAGGAGCTAGGCATCCTTCTTCTCATCGATGCAAGCCTATCCAGTGACAGCTATGCTGACGGCAATAGGATCATTGACGTAGCAAAAGAGGTAAGTATTCTTTTTGGAGAAGTCCTTGACGAATTCCAGATCGATTTCTCCATCGCTGCCTTTCATTCCCAATCCAGAAATTATATCCAATTTACCCTGCTAAAAGATTTTAGGTCATCTTGGCAGATGGCAAAAAACTATATTGGCACAATCGAACCAGCAGGATACACTAGAATCGGAGGAGCACTAAGACATTCTATATCAGAATTTAAAAAATCAGACGCAAAAAACAAATGGCTCATTCTCCTGTCTGATGGCAAGCCAAATGATTATGACACCTATGAAGGTAGATACGGTATTGAAGATGTAAAACAAAGCCTTTACGAACTCAATTCTGTTGGCATTAATAGCTATGCTTTTGCCATTGAAGCTAATGCAAAATATTACCTGCCACAAATGTTTGGACAAAACCATTACCAAATTCTATCATCCCCAAATCAGCTTATTCACTCGTTAATAAAACTCTTTGAAAAAATTAAAAACAAGTGATCATTTTAGAGTATGTTTAAATTTTGTTTTTGGATATTATAATGGAATTATTTTGAGGGAAAAAAGGAAAATATTGCAGTCGAATGTGGGCAATTCGATGAAAAATTTAACGAATTTGAAGCCGAAATAAAACATTTTCTAGCTAAAGGATAAATTTTAAACATACTCTTACGTGAAAACATGTCGTATGATGTTTGCATGCTGCATCCGTCTAAATAAGTGCCAAACTTTCAGTTGTTTTTACATGGAAAAAATGGAATGCCCGAAATGAGTTGCGGCAATATCCAATCTTTATATAAATTTAGGCCCAATAAATGAAAATCAAAAAATATGGTGAAAAATTTGAAGTGTAAGAGGTACATCTACCTGCTGAATACATCATCTTCAAGCATCTTTCCTTAGGAAGGAACCAACATAATTTTCTTTTGTTACAGCAAGCGGATGGATAATGCTGGTGAACTATAACCGTAACCTTTTCCACAACAACACTGTTATCACTGATAAACAATCATACAATGGATCGAGAATATTACGACACCTTAGTGGAGGCCATCGACGGTTTACGCGCCCAAGGTTACTCTGAAGATTTCAATCTGTCGCACAATTGCATAGAATCAAGCACCAAGAATCACCGCATTTTGCACGATGAATTTGAAATCGATAAGTTTTTTCGATTTGAAGGAGAGTCCAATCCCGATGATTCTTCAATCTTGTACGCCATTTCTTCGTCAAAATACCAAGTAAAAGGCTTGCTCGTCAATGCATTCGGCATCTATTCAGAAGATTTAACGGATGCATTATTACAGAAATTTTTATAGCCATAGAGAATTGAGATATTTTTCGATTGAATAACAAAGCGAACAAAATTTAGAATCTGAAGAAACTTAGGGTAATTGTTTCAATTGATGGCTCTCTTCTGCTGTTTTGCATTTGGATAAGAATAAAAAACAACGGCGGCATTTTTTATTTGCTTTTCTTTGTTGGTGAAAAAAGTAAAGTCTTATAAACTTTAAGGAGATATAATGATAATCAGAAGGAAGTAATAAATTATGTCCATTTAAAAAAAGTTCGATTTTATTGAATCTGTATCTGATAATAGCTAAAATTTATTTAGCTTTGTTGTACCATTTACAGCAAAATATGATGCAAATAGATATCATAAATTATAGACAAATTTTGAGAAAAAAAATTCTTCTATACAGATGACTTAGCCAATTAGATTAACTAAATTAATGATGGAGAAAGAAAATAAAAAAAGGCCACCTAAACCGCCTCAAGAACCAACATCTAAATCATCTTTAAAAATTCTATGGAGTACTATTGATGCTCTAGGTTCGTTTTTAAGTGCAGTATTGGCGGCTTTTGCACTTTTTGTTGGAATCTCACAATTTAATAGCCAAACTAAAGAATTAAAATATGAAAGAGAACAACGAATAAAGCTTGGTAGACCAATTCTTTCAGTTGATAAGAACTCAGTTTTCGATTTTAAAGGAATAAATCAAATTAAACTTGTAATAAGAAATATTGGAGTAAGGTCAGAATATAATCTTGAAATTAACACAATTGTTCAAAGAAAAAAAGAAGAATCAACTTATCTAGTTTACAATCAGAAAGACTATGCAGTAAATTATTCTAATCTGATTTTTAATGAACAAGTAGTAAATTTCATTAGCAATTTAACTCTGATAAAGAATGCTGAATATTTTATTAAGGTAACTTTTCAATACTATGAGGAAAAAAAGGAAGAAGGATATAAAGAAGAAATATTTGTTGATCCAAATCAACTAAAATTATTTAATCAAACTGAAGGAAATGAATCTTAAGAATTTGAAAATGATATCGGTTGGACTTACCAAATTTATAAAAAACGACCAAGGTGAATTAGTGCCTATCCCATTAGAAATTCAACAAATCCAGCCTATTGCAGGAGAAGAGAATTTGTTTAGTTTTTATGCAAGGAATTTTCTAAATAGTGCAGAAGCAATGAAAAACATTTTGATTCAAGAAGGTAATGGACTTGAATTAGGTAATGTCCCGTCATTTTTGTATCTCCACGCATTGGAATTGGTATTAAAAGCTGAACTATTTAATTTAGACAATCAAGGATTAGATTCAGATAAATTTGGAAGAAGGTATGGACACAATTTGAACTTGCTTCTTATTGACTTAGAATCACAAGGAATAAATTGGAAAGAAAATTTGACCAATGATGAAATATCTTTGATTTCTAAAATTGGTGACGACTATAAGTCCAAACTCTATAATTATGCTAATGGAATCGATCATTCGAATCATTTAAAAATTGATGTCTTGACAATAAGTAAAATAGTAGATACAATTGTAGACAACTTGAAGAATCACTTCACATAACAAGTTATATGAGATCAGACTTGCTATCGCTGCGTCCATCGCCAGTGCTGGACGTTTAACGTCATTCCCCATTTTCTTCAAGAAAATAATTTTTCAAGCTAACGGGCCGTTATTTCAGGCATTTGCTATATTTTTGTTGTGGCTCAGTTTACTCCGGAATACTCATTGAATGTCAGGTTCAAGGCTTAGTTGATAATTTCAGTGGTGAAGCTTCCGCAGTCCCGATCAGAATAATGCTCAGCACAAATATACATTCCCTTTGAGCCTTTTCTAATTCATTCATCAATAAAAATTAAAAAGATGGAGAAGAAAAATTTTAGAATGGATGCCTATTCCTAGAAGCGAAAAGAAAACTGGGTTTAGTGTCCCGAATCCGAAAACAAATTGATAAATTTGCATTGACTAATGCAGATTTAGGTTTTACAACAAATTGATAATCAGCGGTGAAATTTAACGTTTGTCAGAATTGTACTACCAATTCATAAAGAAGATATTGTATTGTTTATGAAAAAATAAAGATTTTTATAACTAATATTTTATCTAAATATGAATAATTGGAAGAATCAAAAACTATCAGAACAGCTTCTATTGCAAGTGCTGTTTCAAGTGTGAAGAAAGAAAAATAATAACTCCTCAAAATCTCTCACAGCTGTGCGAGTTTTTGTAATTATGCTTTCGGACGACAACCCTTCAATCGGGATAATCCTCTGCCCTACCAAAGACCATATCGAAGTAGAATATACTTTAAGAACCAACACAAAACCAATCGGAGTTTCGGAATACAAACTGACACACGAACTTCCAAAACAGTTAAAAGGGAAAGTACCGACCTCAAAAGAATTAAAACGAATGATATCAATGGCTATACGTAACGCGGGAGAAAATGCTAAAAACGAAGTTAAGAGTAATGAATAAACTTTATACCAACCAGATAGGTTGTTGCCTTGAAATCCCGCACTACATATAATCCTGACCATTTGATGTACATGCCACCCTACCGAGACAGCACGTCACAAAGCCCAACCGATGGAACGAAATTCAATTGACGGGAATACAGATGTAATCAATTCAGATGAAGACAATTCCTTGAAATGGAAATGTGGCAATAGCCCATTCCGGCCTTGCTCTCATTGAGCAAGATTAAGTTTTGAATTTTGGCCCCGATGTGATAACCATCGAGGCTTTATATTCAACAATCCTGTCCATATCATGAAACCCCTACTTCACCTCTCTAAATTGCGTTCCTTTAAAAATGCGGGTAGGATTTCCACGTTCTATTTGTATGCGTTGTTTCCACTGTGACGTGACTTGCTCCAATATATTACATTCGTGAATGGATGCAAATTTCGCCATCAACCTTTCTTTCGCAATTTGTTTATTTTGAAGCTGTGATCTACTATCCATTGCAACTACCTGCAAACCTGTAGGTATGTGCATCGCCCTGATGGCTGAGCTTACCTTGTTAACATGTTGGCCTCCTGCACCACTACTAAGCATAGACTGATAGGAGATATCCTTTTCTTGAATCTGGCAAATATCATAGATATCCATTTCAAAAATACCAATGTACCAATTTTTGCGTTGGTGATTTTTTCGTATCTCGCTTTCACCTATCCATTGAACGGTACCAAGCCAACTCTTCAAAAAATCCGGCAACTTTTCATCCCCATTCAATTGAACCATAGCGGTTTCTATTGATGCCATGCTATTACCATTGATTTGATTTAAAATTTTGGCTTCAAAGCCAAAACTGCTAGCTTCGTGTAAAAATATTTGAAGTACCCGAGCCACTACTCGGGTACATTCTATTGGTCCTCTGCCTGACGTAATCTGTACTAATTTTTGCATCCCCATCAAGCTTTATCCATTCTTACGATCTTTGGAATAAATTTGCCAAGCACAGTGACCAACTCCGATTGCAAAGACATCACCGTATTGATGTCCTTATAAGCCATAGGCGCCTCGTCAATACTACCACCAATGAGAGAAACTCCAGCTGTTTTCAGTCTTTTCTTGATCTCATGTTGTGTAAACTGAGACTTACATTCAGCTCTAGAAAATCGTCTTCCTGCACCATGCGAAGCAGATTGGATACTATTGGCATTGCCTTTTCCGATAACAATGAATCCGGGCTCAGTCATGGATCCAGGTATAATACCAGGCGTATTGATTGAAGCAGGAGTAGCTCCCTTGCGATGGACAATACACTCTTGACCATTAACCATTTCTTTCCAAGCCAAGTTGTGACTATTGGAAATATTGACCAAAGTGCGTCGCCCAAGCGCTTTTCCTATACGGCGGTGAATGTCCTCATGACAGGCTGCAGCATAATCGCCGGCCAGATTCATTGCAGCCCAATATTCCATACCATCATGTGTATTCATGTCCAGCCAAGCCAGATGTTGCACCTGACGAGGCAAGGGACATTGCTTCATAGCGAGGGTCGTGTAATGTTTAGCAATATTGGCACCTAAACCTCTAGATCCACCGTGTGACAATACGGCGAAGTAACTTCCTGGATTTAATTTCCATTCCGGCAATGCTTGATGTACATCTACCACACCAAATTCAACAAAATGATTGCCACCACCTGAAGTACCTAATTGCTTGTACGCCTTGTCCAAGAGACCACGCAACAATGGTATTTCGAGAAATTCATTTCTATCCAATACAGAATGATCAGCCTTGATCTTGTGCGTCTCCTTCATCCCAAATTTTGTGTTATCTATCAAGATGTTGATCAATTCATCTTCTCGACCTACAAAATATGATGCAGGCAAATCAAAAATAGACAAACTCATCCTACATCCAATATCTACACCGACGCCATATGGTATGACTGCATTGTCAGTGGCCAACACGCCTCCAATAGGCAATCCATATCCAGCATGACCATCAGGCATCAAAGCCCCTTGAACCGAAACCGGAAGTTTTAGAGCTTCATACAACTGATACTTTGCTGCGTCTTCGATTTCATTTTCGCCAAAAATTTCAAATGGCACTCTCTCACGTTTGAGTGTGTGCATTTTTACCTCAACGGGTTTTGCAAGACTTTCAGCTACTTTACCCCATATAGGGTCACTTAAATATTTGTCCGGCATGCTTGCCACGGACTTTAACTCTAATAACACATGATCTTTTTTCTCTCGTTTTTTATATCTACTGATGTATCCGAGAGCAATATTAATACTATTATTTTTGGGAAAACCCAATGATATCAAGTCTTTCCCAGAGATTTTACTTCCCATGAAATTTGTTTTTAAAAAGAAAAAAAATATTTATCTTAGGTAATTTAAAATTACCAAATCTGTGGGTGCGCTTTAAGCTATGCTTCAAACGGCGTCAATTAACCACAACGGGAAGCATTTAATTACCTACCGGTTGAAAAAATATAAACCTAAATGTGTAGGCATAAAAAAGCCCGTTGAATTGTATTTCTTCGGGCTTCATATATTTTAAGAAATGTATATCTTATCCAATATATGCGCCACGAAGTCTCTTGTCAGCAGGTACTGAACTAATCTGATGGTATCTATTGTAAGACATATCCTTCGTGTTTAAAAGTTAACTAAAAAATTTCGCTGCAAAAGTATGTGCAATCAAGATGTTGCATATATTTTTTAAAGATGTTTTGGAATAAATTAACAAAATTGCCTTTAGATTGCTCATTTTAGGGATTTATTTTGGAATTCATTTACAGGAAGTATATTTGATTTAGTCACCGTAGAAAAAAACCGAATCGCTAATTGGGTAGAAGGCTCCACAAGCCGTTGTTTGTGGTTCCTTCGTTATCAAGTGAAATCGTTCACTTGTTTTGCTTCGCAACCATCAGTCTCAATACAGTTCCGCCCAAAATTCAGACCAAGTGCTTTAAGATTTTTAAACCTAAATTTGCTAACAAAATGGCAGTAAAAATAGTGGGTAAGTGTCCAAAAATGACATCAGAAGTGACCACCACAACCACGACACCTACATCGCTGCAAATTAAGGATGTGTATGTATAAATCTGTCTGAAATTCCAATTGGATTCCATATCTTTGTGTTCGGTGACAAGCGATATAGGATCTTGAAGGAGTAAAATGGAGTTACCACGATATATAACACAAACTGGAAGGACTAGAAAAGTTTATCAATTCATGAGTGAAGGCCCTTAAGGAAGCATCACGAAAAGAGTGTATTTTCAAGAAACAACCAGGGAAAACTATGTTAGTCTTTTAATGGGAGATTATGATAAACATTCAGGTGAAACTGATTTCCTCAATGTTTCAAATAATGGCGATAGAGACAAAGTCTTGGCTACAATAGTAGATATATGTTATAGTTATTTTGAGCTCTATCCAAATCACGTTATTACCTTTACAGGAGCAAATGAAGCTAGAACTAGGTTATATCAAATGGCTATAAGCAAATATTTTGATGAATTAGCTTTAGATTTCTATATTTATGGGGAACTAAATAAGGCTACAGAACCGTTTAGAAAGAATGTCAACTATTCAGCATTTTATATACTTTTAAAATAAGTAAACATGCATACTCAAAATAATATCTTGGAATTGGATTTAAAAAGACATCCAATTATGATAATCAATGAAGAATTAGACAATGTGAAACCTACAAATATACCTCAAGTTAAAATCGAAAGTTTCGAAAATGCTGTAAAGAATACCAACCTTCTTGAAGTCATTGAAAAAGTTAAAAGGAAAAAAATCCCAAAGCCATAGCATTAAACTCTGGAAGTGGTGTTGTAAACCAACTTTCAGATTGTGTTGAACGAAGCGGAGCTGATGTGGAAATGAAATTTTAATGCGGGGATTAGAATGAAGATTTAAGATTAGTGTCGGTTCTTTTATCTATTTTTACAATGTATTTTTTATTTTTTTATTTTTTATGAAGATTGGCATTGTATTGCCAAGGCATCTTTAGGATACAAAAAAAATAGATTACGAAAATGGGAATTGGGTTTGCGTTTTTAATGTAGTGGGTGAATCTTTATAAATACTTATCACTTCAAGTGTTATCATTGAGCTTTTTTGACACTTACTTCAACTTCAAGGGTCTGATATCCAAATGAGTCTCCTTAGAGCCGCAGCTTTTCGCTTGCAATGGTCTATTATAACTTTTTACCGTTGAAAAAATTAAAACTTGCTGGCTTGATGCAGATATATATTTGAAATAGGTACCAATAGTTGCTTCCAAAAAGCTGAATGATTTTGAAAAAGTGTTATTTGTTAAACACACCATTGTGTCTTTCAACTTTATTATTCCTTTGAAAATCTTACTTTTGCGGTAAAATGTAATTTTAGCCACTCGTCTTCACATAATAGAGCCAAGAATGCACATGAAAACAAAAATATCCAATAGAACAATGTTGATACTTGGGCTGATCATAGGTGTGATCGGTGCTGATCAAATCACCAAGTTCCTCATAAGAAGAAGTGTGGAATACCATGAAAACATTGAAATCTTCGGAAAGTATTTGATCATGACGAAAGTGGAAAATAGCGGTGCATTTTTAGGAATGGGCGATTCCATGCCTAAATCTCTCTACATCATTTTTATGATCTTGTTACCATTGGCCGCTGTTGGATATGGTATATATTATTTACTCAAAAACAAAACCTTATCCAATGCCTTAATGATTGGCTTGAGTTTGATCATTGGCGGTGGCTTGGGCAATATTTATGACAGGATACTGTATGGTTCCGTGACAGATTTCCTATTTTTTGACTTTGTGATCTTCCACACAGGTATCGTCAATGTGGCCGACATCGCCGTTACAGCGGGTTTTTTCTTGGTATTGTATGACCAATTGTTGACTAATTACAAAAAACCGAAAGTCTAACCACAAACAAGCGATACATAAGAGATCACATGGACTTTTTGGGATTACAATTTCTCCCTTTTAAAAGTCTTCCACAAAGCTTTGAATTCTTTGGCAAATGTCTCAGACGTTTTTGAATCAAACTGAATCACTTCATCGCCACCTTCCAATGCAGGTGCCGCATACGCCGCACATTTGGTATTAGCGTCATAGATTCCTACTTCCATGATGAATGGCGTGTAAGAAGTATCCGGTAACACTAAGAAATTCTTGTTCATCTCATCATCTGTCAAACTGAACATTTTCTTGTATAATTCCATGTTTTTAACAACTTGCTTAGTCGCTGGAACTATATATCTATACTTTGTTTTCTCATTTCTATTGACGCTGACGAGCTCAGAAAACATGGCATTTTCAGTATCATAATGCAAATTTGGACTTACTACCCAAACTTCCTTGGCCTTGTCTTCTATTTTTATCAATTGCTTTAATGTCATTTTTTTATATATATTAATATTAAATAATGTTTTGATTAAGAGTTTGTTTAAAATTTATTTTTAGATAATAAAATGGAATTATTTTGAGCGAAAAAAGGCAAATTTTGCAGTCGAATGTGGGCAATTCGACGAAAAATTTAACGAATTTGTAGCCAAAATAAAACATTTTCTTCCTAAAGGATAAATTTTAAACATACTCTAGTGCCCTTTTAGTTGATTCACTGCCGCAGTCAATCTCGGTACTACTTCAAAAAGATCTCCCACCACTCCATAATCGGCAGCTTTGAAGAATGGAGCTTCAGGGTCTTTATTGATGACGACGATCACCTTGCTATTATTGACACCTGCAAGATGCTGGATTGCTCCGGAAATTCCAATTGCGATGTAGAGATTTGGTCGAATGGCAACACCTGTTTGCCCAACGTGCTCATGATGTGGCCGCCAGTCTGCATCTGCAACCGGACGTGAGCAAGCAGTGGTTGCGCCTAAAGCCGTTGCTAAATCCTCAATGATGCCCCAGTTTTCAGGTCCCTTCATACCTCTTCCTGCTGAAACAACCAGTTCTGCTTCCGGCAATGGAACAGAGCCTTTGGCGGTTTTACGCTCAACGACGGTCACTTTTGCAGTAGGCACGTCCAATGAACGCTGTTCAACAGGCGTGGTTGTATCTGAAGTTACCGGTTTGATGGCATTTCCCATCACGGAGATGACACTCACTTTAGTGTTGATTTTCACATGAGCAATAGCCTTTCCGGAATACACTGTTTTTGTTACCATGACACCATTATCCACGGTTGGAAGTGCATTGGCGCCGGAAACAATTCCAGCATCCAGTCTTATACCTAAGCGCCCAGTGATGGCTTTTCCGTTTGTGGTATGGCTCAAAATCACCATTGTAGCACCTATTTCTTTTGCTATGTCAGCAATGACCTTACTTTCTGATTGTGAATCCATTGAAGCCTCTGATCCCGCATTGATATGCATGATCTTTGATAAACCAAGATGTGTAACGCCATCCAAATTTTGAACCTTCCCTATGACCAAACCAACAGCTTCGGAATGCAAGAGCGCTGCTGCCTGACTGGCATAATATGCCGCTTCAAATCCCGATTTTTTGATTGTTCCTTCTACATTTTCTATATATACTAGTACTGCCATTTTTATTTCTTTTTTAATGTTTATATCACTTTTGCTTCCTCGTGTAAAAGCCTGACCAATTCATTCATGTTTTCAGGGTCCACCAATTTCACACCTGATTTGACAGGTGGAAGATCATAATTGACCACTTCAGTGCGTGGTGCTGTTTCAACAGGTGGAATGACTACTAGTGGTTTTGTTTTTGCAGTCATGATGCCCTTCATATTTGGAATTCTTTGCTCTGCTAAACCCTTAGAAGCAGAGAGAACAAATGGTACCTTTACAGAACAAATTTCATCACCACCTTCAATATCCCTTGAAATGGTACATGTACCTTCATTATATTCCAAATGGTTCGCATAGGAAATAAATGGAAGATCCAACAGTTCAGCTATCATTGCACCAATTTCAGACCCGTTATAGTCAATGGTTTCTTTTCCTGTAAACACCATGTCATATTGAGCACTTTTGGCATGTGCAGCAATATTTGCTGCCACTGTGTACGCATCAGGCGCATCAAAATCAACCCTCACTGCTTCATGCGCGCCTATGGCCAATGCTTTTCTTATGATGATATCATTTGATGAAGGTCCAACGTTAATCACGGTACAAGTACCACCAAATTTCTCAGTTAGTTCCACTGCCCTCACAAGCGCATACCACTCGTCATATGGATTCATTATGAAGCTGACACCATCACCATTGAAGGCTGAATTGTTATCCATGAAGGAAATTTTTGCAGTGGTGTCAGGTGTTTTGCTGATACAAACTAATATTTTCATACTTTACACTTTATAAAAATGTTTAAAACTCTATTTAATTGAATGTAAACGCCAAACAAAACCAAATCTAAAAATAATAAAATTAAGATAAAAAAGTTGATATGGTTTGTAAAGGTTTAGCGAACATCTATCTTTGCGCAAAGGTAATACATTTTTTTGTTCCCTAAAAGCGGTCTTAATAACCATGAATTCTGACAGGATACAACAGCTTATAAAACTGAGGGAAACGGATCCCATTGATTCATTTGTCTCCTATGCATTAGCCTTGGAGTATTTCAAAGTAGGCGATTTTCATTTATCCGAACAGATATTTTCTGATCTTATGGTAAAAGATCCGGAATATGTGGGCATTTATTTTCACTTTGGCCGCTTATATGAGGCAATGGATGACAAAGAAAAAGCAAAAAAAGTATATCAACAAGGCATTTTGATATGCAAAAAACTCAATGATATCCACAGCTTGAGTGAGCTCACTTCAGCGTTACAAAATCTGGAAATAGATGAATGAGTTTAACATTTCTCCATCACCGATAATAATCTATTGGATGCGGAGAGATTTAAGATTGCATGACAATCCAGCGCTTCAGAAGGCATTATCGTCAGGGTTTCCGGTACAAATCATATTTATTTTTGATACCAATATTTTAAATTCTCTTAAACCCCACGATGCGAGGGTACATTTTATCCATTCGCAGCTGAAGAAAATATATCAAGAAGTTTCGTCCCTTGGTGCGTCATTGATGCTGTATCATGGAATCCCAGAAGACATTTTTAAGAATCTTTTGAATGCAAATACTATCAAATCGATCTATGCCAATGAAGACTTTGAACCGTATGGTATAAATAGGGATCAAACGATCAAATCCATAGCCAATACCTTTGGTTCAGACCTTATTTTGTCCAAAGATCATGTCATTTTTTCGCCAAATGAACTGTTAAAAGCGGATGGAACGCCATACACCGTTTATACTCCGTTTAGCAAGAAATGGATTGCCACACTGATGGAAGACAATTCCATTTTACAGAATTTTGAATGTGATCTAGGTCAACTCAGACAATGTCATGGGCCACATACATTCCCTCAATTGGAAGAAATAGGGTTCAAAGCATCTGAAATCAATTTTCCTTCAGAAAAAGCTTCTAAGGAAACCATCTCCAATTATCTAGAGACCAAAGATTTTCCGTTTCTGGATGGAACCAGCCGTTTGGGCATACACTTGAGATTTGGCACGATATCAATTCGATCATTGGTAAAAACAGTGTTAGAACTAAACGAAACTTATCTCAAAGAATTGATTTGGAGAGAGTTTTATATTATGATTTTATATCATTTTCCATTTGTAGTCGATTTGGCTTTCAAAGAAGATTTCCGCAGAATTGTCTGGGAAAATCGGGAAGATCATATCCTTGCATGGAAGGAAGGTCGCACCGGATTTCCCATCGTTGATGCCGGAATGCGTCAACTGGTTGCTACAGGATTCATGCACAATAGAGTAAGAATGATCACAGCGTCGTGCTTGACAAAACATCTATTGTGTGATTGGAAAATCGGAGAATCTTTTTTTGCAGAGCATCTACTAGATTTTGAGCTTGCTTCAAACAACGGAGGATGGCAGTGGAGCGCAGGCACCGGAACCGATGCAGCACCTTATTTCAGAATATTCAATCCACATCTTCAAACCGAAAAATTTGATCCGCAGCATCAATATATCAAAAAATGGATTCCTGAATTTGATGTAAAAAATTATTTACATCCAATTATAGACCATACATTTGCACGAGAAAGATGTTTGCAGGCCTACAAATCTAGTGCCCAATCCAAATAAATTTTTCATTTAATTTTTGATTCAATGGAACAATACACACAGCAGGCTCAAGCCTTTATCATAGAAAAAGTGCCCACTTTATTAGCAGCATTATTATTACTTTTAGTGGGATTTTGGATAATAAAAAAGCTGAGTCACGTTTTGGAAGCCTCGCTAAAGAGATCTTCCTTTGAACCCGGCATGGTTTCTTTTTTGGTGAGTTTGGCGTCTATCATCGCCAAGGCACTACTCATCCTAAGTGTAGCGGGAATGGTAGGTATAAATACCGCAGCATTTGTAGGAATGTTGGCTGCCGCCGGCTTGGCCATCGGTTTAGCATTACAGGGTAGCTTGGGAAACTTTGCTGCCGGCATCATCATTGTGGTTTTTAAGCCATATAAAGTAGGTGACTGGGTAGAAGTAAAAGAGAAATTTGGTAAAATTGAGGACATACAAATCTTCAATACCATCGTATCCACACCCGGCAATAAGACTTTGATTATTCCAAATGGGGAAGTGATCAATGGTATCATCACAAATTTTTCTAAGAAAGGCAGTATCAGGATTGAGTTGACGATCCATATGCCATTCAGCGAGGATTTTCCAAGGTTGAGAGAGCTCATTTTCAAAGAATTGGAACTTATACCCAAAGTATTGAAAGATCCGGCACCGGAAATTGGTATATCCTCATTTGAAAGTCATTATTTGGAGATTTCTGTGCGTCCTTATGTGATTCCGGATGACTATTGGGAAGTGTACCACGAGGCTTTAGCAAGAATAAAACATCTCTACCACACCAACAATATCAAAGTTGCATACTCCGAAGGTATCGAATTGGGCAGCGTAGGCGAATAAGGAAATTCACCGCTTCACTACCTTGCAGCGGTAGGTCATAGGCACCAGAGCCCTTAATACCATTCGTATACCACACTAATTTTTCATTGTCATAACTAAAATTGGTATTGGTAGCATCAAACATAAACCTACGGTAGGGATAGTAGTCTATTGTCATAGGGTCTGATGTGAAATGTAAGGTAAACGGCCAAAATTCCTTATTAATATTATCTTTAAGAATTATATCTAAAGTGCTAAAACCGTGGCTACACATCACCCAGTTGTAGTCATTTTTTTAGGCGCTGAGTTGCAAGATACTTATTAGGTAAATGATTGATATTGTTATGATTCTCATATCACATCTGTCCAAAATAAAATAAAATGACATGATGGATTGTCCCTATATTTAGGGTGCAAACCAACCACACCATGTCAGGGATAAAAATAAGCGTATTCAGCCAGATATTAGCACTTGTAGATAGAAATATTTGTAACAAGTTAATTAAGAAGCATCAAAGTGACAAACATAGTAAAGGTATCAATACATGGACACATATGGTATCTATGATATTTATGCAATTATCAGCGTCAACATCAATTAGAGATATAGCTAATGGTTTAATGAGCGCTACGGGCAACTTGAGCCATTTAGGTATTACTAAAGCTCCATCAAAATCATCAATGAGCTATATCAACAAGCACCGTAGTTATGAAGTATTTAGGGACATCTATTTTGAACTTCTAGAATCATTGGAGCCATCGTTAGAAAAATCAAGGAAGTATGCCCGAAGTCTTAAGCGGAAGATATATTTGTTGGACTCTACGATCATACCGCTCAGTTTATCCCTTTTTGATTGGGCTAAGTTTAGAACAACCAAAGGAGCGGTAAAACTTCATACAGTTCTTGATTACGACACAGGTCTTCCTTGTTATGCGGTACTAACTGAAGCTAAGAAGCATGATGTTAAAGCTGCTAAAACGATAGACTTTCCTTGTGGATCGGTAGTAGTTATGGATCGAGCATATGTAGACTTTATATGGCTTAATAATTTGGACAGCAGCGGCGTATTCTTTGTCACTAGGCTCAAAAAGAACGTCAAATATGAAATAATAGAGACTTTTGTGACAAATGAGAAGCATGAGCACATCCTGACAGACGAAGATATCAGGCTAACAGGGATTTTTACCGATGTCAAGTACCCTAAAAACTTACGTATCGTCAAGGTCTATGACGAGGAAAATGACCAAGAACTATTATTACTCACAAATAATATGTCTTGGACAGCAGACACTATCTCACAACTATATAAGTCGCGATGGGCTATTGAAATCTTCTTTAAACATTTAAAACAACTATTTCATATCAAATCATTCATCGGAACAACCGAAAATGCAGTACAGATTCAGATGTGGTGCTCATTGATAGCAATATTGCTCTTAAGTTACATCAAAGCAAAGGCAATTTATGATTGGCATTTATCAAATTTAGTATCTTTGTTAAGGTTAAATCTATTTGTAAAAGTAGATCTATGGCAGTGGGCTAATTATCCTATCTTAAAACCAGAAAAACCACCTGATAAATATGGCCAAATGTCTTTTAATTTTTAATAAGGAAGGCTTGTTTTCAAAAACATCAATCCATAAGCTTAAAATATCAGTATTTTGGGCCATATTTGCTATGGTCAAAAACGTTTTGGACAGATGTGTTCTCATATATAGGTTTTTAAAATTTTCAAATTAGCGTCAATTATAGGTATTTTTCTGATGGCGGATGATTTTTTTAATCGTTGGATTCCTTTTCCACAATGTTGAAGATGTCAGGGCTCTGCCCCTATTTGTATTTTTCGGAGCCTGCGCTCCTAGAAAGATGTCAGGGCTCTGCCCCTGGATTTGTGTTGTTTCGTATTTTACAAATGCAATAGCCAATGAACGAGAAGAAAAATCAAAATCCTCTTTGAGTTTTGTATATCGCAGTTTTAGTAAATGAGACTAAGAATATAATGATGAGATTTCAATATGGATTCCGACATTCAATATTTCAATATTTGATCAAAATCAAGTCATAGTCGAGTTACAGTCGGGTTATAGTCGAGTTATAGTCGGGTTATAGTCGGGTTAAAAGCGCAAATATGCAATTTGTTTTTAAGGAGCATTTTAATTTGGACTGATAATAAAACAAAAGATGTTCCACTATAATTTGGAGGAAATAGACAAAACAATAGAAAATCAAATTCAGGACTTTTTCTTCTTTGGCTTTGGTTCGGGAAGTTCATCCCACATCGCCTTCACCAAGCCGGACATCCATGCAACATCATCCAACTGTTCTTCGATGAGGTAATACATTTTACTACCTGGATATGCTTCACCTTCCACAACGTTGACAATGTATTCTTTTGCAGAAGCAATGGGCTTTATAAATAATTTATTGTCGCAAATGAAACCGAAAACTTTCCCATCAGCATAAATGGCGTACTCACCAAACATTTTCTTTATGGTTATTTCCCTTCCCAAGTCAAATTGACCGGCTACGTATTCTGCAAAACTTTTGTCTGTTGCCATAATAAATAGATTTAAATTTACAATCCTCGAAGTCGTCTCATTTCTGCTTGGAGCTCATGCACCTGTGCTAGTAGATGCTCTATAGCAACCATGCCCGGATAATTGATATCCAAATCATAATGTAGGCGAATGCACCTTTCTAAGTGGGGCAATTGGTTAAAAGACAATTGTACTGCGGATTCAGTTTTGACAAATGATAACAATCCATGCTCTTCCAATGCTTCAATGAATTCTGTTTCGACACTATAATGATTGCAACACTCTTCAATGCTTATAAATCTCTCTTCCATAACGATTATTTTGAAAGGTTTTTCAATTCTGAAAACAATGATTTCTCTTTTTCTGATAGGTTAGTCGGAATTTGAATACTATAAGTGATGTATAAATCTCCAAATTCACCATCCTTTTTATAGATGGGAAATCCTTTCCCCTTGATTCTCATTTTAGTACCATTTTGGGTCTCGGGTTTTACTTTTATTTTCACCTTCCCGTCCATGGTATCAACGAGTTCTTCCCCACCAAGCGCCGCTACATAGAGATCTATCGGTTCTGTTTTATACAAATCATTGCCTTTTCTTGTAAAAACGGTGTCATTTTCTATCTCAAAAATGATATATAAATCACCATTTGGTCCACCATTTACCCCTGGCGCACCGTAACCGGATATTTTTATTTCCTGACCATTTTCAATGCCTGCAGGTACTGTGACACGAATGTTTTTACCATTCACCGTAAAAGTTTGCTTGTTTGTTCTAAATGCATCTGATAACCGGATTTTCACTGTGGCGCGATAATCTTGACCCCTGAACTTTGTCTGCTGACGGGTTCTACCTCCTGCCCTACTTCCAAAGAGATCATTGAAGAAATCACTAAAATCAGCATCCTCACCTGAATATGAATAATAGCTTCCGCCACCACCGCCTCCTTGGTATGCTGTTCCTGACGAAGACTGCTGTTGGCGTGCTTTTTCAAATTGTTCCGCATGCATCCAATCTTTGCCATATTGGTCGTATTTTTTCCTGTTTTCAGGATGGCTTAGGACTTCATTTGCTTCATTGATCTGCTTAAACTTCTTTTCTGCGTCAGAATTATTAGGATTTAAATCCGGATGGTACTTACGCGCCAATTTTCGATAGGCTTTCTTAATCTCCTCTTGCGTGGCTGTCTTTGCCACTCCCAATGTTTGATAATAATCTATAAATTCCATAAATGGATAAACCTACTTTGATTCAAAATAAAATAATAGCTAAATTATACTGCCAAGATAATAACCTAACTATCGCTTGGAATATTGATTAGTAATATGACTTAAAACACCACTCATATTTGATGGATGCATTCAAATATTAAATTCGATAATCAAGAAATTGTTTAATTCTACTACAATTAGTCTTGGGAATCATCCAATTGGTCTTTCACCCATTTGCCATAGCTGTCATTGACCTGCGCTATCCAGTGGATGATAGCAGGCGTATCATACGGATGAATTTCAGATATTCTTTTTTCCACTTTGTCTATCATGGCAATGGAAGTCTTACAAATGAGGTACATTTCGGTATCTCTTTGCAGGGCATCTTCCCAATGAAACATACTGATACCTTCAAACAAATTAGTACATGCAACCAGTTGTTCATCTATCAATGTGGTTGATATTTCTGCTGCTGACGTCTTATTAGGACAAGGGATATAAAATAGTGCAATTTCCATTACATTGCGAGTATTTCTGCCATTCTAATCAATTGCTTATTGATAGGTTTAGTCTTGTTTATGGCTTCATGAAATGGAGTAAAGATAATTTTATCGTTGATAATACCGAGCGCCACGCCGGATTCTCCCCTCATCAGTGATTGAACTGCGCTGTGTCCCATTCTGCTTGCAAGAACTCTATCCATGGCCGTTGGCGCACCTCCTCTTTGAAGATGTCCTATGATGGTCACTTTGATGTCATATTCAGGGCTTAGTGCCTTCACCTCCTTGGCTAATGTGGTTGCGTCACCATTTTGGTTTCCTTCCGCCACAATGACGAGATTAAATAGCTTTTGACGCTTGATAGAAAGTGCCAAATGTTCGCACAATTCTTGGACGGTAGTATTTGTTTCCGGCAAAAAGATGGCTCCTGCACCACTTCCGATCCCTGTATGTAATGCGATATATCCGCTGTGTCTGCCCATCACTTCCACAAAGAAGATGCGATTGTGTGAATCTGCCGTATCCCTTATTTTATCCACTGCCTCAATGGCTGTATTTATCGCAGTATCAAATCCAATGGTATAGTCAGTTCCATAGATGTCGTTATCAATGGTTCCGGGTAAGCCTACCATGGCGATGTTGTATTCTTTACTGAAAACATCTGCACCTGTATAGGTACCATTTCCTCCTATTACCACCACGCCGTCGATGTCATTTGCTTTGAGATTTTCATAGGCCTTTTTCCTACCTTCCGCTGTTCTGAAAGCTTCGCTTCTGGCAGTTTTAAGAATTGTGCCACCACGTTGGATAATATTGGCTACATCACCGGCTTCCAATCGCTTTATTTTACCTTCTACCATCCCATCGTATCCACGATAAATACCGTAAATATGTAAGTCATGGTAAACGGATGCTCTAACAACTGCTCTTACGGCGGCATTCATTCCCGGAGCGTCACCTCCTGAAGTCAAAACCGCAATTCTTTTTACCTTACTCATATCTATAAAACTATGTATATTTTAAATGATAATCTAACAATCGATCTACCGGATTTTTAAGAATCTCACTACAGTCAATGCTATTTTTCAAAAGTAAATGGGTTAGAACATCGCTATTAAAAAACGCTATTGACCCTACAAAACCGACTTTACACGGATTATGTTTATGAAGTGGTTGGATTTTTTGATGAATGAATGAAGAAAATTCTTGAGACAATACATCAAATACCCAAGGATGATGTCTCCATTGATGCAAAAATAAAGAAAACGAAGCAAGATATTTAGCACCTCCATGCGACGTATAAAGAATCTGGATGAGTTTTTGCTTTGTCATCTGATACTGCTCGAAGAAACTTTCTTCAATCTCCTTCGGCATAAGGTGATAGAAATACTGTCTAAGAATTTCCTTCCCTATGTTAGCACCGGATCCTTCATCGCCAATGATAAATCCCAATGCGGGTCTGGAATATTTGAGTTGTTCACCGTTATAATACGCACTATTGGCACCTGTTCCTAGAATGCAGGCAATGCCCTCTTCTCTTCCAAACAATGCTCTTGCGGCTCCTAATAAGTCAGATTCTGCATGAATGTATCCCTTCAATCCCATCGTTTTTAATATCTCTATGGCTTTTTTGGCATTCACACTATCAGAAATTCCGGCCCCATAGAAAAATACATGATCGCTGTCTTTCATGCGATCTGAAAGTCCTTCAAATTGGTCAAAGTGGACTAATTTTGTTGCCACATTGATGCCATCAGTTGTAAGTGATTCCGTGTTCTG
The DNA here is from genome assembly GCA_020636195.1 of Lewinellaceae bacterium. Lineage (GTDB taxonomy): Bacteria > Bacteroidota > Bacteroidia > Chitinophagales > Saprospiraceae > OLB9. Next base: position 362,161 of record JACJYH010000003.1, read on the forward strand.
TCCATCACTCCATAACCATTCCGCCTTTGAAGAGCCGCTATCAATGACTAGGATGGACATATACCTTGTCTTTTATTATAATCCACAAGCACATTTTGCAGAAAAGATGCTTGGGTCAATATATCCGCTACCATCTAACTCCCAATAGAATTTACTTGGAGGCGTGCTTCCATATTCAGCCATTGTTGCGCTATTGTATAAACGTCCATTGATCATGGTAAAAAGGACATTTTCGGATGCTTTAATATCTTCTAATGGATTACCGTCTATAACGATGATATCTGCCAGTTTACCCTTCTTAAGTGTACCTATTTGATGATCCATACCTAAGAGTTTCGCACCGTTCAGTGTGACCGATTTCAACGCTTCAAAATTGGTCATACCGCCTTGTTGTAACATCCATAATTCCCAATGTGCACCAAGACCTTGTAATTGTCCATGAGAACCTAAGTTGATCAACACACCTGCATCAGTCAATTTTTTACACGACTTTGACGTGAGAATATGTCCGTTTTCATACTCTTCTTCTGGAATCATGGTGCGGTGTCTAGACCTTGCATCGATAACAGATTTGGGTGTAAATTTGAGCAATCTATCTTTCTCCCAGACATTGGTGTGTTGATACCAATAATATTCTCCATTGACACTGCCGTAATTGACAATCAATGTTGGTGTGTTACTTGTATGGGAATGTGACCAAAACTGAATAACATCATCATACAATGGCGCCACAGGTATATTGTGTTCTACGCTGGAATGCCCATCAGCAACCATGCTCAGGTTATGATAGAAAAATGAACCACCTTCAGGAACCACCTCGATACCTAGTTGTCTTGCCGCTTCAATCACCTGTTGTCTCTGTTCACGCCTAGGCTGATTGTAGGATTTTACGGAGAAAGCTCCAAATGCTTTTGTGCGTTTGATGGCTGATTTGGCATCTTCCAAAGAGTTTATTTCTGCTTTAAAATCCCCATCAGCTCCATATAAAATTGTTCCTGTAGAAAAAATTCTAGGCCCAATCATGGCGCCGGCTTTTACCATTTCACTTTGTGCAAAGGTTATTTCAGAATTGACTGAAGGGTCATGGGTAGTAGTGATGCCATAGGCCAGATTAGCATAATATTGCCAATGTTTTTGTGGGCTGATCCCGTCACGAAAAGCACCAAGATGGGCATGGACGTCCACAAATCCGGGCATGATGGTTTTGCCTTTTGAATTTATGATCTCTGCATCTCCGGGAATTTTAGATGGATCATACTTTCCAACATAACTGATCACATTTCCATCTGTCACTAATAACCCATTTTCAATAATTTCATCATTTTCCATGGAAATAATCCTACCTTCTACAAATGCGAATTTGCCCGTAGGTTTATCTGATACCACTTGTAATTTAATCTCTTTCCCTATCGTATCTAATGGTGGTAGATCCCCTTCTACATCGCGTAAAAATTCAAATCTATCTTTGACTGAAGTGGTGAAATATCGATTGCCCAATGTCCAATGCAATCGCTCACTATCCTTTGACCATTGGAGATTGTATCCTGCATCTTTTGCAACTAGTGTGATGGGAATAGCCTTACTTGATGCAGAAAGGCCGACTGCTTGACCCACTGCAGGCATTGGAGCGATATATACTTTGTATAAATCAGTAAATGCAACCCATTTATCATCTGGACTTATGGTAAAGTTGGTGGTATATTTTGTATTGAATATTACATCTTCTTTTTGCTTTGCAATGTCTATTTTTTTCAATGATTTGGTTAAGGAACCAAATAGAAATCCTCCTGTGGTATAATAAAGAAAGTCTCCCGATGCATCAAATTGGGGGTTCTCACCTTCAGCTGTGATAAATTGTGGAATAGTATCGTTCAAAGATTGAATCAAAATGCCGGCATCTACACCGTATTGATATCCTTGATGTCCATTTCCGGCTTCTTTTCTGAATACTATTTTATCGCCTTTTGAATTGAATTTTGGCGTTCTGAAAATACCCTTTTGCGTGGTGATAATTTTATTTTCCTTTGATGAAAGATCTAGTGTTTTGATGGCGCCCAAGTTTTCATCATTCCAAGTGACATACACAATAGATTTACCATCAGGACTAAAACTGGGCTCGCTTTCAAAGTCCACATCATCAGTTAGCCTTGCAGGCGTGCCTCCATTTGTTGATGCATATAAATGTCCCAATGCACTAAACACAATCATACTTTCATCGGGTGAAGTCACAAGGTTTCGAAGCACTTTCACATCAAACTTATCGGTAAATGCATCATTTTTGAAATGCACAGTCTCCATGAATCTGTGACTGACTTCCACTTGAAAAGGGATATCTGCCGCAGAACCATTGGATGTATTGATGCGTTTGATCTTACCTTTAGACCAAATGATGATCTCTGAATCATCAGGTGTCCAATCAAAACCCGTATATGCACCAAATACTGTCCACGCTTCCTGTTGATCTTTACTCAAGTCGCTGTAAATAGGCCACGATCTACCTGTTTTTAAATCTTCAATGAAAAGTACTGTCTTAGTTCGGTCACGTCTCACATATGCAATTTTATCGCCTTTGTTTGACACCTGAGGACGACATGCTGAACCTATAATTTTTTTTGTTTCTCCTTTTTTGAAATCGTATTTAAAAATGGCAAAAATTTCATTATTTGGATCTTTATTGTATTGAAAAAATCCTCCCGGATACACATCTTCGCTGTAATACAAATAATTGCCATCAGGGGATACTGAAGGTTCATTGACATCTTGTTGATCATTTTTTCTTTTGGTTATTTGAATGCCTTCTCCACCGGAAATATGGTACATCCACATCTCACCAGCACCCAATGACCGTGTGGAAGTGAAGTGTTTTCGAGCAATAAAATATTGCCCATCAGGCATCCATGTGGCATTGTTCAGCAACCTAAAACTTTCCTTGGTTACTTGCTTGGCATTACCACCTTTGCTATCCATCATCCAAATATTATCTCCGCCACCGGCATCGCTGGTGAACAACAACTTTTTCCCATCCGGACTCCATCTTGGTTGCACTTCCCAAGCTAATCCAGAACGAATAGCTGTGGCTTTTCCTCCCGTAATCGGCATGGTATAGATATCTCCCAATAGGTCAAAAGCTATGGTCTTACCATCAGGACTGACGTCCACATTCATCCAAGTCCCTTCATCGGTCTTGATTATAAAATCCTGATGCTTTCCAGGCGGATTATTGACATCCCATTTTTTTTCTTCATCCTTTTTTTGGGCATTAAGTGGAGATGCGTAAAAGAACGCAATTGTCAAAAGACCAAAAGCAATTATTTTATTGTACATTCAAAATTAATTTTATCGTTCAAGAATCCTTTGTAGGTGTCGCCAATCGAAATTTTTCCTACACCTGACGGTGTGCCTGTGAAGATCAAATCTCCCTTTTGCAACGTAAAATATGTAGAGACGTGAGAGACTAGGTCATCAAATCCAAATATCATTTTTTTGACATCACCATCTTGTACCAATTCTTCATTTTTAAAAAGTTGGAAGTGAAGGTGATTCATTTCTAGCTCAGCAATGTCATAAAATGTACCAACCACGGCTGAATGATCAAAGGCTTTGGCCTTTTCCCATGGATGCCCTTGTTTTTTTAATGTGTCTTGGAGGTCTCTCGCAGTAAAATCAATACCAAGCCCTATTTCATTGTAATAATCTTTGGCAAATTGAGGAATGATGGATTTTCCATTTTTGGAAATCTTTAGTACGATTTCAACTTCAAAATGAATGTTTTGTGAAAAATTTGGATGATAAAATGGTTTATTATCCGTCAAAAGTGCGGTAGCAGGTTTCATAAAAACCAATGGTTCTGTTGGAACTTCATTCTCCAGTTCACGCACATGCTCAACATAATTCCTACCAATACAAAATATCTTCATGCGAAAATAAATATGATTAATCATAGAGTTGGTCTATGAAAAACCAACTAAACCCCAAAATTACAAAATCTTAAATTGGTTATCATCAGATACATCTTCAATTTCAAAGAATTGTATCCATATATGAAATATTAATTTATATATATTTGTATAAATTAATTTTATATATTTATTATTTTCACATATAAGATAGTTCCTTGAGCTTTTTTTTCTTCCAATCCAACTGCAAAAGACAATTCATATCCAATAACTGCTATAATATCCTCACAATTATCGACCAATACCATCGTATCTTCTTTGGCCCAACGATGCACTTTTTTATTTGTTAAATAGGATTTCAGAGATGTTTTTCGGCCCTTTAAAGAAGCAGGTTTGAATGTATCTCCATTCTTTTTGTACCTCAGTTTCAGTGGAAAATGTGCTTGTTCCACAGCAATAACTGAGGCAATTTCTTCCGAACTTTCGACCTGATATGACTGCATAACTTGCACCGTACAACTATTAAAAGTATAGGTCCCTAGTTCCGGTATGATCAATTCCGTATCATGATTTTTGACGGTGTTTAAATCACGAATAATGATATGCTGCTCGGTCTTCAATGCCTGATAACCATTTCCTTCAAACGTGGCTCCAGGTATAGAAGCTTGCTGAATCATACTTTGACACTGAGCAAAATTAAACCCAAATTGGTGGATCAATTTATACAATTTTACATCTGAAGCATCACCCAGATTGAATGTGTCGATATAGGTGTATTTACTATCAGTTGACATGTACTTTTCCCTGAGATAATCAATATATTCTTCAAGAAGGTACCTTTCTGATTCCAAATTCCTGAGTGATAATTCAATTCCATCATTTGCTCGTGGATCAATGGAATGTAAAAGTGGCAGTAAGCTGTGTCTGATTTTATTCCTGGTGTAGTCAAGCTTTGCATTTGAACTATCCTCTCTAAAGGTAATATTTTGAGCATCAGCAAAGTCCTCAATCTCTTGTCTTCTGAAATGCAATAAAGGTCTGAAAAGATTACCCTTCAATGGCTGCAAAGATGTGAGACCTTGTAATCCGCCGCCTCTCAATAGATTCAAAAAAAATCCTTCTATTCTATCGTCCAGATGATGCGCAGTAACGATGTAATCATATCCATTTTTTTGAGCGACAGACTGGAAGAATGCATATCTTTCTTTTCTGGCTTTGTCATGCATATTTCCGACTAATAAATCGGTTTTGTTTACATCATGTTGAAAGTAAGGCAAATATCTATCTGCCGCAAATCTCCTAACAAATTCAGCATCTTCATCCGACTCTACGTCTCGAAGGTGATGGTTTACATGGGCAATTCCAATTTCACAACCGCTATCATAGAATAGATGGCTGAGTACCATTGAATCCACGCCACCTGATACCGCAAGCAAATACTTTGGCTTTTTATTCCATGGATATTGATGTAATATCGTCAGAAAATTGTCTTTGGTCAACATGACATTAGTTTGGCAAATGCCAAATTATTGAAAATCTTAATTTCTGATCCAAAACCGGATAATTTACCAGCTGAAAGTCAGGAACATCATTAAAATAACCTAGGAAGTTCTCAAAACTAAACTTAAACCAGAATGTGGTTGCTTTTGCAGCTAAAAACATCTGTACATTTGGGAATTGATGCGTCGCTGAAGTTTGAACCGGAACAAACTCTGCGTATCCTGGATGGTAAGTAAATGCAGGCATGTCGTACAGATATCTCATACCACCACCTAGACGCACTTCCAGTGCCTTTCTAAACCAAATCCCTTGGTAATACAGTAGATGATTTGACAATAATGTTGGTATAGGGTAAATACGATGCGAAACCAACTGATAGTCTATTGTATTCTCAAAATGAAACTTCCAAACTTTCAGATCATGCTGTACAGTCAAATGTGTATTGGAGTAAATGCCACTCAACTGGGTAGGAACAAACAAATCTGAACGATAGATTGGATTATTGACCAAAGTCTGTGTCACGGCAACACCAAGGTGAATTTTGGGAATATTCAACTGTCCAAATAGTATGCTACCAAATGGCTTTTGGAAATCATTGACAAAAATCGGTACATCATTGACGATTAATTGTTTTTCTTGGTAAGTAGGTTCGGTACGAAATAACCTAAAAAAAGCATCAAGCTTCAAAACCTTCGATAAATTCAATCCAATGCTTCCCTTTACATCAAAATTTCCTGCATTGCCACCGATTCCTAACGAGCCAATTGCTTTGATGTCAAAAACCTTTCCAATGGGAATATTGCCATTGAATAACAATGAAATATCATGCCTGTTTTCAGTGAAGTTATGGTCTTTGAGTGATGTAATACCATAATAAATACCTGCTTCTCCTTCAATGTTTTTAAAGCGACCAAAGGCCCAAAAATAATTGGCAAAAGTGCTTAAACTTACCAATTTACGAAGTCCTCTCGTATCAGAAACCAACGCACCATAATAATTCAAAGAAATTGAGTCAGATACACCATGATCTACAAATTTAATATATCGCTTATTATACTCGATTTGGTGTCTGAATCCCGCACCGGAACCCGATGAAGATGTTTTGAAAAGTTTCAACTTGTGAATAAAGAAGTAACTGTCATTATTTTGCCGCGTAGAATCCGACTGTAAAAAAGTGGGCAACCCATCTTTATACGTAGTGTTGTAATTGGTGGTTTCCGGTAGGCCTCCATTATTTTGCTCAACATTTGAGTTTCGCAAATATCCCAATGTGGCAGAATACTTCTTCTTTTCAGGATCGTATTTCAAGGCTGTCGCAAAATTGGTACACAATGTTGCTTGATTGCTATAAAATCCAATATTATTGTATCGATTAAACTGCAAGGAGAAGCTCAAATTATTTTTTAAAGGTGAATAGTATGATGCACCAAGATGAAAATTTTTCAGATTACCCAACATTGAAAAATTGAAAAGGGTAATGGCATTTCGATATGAATAAAAATTAAAATTATTGAGGTTGTAATTATACAAATTATACTGGTTGTAACCAATAGCCAATCCTTTTTCTATCAATGGGTTATATAACAAATCTGTACCAGCACTTCCATCAATTCCTGTATGTATATAATGGCCAAAATCAACATTTCTGGAACCATATTTAACCATTTTCATTGAGGTAAGGCTGTCTGTTATAGTTAGGGTGTCAGTCTCTGAATTTAGGTGATAATACTTAAGAATCGGAGTTGTATCAACGGTATTTTTGACGAGTTTAGTTGAATCCACTTGTCCCAATAAAAACAAAGGAAGACAGATCAAAATAGCAACAAATAACTTTGTTATTATGACCGTGTTTGTATGGATTCTATCACCCATTTCATGAAAAAAGCGAATCAACAAATGCCTTCTTATTGAACACTTGCAGCTGTTCCATACCTTCACCTACGCCGATGTATTTTATTGGAATCTTGAACTGATCTGAAATACCCAAGACAACGCCACCTTTGGCACTTCCATCTAATTTGGTCAGTGCAATTCCTGTAACATCTGTAGCGGCTGTGAAATGCTTAGCTTGTTCAATGGCATTTTGTCCTGTGGTCGCATCCAAAACCAAGATCACCTCATGCGGTGCTTCAGGTAGCTTTTTCTGAATAGATCGTTTGATTTTTGTCAATTCATCCATCAATTGTTTTTTAGTATGCAATCTACCTGCTGTATCGATGATGGCGATGTCCTTCTGGTGATTCAAAGCGTATTGTACTGTTTCATATGCTACAGCTGCAGGGTCGGTGTTCATCCCTTTTGAGTAGAATTCCGTATTACTTCTTTCTGACCATATCTTCAATTGATCCACTGCAGCAGCTCTGAATGTATCTGCTGCGCCTAGTACTACAGAAAATCCATTTTTCTTAAACTGATGAGATAATTTTCCGATGGTAGTGGTCTTGCCAACACCATTCACGCCAACTACCAATATGATATGTGGACGATTGGGTTGGGATGGCTCAAAATCTTCCACATCTTCAGTATGGTTTTCGCTCAGAATATCTACGATGACTTGCTTCAAAATTGAATTCAGTTCTTCGACATTGAGATATTTGTCTTCTGCTACTTTGGCTTCCAGTCTATCGATGATTTTCACAGTGGTATCTAATCCTACATCGGCAGAAATGAGAATGGACTCTAACTCATCCAAAAACTCAATATCAACCTTTGACTTTCCGGCGACTGCTTTTGAAATCTGTGAGAAAAAACTTTGCTTAGTCTTTTCAAGACCTTTATTTAAATCTTCTTCTTTTTCCTTAGAAAAGAATTTTTTAAAAAAACTCATAAATTGGGTTTATACGTGTATAAATGCAATTATTCAAAATACGTTTAGTAAAACTCTCCTTTTTTAACGTTCAAAGTTAGGAAATTTTCAAAACAACAAAAGGGTATCCTTATATCGAATAAGAATACCCTTTCGCAATATTTTACAGGAAATTATTTGCTCTCCTTGAAAAAATCAGCTACTTTGTCCTTATGAATGATGGATTCTTTGAAGCTGTATTTTCCTGTTACAGGATCTTTTATAGATTTCACCACGCGGACGTGATCTCTACCTGAACCCACATTTGCAGCCCTTTGAGCTACACGGGCGTTTTTGGATACTTTAGCCATGATTATTTAATTTCTTTGTGAACGGTATATTTCTTTAAAAATGGGTTAAACTTCTTGAGTTCCATACGCTCAGGGTCATTTTTCCTATTCTTTTCGCTGACATATCTGGACATGCCGGCTACACCTGAAGCTTTCTGCTCTGTACATTCCAAGATAATCTGGATTCTATTGCCTTTTGATTTCTTTGCCATGATCTGGTAAATTTATTTAAAAGTGTTCAAAGAGTTTATTCGCCAACGTTGGCTTGTTGTGGACTTACACCAAGCTCATTAAGGTACGCATACAATCCCTTTTTATCAATTGTACGCAAAGCGGACATAGAAATTTTTAATGTGATCCACTCGCCTGTCTCAGGCATAAAAAATCTCTTAGTGAATAAATTTGGTAAAAACCTACGCTTGGTTTTCACATTTGAGTGTGACACTTTGTGCCCTTTCATTGGCTTTTTACCTGTTAATTGACAAACTCTCGACATGATACTATATAATTAAATAACTATTTCAAAATAAAAATGGTGACTCCGGAAGGATTCGAACCTTCAACCGCCTGATCCGTAGTCAGGTACTCTATCCAATTAAGCTACGGAGCCAGTACGGACTCTTTACTTTTGTGATTGAAAACCAATGATTTACATTTAAATCAATAGCAAATAAAGCGTTGATTTTACAAACAGGGTGCAAAGATAATAATTATTAAAATATCTTCCAAGCAAATTTAAAATAAAAAAGGAGCATTCAATTTTTAAAAACTCCTTTTTACACATCAGAGAAGTCATCAAAGTCTTACAACCTTTTTGATGACTGTTTGCTTTTCATTCTGAACCACTAAAATGTACATTCCTGACAAATAATTTTCCGTGAAGATTTCAATTTTATTATTTGGCAGATTGGCATTTGTATTTATCTGCTCTTTGAAAATAATTTTTCCTTCCATATCCGAAATCTGAATATTTACTTCTCCACCTAGATCAATTCTTGAAATATGTAGTACGTCATTAAATGGATTCGGCATTATTTCTATGGCAAATTGGGTAGCTTTTTTCCTAATTAGATTTACAATATCAGAGTACTGAATTTTACCGTCCAGGTCTATTGATTTGATTCTATAAAAAGTAGATGTATATGGACTATGATCTTCCAATTGGTATTCCCTGACACGCTGGGAATTGACTGAACCTTCAACTCTACCAACTTCAGTCCATTGGTCAAATCCATTGCTTGATTTTTCTAATACCTGCCATGCATTATTGAGCTCTGAAGAAGTTGACCAATGTACTTCATTGTATTGGGACATTTCAAATGCATCAATAGAAGTGATCTCAATTGGCATAACAGAAAACACCTCATAATAAGGACAAAAGGTGCTCAATGTGCAAGGTCCGCCACTCTTTGTCATTGTGTAGCAGAATACGTAACTACCACTTGGAGTGAACTCTCCAGGATTAAATACATCCAAAGGCGCAGGATTTGTCAATACGGTGCATGAGGGATAATTGTACATGACGGCATTGGTCCATGTGACGCCACTGCAATCCGAAGAATAGAATGTGGCAAAATCCATTCCCTCATTTGATCCGGAAGGCGCTGTCAACGTAAAGCAATAAGTAACACTGACGCTGCCTCCACCAAGACTAGAGTTGACAGAGTAGCATCCGGGATCATTGATGGAACTTATGGCACCAATGTTCATAGCGCCATCCGGAGATGAGCAAGATCCTGCTCTCAATGAAGATGACACATGATGTACTAAAGATTGATCAACTGTTTCAGCTAAAAAAGTTTGTGCTTCAGTATACAAGCAAGCACAGCAAAAAAGAATAACGAATGGAAAACATTTTTTCATGGTGTAAGAATTGAAAGGTTAAAAATAATAAAGCCCAACAATTGCCTTTCAATTCGTTATAATTTTTTGGTTTAGAAGGTATTAGGTTATGATTGTAAAATACTTTACAAATTTAAGAAATTATTTTTTAAGAACCAAAATTATTTTTCTAAAATAAATTAATTATTTCAATTTTTTATAGCCATCTAATTGATCTATATAAAACACCATATACTTCGTCTTGGCAGTTCAAAAGACAAAAGTCATAAACAGTTTAATATAAATTAAAGTAGTAATATTTAATGGAATATGTATCAAACGATTTCAAATATCACATTTATTTTATTTGCATATAATACTGCAGTTTATAAATAGAGTTTTCTAAAATTTAAATATCTGATATTCCGAAAAGGAATGGATGGGCTATTGTTCAACGAAGATTAAAAAAATTTGAATTTTCATAAAATGCAAAATATTTTGGGTAATCAAAATTTGGCAAAATCTACCTTTTTCGAATTTATTCACTATTTCTCTTCATGACCAATTTGAAAGATAAATAAATCATATTAAGAAAGATGCCCATTAAAATAGTCATTCCCCAAGCTCTGGGATGCTCGATAGGATGTATAAATCTATCACCAATATCATAGATCAAACCATGTGGCTCTGTCAACACATCCCAGCTGTTCCATCTAAGAAATCTCCCTAAATATACACCAAAACTACCTATTACCAATAAAACAAAAGATACAATTATGACTTTGCTACGATTCATGAATTTTTGAAGTATTCTTTCAATGTCCCATAAACTTAAAAATCCAAAAAGAAGTCCTGTCCAAGCAAATGACAATATCAAAACCAGATCAAACCAAATGGGCATAGACGAATTCAATCTCAAGTGAAATAAATCAGTTAAAATATAAGGTGCATTTGGAAAAAACAACATCCATGCACATAGCAATACAAATAATGTGATTCGAGATTTTTGCAATTCAGGCCAAATTATAACCATACTTGTCAAGGCCCACGGAATGAAAGCAAGGAATAAATTCCAATTTAAAAATAAAAACGTTCTTGACCCTGTATATAGAAATCGAAATATTGAAAATCCAAAACATAGCATAGTGAACAAGCCTAATAAGACTGTTTCATTGACCCTTTTGGTCTCTCTGAAAGTTTCAAGCATCATGTAAATAATTTAGGTAAGAAAATTATCAATCCAACAATCAACGCAGATATTGCACCAAATAATACACCTGCAGCAGATACATCTTTAATTTTCTTTATTTTTTCATGTTTTTCAGGAGAAATGAAGTCTGCCATATATTCAATCGACGAATTGATGCTCTCAAGACTGAAAACTAAACCAATGGAGATAATGATAGCCATCCACTCCGTCAAAGAGATTGCATAATAAAAACCTGCTGCAATAGCACAAATGGCTGCTAAAAGATGAATTCTAGCATTATGTTCTTCTAAGATTAAAATCTTCATCCCATTCAATGCGAATCTGATGCTTTTAACTTGTTTTGAGATAGAAAATCTGTGGTGATCCATGATGTGATTTGAATTTTAATAAAACTGCTCCCTTTTTACTTAACGCACAAACTATGGGTAAAGATTTCTATCCATTTTCCCTACCATATTCTATAAAATCTATTGGTATAAGGAAGGGGAAATGCATCAAAAAGATTTATGCTGACGTTCTCATTATCGGCATATTCTACCAACTTTGAAAAGTCTGCCTTCTCCAGTTCCCGAATTATTACTTCATCTTTTCTTGCTATGATCATAATAATTTGATTTTATGAATAACTTTATCAATAAATTCAAATGTTTGAATACTTTACAAAAGTAGTCATTTGGCCTTGAATAAAATATTTGGATATTAAAATAAAGGTAGCAAAAGAATCAAAAATTGGTTGTATTAACGGTCTTGATGACTATAATAACTTTTTATCAAAAACCACGTAATTACTTCAATTTCAAACTCTTTCTTCCAACATATTTTTTATGTATTTCTCAAGATTTTTCAATCAATTCCTTTAACATTTTTAAAACCGGATTTTCTTCTCCTTGCTCCGGTTCTTGTTGTGCACCGGGTCGATTGTCTTCTTGTACAATCAACAATTCTAATCCATCTCCTCTTTTTGTCAATACATATTCCATTTCGAAGTAGTTTTCTGATGTATCTTCGAGATCCGGTCGAGGTGCAAACAGGGAATATTTCAACCTAGATGTAGGCTCAAAATGCAAAACTGTACCCCATTGTTCGAAAATTTGGCCTTGCCATTCGGTTTTGAAACGAATTTCATTTCCAACTTTCCAATCCGTTATCAACTCACTGCCATATTGCCATGCCTTCACCATCACAGGATCAGTCAGTGCTTCCCAAGCTTTTGCTTTTGTCGCATTTAGATTCAGTCTTGAAATATTTGTTGCCATATGATTTTTTATTTGGTTTGTGTTGGTGTTACAATATTTTCATCCCCTCAGAGGTTTTTTATTGGTTTTTAGAATTCATGGCATTTAACAATTCCATAGTTACATCTTTTCCACCTGTCAAATTGGTGTATAATGCACCAATACTATAAATTGGTCCCCAAGGAATTCCCCACCATCCAAAAAAAAATGTTATCAATGTAAAACCAATACTGTATTTGATGGTTGACTCTCCAGATTTTATAAAATAAATGTCACTGTTATGTTTAAATGTCAAAATTAAAATGGAGAAACAGTACCGGAAAACTACAAATTTTGCTCCATTTTTCAATTCACTATTGATATCATCCGCTGTCAATCCTTCAATGTTTTTAATTTCTGCCATATTTTGAGTTGATTTTATTAATTTTTTACTTTTTGAAATTTTGCTGGTATGTTATTGTACCAATTTTTATTCATTTTCATCTATTTCGAGTTCAATTATGTGACCAATCAAATTATAGAACAAATCTAACCAAAGCAAATAATTTTTCATAACATTTGAAGAATATTATTTACTCAAATATTCTAGTATGCATCCATTATCCATGAATTCAATCAACATATCCATATTTTGCTTGTAATGACTGTTGTAGATTAGTAAAAACATAGGTAAGTCCTTGCTCATTATTAAAATTCACAAAATATGTGTGTCAAAACGATTCTCACAACGGCTAGATTTTTTCAAACCGCTTAATGAGTTTTTGTGCACAATAAATCTTATCAATAACTCCGTTTTGCCACAATACATTACAGTAAACTGCTCCTAAAAATTTTGCAATAATGACTGCAACACATTTAATATCAAGTAATTATAAACTATAATCTACCTATGCCATAAAAATCAGCCAACTCAATTATTCACAACTCTACTGATGGCTTCTTTTGCTACAATTTCTTGAATTCCTTGATCAAGATGGCTTGTAAATCCTACACAAGAGCAATTGATTTCTCCCAAGACATAAGTGTCATTGCCATTCTCATCCCAATCTAACATAAAGTCTGCAGTCCATATAAGTGGCACATCCAATCCTCCCAATTTTTCAGATATCGTAGGTAAAACTGAATCGAACATATCAATGAGTTCTTGCCAATCTTCAGGCTTGTCATACTTGTATTTTGCTCCTGAAAACAAAGTAGCTGAAAAAGCGTCCGCAGATTCAGCCGGTTTCTTGTGAACCACAAAGATGGGTTCTGATCCAACCATAAGAATCCTGATTTCTCCTTCCTTTATACGGGGCATAAACCGCATATCCACTAGCATACCATTTTCTCCTACAATATATTTTTCGCAGAAGTCCATAAATTCGCCAAGTGTTTTGTATTCAACATGGTTATCTACGGCTTCCGTACATTTCAGTTTTGTATTCAAAGGCAATGTGTCGCCAGGTTCATATTTTATGTCATCAGCGATCTGCACACGCCAAATGCCTTCACCTGTACTACCACGATTTTGCTTCAGTACCCTCTCTCCATATGATAAACTTTTTGGAAATGTATCTTTAAATGCTCGGAAATTATAGTACGCATAGGTATCATCAGGCACTAGGTCTGTACTTGCAAGTTTTACTAGAGCATCCTTTGCACCAAAATTCAACATTGCTTCGGGAGATGACATCCCAATCAATCCGGCTCTAGAAAGTTCTCGCAATGCATCAAAATAAACTTTCTCACCGTGTGGTAAGTTTCCCGGGTTTATTCGGCTGATATATGCGTCAAATTTATCCTTCACATAGTCTATGATGACATCTTTCCATTCGTCTCGAAAATACACCACTTCGCAAGCCCATCCTTGCGCCTTTATCGCATTCAGGATAGGCATGGTGTCTTTGCGGTGACCATCTATCCATTTGTCAGAACCTCCTTCCGCTTCAAAAATTACAATGCTCCTCTTCATTCTCTATTATTTTTTGATATTATTGGTTTCAAATATGTTTACTGATGTAAAATCAGTAAAATGTGCGTCAAAATTGAAATTTTGCAAATCTACCAACTTCTTTGACCTAAAGAGGTGAGCGGATGACATCATTTGTAATGATAAATGTCATCATTGTAGTTTTTATTTGTCCTTTGTTATTCTAAACCCAAATCCATCATTGCGAGTTTCTTTCGGTGATTGGTATCTCACTTCGGGCATATGTATTCCATATTGTAAAGGTTTTCCATTTTCATTTGTCGTATTATAAAACCAACTCAAACCTTTTGAAATTTTATATGTACCATCCATGGGGCCTTGTGGATTAAATTTGCTTACTAAACTATCTTTTTCCGGATTATACCAATCTGAAACCCATTCACTGACATTTCCTGTCATATCATATATGCCAAGTTCATTTGGTTTTAGAAGACCTACATTATGAAAAATACTATCAGAATTTTCTCCAACCCACCCTATTTCTATTGGATTATCGCTACCACTATACTGAAAACTTTTGCTCTCTTTCCCTCCCTTTGCAGCATATTCCCATTCTGCTTCTGTAGGAAGTCTACCACCTGCCCATTTAGCAAATTCATCCGCTTCATCCCACGTAGCCAACATCGGTTTTTCATCTTCCCAATCGTAATTCACATGCATTCCGTATGCGTTTTCTGCAGGAGGAAGAGGCATTTTTCTTCCTGTACTCTTACAAAATACTTTAAACTGCCTAACTGTTATCTCATACTTGCTGATGAAGAAGTCACTTAATTCAATATTTCTATGTGGACTTGTGAATCCATGGATAGTATCTCCTTTGGGACTGATAATTATCTGGTTTTTGCCTTGTTCAAACGTCCCACCTTCTACGAAAATCCAATCAATTTTTATCATCTCCTCGCCATCCTTGCATCCGACCATGGCCAAAAGTAATAGGAATATAGATTTGATTTTTACTTGCATTTTAAAAATTTGCTATAGTCTGCTTCTATTTTATTGAATTTCTTTCTCAATTTTCTTTATAAGTGCTTGAATATTTGTTTCAATTATTTGGTAATACTGCAATGTAAAGTTTCTATTTGATTCAATTTTCCACAGATAGCTGAGCAGTTTGTTTTTATCACTTCTGTTCAAATGAAGAGGCATTTTTATCCCTAAAATATTTCCATTGATGTCGAACTGAAAATTTGGCGCGATCAATTCGTTGAATTCTTTGAAATAATTTTCGTGAAACTGCATTTCAAAATAATCTTCCTCAAGAGTTTTCAGAGTTTTATAATCATATTCGTACAGCGATATGATGGAGGTTCTGAGAGAATCATTTTTTATCAATTCTAAACCCCTTGATTTTAGATTTTCGTAACCGGAAGTATTCTGAAGCGAGATAAAATCTCTCAACAAATTGAAATAGTGAAATTGAATAGAATCGGAATTGATGACTTGATCATTAATAACTTTTCTCCAATATTGACATGCCATCAAACCATATTTATGACCCATTATATTCTGTTCGGTATCTTTTATATCCTTCTCAAGGCCATTTGAAATCTCCTCTAGGATATTGTGCTCGGCAACATTGTCTTTTCTATGATCATTCCAATTGTTCAAGGCAAAGGCGGATATTACGGCGACAAAAATGGACAAGAATTCAAAAGCAAATTTACTCCATCTCCCACGATCGATTTCTATATTTTTGACTTTTGAAACCGTTGAAGCAGGGTTATGAGAAATCTGTACATCAACAGGCTCATGGGTGCTCACTCCTTTGTTTTTGGATGGTTTTGTATTCATCTATGCAATCAATATTGTTCTCTATTCTGACGGAAAAATCATTTCTAACACTATTATCCACAAATATAAAATTTCCTGATAGAAAAAGACACAATATTATCGGTATCTCTGTCATCAATCATTGAATCAAGTTTGAAGCTTTTTTCTATTCATGGTACAATTTAAACATTTTGCTCATTAAAAGCCTAAAAACATTTGAGCAAAACGTATGATATTTTGATCATCATAAATTTTTGTAGATTTCAAATCTTATTATTTTTAGGGAAGTGCGTTGAGGATATGCATCGGTTTTGCCTTAGCCGTCGTCCCGTCTCGATATAGGTGAATATTGCGCTAAGCTTTGTTATGTATATGATATAAATCATCTTTTAAATATTAATATTCTAAAATTTTTCGGATCTGTTATAAATAAATTACGTCCATCTTTTGAAACTGCAATTTTTTCGTTCCCAATTTTACAGTATTCTATTTTATTGCTGACATCAACAATTTGATCAAGGTTTCCCCTATTATTATATACTAGAATTTTGCATCCACTGGTCAAAATAAAAGTATTGTCAAATTGATCAATTGAAATTGACTGGAAATATTTATATTCTTCATTTTGATTCTCAGGTTTTATTACATAGTTTAAGAAGGCTCCATTTTTATCAAATTTTTGAATCGAATGATTCCAATATGCAATAGTTACTTGTTCTTCATTATTTACTGTAAAATCAACGACATAGGATTCATCTGATATTGGAATTACTGAATTAAAATAGATCGGAATACTTCCACTTATGGTTTTTGAAACCTGTTTTTCCCGAAGACCAGATAAATAGTAACTATCATGTTTAAACATTCCATTATGTGCTTTCACTACCAAGTTTGTTTTGTTTAAAAAAAAATCCAAAGGATAGCTTGGGATTCTACTTATAAAATAACCTGATTTATCAATTGTTAAAATTGGAGCATTTTTAAGGCATGTCAAAAGAACTATGTTACCTTCACTATCTTCACTAATATCTTGTATGCCTAAAGGCCTTCCGTCCAAATTATTGGTTTTAAGAAAAATATCAATAAATTTCCCTTCCAAGTTAAATCTTTGAATAGTCGGTTTTTCACCATTTACGATAAAGACAGAGTTATCACTACTTATAAATATATGTCTTGGATCTTTCAGACATTCATCATAACTCCCATCTGTTCCCCAAGTTGTAACATATTTTTGATTTCTATCATATTCCACAATTCCGTTTATTAAAGACTGTACTAAGACATTTCCTTTGGAATCAACTATGAAAGAATGTGGATACACTATTTTGTCTTTTGTGCTTGAATCTTTTCCGATTTTAAATTTAAAGTTACCATTTAAATCAAAACATTGAATTTGATCCTTGTATTTATAACTTACATAAAGATGATTTTTACTGTCAATAAAAAGCCTTCCTTCGTTAATAGGTTCACCTTCATTTGTGACATAATTTATAAATTTACCTGTATTGCTAAATTTATAAATTCTACCTTTTTCTTGGATTAAAACATAGTAATTTCCTAAACTATCCAAAGCTAAAGATGGTGAATGATTTCGAACAAATTCCAATTCTACTGGCCCAATCAAATCAGTTGAACTAATTAAATTTCCAATTTTATCAAATTTAAATATTTCTTTATTGCTAATTCCATAAATATTATTAAATGAATCAAATGCTATATCTTCTACATCTGTTCTTGACTTTATGCTTTTTATAAAGACACCATCTGTTGTGAATTTATGTATTGGCCCAGCACCATATAAATAAAGATTCCCTTCAAAATCTAGTTTAATTTTTCTACCACTTTTCAAAATATTATAATAAGATGTTGGATTCTGATTTTTAATTAATTGATTTTCTTCAAAATCAAAAGTTGTCCATTTTTTAATAAAAGTTCTATTACTATCTAGCCTTATTAGTGAGCCACCAATTAGATCATAAATAAATATGTTATTACGCTTGTCAATAGCAAGCTCTGCAAGACCGCTATTATATTGGAAATTTTTTTGATTTTCTGCAAAGCAGCTTATCTCTCCAAAATATTCAAATTCTTGCGCTAAAAGCGTAAAATTTAAAAAAAGTAATGATATAAACAAATGTATTTTTTTAATTTTCATCTATTGCTTTTGACAATTATTATTATATGTTAATTACGCACGATTTATTTTCTTTAAGGATCCTAATTCCCTACACATAATTTACCTAAATATTTAACAAATCTACGACACACCAGCGGTAATTTATATTTTTCCAATTGGTTTTTGGGAAAATAATTTTTTTCTTCAATCAGTACTATTGAATCTTACAATAGTGGAGTTTAAAGTATTTTTTCCGAAAATGGCGAGATGTACCCACGCTCATTACGGGAAAACTCAATAATTAGTGCACCGTTTTTTATATTTTGGTGATTAATTTCAATGTTTTCAAGTCGTATATGCCTATTTCAATTTTGTCTGTCTTGTCATACTTACCATTATTGTTTGTATCGTAGTGTCCGGTGATAACAATGGTTCCTGTTTTTCTATTCACAATCCAAGTCCTTACAAATAATTTGTTGTCCGTAAGTTGAGTTCGTTCCATGCCGTCTGTTGATAAAACGAATATTTGTGTTGGGTCGTTCCTGTCAATTCCTTTTTTCCCGTCCAAGTCAACTGTCCGTGCAGCAATGACAATTTGGTTAATGCCTAAATCATCAATTTTTGCCTGTTCAATTTTTTGAAAGTATCCTTCATTCGGAAAGTCAACTTGGTTTGTGTTTCCAGTCTTTGTGTCAATAAACAACAAGTAGCGGTTTTTAAGTCCATCTCCTTTCTCCCAATTTTCAAAAGTTCCAATAACATAGGTAGTTCCTTCAACTTCGGTTAGTTTATTTAATTGGGTATAGTTGTATTTGTCCTGCCCGTAAACGGTAAAGGTCAAAAAGGTCAAGCCAAGAATTATAAGATGTTTCATTTTCTTTTTATTAAAAGTTTGTCAATTGGGTGTAGGTTATAAAGCTGAAATACAAAACGGTTTTGCGGCTTTGTGAATGTGGCGATTTTCAACACAAAACTTCAATCGAAGAACTAAATTTTGATTAACAACATCACTGTCATACGAAGCACTGAACCGCCACTTTTGCAAAACCGTTGTTATCGCTTCGGTGTTCTTTTCGTCCGTTGGTTTGTCGGTCTTTTTGGTCGTGCAGTAGAACAGACACACTCTTTGCCAAGCTTGGGTTTGAGCGTTGGTTGGTTCGGCTTGGCAATGTGTGTGGCTGTTGTGTGTTGGCATTATAGTTTGATTTCAATTATTTGACTTGTATCTACTCCTAAAATGTCCACTACTTTTACCATTACTCTAAATGTTCCTTTTTGGGTGTATTCGTGTTCGGCAGAAATAAATTCTAATGTTCTGTCTTGTTTGGTGCGGAAAGTCTGCCATTCGTTTTCAAAAATGTAGTTGCCTGTCCATTTTTCTTCTATTTCTCCTGCTTCGTTTTTGATGCGGATGATTTCCTTTTTACTATCATAATCAAAATCCACACTCCAATAGTCAATCCAATCGTGCCAATTTTCAGTCAAAGTTTCTCGCTGAATGATACCGTTCTTGTCTTTTGTTACTTTGATAATCTGCCCATTTTCAATGACTACTTTGCTACCTGCACGCATACTTTCTTGTATATCTTCTATGTCGTCTTGGGTATAGTTGGTTACAAAATCCGTCAATTCAATTTTTACTTTGTTGCCTTTTATAATAGGTTTGGCTTGTAAATACGAAACATCATAAAACTTCACTTGTCCTTTGTCTACGGCTCTTGGGTCAAACACATCTTTTGGAATATAACGCAAACGAATGTCCACACCCTGTTCTTTAAATTCTTGGTTGATGCGTGGTTGTAAGCCCATTTCAAACTCAAATCCCAATACATCTACTTGAGTTATAAGGTTTGTTCTGCATTCTTCAAAAATTTCTTGCACTCTGTTTTGAGTTATAGGCATATCGAGTGGACCAATATGCACAAAACGGCTGGCTTTTTTGGCGTGAAGAGTGACATAGTTTTCTATGCGTTGAACAGAATAAGCTCTGCAAATCAAATCCAAATAAGCTTCTTCTTTTTGTTTGCGTTGTCCGTTTACCAAATCATCCATAAAAAACTGCCTTTCGTATTTGCCCAAATTCAAAATTTCAAATGCTCTGAAATCTTGCCCTTTTTCTTTGAGTTCTCTTTGTACATTGATGAGGCGTTTTCTGGTGGTGTGTATAGAAAATCTTCCCAAATCCGTAGTAATCCATTTTCTATTGAGTTTTTCGGCTACAGCGGCTGTGGTGCCACTGCCACAAAAGAAATCTGCCACCAAATCGCCTTCGTTGCTACTCGCTTTTATGATGCGTTCTAGTAAGGCTTCGGGTTTTTGGGTAGGGTAGCCAAGACGTTCATTTGCAACGGGGTTAATCATTGAAATCTCCCACATATCAGGCATTGGAACTCCTTTTGTTGGTTCATCAGTTTGAATTGACCTCCTGACTCCATCTTCACCAATTATACTTTTCCATGCTTTCCCTTGAGCAGATGATTTTTCTGATTTTGGAATATATAATTGATTAAATATATACTTTGAATTAGACTTAACAAAATAATGGATTGTATCCCAATTTTTTGAATAGGATTTACCTTCAATATTCCATCTTCTATAATACCAAGCTACTTGATTAATTGAATTTTGGATTCCAAAAATATCATTTAATAATAGTTTTAAAACGCTATTTACTCTTCCGTCACAATGCACATAAATACTCCCATCATCCGCCAAAAGGTTGTGGATGATTTTCAATCGTTCGTACATCATACTCAAATAAGAAGAAATCCCTTTTTGCCAGGTATCCCGGTAGGCAATTTCTTCTAAAACACTTTGGCTTTTGGTGGCGGTTTCGCCATTGAGTTCAATGGTGTGAGAAAAGTCAGCCCCAACTGCAAAAGGTGGGTCTATATACACGAGTTTTAAGCCGCCTTCTTTTTCAATTTCTTCACGCAAAGGGCCATTTGCCAAAGAGGAAAGAATGAGTTTGTTATCACCCCAAATGAGTTTGTTGTGCCAACCTGCTTTTTGTCTGCCTTTCATATCAAACAATAAATTGGCTTCATTAGCTTCTTTACGTGGTTCGTCTATATGCTCAATGTGATGAAAAGGCAAAGCAACATTGGTGATGTCTTCTTTTCTGCCATTCCAAAACAGGAATACATCTTCTTCATCGGCATACATCTTGTAAATCAACTCTTTGGCAATCGGTTGATTATTTTGTATGGCTTGTATGATTTGTTGTTTTTCTTTATCGGATAAGTTCATATTTTTATATGTTAAAAATGTTTAAATATTGATAGTTGTATCAAAATATGTTGTATATTTGCACCAATCCATTTTAATGGAGGTGGAAGGATTTAATTGCCTTTGCCCCTTTTTAGGGGTTTTTTTATGCCTTTTAGGGAAGTTTTTTTGCTCCATATCCTGATATTTTTCCTTTGTATGTAAAAAATTTAGGCTCTATTTCCTTTAATATTTCGTCTGCAAAAGTTGATTTATTTTCATCTTTATTAAGAATATTTTTAAAAATCCATCTTCTAATAGGATGTGCCAATAAATCTGCCAATTGCAAACCAGTAATGTTGGCAGTTTTGGGTTTTACCTTTAATTGAACCGAAGTAAAAACTTCTTTTATTTCTTCTGATTTTAAATATTGTGTGCCATTTTCAATGAGTTTATTAAAAGACTTTTTAAGACGCATATCTTCTGCACCTCCACGAGATTCAATCATTACATCACCTTTAACATTTTTAAGATGAAGAAACAATCTGTATCTCTCTACCAAAATTTCTTGACAATAATGGTATGGATCATATTTCCAAGTGGCATAACCTTCGTTGTGTTCTAATTTATCAATAAGCACAGCAATAATCGTAAAATCGGTTTCTTTCAATAACTGTAAATAGGCGTTATTAAATTCATCTCTTTTTATTGGATTTTTAAGAGATTGAAAAGGGTGTTTAGCATTCATTAACTCCTTGCGATGAAAAATAATGGGTTCATCTGGGTGAGAATCGAAAAAATTTTTTTTTAGTTGCTCTAATTTTGGTTGAAACACTTCTCTTACATAATCCAAATCCATAACAACTCCAGCTAAACAAAGATATTGATGGTTTTCATTTCCTGAAGCTTTTAGGTCGCTATTACCTGTTTCGTCTATGTATATTCTGTATTTACTCATTCTGCCGGAAAAATGGCTTTAACGTCATTAAATGATTTTAAACTGGATTGGTGTTTCTCCCAATCTTCTTGTTTGATGTAAATGGCAGTGTACTTTTTTTCGCTTTGCTGGTCATTCACATCTTTACACCATTGAGCCAATCGCCTTACTTTGCGTATATCGTCCAAATCTTCTCGTCCTTTGGTTTCTACGATAAAAATGGTTTTGTCGCTTGTTTTTACGAAAAAATCTGGAAAGTATTCTCTAATATTTCCATCTTCTGCCTGATATTCAATTTTGAAATTTACACCACCGTCTCCCATTGTGTTTTTAGCAAAAGAAACAACATCTGCAAAACGATTTTCACAATAAGAAGCAAACTCCAATTCAAAAGGGTTGTCGCCAATGACTTTATTGAAAATGGATTTTTTTGGAATTAAGAAAGGTTGCTCGTCTGTTACTTTTGGGCGAACCGTTTTTAGCGAAATGTAATTTTTTATTTCAGAAGTTCCGCTGTCGGTTACTGTAAGTTCGTTGATGGCATCTTTAAAAACTCTGTATAGTATAACTTTGGGTTGTGCTTCTGATAAGTTTCGTATGGTTTGAACGTTCTCTAAATCGACACTTTTTCCAAATAAATGATTCTGAATAAAAGTTTCGACTTTTGGATATAGAATGTTAAACCCACTTACCAATCGGCTTTCTTTTAATATACTTCGTGTAAAAAAGCTAATTACATTGCGATAATCAGCTAAGCTATCTTTAAAAATGGTGGTATGCGAGATTTTATCTTCTATGTCTTTAAAAACAATTTCCTTTAGCTCATCAGGATTAAAAGTTTTGAAAGGTGCATTTTCAAATTTTAATTTTAAGATGTCCAATTCTTGTAAATTCTTGTATTCACGATAGATACGAGGGGTCAAATGTGGAATAGGAATGTCCAAGTCGTCTAAATTTTTGTTTGGATTTTCATTATCAACCTCAACAATGATAGGATTTTTACCACGTTTACCTTTCCCCATAGGTGAATATTGAAATTCAACCCCTTCTGTTTTTAAAGATTCCACAAATTCAATAAATGCTGGCGTTCCAATTACTGATAATGTCTCGTGAACGTCTGATGAAAACATTTTACGCAAACCCCTACCAATAGCTTGTTCGGGTAGAATTTTTGAATCAGCATTGAAAGGGCGAAGCCCTACAATGGTAGTCACATTTTTAACATCCCAACCTTCACGAAGCATTAAAACAGAACAAATGGCTTTATATGGTGAAGTATCTTTGTCCACATCATCAGCTGCTTTTCTCAATGTTTCTAAATCTTCTTTTGCTTTTTTGCTTGATGCTGTTTCAGAAATTTCTCCCTTGCTATTGGTGTGAATACTCAAAACTGCATTCTTCAGTAGTGGGTAAGTACGTTCTATATATTCGGCAATTGCATCAGATTCTCTGGTAGTCATAGCCATAATGAAAAGCAAAGGTGTTTTTTGGCTTTTCAGTTCTTCATATTGCTTTTCCCATTCAATGTAACCCAAATGAATAAAGTCTTTGTAGCGTTCTACCACATCATCGGTTGGTTTTTCTTCTAATTTATGTCTTGAAGCTTCGTCAGGCAGCACAGGCGACTTCACTACATTTTGCTGAATGGCTTCCACTAAAGGATAGTCGCAAATTGTTTGAACGAAAATTGCACCATTATTATGTTTTGGTGTTGCTGTTACATCACACTGCAAACCAATGTGCTTTCCTGTTTTTAGTTTTAGTTTATTGCTAATGTCTTTAATGCTTTGAAACCAAGCTAAAGATTGGTCGTGGATGTGATGGGCTTCATCATTTAGTATTACCAAATCTTTTATTTTATCACTTCTCAAAACTTTTCCAAGGTCAAGACCTTTTGAAGTATCAGCATCTGCTTTTGGTTTTTTACCCAAAAACATTTCTTCTACACTTGGTTCCGCATCTTCATTTAAAAATACTCGGTGAATATTTGTCAAAAAGATATTTCCTGAATCGGTTATAGGTTTTAATTCGTCTTGAATGTGTAAAGTCAATTGAAAGTCATTTAACCAATCACGGTCTGCCCAGCCATTTTCAGGAATAAAAGGGTCTTCAAAAAAGTATTTTAAACCATCAAAGTCTTTTCTTATTCTATTTAATACAATAATGTTGGGAGCAATTACTAAGAAGTTTTTAGAAAGTCCTGTTTCAATTTCATATTTTGCATTGAAATAAGACCACACCAAAACCAAACCTAATACCTTTGTTTTTCCTGTTCCTGTAGCCATTTTTATGACATAGCGTGTCCAAGTTTCATCAAACATACCTGTACTTACACGACCCGAACCGTCAAATTTTATGAGTTCGTATTTGTCTTTGGCTTTTGCTATCTCATAAAGATAAATAACAGATTCAACTGATTCTCTTTGAGAAAAATAGAAACTAAATTTTTGTCCGCTTTCGTTGGTATGCTCTCTGTTAAACCAATGGTTAAGTAGTGCTTTGGTTGTTTCTGTTGATCCATCATAGTCGCAGTTTCTCCATTCTTCAACTGCTTTTCTGACCTTGTGTACAAGCGGTGCAAGAATCATTTTATATTTATTCTTGAAAGCGTCAAGTTGAGCTTGTCCTGGTTCCCATCTTTTGTCGGGCGTTAAAATCTCAAAAGGTTTATTGTTCATCAATATATTTTCTGTTCGTGTCAAATTTACTTTTTTATGTCTGTATGCCTGTCCAAGCGTTGGCAAAAACAGCTCTTTTGGTTTTTTCTGCTTTGGATCGCGTGTCGGCAAAAACCAAATGTGCTGTTTGTGCGGTTAGCTTTTTAAACTGAGCGATAACTTATTACTTTACGAAAAAAATATCTAGCCACTTTCGGGTTTTTCTGAAATATCGACATCTGTATTGAAAAAGTCTCTAAAGCCATCATGAATTTTTCTGGACAACACAAAAATAGGAGATCTTACTCAATAGTGCAATTTTATTTTTCGCACCCATTTAACAGACCTGAGGGCAAATCTATTGTCTAGCACATTTGGCATTATATTATGGCGCAACTTTTGTTTATCGCAAATAAAATTTTGTTTGTGCCTTATCTTGCACTTCCAGACAAAATTTAAATTTTTTTATCCGATTTTATCATTTTCGCTTCAGGTTCTCATCTGCATCAAAACGACAAGACTTTTACTTCTTTTCAACAGCAAAAAAGTAAATAAAAAATGCCGCAACTGTTTTATCCTCTACACGCAAAAAAGAAAAAGGTGGAAGAAATCAGAATATATAACTCCAAGAGTTTACACATTCTCAAAAATCCACAAAATCACCTTTATACCTACCGCAAAAGCTACCTTTCAGGAGAATTATTGCATCAAACTGATAGCAACACCACCACCCGCAGCTAAATGAAAGGTTTTTACATCTCCCTTCTTAATACTGGCAATTTCGATGGTATAATCGCCAGGATTTTTTTCAAAGTGTGCCTGCTTTCCATCTTCGTAAAACTGAGCCTTGAACACTTTTCCTTCAGGTAAAAAATCAAAATTGATGGTAATATCCCTCTCGTTTTCATCTGTTATGCCACCTACAAACCAATTGCCCGTATTTCGTTCTTCACGTGCAATGATGACAAAGTCACCCGGTTCACCATCCAAAGTAATAGACTGCTCCCAATTCACTCCGACGTCTCTTATGAACTGAAAAGCAGGATGTCCCTCGTAATTTTGTGGAAGATCGCATGCCATTTGAATGGGACTATATATCACTACATACAGTGCCAATTGGTGTGCAAGTGTTGTGTTTACTTTATTGTTGGGTTTTGGCTTCAGGGTCAACTCAAAAACTCCGGGCGTGAAGTCAATTGGTCCAGCAAGCATTCTGGTAAAAGCTACCAATGAAAGGTGTTCCGGAGGGTTGCCGCCATCACTTGCCCATGCATTAAATTCCTGACCTCTGAGACCTTCTCTTGATATTTCATTGGGATAAGTTCTTCTGATACCTGTGTCCTTGATGGGTTCATGGGCATTGACAGCTACCTTGTTTTTAGCAGCATGTTCCACCACCTTTCGGTAATGATTGACCATCCATTGTCCGTGGTGATATTCTCCTTTAGGTAGGATTTTGCCAACGTAGCCGGTCTTGACAGCATGGATGCCCAATTTCTTCATCAAGTTGTATGCTGTATCCAATTGCTGCTCATAAGTTCTAGGTGCGCTGGATGTTTCGTGGTGCATAATGATTTCAACGCCCTTTTCCTTGCCATACCGAACTACCTCGGCAATGTCGTAATCCGGGTATGGTGTGACAAAATCAAAAACACCTTCTCTTTCGTCAAATCCTATCCAGTGATTCCACCCTGTGTTCCATCCTTCCACCAGTAAACCTTTGATGCCATTGGCGGCTGCAAAATCAATGTAGTGCTTCGCATTTTTTGTATTGGCACCGTGTGTTGCAGTACCATTTTTTCCTCCTTCTGCGAACGTGTCCATGCTTTGTGATCCTTGGTAATCCCAAGTCGATAACCCTAGATGCATTTCCCACCAGATGCCCATATATTTCATTGGTTGGAACCATGAAGAAATATCGCCCAGCTTATTGGGTTCGTTTAAGTTAACAATGAGTTTTGAGTCTATCAAACCGCCGGCTGTTTTACTGATTTGAATGGTTCGCCACGGTGTATTAAATGGTAAAGCTCTTTTGACTTTATATTTCGTTCTTTCGGAACCGACCAGATTGCTGACCAATGAAAAATCGGATGTATTCACCTTCAATGTCATGTCAGCGTAGTCCGTCAGATTTGCTTCATGGAAACTCAGGTATATCCCATCGTCGGTTTTCATAGTAACGGGCGTATTGACAGCATTTTCAGGAATGTACGTCTGTCCTAAATTTGGGTGGTTTCTTTTTTTGAGCGCATCAATTTCACTTACTTTAGACTTATTATATAAATGCTCATAGATATCCCAATCACCGGGCTGCCAATAAGCAGTATGATCACCTGTCAAGTTAAACTCTGTCCGCTCTTCAGTAATAAACAAGGAATCAACTCCATCTTGCTTAGGAAATTCATAGCGAAAACCTATGCCATCATCATACGCTTTGAAATGGACTATCAAGGAGCGTTTGGGTGCTTCCTTTTCTACCAATGTTACCACGAGTTGATTGTAATTATTTTCGACCAATCGCTGCTCACCCCATTGCATTTCCCAAGTTTCAGAAAAAGTGCTGCTTTCTGCTTTGGAGACTTCGAATCCTTTGGCCATGGCAGGTTGGCTGAGCAGTTCAAAACCCATTTTTGAAGGCTTGATGACAGGTTTTTTATCAAAGGCGACAGCATAGCTTGGTTGGCCGGCTTCGTCCAATTTGAACTGAATTGTCACTCGGCCATTTGGTGATGATACGACGGTTTCTTTTGAGTTAGAACATTGCCACAAGAAGATTGACACTATGGCTATCAAAAATAGAGTGGTTATTCGATTCATTTTTTGGCGTTTAAGTGATTTATATCCGAACCAACCCATTATGTCACGTTCTATAATGGGAGTGGTTCGACTTTTATGGATTTGATTTGGATTAGGACTTTCCTACATCTTCCACAAAACTACGACGCCATTGTGGTTTTTTCATTTTTCAAACTGGTTTTTTGAAAATTTAATGCTTATCCTGCCATCTATCCATTGCGTTCCGTAATAACCGGTTTTCCATGGCTGTATCTGACATTGATTGTACAGTTCAACAGCATTTTTTCAGATTATTTAGGGATGTAGAAATTTACCAAAGGTGAATGTATGAATCGTGGCAGTCTGTGGAGAGATTCATGTACATTGCTTCACTGAGGTCATCCTTAAGATGCTGTTTGAGTGACTTTAATTTTGGAATTCTGGAAATTGGGTTGAAAAACTATAAGATTCAGCTGATAATTATATCTGCCTAAAGCCGGCAAGGCTTTTACTTTTTTTCTACTGCAAAAAAAAGTAAACAAAAAATGCCGCCGCTGTTTTGTCTTCTTAACGCTAAAAAGTCAACTTCTCAACGGAAACAAAAAAAACTCGCCTTTCAGATTCGTGCTCATTCTAAATCAGTCAATTAATACGGAAACTGCCCTAACCTATTTGTGTTTTGGCTCAAACAGTTTTTTGTTTTTACCGTCTCCAGTGACTTTTAAGCTAAAGACAAAAAGGCGGATGAGCACATTCCAAAGAATAACATCCAAATTTTTAGGAATGGATAACTGAGCCATGTGTATCAAAATCATGATACGAAATCACGATGTCGTGAAGGAACCGAAACCAACTGAATTTCGGCAAAGAGTCTTGTTTTGATGGCATAAAATAATATTCAATGACTACCACACATGAAACATAAATGCTAAAGACTTTGTAAAAGACTCAAAATGGAACGGGAATTGTAAATGTACATGACCATAACTTCAAATAATATAAAATTTCGATTTTCACTCTCCAACCTTCTGCTGGAGGTACAGTGCAGTATCGTTTTTTCAGAAAATGGTGGAATTGTATGCTATGCATTCCCGAAAATTGCAGAGAAAACTTTGTCGTTACTAGTTACCTTTCTTGTCGTTAGTGTTCGTTGCTTCATATTTTCGTTTTTGTCTTACGATATAAATTACCCCTGCAAGAAGTCCAGTCAAACCGCCCAAATAGCTAAAGTTATGCATTGATCCTACAGCAATAAAATTTTTGGTATCAATCAAGTTCTCAGGTAACCACCAATCTACACCTTTGTTAGCAAGATATAGTTTACCATATATTAGTCCAACAAGCCCAGTCGTAAACGCAACAATAATTGTAACAATAATTGCCTTCATAGTTGCAAGGAACATTTGTTTATTGTTCCTATGAATTAAGCCAACGAGTCCAAGTACCAGTCCGATTGGAAGTCCCATCCACCAAGTTGCCATAAAACCTACTGCCGAAACTTCAATTCTCGGATTTGGAAAAATTGCTTCGTTGCCCATGTCAATAAGGCCGAACTGATAAAACTTAAATTTTGTGTAATACTCTGGTGAAATAGTGTAAGTCAACTGGTCGTGTAAAATGCCGTAAAGTCCACCGATGATTGGTGCTAGTCCGATAATTAATAATAACGTCAAAAATTTTTTCAAGATGTCTGTATTTTTAAGGTGCTTGCAACTTCAGTCTGTCTAAAAACTTCCTATTTTATGTCAAAAGTAGGTAAAAAAATAGAAAAAGTGTTACTTGATTAAGATACATTCCTTTTATGTTTTTGCATCCACGTAATATACAATTATAATGTGTCCACAAAGTATTTAAATGTAATATTTAGACATTCTGACGACGTTCTGTGCTCACGACTTTGCGGTGTTTAGCCGATTTGGACGCTGAGCTTTTTGATTTGTGGAGTATTTTTTATTCGATTACTTTAAACCAAAATATTCTCTTTTCTTTCGTTAAACTAGGAATTCTATCTCCCGAGATAAATACATTTGGAGGAAGGGGAGATTCAACCAATAATTCAGGGTTTGAATTTGATACATTAAAAATATAATTCATTTTTCCCTTGTCCAAAGTTGGATTTGTTTCATTACAATTTTCATTTCTATTGATAAAAATATCTTTGAAATTAGATGGATCCATCATGTATATTCCTTTTCTTTTAGGTATTATTTTCATTGTTGAAATTTCTTCTTTATTAAAAATATCTTCTGAAATATTTGCTTTAAACTTTGAATATTGCCCATTATTTTCAATTTCGAAATTTTGAAAATTTAAAGTGTCAACAATTATTTCAAATAAATTATCAGAGTTAAGTTCGTTAAAGTTTGTGAGTCTTACACCTATATAAAATGTAATTGGAATATCAGTACATTCTATTTCAACAAGAGCTTGAGTGTTCAAGTCTAAAAGACTTTTGTTTTCGATTATGGCAGATATTTCTATAGTATCGTTTATTCGATATTCTTTTTGAATAGGTGAAATATTAAAAGGCAAATCAAGTTCAAAAATATTTTCATATTGATCATCTTCATCTTTACCACATTGGAACCCAAAGGTTAATAAAATTAAAAAGGGAAGTATGATTTTAAATTTACCTATTTCCATATCAGTATTTTTTACCACACAATTTACAAAATCTTCACAAATCTACAACGCGCCTGCGGTATTTTCATTTTTACTGCTGATTTTTTGAAAATTTAATAGCTTATCCTACCATCTATCCATTGCGTTCCGTAATAACCGGTTTTCCATGGCTGTATCTGACATTGATTGCAAAGTTCAATAGCATTTTAACAGATTATGAAGGGATTTAGAAATTTACCAAAGGTGAATGTATGAAGTGTGGCAGTCTGCGGAGAGTGTCATGTACTTTGCTGCACTGAGGTCATCCTTTAGATGCTTTTTTAGTGACTTAAAATTAGGAATTCTGGAAATTGGGTTGAAAAACTACAAGATTCAAATGATAAATATATCTGCCTCAAGCCGGCAAGGCTTTTACTTTTTTTCTACAGCAAAAAAAAGTAAACAAAAAATGCCGCCGCTGTTTTGTCTTCTTAACGCTAAAAAGTCAACTTCTCAACGGAAACAAAAAAAACTCGCCTTTCAGATTCGTGCTCATTCTAAATCAGTCAATTAATAAGGAAGCTGCCCTAACCTATTTGTGTTTTGGCTCAAACAGTTTTTTGTTTTTACCGTCTCCAGTGACTTTTAAGCTAAAGACAAAAAGGCGGATGAGCAGCATACCAAAGAATAGCATTTTATATTTTCGTCACGAAGGCTGGCATTCTCATATGTAGTTTGTTAGAAACAAACACTAATTATACATTAATAATGCATATCCGAAAACCTAGCCAACAATATGGAGACAATGGAATCTGATGAAAATTTCATTTACAGTATCTATAATTCTTTCGTCATTTTTCCCAAATTGATTTTCTCAGCCTTAGAGAATTTTATGTCTCGGACGAATTCCATTTTTTTCCATAAATAGGTGTTCCCCTTTAAACCATTGGTGATTTGCATTCTCCGATTGAGTCGATTGATTTCATGTTCGGTCGCCTTTTTTCTCTCACCAAGCACGCCATAGAGTTTAATTGCCGGATAGTCAGAAAACTTTTCTGTAAACAGCGCTTTGAGCCAAAAAAATCGGCCACTATTCACACCAAGCAAGCATACATTGGGATTTACTTTGGCGTGTTCAGGCAGTTTTGATGGAAATTTTTCAAAATAAAACCCAGTCTGATTATCATTCAAAAATAAAGAACCGATCGGCGTAATCGTAGGATTATTTTCTGGGTCAACGGAAGCAATCGACACATAAAAGTTTGAATTAAAACTCTTATTAAAGTGTTTTCTTATTTTATCCCAATCAGTTTTTACGTCCATCAAAATTCGATTTATTCTCAATTACTTCAAACTCAATGCCGAAAAACGGTTGCATCATCTGGCACCCAAAATTATGGTAGAGTAAACTGTTTCAACCAATTCCAATGAACTTGAGCACCAAACATCCAATGATTCACACCATTTGGGTATTCATGGTCCAATCCTTTGACAAAAACAAAATTGAAGTTATTTTTAACATTTCCATCAAGGGGAATAAATTCAGCTAAAACCACACTATTTGTGTCACCAGAGATAGTATAATTTGGATTTAGGTCAAAGAGTCTGACGTGGGTTTTCTGAACAATGTACGGTTTGAAACCTGGCGTATTTAAAATCATTTGAAATTGGCTAAGCGGCACTTCGAAACTTCCTTCTTTGTTTCCTAACTGATAGGTTATCGGTAGTTTTCTTGCAGGTTCCCAAGATAATGTTGAGTCAATGTTGAAAGAGCCTGAACACTCCACAATTGCAGCAATCCGATCACTCAAAAAGATAGAAAGTTTTGCACACATTTGGCCACCATTTGAGAAACCCACAAAATAAATACGCTTGCTATCAATGCTATATTTTACCATCAGCTCATCAATGATTTTACCAAAATATTTCACATCATCAGGCGGCGTCACATTTTTACAATAACTCCAATTATCTGTGGGCTGCGAGTTCCATTTGGAAGAGACTGACTTTACACCGTCATCAATGTTGCATTGAACTAATCCACTAGGAAAAACAGTCAGAATATTCTCTTGTTCCCCTATTTCCTTCCATCCTGAGGTGTTGTACACATTATTCCCATCTCCACCAGTGCCGTGAAGCATAAAGACGACCGGCACATTTGTCTTCCCATTATAGCCTTGAGGCACGCTGACAATGTAATTTCTTTCAATACCATCCACAACCGTGGTAAAGGTGTTTTTACCATATTGAATTTTTGGCTCCTCTTTTGCACATCCAATGATAAAAAAGAGCATGGATAAAAGTAACGTTTTGTTTATCATATATAGAGTATGTTTAAAATTTAACCTCATGCAAGAAAATGTTTTTTAGATACAAATTCGTTAAATTTTTCGTTGAATTGCCTACATTCGACTGCAAAATTTGCCTTTTTTCGCTTAAAATAATGCCATTTTATGATACAAAAACAAAATTAAACCAAACTCTTAGGTTTAAAAGGGTATCCAATTGACAACAAAGCTAAGCAATTATGGAGTATTTCGCAATAGATCAATGCGGCGGATGTGATTTTGATTATTTTATTATATCACCCCATCGAGGTTTGATTGTAAGTTAGGGATTTTTGTTATTATTGTTTCATCCCTACGGGATTGTTTTTGTAATCCTTTCTCATCTCTTTGAGAATCTTTTCTTTCTCTTTCGGTGACTTTCGTTTCACGTCCTAAAATTACATTTTGTTTTAATAATCTTGGTCCAGTCAATTAGAGAGTCGTGTCATTTATAAAAATTTGATTCGCTGCCAATGGTAGGTCAAATAGGTTTAATTCTTTATATTTTAAATCCTGTGCATCCAAAGGCTTAACTTCCTTTTATTATTTTCGGATTGGCGAACAACCGTATATGGTATTTTAAGCATCATACTGATGGATGTTTTCGCAGTTTCCAATTCTCAATTTCAACGATATATTCAGGGATTGTCATTTCTTCAATTTCTTTTTTTGCAAATCTTTCTGCAACAGTTGTATTGTGATCATGTAGGTATTTGACCATTTTCTGTTGAAATAATTCTGTATTAAAGTCGATAAAATCACTATAAACTTTATTAGATGCGTTAAGGTTTTTCAGCTTAACGGTCTCTGAAAACCAAGCTCTTATACATTCTACCAATTTAACAGGAATGTCTTCATGGTTTTTGATATCAAATCCATTTATATCAGAAATTGCTTTCATGTAGTCATACCGCTGAGTCTCCAATATCAATGATCGTTTATCAGCAAATTCACTATTGAACTTCCTAAGGCCATAATCAATCCCAAGTTCAAAAGGCATATTTAGTCTGTAATACTCATTTGCTGATTTCGATTGCAATCTCGAAAGATCATGGATGGAATACTTGGATTCGTTGATCAATTGTACTATTTTTTCTAATCTTGGTTGTCCGGAATCTGAGTTTTCCAAGCTTATCCTAGGCTTGAAGCCATAATAAGTAACTGTAAAAATTAGGGTCTGAAGTAAGGCAAAATATTTATCGTCAAATGGACAATTTATAAAAACATTCCTTTCATAGTTCGCATGTTTTTCCATCTCCTAATCCTTGGGTATGATTGGGTCTTTTCCATAAGAGTTTCTCTCTTGGATGCGGCCATCCCTTTTATGAATGTATAGCTCGGTTTGTTCCTTCCTGCTCAATTCTCGCCCATATTTGACAGCTTCTTCTTTACGGTCAAATGATCTGGATATTCTCGCAGAGCCGGATTTTTTGACCGCCCAGCCACCTTGTTCATCTGAAGGAATGACGTGATTTGATTTCTTTGTCATTTAAACAACTTTAAAAATTTTAAACACCGGAACATGTTTTTAAGTTTCAGATATATTGTCAAATGTACACCATGAACTTGAAAGGATCCATGAGGTATCTCTATCAAGCATATTTGATACATTTTTACCTCTTTTTTGGCTTGTACTGTTCATTGCCAATTATCACTTCAATGCTATATGATTTTCTTGATTTTCATATCACAAATTTGTCGATTCCCCAAATGAGGTGGATACAAGGATTCATTTTAATACTATTTTCTTTATTTCTGTCTTCTTTTCCGAATGAATCTCTAAATAGTAGATATTTGACTCAAAGCCGGACAAATCTAATTTACTATTGATCGAAATTAAATCTGATTCCTTCATTATCCGACCAATTTTTGACTTTGGCTTATATATTTTCCAATCGGTTCCCATTTTCTATTTCTTAGTTACCACTAACCTACTTATTTCTACAACAAATCTACGACTCACATCTGGTTTTTTCTACATTTTTATATCGATTTTTTAGAATTCTTATTAAAACATCTCAAACTGACCAAAGAATCTGCGAAAAATCAATATTCCTTTACTGTTCTCAATAGCTCACTGTCAAAAACTGCCTTTGGCGATATCACAATTTCATCCTTCGGCGTTTTATCTCCATAACGCTCTTTCATTTTTTGCTTTACCACTTCGTTAGTCAAGTCAAAATCTCCAAGAGTTTCAAGTTTCCCGATTTCATTACCCGTTGCTCTCTTGTAAATTTTCCAAATCAGTTCAGAGCAATATATGTTATCATCACTCCACTCGAAAGTCAAGTCGTAATTTTTACCCATAAACTTTTTGCCTTCTTCCTTCATTTTTAATATTGTCGCAGGCATCAAAATTTGTTCAGCATTTTTTAGTCGTTTGATAACATAATGCCCACCTTGACCACGTGCAATCCATTTATCAAGTGGTGTTGTCTTAACTGGTTGGACGGCTTCAAAAACGTAAAATTGTCCATTATCTCTGTAGATGATTCCGCAATGCGAATATTTTGAATTTGATGCAATTTGAATTGCCACGCTTTGTGATGAAAGTGAAGTTTGAAAAATGATGTCGCCATTTATAATTTCGTCCTTGTCAGCTAATTTTTCGACTTCTCTTTTTGCCACAGAAAGACGATGTTTTGGATCAAATAATTTCCGTTTGGCATAAAGTCCGAAAAATACAATCAGACCAAAAAGTCCAAGAAAAATTATTCCTTTCTTCATTTTTATTGTTGTGGATTACGGTGTGTTTTGACGACAGATAACCTGTTTGTATGGTTGTCGTAGTCACAGATCGATATCATCATTACAATTTTACAAGTTTTGTTCTGGGCAATGTATTATTTTCTAATAATAAACTCAAGTGATAGATACCTGGTTTCAGGGATCCTAGATTCATATTTTCCGCGTCTCCTACAAATACCGTATTTCCAGTGATGTCATGGATTGACAAGCTTTCGATTTTTATATCACTATCTATAAGCAACTTATCCGAAGCCGGATTTGGATACAATTTTACACCTGATTTTTGTGCAATTTCTTGTAATGAAGAAACTATATTGCAGTCGGAGAGTGATCCAAAACAAACATCTACCAACTCATTTTGTGTTCCGCCAAAGAAGCCATATTTCTCAAATCCAATACCTTCTATAATTCTTATTTGAAATGAAACTGGTAATCCTTCAAAAGTGAAATCTCCACTAGTAAACAAGACTTTTCTATGACTATTGAAAATTTCAATGGTAGCAACACTATCAATTATGCCATCGCTCTCATTTAAGGCGATTTTGCTTCTAACACAATCATTTAATGTATCACCTTGGTTTAATCGGAAATCAAATAATACATATTCTTCTGCGCAATCTCCGCCTGCATAATTTTTGCAATATACCTTCCCATCATCAACAGATTCTCTCAACAAAGCATAGAGACTTCCACTTCCAATCTCATATGGGAAATATGGTGAAAAACAAGGAGGAAACTGACAATTGTGCTCACCTTTTAATGAATAAGCGTATAGTTTTTTATAGACCTTGTCATCTATGATTGTATCTCCTTTGACATTGACAATAAATCCGGACAAAATATTTACTCCTCCATCATTTTCCTGATGTGTTAGAAAAATCCAATGCTTGTCATTTTCTAATAATAATTGCCCTTGAGACGAAATAGAAACCAAACAAGCAATAACGATTATTGCAAAAATTATTTTCTTCTTCATTTTATAAATTTTTATGATGATAGAAGCGATAGCAAGACATACAAAATACCTTTGTTTTCATTTAGAAATGTATAGCAATCATTACTCCAATTCCAAAATAATGTGTATCTCTTGAGACGCCATTTACTACTTGGTTTAGTCCATAATACCCTTTAATTCCAGCCGATAATAATATACAATCAAATTTATAATCTTTTCCAACAGACAGTGAAATCGGGATGCTTAATTTATTGAATTTACCGTTGATCAGTGACTGGTCTCTCCATTTAATTTCGGTATCACCGTTGGAATATTTGATAAATTGTTTGGTTGTATTTGATATATTTATGCCAAGGCCTATTTCCGGTAGAAAGTAAAATTGATCCAAATTAATTTTTACCCCGAAAGGTACATACATATAGTTATTACTATGGATGAACATTAATGATTCAAATTCACTATCTCCAACTATCTCAGTTTGAAATAATTCACCAGGATTTAGAAATCCGAGACCTATCGTAGGATTAATTTTTTCATGTGCTTTGTAGCTGATTCTTAGTAAAATGTTATGACTAAGTTTGAATTTAGCATTGACAAATTCATCGGTAATTTTTGAATAATTTGGAGAATACTCAAAGGTAAGACCAAATTTGTTATTTTCCTGTGAAAAAAGTGATTGCGACATGCCTACAATCATCAAAAGGATTAAATACTTTACTTTCATTGGGTTCATTTTTTCATTTAATTTATATAACATCAAGTACTCAAGAAATGTTGGTTTTCAAACGCCAAAAAATTTGTCCAAAGTATGTATTTTTAACCAATGTCCATATTTCGTAAAATTGATAAATTTGCCTAGGTGTGCTCCACCAAATCCACCTCTGTTATTTTGAAACATCATTCTTACCATTTGGCTTATCTGCACTTTTGATTGTTTTGTATCTGTAGTTGAATTTTAAGTTGCCGTTTGTAATTGTGATAATGAGTTTAGAGGAACGTGCTTTTTTCTTGTTCAGTGCAAGATGTTATCAATTGGACGTAGGTTATAATGAGAAATTTTCTTGATCCGTATATTGATATTCTCATTTTGGTCATGTTATTCAGTGGTTACATCGTGACATGTGCTTATATTCGACTTGATTTTATAGAATTTGTCAACTCTCCAGATGCATTTATTGATTAAAATATCTTTTGTCAATTTCGTTAGTACTAAGTAATGTACAGCAATTGAAGGCTATATCAGCCTTTAATTGTTTTCCTCACTTTATATTTGATAAAATCAATTTGTTCAGCATCCAGTTCTTTGGTGTTAATCAAAATGACAAAAGGTGGCGATGCATTAATTCTCAGCAATAGTGCACCTTCATATTGCTTCACTTCCCTTATCCAGTGCCAAGAGTGTTGCTCAGGATTGTTGGTTTGATTTCGATGGTTGATTGTAATAATCTCGTCATCAAAAATTACATCAGCATCGAAATTAATAGATCTTGACATGCTTTTAATAGAGAAATTTATGATGATTGATGCTATTAAAACAATGAGAATCCACAACAACACAACGGTCTTCAACATCCCACCAAACAAATTTGGAAAAGAAACGCCAAGAAGTACAGCGCCCAAAAGATATTTCCAAATACTCCGCTTTATAAAGTGTTTCAAAAATACCTGAAGGATAAAAGTGTTACTGCTTCTCAAGTGCTTCTCAAATTTCATAAAATTCAAATTTCAATGATGCTAATTACACACAAGGTAACTTATTCAAGTATGTTATGGAAATAAAGCAATAAATCATTCAAAAACGACCAATCATATCATCAGAGAAACGTCCTAAAAAAGGGAAAACGATGGTCAATGGTTATACCTGTGATATTTCCATGCCGCAGTACGACCGATGGAGATTAATTTGTGGGCATTTTATACTGACAGCCAATAATTTTTTCAGGATTTACATAAAAAATGTACAATGAAACTAAAAAAAACCACTCCAATGGTTTCATCAAAATATATGTCAAATTTGATAAATGTTCTGAATGTATTCGCTTTGACAAATTAAACCCGTACCTATCATAATTTTTCCTTATTATTCTATGCAAAGATGGAGAAATGTTCTCAATCATATATTCAAAAGCATTGGCAATTTGAAGCTGCCTGTTCACAATAATGGGTTGATTATTTCTTCTACCTATTGCCAGAGGCTTCACCAAATTCGGTGATCCCAACGCTGCCACAGTACATAAATAATGCCCATGCTTATCATCAACGGTAGGTGGATGGATGTGTTCGGACAATCTCCAGGTCGCCGTTTCTGTGTAAACCTTAAGTGCTTCTATATCCTGTCCAAACAATACTAAAATTATAACAAAAAACAAAAGAATGGGTATGCTTATAAGGATTGCAAATACCGGTAAATTATTGACTTTCACCAAGTAGGTATTTATAGTATTCAGCCATTTATGAGTATATTTGACATTACGATTCAAATTTGCTTTTTTCTGTATAAATAATACAATAATATATATAGAATTCACAATCAATAAAATAGGGTATATCGCTAAATAGATACTTGCATAATCGCCATCTGCCCATAGGTAAATTCTGGATGTATCATGCGAAGAAATTTGGAATAAAAATTGCGCATTCACTCCAATTCCAGCAACTAAAAAAATGATAAAAACTACTATGAGAATAGGCGGAAGATTATACTCCTTAAAAAACAAAATAGCCATGGAGAGCAACGCTAATACATGCAATGTTATCAACAAAAATGAATTACTGAATGATATTGGGCTATAACATGGCTCCACAAATGGATCAATATCATTATAATATGGCGTAGTATGATTATACAATCCGTAGATAAATAAGCAAAATGATAAAAGCGTGGCTATCAATAAAATTTTTTCTACGGTTGTAAAAGATGGTTTTACATAACTGATCAATGCCCAAATGGATGCAGACACCACTGCGGTTACAACAATTAAAGCCAATATGATGTATAATGCTGACATACTTTTTTTTATATTTTACAAACTCTTATTTTCAATTTTTAGTTATGCGCAAAGAATAAAAATACAATGCATTTTATTAAACTTTCCAAGCTAATCCCGCCATTGATGGTACGGATAAGCATAGGATTCTAGGTATTATCTCACGCCCACTTTTTGATTGCATAGCTTGAAAAGTCGTTAATTCTGATTTTATTGAGCATATCGATAATGTCCAATTATAGAAAAACTAAATAGGCAGTCTTCCAGTACTTGTCCATTTCCTATATTATGAACGATCATGAATCTTTTATTATCCTTTGATTTCAAATTTACCACTATTCCGATATGTGTTATCCCATTACCTAAGTCCCAACAAACTATATCCCCCGTAATATAGTCCTTTGGATCTGTTGATTTTGATTTAACAATTCCACACCGTGAGAAAAATGTCATGAGGTTGGGTACTCTTCGATGATCTATATTTTTGTCGGGATTGCTTTGTCCCCAAATTTTTGGATACTTATTGAAATTCGCTTTCATATCTTCATGAACCTCCTTTTGTAAGTCTATACCAAGTTTTCTATATGCTCTTATTATGACATCTGTACATACACCTATATTTGCTGGAACGTCCCCATTGGGATAATCAATCCCAAAATACCTTGGATCATACTTCACTTTCTGCTTTGTCAATTCTATAGCCGATTTTGAGAGTTTTTCATAAAAATTATTTTGTCCAGTAGCAAAAGAAATTGGTAAAACAAAAACAAGTAAAAGGAATATTGTTCGATTCATATTATGAAACTTTCATTTGAGTGAGTCAGTACAATAATTTGTTAATCATTTCATTTCTATTAGTTTGGTATAACTACAGTCCTTCTAAATACTACTATCTTAATCCCAATAGTAAATAAAAACTACTCATTTAAATGCATTTTAAGCGACTTTTATTATATGGAGGTGAAAAATAGATGGTATAATTTTTATCATTTTGGGCATTATGGTGTCACAATTTTAAAAGTGGCAAAATAAACCCTTTAAAGTTCCTTTCAACTGTTTTTTTCATAGCTAAAAACAGCAATCTTATATTTCTTTCCATTTATAATCCGATAGAATACTTTAATTCTTCCTTCGGAATCAAAATTATATTTATAAAACTCATCATCACTACTTGGTCCACCTGT
Organism: Lewinellaceae bacterium; assembly: GCA_020636195.1. Taxonomy (GTDB): domain Bacteria; phylum Bacteroidota; class Bacteroidia; order Chitinophagales; family Saprospiraceae; genus OLB9. The sequence continues at coordinate 403,194 of JACJYH010000003.1, forward strand.
ATAAACACCCTTTATTTTAGGTTCTGGAATTCGTTCAATTAATCTACGCTTCAATCTGCCGTTGTCGAAATACTCGTATTTTATTAATTCAGCAGAGTTGTTTTCACTATCATATTTCTCTTTGACAAGACGTTTTACATCTGCTTCATTGTGCCTCGTATAATTTTTTAACCCTGACAAGCCATTAGACTTATACCTGCGATCCCAATCATAATACGTGGTTGCAGATATCCCAAATTTTCGACATCCCTCGACAATGCCTAACTTCTCAATCTCTTTGAGAATCTTTTCTTTCTCTTCCGGTGACTTACGTTTCATGTCCTAAAATTACATTTTATTTTAATAATCTTAGTCCAGTCAATTAGGGGGTCGTGTCATTATATTCTTTAGTCATACAAGAATCAATCAACTCAATTGTACTAACTATTGTAGCTTGTATAGGGTTATTATTTTCATTGATAAACATTATTGAACCTTTATCAGGATTTTTTACACTGTGATTACAACCTAGGATCAAATATCCAAAAACCAAAATAAAACATATTTCAATATTTTGATTCATACTGTTTTATCTAATTGCTATCAAAGGTTTGCAGATTTGCGATGGGCGGGCTTTTCAGCACAAATGTTCATTCGGAGAACTTAACTTTCAGCTACCACAAAATTGTCTTCGGAAGACGAAACCCCGCCTATTGCAAATGTGCTGTCATGTTTAGCTATTCTGTCCATACAGCGTGAAGTCCAAAGTCTTTGTCGTCTGTTCCAAATGGCTTTGCACCATAGAACAAATATTCAATCGCACTTGCTTTGTTTTTAATTAATTCTCTGTAAAAATAGCCGTCCTCTTTTAAGTAAAGTTGTTGTTCATTTATTGTCCCTTCATAAGGTTTTGACACATAAATGTTGTCGCCATTTTTTATTCTTACTCTAATTTTTGTTTTGTAGTCGCCAGAGTATTTTGGAAATAATACTGTAACAAATTCTTGTGGGTGAACTTTAAGTCCCCAATAACCGTTGCTACAAAAGTCAAATCCCCGTCCTTCTATTGGTCGCCACTGTCCGTCTGTGTCGAGTGCCTCTTGCAAGCCGAAAATATAACTATCCTTACCAATAAAAGCTTTGATTGTTGGTGTTTGATTAATTAAATAAACAGGATAATAATAGTTTGCATATTTAGATTCATAGTCGTTGCAATATACGTTAGAAGGGTAGTCTGGAACTAATTCAAAACCATCAGTCGCTAATGAATCCGAACGCCAAACTAATCTTTCATCCATAAAGCCTTTGATATATATTGTGTCTCTATCCCGTTTGTCAGCAATAAATAAGTTGTCGGTGAAATTATACTTGCCCACAAAACTAGGAAAAAAGCCACCCACAAAATCTGCTTCAATATATTTTATACTGTCCTTTGTCACAGGTTGACTAATTACAGGTTTTGTAAATATTGAAATTACTTGTTTTGTCTTGTCATGCTGATTGCAAGAAACAAAAATTGTCAGTAATAATATTGTTGTTACTGTCTTCATATAGTTACACATATCGTCCAAGGCTATGTAATGGATGAAGCGATAGCGAATCTATCATCATAGTCGTTGTTCTCATCAATTTAATTTTTAACTTTTTTTGATAATTCATCTAACACCAAAAGTTTGTTTAATATAACATCGTTTCTGTATTTTGAAAATATAGGGATCACCGCATCATATGGCATATTTTGAAAGATATATTCTTCCCAATTTTTACCACTTGATTCCACGAATAAATTCAAACTTAAAGGCAATTCTTTCTTTGTAAGTTTTAATTGATTTCCTGAAATAATTTTCAAAGTGCTTTCTACACCTTTATTTATCGCAAATTTTAACTGTGTGGCCATTTTATTATCAAACATTTCTTGGTTAACGTATTTTTATTCTTTTTTATTTAAAATATTTCCTTTGTTGTCTTTTCCATGTGCTTGTTCAATTTTCAAAATAATTTCTTCAATTAAATTAATCAAATCGGCTGATGTTTTAATTATTTCACTTTTACTAGCAATTAATAAATCAGATTTAGATTCGTCGATTATTATTGAAAATTGATTTCATCTTTATTTATATAATGTGATATTACGTTTTCGGGCTTTGCGTTCGGGCGGGTTCCGGAGCACAAAAACCGATATTATTACTAAAGTTTAATTGAAAACTACTGTTGAAGTTTGCACGTCACCCCGCCTGACGCAATACCGATGTTAGGGTTCGGCTTTTATTCATCATTCAGTTCTCTTTCCACAATTTGTTTTTCCGACTTTCTGTCAGATTTCCGCATTTCAGATTTTGTTTTTTGATGATATTTACTTTTATCGGTAAAAAAATGCATACTTGACCAGGCCAACCCCGAACCTTGCCTAATCATTACACCGTTCCAAATACAGTCTTCATATGGACAACTGTGCTTTGAATAAGTTCCGAAATTTCTATGTTTTATTCTTTTTTCGGCAAGTATTTTTTGCTGATTTTTTTTAATGTCGTTCCAAATTTTTTCTTCGTCCCCTTTAGTAAATTCTTGTCCTAAAGTTGAAACTTCAGCAAATGTTTTTGGGTCTTTCAGTTGTAAAAAATCAAATGTCTTTCTGAAAAATTTGTGAGCATAATCACGAACTTCTATTTTATTGTCAATACTAAGTCTTTCATTTTCTAGGATTGAACGATATAGTCCAAGTGTATTAAAATCTTTGTATTTTTATAATTGTCAATGTAGAAAAAATATTCTTCCAAAGTCAATTGATTAAATTCCTGTCCTATTTCCATTTGTCAATGTTTTACGATGTTCGTTTAAGCTGACCGCCAACAAATAGATTGCCGCAATCTTGCGCCAATCTATGATATAAAAACTTGCCTATTGATGCCATAATTATTAGTTACACAAATTTAAAAACTTTCCATTCATATATCTAAATTATCTAAAGGGGATTTTACATCTTTTTTCGTTTTGTCAGTGATATGAGGGTAAATAGCTGTAATCTCTGGCGACTTGTAATGAAATTTCATTTCCATTCCAACGCCAATTCTTTCAATACAGTATTAAAGTCGGATTCCAACACAACTTACAGCCTTAAATGTTATAATCTGGCCATTCTTTTTATTCACTTATCATTAATTTATGATCTTCAAGCTCAACTGTAAAGTTAACCTTAGCCTTCAATGCTTCAAAAACCCTTAAAACAGTTGAGAACCTTGCATCAGTTGTTGAATTCTCGATTTTTGCAATTTGTGATTTTTGCACACCAACAAGTTCCCCGAGTTGTTCCTGAGTCAGATGTTTAGCTTTTCTTGCTTTTCTTATTGCATCACCTATCAATTCAAGTCGGAGCTCTTGTTCAAAAAGTTCACGTTTAGGTGTTCCACGTTTGCCTATATATTGATCCGTTAACTCTTCTAAACTATATGTTTTCATTTTTTATTTTTTTTAAGTAATCTGCTCTTAATTGTTTGGCCTTATCTATTTCCTTTTTGGGAGTTTTCTGAGTTTTCTTAATGATTCCATGAGTTGCAATGATCATTGATTTCTCTGTTTCATCCCAAAAAGCAAATAATCTATAAGCACTTTTGTTATACAATGTTCTGAATTCCCAAATTTCATCGTCAAGTTTCTTGAGAAGTTCTTCGTCTTTTGATAACTGAGATTTCCTAATGTTATAAAAGATCTTATCTCTGGGTTTCTCATCAAGAGAGTCTAAGAACTCTTTTGCATTTTCGAGAAATTTGACTTTAAACATTTATTTATACTTAACAATAAAGCAAAGATAATAGTTTCTTTTTTAGGACACAAATTTAATTTTAAAGAACGAACTATTTATTCTTTTGGTCGATTATAACGGTTCGGTGACAAGCAGCGTGCCGTAGCGATAGCAGGCATGATGTCTTGTCACTTGTTATGATCTGGCCATTCATTTTATGTTTAAAACTATTTTTTTAAAGTTCATTACTTTGGTTTAAAAAATTCCCATTTACCGTTTATATAATAATAATTCATATTCATGTGTAGTCCTGTTTTAGCTATTTTCGTGAGTAGTTTTTCATCTAATTCCATATTACCCTGAATTCCCCACCAAATAAGCCATAAAATTTCATCATTTACTCCTAATTCCCTAATATTTTGGCCATTTTCTAAAATAAAATCCAGAAGCCAATCCAGTTTATAAATGATGTTGTCATCGACTACTATCACAGTTCTACCATATCCGTATTCTTTTCCTTTTCTTGGACCTATTTTGGCTATATCAGTTTTTTCATGAGTTCTTCCTAGCAGTAAATTAGGAAAATAATACAATAACTCTTTAGGTGAAAAATCTTCCCCACTAATATGCCATTCTGGATACAATCCATCTTTATACCAATCCATTCAAATTCGATATTTGTTTTCTTGGTCGATCACAACTTTCTTATTTCTACAACAAATCTAAGACACATACGCGGTTTTTACAAACTTATTCGCAAATTAATCAAAATCCATCATTTTCTTCTCAATCTATCCGGTGGGCTGACCAAGTTTTCTATGTTCGCCTTCGCACCATGTGTATAAATTTAGAGTATGTTTAAATTTTGTTTTGGATAATAAAATGGAATTATTTTGAGCGAGAAAAGGCAAATTTTGCAGTCGAATGTGGGCAAAACGACGGTAAATTTAACGAATTTGTAGCCAAAATACAACATTTTCTTGCAAAAGGATAAATTTTAAACATACTCATACATGCACAAAAACATATTTTTCTATCTTCCATTCCATTTGACGCAGTATTATTCCAAAATATTTGGTACTTGTGTTACCTTTGCGGCAAATTTAAATGAGTCATATGAATTTTGATATAATAATCTTAGGGAGCGGTCCAGGCGGCTATGTCACAGCTATAAGGGCAGCACAGTTGGGAATGAAAGTAGCAATTGTTGAGAAAGAAAGCCTTGGCGGTATTTGCCTCAATTGGGGATGCATCCCTACAAAAGCACTATTGAAAAGCGCCCAAGTGTATGGTTACATCCAGCATGCCTCTGATTATGGCATCAAAGCTGGACAACCGGAAGCAGAGTTTGACAATGTCATCAAGAGAAGCCGTAACGTTGCAGAAGGTATGAGCAAGGGCGTCCAATTCTTGATGAAAAAGAATAAAATAGAAGTCATCTACGGATTTGGCCAGCTCGTCAGAGGGAATAAAGTTGTCGTCACAGACAGTGACGGTAAAAAAAGCGAAATATCCGCCAAACACATCATCGTCGCTACAGGTGGTAGAGCCAAGGAATTACCAAACCTTCCCATCGATGGAAAGAAGATCATAGGTTACAGACAAGCCATGACACTACCTACACAACCGAAGAGTATGGTAGTAGTCGGTGCAGGAGCCATAGGCATGGAATTCGCATATTTTTATCACACTCTTGGAACAGAAGTGACGATTGTAGAATTTTTGGAGCAAGGAATTCTACCGAGAGAAGATGCAGATATCTCTAAGGAATTGACAAAAATTTATAAGAAAGCCGGAATGAAAATTTTGGCTAATACATCGGTCGAAACTGTGGACACCAAAGGTAAAAATTGCATAGTGACCGTAAAAGATAGGAAGAGTGGACAAACGCAGACCATTGAATGCGACATAGTTCTTTCAGCTGCCGGCGTCACGCCAAACACAGAAAATATTGGCTTGGAGGCACTTGGCGTAGCTATGGATCGCGGCATGGTAAAAGTGGATGATTTCTACCGCACCAATGTGGCAGGCATTTATGCCATCGGAGACATCATACCTACGCCTGCACTCGCCCACGTAGCTAGTGCAGAAGGCATCACATGTGTTGAAGCAATTGCCGGTCACCACCCTACCCCGATAGATTACTCAAATATCCCTTCATGTACGTACTGCTGGCCTGAAGTTTCCAGTGTAGGTATGACAGAGGAACAGGCCAAAGCGGCAGGTCATGAGCTGAAGATAGGCAAGTTTCCATTTTCTGCCTCCGGCAAAGCTAGTGCATCAGGCTCCAAGGAAGGGTTTGTAAAAATTATCTTTGACGCTAAATACGGTGAGCTATTAGGATGTCACATGATTGGTGCTAATGTCACAGAAATGATTGCAGAACTGGTGGTAGCTAAGAAATTAGAAACCACAGGCATGGAAATCCTGAAGGCGATCCACCCACACCCTACCATGAGTGAAGCGGTGATGGAAGCCACAGCCGCTGCCTATGGCGAGGTGATTCACCTCTAATAAAGATGGGCAAAGTAGCCATCATTTCTGATAATCACGGCTATTACGATGATGAATTGAAGCCACATCTTGAAGATTGTGACCAGATATGGCATGCAGGTGATATAGGCAGCTTAGAATCGATCGCTAGATTCAGTCAGTGGGCTACATTCAAGGCTGTTTACGGCAACATTGATGACAAGTCTGTCTCATTGACCTACCCTCTCAATGAAATCTTTATATATGAAGGTATAAAGGTATTCATGACGCATATCGGCGGTTATCCGGGTAAGTATTCTTCTAGGGTGTCAAAGATAATCAGCGAGGAAAAACCAAATCTTTACATTTGTGGTCATTCCCACATCTGCAAAGTAATGCCGGATAAACGATATCATCTACTCCACGTCAATCCAGGAGCGTATGGGCACCATGGTTTTCACAAGATCAGAACCATCATATTATTGGATATAAAAGACGGGAAAATGACAAACTTGCGGGTAGTGGAATTGGGATTGAGAGGGCACGTTCGATAAAAATGATTAGAGTATGTTTAAATTTTGTTTTTGGATAATAAAATGGAATTATTTTGAGCGAAAAAAGGCAAATTTTGCAGTCGAATGTGGGCAATTCGACGAATAATTTAACGAATTTGTAGCCAAAATAAAACATTTTCTTGCTAAAGGATAAATTTTAAACATACTCTTAGTTGCTTTTGGGTTTTTTCTTGAATTTGTCTTTGATTTTTTCATAAAAAGTCTTCATCCTACTATCTCGCTTCCAAAATACATACCGCAACGCAATCCCTGTAGAACTAGAAAATAGAGATTGTCCTTCGCCCTTTTTCAGAGCCATCAATGGTATATAGTCGAAACTCACATTCAAATGTCCAAAAGTAATCTCACCACCCAGAGGAATGGAGAAACCATACTTTGATGAAGTGGACTCTTCATTTGCCCAATCAGACCAAAAGAAGCCACCTCCCAAGAAAAAATTGAATCGCCTGGACAATAGTCCATAATGCTGTTTTGCAGCGACGTTGAGTAATGTTTTATTATTGATAGTACCAGGTTGGAAAATCAACTCGGCAGTAGTTTTGTTGGCTAAACGCTGTGCAACAGAAAAGCCCAGATCATTACTAAAACGCAATCCACCTACAGTGTTGTACTTCTGAGAAATACCTACAACATGTATAGAAATCAATAAAACCGAAAAATAAATAAACCTTTGCATTCACTAAAATTGTACATGCATTTAGACGTCATAAGCAGCCAACTTATTTCATCTTTATCGTTAAAAAAAGCTTAGAGCATGTTTAAATTTTGTTTTTGGATAACAAAATGGAATTATTTTGAGCAAAAAAAGGCAAATTTTATATTCGAATGTGGGCAATTCGATGAAAATTTTAACGAATTCGTAGCCCAAATAAACCATTTTCTTGCTAAAGGATAAATTTTAAACATACTCTTAATATTACCAATAAAAAAGCCACCGAAGCGCTCAAGCTCGGTGGCTTTAATGTCTTTTAAGACTAAAAATTATTAGTTGCTTTTGATGTCGTTGGCAACTTCTTCTAATTTTTTAGCTGCACCATCTCTGAAATCATTCCAACCATCCTTCATGTCTTCACCCATTTTAGTCATGTCGTCATTGAATTCTTGAAGAGTAGCGCTCAATTTTGCTTTCTTAGCTTCCAAAGCTGCTTTTTCTTCTTTTGTTGCCTTTGCTAATTTCTCATCAATAGCCTTGATTTCAGCTTCGATGCTAGCACTTGCATCTTTGATTTTCATTCCAAGTTCATTCTTTTCAGTTTCCATTGCTGCTGCTGCATCATTTACATTTTCTTTGACCTCCTGAACAGCCTCTTCAGTTTTTTCTTGAGTTTGCTTACAAGATACCAAGTTTAAAGCCATAAATAAAACAGCTAATCCTAAAATTCTAGAAAAATTACGTAACATTTTTAAATTTGTTGATGGTTAATAAAAATTAATATTAAATATTCTGTAAAGTAATGGACTAAAATCATTATTATTTTATTTCAAGAAAATGATTAACAATATTTTTTCCAAATTAACAAATTATTGAATATAATCATTTATTTTACTCTACCTTTATACTTCTTTGGGAACTTTCTTCGTATGAAAGATATGGATTTTGGCAAGATATTTTTAAGTGTGTTTTTGTTCTTCCTTTCATGGCAAGCGCATGCACAAATATCATCATTAAAGAAATTCTCCGGTACCCTGACATCAGATACCATTGTACTGGATTCTTTTACCATCATGCCTTCTACAGTATGCGTGCTCAGCGAAGGTGATACCATAAAGACCTACAAGCTCGACAATAATACGATCATTTTTGACTCTACCACACTTGCATTGTTCTATCAAAAAAATGTCCAAATATCCTTTCAAACTTTTGATAATAATTTTGAAAATCCGGTCACACTGATTGATATTGACAAAATCAAAAATAATATCGGCCCTTATCCTTCCACATATGAGTACAACGTCCGGAAAAAAAGAACCGTAGGCATCATTGATTCAAAAGAACTCAACTATTCAGGTAGTTTTTCGAGAAGTTTTTCCGTGGGCAATGCACAAAGCTTAGTCGTCAATTCAAACTTTGATATGCAGCTCCAAGGCGATTTGGGCAATGGATTGAAGATCATTGCAGCGATATCAGATGCCAATTTACCCATACAAGCTCAAGGTAATACACAGCAATTGCAAGAGTTTGATAAGGTGTTTATTCAAGTCAGTAAAAGCAAGACTTCGCTCATAGCCGGAGATTATGAATTGTCACGGCCTCCTTCATATTTTTCAAATTACTATAAAAAAGTACAAGGCATCCAACTCAATCAATCCATCGATATCAGCAAAAATTCAAAATTGACAGCTTCAGGTGGGTTTGCTATATCGAGAGGTAAATTTGCAAGACAAACACTGCCCACTAAAGAAGGCAACCAAGGCCCGTATCGGTTGGTGGGAAATAATGGTGAACGGTACATCATTGTGCTATCAGGTACCGAGAAAATCTATTTCAATGGCAAACTTTTGACAAGAGGATATGACAATGATTATATCATCAATTACAATAATGCAGAAGTCATTTTTTCTCCGTCAAGATTGGTCGCCAGGGATTCTCGAGTCATCATAGAGTTCGAATACACCGATATTTCCTATTTGAGGTCTTTGTACACGTTGCAATCCAATTTTGAAAGTAAAAAATGGCAGGCAGGGATAAGTTTTTACAACGAGCAAGATAGTAAAAATGCCATAGGTGATATCAGCTTGGATAGCATGGATATCGCTTTGATGAAGGCAAGTGGTGATGACCTGAACAAGCAAGTCAGATACAGCATTCGATCGATCAAACCTGATGACCTGACCTCGCAAACCGCCATCTTTTACTATGGACTCACAAATCCGGTGGATCCATCAGTACCTATCTTGGTTTTTACGACACAGGTTGACAGTGCTCAATATATCGCCAATTTCACGGAAGTAGGGCAAGGTAAAGGCGATTACATCATAGACAAGACTCTCAATGTCAATGGAAGAGTTTATAAATACGTAGGCAAAAATGCAGGTGCATACTTACCCATAGTAAAACTCATTCCGCCCGAAAAAAAACAATTGATCACCTACTACGCCAGATATTCACCAAAAAAAGACATTACTTTGGGTGGAGAAGTCGCCATGAGTGTATATGACAAAAACAGGTTTTCTGTAGTAGATGCTGGTGACGACCAAGGAACAGCCGCTATACTCAATTATCGACATGGATTGTCACTCAAAAAAGAGTGGAAGCTGGCATTATCGGCAAACTACGAATTTGCCCAAAAATCATTCAACCCACTAAATCCATATAGACCTGCGGAATTTGTCCGAGATTGGAACGTCCAAAATCTATTGGACTTCAAAGGAAATGAACATATATTTATTGCATCTTTGGCAGCCTCATTAGGTAAAAATATCCTCCTTCAGGTCGATCAAAACCAATATGTCAAAGGCCAATTTTTTACAGGTAAAAAACAACAACTAAAGCTGGAATATCGGACGAGTAGAATAACCTCAAATGCACTGGTATCACTACTCAATGGTGAAGATAAAATTCATGGAATTCATACATCTTTTTTACGACCTAGTGCCGGAATAAAAATACATGTATTGAAAGCCGACAAGTTGTCCATTGGAACGGCATGGGAAGGTGAAACCAATGCATCGGCATACACCCAAAACGACTCAATGAGCAATACCAGTTTGTCATTTTCCAGTACCAGTTTCTACCTTTCGTCACGATGGAATACTAAATGGGAGTCCAAGGTCTCGTACACAGAAAGAAAAGATAAACTACCGCTTCTAGGAGCACTAATACCTGCATCAAATGCACAAGAATGGACTATTTCAGGCACATGGCAACCATCAGATAGGAAACAACTGGATTGGCATTTTACAGACCGAAATTTCATCCTACAAAATGAACAGGTTTTACAGGGAGAAAAATCCAAGAGGACACTGCTGGGAAAACTTGGATTTCAGTGGTTGTCAAAAGAAAAAGTCTTCAAAGTCACCACAAATTACAATGCAGGATCAGGTCAGGAACCAAAGCTCGAATACGTCTTCAAGCAGGTAGAAAATGGGCTTGGTGAATATGTGTATATTGGCGAAAGCTCCATCCCCAATCAACAAAACATCCAGGACTACAGGTATGATCCTTCTAATCCATTGGCAGCGTATATACGCTTTACCATCCCGAACAATGAATTTGTACGCACCAACAATATTGAGTTAAACCAAAATTTTTCTGCTGATTTTTCAAAGAAATTCAAGCCCAAAGAAGGTGTAAAAATGACAGGCTTCCAAAAGCTTGCCACGAGATTTTCTACCCTTTCTAATGTGCAGTTGTCAAAGCGACAACAAGCCAGCGTAGCACATGCATCTATAGGGTCATACTTAGACTTTTCACTTAAAGATACGACATTAGTGGCATTCACTTCTAATCAGCTCCACACTCTATTCTATAACCGTGGTCACGTGGGTTTTGATGCACAAATCTCTTACAGAGAAAGAAGAACTAAATTGGTTCAGATCTCAGGAGCAGATCTCAATGGGATTAGGGAGTGGACGTCAAGATGTAGGTATGGCATCGCTCCCGGATACGATGTGTTACTCACTGCTGAAAAGGGCACCAAATCTTACAATTCGGAAGCCTTCGATACAAGAAATTATGAAATCAAATACATCAATATCAAACCCGAGATCAGCCTTCGACCAACCGGTAGAACGAAAATCGGCGCCAGCTATGCTTGGAGTGACAAAAAACAAACCATCCTCAACCATGAAAAAGCCATGATCCACAATTTTACAGGCGATGCTTCATGGAGAGTTGTGCAGAAATGGACATTGGATGCATCTGCCAGCTTGGTGAAAATAAGTTTTGACGGAATGAAAAACAGCGTGCTTGAGTACGATATGTTAGATGGGCTAAAGAATGGAAACAACTACCTATGGAGCATTAGATTCACAAAGAGAATGTCTAATAATGTGGACTTGACTATCCAGTATGATGGCCGCAAACCCGGCGAAAATCCATCCCTCCATACCGGAAGAGCACAGGCGAAAGCAACGTTTTAGGTGTTGTAAGACGACTTTATTGCTAAAATGAAAATTTGCGGTTTATGGATAAAATGACAGTCTTTGTCCTAGCATTTATTACGGATTTGTGATTTTATTTTTCTACATTTCATAACTCAATAAAAATTCAGTAATACTCATAATTTCAGTTTCTCCATTGTTAAAGTATTTCACACTCGCTATATCGCAGTAGCTGTACTTGCCTTCAAAGTCCACTTGTTTGATACGGTAGTAGTTGTTGCCGAATGAAGGTGATATGTAAATGTACTCCCAGTGTTTTGTTTCGTTAGAGTATGTTTAAATTTTGTTTTTGGATAATAAAATGGAATTATTTTGACCGATAAAAAGCAAATTTTGCGGTCGAATGTGGGCAATTCGATGAAAAATTTAACAAATTTGAAGCCGAAATAAAACATATTCTTACTTGTGCCATCGCCTGGTATTTCTCTGAAAATCTTTACAGGTGTTGGCTCAGCAACGGTCAAATTCTGATTTGCCTTTTTTATGTATTTGAAAGTGAAACATATTTGTATAATTCAGTAGGGTTTTCTGCCTGTTTTACCATAAAGTCGGCAACATCAGCCCGGTTGATACTTCCAATATTTATTCCATTGAACAATTTGTTTTCAACTCTATATTTTTCTGTCAATGGTTTATCTTTTAGTATTCCAGGCCGAACAATTTCCCATTTCATTTTTGAATTGGTAATCATTTCTTCCATTTTGGTTTTGTCATCATACACGTCTTTGAGAAGAAACTTGAAGAACAGTTTCATAAAAAATCCATTATATTTTCCACTTTCTCCCGCTCCAAAACCAGTCAAAACAATGAATGGAATTTGTGTATTTGTTTCTTTTTGGACTTCCACTAAAAGTTTTCCAAAGTCAGAATACAATGAAGTAGCCTTCATACTTTTACCTGTTCCTAAAGCTACAACAACTGCGTCAGCTTTTTCCAAGGATTTTATAAGGTCAGCTTTATTTGTCGCACTACCTTTTTGCATTGTCAGGTTTGGGTTACTTGGCAATGCAATTTCAGAACGTGAAAGCGTTGTGACATTATGATTTCTGTCCAATGCTCTTTTAACTGTTTCAAGTCCAACACCTGCCGAAGCCCCTATAATGGTTATGTTCATTTTTTATTCAAAATTGATATATGCAAAGGTATAAATTAAGTATCCAAAATATACTAATTTCCAAAGCATTTTGGTCGAATATATGGGGGGAGTAAAGTCATTCAATGAGTTATATTTAATAATTTTAAAGATATTTTATTAATTGATCATCTGTTAGTTTCCAAAGTTTCTTTTGGTCCTCTGGTTTCATTTCAACTTTTGGAAATGACCTTTCTCTTTTCCATGAATAACAGGTGTATTTTTTATTTTTCATTACAATATAATTTATGACGCAATAAATATTATCTGCTGATTTTTCAACCGAAATTGTTGTTAGCATATGCCCCTTTTTGTCCCCAGTGTTGTCTGTCACGGGTTGTGCGCTTGCGATGTTTTATTTTTTGAAGCGTTGAATATCTTTTGTTTTTTAATTTTGTCAGGTTGGCGAAAAGCAAGCTCTTTTGTAATTTTTATTTTGTGCGTTTGCGTTATTCGCTTGTCAGTAATTTTATTGTATGATACCAATAAAAAAGTGCTTCGCCTTTTGCTACAAATTTCAGTCGCTTGTTTAGAAAATTGTAGTCCGTATTGGTTATTAAATAGTCTGTCAAAGAAATTTTTTCGCTGAATTTTGTTAGTTCGCTCTTGTCTGCTAAAATAACGGAAGCCAAATAAGCGGCTTTTGCTGCTGCAACTTGTGCTTCTAAAATTTCAAATTTCCCAACAAACACAAAGTGTCGGAATTGGTTAATGCCTGTATTGATTTCAGCAAACTTTGCTTTTTCATCTTCGGTTTTTAAGATGTCTTTTTTTGCTATCAGCAAAGCCGTATCAATCGTATCTTGAAGCACTTGTTCAACCGATTTTATTTTTCGCTCAGGTCTATATTCAATTTCTCCTTTGACAGTTTCCCAAAATGATTTTTTAAAAATGGACAAGTCAGTCAGCAAATCAAACAAATTACCAATGTCAAACAGTTGCTTTAAAAGCTCTTTTTCCTTTTCTGCTTTGTATGGAATACCTGTTGTGTTAGGTGCAAATGCTGTGAGTTTATCGCCTAAAATGGAATTAATGTCGGGCGTTGTAACGAAAACTCTTTCGTCATTTTGTAATATCCATTCTGTTTCCAAAGGAATTTCAATCAATGCCGGATAATGATTTTCTGCAAACAGAATATCCAATAAAATTTCTCTTTCGGGATTTGAAATTAGTTCTCCTTGTTGATTTTTGTTTGCAAAATTTGAATGGTAAATAAACTTGTAATGTGCTTTCGGAATATCTCCATTATAACTTCGTTTTTCATCTAATTCCATTCGGGTAAAGGCACTTGTTTCTTCAATTTTAGAAAGATACTTTTCCAATTCTTTCCTGCTGGTTTTAGGACTAACTATAATATCAATGTCCACCGAAAAACGTTTAGGTTCTTTCATCAACAAAATCAAACTTGTTCCGCCTTTAAAAATGAATTCTAAACCGCTAAATTGTAATTGCTCCAACAAATACAAGGCATAAATCATACTTTCCATTAACGTTGGGTCATTACTGTATTTCTTTCTTTTTTCAACAATCCATTCGGCTGAAAGTGTTTTCAAGTCAATCATTCAATATGTTTTTAGGAATATCTGTTTTATCGGTAAAAAATTGTCGCAACTCAATATCTTTTCTTCTTCGTTTGGCGTAGTAAAATACTTTTGTAAAATCAATTGCATAACGGCTGTAAGCTGTATTTACGATGTAAGTTAATTCGCTACCTTGAAATGCTGCAAACAATTTTTTGTCGGAATACAAATCAACTATCAATTTTTCAAGCGTTGTAGTCGTTACATTGTTTATCTTTTGAATAGGAGACTTTGAAACTAACGGAAGTAAAACGATTGCCTTTTTGCTTTCATAAATATATCGTTCAATTTCTTTTTCTTTGGGTTGAATAAAAATGTCGCCTAATTTTTGTTCTTTCAAAAAATCATAAGCAGGTTCTAATGCTTCTTTTTCCACTTGCAAAATTGTGATATGCTTTGCAGGAAGATGAAGCATAAATTCGCTAACAATTTGTGTTGTCCATACGCAAAATTTCAGGGTTGAAAATTGTTTCTCAATAATTGCATAAATTTTCTGTGTTACCTTGTCAATATTGGGCTTAAAAACAGGTTTGAAAGAAAGAGTAAAAAGTCCCCTTGAAATAGAAGATATGATTTGCTTTTCTTTCAGGTTGTATATCGTCCACCTGAAAGTTGTTTCTTTCATTTCGGGTTTAAACTCTGTGTAAAAGTCATAAAGTTCTTTTCGGGAAAAGGATTTCCTACTCCTAAAATGTTGCCGAAGTTGTTCTATGGTAATGTCTTTTGCCACCGCTTTATTTGCTTTGACTGCAAAGATAATAAAAATCAAACAAAAGACAGCATCACGAAAAAAGTGTCAAATGTTAGTTTTTTAAACAAAGGACAGCAAAGTAATGTTTGCTGGCAAATGTTTGAAGTTGAATAATCAATTCTCTATCTTAAAAATTTCCATAAAAATTTTTATTCCATTTCATACAAGGTCAAAAACATACCCTTTTCCTTATGCTTTACATTCTTAGGATTTGGAAATCAATCTAATAAAATGTGATGCTCTATACATCCCTCTCAGAATCTCTCCCGATGCACCATTTACTTAGGTAAATATGAGTATATTGTAATCTTACATTCATGATCCTAACTAGTTTTTACAATCATGTTTATCTATGAGATGGTAGAGATTGTCGAATAATGTTGGAACAAAGCAAAGTCATCCTTAAATTTGTGCAAAGATTGATGATATCGGTAAGATTGCTTCATATTTTAAATCCACCCTAGCCTACTGGGCCAAGCAGAATTGGTTCTATCATGGTGTGTTTTGGTTCATACTGTGGATTCTCATGTTTACCACATCTATCAGCCAGTTTGGTTGGTGGTATGCGCTGAGTGTCAGTTTTGTGAATATTCTTTTTTTCGCAATATTTGCATATTTTGATTACTTCATTCTCTTTCCAAGATATGCCAAAGATAGGCTGATAGCATGGCATATAGGCGCATTGGCTGTTGCAGCTATAGTATTTACACCCATAAAAACGGCAGCATTGATCATTACTTCCACGGGAAATGCTGATATTCAAAATATCTTAAAAGAAGATGTATTTTTCATTTTCATATCCACGTTTTTGGTGGGCGTAGGTACAAGTATTTTCTCCATTGTCAATGCTTGGATGGTAGAAAGAAATGAGATGGCAGACTTGGAGAGTAAAACCCTGCAATCCGAGCTTAAGTTTCTAAAGTCTCAGATCAATCCACATTTTTTATTTAATACGCTCAATAGTTTATACGCCCACACCTTGAAAAAAACAGATGATGCTCCGGACATCGTCCTAAAACTTTCTGAAATGATGCGGTATATGCTCTACGATTGCAATGAAAAAGAAGTGTTTTTGGACAAAGAGATCAAGTACATCCAAAACTACCTTGACCTAGAATCCATAAGGCATGGTGGAAGGATAGACATTCGCTTTGAAATAGATGGTCAGGTAGATCAACAGAAAATTGCACCCCTGATCATGATGCCATTTATAGAAAATGCTTTCAAGCACGGCACTACATCACAGATAAACGAGGCTTTTGTGTATTTTAAACTCAATGTGGATCGCACAAAATTGTTCTTAAATTTAAGAAACAGTAAGGCTGCATCCATTCCCAAACCCATCATCATCCAATCTGGAGGCATTGGACTTAACAATGTCAAAAGAAGATTGGACATATTGTATCCGAATAAACATCTCCTTCACATTGACGAAAGTCCTAAAGAATATCAAGTATCTTTGCAAATAGATTTATAACAAAATTCACCTTATCATGATACAATGCATCATCATAGACGATGAACCCTTGGCCTTGGATATTTTGGAAAACTATATCCAGCGACTCCCAAATTTAAATCTGATTGGCAGGTGTGAAAATGCCATCCAAGCCAATGAAATCATTCAAAACCACAAGGTTGATCTGATGTTTTTAGATATTCAGATGCCGGGATTGACGGGAATCGAGTTTCTCAAAGCATTGAAAAATCCGCCTCTGGTTATTTTTACGACTGCACATGCAGATTTTGCGGTACAAGGATTTGAGTTGGATGCCATTGATTATCTTTTGAAGCCCATTTCCATGGAGAGATTTCTCAGAGCTGTCAATAAAGCTACTGAAAAAATTCATGCACAACAGCCTGCATCCGAGAAGAAAGAAGAAGATGAAGACTTTTTCTTTGTAAAAGCCGATAAGAAATTGATCCGTATAAACTATGAAGACATATTGTACATAGAAGGTTTGAAAGATTACGTCATCATCCGTCTGGAAACGGGCAGAGTCATCACGCTTCAAACTATGAAAAGCCTAGAAGACAGATTGCCTGAACAGACGTTCAGAAGGGTGCATAGATCGTATATTGTAAACATCACAAAGATCACGGCGGTACAAGGAAATGCGGTTGAACTGATGGAAAATGGCAAGGTAAAAAGTATGCCTATAGGCAAAAACTACAAGGATGAACTCATAGAGAAAATCAAAGAGAAGAAGTGGTAATCCATCAATCTATTACATTGCGCACCTGCAAGAATCGTTTTTTATAGTAAGGATCGAACATATGATCTATCGTAATGCCTTTCTGTACTGAAGAATGGATAAAGTAGAGTGTGTCACCTGACCAATGGTGCACAAGACCCACGTGTCCCGGTCGGGAATTCTTTACAGTTCGACCACGGAACACCAAAATATCTCCCGGTTTTGAAGCATGGATGTCGTCCACCCTTTTGCCATCATGGATTTGCGAGATGGAACTGCGCGTCACCACTACATCCACCTTTGAAAGGATATACCGAACATACCCCGAACAATCAAAAATTTGGTTTCCGTGTTTATGTTTGTAAGGTTTCCCCAAGAATTCCTCTGCATATGTGAGTACCGCTTCTCGCTTCAAATCTTGCTGCGTAAGCACACCTTGCGTACCTAGCTTGAGAGGAAGTAAAAAAAAGACAATAAGTATAGGTTTCCAAGACATACATCATCTTTTGGGAATGAATTCAACGACAATTTACAAAAAAAATTGCCCTTTACCATTATTGGTCTGTAGATTTTCCAATGCAAATATAATACCTACCTTTGCGGCTTCATATAATGTAGTCATGATAGAACACCACAATGCCAAATTTTCAGATGCCACTGATGCATTCAGGCGGCTACTGAACATCATGGAGGATCTTAGGCAATATTGTCCATGGGACAAAAAACAAACCTTAGAATCTCTTCGCATCCTCACCATTGAAGAAGTGTATGAACTCTCAGAAGCCATCATAGCTTCAGATTATCAAGATATAAAAGAAGAGCTGGGAGACATTCTACTGCATCTCGTTTTTTATGCCAAAATAGCGTCTGAAAATAACCACTTTGATATAGCAGATTCCATTCATTCGGTGTGCAATAAACTTGTAGAAAGACACCCTCACATCTATGGTGATGTAGTAGCCAATACAGAAGAAGAAGTCAAGAAAAACTGGGAGACCATCAAGCTGAAAACAGGTAAAAAATCTGTCCTTTCAGGTGTACCAAATGGACTTCCGGCAATGGTAAAAGCCTATAGAATGCAAGAAAAAACAGCGCAGTTTGGGTTTGAATGGGAAGATAGACACGGTGTGTGGGACAAGGTCAAAGAGGAAGTTCATGAGCTAGAGATAGCAGTTCAAAACAATGATAAGAAAGACATAGAAATGGAATTTGGTGATGTGCTCTTTTCCCTCGTCAACTACGGCAGATATCTCAAAATCGACCCGGAAGCCGCCCTTGAAAAAGTCAATAAAAAATTCAAAAAACGATTTGAATACATCGAGGTTAACAGTACAAAACCTCTAGAAAACATGACCTTGGACGAAATGGAATCCCTCTGGCAAGAAGCGAAAAAGGAGGAATAGACCCTTCAAAAATCAGTATTTTCAGCGAATTTAATTGCAAGAACCATGAAAGTTCAAATCCTATAATCCTTACTCCCCTATTTCTATATGACTATGATTAACAAAGTTACCTGATGAAAGTACTATGATATCATTCAATATTACATGGTCGATTTCAATTAGACCATTTGATTGGTTGTTTACAAGACCATCAACCTTTATACCATGGGTCTCTGAGTTCGTCACAAAAAATCTACCCCAATTGTTACAGATACCATGAATTATTGCAGATGCTTGTAATCCACTATTATCACCATCGATCGTAAGCTCGGCATTTTGATTTATGTTCAATACACTATTGTCTGCAACTTCTAGACTCTTTATCAATGTATTACCAGTGAGAGAAACGGATACATTTTCAATAATAATAACATGCTGACAAGGCAGAGGTGTTATCATTTGATTCCAATTATTCGGATCTTGCCATGAAACACCGTCACCGTTACCTGTCCAAACTACTGTGGCACCATTGTCAATGAGTCCATCACAATTATTATCTATTCCGTCACATAACTCAATTTTTCCGGGATAAATATCGGGATTTGACGGGGCACAATCAAACACATCGCAGACTCCATCGCCGTCTGAGTCTTGGGCAGATGTCAAATTACTGCCAAAACAAGTTGGGCAATTTTGTTCATATAATTTTACATTGATCTCGTCAAAGTAGCTGTCATTGTCTGTACCGGCAAGTCTCGTACCTTTGAGCATAACTTTAATTTGACGTGTTCCGGCAGGGATATTGATATCTTGAGTTTTAAGTGTCCATGTCGAAGTGCTACTGGTGATTGTAGGGGTTGTTAGTAACACTCCTCCACCAGCATTCAAAAACTCAAGATACATTTCAGGTTTATCATTGTTACTGGCATATGCTCTCATATAAGCACTATATTTTGCATAGACCTGTCCGTTATCAATTAAGGCTGAGTACCCAGAAACATTGACAATTTGCTGCGCTAGTCCCATTGAACTTTCATTTGCGCACACACCGCCAACTGCAAAAAATCTTGAACCAATGTACACAGGAACTGAATTACATTCATTATTTGTAAGGGACTCTATGGCACCACTCCAGTTTGAGATTCCACTTTCAGCGCCATTATTCAGAACTAAATTTGTGGTAAGAAAATTGTTACTTGACTTAGTGTGAAATGTCAATGGATCGGACCAATCACTCCAATCTAAAAACTCATTTCTGTACCTAACTCTCCAACAATAAGTATTTCCAGATTGAAGACCTTGAACGTCTTGGTCAGTAAGGTCGTCATTTGCTTGGGTATTTACCTCATTGTACCAGTTTTCATTTTGCTTCCAGATATTGATGACATTGCTTCCATTAAAATCACATCCTTGTGCTACCTGCCAGTGGGTCCCTTGATGTATGGCATTAGGGGTGGCAAAATCTGACGCTTTGAGAAAGACACAATTGACCGAAATTGAATCCACTGAAGGATAAACTCCAAATGGTTTCTTCGGCCCGTAACCATATCTTTTGATTGTTAAGTCATCAGATAAAGTGTTATTCTTTGCAACATATTGATCGCCTCGAGAAAACCTTCTTAATCTAAATTTTGGGTTCAACCCGGCCTCTACCTGCATGAGTACAAAACCATAGTCATCTTCGCTGATGACAAATTCTTCATAATCAGCATTGGGAAATTCACCCCAATTGTCAATGGAACCGCCCGCAACCGCTACATTGACCCATAAATGATGATGGTCCCTTGATTCGCCTCTCGAATATGAATGGGTATGACCAAAAAAATGTAGAGATGGTTTACCATAGGTTGTTGAAAAATTTTCCAATACTTGTATGATATCACCCGTAAAATCACTTTCTCCGGGAACCCATAGTTCAGATTTGTACGGATGGTGTAATTGTGCAAAAACAAAGTCTATATGCGGGTCCAAACCTGCTTCATCGAGAACACCTTGGAGCCAAGTAATCTGTTCAGTCAGCTGAGCTGATGGGCTATTTGAATTGAGCCCAATGAGTCTGACGTTTGAAATATCCTTATACCACCATTCTTCCGGATTTCCCGAGGAACCATTAAGTGGAAGTGTGAAATACTTTAAAAAATTTGGTAATCCGCCACTATAATATTCGTGATTTCCCGGTACCGGATACGTAGGAACATATGGAGTTATAGAATCAGAAAGATTGAAAAAATCAGTACGCCAGCTGCTATATGTGCCACCTGTTTGAACTAAATCTCCCGGAATGATGATTCCATGTATATCTTGCACTCCCTTCTCCAATGCCGTATCAACAACTGGAATGATGCCATTTTTTACTAAGTTTTCAAAAACGGTGGGATTATTCACATCCCTTTGCATATCAGACATTGCCACAAAATTTATGGGCTGATTACTGGATTTCAAGGGTGGGGTGTGAAAGTGATATATGTATGAAGCTGATCCTGAAGCCATCATAACTTGATAGTAATACTTGGTTTCAGGAGTCAAACCTTCTATGGTAGCTGAATGTATCCTTGATGAGCCACTACCTACGATGCTAGTACTTTGGACGGTATAATCCAAATTACTAGAGCTACTTCCCCAATGTACAAAACCATTACCGCTAGCATTTGCTTCCCACATAACAACGATACTCTGTGGTGTCGCATCTTGTAGGTAAGGTTTGACTACAATAGTTTGCCCTTCCATTATATTGGGTAATAATAATAGGTAAAATAAAAAACTATAAGAGAAATTTAAAATATACTTCATAAAAACAAAATGATAAAAAACAATATAAAGTGGTCAAAAATTAAATTCATGACAACACATGCACTTAATATACAAAAATCGTACAAATATCCTCAATTTTTCTGTTTTTACAAAAGAAATTCATATAACAGCAAGGAAAAATGTTAATATTATAATAATTTTGAAATTATTGAAATAATATTACGAAAAATGGTATTATTTTTACATCATTATTTTCTGTTAAAATTTAAATCATTATTTGAACATGAAACAATTTTTGTTTTTACTTAGCTTTATCGTATTAGGAGCAATGACTGCTAATGCACAATGCACTAAATCTGCCTCAAAGGCTTGTTGTGCAAAAAAATCTGCTTCTGCCAATGCATCTGCCGACGCCACTGATGTAGCTGCTTACGTTATGGCTGCTGACAAAGCTGCAGAGGGAAATGAAAACATCGAAAAAAGAGTTTGTGAAAAATCAGGAAACGTATCTTATTACGAGAAATCTGTTTGCCCTATGAGTGGTAACGTTTCTTGGAATGAAGTGAAATTCGATTCACAAACAAGTACATTCACTAGAGTAGCTTCTGCATCTATGGAAAAAGAGATGGAAGAAGCACCAGCTGCCACAACAAAAGCTTGTGCAGGTCAAAAAGACGGCAAAGCATGCTCAAAGAAAGATGGCAAAGCTTGTTGCAAAAAAGACGGAGCAAAATGCGCTAAGAAAGCGTAATTCGCCTAGTTCTAAAGAAATAAAAAACCTCGTCGGCATCCACCTTCGAGGTTTTTTTTATCCAAAAACTTGCCTTATCACCCTAATAGCTTGAGATTCAGTAAAAGTCGGCACATGAAGTCGAAAATACATCAATAAGTGATCTAATAATTCAACTCTCATTTGGTTCTTTATTTGAATTTGGTTTATATTGGATATATCGCTACCAATAATTTTATATAATGCAGCGCTCTCAGCCGCAGAAACTAAATAATGACTTGTAAAATCATGACTAAATTCACCATTCAAGAGGTCAAATCTCAAACCCTCACTAAAATCATCCACCGAAGGACCAAATCCCAACATATAACTCAATTCTATCAAATATAAATGTAGTACACAGGAAGGCGGCTTCCCTACTTCGTCAACATACAAAAGGTAGTTTTTTATAAAATCAAAAAGTACAACATTCTCTTCCTTTTCCTTGATGCTATTCCGGCAAACCTCCATCATAAACAAAATGATGGAAGACTTAATCACATGAATACCAATTTGTTGGTAGTGGTGTGCCAAATGAATTTCCTTGATACGCTGCAGTTTGTCATCGGTTCCATCGTAAGCAGTTATCATCACAATATTGCCCACTTGATACAATGTACCTGTAGCATTTTTTCCTGATTTTCTTACACCAGAAACTATGTAAGATTTTAAACCTCTTTCTTTTGTGAATATATCACAAATTATGCTGGTTTCAGCATATTTTAACGTTCTAAAAATTATACCTTCCGTGGAAATGATATCCATCATCTCTAAAGATAATCAGGATCTGTTATAGGAGGCACAAAGGTGTTTTTTTTGTGTTCTGATCTCTCTTTTTGCCTTTGATAAATCAAAACAGCAAGTTTATGGGCCACAGATTCATGAGAATCCGGCAGGAAAGCTATATGCAAATCACGCTCTTCCACATCCAACCGATATAAATAACTCATAAGCAAGTTCATGTCTGTATCCATGAGGTCGGCAACCCTTAATTCTATGGTGTTGATCACTGCTTCTGCCTCTTGACTAAAATTGGGGATTTCTATAATTGACGAAAGGTCCAAAATATCAATAATTTTCTTTTACAAATTCATCCAGCACTTCCAAATATTTTCTTGTATTGCTCAATCTTGGAATCTTAGATTGGCCACCCATCTTGCCTTTTGATTTCAACCAATCATGAAATGTGCCCTTTGGTAATGCTTTAATCTTTAGATTTTGTAAGGCGATATCCTTTGTACGTTTGGCATCGTAATCAGAGTTCACCTGCCTTAATTTATCGTCCAATATCAATGAAAATCTATCAAGGCATTCCGGTGATCTATCAAATTCAATATACCATTCGTGTCCACCTTTGTGTGTGGAGTCCATGAAAATAGGCGCAGCAGTGTATTCCTTTATAGATGTATTGGTTTCAAAGCATGTAGCTTTTATAGCAGCGTCTGTATTATGTACCATAACCTCCTCACCAAAAATATTGATGTAGTGTTTTGTCCTTCCACTTACCATGATCCTATATGGTTTTACAGACACAAATTTTATAACGTCTCCCGGAACATATCTCCAAAGTCCTGATGAAGTGGTAATCACAATCACATAATCTTCGTTAAGCTCCACTTCATTCAATAACAGCGTTTTAGGATAGTCTGAATCAATTTCAGAAAGCGGCATAAATTCATAAAAAATGGCATTGTCTAACAATAAAAGCATGCCTGATTCCCCTATTCTGTCTTGCACTGCAAAATACCCTTCTGAAGCATTATACACTTCATAATAATCGATGCAATTGTTTGGAAAATACGTTTGAAACTGGTGTCTGTACGGCTCAAAACCAACACCTCCATGAAAGTATGTCTTTATATTGGGCCACACTTCACACATATTGGATTTCCCTGTGATTTCAAGGATCCGATTGAAAAGCACAATCGTCCATGTAGGCACACCGGCAAACATAACAATATCTTCATCCCTACAAATTTCCGCCATTTTAAGGATTTTTTGTTCCCAGTCGTTCATCAATGCCACTTCAAAATCAGGGCTGTAAAACGGACGTCCCACAGATGGCATCCGCGACAACAAAATCGCTGAAACATCACCAATATTTATAAGTGTAGATGGATCATTTTGCAAGGAACCTCCCATGATGAGGTTTTTGCCATCAAAAATTTTAGAATCAGGTTGGTTCCTATATAAAATGGAAATGGCATCCCAGCTTGCTGTCACATGATTCTCAAACAAATTGTGATCGCTTATAGGTATATACTTGCTCTTATCATTTGTGGTCCCGCTGGACTTTGCAAACCATTGGACTTTTCCGGGCCAAAGTTGGTTTTCTTCCAAATGCATCATCTTATCAATGTAAGGAAAAATGTCCTCATAATGCGTAATTGGGACTTCTTTTCTAAAAGTGAATTGAGAGATTTCCTTTTTAACACCAAGGTTCTGTCCATATTTTGTAAGATGTAGATTTGACAATAACATACGACAAACTTCATCTTGAACTTCCATAGGGCTTTCATACATTTTCTGAATGCGCAGATATCTATACTTTAAATATCCCTTAATAATCGTATTGAAAAATGTATAAAACATGAGGTTATTTAATCGTTGTAAATATAGAAATAAATTCATAAAGAAAGGCAAACAATCAAATCATAGCAACACATATTATTATTAGATATATATATCTAACTTATTATAAATGAAATAGATAGTTGCAAGATTAAACATCTTGGACACATGCTTAATGAAAATTTTCTTAGGTACTTCAAATAATAATACAATCAATCAAAAGTTATGAATGTCCAAATTCAAAATCAATCAAAGTTTGCAACTTACCCTACAAATCTCCCAATTGCGGCCGGATCACCAATTCTTCCACTACAGCTGATGCACTGAGTTTTGATGCAGCATATACCATTTCGGCGATGTCATTTGCTTGCATAAGTCTCTCTTCAGGAAGATCCACACCTGCCCACGATGCAGACCATGTAGCACCCGGCATCACAGAAGTCACTTTTACTCCAAAAGGTTTTAGTTCTTCCCGCAAAACCTTGCTCATCCCCAGTAATGCAAATTTTGAAATTGTATAGGATCCTCCATTCGGATATGCCGTTTGACTGGCGATGCTGCACATATTGAAGATATGTCCCGCTTGATTAATTTTCATTTGAGGCGCAATTGCTCGACTCATGTGATAAGCGCTATATACATTGGTTTCTATTTGATATTCCAATCGCCCATCAGCTTCATTCAAAATTTCACCAGGTAGAAAAACACCAGCATTATTGATCAGAACATCCACTTTATTATATTTTTTAAAAATGTGCTCAGCAAAGTCAAGCACTTCCTGTTTTTTTGAAACATCCACGGCTTGGATATATGGGCTCAGACATCCAGCTTTCTCAAGTTCTGTTTTAACATGTTGTAACTCTTGAATTCCTCGTGCACAAAGTGCCAATTGATGTCCACTTTTACCAAATTTCAAGGCCAACGCCTTGCCAATTCCTTTAGAAGCTCCTGTGATGACTGTGACCATAAAATTGATTTAAGAATATTTTTATGTTTGTAAGACAAATAATTTGATGTACTTTTGACGTCAAAATACATTAAATTTTCATTGTATTGACAAATCTAAAGATATTTCACCACTTCGGTAATTATATTTTATGGTTAAGGCAAATTTTTAAATGGCCCGAAAACCATAGAATGTATTATAATGAAACCATTAGAGTTGCTATGGATATTGGCATAGGATCACTTCCTATTGTCTTCCTGATTTCAGTTTTTATTGGTGCGGTTACAGCAGTTCAGTTCAGCTATCAATTGGGTGGTCAATTGATTCCAAAATATTATATTGGATATATCGTAAGAGATATGACGATCATAGAGCTAGCACCTACGATCACGTGTTTGGTTTTAGCCGGAAAGGTGGGAAGCCATATGGCGGCTGAGTTGGGTGGAATGCGTCAAAAGGAGCATATAGATGCCATGGAAATCATGGGGGTCAACACATCCTCCTACTTGGTCTTACCGAAAATTGTCGCTGCAGTAGTAATGATTCCTATTCTGGTGACAGTGGCTGGTTTTGTATCTATGATTGGAGGATATTTGGCGAGTGTGCCTACGGGAGTGCTATCGGGTGCCGAATTCATCAGGGGATTGAGATCATTTTTTGTCCCTTACAATGTGTTTATTATGTATGTAAAAGCTGTCGTCTTTGCATACATTCTCACCAATATATCAGTATATCAAGGATACTTTGTCAAAGGTGGAAGCATTGAATTAGGAGAAGCGAGCACAAGAGCCGTCGTATATTCCAATATATTGATCCTGTTGGCTGATTACATCATTGCACTTGTACTGACAGCATAAAAGAATTGGGATGATAAGAGTAGAAAACATTCATAAAACTTTTGGAGAACAAGTGGTCTTGGATGGTATAGACATAGAGTTTGATGCCGGAAAGACCAATTTGGTGATTGGAAGAAGTGGATCAGGAAAAACAGTTCTTTTAAAAATTTTAGTCGGCCTCTTACGTCCTGAAGAAGGCAGTGTGTGGTATGAAGACATTGATTTGGTAAGGATTGATAAAGACAGCCTTAAAAAACTTCGGATGCAAGTAGGCATGTTGTTTCAGGGAAATGCATTGTTTGATTCCATGACAATAGAACAAAATATCCGCTTCCCTATGGATATGTTTACGAAAATGGGACTGAAAGAAAAGAAAATGAGGGTGGATTATTGCTTGGATAGGGTGAGTTTGGCCGGAATCAATAATAAGTTTCCCGGTGAGATCTCAGGAGGAATGCAAAAAAGGGTTGGTATTGCGAGAGCCATTGTTTTGAATCCAAAATATTTATTCTGTGATGAACCAAATTCCGGATTAGACCCTCAGACTTCCATTACCATAGATAAGTTGATCCATGACGTCACAAAAGAATATAACATGACGACTGTGGTAAATACGCATGACATGAACTCTGTGATGGAAATTGGAGAAAAAATATTTCTATTGGAACATGGAAGATTGGCATGGGCAGGTAGTAAAGATAAGGTACTTTCTGATGACAACGAGCACTTGCATAACTTTATTTTTGCATCACCATTTTTACAAAAACTTATTGATAACCAAAAAGGATAAACCCATAGGCCTTTTTGGTGTTTATACTTGAAGATGATATTTTTGCTCTTTTAAACACTATTTATGTCAAATAAAATTTTATTGGTTGAAGACGATCTAAATTTTGGCGATGTGCTGAAATCCTATTTAGAAATGCATGACTTTGATGTCACTCTAGCTTCTGATGGAGAAGAAGGCCTTTTACAATTTAAGAAAGACACCTTTGATCTAGTCATCAGTGACGTGATGATGCCCAAAAAAGATGGCTTCTCATTGGGAAAAGATATTAAATCCATCAAACCTGAGACACCCATAATTTTTTTAACTGCAAAAACGCTCAAAGAAGATGTACTTGAAGGTTTTAAATTAGGCGCAGATGACTATATCACAAAACCTTTCAACTCTGAAGAATTGTTATTAAGGGTGAAAGCAGTATTAAGAAGACTAGCAAAACCTGAAGTAACACTTGAAAATCAAAGAGAATTTATCATAGGTGATTACCATTTTGACTATGCTTTGAGAATATTGACATACAAACCAGATGGTTCTACCGAAAAACTGTCGCCCAAAGAAGCACAATTGCTCCGCCTATTTTGTTTTAGAATCAATGACGTTCTCCAAAGATCAGAAGCATTGACAAAAATATGGCAAGATGACAACTATTTCACTGCGAGAAGCATGGATGTCTTCATCACAAAAATAAGAAAATACCTCAGCAAAGATAAAAACATAGAGATTGAAAACATCCACGGTAACGGATTCAGGATGTACCTAAAAGGATAAGTAAATCTGATCTAGATTCTTATATCACATCTTCTTCATCGTCACAAGTTATTGGTAACTTAAATGTTATCAAAAGTTTGCAATGATGGATTTAGATAAAACATTTATATAAATCTCATATCTTGGGATTTACCTTGATACTGTACCATCGATTTTTAAAGTTAAATCGATTGGAAACAATTTGTAATAAAAATGTCAAATGACTATTTTTCTGTAGCAAAACCAGAAAAATAAAACGTTGCAAATCTTCTCCTTGCATGTGATTTGCTAGCAATTTAGAGTATGTTTAAATTTTGTTTTTGGATAATAAAATGCAATTATTTTGAGCGAAAAAAGGCAAATTTTGCTGTCGAATGTGGGCAATTCGACAAAATTTAACGAATTTGTACCCAAAATTAAACATTTTCTTGCTAAAGGATGAATTTTAAACATACTCTTAATCTACCATCAAATCTCATAGAATCTATTTCCATCAAGATTCAACTTCTAAGCCTAAAATCCAATGTTAGCATATTCAAAAGCATATCAATTTCACTAATACATTTCAAGTCCAATTTCACACCAATTTGCAATAATCACAAATCCATTTTTGTGGATATCTAGGGTTTTCAATTATATTTTGAATCGCAGATTCGAAATATCTCTAACTAACTAGCTATGGTAGAGAGATTTTTAGTTCATTTTCTCAATACATTGAATAACAATATATTGCAATTTTCTTACTTATCCCTTTACCTCCATATTTCAGATTGCATATTTGCCCTATTACTCCAACTATAACCCAACTATACTCCAACTATAACCCAACTATGACCCTACTATAAGCCTACTATAAGCCGTATCATATTTTTTTCCTTTGTTCCTATCTCATAATAACACACCTATTTTGATTGGTTTTAATTTCTACATGTTTGCGATATACGCAATTCATTAATTTTGTATTTATTTTGCATTTATTTTGTCCTAATGCATACACCATATCCCTTATACACGTATATTTGCAGAGTGACTCTTTTGTTACACTTTTTACATTACCACGATGAAACCACAACGACACCTGATGAAAAATACCCCAACCAACCACCACCTAACAGGATATCGCCATGTCCTGCTTTCGTTATTACTGCTCTTTGCAGTTTTTACAGAGAATATAGCGCAAAAGCGGTGTTACACCTATGATGCTGCCGGATGCCGCGTATTGAGAGACCAAAGCTGTGATGAAGATTGCTCTCTCGTAGTGACCAATACCAATGATGCCGGCGTAGGCTCCCTGCGCAAAGCCATCAACTGTGCCGAAAATGGAGACACCATCACGTTTGCTCCTACTGTCATAGGCCAAACCATAGTATTGACGTCCGGCCCCATAGAGATCAACAAGACCATACACATCCTCCAAACTATCAGCTCTGAGGTGACAGTACAAGATGGCGCCCCCACCTTTCAGGTCAATAGTGCCACCCTGGAGCTCCAGCATATCATCATCAATGCGGAGTGCAAGATCAACTTCTTGGGTACAGGCTTGCATAATTATGGAGAGATGATCTTACGGGATGTGACCATTGTAGAAGATGGCAGTGCAGGATGTGGAAACGCATCGGTCTATAATCTCGGGGGCATGATTATAGAAGGCTTTACAAAAATCATACAACAATAATAGAAAAAATGCAACAAACCTACCAACAACCCAAATACTTCGCATACCTCCTGATACTCTTGTTCTGTGGATATGCAGGAGGGACAACTATTGGTCAAAATCCCTATGCGGATTGCTGTGGCACAGAACCCAAGGAATACAGTTTTGAAGACTTCCACGTCTATATCCCCAATATCATCACTCCCAATGGAGATGGTATCAATGACGCATTCTATCCTATCTGTAATGCCATGCAGAACAATAGATTCACCGTCGCCAATATGTTTATTTACGACTCCGCAGATGCTCTCATCTTTTTTAGACCGGGACTTGATGTTGAAGACCCTGAAAACTATGGCTTTACGGGACACGCCTACAAGAAACCGGTGCGTTTTGCCTTTCCGTTTGAGCATACAGGCTTGTTCAGATATACCTTGGAATTGGTATTCCGCAGAGCGGACGGGAAGGTAGAATTTATACCTGTAGAAGGAACGGGTTGTGTTGTACGGTGCGATGATGACGCAGCCATCATAAAGGACAAGCAAGGGTGTTATTTTCCTGTTCAAGGCGCCGGAGGCATTTTCCACCCCAACCAATCCAATAACGAAACCACCTGCTTTGACTGATAATCCAAAGAAAATACACCGAATGAGACACATCTACTCCAATATATTGACCATTGTCTTCCTATTGGTAGGCACCATAGGACGCGCACAGGTCAGCTACATTTCCATGCATACAGATGCGACCATTGATGCCGTCACGAAAGATATGAGCAAGCCTACAGGCAGCACCGCTGGTGTATCGGGACTCCAAAACGGCGCTTCGGTCTATACCATTCCCTTGACCTTGCCCACGGGAGCGCATGGCGTCGCTCCGGACTTGGCATTACAATACAGCAGCACCGGCAGGAGCACAGCCTTTGGCTACGGCTGGGGACTGACGGGGCTCTCCGCTATATCGAGAGTGGGACAAAGCAAGTACTATGACAACAATGTGACGGGCGTGGACTACACCAACCAAGATCGGTACAGCCTCGATGGGAATCGGCTTGTACTCCTCTCGGGGTCGTATGGTTCTGTGGGCAGTGTGTATGGCTTTGAAGCCGAGAACTTCAGTAGGATCACATTTGACGGTACGGAGGGTGCTCCTGCCTACTTCATCCATGAGATGAAGGACGGCACCAAGTACACCTACGGTAACAGCAGCGATAGCAAGCTGATAGGGACACCACCGCATATCAAGGATTGGTACCTGTCCAAGATCACCTATCCCGATGGTACCTACATCGAATTCCATTACAGTAATTTGACCTACAACGGGTACAGCGAATTGGTGCCTGACGAGATACATTATACAGGCAATGCTGCGGCAGGGCTCACTCCCTACGCGAAGGTAAAGTTTTTCTATGACCAGAGATACGATGCCAATGTGATCTACCACCGGAATGTCGGTTTTGCACGGGGCTACCTCGTCACCAAGATCGAAGTATCCACGGAGAATCAGTTGGTGCGTTCCTATACGCCGGAATATGCGTTTCGCAATGGGAACAGCTACCTCACCAAGATCACCGAGAAAGATGGCGCAGGTGTAGGCCTCAATGCGACGCACTTCAAGTACGGTGACGAACCCACCGGCTCTAAGGTCGGTGCCACACCCAGAATTATCGGCACGAATGACGCCGTCTTCCCCTCCAATCTGAACAATGACGGCATCACCGATCTGATGATCGCCCATCAGACCGCTATGGGCTACCACGACAATTTTCACGGCGTATCGGATGCAGCCTTTTCGGTTACACTGCCTACGCAAAGCAAGGTCGTCGGCACCGCCGATAGCAACGGAGACCAAATCGATGAAGTCCTAGTACTGCAAACCATAGACAGACAAGAGCTCATAGAGGATGACCCGAATCTTGGGCCGATCTACAATTACTACCAAATCTATAAGTTCTTCCTCTACCACAATGCGGGGTTGACGGGGAGCCTGAACTATAGCACCGTGTACGAGCTACCGGGAATGAATGACACGATCTACCACGCCAATGCCCACCTGAACAGTGTGTATGGCGGTGACTTCAATGGAGATGGTTTGGCAGATTACATCTTCATCAACGGTGCCAATACCTACGTGGCGTATGGCCAGCGCAACATCACACAGCCACTCACAGCGTGGATGGCAGTAGATGTGACGACCACGGGTTTTGTACCGGAGCCACAGTGGGGCAATGAAGTGGAGCGGCTCTACGTGATAGAGTATGACGGCGATGGCAAGTCAGACATCTTCATGGTCAATGGGTCCACTTCTATTGTACTCAGTTTTTCCGGTGCCACCCAGATGGAGCAAAAATACGTCGATGGCACCGGATTTTTTAATCAAGACATGCTGATCTATCCGTCAGATTTCAATGGCGACGGGCGTACCGACTTTCTATTGCGTGTTGATGACAATAACAGTTCCGTATTTTGGAGCAGAGCAATCAACTTAGGTGGTCAAGGCTTCCAATCGGAGAGTTTCATTTTTACACACACTCCCTACGTAGACCAAGTGGATTACGGAGCCTATTACGGTGACGTCATCAGTACGGGAGATTACAATGGTGACGGGCGCAGCGACATCCTACTTCTGGGTATCGAAGCGGGTGTAGGCTTTTACTCCGATCTCTACCTCAGCCTCGGTGCGTCCATGGGCAGCGTGCTCCATGAAGTCAATGGGAATTACGCCTTCAATCACTCCAGTACGGGTGCAGACTATGCCGGCATCGATGGGAAGGCGCGTACCCTCCTACGGCTGTTCACCACTTATGATCCATTGGAGATCGCCTTCAATGCGAAGTCAAAGGAGCAACTCCTGACGAAGATCAGAAATGGAGAGCAACACACCACCATCTACGACTACAAACTGATGACGGAAACCATCGACCAGAACGATGACTTCTATGTCCGCGGTCCCTTGTCCCCGGCCACAGAGACCATCGGCAATGTCCGCATCCCGTCGTGGTTAGTGAAGACCTACTCATCCCACAATGGCACCAGTGCCCCCTCCGATTACTCGGAAATCTATATGAAGAACCAATCATGCCGCTATGCGGAGGCGAAGCTCCACCGCCTCGGCAAGGGCATCATCGGCTTCGGCAAGGAAGTCCTCTCCGACCAATGGAGCTACCTGCGCACGACCAATTACAGCAGCCCACAATCCACGTATGGCATCATGGTTCCGGACAGTGTGCTGACCGAGTTTGTGACCGGTACGGACTTTGTCAAAGCGGTCACAACGCAACAGACGGCCTCCCTTCCCGGCAGTAGGTACATCACCAAGGCCACTGCCATGGAGACCCACAACTACTACGAAAACAGAAAGAACGAGGAGCTCTACCAGTCGTATGATGCGTATGGCAACCCTACCCAGATCACCTACAGCACCTATACGGGAGACAGCCACGCCCTCGTGGAAAAGCGGGTGGTGCAGACCGTCTATGGTGCCTATGGAAGCATGTTTCCGGACAAGCCTACCCATATTCTGAGCACCTTCATCCGACCGGGGGCACCGAATTACACGCTGGCGTCCGATATAGAGTACAACAGCCTCGGGCAGGTGACACGGAAGAAGGAGTTTTCCGGCCAGCCCAAGCAAGTCATCACCGACTTCGAGTACCACCCACACGGAGGCATCAAGACCACCACGATCAGTGCAGCGGGGCTACCCGATAAGATCACCCGCACCGACTTTGATACCAAGGGGAGATACATCACCTCCCTGCGCAATACGGACAACGACACCATCTACAAAGCCACCTATGACATCGTGGCAGGGAAGCCCACATCCACCACCGATGCTGCCGATGTGACCACACAGTTCACGTACGATAGCTGGGGGCGCCTTCATACCATGACCACACCGGCGGGAGCTGTCTATACCCATACCTATGCTTTCGTGACGAGTCCCGGCATCAAGAAGGAGACCGTGACATCGATCCTGAGCCCCACAAAGACCACCTACTACGACAGGCTGAATCGACCCGTGGCCACCACAAAGGACGGATTCGAAGGATCGCTGATCACAGAATCCCAAACCTACGACTACCGCGGCAATGTCGTCCTCACCAAAGACCCGTACAAGGCAGGAGAGGCACAGCTCACCCACGGCATGTTCTATGATGTGGCCTATACCTCACAGCGTCTGAAGTCATCGAACACCAATATCTCGGCTTTCGGAACGACCACCTATGCGTACACCTATGACCAGGGAGTGGAGGTCACCACGACGACGGCGCCGGATGGTAAGGTGACGTCCACGAAGATAGATGCTAGTGGCAGGGTACTACAGACCACTGACAGCCACGGCACCACGCTGGACTATACCTACTACGCCCATGGTGGCATCAAGGAAGTGAAGCGCGGCGACACCGTCTTGGTATCCAATGTATATGACATCTACCACCGCAAGTCGTCTATGACCGACATCAGCGCCGGCACCACACAGTACGTGTACGATGCCTACGGACGCCTCACAAGTGAGACCAACCCCCGTGGACAGACCACCACCACAGTATATGACAAATATGACAGGCCCACCACCGTCACACGTCCGGAGGGAACGACGACCTATACTTACTACCCCAAGGGAGGTGCATCTACCGGCAAGGCCTTCAAGCTCCAACAGGTGACGGGATTCTCGGGAGACATCCACGCATACTTCTATGACGTCTATGGGCGCCTCTTCTACGAGAAGGAGACCATAGACGGTGTAGAGTACATCACCCAGACCAGCCATGACACCTATGACAGGGTGACGTCCATGACGCTCCCTTCCGGTGTGAACTTGCAGTACGAATACGACCCCTTCTCCTACCTGAAGCGGCTCTACTCGGGCAGTACCACCTATGCCACCGTCAATGAAGTCAACGGGCGTGGGCAAATCACAAAATACACCCTCGGCGACGGACGGCAGAGCATCCACAGCTACTACTACGGCATCCCTACAAAGTATCGCACTGCCGACGATGCGTACTACATCAACATGCTCTGGGACTATAAGAACGGCAATCTCAAGAAACGGTGGGACAACAGCGGGAATAGAGACACCATGGCCTATGATGACCTAGACAGGCTCATCCGGTGGGATACACACTTCTCCATAGGGGGAATGCACAGCGACACCATCTCGTATGCCACCAATGGCAACATCACAAAGAAGAGCGACGTGGGCACCTACACCTACGATGGGATGCGCATCCATGCGGTGACGGAGATCACCAATGAGCATGGCGTCATCAAGGATGCGGAGCAACACATCACCTATACGAGCTTCTTGCAGCCGGACACCATCACAGAGGGTGCCTACCGGCTGATCTATACCTATGGCTATGACGGGCAGCGCATCAAGAGCCGCCTGTACAATAATGGCGTTCTCGTGGAGACCAAGTACTACGGAGACCACTTCGAGAAGGTGGTCAGCGCAGCAGGGGAAACGTTTGTGGACTACCTCACCCTGCAAGGGCGTGTGGTGACCATCATAGAGAGCACGGGGAGCAGCCATACCCCCCACTACATCTACACGGATCATCTGGGGTCTATCGTCATGGCGTCGAGCAGCACGGGAGTGATAGAGGCGACGCAGAACTTCGACCCATGGGGACGGCTCCGCTATGCGAGCACATGGGAGCTGGTAGATGAGAACCTCCCACAGACGTATCCTGTATGGCTGTACAGGGGGTTTACAGGTCAGGAGCACCTACGCCCCTTCCACCTCATCAACATGAATGCGCGGCTCTACGACCCCGAGGCGGGGCGGATGCTCACCCCTGACAATGTGGTACAGGCAGCGGGCTACTCGCAGAGCTTCAATAGGTACAGCTATGCGTACAACAACCCACTGAAATATACAGACCCTAATGGCAATGAGCCGGTGACGATCATAGCGGTATCGATCATCACATCGGTAGTCATCAACAGTCTGAGTAATATGATTCAGAACAAGCCGATGTTTGAGGGCACGGCGGAGGCCATCTTCTGGGCTGTCTCGTCGTCGGTGATTTCCTTTGGCATCGGTGAGGCGGCGCAGTCCTTATTCCAAGCAAATGCGTATCTTCGCGGTGGCTTTCAGTTGGTCGCCCATGGGGTGGCCAATGGAGCGATAGCGGAGCTGGAGGGTGGGAAGTTCATCCACGGCTTTGCGGCGGGGAGTGTCAGCTCATTGGGTGGCAGTGTCGCCGATGCGCTGAATAAGGGTACGGTGACGAAGTTCTTCATCGGTGGTGTGACGGGTGGCCTAGCAGAATCGGCTGCAGGTGGTCAGTTCGCCCACGGCTTCGCCAAGGGTGTCATTGTCACCCTGATGAACCATCAGCTGCATGGTGCGTTAGAAGGAGGGCCGGGAGACCCCCCGAGAACAAAGGCGGAGCTGATCGAAGGACTCAAGATGGCCTATGCAAATGGTGATATCAACGAGGTAGAGTTCAACACCACGATGACATATCTGGAGGGGGGGCCACTATCAGTCATATCTGACGTGCTATGGGATCATAAGTGGGAGATCGGGCTAACCATAGCTGGTGGTGTACTTATAAAATATTTGGGAAGAGGGTTAGCGTATTTGAGTGCAGGGAGTTCAGAAGCTAAGCTTTCAAGTAATGGTGTAAAGCTTGCAAAACAACTTGCAAGTGAATCGCAAATGGCTGAGGAAGGTATTACAATTGTATCTTCTGGTAATCTGAAAGAGGCGGCTCGTCTTTCCCAACAATATGGCGGTAAAGCTGTAGATTGGGTTAAGAAAACAAGTACTTCTTTTTCTAAAAATGGAATTAAGTTTGAAACCCACTGGTACGAAAACATTACAACAGGTCTTCGAACAGAATTTAAAACGAAATTTTTTTAATTAATTTTTATGAAGGTTAAATGTATAAATAACTTTATTGAAACCCCAAAAATTAATATGATAAATGCAAATCTGAAAGGATATTTACAAATTGGCACATTGTTTTGGGTATATGGAATTCGTTGTTGCTCTAACGTGACTTACTTATATATTTTTAATGGCAACCATTTGTTTGAAGCACCAATTGATTTTTTTGAAATAATAGATAATAGGATTTCAAAGGAATGGTTAATTAAAAGTTGGCGGAATGGAGAAATAACATTTTGGCCTGATTTATTCTTTCGGGAAGGTTTTCTCGAGAATTTTGCAGAAAGAGAGTTGTTAGAACGTAACCTTTTTGGTAGCTTAAAAGAAAGAATAGAGCAAGATTTATAAAATTTAAATATGTATCGTTCCACCGAAAGCGGTGGTCTGTTGTGGAGATAAGTTTGAAGTAGCGCAAGACCGTGCTATGGTAAGTCGCGGTGAGCTCAATTACGAGCTGTACATGGATGCGTATTTTAATATGACGGATCTTGCTACTGCGGTAGGTCTCAGCATTTTGACCCCGGAAATTTTTATGGCTCAGAGGGTGGGGGTTGCGGCAAGAGGATCAAGTTTTGCTCAAAAGTTGTTTCTAAGCGAGAGGTTTGGTATTACTTCTATTAGATTCGGAAATTCTGCTGCTTATGCAAAGGGGACTTTGAACGAAGGAGGACGATGGTTTAAAGCAGGGTGGTCTACTTTTCAAAATGCAGCAGGAGAATGGGGTTACAAGTTCAGAATAGGACTTGGCTCAAGTGCAACAAACCCTAATATTGCTAAATACCATATGTATTTACCTAATAGCTTTGTCTCAAATAGTTTTGCAAACCTTTCTATTCAGGTAAAACGCTCATTATTTAACCTTGGCTTAAAACCTTAGTGATATGAAATTGATAAGAGAAATACATGAGCAAGTTAATCTAATAAATGAAGTGTTAATTTATCTTGAACAATCTGTATTGTTGGAAAATCAAGATTTTATTTTAGATGAGATGACATCTGAAAGGTATTTAAAACTTAAATACACTTCTCAAATTCACATAAACTGCACAATTACATTGACTCCGTATGGAACTCAGGTGGATGTGGACAGGGCAATAGAAATATACTATGTAGGAATGGAATATATAAACAACAACAAAATTGAATATAAGGCATTCTTTCAAACACTTTTGACCAGTAAGATAAAAGTTGAATACTGTGGTTCTAATTACACCAAAATCTATTTTTATAATGATATTGGTAATTGCATTCGAACATTAAAGTATGTTACTGGTTTTTATTTAAGAATTGGATGTAAAACTAAAGAGTACCATCCAATTTATTAATTGTCAAAGCTGTTATCGTACTTATCACCTAAGTGGAGTTCAACACCACGATGACATATCTGGAAGGAGGCTCACTATCTTTCATATCTGACGTGCTATGGGATCATAAGTGGGAGATCGGGCTAACGATAGCAGGTGGTGTACTTGTAAAATATTTGGGAAGAGGGTTGGCATATTTGAGAGCCACTAAGACTAGTACGAAACTGTTAAACCAGTTCAATAGTGCTGAAAGCCTAATTGAGGGGGCAGGAAACTTGACCAAAGTAAAAGCAGGAATGCAAGGTTTTGTGAAGGGCGATGGACCTTCAATATTTAAAGCAATTACAAATGGTGGAACTTTATCGCCAAAAGGATACTACACTATGCCTAATGGTACAGTAATCAGTAAGTATTTTTCATCCACGAGTGGTGATTTTACAATTTTTATAAATCAAGGTAGCAATGCCTTTAAAATTAGAATTATACCATAATGGAATACTCTAAACACATAGAATTTTATGAATTATATAAATGGTCAGGACATTCAAGGCTTGTTCCTGACTTGATATGGGGGAATAAAAAACTTGCTGAAAATTACTTACAAAAATATTGGTTACCAGAGCAGGAATATTTAAGAATTTGGAAGCCTATACAAGGTGATATTTTTATTGAAGGTAAGAGCTTACCCGATAAAATTTATCACACAGAATTTGAGATAATTGCTTCAAGGGGTGGTTGCTTATTCTTAGAAGAAGATTTTTTACAACTACAAAAAGTTATGCAGGAAGTTGGCGAAGAGTATTTTGTAGTTATTCAGCATTCACAAGATTTTACAGAAGGAGAACCAATGTTTAGAATGAAGTTTCCAGTAAACATAAGTTGGGAAGAGCTCACAAGCGGAAATTATATATCAGCTGTTCTTTTGGAAATGAGTTACAATGAATATTTTGTGTTTGGTTCAAAACCTACTTGGGGGAAATATTCCGCCAACGACTATGAGAATCCACTTGATATAATAGGCTTCAAGCCTGAACTAGCTCACATTTTTCAAGAGTATTTTAAGCAAGCCAAAGAAGAACAGGAAGAAATAAAAGAATTACTACCGCAGAAATATAAAGGACTCATCAAGTAGTAGAAACGCCAGGCTTAGAGTCTGGCGTTTTTTATTACATAATACTTTGCAGTTTAGTTTGTTTGATAAAAGCGTCAAGGAGAGCAAAATCGTGTTTTTTTTCCAATGTTATAATTAACTTAGTGAGTAAAGTAGAATAACACTATGATTAAATTTAATTCCAAAATATTTTTTACCTTAGTTTTGAAAATGGCTTGTCATCGCCACCCTGATGAACCATCAGCTGCATGGAGCGTTAGAAGGTGGGCCGGGTTCCGGTAATCCTGATAATATAGAATCAGAAAGTGGTGGTCCGGACGACCCACCGAAAGCGGTGGTGTGTTGTGGAGATAAGTTTGAAGTAGCGCAAGACCGTGCGATGGTGAGTCGCGGTGAGCTCAATTACGAGCTGTACATGGATGCGTATTTTAATATGACGGATCTTGCTACTGCAGTAGGTCTCAGCATTTTGACCCCTGAAATTTTTATGGCTCAGAGGGTGGGGGCTGCCGCGAGAGGTGGATTCAGTTCTTTCAATGCTTTTAAAACAGGTAGAATTGGAACGTCCTCAGAATTGGAAATCAAAATTATAACCCATTATTGTTCCAAATGCTCAATCCACGACTAAAATTATTTTTAAATTTAGTTTACTCTTGTATCGATAAATTCATACGTTTCATTTGCATGCTCAACTGATAATTTAATTGCTTTAAATTTTACTTGATCCTTATTTAATATTTCATATTTGTAGGTATCCGTTTTACCTGACTTATCATGAAATTCATAAAAAATGCCATTTTCAACCCACCATATTCCTTCTTCTGTAATTTTTTGTACCCTCTTATTAATTATTACTTTAAACTCTAGGATAAACTCTCCTTCAGGCTTTCTAGTCATTTTCCATTCCTTAGTCATTCCCTCAATTTGATTATTCTTTTCAATACCCTCCCAAACACCTACCAATCTCTTATCTATTTGTTTGCTATTTGGAAGTTTTATAAAATTACTTTTTGATGAACAACTGGAGATTAAGGCAAAAATGACCATGATTAAAATTGTTCTTAGAGTTGATTTGAGATTTTTCATTTTTCAAAATTTGTGCAAAATATTTGCTGTTATATTATAAATATATTCCTGATTTTTATGGATTCAAATAAGACTTTATTGTTTACATGCAACTGATCTCCACTTCCATGAAACTCTGGACTTCATTGAATTTTTTATCTACATTTATTCTACTTGTTTGAGCCTAAAAAAACAATATCCCATCAAAATAGATATTTCAAAATGTGTGCAATAAAAAAAATTATCATTATAGTCAATTACCCAATTGAAAATAAGTAATACTGGTCAAATATAATACTTATTGTTATTAGCTGTATATATTCCTAAAATTTTTATTTTTGTTATTTAACGAATAAGTTTCTTGGAACTATAGAAAAGTAACAGATCATTTGTATTTCAGTGGTTTGTAAGTATCAGAGATGGGAATGGAAAAAAATAATGTAGCAAATGTGGTCTCATGAAATATATTGACATCAAATATTTGGAAAACATTTCACAAATTTGCAAATATGGGCACACAATTTAGATTTAAGCAGTATAGATATGAATAAGTTGGAGGAATATAGCCCCCAAAAATTCAGACCACATACCAAAATCAATTTTTCAACTGCTAAAGTGTATTTCAATTACTTCTTCAAATGTTTTTTCAGCAGGTCAATCACTGTTTTAAGTGAATTTTGCACATTTTGATCTGAATAATTGTGGATGAGAGTGCTGTGATTACCATAGCTTCCATTATAGATAGTAATATTATCTGACCTATGAGGTATCAAAACCGTAATAGGAATTTTAAAAAACTCTGCAATTGCCTCCAATTTAGCAATGGTGATCTCTACTTTACCGTTTTCGAGGCGACTGTAATTAGAAATATCCATACCTAGATGATCCGCTATCACTTGTTGCGATAGATTGTGACGCATTCTTTCTTCTTTGATACGGATAGCAATCAGCTGGTTGGTGGTCAAACTTTCATGATGGTCATCTGTAGGAGGTGGAGATATCGACATAAAACTACTATTATGGTGGCAAATATAGCACAAGTATAATTTGTTGGAAAATTATTAAGCCGGTAATCCAATATTTATTCTAATTATAGGTCAATGAGGAGCACTGTTGAACTGGCATCAAGTTGAATAATGTTGTGTGGAATGTTTCTCATCGTTTCCAAATCTGACATATGTAATTTTAGAAAATTGCTTGCCTTTATTTCAAATTAATGCCCATTGCAAAAAAGAAAAGCCAATTCGAACTTACATCCGAATTGGCTTTTTTTATGCTTTGATGCTAAAGAATTATTCTATAAGCAACATCTTGAATGTTTCAACTTGACCATTGAAGAGAAGTTCCCCAATAAACAATCCTCTTTGAGGCAATTGTTCTTTAGTCACTTCAAGTTTGTTTATTCCCGCTGCCACAGAGTAGTCGCGTGAAAATACAAGTCTGCCTGTAACATCCCTCAATGTCAAATGTACTTGACCCGTTGTCGGCAATGACACTACCACACTTGTCTTTTCAGACCATGGGTTTGGTTGAGTATTCAAATATGTCATTGTTCCCAATTCTGCGTTTCGCTGCCTTAATTCTATGGCATGTGTGGTCAACTCAGCATCATATATTTCCGGATGCATACTCTGATGCAAGCTCAAACTACGGTCTTTAGAACTACTATTCAGAACTACAATTTCAAACAGCACGTCTCCATTTTTAACCGAAATGGCTTGCTTACCATCATATACGATTCTCAAAATTCCATTTTCAAAATGATAATGGCTTTCATCCAACTCCAACGCAGCAGGTTTGATAGTAACTGCACTCGCTGTCGGCAAACTTATTGATATCTGGAATCCTGCTATTTTAGAATTTTGACCTGCTATTATTTCAGTGGTATAATCAGATCCGAAATCTTGCGTAATTTCTGACTCAAAAATATAAGGTGCATTCCTTGAACTCAATTTATTGCTCTGTACGCCATCCGGTGAATAACTGTCATTGACATCTCCAACTTTTACTCCTGTGAAGAGGACATTGATGCTTTCATCAAACGGATCA
This sequence comes from Lewinellaceae bacterium, assembly GCA_020636195.1. Taxonomy (GTDB): domain Bacteria; phylum Bacteroidota; class Bacteroidia; order Chitinophagales; family Saprospiraceae; genus OLB9. The sequence goes on from JACJYH010000003.1 coordinate 445,589, forward strand.
ATATTGCATCTCTCGTCAAATACTCCAATGAAAGGATTGGTGACATCAGGGAATGTATAATGCTGATCTACCATTCTCCATGAAGTGTTTCTTGGGAATTTTTGATAAATTCCAAGCAACATCTTTCTTAATTCTGATATGTCAGACACTGTGATCTTCTTGTCATTATTCACATCCGCTGCGATGATCTTGAATGGAGAGTTCAAATATGGCGCACCTAAAATGTGCTTTTGAATGTATATCAAGTCCAAAGTACTGACTCCTTCAAGATACTTATTGTCACGACCTGGCAACACAGTGTAACTTCCACCAAAATCCATATCTTCAAACGCAAAGTTACCATCAATGCCGGTGACTTGTTCAGGCATACTGCTACCGATCAATTGTACTGCTACTTCAGGGACTTTTATGCCTGCTTCAGTCACCACACCTCCTGTAATAGAAGGTCTGATGATAGGACAATAGTGATTTGGATCCATGGTAATAGATGCTGTAGTACACTGTTCAAATGGTGCCGAAGCTCCTACATACCAGAAATAGACATGCAATTGTCTTGCAACTCCTACATCACTACAGTATGATGTGACAAGAGTGTCGTTAATATCAGTATTTGAAAATGAAGTCACAATATCGGCACATGAGTTTCCAATGGAACCATGTTGAGACGAATATTCATACGCTTCAAGGTTATCATTGATAAGTGGGTGAAGTTTGACACAAGTTACTACGGGAGCATTGTTATCAATGACTTCAACAGTAAACGCAAATGAGACTATTGTGTTTGTACATGGTTCTGTTGCTGACAGTGTGACTGTAGTTGTACCTTCCGGATATTGGCCGGTGACATTAAAATCATCGGTGTTATTGAAATCATTGTATAATTCCAAGTTACATCCATTTGCTGTATGGAAACTTCCATCCAAACTGGCATAATTGCAATCTATAGCTGGATCCAAATACAAAATTGTATCTGCTGGTCCGGTTATAACTGGAATTTCTACAGTAACAGTGATGACTTGCGTATGTGTGAAGGTTAACACACCACCACCTATGATTTCAGCACAGTTATCTTGAACAGTCCAAACTCTATTAAATACACCACCGCAAATCGGCCCAGTAGGTAAATCATCAGTATATGAAATTTGGATATCACTACATGGAGAAGCATTAGTGGCTACAGTTGCTTGTCCAAGGATAGAAGGGTCAAAATCAGCACAATTTGAAACTGTGACATCCGGAGGGAATGTAATATCGGCTTCTAACAAAGGATCAGGATTGATAAATGTGATCAATTGTACGCAAGATTCTGAATTTCCTGAAATATCGCTTGCCACAAAGGTTCTTGTGATTTGACCTATACCACAACCATTGACATCTACTATATCAAATTCATTGATGCCTAATCCATTTGGACAGTTGTCATCAAAGAATGGTGAACCATAAGTAGATAATGGGATATTTGGATCATATTGATCGCAGTTAAATGTAAGATCAGATGGACAAAGTAATGTCGGTGGTATTGTATCTTGGATGGTTACTACCGCAGTACAAGTAAGTGAACTACCCGAAATTGTATTCGTTACAGTGAGCGTCACTATCTGCTGACCAATCTGGTTACAGAAAAATTGATCAGGATTGACATCCGCAGTGATATCAGCACAAGCACCTGCACTACCAGTGCTGATATCTTGTGGTTCTATCATGACAGCACCACTATCATCTAAATAAACGGTAATGTCTTGTGTAGTACATGTCAGCGTACCAGGATCTACAAAAACTTGGTATGATCCAGTGTTGACACATGCATTGATATCTGTTACAGTCACAAAATAAACTGTGGTGGTATCCGGAGTGACATAGATGGTGTCATTGGTTTCTCCTGTATTCCAGAGATAAGCGCTACCGCCGGTAACTACCAAAGTATCAGATTCGCCAAGGCAAATCATATCATCACCGCTGATATTTACAATCGGTAGAGGAAGAACATTGACTGTATAACTTCCTGAGTTGAAACAGCCTTCATCGTCTGTGATGGTGACTGTATATGTCGTCGTATCTGCCGGTGTTACAATTATTTGTTGAGTTGTTTCTCCTGTACTCCAAAGGTAACTCTGCGCAATTGATGAAAACAATATTGCCGGATTTCCAAGACATACTTCATCATCACCTGTGATAGTCACCACTGGTGGAGTATTGATAAAGACAGTTGCCGAAGTGGAAGATTGACATCCATTGCCATCAGTTACAGTAACAAAGAATGTAGAATCAACTACCGGAGATACGGTAATAGATGTAGTTGTCGCACCGGTTGACCAGATATATGATGTGCCACCAGCTGCCGTAAGAACGGTAGATGTATTCGGACAAATATTCAAATCACCGGAAATAACTCCTACTGGTAGTGGATTGATATCTACAGTAAATTGGGCTACACTTGAACAACCATTGGCATCTGTGCCAGTGACTGTGTATGTTGTCTCTGCGATCGGAGCAACCGTAATAGAAGTCGTCGTTTCTCCTGTACTCCATTCGTATGCTATTCCACCTGAAGCAGTCAATGTAGATGAACTACCAAGACAGATTTCATCATCACCAGTTATCTGGATATTGATTGTCAATCCATTGACATCTACTGTATGGCTGTCCGAAGCTACGCAACCATTAGAATCTGTACCTGTCACAGAATAAACTGTTGATGTACTTGGAGACACAAAGATTGTCTGAGTGGTTTCTCCAGTGCTCCATATATAAGTTTGCGCACCAGATGCTGTCAATGGTGTTGTTTCATTGATACATATGACATTAGACCCTGAAATCAAAACATTTGGCTGTGGATTGATCGTTACCGTTGCGCTAGTAGTACCGGTACAACCATTGACGTCAGTTGCAGTGACAGTGTATGTTGTGTTCTGTGTCGGAGAAACTGTAATAGAAGCAGTTGTCCCCCCATTACTCCAAACATATGAAGCACCACCCGCAGCTGTCAAAGTTGTGGAACTTCCCACACAAATAGTTTTGTTACCTGAAACAGTGACTATTGGTGCTTGATGTACTGTGACTTCAAATTCCAGTACAGCTGTACAGCGCACTTCATTTGAAACTGTTACAGAATAGGTGGTTGTAGATGTTGGGTGCACAGTGATTGACGGTGTAGATTCACCTGTATTCCAATGGTATTTCACACCACCAACAACAGTCAAAACTGATGACTCTCCAAGACAAATATCTGAATCACCTTCCAAAGTCGCTACAACAGGATTATCAAGACAAATTCTTTCGCACACATCAGAGTCATTATTATCTTGAACATCCACAATAACTTTACAAATATCATAATGGCCAAAGATATCAATTACATACCAATCAATCTCAACTTGACCTTTATCAAAGCAATCAAAGCATTTCAAAGTGTCGATCGGATCATGTGAAAAAGCAAATGTAATGTCATGACCACATGGGTGGAAGCTAGATGCATTCAATGTACTTGCTCTGATGCAACCCATCTCTGTGTCCGGAATTCCATCTCCATTGATATCCATTGGAGATAAAGACACGCTGATTTGTTGCAAACAAGATGCCTTAGGATTATCATTATTGTGGACAAATACCAATTGATCATCTGATGTCACATTACCGCAGCCATCTTCAAAGGACCATAACACCCTATGTGTACCTACAGGGAATTCAGCAGTAAATGACTTACTGGCTCCTAATCCGGAATTGGTTACGTCAAATGTTCCATTGTTATCAAAATCAATTTTATATGTCCATCTCAATTTATTGTCCGGTGTACAGACATCGGAAGCTGAAGCTGATAGAGTTACATCTGCATAATCACAAACTCCTGGCTCTGTCAGTGCAACTACGTCTAAGACAGGATTGTCAAATACCGGTGCAATAGAGTTCACAACTTTGATGACTTGCTGGAATTTATATGGCTGATAGTCGCTACCTAACCTATTCATTTCACACCAGTCAATCACGGTCCATGTCCTTAAAATCTTAAAGCATGCTCCGGTAACAAAATTAAATACTTCATCTTTATATGAAGCCGCTGCAAGGCCACAATCGGATTGTGTTATTATGGGATAGCCTCTTAAATCATCAAAATTTTCTGGTTTTAGGTCATCCACACTACAACCATCTGTGACTGTAAAATCAATAGACTTTACAACATCTACTGCAGGGTCAAACCTATCATAAGAAATCACGGAAATAACCTGTGTACATGTCACTTCATTGGTACCGTCAGTACCAACAAATGTCCTATAAATCTCTCCTTCTCTACAAGAATTAAGATCAAAAACTGGATCTAATTCTGAATATTCTGTCGCACATGCGTCTGTTACTATTGGCTCTCCAAATGGAGATAAATCTAAATCCTGATGGACTTCATCACATGAAATTGTCGCATTGGCAGGACAAGTTATTGATGGAAAATGCTTATCTTGGATGGTCACATTAACCATACAGAAGTTTTCATTTCCTGAAGCATCCTTGGCTCTTAAGCCTACCATAAAGGTTTCACCTACATCACTACAATCAAAGACAACATAATCACTATAGACAATTGGTCTGTCCATCCTTGCTACGTGGAGGCTATCCAAACTACAATTATCAAACGTACCATCATCTATATTTTTAGGATATATATAAGCTTCTCCTTGACTATTGATTCCTGCAACAGTTGCACCTTTACAAATCATGACTGGTGCTGTCTTATCATGTACATAAACATTGAAGCTGTATTGGCTGCTATTTTTACAATCATCATACGCAACATAAGTTATGATATTATCACCCACTGGCAAATCAATCTGAGTTCCTGCAACTACATGATCTACAAAACCTCCTGGATATGTAGCAGTTACGTATGCAACATTACCACATGCATCAGTAACTACTGGTACTGGTAATGTAAATTTTGCCTGACAAAGTCCATGACCACTGACGGAAATGGTAACATCATCAATATCAGCAAATGTTGGTGTCGTAGTATCAACAATATCAATATATTGCTTATGTCTGATGAAATCTCTTGTATCACAATGTTCTTCATACACTAGCCATTCTCTCACAATTTTTCTTACACATCCTATTTTTACTTCAGAATCAACATAAGTGGTATAAACATTACATAATTCATCTAAATAAGGATACATATCTAATCCTGCTATAGTCGGCACGCCAGTTTCTTCTACCACCGGACGTCCAAAATCATCTTCAGTAAATTGTGTACAAACCAAAGGATTATCATTAACCATTATATGGTCTTCAGGCCATGCAATGATGGATAAATCAGGTCTTGTAACATCTATTCTCATGTTGCACACAGCTGATTTATTGCCATATTGGTCTGTAGCTTGATATGACCTATTGATGTACTTGATCAACTTTGGATCACACGACAATGCCGTTATTTGCTCATTAATCAAGATATTTACTACGTCGCCACCACAGTTGTCCGTCTCAAATGGACCTTTGTAATTATCCAAGAAATAACATGGTATTGAAATATTTGGCTGACATACGGAAACAGGTGGTGTTTTATCGGCCACTGTGATGGATGACCAACATGAATTTCCACCACATCCTTCTATCAGTTTGGCCATTACAGTTTTACCGATATATTCTCTTGTCAAAATATTACCGCCAATAACATTTCCTGATGCATCTGTGAGCATGACACTGTAAGGAGATGTTGGGTTCAATGTTCCTGCCACCATCATCTGAGGTGTTATCTCCATTGTACAATTACCATCCAATGAGACATTGAAATCACCTATACAAGCAATAGATGCTCCATCTGGAGCTCCCAACATGACAGTTAATATAGCGGGAGCACTACACTCATTATCAGAATTGACAGTAATGATGTGTGCACCGGTAGAATAACCAGTCCAATCGACTGTCAAGCTACTTGTGGTTTCGCCCACAACTTCTACATCATCTATTGTCCATGTATAACTCGTTCCGGAAACAGACGTAGCGGTATAGGTTGCTTCACCATCAATACACAATGATTGTGGTCCGGATACTGTTACCTTTTCAAAAGAACATGTAGTCCCCGGCACATTTACCTGTTGAATATCTCCGTATTTATTTCTAAATGTTACTGCAAAACCCTTCCCATCCAAATGTACTGCTTCGAGCAAATAATAACTATGTCCAGGATGCGGATGGGCAAATTCTGTGAGAACATAACCATTGGCTAATGGAATCGGGGCAGCTGGTGGAAGTGGTGATGCAAAATCATACAATCCTGTTGAGGATTCTACATACCAACCTTCATCAACGGCTGATGCAATTTTAAGGAAAAGTTCAAACTGTCCATTGTATGGTGTCGTTGCAGACCTACATGAAGAACATGGCTCAAACTCCGCAGGACAAATCAATACTACATAAGCAGTAGATATATTGTTTGAATCATCATCTTTTGAGTTATCATCTGTAGTTGTTGTTATAATCTCCCTATTATATTGGTCAAATATTTCTTTTAGCTCTGCGGTATTATAAATTGTATATGGATGTCTAACATTAGCATCAATTCTAAGAAATATTGAAATGGTATGTGATTGTCCGGGAGCAAGATCACCAGGAAACTCTACAGTTCTATAAGCTACTCCATCTATTTCTGTCCAATTTGGATCTTCCAATGTCATCACTTCAGGAATGTAATCCATAATAACCACCTTAGTTACAGGTTCTGTACCCAAGTTATTGAAAGTGATATTATATTCAACCAAATCCCCTGCATTTGCAGATCGAGATTTTGCTGTTTTGAGAATTCCAACCTCGATTTGGCCAACTCTAATCAATGCAGGATCATGGTCATCTTCATCGATATCTCCATGATCATCCATCATATTATCAGTAGGTGTACCTACCTTTCCGCCTAAATCATTAGAAACATCCGCATCAGGAGTGGAATCGAAATCACTAGAACCTTTATCTCCATTACATGCAAAAGATGAAATCTCAGCATAGTTTGTGATGCCACTGGAGCCTGTAATATCGGTTACGACATATGTCAATTCATATTCTCTACATTCTCCTGCAGCCAATGGTTTTTCTTCGTGATAAACAACGGTATTACCATCATCAGATAGTGTCCAAGAAGTATTTGCTTTTGGATCAAACAGCAATGTTGGAAGAATATAATTTGAGATGTCAAATGCTTCTGCATCTTGAGTTCCTTGATTGCAAACCTGTGTTACCAGTGTCACAGGCGAACCTGCATTGATAAGATCATTTGTCTTAGGATAGTGCATCAAAGCCAAATCACAAATAGGCAATCTTAAGACAGATTCAGAATCTGAAATATTGTCAAAGCAAATTTCAATATTCTCTATTTCTTCACCGGATGCATCAATTAATGATACAAATTCTATGGTATTTTCAAAATCATATACCGCAGCTTTCGGATCAAAGCGAAGATGAACTTCTAAATTTACTTTCTGACCCGCTAAGAAATCTCCTGTGTGGGTATAGGTAATATTGTCTCCATCCACAACCCAATCCGGGTTTAATAAAGGATCAAAAATAATGCCTTTTGATGTTGCATTTTGAATTGTAAATCCAAGGATATTTGCCACACCTTTATTCACAACTTCAACATCAATATTGACAATATCATCCCTTAATATGACTTCATTAAGTAAAGTTTGACTGACTGCCAATGCACATTCACCTGCCAATCTTAGTCCAATATCAATGGTGTGATCCACACTCTGTGGAGTGACAGCGATTAAATTTGAAGTACAATTATTATCACTGAATGGGTTATTATCAATTAAGTAATTATCCCTTAAGGTTGTGAAAGTATAGCTAGCCCCATTGATTGAAAGTGTATTATCTACGTAAATGCTTGGATCTACCTGAACAAAGTAGGTTTTGCCTGACTGTAATCCATCAAGTACATTTGAGTTATCAAACAAATAGTTACCTGAAGCATCTGTTATGGTCGTACCTACTACTGTACAATTTTCATCTAACAAGTTCAAGGTCAATCCAACTACACCATTTTCACCGGCATCTTGATACCCGTTTTGATTGTCATCAAACCAAACAAAATTACCGATTTGAAGGTCATTCAGTCCACAAACACCAATAATCTCTCCGAAGCCGGTTGCTTTGCCAAAGACTTCAGTGATATTTTGGGTATATAGTTCCAATGATCCTTCTTTTTCGCCTGTAGTCGTATTATATCTGTGCATACCACCAGAGTAGGCATTCATCTCAGGGTCAAAAACAGCAGCAATCACACTATTGGTTCCAGGCATAGCATAAATACTTCCAATGGCAATTTCAGCATGATATGTTGGCTTTGCAATCCAATAATCATCACCAAAAAATTCTCCTCCATCAGGACCTTGGCCGTTTCCAACTCCTGTTCCTGTCAATGAACCGGCTGTTCCATTGGACTCTAAAGTCCAAACTCCGTTGTTATTCCAAACCATCAATAAGTCAGGTCTTTGTTCATCAAGTCGATTAGTTGTCGCCTTGCAGTATCTATGGCCTATTCTATCAGAAAGTGATAGCAACATATTACCTTGATCGGTGAAATCGATATCTGTCAACCATCCTGAGCTTACAAGACCACTTGCCGGAGAATCATACCAATATCCACGTATTTTATTTGTTGAAAAAATCTCTGTAAACTGTTCCGTGGATGGGTCAAACTCATACACTATAGCTTCGGAGTCATTTTCTGACTTCGAAACTTCACCTGTACAAGTCACTCCAACATACAATTTCCCTGCATACATCTTCAATGCAAATGCGTGGTATGAACCATTTGAGCATCCCGGATCCGGTATCTGGTACGCCTTTGTGGTTTCAGGTTTTGGCTGAAATGAAGATAATTTAACCAATGTATTATTATATAAATTGACTGTGTAAAGGTCATTCTCGTCTTCTGATATCACTAAGGCTCCCAAACCAATCTTTCCAACTTGACTACCATATAAACAGTCACTAACATCTGTAACTGCTAGTGTGCCAACATCTTGACCTAAGTCTGAAAGTTTAATGAAAAAGTTTGTAGTGTACATACCATTCACTTCTTTCGACTTGAAGATGGCATCATGACCATACGAAGTCAAACCTGCATATTGTTTTACAAAGGCTGAACTGAATAGCTCTCTTGTTCTTTGTTTCCAAGCCAAGCCCCAGATAGATCCTGTTTGACTTTGCATTGCAAATTTGCGCACTGGTGATGTGCTATTGAATCCATATTCAAATGCTACAATGGTGGGTTCGTTAGGGTGAACACTGATATCTCCTTGAACAAAACATGTTGCAACAACTTCAGAAGTCAAGCCACAGTTGTTTTGAGATTGGAATAATCCAAGGGATGCGTCACAGACAGGAACTTGATGGAATTGCACCGAAGTACCATTGTCCTTGCCAACCATAGATGAATAATAAGAGCTCAAATAGGTAAATACCAATCTGACCTTCGATCCATCAGTTAAATTTTCAATAATGTAGCTGCCATCTGCTAAAGTTAGTGCAGAACCGATTTGTTGGCCTGAACCATTGAAAGCTGCTACTTGGACATTTGCGATACCGCTCTCATCTACGGCTTTTATTCCATCATTGTTTACATCTTCGTAAACAAATCCGGAAACGCTTTCCGCTTTGGGTGTGCATTGCCCATGACTTAATTGGGGAATAATCATTGTAAGTGTTGCCGCTATCGCATACGCATATAAACGGATTGCCTTTGCCAGGCAAACAACTGGCATACTGTTTTTCATTTTTTGACCTTAGTTTGTAAAAAAAATTCTGAAAAAATTACCGAATTATTTCATCAGATAACCACCATTGACTTTCCGAACAAGTCAAAAGTGTTAGAAAACATTTACTGTTTATTATGCGGGATTATTTGATTATCAATGACTTATACTCATTTCAATTCAAATACTAGGGCAAATATAAGTAATATTTTTAATATGTTCTATTTTGTAAGAATTTTTTTAAATATTTTTTTTGAATAAAAAATCTTCTTCTAGGAAGAATAATTTACACATCCCTTACAAACCTGAAAATATCAATGAGATAGTTTACCATTCAAATTAACATATATAATTGACTTGGTCACCATTAGCCTTTTAACTTAGAGTATGGTCAAATTTTGTTTTTGGATAATAAAATGGAATTATTTTGAGCGAAAAAAGGCAAGTTTAACAGTCGAATGTTGGCAATTCGATGAAAAATTAAACGAATTTGTAGCCAAAATAATACATTTTCTAGCTAAAGGATAAATTTTAAACATACTCTTATTCTCATTAGTATTTTCAAATGAGAGTACTACAAATTTCTAAAGCGATGGCAATAGATTATCTCTTCGTTAAAGAAAATATTTTTCATTGAACTACTTATTTCTAATATTCATAACCAATTAATTACATATTTTAATATTTTTTAATACATTTTATCAGTGTTTTCCCCGTTTTTTCATAAAAATTAACCAATATACACACTATCAATGATAAATATATGTAATTTTGCAATAATATATAATTTCATAACTTTTAAAGTCTCAAATCAATGAAAACAAATTTTTACAAACCTTCGATGAAATCCATTAGTATAATATGTCTATTTATGCTACATTTTATCTTAAAGGCTGAAAGTCATTCCGTATGGAATTTTACTTTATCCTGTCCCGGCGACAGATATGTCAGCTGTTATGATGAATTATGGGATCTATCGCAATATGGTTACGCTACCATTTCAAATGGCTACTACACCTACGCAGCAGGTGATCCTTCAGTCTCCTATCATCTGAATTCATGTAATACAGGTTACATCACCAGAACATGGATGGTAGAAGATTACAATTGGAATTGGCACACGTGCACACAAACGATTTATGTATCATCAAATGGACAAGGTTCTCCAAGTATAGATTGGCCACGCGATACGACGTTGATAGGTTGCAGTCCGGACTACAAACCTCAAACATTGGGTGATGGATATGACTATCCAACATGGAACGGCAATGAGTGTTCTATGTATGGCAGATCTTATTCAGACATGGTATTCACCACAACTTCCAGCCAATGCAAGAAGGTGATGCGCACGTGGAAGGTTATGGATTGGTGCACAAATTACCCTTATGAAGGACACGGCATGTACACACATGTGCAGATTATAAAGATAATTTCAAATACACCACCCGATTTCGAATGTCCAAAAGATATTACAGTTACATCCAATAATTGTATCAATGCCGAGGTGCTGGCTCCACCATTAAATATAAGTCAAAGTTCATGTGGCGGGTATTTTTCTGTTTCTAACAATTCAAAATATGCCATTCAAAAAGGCAGTAATATTTCTGGTACCTATCCTGTTGGTACAACAAAGGTTACTTATACAGTTCAATATGGATGTGGTTTGATCAAAACTTGTTCATTCAATGTCATCGTAAAAGGTGGAAAACCTGTCCCATATTGCACGGGTGAAATTGTGACTGCATTGATGGGCGTAGATACAGATTTTGATGGTGCCGTGGACAATGGTATGGTCGAACTTTGGGCAAAGGATCTCAATAGAGGAAGTTACTCAAAATGTGTAGGAGGTGCATTACGCTTTTCATTCTCTTCAGATGTCAATGATATGAAACGCACCTTCACTTGTGATGACTTGGGAGAAAACCAAGTGAAAATGTGGGTAACTGATGCCACTGGCGAACAAAGTTATTGCATCACAACAGTGACCATCCAGAACAATGGTGCCAATATCCCTGATTGTCATAGAAAAGTGGAGGAACCGGAGAAACCAAAATATGTCATCACCGGAAAAGTATTGGCTATCAACGATGTTCCCATGCCGGATGCAGAAGTCCTATTGACATATGACAATCCACAATTTGTGTACAACATCAGCTATGACACCACCAAAGTATTAGAACTTGATTCCTTCATCAATGCATCTGGTCACCTTTTGTATAGGTATTTAGAAGTCAATAAAGTTACTGAACATAAAGATTCCACATCTCAGAATTTGGATCGATCAACTAAAACGAATGCCGGAGGAAATTATACATTTGATTCATTATCAGTGATTGATGCGCCTATGACCTTATCTGCAAGTTTTAAAGGCGATAAATCAAAAAATTTGAATATAGCCGACGTAGAGATGTTGAGAAATTATTTGGATGGTTCATTAGCCTATCAAAGTTATTATCAATATTTGGCATCAGACATCAATGAAGACGGTATCATAAATCAAAGCGATCTAGATGCGTTGGAATCTTTCGTTTATGGAAATACATCCGGGCTACCCGGAAAGCATCAATGGTATTTGATACCAAAAAATACAGCATTTTCAGATCCGTCTGATGTGCTAAATTATGATGATTGGGCATCTTCATACCATTTGGATAGCGTAAAGGTGCATAATAATGCATATCATTTCATTGCAATTAAAAAAGGTGACATCAGCATTGAACCTGGAAGTACACCATCTCAAGAACTGAGAACCCGTTCATCAAACAATTCTATTCAAGAAAATGTCCTCTTTTATCCCAATCCTGTAGATCAGATTTTGCATGTAAAAACAAATGCAAGGCAAGAGATTTCTACGAATATTGATATTTACAATCAGCAAGGTCAAAGAATATTCGCTGCTCCAATTTTCGACAACGATTACCAGATATCTACAACTTCTTGGATGCCCGGATTATATCTATGCAGAGTTACTCAGGGAGAGAGAACTGTTACAACTAAAATACTGAAAAATTGATTTCTTCATATTGTTCCGAATATAAAAAAGGTTGTCCCAAAAAGGCAGCCTTTTTTTATTTTCGGTTATTATTGATTAATCAAATCTTCATTTGGTCAAAGTTATAGCAGAAGTAAATAAGAATTAATTAACATTCTAACTTCACTCACACATGAACAATTTTACAGTGAAGGCATTTATCAGATTTGGATTTTTGATGAAAATCCTGTTCAAATTATTCATTGAAGAATCATTCACAATAAAATAGTTTTATGCAAACTTCTATCGACATCGAAGCTTTAAATCAACAGATTTACATTGATAGTGCATTCATGGAGGCACTCAGAAATGAGACATCAAAAGTCATCGTTGGCCAAACTTACATGATAGATCGATTGATACTGGGTTTGCTCACTAAAGGGCATATTTTATTAGAAGGGCTTCCCGGATTAGCAAAAACATTGGCTATAAAAACATTAGCTAGCGCTATTGATTCAGATTTCCAAAGAATTCAGTTTACACCCGATCTTCTTCCATCTGACATCATTGGTACGATGATTTACAATCCGGCAAAAGGAGATTTCTCGGTAAGAAAAGGGCCTATATTTTCCAATTTCATTTTGGCAGATGAGATCAACAGAGCTCCAGCCAAGGTCCAAAGTGCGCTATTGGAAGCCATGCAAGAAAAGCAAGTGACCATTGGCAAAGAGAGTTTTCGATTAGAAGAACCATTTCTCGTGCTTGCCACACAAAACCCGATAGAGCAAGAAGGTACCTATCCCCTACCAGAGGCACAAGTGGATAGATTTATGCTGAAGGTATTGATAGATTATCCTTCAAAGGATGAAGAAAGAGATATCATTAGAAGAAATATTTCAGATGACGTAAGCCAAAAAATATCGGCCGTGGTCTCTCCTGCCACTATTTTAAAAGCTCGAGAATCAGTCAAAAAAGTATATATGGATGAAAAAATAGAAAACTATATTTTAGATATTGTTTTCGCTACACGTTTTCCGGAGAAATTTGATCTCAAAGAAGCATCACCATTGATATCGTATGGCGCTTCTCCAAGAGCTAGTATAAATTTAGCATTGGCAGCCAAAGCCACAGCTTTCATGAATCGAAGGGGTTACGTCATTCCCGATGATGTGAGAAGCGTCTCAAAAGATGTCATGAGGCATAGAATTGGAATATCTTATGAAGCCGAAGCTGAAAACGTCTCCCAAGATGACATCATCACCATGATCATCAATAAAATAGCAGTGCCTTAAAGAAGAATGAAGCATTTTGTAGCACATATTTTCTTTTTGTTTGTAATGGTATTCCCATCAACTAACCTTCTTTGCCAAAAAGTATTGGATAAAAGTATGGTGCGCCAACTTTTCCCAAATACGACTAAAAACGTATGGATTCATCTTTTGGAAGGTTCACTGGATGGGACATTTGGTCTTCAGATGGTGCTCGGTACAGATGGACATACATGTAAGGGATACTATAAAGCTACATCAACTGATGAAATCTATTACTTTGAAGGGACAGATGACGAAAGTAAAATTACGCTTACAGAATTTAAAGATGATGGCATACCAATCGGTTTCATCGTAGGTAGTTATGACGGACAAAGATTAAGTGGATTATGGCGAGACAAGTTGAAGTCAAACACCATGAATTTAGATCTTCATTATGTGGATAAATTTAGTGTACCGATGACAAATAACTGCACTGATCCAGACAAAATAATGTATTATTCCGGAAAGTTGCATGGTCAAAACATCACCGTACAATTGTACCAACACGACAAACTATCAGAATTTGTGATGAAATCCAAAAACTTAAATATTAAAGAAGCTACGCCATTTCAAAATAGCTTGAGATTAAATTATACGTTCAATTTAAATGGACAAGACATTGTGATGTCCTTGGATACAACAGAGAATGACAAACTACAAATAACCTCCGCTAATGATATATTCACATGGTCACCTGAAACCTCAATCAAGTTTCAATGTACTGAAAAATTGGACTTTAGTACCGGATATAAAATGGCCTTCCCTACCATGGGTGAGAAAAATTTTGATGCGTGGATCCTATCAAAGATGAAATCTATGGTCAAGTCAGCCGACCCAAACCAAAAATCCAAAGATAAAAGATGGAAATATCTTTCTGATATTTGGTCAGAAATACATTACGTAGATAAAAATTTGGTCAGTGGTTGTATCTATGCTCATGATTCTAGAAGCATCGACCCAAGTAAGGAACAATTTACGTATGACATCAGTAGTCATAAACCTTTATCTGTCGACGCACTTTTGAACAATGATATCGAATTGAAAAAATGGCTCGCAACATACATTGACAAATATTTTCAGAGTATGAAGGCTGAAACCAAAAAGCAGTTTTCAAAATCTGATTTTAAATATATTTACCTGACCACTGATGGGCTTGCAGTAAGCACCAATTTCAATACCATTTATGGAGAAGAAACCATGCAAGTTCCATATTCAGAGATGCATGACATTTTGAAAGACAAATACAAATATCTCGCCGAATAACTAGCGTATGGATACCATAGAATTACTGAGGAAGGTAAGGAAGATAGAAGTCAGAACACGCGGTTTGTCCAATCATATTTTTTCGGGCGAATACCATTCCGCATTCAAGGGAAGAGGTATGTCTTTCAGCGAGGTGAGAGATTATAGCTATGGAGATGATATTCGAAACATAGATTGGAATGTCACTGCACGTACAGGTTCGCCACACATAAAAATCTTTGAGGAAGAGCGAGAGCTTACGGTCATGCTCCTGATAGACGTTTCAGGGTCTTCATTTTATGGCACAGGAACTGCCTTCAAATCCGAACTAATAGCGGAAATCAGTGCTGTTATTGCATTTTCAGCATTGACAAATCACGATAAGGTTGGAGCCATATTATTTTCTGATAAAATTGAGAAATACTTGCCTCCGTCTAAGGGGAAACAAAACCTTCTTCGCATCATCCGTGAAATATTGAATATCACACCATCAAGTAAAAAAACAAATATCGAAACGGGATTGAAATTTTTCAATAATGTAGAAAAAAAACGAAGTATAGCATTTGTTTTTTCTGACTTTATGGACACTGGATACCAGCAAGCATTAAGTATTGCATCAAAAAAACATGACATCATTGGAGTCAGGGTGTATGATGAAAGCGAGAAAGGTTTAAAAGACATCGGTTTGGTCGCTGTCAAGGATGCTGAAAGTGACCGCACCATTTTATTGGATACATCCACCTCTGCCTATCGATCAGCTGCACAGAAAGCTTTTCAAAAAATCACACAAGATTTCACGCAGAACTTTATGTCTTCAAAAGCTGATTCTATCCACATAGACACTGAAATGGATTATATAGTTGAACTTCAGAAATTTTTTAAAACTAGAGCATTACGCCGATGAAACTTCCATTTTCTATAGCTAAGTTCAAACAGATTGTTTTTATTGGGTTGTTTTCCCTAGGCTTTATAGCTTTAGGTTTGGGTCAGACTTCTGTTTCTATGAAAGTGGATAGTGCCAATGTCATGATTGGAGACCACATCAAAGCAGAAATATTCATCAATAATGCCACTCAATCCATTTCTGAGCTGGATCTATCATCTTTTGCTTCTATCAAAAACATTGATTATGAGCATGATACCACGAGATATGAGAAAACAGCTGATATTGAAATTTTAGAATCTCAAGGTTGGAACATAGATCATTCTAGTGGTTCATGGATATTGCGAAAAATGGATAATAAGGGCACTTCCAATGTCATTCCTATCGTTTTTTCCATTTACAATGAAGGTAAATTTGCAATAAAACCACCGAAATTACTTCAAGATTCGTCCAATGTAATCTATGGGCCTTCATCGATCATTGAAGTGCACTTGCCACAAAAATTGACGAATCCCAATGATACCATTCAGCTCAATCCTATCAAGGATATCATGAAGACAAAGGCCAATTTCTCAGATTATGCTGTGTATCTGTATGGACTTTTAATCATCGCTGTTTTGTCTTTACTTGTATGGTATTGGTTTAAAAAGCGTAAAAAACTACATTCTATTGAAGTGGTTGATGTTCCTGTAGAACCGATCATTCCACCTTATGAAAAAGCCTTGAATGCCTTGAAACAATTGGAAGACAAGCAGCTATGGCAAAAAGGTGAAATAAAATTGTACCAAACCGAATTGACCGATATTATGAGAAGTTATTTGGAAAATGCTGAGATTGTCAATGCAATGGAGATGACGACTCCAGATATCCTAAAAAATTTAAAGTTACCTGTCTTCGATGTGGCACACAAAAATCAACTTAGTGACATTTTACAGATAGCCGACTTGGTAAAATTTGCAAAGGCAACTCCTGATCAAAATATTCATCAACAGTTCATGGACTTAGCTAAGAATTGGATAGGAGAAACCCATTCAAGGTTGACATCATTAAACCAAAATTCTGAGCAATCGTGATGGATATCGTACATTATCAATTGGCACAACCATGGTGGATGCTTGGTTTATTCTTGATACCACTGTTGTGGTGGTGGAAGAAAAAAAAGTATGCTCTAGGACAAGAATCAATGACCTATTCACATATCTCCCTTGAAGGTGGTCATACATCATTACGCACTAGATTAATGCCATTTCTCGATGTCCCTTTTTATCTAGGTTTGGCGTTTTTAGTAGTTGCATTGGCAAGACCGCAAAAGATTTTAGCTGAAGAAAAGGTGAAAGCGGACGGTATCGATATTATGCTTGCAATGGATTTGTCCAGTAGTATGTTATCTAGAGATTTTGACCCTGACAGATTGGAAGTCTCAAAAATGGTGGCAAAAGAATTCGTAGAAAAGAGAAAATACGATAGGATCGGCTTAGTGGCATTCGCCAGAGAAAGCTATACGCAGTGTCCACTGACACCTGATCATAAAGTCATACAAGATCTTTTAGATCAGCTTATTGTTGGAATTTTGGATGATGGTACCGCCATCGGAATGGGACTTTCCAATGCCGTCAATAGACTGAAAGATAGTCAAGCAAAATCAAGAATCATCATCCTACTCACTGACGGAGAAAACAATGCCGGATACATTGACCCGATGACAGCATCTGAAATTGCAGAGACCCTTGGCATTAAAGTTTATACGATTGCTATTGGCACTACAGGAAGAGCCTTATCACCAATTCAAAAAACGGCAGATGGGCGCTACATATTTGGTATGCAAAATGTCAATATTGATGAAACCTTGCTTAAAAATATTTCTGAACAAACCCATGGTAAGTACTTTAGAGCATTAGACAGAAAGGGATTGGAGGAAATTTATGCTGAAATAGATCGTCTTGAGAAAACCAAAATCGAAATCACCGCATTCAAGCGATATCAAGATTTTTACCATATTTTCATCATGATCGGTTTGGCTTTAGTTTTAGGATGGTGGATACTGAAGCAGACGTATTTTTCACTTTTTAAAGTTGTGCGATAGACATGTTTAGATTCGAACATCCCACAGCAATAGCAGGTCTCCTCATTATCGCAATTCTCGTTGTGTTGTATCTATACATTCAAAAAAAAGAACAACAAAGAACATCTAAATTAGGTGAAACCAATACCATTTCAAGATTATTTACATTCCGAAATACCATCTCACTTCAAACGACTACCCTATTATTGAGCTTGGGTATCTTGGCATTAACCATAAGTATGATGAATCCACAGTGGGGTTTTCATACCAAAAAAGTAGAATCCAATGCAACAGATATTTACCTTGCAATCGACTTGTCCAATAGTATGAATGCCGCAGATATTTCTCCGTCACGATTGGAAAAAGCCAAGAGAATAGCAGAGTCTATCGTTCAGCAAAGACATGGAGATAGAATAGGCTTAATACTCTTCGCTGAGTCAGCATTTTTACAAATGCCATTGACCAATGACTACGCAACGGCTGAAATGTTTATACGTTCTGCCAAAACTGACCTCATCACTTCGCAAGGAACGTCCATCAGCAATGCCATAGAAGTGGCCATAAGATCACACAGGAGTGAAGATGCAACCCAAAAAGCATTGATCATCATATCAGATGGAGAAGACCATGAAGAAGGAATAGATGATGCCGTGAAAAACGCAGTTAAAGAAGGTTGGCTTATCTCCACAATAGCTGTAGGCACGCAAGAAGGCGGCTTTATACCTGTCAATGACGGCGGTAGAGAAACCTACATCATGGACATTCAAGGAAACCCGGTCAAAACGGCGCTCAATGTTGATGCCCTCAAGCATATTTCAGAAATAGGAAATGGAAAATTCTTCTCCTCGGATCAATTTACAATTGCTCAGGATATGTCCAATTTCTTGGATAAGATGGACAAAAGAATGACTGAGATAAAGGCTTATACAGAGTACAATAGTTTCTATGGTTATTTTTTAGTTATTGGAATACTTTTACTCATTGCCGTGTTTTACAGCTCTTACAATTTCAAACCACAGGCGTAAATATGAAAAAAGTATCATCAAAAATTTTTCTTACCTTTTTATGTATATATGGTATTCAGCCAATACATCTTTTCAGCCAATCTGCTCATACACTGATGAGGAATGGTGATCGATTGTATGGTTTAG
The DNA here is from genome assembly GCA_020636195.1 of Lewinellaceae bacterium. Taxonomy (GTDB): domain Bacteria; phylum Bacteroidota; class Bacteroidia; order Chitinophagales; family Saprospiraceae; genus OLB9. The sequence goes on from JACJYH010000003.1 coordinate 464,948, forward strand.
GAAAATGGAATGATGCGGAGATGGAATATAGAAAGGCAAAGGAAGAAGAATCCACATTGAAATCCGATTTCAATCTAGGCAATACGCTGATGCACCAAGATAGACCACAAGAGGCCATAGAGCAATATACATCAGCCATTAATTCTAAAGGTTCTGATGCGCAAAAATCTGAAGCCTATTATAATTTAGGGAATGCCTATTTTAGCGACAAAAAGTATAAAGAAAGTATCGATGCCTACAAAAATGCTCTAAAATTACATCCTGACGATGTGCAAACAAAAGAAAATTTGGCCATTGCAAAAAGACAATTGAAGATTCAACAACAAGAACAACAGCAGCAACAACAGCAGCAAAAATCTGATCAAAATAAAGATCAGAATGAAGACAAACAGGATCAACAAAACCAAAATGACAAAAACGACAAGTCCAAAGACCAAGAAAATAAAAACAATCAGAATTCTGATAGCAACTCCTCATCAGACGCTCAAAAAAATCAAAAAAATGATGCATCAAAAAATAAAATGACAAAGGAAGAAGCCGAAAAATTCCTTCAAATCATAGAAAACGAGGAACAAAAAGTGCAAGAAAAATTGCGACGAGGAACGAATAACAAGCCGGCGAAGAAGAATTGGTAAGAACCTCGTAATCTTCCAAAGTTTCACATTATTATAGAAACCATTCAAAGGAAGACGGATGTTTCAAAGTCCCAATTCCAAAGTTGGTGCTCACGTAAAAGCACCCATACGTTACGATACAATCGTTGCAAAGATTTTACACGAAGAGTCTAAACACTAAAGAGTCTGTACATGCGGTCTATTCCATTTTTTGATACGCCCTCTTTAATCTTATAAATTTTGACAACCCATTTTTCTGCTGATAATTGACTTTCATTATATTATTATCAAAAGTCAATATTTCCATCTCATATTCGAATTTAATACTAGGAATTCCGTAGATTGAGTCACCGCCCCAACCATAGGTTATAATGTTTTTGGATGGGTTGAAAGCCCAGTTTCCGTCTTTTACATCATGTCCAAGATATGAATTTTGAATAGCAAGACTGTTGTCCTGTCCAAAAACTAATACTTCTCCCACAGGGAATAATTGATCCAAGGAATCACCGGCATCATAGACAATCTCCTTCCAAGCACCATCAATTTGTATGTCTGCATTTCTCAGCTCTGTGTCTGTGCATGACAAGGTGAATAATAAAACTGTGAATACAAATACTAAATTCTTCATTTTATAATAATTTAATTTTAAATAATTTTTACGCTTTTTGGTGGAATATGTGGGGGAACTATAGTTAGGCATTGTATTTACTTAGGACTTGATTCCTCTTTTCTGGAATTCTCCCAATTTTTTCGCTGCTAAGTACATGAAAGAATAGGAATTTTCAGCCTTTTTACCATTTTTATCTGTAAAACCAAAGCAAAAATGAATTCCTATGTTTGGATTATTTTGATCAATGGGTATAAAGCCAAATTGATTTTTCGAAGTAGTTCCTTCAAAGACATGTACAATTTTATTTTTGTTTAATTCGCAACCCTCGCATTTGCCTTTATAATATTCTAATTTATCATCACCTGACCTTCTAAATACCGTAAACATTTCTCTCAGTACCGAAAGGAAGAAATATTTATCTGTTTGAAGTTTGTCTTCATCATATTCTTCTTCATCTAAAAGAGGTTCAAGCTCTCCAATTTGAAGATTTCTTGTGAATTGTACAAATTTGTCCATTTCATATGACTCTGATTCAATATCTATTGAGTCATTAATCTCAAGTACTCTTATGTCGTTTTCAATCATTACAATCTTTTTAATTGTGGTTTGGTTAATCAGTTTTTTATCGATCTAAATTATAATTATTTATTCTTTAGACGCCTAAACTTGTTATAATAGCCAAATGGCTTATATATAGGCTACAAAAGTAACTCATTTTGTATCAAAATCTAAATTATCCAAAGGACTTTTAGTTTCCTTTTTCATTTTGACTGTGATATGTGTATGGATCACATTGGTTTCGGGATACTTGTCTTCACGTAAAACCCATACTTTTAAGATATCTTCTTATTGTAATAAAAGTTGCGTAGCGTAAGAATGTCTAAGAGTTTGAACGGTTGTATTTTCATCTACCTTCTATAGAATTATGTACTCCCTTTGTTGGACATTTTGTTCAATTCGATCGGCATAATTTCTACAAACCTGCCTACATCACATCATTAAACTTTAAAAAATACACCTAACGATAAATGTAAAAACCGACACAAATCCAATAGCCACATTCTAATCCCCATAGTAAAATTTCATTTCCTCCCCAGCGCCGCATCATTCAACAAAGTCTGACGGTCAATTTTCAACACAACTTCCAGCATTAATTGTTATAGCTCGTATTGATTTAAAGCCTATATTTTATTCCTATTTCTGTAAATATAGATTTAAATTCTAAATTATAAGGCGCATATGCTCCAGTTCTCCTGTCTTTCGCCAAATCATATTGCCATAATATTAGATCATTTCCATTACTTACTTCATTGATATATTTAAGTCCTATTATTAAGAAAGTGTTTCTAAATAATCTATATTCCATTCCCAAATTACTATTTATGGAGATTATGGGGACTTCCATATTTACGTTCACCAATACCCCTACTTGCTGATTCTGTAAATAAATTAGTTCTGCTTGTGGATGGTCTTTTGTCAAACCTGAACTTGGACTGGATTTACCAAAGCCTATTCCAAAAGTTTGATCCCAAAATATGTTTAAATTATCACTGAGTTTACCTCGCAGCCTAATACCGGGTTCTATCTGATATGTTCTAATTCCCAAATGAATCTTATCATTTCGGTATGAATAGGGCTCAACTCTATCGTCAAGGCTCCAATATCTTAAAGCTCTGTTTGTTGTGCCTAAGCCCATCACTAAACCAAAATTATCATTAAAACTATAAGCTACTTTTAATGTATGTTGATATGGTTTTTCAATATGCAGTATTGAACTTTCACCATTGGCTGGAATATAGATTGGACCTGTGAGGTTATAGTCATTAGACCTAGTCTGAAAATCATACCCAATTCCTGTTGATAAACTGACTTCAAATTTGTTTTGTGCTTTTACTATTTGCATTGAATAGAACAAGGTAATAGCAATTAAAAATTTCTTCATTTTAAATTTATTTTATTCTTTATTAGGTGTTACGGAAAACAATATGCGTATGTTGCGGGATTTCAAGGCACTATCGTTTGAAAGTTGCACAAATGGTTCTTTCTTGCACAATGTTTCAACCTACCACAAAAGCCCGCAATTATCGCATATTGTATGTTAGTTGCATTTTTTTCATATTTGTCATTTTGCTTTCATTAACAAATTTTAAGTAAAGTTCAATATTTTCAATTATATTAATATCAATATCTTTTTGTTTAATTAGTTTATTATAAATTTTTACAAAGAGATCAATACACCAATTCTCATTAATTTTCAAATTTAAAAATAATTTTGTAACAACCCAATAAATGCTATTTGGTTCTGGCTGCTGATCTAATTTTTGTATTATCAAATCAATATCAGCTGTATTAAATTGAAAAGATATCAATCTAAGGATTATTTTATAACTACTTTCGCCTTTTTCAATTTCTTTTCTTCTAAAACATATTTTTTTTGTATCTTCTATTGTGATTTCATTCAAACTATGATTTAAAAATAAAATTAATTGTTCTATATTATTCTGTTTATAATTATTATAGGCAATACAATGTTCTAATACTTTTGAATATATTTCTCTGCTATAACGATACCGATGGTTAAAAATATTGTAGTTAAATAAACTAAATAAATCTACATTTATTTTCTCAATTTCGTTAGGTTTTATATTAAATATTAAAGCTATTATTCCACTTCTCAAATTATATAACTGCCTGTAATTTAAAGAATTAATATCAATAGAATTAAATATTTTTAGAACAGTTTCTATTATACTTATAGAAGGATTATAAGTTAAATCACTGCCAAAATTATCATCAAAAGACCATGAAAACAATTTAATGAATTCAATTTGAAAAACATTAGTATTATCTTTTTGTAGTTCATCATAAAATTTAGAATAGAAATTGTTAACAATTTCTGATTCGGTATCTGCTGAGCGAGTTGTTGAGGCAGCGTATTTAAAAAGAAGAGTGTAATCAAAGTCTTTTTTTATTTTGTTTTCTAACAATAACCAATCAGAATAATCACCAAACTCCTTATTGTTTACTCTTTGGATTAAATCATCAATTTGAGAAATATCATTTACAACAGAACTAATCTCTGTAAACAACAAGTTTCTTGATGAATTTATTACACTTTTAAATATATCATTATTATTCCTTATCTTTAAATGATTTAACAAACTGCTTAAAGTTAATATATTTGGATTTTTAATAAATTGAATAAATGAAGCCAAATATTCAAGAGAATATTTTTCAAATAATTCAGAAAAATAATCTAAATTTAGATCTTCTGAATTTATTGATATTATACTTAAAGAATATCCTTTAACAATTTCAATTTCTTCAGTTTTATTATCAACATCTAATATCCCCCATGTAAATGATTTCTGAAGATTAAAACATTCCTTTCCAATTATTTCATTAAAAAGAGTGAATATATTGTATTCTTTTTTATGTTTAAAAAAATGATTTAATGTAGTTACAAATAACAACTCAATAAGGCGACTTAAAAATAGATCATTTCGCTTAAATTGTTTAATTAAATAACGCGAAATTTTATACTCATCATCAAAGTCTGCTTTAAACAAATTAGTATATAATAGATAGTTGTCTTTCAAAATTGCATTATATAATTTCTCAAAAAAGAAATTAGTATCTGAAATTTTTAATTTATACATTAAATTAATCAAATCGACTTCATATTCTTCATTCCACGATTTGTTTAATAATTCATAAACATAAGAATTTAAATTATGATTTTTTATGAGCGAGAAGGCAAGTTTAAAACTTGCATATTTTTCAATGTAACCCCTTTCAGAAATAAGGACTTCATTTAAATATTTTTGAATAATTAATTCAGTAACAGTTTCATAAGGTAAATATTCAATCTTATTTAAATCCCCTGTATTTGTTGATAAAAACAATTTATCTAACAAACGAACAAATCTATTTCTGTTTCTGGGGCTATCAGAAAAAATTCCTTCCGATAAAATTTCTAAGGCAAGCCACGAACCGAAAAATATAGTATTATATATAGATGGAATATTAGGGGCTTCTTCATTACCGTTTAACCTTTCACAATGTAAATATACTTGGTCTATTAAATGATTTTTTGTGTTATGTAATCCACTAACTGCGAATAAAAAAGTATTACGCCAATATGAACTATTTGCAATATCTTTAATATTTTCAATAACTAATTCGTCTCTGTAATTTATTATGTAATTAGCTGCAAAATATTCCTGTAATGAACGTATAATAAAACCTATCTTGTTATCTTGAATTTCGCCAATAAAAACTAAGCGTTCAGTTACAGCATTAGTTATTTTTGTAATGAAACTATCAATTTCTTTTTCTTGCCACTCTTCTTTTTCTTTCAAATACATTCGTATTAAGCTTTGAAATTCATTACTTTCAAATAATGCAGATGGATTTTCTCTTCCCTCCGATTTTACCTGTAATTCAAAGCCAAGCAAAGCATGAATATCATCAATATTTCTTTTATAATCCTTTAAAATTGGTAACAATTCTTTTTGCAATTCTCTTTTATAAATTGTATCATAATATTCTTTAAATAGGTTATATTTATTTCTTGATGGTTTCCCCCCACTTTTGACAAGGATTGTCATAATGGTAGCCTGCAATGGTGTTCGCATTAAACGTCCAGTTACACTGTCCTTAATCGCATCTTGGAGTGTTTTTAAATAGTTTTGTCTGTCATCATAAGACGTTTCAATATTAGTGAGTAATTTGTCTAAATAGTTCATACAATCATCGTCAGATAATTCAGAAACTACAAAGTGTTGAAATGTGTTTTCATCAAATTCTTTTGTATAACCTTGTTGTCTGGTTGTACAAAGAATTACTGCATCAGCGTTTTGAATTTTTAATTCAATTTCGATGAAATCGTTAATTTCTTTCAGAACATCATTTCTATTTGATGTTATAGGTACTTCATCTAATCCATCGAAAATAAACAATGAAGATATTTTACTTAAAAACTCACGCAGAGTATCAATTTCAATTACACCGTCACCAATAGTTTCAAGACGATATTTAATAAAATTTAAAACTGTTTTTGATTGCCTTTTTTCACTTTGTTCTTTAATCCAAGTAGCAAAATCTTTTAAGACAATTTTAAATGGAAATCTAAGACAATTAGGTTTAGTACAAACATTAAAATCACTGATAAATGATTTAATTTTTTCGTTTGTTTTATCCTTTCTGTTGTCAGATACAAAAAAAGCAGAATAAATTTGTGATGCAAATTGACTTAATGTTGATTTACCAGACCCAGCACCTCCTACTAAAACTAATTTACAACTTTTTTCTGGTGTCCATTTTAAATTACCAAATTGAATTAGTTGGTTTAGAAATTTTATTCGGATATCTTGCCGTTTTATATTTATTACATCAATATCAATAAATACTTTTTCGATATTAATTTGATTTGTTAAATCGCCTGCTTGTATAAGTTTGGAATATAAATCAGCATTAAAAGACTTTTCTAAATATGTTAATATTATATTTTGAGTATTTTGTTTTTTCTTTTCTTCGTAATCCAGTAGATTGTATAATTTAGCCAAAATATCACCAGCAAGTATAAAACTTGAATACGTTGTTGCTACATCTCTATTATTATCAAGAAGTTTACACAATTCATCATAAGAAGCAATATAAATATTAGGTATTGAACGAGTATACTGTTTCTTTAAATCTTCAATTTTATCTCGCCCACCTGATGTTTGAACCGGGGTTAACTTGGCATTTGTAAAAAAAAGATAGTTTTTAGGTGTTTCAATTTTTCTTTTTTTTTCCTGAAATTTGCTCATCTCAGAAACAAAATTTTTCTTTATCCAATTAAAATCATCTTCGGTATCAAATTTTCTTGCTTTATATTTTGCTTGTACAATCCAATAACCTTCCCAAGTTTCATTTGCATTGGGAAAGTTTGATTTGCCACGATAAGTTAATTCTCTTGCACCGTCAGGACCATCACCAAATACAATTGAATTATTACCAAGTAATTTTTGCGTAAGAGCTTGAACCAAATGTTCAAAATCCCTTGTATTTAATGTGATAAAGTTATAATCCATTTTTATTATTTTATTTTTCCAATGCACCTAACTTGTTACTATACGTATAAAGTCTGCTCGCAATTTCGCTTTTTTTAAATTCATGTCTAATTATTAGATTTTGTTAAGCAAGCCATGATAAGCAATCTTTCATGCTACACAAAAGTAAGTTATATGATTGATTTATACTATAACTTGATACAATTATTTTTTTATTCAGGATTTCATCAAAATCCTGAGAGGCAACTAACTGAATTTTTATGATAGAATATTTCGATTTTGTGATTTTGATCGTTAAAATTAGAATTTGGTAGATGTCAAGAAAATATTATTCTACACGGTTTAATTAATCCAAAAACCTGCTTTACCGCTTCAACCGCTTCCAAGCATTGATCAAGCCATTTGTGGAGCCATCAAATGCCTGTACCGTTGCATCATTTTCGAGTGTAGGCAATATTTTTCCGGCTAATTGCTTACCCAACTCCACACCCCATTGGTCAAAACTATAGATGTTCCATATCACACCCTGCACAAAAATCTTATGTTCATAAAATGCTATCAATCGACCCAACGTAAACGGATTTATCTTCCGGACTAAAATAGAATTGGTAGGTTTGTTACCATCAAAAACTTTATGTGGAACCAATGGCATGTAGTCTTCAGGCAATTTACCTGTTTTTTCAAATTCTTCAATCACCTGAGCTTCCGTCTTGCCTTGCATCAATGCTTGGGTTTGGGCAAAAAAGTTTGACAATAGTAAGATGTGATGATTTCCCAATGGATTTTGGGAAATTGCAGGAGCAATAAAATCGCACGGTATCATCTTGGTTCCTTGATGGATGAGCTGATAAAAAGCATGTTGACCATTGGTGCCCGGTTCTCCCCACACGATTGGCCCGGTTTCATACTGCACTTTCCTTCCATTTCTATCGGTGGATTTGCCGTTACTTTCCATATTGCCTTGCTGGAAATAGGCTGCAAATCGGTGCAAATACTGATCATATGGAAGGATGGCTTCAGTACTCGATCCAAAAAAATTTGTGTACCAGATTCCTATCAACGCTGCTATGACAGGCATGTTTTTTTCGTACGGAGTGTTCCTGAAATGTGTATCCATGTCATGAAAACCCTCTAAAAGTTTGTAAAAATTCTCATACCCGATGTATAATGCAATAGACAGTCCAATAGCCGATGTAAGGGAATACCTTCCTCCCACCCAATCCCAAAACTCAAACATGTTTTGCGGATCAATGCCAAAGTCAGCCACGGCTTTTGCATTCGTGGATAAGGCTACAAAATGCTTTTTGATATGCACTTCGTCCTTTGCTGACTTCAAAAAATGCGCCCTCGCCGTATGTGCATTTGCCATTGTTTCTTGTGTGGTAAAGGTCTTGGAGGCTACCAAAAATAGTGTGGTTTCAAAGTCAATACGCTTCAATGTTTCAGCGATATGCGTACCATCCACATTTGACACAAAATGTACCTTGATGTGCGATGCATATGGCGCCAATGCTTCCGTCACCATCAATGGCCCTAAATCCGAACCTCCAATACCGATGTTGACTACATCCGTGATGGCTTTGCCTGTAAAACCCTTCCATTGACCACTGTGAATTTCATGGACGAAATCCTTCATTTTTTGTCGAACTTCTCGAATCGAATCCATAATATTTTCGCCTTGATACATGACTGCATCTTCAGTAGTATTGCGCATAGCGGTATGGAGAACAGCTCTATTTTCTGTTTGATTGATGTGCTCTCCACAAAACATCGCTTCTGTGGCATCTTTCAATCCACATTCTCCTGCTAAATCTACCAATAAAGCAAGCGTTTTTTCGGTGATGATGTTTTTAGAATAATCAAATAAAAATCCATTCTCCTCGATAGAAAACCTATGAAACCGATCGCTATCTTCTCTGAACATATCGATCATTTTTTTGGATTTTAATTCGGAATAATGGTCAACCAATGCCTTCCATGCTTGTGTTTCCGAAGGATTTATATGATGCATCATAGATCTGTGTATTTTAGAATGAATGGCAAAATTACAAAAGTCGATGGCTTAATAAAAATAAAACATTTTCTTGCTAAAGGATAAATTTTTAACATACTCTAAAATGCCCGATCACATTTTGAATAAAACGATCAAGAAGCTGAGTGTCATAAAAATACCACCCAAGAAAAAAGCGGCACCCGGAAAATAGAATGGCGCCTGCGGAGTCGTAAAATAATAAAATGTATTTGTCATCAATAATGGCCCAAATATAGTCGTCAAACTCATCAAACTAGTAAGTCCACCTTGCAATTTACCTTGTTGATCAACTCCAACTTTTGAAACTAAAAATGATTGAAGATTGGGCATGGCAATTCCACCTAAACTATAAGGGATTAGAAAAGCAAACATCATCCATGATTGCGTGGCAAATGCAAAGCAAAACATGCCTATCGCATACAAGCCAAATCCCAAAACGATACTTTTAGAATTTCCAAAGGTTTGAGCTGCTCTTTGAGCAAGCATCGTTTGCACTATCGCTACAATAATTCCTACCACTGCCAGTGAATATCCAACCATACTCTCTGACCAACTAAAACGGAACATGGTAAAATAATTCCACGTGCTCTGAACGGCATGTGCACCCATGTGTAAGCAAACAAATGCAATAAGCAAAGGCGCTATCACCTTGTATCCCAATAATTCTTTGAGCGTAATGAATGGCGTGGCTTTCTTGAAATTGAAAGGCCTTCTATTCTCCGGAGCTAATGACTCGGGAAGTATGAAGTACCCGTAAATGAGATTGACAAAACTCAAAGCAGCTGCTGCATAAAACGGCCATCGTGTGCCGTATTGCCCCAAAATCCCACCCAAAAATGGCCCAAGAATAAATCCCAACCCAAAAGCCGCTCCGATCATTCCAAAATTCTTTGCTCTATTGGTATCGTCACTGACATCTGCGATGTACGCTGATGCTGTCGTAAAACTAGCGCCTGTGATGCCTGCCAAAATCCGCCCAATCACAAGCCATCCGTAGGTAGGTGCAAATGCTAATATCAAATAGTCTATTCCAAAACCAAGAAGTGAAAATAATAACACAGGTCGTCTTCCGAAACGATCACTCAAACTTCCCATAATAGGAGAAAATAAAAACTGAGCTACAGCAAAAGCAAACAATAAATATCCGCCATATTTACTCGCTTCATTGATGGAAATGTGCTTGATTTCTGCAAGAAGTTTTGGCATCACAGGGATGATGATACCAAATCCTATCACATCTATGAGCAGTGTGACAAATATAAAGCCTACGGCGGCACTTCTATTTTTGGACATATATTGGTTAAAAATTCCGGTCAAAGGTAAAACAAACTTTAATCTAATTTCAGATTGAATTGTTAAATGATCCTAATGATTGTATGACGTCAATGGTATTATCCCATCCAAATGGTTTGCTTTCAGGAAGTGTTTCGCTCCCTGCATCGAAAAGCATTTCCAATAGAATTTTGATCATCAAAGCCTTATCAAAAGCATCCATTGATATTCAAAACCTATCTACAAGTGATGATACTGCGATATTAGAGCGTCTTTTACTGCAAGCTGACCCACACTTTAATGTAGGTCATGCAGGTACAACCATGCGGTTTTTGACGGCATATCTCGCTTTCCAAATTGGGGATCAGATACTCACAGGTAGTGAGCGTATGTGCCAAAGACCAATCGGGCCACTTGTTAATGCTTTAAATCTCATTGGAGCCAATATAGAATATCTAGGTGAAAATGGATATCCACCCATAATACTGCGTTCACCATTAGAACAGAAAAAATCTGATGTCTCAATTGATGCGTCAGTTTCTTCCCAGTTTATTTCTGCTCTTTTGATGGTTGCGCCTACCCTACCTTTAGGTTTGCGGTTGCATTTAGAGGGAAATTCTGTCTCATGGCCGTATATTCAGATGACACTCAGCCTCATGGAACAATTTGGGATCAACCATATACATGAAGAAAATACTATATCAATAGGTCATCAAACCTATCAAGGAGGAATTATCAATATAGAAGGTGATTGGTCTGCCGCCGGTTTTTACTATGCTATGGTGGCTCAAAGCGATCATGGGTCGATAGTATTAAAAGGTTTATACGAGGCATCTCTACAAGGAGACAATGCAGCTATGGAAATATTTAAAGATTTTGGGGTTGTCACCACAAAGGTTGACGATGGGCTACTTTTAACAAAGGATCAAAAAATGGTAAAACCATCAATAGAAGTAGATATTTCCCATGTCCCAGATCTTGCCCAATGTATATCCGTGGCCGCTGCCGGTCTAGGTATTTCGCTCACAATGAAAGGCATAGAAACCTTGTTTATCAAGGAAACGGATAGGATGTTTGCACTCAAAACAGAATTGGCAAAAGTGGGCGTGGAAATCCATTATTCTGATACAGAATCTCGTCAATTAGGGAAGGCAATTTTCCTAAATGATGTCACATTTGAGACATATGGAGACCACAGAATGGCTATGGCGCTATCCTGCTTGTCTTTAATCCATCCAATTTCGATTCTTAATCCTGAAGTTGTTTCAAAATCCTATCCTGGTTTTTGGGATGATTTGAAAATTTTAGGCTTTGAGATGTGCGAAAAATTGTAAAGAAATTGTGTACGGAAAATCAATAATTTTCAACTTTTCACTGCTTGGGTTATTTCTCTTTTTCCTTTTGGTCCGGGAAGGGAATGCACGACGAATCCTTGCGCTTTGAGCAGTCTTTTAAATTGTCCTTGTGCACAAAATGTGGTCAATATCCCTTGATCCGCTAAAAGATCATACATTTTGGATACCGCTTTTTCACCCCACAAATCGGGCTGTGTGCTGGGACCAAAGGCATCAAAATATAGGACATCGAATTTCTGTTCAACTTTGAAATCAAAGAAATCGCAAGCAACTTTAGTGATCTCAAAATTGGAAGTCAATGCATGTGGAAAGTCCCAAGATAATCCATGTAAAATTTGAAGTTTTTCTTCATACGGTTGTCCAAAATACATTCGGGTATATGCTTCCGCAAATTCACTTGAAAGTGGATATTTTTCAATAGTGTGATACATGATTTTGCATCCCAATGTATCAGATTCCATCAATGACAAACATGCATTTAATCCCGTACCAAAGCCCATTTCAAAAATGCGCAATGTCTTAGGCAAGCCAAAAAACTTTTGATACCCATACATCCCTGCCTGGATATACACGTGCATGGATTCTTGCACTGCTCCATGGAGAGAATGGTACGAAGTACTAAATTGATCTGAAAAAATGGTGTAGGATTGGTCTTCTGTAGATAGTATTTTCATTACAGCTGCTCCAACACTTCATCCAATTCTTGGGGAAGAATACCCAAGTGAGAAGCATCATAAATACACTCCTGATTGTGTACGACTAAAACCTGTGGAGATTCGTGCTTCACGTCTAAACGTTCAGCTAAATGTCGAGATAGTGGTCTTTGAGATATCACATCTATGAGATACACTGACGATCCCGATGCTTGTTTCCAATCATCCAATCGTGCTTTTGCAATATGACTAATGGAACAAGTAGGACTATGTTTGAAGAATATAATAGGCCGATTAGTTGATGAGTCAATAAACCCATCCAGCTCACTTTGACTGTTGGTAATATTCCACGTCACCGTAAAACTGTCTTATTTAATGCTAAAAATTTTAATTGGTGCTTTAAGTTCATAAGGACAACCATAGCCTCTATTGCAAGATGACATAGACATCGAAACAACCAAGGCAAGGAGAATAACTACCAATCCTATTTTATTTGATTTAGAAACATTCATTGTGATTAGATTATTTTTGCAAAAACGAAAACGGCAACAAAATTATTATAAAATATGAGAATTGAAACTTTCTTTAAAAATTTATTAACACAATTGTAAAAATTGGAACAAATATTTAGTGTCTTCAAGACGAAGATAGCATAAAAAAGTCTCATATTAGAAAATTTAAATTGAAACTCATTGTTTCAACATTGATAACATCAATCCTGATATAATTCATGCACACCAAGAAGTTTCCTAGACAAGCCTACTGATATGTACACACCCACTTTTCTGTCAAACTATTGTTAAAAAAATTTTCATAAACAACCAAAAGACGCCTTAAAGAGTTTGTTGTTTTCCATTTCCAGTTTTATGACATATACTATCATTTATTATTTTCACCTGCTATTTAGTCTCATGTTTTGCCCAATTAAAGAACATAAATATATCCAAAACAAGGAAGGTTTTAGACAGTTTTTTGTGTATGACAAATATAATCAAGCCACTGTAAGCCACTACACTTTTGGAGAATCAGCTATCATAGACAACAGCTTGGTAACCACACAGACTATTTCAGGAATGCATGCATGGCTTTCGGAAATCAAAGATGCAATAGAACATCAGCCACAAGACAAAAAAGGGATAGTCATTTACATTCACGGCTATCAAGCAGATAATCAATACTTTATAAAAAGTAGCGGCCCAATTATTCAAAAAGATATTTTTGATACTGAAAATAGTCAATACGGCATAGCGATCTCCTTGGTGTGGAAATCCGTTTTTGGCTATGACGAGGCAGTCCAAAATGCTTTTGCAAAAGGAGAATTTTTTGCCAATATTGTGGATAGCATTTATAGGTATCAGCAAGCAGATTGTGCCAATGCAAAATTTTCCGTGATAGCGCACTCCATGGGCAATAGAGTTTGGGAAGGTCTTTACACCGAATGGATTAAAATTCGTCCCAATGTGCAATTGAATAGTGTATTATTGATGGCGGCAGACCTAGAAAACAATGTATTTGAGACATCTTTCGCTTCACTTCCACAACATGCAAATAGGGTGGTTGTCTATCACAATACTGAAGATGTTACCTTGTCGTTTGCAAACCGCATGAGTCCACATGAGCGATTGGGAATTTTTGGTCCAAAGAATCCAGACACACTTCCTGAAAATATCATCATTCAAAATGCTACCAATGTGTCTGATGATGATATAAAAAATGCTACCTTTACACGTCATAGATATTTTTATTCAAGCCCATCTATCCGAAAACATTTATCGCAATATTTGAATCAGTAAGATGAATACAGACATTTGGTCATACAATGAAAATATCCTAGGTGATGAATCCCTCATATGCCATCGTTTGTCTGCGATTATAGAGAACCATTTAAACTTTACGGAAGCAAAGATCTGGCATGCCCATCCTGTTTGGTTTATTGATGGAAATCCAATAGTTGGTTATAGTAAACTAAAAGGATGCATTAGGTTGCTTTTTTGGAGCGGACAATCCTTTCAAGATCCATTATTAAGCCCGGAAGGCAAATTCAAAGCCGCTGAAATAAGATACACATCTGTGGATCAAATCAAGGAAAACGACCTCATTCATTGGCTTGAATTGTCAGAGAAAATACAATGGGATTACAAGAACATTGTAAAAAGAAGAGGAACCCTCGAAAGATTAAAATAAAATGGAGGCAAGAAAGAATCATTGGGAAAAAGTGTACCATACTAAGTCATCACATGAAGTAAGTTGGTATCAATCGCATCCCATCATCTCCCTTCAATGGATACAGGAAAGTGGCCTGTCAAAAGAAGCGGCTATCATAGATATAGGCGGTGGAGACAGTTTATTGGTGGATCATCTAATACAGTTAGGATACAATAATTTGACTGTTCTTGATATTTCAGAAACTGCTATACAAAAATCAAAAGCAAGATTAGGTGACCGAGAAAAAAAGATTAATTGGATTGTCAGTGATGTTCTCGAATTGGAACCTGATAAAAAATACGATCTCTGGCATGATAGAGCTGCATTCCACTTTCTTACTGAGCCTACTGACATCAAAAAATACGTCCAATTGGCGCATCAAAGCATTGCTGAAAATGGCTGTATGATCATAGCTACGTTTTCAGATGAAGGGCCGATGAAATGTAGTGGTTTAGACATCCAACGATACTCCGAAAAATCCATGGAAAATGTTTGGGATAGCCACTTTAAACTTACAGACACACTTCAGAAAGACCATATCACACCTTCAGGTGGTAAACAAAATTTTTTATTTTCGCGATTTGCGAAAAGATAAATATCAAGAGTGGATATTGTATTTGTATCGATATCGGCATTTTTAGCTTGCATACTGACATTTTTCTCCGGATTTGGACTTGGTACCATCTTGGCACCTGTGTTGATGGCATTTTTCTCAGTAGAATTGGCGATAGCTATGACCGCAGTAGTCCATTTTTTTAACAACATCTACAAGCTATTCTTAGTTGGGAAGTACGCTGATAAAATGGTATTAGTGAGATTTGGTATTCCGGCGGTAATAGCTGCATTTTTGGGCTCTTGGCTATTAATCCACATCACTGATCTCAAACCACTATTTCAATATACCATTTTCAATACCCAATTTACTATCTTTCCGGTGAAGTTAATCATTGCCGTATTATTGATCATTTTTGCATTGATGGATTTGCTTCCACAGACAGAAAAGATTCAGTTTGGCCCTGAAAAATTGCCTATTGGTGGATTATTAAGTGGTTTCTTTGGTGGTCTTTCGGGTCATCAAGGTGCATTGAGAAGTGCTTTTCTCATCAAGGCCGGTCTTTCAAAACAAGCTTTTATCGGTACAGCAGCGGTAGTTTCGACTTTCGTAGATTTTACGCGATTGAGTGTCTATGCTACACGGATTTCAAAGATTGATTTAACAGACCACATTCCATTATTGGTAAGTGCTATACTTTCTGCAATTGCGGGTTCATATCTTGGGAACATGCTATTACAAAAAGTGACATTACAATTTGTCCAAAAAACCGTAGCCATCTTGCTTTTGGTGCTTGCTCTATCGCTCGGTTTAGGATGGTTATAAGACCATTAATTGGGCAAAATCGCCTGACGAATCTTTACTAAATTTTCTAACAAGCTTTCCAATTTGTCCAATGGCAGCATATTCGCACCATCAGATTTGGCACTTGCAGGATTAGGATGTGTTTCGATGAATAAGCCGTCCACACCTACAGCAACGGCAGCCTTGGCGATTGTAGAAATCAATGCAGGTTTTCCGCCCGTCACGCCTGAAGGTTGATTGGGTTGTTGTAAGGAATGGGTACAATCCATGATCACGGGTACGCCTTCACTTTGCATCTCAGGAATACCTCGATAATCCACTACCAAATCTTGATAGCCAAACATCGATCCTCTTTCTGACAGCATGATTGTATCATTTCCGGAATCTCTGACTTTCATGACTGCATGATGCATGGCAGTAGCATTGAGAAATTGACCTTTTTTAATATTGACAACTTTTCCTGTTTGGGCTGCTGCCACCAAAATATCCGTTTGCCTACATAAAAATGCTGGAATTTGCAGTATATCCACATACTCAGCAGCCAGATTTGCTTCCGTGGCGGAGTGAATATCTGTGGTTACCGGAACTCGCAAACTTGAACCTACTTTTTTTATTATTGTCAATGCCTTTTCATCTCCGATACCTGTAAAAGAATGAATGGAGGATCGATTGGCTTTGCGGTAGGAACCTTTGAATATAAATGGAATTTTCAGTCGCTGTGTAATGTCAAGAATTCTCTCAGCAATAGCAAATGCCATGTCTTCATCTTCGATAGCGCAAGGTCCGGCAATCAAAAAAAAATTGGGTGAATCCAAAAAACTTAAGTTGGAAATACCAAAATCAGAAATGTGCATAGCCGATAACTTTAGTGGTCAAAGACATATTGCAACAAGTTGGCGCCCATTTTCAGCGCTTTGATGTGTACTTCTTCAGGATCTTTATGTACCTCGTAGTCTTCCCAACCATCACCTAAGTCACATTGATATGAATAAAAAACAACAAGCCTTCCCTCATATATCAAGCCAAATCCTTGTGCGGGTTTATCATCATGTTTATGGATTTTCGGCAGGCCATGTTCAAAAGTAAACTTTTGCCTATAAATCGGGTGATTGGTGGGCAACTCAACAAAATTGAGTTCCGGAAATACCTTTTTCATCGCCACTCTTACATAAGGATCCATGCCATAATTATCATCAATATGCAGAAAACCACCTGCGATCAGATAATTTCTAAGATTCTCGGCTTCTGCATCAGAAAAAACCACATTGCCATGTCCTGTCATGTGTACAAATGGATAGTCAAACAGTTCAACAGAACCCACTTCCACTACTCCATTGTCGGTACTGAGATTGGTATTCAAATATTTATTGGCAAATGCGGCTAAATTAGGCAATGAAGTTGGATTGGCATACCAATCACCACCTCCATTATACTTCAATAATCCTATTTTCAATGATGGAGGATTAGACGAAAATCCTACAATCATTGTGTTAAATATTAAAAATAGAAGGCTTAAATATCTCATCTTCTCTTTATTGCGTGATCCAGTCAATGATCTTATCATTATCCGGTGAAGTTGTAGGAATAAACTCATCCACTACATGACCTTTTTCATCGATGAGTATTTTGTGGAAATTCCAAAGAATGGTGATGTTTTTTGTCCCGTTTTGCTTCTTTGAAGTGAGCCATTTATAGATATCGGCTTTATTTTTTCCCTTAACATGAATTTTTGACATCATAGGAAAGGTGACTCCGTAATTTTTAGTGCAGAATTGCATGATCTCCTTATCATTTCCGGGTTCTTGATTGAGAAAATCACTTGAAGGAAATCCGATGATGACAAAGTTTTTATCCTTATACGCATCATACAATGCTTGGAGTTTCTCATACTGCGGTGTCAGTCCACATTCTGATGCTGTATTAACTACCATGATTTTTTTACCTTTCAGCGTGGAAAAGTCAAAATCTTGACCCTGTATGTCCTTGACCTTGAAGGCATAAATATTATTTTGCCCATGAGTCATCACCATACTAAATAATGAAACCAACATGATCCCAATAATTTTAATATTCATGTAAATAGAAATTTGCGGACAAAGTCCTTTTGATCTTATTCTTCCTTAACTGCCGCAGTATATCCTCTATCTTTGATGATGGCTACGATGTCATCAACAGATATTTCAGCAGGATTATAGGTGATATTACTTTCACCAGTTGATAATAATGTTTTGCTTCTTACAATCCCCTTTGTGGATTTCAACTTTTTATCGATACCATCCGCACATCCTTTTTGACACGTCATTCCTGAAACCGTCAAGGTGACTTTCTGCGTTGCAGTTTGCACTGCTTTTTTTTCTGAATGCTGGGCTGCCACATTAGATACATTGATAAAAAACATGGCAAATACAAATAAAAAAATATATTTCATCACTACATTTTATTTAATTCACAATAAGAACAACCTTCATTGGACTTTGTTTTGCGACAAGTGTTATCAGAATCCTAACGACATTTCCAGGTTACTTTCCTTCGTCCATTAAACTATCCAAAAAGTGCCTTTTTGCTTTGACTTCTTCAAATTTCTTGAAATTATAACTCTGTGATTGGTTCTTTGGAATGCTCAATGACTGCCAAGAATCACCTGAGTTTTCTTTACATACATACACAATCTGACCCACATGGTAAGCATAGTGACACAGTTGTCTGATGATGGCATCGGATACTGTCATGCCATCATTTCTAATATAAATGATACGGTTGATATCTTCCTCACTCAAGCTTCCTAGTGCTGTAAACACAGTATTCCATCCTTCTTCCCATGCTTCCATCATAGCTGTGCGTCCTCCTTCTAAAGGCTCAAATTCTGCATCTCTTTTTCGCCATGGCTTCTCACCATCTTCGGTGAATATATTGGTCCATCGAGACATCATATTCCCATGCAAATGCTTTACAATGGTAGCCACAGCATTGTCAGAATCGTTTTTGGCATAAAATAATACCTCATCGGATACCTGTTGCATGGCTTTTTCTCCTAACATTTTGTAATACTTGAACTGCTTAATAGCTGAATCTATCATGATGGAATTGGTTGTATACAAGGAAACGTTTTGCCATAGAATTGGTTTTCCATATTAGAAATTAAGAGTATGTTTAAAATTTATTCTTTAGCAAGAAAATGTTGTATTTTGGCTTCAACTGATCTTTAAGGTGTTTTTATTTAAAAAAATAAAATTTGATAGCTCAGTACTTAACTTATGTGTAGCAATCCATTCATTTAAACATATATCCAACCGAAAATTCTATACCAAATTGGTACGGTAAGTATCCTCCTCGTACATCTTTTTGAAGATAATTGGACAATGCATGCGAATATGTGAGATTAGCGCCAAAGAGAAAATTGTTTAGCTCATATTGTAGACCACCACTCATCCTGACATCAACATTGTATTCTTTGATTTCTACGAAAAAAATATCATCATCATTTACAAGTTTATTTACAGACACACCTATTTCAATGGGCAGTTTTAATGGGCCATCTAAAAATCGATATGACATCGAAGGCGTAAATTGCAGGTATTTGTAAGGTAAATCCGCATTTTCATATTCCCAATATCCACCTGCATCATCAGACTGAATTAAGCTCAATATTCTTCCATTTTGGTGTCTTCCAACATGAAGTTTAAAGAAAAACTTAGGATTTAGAGCATACATCAAACCAAAGCTATAGGATCTTGTACTCGGATTGTTTTCATTTGTAACTTCATAAATTAGATATCCATTTCCACCGCCTTCTATTTTTGAGCTATTAAATGTTGTATTTTGGCCTATTTTACACTCAATTCCAAATTTTCCTTGCGCATTTCCTGAAGACATAAAAACAATCAATAAAATAATAACTTTAAAATGATTCATATTCCATTTTTTTTCATTAAAAGATACATCTGATAAAAGATTTTGCAATCATACTTTACTTCCATAATTCAAGTATAATTTGACACATGATGTTACATTGAGCAAAGTTAAAAAAATCTTTTATGATCTTTAAGAATATTGCTTTATAAAAATTGTGCAATGAATGCAAGAATCTACAATAAATGCCTGAATTTACTAATGCCCACATTGATAGAATCAAAACCTACTTGCCTACCAAAGTGGAGAAATTTATTTTTTCCCATCCAAAAAAATAATTTCATATTAAACATATCAATAATATGATGTATCTTTGCTCTATGGATGCCATTGCACAATTTGGGAAGTTTTTAGCCATCGAGAAGAGATATTCCGCTTTGACAGTAGAAGCATATCTCAGAGATTTGACGCAGCTCAAAGATTACGGATCTCTCCATTTCGATACTGATAATATTCTGGGCATTCGGCATCCCATCATCAGAAGCTGGATCGTATCTATGATGTCAGAACAAATCAAACCGGAATCTGTCAACCGTAAAATTTCTTCGCTGCGTACTTTTTATAAATGGGCTTTGACAAAGGCTTTGATCGAAAAGAATCCAATGCTAAAAATTCAAGCACCAAAAAAACCGAAACGATTACCCGTAGTCATCCAAGACTCTACCATGCTCAAAGCGCTGGAATTTAATGCGATTCATGCACGAGAAGAAGAAAATTTTGAAGATGTCAGGGATGTGGTAATTATAAATATACTGTATCAAACCGGAATGCGTAGAGCAGAATTGATCAGTCTTAATCTATCTGACATCCATTATAACAGAATGGAAATCAGAGTATTGGGAAAAGGAAACAAAGAAAGACTTATTCCCATCACCCATAATCTCAAAGCCACACTGGACAAATATGTATCCCATAGGGAGAACATAGACATCATCGATACTGAAGCATTGATACTTACAAAAAACGGCAAAAGAATTTATCCGAGGTTGGTGCATGACATCGTTCATAGTAAGCTCCAAAATACGACTACCCAATCAAAAAAATCACCGCATGTCTTGCGACATTCATTTGCGACACACCTCTTGGATGCAGGTGCTGAGCTCAATGCCATCAAAGAATTATTAGGCCATGCCAGCCTCGCTGCAACCCAAATTTATACGCATAATAGCATCAAAAAACTTCAAGAAGTGTACAAGAAAAGTCATCCTCGATCCGTTGATTAAAACAAAAATAAATCCAAAATTGTTAATGAATCTTAAACAAAGGTTTTTCTCAAATTTAGTTAATAATCACATTATTCAATTCAATAAAAAGTTATAATTATGCAAGTAACATTTCAAACAGTTCACTTCACTGCTGATCAAAAGTTGAAAGATTATATTGATGAAAAATTACAAAAATTAGAAAAGTTTTATCCCAAAATTCTACAATCCACTGTGTTTCTAAAATTAGAAAATTCAGGTCAAGTCAAAGATAAGGTGGTGGAAATCAAAATGAGTGTTCCGGGTTCCGTCCTCATGGCCACCAACACAGACAAAACCTTTGAATCATCCTTTGATTCAGCTATAGACAACTTGAAAAGACAATTGAAAAAATTAAATGACAAGATTCAAGCTGCTCAAAGATAAGTGTAGTTTCTTTTTTAAAGTAAAAATAAAAGCCTCCAAATTTTGGGGGCTTTTTTTATTCCTGCTGGATACTACAGCTCATGAAAAAGAGCTTAAGAAAAAGTATAAAAGCGACTCCTCTAAAAAAAGTTTGTCTACTATTTACTTCCCTATGAGTGTATCTTGAAATAATGTTCACCCATCATAAAATAAATACTTCAAATGACTATGCTATATCAAAATTTTTTACTTGCTTTGCAAATAATTAGTATGCTAACTTTTTTATTGTGACACGAGAAGCCAATTTCCTCAAAGTAGAGCATGAATTGTCGGGATTCACCATAGAAAAGTTGTCACGTATGATGAAATTATCATTCTCCCGCAAACTGTTGGCAAATGAAAATATCAACATTACTGTAGATCAATGGGTGTGCTTGAAACTTTTAGATCAATATGGTCAAATGAATCAACAGCAGCTGTCTGACCATTCGCTAAAGGATGCGCCAACGCTTACGAGGATCATAGACAAATTAGAGGCTAAAGCACTCATCGCCAAGGCACCTGATCCGAACGATAGAAGAAAAACCAACCTTTCATTGACCGATGAAGGTGAAACCATGGTAGCTCGGATAAAACCAATACTGCAATCTTTTCGATCAGAAGTATATAGTGGCATTTCTGCATCAGAATTACACACGATGGAAGAAATCATTCACAAGATATTTTCAAATTTAAATTATTTAAATCAATAATATGCATTACTTTTCTCTTGGGCAAATACCACAAAAAAGACATGTGCAATTTAGAAAACCGGACGGAAGCCTTTACAGTGAGCAATTATTTTCTACTGAAGGCTTCAGCGATATGTATTCTTTATTGTACCACAACCACCCGCCTACCCTCATAAAACAAGTTGGAGATCCCATAAACGTAGCACCGAAGACCATCCACGACAAACAATTGAAACACAGAAGTCTTCAAGGGTTTAAAATTACTCCTGAAGAAGATTATTTGGACAGTAGAAAACCTGTTTTGGTCAATCACGAATGCCGGATTTCATTATCAGCACCGACAACATCCATGACGGATTACTTTTTCAAGAATGCTGATGCCGATGAGTGCATCTTCGTACATGTAGGTTCTGGCACATTGAAGACCATGTACGGTGATATCAGATTTGGTTATGGTGACTACCTTGTGATACCACGTGGTACCATTTATCAGTTTCAGTTTGACGACAGCAATAATAGATTATTTATTGTAGAATCTACGACACCTATTTTGACACCAAGAAGGTATAGAAATGACTTTGGCCAGTTGATGGAGCATTCACCGTTTTGCGAAAGGGATATTAGGAAACCATCCGTGTTGGTGACCTATGATGAAATGGGAGATTATCTGCTATACATAAAAAAGCAAGACAATCTCTATCCGTATCATTACAGTTCACATCCGTTTGATGTGGTAGGCTGGGATGGATTTTGTTACCCCTACGCATTTTCTATCCATAACTTTGAACCTATTACGGGCAGAGTGCATCTACCGCCACCGATCCATCAGACTTTTGAAACACGAGGATTTGTCATCTGTTCTTTTGTTCCTCGTCTCTATGACTACCATCCACAAGCTATACCGGCGCCATACAATCATAGCAATATCGATAGCGATGAAGTGCTCTACTACGTAGATGGCGAATTTATGAGTAGAAAGCATGTGGACAAAGGACAAATTACTTTGCATCCGGCAGGAATCCCACACGGTCCGCATCCCGGCACTGTAGAACGCAGCATCGGCCAAAAGGAAACATTAGAGCTCGCAGTAATGGTGGACACTTTCAAGCCACTATTGATGACAAACTATGCTGCCGAGATCGAAGACGACGCATACGCACTCAGTTGGACACATTAATTTTCTAATACATAAAATATAACAATCAAATGAATACAGCAACCATCATGAATTCTATGACAGAATCGGATACCTTCCCAATCAATGGAACCGATTTTATTGAATTCTATGTAGGCAATGCCAAACAAGCTTCTTTATATTATCAACACTGTCTAGGATTCGAACTGATAGCGTATAGAGGTCCTGAAACCGGGTCAAGGGACATTGTCTCCTATGTAGTAAAACAAGGCAAAGTCGTCTTTGTGCTCACATCGGCACTCAATCCCAACCATGAAATACTCAAACATGTGGCACAGCATGGAGATGGCGTAAAAGTTTTGGCTCTTTGGGTGGACAATGCCAGAGATGCGTATCAAAAAGCGATAGAAAGAGGAGCGGAAAGTGCTTTCGAACCTTATAAAATTGAAGATGAATTTGGTTATATCATCGTAGCTGCCATCAAAACATACGGCGAAACCATCCATACATTGGTGGAAAGGAGCAATTACAGCGGACCATTTATGCCGGGATATAGACCTGCAAAAAGTGAAGTGGCTGTAAAACCATTGGGATTCAAATATGTAGATCACTGCGTTGGAAATGTTGAATTGGGTCAAATGAACCGCTGGGTCAAATTCTATGAAGAAGTTTTAGGATTCAAACTATTAGTTACATTTGATGACAAAGACATCTCAACTGAATACTCGGCACTGATGAGCAAAGTTGTGAGCAACGGAAATGGTTATATAAAATTCCCGATCAATGAACCGGCAAATGGAAAGAAAAAATCTCAAATAGAAGAGTATTTGGATTTCTACAAAAGTGCTGGTGTGCAACATATCGCTCTAGAAACAGACAATATTTTAGCAACGGTAGAAGGCATGCGTAAAAATGGAATTGAATTTTTATACGTACCGGATAATTATTATGAAGACGTTTTGGATAGAGTTGGCAAGATCGATGAAACCATAGAAGATCTGAAACGGCTGAATATTCTTGTGGATAGAGACGAAGAAGGATACCTTCTTCAAATATTCACAAAACCAATTCAAGATAGACCTACAGTTTTCTTTGAGATTATAGAACGACATGGTGCAAAATCTTTTGGTAAAGGAAACTTCAAGGCGCTTTTTGAAAGTATAGAAAGAGAACAAGAATTGAGAGGCAATTTGTAGTCCTTCGTTGTACTAAACTATGTAGGTTCGAGTTTTGAAATATTTAAGTTTAACCTATTGATTACATACATTCTATAGATTATAAAAATTTGCAACATAATGAGCAGGAATTCTAATGTATTAGATTCCTGCTTATTTTTATATCTTGATGAATTCCTTTCGTAACTTGAAATACCCACTTTTGTCGATAAAACCCTAAGTTTAGTATAGTACTATCCTAAATTGAGTACTATGTATTGCAATATACTAAAAGGCGTCTTACCTTTGCGTCGTAATCATTAAAATAAAAGGCAATGGATGATTTTGATTTGAAATTGGAAAACACAAAGGCGCAGATGCGCAAAGGAGTTTTAGAACTCTGTGTGTTGTCCATCATCGCAAAAGAAGAAGCATATCCTTCTGACATCATCAATAAACTCAAAGATTCGAGATTGATCGTCGTGGAAGGAACGATTTACCCGCTTTTAAACCGACTGAAAGATGCCAATCTATTGGACTACAATTGGAAGGAGTCCAAGTCAGGCCCTCCAAGGAAGTACTATCAAATCACACAAAAAGGAGGTGATTTTTTGGAGAACCTTCGTGAAACTTGGCAAGATCTAATAGACGCAGTACAACATTCTCAAAATTCTCAAAATTCTTAAATCAATGAACAAGACATTTAATATCAACTTAGGAGGTTATCCATTTGCCATCGATGATGATGCATATACATATATACACAACTATCTATCCAGTATCAGAAGCCATTTTTCAACATCAGAAGGCTGTGATGAAATATTGTATGATATAGAAGTCCGCATGGCTGAACTCTTCCAAGATAGCCTAAGAGGGCGTTCCATAATAGGTATGAAGGAAGTCGATGAGGTCATTGCCATCATGGGAAAACCCGAAGATTTTGGAGCAGATCCCATCCAAGACCCTGATGCCTATTATAGCTCACACCAATCAAAAGCTCATGAAGGTATAGGCGTCGGAAAAAGGTTGTTTAGAGACCCTGATGATAAAAAAATAGCAGGTGTTTGCTCAGGAATTTCCAATTACTTTGGCATTGAAGACCCGATCTGGATTAGGCTTGCCTTCGTTGTGCTAGTGATTGTCGGAGGTGTTGGCATCATTCCATATATCCTCTTGTGGATATTGGTTCCCTTGGCTACTACAGCCGGAGACAAGCTGGCCATGAAGGGCGAACCTACCACCATTCAAAACATAGCAAATCTCGTAGAGAGGGAAATTTCCGATTTAGGAGATCAAATCAACAAATGGAGCCACGATATAGGCAGTAAAAAAAAAAGTAGTATAGCATCCGAAACATCCACCATTCCATCATTCTTATACAGCATTATCAACGCCATTACCAAGGTGCTCAATGTGGTAATAAAAGTGTTTTTCAAGTCTTTCAAAGCATTATTTATTGCGATAGCAATTATTCTAGTAACAAGTTTGGCCATAGCATGGGCAGCTTCCGTAGGAGGCACCATGATTTCTTACCCCGTATGGATGAGCCTTGGACCAAAAGCATCGTGGATTTCATTTTTAGGGATGATTGCAGCTATCATAATTATAACTGTTCCTATTCTCTGGATTATATTTTTCATTTCGAGATTGGCTTTCAGATATAGACCAAATAGAAACTTTTCCATAGGAATGATGTTGGCTTGGATTGGTGCCATCGTAGTTGCGTCTTTTGTCGCCATGAAAACCGTAACAGAATATTCTTCAATGACTGTAGATGAAAGCAGTATGACCTTTCCAACTCAAAACAAAACACTGATAATCAAGGGAATTGGTCAAACTTTTGAAAATAATATAATCAATTTGGGTCCAATCAAATTTTTAAGTAGTGATGGAATCAATGCCACTGAATGGATGGTTCCCATTACCCAAGTCATTGTTCATAAACGAGATAATGTTGGAAATATTCAGGTAACAAAATCCATTTATTCCAAAGGTGCATCAACGAAAGAAGCCAAAGAAAACATGTTAAAAATCAATTCTGATATCTACCTTTCCAATGAGACATTATTTGTTCCTCAAGGTATGATAATTGGGCGAAATGATAGATTCAGAGACCAAAAGATCATCATAAATATTGATGTACCGAAGGACATGGAAGTCAAATTAGATCCAAGCTTGCATTTGAAAGAATTTTATCAAGATGAAACTCTTTAATGTAAGAACGTGATGACTTAATCCTGTTTTCCATTGTAGAGGAGGATGGATATTCCAAATAATGTGATATCGTCTTCTAAATTTACGGGAGCTTGGTAATTTTCGATGATCTGCTCTTGAAGTGCTTGATCAAATTTAGAAATATTTAATCCGGTCAAGGGAACTTGCACATAAGGTTTGAATGCGATGCCCACCTTTTGTCCTGGATATTGAAAAAGCAAATAAAATTTACTGGCTAAACCACTCTCTGAATTTATTAAACTCTTTTTCCTCTGTACTCCGGGAATATCGGTTTTTATACGGTAAGTTCTATAACCGATGGAAGCGCCATATCCAAATTTTCCTAGATAGTTTTCGATACCAACACTATATTCTGTCAAAGAATAGAACCACTTATCTTGGAACAATTGATTGCTTGGTAAAGTAGCATACACATCACTTTTACTGCTCATGCTTGACCATGATAATTCAAATCCGACCCGATTCAATCTATATCTCAATCCTATTTCCAACCCATTCATGAATTTTATATTATTGAGATTGTCATGAACATTGGCTTCTTCATCGACCAATTTTTGGTTAAAGGCATTGATAATGGCATTTGAATTTTCAGCAGAAACTTTCGCTCCTATGTATCCCACCTTAAGATTTACTTGCGCCTGAATAGGTGTGGAAAACATGAAAACCACAATGACACAAATATACTTACAAAATTCTTTTTGGAACATTCCGAGTAATTTTACAAAAAATCGATATTGTCGATTGAAACCACAAAGTTAAGTATAAAATATGTACTAAAATCTTTGACCATCAAAAATCCGGTAAATATAATTCATATAGACTTCGGTTTCACTAAGATATGATAATGCCATCTTCCAATATTATGCCTATTTTCAATGATAGACATCTAAATCTGAACCTATTTTAAGAACATTTACTAAAATAATATTGTTGGTGTTTTGATTTTAGTAAAAGGAAGATTATAGTGACTTTTACAAAAATTTATAAGAATCATCATCAAAAGATCTAATAATCGCAATAGGAATGGCAAAAATAATTTTCAATTTTGAAGATTCTGAAATCCCATCCATAACAGTGGAAGGTGCTGAGGCCGGATTGTCTATACTTGAAGTTACAGAAGACCATGATGTTCATTTGAATCACAATTGTGGTGGCGTTTGTGCTTGTTCTACGTGTCACATCTATGTACACAAAGGCGATGAATCTCTTGAAGAAATATCAGACAAAGAAGAAGACTTCATCGATAGAGCCATCAACCCGAGATTGGAATCAAGATTGGCATGTCAATGCATTATTTTGGATGATGATGCTGAAATTCATGTCACTATTCCTGATCAAAAGCAGATTATTGGCCACGAACATTGAGCAAATTTTTCACTCCGATAACATTATTAATACTAAAGCAGTCAGAATATGGCATTTGAAGATATAGATAACCACCCAATGGATTGGAATGATTACGAAGATATTGCTATGAAGCTATATGACCGATTTGGGGACGATTTTAATGAGGGCAAAATTTATAGAATCAGGTTTACAGACCTCATCAATTGGGTGCTCGAAATTCCGAATTTCACAGGACAACGTGAAGATTGCCATGAAGGTCACCTTGAGCAAATTCAAGCCAAATGGGTATATGAATGGCGTGATAATCAATAATTTATTTATTTAAATATTTTAACATATTTACATGTTAGACCATTCACTTTTGCATAAAATAAACACATTTATTTTTGATGTGGA
This sequence comes from Lewinellaceae bacterium, assembly GCA_020636195.1. Taxonomy (GTDB): domain Bacteria; phylum Bacteroidota; class Bacteroidia; order Chitinophagales; family Saprospiraceae; genus OLB9. Next base: position 493,616 of record JACJYH010000003.1, read on the forward strand.
TGGAGTGTTTACAGATGGAAAAATACTCGTAACCGAATCTGGAGAATTGCTCAGAAGCATGCATACTAGAGACGGTCAAGCATTGGTCCTCGCACTTGAAGCAGGATACACTATTGCGATCATCACCAAGGGATACAGCGCAGGCGTCAGAAAGCGATTTGAAAAATTAGGAATTACGCACATTTATGACAGCCTAAAAGAAAAGAAATCCGCATTCCATCATTTTGTAGATTCGCAACAAATAGAAAAAGAGAATATTGTCTATATGGGTGACGACATTCCTGATCTTCCCATATTTGATCTGGTTTCTATCGCTGCATGTCCTAAAGATGCTGTACCTGAAGTCATTGCAAAATGCAACTATATTTCACCCAAGGAAGGGGGAAAAGGTTGTGTTCGCGAGTTGATTGAAAGGGTTATGCGGGTACAAGGAAAATGGAATCATTCCATTTCAAAGTGATCAAATGACTACATTATAGTTTTACAAATGGCAAAATGGAAATCCTATGGTTCTTTTGGATGATTTTCAGCACGTATGAGCCTGATGGCCACTGACCGATCTCAATAGAATTTCCGGACATCTGTTTATCAAACACCAACCTGCCATCAGCGCTATAAATGTAGATGCGATCGTCAAGATCAAAAGGATGAATAAACAAATGATCATGAGCCGGATTGGGTACGAGATATGGTTTTTCAGAAATCACATCATCTGTAGAAGTAATGACAAAAGGCTTACAATCAGTGATATAAATACATCCATTATATGTGACGCTGACTTGATATTCACCATCTTTTGTCACTTTAAAAAATGGTTGAGTGGTTTCACCAAGAATATCCGAGTAGGAAGGGAAGCACTGTAACCATGTGTAAACAGCTTCTGGATATCCGGGAGCAAACAGCGTATCTTGATGTATCCAAATATCTACATCAAAATCTACCAATTCAATGTGAAGCTGTATCAAAGAGTCACAACCATTGACCGAAGTCAAATATTCATTATAATCACCGGCATTGAAATACTCACTGTTTCCTATTTTGATGCTTTCACCTTTACATAATCTAAATGTATCGCTTTGGATATATTTTGGATACACATTGATTTGAATATTCAATATGCTGTCACAGCCATTCTGTCTTTTCAATGTATCAACAAATATACCTGTTTGGTCATAAACTTTGCCATTGATCAAAATTCTTTGCCCATCACAAAGGTCCAGATCGATATTTCGAGTGACGTTATCATACAAGATTTGTGTAATGAGCAGACTATCGCACCCATAAACATTTTGGAAAGTATCCACAAATACACCTGTGGACGAATACACATCGCCATCTATTTCTATGGTATCTCCCGGACAAATCATATAGGTATCCACATGGGCAAAAGTGGGATTTACAGTGACATGATACGTATGTATGCTATCACATCCTTGGGCGCTTTGGAACAAATACGAGTAGGAACCTGCAATGGTTATAGGTCCGAATGCCGTCATCAAGGTATCGCCTTGACATAGAGTAATATCTTGTTGCACATCATGATTTTTAATACTGATATCCGAAATAATAATGCTATCGCAACCCAATATTGTCAAGAATGTGTCTTGATAGATTCCACTTTCAGTATAATATCTGCCATTGGCAAAAATGGTGTCCCCAGGACATCTGATATAACTGTCATATTGAAGATAAGAATTTATTATATCGATCGTACTTGTCACAATGCTATCGCAACCATAAGAAGTAGATAAGGTATCTATATATACACCCTGTGCTTGGTAAGTACTATTGCCTACTCTGACTGAATCTCCTTGACACAAAGTAAAATGTTGTGATCTGCTCTTGCGTTCATGAACCTTTACGTTTGTTGTGATGATGGAATCACAGCCAAAACCACTGACAAATGTATCCGTATATTTACCGGGTTCGGTATAAACATGTGACCCTACGGTTACAGCTTCACCTTGACAAATATCAAATGCTTGGTCAAATTCTGTTTCTAATACGATGATATTGACTAATAAAAGGTCTTCACATCCTGATGAGTTTATTGATGACTGTATATACTGACCTGAAGAAGTGTATGTTTCATTGCCCACACGAATAGAATCACCTTTACAGATGATGGCTTCCGCATTGTCAATGTTGGCAGGTTTCAGTGTCAACTGAGTCGCGATGATGGAGTCACATCCTTCTGCTGTTAATAGATTATCTGAATAAAAACCTGCGAGATACCGTGGATTACTGCCCACATAAAGTGTGTCTCCCTGGCAGATAGAGATATTTTGGTTGACCATATAAGATGGCAAAATAGAGATGTCTGTGATCAAAAGGCTATCGCATCCTGCCATAGTAACAAGGCTATCTACGTAAGTACCGGCTGCAAAATAACGGTGATTTCCCACATGGACTGTGTCACCTTGACAAAGATGGATGTTTTGGTATTTCAGCGTGTCAGTGTGGACTTTTATAGATGCCTTTGTACATTCTGAAGCAACGACGCATCCTCCCCATCCTTTAATATAATAATCGATGCTTTTGGTCAATGGAAGATTTAAAAAAGTACCACTTGCGAAGGTAATATTATCACAGCTATCTTTTTGCCACGACCATTGAGTAGCATGGTTCAAATATCCTTCAGTTATTTGTACAATTCCCCGCTCACCGTAACAAATGATTGGATCAGGTACTGTCACAGTCTTTAAATATGGATTGATACACAGAAATACATTGCTTACATATCCATCTATTCCACCACTCGAAAATACATTAATAACGGTAGAGGAAGGATCAAAATCTATTACAGCTCCAAAACCACCCGCAGAGATAATTTCACCATTGGGTTTAACAGCTATACCATTAATAATATCATTTGCGATGCCTCCAAAGGCATAGTGTGCATTGTAAGAGCCGTCTTGATTTAATGCAACGATAGATATATCACTTCCTCCATTCGAAATGGAAGCATTTTTTCTAACAATAGATATGTTGAAATCGACAGTATCTCTGTATTCACATCCTACATAAATCAAGCCTGTGGATGAAGTAAACAAGGCTGTTCCTTGGTCATTTCCTGTGCTACCTATGGCATCAACCCATACAATATTTCCGTCTTGATCTAATTTTGTTATAAAAATATCGCTACCGCCTTTAGCAGTTTTCGATACCGAACCAAAATTGACAGTCTCAGAAAACTTCCCCGTCAATATGATTATATTTTGATTGTCCAATTTCAAAGCATATCCGCCATCTAGCCCTTCTCCTCCAAAAGACTTCGCCCAAGTCAGAGCACCAAAAGCACTCACTTTCATCAAAAAACAATCTGTGAATCCTTGTGGCGCTAAAAGAAATTCTTGGGAGCTCGGATCAAAATCAAGAATATCTCGAAAATCTCCTGTCATCACAACTTGATTGGTAGAATCTACAGACATATCACGCACATATTCATCTGAAGTACTTCCCCAAGTTTCTACAAAAGATATACTACCATCTGAAGCACTAAGTTTACATAAAAACATATCATAACCACCGGCAGAGCTAACCTGATGTACAATCAATGGTGAAAATTGTGTATTGCCTCTATAATTCCCACCGATGTATACAAATCCATCTTTACTGACCTCCATAACCATAGGTGAAACATCTATCTCTGACTCAAACTTATGCGCCCATATGAGTCCACCATCATTATCAAACTTCAAAATAAATGCTGCGATTCCATCATTATTGTTACTGAGTACAGCTGTACTTCCTACATACAATGAATCAGTAAATGTACCGGAAATATAGATGTTGTTGCTTTGATCAGCTACAATTTTATAAACATTGTCTTCACCTTTAGAACCTATCTGTCTATACCATAAAAAATTTCCAAATGCAGAGTTTTTCCGAAGAATGATGTCCGTACTTCCTCTAGAAGTAATTGTAGCAGTCGTGGCATACACTGCTGACCCAGAAAACACGGATACATCAAATTCATTATAAGATTTATCTAAGCAAAGATCTTTAGAAACATCTGATGATGTCCCCCCAATTTTATATACCCACTTCAATATTTGTCCATTACTAGTGCTGCTTATTCCGCAACAAAAACAAAATATCAAAGCAATATTTAAAATCACTCTCATACTGATAAAAAATTATTTTACAAATATATATCCAAAACTATGCCGAAGATAATAAAATCTATTGTTTTTCAACAAGTTATTTAATTTTTTGTCTCTTCACCAAATTGTGAAGTAAATAAAATTTCGACTATCCCAAAAAATTAGATGACTCAATCACCGAATATTTGTATTTTCGCTACAATTTTCAAACATTACTTAATCCCTATTAATATCGGTATATGATCATAGGAGTACCAAAAGAAATTAAATCAAATGAAAACAGAGTAGCCTTGACACCAGCGGGTACTTTGGAATTTAGTAAGCGTGGACATAAGGTATATGTGCAACATACGGCTGGTGATGGATCAGGTTTCAGCGATAGTGACTATGTGGATGCCGGAGCACAAATTCTGCCTACAATAGAAGATGTATATGCCGCAGCAGAAATGATCATCAAAGTCAAGGAACCCATAGAATCTGAATATAAATTGATAAAACCAAATCAACTTCTTTTCACCTACTTTCATTTCGCATCTTACGAGCCATTGACAAAGGCAATGATAAGCAGTGATTCCATTTGCCTGGCGTATGAAACCGTAGAATCAGCAGATCGATCCCTACCTCTTTTGATCCCGATGTCTGAAGTTGCTGGTAGAATGGCCATTCAACAAGGTGCAAAATATCTTGAAAAACCGCAACATGGAAGAGGAGTTCTCCTAGGAGGTGTACCTGGTGTGCCACCTGCAAAAGTTCTCGTTTTAGGAGGTGGAATAGTTGGCACACAAGCAGCAAAAATGGCTGCCGGATTAGGGGCTCAGGTCACGATTTTGGACGTCAATTTGAAAAGACTGAGATACCTTTCAGATGTAATGCCCGCTAATGTCACCACAATGTATTCCAATGAACTTACCATAAGAAGATTGGTAAAAAATCATGACTTAATTGTAGGTGCGGTATTGATTCCGGGAGCAAAAGCACCGAATCTTATCACAAGGGAAATGCTCAAGGATATGCGACCTGGTACAGTGATAGTAGATGTCGCTGTTGACCAAGGAGGTTGTATCGAAACATGTAGGCCTACAACACACGATAATCCTACTTATATCATTGATGATGTGGTACATTATTGTGTTGCCAATATGCCTGGTGCCGTCCCTTACACTTCTACGATTGCCCTCACCAATGCAACACTGCCATATGCCATTCAACTTGCTGAAAAAGGTTGGCAGAAAGCATGCAGAGAAAACGCAGAATTAAAACTGGGACTGAATATCGTCCATGGTAAAATAGTGTATAAAGGTGTAGCCGATGCATTTAATCTGCCATACCAAGATGTAAGCACTATTTTGTAAGGATTTCTAAAATTATTAACTATCAATAGAAGGGCCTGACATTTGTCAAGCCCTTTTTTTATATTATTATATCATATTAAATATAATTTACATATGTTTGTGGTTTAATTATAAGACACTAACATGCCAATTACCGAAATTTCAGTAGTCATTAAAAAGGATCTCATCCTGTACAAAGTAAATAAAATACTTCAAGATGTCAATCAACGACCTACAATAGAAGACAATATAGTGCTAGATAAGTTAGAATTAATATCTCCAATAAAAATAAAAAAAAATGAAAATCTAATAGAATACACCATCCATATTACTTTTAAACTGCACAGAGAAGGCGGATTATTTTCTATTGCAGGACACGGTAACATACTTCTTAACTGTCAAAGCATCATAAATATAATCGATAAAAAACTTAAGGTAGCTTCTTCCATCATTGATTATAAATGGACAGAAAAGCCAAAAATAACCATGGGAGCGTTAGAAATTCCGGGCAAGACCATTGGTAGCACCATACTACAATTTTATCAAGAAAACTTGATGAAAGCTGTAGATAAAACCATCAATGAATCAATTGATATCGAGCAACTATTCGTCAAAATGGGAAAGAAGTATTTACGAAATACCATGGTACATGAAAATCCAGCAATTTACAGCAATGTCGTGGTAGAAAATATCCACATTGGAACTCTTGAAGAAGATGAAGAAAAAGTAACAATAAAAGTAGGTATTGAAAACAAAATTTTACTTTCAGACTCACCACAAACCATGGAATCAATTTCTCTACCTGAAATAAAATGGCAGTTTAAAGAGAATAATAGAAACATATCACACATACAATTCCATGCATCCCATACATTTTTAGCAAATATTTTCAAGAATTATATAAACACATTGAAAATACGTCAAAAGGATGTAGAAGTTACGCAGCTTGAAATGTATTGGTCAGATAAAATGCATGTAGTTGCTCAAATTGAAAAACCCATTCAAGGTACAATTTCTTTAAGTGGGAATCTAAAATTTAATGCCGAAAATCAATCTATAGATATTGAAAACCTGAATACAATTGTACGCCCCAAAAATATCATTTACAAGATAATTGCTCCTCTTATAGAAAGAAACATATTTAAAAAAACCAAAGAACTTCTTCCCTTTCCAATTAAAACAGCTTTCCTACAATATATAACTAATCAAAATATACAACTAAATACGTATGCTTCATCCCAATTTAATATAAATATTGACACTGTCAATTTAATTTCTGTTGAAACTCAAACAGATAATATTCAATTGAATATCGAACTACTTCTCAATTCATTAATGTATCGTATCACATAGATAAAATAAAAAAGCCCCCCTCTAATTGCTTAGAGAGAGGCCATCCCAAAAACCGATTTATCTCTAACTCAGATTTTGAGTTATATCATGGTCATTTCACCGATTATTAGTCGATGATGATCATCTTCTTAGTACCTACGTGGTCACCACTTTCTACTTTGTACATAAGTACGCCGCTTGCATTGATGTCCGCTCTTGTGAATTTCTCAGTATTCATACCTTTTACAGCATTTACAACTCTCTGTGCAGCTACTTTTCCTGCTACATCATATACTGTGATCGTTGCTGATCCTGCCTCTGGCATGTTGTATCTGATTACTGTCTCTGTTCTGAATGGGTTTGGTTCGTTTTGGTACAATGCAAATTCTGCTGTCTCTGCATTTCTTACCTCTAAGCTCACCTTACCTACTTCCATATCCTTACCGATGTATGATTCTGCTGGTGTGATGTCTGATCCCATGCTCAATACTTCACTTACTGTTGTTGCTTCTGTAGCTTTCAACACTAATGTGAACAATACTTCGCCCTCAGTTACACTCACTGCTTCATCACTTGAGTAACTCATCGTCAATTTACCAGTGTGTACACCTACATTTGCATTTGTCATCGCTAATGCGCCTGACTCAACTTCTACAAATTGTGCTCCTCTCATACCCATTGTGAACTGGTATCCGAAGATGTCGTTGTAGTTGCTTGCTGTTACAGGAATTCTCACTGTTTCACCAGCTACTACTACCTGCTCTGCTACTGCAAATCCAACTTTCTTAGATGTTCTGCTTTCTACTGAGCTTGTAGCTCCTGCATCAACATTTCCATCTACGTCTCCTATCTTCACTGCTACAAAGTTCTGATCAACTTTATTAGAGTTAAGATTTGTATACTCATATGTTTCAACAAATGGGAATGGATTTGTTGGATTCATTGTCTGTGATGCTACTGGGAATCTCCAACTTGCATTTGATGGCAATTCTGTGTAAACTCCTAAGATCAATTTTCTCAATTCTGACAAGTCATTAACTGTCACTTTACCATTGTTGTCTGCGTCTGCAGCAATCAATAAGTATGGATTTGTCAATGGCTGGATGCCTAAGATATGTCTCTGGATGTACACTAAGTCTAATGTAGATACACCATTCAAGTAATCACCTCCTTTGCTTGCTGTGACTTTGTAATTATTGTTAATCTTCACATCTAGTGAATAAGTACCTGTAGGATCAGTTGTAATCGTCATTGGATACTCTGGCTGAGTTGCTGATTCAAATTTTACATCTACAGCATTAACCGGTAAGTCTTTGATGGTTTCAAAGCTACCTGCGATTCTTGAACTGTTAAGTCCGTTATCAATAATGCTTAAGTTTACTGTACAGAAGTCAGTATTCCATGCTTCATCCCATACACTTACATTCACTGCATAGTCGCCTGCTGCCAACCAGATGTGACCTGCACTTCTTGATGTTGGTAACCACTTGTATGCCTTACCTTGATTGTATTCTGCTAATGTGGCATTCTGTCCAACTCCCTTGAAGTAGTGAACCTCATTGATTCTTGATAAAATCGGCTGTGTTCCGTCAAATGTGTAGAACAACTTAGACTGTGGTGTACAGTTATCAAATGATCCTTTGTTGAAGTCTACTGCCCACAATTCTACCATCTTAGGTGAGGTCTGCATGATCGCTGTATGTACGCTTACACAGTATGGTGTCGGCGCTTTCTTGTCCACTGACATAATTGTGCTCTCACACTGATCTACGTTACCACAACCATCTGTTACCTTCCACAATACTTTGTGGTTGATATTCTCACCCAATAGATCGAAGGCCGGTAACTTCACTGTTCCACCGCTCGCTGCGGATGGCTTGATGTATGTTACATATAGATCATCTGCCAATACTATATTTGGATGTAATGTCTGTAAGTTCGTCCATGCTGGATTCAATGCTCCTGTTGATGTGTACTTAGGTACATATACCCAGATACCATTGTAAGCTTTGTTTACAAACGTACTTCCCAATCTGTCTACTGTACCATTGGCCCATAAGTCTGCAAATACTTGCCACTTAACCCAGCTCTCCTCTGCACATATCAATGGATCGGTTGCTGATGCCTCTAGTACTACGCTGCCATAACATGCGCCATTTGGATTTGATGCCAATGGATTGGCTGCAAACATCTGATTGTTACATGTCAATACCGGTGCCTCTACATCCTTGAAGGTATAGTAGTGTACAAATGGGCCTTTTTCCTCCTTAGTACACCAGTTCAAGTAATTGTATGTCACTTTCCACTTCTTACATGCTCCATTCTCATTCAAGAATGTGTCTATCTTCACATTTTCCAATACGATGTCACATGGGCCATTGTTCACAACTGGTCGCTTGATCAAGAAGTTGTTCTGATCATTGAGGTCATCTATACTGAATCCACATCTATCCCATGCTGTTGTCTGTCCATCTTGTGGGAATGTAACTGTGAATGGGAAGGTTCTTGTTACTACTGTGATGTATTGTACACATGTTACACTTACACTTCCTTTCTTCGCTGTAAACGTTCTTCTGATCGTTCCTGACTTACAGATCTCGTCATATGTGCCTACCCATGCGTCTCTGTATGTAACGTCTAAGCCATTACATAAATCTGTTGCTTGTGGGTATCCTGTCATCGTCAAGTCTACATCATTGACATTGGTGTCTTCTCCTACGCTTAGGTTCAACTCCATGTCACATGTTACCTCTACATCCGGTGGACATACTAAGTGCGGTGGTAACTTGTTCTCTACTCTTACTGTTACCCATGTGGTATTGTAATTGTCCTTCATGCCATCTATGATCAAGTTATCACCATAGATACCATTCATATTACCATCATCCCATACTCGTAACTCTACATCATGTAAACCATACTCCTGACCTGCAGGGATGTCCTCACAACAGAACTTCACAAACTCGCCACCATCGGTGTCAAAGTTTCCGTCTGCAGGTGTGAATTTACTATCCATTGGGTGGAACCAGATTGCTCCAGGTACTTCGTTAGGGAAGTTGTTGCCATTGAATGTGCTGTTGTTATTCCAACCGTTTACACCTTCATTGCCACATGAGCCTCCGTCAACTCTTCTCACCTCGAATCTGACCTCTGAACAGTGGTCATATGATCCGTTATCAACTTGGTGACCATACAACTTCGCTGCTCCGTCTGCTGCTGTGCCGCTACCTGTCAAGCTCAATACGATGTATTGCTTAGCTATCGCTACCGGTGCACTTGCATCGATGACTGTGATTGTTGCATCTTTCTGTGCTACGTTTCCACAACAGTCTGTTGCGATATATGTGATCGTGTGGGTTCCTTTTGTCAAGTTTCCTAACACATATTTACCTTGTACACCGCTCAATGTAACACCTGCAGGTACTTTAATTGTCCATGACAATTCCTCTGCTTTCGCACAGTTGTCTTGTAATTCCCATGGATTGTCTACATTGTAACTAGCTACACATCCCCATGGACTTACGCTCACTGTTGCATCCTTCACTCCAAATGTTGGCGCTTTATCATCAACTGCTTTGATCACTTGGGTATATGTATATGTTCTCTGTGTACACCAGTCTAACAATCTCCAGTCTCTCACTACCTTCATATTTCCACCACAACCTGCTCCACAAGCAGGGAAGTTAGTGTCGGTATATGTTGTGAATACTTCGCACAAATTTGGATCTACCTTTTGTGCATGGAATTTTCCATCATATCCGATCTGTTGGTATGTGAAGTATGCATATGGGTAACCTTCGTTCAATTCTACTACTGTAGGTGTCTGTGCATAATCGTCATAATATGCACCTATGTTTGTGCTGCTCGCTGGCTGTGGTCTTGAATCGATATCTTTCAAGGCTGCTATGCTCGCAGGATCTGTATTTACTCCACATGATAACTCTACCAAATATGTTGGCGGTGTCAAATCCAATGGCGTAATTGGTGCAAAAGTAAATGTCTGTGTACAGTATGCTTTATTTCCTTTAGCATCTGTGTATGTCCATGTTCTACGTAATTTTGTGTCTCCACATTTTTCAGTTTCAACTGCATCTTCAAAAGACATTGACATTGCTCCACAAGCATCAGATGCTGCAGGCATAGTTGTCAATACTGCTTTGTTTTGTGATGCACCTGTCAACATTGCAACTGTCTCATTCTTCACTACGTCTAAGTCATAACACTTAAATTGACACTCAGGTGCATCAGAAGCGTTAGTAACTGAAAGAACTTGACCACCAGAAGTGGTTGTGATAGATACAGTGTATGCACCTGTAGGTGTTGTAAAGAAATCAGTAAATACATAGTAGTACTGAACACCAGCTGTCAAATTAACAGTGATCAATGGATCCAAACCACCTGCGCTGTCATCATTAGATGCGATGATGTTTGCACATGGGTTAGCAGGATCAAATGAGCCACTATAAATATAGGCATAAGTATCACCATTACTTCCCGCTGCATTGAAGGTATAAGAACCTGATACAGATACTTGGAATGGGAATACATCATAATATACATTAGAGAAACCACTACATCTTGCAAAGATACCATCTGTTGCATCTAATGATCCGCTAAATCCTGTGATTGGGGCAATTACGTCTGCATCAACACAATTACACTCAACAACCGGAGGTAATTTGTCTTCTATCAACAATGTTCCCCAGCACTTATTTCCAGATGGATCCATGATTTCCATGGTGTGAACACCACAAGGAATACTATAAGCTACACCAGGATCAAGCGCAACTTTGTTAGGTTCGCTTTGATTTGGCCAAATGATCATCTGATAATCATCATAACAACCATAAGGTCCACCTTCTAAGAACATATCAGCGTTCAATGTCACTGCACAGTTTTCATCTGCAGAAATATTGACATGGTCATTACAAGCCAATGTATTGTTTGCTGGAACAAAAGCTGAAACGATTATGTCAAACTCACAAGAACTAGATACAGTTCCATCAGGAGCGATTAAGTCAAACGACAAGGTATAAGTACCAGGACCAACTTCTGTTCCTGCTACAGGACCGCCAGTTTGAACGATTTCCCACTCTTGAAGTACACTTGGTGACTGAAGAAGTATATTGGAAATTACTGCTGTAGAAGCACCACCTAAATAATCACGAGTGAATACACCTAAAGAAAGGATATCACCCATTGCTACAGCTCTAGAAACAGTACCACTAGCAGTGGTAACACCAAAAGCATTGGTTAAAAATGTTTGAAGTGCTGTAGAGCATCCACCGTTGATTTGGTATCCAAATGGATCATAGTATGAATCTGTATCATTGGTAGTGTATGACCAATCAAATGAAAGTGTACCAGCGAAAGGCATAGGATCAGTATATACAAACGTACCAGTATATATACCTGAGTTGGTAGGATCAGATGATACCAATGTCAATGCTGTAGCCGTAGATGTTACATTCGGTGTATTCAAAATCATGGATACATCAGGGCATGCACCTGCATAAGCATTATAAGAAGGCAAGTTGAATGGGGTTGTTCTCCAACCTGCTGCGCTAGGACCAGTTACTAAGATAGGGTCACAAGTACCAGCCTTAGTCACCAAATTAGGAATTTGGTATGTACAAGCTCCAGGTGCCAAGGTAACATTTTGATCGCCAGAGCAAACTAAGATACAACCAGGACCAGCTGTTGGGTCTGGTGGAGGAGGTGCCACATAAATTGCAGGTCCGGTCATTGTCCAATTAGATCCTGCAGTTATGCAAGGACTATTTGGAGCTGGCCAAGTGTCTATCCAGATATAATATATATGCTGTGCTAGAACATTGACAGTAACAGTTCTGGAAGCGTCTGTATTTCTTGCTCCACATATGTAAGTTCCTGTTGTAGGGCAACCTTCATAAACAAATATTGCAGTCCAAGTAGTACCAGCTACAGTAATTGTAGCCATACCATCAGTAGCAGGCTGGTAGGTATATAATGCTTCTTGTCCATTTTTGTAATAGGCAGAAATAGTACCACCGACAGAACCGCAATCTGCAAGTGTACCGGGTACATTTGTTGAATTCAAATTCCCTGGTGTAGCAACTGTTGTGCAAACCATAGATGAAGCATTTGGAAGTGCAGTAAGAGCAATTGCTTCTTGGCACTGAGAAAATGCAACTGAATTAACAAACAACACTCCAGCCAAAGAAAATAAAAGAGATAAAATTCCTTTCTTCATGAGATTGTGTTTTGGTTAATGTTTTAATAATAATGTTTTGTAATAAGACTCTACTTCAGCCACAGCTTGCCTTCTGAAATCAGATGAAGCGCCGACTTTTGCAATGGCATCAGAAATTGCAGATGCAGTTGGTACCCCAGATTTAAGAGGCTCCAACATCATTTCTCCAACCTTAATCTTAAGATCGTTTACTAGGCCATTCTTAGCCTGAGTTGCGTTGCTTGTCAATTGACCAGCAGACTTTTGGAGATCAACTATTGCATTTTCAACAATCGCTTGGCCCTTTACAGGGTCAACAAGGTCTTGCGATTTAGCGTTGATTCCCAAAACCATGAATAGTGCTACCAAAAGCACGGGGAAAAAACTAAATTTCTTCATGAGATTGAGTTTTGGTTAAAAAATTAAAATGTTATTTAAAAAATAATAAATTAGCCATAACAATTGATACGACAATTCTAATCTCACCTACCATTAGGGAGTAGGAAGATTATTTTTTAAACCTTAGATTTCTATGGCAACAAAAAAGTGGGTTGTGATTTCGTCTTTACTTATTTATTACCAATTTGCGATACAATATAAAAATCAGAGTTCGTCACCGGATTTTCGTCTATTATGTTAGGACTTATCTCTGTTTGTAGGTTTCTTATTCTGCATCGTCATATATATATAAATACCCAAATCCTCCTTTGAGAATAGGTTTCAAAGCACAAAGCTAACACATTTTCAATTATTGAGATAATTTTTATATTAAAATGTTAAAAATTAAATATATTTTTTTTCTCTATGTTCATTTTAGACTCCTGAATCATAGGAAAAAACCTTCCATGGAAAGCGATGTGGCGGTTCTGCATCAATAGATATGGGTTCGTGGGTCACCGGATGTTCAAAGGACATATTCACACAGTGTAACCCAATAGAGTGATCTTGAAGAGCAGAAACAGCTCCATACTTGAGATCACCCATGATGGGACAACCTATTTTGCTGAGTTGGGCACGGATTTGATGCGGTCTGCCTGTGTGAGGGGTGACTTCTAGTAAACACTTTGCTTCTAACTCACCAACTAACCTATACTCTAGTACCGCTTGTTTGCCTCCTTTTTTAGCGCTTTGATGTGCTTTAACGATATTTTTTTGGTCATCCTTGATAATATAATGGACCAAAGTCCCTTCCAATTCTTCAGGTCGTGCGGAAACTATAGCAAGATACTTCTTATGAATTTTCTTTTGTGCCAATGCCTCATTCATTCTCACAAGGGCTTTTGATGTTCTTGCAAAAATAACCACTCCACTGACTGGCCTATCCAATCTATGGATGACACCTAAGAAAACATCGCCCGGTTTTTGATACCGCACTTTGATGTAGGCCTTGACCATTTGTTCCAACGTTTCATCACCTGTGATATCTCCATGCACCAATAGTCCCGCAGGTTTATTGACGGCTATCAGATGATTATCCTCATATATGACTGTCAGGTGTTCGAACTGTGAATTTGACATTACCAAAATACAATATAAATTGCAGCTACAGCAAGTATGACGCAAATGGCCATAATATTAAAGGTTCGAGTGGTTTTGAATAAGTTGGCATTGAAATAAATCGCTTTCTTATCGTTGTTTTTATTTTCCATCATGGATATGACCACCATAGTGCCCACGATGATTAGGAAACAAAGTCCCATCCTATCCATAAATGGAATCATAGGCGCAAAATATTTAAATGCTGCGGATAATGGTATAGCCATGATGACTGCAACCATAGCAGCCCTCGCTGATGTTTTCTTCCAAAACATACCCATCAAGAAAATGGCAACCACACCCGGACTGATGAATCCTGTAAATTCTTGAATGAACTGAAATGCTTGATCCAATGTACCCAGAGATGGTGCAATCAACATACCAGTCACCAAGGCAACAAAGGCTGAAATCTTTCCGACTTTTACAAGATGTAATTCTTCCTTGACGTTCAATTCTTGACTATCATGTTGATGTGCGTCCAAGGCATGCTCTCTTTGTGGATCAGATTTCATCAACAGAGGTCTGTAGATATCTAATGTAAAGATGGTGGATGCACTGTTGACCATAGCTGCCACTGATGAACCAATAGCAGCAATCAATGCCGCTAAGGAAATACCTTTGAAACCTACTCCCACGTAATTGTTGACAACCCATGGGTACGCCAAGTCTGACTTTGGTTTACCATCCACGATGAAGTCTGCACCTAAAACAAAAGCTGCAATTCCAGGAATGACAATGATGATCGGTAAGATCACTTTGATAATAGCCGCAAATGCTGCGCCTTTCTGAGCTTCATCAATGGATTTGGAAGCTAGAGCTCTCTGTATGATGTATTGGTTGTTTCCCCAATAATATAAATTTGCTATCCACATCCCTCCAACGAGTACTGAGATACCCGGTAGGTTCATATATTCAGAGTTACTTTTATCTAAGATCATATCAAATTTTTGTGGTGCTTTTTCAATCAAGGTTTGTAACCCTTCAAATACACCACCTCCTACAGCTTGGAGAACCATATAGGTAGCCACAAAACCACCAAATAATAAAGCTGTGACCTGAATGACATCTGTCCATACGACCGCTTTTAAACCACCTGTGATGGAGAATGTAGCAGCATAGATACCCAGACCTATGATAGCCCATACTAGAGAAATCCCTACAATATTCTCCAGTGCCAATGCACCAAGGTACAATACCGAGGATATATTGACAAATAGATATAAAGCAACCCAGAAAATCGCAAGTCCGGTTTTTACACTTTTATTGAACCTTTGTTCCAAAAATTGGGGCATCGTGTAAATACCTTTATCTATATATATAGGTAGCAAAAACTTTGCGACCACAATCAAGGTAATGGCTGCCATAAGTTCGTAAGCAGCAATGGCAAAGCCTACAGCATATCCGGAACCAGACATACCTATGAATTGCTCCGCAGAAATATTGGAAGCTATCAAGCTACCACCCACAACCCACCAAGGGATGGATTTTGATGCTAAGAAATAATCTTGGGCGGTATCTTTCTTACTTTTGTAAGACACAATAATACCTATCAACATCATACCTATAATCCAAATGGCAACGATGGTCATATCTAAAGTTGATAAACCTACTTTTGTATTCATTGTAAATTTTGTTTTGCGGAAATAATATATTGAAAATCTAATGATGTGTCATCTACTGCAACATCAGTATAATCACATTCGTATAAGTAGTCTTCTAGGACATTTGGATATACCCTAAACTTTGTTTCGGGTGCATCGATAGGCAATCTTTTCATTTTATAATCCACGATCACGATTTGCCCCTCATGCTTTAGAAAATTTTTTAATGCACAAAGATAACCTTTTATATCTGTGATGTAAGGAATGGTATTTATAATCAAAATAACATCTACCTCATCTTTTTTCAAATTTGGATTATTGGCATCGGCGAGACGTGTTTCTATTCTTTCATAAAACTGAGTAGGTAGTTTAAATTTCAAGGAGTCTATCACATGGAGTGCTTCTGTATCGATATCCACAGCGATCACTTTTTTTGCCCTTGGCGCAAGCTTAAAGGTAAAATATCCGCTACCTGCACCTAAATCACAGACTACTTTATCAGATAAGTCTCCTAATTTTTCAAGGACAACATTTGGTTTTTGCCAAATGGCTCTACCTTGATCAGAATTTAAAGGTTCTTGAGATATGTTTTCTTCTTGATGGGATGGATTACTACTTAAAATAGAATTCGTATTCGATGGCGCATTGCTACAAGAGACCAACACACTGATGATGAATACAAACCTAAAGCAAGAGACAAATTTCATATATGAGAAAATCGGGCCCCAAGTTATAAAGATTTATACATTGATTCTAATATTTTTTCTAATTTTATCCGATTCTCCTGTGATTTTGAAAATTCTGAATCATTCAATAGGACAGAGAAAGCAACAAATTTTCCTGACATCGTTTTGCAATATCCGGCATAGGTTAAAACCCTATCCATTGAACCTGATTTGACAATAAATTTGTGTTGAAATTTTGTCCCTTGAAGAAGACTTCTGACGGTGCCTCTTTTACCAACTGGTGGTATGATCTCTGAGAGTTGATCAAAAGTTTTATTGCTTGCTTGCTGACATAAAAAAGAAGTTAAGAAATCCGGAGTAATGCCATTTCTAGCAGATAATCCACATCCATCAGCCATAATACAGCTTTTAGTATCAAGAGATTTTGACGTTAGGTATTTTTCTATAACTGCAATGCCATCAGCACCTGAACCGGATTTTCTCTGTTCAAAACCCAAAATCTTTAAAATGCTTTCTGCGTATAAATTAATGCTGAAATCATTGGCATATCTTACTATTTCGGATAGTTTTGGCGATAAGTACTCGGTGATAAATGTTCTAGTATTTTTCTTTCGTAGCGGATGGTATTGCGATTTTAAATTCCAACCTCCCATGTCCCGTTTTTCCAAATACTTGAGTAACTTATATCCGAAAAATGACGGTGGATCAGGAATAGATCCTTTGACTTTGAATGGGCTCTTTCCTTGAGGCACAGTACCCACAGCTCGCTTATTATAAAGGTATGGGCCACCAAAGATATAGACATTGTCTCCTGTATTTGAGCTATCAATGGTAACTTCATTGGAAAGTTTCAAATCCGGTATAATTGGAGCAAAGCCATTGATTGATGCGGCAGAACCAATGGGGCCATTGCAATTGAAGTAAACATCGTAGAGATTCTCATTTACATTCAATCCCCAAGCACCTCCGGCGTAGTAATTTCCCAAGTCATTCCATTGCCATGTAGGTGCAACAGGAAAAGAATCAAAGATGGATTCATCGATGATGACATCACCTTCTATGCATTGAATTCCATATTTTTTCAAATCAGAAGCAATTATTTCCAACTGCTTTTCCAAATTCGGAACACCATTTATTCTGTCAGACGCAAATGAAGGATCACCACCTCCTTCTACATATAAATTACCTTTCAAAATTCCAAAATCATCGACATATCCATCATGGGAAAGTTTGGTATGAAATCTATAATCCTCTCCCAGTATATCCAATGAAGTTAAAGTTGTCACCAATTTCAGTACGGAAGCAGGGGTAAGAAACTTATCTTTATCCACTTCCGCCAAAAGTGTTTTAGTGGCTACATCCCTCACTGATATGCCTATGTGCGCATGAGTATAAAATTTATCTTGGAGTAGTTTCTCCAATTGTTGCTGCAACTTGGAATTGACTTGACTTTGGATGGTCTGTATTAAAAACAGCAAGCCAAGTGGTATCAAGCTTATCCTATAATTTACCAAAGGATTCCGACTGATTATTGTATCAATTCAAAGGTGAAATTCAGAATTTTAAAAACCCGATGTCCGGTTTTTGGATCGATATTTTTGAGATAAAGATCCACGTCCACAGTCTCAGATTCTTCTTTTTTCCCACTATCAAATTTGACATGAATTTTACCTTTTTCTCCTGGTTTTATAGGAACAACAGGATAATCTATGGTACTGCAGTCGCAGCCGGAAGCGATGTCTACTTCAATGGTCTCCGTACCCGTATTTGTGAAGATATAATCAAAATTGCGAATTTCGCCTCTTTTAACTTTACCTAAATTGATGCTTTCTCTATCGAAAGACATTTTTAGAAATTTTTGGGTTACTTTTTCAGTTTTTGGCTTTGCCTTTGGTGTATAATCCATTGACTTTGGCGATTGAGAAAAAACAGTTCCCATCAAAACAACACATGCGAAAAGTGATAATACGTATTTGCTCATTTAAAAGAATTTTAAATTACTGCGCAAAGATGATGATAAAAATGATATGAATGTATTACTAAAATGTTAAAGCAAGCTATATCATTAGATTCATTTTTTACTTACGTATCTAAACATTAACGAAGTAGTAATCAAACCATAGAACATCACGCTGATGGAACTGATAGGCATCAATATGGCAGCGACAACCGGTGAAAGCTGTCCACGAACTGCGAAGTAAAGACCTATAACATTGTAAAAAAATGCCATGACAAATGCGCCTATAATTATCCATCTGCTTTTCGAAAGATAGTTTAAATATCCCTTCAGATTTCCGAAAGTTTTAGCACTGATGATGGCATCACATGCCGGTGTAAAATTGTTGGAGTTTTCTGAGATGACGATCCCTACATCACTTTGCATTAGAGCGCCTGCGTCATTGAGACCGTCGCCGATCATTGCAATTTTATTGTCTTTTTTTTGCAAATTTCTGATGTATTCTAACTTGTCTTGTGGCGACTGATTGAATGTAAAATCCGAGACTTCAGGCAACAATTGGGTTAAGCGTAATTTATCTTTCTCATTGTCACCTGAGAGCACTGCCAAACGATAATTTTGTGACAAGGCAACCATCAGTTCCATAACATTTTCACGTAGCGTATGTGTCACATCAAATGTCATGATTTGTTTGCCATCCATTAAAACGATGACCGTAGATCCATTGTTATTAGACGAACCAAGGACAAATTTTTCTGATCCGACTTTTATCAGATGGCTTCCTACTTTTGCCTCGAATCCAGCGCCCACATATTCCTTAAAATAAGTAATTTCAGTAGTATAATCTCCTGGTAAAGTTTCAAATATCGCTTTGCTTATGGGATGGTTTGATTGGAAAGTAGCTGATTTTACGATATGCACTACATCAGGACTTACTGCATTTTCGTGGCTAAATACAGATATCTTGCTGTGATCCGTCAATGTACCAGTTTTATCAAAAATGATTTGTTTGACTTGCTGAAATCTCTCGATGACTTGAACATTTTTAAGATAAAAACCATGCTTTCCCAATATTCTGATGATATTGCCGTAACTAAATGGAACCGCTAAAGCTAAGGCACACGGACACGCAACGATCAAAACAGCTGTAAAAGCATTGAAAGCCTTGCTATCATCTACCACCAACCAATATAAAAAAGTTAGAAATGCCACCACTAAAACCGTGATAGTAAAATACTTCCCAACCTGCTGGATGAGGGTTTGGGTTTTTGCTTCTTTGTCAATGCTAAAACTGTCCTCATCCCAAAGTTTTGTGAGGTAAGACTGGTCAACAGGCTTTATCAATTGAATGATGGCATTAGCCCCAACCAACTTCCCACCAGCAAATACTTTTTCTCCGGCTTCCTTCGAGATAGGATCGGCTTCTCCTGTGACGAAGCTATAGTCTATGGTCGCTGAACCTTTGAGCAGTAATCCATCTCCAGGGATGATCTCTTCATTTTTCAGCAATAGTATATCACCTTCTTTGAGCTTATCCAAAGTGCGTGAGACATATTCCTCTCCCATTTTCACTAGTGTAGAAATAGGAAAGTACGACTTATAATTTCTATCAAATGCGATGGAGTAAAATGTATAACTTTGAAACCATTTTCCTATGAGTAAGAAAAATATAAAACCTGTGAGGCTATCCAAATAACCTTCTCCGCTACCGCTCAAAATCTCGTAAACGCTTCTGAAAAACAATGTCAACATCCCTATGGCGATAGGAATATCAATGTTAATCTGCTTTAATTTTACTGTCCACCATGCCGATCTCAAATAGTCAAAACCACTATAAAAAAGAACAGGTATCGCCAATATGATATTGATATACCCAATATAAAAACTGACATTCGCCTGAGAGAAACCTAAATATTCAGGGAAACTCAGTAACATAATATTTCCGAAGGAAAATCCTGCTAATCCCAATTTATAATAAAGCGATCTATCGACAAACGTAGATTTTGCGTTGGACAGTTTCTGAAGATTTAATTCAGGAGGGTATCCAATGAGTGCCAATTGTTCAACCAACTGTCGCAATGATATATGCTGTGGATTATAAGAAATGGTTGCAGTTTTCCGCAAAAAATTGACACGGGAACCTTTAATTCCTGAATGTAATTTTTGAATATTTTCAAGCAACCAAATACAAGAAGCACAATGAATCTGAGGTAAACTAAAGCTGATTTTTGCTAACTGATCCTCTTTAAATTCCAATAAAGATTCTATCACATCTTCGTCATCTAAAAACGCATAATTTTTTTTATTTATGGACTTTTGGCTGATGCCGGGTGCTGTCTCATAAGTGTAGTAATCTCCTAATCCATTGTCTTTCAGAACATGATACACTATCTGGCATCCATGACAACAAAAATGCAAATCTTCCTCAATGGGATGTTCAGAAGGGCAATTATCACCACAATGTTTGCAAGCAATACGAGTGTGATGAGATGTTTCAGTGATCAATGTACCGATATTAAGACCGCAAAAGTACGTATTATTTCATATCCATGAGGTAAATTGGGATTCACCTGAAATTTACTTTATAATCCGCATGGTGATCATCAAAAAACCCTAAAACACATCATTCAAAAAACAATTTGCAGGCAAACAGATTTGATGAAATGATTCGAATCTTAAGCCAATAACATCATTCTTGATCCTTTAAATGCTTTAATTTGATGTTGAAAAATGCAAAAATCAGTGTCATAATTGGGCTGAGCCAATTGAAAACTGCATAGATAAAATAATCACCTGTAGCAACGCCAAGCACACCTGATTGATATGCTCCACAAGTATTCCAAGGCACCAAAACTGAAGTGACTGTACCCGAATCTTCAAGGGTTCGAGATAAATTGACGGGATGTAGGCCTTTGTTTTTATAGGCTTTTGCATACATTTTACCAGGTATGACGATGGCCAAATACTGATCAGAAGCAGTGACATTGATGGCAACACAACTCATGACGGTGCTTGCAAAGAGCCCGAACACACTTTTGAATAATTTCAATAAAGCATCGCTGATACGCGTTAAAGCACCAATAGCTTCCATCACACCACCAAAAACCATGGCGCATAGAATCAACCAAATGGTACCCAGCATTCCTTCCATTCCTTTGGCAGTAAATAACTCATTTATTTCCGGATTTGTAGTTGTAATCGTTGTTTTGGTGGTCAAGGCAGTCATGACTCCCTTGTATAGGTTGTTGGCGCTGACTTCATTCTGTCCGGATATTTGAACCACGATGTCAGGTTGAAAAATGACAGCGACAATTCCTCCCATTAATGCCCCAATAAATAAAGCAATTAAAGGCTCAGTTTTCTTTAATATCAATATAATGACCGTAAATGGAACCACAAAAAGAATTGGGCTGATATGGACAGCATTTTCTATTGAAATGAGTTTATCATCAATATTTTTCATAGCTCCGATATCCATTTTAAAAGTCAATAGGATGAAAACAAGAAGCGTCAGCCCAATGCTTGGAATTGTGGTTTTCAGCATATAATTGATGTGATCAAATAATGATGAGCCGGCCATAGCAGATGCAAGGTTCGTTGTATCAGAAAGCGGACTAATTTTATCACCAAAGTATGCTCCTGATAAGACAGCTCCTGCAGTCATTCCTGGTGATATTCCCATAGAATTTCCAACACCTATCAACGCAATTCCCACGGTTGCTGATGTGGACCAAGAACTACCCGTGGCAAGTGAAATAATTGAGCAAATTATGACACAAGCAGGTAAAAATACCGATGGCGAAAGCAATTTCAATCCATAGTAAATCATAGAGGGAATGACACCGCTGATCATCCAAGTCCCTGCTAATGCACCTACCATCAATAAGATAAGAATTGCACCACTCGTGCTTTTCACATTTCTGCCGACTTCTTCTAGCATTTGGGCGTAAGAGACTTTGTTTCTGAATCCCACAATTGCAGCTACAGCAGCGCCCAAGAGCAAAATAAACTGGTTGCTACCGCCTAGTGCACTATCTCCAAAAATAAAAATATTATATGCCAGCATCAATACCAATGCAAGCACAGGTATCATTGCTTCACCTATGGAAAGTTCCTTGTTTACTATGATGGGTTCATCCCTTACATCGGTGGGTTTTATCTTATTACTATCCATTATTCTTCACTGATTGACTCCAAAAATACATATCCATTTATTTCAAAAAACACTTTAGCATCAGAACCCATGTATGTTGCTGCTTTTGAAATATACAGCGCTGCATCGAAATGACCGCACCACTCAATCTCCATCATATTGGTATTGGAATTTCTCATTTTTAGCAATATAGGTGATATATCTAAGGTGCAGAGGAGTGAGTCGCCTTTTTTAAATAACAAATTGCTGTTTTGACTTATCACATTTAAATTTTTATCTTGGAAACTGCCATTTCTTATTGGCAGCATATAGTTGTATCCGCTGACTTTCGGTATATCATGATTAAATGCCTCCGAGATATCAAATTCGATTCTCGGCTCATTGCTAGGCTTGAAGCTAAGATCGTTGAAATACAAGGAATCCACTATAATTTGGTTTTTATCATAATTTCTGAGTATATCTAGGGCATTTCTGTTCCATAAAAAATGATAAACAGATCGGGTTTTTTCATCCATGAGTTCCGTTTTAGGAAATTGAACCAATGTATCATGAACAATTAAACCGGAATTTTTCATTCCCAAAATCAACAAGTTTTGAGCGTTTTGGATAGGTATTTTACACATCGAAAATGGCCCAAATGCAGCAACTGAAGCAAGAATGATGGCAGAAAGGCTATACATGTTGAATACTTTTTCATCATTCAATTGGCTCAACACAATAAACAACAAGGCAAAAACGCAGAGAAACGATTGGAAGTAAAATTCTTCCTTTATCCATGAGTTTTGAATATTGCTACGCAAAGCCAATATTAAAAATATTTCCAACAATATAGATACCAAAGGAAACCATCGAATGTATAAATTCAATAACTTAGATGAGGTATTTTGCAAAAGAAATTTCACTGCAAACCAAGTGAAAAGTCCCGCTCCTAAGTACCA
>JACJYH010000004.1 GCA_020636195.1 Lewinellaceae bacterium
ACCAAGTGTATGTGCAGCCACCGCCATACAACTGGTCTAAAATAATTTAAAAATCGTATGGCGGCGGTGGTTGTCATCATACACATTGTTAATGACAGTTTATCTTTTTATCTCAGATTTAATTATAGGTAAATTATGAAAATCAAAAAATCTTTCTTCCCTACTATTTTCTCCAGTGCTAAGAAATAACTCTAAGTCGTTTACTATTTTACAACGCAAAGACGTCATTCTTTCATTTGGCCAATCGTCGGGATTAACAACTATTTGTTCAATTACTTCTACAATTTGATGTTCAACTACTTGTTGAAATTCGTATTTTGGATGTTTAAATGTTTTTTGTATGTATAAAATTGTTCCTTTAGAGTACATGGATGTAGGGTTTATAAGATTAGATGATAATAAAGATATGTTTATGTCTTTTGAAAGTAAAGCTAAATCTGGTGGTGTATTTGAAAACTACGAATTTGATTCTGTTGACAAATTATTTGTTGACTTAATAAATCCACAAATAATTGGCGCAACAAATATAATAGATTTTTACAATTTCTTAAAAGAAAATTACAAAGAACTTGGCGGATTTACATATTTTGAACCAGTTAATATAACAATTAGAAATTT
The DNA here is from genome assembly GCA_020636195.1 of Lewinellaceae bacterium. Lineage (GTDB taxonomy): Bacteria > Bacteroidota > Bacteroidia > Chitinophagales > Saprospiraceae > OLB9. The sequence goes on from JACJYH010000004.1 coordinate 619, forward strand.
AACATATGCACAAAATTAATACAACGTTTTTAGCTATTTACAATAATTTTCCAGATGTCAAAGATACATCTGAGTTCGATAATTCAAGTTTAAAATATTTTGAGTTATTAGGTACTCCACAGGAAGAAATTGACAAGTTAAGGAAACTTTTCTATGTTAAGAAGTTTGTTGCTTCACTTGGTTGTAATGTTTAATAGTCTCTTTTAATGCTTTTTTGTTACTTTCTATTTTCACATACTTGTCAATAAATTGTTCACGTTGCTCAGGTAAAAAATTTAGAAGTCCAGCATTTATCACTAACATTTCATAATAGGCTTGAAATTGTTCATCTGCGGTCATTTGATTCAACATCATGTTTCTAATTTCTAAGTCTTTATTTTCAAGTTGAAGTTTTGTGTTTTTATTTATTTCATCTAAATTGAAAACTGACATATAATCCTTATAGGACTTAATTAAAGTTGAGTAGTTAGTTATTTGTTGTTGCATGACTTTTATTTGATGGTATTGCCAATATCCAATTATTAAAACTGATAATACTGTAAAGATTAGTTGAATTGTTTGTGGTTCCATGTTTTGTTTGTTTTAATTGTCATTAACGTTTGTATTGCCGCAATCTTGCGCCAATCCCGGATATAAAAATATCACCGTTGATCCCATATATTGCTTTAAACATTCGCTTGCAAATTTACACTTTTCTTCATCATATATCCAAATTATCTAGTGGTGATTTTACATCTTTTTTCATTTTGTCAGTGATGTGGGTGTATATGGCCGTAGTCTCGGGTGAATTGTGCCCTAAGAGCTCCTGTACTGTCCTTATGTCCACACCATCTAGGACTAGGTGCGTAGCAAAGGTATGTCGTAATGTATGTACAGTGGCATTTTCGTCCACTCCAGACTTGATGACAGCGGCATGCATGATGTTTTGGACACTACGATCGCTATATTTACCTCCAGTCTGCCCTTCGAAGAGATAATATTTTGGTTTGTACATATCAATATATTGCGTCAAAAGAACCTTTACTTTGCTGGATAACTTGGTAATTCTATCCTTTTTACCCTTGGCACATTTTATCTCTATGATATCCATATCAAATTTGATGTTTCTCACCTTTAGGCGTGTCAACTCACCTAAACGCATACCTGATGAGTAAATGAGCTGTAGGATCGTTTTGTGTTTAAGATTTGATGTACAAGTGAGCAGTTTTACGGTATCTTCCTTGCTTAGGAAGCCTGGCAATGTATTGGGTTTGCGTGGTCTAAGGTCGTACAAGTTAAATTTTTCTCTTTTTTCGACTTTTTCGTAATAAAACTTGATAGCATTGATAAGGCTATTTTGAGTGCTTTCTTTTATTTTATCAGTCTCTATTTTATGTATTATAAATCGTCTGATATCTTCGGTGGTAATATCTTGCGTTGCCCTATCATGATAGAACACTAGAAATTCAGTCATGCACGATATATATGATTTGTGCGTGCTTGGCTGGTACCGCTGGATGATGAGTTGTTCTTTTAGCTTGTTGATAGTGCATTGGTGGTCTGTTGATAGCAGGATCAATGGCTTTGGCCATTTTGGAGTGATGGACTGTGCTTTGGTCGTTGTTTTTGGTTTTAGTATTGTATGGGAGATGTTGAGCGTCTCTTGCGATATGTTATAATTATTGTGTCCTATTTTTGCTCTTATCATCGACCAGTTATCTACAGAATAGGGTATAAGCCATACTTTGTACGCAGCATCCCAATACCGCACTGGACAAGTTTTGATTTGTAGCATTTCATGGCTACCTTTTTCGATGCGAAGGGCAAAATAGGTCTGATTGTTAGCGTCTATTGCCTTGAGAATTGTCATATTTTTGCATTTATTCGGCAAAAGTAACTAAACAATTTTACTCATAAATAAAAGCATATCAATAAATTATTTAAAATAATTGATCTTAACCGTTAGAAACGTATTTAACGGTTGATGATTGAATAATTCTCAAAACTTCTTATTTTTGCCATTCTAAAATCAACGCCATGTCAACATTACGTCTTTGTAAAATGTGCCAATCTCCAATCTCGGGTCGTAGAGACAAGATCTACTGTTCGAATCGTTGCAAATCTGATTATCACGAAAAACTCACCAAAGTGACAAATATTGCATCTGCCTCCATCGACAAGATTCTCCATCGCAACCGCTCAACATTACTGGAGATCATGGGCAAAAACGGAACCCAAAAGAAAATACCCAAAACCGTACTGGATAGTAAGAAATTTAACTTCACCTACATCACCCACTATCACATCAACTCACAAAACAAATTTGTAAATTACGTCTATGATTTCTCCTGGATGGTTTTTTCTGATCAAGAAGTTTTGATCAAGCGCATAAAAAAGTAGCGGCATTTTTGATAGATATAGATAAGATAAATGCTATTTCGGGCGTGACCCTCCGTTACACTTCGGGTCGCTCCCTTTCGGAGTTCGCTATTCGCTCCGTGCTGCGCACCAAGTCCTTCAGGCAGCTCACGCATTGCAACAAACCATAAAACCTAGATATTGTCATGTAATATAGCAGTGGCAATTTTTGTGGCTAATAGTGTATATTACAATCTAACTCAATGTTCTAGTTACTAATAAACAAGACCTTGATAGTTTTTGTGAGTACACTTGATGTTGTGTAGAATTGTATGGATTCATCTGTATCATCATAGATCAAACTTTCAATTGCTTCACCACTTTTCGTGAACTTGAACATTTGATGGCCATTCTCAACATATTTTTCACTTACTGTCAAAATCATATTTCCGAAAATGCTTTTTTCGTCATAAATCGAAATGGATTGAGGACTATAAATGACCACTTTCAGCGTATTGGAAATGGAGTCAGACACTGCGACTTGACCATCCGGATAAGTGGTCTCCATAAAGCTAATACCTTGATAAGAACCCACAATCTTATAAAAGGAAATGGCTTGGTCGTCATCTGTGCTGGTACTAGTGCATGACAGTGCCAAAATACAACAGAGTAGGGTAGAGAAAAGAAAAAGTTTCAAAACCTTAATTTTAGTGCCGCAAAGGTTAGAAAAATAATGATAAATTCTACTATTTTTTTATTAATTTATACATTGATCTGCTTGAGTTCTGTGAAATTTCAAGAATATAAATGCCTGAAATTAAGTTACTTGTACTAATTTGTTCTGATGTAAATTGACCACTTAAAATACAATTTCCCATCGTGTTGAACAATCTGTAGGAACATTCAGAAATCGGAGTTCTTTCACTTACAACCGAAATATATTGATCAAAAGGATTCGGAAATACTTTTATGAGTGCAGGGTTTATGTCTTTGGTTCCTACAATAGTATATACTAATATTTCAGCTTTAGAGACACCACCTGACCAACCTTTGTTTTGGTCTGTGACGATAAATGAAAACCCATCCGGTGTGAGATATTCAGCCATATGGGTATATCTCAATTTACCCGAATTGATATCCTCCTGGGTGAAGGTATTACCAATATTTAAGCCTTTATTTTCGATGTAAAGCTGACCATATTGTGGAACTGCTGTTAGTGTAAAAACAATATCTGATGCAATGTCATTTGGGTCGGTTGCAAGAATCTGTTCTTTTGTTATAAATACGCTGCTTTTCTTCATTACTTTGATGGTGTCTAAGGTTTGAATTGTAGGTGGATTGAGGCTTATTTTTGAGCAAAATTCTAAGCTAAATCCGCTGAAACTACCACCATCACCGACTTTGTTGTCTTTTACATTGAGCGTCCATGTGCCAGATATTTCTTCCCCTTTAAATACTGCAAGCGGAGTCATCGGTTTCATTATTTTTCCGGTAGAAAGTGGGCAGTTTAAAAATAACGTAGATTCATCATCAAATCCTGAATTGATTGAGCTGTTTGAAGGGCACATATTTGACCAAAGCGTGGACGCCTTACCATTAGGAGAAACTAAATCTACAGTTAGATCTTTAATATTCTGATGTTTGCCTTTGACGTAGGCTACATTGACATCTTCCACCTTCCCGGAAGCATTGATAGTGAGAGGAAGTTCGATGGAAGGTGTTCCGGAAAAGGTGATATTCACATTCAAATCTCCGGTTGAAAACGTAGCGCATTGTACAGCTTCTGTTTGAAATGCAGAAACATAAGACCATGAACCTTCACGACAAGAATTGATTGCCTTGACGCGCCAGAAATATATGGTTGCTTTTTCAAGGTAGATGTTTGATTTGTAAAATGTGTCTTGTGTTTCTAATTTTATCACTTGTGATTGAAAAGTAGGATCTTTGGATACTTCCAATATGTATTTATCTGCTTCTTTTCTTTTCTCCCATGTATAAACCTGTAGCGTAGGCATTCCGGACGCACCATTTACGGGTAATTGAGCTTTTAGAGCGTCTATATCTGTCCCTTTGGTAAAAAGTGTGAGGTTGCGCTCGAATGTATCCAATCCCGCTATATATGTCCTTACCGTAATAAAATACGTGCTGTCTCCTTTGGTTTGGTTGAGATCAATTGTGAGGGTATTATTTTCTCCCGGAATCATTTCCGATTTTTCAAAACTAGCCACAGCGCCTTCCGGTAGTCCACCTACCACTTCACAATGTATTGGTATGTCGAAATCATTAAAACCCACACTTGTAATGGTATATTGGACTTGTTCAGGTAAGCAAGAAGTTTGAACGCTGTTTTCTACATCCGTGAAGAAGGTAGGAAAATTTGGAGTGTTGATCTTCCAATTGATCAAAGTGTTTGTGAAGTAGATATTGTCCCGCGCTTTTATGATCAATCTGGCTGTATTGGAGACTGTATTTGGGATGATGATGGTTGCACGGCCTGAGTTTGGAATGTTTTCGGCTACAAGTAGTATGTTTCCGGGATTGAAATCCAAATTTGTAGTTTTTGAAATAAATACATCTACAAACTTTGTATTGATGGGTTGCATAGCTGTATTGCCCACTTCCCACGTGATATCCACCTTTTGGCCAGTGATGAAGGTTTGTGATCCGTTTGGAGTTAAAAATTTGAAAGGTTTTGATGTCCCATCTACATGGATGACCATCTCATCCCAAGCTGCGGCATTACCCATTGGATTGTTATCCCTTGCAATGAATTTGAACGTCAAATTTCTTGTATTGTAAGGCAACATATCACCATAGTTGAAATATAAACCATTGATAATGTTGCTATTAGTAGGGAAGAGTCTAAAGGTTTTCTTGCTCGGTTTGCCAGATTTGAAAAGAGGTATATCACCTAGCGTCGTCGTGTCTCCTAGTGGAATTGATTTTTCTGCATCATATTGCTCCCAGTTAAATGTGAGATCATCACCATCTTCATCTTCAGCAGACGCATCTAGCACAAAAGGTGTTGACTTTGGTATGAAATATCCTGATGGTGGCATCTTTGTAATGACTGGTGCATGGTTGTTTATGTCAACTAACTCCGCACAGGTGTATCCCTGTGCACCTTCTTGGTTTGTAAATGTATAAACTTGATCTAAGGAAGCAACGTGGTAATAAGACTCGCTTCCGCTACCGACATTGTCTGATCCGCACAAACCGGAATATGACATTATGGTGTTGCCACTTCCCGGTTCGTAAGCTGTGTTGAGAGCTGTTTGAGATGAATTTCCACAATGATTGAATGTGTGGCTGGCGGACATCTGATGTCCCACCTCATGGCAAAACACCAAAACGATGTAGTTTGAGATGCTATTTCCATTGAAACAGGTGACACCGGCACCTTTATTCTCAGTACATACTGTTCCACCAGCGATACCTCCTACGTCAAAACAAACTGAAAAAATGTGCCCAATGTCATAGGAACCAACACCAACAATATTGTTCAAAGCGTTGGTGTTTTGGCCCACGAGCGATCCGCCCACATCTACATCGTTGTAAGGATCGTTATTCGGATCCAAAAAAATCAGTTTATCATTTTTCTCAATTAATACCATTCTGACCGCTAATTCAGATTCGAAAACAAGATTAGCTTTGTCCATGAAAATTACCATTTCCTCGATCACTTTTTCTTTAGTGCCTCTCTTCTGTCCCCAAACTCCGGTACACGCTAAGCCCATTCTGTATTTTCGCATGAGCATATTTTCGCCGGAAGATCTTTTTCCCATTTTTGATGATTCTAGATGCTCATCGAAATCACTCCCACAAATAAACTTTGAAATGTCATCTACATCAGAAGCATTGAAAACTTTGTAGCGCCCTTGGCAAGATTGGTCTGGCTCGATATAAGTAATATGAGATTCTGTGCGGATGGAACTGTATAATCCATGTGTTGTTTGCGTCATACGCATCACCTGAGAAGGGTTATTGATGTTGTAACCTTTGTAAGAATGAATATTGGGATAGCTTTCTAATAATCCAGGTTCTGCCACTTCAGACTTCCATACGGTAAATGTGTCCAATATTCCATTATCTTGTGGTAGTGTGATTAAACTACCCTTGCGATTCAATATGAAGGAAGCTTCGTCGGGTGCAGCATCTAATGCATATTGGATATTCTCATTATTTGCTATAAAGACAATGGCACCGCCTTCTCGGTCAACTTTTAATTCAGACTTTTTGTCTTGTGTTTTTTCCCAGAAATGAAATACATTTTGACCATTAATATCAGATGTATAAAAATGTGATAGCAAAAGGAATATGAAAATTAATCTCATGGTGGTAAAATGTATGAATGTTTTTAAAATAAAATATAAAAGTAGGAAAAAAGTAGAAATTTCTTGTTGACTTTTCTTTAAATAAAAACAGTAAGTGGCAAATTTGTATTATATTAAAAAATTTTGTGATTTATATCTACCAGATTTTCAATATAATTTTAGGAATGACCTAAGTTTCGGATGTACATATTCATTAGAGAAAATTACAGTTGCTGTAAAGTTGATCAGAGTATGTTTAAATTTTGTTTTTGGATAATAAAATGGAATTATTTTAAGCGAAAAAAGGCAAATTTTGCAGTCGAATGTGGACATTTCGACGAAAAATTTAACGAATTTGTAGCCAAAATACAACATTTTCTTGCTATAGGATAAATTTTAAACATACTCTTATATCTATTATTCATGAGTAACAGGTGACGAATATATGAGTCGCTTCCAAGACAAGTATCCATAAATAGCCATCAACAAGAAGATGACATACATGGCTGTAAATAACATAAATCCTTTATAAAAATTGAGCGGTATTGCTACCAAGTTTGAAAAAATCCAAGCATACCAATTTTCAATTCTTCTTCTTGCCATCCACCACATGGCAATCACTGCTGAAGCAGATACCAATGCATCAGCTGTTGGTGTGTTTGAATTTGTAAGATATTTTAAAATAAAAAATAATGCCGCCCAGCTCAGCACAAAGCCTGATAAACCTATGAACAATTCATTTTTTGTAGCATAGCTAGCGTCAAAGACATGGGTTTGGTTCTTCATTAGAGACCAGTTGTACCAACCGTATATGCTCATAGCGAAGTAATAAATATTCAAAACAGTATCAGCATAGAGTGGTGGATCTGCCACAAAATAATACATCCAAGCAGCCAACAGTACACCTATCATGCCTGTAGGATAAACTAAGACACTGTTTTTCTGAGCGAAGTAAACACTGATAATTTGAGAGATCGTGCTCACCCATTCTTGCCAAGTGGAAAGTTGAAAGTCCTGGATGAATTTTGTTATAATCGCACTTATGGACATGATGGTAAGGCTTTTATGATCGCATGAGCTACCTTGTCTGATGCACCGCTTGAGCCCAATCTTTGGATAAGTTGTTCGTAACCGGCGATGATATCGTTTCTATTTTGCTCTATAATTGATAAGTGTTGTTGGATAGTTGTAGGGTTGCAATCTTCTTGAATGAGTTCCGGCACCAATGCGCTTTCCATAATTAGATTTACCAATGAGATAAATGGCGTTTTGATCAATCTTTTAGCAACGAAATAGCTTATTTTACCAGTTTTGTAACATACTATTTGAGGTACCTTGAATATAGCTGTCTCCAAGGTTGCTGTACCACTCGTAACCAATGCCAAGTGCGCTGCTTTCAGAACTGCGTAAGTATCTCCGTGCACAGTTTTTACATGGTCTGCCTTGTACTTGGATAAGATGTCTTGATAGAATTGCGGAGTTTGGCTTGCTGAAGCTGCCAAGATAACATCGTATTTCATTCCTTTTGTTGCAGCAATCATAATGGGCAACATCATGTGTATCTCTTGCTGTCTGCTTCCCGGCAACAAAGCAATAAAAGGTCTTGGATTTTCTACATTTTTGATAGTATCAAACCTATGATGAATAGCATCCAATAACGGATGCCCAACATACTCAGTCGAATACCCAAAAACTTTAAAGAATTTCTGTTCAAATGGCAGAATTACAAACCTCATATCCGTATTTTCCACGAGGTTATGCACCCTTGATGTATTCCAAGCCCATATTTGTGGGGTGATATAATATGCCACTTTTATTCCATTTTTTTTCGCCCATTGAGCTATTCTCATATTAAATCCCGGATAGTCTATCAGTATCAAAATATCAGGTCGGAATGACAAAATATCCCTTTTACATAATGCCATATACCTGATGATCTTGCCTAGGTGCGCAACAACTTCTACAAATCCCATGAAAGCAATATCTTTGTAATGCACAACGAGATCAGCACCGGCATTTTTCATTAAGTCACCGCCCCATGCTTTGATCTGTAAATTTGGATGGATTTTATATAGCGAATGTATAAGGTTGCTCCCATGCAAATCACCCGAAGCCTCACCTGCAATGATATATACTTTACAACTCATGCAGATCAGTAAATAGTCAAAATTATAAGAAAAACTTAATTACCCACGCACCGCCATAAATCAGGATGGGAAATACCATGCCGCGCATCATCAAATCCCACCTGTTATTCTTTGCAATGTGGATGGGTATAAGAGTAAAACATAAGGCAAAAAGCGTCATGCTTCGAAATCGCCTTTCTGAAATGGAAGCTGTAACATCTGCCATGATGCCTTGTTTGATGAGAAGATCGAAAATGGTTTCAATGATGATAAATCCTACGATAGGCGTGAGAACACCGATCAAGATACCGAAAATTATTGAATTTTTTTCTATCATATTTTTGATTCTAAAAGTTTGAATTTTGACATTTCTCCATAGTGGGTGAGATCATGCATGGATGGAACTACAGAGACGTAACCATTTTTAAGTGCATTGATATCATTGTCCACTTCATCATTTTCAAAAGATTGAAATTTTCCTGTAAGCCAATAATAGGGTACACCACGTGGATCTAAACCTTCTTGAAATTCTTCCACCCAAGTGCCGGCTCCTTGCTTACATACTTTGATGCCTTTTATCTCAGACGTTGGAAGTGCCGGTATATTGACATTGAGCAACTTGCAATCCTGCATCGGAGACAAAAGAATATCCGCTATGATCTTTCGGGCATATACCTTTGATGCTGAAAAGTCGGCATCGAAACTATAATCACATAGTGAAAATCCAATGGAAGGAATGCCTTCGATACTTGCCTCCATAGCTGCCGACATGGTACCACTATAGATAATATTGATACTTGCATTGGAACCATGATTGATACCAGATAGACATAACGAAATACTTTGGTCTTTCAATAAAACGTTTTTAGCGATTTTCACACAATCTACAGGTGTGCCATTGCACTCATAGGCGGTCACACCATCAAACATTTCTACTTTTCTGATTTTTAATGGATTAGAAAGAGTAATTGCGTGACCTTTTCCTGATTGCGGTGAATCGGGTGCAACTACAACCACGTTCCCAAATTCCCGCGCCACTTCCACCAATGCCTTTATTCCGGGCGCTACAATACCATCATCATTTGTCACTAAAATCATTTCTTGTCTCAATTTGGTTGCAAGATAAGACAAATTCCAATAATGATTCATCCCTCGTATGTTATGAATGATGATAATGAGATTATGTTATCGTTAAGAAAGTATATCTTGAAATAATTTAATATCTGTAGAATGGTTTTTTGATTTACATCAGTTATGGCTGTTTTTATCACAATTCAAATGAATTTCGATGCAATCTACTTGAAAATATCTTTTACTGTAGAATATGTTTAAATTTTGTTTTTGGATAATAAAATGGAATTATTTTGAGCGAAAAAAGGTAAATTTTGCAGTCAAATGTGGGCAATTTGACGAATAATTTATAGAATTTGTAGCCAAAATAAAACATTTTCTTGTTAAAGGATAAATTTTAAACAGACTCTTAAATGGCCTTACAAAAGATTACCTTAGCTTTGCAACTTTAAAAATTAGAGACACATGTGGACCATTAACATTTATATCAAGTTTGCCATCATCATTATTGGAATAGTAGGAGGAATCATTGGAGGTTTTTTCTTAGGGTTTGGATATACATGGATTTTCATTCTTATTGGTATCATATTTCTAGTGTCATACATCCTATTGGGTACAGTCCAAAGTGCTGCAGAACTTGTTCAGACGATGCAATTTGATGCTGCTGAAGAGAGGTTGTCATTAACAAAATTCCCAAATTTATTATACGTCACCAATAGAGCATTTTATTATATTTTGAAGGGATCATTGGCCGCTCAAAAGAAAAATAATGCTCTAGCTGAGGACTATTTCAATACAGCCTTATCATTAAAATTGCCATCAGATAATGAAAGAGCAATGGTTTTAGCACAAATGGCAAGTATACAAGCCAATAAAGGCAATTGGGCGGGAGCAAAAAAGTACTATTACCAAACTAAAGGATTGAAAGTAACAGAGAACGCTATCAAGGAACAAATTAAACAGTTGGACACAGCCATACAACAAAGTGGACAAATGAAACTAGCCCAAAGTATGGGAGTCAAAACGAACCAAATGCCCTTAAAACCGGGTGGAAAGCGCAGAAGACCACCTATGCGTTAAGGAGAAATTTACTCCTTTATTATTTCTTGATTGCCATTTGAAAGATTCTTGCTTTCATTCATTGTTTTCAATGTGATATCCCAAAAATCTTGAAATATAGGTTTTAAGCCCATAAAAATGGATTTACCTTTTTCAGGAAGGGGTTCCAACATAGAATATGTTATGGAATTTTCTTTCAAATCCGGTGACAGCACATTGATGTTGTTCATGACCCATAGAGCCAAGCTGAGGAGGTAGGCAAAAAACACAGCTTGCAAAGCGCCACCTGCTACTTTGTTGACAAAGTTAACATTAGCTGCTTCCAGCAGAGCTTCAAGTTTTTTTGCGATAAATTTTAGCAGCAAAATGACAACTAGAAATGACACCACGATACCAACTAAAAACATTAATGGAGGACTTATTTTTATGATATCCTGGAGAAATCTGATGGCATACGGTGCAATCCTCAATGCAATCAATATTGCTACGATCATGGATAATGTATCAAATATGGTTTTGATCAATCCTCTCGAATAACCAAAATAAAATCCAATCATGATCACTATAGCAACGACAATATCTAACATGTTCTAATTATTTTAAATCTTTGACGATGAATGTATTTAAAAGTATCTGTTTATGGGGCAGGATTTGAATGTGCCATATGCAACTCGTTAATACGGCTTATAAGCGCATCAGAAATTTCAACGTTAATACTGCTCACATTCTCCCTTAATTGTGCCATTGATGTAGCTCCAATGATGGTAGAACCCACAAATGGTTGTTGATGTACAAATGCTAGTGACATCACTGCTGGGGAAAGGTTGAATTCTGCTGCCAAATCCAAGTACTTTTGTGCCATTAATCGGGTAGATGCACCGTTGTATCTTGATAAAGTCGGAAATTGATTGATTCTATCATTTGGAGAGTCAGAGCCTTTGTGATATTTCCCGGAAAGAAGACCAAAAGCCATTGGAGAATACGCCAATAATGGGACATTTTCACGCATTGAAACTTCAGACATCCCTATTTCAAAGGTTCTGTTGAGCAGATTATAAGGGTTTTGTACAGTCAATGGCCGCATTATATTGTGTTGGTCAGCAACAAAAGTTGCTCTCATCAATCCCCAAGGAGTTTCATTTGACATGCCCCAATATCTTATTTTTCCTTCTCCCTTCAGTTTTTCCATGGTAGAAATCACTGAGTGAAAGTTGTCTTGCCATTCGTCATCAGACACGATTGGATAGTTTAATTGGCCAAAATAATTTGTTTTTCTTTCCGGCCAATGCAGTTGATAAATGTCTATGATATCTGTTTGTAACCTGCCAAGACTTCCTTCGATAGCAGACAAGATTCTCGCAGGGCTGTAATCTAAGGTGGGACTGACATGGCTCAATCCTCTTGATGGTCCTGTAATCTTAGATGCCAATATGACTTTGTTACGATTGCCTGTTTTTTTGAACCAACTGCCCAAGATTCTCTCTGTAGAACCTTGTGTTTCTTTTCTTCCGGGCACAGAGTACATCTCCGCCGTATCAAAGAAATTGATGCCTTGATCAAGGGCGTAATCCATTTGTTCATGACCATCTGCCTCAGTATTCTGTTGGCCAAAAGTCATGGTACCCAAGCAAATCTTACTTACCTTTAGGTCGGATTGACCTAATATTTGATATTTCATTTTTTAAATTTTCAATGCAAAGGAAATGTTTTTTTTATGATTTCCCAATTTATAAGATTTGATTTTGGTGTGAACTTTTAATCTTGTATTAGGTTATTGAATAATATTTTTCATCAACAAAATATTTTTTGAAATGTATCCAAGAGAATTGACCATACCATTAGAAAAAGACCTTACAGACTTTGGATTTGAACCCCTACAAACCACAGAGGAAGTGGATAGCGTTTTGGAAGGCAGCCATGAAGGTTCTGTATTGCTTGTTGTAAACTCAGTTTGTGGATGTGCAGCAGCAAATGCACGACCGGGTGCTAAACTTTCCCTCAGAAATGACAAGAAACCATCTAAACTAGTAACTGTATTTGCAGGTGTTCACAAGGAAGCAACTGAAAGAGCAAGAGAGTTCTTGTTGCCGTATCCGCCGTCATCTCCAAGTATTGCATTATTTAAGGATGGACAGTTGGTGCACATGCTTGAACGTCATCATATTGAAGGGAATTCTGCTCAAAATATAGCGATAAATTTGGCGAAAGCCTACGACACATTCTGCTAGGAAATGGTCATTTTTGGCTAATTTTTATCATTATGTCTTCGACCTCGTGGACGAGTTTGGTGTATTCAGGATCTCTTTTTGTTTCTCTGGTTCTATGTAGTGGTAGATCTACTTTGATATGCTCCACAAAATTTGACGGCGCATATTTCATGATATAAATGTCATCTGCAAGGTACACCGCTTCAGAAATATCATGCGTTACAAAGATAATGGTGCTGTGAAACTTTTCCCACAGGGATAAAAGAAGTTCCTGCATTTGTATTCTTGTCTTGATATCTAAGGCTCCAAACGGCTCGTCCATCAATAGTATTTGTGGATTTGCCAGCAGACTTCTTGCTATTGCAATCCTTTGTAATTGGCCACCGGAAAGAGTAGGGTACATGGCATATTTTTTCTCATGTCCTTCTAAACCAACCATTTTGATCATCTCCATGGCTCTTTCATCTCGCTCATTCTTCTTGACGCCCTGATATTGCAATGCTAAACCTACATTTTCTAAGACTGTCATCCATGGAAGAGACGAATATTGCTGAAAAACCATGCTGATGTGTTGTTCAGGTGTGATAGGTTTTCCATTGACCAATACGGTGCCTTCTGACGGCTGTTGAATACCTGCTATGTATCTAAGCAATGTGGATTTCCCTGACCCGGACATGCCCAAAATAACGACAAACTGCCCTTGATCCGGCTTGTCCTCCACTAAAAAATCAAGCCCTTTGATTACCCAGTTTTGTCCACCATCATAGGTTTGACCTATATTCCTCAGCTCAATGATATTAGCTAATGTGCTATCTGTAAACGAAAGTGGGCTCATGTCTTTGATCTAAAATATTTATTGTAGAGCTGAATAATCTGATATAGCAATATGATTCCAAAAGCTGTATGTACTGTCCATAGAGTGTCTCCAAACATGTATTCTAACGGTTTTACACCGCCCATAAAAGGGAAGAATTCATTGATCAATAAAAGGACATATATTCCTAGAAGAATCCACGTCATAATATTGATGATGAAGTCCACGACGATATCAATTAGAGAAACACTTTTTAGCTGGATTCCCGGATTGTAATTATCTTTTAATTGATATTTGAATGGGAAAAACTTCCTATCCAAATACGTAAAAACTCTATCCTGGATGACACCGATTCCCATAATGATTACCAGCAATGCAAAAATTTTATCCACTCTATTGAGTCTTTGAGCAGCATAAATCAATGAACCTACACCTCCTTGATCTGCGCTGGTTTCTGCCACAATGATATAGGTCCACGAAATCGCTGTCAATATCCTGATATCGTCTGATAACCTTGAAACCACTGAGGGCCAATATACTGTTTTTATAGTTTGCCAATAGCTGGCACCAAGGGTTTGAACTGTTTTTAGATAGACATCATCTACTTCATCGATACGTTGTATGACCACAGGAAGAAGATAAATGAATATACCAAAAGCTAAAAAGTTGATTTTGGCTTCAGCATAAATCCCAAACCACAAAATAAATAAACCTGTAACCGCGGTCAATGGTAAAAATCGAACAGCATCCACTAGTTTTTGGAACATGCCTCTCAGCATTGGTACCAAACCGATGGCAAAACCTATAAATAGACCATAGAGGATGGCTTTGATGTAACCACCTAAATTTAAACCAATAGATCTAAAAATATTTTTAAATAACTCGTTGTCATGATATAAGTCCCCAAAGGCTTTAAGAACTCGTTGTGGATGTGGCAATTTTGACTTGTCTATGATAGGCTGTTCACCGGACGAAAGTAACATCCATACCAATATGAAGAAAATGATTCCCGCAACCATGAGCCAGCGAGTCTGTGCTTTGGACAAGGGTCCACGAAGGTCAAACAACCAGTTCGATGACATAACGGACTTTGGATTCAGATTAGTTGATCAACTGAAAATCGGTTCTCCTATTCTTTCCTCTACATTCTTCTGTGGCATTGGATTCGCAACCTTTAACCGGCTTGCTTGGCCCATTTCCTACGATCACAAACCTATTTGAGTCTATATTATATTCTGACTTAAGGTATTCAGCTACGGATCTTGCTCTTTTTTCAGACAATGCTTTATTTGTCGCTGCCGATCCAACATTGTCGGTATTGCCTTCAATCCTTACCTTGGTGTTTGCAAATGATTTTGCTATATCCCTGAATTGTAAATCAATAATGGTTTTAGCATTTTCATCCAATTTAAATTGGCCTGTTGCAAAGGTGATACTCACGGGTTTAGATGCAAATGCTTCAGACACTTTTTCTTGATTTGTTGTTGGAGCAAATACTTTGGATTTTTCTGCTGCATATGATGGCCCATTTAAATTTGCTCCTTGGATCGCACCAGTATAAATCACTGATCTCCATGCAGGGGCAGCGTTTGGAATTTCTCCTATCTCTTTAAATCTATTGGACATTTTTTCGTACAAGTCGCTACCTTTCTGACCTTTGTAAGCAGAATTGAGACCAAAGAAATTGACATTATCGCCATGCCCTGTCCAATACACAGTGGACATCATGCCCATAGCATCATCTGGACTTAATCCTACCATTTCTGCTAAATACTTTGAAGCTTTTTGTTGATTTGATGGGTTGCTATTGAGTTCTGCAATCCCTTTCATCCATCCTTCATAAAAACCATCTATCATTTTTTTCTTGGCTTCGATGGTTTTTTCACTTGCGAACATAATATCCCCAATGATGTGGGATTGTTGTACAGTATTTAAAAGAATTTTAGAGCCGGGAACTTCATTTGTTGCAATGACATCATCCGGACTCCAAACCACTGCTGCGTCTATATCATTTGTTCTGAATAGTTCAGCAGCTTTCAAGTTGTCAGATGTTTTAATAATGGTGACATCGTTATAACTTAAACCTGCAGCTTCCAAAGAACTGATTAGTAAAGTCTGAGCCGGTGAAGGTACAGCAACAGCGATCTTTTTTCCTTTAAGATCATTGACCGTATTAATGCCTCTCTTTACGATGATAGCGTCACCACCTCTGGACCAATCCACTTGCATGAAAGCCTTTGGCTTGAAGCTATTGATATCTTCAGGAGCTGTGTAGAGAGGAAAAGCATCGGCAGTTTGTACCAATACATCATAATCACCACTCATCCAAGCATTCATAGCATTGATAAGGTCGTTGTCTAAGATAAATTCTACATTGAACCCATATTCCTTTAGGAATCGGCTATTGGAATTCGGTTTCGCTCCTTCATTGAAATACAAACCCGGTGCATAACCGCCCCAAGTCACCAGCTGCACTCTGAGTGTATTTGGGTCATTTTTACTTGAAATGACGGGTTTTGCAGCACTATCTGTTGAATTTGAAGCGTTTTCTGCCGAAGCCGCTTCTGTTTGTTTCTTGATATCTTTACCGAATTGGGTGTTATTGAGAATGTACTTGCCACCAAAAAATAATAATGCAAGTATGATCAGTGTGATCACCAATTTTGAAAAGCTTGTCAATCGTGTTGCCATTTTTATTTGTTTATTTTGTTTTATTTAAAATTATATTCAATCAAAAAGGTTGTCGTATTGATTTGTTCTTCCTACTTTTTCAGGATGTTTTATAGGTGCATTTAGGTCGAGAACATCGGAATCATCATTTGCTTTGAGGATGAGATTCGTTTTTTCGCCACCCAAAAGGAGAGATACACTTTCATTTTCCCACTTTTCTAGCATCTTTAATCCTTCTTCTTCGAAGATGCCCTGCTGGAGATCTATAGATTGCATAAAATTCTGAGAAACTTCCATGAAACGCTCCATTTCACCTACTTTTTGACTTACATCATCAGCAATTGTTTCTAGTGCAGCGTCAAACATAGCTTTTTTATCGGGATCTCCCTTGATGACGCTCATAGCAGATTTCATGGCAGAGTTACTAGCTAAGATTGCTTTGCGTTCTTGCTCTTTGACCATGACTTGATCTTGTACATCTTCAATCAGAATTTCTGAGTTTTCGTACATTTTTGAAAGTACACGATAAAGCACTTCCATTTTTTTATATAAATCTTCCAATCTTAAATTAGAATCTTGAAGCCTACCTGCTTTTCTGGTCTTCAAAAGTACTTGCGCTTTTTTATTGCTTTCAGATGCTTTTGACGCCATATTTAGATTGGTGTCGATTTCTTTTCTATTGTTGATGATGATTTCTTGTAGTTTGTGCATTTGACCTCTGAGCTGTGCTATTTGACGTCCCATTTTGGTCAAATTACTCTGCATATCGCTGACATAATTTTTTAGTATTGCTATGGGATCAATCTGGATAAAAAGACCGGTTAACCATCTCATAGCACTTTTGTACATATATGATATAAGAGTACGGCTTTTCTTATCAAGTGCTACAAAAATAATCGTACCCACAACCAATAAACTTACCAAAGAACCGATTGTAGTACTCAAAAGTCCTAGTAAAGCGATGTATCCTGTGACCGCAATATATCCACCCGTGAGTAGTAATAATGCCAACACCAACATTCCGGTGATTCCCTCCGGCTTTGACCAAAATGATTTACTTTTTGTCTCTGTCATATCTCGATGCCCTTAAAATTGCCCAAAGATACTAAAATTGAAGTCATACAAGCAGTTGCTTTAACTTAAATAAGATTTGATTTTATTTATATCGTCCTTTATTTGATTATTGATCAATTGATAGGACATTTCAAATTGCTTCTCGGTGTTAGAAATTTTTTGCTCAGCTTGATCTATTTCAGCATTTAAATTTTTCAAGTTTTGCTCTGCACTTTTCATTTCTGCCTGAAGTTTTTCTATCATAGCTTGCTTGTCTTTGACTGCTTGATTTAGTTTTTCGATGCTGGATTGTCGGTCCCCCACTTGTATCCGCCTCTGATTTTGTACTGCGTCTTGAAATTTTTTTGCCTCTGTCGTCAAAATATTTGCATAATGCTCAGCAGTAGAAATCAATTTGTCTTTTGTAAGTCCCATTGTTTTGGCCATTTCAAAAGCTGATGTATATCGAACAGCTTCATCAGGTATGACTTTTTCAACAGATTTCAATGAATTTTTAAACTCCAAGTAGTCAAATCCATCCAAATTATTGGTTTCTATGGCCTTCATGAGAAGTTCATTGAACTTCGGATCTATCTCAAGTTTTGTTGTTTGATTAGAACGTCCGGTTTGCGTTTGCTTTGATTCAGACACTATTGGATCACCTTCGGTACCTTCTTGTTTAGATACGCCACCACCTGCAGAAGTGTTTGATTCCTTCCCGGACAAATCATCTTCAATGAAAATGGATTTTATCTTCTTAAATAATTGATTATCTTTATTCATGATGATTGATACAATAACTAGGTTAAAAAGATTTCTTGAAAATACTGTTTATAGATAAACTCAATATATTCTTGGATGAAATTTCAATATGACCAATTTTATATCACAAAAAAATCAAATAAAGCCTTCACATCAAAAATATTATGCAAATATATAAAAAAAATCATGACAGCTAAACCACATTATCGCATGAATTTTAATACTTTTGTGACCTTTTCATAGCTTCTTTTGTAGTTACGCTGACAATTTCGTTTATGCTAGATTCATTTATCCAACCTTTTGATTTTACAAATTACATCTTCGGAAACAAAGGATATGAGGGTGATTTGGATGTAATGGAATGCGCGATGGAAGTGGCTAATTTTGAAAGTGATGAAGTTAATAAAAATGGTACAATAACAGATGATTTTGATTCGATGGAGGACAATAATAATGTTCAAAATATAGAAACTTACATTGATGATAGCGATGCTGGAAACACACATATGCACCAACAATTGCTGCCTGAAGAACACATAGAAAAGACGAAAAAAAGGAAGAAAACTAGAAGAAAATACAAGCATCGATCTTTTTCCTTAAGGGATTTTAGTCAATTATCGCCGTATAATTTGTGGTTACTTTCATTTGACGTTGCTCATTTAGATAAGAAAGTAGAAAAGAGTGAAGAGAAGCGTAAAAAGAAAATGTTCAAAAAGTCGATCCAGAAATCTGTAGAGAAAGCGCCGGACATTGTTACGGAGCCATTGGCAGATTTATTGGCAAAACAAGGCCATTTTGATGAAGCAAAAAAAATGTACACCCATTTGATGCATAAATATCCGGAAAAATTCATTTACTTTGCGGCGAAAATTGAGAATTTAAATAAATAAAGATATTATGGTATCAGTACTTACGATATTAATTGCTATCACATGTGTTTTATTGATGGCAGTGATTTTAATCCAAAATCCTAAAGGTGGTGGAATTGACTCTACATTGGGTGGTTCTGCTGCTAACCAAATGTTTGGAGCCGCTAAATCCACAGATTTTGTTGAAAAAGTGACTTGGGGACTAGCTGCGACCTTATTTATCTTATGTGTTTTGACAGCTATTGTTGTAAATTCACATTCAGGAGGATCGCTCATCCAACCATTACAATAAATAAGAATTATTACTCAAAACTCAATCTTGTAAGCCTGATTGTTTTCGCAATTAGGCTTTTTTATTTTATCCGTCACATTTCACGAATCGAAATGCATATCTAACTTGTAAATGGCTATCGAAATGTTATTTTTGACTGAAAACTAAGATGGAAAAATTTGGTTATTGTTATGTTTTGTTATTTTTGCATCATCTAAATAAATTTCATGGCACGAACAAAGTTGTCAGATACGACAGGAACTCAAGAAAAAGATCCGGATATTGTGAAGGATGGTGGATTGTTATATGGTAAAAGAAACTATATTTTCATATTAATTGCTATAGGATTGATATTTTTAGGCCTACTTCTGATGTCAGGCGGTCACATGCCTTCAGATGATGTATGGGACGAATCTATCATTTATAGTTTTAGAAGGATTACATTGGCACCTATTGTTATTTTATTGGGTTTAGGTGTAGGTGTATATGCCATCTTTACAAAAAAATAAGTAGAACCATTTCATGGAAATTATCAAAGCGATCATCCTTGGTATTGTTCAAGGATTGACAGAGTTTTTGCCTGTAAGTAGTAGCGGACACTTAGAACTCTCCAAGTTTTTTATTGGTGATCAACATACAGAAAGTGATAGTCTGTTTATGACAGTTTTTCTACATTTTGGTACTGCTTTGGCTACAGTTTTTGTTTTCAGAAAACACATACTTCAAATTATTCGATCTATTTTTACAAAAAATGGCGAAGAAGAAAGAAGTTTTGCATTGAAAATCATCATTTCAATGATTCCGGCAGCAATAGTAGGTGTGCTTTTTGAAAAACAAATCGAGCACCTATTTAGTCAAAATATTCTCTTGGTATGCTTGATGCTGATGCTTACAGGTGTTTTATTGTTCCTAGCCGATAAATCAAAAGTAAACAATAAGAATGTCAGCTATTTGGATGCCATCATCATAGGCGTTGCTCAAGCTATCGCCATCATTCCCGGAATCAGTAGATCGGGAGCGACGATATCTACGAGCGTTTTGTTGGGTATTGACAAAGCAAAAGCAGCAGAATTTTCATTTCTCATGGTCGTACCCTTGATTTTTGGGAAAATAGCAAAAGACTTGTTGGAAGGTGAATTTGGTACAGTAAAATTTGATGCATTGACGTTAAGTGCCGGATTTTTAGCTGCATTTGTTACCGGTGTATTGGCGTGCACATGGATGATAAAAATCGTGAGAAATAGCACCTTGAAGTACTTTGCATATTACTGTCTTGCTATTGGATTGGCAGGAATTATTTATGTCACACTTGCCAAATGATTATAGACAAGCGTTCAAAAATTGATACATCTATAGTTGAAAAAGGGGCTGTACTATTGATTGCAAAACCTTTGACTTGGTCTTCGTTTGATGTTGTTAATAAAATCAGATTAAGTTTAAAACACGCCTTCGGAATCAAAAAAATAAAGGTAGGACATGCCGGAACTTTGGATCCATTGGCAACAGGATTGTTGATTGTATGTATAGGTAAGAAAACAAAAACAATAGACCAATATCAAAATTTGAAGAAAACATATTCCGGAGTCATCACATTTGGCGCTGAAACACCTAGCTTTGATGCAGAATCAGACATTTCAGCTACTTACCCAACGCAACATATAGATCATGCTTTAATCAAAAATGCTATTGGATCATTTACAGGTGATATTTTACAGAAACCACCTATTTTTTCCGCCATTAAAATCAAAGGAACATCAAGTTATACATTGGCAAGAAAAGGGAAGGAAGTGGAATTGTCACCCAGGCCAATCACAATTTATGATTTTCAATGTATTGATTATTCAGAACCTAATCTGCAATTTTCAATCACATGTAGTAAAGGCACTTATATCAGATCTATTGCCCATGACTTAGGTAAGCGATTGAATTCAGGTGGATTTCTTTCCGCCTTATCCCGTGATGCTATAGGTCCATATAAACTGGAAGATGCTTTGAGTATAACAGAATTTCAATCTGCATTACAACAATTGACTTCCGTTCATCCCTAAAATTAGACATTTGATCATAAATATATTTTCTTTTGAATTTTGGTTGTATTCTCTTAAAAAACAATATCTTTGTCGCACCAAGCAAATACTACAAGATTTTTTATTTTTTTTAATCGGTCAATGATTTGTTTTTTTATAATGCAGAATTATAAAACACTTTAAATCAAATGAAAATATATATATATACATTACTATGTGTAATATCTTTAAATTTTGGATGTAAAGATTCATCATCTCAGGTTGTTGCCGAATCTGGACAGATGGATCCTCAGATTTCAGCTTTGACTGAAGAAATTGATAAAAATCCGGAAAAGCCTTCACTTTTGTTTGACAGAGCTTCAAGGTATTATGAGCTTCAAAATTACGACCTTGCTATATTGGATTTAAAAAAAGCCATTCATTTGGATACTTTGAACCCAATTTATTACCATTTGCTTTCGGATGTTTACTTAGACAATTACAACAGCAAGGAAGCCATTAATACTATGCTGTATGCTGTCGCAATGCATCCTGACAGGATTCCATCCCTTTTGAAACTCGCAGAGCTTAGGTACATTATTGAAGACTATGATGAGTCTATTTTGACCATCAATGAAATAATCAAGTTGGATCCTCTGAATGCAGAGGCCTTCTTTATGTTGGGTGTCAATTTCAAAGCACTGAATGACATCCCGAGAGCCACAAATGCTTTTCAAAGGGCTGTGGAATTGGATACAAAGATGACAGATGCATGGATTACCTTAGGAGAAATTTACGAATCGAAAAATGATCCAATTGCAATGAAGTATTTTGACAGCGCCGTGT
This sequence comes from Lewinellaceae bacterium, assembly GCA_020636195.1. Lineage (GTDB taxonomy): Bacteria > Bacteroidota > Bacteroidia > Chitinophagales > Saprospiraceae > OLB9. Next base: position 23,023 of record JACJYH010000004.1, read on the forward strand.
TGAGTGATCCGGAATCATTGCAAGCCCTGCATGCTAAGGCGTATTATTTACAAAATCATCATAAAGTACCTGAAGCCCTTGCCATTTATAAAGATATCATTTTGAAGGATCGCAATTACACAGATGCTTATTTGAATTCAGGTGTATTATATATGGAAATGGATTCCCTACAGAAGGCCAAGGAGTCATTTGATTTAATGGCAAAGGTTGCTCCTACAAATTATATGGGATTTTTTATGTTGGGAGTCGTGTACGAGAAATTAGGTCAAAAGGATATTGCCTTACAAAATTATCAGTCTGCGTACCATTTAAACGGAGAAGATAAAAAGGTAAAGGAAGCTTTGGATCGTTTACAACAGCAGTAATTTTTTAATTTTCAAAATATTTAGACTTAATTAATTAAAAATTTTTTTATGAACGATTTATCAAGAGTGATCGCAGGAGTTATCCGCTGGGGCAGCTGGGGTGAGCAACTCTCTTCTACAAAAATGGCTGATATGATAAGCCAATGTGTGGAAAATGGAGTTACCACCTTTGATCATGCCGATGTCTATGGAAATTACACTACAGAAAGAGAATTTGGTGACGCTTTGATTTTTAGTGGCGTAGCTAGGGAAGATATTCAAATCATGAGTAAGTGTGGCATCATAAAACCGTGTTCTGAAAAACCTGGTTTCATTATACCTCACTACAACACATCGAAAAGACACATTTTAGAATCTGTGGATCAGTCTCTGGACAATTTGAATACAGATTATTTAGATGTCTTATTCATCCACAGACCGAGTCCATTGATGGATTTTGCGGAAATGGCAGAGGCTTTTCATCAGTTGAAAGAGAGTGGCAAAGTCAGAGAATTTGGTGTTTGTGATTTCTCAACGCATCAAATTAGGGCCATTCACCGCTATTTTCCGATTTCATATTTTCAATGTGAAGCTTCATTGACACACAATACACCAATCTTTGACGGAAGTATAGATGTATGTCAAGAGCTGGGTATCAAGCCGATGTCTTGGTCGCCGGTAGGAGGAGAAAGAATCAACAAGAAGACGAGGTCATCCAAAAAATTGAAGCAAAGGTTAGAAGCTGTTGCTGAAAAATATTCTTGGACTTTGACGGAGATGAATCTGTTGTGGCTACTACATCATCCGGCGAATATCATGCCGATCATTGGAGCAGGAAGGGCTAATAAAGTAAAAGAAGCGGTGAATCTTTCAGATCAAATCATCACACGTGAGCAATGGTTTGAGATATTGCGAACTTTTAGAATGTATGATATGTTATAATTTGACTTGGGAAGTTTTCCCTTGGTTAAATTAAAGAATTTATTTGAACCACCAATGAACTTGATAATGCGTTGGTGGTTCTTTATTTTAACCTTTTTGTTTGTCAAATAAACTTTTATTATTTCAATAAGTATATGAAGATATCGATAGCCCAAATCAATTACCACATTGGTAATTTTGAAGGTAATCTGAATAATATGAAGCGAGCCATAGATGAGGCAAAAAGTCAAAATTGCGATCTTGTTTGCTTTGGGGAGCTTGCGGTTTGTGGATATCCTCCAAGGGATTTTTTAGAATTTGATGACTTTATTCGTTTATGCACCGAAAGCATCAATGCTCTTTGTGCTTATGCTCAAGACATTGCTATCATAGTCGGGTCACCAACAGTAAATGTAGATCCTTTAGGTAAAAATCTGTTTAATTCAGCATATTTTATATATGATGGAGCGGTGCAATTTGTCCAACATAAGACGCTGCTTCCGAATTACGACATCTTTGACGAATACCGCTACTTTGAACCTGCGAAATCTTGGGATACACATGTTTATAAAGGTGTGCGATTTGCTTTGACCATCTGTGAGGACATTTGGGATGTGCATACCGACGACCCTATGTACACAACAATTCCATTAGACCATATGGCAAAACAGAATCCAGATGTCATCATCAATATTTCTGCCAGTCCATTCAGTTATATACAGGCGGAGAAACGTAAAGTTGTGGTGAAAGCCAATGCCTTGCGCTATAATCTACCGTTATTTTATGTCAATCATTTTGGTGCACAGACAGAATTAATTTTTGATGGGGGTAGTTTGGTAGTGTCTCCAACAGGAAAAATTGTACATGAAGCCAATTATTTTGAGGAAGAAATTTTCACCTACGATTTAAAAGATGTCCAAAACGGATATGTAGAAAAAGTGCAATCATATTCGAAAGTACAACTAATCCACGATGCATTGGTTCTTGGGATCAAGGAGTATTTCGGAAAACTGACCCTGAAAAGCGCTGTTTTGGGATTGTCAGGTGGAATTGACTCAGCTATTACAGCTACGTTGGCACAAAGGGCATTAGGAGATCGAAACGTAAGAGGGCTTCTTATGCCTTCTCAATATTCTTCCGGCCATTCTGTAGATGATGCACGTCAACTAGCTGAAAACCTAAATATTGCCTATGACATCATACCTATTCAGCCTATCTATGATCAATTTTTATCATCATTGGAACCAATATTTCATGATCTGCCTTTCAACGTCACTGAAGAAAATATCCAAGCTAGGATTAGGGGTACGCTGAACATGGCTATTTCAAATAAGTTTGGAAACATTCTTTTGAACACATCCAACAAAAGTGAGCTGGCAGTAGGTTATGGTACTTTGTATGGTGATTTAGCGGGAGGTTTGGCAGTGTTAGGTGATGTCTATAAAACGGAAATCTACGAATTAGCTGAGTATATCAATAAAGATGGAGAAGTCATTCCAATAAATACAATCCGGAAACCACCATCAGCCGAGTTGCGTCCCGGACAAAAAGACAGCGACAGCCTACCGGATTACAGTGTTTTGGATGTCATCTTATTTCAATATATAGAAAAACTCCAAGGGCCACAAGATCTTATAGAAATGGGATTTGATCCGGCATTGGTAGCAAGAATTTTAAAATTGGTCAATACCAATGAATTCAAACGATATCAAACGCCTCCAATTTTGAGAGTGAGTCCGAAGGCTTTTGGTATGGGTAGGAGAATGCCTATCGTAGGCAAATATCTGAGTTAAAAAAAATGAATGTAAAGTGAGTGATGCACGTGTAAAAACAAATCTTCCTACAGCATATGGGGATTTTATCATCTTTGCTTTTGAAGATAGCCAAGAAGGACAACCTCATCTGGCATTGGTGCACAAGAACTGTGATACATCCACCACTGTTCCCGTAAGAATTCATTCAGAATGCCTTACGGGAGATGTATTCAAGTCAAAACGGTGCGATTGTGGAGAACAGTTAGAACTCTCTATGCGCTATTTATCTACCCATCCGGGTATTTTGATTTACCTTCGCCAAGAGGGTAGAGGCATTGGATTGATCAACAAGCTTAAAGCGTATAATTTACAAGAAAAGGGTTTGAATACATTTGAAGCTAATGAACATCTTGGTTTTGAACCCGACGAAAGGGATTTTGATATTGCCATAGAAATTTTGACATCGCTAGGTGTAACCAGTATTGATTTGATCACAAATAATCCCAAGAAGATTGACATTTTTGAAAATAGTGCTGTGAAGTTGCGTAAGCGAATCACATTGCATATTGAAAAAAATGACCAAAATAAAAAGTACCTCGAAGCCAAGCGCGACGTCATGGGACATTTTATTCATTTTGATTAATGTCATAATTTTCTTTTCTGAAACACTTTGAAACATGTATCATTGGCCAAGGCATTGCAGGAACACTTTTGTCCTTCGAGCTAGAACGCAACGGTAAATCCTATTTTGTCATAGACAATGGTCATATTTCATCTGCATCAGCAAAAGCTGCGGGCATCATCAATCCCATCACAGGAAAAAATTTTGTACTAAGCTGGAGATTTGAAGAGTTTTTACCTATAGCATTGGAAACATATGCCGCTCTTGAAAAATTTTTGGGGATTCAAATCGTCATAGATATGCCTATCATTAGGTCTATCGACTCCATTGATCAAGAAAATCTGTGGCTTGCAAAATCTTCAGATAGTTTTTTTGGAAAGTACCTGGATGGAAATGGGTATGATGCTGATTGGTTGTCGGCGTTTAGGAAAAAACTGGGATATATTCCGATAAAAAACTCTTTTAGAGTGGATATCAAATCATTGCTGTATCATTGGAAAACCCATTTGATTGAAAATGGTCGGTTTTTGGAAGAAGAATTTGACTATTCACTTATTGAAATTAAAAATGGAAAGGTAGATTATAAAGAATTTACATTTGACAAGGTCGTATTCTGCGAAGGTGCACAAGCCATCGATAATCCATTTTTCGATAGCACATCTTTTTCTCTGAATAGAGGAGATGTATTTACGCTGAAGATTCAGAACATTGCGATGAATAGAATGTATAAGGATGAACTTTTCTTTGTCCCTTTTGGTGACAACACATATTGGGTCGGAGGCGGATATCTTCCCAAAGGGAAAGATGAACATGAACATAAAAAAGAGATGGAAAATTTAATCAAAGAGATATTGATCATTGACTTTGAGCATTTACATCATGAATATGCATGGAGGCCATCTACAAAAAATAGGCGACCTTTGCTGCGCCAATCAGACACTTTTGCACAATTATATCAGTTTAATGGATTGGGAACTAAGGGAACTTCGTTGGCACCTTATTTTTCAAAAGTCATGAGCGATGTTCTTTTCTCTGAGTCAAGTTCTCTAGAGTTACATTGATAAAAAGTTTTAAATTTTTTTAATCATAAAGTGGCATATTTGAATTAAGAGTATGTTTAAAATTTATCCTTTAGCAAGAAAATGTTTTATTTTGGCTACAAATTCGTTAAATTTTTCGTCGAATTGCCCACATTCGACTGCAAAATTTGCCTTTTTTCGCTCAAAATAATTCCATTTTATTATCAAAAATAAAATTTAAACATACTCTAATAGATCATGAATGAAAATCTGAAAATCAAAAAATGCACGATTGCCATCGATGGCTACTCAGCCTGTGGTAAGTCCACCATTGCAAAGCAAATTGCTGCGCGATTCGGCTGGGTCTATGTTGATACTGGCGCCATGTATAGAGCAACGACGTTGCATTTTTTGAATGAAGATGTAGATTTAAATTCTCTTCAGTCTGTTGAAAATGCGCTTAAACACATCAATATCAGTTTCCGGAATGTAAATGGTCATAATAGGACGATGCTGAATGGAGATGATGTGGAAGAGCAAATCAGGACTATCCACGTATCAAATTTTGTTAGTGAAGTATCAGCTTTGTCAGTGGTTAGAAGCGCAATGGTAGCCCAACAAAGGAGAATGGGAGATGGTGATCTTTCTATAGTCATGGATGGCAGGGATATAGGCACCGTCGTTTTTCCGGATGCGGATATCAAGTTTTTTATTACAGCGCTTCCTGAGGTCAGAGCCATGAGAAGATTCAATGAATTAGTAGAAAAAGGAATCCCTGCTGATTTGAGTACCATCGCTAGTAATCTAATGCATAGAGACACGATAGATAGTACACGGGAAGACAGTCCGCTTAGGCAGGCAGAGGATGCTATTGTTATTGATAATTCATTATTGAGCAACAACGAACAAATGCATATAATTTATGGTCATATTGAAAATAAATGTAATATATATGGTGTATAGGTTCACTTTGATTTTGAGTTGTATTGCTTTACTTTTTTCTTGCAAGCATGATACACAGCCTCAGAATGAAGGAATTTCTTCGTCTATAGATACGACTGAAGTTACATCAAATGTTCCCAAAATCACTCTTGATTCTATCTTTAAAAAAGTGGACGATTATTATATATTGCCTTGGTCACATATGGTAAGCGTGCAATTTGAAAAAAGCTTTCATGAGAAGATGGGAATGGAAATGTCCATGCCTATCTTCAGTGACACCATTCAAGCACTACAAGGTAAAAATGTTGAAATAGAAGGGTTTTATATTCCCGTGGACGAAACCGGTGATAGTGACATCGTCATTGTTTCAGCATATCCTTATTCGCAATGTTTTTTTTGCGGTAAAGCGGGCATAGAATCCATCATTGATGTCATGGTGTTAGAAAAACTTCCGACTATAAAAACTGATCGAAAAGTAAAATTCCGAGGAAAGTTGAAGTTGAATAGGGATGACTTTGATTATCTCATCTATATCCTAGAAAATGCAGAGCTGGTTCGGTAATTAATCTTGTAATCGACTGACAGGGCTGATATTGTAGTTGACAGCTAAAGTATTGAATGTACTGGTTCCAATCACTCTATCATAAATATCTCCTGCTGATCTATAGTAAACCAATCCAAAATAATCATTTTCAGCATCGGCCCAACTGCCCTCAGTATCTTTGTAGCTTATACCATCTTCACCCAGGTCTTCACCGATTAGATAACTGTAAAATCCCTGTTTCAGCAGCACAGTACATGTGTAATTTTGAGTCCGTGGATTGTATTTTAATTTATATTTTGGTTGGGGTTCGAAGTTGTTGAGATCGCATAATATATATAGGTTCTTTCTTTCTGTGCTCATATCATCTATATAGGTGAATGTGACATTGACATAGTCTGCAATGATGGACATGGAAGCATTCCTATTCTCGACATTATCTATGACAAACTGGCCATTGAGGTCAATTTCATACAAATAATTCTTTTGTGATCTGGAATGATCCGGAATAAGCTTGGCTTCAATGGAATTGTAATTTCTTTCAATGAATTCTACACCTCGACCTACGCTGAGTAACCTTCTTATGTCAAAAATTCTAAATTCATCTAAACCCGGCCATTCAAAAGTTCCAAGGGTTGAAAAATTCAGTTTTTTATTTGTAAAAAAATTTGGCTTACTGCTGATAGCCGTTGACCAATTTTGATTTTGTAACATCACGAGATCCACGTCTTCCAGTGGGTTTCTCATGTTGACTTTACCGGTATAAATAGTTGGCAGTAATTGTTGATTATGCCTGAGATCAGATACATTTTTGGCCGGAACTTGTTCCATCCCTATGCTTACGATATTTTCAGAAACTACAAAACGACGTGTTAAAATAGGATAATCGATGTTGTCTTCATAAATAACCAAAAGATAATTTCCTGAAATTTTAATCTTGAAATCTGCAGATGGTATGGACTGAGTGTAATGTATATAATTCATTCTCGTATTTGTGGAATAAACGTATTTTCTCAACCTTTCATCTTGAAATCCGGATATGTAATCGATTTCATTGATATCAGATGGTTGCCAATTTTTATTGCAGTGGATGACTCTGTAATAAAAGTCCCGCTCTGTTCCTGAAAGATCGTCAAATGACAATTGTATTCTTTCATTTTGGTTCAAAGCAATCACAGGAAACAGGGAAGGGTCTCCATTCAACTCAAATAAAACGCTGTGAATATCCTCATCGTACACATGGTTTTTGTAATCAATTTCAGATTGACTCATGAGCAATGATATAAACGCAAAAAATGTAGTTGAAAAAGTCCAGAAAAACTTCATGTGAAATCTATTTACAGTTAAGACGCTGATTTCAATTCTAATATTATTAAAATTGAATTAAAATTTATGCCATTCCTGCGGTGGGAAAGTGCATAGGTGGCAACATACCTGATTCCGGATCTTCGATGACGCCATACTGCGTTTCATATTTTTTCAGATTATCCTGTAGGGCCTTCATCAACCTTTTTGCGTGTTGTGGAGTAAGGATAATTCGAGATTTTACCTTGGCTTTCGGAACATTTGGCACTAATCTGATAAAATCAACAATAAACTCTGAATGGGAATGAGAAATGATGGCTAAATTTGAATAAACGCCTTCAGAAACATCTTCACTCAATTCGATATTGATTTGATTTTGGTTGTTTTGTTCACTCATGTGAATATGATTATTTTTTTAATTAATTTTAATATACGGTGATGGAAAATTCCATGTTTTACGATTAGAGAACAAGATAATCACCAATATGTTTTAGGTTAAATACTGATGTATGGTCTGAAAAACATCCTCATTGGTTGGGTGAAGGATCGATTGCCAGCCGACTTCCTTTTTTGCAATGTTCACATTTTCAGCGAGGTCATCAAAATACAAGGTACTGTGAGCGTCTAACTTTGCATCATTCTGAACATGGTGAAAAATGTTTGAGTCAGGTTTCCTCATACCAATCAGGTGTGAATAATAAACACGATCAAAAAAGCGCGATTCAAAATCCTGAATGTGATGTTTCTTTTTCAAGTCATTTTGAATCCATGCAAGATGTAATTCATTGATATTGCTCAATAAAAAGACATTGTATTTCTTTTTCAATTCTTCCAGATTTTGAAGGGTACCCCTTTGCCATCCTATCAACATTGCATTCCATGCGTCTATTATACTTTTCGGTTCTACAGGATGTGATGCCATTCTTTGAAAGTGGTTTAAAAAAGTTTCTGTGCTGATTTCACCCTTCTCGAATCGTGTGAGGTAGGATGCTGTGGGATGATCAGGACTTAGCTGCATTAAATCCACTCCAATAAGGTCTTTCATAGCAGCTGCTGTTCTCTTTGTATCAATTTTGAGTAAAACGCCGCCGAAGTCAAAAACTATATTTTTTATATTCTTCTTCATCACCTATTCAAACTCCTCATCAAATGACTCCATCTTAAGCTTTTCGCTTAGTTTGGTTGTTTTTTCTTCATTGACAGGCACGTATTTGTATTTATCACAATCTATCATCTCGTAAAAGCCTTCAGGAGGATTAGTAAATGTAGCATTGATATTATAACCCAATGAATCGGCCAAATTTTCTACTTTTCGATAAAATTTTTGAGCAATTGGTCGTGCCATGGTGTACCCTTCACCATCATTGAGCGATAGAAAGCGAATCCATTTGTCGTCTCCGCCTGTCCAAATCCCAACAACCATGTTAGGTGTGATACTCATAAACCATGCATCCGCATAATCATTGGTTGTGCCCGTTTTACCTCCAATTGGTGTTTTGATACCCATGCCAAACCTACCGCTGACATTATTGCGGAGCATATCCACCATGATCGCATTATACAAAGGATTGATGGCTGATTTGCGATCAGGAATTGCTTGATAGATGACCTTGCCTTGTTTATCTTCTATTTTTGTGACAAATATAGGTTGTGTAAATGTGCCATTATTGACAAAGGTGCCATATGCGCCTGTCATCTCCATCACTGTCAAATCCACTGCACCAAGGCAAATTGCAGGCAAATTTGGAACGGCTACACTACCATTGGGCAATTTCATATCCACAGGAATCCCAAGATTCCTTAATAAATTTCTGATGGGTTGTACTGTGCCCATTTCCTTGACCAATCTTACGGTTATAGAATTTTTAGAATAAAGTAGACCTTGGTAAAGGTTGTATTGATTTCCTGTGAAAAGCTCGTTGGCATTGGCTGGTGACCATTCTTTATCAAGGTCAAACCCTGCATCACCTGGCGTAATGGTGTACTGAATATCATCAAATTTCTGACACGGTGAAATGTTTTGGACGGCCATCGCCTGCGTATATACGAAGGGTTTTATTGTAGAACCTACGGATCTACGCATCGTCACGTGATCATACTTGAAGTATTTATGGCTCAGTCCACCTACCCATGCTTTCACTTGTCCGGTACCGGCTTCCAAGACCATCATACCCGCTTGAAGGTGCATTTGGTGGTATCTGACGGAATCCAAAGGTGACATTTCCACTTCTTTTTCACCATTTTCATAGTCGAAAACCCACATTTTTATGGGTGTAGAAAAGTCTTTTTTGAATTGCTCTTGCAGCTTTACAAATTGTGCTTTTAATTGAGTCCATTGTGCTGATTCCATCAATGTGATGTATTGATCCGTTTCCTTGGCTTCGATTTTCACTTCTTTCAAAACGTCTGACCATGATTTCTCCTTATTTTCAATAGAAATCAAACTCTTGATGATGTTATCTGAAGTGGATAGATTAGGAAATTCGTTGTTGATTTGACTTAATACGTCTCCCAAGTAATTTTGTCTAAGAGATAAATACCTGTCTGATGCCTTGCATTGATTCTCTAAGATGTCAGCACGCAATTTTTTTTGATAATCATCTGCTTCATACACCCAAGGATCAAGGTTTTTCCAAACCCTCCAAAACTTATCTTGATTGGTTTTCATATGTTCTAATACAGATTCTTCAGCCAGTTTTTGATAATTTAAATCGATGGTCGTGTAGATTTTTAATCCATCTTTATACACATTGTATTCAGTTCCGTCGGACTTGACAATATGTTTTTTATTGAATAAGTCTTTAAGCCATTTTGTGAGCTCTGCTCTAAAATACGGGGCAGGGCCGTCACTTTGATTAGACCTTTTGAATTTATTGGTATCTATAGGCTTTTGGATCAAACTGTCCAATGCTGCTTTATCAATGATATGTGCATTTTCCATTAAAGATAATACAACATTGCGCCTATCAGCACTTTTTTCTGGAAACCTAATTGGGTTGTAGAGACTAGGATTTTTCAACATTCCTATGAGTGTCGCTGCCTCGCTTACGTTCAGGTCTTTTTGTAGTTTGTTGAAGTACGTTTGTGATGCAGCCTCTATTCCGTGAGCTCCGTTGATAAACTCAAATTTATTGAGATACATCGCCAATATTTCGTCCTTTGTATATCGCTTTTCGAGTTTGACTGCTATGACCCATTCTTTAAATTTGGAACCTATCAGCGTCAAGATTTTCCTAGGTTTTGACATGTTTGCCATGCTTGGCCTTTTGAAAAGCAGTTTAGCAAGTTGTTGAGAAATGGTACTACCACCTCCTGAACTTTCTCGTTGTAGCAGTATGGACTTGAAGAAAACGCGACTCAATGCAATAATGTCGATGCCACTGTGGCTGTAAAACCTATCATCTTCGGTCGCCAACAGAGTGTTTTTTACTAAAGGTGAAATTTCATTATAATCCAAATTAACTCTGTCTTCAATATAATACCTGCCGAAGGAAGTGCCATTGACATCATAAATGATGGACGCAAGATCGTATTTTGGATTTTCTAATTCAGTGAAACTTGGCGTATGAAAAGCGCTGATGTAGAAAAAAGTAAAAATTATAGCTCCCAACATTGATACCGCCATCCAATTGATCCAACGTGCATATTTGTTGTCAGGAAACAAAGCATCGTAAATATATTGTCTGACTTTTGAAAACTTATCTTTAAACATTTACAAATAGATATTGAAAAAAGGATGACTTTACTTGGATTTGAAAATATAATCGATTCTAAACCAATGCATTCTTGAGTTTTGAAAAATATATTTCTTGCCCATGTAAGCTGCAAAGATACTTTATTAAGCGAAATTATATCTTTTAAAACCCTTTACGGTGGAAAATTACGCATTATATTTCATAATTTTGCATTAAATAATGTGGTATCAAATATGTTAATTTATTCATTCAGAGCATCTTATCCAAATATTGATCTTATATCCTCGGTTGATTTCTATTTGGGAGATGTAGGGAAGAATTATCATCATTATAAGTCGATGGGATTTTTTAAGAAATTGGAAGAAAAAGCCATTTTTATCTATGAGATTATAGCCCATGATCAAAGATATATAGGCATTGTTGCCGCAAATGACGTACAAGATATTGCCCAAAAAAACATTTTAGGTCATGAGCATACCATCATTGAAAAAGAACAAGAGATGCTCAGTAAAATGCTCCATAGAAAGGCCATGATTAAGCCCGTTTTGCTGGGTTACCATGGTGATGAACATATTAGTCGGTTTATAGATGCCCATTTGGATCAAAATTTGCCAATTTTAGATATGCAGGCAAAATTACTGAAAGAAAGACATAGAATTTGGGCATTGACGAGTCAAGATGATATCAATGAAATCAAACAACTTTTCAAACAATATGTGCCAAAAGCCTATATCGCAGATGGACACCACAGGTCAAAAGTCACATCAGAATTGTTAAAAAAGAGTTTTTTGCACGACGAAGACGGTACAAAACATCCCGCTTTATTAGCGGCTTTTTTCAATGTTCAAGATTTGACCATTTACGATTTTAATCGCGTTGTAGAATTGCCTGAATCAATGACTCTGCTTCAGTTTATTATAAAATGTAGCGGTATAGTGGACATAAAACAAATTACGAAACCTGAAAAGCCAACATCAAAATATACCATTCACATCTTTATAGAACAGTGCTGGTATGCCATGACTTGGAAAGAGTCTGTTTTGGAAAAATATACACAGCGCCCTGTTGTATTGGACGTGGATATTTTCAACCATGAAATATTGGAAGGTATTTTGGACATCGATGATGTCAAGACAGCCACTTGCATCAGTTATGTTCCTGGTCATATGGGCTTGCAACCCTTGATCGATAAGTGTAAATCGCGAAAATCGGTAGCTTTTTCATTCTTTCCGATTCAAAATCAAGATGTTATAAAGATATCAGATCAGGGTGATGTTCTTCCTCCAAAAAGCACATGGTTTGAGCCACGTATGCACAATGGCATGTTGATCAAAGAATTTTAGACAAGAACTGGTAGATTTGGGGAAATAAATTGCGGATTTTACTTAACTGTTGAATTTATGAGTATATTTGACATTATATTATATTGAAACAAAATGTCAAATTCCAGCACATTCTTACTCGATGATGATGGTCAGCAAGTTAAACCATATTAGAAGCGACATGTCTAGTAGTAATTACCATCAACGTTCATTAAAAACTTGAACAATAGATGATGAAAATTTATAGAGGTATATTTTATTGGCTTTATGAAATGGGAGAGCGCGCTCCATCAAAATGGGCAAGTCATTGGAAGGCATATACATTTTTGTCAGTTCTTGAAGTCTGGTTAGTGGGATCTGTTTTTTTTTATATAGGTGGATATTTTAATATTATTTTAAATGTTTCACCAAAAATAATCTACATTCCTGTTGGAATAATTTATTTTGTTAAAAATTACTTTATGTTCGAAAAAGACGATAAGTGGGTTGAGTATGTTGAATATTTTAAAGGATTGTCAAAAGAAGAAAGAAGGAAATCATTAATTATTACAATAGGTGTGTTGTTTATTTGTATTTTAAACATTATTCTGAGTATTTACTATTTAAGTTCTTTCAAATAGCCTTCAGTTGGCCGATAAATTAAAATAATGACAATAGAATGTAAAATAGAAGATTTAGATTATGGATGTATACTTCTCTCAATGGTTTGTGGAATGTAATTAATTCTTCAACTGTGCAGACGAATAGTTTCAGTAATATGCATACAATGAGTACGTTTGATAATGTTTCAGGAATTGGTTTAAAACTTTCATTTGATTAAAATATGAATTGGGGATACTTTTATTTTTTACTTTTTATCTTTTTCTCATGTGATTTCACAACTGGTAAAAATAACTTCAACCCAGATGCATCATTTTACAAAAGTTGGAATGAAAATACGAAATTCGAAATACAATCTTGTTGTACGGATGAAGAGTTAAAACCTTATTTAGAAGATGATGTGAAACGGATGTTTAGATCTCGAGCTATGCTATTTGAAAGTTTAATGAAGGAGCTTCCTCAAGAGAAAAATTACTCGGTTGAAGAATCTTATTCTGAAGGAAATGAGTTTTGTATTCATCAAATGATTGTTTCAACAAGTGAGTATGGAAAGCGAGCTAGTATGAATTATAAAGAAGAGATAGAAATCGATACGGCAAAGTTGAAATTATTGCCGTTCATACAGACTAATTTTTCGAAAAGTTGTTGTCCATTTACTAGAGAAGAATTTGAAATATTTGATGGGTATATACCTCTAAAATGTATAACACTTATTAATCTAAATAAAGTACCAATCGAGTTTAAAATCCAATTAAGTATAAAATGAATTTAAGCATAGTTTGTCTTTAGACATCTTAAGCTTCAAGTAAGAAAATTACTTCCCCTGCTGGGCGTACTTTTTACTACATCTCTATGTTGTAATGTCTTTACCATACATATACGACAAAATGTATTGTAATCACGAAAGCCGCAAAACAAATCTAAAGTTATGTGGTTTAGTGCATGGCTATTACACTAATTCCACCCGGATCATATAGGCTCCAGCACATTTTTGTCTGACGAAAATGGGGTGCCATATCAATTTTTATTATATTTGCCGTTCGGTGAGACGATGGCAGAGCAATGACTGAAAGGTTTCACAAGTTTTGTGAAATTGAAGCCATACGAGATGGCTTCAAAATGAAGGAACCGAACCAAACGTGGTGAGGCTAGATGGCTTGGCCACACAATACATGATTACAAGCAAAGAGCTGGATGACAATACAGGTCTATATTACTACGGAGCTAGGTATTATGACCCTGTTGTGAGTAGTTGGTTGTCCGTCGATCCTATGGCAGATAAATATACTTCATGGAGTCCATATAATTACACCATGAACAATCCTATAAAATTCACTGATCCAACGGGTAATGGAGTGGAAGGAGATATTTATAATATGAATGGAGTTCATATAGGTAATGATGGAAAAGAAGATAATAAGGTTTATGTAAAACTTACTACTAATAATACTCAAATGAGTCAAACAGATGCATTGATAGCAACCACTATGGCATCAACTACTACAGGGGTATCATCAACCATTGATATTACAAGAAGTACAGGAATCACTCACGATGAGTTTGTTCAGTATTCAGCTAATGTTTACAATGAAGCAAAAGATCAATCCTATAGTGAGAAAGAAAAAGTCGGCAGTGCTATAAATAACAGAAAGGATGGACATTCACTAGGTGGTACTTGGACAGAGACACTTGATAGAATTATGAGTTCGAAAGATAGTCATGCAGCTAAAATGGATCCTAGCAGAGTTTCCCCTAATAGCACTGATGTTTTACCTGGAACTACATCTGTAAAATTGAAAGATGTTAAGACAGGAAATTATCAAAACTTTATTAATGCTAGTACCACAGATAGAAGTAATAATAGTAAAATGAGAGATGCTACAAAAGCGGCTATCAATGGACTTATTGGACCTGACAAAGCCAATAAAGCCACTGAATGGCGTGGAAGAGGATCATATAATAAATTTGGCAAAGAAGGTTCTTTTATATGAGAAGGTATATGATATATTGCTTAATATTTTTATCGATATATTGCTGTAGAAATTTTGAACCAAAGAAAATTGAAAGCAATACTTCGAATCAAGAATACAACATTAAAGAGCCTATAGACTCTTTAATGTTGTTTGAATTATTGTATGGTGATAAGAAAATATTAAAGTCAAACAGTTTACTGCAGCCTTTCAGTATTGAATCAAAGTCTACAAATGGTAAGATGTTTTTTGACGCTAAAGGTAGTTTAAACGGAAATGAAGTATCCTATAACTTAGTACTAAAATCAAGTGTATCGGTTGAAAAATTTAATTGGAGTAATGATGGTTTAGAAAATTGTATTGGAGCCTCCATGTCCTTCAATAATAGTCGTATAACTATAAATGATTCTAGTTTTATTAACAATAAAAGTAAGATATATCCTGCAGGTTTATGGCATTGGAGTGTAGAAGATATTGGTTCGATGAAATCAATAGACTATAGTGATAAAATATATGCACTATTGAATGGATCGAATTTGTATTGTAATGGGAAAGGCTGTACATCATATCAATTGTATATCTTAGTGTATGATAAAAAAACAAAGCAATTAATCTTTAATGCAATTGAGACCGATGGTAAATATCCTTATTTATTTTCATCATTAAATCTATTTGATACAGATAAAGACGGTTTGCCCGAATTCTATATAGTTAAGGATAACATAGACGAAATAATGGGCAGTACAGATTTTGAATTATATTGTTTTAACAAGCAAGGTAAAGTACTTAAAAAATAGTTCTACTACTTAGCCCCTGCATAAGTTCGCCTATTTATAACTTCTCTAATGACCGCATCAAAAGTAAATAAGATTTGATTTCATTATCAGAAAACCCCGATTGTCGCAGTTTGCAACTGCGATACTAAACATTAAGAATTTGTAATTCGATTTTTACGAAAGCCACATAACAAATCAAAAATTATGTGGCTTTCGTATTTTTAGTGTATGGCTAATACACTACTTCCACACGGATCATATAGGCTACAGAACATTTTTGTCTGACGAAAATGGAGTGCCATATCAATTTTTATTATATTTGTCCTTCGGAGAGAAGATGGCAGAGCAATGACTGAAAGGTTTCACAATTTTTGTGAAATTGAAGCCATACTAGATGGCTTCAAAATGAAGGAACCGAACCAAACGTGGTGAGGCTAGCTGGCTGGGCCACACCATACATGTTTAATGCAAAGGAGATGGATGACAATACAGGTCTATATTACTACGGAGCTAGGTATTATGACCCGAGAATCAGCGTGTGGCATGGGGTCGATCCGCTGGCGGATCAATTTCCAGGGTATTCTCCATATAATTACACATTAAATAACCCAATTCGACTGATTGATCCTGATGGTAGAGCACCTATGGACAAAATAATTGAAACATCAAAAGGAAATTTTAAGTACGTAAAAGATCAATATGGTACAATTGTGATTACTATAAATTATTTAAATGGGGATGTAGCAACCACTAGGAAAGGGCACGGAACTGTCATGGTTAAAGCTGGACATGTAGAAGCAAAACGTAAAGAATATAATGAAGCAGTTGCAAATAGACGTTCAATAGTCAAGAAAACTGGAGATGTTATAAATAAAGTTTGAGACGGTATTGCAGCTGTTGGATACGTAGCGGCACCATTCACGGAAGGAGCATCACTTGTTGTAGCTGGAGTTGGCGAAGGTATTTCACTTGGTGGAAAGGCGATTACTAATGCAGTTAATTTTGAAGAAAGTGGGGTAACTGAAGAAAATTTGATAAATCTTGGTGTCGATCTTGGAATAGAAATTCTTCCATTACCACTTGAAAATGCGATTAATAAATCAAATTTGGATGATGTAACTAAGAAAATTCTAAAATCTGAGGTTGGTAAGGTAAAGCAAACAACTGAAATGGGAGTTAAACATGAAATTCAAAAGGATAAAGAAAATGATAGTAACTAAATTATTTGGCGTAATTTTAATATTTACTGGAATCTACTTTTTTAAAACAGGTCTAAAATATGATGATAAAGTAGGTCACAATTTAATGAATATTAGAATGATTGGTATATCAGTTTTGTTATTTATTGGGGGAATCGCAATAATATTTACTTCAAAATCACTTTGTGAAATTTTAGGAATTTTTTGTTAAATATGATGTCAAAGTTTACATATAGGATAGTATTGTTTTTAGCAATCTTTTACGTACTGATTTTGTCAATATTCCAATTATCCCGATTGTCGCAGTTTGCAACTGCGATACTATACATTAAGAATTTGTAATTCGATTTTTACGAAAGCCGCATAACAAATCAAAAGTTATGTGGCTTTGGTATTTTAGTGCATGGCTAATACACTAATTCCACCCGCAGCATACAGGTTTAATCTCATTTTTACAAGACGAAAATTGAGTGCCATATCAATTTTTATTATATTTGCCGTTCGGTGAGACGATGGCAGAGCAATGACTGAAAGGTTTCACAAGTTTTGTGAAATTGAAGCCATACGAGATGGCTTCAAAATGAAGGAACCGAACCAAACGTGGTGATGCTAGATGGTATTGTCACATCATACATGATTACTAGCAAAGAGATGGATGACAATACAGGTCAATATTACTACGGAGCTAGGTATTATGAACCTGTTGTGAGCAGGTGGTTGTCGGTTGACCCGCTGGCGGAGAAATATCCAGGTTGGACACCTTATAATTATGTAATGAATAATCCTATCAGATTTATCGACCCTGATGGACATAAACCCACACCAGCAGAAGCGGCAAGAATGGCAGCTCACGTTTACGGAGATAAAAAGAATGGAATTTTAACAGGCGGTTGGCGTGTATCAAGTAGGGATTTTGGGTTAACAGGCGAAGGCTTGTATAATACTTCTACAGGTTTAAAATCATTAGTATATGAGAAAGTTGTAAATGGAAAGGTTACAGAGTATGCTTATGCAACAGCAGGTACAGAAGCGAGTTGGAAAGATGTTGGTTCTGATGTGAAACAGCCTTTAGGTTTGTCTAAACAATATGCAAAATCTGCTGACAATGCTAAAATTATTTCAGGTGAATTAGGCTCAACCGAATTGACATACGTTGGACATTCATTAGGTGGTGGAGAAGCTGCTTTAAATGCTTTGGTGACTGATAGAGCTGCAATTACTTTTAATGCGGCAGGTGTAAGTGATATTACAAAATTTGTAGAAGGAACTTGGAAAACACCATTTAAGTCAGAAAGTAAAATAGATGCTTATATAATGGCTACAGACCCGTTAAATTTTATTCAAAACACTACAGCCTTGCCAGATGTAAACGGCAACCGTCATTACTTGTTACCTACGGATGAATCTTCTAAATACAATGGTCATAGTATTGATAATGTATTAAAGAATTTTGGAGTTAAGAAACCCGAAGAATTTAAACAATGATGAAAGCAATGATAATACAAATTTTAATATCTTGTTTGTTGCTCTCCTGCACAAAAATCAATAGAGATAAGCAAGTGAACAAAGAGGATTTAACAGGCGATGATTATCGTTTATTCCAAAATACACCAGCTTGGGATTTAGCCAAAGCAGTACAAGATGAAGACGAAAAGATGATAAATGAAATAGTATCAAAAGACCCAAAGCTAATAAATTACCAGGACCCAAAATTTGGGAATACACTTTTGATACTTACCATAATGAACCAACAAATTAAGCCTTTCAAAGTTTTAGTAGCCGATAAAGCAGATATAAATATCCATAATAATTATGAAGGAACATCAGCTGTAATCGAAGCTTGTTCTTTTAAACAATACGATATTAAATTCGCTGAAATTCTTTTACAAAATGGAGCTAATGCAAATGATATTCAGACCGACAAAAGCGAACCAAACAAAGTAAAGTCTGCTTTGATGAAAGCGTCTAAAACGGGTAAATTAGATTTAGTCGAATTGCTTTTAAAAAATGGAGCAGATATAAATTATCAAAATGAATATGGGCAATCTGCATTGAGTGAATGTGTAATGGTAGAAAGGTATAATGTAGCGATTTACCTGCTTCAAAAAGGAGCGGATAATGAGCGACCGATTTTTTACAGACCTGATTATTCTATTCCAGTAGAAAAGCAAGACCCAAATGACAAAGGAAAACCAATGTATTTGGTAGATGTATTAAGAGAGGATTTTTTTGATTTTAATACAGACGAATACAAATACAAAATGCAGATAGTGGATTTTTTAAAGAGCAAAGGCATTGATTATCGATCCACACCAATCCCCGATTACATTAAGAAAAAAGCTCAAGAAGAATATCTTAATAATTGGAAAGAGTATTTAGAGAAATATTAAGCAAAAGCCCGAACAATCTGGCTTTTGTCATTTATAGAGCAGGTATTTTTTTATGTTTAGCAGATTTAATAAAGCCATCCAGTACGTGTAGGTTATGGCTTTTTTCTGTGTTTTCCATTTTGTCCAGTTCCGCTAACCCCGATTGTCGCAGTTTGCAACTGCGATACTAAACATTAAGAATTTGTAATTCGATTTTTACGAAAGCCACATAACAAAAAAAAGTTATGTGGCTTTCATATTTTTAGTGCATGGCTAATACCCTAATTTCACCAGGATCATATAGGCTCCAGCACATTTTTGTCTGACGAAAATGGAGTACCATATCAATTTTTATTATATTTGCCGTTCGGTGAGACGATGGCCGAACAATGACTGAAAGGTTTCACAAGTTTTGTGAAATTGAAGCCATATGAGATGGCTTCAAAATGAAGGAACCGAACCAAACGTGGTGAGGCTAGTTGGCTTGGCCACACCATACATGTTTAATGCAAAGGAGATGGATGACAATACAGGTCTATATTACAACGGAGCTAGGTATTATGACCCTGTTGTGAGCAGTTGGTTGTCTGTTGATCCACTGGCGGAGAAATATCCAGGTCATTCTCCATTCAAATATGTGGTGAATAATCCGATTAGGCTAATTGATCCTACGGGGATGGGTGCGGAAGATATAATAGTTGGTGGTGTGACTTGGACGCCTGGTGCTACAGGTGAAGGCGAGTATGATTTTGTTCAACAAACATTTGCGGCGCATAATCAATTAGTTAGTGATCCTTCTGCAGGTGTTGTGTCAACACCAAAAAGAACTGGTCATGTAATTCTTGATTTTGTAGGAGAAGATGCAATTGGAGATGTTAAAATAGAAAAGGGTTCTTTATATGGATTTCCACACATTACAAGTGAAGATGGGACGCAAATTAATTTTTCTGAAAATGTAGGAATCTTTTTACAAGGAGCAAATACTGAATATGGAGAATCTGGTATTATGTCAGCGGCAGCCTTACTCGGACATGAATTTGGTCATGCTTGTTTAGCTCATGGTTCTCCATTACTAAATGCAAGATTTGAGAAAGTTGACTCAAGCCCATATAATCAAAATCCAGCAATTTCACAAGAGCATGGATGGTTAGATCCACTAGTCCAGTCATTTTCAAGGGCAAATGGTGAGGTTGTTCCAAAAACTCTTAGGACCGCCGCACCTGATGAAAGCAATTCAGTGAACTTTTTTGGTATTAAGTCGGATTATTTTTTGAAAACACAAGGGAGTACATCTACTAAGCGAATTAATTGACAAGCATGAAATACTGGGTTATAAATATTATTTTTCTCAATTGTTGTTTTTCGGTTTCATGTTTTTCGCAAACCGAAGTGCTTGATTTTAAAAATGGTATTATATGGGATGTGTCTTCATGTAGAGATAATATGAATCGAATTGGTATAGACACCATAAGCGGTGATACACTATTGATTTGGAGCGAGGTATATATTCGATTGAATAATACTGGTGATACAGTTGAGATTTTACAATATAATGACTGCCTATTTGACAAACAATGCTCAGATGACGGATATAATTTTTCAGGACAGTATAAAGAGTTTTATAATTCTGGAATGATAAAGAGAATTGGTAATGTAACTTGCAATAGAAAAACAGGAGAGTGGTTGTCTTTTTACGAATCAGGTAGCATTAAATCATATGAAAATTTTGAATCATATGAATTGACACTAGGACATGCTATCCCTTATCAAAGTGGGAGTTATATAGAATATTTTTCTAATGGAAAAATAAAAATTAGCGGTTTATATCGTGTTGTTCAAAAGTTAACCAATTATCAAGTTTTAAATTTAACGACTGAAGGAATTGAAAATAAGTGTTGTAAATGGGTTACCACTTCGGTTAAAACAGGAACATGGAGAGAGTATGATATGGAAGGGAATCTACTTACCAAAAATGAATATCAATTTGATTGTGATTCTTCTAAAATTTACAGAGACTTATCTGCTAAATATTTGAAGGTAGATGATTAAAAAAGCGTAACTTTACTCGGTTCGGTGCATGTTGCACCCCGGCTACGATATTATGTATAAGTTTAATGGCAAGGAGATGGATGACAATACAGGTCTATATTACTATGGAGCTAGGTATTATGACCCGAGAATCAGCGTATGGCATGGCGTCGATCCACTGGCAAGTGATTATCCTGGCTTTTCCCCATATACATATTGTGCAAATAATCCTTTAAGGTTTATTGATCCAGATGGTAGGTTTTTACTTGATGTACATCAAAGAATAATGAAAAATGCTTTAAATGGATTTAAAATAAATTTTGGCGGCAAACATAACAGAAAAGATAACTTTGATTTTAAATATGGTTTAGTTGGAACAGGAACGGTATTTTCTGGTGGTATTACCCACCCCGATTTAGCAAATACAAGTTTTAAAGCAATGCATTTTGATGGAATGGACTATTCGACAATAAACCAGAATTTCAGTACTATTTTCGAAAGAACTTCTGCACAAATAGATATTTATAAAAATGGCGGAATGACTGAAGTAGGACTAGGTCACTTAGTGGGACAAAGCTTACATTCTATTCAAGATTTTTATTCTCATTCAAATTATATTGAATTATACATTCAACAATATGGAGAAACTGCATTTGATCAAATTCCTACTTATCAGGATGCATTGTCAAATTCTCAATATTCTGAATTCGCAAAACTACTGGGAACAGATTTAAAAACAGGTGAATATCCAGGTACGGGAGCAGGATCCCATAATGCGATGAATCACGATGTCGGTGCAGGCTCTTGGGCAAAAGAATTACCAGTAGTTCCAGACACTAATGGTAAAAAGGTTACATACAATACAAGAGCTGCAGAAGCTGTAGCGACAAGAGCTTCTGTAGAATTTCTTAATTCAGTAAAAACTCAAGTTGAAAAAAATTAAAATATCAGCAGCTTATATTTTAATTGAAATAATTTTATTTCAATTAAGTACAAAATTTTCTTCACTACATTATGGTAAAGATCAAGGAAGAATATTTTTTATTATAGTGTCAATTATTATTTTATCAAGTATTCTATATTTCAATGGCGTTTCAATTCTCAAAAGTATGCTTTGGACATTATTTTGTTTTTTATTTCCATTTTTAATATATTACATAGGATACAAGATCGGGATAGAAGTTTCTTGGGTATTTTATTGGATTTTTGTATCATTTTCAGTTATAGCTGTTTTATTCAAATTTTTAAAAGATTAAATTAAAGTTTTAAACAATCAAAGAACTTATTTAAATGAGTAACCAAAAGCCTCACTTTGTGGGGCTTTTCTTTTTACATCTTATAAGGATTAAGTACCTTCAAACCTATAATCCCCTTAAAATCTTTTTCATTGTTTGTGATAAGCGTAAAACCATGAGCCAAAGCTGTAGCAGCAATAATGGCATCAGGAGTTTTTATTTTAATGCCTTTTCGTAAAGAAACACAATGCGTTACTACATCAGAATTAATATCCAAGATAACGCTATCTGAAATAAAATCTTTGATGCTTTGCTCTGTATCTTTATCGGTTTTCCAGCACAGGAGTTCTATTTGTGTGATAATAGAAATGTTAGGTATCGCATCTATCGCGGCATCCATTAAAGTCATGCCAGCAGTTGGAAACGAAGCAGAAAGATAATCAGAAACCACATTGGTATCTATTAAATATTGTTCCATTCGCTTCGCATTTGCTTAATGTGATCGTTAAGGTCTTGACCTTTCTCTTTGCTAATAATGCCTTTGTATTTATCTGAAAGCTTGGTTTTGGTTGGTGTGAAATTTTCATTAATCACTTTTATGAGCTGCAATTCTTCCAACTCATGTAAAAGCCCAATGGCTTTTTGGTTGGTAACTTGTATAAGCATTGTATTATCCATAGATTAAATTATTTAGCGAGTAAATGAGATTGAATTTTTGTTTTGGCAATATAAGCATCCATAAAAGAGAGAATGGTTTTCTTATCTTCTGTCTTTAAATCCTGGACTTCCCTAAATCGGCTAATCAGCTCTTTTTCAAGTCCAGCATCTTTTTCTACGTCATTATCCGTACTGTTCATTAAAAAATCGACCTTTGTATCTAAAGCTTTGGCAAGCCTAGTCATTGCTTCGGCATTGGGCATAGTTTTTTCTCTTTCGGTGCGGCTACCTTGAGTAAAACGTACTTCTATGAGTTCTACCGGTTCGCCTTGGGATATGCCTTTTCGCTTACGAAGGTACTTTAATCTATCTGCAAATTCCATTTTATTTGACATCAATGAGAAATTATACTGCAAATTTAGCTTAAAAATCAAGGAAAAGCAAGAGTATTTAGACGAGTGAGCAAATAAGAGT
Source organism: Lewinellaceae bacterium (assembly GCA_020636195.1). GTDB lineage: Bacteria > Bacteroidota > Bacteroidia > Chitinophagales > Saprospiraceae > OLB9. The sequence continues at coordinate 46,796 of JACJYH010000004.1, forward strand.
ATGTTTAAATTTTGTTTTTGGATAATAAAATGGCATTATTTTGAGCGAAAAAAGGCAAATTTTGCAGTCGAATGTGTGGGCAATTCGACGAAAAATTTAACGAATTTGTAGCCAAAATAAAACATTTTCTTGCGAAAGGATAAATTTTAAACATACTCTAAATAGATTTTAATACTTGCATATTTTAAACAAGTCTATTAATATTGTTTGTGAATATGGAAGTATATTACAAGACCCCTGCTGAGCGTAGTATTTAATACGTTCATGTGATGCCATGGATTTGCCATATATATGCGACAGAATATATAGTAATCATGAAAACCACATAACGAATCAAAAATTATGAGGCTTTTGTATTTTTCTTGCATGGCTAATACATTATTTCCACCCGGATCATATAGGCTCCAGCACATTTTTGTCTGATGAAAATGGAGTGCCATATCAATTTTTATTATATTTGCCATTCGGTGAGACGATGGCAGAGCAATTACTGAAAGGATTCACAAGTTTTGTGAAATTGAAGCCATACGAGATGGCTTCAAAATGAAGGTACCGAACCAAACGTGGTGAGGCTAGCCGGCTGGGCTACTCCATACATGATTACTAGCAAGGAGATTGATGACAATACAGGTCTATATTACTATGGAGCTAGGTTTTATGACCCGAGAATCAGCGTGGGGCATGGGGTCGATCCGCTGGCGAATGAAGCATCTGATATGTCACCATATGTCAATACTGCCAATAACCCAATAAGGTTTATTGATCCTGACGGTCTATTTCCTATCGATCCAAACTTTAGGAATAATTTTCCTTTATTGACGAAGTTTATTGAAAATAATATGGAAAGTTATTTTACAAATAGTTCAAGAATTATGGCCGTGTTAAGCAAATGGTCACAAGGAATGTTAACGGCACAACAAATTCATCAAGATTTTCAATCAGCTGAAGGACCGACTATCAGAAGTGTCAAGTATGAACCTAATAGTATCAAGCAGGCTGAATATGATGGTGCTAACATTAATCTACCCGAAGATAAATTGATTAGGTGGGAAAATTTCTTGAAGGAGGGTGAAGAAAAAGGTACTTGGGGGCTCTTGGATTTTTCAAAATTATTTATACATGAATATTTACATTATGGAGATGATTTAGATGGTATACAACTTACGATAGATAAAAATGGCAACATAACTAATAGTAATATTTATGGATCTTGTTGGGGTGATTGCCCATTTGAAGAAGGGGTCAGGGGCTCAAATGAAGCATTCCCTTTTAGCGGTTTTCAAAATTATAAATTGTTCAAATATGGCGATTTATATAAATCTGATGGCACTGCTATAATTGAACACAATGAATCCTATATTGATAAAGAAATGATACCTAGTTATTAATCAAATTAAGTTCGAAAATATGAAATATTTATTAATTCTATCATTTTCAGTGGCATTAGTATATTCTTGTAATATTTTAAATTATAGAATTGGAACAGGCGAGCAAACTGAAATTTTTAAGGTAATATTTAATTCTGATAGAATTTTTAAAATTTTTAACTTAGAAAATGATAGCACAGTTTCTGAAATAAGATTAATTGATTTGACAAAATCATTTAAATTTGCTAGTGATGGGTATATAAAAACGAAACATAAATATATATTTATTACTACTTATTATAAATTAAAGGTTGACTTGAATTGTGGTTTTAAAAAAGATATTGTTTTGACATCTTTTAAAAGGGAAAAGGATAAATACTATCTAAGATTTATTGCTAGCAGCACGGAATGTACTACAGATAATAAAAAGTTACTTTATTCCATAAATTTTGAATTACTGAAAAAAAATAATGGAACATTTGATATATTAAATTCTACAGGAAATCTTGATTGTGATTTAAGTGATATTGAAGATGTAAAAATTGAGGAATATAATTTAAAAAAGGCTTCAAAGAATTTTTGAATAAGGATTTAAATCAATAGTTCTTACTCTTTGGCGTCAAAGGTTAGTTATTTGTACCCCATCTGGGCGTAGTATTCACCACGTCAGTATGTTGTCATGGATTTGCCATACATATGTGACAGAATGTATAGTAATCACTGCTGCCATATAACAAATCAAAAGTTATGAGACTTTTGTATTTTTAGTACAGGGCCAATACACTGATTCCACCCGGATATATAGGCTCCAGCACATTTTTATTTGACGAAAATGGAGTGCCATATCAATTTTTATTATATTTGTCCTTCGGTGAGACGATGGCCGAACAATGACTGAAAGGTTTCACAAGTTTTGTGAAATTGAAGCCATACGAAATGGCTTCAAAATGAAGGTACCGAACCAAACGTGGTGAGGCTAGCCGGCTGGGCTACTCCATACATGATTACTAGCAAGGAGATTGATGACAATACAGGTCTATATTATTATGGAGCTAGGTTTTATGACCCGAGAATCAGCGTGGGGCATGAGGTCGATCCGCTGGCGAATGAAGCACCTAGATGGACATCGTATCGCTATGTGCATAATAATCCGATTGGATTAATAGATCCTGACGGTAGAGGGCCTGATGATTGGGTATTGGGTAATAATGGTAATATATATTGGGATAAAAATGCAGTTGACCAATCTACAACAAAAGCGGGAGATACATACTTAGGCAAGGATTTAACATTTACATTTAATAGTTACATTGATGGCGAATTGTGGGAGGGTCCTTTGGGTAAGTTTCCAGCAGGAGACAAACTGACATCTACCATAACTCTCACTTCAAATACCGGTGCTGATAATAATTTGTTATCTGTGGATATTTCGTCAGATTATGAAGTTCACAAGACAGGTGGTATTTTTCAAGGTTTGGATTACTTTCCAGGGCAAAAGAATGTAAGACTTGACATAAAAGGAGCAACAAACGGCAAAGCTAATTTTGAGCAACATACAATGGTTATTGGTTTCGATGAATTTGGATTAGGATAATGGGATATTATGCTGTGAATGTTGGCCAAAAACTTAGACTTGGCTTATCAGGAAACAACTTATCCCTAACAGGGGCAACCGATGTTTTTCCGTCAGCAACGTTATCGGTAAATGGCAATCAGTTATTCAAATATAACCAACCTTTATTTAAAGCCACACAAGGGATAATAAAAACCCAAACAGGGGTAAGGATACCGAGAAACCCAATGGATGACGGTTTTATACCTGTGTCCGAATACACGCATTTAGGTCCAGCACCTTCATTTTACAAACGATAAAAATCGTAGTTATGGGAAAGTTAATAATGAAAGTTACGAGTTATATTCTTTTACGTTATGTTTTATTTTTTGTAGTCCTGCACTCAACAAATAAAGATGTGAAGTTTGTAAAATTGTCGGATTTAAAAAATGGTGAAGATTGGTTTTATTTTGTGTGGCTATTCTTCATTCCTGTTATAATTGAAGCTATCGTTTTCGGATTGCCTATGTCATTTGGTCTTAATAAAATGGCTGAACCTAACAACAAATTGATATTTTATTTACTCTTTGTCGTTTTGTTCCTTTTAGAGTTCTTTTTAGCTAATTGGCTTTATGGAACATCATCAGCATTTCTAAAAGTTTGTGTCAGTTTAGTCTTATTCCTTGTCCTTTTTTGGAAGAGATTATTTTAAGAGGAAGCCGAAGCCTCGTTTGGGGCTTTTTTTGTTCTTTCTCGCCCGTTTCCGCTCCCAACCAATGTCATTTTCACCTGATTGTCGCAGTTTGCAACTGCGATACTATACATTATGAATTTGTAATTCGATTTTTACGAAAGCCACATAACAAATCAAAAGTTATGTGGCTTTCGTATTTTTAGTGCATGGCTAATATTCTAATTCCATCCTGATCATATAGGCTCCAGCACATTTTTATTTGACGAAAATGGAGTGCCATATCAATTTTTATTATATTTGCCATTCGGAGACGATGGCCGAGCAATGACTGAAAGGTTTCACAAATTTTGTGAAATTGAAGCCATACGAAATGGCTTCAAAATGAAGGAACCGAACCAAACGTGGTGAGGCTAGCAGGTTGGGCCACTCCATTTATGTTTAATTCAAAAGTGATGGATGACAATACAGGTCTATATTACTATGGAGCGAGGTATTATGACCCGAGAATCAGTGTGTGGCATGGGGTTGACCCACTGGCTGAGAAATATCCAAGTATCTCACCATATGCGTATGTGGCTAATAATCCATTAAATGCAATAGATCCAGATGGACGAGAAATTGTATGGTTGAATTGGGGCGGTAATTATTCTAAGATTATTAGAGCACTTACCAGAACGGGCACTTTTAATGCTATTTTCACACGTTTCATTAAGAACCAAGAAAATGTATTTATTACCCCAACATCTGGTGGTTATATGGGTTATGCTCCATCTACAAGAGGCGCAAATGGTTACAATATTCACGTTTGAAATAAGGTTTTTTAAATGGAGGGAGGTTAACTGCAGACCCTACCTTAATTGCAAAGGTAATAATGCACAAAGGGTTGCATAGTAGATACCATAAGGCAAGAGCCGAAGGGAATTTGTCTGATTACCCCACATTAGAAAGACATTATAATCAGCAAGGTACAACACCAGGATATGAAGGAGACCACGAAGCAATGGCAGAAGGTAATATACCAACTTTCGTACAAGGCATGAAGGAGTTCGATGCTTCTTATGGTACAGAGCATTCTGATGATTGGTATAATGCAATGGCTTGGTGGGGTAGTTTAAGTAGAGCAACTGATGATTGGAAGAATTTAGACCCATCACTTCATTCTAAGTACACATCCATCCAAAATAATGAGCAAAATTATATGAAGTATTTAGATGCTAGAGCAACATATTTAGGGGATAAAACAAAGGCTAATCGCCAAGCGATGAATGCTGCGAAGGGTAATGTTGATTGGAATTTATACAAAAAAACAAGAACAGCAACAGAATGAGAAGTTTATTGCAAATAGTAGGTTTGTTATTATTGATTTCTTGCCATCAAAAGACACCCAATTTTAATAAGGAAAGCAACTTAAATATCGAACCTATTGAGACGTATTCTTTAAAAGAAGTAAAATCAAATAATCCAGTAAAGGAGCAGAAATATAAATGGGTACAATATAAAAGAGTTCCTGTTATAGACTCAAATGATACGATACCCGTAAAAAATTGTTACCTTTTAATAGAATCTAATGTTGTTTCACTCTATGTTGAAGATAAACTAATCGAAAAACACAATTTAATCAGAGATAATCAATATACTTTTCCAAGTTATTATTTTGAAGATAAGCCTGATGATGTATTGCAATATCTTGATAAAGGACAAAATAAAATAGTTATTAAACGGGATAATTTTGATGGGGTGCAAGAATATTATATTAAGAAAAATCTTTAGATTAAAACTTTTTATATGGCTTTAATCAATAATGCCCCTTGGCAGAAAGTATCAAAACGATATCATCAGTAACTTCATAAACAAGTCTATGTTCTCTATTGATTCTACGAGACCAGTAACCAGCGAGATTGTGTTTTAAAGGTTCAGGTTTGCCGGTTCCGATGAAGGGGTGTTTGGTTAGCTCTTCAAAAAGTAGGGTGATTTTATCAATTACCGCTTTATTGCCAAAATTTTTATGTTGCTTGATATGTTTAATTGCGGTGTCAGAAAACCGAAGAATGTAATTCATAGGCTATCCATAAAATCTTTAATGTTTTCCAGTTTGACGTCTGTAAACTTTCCTTCGTCAATATCCTGCTTCCCTTTCAAGACTTCAGCTACAAACTCAGGATTATAAGTATCTTTAGAAAACTCAAAATTTATCTTAAGGGCTTCCAAAAAAGCTTTGATGACAGAAAGTTGTTCTTCATTAGATGGATGTACAATAAGAGTATCAGGAGTTTTCATTTTGCGTCCTTGTTATTTAAATTATCAAATTTGATATGATTCTTAAATTACCTTTATTCACTGTAAATCATATGTGCACACAAAAATACGACACTTTTGGCAATTGTAACATCATTTAAGTTTTGATAGGATGATATCAATTCAACTTTTTTGGCATCTAGCATGCTGTGCAGTTTTCAAGGCTTGATAACTTCCATCGATGAAAAGGGTTCTAAATTGCCAGTTTTTCAAAACTACCTCAGGGCGATTCTCGGAAACATCCATAGAGCACCAACAACCATATCACTTCCAGACTTTGCAACCTTCGGTGCAGTTTTGACAGATGTCTATTTGGTCTCTACCTTTGAAAAGCAATCTCCTGAATCGTTGGTAGCTTTCATTATGCCATATCTCATCAAAATTGTCTTGTTTTAGGTCACCAAGCTTGTGTGTGGCATCTTTGTCAAAACAACAAGGTACCACAAAACCATCCCATGTAATGACGCAAGAGTGCCACATTTTCCAGCAGTGATTGAGCAGCACGTGCTTCAATGAGTAAGTGTCATCCGGCATTTTTTTATATCGCGAGAATGCATCAAGTGTTGGTATCAGATCATTCCCATTTTTATAGTCGTAGATTTGAGCGGTTTTGAGCTTGACTTCATCTACACCGATCTCTTTGGCCAATTTATAGATTTCAGGAATCTGGTGTTCATTCGGTTTTACTACCAAAAATTGAAAAATGATGTGCGGGTGTGAAGCATTGAGTTTTTTCTTCCACTTGACTACGTTTCTTGCACCATGGAGGACGGTTTCAAGATTTCCTTCCTTCCTATAATTTTCATATACATCTTGTGTGGTGCCATCAACGGAGATGATAAGCCTGTCCAAGCCGGATTCTACAGTATCTTTTGCATTTTTATCATTCAGGAAATGCCCGTTTGTAGAAGTGATGGTATAAATCTTCTTTTCTGAAGCGTATTTGACCATTTGCAGGAAGCTTGGATTGATGTACGGTTCTCCTTGAAAATAGAAGATCAAATACGTCAATCGGTGGTAGAGCTGATCTACAATTTTTCTAAAAAAGTCTTCCTTTAAGTTTCCGGTTTCCCGAGTAAATTGCCTTAATCCGGATGGACATTCGGGGCATCTCAGATTGCAAGCAGTTGTGGGCTCTATGGAAATCGTCACCGGTGCTCCCCAAATTCGAGGATTTTTGGTTCGCCTTGATATCTGAAATGATAGGTATATGCTTGCCATATTCCACACTTTTTTGATGGAAAGTTTTGACACGAATCGCTGAATATCATTCAAATACACCTTCATTTACAAAAGAACTATAAAAATTCTATAAAAGTGCAAAGGTAATGGTTATTCATTCAGAAATCCGTAAAACTAAATAAATGTGTGTTAACAAAACCAACGCAGTTTGAACATTGACACAATTGAAGACAATACAGCAGTGGCATTTTTATTTACTCTTTTTTAATGTACAAAAAAATTAAAAGCTTTACCGACTTGAGGCAGATAGTCGCTAAAAATAACAAAAATCTATCCATTTCCATACCCATTGCTTTGAAGATTTTGCACTACATATATGTGAATAGCCATATTTGATTGTTACTTTTGCGGCATGATTAAATGGATTCAAAATATTTTTTTCAAAGAAACCCAGCCGGACGAAATGAAATTTTTAATTGTTGGATTAGGAAATATTGGTGCAGAATACGAAAATACTAGGCACAATATCGGTTTTGATGTGGTAGATGAAATCGCATCTCGAAACCAAGCGACATTTAAAATAGATACCCATGGCAGTATCGCAGAGTTTTCATTCAAAGGTAAAAAAGTCGTCCTTTTGAAGCCTTCCACCTACATGAATCTCAGCGGCAAGGCAGTGCAGTATTGGATGACAAAGTTGAAGATAGACAAAGAAAATTTGCTGGTCATAGTGGATGATCTACACTTGGATCTTGGCGCCACTCGACTCAGAGACAAAGGTAGTGACGGTGGTCACAATGGGTTGAAAGACATAGGCAGTGTATTGGGCAATCATCAGTATTACAGACTGAGAGTTGGCATCGGTAAAGACTTTCATCCGGGCCAACAAGTCAGGTTTGTTTTGGGTAAATGGCTTCCTAAGGAAAAGGATGAAGTCGTCTCAGTGATATCAAAAGCTGCGGATATCGCCTTGGACTTTGTGGCCATTGGTTTTAAGTTTACCATTCAGAAATTATCCAAGACAAATCCATGAGTTTGACGAGTAAATTCACACTTTTGTAGAAATTTTGCAGCGCTTATATTACATTTCATGAACCAAAGACATTTTGTGGTGTCTCAACATTGATTAATCAAATATCAGATGAAAAACTTTTTCACATCATTTTTAGGCTCTTGTTTGGGTATTTTTGCAGCCATTGTCATTGGCTTTTTAATTCTTGTAGGAATCGGTTTAAGCGGTTTGGTAAAAAAAGACTCCTTGTCAGATAATACCATTCTGAAAATAAATCTCAATGAAAGTATGCCGGAATTGTCTGGAAATATCCAAATGGAATCCCCGATTCTAAATGACATTCCCGATGGTTTGGGCCTAAATTCTGTGAGAAAATTGCTTGCATCTGCTGCGGAAGATGAAAAGATAAAGGGCATCGTGATAGAAACCAATGAAGTGGGATTGGGCCAGGCAGGAACACTTTCTTTGAGAACTGAGCTTGAGAAATTTAAAGAAAGTGGCAAGTTTGTATATGCGTACAGTGACTTTTATGGGCAATCTGCTTATTTTTTAAGTACGGTGAGTGATTCCATTTTCTTAAATCCCAATGGAATGGTTGATTTGAGAGGATTTGGCACTATGATACCTTACATGAAAGACATGTTGGATAAGATCGGCGTCTCCATGAATGTATTTTATGCCGGCAACTTTAAAAGCGCAACGGAACCATTCAGATTGTCTGAAATGAGTGAATACAATAAAATTCAAACACGTGCTTTTTTGACGGATATGAAGGATATTCTTGTCCAAAAGATTGCAGATGCAAGGCAAATTTCAGCGGAGCAGGTGGAAACGGCCATTTCAAATTTTTCGGGCAAAACACCACAACATGCTCTAGAATCAAAACTCATTGACGGAATATTGTACAAAGATGAATTTGAAAAAATATTGAAAACCAAACTTGGTATCGATGAAGATAAAAAGCTGAAATACATAGATTTAGCGGCGTATGGGTCGCATGTCAAAGAACCGTCAGAGAGTGCAAAAGAGAAAATCGCCATCTTATATGCTGAAGGGGAGATAGCTTATAATTCAAGTAAAAGTGGTGAAATCAATGAGAAGAAATATCTGAAAGCATTAGAAAAAATAAAGAATGACAAGAAAGTCAAAGCCTTGGTATTAAGGGTAAATTCTCCGGGCGGTAGTTCATTTACCAGTGATTTGATATGGCATGAGATTGAAAATATCAAAGCTGCAGGAAAGCCTGTGGTTGCTTCATTTGGAGATTATGCGGCGTCAGGCGGATATTATATTTCTGCGGGTTCGGATTATATTGTCAGCCAGCCGAATACCTTGACGGGTTCCATAGGAGTATTTATGATGTTTCCGGATGCATCCACATTGATGAATGACAAAATAGGAATCAACTTTGATACATTGAAAACACATCCTTTTGCAGCTGCCTTCTCACCTTTTAATAAATTGACGGATGCGGAGAAGGAAGTTTTGCAAGCATCCACATTGGAAATCTATGATACCTTTGTAAAGAAAGTATCGGATGGTAGAAAACTCTCTATTGATAGTACAAAAACCATTGCACAGGGAAGGGTTTGGACAGGTAGGATGGCTAAGGAAATCGGCTTAGTAGATGAACTTGGAGACATAGATACAGCGATTAGCAAGGCAGCAGCATTGGCAAATGTAGAAGATTATCGCATCGTGGAATATCCTTCCATCGAAGATGATTTTATGACGAAAATTTTAAAGGAAGTTAAGAAGGCTGAAGATCCGGATGCAACGTCAAAACTTTCCACTGAGGAAAAGAAAATATTGAAGTATTTCAATGATGTCAAAGCACTAATAAAGGTGAATGAACCTGTTGCTAGACTTCCGTACATCTTTGTTGAAGACTAAAGGCATTACGGCGAACATTTAAAACTCCGTTAAAAAATTGGATTTCGCTGACAAATTCGGGAATTTCCCATTTTTGTGTATTGAAATATTGTACTTTTGCGTTTTAATTCAATTTTTATTATACAATTAGATGAATATGATACTTAGATTTAAATTATCTATCTTATTTTTATTATGTGTTTGGGGACTACAAGCTCAACATGAAGATGTTCTCATGACAGTCGGAAACGCTGATGTTACTACTTCTGAATTCAAGTACATCTATGAGAAAAATAATGGTACCAATGCAGATTATTCCAAGAAAAGCTTGGATGAATATTTAGACCTGTATAAAAGGTTTAAACTCAAAGTGCAGAAGGCTAAGGCCATGAAATTGGACACCGTTCCTGATCTGATGCGTGAATTGGATGGTTATAGGAAACAATTAGCAGCGTCTTATCTCATCGATAAAGAAGTGACAGATCAACTCATCAAAGAACTCTACGAAAGAACAAAATATGATGTCAAATTTAGCCATATTTTCGTCAGTGCAGCTGAAAATGCCACAGAAGATGTAAAAAAAGCAGCTTGGCAGAAGATAGAAAATTTCAAAAAAGAACTCAAGAATGGAGCTTCTTTTGAAGAACTGGCGAAGCAATCTGATGACCACAGTTCATCAGGCAAAGGTGGTGATATGGGATATTTTACTGCAAAATTGCCATCGGGATTTTATGACTTGGAGAATGCTTTGTATAACACTGAAGTGGGTAAAATTTCCGATATTATAAAAACCAAGATTGGTTATCATATCATAAAAGTCACGGATAAAAGACCTGCAAGAGGTATGATTTCAGTGAGCCATATCATGCTGACACAAGGCAACAAGGAACTGGCTGATAGTTTAGTTTTTGCGTTGCGGAACGGAGCTGATTTTGTTGAGCTGGCGAAAAAATACAGCATTGACAAGACAAGCAATAAAAATGGAGGTAAATTGGCCACCTTTGGAATCAATTCATATGATAAAGCCTTCGAAGATGCTTCATTTGCACTTGAAAAAGATGGCGATATTTCCGTTCCGGTATTTACAAGAGCAGGATGGCACATTATCAAGAGGGACAATAAAGTCCAGCGCGATAGCTATGAAACTTTTTTGAAGAAAATGAAAGGGCAGATCAATACAGATTCTAGGTTTGATAAGGCGAAGGATGCATTGGTAGAAAAGATCAAGTCTAGTACAAAGTTTGAAGAACATCCGGACGTTTTGGAATCTTTTACACAAAAATTGAATGATGATTTCAATACCTACAAATGGATTCCTGAATTGTCAAATCCATCAGCAACATTGGTTACGATAGGTGATATGGCGTATTCAATATCCGACTTCGCAGATTATACTAAGAAGAATACAAAGATCAGATTGAAGTATGATGTCTCAAAACCAAAGGGTGAAGTGGTAGATGAATTGTATAAAGCATATACTACAGATAAAGTATTGGAATTTGAAGAAAAGTCATTGCCACAAAAATACCCTGATTTCAAGGCGCTTATGCGTGAATATGAAGAGGGAATTTTACTATTTGAAGCCACTCGGATCAATGTTTGGGATAAAGCAAACCAAGACACTGTGGGATTGGAGAAGTTTTATGAAATGAATAAGGCCAATTACCATTGGGATGAGCAAGCCAATGTCCTTCATTATTCCATTCATACGAGTGATAAATCTTTGGCTGAAAAAATTTCAGACTTTGCATCTAAAAAAGATTGGGAAAAGGTGAACGCTAAGTTTAATAAAAAAGAGAATGTGGTTACGATTACAGAATCACAATTTGATAAATCATCGAAGCAATTCGAAAATCTTCCGTTTGCCCTCCATGCAAAAACGGATATGAAATACGATGATCAATTGAAGGCATTCACCTTTGATAAAGTAGAAAAAATAGTCCCGCAACGACAAAAATCATTGGCAGAGGCAAGAGGTTATGTTGTAGCAGATTATCAAGACTACTTAGAGAAAAAATGGGTTGCAGAGCTGGAAAAGGAATTTCCTGTCCATGTTCACAAAGAAGTTTTAGACAAATTGACCAAGTAATTTTTGTGTCCAAGCCAATAATTTTTTTGACGTTATGTATTTCCTCAACTATGTGGATGAGTAGTTGTAAGGATGGTATTTGGTTTTATCCGTCAGAAAAAGATCCTGTTGTGGCCAAAGTAGGAATTCACCTTCTCCATAAATCACTCCTCGATGATTTAGTGACTGATGGTACAGCGCCACAGGATAGCGCAGTTATAGTCGATGGTTTTATCCAGAACTGGATTCGCCAAAAACTTATGGAAGATGAGGCTGAAAATAATGTCTCCGCAGATATCAATATTAGCAAATTAGTGGAAGATTACAGGTCATCGCTTTTGGTCTATAATTTTGAAAAGAAGCTGATCGATAAGATGCTTGATACCATTGTCAGTTTGGAGGAGAGTGAAACGTATTATGATAATAAAAAAGCACAATTTTTGCTCTCACATCCCATCTTAAAGTTGATGATGGCGAAGATTTCCTCAAAGAATAAGAATTTATCGCAAATAGAGAAAAGTTTGAAGAAGGATGACCTGTCAGAGGCTTTTTACATATTAAAGGATAATGCTTCTTCACTGTTTGTAGATACGTCCAGATGGCTTACACTACAAGAAATGAATGCGTTATTTCCAGAAAATTTGTTGGAAAAAGTCGATCTCAATAAGACCAAATTTTACAGGAAAAAGGATGGTGACTATGAATATTTTGTTAAGATATTGGATTACCACAGCGAAAACAGCATTCCTCCGTTTATTTATATTAGAGATAGAGTAGATAAGTTGATAGTGTCTGAAAGAAAAAATAATATTCTTTCGCAGTATAGACAAACATTGTACGACGAAGGCATCAAAAAAAAATCTTTTGAAATATTTCAAATACATGAGTAAGCGAAGTATTAAAATGTAGTAAGCACCTTGATATGAATAAATTTTTAGTAGTTTTTTGCTTCTTTTTGAGTCAATATATTTTTGCACAGCAAGCTCTGATTGACAAAATTGTGGCTAAAGTGGGCAGTGAATACATATTGTTGTCAGAAGTTGAGGAAGAATGGACTTATTACAAAGCCCAAAATCCGGGTGCTGATGAACATCTAAAGTGCAGCGTCCTCAATAACCTTATAGCCCAAAAATTGATTGTGTACCAAGCGAAATTAGATAGTGTGGAAGTGACAGATCAAGAAGTGGATCAACAACTAGATTACAGATTCGATGCCATTTTAAAACAGATGAATGGCGATGAAGCATTTTTTGAAGACTATTATGGTGCTTCTGTTCCTGAAATGAAATCAAGATACAGAGACGATCAAAAGTCAAAACTTTTGGCTGAAAAAATGCAATACAATTTGATGTCAGATATTCAAATTACTCCCAAGGAAGTTGAAGAGTTTTTCAATAAAATTCCAAAGGATTCATTGCCATATTTCAAATCTGAAATGGAGATTTCTGAAATTGTTGTTTCCCCAAAGGTTAATGACGTAGAAAGGAAAAAAGCATTAGATAAAATTACCGACTTGAGAAATCAAGTGGTGAGTGGTAAAGCCACTTTTGAAGACATTGCAAAGAAGTATTCTCAAGATCCCGGATCAGCGGCCAAGGGTGGTGATCTAGGTTTTGCAAAGCGTGGAACGTATGTGCCTGAGTTCGAGGCTACTGTTTATTCCATAGATAAAGGTGAAATTTCTGATATCATTGAATCCGAATTTGGGTTTCACTTTATTGAGTTATTGGAAAGGCGCGGTAACGCTGTAAAAGCTAGGCACGTTTTAATAAAACCTGAGATAGTAGAGGACGATAGAACTAAAGCAAAAATGCTTTTGGATTCGGTAAAAACATTGATTGAGTCAGATAGTATGTCATTTGAGAAAGCGGTGAAAACCTTTTCATTAAAGTCAATGCCTTCGTATGCAAATAGTGGAAGAGTGAAAAATCAGAATTCAAACAACACGTTTTTCCAAGCCGATGATATGGATCCGGATACGTATTTTGCTATTTACAATCTTAAACCTGGTCAAATTTCCAAACCTATAGAAGTGAAAGCCTACAATGGCGAATCAATGTATAAAATCGTGAAATTGGTGTCTATCACCAAACCACATCGAGCCAACCTAAAAGAAGATTTCGATAAAATCTCCCAATTTGCAAAGGAAACAAAAAAGCAAGCCTATTTTGTAAAGTGGTTGAATGAAAAAAAACATGATACGTACATCTACATCGATGATTTATTCAAAGAATGTAGAGAAATGGAATAAACTTCCATATGGGTTAAACATTTTTTCTTTTTGGTACTTTATATTATTAGAGTATGTTTAAATTTTGTTTTTGTAGCTAAAGGATAAATTTTAAACATTCTCTTAAACAACACATAAGATGAAACAAGTATATATCGTCTCTGCATTGAGAACACCCATAGGAAGTTTTGGTGGTCAATTTTCACAAATTCCTGCGACACAGTTAGGATCACAAGTCGTAAAAGCAGCCATGGATGCTGTAACAATTTCTAATGATGACGTGGATGAAATCTATTTTGGACAAGTGGTTCAAGCCAACGCCGGGCAGGCTCCGGCTCGTCAAGTAGCCATTGGCGCTGGTTTATCTTCTTCCACTCCAGCTACCACAATCAATAAAGTGTGCTCATCAGGTATGAAATCCATCATTATCGGTGCTCAAACCATAGCAAGCGGTGATAACGATGTTGTGGTTTGTGGAGGTATGGAGAACATGTCATCGATCCCATTTTATGTTCCAAAGGCAAGGTATGGCTATGGATATGGCAATGCAGAATTGGTAGATGGTTTAGTACGAGACGGTTTGGCAAATGTGTATGACGGTGTAGCTATGGGCTGTTTTGCTGATGCTACCGCAAAAAAATATGACATTAGCAGAGAAGAACAAGACAGATTTGCTATACAATCTTACAAGAGATCTGCTTCGTCATGGGAAGCAGGAATATTCAAAGATGAAGTCAGTGGAGTAAGTGTAACAGACAGAAAAGGGAATGTCACTACCATCGATACCGACCAAGAATATAAAAATGTTATTTTTGAAAAAATACCTTCGCTAAGAGCTGTATTCACAAAGGATGGTACCGTCACTGCCGCCAATGCTTCCACTATCAATGATGGAGCAGCAGCTGTCATTCTCGTTAGCGAAGATGCATTGAAAAAATACAATTTAAAACCATTGGCTAAAATCATCTCTTATGCAGACGCTGCACAAGATCCGGAATGGTTTACCACAGCTCCAGTGAAGGCAGCAGAAAAAGCGCTGAAAAAATCCGGTCTAACATTGCAAGACATGGATTTGTTTGAAGTCAACGAAGCTTTTGCAGTAGTTACTTTGGCCTTTATAAAGCAGTTAGGATTGGATGAGGACAAAGTCAATGTACATGGAGGTGCGGTGAGTTTGGGCCATCCATTGGGATGTTCGGGAGCACGTATCGTCGTAACATTGCTGAATGCATTGCATAAAAAGAATGGTAAGTATGGTTTAGCTGCTATTTGTAATGGTGGCGGTGGAGCTAGCGCTATGATTATAGAAGCTATGTAAGCTTCAGTCAGAAAAACTTTGATTACAGAGGGTAGTTTTATGGAATTACGACTCTTCGTTTTTGCGTGAATTTATCACATCTCTCAATTCTGCGGCACGTTCGTATTCTTCCTTTTCAAGAGCTTCTTTTAATTTTGCTTCCAAGGCTGCAATACTGAGTGTCTCGGTACTCGATTTTTTCTGTGTTTTACCGGTAGCAGTTTCCTCTTCCTCTAAAATCACACCGGCAGATTCCAAGATGTTTTCATAAGTATAAATAGGACAGTTATATCTCACTGCCAATGCAATGGCATCAGAGGTACGTGCATCAATTGTTTCCGTCATACCATTTAGTTCGCAGACCAATTGTGCATAAAAGATACCATCCAGTAAATTATTGATAATGACTTCCTTTAGATTGATATCAAAAGTCTCTAAAGTGTTTTTGAAAAGGTCATGTGTGAGAGGTCTATTTGGCGTCATATTTTCCAATGCCACAGCGATAGCTTGAGCTTCAAATCCTCCGATGACTATCGGCAATCTCCTCTTACCGAATTCTTCTCCCAAGACGACCGCGTAATTATGAGATTGTGTGACACTATGCGAAAGTGCCATGATATCTAATCTGATTTTATTCATGCTCATGCCAAATAATCTCGGCAAAGTTATTAAAATTTTATCAGTCTCCACTTTTTTACCGTGGATAATTATCCAAAAATAAAGAACAACTCCATTCTATTATAAAAATTCCTTTTATGGAGGGTTAGTTACATTTTTCGTTATGATATTGATTACGAATAAGTCTTGCAGTTCAAATGCTAGGCCTAAAAATCACTAAAATTAAGTACCTTTGCGGCCAATTTTAATAATAGAGCATGCTTTCTACAAATAATATATCTCTTCAATATGGCAAACGTGTACTTTTTGACGAAGTCAATGTACAATTTGTTCAGGGTAATTGCTATGGAATTATTGGGGCGAACGGTGCGGGGAAATCTACTTTTTTGAAGATATTATCCGGTGCTCAAGATGCCAACAAAGGTAGCGTTTCACTTGAGCCTGGAAAGAGAATGGCTGTTTTAAAGCAGAACCATTTTGAGTTCGATGAAGTTCCTGTAATACATACTGTTTTGATGGGATATGATAGATTGTGGTCTATCATGGTTGAAAAAGATGCCATCTATGCCAAGGAAGATTTTACTGAAGAAGATGGCATGCATGCATCACATTTGGAGGCTGAGTTTGCGGAAATGGATGGGTGGAATGCTGAACCGGATGCTGCAAATCTTTTGAGTGGATTGGGAATCGAACCTTCACTACACTATAAGCTTTTAAAAGAATTAGATAGTAGTCAGAAGGTCAAGGTGTTATTGGCACAAGCGCTTTTTGGGAATCCAGATTTGTTAATTTTGGACGAACCTACAAATGGTTTAGATATTCATACTGTTTCTTGGTTGGAAGACTTCCTCCTTGAGTTTAAAAATACTGTCATCATAGTATCCCATGATAGGCACTTTCTGGATGCAGTTTGCACACATATTGTGGATATTGACTTTGGCAAGATCAATGTTTTTTCAGGAAATTATACTTTCTGGTACGAATCTAGCCAATTGGCTTTAAGACACAAGCAGCAAGCTAATAAAAAGGCAGAAGAAAAAATCAAAGAGCTTCAAGCTTTTATCGACAGATTTAGCGCCAATGCTTCTAAGTCAAAACAAGCTACCGCAAGGAAAAAGATGCTCGACAAAATAAACATCGAAGATATTCGGCCATCTTCAAGACGCTATCCTGGTATCATTTATAAGATGAATAGAGAGGCAGGTAAAGAAATTTTATCGGTTAAAAATCTTTGTTACACTGATGGCGACAGCGTTTTAATCAAGGATTTGAGTTTTGATGTACACCATGGAGATAAAATTACGGTGATATCAAGAAGCAGTTTGGCGACGACTGCATTTTATAAAATTCTGGCGGGCGAACTCAAGCAAGATTCTGGGACGATAGAGTGGGGGCAGACCATCACCAGCTCCTACTTGCCTTTTGACAATGAAAGTTATTTTTCTCATGAACCTATGAATCTGATAGACTGGTTGCGGCAATTTTCGGAAGAGAAAGATGAATCTTATATCAGAGGGTTTTTGGGCAAAATGTTGTTCTCAGGGGAAGAAACACTTAAAATGTCTAATGTGCTTTCTGGTGGTGAGAAAGTGCGGTGTATGCTTTCAAGAATGATGTTGAAGGAAGCCAACTTCTTGATGTTTGATGAACCTACCAACCACTTGGATTTGGAGACAATCACAACATTGAACAATGCACTGACCAATTTTCCGGGTAATATCATATTTACCTCTAGGGATCACACTTTTACGGAAACTGTGGCCAATCGAGTGATTGAAATCGGGCCTAAAGGATTCATTGATAAATTGAAATCGTATGATGAGTACATCACTGATGCAGAAATTGAAGCCTTGACACAAAAGATATATTGATCCTTACAATTTTATAAAAGTACGTCTAGTTATTGCATGATTTTTTGATGTCAACTCAAAAATGTACATGCCCGAAGGTAGGTGAGATACCGAAATTCTATGGTTGTTGCCACTCAGTGCTCTAATCCCTTGCAGTGTATAAATATGATATATTTGGTCGCTTTCCATTTGAGAACAATGAAGTTCATCATGCACCGGATTAGGATATAAATTGATCTGATTTGATAAATAAGATGCTGTGAAATCTGGTTTATTCACCTTTACAAAAACGCTGTCAGTTGCTGTTGCACATTCTAAGAAGTTATATTCTACCTTCCAATCATAGAAGTAATAATAGTAAAATTGACCACCATCAGATGAATAAATTAACACTTGATCTTCGATGAAATAAGGGAAATTGGTACCGCCTTGGGATCGCATCAGTCGAGGACTTTTGAAGCCTAAATTGTTATAATTCACATTGATATCTGTTCCCATTCGATATTCGCCGGGTTTTTCTATCAATGCATCCAAAGTAATTTCAGAAATGCCCACAGGAATGTCAAAATCCTTGCTATAAACGACTTCTCCATTGCTGCTTTTGATGAGGACTCTTCTTATACCCGCCTTATCCGTGCCTACTTTTACAGTCTTAATCTTACATACATTGTAGGTAATAAATACCAAACTCCCTTCAATACCGTCAGCTGAATACTGATTGGTTGTAGGGAAATCTGTTTTACCAAGTCTTCCCGAAGATGTCGAAATATTGTCGTAAGCGACCGCATAAAAATACTGAGATGAATCCAAAGGCTGTGTATGGAAAATCGGTCCTGAAAACAAAAAATCTGTTTTATCGCCACTTCCGTACCAATCAGTTTTCTCCAAAGTTGAAGTCAATGTAGCTGATGAAAACTGATCTACAGAATCACCTACAATCTGAAATTTTGGAGAAAATGATTTTACAATTAGTGTGTCAATGAAGGTTTGGTCACAAAAATCAGTCATCGTAACTGCATATTTTCCGGGTTGCTGCACAGTAATTTGGTCGGATGTAGAACCATTGGACCACTGATAGGATTTACCTGTGCCAGCAGAAAGAGTTAGGTCTTCACCACTGCAAATCGTTACCGCATCATTTTTAAATATTGGAGTTACAGCATCTCTGCATAAATTTTTTGCGATAATGGGTTTGGAAATGTATAGACATCCTAAACTGTCTCTCATTTGCACAGAATACTTTCCCGGAATGGTGATGGAAGTAGAACCAGAAGTATCACCATTGCTCCATTGGTATGACATCATAGGAACGGAAGCTGCATCCAATTCCACTGGATGATTAGATGATACAAAGATGGTCTCACTTGGTCTGATGGATTGAGAAGTAATACATTTTCCTTCTTCAATGATGTAGGTTTCGTTTGTAGGAAGATTAAAATACTTTTCGACAATTCGTGAAGGCCAAAATATGAGGACTGAATCTATCTTAGCATCTTGACCTGTACCAAAATGCTGCTGAAACGAATTGATGATGCCATAACTTTCGCCACCTTTAACGGTTCTTTGTTGCGTGCCCGAGGATGAATAGACTTTTATACGTGCACCTATAGCGTTGCGATTTGACTTTGTGCCGATTAAATTAAGATTGATAAAATGATTGTTCTGAGAAGTATTGATCCAAAGCTCATCACCTGAATAACCGATTTCATTGATTGGTTGAGAAATATGACCATAGATATCGATAAAGCCATCATCATTGATATCTCCCACATTGAATGATAATATTTTTGAAGGGCTTAAATACTTTTCAAATATATCAAATTGCATTCCACCTCGATTGTGCAATAGTGTCAGTCCTTCTATTCCTGAAATCAATATATCTAGTAGGCCATCATTATCTAAATCTCGCATTAATACTTGAAAACCAAATGATTGAAGTGTTTTTGATAAAGCTTTTTTTACAAAGAATTTTCCATCAATATTTTCATACAGTACATGGGGAACTTCATGATTGACAAGAAACACATCCATATCTCCATCATTATCTAAGTCACCAAATGTTGTTGTCCAAGACTGAGCGCCATTGGCTAAATTGAAAGAGTCGGACATGTTGACGAAGGTATTATTACCTTGATTGATGAAGAGTTTGTTGATGCGTCTGTGATCATCAGGTGAATCCACACCGACACGACATTTTGAAATATACAAATCAATCAAACCATCGTTGTTGACATCTTCCCATTCTGAGCCGTAATTTCCGGAACCATCAGTAGGATCATTCTGAGAGAAATCTATTACTTTTTGTTGCACCAAGTTGCCATTCTGGTTCAGGTAGATCACAGGATGACCTACATCATCACAAACAAACAAATCCAGCAGGCCATCATTATTGATGTCAATAGTGTTCGACCCTTGTGCATATATGCTTGAAATTATTGTAGAATTTGAAAATACGATGTCATTTTTTTGAGTCAAAGTAATGTTATTATACACGCCTGAAGTGACCACGGAATTTCGACCATTATTATCAAAATCACCTGCTGTCATGGTCCATTGGGAATTGTTTGAAACGCCTATTTTACTGATTTGAATGACTTCTTTATCAAAATATTGGAAAAATTGCAACTCATTGCCTCTATTCAAACTGACTATTTCATCTGAAAAATCTCCGTCAATGTCCACTATGCCAGCCGGAATAGGGCTTCTTGGTGATTCACTTTTCCACCATTCATACGTCACATTTTTAAATGTAGGCTGCGAAAAAGTTACTTTTGAAACAAACAGAAAAGAAAAAGTCAATAATAGATATGTTGATTTCATTTTAAACCATCTTTAAATTGAGAAAAGCTGACCATGCTAACAATCCTGCGCCTATCTGAAGCGCATCCTCATCAATATCAAAATATGGTGAGTGCACGTTATGTTGTGTGGACGGATTGGTTCCTCCGGTTCCTAACCTATAAAAACATGCAGGCATTTTTTGTGAGTAATAGGCGAAATCTTCAGCTGTCATTCGTGCATCTAAGTCAATAATCATATCATTTCCAAGATATTGTGAAAAATGCCTTTTGATGTCATTTGTGAGTTGCTCATCGTTGTGCAGACAAGGATATCCTTTTAGTATATCCACTTTTGCTTCGCAATGATAGGATGATGCTACATTATGCACAATATCTTGGATGTGTTGGTGTGCTTCATTTCGCCATTTTTCGTCAAATGTCCTGAACGTCCCTTCCAAAGAAATTTTTGAAGGCAATACATTGGTAGCACCACCATCAGTATTGACTTTTCCAAAGCTTAGCACTGTTGGTGTAATAGGATTTGCATATCTGGAAACCAGAGTTTGCAGTTGGACAATACATTGAGAAGCGGTTAAAACTACATCGTTATTTTTATGCGGTGCGGCTGCATGACCTCCCTTCCCTTTAATTGTGATATAGATCTCATCCGCTGACGCCATAAAAATGCCGGGTTTAATGCCTATGGAACCCACCGGAAGTTCAGGAGAAACATGTTGTCCTATTATATACTTACTTGGGAAATCATCCAAAGCGCCCGCTTCAATCAATTGTAGAGCTCCTCCCGGAAGTTTTTCTTCTCCGGGTTGAAAATAACAAACAACAGAAAAGGGTAGGGATGACTCTAGTCTTTTTAGAATTTTCATGGCTCCAAGCGCACATGAAGTATGGACATCATGGCCGCAAGCATGCATGATACCTTCATTTTTCGAAGCATAAGGAACCTGTGTGTTTTCTGTTATAGGAAGCGCATCAATATCAGCCCGAAGCGAGATAAATTCCTTTGATTTACCGCGTATCCATGCCACTACACCAGTGTCTAAATATCGGTCGGTATATTGTATGCCCTCTTTCTCCAATTGTTGTTTAATATAGGAAGTTGTGTTTTTTTCTTGAAAGGAAAGCTCAGGATATTGATGCAGATGATGTCTTATATCAATGATATCTTGTGCATATTCTACTGAAAGGTTTTTTATTATATCTAGAATGTGTGTATCCATCAGTTTGCTAATCTAAAATGGTGTTTAATGAGTATATTGAAGTCTATCCACGGTGAGTATTCAAGGGCGTATTTTTTATTTTCATTGAGAATCCAGTCTTTTGAATATTCTACCACATCGAAGAGCAATGGCACTGCAATGACTGCCTGCCTTAGCGGAGGTAAATTTATATAATCCGAAGGTGCACCTCCATATCCAACCCAAGTTTTCTTGCCATACATCACGTCGATGATGTTTTTAAATAGATTTGCATTCAAACCATTCAAAACGTAGAGAATTGGACTAAAAAGGATGATGAAAATAGATGCAATCATATCAAAAACTCTTTTACTCCGTTGGCTGATCCCTTTTGAAATGGTAAAAGATTTGTCTATCAATAATATGTTTCCTTGGCTGGCTTTATTGCTGCTACTGAGTACGGACAATGATTGGTCAGAGCTAATTTTATAGATCACAGAATCTCCGATTTTCGACATGGTATCTATGATTTGGTGCATGTTGATATCGTCTGATGAAAATACGATCTCATTTATTTTCAAAGGAACAATCAATGTATGCAAGGAATCTAAATCTCCTGAGAAGCGACCGTCAGTATTTAGGATATTTGGTTTGATAAAATAAACATTTGTATCGGCTTTGGAATGGGAATTTTTAATTCTTTCTATGGTCTCGTTGTTAGTAAAATTGGTAACAATGGCTATGTTCTTTCGAGATGAATCGGGATTTTTGTGGGTTTTAAAGAAAATTTTATTGATTCTTGATGTCAATGATGTAATTATAAATGCAGCAACTGACCCACCAACTAAAATTGCCCTTGAAGTTCTTAAATATTCGGGTAGCAAGGCGTATATGATCAAGATACCTATTGTGCCTGATAGTATGCCATTCAATCGCACCTTGAAATTGTCTTCATCCGAATATCTTCCAAAAAACCACAATCCAAAAAGCCAAGTTAATGTGTATCCCGAAATAAATCTATACAATGTGAATGCATCATAGTAGCTTGGGTCATTAAACTTAAACACGGCCCACCAATGGGCTATATATTTCAGTGTAAAAAATATCAGTACACCATCAATCATAGGCAATAGAAGTGCCTTGATAGGGTAGGCGATGAAGCTGATAAATGCTCTGAAATAGATGCCTAATTTGATGATATATTGAAATAACGTTGCTTTTGATTTTGAGAAGTGCTTTTCAACATAGATGCCCATGGCGCCATAAAAATGCTTGTGATAATCAATGCTGGCTTTCTTTGTGCTCTCACCTTTGAAATGCACGATAGTTGAAACCGGTGCATAATAAATGGATGCGCCTGTTTGTAGGATTCTATAACTCAAATCTATGTCTTCCCCATACATAAAGAAGGATTCATCAAAAAAACCTGTCTCCTCCAAAATTTTGTGTTTGATAAACATAAATGCACCGCACAGCACTTCAATTTTATGGGCTTCATACTCAGATAAATGACCTAAATGGTAATGACTAAATACCGAAGAATGAGGAAATAATTCGCTTAAATGGCTCAATTTATAAAGGGAGCTCATAATAGATGGAAGCGATCTTTTCGATTCAGGAAGAAATGTGCCACTACCATCAATCATCCTTACGCCCATGGCACCACAATCAGGATGCTGTCTCATGAATTTGACACATTGTGCTAGAGTATTTTCTTCAAGGATGGTATCAGGGTTGAGTATCAGGGTAAATTCTGATTGTATCAACTGAAGCGCTTGATTGTTTGCCTTTGCAAATCCTACGTTGCTTTTATTTTCTATCAGTTTAACTTTGGGAAAATCTTGTTGGATCATATCGACGGATCCATCATTGGAAGCATTGTCCACAACCCAAACTTCCAACGAGATATCATCCAAAACGGATTTAAATATAGACTGAAGGCATTGTGCTAAGAAATACTTGACATTGTAATTGACGATGACGATGCTTACTTCAGTGCCCATAGATATCAATTATCGACTTGATAGGGCAGTCGTGATTGGATTGACCTACCCAATGTAAGTTCATCTGTATATTCTAAATCTCCTCCAAAGGAAACTCCTCTAGCAATGACGCTAATTTTGATATTTTTTTCTTTGACCAGCTTTGAAATGAAGTAAATGGTTGTTTCCCCTTCTATTGTTGGGCTTATGGCCATGATGATTTCTTCAATGTTCTCATTATCAATTCTTTGAATCAAACCTTGTATGTTGAGTTCTTCAGGGCCAATCCCATCTAATGGCGAGATGACGCCACCCAAAACGTGATATTTTCCATTAAACTGTTGTGTCTCTTCGATAGCCATGACATCTCTTGATGACTCGACAATACATAGGATATTATTTTGACGGTGTTTTGACTTACAAATTTCACAACATTCCTCATCAGAAAGATTGCCACATACCGAACATTTGCGGATCATGGTTGCTAATTGATTCAGTGCAAATGCAATTTGCTGCGCTTTTTTAGAATGGTCTTGGCTTAAATGCAACGCAAGTCTTAAAGCTGTTTTTTTTCCAATTCCGGGTAAAGTGGTCAGGGAAACTACTGCTTGTTCTAATATTTTGGATGAAAACTTCATAAGGCAAAATTACAAAAACATAGATATATTTTTAATACATAAGTAATTAAATCATTGTTTTTTTATTTGTTTTAGTCTTGTAAGTAAAAATTACCGCGCCCAAGACCAACCATTTAAAATAGGAAAATAGATTTCGATTTGATGGATCAGGACAACCAACAGCTTTATTTTTCACAATTGCTTTAATTCTTGCCAATTTAGAGTATGTTTAAATTTTGTTTTAGGATAATAAAATAAAACATTTTCTTGCTAAAGGATAAATTTTAAACATACTCTTATCTCCTTTTTAACTTACATTGCATATTTGCTCTATTAACCCGTATATAACCCGTATATAACCCGTATATAACTCGACTATAACCCGTATATGACCCGACTATAACTTGAGAATGAATTGACATTAATGAAATATCGAAATATTGAATGTCGGAATCCATTTTGAAATATGATCATTGTATCCTTTGCCTCATTATATTGCACAACGATTTACACAACTCCTAGTGGATTTTGATTTTTCATCTTGTTGTTTGGCTTTTTCACTTAGGAATAACACACAACACATATTTAGGTACGTAGCCCTGACACTTCAACGTTGTAATAAATAGCAAATTTCCCATCATAAAAAAATCATCCACCATTGGAAAAATACCTATATTTGACGGTAATTTGAAATGATCAAAAATCTACCTATATCGCGGTACATCATCATTCTTATGTTTACTCTTTTACTTCTTTATGATGCCAAATGCCAAAAGACCTACTATAACCCTATTCGTTACAGATTGTATTTCATTTTATCAAAAGTAATGCACATCCTATAGAAGCCTATATTTCATTTATGTATCGTGATAATACTTTTCATGATTTGTTTCAAATATATAAAAATAAAATATCTTTGCACTTTAATTTAAAAATCCATTCAGCAAATTCTATAAGTTATGCCATATTTATTTACGTCGGAGTCAGTTTCAGAAGGCCATCCGGATAAAGTAGCAGACCAAATTTCAGACGCATTGGTAGATCACTTTTTAGCTTTTGATCCCCATTCAAAGATAGCTTGTGAAACATTGGTAACCACGGGACAAGTGATATTGGCCGGTGAAGTAAAATCACGAACCTACCTAGATGTACAACAAATAGCAAGAGATGTCATCAATAAAATAGGATATACAAAGTCTGAATACATGTTTGAAGCGCATTCCTGCGGTGTATTGTCCGCTATCCATGAACAATCACCTGATATCAACCAAGGTGTAGAAAGGGAGAAAAAGGAAGATCAGGGCGCCGGAGATCAAGGCATGATGTTTGGTTATGCGAGTAACGAAACAGACAATTACATGCCATTGGCCTTAGACTTATCCCACAAAATTCTTCAGATTCTGGCAAAGATTAGAAAGGAAGGCAAAAAAATGACTTACTTGCGTCCCGATGCCAAGTCTCAGGTAACCATAGAATATTCTGACGACAATAAACCGCAAAGAATTGACAGTATAGTGGTATCTACGCAACACGATGACTTTGCTGAGGATGATATCATGCTTACAAAAATCAAGCACGATATTATAGATATTGTCATCCCAATGGTGGTAAAAACGCTGAAGCCGAGCTTAAAAAAATTATTTAAGGAAGACATAACGTACCATATCAATCCTACCGGCAAATTTGTCATTGGTGGGCCGCATGGAGATACCGGATTGACAGGTAGGAAGATCATCGTGGATACGTATGGTGGAAAGGGAGCACATGGAGGCGGTGCATTTTCAGGAAAAGACCCAAGCAAGGTGGATAGATCTGCAGCTTATGCGACTAGGCATATTGCAAAGAATTTGGTGGCAGCAGGTGTTTGTGATGAAGTACTGGTGCAGGTTTCATATGCTATTGGAGTAGCAAAACCTACCAATATCTATGTCAATACATACAATACTTCAAGGGTAAATCTGAAAGATTCCGAAATTGCATTAAAAGTTGCAGATATCTTTGACATGAGACCTTATGCCATTGAGAAAAGGTTGAAATTGAGGTCGCCTATCTATTCTGATGCAGCAGCTTATGGGCATATGGGTAGAACACCAGAAGTAAAAACAGTGCAGTTTAAAGATGGATCAGGTAATGTGAAATCTATTGAAATAGAGACCTTTACCTGGGAAAAATTGGATTATGTGGACAAGCTGAAAAAAGCATTTAAGCTGTAATATTCCAATCAATTAACTCAGAAAAAAACCATTCTCTGACATCTTCGTTTGATTGTGTTGATATGGTGTAATTTATTAAGAGATAATTCTTAATATTTGTAAAAAAATTTTCAATTGTTTAAAGTATTTTTACCTTTGCAAAACCATTGTTGATGTAAACTTAATAAAGCAGTTAAAAGTAATGCTCAGTAGAAGGAATGTAAGAGTAAAGGTGATGCAAAGCCTGTATGCCAAGTCAAGGGATGAATCACTTTCTGAAAAGGATGTGGTACGTGACTATTGGAAAAAAATTGAAGAAAGTTTCAACCTTCTACTTTTTTGTTTATACAATCTAGCCAATATTTCTCGTGAGTCTTCTGCGGACTTTGAGCATAGAAAACTCAAACACCTTCCATCGGATTTTGATAAAATATTTACCCCTAAATTGTGGGAAAATGACATGATTCAAGACATCGTTGGCAATGCCTTTTTAACAAAAAAATTTGAAAAACTATACTTCCCATCCAAGGTTGATAGAGACCATTTCAAAAAGATTTACAGTGAATTCGTCAAAGAAGAATCCTATATAGAATTCATCAAAAAGGACACAAATAAGGACGACGAACTCGAAATGCTTCTGGAGCTATTTCGTTTTTGCCGAAGGAATGAACTCTTCAATGAAATTTTGGAAGACCATTTCGCCAACTGGGAAGATGATAAGTCCTTGATCATAGGTACCATAAAGAAAGTTTTGAAATCACTTCCAAGTCAGTCTCCAAACTATATCATGGAATACTATCCTGATGAGGACGCTACAAAAGATTATGGTGAATTTCTCTTGATGACTACCATGAAAGAGGACAAAAATCATTTGGATTTGATCGAGCCGGTTCTTAAAAATTGGGATGCAGATCGTGTTGCAGTATTAGATATGGTGATGCTCAAAATGGCATTGGCAGAGCTTATGTATTGTCCCACAATACCTACCAAAGTAACCATCAATGAGTATGTGGAATTGGCGAAGACCTACAGCACATCGAAAAGTAAAGAATTCGTCAATGGTATTTTAGATAAGCTGATGCAAGACCTTTCCGCAGAAGGGAAAATCGTCAAAGAGGGCAGGGGACTAATAGACGATTGACGCACAACAATTTATCTTCATTTTTCTTCGTTATTACCTTTAAATTAGGATTATTTTGACCTAAAAGGTGTTGTTCAACGCGTTTCGTTGAAAAGTAGCATCATTTTTGATAGATATTTCTTATTAAATCGATAACACATGAATTTTTACAATTTCCCCCAAGTTGTCTTCACATTGATACTAGCTACATCAATATGCACTTTTGCGCAGAGTCAAGACACAAAAGAAGCAGTGATCTTATACAATACAGCTCCGGTTTTGGCACATATTTCGAAAGATGGTGAAGTATATAATATCATCAGGGAAGAGCCTGATTTTTTAAAAGGCTTTGTTTTACAAATACCTGATTATGAGCAGTATTTGTTATCTAAAGCACCATTGGCTGATGCGACACCAAAGAAAACAGATGAGCCATTGGTCAAAGAGACTGTTGAGAATCAAAAGAAAATCAAAAAACTTCCTACATCACACTACGACATCCTGGATTATAGTTTAGGAGGTTTTAATTTTTCAAAAGATCAAGCCACATTAAATTCGGAATCTATAGACTTATTAAATAGAATTATCACCTACAAAACCACAAACCCGCAGAAGAAAATCCACTTTATTTTGAAAAATGATAATCAAAATGACAGTAAATTATTCAAAAACAGGGCGAATGCCATTGTGACTTACTTGAAGCTAAGAGGATTTCCAACTTCTGATATCACTTTCTTGGATAATGCAACAGTCCCAACAGATTTTGTTGAATTCTACATTGTAAAGTAAGAAGATTTTCCGTGGATGGTACAGATCACCTGACTTGAAAACTGGTGATCAAAAAATGGTGTGTTCTTGGATTTGGATTTATTGTTCTCCTTTGAATAAGTCCAAGGGTTTTCTAGATCTATAATGCATAAATTAGCTACTTCATTTTCTTCAATCTTCGGCACTTCCAAATTTAATATTTCTCTAGGAGCAGTGGTGAAGCACTTCAATAATGTGCTTAAATCAATGGCTTCTTTCAGACCATCTATTGATGCTGGTAAACAGGTTTGCAGTCCAATACATCCTGGTTTTGCATATGAAAATTCAAGATTTTTAGCTTCTTCATCCCATGGTCTATGGTTTGAAACGATACAATCCACTTGTCCAAGACGGATCCCTTCAATCAGTTTTTGTCTATCTTCTTCGCTTCTTAAAACAGGAATAACTTTAAAATTTGAATCAAATTCAAATAAATTTTTATCCGTAAATAATAAATTCATATACGAGACTGTGGTCCGAATTTTGTCAAACCCCTCTGACGAAGCTGCGAGTTTCAGACCGTTTCCTGAAGAAATGCAATGCTCTATCAAGTGCCCATTTGTATAGGAAGCTAATTCAATATCTCTGTATAACGTGGAATTTTCAGCTAATGTATTCAAACCTCTTAGTCCAAGTAGCGTGCTTTGTATGCCCTCATGCATATCATAATCGCTTTCATGTCCGTCGAAACTGGGATGATGTAGAATAGATCCACCAAGTGGTGACGCATATTGTAATGCCCGTATCAAAAGACCCGGGTTTTCGATGGGCTTTAATCCGTCTGTGTAACAAACTGTTCCTGAAGATTTCATCTCGAAATATTCATTGATATCTTTGCCATCAAGATTCTTGGACAAGGCACCTAACGGATATATTTCCACCCCATGCCTATTGGGATGGTTTTTTAAGAAGTTAATGTCAGATCTGGTTTGCGTAACAGGATGAAGGTTTGGCATCACTGCCAGAGCTGTGTATCCTCCTGCCAAAGCAGACTTACAAAGACTTTCAACTGTTTCGAGATGTTCAAAACCCGGTTCTCCTGAATGTGTGCCTATGTCACATAAACCGATGGTAGCGATAAGATTTTGGCCTTTTACCACCTGATCTACTTCAACATCTAAATTTGCACCAATGGTTGTTATATTACCAGATTCAATCAATATATCTACCCTTCGATCATGAAACGATGATCCTTCGTGGATCACAAGAACATTTTTTATAAGTAATTTCATGATATACAGATATTTATACTTATTTGGATGATAAATTGATTTAACTATTTTTTTGGTTTCTGATCAGTAAAGACTCTATCAATAAGAAGATTAAGGCAGCCATAAGTGCATATTTCCACCAAGCAAAACCCAGTTCTTTCTGTGAAACACTATCTCCGAGATTTGCTTGCATCTCATCTGAAAATAAGATCACATTTTTATTTGCAGCTGAAATATCTTCCAGCTCCGCATTGCTCAAAAGTTTGGTATCTGATTCTCTACGATCATAATTTAGAGCGAATTTATCTATTTCTTTTTTATCGCTCAAAAGCCCGTAAAATCCGGCTTTAGTGACTTGGTCTCCTAAATTGAGCAATAGAGAATTATATCCTTGACTTATATTTGGGATAAAGTTTGTCGGACCTTGGATTTCAAATATTTTATCTCCCGTAGGGGCTGATTTATCTGACTGGACGACAACATGATTGCTGATTGTATATGACAATGGGCGATGTGTTTGGGTAGATATCGCCATTTTATATAGCATAGGAACAAAGACTTCGGCATTGAGCACCAAGTCATTGGAGTTTTTATTTAATGGTGATGCACATGTGAATACTTGTCCTTTTTTGACAATATTTTTCACCAAAAATGGTGCACCATTGCGAAATTGTAGTAAGTTGGACGTAGGTATTTGCTGATAGTTTTGAATAGAATAATAGGAGCGAACTTTAGGAAGTTTGAGGTTATCTCCCATTTTTAGATATACATCAGAAAAGACAAATTCACTGGTATTGATCTTTCCTACTTCTTGGGCTTCTTTTTCCAATTTTATAAATGGATTTATCTGCAATGCGGTAGCCAAGTCCTGATAAGATTTTATATTTATATCTAAAGATGGAAAGATGACCAACTTACCGCCATTTTCAACAAAAATCTTGAGTTCTGATATCAAACCAGATGATACATTTCCCACATCATCCAGTAATATCAACTGAAAATCCTTAAATGATTGGTATTTCAACTGTTGAATGGATTGGTGATCCACAGAAAATTGAGGATGGTCTTTGAAAACAGCATCTATGTAATCCTTAGAATTTTCACGGTCGTAAATCTGAAGAATCTTGATCGAATCAGGTACTTGAAGCGCAATGAAATAAGAATCATCAAAGGTGATAGGATAATCCGTAAGTGAAACGACAGCAGGAAGCACTCCGACTTTCGAAATTTGGATAGAAGCGGTGTCAATTGTTGTGCCGTTTGCATCTATATTGATGCTGCCTATAGGTTTTATTTGACCATTTTCATTGATGGTTAATCTGACATTTTCCAAGTCTTGATTCCCCAAATTTTTGATCTTTATGATGATGTTGTTTGCTTGATTGATCAGTGGAATTGGACTGTCAATCCATATGCTGTCAATAGATAAATTTTGTTGGATTTCTGATCTTAACGGGATTAAGTTGATGGTTAAGGATGTATCTCTCTCCGGTTGTAAGTCCGATATATTGGTTTGAAAATCTGATATCAGATAACTGTTTTTTGACCCTGATTGATTGAGAAAAACTTGGGATTGTCTATCAACCACTTGCGAAAGCGTATGTACAATCGGTGTGATTTCTATTTCATCTATGAATGCAATAGCATCTTCTTTTGAAACCAACCGTTGATGTTTGCCTTTAAATTCGTTTGTCAGTATTTGAAATTTATCATTATCTGTAAACGCATTGATGATAGATCGGGCTTTATCCTTGGCTAAGTCAAGAAGGGCAATTTCATTTGATGTGGCAGACATACTTTGCGAGTTGTCTATGAAGACACTGACTAAGGCATGGTCTTGAACGCTGATTTTTTTCTCGGTGAAAAAGGGCTGTGCAAATGCAAATACAAGCGCAAGCACAGCAGCGATGCGCATCAATAAAATTAGAATATTTTTTAGTTTGCTTCTACGGCTCGTTTCTTCTTTCAGTTCTTCGAGGTATTTTACATTGGTAAAATAGACCTTTTTGAAACGTCTGAAGTAAAATAAATGAATAATGATGGGAATGGCTATTGCCGCTGCAAACCATAAAAATCCGGGATATAAAAACTGCATAAAATTTTTATCAAATTGGTGTACAAAATATAGGTTGATTTCAGATCAATACCTATTTTGTAAATTGCATTATTCAACAAGAAAAGGTCACTTTTGTTCTCATGAAAGTGTTGCTTTTCGTTGTCTCAAAGCTTCAAATATAAGTATGCCTGCGCTCACAGACACATTCAACGAATCAATTTTCCCGTACATTGGGATGATAATATTCTGAAAATTGGGATGCTGCCATTGTATTGACAAACCATCATCTTCTGCACCCACGATGATGGCCACATTTCCTTGATAATCTTGTGAAAGATAAGATTGACTTTCATCACCCAAATACGCACAGTAGGTTTTGATATTTTTTTGGATAAGGAAAGCAATGATTTCTTCAGTCGAAGCCATACAAATTTGTGTCGAAAAGGCTGCTCCAACAGAGGATCGTATGATATTGGGATTGTACAGGTCTGTTTTGATATCAGCTAGCAAGACGGCATCAACACCTGCAGCTTCTGCAGTTCTCAACATGGCGCCAATATTTCCGGGTTTCTCAGAGGATTCCACTACCAAATACAGCGAAGAATCTGTTTGCATTTTTAAATCCGCTATTCCATGGGACTTTTCTTTGAATACAGCGATCAAACCTTCTTGATTTTCTCTGTAAGCCAATTTTCTGTAGATTGGATCATTGACTTCAATAATATCATATTCCAGTATTTCTATACCAAAAATGGAAACCAGCGATTCAATAGAAGTGATGTAAGGATTGAAAATAAGTTGACGTAATACATATTTGGCTTGATAAGCCCTTAATATTTCTCTTACACCTTCAACGATAAATTCTCCGGATGATTTTCTTAATGAAGATTTGTCGTAAAGTGCTTTTATCCGTTTGATAGTTGGATTACTGACACTTGAAATTATCCTGACCATCAGTGAGTTGCTTCTGCCGGAGCTGATGGAAACGATGCAGTTCGATCCAATTTTGCTTGCATTGCATTATCTCGATAGGTTTCAGTCCCAACAAGAACAAGATTATCATTGGTGACCTTCACTTTGAATTCCTGTGGTTTCATGGTTTGGTTATCATCTATCAGCAATATCAATTCTTTGTCCAAGTCATAAATGTACAGACCCTGACCTTCAGTTTTATCATAATGTCCGTAGGTATATGTTAAATCTTCTTTGAAATCTATCCATGCGCCATGTAATTTATCACCGAATTTTCCATCTCTCCCTATGATAAAAGCAACCACTTTCCAAATATCTTTATCTATTATCGTTACGGACTTATGGTTTAGCTCCTTGTCTCGAAACTCAAGCATACCCTCAGCATTTGTCCTCATGGTAGCTATATCCGCGGCACTTATATTTTCTTGATTCAATAAATCCCATGCCGGATTGGGAGCTACTGCTGCAGCAGCTTTATGCGTGGTTTTTGTGGAATTTTGGGGTTTACAGCTGAAAAATATGTGGCTGCACATCAATGCTAAGAGAAAAAATCTTTTCATGAAATGGTCAAATTTTGGACAAAGATACCATCAATTAATATTTTGAAAACAAAATACCTATATATAAATTAAATTATAAATGTTTTGTCAGGCTTTGAATCACTTTAAACTCACTCAAGAATACCTTCCCAACTACCCTAAAAGCTGTATAAAATGGAATAGCGAATATCATCCCTGCTATACCACCAATTTTCGCTCCAATCAGTACCACAATAAATATTTCCAATGGATGAGCTTTGACGCTCTTTGAAAAAATATTCGGTTGGAGTATAATATTGTCAATGAGCTGCATAGAAATGAAAACAGCTATCACCTTGAAAACCAATGGCATAAGCTCATCATAAAAGCTCAATTCATAATGCGATGTCAAGGTAATGATCACGCCAACTGTCGCTCCAATAATAGGTCCAATATAAGGGATGACATTCAGTATAGCGGCAATGAATGCGATAAGCAATGCGTTTTTTACGCCGATCAGGTGCAAGGCAATAGATAGGTAAACTGCTATGATGATGATTTGCAGCATGACGCCAACAAAATACCGTATCAAAAGCACACTGGTTTCGTTGACTGCTTGTCGCGTATGTGATTCATACTTTTCGGGTACCATTCCCACTAATATTTTATCAAAAAGACCTTGCTCTTTCAAAAAGAAGAAACTAATGAAAAATATAGAAAATAAACCAAGTATGATATCGCCCAATGCGTTGAATGCGGAAACTAGTGCTTTTTGGATATTAGCAGGATTTAAATAGGTTGCAATGGCATTTTTGATATTATCTAGAAAATACACATAATTGGTGTTTGAAGCCGGCTTTTGCTCGCTGTGTTCTTCAGGAAGATAAATCTGTATAACGGGTGATACACCATGACCCATTATTGATGAATCCACCTGCACTACCAATGGCGTTTCCTTGGGGTTGTTATTTATTTGAAGTGCGCTTGTATCAGTTTCAGATATTAGAAATTTCTTAGAAACCAGCCAATTTTCCCAGTCTTGAAGAGGTTTTGCTAGTGCATCTACCACACTGTTTCTATCCACTTTATTTAGGTTTTCAAGCTGCTGGGTGAGAGGCGGTATAAATATGTAGATGATGAGTCCGAAAATCCCAATAAATAAACTTAACGTCAATAAAGCAGCTGCATTTTTTCCCATAAATTTTCTCAGAAATACCACTATTGGTGCGCCAATCATGGAGATGGCCCAAGCCAATAAAACATAGGTCACGATGTCACTGACATAGTACAATATCGACCCAATGATGACGATGGGAATGATCGCCAATAAATATTTATTGTTAAAAGTCATCGCTACTATTCGGACAATACTTCTAAGACGAGATCAAAAAGGTCTTCTGCATAAGGTTTGGTGAAGTAATCACCATCCGATCCAAATGGCGTACGATGCTCTGAAGCCGATAATATACGCGGTTTGGCGTCCAAGTACTTGTAACCGTCCCACTTTTCCAGGACTTCTCTCATCATAAATGATGTAGCTCCACTTGGGAGATCTTCATCCATGAATATGATTTTATTGGTTTTCTTAAGGGATTCTACTATCATACCTTGAATGTCAAAAGGCATCAGTGTCTGTGCATCAATCAATTCTACATGGATATCGAAACCCAACAAAAGGTCACAAGCTTTTTGTGCTTCACGAACGCATGAACCATACGTCACCACTGTGATGTCTTTTCCTTCTCGTAAAACTTCCGGAATACCTAATGGTAAACAAAAATCATAGATATTCATAGGCAGTTTTTCCTTGAGTCGATAACCATTCAGGCACTCGACAATGATGGCCGGATCATCTGATCTCAACATTGTATTATAAAAACCTACTGCTTGGGTCATATTGCGTGGAACGCACAAATAAATACCTTTCATTGAGTTTAACAGCATACCCATGGGTGATCCCGCATGCCAAATACCTTCAAGTCGATGACCTCTCGTTCTGATAATAGCCGGTGCTCTTTGGATACCATTACTTCTGTACCTCAACGTGGCCAAGTCATCACTCAATGCTGAAAAAGCATAGGCTAGGTAGTCCAAATATTGGATTTCTGCAATAGGGCGGAGGCCTCGCATGGCACAACCTATGGCTTGTCCCATGATTGTCCATTCTCTAATACCTGTATCATACACTCTATCTTCAGAATATTTCTCTTGCAGTCCGGCAAATCCTTGATTGACATCACCAATTTGTCCCACATCTTCTCCAAAAGCTATGATATTGGGATGCATAGATAAAATGTGATCAAAGTAGGTATTCAAAATTTGGTACCCGCTTAACATGGGTGCATCAGCTTCATACTGCACAGCTGATGGAGTCACTTGAAGTGCCGAATATTTGTTGGAACTATACAGTTCGGAGTCGTACCTTTGCTTTCCAATTGTTTGCATTTCAGTGGCCAGTGCATCCACATCATGCGTATCAATTTGCTGAAATCTTTTCAATTGATGGGCTAATCTACGTGCATTTGAAGTTATTTCTGCAAAAATAGGATTTGGATTGGATTTTAAGTCCTTATGTAAGTGTTGAATGGCATCCGTCATCAAGGCACTTGGAATATTGTTATAAATTTCATCCAACCGACGCTTGAAAGGGGAGATGTTGTCACTATACGTTTTCCAAGCATTATTTTTTGCGTTTTTAGCATATTCAATGGCATTTTCTTTCGTTTGGGTCACTTCATGCTCGTCAGCAATACCACTTTTTATGATCCACTCTGCCATTTTTGAATTACAATCGTATTCGTTTTCCCAGTTCAACCTTTCTGACGATTTATACCTTTCATGAGATCCCGAAGTAGAATGGCCTTGTGGTTGGGTGACTTCTTGCACGTGGATAATTGTTGGTATGTGCTGCTCTCTAACAATTGCGGCAGCTTTCTCAAAAGTGGCACACAAATTAGGGTAATCCCATCCTTTAACAGTAAAAATGTGAATGCCATTTGAATTTTTGGAAACTAAAAAACCTTCTAAAGCTTTTGAAATGGAACTTTTCACCGTTTGCATTTCTACTGGAACGCTGATTCCATAGCCATCATCCCATACTGCAACAAGCAATGGAACTTTCATCACAGCAGCTGCATTAATAGTTTCCCAAAAAACACCTTCCGATGTGGAGCTATCTCCGATGGTTACAAAACTTATTTCATTGCCATCATTTGAAAATTTTGGTGCCTTGGAGATATTTTCTAGTTGTCTATAATGCTTTGATGCAAGTGCGATTCCTAATCCTCTTGCCATCTGTCCGGCAGTAGAAGATACATCCGAAGAAACGTTGTACAATTGCGTTTGGTCCAACCATT
The DNA here is from genome assembly GCA_020636195.1 of Lewinellaceae bacterium. GTDB lineage: Bacteria > Bacteroidota > Bacteroidia > Chitinophagales > Saprospiraceae > OLB9. The sequence goes on from JACJYH010000004.1 coordinate 83,640, forward strand.
CACCATCTTTATCAATGATAGGCGTAGCAAAATGGTTGTTCATCTGTCTTCCTCCTGAAAATGGGTCATTTTCTACGTCTGCATATAACTGGGCAAAATATTGCTCCACGCTAGAGAGCCCTCTAGCAAACATGAATGTTTGGTCCCTGTAATATCCCGATCTCCAATCACCCTTTTGAAATGCCCTTGCCATGGCTACCTGCGGAACTTCCTTTCCATCTCCCAATATACCGAACTTTGCACGTCCATTAAGAACTTCCTTTCTGGCAAGTAAACTAGCTTCCCGACTTACCTCACATATCCAGTAGTCTCTTAGCACAACATCTTTATAATCTTGAGATTCAAAATCTGAAGAATGAAAGACTTCTAATTCAGTATTGGTTTCAAAAGGCATAATATAAAATTCAGGTGGTGAATGATCCCAAAATTGGTAGGATCTTTGGCAAAGATACAAAAATTATCTAACTCATTTACTAAATTAAATTTTGTATTGGCAATATTAAAACCTTATTTACAATATTTAATTTCTTGAAAACAAACTATGAGAAATTTTATTTCACGTCCATAATTTGATCATGGCTTTTATGAAGCAAGCACATCTTTGGAATGTGTTTGATCGATGGTACATACGCATTTTGAAAGGCAATAAATCTAGGATATACATTTAATCAAAAATTTCTATGATAAAAATAGTTTATATATCGAAATTCATATGTATCTTTGCGCCGCTTTTGCACATTGACCCATGGTGTAATTGGCAACACAGCAGATTTTGGTTCTGTTATTCTAGGTTCGAGTCCTAGTGGGTCAACAAATAAAAATATTAAATGCCTATAAGTCACTGATTTATAGGCTTTTTTATTTGTGGTTTTGTAATAATATATTTATGTAGTGTATATTCGGGCCATATTCATCTACACCACACGTTATACAAATGCTTATGAAATTGTAATATGATTCAAAAATTTAAATAAAAAAAATTACTTTTTCGTTAGTCCCTTATTTCGTGATATTAAAAATACTAAAGCACTTTTTTTTTAAACTTGATCTTTTAAATTTTGTAAAATTTCTTTGCAATCGTATTTATTTCTCATAACTTGTCCTTTAATTAATAGATAAAGAGTAAATCGATAACTAAAGATATCAAAAAAAAATCCTTTATGTACACCATTTAAACTCAGTAACAATATGAATGCTGGGGTATAACACATTGTGCTCGGTTTGATTTTCTAAAGAATACCAATGATAGTTTTGAAGAACTTTTTAAACAAAATAATAGCAGACAATATGTCTAACGCCAAGGAGCACTACGTCAATTATGATGATAGCTTGGCACCTGATCGCGAATATGCTTTCAAGTTATGCTATTAGGATTTATTGTGGTTTTGTTTTTAATTTATTATCTTTTTAATAAAAAGAAAGAATCACCATTACAAGAAAACGAATATTCCTTTTTCTTTAATCCATCAAATGACGAAATAACACTTAACCAAATTAAAGAGGGAGATAGCTTCAGTTTATGGCTGAAGCCAGATAGTTATCTAATTTACATTTACTTTCCAGGTTATTACTTTGGACAAGGTTATATTGGGCGTTTTAAATCTGAAAAGTTATATCGTCAAATTTCATCAGGCATGTATAATTATGAGCACAAAGTTGTAAAAATCAAAGACAGAAGAATTTATTTATTACTTGACTTTAAAAAGATTGATTTTGAATCTATTAGATTACAACAATTGAATAGTGTAAATAATTTTAAAGAAAAAATTAAAAAAAAGTATTCACCACAAAAAAGTACTACTTTTTCATTTACTATCATTGAATTAAATAAATTTCCAAAAAAAATAGTAATTGGACATGTTTCAATTGATACTATATTGGAGCAGATTTCTTTTGGTAACTATTACACAACGATGACTAATGGAGTTTGGTTAGAAGATGAATTAGGTAGGTTAATATCTAATACAAATAAAACACCTTATGAAAATCTATTTAAATTTTTTAGAGCTGTGAACTCGGGATATCATCCGGAATTAAAAATAATTTCTAAGGTTCCTGTTAATTTATCAAAAAAATTTTCGCAATCAGTTATTGAGTGGGAAGTTATTTTTACTAAATAACAGATTCTTTCTTGATCATTGTTTAGCAAGCCTATAAATCATCACTATAAAGAAGCATAATGAACTTTTAAATCAATATTTTTTAACTAATTTCTAAGCATTTTGGTCAAATATGTTGGGGCTTACATGATCTCAAGTTAATACTATTATTTCGGATGTTTAATAATGATAATTTGATGCATTCGAATTTAATTCCCACCTAAAGTTACTTCTTTTTCTTCTTCTCTTTCGTCCCGTTTAATGGTGACCTTTACTTTATCTCCCGGATTATATTTTTCCAGAATTAAAAATATATCATTGCTAGACTTTACAGGTTTGCTATCAATGGAAGTGATGATATCTCCCATGACAATTTCTCCCAATCTGCTTCTAGTAGTACCTTTTAATCCTGCTTTTTCTGCTCCAGAACCTGCTACAACGCTATAAATCAGTGCTCCTTCAATTCCCAAATTTTCGACCTGTTGTGGAGAAAATAATTGAATGCCAAGGACAGGCCTTTTCACTTCGCCGTACTGAATCAAATCACTCACCACCCAGTTGACTTCGTCCACAGGAATAGAAAAGCCAATGCCTGCGGAAGCTCCTGATGGACTATAAATCATGGTATTCACGCCGATCAGTCTTCCCGAACTATCAAGCAGTGGGCCGCCAGAGTTTCCTGGGTTTATTGCTGCATCAGTTTGTATCACATCTTTAATAGGCCTGCCTCCAATGGACGTGATCTCCCTTCCCAAGGCGCTGATGACACCTGTAGTCAAAGTCTGATCTAAACCAAATGGATTTCCAATGGCATACACAGATTGTCCAACCTTAAGATTAGCAGATTCACCTACCGGAATAGGTGTCAATTTATCAGCAGGAACGTCAATTTTCAATACTGCTAAATCTTTGTTTGGTTCCATACCAACGACCTTAGCGTCATAAGCTACGCCATCTTTTAATGCAACTTTAAACTTTGAACCTCCGTTGATCACATGAAAATTCGTGATGATGTGGCCCTCTGTATCCCAAACGAACCCGGATCCTGTACCGGCAGGAATTTCAGAAATATTTCGACTCCAATAATCTTGTCTTTCTTGTAGCGTGGTGATATAGCACACAGATGGTGCCGATTTTTCAAATAAATTGATGGTGGCTTGTTCAGCATCGGTAATGTATTGAACAGGGCTTGCTTCCCTTTTTCCGTGCACACTCGTATTTTGAGAAGGTGTTTGAATTTGTTCTTCTTCTTGTGATAACTCCTTGACATTGAATTTTTTACCTACCCAGAAGCCGACACCTAGAGTAAGAACGATGAGAAGGACATTTAATACTTTCATTGATTTATATCTTTTCCCATACTAATGTCAATAATGGTTTTTTAGTTTACCTCCTTAAATAATATTTAACAATTTTTATCCCATCTCCATGAGAAATGAAGTAGAGTTCTATTGTAGGAATTATATTTAGTATTACTATTGAGATTGCCGTTTTCAATTAAAAACCATTATACATTTGTGATCAAAAATTTCACAAATATATGATTATGAGTTGTTTAATAAGAAAAGATTAAAGTAATTATTTAATCCTTAATTGCTGCAATTCCGGGTAAGATTTTACCTTCTAAAAATTCTAACATTGCGCCACCTCCTGTGGAAACAAAGGAAACTTCTGATTCCAGACCTGATTGGTTAATTGCTGCAACGCTATCTCCACCGCCAATCAAAGAGAAACCACCATTTTTTGTACTTGCCGCCACTGCTTTGGCGATTGAAAATGTGCCTGATGCAAATGCGGGAAACTCAAATACTCCCATTGGTCCGTTCCAAAGGATTGTTTTGGATGCCATAATGACATCAGTATAAGTCGCAATCGCTTTTGGTCCAATGTCTAATCCCATCCAGTCTTCATCTATTGCATTGCTTTCAACAACCATATTTTGGGCGTCAGCAGAAAAGGCATCTGCGATTACACTATCTTGTGGTAAATAAATTTTCGTATTATTTTCCTGCGCCTTCTTCATAATATTTTGCGCCGTTGTCACATGCTCCGCTTCAAAAAGACTTTTACCTATCTTTCCTCCTTGAGCTGCAATAAATGTATATGCCATACCACCACCAATGAGGATATTGTCCATAGAATCGATCAATCGTTCTAGTAGCAATATTTTATCTGACACTTTGGCACCACCAACAATTGCTGTCACAGGATGCTCAGCATGATCCATCACCTTTGCGGCATTTTCTATTTCTGCTTGCATCAAGTATCCGAATCCCTTTTTATCTTTTGCGAAAAAATTGGCAATGGTGGCTGTTGATGCGTGTGCTCTGTGCGCAGTTCCAAAGGCATCATTGATATACATATCGCCATACCTCGAAAGTTTTTCAGCAAAAGCTACATCGCCTTTCTCTTCTTCCTTGTAGAATCGTAGATTTTCAAGCAATAAGACCTCATTTGGATGTAGATCTTTTGAAACTTGTAATGCTTCATCTGAAATACAATCATCGGTAAAGCTGACTTTTGACCCTTCCAAATAATGACGAAGTACAGGTAAAATGTGCTTAAGGCTATATTTTGCTTCAGGTCCTGTTTTGGGCCTTCCAAGGTGAGACATCAAAACAACGGAACCGCCATCTTGCAAAATCTTCTTAATGGTAGGTATAGCCGCTGCAATTCTTGTATCATCAGTGACATTAAAGCTTGCATCCAATGGAACGTTGAAATCTACACGCATCACCACTCTGTGGCCAGAAAAATTATAACGATCAAAGTCTATCATACGATTATTATTATGGTATATAGAAAATATTGGGTCGCAAATTCTTAAAATGTTATGCCACCCAATTGTCTTTTATTATTAAACTAAATTAGGGATCTTGCCCCTAAACTTTGAGTATGTTTAAAATTTATCCTTTAGCAAGAAAATGTTTTATTTTGGCTACAAATTCGTTAAATTTTTCGTCCAAAATAATTCCATTTTATTGTCCAAAAACAAAATTTAAACAAACTCTTACTTTTTATCAATAAGAGATGCGAAATATTGTAATGTACGTACCAATTGGGCCACATAGCTGGCTTCATTGTCATACCATGATACCGTTTTTACCAATTGTGCATCGCCTTGTGCAATAACTTTTGTTTGAGTGCCATCGAATAAACTACCGTATGAAATACCGATAATATCACTGCTCACAATCTCATCTTCTGTGTACCCAAATGATTCATTAGATGCAGCTTTCATAGCCGCATTGACTTCTTCTTTGGTGACCTTTTTATTGAGGATAGTATAAAGCTCAGTGAGTGATCCAGTTATGGTAGGTACACGCTGAGCGCCTCCATCTAATTTACCTTTAAGATTTGGTAGTACCAAGCCAATGGCTTTTGCAGCACCTGTGGAATTTGGAACGATGTTTTGTGCCGCTGCACGTGCTCTCCTTAGATCGCCTTTTGCATGTGGTGCATCTTGTGTATTTTGATCATTGGTGTATGCATGGATGGTTGTCATCAAACCAGTAACTATACCATATTCATTATCAAGAACTTGAGCCATAGGAGCTAAACAATTGGTAGTACAGCTTGCACAACTGATTACGGTCTCACTACCATCTAAAATTTTATGGTTAACGTTGAAGACAACAGTCTTTAAATCACCTGTTGCAGGCGCTGATATAACCACTTTTCTAGCACCCGCTTTGATGTGTGCTTCTGATTTTTCTTTATCTGCAAAAAAGCCTGTACATTCTAAGACTACATCTACATCATGATCTTTCCAAGGGATGAGAGCCGGATCTCTCTGAGAATAAATTTTGATTTCTTCGCCATTGACGGTGATGCTGTCATCGCCAGCAGTGACATCTTCATTAAATCTACCTTGAGCTGTATCGTATTTTAATAGATGCGCCAATACTTTAGGATTGGTAAGATCATTTATGGCTACGACATCTATCCCTTTCATGTTGTATATTTGTCTGAATACAAGCCTTCCTATTCTACCAAAACCGTTGATCGCTATTCTTTGCATTTGAAAAATATTTTGTGAATTAAATAATAGAATTAGGCCGCAAAGGTACTAAAAAGATGTGTAGTAAAAACAAGAAGTGATAATTATCATAAAATAATTATAGCATGTATTAAGAGTATGTTTAAAATTTATCCCTTAGAAAGAAAATGTTGTATTTTGGCTACAAATTTGTTAAATTTTTCGTCGAATTGCCCACATTCGACAGCAAAATTTGCCTTTTTTCGCTCAAAATAACTCCATTTTATTAGCCAAAAACACAATTTAAACATACTCTAATTACTAATCTGAAGTAACCGAAAGGATATGCAGTCCCGGAACGATATCATCATCTTGAATATCAGAAAGTGGCCTGTTTAACAATTCTCCTTTCAATCTTTTTATAGTTTCATCCGCCAAAGATTTCCTAACTTTGATGAGGAAATGGCACATATCATCATAAGATTGTTCCGAGATTATGATAGGTAGTTTATTGAAAATATTCATTAACGGCCCAACTAAATCAAAATCCGAAGTAACGTCAAATGTTTGGTAAAGAAATTTTTGAACCTTTGTACTATCTATCAGTGCACAATGAGCAGCTTCTTTATAAGCATGGATTAATCCTGGAACACCCAACTTCGTTCCTCCGAAATAGCGCACCACAATAACAAGAGTATTAGTAATCTCCTGGGATTCTATTTGACCTAAAATTGGTCTTCCAGCGGTTCCGGATGGTTCTCCATCATCATTAAATCTAAAATTATTGCCGTCTGTACCCACTTTGTAAGCATAGCAATAGTGCCTAGCTTTGGGGTGCAAGTCATGTATTTCAGCTAATCTCCCTGAAAGTTGGTCTTCATGGTCGAAAGGATATGCGTACGCTAAAAACTTGCTACCTTTTTCTTTGTATTCGCCTTCTGAGACTTCTTCTATACTGAAATAACTGTCAATCATGATGTAAAGGCAATCAAAATAATAGCAAGGACAGCAAATCCAAAACCAATCAGTTTCGGTTTTGTCATTCTTTCATGGAAGATTATAATACCCAAAATAGTTGCTGTTACCAATATGCCTATGTTATTGATGGGAAACACAACCGAACCGTCAAATCCTTGCTGCAGCGCTAGCAATAAAAGATAGATCGAAAAAAAATTTGGTATTCCCAAGGCAATTCCTCCTATGATATTTTTCCACTGAATGTTAGGTTTGGTTTTGAAAGATTGCAATATGAAAATCAGGAGACCACTTATTCCTGCAAATAAAAACAAAGTGGACACAAAGCCCATGTTGCCTTCCGTCACATATCCTTCTTTTTCGATATAATAGAGGGTAGAGTCAATGATACAGGAACCTAAAAAGGTCAGTATAGGAAATAAAATATAAAGTCTTTGCCGAGACAGTGTGCTTTGCTCCGATCTCTGATAACTCAGTAATAATATAGACAAACACGCCAATATAATGCCGACCCATTTCATCCATCCACCAGCTTCATGATACCAAAGGATGGCAAGTAATGTAGGAGCGATCATGGACATTTTTTGGAATACGGTCGATATCATGATGCCAAAATATTGCACCGTTAACGCCATCAGATTAAACACAATGATAAAAACTACGCCTAAAAACAAAGCATAAGGGAACCAATTTTGTTGAGATAGTTGTGGAGGGATAGGAGAGCCACCATTGACTATAGCTCCGGTAACCACGCATACAAAGTAGTTTACGATGATGGCTTGTAAATTATCAATTTTATATTTAGTGAAAAATTTAAAAATGACACCGATGAAGGCATTGATAATGATACAAGCTATGATGATCCACATAAATAAAAATTTGTGCAAATATAGGATTTGGCATAATTATTTCTATTGACTAACTAATCAATTGTCTATGATTGAGCGAAATTTGATGTACTCCCGGTATATCCACCAAATGTTGGTGGAGTATGGCGTTGTTTCTATTCCGGAAATGGGGACATTGTATTTGAAGCGAACATCAGCGTTTTTTGGAGAAAATAGAAGCAAAATCTACCCACCAAGAGAGTTGTGCGAATTCAAATCTCACGTGGATTCAGACAGTTTGTTGAACGTCCTCATGGTTAAGTCGGGATTTCAAGAGAATCAAGTTCAGACCGTTATTGATAATTTTAAAAAAGATTTTTATCAGTCCATTCAAGAAAAAGGAAACTATCATCTGCCATACTTAGGAACTTTTGCAGATGGTCAATTTGTTGTGGAAAACGAAGAGAATTTTAATAAGTACGCTCTTTTCCCGGTAATAGATATTGCTCCGATAAGCATAAGTGATAAGGCAGGATATCAAGTACAACACTCTGTGCACCAAGCTTATGCACCTCTTAAAGTAGAATCAAAAGTCAAGGATAATTATATATTTCCTATCATTGTAGCTATATTAGCGCTATGTGTATTGATTTTAAGGTTCATTCCAAATGAAGATAAAAAGCCCGAAACTCAACTTAAAAAAGAAATAGTCACGTCTGATACAATCGCTCCAAGTCCGATATCAGAGGAAGTGGAACCTATCCAAGATACCACTACACTTATTGTCGTTAAGGAACTTGTCCAAGAGTCTCAGGCTGATGAAAATACTTCTGAGCCGTCCAAGGACACTAATGACTGCGTTGTATATGTGGGCACATTTGAAAAGCCGGATAATGTTTCCAAAATGGTCAATAAAATTTCAAATAATGGCTATCACCCTTACACTGAGTCATACCAATCATATACAAGGGTTGGCGTCCAATACGACTGCCGGACTATGAATTCGGATAGCTTTAAAGATGTCATAAGAAAACAAATTGAAAAAGATGCGTGGGTGAAGTAATTTCAAAATCCACTTCTTTTTGAATACATCTTTCTAAATTTTACCATTTAAATACATAATAGATCACTTTGATACACATCAAAGAAACTTTAATGTTAAAGTTCTTTTAATTGTATGTCATAAGGAAACAGATTAGAATAAAACTTTTGTTTTTTTGTGGTCTATAACAAATGGTCGTTCAAAAATTTGAGAATATGAAGTTGTTTAAGGTTTTACTTTTCATTTCATTAAGTTTTCCGTTATTTGGTCAAGTACAATCCATAAAAGTGAATATTCACGGATATACCAATGATACTTTGATCTTAGGGAATTATTATGGTGAGAAGCAAGTAGTAAAAGATACCATTTTTAGAAATAATAAGGGAACTTTTGAATATACTACCAAGGATACTCTTCAGCAAGGGATGTACCTGCTGTTATTAAAACCAAGTAATACCTATATTCAGTTCTTGGTGTCTCCTGATGAAAAAGCTATTTCCATCTCAGCTGATACTTCCGATCTTGCTGATTTAAAATTTAAGAATAGTCCTGAAAATACTATGTTTTATGCGTTTTTGAATTATCTGAAAGATAGGAGAGTGCTTGCAGATACTGCAAAAGCCAAAATCGCCAGAGCAAAAGCACTCAAATCAGAAGACAAGGCAGCTGAAGAAGTATTGAATAAATTGGATGAAGACGTCAAAGGTTATCAGAAAAAATTATTGGCAGAACATCCGAATTCTTTGTTAGCTTTCTTGATAAAGTCAAATATGGAAGTGGATATTCCTGAATTTGAAGGTTCGGGTGATTCTCTCCAAATGAAACGATATTTGTACTATAAAAAACACTATTTCGATAATATGGATATGCAGCATCCTGCTTTGATTCGTATGCCTTTTGCATATCCAAAGGTGGATACGTATATCAGTAAATTGGTGCCACAAATCCCTGATTCTATAAAGCTCGAGTTAGATAGAGTTTTGAAGTTAATGGAAGGGAATCATGACGCATACAGGTATTTCTTAGCAGATTTTCTGAATAAATATGCACAGATGAAGGTTGTAGGATATGATGCTCTGTATGTTCATTTAGTAGATAATTATTATTCAAAAGGAAAGGCATCTTGGGTCACCGATGAAAATATCAAAAAAATGGAAGGTGAAGCCAATGACTTACGACCGATTTTGATAGGAAAAACGATCCCCAATATTAAGACATACAAGGAAGATGGTAGCCCATTGAATATTCATGAAGTAAAATCTCCCTATACTGTTTTGATATTTTGGGCACCAGATTGTGGCCATTGTAAAAAAATCATGCCTTTTGTGGTTGAATTTGAAAAAAAGTATAGAGATAAAGGCGTCAAGGTGGTCAGCGTATGTACGAAAGGTGGCGATAAATATGGCGAATGTTGGTCAGGCGTAAAAGAAAAGGGTATGGAAAATTTCATCAACACCGGAGACCAATATCAAAGATTCCACGGACAAATAAGAACAAAGACAACTCCGAAAATCTTCATTTTGGATGAAAATAAAAAGATTTTAATCAAGGATATTCCGGGTGAGGAAATAGATAAAATCTTTGACGAGGTCTTCAAATTTGAAGAGGAGAAAAGATTAAAAAACAACTAGTTACCAAAGACATTTTTGCCATTCAGTACAGGTTTGGGTCGCGGAGCAGACTCCAATACTTCAACTTTAAGTTTTGATTCTAAGACCCAGTATTTGCCATTCCAAGTATATCCTGAGTAACTACCATCTGACGCATAACTGTTAACCTTGGGATTCAATCGACTTTGTATCGGAATCAAGTGATCAAAGACAATCATTTCCATTCCTGCATTGTAGTTTAATGAACAGAATCCATCAGCGGTATATTTGAGCAGTATGCGATTAAAGTACTTCTTTTCTCCATTTACCTCATTCTCGAAGATAGGTTTTCCGAAAAACGGTTTCCCTTCCGATGAAAAGAAAAGGACATCTGCAATTTTAATATGTTCAATATTATTCCATTGATTCTTTCCAAAAAGCACATAGGCTCGCTTGTTCATGGGAAGTTCTACAGTAATAAGATTATAATATGTGGCTCCCAACCAAAATTCGGGAGAAAACTCTTCTGTTAACAGGTCTTCAGCATCCCGAAAGTGGTCTTTAAGTTCGAAAACTCTTCCATCCTTTGTTTGGATCACACCGAATTGAAGATGTTCACTATCAGAGACACTTATTTCCCATGTAAATATTCTGAAAGCACCGTCTTCCGGAGTCAGTTTTGATATCCATTTTAGTGAATCAAAAGGGTAAGAATAGGATCCATTCTCGTGTAACACCTGAAGAAATTTTTCCTTAAAATTGGTATGCGCTTGTAACCTAAATCTGCTTTCGTAGGCATGCATCATGACATCACAATCAAAAGCAAGCGCTTCTTCTTGCTGTGAAAAAAGATTTTGTCCCTCCAAATTTTGAATGGTAATAATTAAAATGAAGAAAAATATCAATCGCATTTGCATAGAAAATCCTTGAATTTTCAATTAAACGCAATCATATAGACAAATGTTATTGATCCTCTTGATTTTAATCTTTCATTTTCATCAGCTTAATCTTTCATAGTAGCTCAGTTTGAAAATGCAGACCAAATGATGAATATTGGTGCTGATATCATTGGGCAGTGGTAATTTTTTCCGTAGCTTTGCCTCACTAAAAATTTAATGTATGAGCAGGCAAAAAATCGCAGCCGGTAATTGGAAAATGCATACGACGGTCACCGAAGGCAAGGAAATGATCTCAAGTTTAGCTAAAAATGACCTACCTTCAGACGTCACAGTCATCATTGCACCGCCATTTACGCACCTTTACCCATGTTTAGAAGTTGCCGATTCAGGGATACAGCTCTCAGCACAAAATTGTAGCGATAAGCTTTCCGGTGCATTTACAGGTGAAGTTTCTGCGGCTGCATTGGCAGACATGGGAATTAAATATGTGATTTTAGGACATTCCGAAAGAAGGGAATACTTCAACGAATCCAATGAATTGCTTAAGAACAAAGTGGATACTGTTTTTGGTCAAGGTTTGACACCTATATTTTGTTGTGGCGAGCCGTTGGAAATCAGAAAATCTGAGCAGCAGGTTGCATACGTTCGTCAACAATTGATGGATTCTTTATGGCATCTTAGCTCAGATCAAATGGCTAAAATTATTATAGCTTATGAACCAATTTGGGCTATTGGAACAGGTGAAACAGCTTCTCCCGAACAGGCACAAGAAATGCATCAATCTATACGATCTCTCATTGCTGAGAAATTTGGAGAGGAAACTTCCCAAATCATTCCAATTCTCTATGGAGGTTCTGTAAAAGGTTCCAATGCCAAGGATATTTTTGGCCAGCGTGACGTGGATGGAGGATTAGTTGGAGGAGCAAGCCTTAAGGTAGATGAGTTTGTCACTATTATTCGATCATTTTAGATTTTGAACTGGGTTTTGATGGATAAAAAAAAATTGGAATACAATAAAAACGAAGATCATCTCCAACTTTTGATTAGTCAAATGCAGCATAAGTTGCACGTGATCTACGAAGGAGGAGGAAAGGCAAAAAACGATAAACTACGTGCTCAAGGAAAAATGACAGCGAGGGAACGAGTGCAGTATCTTGCAGATCCGGATTTTGAACCTATTGAATTAGGCGCATTTGCCGGATTTCAGATGTATGAGTCTGAAGGTGGGTGCCCTGCCGGTGGAGTGATCGTATGCATTGCAAAAGTATCCGGAAAGCTGGTTATTATTGTCGCAAACGATGCATCCGTAAAAGCCGGTGCTTGGTTTCCTATTACGGGTAAGAAAAACCTTCGGGCACAAGAGATCAGTATGGAGAACAGAATTCCGATCATCTACCTCGTGGACAGTGCCGGAGTTTATCTTCCTATGCAGGACGAAATATTTCCGGATAAAGAACATTTTGGTAGAATTTTTAGAAATAATGCGAAGATGTCATCCATGGGGATAACACAAATAGCTGCCATCATGGGCAGCTGTGTTGCAGGCGGTGCCTACCTTCCCATTATGTCCGATGAAGCGCTGATTGTTGAAGGAACGGGTTCTATCTTTTTAGCTGGCCCTTATTTGGTCAAAGCCGCCATAGGGGAAGAAGTGGACGCCGAAACTTTGGGAGGTGCAAGAACACATTGTGAAGTATCCGGTGTCACAGATTATAAAATGCCTGATGATAAAACATGTTTGGATACCATCAGATCTCTCGTTTCAAAATTGGGAAAACCTGAATATGCCGGATTTGATAGGATCGAGTCAAAGTTGCCGTCTGAAAATGATGAATCAATTTTAGGACATTTTCCCGAAAATCCGTCTAAACCGTATGATGTATTAGAAATCATCCATAGGGTAGTGGATGAGGCATCATTTTTACAATATAAAGAAGATTATGGCAAAACCATCGTTTGTGGATATGCCAGAATTGATGGTTGGGCTGTCGGTATCGTCGCAAATCAAAGGATGGTTGTAAAGAATGCACAAGGAGAAATGCAGTTTGGAGGTGTCATCTATTCAGATTCTGCGGATAAGGCTTCAAGGTTTATCATGAACTGCAATCAAAAGAAAATTCCCTTGGTGTTTTTTCATGATGTGACAGGATTTATGGTCGGTAAGCGATCCGAACATGGCGGTATCATAAAAGATGGCGCCAAAATGGTCAATGCTGTGGCAAATTCCACGGTACCAAAGATAAGCATCGTCATAGGAAATTCATATGGTGCGGGTAATTATGCCATGTGTGGAAAAGCTTACGATCCAAGGATTATTGTAGGTTGGCCAACTGCAAAAATAGCGGTTATGGGCGGTGCTCAAGCTGCAAAAGTGCTCACCCAGATACAGGTCAGCACTTTGAAGGGCAAAGGTATGCCTCCAAATAAAGAAGAAGAAGTGCAATTGTATGAAGAAATCATGAAGCGGTACGAGGAGCAAACTTCAGCATATTACGCTGCTGCCAGATTGTGGATTGATGCGATCATTGACCCGAGAGAAACCAGAAGAATCATCTCTGTATCTATTGAATTGGCGAATCACGGTGTGGTGGAAAAATTCAATCCCGGAGTGATACAAACATAATACACTTCAAATGTGTATAGATAAGAAGACCCAAAGACTTTTGCTGTAAATTAGCCTTCGAAATTGAACGATAGGGTAAATATTTGTGAAACTACATTTTCCAATACTCTTGCTTCATTCAGGGTATTGTTGTAAATCAAGATATTGCTGAGCCCTCTGGAAAATTTGATCTCTGGCGAGAAAATAAAGTAAGGATAAAACATCTGCATCCCGACGCCCAATTCGTATTGAAAGTCGTGAGGGGCAATTTTCAACAAAGATTTTCTAGATTTTGAATTGGACTGAACATCAAAACTATACTTCAATCCGGCAACGACAAATGCTCTTTTATCTTTGTAAGGATCAGATTTGAACCGTAAATGAAATGGAAGTTCAAAAAAGACAGATTCAATTTTACGCTCCACTGATGAAGCATCTGCTACGTGTGTGTACACTAAACTTCTTTGAGCAAAGGAAAATCCCGGTAAGAACCTAAAATCAAAATATTCACCGATTTTTAGATTGGTGACCATATGCATATTCACTCCACTTGAGCCGCTGCCCTCGGTGATGCGTATGCTGTCATTGCCAATGAAGTTTTTGGATTGATATACCTTGAAATTTGAATTGTTGATTCCGAGATTGATACCAAAATAATAGGACTTTCTATTAAATTCCCTGAAGTTATAGTTTTCTCTTCCACCGATCTGACCATATACGACAGAGCAGATGTAGATAAACGCCAAAGTAAATAATACTATTTTTTTGCTAGGTAAATGGCACATATTCCTCCAGTCAATGATTTATATTGTGTATTCTGAAAGCCAACTTGATTGAGTACTTTGGTAAATTCCTCAAAACTTGGAAATTGCTGAACAGATTCATACAGGTACCGATAGGCATTCTTGTCTTTTGACTTAAACCTACCTATAACGGGTAAAAAATTTTTAAAGTATATATCAAATAGTTGTTTTAATGGAAAAGTCTTTGGTTTTGAAAATTCTAATATCATTAGAGTGCCATTGGGTGCTAAAACCCTATACATTTCTGACAATCCTTTTTCTAAATTCTCAAAATTCCTGACGCCAAAGGCAGACATCACCGCATCGTAAGTGGCATCTTGGAATTGTAACTGTTCGCTATCACCGATTTCAAGTGATATTCTATGTTGAAAATTGTCTTTTTTTATTTTTTCCTTTCCAATTTCTAGCATTTTTTCTGAAATATCGACCCCGACAATGGAACAATTTTGGATCGTCTTGGCGGCTTCCAATGCAAGATCAGCAGTGCCTGTAGCGATATCTAAAATCCTGTTTGGTTGATTGTCTTTCACATATCTAATCGCTTTTTTTCTCCACCAGATGTCAATACCAAGCGATAAAAAGTGATTTAAAAAGTCATAGAATGGCGCTATTTTATCAAACATGCGCTCAACTTGTCCCTTTTTTGATTCTGTGGGTGTATTATAAGGTGTTACCGTCAAAATTTACATATTTAATCCGCCACAAACGCTAATAACTTGGCCAGTCACATAGCTTGACATTTCTGAACCTAAATAGATGCATGCATTTGACACATCATCCGGAGAACCCAACTTCTTCAATGGAATATTGTCCTCATACGCCTTTCTTTGATCTTCCGTCAATGCATGAGTCATGTCTGTAGCAATGAATCCCGGCGCTATGGCATTGCATCTGATATTACGTGAACCTACTTCTTTTGCAATAGACTTTGTAAAACCGATGATGCCCGCTTTTGACGCTGCATAATTGGCTTGACCTGCATTTCCAAATACACCAACCACGCTGCTCAGATTGATGATGGAGCCTGAACGTTGCTTCATCATGGGTTTTAAAACATGTTTAGTTAGATTGAATACAGACTTTAAATTGATATTGATGACATCATCCCATTGACTTTCAGACATGCGCAACATCAATGTATCCCGAGTGATACCTGCGTTGTTAACCAAGATGTCAATCCTGCCGAAACGCTCTACGACTTTCTGTGTGAGGGTCTCACTCTCAGCAAATACTGAAGCATCAGATCGATACATTTCGGCTTCTACGCCTTCGGCGCGCAGTTTCTGCAAAACAGCTTCTGCTTTTTCTTCAGACGAGAGGTAAGTAAAAGCTACGTTGGCGCCTGCTTTGGCAAATGCAAGCACAATGGCTTCACCAATACCACGTGAACCGCCGGTGACCAATGCCACTTTACCTTCTAACATCTTCATTTTTAATCAAAATTTGATCGCAAAGATACAGGAAAAATAAAGATTTTGGGATTATATGATAAGAAATCTATATGTTTTGGATTTTATCATCAAAATATTAGGCCTATATCAATTTTCATTAGACTTATTCCAACAGGCTAATCCTATTTCTATGAAAATGAACTCTAGCAGGATTACTCTATTTTTACAAATGTTGAAGAAAATACTATTTGGTTATTTTTATTCACGGTAATGTAATAGATACCGGGTAATAATTGTGTAGTGTCCAAGGTGGAGACTTCTGAAATCAGTTTATTCCTTGATAAAACTCTTCCATCGGTATTTATAACAATGATTGACATTTCTCGAATTTCAGGAATGCCTTTGAGCTGTATGGTGAGTGCATCATATGCAGGATTTGGGAATAATTTTATGCCATTCTGGTTTAATTCTTCTGTTCCGGACGTCTCCCAGCAATTTGATCTAAATGGATTTTGGTAGATAAGAGTATCATTTTCATAAAAACAATTCAACCAAACATTGATATCTGCTATTCCACATGGCAATATTGTAAATATAGGATCCATCAAAGTTCCAATGCCTTCAATCCAAGTTTTTGATTCGGGATGACTTCCTTCGCATTGGAGTTGCATGACTTTCCTTTTCTCACCATTGGGTAATGTCATGCTGTCAGTTTCTGTTACACGAAGTTTACTATAGACATTTGGCTCCCAAGTTTGTAATACAATACTATCTCCAACTTCCAAGTTGAAATCAAAAATCAAAGATTCCTCTCCATCTATGACTTCATAAACCGCGTTGTCTTTTTCCCTGAAAAATCTATTGTCAGAATTGAAATCGTTGCTATCTTTTGATTTACTGCTTAATAATTCAAAATAATGTTTATCTCCCAACTTGATACTGTCATGAGAAAACTTATACCTATTTGATACATAAATATTTGTAAAACCATTATACCATGTATATGTCCAAGAGATATCCGGGCGCACTAAGCTAGCCTTTTTTTGGATATAACTTGGTGGTTCAGGGTTTGCTTGATTGGGCTGTTTGGTATTGTCTTGTGCATACACTTCAAAGCATAATACCACGGCTAAAAATAATCCTATCGTTTTCATAATACTAAAATTTAAATGTTGAAAAATAACTTTTTCATCGTAGTTGCGCATGTATATCAGGGTAAAAGGGAAATGCAAAAGGAAACTATTTAGCGCAGTCCTGATGATTTCGATGTAAATATACTTCTTCAAAGGCTACATTATTAATTTACTTTCGATTTTTACACTTTTATTACAAAACAGAAAAGTCTTCCTACCTTTGTTTATGAAACGGTTGGATTTTGACAGACATCTTTTACAATGAATGACATAAAAAATCAATGGCCATTTTGGTTCATCGTTGGTAGTACTGCAATTGCTCTGACTTGGCCCGTTTTGATTCAGGAAGGCATGTTCCAAGATGCTGTTCTGTATAGTAGTGTTGCAAGAAATTTATCTATTGGATATGGCACACCTTGGTTTTTGCAGTATAACACTTTAAACCTTGAGGGAATACCTTCATTTCATGAACAACCTCCATTGGTTTTTTGGATACAAGCAGCTTTATATTGGTTTTTTGGAGATTCGATGTATGTGGAACGGATATACACAGCAGGAGCATTGGTAATTACAGGTTTGCTTATCAATGTCTTATGGCAAAGAGTCAACAGTGGTCGCGATGTGTACAAATATTTGGGATGGATTCCATTGTTCTTATGGATTACGATTCCAACATGTTTTTGGTCTTTTAGGCACAATATGATCGAAAATACGATGGGAATTTTTATATTAATTTCAGTCATCATCTCTTATTCGGCATTAAAGTCTGGAAAAAGTTCGGATTGGAAGTGGATACTTTCAGGAATTATGATTTTTCTAGCTTCTTTCTCTAAAGGTGTACCCGGTTTATTCCCAATTGTTGTCCCATTTATATATTGGATTGTGTATAAGGATATTCCTTTAAAGATGGTGTGGAGGGCATTTTTTATTATGTTGCTGGTCATTTTATTTACCTATGGAATGATTTTACTATATCCACCGGCAAGGGAAAGTCTATCTATATATTTTTTCGATAGATTACTGCGTAGGGTAGATGCCATGCCAACGGTCACTTACAGGTTGGAGATTTTTATTAATCTTTTGACAGAACTCATACCTTCTGTTTTGATAGTCACAGTGTTGGTTTTAATGAATCGGAAGTCCGGCATTCGACGGATTTCAAAAGACCAAATGAATGATGCCCGATTTTTTTTCTTGGTAGGTTTATCAGGAACATTACCGTTGATGCTCACAATGGTACAAAAGCGATGGTACATGGTACCTGCATTTCCATTTTTTGCTATTGCTTTCGGAATTTTAGCAGTTCCTTATGTGGTGCCAATGGTGAAAAATATATTGGAACATACGCAGTTGATGGTTTTAATTAAAATTGCATCGATAGTCTCAGTCATCAGTGTTTTTGTTTTCACGCGGATGCAAGTCGGAAAAGTAGGCAGGGAAAAAGATATAATTTCTGATGTACGTACTATTGGTAAGATTGTGCCAAGATTTTCTACGGTGATGGCCTCGGATAGTTTGTATGACCAATATAATTTCGTTTTCCAAGGATTTCTGGTGAGGTACTACAACATCTCTTTGGATCCATATCATGAACATCCATTTCTACTCAGGTATAAAAATGATGTGAACACGATTCCCCAATCATACCAAAAAATGGAAGTTGATTTGAAAAAATATGAGCTCTTTCAAGCAGTTGAAAATTAGTGCTTTTGATTTTATGGTAAATCAATGAACTAAATTTTTGTTAATTTCTAAATGCAATCATGTTGCATTTAGAAATTATTGTTTACCTTTGTATTCGAATTTCTTGAATAGTTAGAAAATATGAAGTCATTATTTAAAATAAACGCGGATATAGCTGGTTTTTTCACATCAATGTTGTGTGCCATCCATTGCTCTGCCATTCCAGTGTTTATTTCTTTGGGACTTCTAAGTTCTTCCCATTGGTTGCATGACCACATGGTGGATTGGATAGTGATTGGCTCAGGAATTTTGATCGCCGGCTATTCCTTGGTAGGAGATTATATGCGCGGACATAGAGAATTAAAACCTTTGATCATCGCATCTATTGGTTTTGGTTTTTTATTCTTAGGCATGATAGAGCATCACGGCTGGATGTTGATGTTCAGCGTATTAGGAGGTTTAATGGTAGCGTGGGCACATATTCTTAATATGTCACTTGGGAGAGTTTGTAGTATTAAGAAGGTGATTTAATTCCGAAATTGGATTAAGCTTTCCTATTGTCCAAGTATGCTAAAATATTGTTTTCCACCCTTGAATTAATATTGTTAGAATCACCTTTAATGAATCTTTTTCCTGTAATTTTTTCATAAAGTTCAATATATCTTTCAGAAATTTGATGGACGATTTTGTCATCCATTTCTGGAACTTTTTGTCCATCCTTTCCTGTAAATCCTTGTAAAATCAACCATTCTCTGACAAACTCCTTGGAAAGTTGGTTAGGATCCCTTTGTGCTGAAAAAGCTTCTTGATAATCGGATTCGTAAAAATATCTAGAACTATCAGGAGTGTGAATTTCATCGATCAGAATAATAGAATCGTTGTAATATCCAAATTCATACTTTGTGTCAACCAATATCAACCCACGATCTTGCGCCATCTTTTGCCCAAAGTCAAATAAATTCAAGGCCAATGACCTGATAATATCCCAATCCTGTTTTGGAATGTGGTTTTGGTGAATCAAATCGTACTCAGAAATATCCTCATCATGACCTGCCAATGATTTTATTGCAGGTGTGATGATCGGGCTTTTGAATTGTTGATTTTTTTGCATCCCATCCGGCAGATGCACACCACAAATTTCTTTAATACCACTATGATACAAACGCCAAGCATGGCCTGTGAGATATCCTCTTACGACCACTTCGATGCGAATGGGTTCAGCTTTTTTGCCTATGCTCACGTTGGGATCAGGGCTTGATTCGAACCAATTGGGAACAATTTCTTGGGTTTTTTCAAGGAAAAATGCGGCTATCTGGTTTAAAACCTGGCCTTTATAAGGAATTGTACGTGGTAGTATAACGTCAAAGGCAGAAATGCGATCAGTAACAATGGAGATGATTTGGTCACCCACTTGATACATGTCTCTTACCTTACCTTGATAGACAGAGCGTTGGCTAGGAAAATTAAAATCTGTGTTTGCTAAAGTAGAGGAAAAGGTATTCAAAAAAATTACATGTTTTTGACTGAATTCCTATCAAATAATATTTCTTTAAGCTCTTTGATGGCATTGTATTCGTGAGGGAGCACTTTCTTAAACGCTTCTTTTACAGCGAAATAGGCACCTTTCTCACTACCGGGAAGGTTTTCTCTCACGATATGTTTCATCAACTTCACATCGTGCTTAATCATCCCACGAATAGAAGGAATGTCATGCCAGTCACCTTCTATAGCTAATGTTCTGATTTGCTTACCTTCGCCATCTTCGATGATATCTAGATCAATGAGTTTGTCTGTGATATCTTCAGAATTGATATGCAATGTAGATCCTTCCGGAATTCTCCAGATATCTGCATCATTCTCCATATCATTCTTTATCAAAAATATTTCAAGTCCTTTTTCGTGAAATCTATAAATGATGATCCTGGCTAAATCGAGTACACTCATAAGACAATTCAGAATTAAATTACGGCAAAAGTACATATAATTCCCAAAGTTCCATTCGTGATGGAAAGAATTTTCGTAAAAAAAATCCCTTAATCTGAAAGAATTGTAGAATGGCAATTAATTTTTTGATTTCCATCAATTAATAAATATTTTATACTTTTGTATATTTAGGTTAACCAGCTAATAGTCAGTTTTTCCCTCATGGCATCAGATGATTTTGAATATAAAAAGAGCACGCAATGGTCGAAAGAGATTGCAGTTACTAATATTAAAAGATATTGCGCCATTCAAGATAGAAGCCATTTTGAAGTAAGAACAAAACTGCTGTCGCATCAAGTGTATGGTCAGCATCTTGAAGACATCATGGCGGATCTGGTCACGGAAGGATTCTTGGATGAAGAGCGATTTGCAAAATCATATGCACGTGGGAAATTTCGTATGAAGAGGTGGGGAAGGATTAAAATACTGAATGGCCTAAAAAACCATCGTATTTCTGCCTACTGTATCCGCGAAGGGCTTAGGGAAATTGATGATGAAGAATATTTTGACACGGCACTGAATGTAGTAAAAAGTAGAATAAAAAATAATCGAAACATCTTGCAAAACCCTCAGGAAAAACAAAAACTCATTCAATTTATCTTTGGTAAAGGATATGAATATGAAATCATAGAAAAAGTGATACAATCCCTGCTCAGTGATGGCGACCAGTGAGTAATTTCTCATTGGGGAGTGTAAAGTAGTGTTTACTATGGTTGAAGAAAGAAAATTTAAACATACACTAATTTTACGGGTAAAGTAACATGCTCAAATTTATGATACATTTAGTTGGACGAATTTGCTTGGTAAAGGTATGACGTAAAGAATGGCCTTTTAAACTGAGATTTATAAACTGCTTTAACTTATGCATCGGTATAATTTGATTCGCCATATCGGAGTATTATTTTACTCCAATATCATTATAAAATCGAATCATCAAAGTGGTTAAGTTTGCTCCGGAATACTCTAGCGACCCCCAACAATCTCAGCTGGAGGGGCCGTCTACTCGATTATCAGGGGTTAATTTTTTTATTCACTTCGTTCAAAACATCTATTTTAGTTAATTTAGCGTCATTTTTAAGCTTTAAGAATATCGGTTCTAAAGCACCTATGGGCATTCGACTGAAAACAAATTCCTCCCAACTTTTGCCCTTTTCAATATGGTCTGAATAAATTTTCATTGTTAATTCGACTTCATCATTTGAATAACCATAGTCTTTTAACAATGTATGACATAGATTAATATTGTTAATCATTGAATTATGAATTTTGGCACCATATCCATCATGGACTAATATTTTATCAGGTAGGGATGTATTTCTTGAATTAAGAATATTTCCTTCTTTATCTCGTCCACCATTCAAAAAAACTATCTTTTCAAATGTACTATTTAGAAGATCTATGTGTTCATTGATGCTTAAAATTAATCTTTCAATTTGTAAGTATTTTTCAGCAGAAATACTATCTTTAAGTTGGTACAATAATTTTGATTCATATTCTTCAATAGTTAAATCAGAATTTGAATAATTTAATTCTTGCTCAATTATAGTATTATTTATTTTTCCCCATATTGATCCAAATGAAAATTTATTTTCTAACTTTTGTTTAAGTTCTTTGTTTTCGTTTTCTAGCTCTTGGATTCGATCTTTTAATTTATTGCTGCAACTTGTCAGTATTATAAAACTTAATGTCATTAAGAAAATCGATGGAACTTTATTCATATATATAGTTTTATTTCTCATTTTCTAATCCTTGATAACGTCTGGTGTAGGCGGAGTGCCGACGATAGGAGGTATTCTGTACTACACATTGTTATCGCTTTGTGCTTTCATTACTTCTTCACTTTATTTTCTTGTCATTATTATATCAACTTCTCCGGGTTTCAAAGATTTGTCCCCATACAACTTGGTTTGTGTCTTCGTGTCCTTCGTCAAGGGTTTCTCTATGATGGTTACATTGTGTTTAGGAAAATGCTTTTTTAATACTTCAAGTGTCGAGTTGAATGTAAATTCTCTCTTGTCTGTCCGCACATAAACAGTGCTTTTCCTTTGCATCATTTTGGCACAAAGTCCAAAAACATTGTCGAGCAGGTCATAATACTCTTGCTTGTTTACAAATCGTCCCTTGTGTTTGTCCTTTAGTGATTGTGGATTTTCAGAACCACCTAAAAGCCAAAGTCGCAACCATTGGTCAGCGTGATAGTCAGTAATTGAGCAATAGGGTGGTGAAGTAAAAAGCAATGAAAATTTTATATCGTTGTTAACCGCTCGTTCTGAAATGTTTACTAATTCATTTGAGCTGTCGCCAAAAACAACTGCACTCTCAGTAACTTTAGGTTTTCCCTTCTCATAACGCCATTCAATTTTTTTGAGAATAAAATCACAAGGATTTATTTCAGGTGGTGTGGTCATTTTATTTTTCTTCCACCATTGCACCGAATAATTCATTCCCATTGATTTAGTCATTCTCATTTGATTGGAAAGTCCTTCGCCAAGTTTTGCGTGTAGATAAATTAGAAGGATTGACATCAATGTCGCATCAACATTATTGTTTTTCCAATCTAAATGAGTTCTGGCAGCCAAAAGGAATTTCAGAACTTCATCACAGTAGCAAATGCGATAAAATTCGGGCATTCGTTGTATGGCTCTATTGTAATAGTTTCTCTTACCATAAATTTCAAGAAGTCGGTCAACAACTTCACCTTTCTCTGCTGGTTGAAGTTTTACAGTGCCATACAGCCAACCTACGGGATTGATTTCAATTCCCAAACTATTTCTACCTAAAACGCCACCTGCATATATACTGCTGCATCTTCCCGCAAAAGGGTCAATTATATTATCACCTTTATTTGAATACTTCTCTACTACATCAAAAGCAAATTCCAAAGGAAACATAGCATAGTATGGCCCAAACCTTGCCCAACGTGCTTCGGCAGTTTCAAAACCTTTTAATATTTTTTCCTTTGCTATCATTCTTTTGATTTCTCTCTAATTTCTCTTGCTATGTCTTCAAATATTCGTTTGCCTAAGTTCAAAGGAATTGCTGCTTCTGCGTGTGCTGAAACTAACGGTGAAACAGAATTTGGGTATCTACTTGAAACGAGTTGGTCAAGTAAATTCATAACATCAGCTAATCTTGTAAATTGGTCTGGATTTGCCGTATCCAAGTTTCGCTGGTATTCATTGAAGCAAGCTACAACAGGAACAATTTTTTGACCTGATGCTGCTTTGTAAAATAGTTTTCTTCCAAAATAGGTGTCTTGTCCGTATGGTTTGGGACTTTCAGAAAAAATGATATTTCGTTTTATATAGCCATCATTTAAGAGTTGTGCAGATTGTTTCGGAAATTTATCTGTTATACCGTCTTTGGTTGTGTCAATTTCAATAAAGTGATTAAAAAAGGTTCCTGATTTTTCAATTCCAATTATTAAAAGGTCTTGTCCGTTTACTTTCCTTTGAAGGTCATTTAGTCGGGTTAATTCGTGACTAATAACTTTCGTCAACCAAGATGAAGTGCTGAACACAGCTAAAGGGCCATCCATTATAAAAGCAACTCTCCGAAGTGTTGCTAACCAACCTTTGCGTTCAAATGCTCTTAGAATGTGAACAAGCCAAAGTTTTTCAAGAGTGGACATTATTTGCCCGAACATTTCACCATTGCTCCCGCCTGGGTTCATAAGTTCGTGCAAACGCAAAGCATCAGTTGAGAAAAGCGGCTCATTTGAATGAGGACAAGTATATTCCCCATAGTCATAGGTCATTTCTTCTTCAACTCCTTCAATTGGGCTTCTTGGCAAATTTCTTTCTTGAAAATGTTCACGTTTTATTCTAAAAAGATGCTCGTATGTGTCAAGCAAAGTTTCTCCATCTGTGAAAATTGTGTTGTTTAGTAACTCTTCAAACAAAGCTCTCCTTAAAGAAGCTTTGGCATTCTTCTCTGTATCAAGTATGACATTACAACCGGGGAAAACACTTTCAATGGTTGATGCTTTTTCGGTCTCACGAAATTTCTTTGGTTCTACAAATTCCTTTTTTTCTAATTCACCTATAAGTTTTAGGTCAATCAGAACAGATGCGATTGTTATGTAGCCAAATTCAGCACCGGGAAACCCGTTTTCTGCTTTTGCAGCTAAATTACTTCCGTCAATAGCAAGAACTAAATCAGGTTGTAAGGTGCTTTCAGTCAAATCGGATTTGTTGACTATTGACCCTTCAAAGTCTTCTGTTTCTTCTTCCTGTTGCCTTATTTTAAGTCGGTATTGAAGTGCTTTAACTTTTTCACTATCAAGTAACCGTCTCAAAGGCTCGTAACTGGCAAATTCTCCTTCAAAACTCATATGATAGTGTGTTAAACTTCAAACCTGTCCACCTGAACAGGAATGACAAATAGGTTACTTAATGTTTTTACTCTTAAAAACCCTTTATCTTGGGCTCTTCTTATGGATGGTTCAAAGTCTGCAAAGTCGTAATACTTGCAAAGTTCTTTTGTCTCATCTGTGTTGTTCAAGTGACTAATAAACCAATTTGCAGTGTTTTTTAAGATGTTCTTTTGAATACTGCTCACTTCTTGTGTAGCGTATACCATTCCAATTCGATACTTAGAACCTTCTTTTGCAGTCCTTACCCAAATGTCAGACAAATCTAAATCATTGCCTGCGGGTAAAATATTATGGGCTTCTTCAACATAGACCAAAATTTCAGGAATGTTAGTTTCGCCTTGAACGAATTTTCTTTGATTTTCTTTGAAAATCTTTGTCATTATTCTAGTCGCAGAAGATTTATTGAGTTCGGGTTCTCCACTTGATTGGTCAATTATTACCAATTTACCTTGAACAAGGTGGTTGTAAATATCTTCTGCGTAATCACTTGTTGTGTCGGCACTATGTTGTTCTGCCGCTTTACCGATTTTTCTTGTACCGTTGGGATATTGAAAAATGCCAATGATTTTTTTCAAATCTTCATCAGCCCATCTGTCGCCTGAACCATTAGGACGACTTACATAAGCATTTTCAAATGTCGTGTAATTGCTGCTACTGTCTCGAATGAATTTATCTAATGCTTCAAAAGCGTTAGCAAGTTGACCCCAAGCAGGATTTGGATTTGAGAATACTTGTGCTGCTGAAACATACTCAGGGGTTGGTGGATTATTATTTCTTCCTGTTTGAAGGGCAGTAATCAAGTCTTGATTAAATAGCCCCCTTGTGCTTGCCCTTAAACTTGGTGGAACTTGAAAACCTGCTCTGGCTAATACTGAACGATAGGCTAACAATCGTCTGTTATAACGTGTAGTTGCACTTCGGTCATTTGGGTCAGGTTCATCAAAACTTACTTGGCAAAATTGTTTGATGTAATTAGTGCTATCTTCTGATAAGATGCTATCAATTATACTTTTTCCAATCTGTGTATTACTTGTTTCAAAGAAGTTTAGAAGCATTAAGGTTCTTTCAGGGTCATTTGGATGTCTTGTAATACCGTAGGTGACAACTTCATTTGCCTTTACTCCATTTGGTAAAAGCTGCCAAACATTTTTTAGAGCGGAATTATTGTCCTGCACATTTTCATTTGCATACTCACCATTTGGGTCAAAAATAATTTGCCCTATTCGTAGTGGTCTATCATCTGGATTTTCATTTGTTCGTAATTCAAATACTGATTTGGCGATAATTTTTGTAGTGTTTGATTTACCTGTTCTAGTCATACCGAACAATGCGGATTTTTGAGATAGCAAGTCCGCAGGGTATATAAAAACAGGAACATCATCTACTTGCTGATACTTACGATTTGTTGAAGCGTAACGAACAAATCCAAGTTTCACTCTCTCTGTGTTTCCGTATTTCTCTGTGTGAGCCTGAATGCTTGACGGGTCAGCATAATTTACGATTTGTTCAAGTGCTTTTCCGTTTGGCTTATATACTTTCAATCCCCTGTTTGGGTAGTAATTTGAAATGTCGCTACCAAACTTTAGGTTTAGTGGAGCTTCACCATTGTGTCCATTTTCTTCGAGAAAGAATGTTCCAATAATTCGACATTGAACCCCCGCAAAACCAAGAATGTTTTTTGTTCGCAAGTCCATCGAACCTGCATCATCCCAATGTTTTTCAGTTTCTCCGCTTATTCTTTGAGCCGTTTCAACTCTTATCCTTTCAGCTTCTTTGTCTTGTGGCAAAGCTGCTGCATCCATTATCCGCAAAAGAACAAATGAAGCATCTTCCTTTTTAAAGTCAATGTCTGTTTTGCTCGGGTCAACTCGTGTCGCAATTAGAAAACTTAAACTTGGTATTCCGCCAACTTTTTCTCTGTAAAAGTCGTGAATGATTACCCTTGCTGTCTCGTAGTTGATAGAGTAGATGTCACCAACATACTGGTCTGCTTGAATAAGCTTTTGAAACCATTGTTGGCTTTCAACCTGCTTGTCATTTTCTCGTCTGGAATTAAGTCCTTGTTCTATGCTCATATAATTATTTTGATCATTACAATTTGATATAATGCATACTCATTTTTTCTTTTTTGCATAAGCGATAACAATTAGATTGCCGCAATCTTGCGCCAATCTCGGATATAAAAATGTGCCTTTTTGTTACCATAATTGTTTGATATACAAATGTAAATATATCCATTCATATATCTAAATTATCTAAGGGGGATTTTACATCTTTTTTCATTTTGTCAGTGATATGAGTGTAAATAGCTGTAGTCTCTGGCAAATTATGTCCAATTAACTCTTGAACAATTCTGATATCTACACCACCTATAAACATTTGCACTTTGCTTCCAGTGTCGTTGAACACCGTATTTTTAAAAGCTCTATTGGTATTTGTGTAGCTCCGCCATGACTTTCGTTTAGGGCCATAGTATATACGGCTTAATGTTAGTGGCAGTGCTTCTTTTAGTGTTGCTTAAATCTTTCAAAAGTCTGCCAATATTTGTCTTTGTAAATGTCATATTCTATTTCAAATCTGTCGCCATATTTTTTCTGTATTTCATATAACGTTTTTGATACTTTTCTAAAATCTTTGCAAGCAAAATAAATATCTCTTTCATTACTGGCTGTCTGTCTGCCAATATTTAAATTTCCATCTTTGTCTTTTAGGGAAAGCATAATTTCATCTTCAATGCTTCCCAAAAGTTCATAGTCAGCGTTATTGGGCATTCCATTGTTTTTGCTTCCATCATATTTTAGTGTCATAGCTGCAAGCCAAGGGTGTGATGCTTTTCTGTCCCATTCCAATAAGTTTGTATTGATAACAGCAAGTAAAATATTACCACTTTCTAACTCGGCTTCCATCATTGAATATTCGTCATTTTCAGTATCGTATCTCACACCGTTATATTTTTCTACAAATTCCTTTTGTCGCCAATTTAAAAAATCTTTGAGTTTTTCAATTGACACAAGTTCTTTCTTGGCTTCGCTTTTTGCTATTACTTGTAAGTTGTCAATGTTATTTACAAAATCAAGTTCTCCTAAGTAATTATCTAAAAAAATGTAAGTCCCATTAATTATTTGCTGTCTATTATCATCATTCATATCATTGTGAATAATACAAATATCAATTTCGTCTGGATAATTTGGCAAGTCGTTAGAATAAAAATATAAATTCTCCGAGTTAAACTTTAATCCTGCCATTTCAATAGAAACATCTTCAATATTCAATGCTGGCTTTAATGCAGTAAACTTCCAACCATTAATATTGGGGGCAGAAGCAACAAGCTCTTCAATGAATACAATATTTTTTGTGTTTCCGTCTGCCGTCAAAACCAATTCAACTGTGTTTTCGTCAAACATTCCCGTTAAATAGAAATATCCCTCTTTTAGTTCTCCGAGTTTAGGTGATAATTTGTCAAAAAATCCTTTCTCAATGTTTTGTCTGCTCTTAACAATATCATAAAAGTCTTTTTCATTATTTTGGAACCAAGTCCAAAAGTCATCATAGCTTTTGATTGGTTCGTCTTTCTTTCGGAAGATATTTTTTAGAAAACTCATATGTCTCTCAAAGTATTTTAATTTTTTAGGAGTCTGTTAGCCTTGCCACCAACGTTTAGTATAAGAAGCGTAGCCTGCCGATAGGCGGCTATGATTTCATATACATTGTTGTAGCACGTTTTTTTATTTTATATTTTCAAAGAATTCAGTCGGATTTCTTAAAAATCTGTCCGCGTCTGAATCTTTAATTAATTTCGCTAAAATTTTTAATTTTCGGTTCGCACAAATTCCCTTTGTCGTCCATTAAAATCCATTCGTTTCTCTCGCATAAATCCAACATTGATTTTATAAAAGTCAGAGTTGAGTCGGTCAAGTCAGTTCGAAATCGGAAATCCTCAATGTAATTTTCTTTGTCGTTAAAATCTATGCTCAAATCGTGGTCAAATTCCGCTTTTTCCGTTTTCCAACTCGTTCCGCCATTCCATTCCGCACGAGTGATTATTTTGTCAATGTCCTTTCTCAATTCAACAATATCAATTTTAATTCCTTTCCACCATTTTGTTGAAATCGCGTCTTCAAATTCGGGTTCTGGTGCGTCATTTAATTCCATATCGTAGTTTTCCCAATACTTTTCCCATTCAGCGTGTTTAATTTCGAGCTGTTTTGGTATTCCGCCATATTTTTCTTTAATCGGCTTTTTTGGAAGTACAAATGTCAGAAATTGGTTTATTGCCATTGGGTTTTATTAAATGTGCTACAACAATTAGATTGCCGCAATCTTGCGCCAATCTCGGATATAAAAATGTGCCTTTTTGTTACCATAATTGTTTGATATACAAATGTAAATATATCCATTCATATATCTAAATTATCTAAGGGGGATTTTACATCTTTTTTCATTTTGTCAGTGATATGAGTGTAAATAGCTGTAGTCTCTGGCGAATTATGTCCAAGCAACTCTTGAACAGTTCTGATATCTACATCACCTATAAACATTTGCACTTTGCTTCCGGTATCGCTGAACACCGTATATTCAAAAGCCCTTTTGGTATTTGTGTAACTCAGCCTTGACTTTCGTTTAGGGCTTTAGTATATACGGCTTAATGTTGGTGGCAGATTAATATTTTTTCGGTTTAATAATTTCTTTTAATTTCTCTTTGTCGTCTTTATATGTTTCAATTTCTCCAATGTTTGACATTGTATATGAAAGCAAAGTGGTGTTTGAATTGTCAATTCTATTTTCTTGTTTTGCTTTATAGTTTCTGTAAATATAAATTGGTGTCTTGAAAAATCCCCAAGGAATTCCCCACCAACCAAGTAACGCAGTTGATAGCATTGCGTTATTGTTTTTCTTGTCTAAACAGTCAGGACAAGCAATTGTCGGTTCAGTTCCATAAGTTGTAAAGATGATAAAACTTTTTATTGTATGAGAAATTGTCCCATTTAATTTGTCGTGAGTGTTACCACAAATAGGACAAGGTAAATCTCTTAATAATGTTGAATATTTTTCAACTTCTTCAATTGCGTATTCTTTGTTTTGTGCAATTGCACCTTTTAAAATGTCAGCATTAAGATTTCGCTTTTTGATTTCATTTTCTATAATTACAAATACTTCTGGTCGAAGTCCACGAGCATCAGTTGTTGCTATTCTAATGAGTTCATTGTCTGACATTCTTTGATAATTTTCTTCTATGATTTTGATGTCCATTTTATAATGATTTTTATTCAGTAATTCTCATCTTGGAAACTGTTTAGATAAATTGCCACCAACGGTTTATATTGACGTCATTTTTGGCGATAGCAAAAATGTCGTTCAATACTGTGTTATGGCTTAGTGATTCTTCTCTTTTTTCTTTATCGCTTCAATTTCTTTTAAGAGATTTCTTCCTTCAAATTTTTTAGCTATAAGGTCTGTTTTCTCTTTGAAAATATCTAAGTTTTCAAACTTATCTAATGCCGGATTATACTTTGAATTTGATTTATTTTCTTTGATTTTTGTATTCATTACTATCTTTTTTGAATTAAAAATCCATTATAGGATACATTTTTCTTAAAACGTTCAAATTGGTCTTCAAGTTCCCCATAAACATCAAAGTCGATTGTTATTTGTTCAATAAACTTATTGATACTTATCTGATACAACCTTGTTCTACTGCCAGTGCTTCCTTTTAAATATACTGTCGCATGAGGATGTTCTTCAAAAAAATCATAAATAGTCATTGCTACTGTAGCAAGAACTTTATCAGTATCGCCATTATTGGAGACGACTAAATCATCTAACTCTCCAGTTTCAATGTTCTTATCTCCAAAACCAAGATTGAATATCTCAATTTGGTTTGGAAATGGAACATATTTAACAACTTTGACGATGTTTCCATTTATACCGTTTGAAATAAATTCAAAATACTTTGAACCGATACTGCTTTCAATTTCATATCTTTCTAAATCCATTATACTCCTTCAGTACCTTAAACCTTTGGTCTCCGACCACAAAGATAAGCATTCCACTTCGAAGTTCTAATAGATTTATGGTGTTTTACCCTTTGGTGACTAATTGCTTTTTCAAGACTTTTCCCTTTATATCAGTTATATCACTTCTGTATCTGTTTATAATGCAATTGTTATTTCATTTGTGGTATGATTTGGCCACTATATGACTCGTAAGCATGAAAAACTACTACTAAAACCTTTGAATTCAACACGCATAAGAGATTGGGAATTATCAAAGGATCTGACGATATGTACATGATAATAGGCAAATTTTGTTTTCATCCCGTAGGATAAATCAATTCAGCGGGGTGAATATCTAGTCCCGCTACCATGACTGACCGAACTCGAAGAGTGAGGTACGACAGTACTTCAAGTGAAGGAACTGCGAAAGCGGGTGGGTCGGGTTCAACTGGGTTTTTTCCGATAATGTCGGAACTTGGCTTACAGCCACGACGAAAACTTAGTTGTTACCTGCCGTTTGTTGTCAGCCAACATAACTTAAAACGTAATCTCCAGCTTCATTAGCTGATTTATAAAATTCTTTTAATCGTATAAATTCTTTAGTCATGTCACCAACATTAAAAGCATAGTTGGGCTCTGTCCGCTTATTCCAAACTCCGCTTGGATAAATCTCTTGCTCATTCAACTCATCTGGGTCAAAGTTTTTCTGAAATTGGTCAATAGAAATATTGCCAAGCAATGACGATATTGCATTGACAACAGCTGGTTCGTTGTAATAAACAGGCTCTTTCAATAAGTCAATGTCGTTAGGTAAATTGTCAAAGTCTAACGTTAAATAATCAATTTGTTCGCCGACAAACATTTTGGGATAAAAGATTTTCTCGACTATCTCAACGTTATATTTATCCTGGCCTTTTGAAAGAACAAAACGAAATCCTTCATGTGTTTTTTCGAATATTTCGTACTGCTTATTAATTTCAAACAGTCCGAAATTATCAGGATTGTCTCTCACTTTTGAAAAGTCACTGCTTGCGATACGATATAAGGTTGCACTCTGTCCCATGAATATTTTAGAATGTCTGGTCTAATGGTAGGTAACGTTTAGCATACCTGACGGAGCCTGCTGATAGGCGGCTCTGGCATGGTCATGCATTGTGTGTGCCTTGAATGGCAAATGTACGGCTAAAATGTTAGTTGTACAACTTGTTGCGAAACAAGTTATCTAGAGAGTGCAAGTCTCTCATACGCTGGTGTAACGTCGAGAAGTATTAGCAAGCTGCAAGATGGTTTAGCGGCTGGGCGGAAGCCTAAAGTCCAATTCTGATTACAACCATTATAGTATCCATATTGATTTATGAATTAGAGGCGCTCCCCTTCAGTCTAGGCTGGTGGTGCCGTCTACTCGATTCTGCCTTCGTTATTTTTTCTTTAACCATTGTTCGAAGTATAAATTTTCAATCCTATTTCTACCTGTCGAATCAATGATTTCTTCTAATTTCCATTCTTGATTTACTAATTCCGCTTTGTACCAAATTGATTCATCTTCTCTGTTAAATATTGAGTCTCTTTCGGTGTCTCTAATGGTTCTTATCAAAATTTGATTTGTTTTTGGAATAACCCTAAAAAACTGTAAATCTTCATTCTTTGGAGAAATTCTTGTCAAATTTGTTCCATCTAATTCCGAGCAAAATAGATATTCTGGGTCTTGAGCATTCAATTTTGAATCTTTGTTGTAGTCTTCGTCTCCAATCTCAAAGAGGACTTTTTTATTTAATATTTTATTTCTTCCATCATATTCGTCTCCAACAGCGTGAATTTGAGAAATCCTAACTTTTCTTTCTGTTAGTAATCTGTCTTCTCCAGTTATTCTGTTGTAAAAAAGTACATTCCAATACCTTGGATAATCGTCTGAGTAATATCCATCTTTACTGTAAGTCTTTCTTCTTTCAAGCAATTCCGTTGAAATAGGAATTAGAACTTGGTTTGAACTGTCAATAACAATTGGAGAGTCATATTCGAATTTGAACTCAGTTAAAATTGAATCTATTTGTTGAGTAGTTAAGTCTTCAGTTTCAATTGATTCAATTTTAGGTTTGTTCTCTGTACAAGAGAGCATTCCAATTATCATTATTATTCCAATTATTTGTTTCATCACTTCTATTCTTAATGAGGCAGAACTTGTTACTATACGTATAAATTCTGCTCGCACTTTCGCTTTATTCAAAATCATTTATATCAATTGAGATTAAAAAGTGAACCATCATAAGCCATCTTTCGTGCGATACAAAAGTAAGGAATATTGTTGATTTATACTAAAGCCTTATACATATATTTTTCTATTCAGGATCCCACATAATCCATTGAATGGCACAATACTTCTTCCTAGCAGCTCCTTGAAAGGTGCAATTAGGTCAGTTTTGTGCAGTTATTTTGCCAATAAATCGAATATAAAGAATATACTTTGTGAATATATGAAAAAATATATAGCAAGGGAAATTAAATGGTTTGATAAATACAATCAAGCCGACGAATATGAAAATATAAAGGAAAATTTAGAAATGCAAAAAGATAAATCAGAAAATTCGATCCTAATAAGGTTGGGGGCTGGAAGCGGATTTCATGCTATAACTGAAGACTGGCTGCAAGGAGGTAGCCATATCATTGAGAATATGTTACATCAAAAAATCCAAATCTCCATGGGAAATTAAAATATAAGCCAAGAAAACTTGCTTTTAAATACAACTCAGATGAAGAAAGATATCAATTTGATTCCATGGGTTTTGCTGAACTATTATTTGATTAATAATTTCAAAATCAGAACTTAAAATAGTTTGCCATTGTTTATAGTTGCAAAATTCATGCAGTATGCCAACATTACAAATCAGGGACATTCCACAAGACTTATATGATCGATTGGTCATCTCAGCTGAGGAAAACAGACGAAGTTTAACTCAACAAGCCATA
Source organism: Lewinellaceae bacterium (assembly GCA_020636195.1). GTDB lineage: Bacteria > Bacteroidota > Bacteroidia > Chitinophagales > Saprospiraceae > OLB9. The sequence goes on from JACJYH010000004.1 coordinate 117,977, forward strand.
GTCTTGCTCGAAGTTGCAGTAAATGAAGAAGCTAAAGCAAGACTTAAAAAAGAAAGCTTGAATCGACTCCGACAATTCAAACCATTTTTCAATGGGGTTAAAACAGAAGATATTGTCCAAACCATAAGAGATGACAGAGACAGATGAATGTAGTAGATACCAATATAGTGCTTTCTCTAATAATGTAAGACAATGTTATTAATGATAAGTTATTTGAAAATCATACGATATTAGCTCCTTCTTATTTCAAAATGGAAGTATGGAATGTTTTGCGCAAATATCATTTTTTGTATTTTATACTAATAAATCTTACAGAAATGGCCAATTATATTTCTAGTCTTCCTGATAGTGTGCTGTCCAAACTTAATGAGGTGGCACAAACGCTTAGGGTGCCAAAAAATAAAATCATAGAACGAGCACTGATTAAGTATCTTACTGAGGTGGAAAGGCAATTGTATATTCGTTCATTTAGGCAATTGGCGGGAGATGAAGATATGTTGAAACTTGTAGAGGAAGGAATGGATGAGTATTGGAGGGTATTAGAAGATTGGGATGCAAAAGGGTGAAATTTGGATGGCTGACCTCAATCCGATTTTAGGGACAGAACAAAGTGGCCATAGACCTGTAGTGATCATCAGTGGTAATGCTATGAATAGTCATTTTGATATGGTGATTACGTGCCAATCGTTCGGCCATTGAGCTGGGACTGTAAAAAAGATGCAATGGATATGACGACTACATAAGAGATGGTCATTTCATTAATTTCACCTTGATATACTTCTCCACTTCAGCATATTCCGGTGGCAGTCTTTTCCAATTCCCAAATTTGTTGAACCACGTCAATTGCCTTTTGGCATATCTTCTGGTGTTTTGTTTGATCAAATCCACAGCTTCTTGCAAAGTCAACAGGCCGTCAAAATGATCAAATAATTCTTTATATCCGACAGTGTCAAGGGCTTTCAAATGCCGCCATTGATACAGAGATTTTGCTTCTTCAACCAAACCTTTTTCTAGCATTTCATCCACACGATGATTGATCCTTTGATACAAATCTGATCTTTCCATTTCCAATAAAATGTATTGCACTGTATAGGGTAGAGGTTGATTATTTTGTAGTCTGAATGAACTATAGGGTTGCCCTGACGATAAAATAACTTCAGCTGCCCGCATCAATCTTCTTGGGTTGTTTTTGTCCACTGATTTGTAGTATTCCTCATCATGGATTTGGACAAATTCTTGTAAGAAAGCCAATCCATCTTTTTGATATAGGTCTTTGATTTTATGCTTTATCCCTTCATCGACCTCCGGAAATGTATCTATTCCTTGTGTCAAAGCCTGGATGTAGAGACCTGTTCCTCCAACTAAAATGGCGTGCTGATGTGACTGAAAATATAGCTGCAAAGCCTCTCTGCATTGTTCGACATACGTACCTACATCGTATTGTTGATGGATGGAAACATTTTGTATGAAATGATAATGGACTTCTTGTAAATCTGCAATCGGAGGAACAGCGGTTCCAATACACATTTCTTTATACACTTGGCGGCTGTCTGCTGAGAAAATATCACATTGCAGATGTTTTGCTAGGGCATGTGCAATGGCGCTTTTGCCGATGCCTGTAGGCCCTGCAATGATAATGAGTGAATTATCTTGTCCATCCATGAAGATGTTTTATTGATTTTTGATTAGCTTCGCACCACAAAATTAGCATATAATTTCATGCTTTACAGAATTTTGAAAGTCTTAGTCGGTTTTGGACTTCAGGTATTTTATAGAAAAATACATATTTCAGGTCTCGAACACATCAAAAAAGACAGGCCACAGCTGATCGCAAGCAACCATCCCAACGGTTTTATTGAGCCATTAGTTATGGCATGCTTTTTCCCAAAGCCATTAAATTTTTTGGTGAGAGGAGATGTCTTTGAGAAAAAGTGGTTGAAACCAATCCTAGAGGCAACATATCAGATTCCGGTATTCAGATTTCGCGATGGATTTTCTAAGATGCGTGAAAATCAAGCATCTATGTCATCAAGTATTGAAGTATTATTGAAGGGTCAAAATCTATTGATTTTCGCAGAAGGTGGAACTGAAAGCATCAAAAGATTACGAGGACTACAAAAAGGATTGCCCAGAATTGCCTTTTCTGTACTTGAGCAAAATCATAACCTTGACTTGGAAATTTTACCCGTCGGTATTAATTTTACGTATCCTACGGTTTTCAACAGCGAAGTCATGCTCAAGATTGGTGCTCCGATAAGGGTAAAGGATTATTTTGAACTTTACCGGAACGATAAACGGCAAGCTTATGACCAACTGACAGACAGAATTTACAATGAAATGCTGCCCAATGTTGTGCATCTAGAAACTGACGAAGACGAGCAACTTTTTGAAAAAACCATGCCCATCTTCAGAGAACCAAAGCCCAATGTTTCCGTATTGGTTTACAATGATGTAACATTACAAAAAGAAATCAGAGTGGCAAAAATGATCTCTGATGCAACAAACGACCAGAAACAGAAAGTGTCGGAGCTGCTGGCCGGGCAAAAGGATACAAGGAAGTTTCAACAGTTTCCTTCCAGCATTCTTCGATATTTGGTGATTATCATTGGTTTTCTACCCGCTTTGATGGGTTTTTTAATACATTTATTACCAATTTTAGTAGCCGTCAATTTTACAAAAGTCAAGGTGAAGCAAAAAGAGTTCAGAGCATCGATACTTTTTGTTGTTTTTTTAGTGAATGTTTTGATTCTTTATCTTTTCCTGATTCCGTTGGTATGTATCATCTTTCATATCCCTTGGTATTATATTTTTGTATGCGCTATATTGGGACTTTTTGCAAAGTTTTATTATGATTTTGTTACATTCACAGATTTTTCAATGGGCGTTAGAGATCATGAAAATACGAAGCGCTCACTGAAGCAATCTATAGTCCAACTCATGAATGGATGAAGAAAAGTTTCCTATTTCTAACTCAGATAATAAAAATTGATATTTGTTACAAACACAAAATCACGAAACCTTGTGACCAAATCAATTGTTTTCGTCTCAAGGGTGTATTCCTTTTAAAAACGTATTCATTAACCAATTAAATTTTAAATCTAATGAGCAAATTTGATGAAATGGTATCACTGTATGAAGGTGAGTTTAAAAGCTTAAAAGTGTCATTTGATGCTGACTTACTGAGAGCCGTAACAAAAGGTTGTGGACCAGTAATCTACCTTCCAGATGCTTCCAAAGTTTCTTCTTCTGATAAAGCTGAGCTCGACAGAGTAAAAACAAACTTTTTAGTTAAAAAACTAGGGCTTAAAGATGGACCTGAATTGGACAAAGGTATCCAACATGTGGTGGACACTCTTGGCGCTAGCAATAGAAATAAGTACAGAGCAATGTTTTATTATCTACTAGTAAAACATTTCAAAAAAGAATCAATGTATAAGTAATTATACCTTTGAAAGGCTTAGAAAGGGAGGTTGTCTGAAGATGATTTCCCTTTTTTTATTTTATTACCTTTAGGTTTTGCTTTTCAGAATTATTTAACTTTGAAAAGAACGGATGAGAAATTTACATATCGCATGTTTAACAATTTGATAATATTGTTTTATTTTTGTCAAGACAATTAACGGATTACCTTTGTATTCACATCAACTCATCCATGGAAAATAAAGAAATAAGAATTCTTGTCGTAGATGATGAAGAGGATATACTTGAAATTCTGCGTTATAACTTGAGGAAGGAAGGCTATCAGGTAAGATTGGCCTTAGATGGCGAACATGCTTTGGAGTTGGCAAAAGATTTTTCTCCGCATTTGATCATTCTTGATGTGATGATGCCTGATATGGATGGCATAGAAGTATGTAAGAGATTGCGTGAAGATCAACAATTTTCCCAGACCATCATTGCTTTTCTTACAGCTAGAAATGAAGCCTTTACCCAAATTTCAGCACTGGATTCCGGTGGTGATGACTTCATTGCAAAACCGATCAAACCTAATGTATTCAAGTCGAGGGTCAATGCATTGCTCAGGAGGTTGCAATCGCATTCCATTTCAGATATGAAGCCTACAGACCAATTTGGAGACTTGACCATTGACTATGACCAATATTCTGTCAGTGTCAAAGGGAGGGATGCCGGTTTGGCAAAAAAAGAATTTGAACTCCTTGCTCTTCTCATTTCAAAACCGGGAAAAGTCTATAAAAGGGCAGAAATACTCTCCAAAGTGTGGGGAAATGATGTCATCGTTGGTGATAGAACTATTGACGTACACGTCAGAAAATTGAGGGAAAAGATAGGAGAAAAGTACATCGTCACCATGAAGGGAGTTGGATATAAGTTTGATTTTTAAATGAATATGAAGCTCCCCAAGGATATTACCATAAGTCAAGTGACGATCATTGTCACCATTTATGTGATCGTCATTTCTATTTTAGGTGCATGGATCATAGCATCATCACATGCGTTCTATATTTATGGTTTGGTGGTATTGTTGATGGTCATTTTTTTGTACGTAGGCACAAAATTCTTGTTAGATAAATATGTCTTCAGAAGGATAAAGATCATTTACAAATTGATATATGATTCAAAAAAAGACAAATCTATCAAAGACATCAATACCGAGAGATTAGATGAAGTCAATCAAAAAGTGATAGATTGGGCTGTAAGCACTAAAAGAGAAATTGCCTCCCTGCAAACCTTGGAGGAATATCGCAGGAATTTTGTTGGCGACATTTCACACGAACTAAAAACGCCTATTTTTTCCATACAGGCATACATTCATACCCTATTGGAAGGTGGGCTCCATGATGAAGAGATCAACATGGAATACTTGAAACGTGCATTGGATAATACCACACGATTACAGAGTATCGTGGAAGACCTTGACATCATCAGCAAGCTGGAAGCCAATCAGACGGAAATGGATTTTCGCAGATTTGATATCAAGGAATTGGTCACAGAGATCTTCCAGGATATCAAGTCTATGGCCAAGAAGAAAAACATCTCTTTGGCCCTGAAAGAAGGAGCATCTCAATCCCACTTTGTGCTTGCCGATTGGGACGCCATAAGACAAGTATTGACCAATCTCCTCGTAAACTCGATAAAATATGGAAAAGAAGGCGGCTCCACTAAGGTGTCGTTTTATCCATTGGAAGGGGTTTTATTGACAGAAGTGTCTGATGATGGAATAGGCATAGATGAGAAGCATCTCAAGCATCTCTTTGATCGCTTTTACAGGGTGGATAAAAGTAGGAGTAGGAAGCAAGGTGGATCAGGATTGGGATTGTCCATAGTGAAACACATCATCGAAGCCCACGATCAAACCATAAACATCCGATCAACGCCGGGAATAGGTTCGACCTTTGGCTTTACACTGCAAACGGCTGGAAAATAAATGTGATTTGGGCTTTTAGCCACTCAGCATACTATCGCGTAGACGATCAAACTCAGTTTTTTTGAAAGCTATATTGATGAAAAATGCTGAATAGACATATCTTTGTGCTATGAATCGACATGTGGTTTCTCTCATTTTAATGTTTCCCATTTTTGTAAGCAGTCATTGGATCAATGCTCAGGATAAGAGCAGCACAATTCAAAGATTGCAGAGCCAAGGCTTGGTGGTGCGCGTTCCTACGCAATCAAAAAAGATAAAGGTTCTGAAGGAAATTATTTACACCGGTGGCAAAAATGCATCTTCGGCACAGAAGCAATTATCGCAAACCATTAAGGAAGATAGTACCCGTTTTTCAAATATTTTATGGGCATTTAAAGACAATTACAAAGCAACGAAATACGTATTTGTCCCGGATTCTCTCTATAGAAGATTTTTGGATAATGCTTCAAATGTTTTCTTAAGTGAAGATATGCAACTTATAGATATACAAGGCATTAATAGAAGTGATATTTTTCTAATGTCTTTTACTGACAAGGATCAATTCATCTTGACCAATGACGATGGATATGTTTTTGATGCACCTTTACCATACAAGAAAAGTATCTTTTTGAATTCCATAAAAAGGGTATTCAATTTGAAGAAATATTTAGCAACCCAAATCAAGTACTTTGAAACAAAAATTAAGAGCGCCATCAAGAATGTTTAGAATTTGGTTGTGCTGCATTGCCATTATTGTCCTAAATTTGAGTTGTAAACATTCGGTTGATAAAACCAATGACTTACCAGAACCTAAGGAAAACACTGCGAAAAAGGAAATTATTAAGGAAGAAGATACAACGGAAAAGGAAATAGAAAAAACGGGTATCAATAGCGTATCCACTGAATTCGATGAGATAATTGAAGAGTATGGAATACAATTAGATATCAGGTATGCTACCAAAAATAATTTTACAAAACAACAGATTTATTCATGTGGCAAGTGTTTTCTTAGGCCTGACGTGAAGAAGAAGCTCTATCTTGCCAACCAATATTTGCGTGAAAAGTATCAATATTCTCTGAAATTATTTGATTGCTATCGACCACAACCTTACCAACAAAAACTGTGGGATGTTGTACCAAATCCTTCTTATGTGACGCCACCACACAAAGGCTCTATGCATTCACGAGGTTCAGCCGTGGATTTGACGATAGTCGATGCTGATGGCGAAGAACTTGACATGGGTACACCGTATGATTTTTTTGGTGAGGAAGCACATATTGATTATACGAATTTAAAACCTAATGTATTGAAAAATAGGGCACTACTCAAAAAAGTTATGGAGAATTACGGATTTAGTGCGATTAGAACGGAATGGTGGCATTTTAGTTTTGTCGCCGGCAATTTTGCTTTGGATTCTTGGGTTTGGCCATGTAATTAATCAGTATGAAACTAAAATTTTCAAAATATCAAGGTGCAGGCAATGACTTTGTCATGGTTGACCAGCGCACCACCAAGTATATTAAGAAGGGTGATGTGGATACAATAAAAAGAATTTGTGACAGGAGATTTGGAATAGGGGCAGACGGCTTGATACTATTGGAAAATGCCAAGGACTTTGACTTTGAAATGGTGTATTTCAATAGTGATGGTAATGAATCCACCATGTGTGGTAATGGTGGCAGATGTATTGTCGCATTTGCGCAAGCAGTTGGGTGTATCAGTGGTTCTGAGACCAAATTTTTAGCGATTGATGGTCCACACCAAGCGCAACTCCTTTCAGATGACGTGGTAAACCTTCAAATGTCAGATGTCAAAAACATACAAACGCTTGATAAGGATATCTTTACGTTGGATACCGGCTCTCCACATTTCGTGAAATTTGTCGATCAAATGCCTTCGGATATCAAGGCAGCCGGCGAAGAAATCAGATATTCTCCAACATTTAAAGAATCTGGTATCAATGTCAACTTTGTTAAGAAAAACTATGATACATTAGACATTTGCACCTATGAAAGAGGAGTAGAAAATGAAACCTTAGCTTGTGGTACTGGAGTAACTGCGGCGGCCTTGACTGCATATTTTGGTGCTCCTAAAGGTCATTATGAAGTACAACTCGTAGCTAAAGGCGGATTGTTGTCCGTCAGCTTTTTGAAAGTGTCTGATCAAGATTTCACCGATATCTGGTTGAAGGGAAATGCTACCTTTGTTTTTTCAGGCGAAATTGAGATTTAGAGTATGTTTAAATTTTGTTTTTGGATAATAAAATGGAATTATTTTGAGCGAAAAAAAGCAAATTTTATTGTTGAATGTGGGCAATTCGACGAAAAATTTAACGAAATTGTAGCCAAAATAAGACATTTTCTGCCTGAAGGATAAATTTTAAACATACTCCTAATTGTAGTCATGGAGACTAAATAACTAGATTGAATCGTTAAGGATTCATATATTTTATGATACATGTTAAAGAAATACTATATTTGTATTCATTTCCAAATTATAATTTCTAAGTTTATTAATTTTCAAGCATGAAAGGTATTTTAAAACTATGCATTTTGTTCTTTTTAATCACTTTCTATTCGAAATCGGAAGGGCAAATCATCGAAAATTCAATAATTTTTGAATACGATGGACATGATATCAATACTTTCATAAAGTCATTACAAAATGGAAGGTCGTCATCCATTACCTGGGAACTTATTGGAAAAAATACGAATATTTATATGCTTCATTCAGAAGATGGTAAGACGCTACTAGATAAAATTCGCCAACACAAAGATGTAGTCAGTGCTCAATTTGATGCTTATGTTGAATGGCGAAATACACCCAATGATCCGCGTTTAAATCAGCAATATCATCACGCATTGATAAATTCCTATGATGCATGGGATAAAACTACAGGCGGTAAAAACAGTTTCGGTCAAGATATAGTCGTAGCTGTGGTAGATGAAGGATTTTACATCGATCATGAAGATCTTAAGGATAATATTTACACGAATGCTGACGAGATACCGGATGATAAGATAGACAATGATAATAACGGATTTGTGGATGATCTGCATGGTTGGAATATGGCCACACAAAAGCCCATCCATTATTTGCGCAGTCACGGAACCGGTGTCATCAGTATGATAGGTGCCAAAGGCGATAACGCCACGGGAATAGTGGGGATGAATTGGAATGTTAAAATATTGCCATTGACATCAAATAATACGGTGGGTAGTGTAATATCCTGCTATGATTATATTCTCGGAGAAAGAAAGAGCTTTAATCAATCCAATGGTACAAAAGGTGCAAATATCGTGGTCACCAATTATTCCGGCGGCTTGTCTCATAAATTTCCGGTAGATCAACCCACTTGGTGTAGCTTGTATGATAAATTGGGCGCTGAAGGTATATTGAATGTTTCTGCCACCTCCAATGAAAATGAAGATGTAGAAACTGTTGGTGACCTGCCTACCTTATGCACATCACCATATTTACTTACCGTGAGCAGCACTGAGAAAAATGATACCCGAACCAAAGATAGTGGGTTTGGTTCAGTGAGTGTGGATGTGTCTGCACCAGGTATGAAAATATTGTTGGCAGATGTTGAGATAAATGGGCTTTACTCCGTGGAAAGCGGCACTTCATTTTCAACTCCCATAGTTGCAGGGGCTGCAGGACTGATATATTCTTATAATTGCCCGATTTTTCAAGAATTGGTTTCGTCTAATCCAAGTGAGGCTGCCTTAGTTGTAAAAAATTCCTTGATCAATAGCGTTGATCAATTGCCTTCATTAAAAAATTTGACAGTTTCTCAAGGTCGGATCAATATCAATAGTGCCTTGAATTATATCAGCGATGCGTACAATAATTGTGGTACCGTATTCATTACTCGAGTGTACTCGGAACAAAGCCTGACGAAAATATATTTGATAGCATCCTCAGACATAAGTGCAGATCTTTATATTACTGACCCCACAGGACGTATCGTTTATACCAAGCCGTCAATTGACCTTCTAACGGGTCAATTAGAATATCAATTGGATTTTGTGCCGCAATCAGCCGGAATCTACTATTTGACACTTATAATAGGCAAAGAGGTGCAAACGCATGCTTTCCCGGTTCAGAAGTAGTATTTTTGGCTTAATTCGTTTCCCAAAATGCGCCTATTACTGATTACACCTCCATTTACACAACCCAATACACCTTATCCTGCGACCCAATATCTGAAAGGCTATCTGAATCAACTGAATATCAGCTCATTTCAAGCAGATTTGAGTTTAGAAGTACTGTTAGATGTTTTGAGTAAAAGATGCTTGAATGATATTTTTACACAAGTAGAAGAAGCAGAAATTGAATTGGATGACAACTGTTATCAAATTTATTTACAAAAAGAACAATATTTCCAATGGATTGACCCTGTAATCCACTTTTTACAAGGAAAGAATCCTACATTAGCGTATCAGTTGTCTTCTAAAGATGTCTTACCGAAGGCGTCCAGATTTGCCAATGCACAATTGTTTTCTTCAGCTTTTGGATCTCCCGATATTCAAGATAAGGCAAAATACTATGCCACCTTGTTTTTAGAGGATATTTTTGATTTTATTCAAACTACCATAGATCAACACTTTGGGTTTTCTCGTTATGCTGAGCATTTGTCGAGAGCTGCTTCACGATTTGATGATATTTGGCACCATGTGCAGCATCACAAGTCTCTGATAACAAGCTTTTTGGAAAAAAAGATAGATCACTTGCTTCAGAGAAATAACTACGATCTAGTTTGTATCACGATTCCTTTCATTGGAAATGTATTCAGTGCTTTTAGAACGGGATATTACATTAAAAAATGCTATCCCAATGTCAAAGTTGTCATGGGTGGAGGCTATTGTAACACAGAACTAAGGAATATTTATGATGAAAGAATCTTTAATTGTACCGATTATATTACTTTGGATGATGGTGAACTGCCACTACAATGTCTCATAGAACATATAGAAAATGGGTGTTTTGGTCCACTAAAAAGAACTTTTAAGCTTGTTCAAGGAATTGTAACCTATTGTAATGATGCCACCCAAAAGGATGTGCCCCAAAGTGAAGTAGGAACACCGGATTATTCTGACTTAAATTTAAGTGATTACCTACAGTTGATGGATATGGTCAATCCCATGCAAAGATTGTGGAGTGATGGAAGGTGGAATAAAATGACATTGGCGCATGGTTGCTATTGGGGAAAGTGCACGTTTTGTGATGTATCTTTGGATTATATTGGTAGATATGAGCCGATTAGTGCAAAGGTTTTAGTGGATAGAATCGAAGCAATTGTGAAACAAACAGGCAGTACAGGATTCCATTTTGTAGATGAAGCTGCACCACCGAAATTACTCAGAGATGTAGCACTGGAAATCATACATAGAAAGTTGAATATTTCTTGGTGGACTAATATTCGGTTTGAAGTAAAGTTTAATGAAGATTTGTGTCGTTTACTCAAATTATCCGGATGTATAGCTGTGTCCGGTGGATTGGAAGTAGCATCTGATCGATTGCTTACCCTCATTCAAAAAGGTGTCACTGTAACACAGGTAGCAAAAGTGTGTCATGCATTTCAATCAGCCGGAATTATGGTTCACGCATACTTAATGTATGGATTCCCAACACAAACAGCACAAGAAACCATAGACAGCCTTGAAATGGTCAGGCAATTGATGAAATTGAAGCTGATTAACTCTGCATTTTGGCACCAATTTGCATTGACTGCCCACAGTCCCGTAGGCTTGAATCCGGAATTGTATCACATCAGTATCGATGGCCCGGAATTTGGCGGATTTGCGCAAAACGATCTCTTTCATACTGACAAAAGCTGCAATCATGAAGAATTTTCTGAAGGTTTATCTCTCAGTATGTTTAATTATATGCAAGGTAAGGGAATGGAAATTCCTGTGCATCAATGGTTTGAGTTTTCAGTACCTAAAACTTCTGTACGAAAGGATTTTATACGGAATGCTATCAATGAAAATCATTTGGACTTTCGGATCAATGATAACACTATTGTTACTTACTTAGGTGAAAAGCCTATAGAATGCATCGTAGATGAAGAAGAAAATCACGCAGAATTTATTTTTCACTCTTCCGATGATGAGATTGGTTTGTCAGTTCCAATTGAAGTCATGGATTGGGTTATTTACCTTTTTGATTCAATGGATATACGAAGTGGAAAGTACCTTCTCGGTAAAGAGTTTAAAGCCAGTTTTCAAAATCAGGTGCAAGACCTAGATTTTGATGATATTGTGAATAGTCCTTTCTTTCACCAATTTAGAAAAATGGGTTTGATGCTCATTTGAAAAACAAACATCAAACCCTTATTTTTTATTTTTTAGCTGGATTTAGCTGGAACGATGCACTTTTGACATCGCTGGAATTTGTTCCAATGAATACTTTAAATTCTCCCGGCTCCGCAATCAATTTATACTCTGAATTATAAAATTTCAAAAGATCTTCATTGATTGTGAATGTGATTGTTTTGGATTCCCCGGGAAGGAGGTACACTTTTTCAAATCCCTTCAATTCTTTGACAGGTCGGCTGATACTGCCTACAACGTCTCTGATATACATTTGAACAACTTCATATCCTGCTGTTTTACCGGTATTTTTTACAGTAACCTTTGCTGTTATTGATTCTGATGGGGTAAAGGACGTTTGACTCAATTGGATGTCACCATATTCAAATGTAGTATATGAAAGTCCAAAACCAAAGGGTAGAAGAGGCTCGTTTGGAGCGTCTAAGTAATTGGATCTGAATTTTGGTCTGTTTCCCGGGTCTGGTCTGCCCGTATTCAACATGCTATGGTACACAGGGATTTGACCCATATTGTAAGGAAATGATGTAGTGAGTTTTCCGCTCGGATTGACATCACCGTAAAGGACATCCGCAACGGCATTTCCGGCTTCAGTTCCTCCAAACCACACATCTAGAATGGCATCCATGTCTTCCATCTCTTCTTGAATAACCATAGGCCTTCCATTGAAAAGTACCATGACCATGGGTTTTCCGGTTCTTCTCAGTGCTTTTAATAATTTTTTCTGTTCTGGTTGAATGCTGATATTTGTAAGGCTGGAAGCCTCGCCCGACATATCAGCAGCTTCGCCAACCACAGCAACGATAACATCTGCATCCGCCACTAAAGCCAATGCTTCTCTAAGTAAGTCCTCCGGACTTTTAATATCCACAGTGATCTCTTCTCCAAAGGCATTGACTCTTTTTATAAATTCTTTATTGTCTGAAATATTTGATCCTTTGGCATATTTAATGTTCATTGGTGATGCGCTCAATTGCTTCATTCCTTCCAAGACGGAAACAGATTTTTCCCAATCTCCGGACACACTCCAAGTACCCAACATATTTCTTTTGCTGTCTGCTAACGGACCTATGAGGGCAATCTTGGCTTCCTTTTTTAATGGTAATACTTTGTCCTTATTTTTGAGAAGCACAAAAGATGATGATGCGGCCTTTCGAGCAAAACTCCTATTTTCAGCATTTAAAATATCTTTTTGGGCTCTTTGCTCATCAAAATACTTGTACGGATCATCAAAAAGGCCTAGTTTTTCTTTTGCATTGAGTATTCTTATGCAAGCTTCATCAATACTTTTCATATTGACTTTTCCTTCAGCCAATGATTCCGAAAGGGTAGTCAGAAATCCTTCACCGACCATATCCATATCCACTGATGCATTCATGGCTTGTGCAGAAACTTCTTTTAAATCCCCTGTTCCATGCGCAATCATTTCATTGATGGCTGTGTAGTCAGTGACCACCAAACCATCAAATCCCCACATTTTACGTAAAATATCTTGGTATAAATATTGGTTTCCTGTAGCAGGCATATAATCCACAACATTGAAAGAAGTCATCACAGAACCTACATCTGCTTTGATAGCTGCATAATAGGGAGGCAAATATTCGTTAAACATTCTGAGTTTACTCATATCTACCGTAGAATAGTCGCGACCACCTTCAGCTCCACCATAGAGAGCATAATGTTTCACACAAGCCATCATGGTAGTAGGATCACTCAATTTATTTCCTTGATATCCTTTCACCATTGCTGCAGCAATCTTACTTCCCAAAAATGGATCTTCTCCGGCACCTTCTGCTATTCTTCCCCACCTAGGATCTCTGGCAATATCTACCATTGGGCTGAATGTCCACATAATACCATCTGCGGTTGCTTCTTTTGATGCTATTTGTGCTGTTTTTTCTATCAAATCCATGTCCCAACTGCAGGCAAGACCTAGAGGGATAGGGAAGATCGTTTGATGACCGTGAATGACATCCATTCCTACAATCAGTGGAATCCCGAGTCGACTTTCATTCACTGCCATAGATTGGGCTTGACGCACCTTTCCGGCACCTTTGATTCCGAAGATGCCACCTACTTTCCCTTCTTTGATCTTGGATTCTACGTCTTTGCTCACCACTTCACCTGTCACAGCACCACCTGGTGTGATGAGATTTAGCTGACCAATTTTTTCATCTAGGGTGAGCTTCAACATAAGCTCAGCAACTTTATCTGTCGCTCCCAATGATGTATAGTAACTTTTATTAAATTGTACTTTCTGTTTTGCTTTGACTTGAGCATTTGTATTGTTGACAAAAAAGACAGAGATTATAAGTACTATGATGGTGGAAGTATATCGATTCATTGTATATTATTTTATCTTTTATTGATTTGAAATGTCATTTAACCAACCGCCAGAAAATCCGGCTTTTTTTAATCCTTCTTGGATGTAGGTATTTTTTTTCATGATGTTCCAGAGTAAACCGGTCTCATAGTTTTCGATTTGAATCAAAATTGGACCTTGGTCTATGCCGAGGTAATCGATATCAAACCATCCGTTGGGGTTGTTTTCATCTTTGTATGATAGATTGAATGCGTCTTTAAATCCGTATTCTCCGATGAGCTCAGAGTAATAGCGTTCCCACAAGTTTTTCAAGCAGGCTTCCGATTCTGTTGGTGTAAACGGAAAAGATCCACCTGCTGCTGTGGGTGCAATCGTACCGTCATCTACGATTTGGATACTGGCAGCTCCACGTGCCCTATAATCAAAAAATTGACGTTCTTTATTATTTTGTATTAATGTTGTATGTGCTGGGCCGTCACAAGCTGTCAATCCCCATTGAATTTCACTATAACCTTCCCATTGCATTGGGTTATGAATACAATACGCACGATTTGAGAGTGTTGCCTTTTTAGAATTTTCAAAATAGTCATCATTTTCCGCAGTCATGATACTATCTTTTATTCCCCTAAAATCTATCCAAAGGTGGCTATATTGGTGACCAAATAAGGGATCAAATTGAACAAATTTTTGATTGTAAAAGGTATCGATTTGATATGTAGCACACCATTTTTGCCATGAACCATTGGGAATAGGATGTGTGGGTGAGCCCAAGCCTAAAACCAAAAGGATCATGGCTTCATTATATCCACTCCACTCACTTTCTAAAAATCCCTTTTCCGGATGCCAACCCATACTCATTACACCATTGGGCTTCATCATCCAGTTCCAATTTACTCTAAGATATAGTTGGTCTGCAAGTTGCCTAATCTCAGTTTCTATGTCGTTTTCCCCGTCAAAATAGGTAAGACAACTCAAAATTCCTGCCATCAATAATCCTGTGTCAATGGATGAAAGCTCTACATTTTTGAATCGAACAGCTTTGTCTAAAGTAAGAAAATGATAGAAAAAACCTTGATGTCCACTGATATTAGAAGAATCGGGGCCTTGTGGAAGATTCCATAAAGTTTTCAAAACATGATGAACCCTTTCAGCTCCTTCGGTTCTTGTGATGTATGTATTTTCTATACCAATTATATAGCTGGATAATGCAAATCCTGTTGCTGCTATACTAGAAAATGTTTTTGTGGGATATCTATCCAGAGTTTGAAAATTGGTGTCAATAACATTCCAAAAGTAATCAAACGTCCTTTTTTTTAATTCTTGGCGGCTGTAAGCTGATGTTGATATTTCGTTAGTTTTACAACTTAAAATAAATATTGACAATAGGAGAGCGCTTAATCTTAAAAACATAATTTCAATTATTCATTAATATGAAAATCCAAGCTTTTCCAATCCATTTTTAATGTCCTTATTTTTCATTGTGTAGTTCCATATCAGTCCCGTTTTATAATTTTCAATCATCACTATTATGGGCCCTTGATCAATGGATAAAAACGAATCAGCAAACCATAGATAATGCAGACTAAATGCGTCCACAAATCCCATATCTTTAAAAATTTTATCGCCTAAAGTATAATAAAAAAATCGAGCAGCCTTCAGGGATTGTTCCGGTGTGTAAGGCATAGATGAGAGTGCCGCTGTTGGCGTAATCACACCAAGGTCGTTTGTTGGGCTGTGCGCAGTATATCCTGTGCGTGTGTCACTAGCTGTCAAACCCCAACAGGTATCACTGTATCCGTAGAATTTTTTAGGATTTGAAGCGCAATATTGCCAATTGATCAAGCTATGGTTTACAGTTTGAAGATGATAATTAGCATACGCATCAATTAATGCAGTAGGATTGATGCCTAAAAATGAATAATGCTCAAAAAACAATGGTCCACCATAATCATAGCCAAGTGGTAAAGGATAGTTAAAATAGCTCCTTCCATTTTTTATGCCACCATTTGAAGCCCATCCATTTTGATAAGTAGATGGTGAAATAGGGTGGGTAGGAGACGCTGCTCCTAGTATATATGTGATAAGTGCCTCATTCCATCCCTTGATTTGATGATTGAGCTCCCAATTATAATCTGGTGACCAATGCCAATACAGCACATCACTGTTATTTTTTGTGTACCAATCCCATTCAACTTCTTCCCACAGTTTTGTGATTATTTGTCGAAGGGACATTTCATCCACGGTACTTTTGTCAAAATATTCAAGTGCGCATAACATGCCTTCCATCAGAAATGATGTTTCTACAAGATCGCCACCATTGTCTTTGGTACTAAAAGGAATTGTTGCGCCGGTGTTTCCATCCAACCAATGTGGAAAGGCACCATGATATCTCGTGACTTTATCATTCAAAAAAGAAACAATTTTTGTAATACGTTCTAATCCTTCTTGTCGCGATATAAAATTATTTTCTATACCCACGATGATAGACATTATGCCAAAACCGGTACCTCCAGTTGTGACCAAGTTACCTGAATTATTTCTTTCCCTTGCCATCCCGGAATATGGGTGACCAAAATCCCAGAAAAACGTAAATGTCTTTTTTTGGATGAGTGTCAATAGTGCTTCATCGGAGATTCTTGGGAATTTATCGGTGCTGTCTATTTGGGTTTTAAAACTTGCGTAATAAGGAGTTTGCAAGGAATGCCCTTGTTTTGATACGAGAGAATCAGAAATGACAATGGAATATGAAGACAAAGGATCTAGTTTTTCAGCAGCATTTATAACAATGGTAGTATCACCGGAAGCGTAATTAAAGGCAAATTGTATGTTATTGATATTTGGTCCCGATATTACGAAAGCTTTTTTTAATTTTTCTATATCTGTTCCTTCAGATACAGTGATTTCAAAGTTTGGTTGCAGGCCAACCGGATAGATAGAATTAGACGAATTATGATCAATTGTAAAATTTTTTATAGCTAAGTAAGTTGTCACAGGAATTTCATCTTTTTTGCAGGACAAAAAGAGCATCAATACCGTAAAAACAGTAAAAAGATATTTAATCAATGGAAAAATTTAAAAAGAGGGGCAAAAGCCCCTCATATACCTAAAAAATAAAAATTATCTACCTGCTAACTCAAGCTTATAAAGAGCTCCGATTTCTGCATCTGTAAGCGCTTTGTTGTAAACTCTGACTTCGTCTACCATTCCTGTCATAGGTACTTGCCAAGCTTCAGCTGTACCTCCGTTTGGAAGATTTGTTTGCCATGCACCAATCAATGCTTTTGTTGGAGTATAGAAATTCAATGGACCTGTAGTACCTCTAGTCTCCCATTCTGGATTGCTTACTTTTACTCCATTATGGTAAATTTTGAAATTAGAAGTAGCACCATCCCATGTCATGATGATATGGTTCCACTTGTTGATACCTTTTGGAGATTGAACTCCACCGTTTTTAGGTTCATTTCTTGAATCCTGCCAAGATGGGTTGTTGTCCTTATTTGTAACAACCAAACCTTTCAAAAGCAAAGTATCAGATCCTGATTTTCTCCAACCTGTTTCAGACATAAGGTTGATGTTTCCTGCCCATTCGTTTGCTCTTGTCATAGAGAAAAATACAGATGGAGATGTTCCATTGTTGTCAAAATTAGCCCAAACAGATACTGTCATATTTGGCAAGCTATTCAAGGCACTGATTTCATTATAAGATAAGTATCCCTTATCAAATTTTACTGCTTGACCTTTTGCTCCAGTGACAAATGTCGCATTAGAAGAACTTGCAGCAGCAGAACCTGATTTCTTTTCAGTACCATTGCCATCCATTGGCCAATAAGCAACCAAATTAGTTGATGCCACTTCATCAGCAGAATTATAACCGTCGATTGGTGGAAGTGCTTCTTCTTTATTACAAGAAGAAATTGTAAATACTATGCCAGCTGCAACGATTACTGACAATAGTGAAAAAAGAATTTTAGATTTCATTATTAAATAAATTTTAAAGTGAATAAATGATCAATTATATTATGAATGATTGATTTAATATTAATAACCGGGATTTTGTGACAATCTATTACCACTCAGTTCAATTTGTAACGATGGAATAGGTAATAACTCGTGCGTCCCTTTAACGAAATTCTTCCCTGCTGCTTTCATGACTTCATACGCTCTACCTTGTCTTATAATGTCAAAATATCTGTCATGCTCCAATGCCAGTTCGAAATTTCTTTCTTTCCAGATGGCATTGCGCAATTCTTCACCGCCGACAGCGGTGGTATTGCTTAATCCTGCTCGATTTCTTATGGTGTTCACATTATCTATGGCGACAGACGGCATATTGAGCTCATAAGCTGCTTCTGCTTGCATCAATATAACGTCTGCATACCTTAAAATGTGAATGTTCTTTTGCTTATTATCTCTATTTCCTAGGTATGGTTCTATGGTTTTTAGCTCACTATGGTACGCTTTGTAATTATAGAAGTAGTTTTCTATGGAGTCTTTGCTCGGAATTCTGTATCCATCGTACAAAATAGTACCTGTATGGGTGCCTGAATCATCTATGGCTATCACTGTTGAAAGTTTTCTAAGATCACCTGACTCATAAGAATTGACAAATGCTCTAGACGGCGTACAAAATCCAAATCCAAGATCCTTCCAACCACCTTTCCCACCTACGCGTGGACCTTGCCAAACACAGTATCCTCTTACACCAAAATCAGTGTTATTGTATGTTCCAGTTTGGATTTCAAAAACAGACTCTGAACTATTGTTACCTTCAAATCTCCAAATTTTCGCATAATCGCTCAACAAACTGTATTCACCGCTTTGAATTACTGAAGTGGTGAGATCATACACTTTTTGCCAATCTTTCCTGTACATATATACTTTTGCTAACATGGACTGCGCAATGCCTTTATTTATCCTTCCAGTTTGCGTAGCACTTCTTACAGGTGTGTTGTCCACTGCGAATTGCATGTCATCTATGATGATTTTATAGATGTCATCTACAGAAGCACGGGTTCTAAAAGCATCGTCGTTATTTGCATCGGCTGCACTTTCAGGTACCCTGATCACTGCAGGAACACCACCAAAATATCTAACCAAATTGAAATAATAATATCCTCTTAAAAATCTGACTTCGCCAATAAATTTATTTTTAGTCACATCATCTATTGAAGCTGTTTCTAGGGCTTTTAAGGCTTGGTTGCATCTTGCGATAGCATTATAATGGCCACTCCATAATGATCCCACAAAAATATTTGTTGACGTAAATGTAAATTCATCCAATGCGCCTATAATCCCAACCTGGTCACTTGCAGTGCTGCCTTTATCAGCTTGATCGGACATGATGTTCGTTGTAGATATGAAGGCAATACCGTGGGTATCACCGCTGCCAAACGCATCTCCAGCAACAAGCGTGTTATAAACACCAGTAACTAATTTTTCTGCCAAAGCAGGATCAGATGCAGCAGTTGCGCCACCTTGCACGGGGACATCTAAGAAATCTTTACCACATGAGGACAAATATAATGTCATGATGGAGAAGATGGAATATTTGAATATTTTTGACATTTCTGTAATGTTTCTGTTTTAAAAATTAAGGTTTACACCACAAGCAACGGTGCGTGTGGTAGGGTAGGCATTGATTTCGATTCCGGATTTGGTTGGTGAGTCATCAGACAATTCAGGTGAAAAACCTGTAAACTTCTGAAGCGTCAATAAATTTTGACCGGTTAAAAATATTTTAGCGTTAGTCAGTTTAAGCCTTTTAGCAAAATTTTCAGAAAGGTTATAACTCAAAGTCACATTATTTAAACGGACAAAATCACCTGATTCTACGTAATAGGTTGAAGCAGGAAGGTAACCTGCATTTGCAGCCGGTTCATCTTGAATTCCGGAGCCCGGATACCAACGACCGAAAGCCACATCTTTTTCAACATTGTCTAATCCGCTCAGCCTAAGTGCTTTTTTACCATTATAAACTTTATTGCCAATATTTCCGTAGATGTCAAAACTCAAGTCAAATGCTGAATATGAAAATTCTCCATTGAATCCAAAGTATGCCTTGGGTTGATAGGAACCCACAAAAACTCTGTCTTTGTCATCTATCTTGCCATCATCATTGGTATCTTGATACTTGAAATCTCCCGGAGAAGCGTTAGGTTGAATGGTTGTGCCATTGGATGATTTATAGGCAGCAATTTCGTCCCCATCTTGGAATACGCCTAATACTTGATACACATAAAATGATCCAACAGCATATCCATTGTCAGTTTTTGTTGTGAATCCTTGACCTGCACCAATACCTCCATCTAATATAGGCTCTCCACCATTTAATCCAATCACTTCATTTGAATTCAGAGTGATGTTTGTTCCTAGTTTATAAGCAACTTTTGATGAAAACTTATCTCTCCAATTAATGGCAAATTCAAAACCTGTATTTTTGATGGATGCTGCATTGGTGAGGATGACACCATTTTCATCACCAGCTGTTGCAGGAACTTTCACATTTATCAACAAATCTCTTGTCGTCTTCGTATAGAATCCTGCTTCTCCGTATAATTTACCTCTCCACAATGCGTAATCGATTCCAAAATCCAATTCTTCAGTTGTTTCCCATTTTAAATTTGGGTCTTTTATTTGTGTGATGGCGCTACCATTGACAGCTACACCACCGCCAAAAGGATAAGCAAGGTTTGGTTCAACTGTTGTAGTAAAAGCATCAGCAGGTACTCTATCATTACCGACCTTTCCCCATGAAGCTCTCAATTTTAGTGTCTCAAAGATATTGTTGTTCTTGAAGAATCCTTCATTGGAAATTACCCATCCTAATCCGACTGAAGGGAATAAACCCCATCTGTTTTGTTCAGATATTCTACTACTTCCATCCCTTCGTAGCGTTCCTGTAAATAAGTAGGTGTCGTCATAACTATAATTGACTCTGCTCAAGTAGGAATTTCTAGCCCATGCATCTCCACCACCATCATTGTTGGTACTATTTGGGTCACCGGTTTTGATATACCAAAGGTTTTTATCAGAAGGCACGTCTTTTCTAGAAGTTACAAACCAATTTGAGTTTAATGATTCTGCCGTGGTACCTACCAAAACCGTTAATTTGTTGAGCCCAAAGTCCTTTTGATATGTAGCAATATTATCCCAAACCCATCTGAAGCTATTTTCAGATTTGACGCTCAAAGTGCTTCTTTCGCTCAATTGGTTACCACCGGCTGTCAGAAATGTTACTTCGTCATTTAGGAATTTGTAATAGTAATTTCTTTGGCCCAAGCTCGTATTGTCAGCTCCAATCATGCTTCTGAATTTTATGCCCTTGCCCAAATTGATATCGACATAAGTGGAGCCTTGGAGTCTATTCCTTTTATTCTTCAAATCGTTATTGCTTAGGTCAAGGATAGCATTACCAACATTCTGATATTGTGATGTGTTTCCATATCTTCCTTCTACTAAACTTGCAATAATTGGAGCTGCCCTATATGAATTGTTATACGCAGCACCCAGATTGACATCCTTCTCATTCAAATTAGTAAAAGACGTATTGAGTCCAAATGAAAGTACGCTGTTTAATTTGTAATCCAAATTCGCCCTAGCATTAAATCTTTTGAAATTGTTGTTGAGTACGATACCATCTTCATTCAAGTAACCAAAGCCAAGAAAATGACTTACTTTGTCGTTTCCTCCGGATAAAGATAGATTGTGATTTTGGCTAAAGGCATTTCTTAAAATTTCTCTATACCAATCTGTGTCATAATCTCCTGCAAGTACAGATTGACCGGTAGCAGCTGAGGCGTAGTTGGAATATTCTTCTGAATTTGCCATATCAACGATTCTAGCTGCCTGCTTCATCGCAATAAAATTGTTGTAATTCACGGTTGTTTTTCCGCTGGAACCTTTCTTTGTGGTGATGATGATGACACCATTAGCACCTCTTGCACCATAAATCGCTGTGGAAGAAGCATCTTTTAATACATCCATTGATACTATGTCAGATGTGTTGATATTTGAAATATCATCTGTCAAGACACCATCTACAACGAACAATGCTGTAGTACCTGCTAAAGCCGTTCCGGTTCCTCTAACACGCACATTTGGAGAAGATCCGGGTTTGCCACTAGAAATAATCTGCACACCAGCCACCTTTCCTTGTAAAGCTTGTGTGGCGGTCATCACTGGTTGTTTTGCCAAATCTTCACCTTTGACACTGACGGTAGATCCTGTAATGTCCACCTTTCTTTGGCTACCGTAACCTACAACAACTACTTGGTCTAAAAGGACGCTTTCAGTCTCTAAAGGAATCTCATAAAACTTGTCAGATGTAATGAGTACCTCTTGACTTTTGTACCCAATATATGAGACTACAAAAATTTCATCTTTGGAAGCATTGAGCTCAAAGTTACCATCAAAATCGGTAATTGTACCTCTATCTGTACCTTTAATAAGGATAGCAGCCCCAATGATGGGTTCTTTATTGGCTCCATCCACTACCTTTCCCGTGATCATCGATTGTGCACTTCCTATTGCGCCATAAAGCAAAAATAGGGTCAAAAAAAGGAACTTATTCATTGTAAATAAAATCTACTGTTTGTAAGGAAAATCAAACACAAAGATGATTATTTTTTTTGATTGCATCAAATTATTCATTCAATTATTGCAACGATGAATGTTTGGTCCTTGCATCATTCCTTTTTTCATACGGAACTATCCTGTAAATAAAAAAAAATCCCAATCCAGCAACCTGAATTGGGAAGAAAAGACTGAATTCTTTCCGCTTAGCTTGAATCACAATCTTATTTAATAATCACAAAACTTTTCTGATAAATGTGGTCTTTTATTTGGTATATTAGAAAATACTTGCCTAATGGCCATGCTACAGTAGGAATATCTATTTTTTCTTCTCTCAACACGCTAAATTTTGGTACAGCCATTTTACCCAACACATCGTATATACCTACGGAAACATCTTCATTGCTATAGTTTTCCAAAGAAAGATATCCGTTTTGAATTTTTACGTTGAAATTATAATTATCAGTGTCATCTGTTCCTACCGCAATAAAACAAGGATTTACAATATTGAAATTGAAGCAATTCTCGGTATTTGGGTATATAAAACATATTGTGAATTCTAGGAGCGAATCAGGGAATCCATTGATATTTTGTACTATAATTAATGAATCATTATGGTTATTATTGATATTGACACCATTGACCGAAGATAGAATATTTGTAAAATCACATGCATTTCCTGTACTATTGTAAGAGAATTCCGCATTGAAAGCAGCATTTACGCAGTCAGAATAACTATCAGTAATGTCAATATTGCAAGTACAACATAATACGCCCAAATCTACACTTTGTGCACATGATGCCTCGTGCGCATCATGAATCGTAAGGACATAATCCTGAACACAATCACCCAATAGTGCAATGTCGATATTCTCTTGATATACGTCAAAGTACCATTGTTGGCCATTATTTGAACTCAAAAAGAATCCATCGCTTCCAAAATTTTCTGCTTGTATTTGAACATGACAATTCAAGGAATCATTTTGACAATTATCAGAATCAACTACAACATTCATAGACTGAATAGAACAAATGTTTGGTTCAATGTAGCAAGGATTGGGTAATGTCAAATCAACACAGTATGGTTCAATTACATCAAAACCACATACAGTATATTGCAATAAAGAATCTGTAGAAGTGATTGGTCCAATTATGAAGGATGAATCGACTTCTGAAGCTTGAAAGTCAAGTCCATTCACCGAAATTTGCCATTGGTGAAAGATACATGACCCACTGATATTGTCTATTGTGACATGAGCAAATATTGACCCACTTGAACAAGAATCTTGCGTGATATTGATATTTGCTTGACAAGGGCAGCACAGGTTAGGGATACTTACTGAAGTGTAGCACGTGCTATCTTCAGAATCTGCGATAGTCATAGTATGTGGAAAACAATCAGCAGGTAAGTTAATTACTTGTGGTTCACCCAAATCAAAGGTCTCTACTATTCCACTTGTGGTTGTGAGAATGTAAGCTACATTACCAAAATTAATACCTGAAAAATTAAAGCTAACATTTCTATAGTTATCCAAATCGCACACACCCGTATCGGTGATTACAAGATTGCTGACACTACAAGGCATCGGGGCAGTATAACAAGGATTGATGATGGAAAAATGACGACATAAACTATCTAATCCAAAATTACATATGCTCAAATGTATAGAATCCATTGTACTATTTATAGTGATAAAAGTATCCTGTTGATTAGGAGGCAACGGGTAAATTCTACTTCCAAAGACAAGCAATAAAGTATCGTGTGCGCATGAACCCCAAGTACTATCAATACTGATGTGCGCCATAAAACTTCCATTCACACAATCACTTGTTGTAATAGAAGCATCAAAACCGCAAGGGCAACATATGAAAGGAATTGTATCGGCAAAAGCACAATTAGGATTGCTTATATCAGACAATGTAAAGATAACCAAGCTGTCACATGGTGCTGCTATTGTGATAAAATCTGCACTCTGATTGGTGATAGTGTCGTTACTTCCAAGCGATGAGTGTAAAATATAGGCAAAATGACCGGTTGAAGATGTTGAAAACTGAAAAGGAATGCGTAATGAATCTGCAAAGCAGACTGATGAATCCGGCATCATATAGAAATCTAAAATAGTGCATGAGTCGGATTGAACTGAGAAACATGGATTTTCAACAGAATAGGTAAAACATTCAGGAAGTGAAGGCACATTGTCGCAAATCTGGAATGTGTAGATTGAATCCGTACTTTGGATCGATGGAATAGTGTACAGACCATTAGAGTAAAAGGATTCAAACTCTTGGCTCACGCTATCCAAAACAATAGAAAATGGGTAAAATCCGCACGATCCTTCATTAAAATCAAAATCTATAAACATATCAAATGCGCCATTGCTACATGGTGAAGTTGAAATGTTACTTTCGATGTTACATGGACAACATGGCGGTGGTATTGTTCTGAAAAATTGATAATAATAATTGTCCTGATTATAAAAATGTATATTTATATTACCATCGCAATTAGCTGGAATTTCTAAAATCAGTTCATCCATGAATGTAAATGTTTGTGTTATTACCCCATTTAAATCAACAGTGATTGGATTGTTTTCAAAGTCATAAATTTCCATGCTAAATGGCAAGAAATATGTCGATCCGTCACAGTAGGCATTTTGCAAGTACAAATCAATATTTGATATTGGCCTAAAACATGGATTGTCAACCGTATAACTTTGACATTCATTGTTTGAAGGGACTGAAGTACAAATTTCAAAATTTATCGTTGGAGCTTGTGGTGCGGGAATGCTTGTATAAAAAGTTGGTCCGAAGTGTGTTGTAAATGGATATATGTCTCCATTGTAATTAACTGTTGGCCAATAATTTGCACAAGACCCTTCATTGCAAATATAATTGAAAACAATTACTACGATATCATCATCACATGAAGCCTCCACTTGGGATATTTCGTAATTTGACGGGCAACATATTGGATCTACTTGGACTGAAGTAGAGCAGGATGGATTATTATTATCAAATATGGTCCAAACATTTGTGCCATTACATAATGCCATTACAGATCCAATATAAGGATCACCAATATTGTATTCAAGAGTTCCGTTATCTCCTGCTAATGTAAAACCATTTGCACCGAAATCTGTCGCATCAAATGTAAAAGAAAAGTCTATCAATTCTCCATTGCACGTGGATTGGTCAAACGTAATCTGCAAATTTGAAACACTACAGACGACATTTTCCTTAGCTGCCAAAAAATTCAGACAGCCAATAAATAAAACTAAGATAGTGATGGGGCGAAGTAAAAGGAACCGTTTCATATATGGTTTTTTTATTTGTTTGTACCTATATAGATATCTGAGATAGGAAAAACGCTGCCTGAAAAAAGAAAAGAATATAAATTTTCGAGGTTTTTATGTATTTTGCCACAATTTTTTTCACTTAATTTAAATAGAATAGTGGTTGAATCCGGCAGTTTAGACCAGATACAAATTCATTTCAATGCGAGTCAATCTTTTTTACTCAATATTTGTCTTGGGTTTATTATGTTTGGCATTGCCTTGGATTTGAAAGTGAGCGATTTCAAAAACATTGCCTCCCAAAAAAAGTCGCTCATTGCAGGGTTAGTTTCTCAATGGATATACCTTCCTATCTTGACAGGTATTCTCATTTTTTTACTGAAACCACAACATGGTTTGGCGATGGGAATGGTTTTGATTGCCGCTTCACCTGGTGGAAACGTTTCAAATTATGCTGTGCATTATTCAAAATCTAATACTGCACTTTCCATTGTTTTGACAAGTATCACAACACTAATGTGTGTATTTACAACCCCAACTTTATTCTATATTATGAACCAAGTTATCTTTCATAATGAAGGCAACCATAGTTTACAAGAAGTGGATATCAAATTTATGGATATGGCATTGATCGTTTTGAAATTGATCATTATTCCTTCCATTGCAGGATTGTTGTTTCATTATAAGTTTCCAAACATAACTTCCCAAATTAAAAAACCAATTAATGCCCTCAGTTTGTTGATATTTACTGGTTTTGTGGCCTTTGGTGTGGGTGACAACTTAGATAATTTGACCAATTACCTTTCAGATGTATTTTACATTGTATTGATTCATAACGGTTTGGCATTGCTTGGTGGATTTGTGATTGCTAGGTACGTATTTGGGCTGTTGGTGAGTGATGCCAGAACCATAAGTATTGAAACAGGAATTCAAAATTCCGGATTGGCATTGATCATCATATTCAGTATATTCAATGGATTAGGCAGCATGGCATTGATTGCTGCTTGGTGGAGTGTTTGGCATCTTATTTCTGCAATGGCTATTGCAACTTTTTGGAGAAGAACAAAACACAATCCTAAATAAAATTACTATTTGAGTTTAGGTTGGTGATTATTTTTGTTTTACTTTTTTGAAGATCAAGAGAAGAATACATTTTCAATTTTGTTAAAATTTTATGGTTTACCAACCTATTGAATGAATCAATCGTTTAATAAAAAAATGAATAAAAAATGAAACACTTCCTCTTACTATTTATTGTGCTTTTGTCATGTAGTGACAAGATAGTATCACCTTATACAGATGATGAAATTACAGATGAAACTGTAGTTGAATTGAGTAACTCCTACGCTTGGAAGCTATTTGCAGCAGAATCAAGGAACAATATTGCCGAAAATACTCTCATTTCTCCTTTGAGCATTCAGACGGCCATGTGTATGGCAATGAATGGAGCCAAAGGTCAAACGCTTTCCGAAATGAAATCCATCTTTAATATGGATGGACTCAATGTAGCATCTATCAATGCTTCCTACAGACATTTACTCGATTTACTCCAAAAGGAGTCCGGAACAAGCACTAAAATTTTGAGTACAAATGCTTTTTTCTATGACAAAAACAGAATATCGTTGTATGATAACTATGTTAAAGCCTTAGAAGATAACTATTTATGCACTTTTGATGAGCAAAATTTTAATGATGTTCAAAGTTCAGTTGACAATATGAATCAATGGATATCTGATCATACAAAAGGTAAAATCGATAAACTTATCACTACTGTGAAGGATGAAGACATTGCATTTCTGATAAACACCTTGTTTTTCAAAGCAGGTTGGTCAAGTAAATTCAATGATCCATTCGAAGGTAAATTTACCGATATTGATGGTTCGACAATATTAACTCCATTTTTAGGAAGGGACGCTGCAGTACCGTTTTACATGGATGCGGATTATTCAATAGCTGACATTCCATTTAGAGATTCTACATTCAGTTTAAGTTTGATCATGCAGGGAAACTCCTTGACTGCGCAACCATTTTCTGAAGGTGCTTACCTTTCATTACTAAAAAAACTCTCCTACGACAGACTGTTTTTAGCATTTCCAAAGATGAAAATCAGCTACAAAAACAATATGGTGGGTAGTTTACAATCATTGGGGATGAAAGAAGCCTTTGATGGTAATGCTGATTTTTCTGCTATGGGAACATCTAACGGCAATATATTTATCAGCCAAGTACTACATCAAGCTGTACTTCAAGTAGATGAAGAAGGTGTCGAAGGTTCGGCGGCTACGAGTATCGGTTTTGCCGTAACTTCAGCACCTCCAACCATGGTGTTCAACCGCCCATTTTACTTGGTTTTGAGACATATTGATACAAATACAATCTTATTTTTAGGAAAAGTCAACACAACCCCATTGTAGTACCAGATTTTCTGTATCGAAGACTAGATTTTTTCTGACATTTTGGATATAGTTTTTCCAATCAAAAATAAATCATAACTTTGGACTCTTAAATTCAAGAGAGTTCCAAAATTTATGAAGCCCACAAAAATATTAGTCACTGGCGCCAATGGTCAAATTGGAAGAGTGTTGACAGAAAAATTAAGAGAGGTGCACGGAAAAGAAAGCGTGTTAGCCACTGACATCCACAAATTAGAAGGTGACCATGAACCGTACCAATTTTTAGATATCCTGAATCCACAACGATTGCGTGAGATTTTAGCTGACCATGATATTACACAAATATATCACTTGGCAGCCATCCTCTCTGCAAATGGTGAATGGAATCCGATGAAAACATGGAATGTCAATTTGAATGCACTTCTCACTGTGTTTGAAGCGGCAAGGGAATTTGAAATTCAAAAAATGTTTTTTCCTAGTACCATTGCCGTGTTTGGAAATACGACGCCGAGATTGAACACTGCCCAAGATGTCCCATTATTGCCCAATACTGTGTATGGTATAAGCAAAGCTACAGGTGAATTATGGTGCAATTATTACCATCAACGTTATGGTTTAGATGTCAGGTCCCTGAGATATCCCGGAATCATAGGATGGCAATCTTTACCGGGAGGTGGAACCACAGATTATGCTGTAGAAATTTATCATGAGGCATTAAAGCATGGTGAATACAAATGCTTCCTAGCTAAAGATACTCGACTTCCTATGATGTACATGGAAGATGCCATAAATGCTACAATTTCGTTGATGGAAGCACCTATGGATAAAATTCATCTTAGATATGGATATAACTTATCTGCTATGAGTTTTACACCGGAAGAAATAGCAGAAGAAATAAAAAAGCACATTCCTGATTTTAAAATCACATATGAACCGGATTATAGACAAGCCATCGCTAGCTCTTGGACTGAGTCTATAGATGACTCTAAGGCGAGAGATGATTGGGGATGGAAACCCAAATATGACCTTGAATCCATGACCAATGATATGCTTTTACATTTAAAACCTTTATATTCGTAAAAATGAATAAGTCTGACATTTTCAAAGAGATAGCCTCTGAATTAGAAACCTTAAAACAACAGGGTCTCTTCAAATCTGAGAGAATCATCACCACGCCGCAATCTGCCCACATAAAAACCGATGCTGCAGGAGATGTTTTAAATTTTTGCGCCAACAATTATCTTGGATTATCATCGCATCCTGATGTCATACAAGCGGCTATTGAAGGCATACACACTCATGGCTTTGGTATGTCCTCTGTGAGATTTATCTGTGGAACTCAAGACATCCATAAGGTTTTGGAAGAGAAAATAGCCAAATTTGTGGGTCAGGAAGATGCTATATTGTATGCAGCAGCATTTGACGCAAATGGTGGATTGTTCGAACCACTCTTGGGTGAAGAAGACGCTATCATCTCAGACGCCCTGAATCATGCTTCTATCATAGATGGTATCAGATTATGCAAGGCAAAGAGATATCGGTACGAAAATAATGATATGAATGACCTCGAGTCGAAACTTATTGAAGCCCGAAGAAATGGTGCTAAAAAGATTTTGATTGCCACAGATGGTGTTTTTTCAATGGATGGCATCATAGCCCAAATAGATCAAATCTGTGATTTGGCAGATAAGTATGAGGCGCTTGTCATGGTGGATGATTGTCATGCCACAGGATTTGTAGGGAAAACGGGACGTGGTTCAGCAGAGCATAATCATGCATTTGGTCGTGTGGACATCATCACAGGTACCTTTGGTAAAGCTTTGGGAGGTGCATCAGGTGGATTTACAGCGGCGAAAAAAGAAATTGTTGAGCTATTAAGACAGCGATCTCGTCCATATTTGTTTTCAAATACCCTTGCGCCTTCAATTGTCACAGCATCCATAGCGGTAATAGATATGTTAGAGTCCAGCACAGCATTGAGAGACAAGTTGGAGGCGAATACACACCATTTTAGAGCGGAGATGACAAAAGCAGGATTTGACATTGTTCCTGGAGTGCATCCGATCACGCCTGTCATGCTCTATGACGCGCCTTTGGCCCAAAAATTTGCGTCTGATTTGTTACACGAAGGCATCTACGTGATTGGTTTCTTTTATCCTGTTGTACCAAAAGAAAAAGCAAGAATCCGGGTGCAGATCAGCGCAGGTCATAGCATGGACGATGTGCAGAAAGCAGTGGATGCTTTTTCAAAAGTAGGAAAGAACCTTGGAGTCATCTAGACAGAGTCCAACAATTTATTCATGTTGAAAATACACAAAATAATCGGCATTTTTTTATTGGTATGGATAACCTCAGCAACCGGATATGCGCAGGATACATCTGCAAAGTTCAATTTTTTGGATTTTTCGGTGGGCTTAGTTTCCCCTCAACGTACATTCGGTAAATCATTTGGTGATGGATTTTTTAATCTTGATCTTGCCTATCATCGCCAAATTTCACTGGAAAAACCGGTATTTTGGGGTATTGGAATAGGCTATTCAAAGTTTGGTTCGGTTTATGGCACTTTTGAAGAGACAATAGATCTGAGTTTTGAAGAGGTCTCCTACAGTACTTACAATAACTTGGTCAATTTTAGAGGAGGTTTTCGGTACTATCCTGATTTATTTTTTGGCAGATTTTATCCTTATATAGAAGGGGAGTTGGGAGGAGCTTGGATTTTTACAACTACAGATAGGACTATAACGGCATTGGAAACATCCGAATCAGATATTAATTTTGGGAGGATAGCTCCCTCGATGGGAGGAACTATAGGTTTAAATATTGAAATAGTCGATAGTTGGTATTTATCCCTTGGATACACCATCTTTAAAAGTTTGCCTATCAGATATTTATACCCTGATGATAATGCGGTACAACTGGATTCTACTTTGGATGTATTTAAAGAAAGGCGATCTACAGTAGATGCCAATATTTTTAGAATAGGCATAACCATGCGTTGGGATAGATACACTAATTTTGAAGAATGACAGCTATCAAAGCTTCAGATTTAGATGGCAGTGATGAATTATTTGTTCATCAAACTATCATCTGTGATCCCAATCAATCCTCCATCAGAATTGACAAATTTTTAATAGAGAGACTAGAAAAAGTATCGCGAAATAGAGTGCAAAACGCTATAAAAGCAGATTGTATTCTTGTTAATGACGCTCCTGTAAAAGCATCTTATAAGGTAAGGCCAAAAGACCAAATTTCCATCGTTTTACCTTCGGAACCAGGGGAAAACCAAAACATCGTTCCCGAAGATATTCCATTGGATATCGTTTATGAAGATGATCAAGTATTGGTTTTGAATAAGCCTGCAGGTATGGTTGTGCATCCCGGCATAGGCAATACATCAGGTACATTGGTTAATGCCCTCAAATTTTATTTAGAAAGTAATTTCTCCTTTCCTATTTTGAAGGGAAATGGAGCTGATCGACCCGGAATCGTGCACCGCATAGACAAAGACACTTCTGGTCTAATGGTTGTGGCAAAGACAGAATTTGCAATGACCTATCTTGCTAAACAGTTTTTTGATCACAGTATAGACCGAGAATATCTCGCTATTGTATGGGGAGTCCCGGAATTGCATTCTGGAACGATCAAAGGCTACATAGGGAGGCATGAAAAGGATCGAATGCAGATGTATAATTATTCCGATGAGAATCAGGGTAAGTATGCGGTTACACATTATAATATACTTGAAGAAATGTATTATATATCATTGATAAAGTGTCAGTTAGAAACTGGAAGAACCCATCAAATAAGAGTGCATTTAAAATCTATTGGCCATCCCATTTTTAATGATGCTAGGTATGGAGGTGATGAGATATTGAAAGGCACTGTATATTCGAAATATCGTCAATTTGTCCAAAATTGTTTTGAAACTTGTCCCCGCCAAGCGTTGCACGCCCACACATTAGGGTTTGTACATCCTACAACCCAAAAGAAAATGTTTTTTACACAACCACTTCCCGATGATATGTCTGCACTTTTGCAGAAGTGGCAACAATATATTGCAGCAAAGCTGTAATGGACAAAATCAATTTTCCGATAATACATCGAAATCGTCATATGCAGATAATTGCTAAATATGTACATTTTTGAAATTATCTGTGTAATTAAATTTACAAATATGTCATATTAGAAAAATGTTTTCATTTAAAAGTGTTAATTTTGCAGCATTATGACGGAGAATGTAAGCAGATCATGCTATCCAAAAATAGAGATTTTGGATAATGCATACGAAATCCCGCAATTAGGGAGGCATAGGAGAATAGCAGTTTTATTACCACATGATTATTATGATTCGAATCGGTATTATCCTGTTATTTATCTTCACGACGGACAGAATCTTTTTGACGAATATGCGCCGTATGGTAATTGGGGAATCGATAAATCCTTGAACATGCTTTCTTGTAAGGGAGTTGGGGATGTCATCGTTGTCGCCATTGATCACGGAGGTGTCTTAAGGATACAAGAATACCTGCCATATAGCACGCCTCGTTATACTGAATCGGAAGGTAACCTTTACTTAAAGTTTATGCTTGATGATTTAAAGCCCATGATAGATAAGAAATTCAGGGTTATGAAAGATCGCGAACATACAGGAATTGGTGGTAGCAGCTTGGGTGGATTGATCAGTCTATATGCAGGATTTAAATATCCGGAAATATTTGGTAAAATGATGATCTTCTCTCCGAGTTTGTGGATTTCAGAAGAAATTTATACCATGGCTAAAAAATTCATTCCGGCAGGTCCAACAGATATATATTTATATGCGGGCGGAATGGAGAGCAGCAACCACTATGGTCAAGTACTTCGATTAGAGAGCATTCTGCATGAAAAAAGAAGATACGATGACTTTGATATAACTTTTGCACATAATCCTACCGGACAACACAAGGAAATTCATTGGGGAAGTCAGTTTCCAATGGCTTTAAAATGGTTGTTTTATCAGAAATATTGACTAGTATTTTATTTTTTCTCTTTTGTTAATCACTAAACATTGTTATGTCGGTAAATATTGCCTATAATTGGAGTATGAAAATGAGCCAAGATGTGGTTATCCCTATTTTTGGCAAGAAAGTGGATGAAGAATTTGTAAAGAGGTTTGCATCCATTCCTGAAAATGTTTCTTGGGAAATTCATGCAAAAGATGTCATCACTCTACAGAATACCACGGTGGACAGAAGGGTTTATCTTTTAGGATTAGGCGATGAGACCGATAAAATAAAACAAACACAATGTCTTAGGAGTTTCGTAAATGGTAAAAAGTGCGAAAAGCCAAGATCTTTATCTATCGTTACTGAAAACTTGGAAGACACTACTCTCCAAAATGTGATTATCGGCGCCGTTTTGGGTGTTAGGCAATATGGTATTTTTAAAACAAATGGAGAAAAAAGTAAATCCAATTCCCCGGAAATCTACATCCAAATGGATGAAGGCAGAAGAATTATAGCGGAAGAGGCAATGTCAATCGCATCGGCAAAATTAACGGCTATGGATCTTGTTGATTTGCCTTCCAACATAAAAACACCTAAGTATTTAGCTGATAAAGCTGTAGCAATGGGAGATGAATTTGGATTCAAGACCACAACTATTCTTGGAGAAGCATTGCTGAGACATAATTTATTTGCTCTCTATGAGGTTGGAAAAGGAAGCATTCATGAGTCTGCATTTATAATTATGGATTATACACCCGAAAATGTGGAGGGTGAATTAAAAACTGTCGCATTGGTGGGTAAAGGAATCACTTTTGATACAGGTGGAATATCTATCAAACCATCTTCAAATTTGGCGTACATGAAAAGTGACATGGGTGGGGCAGCAGCTGTGATGGGTGCCATGCAACTCATTGCTCAACGAAAATTACCAATAAGGGTAGTAGGCATTGTTCCAAGTGCCGAAAATGCAGTGGATGGTAATGCCTATAAACCTGGAGATGTGATCAACTCGTACAGTGGAAAAACCATTGAGGTGATAGATACCGATGCGGAAGGCCGTGTAGTATTAGCAGATGGATTGTCATATGCGATTAAAAATTATACACCGGATCACGTCATTGACTTGGCTACTTTGACAGGTAATTGCATATTAGCTCTCGGTTATCTTGCAAGCGGATTGTTTACTAAGGCTGATGCATTGGCCACTGTATTACAGGCAGCATCGGATGCTTGTGATGAGAGAGTATGGAAACTGCCGATGTGGGATGACTATCATATTGATATGCAGTCAGATATAGCTGATATTAAAAACTTAAGTGCGCGTCCGGTTGCCGGAGCCATTACTGCTGCAAAATTTTTAGAAACTTTCACTAACGAACATCCGTCATGGGCGCACTTGGACATTGCCGGAGTTGCTTTTGGCGATTCAGAATACGCAAAATCAAGAACGGCAACCGGTTTCGGAGTGAGGTTGCTTTACGAGGCCATGAAGATTATTCATAAATAGAATGGACAAAATTTTTGATAAAAATGTGAATAAAGCTAAGGAAAACCCCGAATTTATTGGGTTTTGGACGTATTTATTGAAAAATTTATGAATTAATATTTGTAAATATATATAATACAATTACTTTTGCACCCGTTTTAGAAACATTAAATCTATCATTAAATAATTTATCAACATGAACAAAGGAGATTTGGTCAGCGCCGTAGCAGAAGCTACTGGATTAGCAAAAACACAAGCCGCAAATGCAGTAGATGCTGTATTTAATAGCATAGAGGCTTCATTGAAGAAAGGTGACAAAGCATCATTCGTAGGCTTTGGAACATTTTCAACAGTAAAAAAAGAAGCCAGAGAAGGTAGAAATCCATCTACCGGAAAAACTATTAAAATTCCGGCAAAAACATCAGTGAAATTTAAGGCAGGAAAATCATTGGCAGATTCTGTGAATTGATTTTTTACTTAACATCATTTAATAAAGGCTTGAAGATTTGTTTTTCAAGCCTTTTTTGTTTTTTCAGACAAAAGATATTGCACTACTTCTTTTTAAATGTTATCTTGCATAAAGAAATGAAAGCAGGAATCACCGTCATACTATTATTTGTAAACTTCAAGTTTTGTGGAGCATGTGGTTGTGATGGTCCCGTTAACACACTTGAGAAGGATATATCACTATCCGATGGCATTTTTATCGGCAGAATCATTGAAATTAATACAGACAATAACTTTCATCTTTCTCAGGGTTCGGGCTATGGATACAAGTATATAAATTTTGATATTTTACTAATCAACAAAGGAGTTAACAAAGCGCAATTGAAAGTGACAGTCTTTGATAATAGATCAAACACTAGTTGCGAAGGATTAATTGGTGATAAAGAAATTGGTGACACAATACTCGTTTTTGCTAGTGAATTCAACCAATGGATGTTGGGAACAAATTTGTGCGGAAGACACCCTAGATATCAGGACTTAAGTGCAGAAGAAAAGTACTTTGTTGATACTGCGGATTGGACTGACCCAAGAACAAATTATCATGATGCTGAGAAATATATAAAAGAGAATTTCAATCACAAAGACATTGAAAAAGTGATGAAAAATGAAACTGGTAGTCACATGAAGTTGACTATACTAATAGCCATTATTTGTTTAGCTACGGGAATATTGATTGGAATGAAGTTAAAGGGATAAGTACCCAAGATAACAAGCGGTCATGACGTCAGCTGGGCTATCCCCACAGCCGCCGCATACTGCCGGTCCGTTTTTTTGAAATCTTCTTGATGCAAGATATTTCCTTGGGGGGATATCATGATGTTTTGTTAGTGAATATTGCTGAAATGAACTCTTCTGTAGTATATAAGGTAACCAAAGTCACGTGCGAAATCTTCGTTTATTTGAATCTTTGTGTCCGATTTGAAAAACAGTCAAAGAATTTAAAATTTTCAATAGCATTAAACCCTTTTCATGAAGACATTAATTATTTCGTTTTTTACATTGTTTCATTTAATCGCTGGCTGCCAAAATCAACAAAAAGATCGTGCAGTTACTGATAATCCTACTCAAACTCAACAAATAGCAAAAGTAGTCAACGTTTCTCCTGATGAATTTATGGATTTGCAAAAGTCTGGTGCCGTTACTATTGACGTACGTACCCAAGAGGAAGTAAATGATGGTTATATTGACGGAGCAACGGTATTTATTGATGTTTATGCACCTGATTTTTCTGAGAGAATGAATGGCTTGGATAAAACCAAAACTTATTTAGTGTATTGTAGAAGTGGAAGACGAAGTTTGACGGCGGCACAATTTATGGTGGACAATGGTTTCACTCAGGTCTATAATCTCACACCTGGCATTTTAGGGTGGACAGGTCAAATTAAGAAGTAAGCCCAATTTCCTTTTACCAAAATTTATTGATGGATACCATCAAAAAGAAGATCATTGCTACGTGGCGTAGGGAATATAAAGGCTTTCTTTTGGCCTTCACTATTGCAATTGCAGCAATTTTGTTGAGTGACTTTACTCCGAAATGGATGAATAACATCCTGATGGCTTTATTGGGAGGAATCATCATCGCTAATGCAGTAAAGCTACCTAAAGATTTCCAATCAGGGATAAGTTATGCCAGTAGCAAAATGCTAGAACTCTCAGTTGTTTTTCTTGCATTTAGTATAAATTTTTTACACATAGCACAAATCGGACTGCAAACTTTTATAGCTATGAGTGTCATTTTGTTTTTGGTCTTGTCATTCACCATCTTCTATGCCAAGAAAACGAAGGAACAAGATACTTCTGGATGGTTGATAGGATTCGGAACTGCCATTTGTGGTTCAGCAGCTATAGCAGCATTGGCTCCAACGATAAGTAAAAATAAAGAAGATGCAGGTATAGCTATGGCTGTTGTCAATCTTTTAGGAACTATTGGTATGCTGACATTACCATTGCTTTTAGTGCAGTTACAATGTGACTTAGATAAAATTGGGATTTTGTTAGGAGGGACACTGCATTCAGTGGGAAATGTGGCTGGTTCTGCATACGCATTAAATGATCAGATAGGAGAGGTAGCTATCACTACAAAGCTTGCAAGGGTTGCTCTTTTGACTCCGGGACTTATTTTCTTTAATTTTGCATTCTCTAAGAACGACAAAACAACTGATCAGAGCTTTTCTTGGTCATTGCCATGGTATCTCATAGGATTTATAGCAATCACCATCATAGGATCTATTTTTCAGTATCCGGAATCCTTAGTTGATATCATGGAGAATATAGGGAAAATTATTCTCACTGTTGCTATGGCAGCTATAGGTATGAAGATAAGTTTTCCTGTGCTATTAAAATCAGGTAGAAAGGGTTTGCTTTTTGGATTGATTGTTTTTGTAGTTCAGGTTGTGCTGTATATTATATACTTGAAATTCATCCTTCCATAGCTTGTTTCCAAGAGTATTTCTTGTAAAAAATAGGTATATGCAAATCCCACCTGTGGATTGATACAAAAAAAAATGGTCGCCCCCCAGCGACCATTTAAACTATAACCCATGAACTTAAAACCTATAAGATATGGTTGTGTGATTCAATCTCAAAAAATAACACAACCCTTATTGCTATTTATTATTAAAATTAATTTTTCTTCCTAAAAGTTATATGAGTACTAGATTTTTATAAGTACTCATATAACTATGTGTTTTTAATCCCATGAACATATCCATTTTGCTGACCGATTCTTTAACCGATTAATGGAATCAACATTAAAAAAGTTGATTTATTCATTATTGACAATACAAAGATCAAGTATTATTAAAAAACTGCCAAAAACAAAATTTTGTACAAATAACATATTTATTAATATACTATGTAAATATATGATAATGAATATATTAAATGTATTTTTATCTATTTATTAAACTAAAACCCTTAAAAAGATAATTGCAATGATCTTGGATGGGATCTAAACACTCATGTATTGCAATGGCTTGTTGTGTAACAATAGTATATCACACCTTTGATATTTTGATTACTTTTGAAGCCAAAATATGTCATTGATGAGACTTTTTATTTTCTTCATTTTTCCAATATTTTTTGGGACGGCTTGTGCAAAAAAATATCCTATCTCCGGTAAATTGGACATACCTGCATCAAGTGGTTTTCAGAAGTTATTTCTTATAGAACCACAAAATTTTGAAGATATTTTAGGATCGTATATGGGTTTAGTAGTGGATTCCACATCCATCAATGAAGATGGTACTTTTTATTTTGAGTCTCTATCAATGACGGGTAAACAGAAATTATATTTGCTGACATTGCAGCCTAAAGATGAAAAATACCCTAATAAATTGGATGTAGAACTCGATAAAAATACCAATTTTATGCCTTTGTTATATGAACCGGATGACAAAGTCGTTATTTCAAGTCAATGGCCAAATTTGTGGAAATCAGAAATGATAACCGGCGATGTTAAAGAAAATAAGCTGTTCTCGGAAGTGGTTGCTAAGTATTTTTCGTTGAAAGATAAGTATTTATCAGATACGACTGAAGTGAATGAATATAATTTAATTGAGAAGGAAGAGGCTCTTTTTTTATTTAAGAAAGCATTTATGGAGGACGTAAATGCTAATGGAAATTTCTTACTTTCGGTGTATGCACTGAGATTGATTTCGCCCAATAGTGATTACGAAAGAATTCCTGAACTGATTAAGGATGTTTGTAATAGGTACAAAAACAGTCATGGTGATGACAGAATTTATTCCCAGTTATTATCTATTTCTAACAAATTGCCCTTTGTGGTCGGTGATAAGATTCCAAACTTAGCTTTGCCTTTACTAAATGGGGATACATTGGCTAATGAAAAATTATACAGCTCGAAATTGACCCTTCTGGATTTTTGGGCTTCATGGTGTGCTCCATGTAGGAAAGAGAATAAGACTACTTTGGTGCCGTTATGGCAAAAATACCATAATCAAGGATTTCAGATCGTTGGTTATGCATTAGATTCCAGTCAAAAAGGGTGGGAAAAAGCAATGCAAAGTGATGGTGTTGACAAGTGGATTAATGCTTCACATTTGCAAGGTGATGAAAGTCCGGTTTTTGACATTTTACATTTGACCACGATACCATCTAATTATTTAATAGATTCTTCAGGTGTTATCGTTGCAAAAAACTTGCACGGTGAAGCATTGACGAATTTTGTACAAAAATATTTGAATCCATAGGATTTGAAAGATGTCCAAAAATGGCTCATAGTTCCTGATAAGTTTAAGGGAACACTATCTTCAAAAGAAGTGTGTAATGCCATTTCTTCCGGAATAGAAAATGCCGGACATCCTATTCATATAAAAAGTATTCCAATAGCTGACGGAGGAGACGGATCTTTGGATATTTTAATGTCATACATGGCATTAGATCAAATTTCTGTTAAAACTATGGATCCATTAGGCAGAGAGATATGGGTTAAATATGGTAGGAAAAAGAATAAAGCTTTTATCGAGAGTGCATTGATCGTCGGACTTTCCCTATTGGATCCCAGTGAATACGATCCTTTGTGCGCATCTACTTATGGATTAGGCGTCGTTATCAAAGATGCCATTGAAAAGGGATGTGATGAGATTAATATTTTTTTAGGTGGAAGTGCGACAAATGACGCAGGAATTGGGATGTTGATGGCCATTGGCTTTGAATTTCAAGATGCGAATGGTCAAATTTTGAGTAATCTACCCAAGGATGCAATGGAAATTCAGAAGATTCAACTTAAAAACTTTATCGATTTAACGGCTATCAAATTCAATGTGTATGCTGATGTCATCAATCAAATAGTTGGCCCGAAAGGTGCTACATATTCTTTTGCTCGTCAAAAAGGAGCGACAGAAATCATGATGCCTATCCTAGAAGAGAGAAATTTGCATTTGCTTAGTCAATTTGAAAAGTTGAGCCAATCTAATAATTTGGCTAGTTTAGCATATGGTGGAGCGGCAGGTGGATTGGGTTTGGCATTCTCAGTTTTTCTCAATTCCGAATTGCGGTCCGGATTACAATTTTTTATGACTACATTGGGAATCGAAAAATTGATAGAAGAATCGGATGTAGTGATCTCTGGAGAAGGAAAGTTGGACCAAGATAGTTTTGGCGGTAAGGTTGTAAGTGGTATCTCGGATTGTTGCAAGAAACATAGAAAACCTTTGTATTTAATTGTTGGCCAGAATGCATTGGGGATAACGAATTCTGAAAATCTTTATGGCAAAGTAATTTCTATTTCAAGTTCCGTAGATGACATTGATTATTCTATTCAAAATGCCGAATCACTCCTGAAGTCGGCTGGTGAAAAGTTAGCTGGAATAATATTTAGTGAACCTTGATAACTTTGTTTTCAGCGATACAAAATATATCATAGTCATCTGTTTCTTTGATGATGTAATGGCCTGTAAAATATCCAAATGGAGGCAATACTGCTACATTTTCTGAAAAGAAAAAACAAGGTAGGACAATGGATTGTCTTCCTTTGCCCTTGAGTTTAACTGCAGGATGCAAATGTCCAGCTAAATTG
This sequence comes from Lewinellaceae bacterium, assembly GCA_020636195.1. Taxonomy (GTDB): domain Bacteria; phylum Bacteroidota; class Bacteroidia; order Chitinophagales; family Saprospiraceae; genus OLB9. The sequence goes on from JACJYH010000004.1 coordinate 158,775, forward strand.
AATTTGTGATCTTCAGTAGGGTAATGGGTACACGAAATACCTGAAAAATCATACAATTCAGTTACCAAAATATCATCCGATTCAATAGATTTTGCAGTCACAACATCGTGGTTTCCAACGACTAAGATACATTGTATTTGAGAAATAGACCTTCTCCATTGTAGAAATTGAAGCACACCATTATTGTCGGACGCATGGAATAAATCTCCTAGAAAAATTATCGTTTTAGGAGAAATTCTTTTGACTAAAGCATCCAATTTTATCAATGTCCTATGTCCCGCATTGGCGGGAAGAGAAATTCCATTTTTGCGAAAATGATGAATTTTATCTATATGGACATCAGAAATGAACAAGGTCTCAGAATCTTGATGCCACATTGCCTTTTCCGGTAACAATTCAAAGATTTGCCCACCAAAACTATACTCCAACCTTGCTATTTTCTTTTAAATACAAATAGATGTCTTAATTCTGTACCATCTTTAAGAATTCTTAAAATATACACACCATCTTTTAAATTGTAAGGCAATAAATCAATTTCATAATCGCCTGATAAGTGACCTTTGGCAATAGTTGCACCCAATGTATTCATGATGATAAAAGGGGCATTTTCCAATGATGTGTTTGATGCAATATGTAACCTACTATCGGTAGGATTTGGATAAATTGAAATTTCATTGCCTATCCAATCTTTTGCTGATGAAGTGAATGGTAGAAATATAGAATTGTTTTGATAAATACACTCTGATTGGTCGCTGATGACCACAGAATATACACCAATACCGACATTTTTTAATGTATCTAAGGTGCTAATTACTTTGCCATCTTTGTGCCACTCAAATGAATATGGAGGAAGACCTCCTGACACATCCAAAAATATTTGCCCATCTTTTGCAAGTGTCGTTGATGGTGAAACCAAATGCACGCTATCTATGACTATGGCTGGTGTTTCAGATTCTACCATTACATCGGTAAGGATTTTCAAGCAATTGACACTATCAAGAATAAACACAGAGTATGTGCCACTATATAATGAATCTAATGATGCCTGTATTACTCCATGCGCACCATAAACGGATATATCATAACTGTCATAATTACCTATTATATCCAATAGTATCTGGCCATCATTCGTATTGACGCATGAAGCATTCACTACGGTATATGTTGCTTCAAGTTGACAAAGTCCTCCATTGATGAGTACAGTACCTTGTTTCACACAATTGTTATTATCTGTTACTTGGTAGCTTATAAATCCCGGTGCAAGGCTATCAATGGATGCACCTGACTTTCCATTCGTCCAAAAAACATCGTATGGAGGTGTACCTCCTGTAATAGTGAGTTCTACTTGACCATCATTAAGGCCTGCAATAGATTCATGTGTGATTTGTTCTAATACAACTAAACTGTCAGGTTCTACAACTATAAAAGAATCTACAAGGCTGCATCCTAATCCATCAGTAATGCTTACAATGTATGTTCCACTTTGTAATTGGTCAATTTTTTCAGATGTACTACCCGTATTCCAAAGATAATGATGCATACCAACACCGCCAGACGAACTAATTTCAATAGATCCATCTTCATTTCCATAGCAGGTTATATCAAATTTTGCTACTGAATCTATGGTTATCTGTGGCGCAACATTTATTTGATAGGACATTTCAACATGACATCCCAAAGTGTCTGTGATTCCCAAGTTATAGGTTCCGGGTAGCAATTCAAAAGAAGTGTTGGCAGTGGTATCACTATTGAGAACCAGTAAGTAAGGAGAAACGCCTCCTTGGATTTGAAAACTTAGAGTTCCAAGACTATCTCCGGGGCATAATAATGAATCTAAGATCAAGTCTTGTAAAACAATTTTGGGGTTTTGAAAGACATCGATGGTTAATAGTTCTGTCTGACAGCCGGATGAGTCAACTCCAATCACGGAATAAGTGCCGGCACCAAGATGATCGATGGAGGTGCCAACCATGCCATTGCTCCATTCGTATGAAAAGTTGGCATCTTCTATGATGGAAATACTACCCAAAGAGTCACCGAAACAAACGTTATGAATAACGGTATCCAAAGCTATATTTACCGTCATTATACTCGTCAAATTAAAACTATCGACAGTTTCACATAAATGTCCATCTGTCACTGTTACAAAGTAAATTCCTGTGCCAATGCCATTGATCACACTGCTTGTTTCTCCATTTGACCATGCATAAGTGAACGGAGCAACGCCGGAAAATACATTGATACCTAATGACCCATCTTGACTTATGGAACAACTTGGAGAATTTATGTCACTCCATTCATAGGAAAGATTCGGAAAGGATTCAATATTAATTGTTGTATCTATTCTACATTGATTGCTATCTATCACACTTATGAAATATTCCCCAGGTGGCAAATTAAAGCTTTCATTTGTGCCAATAGAATCATTCCAATAATATTCATAAGGTGAACTTCCACCTGCGACACTCAAGGCTATATGCCCATTGGGATTTGTTACGCATGTTGAATCGGTTTGAACGATTGATAACTGGAGAGAGTCAGGTTGGGTAATTAAAAAACTGTCTCGGTAAATACATCCATTGGAATTATCAGTGAGAGTTACGTGGTATAAGCCTATGCTCAAATTATTCAACAAGCTGTCTTGGGAACCATCATCCCACAAATATGAAACGCTTTCTAATGAATCTGGAACAAAGATAATAGAGCCATTGTCCATACCATAGCAAGTGATGTTTTGATGAATAATCGTATCAAAGACGATAGGATCAGGCCCGTGAATAGAATAACTACTTGTCCATACACAATCAAATAAATCAGTTACTGTAATAGTATAATTTCCGGGTGCCAAGTTCGCATTTGTAACTGAAAATCCGGTACCCCCGAATCCATTGGACCATAGGTAGTTATATGGTGCACTTCCGCAGGAAATTGTAAGAGAAATAGATCCATCAGAAGCATCAGGACATGAAGCATTTACTAGAACAACATCATTGACTTCTATGGGAAGTGGACTTTCCAAAGTATAACTTTCTGTCGCAGTACATCCAAAAACATCCGTCACCGTGACGGAATAATCTCCTTCTGCAAGGTTTGAGATATTCTGCATGGTAGCTCCATTTGACCATAAAAATGTGTATGGCGCACCACCATCAACGGGTTGAATATTGATAGATCCATTTTCCACATTGGCACAAGATGGATTATTAGGGGTTGAGTTGATGGTAATCTGTGAAAAGGCACCAACGATGCACTCAGTAGTGGCGTTACATCCATTTTGATCAGTCACTGTAGCAGTATAAGTTCCGGGATTGAGTCCTTCAATTAAATTTTCTTGATCTCCGGTACTCCATATGATGTTTAGAGTACCGGTTCCACCGCTAGTTTCCAAAAGGATGGAGCCATTGGAACTATTCGGACATGTATTTGTGCTTTCACAATTTAAAATGATTTCAGGTGGGCTTGGCATATCCGCTGTGACTGTTGCTGTATTATTTGCATTATCGGTCACTGTCACTGAAAATGGACCAGGAGGAATTTGCGTAGCAGGATTTCCTGTTTCGCCATTGGACCATACAACGTTATATGGTGAAACTCCACCGGTAATGTTTACGGTAGCGGAGCCATCTGAAGAGTCAAAGCAAGAAGTAGAAACGATATTTGAAATATCAATCATTAATGGGTTAGCACTGGCTACAATGGGAACAAATACATTGGTGCTAACGACTCTGTCTTGAGAGTTTTGATTATTGCCATTCGCAATGACGGCGCTTGCATAAAATTTAATTTGAGGAATGGCACCTACAGTAGCCGGAGCTGTCCAATTCACGTCAAATGATAAAGTATTTGATCCGGGAAAATTTTGTGCAGGGCTATGGCCAAAGTAATTTTTTCCTCCGGAAACTGTCTTTACTTCAGTTGTTGAAGGATCCAACGCAACCATAGATCCTGCATTTGTATTGGAACCCGTCAATGCCAATAATTGGAAACCTGCTTTCACAGCATTCCCATTTGGATTTGTTACGGTAACTGTCAATGTGTATGTTTCTCCAGTGGTAACTTGGGAAGGCACACCATCGATAGTAATTGTCCCGTCAAGGGCACTGTTAGTGCCTGTGTGACAAGATGAACATATTGAATCACCCGGCGCTCCCGTATAACCTGCGTTTCCGGAAACAGGATGCGAATTAAAAAATGCTAAACTTGCAAGTCCCAAAAAAATAATTAGAAAATAATAATGCCTTCTTTGCATTGCGAAATATTTATTAATTGAAGTAAAGGTAATATTTTAGTTTGTATTGCTATTGATAAAAGTTGCCATATTTTTTAGTATATACTTTCCTAAAATATCAAATTCAATATTTACCGAATCACCTACTTTGATTTTTTTAAAATTCGTTTGATCAAAAGTATAAGGAATTATTGAGACTGAGAATGAATCTTCTTGGATGTCAGATATGGTTAAACTAACTCCGTTGATAGTGATAGAGCCTTTCAATACAACGAGATTTTGTCTTGAAGCGTCCAAGTGAAAAGTAAAGTTCCAACTGCCAACCATGTCTTCTATTTTTGTACATGTGGTGGTACAATCCACATGACCTTGCACAAAATGCCCATCTAATCTTTGGGTTGGAAGAATAGATCTTTCTAAATTTACTAAATCGCCTTCCTTGAGATTTCCCAGATTTGTTTTTTCTAAAGTTTCTGCAATGGCGACAACTGTGTGGTGTTCTTGATCAAACTCCACCACTGTCAAACACACGCCATTATGAGCGATGCTCTGATCAATATAGGCTTCCTGACTGAGTTTGGATCGAATTGTAATGTGCAAGTTAGTATCTATTTTTTTCAATTGAGCAACCGGACCTAAATCTTCTACAATACCACTAAACATTTATTTTAAAATTTTGAATTCATCTAAAAATATGAATATACCCTGACAAAATATCTTTTTGAAGGAGATTTCCTTGATCCACTTGGGTATAAAGGACGCACGTGTAGTAATAGGTACCTGTATTTACTTTGTTACCTGATTTGTCCAAACCATCCCATAAGATGTCAGGATTTTGTGTTTCAAATAATAGGTTTCCCCATTGGTTATACACCTTGAAATCAACAGTTTGTACGAATAAATTTTGTCGTGGTTTGAATAGGTCGTTAGCACCATCTCCATTTGGTGTAAAAGTGTTTGGCAATATGTACAAAGGACAATCGTCAATACACACTTCATTAGAAAAAGCACTTTCGTTTCCATTTTTATCAAAAGCCGTTATGGAGTAGCACCCTAAAATCCCATCCATGACATCGTCTCTGTATGATGAAATGTTTTGTTCCGTTGTGGCAATTAGCATGCGGTCATCAACTTGGGAATGCCTACAGTAGATTTTGAAACCGGCCAAATCATTGCCTAAATTTGGACATAGAACTTCGGGTGAATTCCAGATGATTGTATTATATAGGTCGTCTATTTTTCCATTTTTCACCAAATCACAGACTGAATTCACTTTTAAGTTTGGCGCACAAGGCGGTTGGTCATCAGTAGGTCGAACACAGGCAATTTGCGAATTATTGGTGATTTTGTATGGAATTTGTGCTCCAGGATACAATCCTTCCCCTTTTATGAAAAAGCAATAATCATCATCATTAACCAAATTTGATGCTGTAAAAAAGGTATCTAAGGTAGTGCCAATCAACACTGAATCATGATTCAAAATAGAATAAACTTTATATTCAATTGTCTTCCAAGGAGTTTTAGAATACCAATTTAAAATTGCTTTTTGGTTGCTTCCAATTGCTTTTAGGTAAATGGAAGTTGCATTGGGTGAGTCATGAGCTCCAGAATTTGATGAAACCAAAGATATTTGGTATTCAAAAGGCATTTCGAAAGTGTTCAGATGGTCATCATAAAAAACAGTATCAATGGTCGTTTGAAAGAAAGGATAGGTTTTTGAAAAAAGTGTTGTTTTATTTCCATTATCTATTCTGTAAAGCAGATATGTATAAGGTCCAATAAATTTTAGAGTGTCAAATTCGCTCAACGATGGTTTAACCCACCTAATTTGGACAATTCCTTGTTGGGTAGAGGTGGAATCAATACTTACCTTAGTTAGAAGAGGAACATTACGCTTTATTTTTCCGCACACATCATCAGATGACAGCCCTGAAAATTTAAAAAAGGGAACACCCTGAGCAGTTAATTTTGCAAACTCAGGCTGTATTCTGTAGCAATAATTGCGGTTTTGTTGGACATCAGTATCGGCGAATATGTACCTGCCATTTACCTTTTGAGTTACTAGTGGTTTTATTCTCGTATACGGACTATTATCAAGTGATGGAGAACAAGTGTCTTGTTGAAAAGAGTTGGATAATTCACGGCGCCATACTGAAAATCCTAAGTGTGCAGGATTGATCACATTTTCACACGTATAGGGACTTTTCCACGATATATTGTTTTCATTACTCTTTCCTTCCAATTGAACATCTTCAGGTGGTGGTCCGACTATTTTTATTTGAACTGTCTTGAGTACAGCAAGTCCTGTGGAGTCTGGGTAGAAATTATCGACGGCTCGAAATACAAATTGGTATATCTGAGGTGAGATATGGTTACAATTGGTTTTCCAAATTATTTGAGCAGAGTAGGGAGGTGTAGTGAAATTTGATGGGCCAATCACTATCGCCGGGTCAGTAATATGCAATGGGCCTCCGGTAACACTGAATTTAACTTTTTGGCCGAGGTTTGGATCCGATATTTGAATCGGTATATGGATTTCGGTTCCCGCAACAGCACAGATATTATCGACAGTTTCTATGGAAGGTGGATCGTTTTCGCACGCTCTAATTAGAATCTGCATATCTCTGAGAATGCTATTGATCAGTTTCCCTTGGCGGTATTCTTTTACTAATATTGCGATGTTGTATTCTCCCTGAATTTTTGGCGAATCCCAATAAATCTCACCTGTTTTAGGATTGATAGTGATATGGTTATTGATACTTGCTCCTACTTCGTCGGGCAGTTTGTAATCCGGTACAGGCATATCGACACCTTGTAACGGAGATGTAAACTCATAAGCTAGGCTGTCGCCATCTATATCATAGGCATTCGGATTATGAATGAACACCTTGTTTACGCATCCTATATCAATGGGCGATTGCAATAATATGGCTGAATTATTCAATCCTTGAAACTGAGGATCCAATAGTGTCAATGTGGTGCTTAAGTAGAATGGAATGTCAACAGAGTTTGGAAAGTTTATATTTAAAATCCCACTAATTCTGTTTGGGTCCAAAAATGAGATGGTATATGTTGCTATACCCGGATAAGTATGGGTAGCAATGTAGTAGTTGATTTTTATATCATTGGATTCAAGACGCGTCAATGCATTATTTCTATGGACAATTTCAGATGTGCCATCTCCCCAATGTATTTCGATGCTATCTCGATCTGCGGCAGTTGAAGATGCTTTTGTGTAGGTGGTGACGGTCATTTCTACAGTTTGAGCACCGATTTGTTTATATGTAATTTCTCCGGCTCTATTATGGGTAGCAAAGGAAACTTCCCAAAAAGTTAAAATCAACAACACCGGAAAAATAAATCTCATAATGACATGACTTTAAGAAAGCTGAAAATCACCTCGACTAATAAGTTGGATATCTGATGATGCAGCGTCGTTTAAATGGTGTGCCAATTTTGCAGCTGCCAAATATTTTGGGTCAACTTCGCTTTCAGGCCAGTAATATTGCACAAACTTTGTGTCAAATTCTCCTGAAACAAAAGCTGGATGTGCCATGACATATCCACCAAAAGGCAATGTCGTCTTTGGGCCAACGATTGTATAATCACGAATTGCTTTTTTCATCAAGTTTATAGCTGACTGTCTATTCTGTCCATGAACAACTAGTTTTGAAATCATTGGGTCATAATAAATGGGAATGTTATCTCCGAGTTCATATCCGTTGTCCACCCTTATTCCGTCACCTGTTGGTAAAACATATTCTTTTAACTCATCAATGCTTGGTGCGAAATTGTCATATGGGTCTTCTGCATATACCCTCAATTCTATGGCATGTCCATGAATTTTCAAATCTTCCTGAGAAAATTCAAGGCGCTCACCTCGAGCTATTTTGATTTGTTGTTCTACTAAGTCCAGATTAGTAATCATTTCGGTAACGGGATGTTCCACTTGAAGACGTGTATTCATTTCTAAAAAATAGAAATTTCTATTGTCATCCATTAGGAACTCGACTGTGCCTGCTCCTTCGTAATCACATGCTTTGGCCACTTTTACAGCTGCTTCACCCATTTGTTTTCTTAATTCTTCGGTAAGAATGGCGCTTGGCGCTTCTTCCACTACTTTTTGATGGCGGCGTTGAATTGAACATTCTCGTTCAAATAAATAGACAGTATTTCCATGGCTGTCTGCTAAAATCTGCATCTCAATGTGCCTTGGTGAAGTCACAAACTTCTCTATAAAAACGGCTCCATTGCCAAAGGATGAGGTAGCTTCATTAATAGCAAGTTGCATCATCTCTTCAAATTCATCAACACTATGTACTAACTTCATTCCTTTACCTCCTCCACCAGCAGATGCTTTTATGAGGACTGGGAAGCCCACTTTTTCAGCGATTTTTTTGGCTTCATTGACATCAGAAATGGCATAATCTGTACCTGGAACCATTGGGATGTTAAAACCCTTTACAGCATCTTTCGCTGAAAGTTTATCACCCATGACTTTCATTGAATGCGCTGATGGTCCAATTAATTTGATGCCATTATCGGCACATTTTTGAGCAAATTCTGCATTTTCGCTTAAAAACCCGTATCCGGGATGAATTCCGTCTATGGACTTTTCTTTTGCCAAGGATAGGATTTTATCCATTTGAAGATAGGATTGTGATGATGGCGATGGCCCTATGTAGTAGGCTTCATCTGACATTCTAACGTGTTTGGCATTAGCATCAGCATCAGAATAAATTACGACACTCGTGATACCTAATTTTCTTAATGTATGGATGATCCTACAAGCAATTTCACCTCTATTTGCGATTAATACCCTCTGCATATTATGATTTAATGAATTTTAAAATTTGTGATTTGTGTCTTCCAAATACTTTTACGATGTAAGTTCCCTGTGGAAGTTCAGATATATTGACTTCATTGACATCACTTGTCAATAATAATTTACTGTGTATAGAATAAATTTCTATGTTTATGGGCCCTTCACCATTAACAAAAATAGAATGTGTAGCAGGATTAGGAAATAAACGGTACGACTGCGAAACTGAAGATACCACGGATGATATTGTATCTACTTTAAATGTGGTATTGTAAAATGCCAATCCACCCCTTTCGTTGCCTACAGCCATTTCAAGATATCCATCATTGTCAATATCTGCCATGCTGATAGTTGTTGCCCTGCCTTCGTTGATGTTATTTATCTGGGATGGCAGTTCCGTAAAAGCACTTTGATACAGATGCGATTCTATGTCAGTAAAAAGTCTGATGGTTCCACCCTCACTTCCAACAGCTAGATGTAACTTATGATCGTTATAAAAGAAAAAAGGCGCACTATTTTCAAGGCCATAATTGTTTGTTGATGGAAATATTTGACCAAATGTATTAGAATTTGGAAATTGAGAGAGAACAGTATTAAAATCAGGGGAAGCAGATGTGCCAATATTTTTTAGAAAATGAAATTGAAGATTTTTTTTGCCCACCACCAAGTCTTTTAAACCATCATTATCAAGGTCAATGATTTGTGGTTTAGCATTCTGTCCAAAGAACACATCGGAGTATCCATAAATGGGTGGATTAAATTGAAATGGCTGAGATGTGCCTGCAATATTTTCAAAATAAATCAAAAACCCTCTGCTGTCCCCAATCAATAGATCGGCATCTCCGTCACCATCGAAATCACCAACAGATGGTGCAAACCTACCGGTCAAACTGCCTAATTGCGACATATTGAGATAGTCTGTATTTTCAACAGAATACACGGGTTGTTTTACACTGCCAATGTTCCTGAGGAGGTACATGAAGTATTGTTTTGAGCCATCTTTTTGGGTAATGCCATTGCTTCCTATAATGATATCACTAAGTCCGTCTGCATTTTCATCTACAAATAATGGGTGGCTTCCACTATGTACAGTAAAAATCTGGTCAATTAAAAAATCTTTTGTCCTGAGTTGAAAATTGACTTCACCATTGGAACTCGTATTTTCATATAACCAAATGTGGTGTTGGTTAAGGCCTGAAGTTCTGTCATTGGGAACAACTAACAAGTCTCGATCACCATCAGCGTCAACATCTACATAATATGCTGCAACAAAAATATGAATATCTACCGGATCAGTCGAAGGGAAACTATTTTCAAGTCCAGTCATCAATGCCATTGACGATGTGCCTCCATTGACTAGTAATTTCAATTTATTACTTCCAATGTCTCCAAGTACCAAATCGAAATCTTTATCATTATCCAAATCAAACACACATAATGTTGAACCTGAATGCCTCACTCCCGGATTAGAACTTTGAAATGGTTGAGCACACATGTCAACAGACCCAAGACTTATGGTTTCGTTGAAACTATTCTCACTGAATTTTCCCCAGCAAATATCTTCTCTGATAAATTGTAATGAATCCAAGGGCAAACCATTTTCTACACTTGTGTTTTTGTAGAATGATACCCATGATCCGTCAGGTTCAAAACTAAGAATATCTACATCACCGTCGCCATCTATATCAACAATTCCCGGGAGATCTACATTGCTCACATACATATTGACATAACCTGATCCGGCAACAGGAAAATTTAATATTTCCGGGAGCCCTTTTGAAAATATCTGCCTTTGAAATGTCAAGCGTCCTTGAGATCGGCTGCCTTTCCAAACTTCTATACAACACTGCGGGTAAATTGTGGAAGACGTAAATATATCTTCAATGCCATCTTGATTGTAGTCATAAAGCAACGCCCATTGGCTCAAAGCCGGAAACATTGCTTGATATTGGGGTGCATACTCATATTCGAAGTTACCTTTTCCATTTTTCTTCAGGAGAGTAATGATGGAATTGCTGTTTCTATCAAAGATAAACAAATCTTGAAGACCATCTTCATTAAAATCCATATTGGAAAATTGAGGTGCAATGAGACCACCAACAAAAGGCATAGATAAAGAATGCCCACCTTCCCAAATAGAAATGTCACTTATTCTGTCAAAATTTTGTGATACAGCATTGGTTGTTCCGAGCAAAAATACCGCAAAAACGACAAAACAAATTAGCTTATGGATGACAAATGGCCTCACAATCGTGATCTTTTAATAAGACAAAGATATGTAAAAAACAGTCATCGACCCTAATGGATTTTGAATTTTGGAAAAGAATGTCGTAAGCCTACAATTAATTTATCAAAGTATTCTCACTTAAAAAATTTTTGGACATCATTCAAGGCAATGAGTGTTTTTGCATGGTCACTTTCTGAAATATCCAAGTGGTACACAAATCTGATGGAATTTTCACCAAAGGGTGCAGCTAACACTCCTAATGAAGACAAATGTTGAATAAAATCTGCATCTTTAATGTGGTCTTTGAGTATGAAGATGACGATGTTGGTATGTACAGGTTTGATAGATTTGACATAATTTTTACCTATCAATGTCTCACCTAAAACCTTTGCTCTGGCATTATCAATTTTTAGTTTTTGTATATTATTGGAAATGGCGTAATCACAAGCTGCAGCGAGATAACCTACTTGTCGCATGCCGCCACCCATGACTTTTCGATATCTCCGTGCCCGTGCTATGTCAGCTTTTGAGCCCATGAGTACTGATCCCACAGGAGCTCCTAATCCCTTTGATAAACAAACTGAAATGGTGTCAAAAAGTGGTCCGATATCATGTGGATCATCATTGGATTCCACCAAAACGTTGAAGATTCTAGCACCGTCGAGATGAAGTTTTAAATTTTTGGAGCGACAAAACGCACTGATTTCTTTCATTTGCTGGAGTGAGTACACACTACCGCCACCTTTGTTATTTGAATTTTCTATCACTACCAATTTTGATATTGGTTGCCAATCGTGTCCATTCTTTATACAGTTTTTAATTTGATCTACTGTGATAATCCCATGATCACTATGGATCAAAGAAATTGCGGCTCCACTATTAAATCCGTAACCTCCTGTCTCTGATTGATATATGTGAGATGTGACGTCGCAAATGATCTCTTCGGTTGGTTGAAGATGCAGTCGCAGCGCAATCTGGTTTGTCATGGTACCGGATGGGCAAAAGAGGGCATCTTCCATCCCGAACATGTCCGACATTCTTTTCTGAAAGGCATTGACCGTTGGGTCTTCACGAAATACATCATCGCCAACTTTGGCATGCTGCATTGCTTCGAGCATCCCTTGATCGGGTACGGTGACAGTGTCGCTGATTAAATTTATCATACGGATATTTTTGCAAATATAGCGCTGTATTTTTTGGGTTGCAAGTGAATTGAGGTAATTGTGGGAGCTCAAGATTTTTCAGAGGTGTATATGTATGTTTTGGATTTTGTTTTTTTATTATGGATTGAATTCGAAGAGTTGCAAACGTTGTTTATGGATAGACGCAAACGGAGGCAATTTCGATAGCATCGAAATAGAGCGGGAACCGTGCAGCACACCTTCACTGCTAGTACTATTTACATCCAATGTAGAGTAGTTTCAATTCCAAAAATGGTACGATTAAAAGGTTCTTTTATAGTTGAAAAGGTAAAAAGGCACTTTCCGTTTCAATTCCAAAAATGGTACGATTATGACCAAGCGGTGCCGGAGGCAATTTCGATAGCATCGAAATAGAGCTGGAACCGTGCAGCACACCTGCACGGCTAGCACTAATTATATCCAATGCAGAGTAGTTTCAATTCCAAAAATGGTACGATTAAAGAAATCTTGATCCTAAGGGATTAGAAAGGATGAGAAACGTTTCAATTCCAAAAATGGTACGATTAAAAGGCAATGGCTACATGGATTACAAAGATGGTAAGTGGTTTCAATTCCAAAAATGGTACGATTAAAAGTTATACATGCCTTGCTAGAGTAAAATGATTTATCAAGTTTCAATTCCAAAAATGGTGCGATTAAAAGCGTGACAGGTGGTAGTACACCCGAATATGCACGGTATTTCAATTCCAAAAATGGTGCGATTAAAAGTCACAATTGATCCAGAAGGGACAGACAGCATGCGAATTTCAATTCCAAAAATGGTGCGATTAAAAGGCGGTGAGCTGGGGAGCAAATCCGCTGCATAATGGAAATTTCAATTCCAAAAATGGTGCGATTAAAAGTGGGTGGATTGGGGGCCATGGATATCACCATTAGGCGATTTCAATTCCAAAAATGGTGCGATTAAAAGTACTTAGTGGTGGTGCAGGTGGTGGAAGTGGAACTGATTTCAATTCCAAAAATGGTGCGATTAAAAGAATCCGGTCAGTATATCATCTAATACTTCATAACAATTTCAATTCCAAAAATGGTGCGATTAAAAGACAAAAATTGCTCCCTTTGAAAGAGATCCATTTGGATTTCAATTCCAAAAATGGTGCGATTAAAAGAGAAGGCTCTGAGCTACATTCCAAAATTAACTGCATTTCAATTCCAAAAATGGTGCGATTAAAAGCCGCCTGCGGCATCCACAAATGTAGCCCATTTTCAACAATATATATATTTATTTTACATTAATTTTGGTGTAATTTATCGTCGATCTGTAATTATCCTTTTTAATAAGGGTATCGACGACATCTGTATTAGATTGATAATGAATGTATTAGAATTTGTATGGCATGGTTTGAAGCAATGGTTTGTTTGCTAATATTATCATTTCAAAGTACATCGACGAATGTTGTTGGTTGCATTTTGCGTGAAGGATAATAGCGAACAAGCAGCATAGCGTAGTAAAGCTGACTGTGTCACGCTTCTGCATAATAGCCTGACCCGAAAGAGCAAGCAATAAAAATATTATTTCAACATTTCAAAGAACTTTATTGGCGCTACAAGCTACAAAAAATTGTCTGTGCTATTGCGCTCTTTGCCAATTATTTCTTTATAGAGCCACTTTGAATCTCGGCTGCTGAATACGATAAAACTGTCTTCTGAAGGATCCATGATTTCTTTTGCCTTGTATTTGAGCTCTTTTATTTGGACTTCGGATAGCTCGCCTTCAAATACGGAGTTTTGAATCCATATCAGATATTTGCGACAAAGTTTGAGCATCTTGGCCACACGCTTTTCGCCCACATCATATACTGTTATCACGTACATATTACCACCATATTTTGAAGGGTTTGTATTCGGGCTCGTCTTTTAGAATGTACTTCGCTAATTTGTAACATTCTAGTTTTACTAAGTGTTTATAACTTACGTTTCTGTTCAGATTGCGATGCTTGATGGTCTCTGAGAGTCGCTCTTCCCATGCCCTCATATAAGTCTTTTTACCTGCTTCATTGAGGTAGCAACCATTGAGTTTGTGATCGAAATGTTTATTTTGGATTTCTTTTTTGTTGAGTACTCGAAATATCGTCCTGTCCACGAGGATGGGTTTGAACACTTCTGATATGTCAAGTGCAAGTGAATATCTTCGGTAGCCTGGCTCGTGAAGGAAGCTGATCGTTGGGTTGAGTTGAGTATGGTATATCATATCAAGGGTCAAGGTATATGCCACCATATTACCAAATGATATGAGGGCATTAATCTCATTGTCAGGTGGTTGTTTGGTTCTATTGCCCATGGTGAAATCTGGTATGATGACATCGAATGCACTATAATACACTTGACGACAATTGCCTTCGATGCCCATTAGAGTGGGAATGTCGCTTGCTTGTACGATTTGGGTGCGCAATGCTTCTAATTGTTCGATTTTGGCATTGGTGTCTTTGCCACGATTGTCATAGTACTTTATATTTTTGAGCATATTATATGTAGCACCGTCAATGAGATTAGTGGCTATGTGTAATCGTCTGTCTTTTTTGATGTAGGCTTTGGTTTGTTCGATTTGCATCTTGCCAGCTAGGAGATAGTCTTTGGGCATAAATGATCCTGTATAGTGTTGATAATAGTCAAAAAAATGCATAGAAATGCGCTGCTGTCCGAGATAATTCAATAGTGCTGCATTGACATCTAAGGCTCCAAACACATACATTGATTCGACGGTCTCAATCGGTAGATATTTGGCGGGTTGGGTATTGCCATCTTTGTCAGTTGCTACAAAACAAAGTGTATTATCCTTGCGGCTCATGCGGCCGTCGTTGAAGAGGTAATAGGTACGCTTCATGTTTAAAACCTTATAGGTTTTGGAAACCTATAAGGTTTGATGTTAAATAAATTCGAATTCATCGCCAAAAATTTTAGGTTTCCCTTGGTGAAATGTTATAAATTGTTCCTTCCCATCGAAATTTTTCAAAACTACCTCTCTATCCAGTCTTGTCACTGCAGTCGTCAAGCAGGTTTGAAATGATGTCCAATACCACTCATCGATACTTTTGCATAGTCCGTGATGTACTGCATTGAAGTGGATGTAGTGGATGCAGTTACAAAAATAATCTTGACTTGTAATATGTGATCTTTTGATATAATCGAGAAATAATGCGCCTCGCCTGTCGAATCTTTTATTGTAAGCTTTGGCATAAGCATTGCACCAATTGCTGAATTGTTGCATTACATACTTTGACCAATCTATAGAAGCTGGAGGAGGTATTTTTTTTTGAGCTTGATAGCAAGTAGTTAATTTTTGTTCATTTTTGATACGCAAGAGTAGGTGAAAATGGTTCGGCAATAAATTATAGGCGTACACATCGGCAATCGGAGCTAGATGCCTTATCATCAGCTCGAGGAAATATGAATAATTATCGGCTTGTCTGAATAGATTTTCTGTACCACAGGCATGATTGAAAACATGGTAGATACAATCTGGTAGGAGTGGCTGATGGTATTTCATATAGATATATTTTACACCTTATAGGTTTCTAAAATCTATAAGGTGTTGATTAACAATAACAAAAATCATAATAGCTACATTTTTTGCAGATGGTCTTATTGATGACCGGAGGCATATGTTTGGATGCAATGATGTGCTCGATGTCGTTTTCCCATGTTTTGATTTGCATCACATCATCTAGTGTTAACTCCACGTGTGTTGTATGCCTAAGCATCGGATATTCTAAGATTCCTATGGCGCCTTCTATGCCGTATTGTGTAAGTTTATGCAGATAATATTTTACTTGGGCTTCATGGGCTGCTTCTATTTTATTGCTCTTTTTGATCTCATGCACTACCATATTTCGGGCATCAAAGTAGTCTATTTTGACACCGTCGAGTTGGAGTTCGGTATATTTGGCGGCACGATCAGTGTAGGTGTTTTCACCTATGAGTTTGCCTTCGGTGACCATGTCGGAGGTGTGTTCCATTCTTATTTCATTAGCATGTAGCCAAAGTTCACGATGGCAAACGTGGTAGAGGTTTATTAAAGTGGCGGTGATTTGGCGCATGCGTATTTTAAAGTTTATATCATGTTGAAATCATTAGCTTCTTTGTAGGTAACACCTTCAATTGCATTGTATTCCAAATCAATCAAATAAATTTCCGCATCTTCATTTAACTTCTTTGCTTTGTATTTTTTTGCGATGTAAAGTGGTATTTTTACAGTGTATTCTTTCACACTATCAAATTGCTTATTTTCAAGCATTCCCGCAAAGTCTTTATCAATGTTATGCTTAACTAAGACGCATTCGTAAGTAATATAATCTATCTTTCTTGAACTAATATCCTCTAATTGCCGCTGTTCTGCTCGAAGTGTATAGATATTTTTAGTTATCTGTTTCCAAATTTTATCAATCAACGATTTTGCTTCATTAATTTCTTTAAAATAACATTCGCCTACATTTTCTATGGTATAGACTAAATCTACGATTTGTTTAAAATGCTTCTCTTGTAAATTTCCATTTAATTTTTCTTCATACTCTTTCAAAAATCTAAAACTTTCAGCAAGCACTTTGTCAAAACCTTTATAAACATATTTCTGACTAGCTGCATTTTCCTTAGTTATTACAACCTTTGCAAAAGACATATCATTTCGTCTTTTGTTGATTTCGCCTTTACGATTTACCCGACCCAAACGCTGAATAACCGCATCAATCGGTGCATTTTCTGTATAAAGTACATCAAAATCAATATCTAAACTTACCTCAACAATCTGCGTACAAACAGCTACAAATCCGTGTTTTAAATCTTTTATTTTATCCAATCTTTCTTCTTTATCTTTTTTGTCTAAAAGAATAAATTGCGAATGATAGAGCATTTTATGGTTTCCTGCAACATCATTTTCCAGTAAATCAAATAATTCCCTTGCTTTTTTTATTGTATTTGCAACAATCAAAACATTTTTTTGAACCTTGTAATCATTTAGTATTTCATTGATTTTCAATTCAATAGCATCGTCAAAAACTTCCACAATATGACGTTGCTTTTCATCAAATTTTTTGTCTTGAATAAGAGTATAATGAGGAATAATTTTTTCAATTTCATCTTTCAAAATATTAGGTAATGATGCACTCATAATAGCAAAATGCGTATTATAAGGTTTAATACATTCCATTATTTTGAGCAATAATCCAAATGTATATGGGTCATAAATATGCACTTCATCAATGATGATTTTAGCATTGTAACTCGCTGCGCCAGTCAAAACCCAATAACCCCAATTGAAAAAACTGTATATCAGTTGGTCAATTGTTGCAACTGTAACAGGTTTAAAAAAGGTACGATTGTACAAATAATGCTTTCGCAAATCTTCTGTTTCAATATCGGCATTGTTTTTTAATACATATTGAGCTGTTCCATGCGATAATCCTACTATCTCATTCTGTTCAAAAAACTGCTTCATACGGTCATACATTTTATTAGTTGTTACCATCGTAGGCAGTAAAAAAATAATTTTTTGATTTTGGTTCTGATTTACAGCCCAAAGTACTGAAGCTTCAGTTTTTCCTTGTCCTGTTGGAATTTGCACAAAAATATGACCGTCACTATTGGCTGACTTTTCTTGAAAATCTTGCCAATGCTGAAAATTTGGCACTTTTTGCTTCATTTTTGTTGTAAGAGAAGCAAGGTTTTCATCAGGAATATATTTGTAATTGTGATATTCTGACGATGCCAACCAATCCGCATAATGTAAAATAGACTTAAACAACAAATAGGTGTCACGTACTTTGGATGTTATGTTCTTAAAATTTGTGATATCAGCTGATAAATCAAAAAAAACCTCAAACGATTTCTCGTGCAAAATAGAAGGTTCAAAAACCAAATCATGCCAATACTTTAAAGAAAAACGTTTTGCTTGTTCGTTTATAAAAATAAAAAAGACTTCAAAAAAAGTAATATCAGCATAATCTACTTTCATTTTATTTATATAATCACCATACACACCATGATATAATCTATTATGATGACTTACAACTGCTAAGGTTTCAGGATAAAACAAGTTTTCATCATACTCAAAAATAGGCTCATCTTTGGTGTAATGATAAATAAATGGCACCGAAGCCAAAGGATGAGACTCTAAGTTTTTTATCTCAAGGCCTCTTACTTTTTGTTGAAATAATATATTTGCCTTACCAATGTCGTGGAAAGCCACAGTTAGAAATAACCTTAGTATTACCAAATCTTTATCTAACGCATATTTCTGACACACTTTTGTAATGAGTGCGCTTTTCCACTCAAAAACCAACAAAAGTTTGTCAAAGCAATCTTGCGTATGCTCATGTAAGGTCCTTTCAGGCTTGCTTTTTGCTAATATTTTATCGTATTTTTGCCAATAGATCATTTAAAAAATTTGAAATGCGATTTGTAATTCTTCATCAAAAAATGCCTTACTCGCTTTTGGTTTGATAGGCAAATGGCTGACTAAAGTGAAATCTTGAAAAGTCTTTACTTCTCGCGCTTCACTACCTTGTTTTTGCGAAAAAGTCATAGGCAATTTCACAATTTTAGGTGCCTCGCTCAATAAGTTTCCGCCAACGTTTCGCTTAGATAAATCAATATCATATTTTTCATTATTCGTATTAATTGGTAGCAATGTATTTTGAAGATAAACGTTCTCCTTTTCTTCAATTTCTAGTTCTTCAATCGTTTCTATTTTTATCAATTCATCTTCACGACCAAGCGACAAAGCCCAAACAGGATTTAATAAATGTGATTTAATTAGCTGATAATCTGAACTTTCATTAAATGAAAAATAAACTGTAAATTCACAAGCATACAAAAGTTCGCGAACAATAACAGCCGTTTTGTATGGCGTTGTTATTTCATAATCTCCTTTTGCATTACTATTCTCAACATCTGCTCTAAATTTCTTAAAAGCTGTAATTTGCTTGCTCTCATACTTTCTGATTTGCCATAGGTCACTCGCTTTGCCGTTAGCATTACCAACAATGCCCATTTGAAAACGATTATTTTCTAACCAATTATCGTTCACTTCTTTTGGTGAAATCCCAAGCGCAGCACCTAACATCCCAGCTACCGTTGTCTTGGGCGGTAAGGGCAATGTTTTATGATAAGTGTGAAAATCTGGTTGCCGAAAAGAATTAATACTACCAAATACCTTTAATCTTAAAAACTTCATTGCTAAAATTTTAGTGTGCTGATATAAGTCAAAGCATTCTCAAATGCTGTTTGAATGCTTACTGTATCTTTTATTTCATCAGAAACACTATTTTTGAAAATCCCAAATTGAACGCCTAAAATTTGGTGTTCAATTATGCTTTGATTGTCAGATAATACTTCATTTATTGCTTTAGTATTCAAATTTTCAAGTTCATCAACCGTCAAGGTTTCTAAAAAAATAGGTGTTTTGGCATATTGGAATGTTATTGCCAGAAATTTAGGCGACATATCTGTAAGGATGCGAGATTGTTTTCCTCCTCCCCAAATATTAGAAATTGCATTTAGCAAATTATTCAAACGTTTTCTTTTTTCTTCAACAGATAAGTTCTGAGTTTTGCCTTTTGCTTTTATATTCAACTCAAAATCTTGGAATGAACCAATTCTATCCAATTCAATTAAAAAATTGACTTTGAAGTAGTTATAGTAGATCTCGGTTTCAAAAATATTACCTCCTGCACTAACATCGCCGCCAACTTGTTCTTTTGATTTTGTACCCAAATCACGGTCATTTCTGAAAGGAAAAACCCCTATTGCTGCCGAAACACGAACAGGTGCTGTGCGACGGCGGTTTTCGCCAGTCGAGGCAATCATATAGCCTAATAAATCATCATCAAGATATTTACTTGGGTCGCCTGCTGTAAAATTAACGCCTGCTGTTGTCTCTGATTGCTGTACTTCTGAAAGTTGGTCTTTCAAACCCATTTCAACCCATGCCTTACGGATTTGATATTTCAAACTTTGACCTGATACATAAGGTAATTGATTACCATTAGGCAAAGTAATTTTCTTTACGGTACTAACGTTTCCTTCTGTCCAACTTCCGTTGATACTTCCTAAAGAAGTTTTGAAAATATACGCCACATTAAGGCAATTTGGTGTTTTTTTTTCTTTAATTGACATTTGTTTAAATTTTTTATGATTGAAATAATACAAATTAGGTTGTTGCTGTTACTGTAGTTTCTGATAACTTGTACATATAACTATTCATGGCAAAAATACTTACTAGTGCTTTGTATTCTTCCCATTGTGGCGTGTCGGGCAATGATTTAAAAAATTCTTCACTATAAGACACTTCCGTTCTAAATTGGCTTTCTGCCAAAACATTTAGAAATTCAGCTCTGTTTTTCGCATTACGTATCGAAAACAAAATGCCTTTATTGTCATTTTCTCGGCAATACCTACCAATTCGATTGCCGATGCTTTTACAGATTTCTACCATTTCTGACTTCATGTTAAATTGTGTTTTATTGTTATAAATTGAAATAATTTTATCTAAATTGTAAATACTGCTTGGTTCTTTTTCTTTAAGTTTTACTTCACCAAAATACCACTCAATAGTTTTTGCGATACATCTAAAATGTAATAAATCAGAACAAAGACGATTGCGCCAAGTTGTATCGTATTTATCTCCTTTACTTGTCTTCATTTTTTTTGTAAAAAAACGAACAAAATTCAAAAATTGGGCAAATTTTAATGTTTCGTCTTCACTTTCATCAAAACCATCAAAAAATTCAAAAATTGATGCCAATGAAGTATATTCTTTCACATCTCTAAAAATATTGCCATCATTTGTGAAAGTAAAGATACTTTTGTTGTAAAGCCCTTTCCTCACATCTTTGCTTATTTTACCTTTCGTTTGTTGATATACAGAAATCACAAAGTCAAAAAGAGTTTCTGCTTCTAACTCCAAATTAGACATCGAATTAGTAAAATTACAGTAATTAGCATTTCTTAGTGTTGATAAATCCATTTGGATTGTGTTGTAAAAATTACTTAGTTCTTTGAGGTTGTTGTCGTAGAGAATGAAGTAATTATTCATTTTATCTTGCCTTAAATAATGCAACTGATAAAATGAGAACAAAGCAATAAATGAATATTCAGCAGAAATAACTGGTTTATTTTCTAAATTTGAAGCAAAATTTAGTTCACCAGATTTTCCAGTAATAAAAGGATAATCCATACCTGTTATAGTATCTGCAATTTTTACTTTCTTGCCGCTCAAAGCACAATGTTTTTTACCTAATTCAAGAAAACTGAGATCAAAAATACTACCAATCTCATATTTTGGCTGAGAATTAATAAAACCTCTGCCTGTCAATATTGTGGGCTTGGCATCGCCAAAAGATAAGTAAGAAGATTCTTTTACAAAGTCCAAAAAGGCTATAAATTCATCTTCTTCCATGATGCGATTGTTCTTGACATCTTCTTTCTTAAATTTAGGAATTATAACTTCTTTTGTATCGTCTTCTTTTTTACCTTTATAATTCTTATAGTATTGTTGCCTTAAGGTGAATGTATCTTCTTTATCTTTACTATATTGTATATTGCGTTGCTTTAAAATGTTTTCAATTTCCTTTTTATCAAAAGGAATGCAAAGCCCACCTTCTGTTTGTGGCGTTTTTCCAGTAAAGAATGATTTTAAGTGCATTCTAAAATCATTCTTTTGATAAACCTCAAATTGATTATTTTTCAATAACCAACCAGCATTATTTGTTGAAGTAAGATAATTTTTTACAACTTCATCTTTTGCACAGTTCAATATTTTAAACAAATCTTGATGCACTTCTTCGGCTTCAATAGCTTCACTATTATGATTAGATAATTCTATTTTCAAACTATCTGCGTTCAAAGAAAATTCATACTCAATTAAATTATCGTTATCGTCTTTGATAATTATATTATCTTTTACATACTCTAAAACCTTGAATAACCCAACGATTCCATTGTCTATCCAAAAATTATTTACTTTTTTAAATATCAACTCCTTTATCATAATATCATTTTAACTGTCTTACTTAACTTTCTTAACCCTCATTTGAGCCTCATCCATATCAAACACACCAGGATCAAAATCCTTATAACCACAAACATCTAGCCATTCGAGAGCTTCTTGTGCTTTTCTTTTGCCTGAAGCAAGATTTTTGATAAGATCATTGTATCCGTGAATACCACCACAGTCTTCGGGCGGACATGCGCCGCCACCATCGGTAATCTCGGGATTTGTATTGTCTGATTGTTCAAAATCTAAGATATCGATGTTATGTTCCCAATTATCTCCAAAATCATAGGTGTAATATATTCGTTCATCGGGTATTCGATCCATAGCCCTGGCCATGTTTACCGAATTAAAATAGTCTAATAAGAAGTCAGCTACTGGAACTTTCTTTGCGTTTATTCCTGCCATTTCTTCGGCATAAGGGCTTTTAATGATGAAGTAACGACTAGTTCTCGATTCTCCAAATTGATACAAGTGATAGTTTTTCCATCCCATTCCAGCTTGGATGAGCATATGGAATTTATGAAATGTAATATCCATGGGTATCCACATTTCTCTCCAGACCAGAGGTTTCGTTAACCCTATTATTTCAATTTTTACTTTTATTCTCATGATATTTTGTTATTTGTTATTATTACTTTCTCCACCCAACCCATACCCACACTACACTCCTCGCCAGCTCCAGCATAGTATAGCGTCCTATGTATATCCGCAGGAGCATTGAGCTCAAAGGGGTACTTATAACCAATCATCTCGACTACTTTACCATCTTTTGGAACATTGACTTTTTGTGACTTCACAGGATCAAACACCTGCATACAGATGGTATATTCTTTATTGCCTTCACCTTTGTAAAGCAGCGAGGAGCGATGTTTATTGACTAGGTTTTGGATAAAGAAATAATGGTAATCTTCATGTTCTGGTCCGATATATTGTGCATGTGCATGACCTACTTCATGGACGGAGATTCTACAGCCTGTCATAAGTTCATAAGTGACTGAGCCATCAACAAATATTGGCTCTGGCAATAGTTCTATTTGTA
Source organism: Lewinellaceae bacterium (assembly GCA_020636195.1). Classification (GTDB taxonomy): domain Bacteria; phylum Bacteroidota; class Bacteroidia; order Chitinophagales; family Saprospiraceae; genus OLB9. The sequence continues at coordinate 182,281 of JACJYH010000004.1, forward strand.
CGATGGAGACAGGTATTGATATCTTATCTTTGAAGAAGAAAGTATGGCTTTGATCTTTAAATAGTCCGGAAACAAAAGTGGATAATTGCTCTGGCAAAAGGAAGGATACATTCAGACTAGAATTTGGATTGTTAAACCACATACCTTTGTTGCTATTTGGTTTAAATGGAAAACAAGTCCATGGTCCGAAATTAAATAACTTGAATGATTTGCCTTCATAGACATAACCAATATTGTGCAGGTGGGTAGCCAAATCCTTGTCAGCAGCTGCAAGTATCTTATACACCCATTGCTGAACCGCATACTGATAATCCCAAGGCACTAAGATACCTGACTCGTGTTGGAATGTTACTTTGATCCTCATTTTCCTTTGTTATATTAATTTTCGTTGGGCTATACTCCGTATTGCCGAAAAACATTGCTTTGTGGACCTAACTAAAAATATTGTGCGTAGAACATCCGAGTATTTTACGGATGAGAGTTTCCCTTATTCCTATGAGGACTTAGTGAAATTCTGAATCAAAATTCTATCATGTTATTGCATCTTTTGGATGCCTTAAGTCTAGGATACAAATATAAATGATTCAGCAAATATCTAGTGTTTTTTATCGCCAATAAAATATAATCATTTGAAAGATTTTTTGCATTCAATAACCAATTGATTTTTGGAGCTTGGTTAGCAGTGCAACACCACCAAATTTAATTTTATAACAAAGTATAAAATTCACTCGGTAACAGAAGTTATTAGTGGGAATGGCTCTTATAAAGAAATATAATTTGTGATATCTACTCTATATTTACCAATACATTATGAAATTAATTAAATTAAAAAAGCCTATAAATCAATGATTTATAGGCTTTTAGTGATCCCGTCAGGATTCGAACCTGAGACCCACAGATTAGAAATCTGTTGCTCTATCCAGCTGAGCTACGGGACCATTTGATCTTCAAAGCATGCTTGTCAACAGACATTCATTAAATTTCGGCTGCAAAAGTACATACTTTTTATATATTTGCATACTTTTTTATTTTAATATTCAAAATGAACCCCGATAAAGTTGAAATACATCCAAGATGGAAAGATGCTTTGCATGAGGAGTTCTCTAAACCATATTTTGACAGCCTCGTTTCGACATTGAAGGCAGCTATTTCCAACGGTAAGATTATCTATCCACCCGGAAAATTCATCTTTCACGCATTCAACGAACTTCCCCCTGAAGAAGTCAAGGTGGTCATTTTAGGTCAAGATCCATATCACAATCCACACGAGGCTATGGGACTGAGTTTCTCTGTTCCCAAAGGCATCAAAGTACCGCCATCATTGGCCAATGTATATAAAGAATTACATCGGGATATTGGATTTAAAATTCCTGTACATGGAGATTTGAGTGCTTGGTCACGTCAAGGTGTATTGCTCTTAAACGCTATTTTGACTGTTGAATCAAAAAATCCGGGATCGCATAGAAATATAGGATGGCAGACATTCACAGACATGGTAATTCATTATCTTTCAGAACATTATGAAAATATTGTTTTTATGCTTTGGGGAAATTTTGCTAAGTCAAAGCGCAATTTAATTGATGTCAACAAGCATCTCGTATTGGAAGCAGCACATCCATCTCCATTGGCTGGAAATGCTTTTCAAGGGTGTAGCCATTTTAGTAAGGCAAATGATTATTTTAAAATGCATAATAAGCAACCTATTGATTGGACAATTGTTTAAATTATACACTCAAAAATAATTGTTATGAATAAAGATAAATACGTAAAATTGGCCGCTGTAGTGGGTGCATTGGCTGTGATGCTTGGTGCCTTTGGTGCTCATGGTTTGCAGTATAAATTGACAGATTACCAACTATCGATTTTTAAAATTGGGGTTCAATACCACATGATTCATGCTGTATTATTGCTGTTTCTTTCCATTGTCATGCATCACTCAAAGGTGATATTGATTTCCTATTATTGCATTTTGGTTGGTATTGTGTTGTTTGCTGGATCATTGTATCTCTTAGCTTCTAAAGACATTTTGGGTATAAGTGATGGCACTTGGTTAGGCATGATCACACCTTTAGGAGGCTTGAGTTTTATTGCGGGCTGGTTGAACTTAGTTAGGTATAAAACCCACCACTAAAAATCAAAGATTCTCTTTTTTCTGATAAGCTGAAACCAACCTTGATTCTCGTTCATCATGCTCTCTTTTTCTTTTCTCAGGGCATGAGCAAATAATTCGTTCTCCGCATTGATCATCTCGCTGATTCTGTATCCGGCTGTTTTAGTCTCAAACTGGATTTTGGCGTCTGTGGCCAATTTTGAGAGTGTTACTTCTTTCAGATTGGCTAAGTGATAAGCATTTTCAAGCATGTCAAGTCTTTGATCGTAAGGTGTACGTTCGCTGATCAGTTTGACGAGAATGGGTGCGCATTCAATCAATAAAAACAGTATTGTAAGAAATAACCCTGTAAAATAGATCGCTTCTTCTTTCGCACTCAATCTATGAAGGGCCTTCATTCTTGATGCAAATCCTGTTAATTGAGCCCTTTCAAGACCCATTTTATCCGTGGTTTGTTCGCCTTTGATACTTGCCAATATGAGTTTTAAAGAGTCCATCTGTGGTGTGAGTTTTTCTGACAGAGCTATATAATCCTTGTCTGCTTTATCAGCGGCGGCCATTTTTAACTTGTAAATGGAACCCATGTTTCTGATTTTGCTTCCTCCTGTGCCATCTGCTTCCGCAATGGCTTCATCTTGTAGTCTGACTCTATCCTGATCCGCTTTCAACAATTGGTCATTAATAGCATTTATTTTATTCTCAATTTTATTGGTTTCACCTTCGTACCTAGCGGCGAGTAGGTCATCCTGTGCATGGTAGGTCTCTTGTTGCATCATGGCAATTTCTGCTTGAATTTCTGATTCAAACAGCTTTAGTTCCAATGGAGTTGCGATGACAATACCTATGAAAACAGCTAAAATAATCCTTGGTACAGCCATTGTTAATTCTTTGAGAAAATTTTGCTTCTTGCGCATTCCTGATACGATGTACCTGTCCAGATTGAAGATCATCATTCCCCAAAGAAGCGCAAATAAGAAAGATATGATATAGGAGTTGAAAACCGTGTAGATGGCGTATCCTGCTGAAAGTGCCGAAAAGATACCTGTGAAGAAAATAGTAGCGCCTATACCTTGGTATTTTATATATTCCGTTGGTGTGCGTCTTAAGATAGATGTAATTGCACCTGAGCAAAAGATGAAGAAACTGGAAATCCGATTCATGAGATGTATAATATTAAAATTTGCACAAATATATATTAATATATTTTATAATATATAATAAATTCGACGAAAGTAAAATAAAATTAGAAGTATTCGATTTTAGATGCGGTTCACCTTTGAAATTGAGACCCAACCGATTAAGTTATTGCTAGTTTTAACTTTATAGAAATTGCCAAGAGTCTCATCATAGTATATTTTTGTCCCCAACGGAAGTGTATCAATGGTAGGGCTGATCAGATCCGGCGCTTCATACAATGCTGTGGATGTCGTAACTATAATACCTTCATTTTTATATACTTGCAAATATCTATAATATGCTAATAGGGTAGTGACCAAGAAGCTGATCACCATTCCATAGAATATGAATTTTTCCCTCCGGCTCCATGATTTCCATGGGTACTTGTTGACTATAAATGCAATGAGTAAAACAGCGGATAATAGACCAAGCCAAGCCCATGTATTTGGTAAAAATATCCCGGAAGCATTCAATATCATCATCAACCAAGGCATCCTTTCATCGTATTGGATATCTAATTTTTCTTGTAATTGATGTATATTTTCCTTCAATGCACCATTCAGTGGTGTAAGCTTTAGGGCTTTCTCATAGTATAAAACAGCCATGGCAATACTACCCGTTTTATAGTAACAATAACCCATGTGCTCAAATAGTGATGTATTAACTACACCTTGATCTTCCATGTTTTTAAATGAAGTCAACGCAGATGTATAATCGCCTTTCATAAATAAACCCATACCATCTTCTACATCAGGCGCACCTATTGATATCCACGGCTTACCAACCATCAGTAGGAATAAAATTATCCTGATTTGCAACTTAACACTAAAAAAAAACATATTACAACCATTTATAAATTAATCAACGTTAGCAAGTTTGTTTTAGTTGTTGGATTATTATACTTTTGTTTTTCAAAAACTCAATCATCCATGAATGTATCCTGTAGGGTATGTGGTCAAAGCGAAAAATTAATCATTGATACCTATGACCATTCAATCACAAAGGAACCTTTTTCAATTTCATTATGTAAGCGATGTGGCTTTGGGGTTTCGCTTAAAGTGCCAGATTCAGAAAGTATAGGGAGGTATTATAAAAGTGAAGTGTATATATCGCATTCAGACACAAAAAAAGGATGGATATCACAGTTATACCACATCGTAAGAAATGTGATGTTAGAACGGAAATACAAGCTCATTTTGAAATTTACAAAGGGGAAAAAGCTCTTGGATGTTGGCAGTGGAACGGGCTATTTTGGAGGTTTCATGAAGTCTAAAGGCTATGTTGTACAAGGGGTTGAAATAGACTTAGATGCGGGCAAAATAAGCCGAGAGAAGTTTGGAATTTCGCCCATGTTGCCTGATGATTTTTTATGTTCTGATGAAGATGGCAACTATGATGTGATCACACTTTGGCACGTTATGGAGCACTTGTCAGACCTAACATCATGGTGGACAAAATTATATAATTCTCTGAATAACAACGGTGTTTTAATTATTGCAATTCCAAATCATTCGTCATATGACGCTGAATATTATAAGTCCTATTGGGCTGGATATGATGTGCCAAGACATATGTGGCACTGGACACCATTTTCTTTTGGCATTATGGCAAATAAGCACTTTTTTGAGGTAATTTACATGGAGGATATGCCATTTGATCCCTTTTATAATTCTTTACTCTCAGAGAAGTATATGAAGCGTACCATGGGACAATTAAGGGCATTTTTTATAGGTCTCAGAGCATTGCTCCATGGAAAACGCAATGTTGAAAAGAGTAGTTCGGTGATCTATGTGTTAAAAAAGCAACCAATTTGAAAAAGGTATTAATTATCACCTATTATTGGCCACCATCGGGTGGCGGCGGCGTTCAGCGATGGTTAAAAATGCAAAAGTATCTTGCTGATTTTGGATGGGAGCCAATCATATTTACACCATCAAATCCTGAAATTGGAGCAGAAGATCATGCATTGACATCTGATATTCGATCAGAGACAAAGGTGATAAAAGTGCCAATTTGGGAACCATATACTTGGTATAAAAAATTTACAGGTAAAGATCAGGATACCAAAGTGTATAATGGTTTCATGAATGAAGGGCACAAAAAAGAGAGTGTTACCCAAAAGATGTCAAAGTTCATCAGAGGAAATTTTTTTATTCCGGATGCGCGAAGATTTTGGATCAAACCAGCAAGCAAATATCTGATACAATTTTTGAAAAAAGAGAAAATTGATGCGATCATCTCAACTGGTCCACCACACTCAATGCACATGATTGCAATGAAGGTTGCTGCTCACTATAAAATTCCTTGGATAGCAGACTTCAGAGATCCATGGACGAGAATAGACATTTATGATAAACTCAGACTTACGCCAATAGCAGATTGGTACCACCACTATTTAGAGAAAAAGGTTCTTTCAAATGCTGACCATGTAGTTGCTGTAACCTGGACTATGGGAGATGAATTTAAGGAGATTTGTCCTTCAGCTCAGGTGAGCGTCATCACCAATGGATTTGATGAAGCAGACTTTCAAAACAATGAAAAAATGCAGCATTCAAGGTTTGTTATAAGCTATTTAGGATCTATGAATGCAGATAGAAATCCTTCCGATTTGTGGAAAGCAATTCAACAGATAAAAGAAAATCATTTTGACCTGTATCAATATTTAGATCTACAGTTGATAGGACAGATAGATGCGGAAGTAATACAGTCTGTAAAAGATTATCAATTGGATGAAGTAGTAACTTTTAGATCGTTTATACCACACAACGAAGCTATTACATCTATGGTATCTTCAGACCTTTTGTTGATTATCATAAATAAATCCATCAATCAGTCCGGTATATTACCCGGAAAGATGTACGAATACATAGGTTCAGGAAATCCTATTTTGTGCATTGGTCCTAAAGGCTGTGATGCAGAAAAGTTGATGAACTCTATTGATAGCAATTACTTTGCACCATATGATAGTGTGGACATTATCCTTGAGAGATTGTTGGTTTACCTACAAACTTTCAAAAATATTACTGCATTGACTGCTCGGGTAGGTGATCAACATTTGAAATATAGTAGAAGGCTTTTAGCTCGAGATTATGCGCAACTTTTAAACCAAGTTGTTGATCAATCTTAATCTAATTTACAGATGCATAAGGACGAAAATACCACAGCCTGCGAAATAACCTATCGCTGCTAGGAGTGTGATATTTTTAAGATACCAAATGAAATCTATTTTCTCCATTCCCATCGCCGCAACTCCCGCTGCTGAACCTATTATCAGCATGCTTCCACCCGTTCCGGCGGCATACGCCAAATAGTGCCATAATGAGTCATCCATTGGCAAATTGTACATTCCCATAGCTGCAGCAACCAAAGGTACGTTGTCAATGACAGCCGATAAAACTCCCAATAAAGTTATTACAACGTTATGGCTTGGGATGACATGATTCAACGCTTCAGCTCCTGTATGCAACATACTTGCAGAGCCAACCACGGCAGATTCAAAGGCTGCAATAGCCAATAAAATACCCAAGAAAAATAGAATGCTAGAAATCTCTATCCTAGACAAGGCTTTGTGTGGTGAGTACACATGTTTTTTGTCAGGTGTAAAATCTTCCTCAGGGTGGATGTATTCCGAGACCAACCATACCACCGATAAACTCAACATCATGCCTACATAAGGAGGTAGATGCGTAATGGTTTTGAATATTGGAACGAAAATAATCATGGCGAGACCCAAATATAACATACGGTCGCTACTCAACAACTTCTCTGTTTTTTCATCTAATGAGTCTGCGGGAATATTGATTTCTCCTGAAAAAACCTTCATTCGAGATGCAATGAATGCCGGTAATACGAAAGATATAACTGCCGGTATGAAAATGTACTCCATCAAGTGACCTGAAGAAACTTTCTTACCTATCCATAACATGGTTGTAGTCACGTCCCCAATTGGAGACCAAGCTCCGCCGGCATTGGCTGCTATGACGATCAAACAGACGAACCATATTCGCTCCTGTTTATTTTTAACTAATTTTCTTAAAATACTTATGAGTACAATTGTTGTAGTTAAATTATCGATGATAGCAGAAAGGAAAAAAGCAATGGTACCTACGATCCAAAGCAACTTGCGCTTATTCCTAGTTTTGACATAATCCTTTATAACATCAAATCCACGATGAAGGTCGATCAATTCAACAATCGTCATTGCACCAATCAAGAAGATAAGAATTTCTGCTATTTTACCCAAATGGTGCAATAAGACACCTGTAAATCCTTCCTCTTGAACTTCAAAGGCAGATGCATCTAAATTTGACTTTAATGAAAATATCTCTCCATGGCTGTCTATAACATCCAGAATTCCATAGTGAAAACCTATTGCCAGAACCGCCCACATAATTGAACCCATCATTAACGCAGGAACTGTTTTATCCAGCTTTAATGGGTGTTCAAATACAATGGCCAAGTACCCGATGATGAAAATCAGTACAACAATTGCTATCATATCAAAGTGTTATTGATTTTTTGTGAAAATCAAAATTATTTTAGAGATTTTAAAAGAACCGGAAGTGATTCAATATTGTAATATGTTCTTCCTGCTGTTACAATCACAGGCATTTGAACATTCTTTTTATCGTAATTGGCTTTTTCCAATTCTGACCACATCATATCATTATTTGGTTCGTGAATAGATGTATTCAGTTCTACAAACGGAATATGATTGTCTGTCAAATATTGCACAGCATATTCGCATCTACCGCATCCATTTCTAGTAAAGATATTGATTTTATTGAGGTTCATTTGTGTGGAAGTAGTCATGACAGCCTTTCTTTCTGCTGCATCAGCACTTTTGGTGGATTTTACAATCGAAATTGACGATGAATATCTACATTCTGTATTAGCAGGAGCTGTCAATGTAACTAATTTTACTTTAGATTTAGCACCAATGGTTGTTTTTACCGGCGAATTTTCATCGGCTACGAAACCCACTGTCTCAAATCTAAAACTCACCTCACTATCTGCTAACGTATTATTTATTCCATACAGAGTAACTGAATTTGATCCTTGTTCCTCAATGATTTCTATGTCTTGTGATGCTTGGGAAAAACCAAATCCCAACAAAATAACATTGAATACAGCCACTAATAATTGTCTCATATGTTTTAATTTTTAAATATTAATGAATATTTGAAATGAACAAAACCTGTTAAAAATACAAAGATACACATTAATCTTCTAATTTTAATACTTGAAGGAAAGCCTTTTGTGGAACTTCTACATTTCCTATCTGTCTCATCTTCTTTTTTCCTTTTTTCTGCTTTTCTAACAATTTTCGTTTTCTTGTGATGTCACCACCGTAACATTTAGCTGTCACGTCTTTTCGAAGTGCCGAAATGGTCTCTCTGGCGATGATTTTGGCGCCTATAGACGCTTGAATAGCGATGACAAATTGCTGTTTTGGAAGCAATTCCTTTAATTTCAAACAGATTTTTCTACCTATGTATTCTGCTTTTGTTCTATGCACAAGAGAAGAAAGTGCATCCACAGGTTCACTATTTAATCTGATGTCTAATTTTACAAGATCTGATGCTCGATAATCAATTTGGTGGTAATCAAATGAAGCATATCCTCGGGAAATTGATTTTAATCTATCATAAAAGTCAAAAACAATTTCAGCTAACGGCATTTCAAATGTCAACTCAATCCTTTCGGGAGTGAGGTAATGTTGTTTTGTCAAAACCCCTCTTTTCTCCATACACAGAGTCATTATCGAGCCTATGTATTCGGGTTTGCTGATGATTTGAGCTCTGATATAGGGTTCTTCCACTTTGGCTATAAGGGTTGGGTCAGGCAGCTCATTTGGCGTGTGGATCATCCTTCCTTCTCCTTTGTGTGGATATAACATATAAGAAACATTGGGAACAGTAGTGATGACTTCTTGATCAAATTCCCTTGATAACCTTTCTTGAATAATTTCCAAGTGCAGCATGCCTAAAAATCCACAACGAAATCCGAAACCAAGGGCAACTGAAGATTCCGTCTCGAAGACCAAGGATGCATCGTTGAGCTGAAGTTTTTCTAAGCTGTCTCTTAGTTCTTCAAAATCTTCATTTTCAATAGGGTAGATCCCGGCAAATACCATTGGCTTGACTTCTTCAAATCCTACAATGGCTTCTTTACAAGGTTGTTCATCATGGGTAATGGTATCACCAACTTTAATCTCCTTGGATTCTTTGATTCCTGTGATAATATAACCAACATTTCCGGCTTCAATTTTATCTTTGGGCACTTGAAGCATTTGTAAGATACCTATTTCATCCGCTTCATAGGATTTTCCTGTGTTGAAAAAGCGGACTTTGTCTCCCTTTCTCATAGTACCATTCAATATCCGGAAATAGGCGATGACACCTCTGAAAGAATTAAACATTGAGTCAAAAATCAATGCCTGCAAAGGGGCAGCAGGATCTCCCTTAGGTGGTGGTATTCTGTAAACAATGGCTTCCATCAAGGCTTCTATTCCGATTCCCGTTTTTCCTGAAGCGAGGATGATATCTTCTTTTTTACACCCAATGAGGTCTATCACTTGATCAGAAACTTCTTCAATCATAGCAGATTCCATATCAACCTTATTGAGTACGGGTATGATTTCTAGGTCGTGTTCTATGGCAAGATATAGATTGGATATGGTTTGTGCTTGTATACCCTGCGACGCGTCAACCAATAAAAGTGCTCCTTCACATGCAGCGATGGATCTGGATACTTCGTAGGAGAAATCTACGTGACCCGGAGTGTCGATCATATTAAAGGTGTAGGTTTCACCATCATCATGTTGGTAGTACATCTGAATAGCATGGCTTTTAATCGTGATACCACGTTCTCTTTCGAGATCCATGTCATCCAAAGCCTGAGCCTGCATATCCCTTTCGGAAATGGTCTTCGTAAACTCCAATAATCTATCCGATAAGGTACTCTTACCGTGGTCTATATGTGCTATGACACAAAAATTTCTTATGTTCTTCATGTGGCCGCAAAGATAGCATTTCCCCATTAACTTATGTATATGAATTATATGTATTTAATATACAAATTTTTAAATATATTTATGAATGGATATACCTACAAAATGGAAAGTTCAATTCCCAAAAATAATTGTGTGGCTATTAAATTAAAATTTAAACATACTCTAAATTTAAAAATACAAATAGCTGTGTTAATTAAAATGACTCAATTGGATGTAATCAGATCAACAAGATAACCAAAAATAATTCTATCTTTACAGGAGAATAAATTTATGGGCATGCGTAAATTAGTTTTAGTTTTGTTTCAGTGGTTGGTTGTAAGTGTCGTTTATGGGCAAATTGTCTCACTAGATCCGGCATACGACACGGGACAAGAAATGACATTGTATTTTGATGCAACCCAAGGAAATGGAGAGTTGATTGGTTCTACGTCCGTATATGCACATCTTGGAATAGTAACAGATGGGCCAAATGGAACAGCCTGGAAAAATGTTGTGGGAAATTGGGGTCAGGATGATGGCATTGGGAAAATGGAACCTGTCACAGGGAAGCCCAATCAATGGAAGATTTCATTCAAACCAAACCTAAAAAGTTATTTTGGAGCTACTTCTAATACAACTATTTTTAGATTGGCATGTGTCTTTAGAAATGCTGATGGAAGCAAGAAGGGTACTGCTACTGCCGGAAAATATGCGTGGGGTGAGATCACTTCTAATTTGGATTTTTACATGGACATTGCCACAAATGATTATGTCAGAATTACCAGCCCATCTAATGAAGAATTATTTGTGAATGTCGGGGACAAAATACCTTTGCAGGCAACATCATCGTCGAATGCGCAGGAATTACTTTTATTTATTGATGAAGGTTCAGGTGATGTAATGGTCGCTTCAGGCACCAATACAAACTTGGTGGATGCAACTTATACAGTGGAAAAATCAATTAGTTTGAAAATAAAAAGTATTGCCATTTTTACCAATAACCACACCGATACAGTGCAGACGACTCTGAATATTATTGTAAGAAGGAGTACCGATACTCTTCCGGTTCCGCAAGGAATGAAGCAAGGTGTAAACTATCATCTTGATGACCCTTCCAAGGTTACTTTGGTACTTCTGGCGCCACATAAGTCATTCGTCTATGTGATTGGAGATATGACTGATTGGAAGGTTCTTGAAAACTATCAAATGCACATGGCACCCGATGGAGAAACTTTTTGGTTGGAAATAACTGATTTAATTCCCGGAAAAGATTATGTATATCAGTACTTCATTGACGGGACGATAAAAATGGCCGATCCATATACTGAACAGGTTGCTGATCCATGGAATGACAGTGCAATACCATCTTCTATATTTCCAAACTTACCTGAGTATTCTCGCAAAGAAAATGGTTTGGCATCAGTATTAAAAACAGATCAAAAGGAATTTGATTGGAATCCAAAAGAAAAAAATTGGACTAGACCAGATATCAATCAATTGATCATATATGAGTTGCACATCCGTGATTTTTTAAAGTCTCATAGCTTAAAAGACTTAGCAGACACACTATTATATTTGCAGCGTCTTGGAGTGGAAGCCATAGAGTTAATGCCGGTAAATGAGTTTGAAGGAAATGATTCTTGGGGTTACAATCCATCATTTTATTTTGCAGTTGACAAATACTATGGAACAAAAAATGATTTAAAAAATGTGATTCAACTAGCACATGAAAAGGGAATGGCCGTTATAATGGACATTGTATTGAATCATGCGTTCGGACAGTGTCCTTTAGTTCAGATGTATTTTGATAAGTCAACAAGTAAACCTGCTGCTGACAATCCATGGTTCAATCGAAATTATGTGGGACAATATCAATGGGGATACGATTTCAATCATGAAAGTAGTTATACTCAGAATTTTGTGGATGACGTCACAAGATTTTGGGTAGAAGAATTTCATTTTGACGGATTTAGGTTTGACTTTACAAAAGGATTTACTAATTACGCACCAAATGGTAGCGTCGATGGCTACGATGCGTCAAGGATAAAGATACTGAGCAGAATGGCGAATAAAATATGGTCTGTAAACCCTTCAACGTATGTTATCCTCGAACATTGGGCTCCTTCTGCTGAAGAAAGCGTTCTGGGTAGTCTCAATATGAAAATGTGGAGAAATAAAACCTATGATATGGTTCAAGCATCTACAGCCAATAATGCAGGTTCATTTGATGGAATGGCCATAAAAACACATATTCCATTGATCAGTAGCCATGATGAACAGAGATTGGCATATGCATGCTTAACCCAAGGTAGATCATCAGGTCAATACAATATCAAGGATTCACTGATTATGCTTGAAAGAATTAAAATGGCTGCTGCCTTCACCTACCTGCAGCCGGGGCCGAAAATGATTTGGCAATTTGATGAATTGGGATATGATGTAGATATTGATTATAATGGGAGATTAGGAAGAAAACCGCAGCCATGGGGTGCCGGAAGTTTGGGTTATTATGAAGATTCATTGCGCCAGTATGTTTATGAAGTGTATCGAAGTGTCCTAGAACTGAGAAAAAAAATAGGAGGAAATACGCTAATGCAGGCCAAAACAAACCATAAATTTACAGGGGATTATAGACGTTTGGTTTATGACACAGATTCATTGGATATAGTTTTGGTCGCAAATTTTAGTGTATCTGAGGTCAGTGTTTCTCCACAATTTACTGCAACAGGAACATGGTACGATTATTTCTCAGGCGATTCATTAAACGTCACATCCCTAGATCAAAATTTCACATATCAAGCGGGGGAATGGCACATTTTTACCAATATAAGAGTAGCATCAGGTCGCCCGGAATTAATAAGAAACTATCAAAATCCTGTAACTGTTGATCCACCAAAATTTAAAGGCAACCAGAAAATAAAAATACTTTTTGATGCTACCAAGGCCGACCCCAAAGGTAGTTTAGGATTGATTGGTATGGATAAAGTCTATATGCAGGCAGGTGTCATTTTTAAAAATTCAGGAAATCAAAACCTACAACATATTGTAGGAAATTACAATGATGATGGGGTAGGGAAGATGACAAAAGTCAATGACAACATCTGGGAGATCGAACTGGTGCCAAATCAATATTTTAATGTGGGAGAAGAACAGATTGATAAAATTGGGGTTTGGTTCAGAAATGCGGACAACACCCGATTCGGATATGGATATCGTGGTGCAATAGTGTATATCAATGTTTTGTCAAACCAACCAATCGTGACGATAAGCCCGGCATCATTTGACGCTAACACGCCTATAACGATCATATTTGATGCATCAGAAGGCAATGGTGAGTTAGCAAGTGCAAGTAAGGTGTATATGCATAGTGGCGTTGGATTGGTTGATACCGAAAACCCGCAATCAACTGCTTGGACGCATGTCGTGGGTAATTGGGGAGTAGATAATGGTGTAGGATTAATGACAAAAGTAAGCGGTTCGGACAATAAATGGCAGATTAGTTTTGTCCCAAAAGAATACTATAATTTGACATCATCAGATTTTCCATACTGGATTGCTGCAGTTTTTAGAAGTTCTGATGGAAGCATCAAAGGAACAACAACTCCAGGTGAATTTGATGGCGGTTTCGTTGCTGATAATTTAGATTATTTTCTAAAAAATGGCGATCCTACGGTTCAGGGTACGGATGTTATTGTTGCACCAAATCCTGCGAAGGATCAAATTTACTTGCTCAATTTACAGCAAGAAACAGATGTGTTCCTTTTGACAATCAAAGGAGAGATAATCGAAAAATTCGCGGTGAATGCGTTGGAACCAATTTCTGTATCAAATTTGTCGCATGGACAATATATTGTCGTTTTTAAACAAAATGGAAACTGGGAAGCTCGAAATTTTTTAAAATTGTAAAAAGGTGATGAAAAAATAAACAACAATAACAGGCATTTATCATTTCACCACCTTCTTATTATCTTACCTAATCAATGTGACGTTACCCTTTTTAGTATAGGTAAATCCATTGATACACACAACATGGATATAATATGCATAAGCGTCAGGTTCTAACTCTCTACCCAAGAATTTTCCATCCCATCCTGTGTTTGGATCTGTGGTGCTGAATACTTCTTGTCCCCAACGGTTATATACAATAAATGTTAGTTGGTCAATAAAATGACTTCTAACTATAAAGACATCATTGGCGTCGTCTCCATTTGGTGTAAAAGCATTCGGAAGATAGACATCACTCTCATCACATTTTGCTTTTCGAACAGTGACAATGACTTCATCAGTCGCAGTACAGCCATTTTCATCAGTGACAGTCACGGTGTATGATGTATCATCGACAGTTTCAACAGTGATTCTGGTTCCTTGCTCTCCTGTACTCCAATCGTATTGGGCTCCATTGATTGGATCTTCTATGAATAATTCCAAGGATTCGCCTTCATAGATAGAAAAATCAGGCTCTGCATTGATAGAAACCACAGCCGGATTTGCCACTTCTGCCGCAACGCTTGCAGTCTTGGTACAGCCTGTGTTAATATCAGTTACCGTTACAAGGAAGGTTTGATTTGCAGATATAAGAACAGTTGGATTTGGACCAGTTGCACCATTAGTAATGAAATTCTGTGGTTCCCAATGATAGGTATATCCACTTGGATTAACAATATTAGTGGTAATAGTAACAGGTTGGTTAAAACAAAATTGATTTGGAACATCTAATGTAAATGCGATGTCAGGCGATAAAGCCGGAGTAATTTCTTTTTCAGAAACACAACCAAAAACTTTATGTGTGATGACAACTTTATATGTTACTGCCTCTGTTGGTTTGACGGTGATTTCATTTGTGCCTTGTCCTTGAATTATAGAACCATCAGGCGACCAAGAAAATGTGTAATTTTCCGGATTGGCTATATTTACCCGAATTTTGTTGTCATTATCGAAACAAAGTATCGGATCTGATGACAAGGAATAATCATAAACAAATTCGCTCACCGTAACAGAATCTGAAGTCATGCATCCAAATCCGTCCTCAGCTGAAACAAAATAAGTGGTATTTCCATTTGCCTGTACTTCTAAAGATGTTGCGGTGGAAATCACATTACCATCCTTATCCTTCCATGTATAGAGTAGATCATCAATGTTTGAAGATGCTACAAGTGTTATTGATGCACCTTCGCATATCGTGGTATCCTTGGTAACTGTCAATAATAAACTTGGGTTGATGGTAATTTCTTTTTCTACTGGTACAAAAGGACAAATTCCCGGAATATTGATAAGTTTCACAGTATAAACACCTGATTCAGGATATGTATAGCATGGAGCATCTTCAAGAGATTTGTCGTCAGTAGTGGTAGGATCACCAAAATCCCATATTACAAAAGGTTTGAACTCACCTTGTATTTCAAAACAAATTTCGTTTTTACTACAATCAGGTTTGTCGTAGGTAAAGTCAACGGTCGGATTATCTCTTATCGCAATAGTAACCTCACCTTGCTTAGAACAACCATACTGATTGGTCACCGTATAGATCAGTGTAAATGGATCTCTTTCAGTTGCGTCAACTACAACTGTTGGATTTGGAGTATCAATTCCATTGGTAATATGCGTATTATTTTCCCAAATATACTGATTGATATGGTTGTCATTGAGATTGTTGATGATGACTTTGAATGTATCATTGTTACACACTTCAGGATACGAAAATACTTCAAAATTCGGCGATTGATTGGTAACAGTAAACTCTGCCGGAGTTGTAGAGCAAGATTCCCCTTCGAAAATAACGTAGTAGGTTTGCTGTCCATCTGCGAATGTGGTTTCCAAAGTAGCACCACTTCCCACCACATTTACACCATTAGGATCTGTACTCCAAGTATATTGGCCTGCACCTATACCTCCGGTTGCATTTAAAGACACTGAACCATCGCATGTGTTATTATCACCAGTCACATTTAATGTAACACCACCTTCCAAGGCAATCACATCTACGGAGCCGGTTACTTCGCACAAGCCATCGCTGACGGTGACTTGATATGTAATATTGTGATCAATGGTAACTATCGGATTGGATGGATCTGTCAAATCAAGTCCATCAGTTGGAGACCATTGATAATCCCAGGATGAATTGCCGCCCGTTATTAAATATTTTGACTGACCCGGACACAGGATAATTGGATCTTTTAAAAATTTAATGGTTGCAAATGGCCCCGGAACGTATGATTTTACAACTTCATCTGTACATCCATTTTCAAATGTCACTTGAAGTCTTATCGTTATAAGTGTGTCTTTTGGTATGTCAAACTCAACTTCGGCGCCATTTTTTGTGGTCACACCAGATAACGTTGTCAGCGTCCAATTGATGTCAGATGCACCGATACCAAGAGATTTATCGCTATTATACGTATATTTTATCTTGACTGAGGTAGGATCAGGACAATTGACAGGAGAATCAGAAAACTCAGCTTGAGGCCTAAGATCGCCAAGCTCAAATGTTTTAGTAAGCTCAATGGAGCAATCGGTCACAAACGTAATTTTTAAGGTGGCCGTCACAGTTGGATTTCCTGAAATTAGAGCCTGAATGACATCTCCTGAATATTGAGAACCGTTGATATTCCATTCTGCGTTACTGATGGTGGCGTATGGATTTAATGTAGCGGAACCATTTCTAAATTCAATAATAGCTGCGTTATCTGAACCACAACCTACCAAGCTGTAATCAAAAGCAATTTTAGGTGTCAAAGTTTCTATATCAATGGTCTTCGATAAACTTGTACTACATCCATTGTCTGCTGTGACATTGAGTTCGACTTGAATATTGCCGGTTGGATCAACATTTACGTCAAATGACTTACCGGTGAAGGTTTGAGTTTGACCATTTTGTGTTATTATCCATTCAAATTTTGAAAGGCTGTATCCGGGTTCATTGAAAACGGACTTATCTGTCAGTGTCAATCTTAATTTATCGTCACCACATCCTGTCATCCGGAAGTCAAAATCCGGTGATATTTCATTGGTAAATACAGAAACTTTCTTGACAATAGTATCATAACATCCATCAGTTCCTCTGGTGACCAATAAATGGACGTCATAAATTCCTGAACTTGGAAACGTAAAAACAGGATTTTCTTCAGTAGAAATAAATTTCGGGTCCGTAGATGGATAGTTGAAATTCCATTCGTGTTTGGTGACACTTTGACTGCTGTTATAAAACTCAACGGTCAATCCACTACATTTGGATTCTGACGTCGTAAAATCTGCTTTTGGAGGTGGACTACATACCCTCACATTGTATTGGAAATCTCGTCGGACGACACCTATGAGTTTTCCATTTCGATATTCTTCCACCATAATACCTACCAGAAACTGCCCCACAAGATTTGGTTCCCCTGTGAGAATACCTGTTTTAGGATCTATTTTAAGTGGGATACCACCCAACAAATTATCCATATTATAAGGATTCTGCCACACTACTGTATCATAAGGTGGGTTAGACGCGGGAGTCGGAGTTGGATCAAACCTTGTTGCACCATTATTGGGAACTGAAAGTTTATATACAAGAGAATCACCATCAATATCCGTTGCTGAGTGATCAAAAACCAATGGCTTATTGGCACAAATATAGACATCGGGCCATTGATTG
The DNA here is from genome assembly GCA_020636195.1 of Lewinellaceae bacterium. GTDB lineage: Bacteria > Bacteroidota > Bacteroidia > Chitinophagales > Saprospiraceae > OLB9. The sequence continues at coordinate 200,194 of JACJYH010000004.1, forward strand.
AAGGTTGCAGAACTATTATGCCTTAACATAGCTTCTTTTGAAAGATATGTCCAATAGGTTGCTCCTGTCTCCAATGGATCTTGGATGTTTGCCAGTGTCGCATTTCTACAACAACGTTGATATGCGAAAATGTATCCATCAGCTCTTACTGCTGGTAATTTTATTATACCTTGATAAGTTGTTTGGTGTACACAAACTTGAGTGCCTTCAAATCCGCAATCACTTTGTATGTACTCATTGAGCGTGTCAGAAGACATGAATTGTAAAAACAATTGCCCGTACCGAACACTATCAACTTGGATGCTTTGATTTAACCAAGAAACCAAATCTCCTGATCCCGTGTAGACACCGATGGATGCCCAAGGATCAAATTGTGCTTCGGGGGAACCCAAGTAGCAATCTCGTCTGAGCGTCAATTTAATTTGGTAGGTAAGTGAATCTATGTATTTATAAGTAATATTACCTCCAACAATATGGGTGGCATTAGCCTTTTCATGAATACATAATGAAAATAAAACTATAATAGCTACACCAAAAAATCTAGATATATTATGTATGATTTGCATCTTATTATTTTTTAATTTCTTGAAGCTCTTAATATTTCAACCCTTCTTTCCTTGGCTGCTTTAAGATTATAAATTGAATTTCTCTTATCAGCAATGGAATCACTGACATCGTTTGGTGCCAATTCCTTTCCAAAACTGATGTCCGTTATCTTAAGTTGACCGGATAAATAATACTGCTTTAATTGCTCGTTCCCTTGAAGTACCATTTCATTTTTGATAGAATTGACACGTCTTTGACCCAATGTTAAATTGTATTTAGCATCAGCTCGTGGAGAAGTATATCCCTTCAGAATCAACTCAACTTTGTTGCCTGCTTCCAATTCTTGTTGAAGGTTTGCCAAAAACTGTTTGAATTTATCATATCCGCCGTTGACATCCCCTTCAAAAAATGTTTCATATTGTGATTTGACATCTTCCCTTTGTTCGATTGGTAGAGGATTACTGTATTTTTCTTTATATTCTTCTTTGAGCGCCATATAATCCTGAACCAAATCACCATAGTTGGTTTTTGTCATGGTGCTTCTGCTCTGTGGATCAGGCAAGTCATTGTCAAAGTATAAGGAGATAGGCAATAAATCCTGCAGTACAAATTTATCCAAGTACATATCTTTTGTGATTAAACCGGATTCTTTGTACGGCCTTGTGTCTATAATTTCTACTGCATCTGTGTAACCATCCTTTGTGGCAACCAACTTATATTGTTTTCCTCTATCCAACATAAAATTGAAGTCATTACCTAAATTGTTTGTGATGGTTATATTCTTCTTAGTCTGATCGGTCATGTCTATCAAAGTCACAGTGGTACCTTCCAATGGAAGTTTTCCAATTTTTGTATGCGTAAACACATCCAATAGCATCATGTCTGTACTTAAATACATTTTACGAACGATCTTTTCGGGTTTGTCCATACCAAGAGTAGAGAGTTCGATAGTATCCGGATAATAATTCTCCCTTTCAGCAATAATGATATAATTTCTATCAATATTGAGATCAAAGAGGTGCTCGTTGTTCGTGTCGCTGGTCACCCTAGCCAGTTCTTCTCCTGTCTCTTTATCCAATAATCTTACTGTAGCGTTTTTGAGCGGTCTGCCAGTGATTTTATCGAAAGTGAGCGCATTCAAATCCAATTTTACAGTGACGATATCTACCTTGTAAATATCATAACAGCAAGACTCGAAATATGAATCCAAATACAGAGATCCTTCTCTATTTGATGAAAGGTAGGCAATGGTACCTTTTTCATTTTCAGTGTAATAAATATCGTGATAGGAGCTGTTAAATGGAAGGCCTAAACCTACCACACTACTATAATTATCCTTGATGCGTGCTGATTTATAGATATCGTAACCACCTAAACCTTCTCTACCATCTGCACTAAAATAAAGAGTATTTGTGGTAGCATTGAAATAGGGTGAAATCTCATTTCCGGACGAATTGATAGCAAGATTTATAGGTTGAGCGAACCCATATTTATCATCAAGCAATGATGAATAAATGTCTAGTTGTCCTTTGCCACCGGCCCGATCAGATACAAAAAATAACATGTCCTTCCCCGTGCTTTCATCCTTTGTGATGTATGGTTGTGTGGATGTGGATCCTTCTATATTGATTGGTTCCGGCAATTTTTCTTCATCATATAAATTGCCTTGGTTGTCCACCTTACTTTTGTAAATCGAACATCTGATGTCTGAAGCATTGATATAATTACACAAAGTATAATACATCACTTTACCATCTGCCGTGATTGTCGTATTGGAGACAAGATCATTTCTTTCGTTTAAATATCCTTTTACGAGGGCTGGCGGGTTTTCTCCTTCCTTCACCATCACTTTTGAAATGGATCTGGCCAATTTATTCTTTTCTGCTTGCTCATTGAATTGCATAGAAGAATAGTAAAAATCATCTTTGTACGGCATGGACGCTACTTCACTCTTTGGTGTATTGATATCTGTACCAAGACGTTCAATATTGGTACCCAAAGGTTTTTTCTGTGATAATTGTTCAGCATAATCCAATGCAGACAGTTCCTTCTTGGTGACCATGAGATAAGTTGTGTCCAAGTCCCCATTTTCAGATAAAAACATATTGTAATATTTCCGTGCATCATCGTATTTGCCCATTCTTTGCTTCATTTGAGCAAGATAAAATGATGCGGATGGGTATGCTGTGGAACCGAGGGTGTCGATCAAATATTGATACTTTTCCGCTGCGTGGCTGTACGAATCAAACATCCTAGCAGACTCTGCTGCTTTAAAGATGATTTCCGGATCATTTTTATCAAATTCCAAGACATTGTTATAATAAACTAATGCTGCATAATAATTTTTTGCTGCGTATTCAGTTTCTGCTGCTTTGAGAAAGTCCTTTTTTGTCTGACCAAAGCTATTTCCGGCAAACAAAAACAACAAAATCAAAATCCATATTGGCTGTTTCATAAGTGTATTATTGTTTTGGGATTAATAAATTGGGCAAACTTTAATTTCCGACAGTGGTTTCACCTTTTTGATGATGTACCTTATGTGTAATTCAGGCCCACCACGGTTGGAATTCAAAATGTCATTGAAAGCATTTCTATCCACATCATAGCTAAATGATGCAAGAATTTCATTGTATTGTAATGCAACAGTAGGAATGAGGGACTTCGCTGTTCTGTAACCCAAACCTAAGTGCAATTGGTATCTTTTTCCCGGAGTATCTTTGATGTAAATTTTAGCCAATCCTCCGAAAATAGTTTCATTATACTTACCTTGAAGTTGGTGTAAGGCATGAAGTTGCAAGTCTAATTTTGACGTAAGTTTAAAATTTCCAACACCGGAGAAGGTGATCCTTCTTGGCAGCTTGATGTCATCTGCATCATAATGGGATACCTGTGGCTCTATAAGGTGTAAAACCGATGCGCCTATATCTACGTGCGTTCTTTCATCTTTTTGATATCGGTAATTCAATCCTAAGCCATTTTCAATGAAATTTGTCCTCAGAAGATCGAATTGTTCGCCGGAAGGCAGATTAGGATCAAAAGTATCTCCATTCCACTGCTTATCCCAGGTTAAGTTTGTGGTATTGAAGCCTCTGCTGGCAAAGCCGAGCACAGCGCCGATGCCAATGATGTGATGCTGGCTCAGAAATCTATGTAAAGCGGCATTGACACTGATGGATGTTAAATTGAACTTGGAATCTCCCTGTCTATCATGGTTTATGATACCACCTATACCGAGAAATTGCTTATCTCCTAAGACAAACAGCTTCCTGTCATAGGCTCCGCTAAAAGTAAACCAAGGTACGGGAACAAACCGCCATTGGTCGCGAAATGAACCATAAAATCTGTGATCACCATCAAACAACCCTGTCAAGGCAGGATTGATGTTTTGAGGAGAATGGTAAAACTGACTGTAATGCAAATCTTGCCCAAAATTTTTAGAAAATATTGTGACAAAAAATACAAATACCAGCGTTTTCTTGAGAGTATTGCTACCTGTCATATAAGAAGATATTAATTATTATAAATAATCATTATATATAATACAATTATAATTAATCTATTAAAACTTTTGAAATACTTTGAATTTGACTTATGTCAAAGTAGTACAAAAACCATACTAAAAATTAAGGAAATGACTATCAATGTGAATTTCGGGGAAATGGATAAATCTTAAAAACCCCATCAAAAAATTAGGGAATATTGCATCATTGATTTACCTACAACGATGCACCCATCAATTTTGTTACTGATTTTTTTAAAAAAAATGTGCTTTTCTAAATTTCTTGCAATGAATAGTTGCAATTTTTATTTTGAGCACAATGAGTTCTAAACGAAACCGATTTAGCTTAGTGCCTTATTCCCGGACTACTAACTGTTTCTGAGTGCCTATCACTTTTCCACCTTGCAGCATAGTCAAAACATAGGAACCTGAATCTACGTCACTGATGTCCCATATCACATTGTGGTGGGCGTAGGGTATAGGAAGTGACTTTATAACTGCTCCCTGCATGTCTATGAGCTGATAGGTCATGTCTGTGATCTCTCCCTGATTGATGATGATAGAGCGGGAGGCAGGATTGGGATAGACTGATACTATTTCATGTAATGATGGCTTTTCTACTCCAACATCTATTTTTCGGCTTAATGGGAAAAATAGTGCAAAAAGCGTGTCTGTTTGTGTCGCAATAGAGTACTCTGTCTGTACAATTGAAACCATGTTCTTATTCTTCATTTCTAATACATTAAATGAGTTGTTACCACCACATACATCAAACCACCCACCAGGTCGGCATTCTACGATAGACATGGCACGACACGAATCTTGAAAAAGAGTGTTATCCCATGAAATTTTTATTGGCCAGTTATCACATTTGATCAGTACCATGATTGAATTTTCTTCATCATATAAGGTAGGCTCTACACAACTACTTTCAATCATCATTTTTTTTGATTCATTGATTCTTGGATCTCCTTCACGTATGTTTTGGTAGTCATACATTGATGCTCGTACCTCAAATGGTTTGGTATAATGAGTGCCTAATATATCTTTTTCTCCAAGAGCAGCATCCATGCCTTTACTGGCCGTGATATCGTAACCAAGGATCAGTGTGTCCTTATTACCATTTGCGTCTTCAAAAAATATTGGCAATTCAAAGTGTTGTCCTTTTGCAATAAAGCTGCAAAATGCTAAAACTAATAAAAGAATAGGTCTGATTGTTCTCATGAATGAATATTTTACAATTAACAATAATAATACTAAAGTCAAATATGCAACTTAAAGATAATGAATGGGATATAAAAAATAGGTTCTATGTTGTGTTGAATACTGTGAGTACTTAAACTTTAACTTCCCTGCAATAAAGTAAATCATGTTGAAAAAATTGGACATGTTTCTATAACCACGTGCAATGACACCGGCAAACTTATTGTTAAAAATACCAGTTGTCAAACTATACATCACAAAGCTCGACAACAATTGCACCATTGCCAAACCAATATGCAGTGCCACGATGCTATTGCCAAATATCTCGTAAAAGATGCCAAATACGAAGAAAACACCGGGAGGTTTTATTTCATAAAAGTCTATGTATGGTCTGTATCCTTCGATAAAACACTTGCCCAAATATAAATAGGTACCTTCGTCTCTGTCTAAGGGTACATGGATCCAGTGGAATTTAGCAAGTAAAGAAACTAATATCATATACCATGTAAGATATATCTTAAATTAATAATTTTATATTGTTCAAAACCAAAAACCATAGTTCGTCCAATTCGTAATGACGTAATATCTTTTAGGGTTGAGCAAGATTAAACAGAAACAAGCCTCAAGACTTGTTTCTGTTTAATTAAAACTAATACATAAATTTTTTCAACTCAATATCTTCTTCATCATCATAATATGTACCATTCTCGATATTCCACCAATAAATTTTTGCTTTAATGGTCTCTGTCTTATCATTGATATCTTGAGTAAGGTATTTAATTTGAAATGCTGGAAGACTATTATCCTTGCATTCTCCTTCAAGTAATTGTGTAAAAATGCCATCATCATCTTTTTTATAAAAGTTGACAGCAATAGGAATTCCACCTGAATATTTAGTCAAGGTAAATTGGCTCATTGGATAAAACTTGTTGTGGTTAACTAAAAACTCCTTCAGGCATTCATGTTTGGAAGATTCTCCTATGAATATTATTTCATTTTCATATTTGGGATAGCAATATGATTGCCATCGGTACATATTATCATTGCACGGACATTCTTCAGTATAAATACCATCGTAAGGACAATTTTTGACGATTGGTGGATCACAACTAAAAAATCCAACAAAACAAAAAACAACGAGATATTTTAATGGGTTCATAATTGATGAGTTTAATGAATAATAAATTTAATATTTATAATATTGTTTTTAAATTTGCTTTGGATGATAAATATTCACAGAAACAAATCCTATATTGGTAATAAAGTTTTGAATAGTATCCTCAAATTCCGACAAATTTATTGGCCTTCTTGTATTAAAGTATTTTGACCACAAAACCGTATCACCTTTTCCAAAATTCGTAATTTTTGGAAATCTGTACTCACTCATTCCAAATATTTCTTCACCAATTTTAAAATTGAAGAAACATCCAGATTTATTATTTATTTTTTTCATATAGGTACTCTGTCCAAATATGGCTTCGTTTTTCATAAATATAGAACCAAGTACAAGGAAAATTAGAATGAACAACCTTAGATTTGAAATTTTTACAATTTTCATTTTGAATGATATATTTTATGGTACTTTAAATAGTTATTTTTGAATGATTATTTTTTTAGTCTCCATTTTTACTACATGATTATCAGGATTTTGATCTATGGTTTGAAGTACATACGTACCCGAGTTGAGATGTGATATGTCGATTTCTTTTGTTAATGACCCTTTTGCTGAGCCTTCATATACGATATGTCCGTCTATATTTATCAGCTGCAACCTATAGTTACTTTCGTTAGGATCCTGTATTGAAACATAGAGGGACGATAACGTCGTTGGGTTTGGAAACACATCTATAGAAATATTATTATTTTGTTCAGGCTCTTGATATTTTTCCTCTGTGGATGAAACAATATTTTGGCATTCTGGTGTCAGACACCCATTAGTATCATATTTTCGTATGAACGCACAATAGTTGTGCTGCCAGAACGCTACTGAAGGGAAGAAATCTCCATAGATATAAATACTTCCAGACGGACTCATATATGAGTTCATGTCCAAAATAGGATTGGATGGATAATATAGTATGGTGTCTCTTACTTCCCATTTTTTACTAAAATCACGGTTGAGTTTTGCTACATAATTGCCATAAGTTTCTTGATCTGACGATAAAAAGCCAGAAAAAGAAGTTCCAATCGCATGTATGCCAAATTGATCCATTTTGTCGTCATACATTAATGTTCTCAGATAGTCAGTGTGCCAATCTCTGTCGTTTAAAGTATTTATTGATATATCACGAGGAGATTGAAAATCACTACCGAACTCTTTCAAAGCAATATGAATATTTCTTGGCACATGATTAAGCATGACATATTTACCATCATTGGTGCGAACTGGCTTTGAATAGCTCCACGAAGTATCCTCAATAACCACTTTTTTGAATAATTTCCCACTTTCATTATTTATTTTATAAAAAAACCGGTTGTTGTTCTGAGATAAAAGATTCTCACCTCTATATCCCATATTGGCATAGGCAAATACATTTACATTATTGTTTTGATCCATTGTAATATCGTAGATTTTAAATTCATAAGGATCTATGACGTATTGTCTTTTTATAGTGTAAGTCCAGACTTCATTTAGGTTTTGGTCTAATTTTATAACCTGATCCTCTATCTTTCCGTAATTGACGAGATATAATTGCTCACCATTTCCTAAATAACAATCCATAGCAGTACCTTCTCTTTCGGGTAAAGGGTATTTAACGCGATGCAATAGATGACCTGAAAGATCAAATTTTAGCAGCAACTGTGCATCATTAGTCTCTGCTATCACATAAATACTCCCTCCTTTGGATATTTTGCATGAAACCCAGTATAAATAATTATATTCTGTGTCCTGGTACTCTTTTTTGCTTAAAATATTGCCCATAGTATCCATCTTCACTATTGCGAACGACGGTTTTACCAAGATATAGCTCATTACGGCATATAGATTACCATCTACCTCACGTAAATTTTTTATTGATGTACTCTGATATCCTTCAGGATATATTTTCATAAAACCGCCTTGGCCAGTTGACTCAACAGGTTTTATCACCATCAACAAGATTATAAATATCCAAGTGCAAAAATTAATTTTCATGGTTGTTTGTTTTGTAAGTAAGGCATTAGACAACAACCTAATGCCTTACTTGATTTAAAAATTATTCTATTTTAATAAGTTTACCTACATTGGTATTCATGTCTTCCAAATTTATGTTTTCAATTTTTTTATAATCTAAAATGTTTCACGTCAATCAAGTACTTTCTCAATGAATCGAATGCGAAGTTTGAGTAATATTTTCTTCAAATGAAACCATAACCTTACCTGAACTATTAGGTTGATTTTCAGGAGAAAATTGTTTTGCATGAAGTTCCTGAGTATTGATCTCAAAACCATTTAGAGCAACGATTGATAAAAGTAAGAGTTTCATAAATAATAATTTTTGTAGAAAATCTAATGTAAATTGATAAGAGTATGAAGTTCTTATGATATATAACTGACAGAAAAAATAAAATACATTTTTATTGTAAATATTTTTCTCACCAAGTAGGCTACTAGTATAAAATCAAATCCGGGAAATGCGATGTAAATTCAAAAGTTTAATTTCAGAACTATGAATTTAAGACCAAAAATACATTTTATTCTTAATACCATTAAAAATTTTATGGGTTAATATCTACATTTTTATTTTTATAATATTTAATGTGCATTATTATAACCAATTGCAATTACATTTTTTTATAAAATAATCGTGCTTGGTTGCAAAAAAATAGAAAAATGTCTTGTAATTTTTAGTGATAGATTATTGTAGTTCTGCTTTACCTGAGTCTATGTCGGGTCATACTCGGGTCATACTCGGGTTATAGTCGGGTTAATAGAGCAAATATGCAATCGACATTATAGTTTTTTTTGCGAAGACCTGAATTAGCAGCCTGTATGTATAATATGGGTGAGAATGGATGGATTTATCACTTACCAAAAACATTCCACCTTTGCAACCAGTTTTCAAGCAGGTCTGCCCATTGTTTCAATGCAAAATCATCATTTAAAAGTCCTTTGCCATGGGCGCCATGTTCAAAAATATGCAACTCAGCCGGTATGCCTTTTTGGCGCAGAGCCAAATAATAAGAGACACTATTTTGAATAGGAACTGAAGCATCGTCACTTGTAGAAAATATAAATGTAGGCGGTGTGGCTACGCTCACATGTTTTTCAGATGATACATATTCGATATCTTCCATGGATGGGGTAGGGCCCAATAAAAATCTTCTCGAACCCCAATGCGTGTGATCGCCTTCCATATTGATTACAGGATAGCCCAAAATACAAAAATTGGGCAATGAAGATACCGTATCTACAGGATTGCTTGATAGCTTATTACCATTATCAAAGTGCGTGCAAACGGTACTCGCAAGATGACCTCCGGCGGAAAACCCCATAATGCCGATTAGATTTTGATTGACACCGAACTGATTTGCATTGAATCTTGCAATTCTCATGGCTTGTTTAGCTTCATTCAGCATCTTGGGATGTTTGAATCCACTTCCATCAAACTTTCCCAAGGAATACTTAAGTACAAAGGCTGTAACGCCTTTTTGGGCAAACCAATTTGCAACATCAAAACCTTCGTGCTGCAAGGCGAGCATCTGGTATCCACCTCCGGGACAAATGATGACAGCGGCGCCTGTTTTCACACCTTGTGCAGGAAACACATATAAACAAGGGTCATCATCACTAGTGGCATATTCTGAAAGAAAAATCTTTTGGGTAGTTTGAGAATAGACAACTTCATGGCAAATAAAAATTCCAAAAAGTATGAAAATGATCATCCTCATGACAATAAATGTGTTAGAAATTCAGAAATATTGGTCGCCATACCGATCATCAGTATAGATACAAAAACTATCAACAATCCCATCATCAAAATAGATGCTGTTTTTCTTGAAATTCCTTTCCATTCATGAAAGTAAATGCCCCAAAGGTTGCTGAAAAGTATGATGAAAGACATATGAATAGACCAGCTCGCAAATTCAAATTCATGGCCAATAAAAGTCGTTCCCATTCCATAGAAAAAAAATTGTAAGTACCACGTCAATCCACCCAACATCGCCCAAAAGTAATTCCATTTTAAAGGCAATTTTTTATCAGAGTAATTGCCGTATGACCGATGTCGAAAATTTAAATACAAGCTATACAAACCGTTTGTTGTCATTCCACCCCATAAGATGTACATCAATACCATATTATTCTTAAATAGTTCTTGTGTCCCTAGTGAAGAGGTCAGTGCAGAAATATCTTTTCCGGCCTCTAACCCAAAGGCAAAACATGCACTCAATATGCCGGAAATGAACGCAACCATAATCCCTTTTTTAAAATCAAACTCTTCGATAATGGATGATTTCTTTTCTGCATTTCTTTCCTTTTCTTTGAGCATTCCGGCATATCCAACTACTCCAATGCCTATGAGACACAATAAAATCCCAAAAAGTGTAGTAAGGCCTTGACCTGAATTGAATAGGATAGAAGACTTACCATTGAAAAATGGTGGTATCAATGTGCCAAAAGCGGTACAAAGCCCTAATGCCACCGTCATACCTAATGAAATGCCCAAATATCTCATGGACAGTCCAAAGGTGAGACCACCTATTCCCCACAATAATCCAAATAAATACACATATCCAAAGGCGACACTTGGAGTGTTTTCTATGACTGCGAAAGGATTTCTCACGGTGAGAAATACCATGATGACAGGTGTCAATAGCCATGCCGTCGAGCCTAAAATAAACCAAGCAGATTCCCATTTCCATCCTTGAATCTTTTTGACCGGTATGTAAAAGCTTCCTGCCGCAAAGCCTCCAATGGCATGTAAAACTACTCCAAGAATCGAACCCATATTGTCTCTTATAATTATTGCAAAATTGCTGCTTTAAGCAGCTTCAAAATTTTTAACCAGAACTTCTTTACTTGCATTAATGGTCTCGGGTGAAAAAGGATGGCTATTGGCGGCTATGATAGCATCATCAAGTTCCTTGATATTTTTTGCTCCCGTCAATACAGTGCTTATACCCGGTTCATCTATCATTGCTCTGATCGCTGCCTGTGCCATGTTAGTGATATCTCCACCAAGGAGAAATTTGAATTTGTCAACCTGGCTTACTCGTTCTGTTATTTCATCGCGGCTGTATCTGGAATTCAGTGTGCCGGCGGGAAAAACAGTTTCATTTGTTACTTGACCTGACAAAAAACCATTTGCCAAGCATTCTCTTGCGACAATTCCTACGTTTTGTTGACTCAATTTTTCGATTAATGCATTTGCTTCTCTATTCATCAAACTGAGCACAGCTTGAATCACGTCAATTTTTCCATCATTAGACCATGACTGCGCAAAATGTTCAGTATTTTTAAACATTGAAATAGAATGACCAATAAATCTCACTTTACCACTTTGTATTACGGAGTCCACGCCTTCCCAAACATCATCGTGTATTTCATTTATAGAAAAAGGGGAGTGAAAAAATAGTACATCAATATAATCGGTTTGTAACCGTTTCAGGCTTTCCTCCACTGAAGCAATGATCCTTTTTTTATAAAACTGAGGAGCACCTTGCTCAATCGTAGGATTTCTTCCAAACTTGGTTTGGATGACTGTTTTTTGACGGTCACCTTTGAGCGCTTTACCCATTACAATTTCTGCAACTCCATCTTGTTCATGTGTGCCATATTGTGGTGCGGTGTCAAATAAAGTAATTCCTTCATGCAAGGCATGTCGAATAGTATGAATAGCATCAATTTCAGCCACTCCACCATATACTTGATTCCCAAAAGCCCAAGTTCCTAAACCTATGCTACTTACTTCTAAGCCAGTTCTTCCTAAAATTTTATACTCCATCTATCATATATTTTTTGGATTATTGAATGTCAGCAATCATTTTATTGACGATAGGAACAGCCTTGTCAATAAAGTTATCTACAATCCATTTCCCCCATCCAGGTGAAGAATCTCTTGGGTCTTTGCCACTGATGCCGTCGCGTTCCAGAGAAATAATCCTGTCCTTAGGTAATGCTTCCATTTTAACTGAATTTGGATAATAATGCAGTTGCAATGATGTTTCTCCGAGTGCAGAGTGATTCGCTGTTAACAAATTATCCGGAAGGATATCAAATTCTGCCAAAGTCCAAAACCTTAAAAATGGATATTTATCTGTGAATATTTGATTGACATCTTTTAAAATATTCAAGTGAGGTTGCCCGGCATGACCGGAAAGGCAAATGATGACCTTGAACTTTGCTTCCACCAATTGCTGAAAATACTCCTGACAAGTCATCCGAATCAATTCTTCAGAAAATTCCAAACTGTGCTCTTTAAAGTGGACACCAGGATACGATTTTATGAGATTAGCCGCCTGATACACCGGAGGAAGTACCAAACCTCCACATTGATTTGCAAGATCGCAACACAGTTTATATGCCTTCATTCCATCCAATCCAATAGGATTATGGTAGCTGTGGTACTCAATGGCTCCCCATGGAAGATATGCAACAGGAAAGACCTTCATGATGCTTTCTATAACATCAGGTGTACACTCATGATAAATGGCCCAATTCTTCATCTAATTGAATTGAAAACTTTGAAACTATACTTTTGAATAAATGATTGGATTTTGTTTTTCATCATTGAGAGGGTCACCGATTTTCAATTTAGCCATTTGCTCATCTGTAAGGATGTTCTTAGTTCCATTGAAAGTCACATCATGAGGAATGTACACGCAGGTCATTGCTCTACGCGTACCGGTAGTCATATTTGCACCGGCTGCATGTAGAGTCAGGCCATTGTGAAAGGTACAAGAACCGGCTTTTAACTCTGCCTTAACGGGTTTTACAAATCTATATTCCGGGTACTTATCGAAGACATCACCAATATTTGCACTGATTCCGGGATCTTCTAATTTTGTGTGCAAATGACTTCCGGGCATGAAATACATGCAACCGTTTTCTATTGTCACATCTTCTAATGCTACCCAGATACTGAGCGCTTCTCGGTTATTGAAGGACCAAAATGGAGTATCGACATGCCATGCAGTAGGATTTGCCCAAGCTTGCTTTACGAGTGATTGGTCGTGCCAAATCCTTACTGCATCAACATCCATCAATGAAGCTGCCATTTGCCCAATTCTTTCGTCAGTGATGATTTCTTTGACATCAGGACTTGTTTGCCAAAGATTGATAATCTGATCGAAAACCTTACCAAAATATCCGGCGTCTTTGTTGATACCGTCATCTTCTCCGGAAACGATCTCAGAATATGGAAATTTACGACCTTTTCTTTCTATGAGTGCATTATTTATCACATCATTCCAATGAAAGAGTTCCTCTTTTGTAAGAAAATCCTCAACAATCAGAAATCCATTTTTCTTATAAAAATTAATTTGATCTTGGCTAAGCACGTGTTTCATTTAGATTAAAAATTTAATATATTGTTAATAAAATAATTATGCATTCTTAAAATACCTAATATAAAGTATTGAAAAAAAAATCAATTAAAAATCAAATAAAAATACAACAATCGTTTGTTTTAATTCGACGAAATTAATTATCTTTGTCGATATAAGGTACAATTTATCCAATTTATTTTTTAAAAAGCAGTAAATTTGACCAATATTTAAAGGAATTCAAGAAAATGGTTAGAACAATAATTATTTTATTTGTATTATATTTTTCAAATGCAAACGTTTGTTCTTCTCAAGATTTGAAGATTCCTACCGGAACTATTCATGGAGTAATTACTGACAAGGAGTCAGGAGAAACTTTGATTGGGGCAAATGTTTATATCGAGAATTCCACGTTAGGTACTTTTACGGACTATGACGGGAAATTTTCCATTACAGGTATCCCGTTTGGAACCTATTCATTAATCGTGAGCTATCTTGGGTATACGGATGCCAAGTACGATTTTGTCCTTGACAAAGACCTATTACATGCGATAGAATTGGAATTGAGCTATGCAGGTATGAATTTAGGGGCGGTAACAATCACTGCTCAAGCAAAAGGGCAAACCAAGGCTATAAATGAGCAGTTAGCATCCAATCAAATTATCAATGTACTTTCAGCTGAAAAAATTCAGGAACTACCTGATGCCAACGCGGCTGAAACTATATCTCGATTGCCAGGAGTTTCTATACAGCGCACAGGTGGTGAAGGATCCAAAGTTGTCGTGAGGGGTTTGTCACCAAAATATACATCAATGATGGTAGAAGGAGTGAATTTGGCTTCCAGCGAAAACGATAGGAGCTCAGATATTAGTGCTATTTCACCCTATTCACTTGCTGGTGTGGAACTCATTAAAGCCATAACAGCGGACAAAGATGCCAATTTTGTTGGTGGCTTGATCAACTTCAAAATTCAAGAAGCCAGGGAAGGTTGGCATTCAAATGTTATTCTTCAGAAAGGCTATAATCAATTGAAAAACACATTTTCGGATTATTTAGCTGTTGGAAGTATTTCCAATAGATTTTTTAAAAATAAAATGGGCGTCTATGTGCAAGGCACCCTTGAGAATAGAAATAGAAGTTCGAATGATCAAGGAGCTGTTTATAATGTGCGGGAAGTAGATGGAACCAAGACTGAAATTCATACATCGAATTTGTTACTTTCGGATATATATCGTAACACCAAAAGGAGAGGAACGACCTTTGTGGTAGATTTTAAATTGAAAAATGGAAGCATTTTTTACAAAAACTTCTACAACTATGGGAATACTGACATCTCCAGGTATAACGAGACCTACGATCTATCTAATTCCAATCGAACATTTGGTCACGAAACATACAGGGAAACTTATACCAGTGAATCTTCATCACACATTTTTAATTACTCGCAAAAATTTGGTAAGTTATCTACCCAATGCAATTTATCTTTTACTAAGTCAACTAAAGATGTTCCATTGAATTATGTATTCTTATTTCAGCAACGGAATGCTATAAAATCAGAAGTTCTAAATGAAATTATTCCTCCATATGATCTTATAGATTACACAACATCAAATGATACATTGAGTTACTTAGAAACCATCAACGAATATAAGAATATCACTTCAGAGGATCAGAAAATTGCGACTTTGGATATCACTTATGACTGGGCAATGACGCCTAAAATTTATGGAAATATAAAGGTAGGTGGAAAATACCAATTAAGACACAGAAATAATGACAAAACTAATTATTTTGGAAGACTTCGTTTGAATTCAGGTCAGCAAGCAAAAGATGCTATTTTGAACGCTTATCCAGAAATGAAAGAGATTGTGCCTTTAGGAACTACAAGTTTGCCATTTGAGTTATTTTCAAATTCAAATTTTGATCATGGCAATTTTTTAAAAGGTGAATATACTGTTGGGGCAGTTGCACCATCTGATTTGTTGACAGACGTCCTAGATATAATCAAACAAAATGTAGGAGAACTAGAATTTCAAACATATAGCTTAAACCAATACAACTCTATAAAGGAAGACTATTCAGGAGATGAAAATCTGTATGCAACTTATCTAATGTCTGAAATTAATATTGGTAAAAAAATTATTTTTATTCCCGGATTACGATATGAGAATAATAGAACTGATTACACAGGGCCTTACGGAGATGCTACTGCCACCGCATTTCCTGACCAAGATTACAGATATATCGACACTACAATCCATAGGGAAAATGCTTTCCTCTTGCCTATGATCCATTTGCGATTGAAGCCTACTAATTGGTTGAATATACGGATAGCTTATACACACACGCTTTCAAGGCCAAGCTATTATCAATTTTCACCTAGACTGGATATTTTAAATGAAGCAGTGATCCTCAATAATGCCAATTTGGAGCCTGAATTTTCTAAAAATTTGGATATTTACACTTCTTTTTATTCGTCAAAATTGGGTTTGATCACAGTCGGTTCATTTTTTAAGAGAATTGACAATATGATTTTTTCTCTGGATAGAAGGGTTATTTTGGAACCTGAGCAATACGATTTATCTAGTGAAACAAAAGGTAGAGTTATATTTACACAAGCGAATAACAGTAAGCAGGCCACTTTAAATGGATTTGAATTTGATTGGCAAACCCATTTTTGGTATCTCAATGGCTTTCTACAAGGATTGGTGCTCAATATAAATTATACGCATATTTTTAGTAAAGCTGAATATCCAAGAACTGTTATTGAATTAGGTCAAATAGATCCGGTGACATTCAAAAGAGAGCAATATAATGTAGATTCATACTTAACAGACAGGTTAGTGGACCAACCTGATGACATATTCAACTTCCAAATTGGATATGATTACAAGGGTTTTTCATGTAGATTATCAACATTATTCCAATCTAAAATTTTCAAAGGTACCAATTACTATCCTGAATTGGTGCAATACACTGAATCATATAACAGGTGGGATTTTTCAATGAAACAATCGTTGCCTTTTAAAGGGTTTAAGGTATTTATAAATTTCAATAACATTACTAATGCAGCTGATAGAAGCAGGATAGTTGGTGCATCTTGGAACACAAAAATTCAAGAATATGGTAGAACCATCGATTTAGGAGTGAGATATGAAATTTGATTTTAGTAAATAATATTTGATATGGCGAGAATACTTAATTTTTTATTAATTTGTTTGATATCTTGGACATCCATACATAGTCAGGATACACTTACCGTTGAACCTTTTACACCCGATGGAGACTTGAATTTGGTTAGAACGATTTTGGGTGATACAAACTCTACCGGAGAAAGGCTCAATTTAAATAGAGTTTACCAACTGAAAAGAGGTGCCATTTACTTGATGGATCAAACCATATTTGCGGATTTTCCTATACGGTTAGTTTCTGAAAACGACCCTTCTAAGCGTCCTGCTATGCTTGTTCGTGGAAAATATCCCACAGGTGATCCTATTAAAACTTTCTTTACATTTACTAAGGATGGATTGTCACATTCCTTTAATGATATTATATTCAATGGTGTAGATGAAGACAGACAATACATGACCCAGTGGAATCGTGGACTTAAGATTGCAGGCAATGATATTTCACTTTCTTTGACTGGTTGCATCATGAATGCTTGGGCTGGCCTTTTCCTAGAAATCACGGGAGATGAGTCTTCACTTTATATTCGTGATAGTAAGTGGCGCAATGGAGTAGGAGGACAGTCACCGCCATGGGGAGCACAGCAAACTGTTTGTTTCGGGAAATACATCAAAAATTTGGTGGTGACTAATAATACTTTTTTCAATACTGGAGGATTTTGGCTGTTCCTAGAAGATGGGTTAGCGGAAAAAGTCATCATTGAACACAATACACTATTTACATCCGCCATAGACCTATTGAGAATGAGAGATATGTCCAATGCTTTGGTTCGTAGTAATATTTTCTACGGTACCCATGCTTACGGACAAAAACAATCTGAATTATTGGCGTCTTGGTTTGATAAAGACAATCAAGTCATTTCGATTTTTTCATTGGATACATCCGCAGTAGATCTTATGAAATCTAAGGGTTTAGAAGAACGTGATAAAAAAGTCTTTTTGACGCACAATGCATACTTTTCTCCACAAATTTTAGTTAATTGGTGGAATGCAAATTCAAACTTAAATAGACCTGTTTGGATGCATTCGAGGACACAAGCCATGTTTAATGATGAGGCGAATTATCCGGGATTAGTAGAAGGAAACAATATCAATGCGGATCCAAACTTCATAGATAAGGATATGGATAATTGGGTTGTTTCTGAACTCGTAAAGTACTGTGATAATGTTAGAAAAATGAAAACATTTACTAACAGAAATTATGATGCTTACAAAGGCGTGACGGATGTATTGATGGTGCCTTGGCCTTTGCCCGAAAATTTGGCATATTCTAATCCAGAAATGCTGATAGGTGGGCATGATGGTCTACCAATTGGTGATTTAAATTGGTTTCCAAATGAAAAATCAAAATACGTTGAAGGTCTTGTTCATACTGATGAAATTGAGTTAAAAGAGAACTTTACCTTTATATATCCAAATCCTGCTAATCATGAAATAGGAATTAAATTAGATCAAATACCTTTGGAAACCATAAAATACATTGATGTCATTGATGGACAGGCAAACATCATTATTCATTTAAGTAAAAGTGATATTGCAATTAAATATCCTTTGACTATTGATATAGACCCATTGAATAGTGGTTTGTACATAGTTAGGATTTCTACAATCAATGGGGTAATATCTTCGAAATTCGTTAAAATTTAATCTTTATAATTTATTAATAAATCCAATATGATGAGAATCTTTTTACAAAAATCAATTTTTGTGCTTCTGTTTTTATATTGTTTCAGTAGCATTTTCTCTCAGTCCGTTGTGACAAGTTTTAGTGAAAACTTTAATTCACCTGTTGACTTGACATTTTGGACTCCAAATACCATCAAACACCCAGATGGTACACCAGCCTTCAATGTGAGTCAAGTCAATGGTGTCTTGCATAACGTGGTGAACCAAGTAAATTTTTATGATGGTCAATTTTACAATTTTTACAAAAAAGACAGTACCACTATTGACATGAGTAGTAATCCCTACGTGACCTTTGATGTCAAAGTAGATCCGGGAGCAGTGTATATGACGACCACAGCAGGTATTACAGATACGACAGTAGTGGATAGCGTAGCTTTCTTGGTATCTCCTTGGGGCCCTGATGCTACAGGTACCTTGAAGCGAGAATTTTTGGCCTTACAGATGAATGTTCCTGCAGATGGCAAGTGGCATACGATGCGCTATGACATCTCACAACAGATGGGTAAACCTGACTTCAATGGAACAATATTGGAGAATGACTTTACAGAAATACAGGCAGTATTAGTAGAGAACGTAGTATGGCCGGGCAGATTTGCCTTCACAATGGATATGGACAACTTCAAGATCGGAGACGCTGCGGCACCACCGACAGTAGTGACCAGTTACGTCCAAAACTTTACCAATCCTGTAAGTTTGGATCAATGGCGTCCTAACAAGATTGCGCATCCAGACGGCACACCAGCTTTCAATGTGAGCCAAGTGAATGGAGTTTTGCACAACGTTGTGAACCAAGTGAACTTCTATGATGGACAGTTCTATAATTTCACTGCAAATGAAAACATCATCATCGACATGAGTGGTAATCCATACGTGACCTTTGATGTCAAAGTAGATCCGGGAGCAGTGTATATGACAACCACAGCAGGTATTACAGATACGACAGTAGTGGATAGCGTAGCTTTCTTGGTTTCACCATGGGGCCCTGATGCCACAGGAACCTTGAAAAGAGAATTTTTGGCGTTACAGATGAATGTTCCTGCTGATGGCAAGTGGCATACGATGCGCTATGACATCTCACAGCAGATGGGTAAACCTGACTTCAATGGAACAATATTGGAGAATGACTTCACAGAAATACAAGCAGTATTAGTTGAGAACGTAGTGTGGCCTGGAAGATTTGCCTTCACAATGGATATGGACAACTTCAAGATCGGAGATGCAGCGGCACCACCGACAGTAGTGACCAGTTATGTACAAAACTTTACCAATCCTGTAAGTTTGGATCAATGGCGCCCTAACAAGATTGCACATCCAGACGGAACACCAGCCTTCAATGTAAGCCAAGTGAATGGCGTTTTACACAACGTTGTGAACCAAGTGAACTTTTATGATGGGCAGTTCTATAATTTCACTGCAAATGAAAACATCATCATAGACATGAGTGGTAATCCATACGTGACCTTTGATGTCAAAGTAGATCCGGGAGCAGTGTATATGACAACCACAGCAGGTATTACAGATACGACAGTAGTGGATAGCGTAGCTTTCTTGGTTTCACCATGGGGCCCTGATGCTACAGGAACCTTGAAAAGAGAATTTTTAGCCTTACAGATGAATGTCCCAGCTGATGGCAAGTGGCATACGATGCGCTATGACATCTCACAACAGATGGGTAAACCTGACTTCAATGGAACAATATTGGAGAATGACTTCACAGAAATACAAGCAGTATTAGTTGAAAACGTAGTATGGCCTGGCAGATTTGCCTTCACAATGGATATGGACAACTTCAAGATCGGAGATGCAGCGGCACCACCGACAGTAGTGACCAGTTATGTACAAAACTTTACCAATCCTGTAAGTTTGGATCAATGGCGCCCTAACAAGATTGCACATCCAGACGGAACACCAGCCTTCAACGTGAGCCAAGTGAATGGTGTCTTACACAACGTTGTGAACCAGGTGAACTTCTATGATGGGCAGTTCTATAATTTCACTGCAAATGAAAACATCATCATAGACATGAGTGGTAATCCATACGTGACCTTTGATGTCAAAGTAGATCCGGGAGCAGTGTACATGACAACCACAGCAGGTATTACAGATACGACAGTAGTGGATAGCGTAGCTTTCTTGGTATCTCCTTGGGGCCCGGATGCCACAGGTGCATTGAAGCGAGAATTTTTAGCCTTACAGATGAATGTTCCTGCTGATGGCAAGTGGCATACGATGAGATATGACATCTCACAGCAGATGGGTAAACCTGACTTCAATGGAACAATATTGGAGAATGACTTCACAGAAATACAAGCAGTATTAGTTGAGAACGTAGTATGGCCTGGAAGATTTGCCTTCACAATGGATATGGACAACTTCAAGATCGGAGATGCAGCGGCACCACCGACAGTAGTGACCAGCTATGTACAAAACTTCACCAATCCTGTAAGTTTAGATCAATGGCGCCCTAACAAGATTGCACATCCTGACGGCACACCAGCCTTCAATGTGAGCCAAGTGAACGGCGTCTTACACAACGTTGTGAACCAAGTGAACTTCTATGATGGACAGTTTTATAATTTCACTGCAAATGAAAACATCATCATTGACATGAGTGGCAATCCATACGTGACCTTTGATGTCAAAGTGGATCAGGGAGCAGTGTACATGACGACCACAGCAGGTATTACAGATACAACAGTAGTGGATAGTGTAGCTTTCTTGGTATCTCCTTGGGGCCCGGATGCCACAGGTGCATTGAAGCGAGAATTTTTAGCCTTACAGATGAATGTTCCTGCTGATGGCAAGTGGCATACGATGAGATATGACATCTCACAGCAGATGGGTAAACCTGACTTCAATGGAACAATATTGGAGAATGACTTCACAGAAATACAAGCAGTATTAGTTGAGAACGTAGTATGGCCTGGAAGATTTGCCTTCACAATGGATATGGACAACTTCAAGATCGGAGATGCAGCGGCACCAAATGCTCCAGTCCAAAACAAGCAAATGAATGATGTAAGGAATAAGTTTTGGGTTGAATATAAAGTGACACCATCACATGATGGTATTATTGGGTACACTGGACTCTCAAAAGATCAAGCAAATACAAGTGGTGATTTAGCTGCTGTAGTGAGATTCAATGAATCCGGAAAGATCGATGCCTTAAATGCTGATACTTATACGGCTGCCACTGATATGTCATACCAAAACGGCGTTACATATACTATTGAAATCATTGGTGATGTAGCCACTCAAAAATACAATGTAAGGGTTCGTGAAGGAGAAAATGCATGGGTGGAAATTGGTAGTGATTTAGGGTTTAATAATACTTCGGTTCAAGACCAATTAAATTACTTCAACATGGTTATGAATGAGGATGATGCACAAGGAGGTATCTCCGGATCACGATTGGATCCTTCTTTTGCAGTTGGAGATTATGTATTAGGATACCACAATCTTCATGGTTCTGATTTGGCAATGAATGGCACGCATAGAGTACTTTGTAATGCCACACCTACGGCTGATAGAATTAATGCAGGATATTCATTAAGCAACGGAAATCCAACAGTTCCATTGGCTTGGGGAGAATACAGCACGATAGTTAGATTCAATACTGATGGGTTAATAGATGTAAGAGATGGTAATACGTACAATGCAGATGCAAATATGACTTACTCAGCCGGCGTTAAATATTTCATTGAAATGACAGTTGATGTACCAAATAAAAAGTACAGTGTCACAATAACACCGGAAGGTGGAAGTGCAGTAAATTTGGCATCTGACTATGACTTTAGGGTTGCAGCTGATGATCTGAATTTTGCATCTAAGACATTACTCACAGGTACAGCATTTGGTGGAGCACAAGGAGATTTGGTCATCACTGATTTCGAAGTGATCACCAGTACATTGGATATTCTTAATGATGTGAATATTATTGTGTCACCAAACCCTTCTTCTGACTTTTTAAAATTCACAAGTCCAGAAGTTATGGATGTGATTGAAATCTATTCTCTATCAGGACAAATCTTGCAATCTTACACAGTAGGATCAAATAAATTTGTAATGGATGCTCGTAGTCTAGGAACTAATGCCGCAGTGGCATTGATTCATATGGGTTCAAAGACCGCAGTTAGAAAACTTATTTTTCAATAGTGTCAATATTATGATTTTAGGAGGCTACTCAAATTTATTTGGGTAGCCTTTTTACATCCTAAAAATTGAATTTCTAAAGATTTAAAACAGTATAATTTACTTTTGTAAATTGGGTAAAAATATCATTATGGTTGTAGAGTTTCTCAAAAGATTAATACCATTTTCAATATCAGTATTGATGTTTTTACCTATATCAAATGGTCAGTCAATAAAACTAAAACTAAACGGTAAGGTACCATTTGAACAAACTCTAAATTCATTTCCCCCTAAAACATTTACAAAAATAGCATCAATTCCTGGATTGATTGATACTGCAGTGCCTGCTATTGATCAATTGGAGAACTATTATACCGGAACATATTCCCCCAAATACAGTTGGTATAAATTTGAAATGATGATTCCAGATTCAATGTGCAACTCGTTTGCGATATTGAAAATTTTAAAGGCATCCTACGGTACTACTATATATATTAATGGTTTTGAAGCAGGAAACTATATGCAATGTAATACTCCAATAGATTGCGACCTTACTCCGTTTATAAAATGGGGTGAAACCAATGAGCTGTTGGTGCGTTTGGGTGATAGAAAGTGGTTGTCAAAAGATGCAGCGACAGGTTATGATAGAGAAAAATTTACTGAGATTCCTGGCATTTGGGATGATGTATTTATAGAATTTTCAGGCCCAATAAAAATACATAGACTGCTTGCATTACCCAATTGTGATTCCAATACATTAAAAATCAAATATCAACTTGAAAATTATGCAAATGATGTGGATAGAGATATGGAATATGCATCTATAAACTATACAATTGATTTCCATATTTCAGATTTGAAAGGCAATAAGATTACAGAATCAATAATTCATAATGGTACTTCTACCTGCATGCAAAATTCTATTGACTCAGTGGAATTTGATATAAGTGGATTGGCATTTTGGCAACCCGAATCACCTAACCTGTATCAGGTTGTGGCAACGGTAACATCTTATGATTTTGTTTTTAAAAATTATGGTAACAAAGATGCAATAGCACCTACAAAAAAACCAGAATGGTTTGGGTTGAAGGATGTGTGTGCGAAGAAATTTGGAAAACGATGTTTCGTATCTCATAGCGGAGACTTCTTTTTAAATGGGAAAAGGCAACACCTTTATGGATCTACCATCACTCTGAATCGATTTTTTGAAGATAAAAATAGACAAAATTTGCCGTGGGATAGTACTTGGGTTAGGCAGCTATTGGTAAACTTACCAAAATCACTCGGATGGAACTTTTTTCGGGTGAGCCTAGGACTATTGCCTGATTTTTGGTATGACATAGCAGATGAAAATGGTATTCTGATCCAAAATGAGTACGCAATGTGGAACCTTAGAGGTAGGGAATCTCAATACCAAAAGGAATACACAGATTGGATTTGGTCAGATGGTAATCATCCAAGTATAGTCATTTGGGATGCATTGAATGAACAAAAACAAGAATACATTGGAAGAACTCTGATTCCACAACTTAAGAAATTAGATCCCACTCGAATTTGGGATCTTGGTTATATGAAGGCAGAAAAAGGATATGCGCTTGATATGGAAGAAGTTCATTGGTATCCATTGGCTCATGGTTGGTGGGTAGATAACACCTGGTATCAAAATCACTTCTCAAACAATAAATTAGGAAGCCTATCTGAAGAATATGAAGGATTGAAAGACTTGTATGACGCCACTTGTCCCGTGATAGTCAATGAATTTGGTTGGGTATGGCAGTCACGAGATCTTATGAAATCAGGAATTCGGACAGGTGGAAAATTTGACTACAAAAATCCTTATCCTAAACGAAAAAATTATGAGTATTTCGAGAGAAATGGTGCCCAGCTGTATGAAGACCGCGACAATTTTGATCATTTTTTAGGGAATAATCCCACATCAGAAGTGAGGGAAGAATTTCAAGCATATGTTTTAGCCATAGAGTCTGAGATAATTAGATCTTGCACTAAAACAGATGGGATGGCTAGTTTCGCTTACTTGAGCAATGACAATGGATTCACCGGTGATTGGTTTATGAATCCCATTTCTGAGTTACGTCCCCACCAATCTCTTTTGGCACAATACCACACATGTACACCGTCAGCTGTTTATATTGATCTCAATGATACTAGGTATTTTGATGAGTCCAAATTCTACCTACCTAAAGAAAAAATCAAAATTGACCTAATGGCCATCAATGATTTAAATGAAGTTGTAAATGGAGTTGTGAAAGTTTCATTAGTAGATGTTCATGATAAAAGTATGAAAGTAGCTGAACTGAATATTTCGCTTTTACCAAATGAGCACAAATCTGTTTATTTTTATCTAACTCTTCCGTCAAAAGCGGGTGGTTACATGCTTTTGACAGAGTATACATATAGCGAGAAGACAAGAAAACAACCACAAATCAGTAGGAGATATGTTAGAGTAGGGAAGAATACGGATGTGAATTACCCGAAGTTTCGCTTTTCTAATCTAGGGATGAAACCATAATTTCATTTTCAGAATTATCTCATCTCATCACAACTATTTTTTTAAGAACAAGGGAAGGTCGTTGGTATTTTGACAGCCTATTTGTTCCATGACTTGCTTCAACTCTTGTGTCAATATATGCATCACCTGTTCACCACCATTATTTCCCAATGCACTGACTCCATACATAAATGAGCGACCCAAAAAAGTAAATTCAGCACCTGAAGCCAATACATTTGCGATGTCAGTACCTGATCGAATTCCGCTATCCATCATGATGGGTATTTTACTTTTAAATTCTAAAACTATGTCCTTTAATGCGCTGATGGCAGATTGACCCATATCCAGCTGTCTTCCTCCATGATTAGAGACGATCACTCCATCTGCTCCCAATTTTATTGCTGTATCCATATCTTCTGCGCTTGCTATGCCTTTGATCACCAATTTACCTTGCCATAGGTCTCTGATTTCCTTGATTTTTTCTTGGGTTAGTCTACCTGAAAATGTTTGATTCATGAATAAGCCTAAGTGCTTTAGACTCAGGTTTTTCGGAATGTAAGGTGCCAATGTTTTAAAATTTGGTTGTCCATTGATCAAGGTACTCAATGCCCAATGAGGCCTACTCATAATTTGTATGATGTTTCTCAATGTCATCTTTGGTGGTATAGCCAAACCATTCTTAATTTCCTTTGGTCTATAACCAAAACTAGGAACGTCAGCAAGTAACACCAATACAGGTAGGCCAACGTCTTTACAACGCTGGATCAATTGATTCCTAAGATCATTTTCCTTGGGATGATAAAGTTGAAACCACGCTTTTCCATTGGTTATTTCAGCGATTGTTTCAATATCGGATGTACCAACGGTGCTGAGGATAAACGGAACATTATAATTGTCTGCTACTTTTGCTAATATCTCGGATGCTTTTGGCCACATCAAGCCTTGAAGTCCAATTGGGGACATGCCAAAGGGATAGTCATATTTGATGCCCATGACTTCCGTCTTGAAATTTGCTTCATTAAAAGGCTTTGTATATGAAGGAACCAGTTCTAAAGATCGAATGTCGCTGGTGTTTTTTCTCAAGTTAATATTTTGATTGCACCCTCCATCTAAATAATCAAATGCAAATGGAGGAATTTTCTTCATTGCTTTCTCTCTTAGGAAGTCTATGGATGGGTAATTGCTATTGAATTTTGCTGACATATCACTAATTGAAATTAAGTTTTTGAATGCTTAATGCGGATTCCAAAACAACCATATTTAAGCTCGGTTCACCAACCAATAATGCACCCAATGCCGATCCATAGGTGCAATTTGAAATAAAAATATTCCACCCATCTAAACGTGACTGTAAAGCGTATAAAAATATTGTATTTTTGACAAAACCGCCATCCACAATCAAATTGGAAAATTCATCATTGCCTTTGGCGATTCCAATGGTTTTAACCAAAATGGACACCAATTCGTATATTAACCTATAGTAACAATGTTCAAAGTCCCAATCCTCATCAAAAGGCTGGAATGGGTCACAGTTAGGTAGGTTCTCAAATTTAAAATATGAACATGAATCATGAGCGATGGCGGTAAAAACATTTTGGTTTAATTTAATTGTTTCTAGATATTCTTGTTCTAGATTGAAAAGTAATAAAAGTTTTTTTAACTGTAGTTCGTGCTCAAAACCCATAAATAATTTTGCGGCTCTCACAGGCTTTTGTTCATAACTCATATAATTGAGACATTGCTGATCCAGTATCTCACGTGAAAAATCTTGGCAATTAAATGGGTTGAGGGCAACGCACCAAGTACCGGTAGAAACCAAAATAAAAGGTTCGGGCATTATTTTCAAGTATGGAATTAGTGCTGCTGAAGAATCATGAATACCTATGCCAATATTGATTTCTTTACCATCGACGGACGCTTTTTCAGTATGCCACATAGGCATTATTGGCGGTAACAAATTGGTGAAACCCTCTGATGTTATCCAGTTGTGGTATTGGTTTTGTCTATAGTCCCATAAAAAGGTATGACAACCAATGCTACAAATCCCACTGAATAATTTTTTTGTGAAAAGGAAACTTAAAAATTGAGGAAAATGGACGGAATGTTGTATCTGTCTGAATTTCTCAGGCTTGTTATTTTTAATCCAAAACAATTGTAGAGCACTATTGAGCATACCTTCAAGCGGAGCGGCAGCTTCGACTTCAACGACATCAGTATATCTACCCAAAAATAATCGTGTAAGTGATTCTGGGAATTCTTTAGTATAGCTGTAGATAGGTGTAATGATTTTTAGGTTACTGTCTAGGTGCACCAATGTTGCTCCATAAGTAGTGAAATTTAAATATGTGACTGTATAATCCTGTGAGTTTAAAAAGTGATTCAGGGTTTTTGTTATCCAATCAATTACTGAGTATAGATCTTCGGAAGGATCGCCATCATCATCAATGATGGGTTCAAAGTTCATTTTTATAATAGAATCAATTGAGTAATCTTCATTGAAAACCAAACATTTTTTATTTGTTTTTCCAATGTCAAATATGACGCTGACATTTTTCATAAACCAGAAGCTCTAGAAGTGCTTCCTCTTTTTTGAACCAATTGTTGGCGTACTTGCAGTTTTCTATATGTCATGATAGGATCAATAGCTCCACCACCAAGTCTCCTCATTTCATTTACAATTGGGCGTACGTCTGTTCTAAAAGCTTTTTGTAAAATTTCTTGACATAATACGACGTCATTAGATTCTCTTGCATCATGCAATGCTTTTTGATTGATACAAAGTGCTTGCGTATAGGCGATCAAAATGGCATCTATGGATTGGAGCAAGTCTTCTAGTGGATCCTTTACATTATGACTAGCGTCAATCATCCAAGCGATATTCTCACATTTATTTTTGGCATAAAACTGTCCAAAAACGAGTTCATTGAAAATTAGAAAAAGTTGATATGGCTTTATACTACCAACCGTCAAATCATCATCACCATACTTACTGTCGTTAAAATGAAATCCCCCTAACTTCCCTTTGTGCATCAATGTTGAAACAATGTTTTCAATGTTGGTATTCGGAAGATGGTGACCCAAATCCACCAAAGTAAATGCTTTATCTCCGCAATGGTCAGCAAGAATATAGGAAGTGCCCCAATCTTGTATGACGTTATGATAAAAATTGGGTTCATAGGGTTTATATTCAATGAACATTCTCCAATCATCGGGTAGGTGTGCATAAATCTTTTCCAATGAATTTTGGGTGTTTTGTAATGCATGAGAAAAGTTCATTTGCCCAGGGAAATTACTTCCATCACTCAACCATACTGTCAGAGATTTTGAACCAAGCTTTTCTCCAATGTTGATCACATCGATGTTGTGTTCAATGGCTTGTTGTCTTACTTCGTGTGATACATGGCTTAATGAACCATATTTGTAGCTATATTTTTGGTCTGGTTGATCTTGAAATGTATTACTATTGACAGCATCAAAGTGAATTTTGTGGAGAGAAGCAACTTGTATAATTGCATCAACGTCCTCAGGATAGTCCCAAGGAATATGCAGAGAAATGGCATTTGCGCTACATGTTAATGTGTTTAAAATGCTGACGTCTTGTATTTTTTCTTCAAGAGATCTTGGCTCACCACCAAATGGGAATCTGCCAAACCTTGTGCCGCCGGCACCCAATGCCCATGATGGAATAGCCACCTGAAAATTTTTAATTGCATCCAAAACCTGGTTTGTATTGATACCTTCATTTTCTAACCTATCTATGAGACGCTTTACATCTTCTTTGTGATTTTTATATTCAAGGTTGATATCTGAAATTTCTTGGAGCATGTGTATGAATTTATAATTATCTTAAAAATGCTGCGGCTATTCCTCCATCAACGTTAATGGTATTTCCTGTGGATTTATCAAGGAGAAGAACTGCAAATACACCATTAGCTATATCTTCAGGCCTTATTATTTCCTTCAGTAAATTACGCTGTGCATAATACTTTGGCAATTCGCTGACTTCGATACCGTAGGCTTTGGCACGACCTTCTGCCCATGTACCTTCCCAAATTTTTGAACCAATGATGACACCATCGGGATTGATGGTATTGACCCGAATTCCAAATTCTGCCAATTCCGAAGCCAAAAGTCGAGTCATGTGTTGCTGGGCCGCCTTTGCAGTCCCATATGCAACATTATTTGGCCCGGCAACGACACCATTTTTACTTGCTATATGGATGAAGTCCCCACCAATGCCTTGTTTTTTCAAGAGACTACTTGCACTTTTTGCCAGGAGAAATTGACCTTTCACCAAGACATCTTGAAGAATGTTCCAATCTTTTTGTGTGGTGTCCGAAAGAGATTTTGAAATCGCCAATCCCGCCGAATGAATGATAATATCAATCCCTCCAAATTGGATGGATGCTTTTTCCAAAGCTATAGAAATATCTTCTTCTTTGGTGATGTCACATTTCAAGCCTATTGCAGTATCTGTATCGTACTGATATTGAATTTGTTCTGAAAAATCTTCTGAAATATCTGTACATACTACATTTGCACCTTCTGCTATTAGTTTTTGAACAATAGCATTTCCAATGCCTCCGCCTGCTCCTGTCACGAGGGCTACCTTCCGACTCAAGGGTTTTTCCTTTGGCTGTCTTTGAAGTTTGGCTTCTTCAAGTAGCCAATATTCGATTTTAAAGGCTTCTTCCCTAGGCAATGATACATATTTTGAAATGGCTTCAGCACCTCTCATCACATTGATGGCATTGATGTAGAATTCTGCTGCTACCCTAGCTGTTTGCTTGTTTTTGGCAAATGCATACATGCCAATACCAGGAACTAAAATAATGACAGGATTGGAGTCTCTTATTTTTGGACTTTGGTCGTTTGCGTATTGAGTATAGTATAATGTATATTCGTTCCTATATTGTTCAAATATTGGGGCCAATGATTCTATAAATTCTGCACTATTATTTAGGTCAGCAAGATCATTGATTTCCACTATAAGTGGTTGGATTTTTGTCCTAAGGAAATGATCTGGACAAGAAGTTCCCATTGGACCCAGTATTTTGAGATCGTTACTATTGACGAATTCCATAACTCTTGGGTCTGCAGTGAAATGACCAACCATTCTTTGATTTTGAGAACACAATCCACGTAAAATAGGGGCTAATGTAGCCGCAACTTTTTCATTTACTTTCGAGTGAATATATCTAGGATTTTCCCCACCAAAAACAGGTCTATTCTTCCCCGTTTTTTCTGCAATATATGCAGCTGCTTTCTCAATAGTATTCAAACTGTTTACATAACAATCATAGGATGTTTCACCCCAAGTAAAAAGTCCATGACTTTCTAATATTAATCCATCTAAATCAGGATGATCCTTGATAAAGTTTTCAAGTATTATTCCAAGATCAAATCCTGGACGTTGCCATGGAATCCATCCAATTCGTCCATCAAAAATCTCTTGGCAAATAGACTTTCCATCTTTTGATGCAGCAATGGAAATAATGGCATCAGGATGTAGATGGTCGATATGTTTATATGGTAAAAGTCCATGAAGTGGCGTATCGATGGATGGTGCTGCACATTTTGGATCGTACAAACAATAGTTGAACTTTTCAACCATTTCATCTTCGAATTCCAGACCTCTGTATTGATGTTTGAGGAGATGAAGTTTTTCGGTATAGAGCGACGCAACGCCTTTCAATTTTAGAGTGCCGATGTCTCCACCGCTTCCTTTTATCCACATCACTTCTGCCGGCTTCATAGTCAATGGATCTGTTTCTATGGTTTTGCAACTGGTGTTTCCTCCTCCGAAATTGGTTATTCTCAAGTCCGCTCCAAGCAGATGACTTCTGTATAAGAAAAGGCCTACCTGATCTTCTTGAAGTGTTGATGCTTCTGCATCATCCCAAAGATAGTTTACAAATTTATATGTTCGGACTGCTGAGTCAGGAATCATAAAAAAGATATTAAAATGAATTAAAGGTTTTCCATGATGACGAAAAATATGCCTTTTGAAATTCGGTTTTAAGTGCCGAGTCAGACTTATATTCAGCGTATTGCATCAAGTCTCGATATACAAAATAACCCAACCAAAATCCGTTATGGTATTTTTCTTGTAAACTCTTAGGGTGTAAGAAGTTTGAATACCAATTAGTATTGAGATGATATTTTTCTGCTACTTTTAGAGAGTTTAATGCATTTTTCCACATCTTCTCTGTGGAAGCTTTGAATAATTTTTGCATTTTTTTATAACTGGCCTGATTTGAATGAAACACGGGACTTTCATCATTGATATGAAGGACTTCTGTTGAAATTACTTCCTCAAAAATGGTATCGCCATCCATATCGAAGCTCATTTTATCAAAATAACCATTGTTATCGGTGTCTTCATACTTTATTGTTGCCGCCTTTTGAGGTTCCACTGTCGCGAAATCTTCCGGTTGTAAATTTGGGCCACGCCATCCTTGCCAACCTTGAAAATAAGTAGCATTTTGGTCAATGCGCCAATAACCCAATTCTGCGCCGTAAAGATGAATTTTCCCATCCAATGGAGAAATGTAGAGGTTTCCTTTGCCTGAAAAATCTGCATCCCATTCGCCTCTATCTCCACTGACGTCTGCTTGTGGGTTATTGTCTATCCCTCCATTTTTAGCTCCAAACTTGAATGGAGATAACGGATCATAAAATTCTACGCGTTCCCATCTCTGGCAATCATCATCCTCATCAAAAACTAACCAACAATGCTGCCAATTTCCTCTTTCATGTACCAATGTGGGTGTCATCTCATGATCGGGAAAAATAAATCTATCCAGATGACGCCATCTCGGATCCTGAAAGAATTTATCTGTTCTGGGTTGGGTGGGATTTTGACCTATATAATGGATTTGATCACTGTAATCAAAGCCTTGACCCATAAATTTTAAACTCAGATCGAAATCTAATTCATTTCCTGGTGCAGAATCATTGTCGAGATCCCAAGTTTGTTGGACCAAGGATGCAGTTTTACTAAATCCCCAATAATAGGGGTTTCCGTGGTCAGGTTTAAGGCTGATAGGTTCATCAACAACCCTGATGGCCATTTCCGTCAATCCATCATTGTCATAATCATACCACAGAAAAGGATTCTCCCAATTGTATTCAAGGTTTTGTATATCTGAAGTTGTGATATGGACTTTGAGCATTTTACTTTTTCCGTGGTAGTCAGCAAAAAAGTTGGCTAATCCACTATGATCCCATCCTTCAAACTTGAGTGTTTGGGCATCCATATAACTAAAAACTCCATCTTTGTCATCATCAAAGAATACTAAAAAATGAGATTCCCATTTTCCATGAAAATCTTTTTTCCCATTGTCCACTATCAACTGGATATCAGCTTTTTGGTCTTTATCTGGGTCAATATAATCTATATTTAAGTCCAATTCTCCACCATAGTTTCCATCGCCATTCATATCGATTACAAGACAATCACTGTCTAAATCACCTTGAAGGTCTGAAATTTTCATATCATCATCATCATCAATCCAAAGGCATGACATTCCATTCTCAAGTTTAGAATATAAAACATCAGGATCTCCATCGTGATCCAAGTCTTCAAATTTATTATCTGAAAAAATAGTA
The DNA here is from genome assembly GCA_020636195.1 of Lewinellaceae bacterium. Lineage (GTDB taxonomy): Bacteria > Bacteroidota > Bacteroidia > Chitinophagales > Saprospiraceae > OLB9. The sequence continues at coordinate 233,030 of JACJYH010000004.1, forward strand.
TGTATTTTGAAGGGAACGACGCCTCTATTGAGTTGATAGTTGCGCAATGTTGAACCTTCTTGAGCAAGAGGAAACGATGCAATTAAACCTATCATTAAGATGGTCAAGACTATTTCGATTTTGATTTCTATTGAATTGCGTTTTACCATTACTTTATGATGTTCACTCCACTTACCAATGTAAGTTCTTTTGCTCCTTCCTTGTAAATGACTTCGACTCCTGGTGGGATGTTTATTGCTCCTTTCAAATGGACTTTATCTTGAATATCTTTGTGCAAATCGATGAAAATCTTGTGGCCTGAAGGCAATGCAAATTTAACCTTGATATAGTTTAAATGTCCTAGTTGAGGCTCTATCAATACTTTTTGAAAACCTGGTTCCATTGGCTGAATTCCGGCAATGGTATGGTATAACTCAAAAAGAGGTGATGCACTCCAACCGTGGCAATCTGATCGAGGATCTTTGTCGGTTTCTCCAAAGGTAGTCATCCCTTCTTTGATCATATAATGCCATGGCGATAATAGACTTTGATATTTTTCAGCCATTCCTACTGTTTGCAAGGCTCTCGCCAAATAAAATTTGAAATAAACTGTAGATTGAATGAGCGCACTGTCATTGAGAATAGCCTGCATCAGCTTTTTTTCATCCGGAGCAGTGTGCGTTAGTATTCCAAAAATATTGGTATGTTGTGAATAGATGTCCTTTTCAGGGCGTTCGGCAAACATATTTTTTGCATGATCATAGCAATGCTTCATTACGCTTTCTCTCATATGCGTTGCAATGTTTTCGTAATAATTGTAATCCGAAGCCCTTCCAAATTTCTTTATGATAGGCATGGCTTTTTGAATTGCATAAACGTATTGAAGGGAAACACATGCCGAATGTCCATCATCTGCTCCCGGTGGAATTCCATTGTCAAAACCTACAGCCCAATCAGTAAAATTCCACCATTCAAGATGGGAGAGCATTCCAGTATCATCTATTTTATCAGTAAAATATGAGAGAATGGACAAAATTCCGGGAAGCATACTTTTCACAAATTCGGGGTCATTGCGGTACATATAATAATCATTGACCATACTGATCCATAACAGAGAATAGGTTGGAATAATTTGTACAATATAGGAAGGATATCTACTACATGTCAAACCAATATCAAGACGTGATGCATCGAACTGTGCAATGGCATTTTTCATCAAACGATCATCATTTGTAGAATAGATGGAAGCCAAAGATTCAATCCGACTGTCACCAATATATTGTAATTGTTCGTAATATGGGTCTATGTAGCCGTCTGTGGATGAGTTTTGTAAGGTTCTCCAAGCTACATCTGCAATTTTCATCAGATTTTCATCATCACATTCAAAATGATTGACTTGTTCAAAAGGGTAGGCCGTAAACATTCCATAATAGTCATCTATAATTAAAGATTCGTCATCAGTTTCAATATCTAACTGAATAAATCTGTACGTTCTCATAGCTTGTGGTCTGTAAACTCTATTTTTTCCTCCGTCAGGAAAGACAATGTCATAATATCCACGAATTTCCTTGTCATTCCAGTCCAAATTTCTATTCCCTTTTTTAAATCCACCATGGGCAGAATAAGAAGTAGAAGATTTGTAAAATAAAGCTTCTGAATAAGTGATTTTTATTTTTGCACCTTTTCCATCACTGAAATATAACTCTGGAAAACCGATGGTATGGACTTCATTATCCAATAAAATGCTGGCTTTAGTTTGCCTTGGAATGGTAAGTTGTAACTTTTTGCTTGAGATTTCTTCAGTAACAATTTGTATCCCCTGACTTCGAACCACCTTTTTCAGCCGTTGCCTTTCTGTTTTCATTCTGGGAATTGTACGAGGCACTAAAAACCAAGTACTTCCGTAGAGAAATCCTCTTCCAACTGCAAATTCAACCATTGCAGGTATGGGATCAACCCAAGTGTTGTCTGACTGAAAATTAGTCTGACTCCAACCCCATGGATGCAAATCAGCATGAAAAATATCACCGGGACCCGCTGCGAAATAACCACCCACGGAATCAGAAACAAATGGCGTATATGAATAGCCAAAATCTTGTGTTACCTTCCAGCCATTATTAGGCTTTGTATCAATGTCGAAAACATCTATGGATTGTCCCTGAAGTATAAATGCCGTCTGAAAAGTGAATTGTGCCGCATGTCGATAGATGCCAAAATTCACCACATGGACTCCAATAGTATTCTTTCCTTCTTTCAAATACGGAGCTATGTTGATAGTTTCATATCCCCAATGATTTAAGTCGCTTCTCACCGGACCATCTGAAATTCTTTCGCCATTGACATACAAGTTGAACTTATTGTCAGCACTTACATACACAAAAAATGAGTCGGGCACTGTAAGCAACTCAAAATCTTTTCTAAATAAAAATACAGCGTACCCTTGAGTGTTGGCAGTTGGATGGGTGATCCATCGAGCTCTCCATGTATGTTTTAACGAAGCAATATCTTTTCCTTGGACATTTGTGACTGCATCAGATTCTTGCCCAATCAATGCAAATTGGGCAAGGCACACCAGAAATATGATCGATATGAAATATCTCATATTATGCTTATAAAATCAAGAGGCTCTTAGTAATAAGAACCCCTTGATGCATAAAGGTTTAAATTTTAATGAATCTTTGAGTGAGCATTTCGGTCTTTGTCCTTAGAACAATAAAATAAACACCGGCTGAGGTCACTCCATATTCATGAAGGTTTAGTTGTATATTTTGGTTTCCCTCTGACAATTGAGGACCTTGCTGGGATCCCATTATTTTCAAACTGGAATCAAAAATATCGATTTGGATCGCAGATGATTGTTTCATTCTAAACTTGAGGGACAATTGTTCATTGGCAGGAGATGGGGAAACAGTGAAGCCTTCCAAAATATGGTTATCAACATTTTTTGTATCGGTAGCGAGCCAATCTTCCCATTCGCTTTTTTTATCTTTCCACCAGTTCAAATCACCCAAAGGAAATCCGCCGGATGCGGCAGTTTTCATGCTTTCGTTTGTGAATGAAAGGTCTTCAGGAAAAGGCCATTGAACTTGAAATTTATTATTGTCAGGATCCCATCCCCAATAATTATTGTCTTTTAAATTTCTTCTGTTTGTCATCCAAGTAATCATGGAGGTCATACCGGTTCCTGCCTGTACAAAATTTGGATTTTCTTCAATGGTATTTTCAACTGTCAATCCCGGATATGTGGCATCATCACCAAACATGGTGAGGTTTCTTGAATTCATAAATGGGTTTTCAGGAAGTGAGAATGTACTCCAATAATCCTTGATGGGTTGTTCGTAAAAGAAGGCATTATTTGCCACTTTGTAGCGCCTTTCACTTTCTGCGATGCCGTAGTATTTCAGCAGTGCATTAGGAATTTTATCAATATTGATTATGCCATATAATAATTTTTGTGGGTCTTGGCCAACTACATCACTTGAGTTTTCTCCAAAACTGTGAGAATTGTAAAATATATTATTAGTTACAGTTGCATTCGGTAACCAAAATGAGTGTATCGGAAATTTCATAGAATTCACGATGGTATTGTGATCAAAAATAAGATACCTCGGTGGAATAGCACTGACATCTGCTGCAAATACAAATGAGTTGAGATTAAAAAATGTATTATTACGCATGATGACTGTATCCGCAGGGTTTTGTTGGTATGTGTTCATGCCTCTACCATTCCAAATATCTGTTTTATGTTCCACATTTCTGAAATAACAATTTGTAATCACTACCTTATTTACCGGCACTTCTGTCGTGATACCAGTCCAAAGACCCCATTCAATTCTTACATTATCAAAATAATAATTCTTTTTTTGTCCCGATAGGAAAAAGGCAGCATTTGACTCTCCATTGCCGGAAGGTGGAGTCATTTGGCAGATGATATCTTTGATTGTTGCATTGCCAAAGAGTTTGAATTGAATCAACTGAATTGTTCCATCCGCACCCGCTGTAGAGGCGATAATAGGTGGTTTTTCTCCATCTCCTGCTATTTCACCAATGAGATTTAAATCAAAATCCGCAAAGAAGATGCCATCCAAAAAATAAATGGAATTCTTCTTGAGTCTATATACTCTGTTTGGGTTTATTCTTTCTCCCGAAGGCATCGTATCACCAATAATGAATTTATTGATAGCACCAAAAGCATTTCCATTGACCATGGTTGGTACGTCCACAGTATCCGGAGTTTGAGCGGATAGCCCACAGGAAATTCCAAGTGAAAATCCCAAAATACTGATTAAATTAAAAAAAAGTTTCATACGTATTTGATTTAAATTTATTAAGTTATTTGAGTCTATATCTGATACCAAGGTCAATCGTCATTCCATAATATTGTTGTTTTATTGGGTTTCCATTGGAGATAAGAATGTCTCTTTCATACGCTGAATTTAAATTATTGAAATTAGCTAAGACTTCAAATCCTTTCCAAGGGAGTTTTTTACTCAGGTTGACGTCAAATCTGCTATATGCAGCCGTTGCGCCTCGCAATTGAGTAAAGAAATTAGGGGATGAAAATATGTTGTTTTGATATAAGTAAGAGAGTCTGGCAGTCCATCCTTTGTTTTCATATCCTAATGTGACATTAAAAATATTTCTTGGTTGAAATAGTAACCGTTCCTTATATGGCGAAACTTCTTCTACTAATCTCACGTAGGGTGGTTCTTGCAAAAATTCTTGTTTTAATACAGTTCTATCATACGACACATCTGAAAAAGTTTGTGTGTAGTTGATGTTCAATATAAATTTATTCAAGAAATTATCCAAATACCAAAATCTTGTTTGCCATTCAATTTCAAAACCATAGATGACTGCTGGAGTTGAATTATTGACAATTTTTGAAATAGGTGTTCCAACTAAGTTCTGTGGAAAGCCATATCTTTCAATGTCAATAGAATCAATGACAGTATTTCCGCTGTTGTATATCAAGTTGTCTATGGATTTATAAAAACTACCCAATGTAAGCAATCCTAATTTATTAGAATAAAAAGATAAGTATGCATCATAGTTTTTTGACAATGATGGAACTAAAAATGGATCGTTCCACACAACAGAGTTGAGACTTATATCCCATTTCGGAACGATGACGTTGAAATTTGGTCTAGCCAAAGTGTGCGTGTATGCCAGTCGAATGTCTGACCAATTATTCATCTTATATCGAAAATGGATCATCGGTAAAACAAACTGGTTTTTATTTGTAATTGTGGTGTCAATATGGCTGTATCCAACATCCCAGTTTTGAAGTGTGTTATTACCTCGAACACCTTGATAAGAAGTCGTTGAAGATTCGACTCTCACACCTGGAATAAACATGAATTTCTTACCAAAATTGATGACTGGTTGCGCAAATATTGCTGAATACTTCTCTTCTCCATTATAGTCATCCTTCAGAGAAGGAACATAATCTATAAAATAATAATCCTTCGCCACCCCTAGGAATTGATTTATATTGTCTATTGAAGGTTTGTCTTGAAGCACGAAGTTGCCGTTATCAAAATTCAACTTAGAATAAGGTACGGTGAAGATATCATAGGGAAGGGTAGTGGCATCGGATGACACACTGGAAGTTATAAAATCTAAAGAACCGATGGATGCTTTTACAAATTTGGAACCATGACCTGATTGGGCAACGGGTATTTTATCGAAATCAACATTGTACGATTTATTGAGTACTTTGTATTTACCACCAAACTTGAACTTCATGTGAATGTTTTTTGATAAGGTCAGTGGAAGTAAGAAGTTGATGTATGCACCTTTTTCCCCTTCTTTTGTTAAGGTTTTTGATTTATCTACTTGTTGTACTATGGCTTTTGTGAGATCATTTCTGGAATTGGAAAACAAGGAATCCGGATTGCTCGCCAAGGTTCCTGCAGGAGTAAATGCATTGGTTTCTGTGGCATAAAAATTGGTATTTTCAGGGGCGTTATACTGTGAAAATGCAAATGTGACACCACCGTCTAATGACAAATTCTTGATTTTTTTTTCTATTTTTAAAGTGCTGTTGTAGATTATTAGATTATTATTGGATTGACTTAATCCATAACTGTGGGTATTGTAAAAAGGATTAAATAGTTCATACTGGTTTGCCTCATTTTTATGTATGAGACTACCAAAATTTGAAAGCTTGATTGCTCCATCCTTCATTTTATAATCCATCACCACCGTTGCACCCGCTCTCTTCACATTCAAATCAATGTCTCTTACAGACAAAGATCCCATCGAAATGGGGAAACTATCCAATAAATTAGTGCGATTTATGTAATTAATATTAACACTGTTGGAGCTTCTATCCCGTTGATCTAAATCCATTTGAGCAAATATACCAAATTTCTTACCAATGGTTCTTTTACTTCCTCCGATGACTATTTTTTGATTATTGAATCTCTTTTTATAATTTGCATAACCCGTCTGTAATAAAACATCAAAAGTAGGATCATCTGGTGCTGATCTCAATACAAAGTTGACACTACCACCTATTGCATCACCTTCGTTTTCAGCCATTGCAGCTTTGGATAACTCTATCGTCTCCAACATATATGGAGAGATCATGCTAAGATCGGTACTTCTGTCTGCTTCTCCGGTTGAAGCCATTTTAATCCCTTCTATTTGTATCTTATTGAAAACCGGTGCTAATCCACGGATAGACACTTTACTACCTTCACCGCCACTCCTGACCAGCGATACACCTGAAAGTCTTCCTAAGGTCTCAGCTGCATTGGCATCAGGAACTTCTTGTATTCTCTTGGCCGATACTACATTTTTAATATTCTCATCTGAGATCTGTCGATTGACTGCTGCGATTTGCCCTTCAGCTTGGGCCGAAATTGTGACTTCATGTAGCAACATGCTCTCCACCGTCAATGAAACATTATGAACTGTAACATCACTACCTATTTGTATAGTTGAAGTATCAGATACATAGCCCACGTAACTTGTTATCACAGAATATGTCCCATATTTAATGCTTCCAATATCATAATTGCCATCAAAGTCTGTCACTTCCCCTTTTTGCGTTTCTACTAAAAATACCGTGGCACCAATAAGAGATTCACCATTTCCCTGATCCAAAATTTGTCCTTTAAGATGTCCCGATTGACTCCATGATATTGTGGGAATTGTAAAAAATAGAAAACAAATAAAACTTGTAAGCACTACACGTATCTGCATAAACACGGATTTATTAGTGCAAAAATATGTTATTTTTTTTATCATGCAAACGATTGTTTAAAATAAAATTTAAAATATGAATAACATAAATTTATTTGTGTGAAACATCTGCTGTAAAGGAAAGGCAAATTACAAATAATTGACAGATTTTTGGTATTTTTAATGAGTTTTTTATAATAATTTATAATTTTAGTTTTAAAAAACAAACGATTGTTTAAATTTGTGAGTTATTATTTCTATTTCAGTCATTAATCGATACACTTTTGCCCATTTTTCTTTAACCGTTGACCTAAATATAATCTGATCCTTCATGTATTTTAAGTTTCTAGTTTTGCCTCTATTATTATGTTTGGTGGGTCATTCACTGACTGCCGGTGACGTAGTGGTTTCTAGAATTGATCATCAAGAAATGTTTGTTGGGTCACGTATAACGGTGTATGTTTCTACATTAGCCTACTTGGACTCAGCAAGGCTAATTTCACCTGATTTGCCTGATTTTGGACATATTATAAATGACGGACATGGTAGTGGAAGAATTATTTTTGATGCTTCAGTTGGGAATGAAGGACTATATAATATCACATTAGAGGTCAATTCCGGTAGTTTTACCAATATTCAGGAATTTACTCTGGAAGTATTGCCTATTCCGGAAGGTTTAGAACTTTATTATGTGGATCCTGAAAATGGCAGTAATGACAATGATGGAAGTGATTCTGCACCATGGAAAACACTAGGTGCAGTACTTAATGAAGCCGGACAGAAAATTAAACCAGGTAGTATTGTTTTCCTAAAAACCGGCTACCATGGCGAGTTGAATTTTTGGGGACAAAATGATAAAATGATCTATGTGGTCGCTCAGAGTTTCAATACTCCAACTGCAAAAAATATGACATTTTCTTTCACTAGTCATTGGTTAGTTTCAGGGATTGAAATATCACCACAGGTGAACAATGAACTCAATAATTTGCCCTTGGCGGTCATTTATGGTGGATGTGAATTTATCAATATTAAAAATTGTTATTTATATTCGTTTGAAGATCAAGCTAGATGGAACACAAATCAAGAATGGTACGCTTATTCTGGAAATGGCATATTTTCTACAGGAAATCATTGTGTTTTCAGGAATAATCTTCTTAAGAATACTTGGTTTTCCACTGAGTTGAAAGGTGATGACCAAGAGTTCTCTTACAATATCATTGATTGTTTTGGGGCTGATGCTATGAGAGGAATAGCGGACAATTTGAAATTTGAATACAATCAAGTGAAGAATGCTGTTGTATTTGATTATGATGATCCCATCAGACCACAACACGATGATGCATTTCAATCATGGACATTTAATCTTCCTCGGAAAAACTATATTATCAGGGGCAATCAAATCGCAGATATCAGCAATCCAAACCTAAAACTTCCATCAGAAATAACACAAGGAATTGTAATTTTCGATGGTTTTGCCGAGGATTGGGTGATAGAGAATAATTTGGTGGTGTTGCACCATGCACATGGTATTGCTATGTATGGTGCTAAGAATTGTAAGATTATCAATAACACAGTTGTAAAAAATCCATTTCTGAGATTCAACCCAACGCATTTACCATGGATAAGAATCAATCCTACTAAAAGCACAGCTGGAGGTGTCCCAAGCTCTGCCAACCTTGTTCAAAATAACTTCATGCATTCATACCAAACAGATGGTTTGGAACCCGCTACGGTGAAGTCAAATATTTCCGGATTCGTTCAAAATCTTGTATTTTCTGATTATAACCATTGGGATTTTAGCATAAATAATTCTGCTACCAATGCTTATCTAGGTATTTATGAAGATGCTCCAAATATTGATAATTATAATCTTAAACGAGATCCAAATTCTATTGATATTGGTTGCTTTCAGAGGAATGCTAAGGAACATCGAGATGTTAATTCATTGGTTGACCCATTGCGTTTTGCTGTACAATCAGGGATTGACTATTTTAAGGTTCATATTGATAACAGCATCGAACTACCATACTTTCAAGCCTATAAAATCACTTGTGGTGAAAAAACAATATTGTCAAAGGAGAACGAAGCCATTATTTATAATCTTGAATCATCTACAGCTTATCATATTTCCGTAAGCGTTTTAGATATTTTTAATAACGAATCAAAAAATAACGAAGAAGAATATGTAGTCACTCAGACAGACAATCCTGGAGGGATCAATGTCCGATTTCTAGGAGCACTGTCAGATGACATGGAAGTAAATTCCAATAAAAATCCGATGTGGGGTAGAAGTCCATATTGTAGGATTGGTAGTGTACAACCAGGTGTTTCGCAATGTGTTATCATACCGTTTCTGTTTCCGCCTTTACTAAATAATCAAAAACTTATTGATGCAGACTTTATAACCTATGTTGACACATTTCTTCAGGTGACTCAGCAGCATGTGGATTTATATGGGATGAAGGGTTTATTGCCACTACCTTTTAGGGATTATTATTATGAAGGTGCTTTGAAAGAAGACCAAATAAGTATTCCAATTCGCAGTGATTATATATCTACTGCAAATGTATTTCAGTCGTATGCAATGTTAGATAGTGTAGGTAAATCAACTTTAATCCAATTTTTAAATCAGCAAATTGATGACGGGTTAGCTATTGGAGACCAATTAATTTTTAGACTAAATTTAAATGAAAAATTGTCTACACAAAATGGTTATTACGCTATAAATTCTTCTGATTCTAAACTCACGTATAGAACACCAGTTCTTAAACTGGTGTTTAAAAGCATTGATTCTTCCGTTGAGGAAAGAAATATTTCTAATTTGATTCAAATTTTTCCCAACCCATGTGACGGAGTGGAATTGACTTTGGATTTAGATGAAATCGAGATAAAAAAGGAAATTTTACTTTTAATTCATGATAATAATGGTGCATTAGTGGATACTAGAAAAATTTTTCCGTCATCTAATAAAGTCCGCATCGATCTTTCCAATATTGATGTCCATAATGGATTGTATCATATAACCGTTTCTGGAGATGGTTTCTATGGTTCACAATCATTTATTATTTATAAAGACCATTGACAATATGCCTAAGAATATTCCCATTAATTCGAAGAGAGTCACGATCAAGGATTTAGCAAAAGAGTTGAATACTACGACATCAACGGTTTCAAGAGCTTTGCATGGTCATGGTACCATCAGCGAAGGCATGAAATCCAAGGTGATGGAATTGGCAAAAAAAAGGAATTTCTCTATCAATAGGTATGCTGCAAACCTACGATCCGGATCTAGTAAAACAATTGGAGTCATTGTGCCACGTATCAATCGAGACTTTTTCTCAAACTGTATTGCCGGTATTGAAGAGGTAACAAAAGGTGCAGGATATTCCATCCATATTGCACAAAGTCATGATATCCTCTCCAACGAAAAGGAAATTATTAAATCCATGATTGAGTCCAATGTATGTGCGATTTTGATTTCCATTGGATTGCAAACCACAGAAAAATCGCATTTGGATCAATTGAGTTACTATGGTATCCCATTTGTATTTTTTGATAGGGCTATCAGTGAATCATCCTATAATCGAGTTTTGATAGATGATTTCAAGGGAGGGTATTTAGCTACCAAGCATTTACTTGATATGGGATATAAAAATATAGCACATTTTAGCGGAGATCAAAATTTGGAAATTTACCAAAACAGGACGAAAGGATATCTAGCAGCATTAGAACATCATGGCATCCCATTCAATGATGAATTAATTTCAAAACAATGCCTCACTTCTGATTGTGGCGAAATGAGTATAGAAAGGATGATGAATTTGCCTAATCCGCCGGATGCTCTATTTTCTTCAAGTGATTATTCTGCTTTAGGTGCTTTATTGTTTCTGAAAAATGAAGGGGTAAAAGTTCCTGAGGAGTTTGGAATAGTTGGGTTCAGTAATGAATCATTCACTTCTTTAGTTTCTCCTCCGATGACCACTGTGGACCAACATAGTATTGAAATTGGAAAAAATGCAGCGTTTGCATGCATTAATATCCTGAAAAACACAAATAAAGTCAATACGACAAGTAATATTGTTATAGAACCTTCCCTCATTATAAGGGAAACATCTAATCGTTTTAAAACAAAACATAATAGACCAAATGATATCTGATTTTCGATATAGCGCCCATCCGGACGATGTACAACTGTATGCTACAGAAAAATTGAGGAAAGAATTTCTAATTGAAACATTATTTGTTGCTGATCAAATTTCCGTTGTTTATTCCTTGGGTGACAGATTTATTGTAGGTGGAGTATTGCCAAAATTAGGGCAATTGAAGCTTGAAACCTATGAACCATTGAAGTCAGAATTCTTTCTTGAAAGGAGAGAGATAGGCATTATCAATGTCGGAAATACAGGTAAAGTCATTGCCGATGGAGAAGAATATACTTTGGATCATAAAGATGCCTTATACTTAGGTAGGGGCACAAAGGAAGTTGTTTTTGAAAGTGTTAATGAAAACGCACCATCAAAATTCTATTTTAATTCATCTCTGGCGCACAAATCATATTCTTCTGTATTAATTAAGAAGGAGAAAGCTGTACAAACAACAATGGGTTCTTCAGAAAACTCGAATTTACGAAATATACATAAACTTATTATTCATGGATTGGTAGATACTTGTCAATTACAGATGGGGTTGACTGAGCTGTTAGAAGGAAGTGTATGGAATACTATGCCGCCACATACACATAATCGTAGAAGTGAGGTTTATTTCTATTTTGATGTGGCAGAAGATAAATCGGTATGTCATTTTATGGGGAAACCTCAAGAAACTAGGCATCTATGGGTGCGAAATGATCAGGCAGTCATATCGCCTGCTTGGTCCATTCATGCGGGTGTCGGCACATCAAGCTATAGTTTTATTTGGGGCATGGCAGGAGAAAACCATGATTATAGCGATATGGACATGGTTTCGATATCAGAACTAAAGTGATTTGATACACCAAGAATAAGAAATCATCATGCAACTTTTTAGACTTGACAATAAAATAGCATTGGTCACAGGAGCCACTCATGGATTGGGAATGGCCATCGCTGAAGGATTGGCGAATGCGGGAGCTCAAATAGTGATCAATGGAAGATCATCCGAGAGATTAAAGTTGGCTAAAGAGAAATATCTCGAAAAAGGTATTGATGTTAAAACTTATGCATTTGATGTTTCGGATGAATTACAAGTCAAAAAAGCAATAGAACGAATCACAAATGAAGTAGGACCAATAGACATATTATTCAATAATGCAGCTATTATTAAACGTACTCCACTTTTAGACATGACAAAGGAAGACTTTGAAGAAGTAATAAAAGTAGATTTGATCTCACCATTCATTGTTTCAAAATACGTCGTACCTGGAATGATAGAAAGAGGACACGGAAAAGTTATTAATATGTGTTCAATGATGAGTGAGGTCTCAAGAAATACCGTTGGAGCCTATGCCGCAGCGAAGGGTGGTTTGAAGATGCTGACTAAAGAAATGGCAGACGAATGGGCTAAATTTAATATTCAAGTCAATGGATTAGGGCCTGGTTATTTTGCAACAGAACAGACTAAACCTATTAGGGAAGTCAGCCATCCTTTCAATGATTTTATCCTAAAAAGGACTCCGGCACGAAGATGGGGAGATCCTACTGATTTGCAAGGTGCAGCAATATTTTTATCATCAAAGGCATCTGATTTTGTTAATGGTCATGTTCTCTATGTTGATGGTGGGATTCTAGCAACACTGGGAAGTCATTCTGGAGAACAATAATATATTCACATAAAATATCAACATCATGTATTTGAGAAGTTTGATCATTTTTTTCATAATGGTGACTGGAATAAGTAGAAGCCATTCCCAACTGACCGTAGCTAAATTATTCACAGATAATATGATGCTACAATGCGATGCTAAGATTCCAGTTTGGGGACATGCCCATCCGAAAACTACGGTTGTAGTCACACAGAACAAGCTAAAAATTCAAACAAAAGCTAATGAAAATGGTGAATGGCAGCTATTTTTAAATCCTACTCCTTGTGGTGAAAAAACATCTGTAACCATTACATCTGGAAGCGAAGAGATTTTATTGTCAAATGTGATATATGGTGATGTATGGCTGTGTGGAGGACAATCCAATATGGAGTGGTATTTTGAATCGTCAGCAGGAGCCTCTGATGAGTTACAAAACACTGATAATTCATTTATTCGTTTATTAGAGATTCCACATATCATGTCAAACACTCCTGATAACGACTTTTCTGAAAAGTTGCATTGGGATGTTTGCAGTCAACAATCAGTAAAACAGTTTTCTGCAGTTGGCTATTATTTTGGTAAGTATTTGAATGAAAATCTTCATAAACCTATAGGTTTGATTTCTGATAATTACGGAGGAACCGTTGTGGAGGCTTGGACGAGTGCACAAGCATTTTCTGACCTTCCCTCATTTAAGAAGGACATAGAAAAATTAAAGAATGTTGATTTCGAGTATGAACGTAGAAATGGCGACGATGCACAATCCAATTGGTTAGCAAAGTTTTATAAAAATGACAAGGGTATGCAAGATACCAATTTTGTTTGGGCAGGTCGTGACGTGAATAGAAGTGACTGGAAACAAATGAATTTACCTAGTTATTGGGAGACAGCGGCAGATAGTGAATTGGTAGAACTGGATGGTGTGGTTTGGTTTTATAGAAAATTCAACGCAACTCCGAGTGCTCATTCCTCTGTATCATTAGGGCCAATTGATGATTCAGATATGGTATGGATCAATGGCCACCTAGTAGGAGCCACCTACAACCAGTACAATAAAGATCGAGTTTATTCTATATCTGATGGGATACTAAAAAACGGTGAAAACTACATTGTTATAAGAGTAGAAGATTACATAGGAGGAGGTGGTATGGCAGGCTCTAAGGATAAAATCTTCATTCAAACAGATACTGAAAAAATTCCATTAGATGGTAAATGGTTGTATAAAATTGGTTATAGAAATCGAGACCAAATGCCCGCAGTATCATTTGGCCCAAATAATTATCCTACATGCTTGTATAATGGGATGATCGCCCCTCTTAAAAGATTACCCATTAAAGGTATAATTTGGTACCAAGGTGAATCAAATGCTTCTAGGGCATACGAATACAGAGACTTATTCAAGCGCTTTATTTTAGATATGAGGCAACAGTTTGCCATAGATGATTTACCATTTATTTTCGTTCAATTGGCCAATTTTACTCCCCAAGATTCTATACCTATCGAAAGCCAATGGGCAGAGTTGAGGGAAGCGCAATCAGTGGCTCTTTCTTTACCAAATACTTCCATGATTACTTGCATAGATTTAGGAGATGCAAACAATATTCATCCATCAAATAAAAATGAAGTGGGCCGAAGATTAGCTTTGGCTGCATTGGAGGACGTTTATCATCAAAAAACATTTTACAAAAGCCCAAGTTTAAAGTCATTTGAATTTGAAAATTACTATTGTAAAATATGTTTCGAAAATGTAGGTGATGGTTTGGTAGCAGACGATAAATTTGGATATATTTATGGGTTTACTATTGCAGGTGATGATCACAAGTTTGAATGGGCAAAAGCAGAATTGATTAATTCTAATTGTGTGAAAGTGTGGTCATCAAAAATTGAAAATCCGAAATCTGTGCGCTATGCTTGGCAAAACAATCCTGACCCAGCGAATCTATTTAATTCAAAAGGTTTTCCATGCCTTCCATTCAGAACAGACAGTTGGGATATCAGCACCCAAAATTTGAAGAGATACAATGACTAATTTTAAATATAAGTTTGTATTTCTATGGATTTTGTTATTATACCAATGCACAAATAAAATAGCACCTTCGGCTCAGAATCAATCATCGACAAATACTTCAGAACTCATCTCTTCTCATGACAGTATTATACAAGCTGAGGAAAATAGCAATACCCTTATTTTTTTAAGTTCTGTTGCTGAAAATTTGCATTCGTTAAGTTATTCTTTGGTTTCTCCAAAATTGAAGACAACAACACAAATGGTTCAGCCTGGAATAGCCATGATGTTGATTTCCAATGGAGGATCTGGTCAGTCGTCATTAGAAATTGAAGTTTTTAAAAATAAAAAACCCATCAATAAAATTCAACTTAAATTACTCACCAAAAAACCGAAAGGTAAAATATCATATTGCAATCCCAGTGTCAAAAATATGACTGGTGACGGTACTTTGGATCATCCATATCCTTCTCTTGCACAATTGTTTGATAGTGGTTACATGCCAGAGGAAAATGAAACCATATACCTTTTAAACGGCAACCACGGCGACGTCACTGTCAAGAGTTCGCAATTTAATATCGTTTCTTACAAAGAAAATTATCCACGACTTCGTAGCATCAGTTTTCAGTCCGCACATCATGTTAAGGTGTCTGGTATTACTATTATTTCCAAATTACCCCAAAATGCAAATTTGGTATTCGCAGATTCCTTGTCATCTTATATTGAAATTTCAAATTGTCATATTGCTGATGATGTGGAAGAAAATGAGTTAGCCTCTAAGGATTGGAAAAACTATGTAGCTTCAGGCATTTATATGAAAGGGAACCATAATCGTATTATAAATAATCTTATTCAATTGGTTTTTCATGGGATCCAATTCGATGGGGACGAAAATCTTTTCAGTTGCAATATCATAGATAGATTTTGTGGTGATGCAATAAGAAATACAGGTAATAAAAATGTGTATTCCAATAATTTTTTAAGCAATGCACTCATAGATGACTACTATGAACCCTATGGAAATCATGATGATTTATTTCAAGCCTGGACACATGATAAACCTATCGAACATATCACGATAAAGGATAATATAGCAATCAGTATCCTAGATTCCGAAATCCAAAATAAATCTAAAATTGTTCAAGGTATTGTTTGCTTTGATGGTTTTTCTGACCATTGGATCATTGAAGACAATGTAGTGTATACGGATCACCCACATGGGATTGCATTGTTTGGTGCTACGAATTGCACTATCAGAAATAATAAGGTTTTTAGAAATCCGAAAAGGATGTTTAAGTTCGAATCTGACCCTTGGATCATGGTTCGAAGCCATAAAGACAATAGAGAAAGTGTAGGTAATGTGGTGGAAGACAATATTTCTAATGTATATAGATTAGAAACTGCCCACTCCAAAATTTCAAATAATATAATTTTAGATTCTATCAGTCAAAACAAATGGTATGAAAAACACGGTTGGAAGGAATAATGTACCCTTGGCGTTATTGAGTTTTATTGCTATTTTTTGGATGTCTTGCAGCAGTCCAAAGGTGAACTTCAGATTTGCGCTCATTAGAGAAAACTACAAGTCTGTTGACCATGCAGATAGGTTGAAAACCGATAAAACAGAAGTCACTTCCACTTATTTTCAAATGGAAGGTCCAGCATGGGAAAATGAAAATATTGCTTTTAGAAACTATTTTGACGAGCGGAATGGCATTGATATTTTTGGTAAAAAAACACACAAAATGGTATTGGACTCCGTTGGAATTGCTCAGAATTACCATGAAATGCAAACATGGGGAATGGATATCTTAAAGGTGGGTAACTCGCTTGGAGCAGGAGCAATAGGTTTGATCATAGGTGACACATTATATCGGATAGGACCAAATGCGGATGCTGATTTCAAGTTATTGGAAAAGTCAAAACGCCGCATTGCATTTGAATTGAATTTTTATAACTGGCGTGTTCAAGACAGAGTTTACAATGTCACACATACCATTTCTATGAAAGCCGGTACCCATTATTATCAAAACGAAGTCAAAATACTGGGACTAGTAGGTGATGAAAAATTAGCCGTAGGGATTGTAGATCATATACCTAATATTAATTTAATAAAAACCGGGAATTCTGTTGTAGCCTATACACATGGTAAACAAACGATGCAAAATGAAATTTTAGGAATGGGTATCAGCACGGATCCAAACCAGTTTATTTCTGTGGAGCACTCTGACAAATTTAAAAGTGATGTAAACCATACCCATATCATCGAATTGAAATTGAGCGAATCTCAACATTCTGCGACATGGCGCTTTTTTGCTGGTTGGGAGTTGGGAGATGCATCATTTGAAAATCCAAGTAATTTTAGAAATATAATGATGAGTGAATCACAATATGATCAAAAATGTCCATCAGGTTTATAAAGCATCATAAATTTATCTCAATTTCTTACTTTAAACAGTTGATTGCTAGTGGCATTGACGAGGATTTGATTTTGTTTAAACAGCATTATCACTTTACATGAAAAAAATAGGTTCTTCTACGTATTCAATAAAATTATTGTATTTAAAAAACTAATTTTATAAGAAATATATATCAATCCTTTTAATAATATTTCTTTTTTTTATAATTTTGCTTTTTATTTTGGTATTAACCGAATTAGTAAAAGCATTATCTGATTTTTCAACCACATAAAAGTAATGGCAAAAATTTTAATTGTTGATGATGATAAAAGCATCAGAGGAACACTGAGAGATATTCTTGAATTTGAGAAGTACAGTGTGGATGAGGCAGTGGATGGACTTGATTGTATTGTTAAAATCAAACAACAATCCTATGATGTCATCATCATGGATGTCAAGATGCCTAAAATGGACGGTATGGAAGCCATTGAAAAACTACAAGCCATTTCTCCTGAGACGCCTGTTATCATGATATCAGGACACGGAAATATAGATACCGCTGTAGAATCTGTCAAAAAGGGTGCATTTGATTTTATTCAGAAACCACCGGATTTGAATAGATTGTTGATTACATTGCGAAACGCATTGGATAAGTCTAGCTTAGAAACTGAAAGAAAAGTCCTTCAAAGAAAAGTATCCGGCTCGAAGGTACAAGAAATCATCGGCAACTCTGATTCGATCAGCGTGATAAAGGAAACCATCGAAAAGGTGGCCCCAACAGATGCTCGAGTTTTGATCACAGGTCAAAATGGAACAGGAAAGGAATTGGTAGCAAGGTGGATACATCAATACTCTAGAAGAAAAGAATATCCAATTGTGGAGGTCAACTGTGCCGCCATACCTTCAGAACTCATTGAATCTGAGCTTTTTGGTCATGAAAAAGGATCCTTTACTTCAGCAGTAAAACAACGCCTTGGCAAATTTGAGCAAGCACATGGCGGAACCTTGTTTTTGGATGAAATCGGTGATATGAGCTTGTCAGCACAAGCAAAAGTATTGCGTGCACTACAAGAAAATAAAATTACTCGTGTTGGTGGTGAAAAAGACATCACCGTTGATGTCCGTGTCATTGCAGCTACAAATAAAGATTTAAGAGCAGAAATAGCCAAAGGTCATTTTAGAGAAGACTTATACCATAGGCTTGCAGTTATCATTATACAAGTGCCAAGTCTCAATGATAGAGTTGACGACATACCTGAACTGACGAAGCATTTTATTCAGCAGGTATGTGATGAGTATAATATAGCAGTTAAAAAAATTGAATCGAAAGCATTGTCTCTCCTTCAAAATTTTAATTGGACCGGAAATATTAGAGAACTCAGAAACGTAGTAGAACGATTGATCATTTTGTCAGGAAACACCATAACAAGTAAGGACATTGAGAAATTTGTCTATAACTCAAATCACTATACTGCATTGGGTTCGTTATTTGAAAAATTTGATAATTTCAATGAATGTTCTGCGTACTTGAAAGAAGAATTTGAAAAATACAAGGCAACTTTGGTTTAATTTAAAATATTCGTTTTGGAATTTGCAGATAAGAAACCATTAAAAAAATGGAGTGAGATAAAGGGAGAAAATTCTTGGACCATGTTCAAGGTTATTGCTGAATTGGTGGATGGTTTTGAAACCCTCAATAAATTGGCGCCTTGTATATCTATTTTTGGTTCAGCTAGGACAACTCCGGGTAATAAATTTTACCAACTAGCCACTAGGATTGCCCAAAAATGCACAGAAGAAGGTTTTGGTGTCATCACAGGTGGTGGTCCGGGAGTTATGGAAGCCGCTAATAAAGGAGCGTATCTTCAGGGAGGCTTGTCTGTTGGTCTGAACATTGACTTGCCATTTGAACAATTTAATAATCCATATATTGACCCCGGCAAAATTTTACATCATAGATACTTTTTTGTGCGAAAAGTTATGTTTGTCAAGTATGCGCAAGCATTTATTGTCTGTCCGGGTGGATTTGGAACTATGGATGAGTTATTTGAAGTTTTGACACTCATTCAAACAAATAAGATTTCTAGGGTTCCCGTCATTTTAGTGGGTTCTGAATATTGGACTGGATTGAGGTCTTGGATCATTGATGTTATGCTCGAACAATTTGGCAATATTTCAGAAAAAGACTTAGATCTTATACCTATCATTGATGATCCTGATGAGGTTGTTGAATTCATCAAAACGTTTTATGATGGTTCTGATAGCGTTCATTCTATCAAGCCAAACTACGAATTATAGAAAATGCTATCATTTAATTACATTGACAAGGAGAACAAATTATTAGAAAGCATTATATTTGCGCCATAGTTATTAAAGATGGAAATTTCCAATTTGCATAAAGCAGTTCTTTTATTGGAAGATGGAACCTCCTTTGAAGGCACTGGCGTGGGACCAAAAGGCACCACAATTGGTGAAATTTGTTTTAATACAGGTATGACAGGATATCAGGAAGTCTTTACCGATCCTTCATATTTTGGTCAGGTATTGGTTACTACCGTTGCTCACATAGGCAATTATGGTATTAAAACCGAAGATCAAGAATCATCAAAAATTCAAATTTCCGGATTAGTATGTAAAAATTTAAGTTCTGAGTACTCTAGGGCCATTGCTGACAAAGACATTCATACATACTTTGCTGAGAATAATTTGATTTGCATTTTCAACGTAGATACAAGGGCTTTAGTCAAGCATGTTAGGGATAAAGGGGCAATGAATTGCATTATTTCTACAGATAATCTTGATTTTGAAGTTTTAAAAAAGACCCTAAGTAAAGCACCATCCATGCAAGGTCTAGAATTGGCTAGCAAAGTAACAACTACTTCCACGTACACCGTAGATATTGAAAACCCAATTTGCCACATTGGAGTGTTGGATTTCGGTACAAAAGAGAACATTGTAAATTCTCTGAAAAATCTCGGTTGCAAAGTGACGGTATTTCCTGCGAAGACACCGATAAATGAACTATTAAATTTTCATTTAGATGGATTTTTACTCTCCAATGGTCCAGGTGATCCTGCATCCATGCCTTATGCCATTGAAACTATTCAAGCTCTTTTTCAAACACAAAAACCAATTTTTGGTATTTGTTTAGGTCATCAACTTTTGGCTTTGGCCAATGGTATTGCGACTTATAAAATGCACAACGGACATAGAGGTGCAAATCACCCCGTAAAAAATTTATTGACAGGACATTGTGAAATTACAAGTCAAAATCACGGTTTCGGAATCAGTGAAAAAGCATTAGAGCAAAAATCCAGTGAGATTGAAATCACCCACATTAACTTGAATGACGACACAGTAGAAGGCATAAAAATGAGGAATTATCCTGCCTTTTCTGTTCAATACCATCCGGAGTCAAATCCGGGTCCACATGATTCAAAGTATTTATTTGATCAGTTTGTTGATTTAGTTTTAAAAGTAAAAAATAATTAATATGAGTGCTATAATAGATATTATTGCCAGAGAAATATTAGACTCCAGAGGAAATCCCACGATTGAAGTTGATGTATTGACTGAAGATGGAAGTATGGGAAGGGCGGCTGTACCTTCAGGTGCATCGACCGGCAAACATGAAGCCATTGAGCTCAGAGACGGTGACAAAAACCGATATTTGGGCAAAGGTGTTCTTAAAGCAGTAGAAAATGTCAATGAAAAGATTGCTGACATGATCATTGGCGAGGACGTCTTTGATCAAAGGAGCATTGATGAATATCTATTGGATATGGATGGAACGGATAATAAAGCAATACTGGGTGCCAATGCGATTTTAGGCGTTTCACTCGCAATTGCCAAAGCTGCTGCCCAAGAATCTGGTCAACCATTATATCGATATATTGGCGGTGTTAATGCCCACATCATGCCTGTGCCTATGATGAACATCCTCAATGGTGGATCTCATGCAGATAATAGCATTGACTTTCAAGAATTTATGATCATGCCCGTAGGGGCTGATACCTTTCATGAAGGATTGCGCATGGGTGTGGAAGTGTTTCACCATCTCAAGTCAGTATTGAAATCAAAAGGCTATTCTACAAACGTAGGTGACGAAGGCGGATTCGCACCGAATATAAAAAGCAATGAAGAAGCTATCGAAATCGTATTAAAAGCCATCGAATCCGCCAAGTATGTTCCGGGAGAAGACGTGGTCATAGCAATGGATGCAGCAGCATCTGAATTCTATGATGAAAAGGAAAAGTTATACCATTTTCATAAATCAGGAGGTAAAAAATTGACTAGTGATGAGATGGTAGATTATTGGGCAACATGGGTCAATAGATATCCTATATTCTCAATTGAAGATGGTTTACATGAGGATGACTGGGATGCGTGGGTCAAATTGACAAAAGCATTGAGCTCAAAAGTTCAATTGGTTGGAGACGATCTATTTGTCACCAACTCTAAGAGACTTCAGAGAGGAATCGAATTAGGAGCTGCTAATTCTATTTTAGTAAAGGTCAATCAGATCGGAAGTCTTAGTGAAACCATTGATGCTGTAAATCTCGCAACGCGCAATAAGTATTCATCTGTGATGAGCCATAGATCAGGAGAAACCGAAGATGCCACGATTGCTGATTTAGCTGTGGCGTTGAATACAGGGCAAATTAAAACAGGATCAGCTTCTAGGTCTGATAGGATTGCGAAGTACAATCAATTGTTAAGAATCGAACAGGAGCTAGCGGATACGGCTTATTACCCGGGAAGGAGTATTTTGAAAAAATAATAAAAACTTACCATGAGCACTCAAAATAAATTGAAGCAAGAGGTTGCAAATTACTTAGGGATTTCCAGTGGATGGTTAAACAAATATACCATTGTAACAGCTCTATTTATCATGTGGGTCGCTTTTTTTGATCACCACAATATTTTTGCATACCAAAAACTGAAAGGAACCATAAACAAATTGGAATCAGAGAAAAAGCAATTAGACAATGACATTTCTCAAGCATTAAATGATAAAATTGATTTGGAATCAAATTATGAGAAGTTTGCAAGAGAAAAAAAATTGATGCACAAACCTGATGAGGAGATAATATTAATTGACAAATAAAATATAGTTGATGAGTGTTTTAGTGAATAAGGATTCTAAGATTATAGTTCAAGGATTTACTGGAAAAGAAGGAACTTTCCACGCTGAACAAATGATCGAGTATGGGACAAATATTGTGGGTGGAGTCACTCCAGGCAAAGGAGGTTCCTTTCATTTGAACAAGCCAGTTTTTAACTCTGTTAAGGAAGCAGTTCAGAAGATTGGCGCTGATACATCCATTATTTTTGTTCCTCCGAAATTTGCTGCTGACGCCATCATGGAAGCTGCTGAAGCTGGTATAAAAATCATCATTTGTATCACAGAAGGCATTCCTGTGCAAGACATGGTGATTGCCAAAGCCTACATTGAAAAATATGATTGTACATTGGTAGGACCAAACTGTCCGGGGGTGATCACTCCTGGCGAAGCGAAAGTAGGAATTATGCCGGGGTTCGTATTTAAAAAGGGGAGGATTGGTGTAGTTTCTAAATCTGGGACATTGACGTATGAAGCAGCTGATCAGATAGTTAGAGTTGGATTGGGTATTTCTACAGCAATCGGTATCGGAGGTGATCCTATCATCGGAACACCTACAAAAGATGCTGTAAAATTGTTTATGGAAGACCCGGAAACGGATGCCATAGTGATGATCGGTGAAATTGGTGGTAATTATGAAGCAATGGCAGCAAAATACATCCAAGAGACTGGAAATAAAAAGCCTGTCGTCGGATTCATCGCAGGACAAACAGCCCCAAAAGGTCGTACAATGGGACACGCAGGTGCTATAGTCGGAGGGCATGAAGACACCGCAGAAGCAAAAATGAAAATAATGCAAGAATGCGGAATTCATGTAGTTAATTCTCCGGCCGAAATAGGCAAAACCATGCTAAAAATACTATCTAAATAATTGAAGATATTAACATCTTGCGTGTAAATGACGTTTATCAATGCATGCGTTGGGATGGTGTTTTTAGGCATTCGAAATTGATCGTTAATAATTGCACAAGGGTTGCTATCATATGTGTTCTGTTCCTTGTTGCGGAACAAGGATTTGGTCAGTTTTTGCCGCCACCTATCCAAAAAAAAAGTGACCCAAAAAAAATTACAATTCACAGCAATGACAATCAAATCATTGATGGTTCTGTAGATCCACCGATTCAATATCTCAATGGCAATGTAAAAATATTCCATAGCAATACTTTTATGTTTTGTGATAGTGCCATTATTCGGGGCAATTTACTCAGGATGTATGGAAATGTGTCTTTATTACAGAATGATACAATACGTATTTTCGCTGATTCTATTTTTTACAATGGAGATATGCTCAAAGCTTTTTTATTCAACAGAGTTTATCTAGAGAATGGCAACAATAAATCTCTTTTTTCCTCATATTTGGAATACGATGTACAACAAAAAATTGGGATGTATCCTACCAATGCAAAACTTATTGATGGTGACAATACATTGATTAGCAAAAGGGGAAAGTATTTTTTGAATGAGAAAAAAGCGGTATTTTACAACAATGTAGAAATTACTGGAAAGGAGAATTTTCGGCTTGTCACAGATTCGATTTCATACCAAACAGATATAGAGAAAACCAATTTTCTTGCCCCTGTTTACATAAGATCAGATAGTAGTGAATTATACTCTAACACCGGGTGGTTTGACATTAAAAATGAAATAGGTGATTTCTATGGAAATGCTCAATACAGAAAAGGAAATACCAATGCATTGGCAGATACTATCTCATACAATGGCTTAGAAAAAATGATACACTTGAAAAGTACAGGGCTGAGTCAGTATATTTCAGACACAGATACGGCTTTCGCAAAACGTATTTTGTATGACAGGTCAAATGAGTTATTTACTTTAATCGATTCATCATGGTACCACAATAAAAATAATGATGTGAAAGGGAATGTCATATTCTTCGATAAAAAATCAGATCTTTTTAAGGTTTCTGGAAGAGCCACCATTATGGATGGGGCAAATATTATCCAAGGTGACACTGTAAACTATGATAAATTAGCGAAATTTGGCAAAGCCAATGGCCACGTTTTTTGGCAGGACACATCTTCAAAAGTGGCTGTAAAATCGGATTTGTTAGAGTTTAAAGGTGAGCAAAATTACCTCTTGGCCCATAATTTCATTGGAAGACCTATGTTTTTGTCTTTTTCAGATGCGGATACGCTTTTTATGAAAGCAGATACTTTGAAATCTAAAAAAGAAATTACACCGAGAGTTAGAATTTTGAGCGAAGGCGAAAAATATGCTTTGAGTGATGATACTTTGAACATCAAATATAATGTGAAAAATGATTCAATTGCATTCAACGACCATCCTGAGAGGTTTGCATCAATTTCGGATTCATTGTTATCAAAAGTTGAAATCTTCGGAGACACCATTCTATATCCGGTTATTGATACAACCGTGAAATTTTATGGATTGCACGATGTTAGAATACTGAAATCTGATCTACAAGCTACTTGTGATTCCTTGGTTTTTAACCAATCTGACTCAATTTTTATACTTTACAAACAACCTTTCGTTTGGTCAGATAGTAGCCAATTACGCGGTGACACCATTTCTGTTTTTATAAAAAATGGTAAAGTTGACATGTTAGATGTGACAAGCAATGCTTTGGCTTTAAATAGTACTGATCTTCAATTTTTTAATCAATTGAGCGGGAGAAAGTTAATCTCATTATTTAACAATGGGAAAATGAGTAATATGTCAGTATTTGGAAATGCTCAAATGGTGTACTATCTTCAAGACAACAAAAAAGCATATATTGGTGTCAATACAACTGAATCATCTAGGATTACTTTTTACTTTGAAAACAATAAAATCATTCACACCAAAGAGTACATTGAACCCCGCTCAAAGGTATTCCCAATGCAAAAGGTGAATCATGATAATCTCAAGCTAAAGGGCTTCATTTGGAATGATGAGAATAGACCAAAGTCAAAATTGGACTTATAACTATTTTTTTTATCTACCAAATAAGGACAAATAAAATCTATTGAAATATCGAAACTATTGATAGATAATAGTTTATATACTAAAAAAAATATTATAAAAAATTATTTAATTTATTTTGGATTATGGTAGAATAGGCTCTATCTTTGCACAAGCGTAAGCTTTTTTTTAGAACCATAACTTAACCTAAAATGATAAGTATTAGAACCGCAAAGGTAGCTTGTATAATGCTATTAATTATGCTACCTTTTTTCAACTATGCACAAACACCCCAAAAAGTTTATTTCGAAGTCCCACAGTCAAGCATTAGTGCATTAGATAATGCTATCGATGTTGATTTAAGGGGAAATATTGGAGAAGGAATTCCTATAAAAATTTATTCTCCTGATGGACAAGCTAATTATTTCTATTTTTTCAAAAATCACACGATGAGTCAAGAAATGGAAATTGATTATCCTGAGGTTAGAACATATTCAGGGTATTCGACTTCTGGTGCGGAAAGTGTAATGAACATTTTAGTTAATAATGGAGAATTAAGCGGCTTTACTATCTGGGAAAACGGTCTTCCAATGCAAATTAGGAAAGATGGACTTCAGTACTATTCTGAGTACGTATCTGCAGAGCCATACCAATGCTTTGTTCAAGATGGAAGTTTTCGAAATGAAAATTCTGGGTCGAGAACCGCATCCAATGGTGGTACTTTGAAGACTTATGATTTAGCAATAGTTATTACAGATGAGTTTGAAGCTAATTTTGGTGGTGCAGGTGCTGTTGCTGCCGCTATGAACGTGGTGAATGAAGCAAACGTGATCTATAATCGAGAATTGGCAATTAATTTTACTGCTACTGTCCGTCCGGAAACTTCTTCATTTGATATCATTCCTCCTGGAAGTGCTAGCGCAAGTTATGGTAGCACGGTTGTAAGTGCATATTTTACTTCAACAGAATATGATTTGGGCCATGTTTTTCATTATATCTCTTCTGGATGGTCGGGACAGGCTGGACTAGGAGTTGTTTGTGATAACTCGGGTTCTCCAATAAATAAAGCAAAAGGTTGGTCTCAAGGTGTTGATTTAAGTTATTCATTTGTTTCGACAGTTGTGCATGAAGTTGCACACATGTTTAGTGCAACCCATACCTTCAACTCAAATCATGCTACAGTATGTGGGCCTAGCTTAAATGCTGCTACTTCCTATGAACCAGGTTCCGGAACTACTATAATGGCGTATCCTGGAGTATGTTCCGCTGGTGTTGGTATTGTAGGAGATAATATCACGAATTCAAGCGGTGGCATTATCTATCAATCATCCCCTTATTTTCATATCTCTAGTTTAGAGCAAATGGTCTCATATGCAAATGGTGCCGGAAATGCATGTCCTACGACAGCATCAAGTGGTAACACGCCACCTATTGCGGATGCAAACCCCTGCTCTGCAGGTTCTCCGATTACCATTCCGATTAATACACCTTTTGAACTGACTGGGGCATATACAGATGCTGATGGTGATGCTGTAACATATTGCTGGGAACAATTTGATGCTGGTCCGCCACACGGTGGTCCTGCTGTTGCATGTGCTTCCACGACAGGTCCAATTTTTAGAAGTTATCCACCTACATCAAGTCCTACAAGGTCTTTTCCATCTCTACAGTATGTGCTTAATAATTCCAATATACCGACTCCTTCATCAGTGGGTGAATGTTTGCCTTCTGTTGCAAGAACTTTAAATTTCAAATTAACTGTTAGGGATAATAACTCGGGAGGTGGAGGTATACATTGTGATGCTATCCAATTGAATGTCAGTGGCGCGGCTGGTCCCCTTGCAGTAACTTCCCCTAACACAAATGTCACTTGGTCAGCCGGAAGCTCACAAACTGTAACTTGGTCTGTGGCAAATACTGATGCCATTTGTAATACTGTAAATATATTATTATCCATTGATGGTGGATATACATATCCATATGTTCTTGCGACATCTACAGCAAATGATGGTAGTGAGTCTATTACCGTACCAATGAATGCACCCAACGGCGCCACAGCTAGGGTTAAAGTTGAAAGTGCATGCATGACTTGTGTTAAATTTTTTGACGTTAGTAATGTAAACTTTACAATAACAAGTGCTTGTATGGTGGCTGGAAGTAATATTTGCAGTGACAGTCCTATATCCGCTCCAACAGGTGATGCAACATTAAATTTAGGATTGAGCCAGTCCTATGGTAATGCCATTACATCTAAAACATTGACAACTTCTGGAAGTAACGTCAGTTCAGCTTTTAATCTCACTCCAGCTGCTTCAGGACCTGGGACATGTACCTCCCTCAATTTTTCCTATGCCCAGAATTCCGTCAAAATAAAAATAAGTGAGGCCGGAACATACACATTTACTTTAGGCAGTGCAAAAATTTTTTCAGTCTATGATGGTACTTATATGTCTGCGTCACCTTGTACAAATTATATTGGTTCGACTGCTTATGACTTAGATGGTGTACCTGGGGGATCAGTTTCATTCACTAGTCAAGTGACGCTCACTCTTAATAATGCATGTGGTGATTATACACTTGTTTTATTTGCAGCAAGTGGAACTACTGAAACTGTTACAATTACAGCCCCATCAGGAGCAATTGTTTATGAAAATATTCCTCAGACAGCACCAGACTACTCTTATACATATGTAGCTGTCAATACAGCAACTGGTTTGATTGATGCTGTTAGTGCAACATCAGACTTTACTGCTTTGGCTGCTGGCGATTACTGTGTTTATGGCATTCATTATTATTCCGGAACATCAAATTCTCCTGGAAATGTTGATCCTTCAACTTTCGTTGGTCAAAGCATAAGTGCATTGATTGCATCAGGTAATTGCCTACTAGCTTCATCAAATTGTAAACCAATGGCTATTACTGGCTCGTGTCCAACATTGGATACTGCACCACCGAACGTTACAATTATAAATAGTACATGTGACGCTACCTGTACAGTGAGTGGTGGTGTCATCAATGCAGTGACAGGAACACCTTGCCCAACTGGATCAACTTTGCAATATAGTGTAAATGGAGGAGCTTGGTCAACAACCGTGCCTACATATGCACAAACAGGTCCTGCACAAAGCATAGAAACAAGATGTTTATGTGATCTTGATGGTACAACAGCTAGTCCACCATCCACTGCAGTAGTGACTGTTCCCGGAACATGTGTGAATCCATCTGCGCCAATGATAACAATAGTGAATAATGTTTGTCCTTCAACAGATGGTACAATTTCTGCGACCGGATGCGGAGCTGGAACCACCCTTGAATGGGCGACTAGTGCCGCAGGCCCATGGAGTACTACAGTTCCGACATATACTACAACTGCCTTTACAGTATATGCCAGATGTAGAGATAATACAACAAACTGTGTAAGCACGACAGCATCGGCTACGACCGCACCTGTAGCATGTTGTCCAACATTGGATACTGCACCTCCGAATGTCACGGTAGTAAATAGTACATGTGATGCTACCTGTACAGTGAGTGGTGGTGTGATCAATGCTGTAACAGGTACACCTTGCCCAACTGGATCAACCTTGCAATACAGTGTAAATGGTGGAGCTTGGTCAACATCTGTTCCTACATATGCACAAACAGGTCCTGCACAAAGCATAGAAACAAGATGTTTATGTGATCTTGATGGTACAACAGCTAGTCCTTCATCCACTGCAGTAGTGACTGTTCCCGGGACATGTGTGAATCCATCTGCGCCAATGATAACAATAGTGAATAATGTTTGTCCTTCAACAGATGGTACAATTTCTGCGACCGGATGCGGAGCTGGAACCACCCTTGAATGGGCGACTAGTGCCGCAGGCCCATGGAGTACTACAGTTCCGACATATACTACAACTGCCTTTACAGTATATGCCAGATGTAGAGATAATACAACAAACTGTGTAAGCACGACAGCATCGGCTACGACCGCACCTGTAGCATGTTGTCCAACATTGGATACTGCACCTCCGAATGTCACGGTAGTAAATAGTACATGTGATGCTACCTGTACAGTGAGTGGTGGTGTGATCAATGCTGTAACAGGTACACCTTGCCCAACTGGATCAACCTTGCAATACAGTGTAAATGGTGGAGCTTGGTCAACATCTGTTCCTACATATGCACAAACAGGTCCTGCACAAAGCATAGAAACAAGATGTTTATGTGATCTTGATGGTACAACAGCTAGTCCTTCATCCACTGCAGTAGTGACTGTTCCCGGGACATGTGTGAATCCATCTGCGCCAATGATAACAATAGTGAATAATGTTTGTCCTTCAACAGATGGTACAATTTCTGCGACCGGATGCGGAGCTGGAACCACCCTTGAATGGGCGACTAGTGCCGCAGGCCCATGGAGTACTACAGTTCCGACATATACAACAACTGCCTTTACAGTATATGCCAGATGTAGAGAAAATACAACAAACTGTGTTAGTACGACAGCATCGGCAACCACCGCACCTGCTTTGTGCGGTTGTCCTGATTTAATGTTTGTAAATTGTAATGATCCTGTTACAATAGATTTTACTGGTTTTGGAGGAGCTGGTTTTTCTCCAACGCCTACATCTGCACAGCTTTGTTCTAATCATTGGGCTTGGACAGGTTGGTCTAATGGTAGTCTAAGTTTTGGTGGTACACAAACTACGGCAAATACAGATTACACAAGAGGAAATACCAATACAGGTGGAGTGACTACCGGAGGTATCTATTCTTATAACAATGGAGCCTTGTATATACAACCTGGAGGTAGTGATTGGGCACCAGGTACGGTTACCTTGCGTATTTTAAATACAAGTGGAATGACTATCACTGCTTTTGATGTTGCTTATGATTTGTTAGTAAGAAACGATCAAGGACGCAGTAATAGCTTTAATTTCTCATATTCTACAGATGATATTACATATATTCCTGTATCTTCTTTGGATTATACTTCTCCTGATGTAGCTGATGCCAGTCCAAGTGTAACCACGATTCCTAAAGCAGCAACTTTAACCAGTTTAAACGTAGCTGATGGAGCTTATATATACTTTAGATGGTCAGGTGCAGATGTCTCCGGTTCAGGTTCTCGTGATGAGTTTGGTTTAGACAATCTTTCATTCACACCAAGTTGCTTAACTTGTCCTGATCTTTCTACAGCACCAAATAACGTTACTATTTCGAGTGAAAGTGTTTGTATTGATTGTATTCAAAGTGGTGGAGTTATTACACCAGCCATTGATAATTGTCCTGATGGATCCACTTTACAATATTCAATTGATGGTGGAACAACTTGGAGTTCTATAGCTCCTACATATGATCAAGATGGTCCATCACAAAGTATAATTACAAGATGCTTATGCGATATTGATGAAAATGTTTTCAGCCCTTCCAGTTCGCCTGTTGCCACAAATCCTGGAACGTGTCCTGCATCTTGTTTTTTCACATTTGAAATAACAGATCCTTGTTCTTGTAATAATGACGCGACAATAGCAGGTAATGATGGTACGTTTTCTGAGGTAATTACGGTAACAGGTGTCAGCGGTCAAACAATAACTGCGACATGTTCTTCATGTACACCAACGACTATTACTTTTACTGAAACTTCTCCCGGGACTTATGAATCTATTACATTTACTCATATAGATAATGTAGGGTATATAGCGGAGATATTTGCAAATGGAGTTTCCATAGGCATGGTTTCAAATATTTGTGCTTACCCTGACGTAGCAATTGACCCAATAGGTCCATTTGGTAATTGTGATGGTCAAGATGATGTGATATTAATGGCTACTATAACAGGAGATGATGGTACGGGTACTTATTCTTGGTCTGGTCCAGGTGTCAGTAGTACTGTCTTTAACCCTGCTGGATTACCAGTTGGATTAACAACAATTAATCTATCTTACACTGGTGTGAATAACGGAAATATATCTCCTGATGGTGTCACACCAGCATATCCAGGTTGTATTCAACCTGCTGCCATTGAAGTGGAAATATTGCCTTTACCTACACCTCCTGTTGTGAGTAATATTGAAGTTTGTGAAGGAGAAAGTACAAATATACATGTGGAGTCTAGTTCTGGAATGCCTGGTATGGAAATGCCCGTATTTATTACCTATGACTTTGAAACCGAAGTAGTCACAGGAGTAACTTCAGACATAGGGGCTCCATTTGTGACAGCAATTGATGCTACTATAGGTCCCGGCCACGTGAGTCCGCCAACATTTCCGGCAGGAAATAATCCTACACCAATAGATGCTTTTTCTGCAAACAATTGGGGAATGACCTTTGATCCTATGGATTATTTCCAGTTCTGCGTGTCAGCTGCAGCAGGTTATCAATTAGATGTCAGCCAAATTCAATTTGATCTCAGGAGTTCAGGCACTGGACCGATGACTTACCAAGTTGCATACTCAACCGATGGCGTTAACTTTACAAATGGAGGCTCAGGAGCAATTCCAACATCATTCACGACAAATCCAATGTTTACGGAAGCCATTGGCGTGTTAGATGCAAGTCAAGTTTGTATTCGTATTTATGCATTTGGTTCAACTTCAGCTACTGGAACATTAAGAATTGATAATGTTGAAATTTCTGCAAGTGTTCAACAGTTGCCAAATCCTGGCACCTATAATTTTTATGATGCTGATCCAAGTACTTCCACTGCACCACCTTTAGCATCAGGGAATGATTACGATCCTATGACGACACCAGATGGCAGTCCTCAATCCATATGGATTACTTGCATAGATCCAATTACTGGATGTGAAAGTGAACCAACTGTTATTACTGTAACCGTATTTGCAAGCCCTACATTGGATATCATAGATCCAAATCCGGTTTGTTTTCCTGAGACTGTAAATATCTTTGATATTGAATATAACGAGACACCAGCTGGAGGAGCCTTTACATATTATGGAACTATGGAAGACGCCATTGCAAATATGAATCCTATCACAACAGGATTGGATGCAATAGATCAATCCACAACATTATATGTGAGTTATGACGTTGGAGGAGATTGTATAGCATACGGAGTAATACAAATAACTGTAAATCCATTACCATTGCCACCAGTTGTACCTACAACGGTAAGTTCATGTACGGGAATTTCTACAGCCATTGATATTGACCAAACTCCATTGCAAGTAAATTACTTATGGGATTTTGAAACAGATATTACAAGTCCAGGCATTACCAGTAATCCAATTATTACTACAAATGGAGAAATTCAATCTGCTGGTGGTGGATTAACCGGAGTAGGTTTTCAAGCGGCTGGTTCAGGTTGCACAAATGCGATCACGTCTGCCGGATATGATATTACAAATGCGAGTTTGGCTGATGCAGTAGCTGATGACGAATATTTTGAGTTTTGTATCGGATCCGCAAATGCAGGTTTCAATTTCTTGGGCGTTTCAGGATTTGAATGGAGTAATCGATCTTCTGGAACAGGACCAATCAATTATGCCATTGTGGCTTCCTCTGATCCTTCAACTGCGCTAGTTTCTGGGATGTTTCTCGCAAATGCCGGATGCGTTAATTTGAGTGGCACTATTGGTTTAAATACCGAAACCTGCTATAGAATTTATTATTGGGGTGCTACCAATAGCGGAGGTACTTTGAGAATTGAAGATTTTACAATCATAGCCGAATATATGTCAACAGCCACTTATAATTGGTATGATGAAAATCCTGACTTGAATCCGAATGCAGTTCCTATTTTTTCAGGGACATCATTCAATCCTGAATTAACTGCACAAGATTCTCCGCAAACATACTGGGTAAATTGTGTGGATCCTATTACAGGTTGTACTAGTATGGCTTCATCTACAGAATTATTGGTAGGGATAACTCCGATAATGGAAGATGTTGAAGATCAAGTGTACTGTGCTGGAGCAACTGTTCCAAGTTACATTTTTGTCTCCGACCAACAAGGTGCCATCTTTACCTGGACAAATGATAATACAACAATAGGTTTAGGAAGCAGTGGGACAGGAAATCTTCCTTCCTTTGTTGCGACCAATAACACATCAATAGCTCAAGTAGCCACAATTGAAGTAACACCTACATATACAATTGGTGGACTCACGTGTACAGGAGAACCTGTAATATTTACAATTACAGTAAATCCTATCCCAACTTCAACAGTTGCTATAACTGATGATTCAGGATTAGTTGATAATGATGGAATAATATGTCAAGGCGACATGGCAACTTTAACGGCTTCACCTGCAGGTGCAACTTATTCATGGAGCAATGGCGCTACTACGCAATCTATATCTACAGGAACGGCTGGTACATATACTGTCACGGTTACTGTTAATGGTTGTTATAGCATAGCAACTAGTACCATAGTCGTAAATCCAATTCCGGTTGTGAGCATAAGCGTTATCGAGTCATCGGGTACAGTTCCAAATGACGGAACAATTTATACAGGCTCTTCAGCTATGCTTACGGCTACTGGAGGTGGTACCTACATGTGGAGTACCGGTGCAACAACACCAAGTATTTCTGTAACTCCGTCTGTTACCACTACATATACTGTTACAGTGACAAATAGCTATGGATGTTTCACAGTTGCTAGTTTCACGATTACAGTTGTAGAGCCACCTTGCTTATTAGTATGCTCTGGAAATCAAGTAGTTACACTGACGAATGGAGCATGTTATTTCCAATTACCGAATTTAGTCACTTCTGCTGGTGTTTGTACATATTTTACAGTAAAACAGGTGAGTGGCCCACTTCCGGGAGCTCTTCTATACAAAGGAAGCTATTCGATTACATACCAATTGATATCAAATCTGGGAGAAATCATAGATGAATGTACGTTTACAGTTACGGTACAAGCGAATCCTGTTGTCATCAATAGTTTGACATGTAATGACCATATCAATATTTCAGCTGATCAAAATTGTGAAGTTACATTGAATCCTGATATGTTCCTTGAAGGAAATTCCTATTCATGTTATGCAGATTACCAAATAAATATATGGCCATTCAATAGTCAAGCAAACGCGATGTTGAATATACCACAAAATGAACCAATCAGTTTAGCTTGTGGTAACCATACGGTAGAAATAGTTGGCCCATCCGGAAACAAGTGTTGGGGTACTGTTACAGTGGAGGATAAGATAGCACCTGTAGTAGTGTGTAACTGCGTGGATATGCCGGTAAATACACCAATAACAGGCTTTACAGGAAGCATAGCTTTGACGGATTCGTTTTTTGCCAGACCAAATGGTACTACACCAGGAAGTTGCTCAGCAGGTGTAGGTCCAGATTATTATGATGCTTACACATTCCAAGTTACCACGACAGGTACATATACCTTCAATGCGGCAGGAAGCAATGGCGATACATATGCAATTTTGTACCAAGCACCTTTTGATCCAAATAATCCATGTACTAATTTCATAGCCGCCAATGATGATGGAGCAGGTGGTTTAGATCCATTGATTACAGTCACACTTACTGCTGGCGTGAATTATGTCTATGTCTTTACAACTTTTGGTACGAACATAGCCACGGGCAATTACACAGTAAATATCACAGGAGTAGGACAAGCACAAATCGTTACCAATCCTGCTGACGCACCTGAGTGCCAATTTAAGTGTTATGACTTAGACGTTGTGAAGAATGAGACAGTAGCAATGTTGACAGGTGCATCACAAAACAAAGCAGTATTGACGAAAATGCCGGCAGCGTACGATGCTTGTGGAGCAATGTCAATGTCTTTTGAAGATGCAGTTGAAACTGAAAAATGTGGAGACACAAAATTACGTAGAACATGGACATACACAGATGCTAAAGGAAATAAAGCATACTGTACACAGACATTTACTTTTGCACCAATTACACCATTGGATTTGACACCACCAACATACTTGGTAGAGTTATCATGTGGAGTAAATACAGATCCTGCGAGCATAGCAGCCTTGAAAGATATGGATTCAAGACTACAGCCTGCGAGCAGCACAAACATAGGCGCATATTATGATGATTATGCACAGACACCTACAGTAGTAGAATTACATGAGGGTTACCCATATGCATACTTCACATACCAACAGATTGGATATGATGGAAAATTCCATGCACAGAAGGTAGATCCAAATATCTGCGAAGTATTCACAACATATACCGACACTAACTTCCCTGTATGTGGAGCAGGTTGTGGTGGTAACATGAAAATAGTGAGAGACTGGAGATTGTTAGACTGGTGTACACAGACAACCTATACATATACACAAGTGATCAAAGCAGTTGATGACAAAGCACCAACATTTGGAGTGAAGGATGCAACAGTGAGCGTAAGTCCATGGGGATGTGTAGCTAGTTACAATGTAGACAATCCATGGGAATTACAAGACAACTGTGCGAAAGCAGAGGAATTGTCATGGACAGTAAAAGTACCTGCAGGCGTTACATTGAGTGGCGTACAAGGTAATTATGTGTTAGGAAACTTGACAAAAGGAACCCATACAATCACATATATCGCAACAGACTGTTGTGGAAACGTAGCACAGAAAGATGCAACAATCACAGTCATCGATGCAAGTGCACCGGTAGCGATAGCTAAGCAAAACATTGTATTGAGCTTGACAGGTAGCGGCACAGCAGCAGACGGAGCAGCGAAGTTGTACGGACACCAAATAGACAACGGCTCATATGACCACTGTTCAGAGGTCAGATTCGAGGTGAGAAGAGTTGACGGAGGCTCATGTGGCAATGAAGGTGTAAACGGTTGGAATAACAACAGCACATTCAATGGCAACAACTTCCCTAACGAGGTACCTGGAGCAATCTGGTTCCACCCAATGGATAGTAGATATACCACAGCAGATGGCAACTATGACACCGATGGTGGCGAGTTTGTGAAGTTCTGTTGTGAGGACATCCCTGCAGGTCAGGAGTATGGTTTACATGATGTAGAGTTACGAGTATGGGATGATGGTAATATGAATGGTATCTATGGTGATAACTTGATCATAGATGGCATGAAGGACAATTACAATACCACATGGGTAACAGTAAGAGTAGAGAACAAGTTACCACCTCACTTAGTATGTCCACCGGATGTAGAGGTAACATGTGACATGGAGTTGAACCTAAGCGTAGGAGAAGACACCAATGTCAATGATGTTGACTTGACGATGACAGGATACCCACATGCAACAGACCTATGTAATGGCTTAGACGTTACATACAGAGACGCATGGGTAGGCACATATGACGAGATCTGTAAGTCAGGAACGATCAGAAGAACGTTTACAGCGAAGAAAGGAAGTGTAAGTGTAACATGTGTACAATACATCACAGTAGTGACAAGAACCTTCCCATTCACAGTAACCTTCCCACAAGATGGACAGACAACAGCATGGGATAGATGTGGATTCAGTATAGATGACCTCAATGATCAGAACAACTTCTTGATCAAGCGACCAGTTGTGAACAATGGCCCATGTGACATCGTATTGGAAAATGTGAAGATAGACACATTCTTGAATGAGAATGGAGCATGTAAGAAGTGGAAAGTGACGTACAATTACTTGAACTGGTGTACTAAGGAGGAAAAAGGCCCATTTGTACACTACTATACCTTCAAGGATGTAGAGGCACCGGTATTGACATGTAACAATCAGATGTTTGCAGCCAATCCATTGGCATCAAATCCAAATGGCGCATGTTATGGCAGCGTAGTACTAGAGGCATCAGCAACCGATCCATTGATATGTGCAGAGGAGAGCTGGGTTAAGTGGCAAGTATTTGCAGACTTATGGGCCAATGGAACAGTAGACAGATTGGGAAGTACGTTTGTAAACAAAGCCTACAATGGTATCTGGGTATATGTACCTAAGTACACAGCAACAGGAGCATTGAATCCGGCATGGACGAACTTACAGACATTACATCCGAACGTAGTATTGGCAGATGATCTTTATGTAACATACATCAAGCCATCCGCAGCGAGCGGTGGAACAGTGAAGTTACCGGCCTTCGATCTATTGGGTGAGAATATCAACCACAAAGTATTGTGGAAGGTAACAGATGGTTGTGGTAACGTAGATCAGTGTGAGAGCACAATCATGTCAGTGGACAAGAAAGCGCCAACACCATACTGTGTAAGCGTACATACAGCGATCATGCAGACCACACCTAAGATGGTAGAATTGTGGGCAGTAGACTTCAACAAAGGATCATTTGACAACTGTACACCACAGTCTAAGTTGTTCTACACATTTGACGGAACACAGCCGATCTTATCAAGAATCAATGAGGTTCACTACTTCAAAGGTATTGGACAAAATGCGACATTAGCAGAATACAATCAAGGTAAAGCCTACAAGTGGTTACCAACATCAAGAAGTGCAGGTCACATCTGGTTGGCAGCAGGCGACTATGCAGTGAATGTAAGTGTATGGGATGAGGCATGGAATACTGACTTCTGTACAGTAAGCTTACAAATACTTGACAATAGCAATGTGTCAAGAGTCAGCGGAAGGGTAGTATCCATGATGCAAATACCGATGGAAAACGTTCTCGTAAATTATCAAGATCAAACTGGTAATAACAAATCAATTCAAACAGACAATGATGGTCAATTTGAAATTATTGTTGACAACGGTAGTTCCGTAAATGTGGCTTTGGATAAGAATATAGAATTCATGGATGGTGTTTCTACCTTGGATTTGGTTATGATTCAAAGACATATATTGGGAATAGAGAATTTTGCTAGTCCTTACAAGGTCATTGCAGCAGATGCAGATAATAATGGTAAGATATCTGTAAATGATTTGTCTGAAATAAGAAAGTTGATTTTAGGTATCAATACAGAATATCCGCACAATAAAAGCTGGAGATTCACTTCTGATAATCAGACAATGGATCAGGATAATCCATTCCCATTCATTGAGCAATTAGATGTACCAAATATGACTACAAATATGGATGGGCAGAATTTCACTGGAATTAAAATCGGTGATGTTAACGGATCTGCCGTGGTTAATCCATTTGGAAATTTAGTTGAAACTCGTACTCAGAAAGGAATTAAATTTAGTGTTGCTGATGTAGTAGTCCAAGCGGGAGAAACAGTGAGAATCCCTGTGACAGCAAGCAACTACAACGACATTTTCGGATACCAGTTCACAATGGGTATGAGAGGAGCACAGTTTGTAGAAGTTGAGTCAGGCGCATTAGCGATGACAAATGCAAATGTAGGAGTTCACACTGGTAAATTGACGATGAGTTACTCAAGTGATGAAGCAGTGAGTGTAACTGAGGGCGAAGTATTGTTCACATTAGTGTTGAAAGCTACAGAAGCGACAACAGTAAGTGAAGTATTGAGCATGGGATCAGACATCACACCTGCAGAATCATACATCGGTAAGGATATGGAAGTAGGTAAGGTGAGCTTAGAGGTAAGAAATGCAGAGACAGCAGAATTTGCATTGTACCAAAACGAACCAAACCCATTCAGAACAGAGACAGTAATCAGATACAACATGCCTGAAGCAGGATCTGCAACTATCACAGTATATGACGTAGCAGGAAAAATAGCTGCACAGAGAGTTGTAAATGCTGTCAAAGGTATGAATACTGAGAAATTCACAAGAGCGGACATCAATGCAAGCGGCGTACTTATGTACAAAGTAGAAAGTGGTGACCACGTAGGTACTAAGAAGATGATCATCATCGACTAATCGATGAAATGATTCATAAGCGCAATAAAAAAGCCACTCAATCGAGTGGCTTTTTTATTTATGAATATGTCAAATGGATTATTTAAAGGAAAGTAATAAGATATCTTTTGATGTGATTAAAAAGGCATTTTTAAAAAAATATTAAAAATCGCTGATTTTTGATATGAAAGCAGATTTTTTCCTTCTAGATATATAAAACTTAATTCCATCATTCATTTCAATGATGGGTTGTAGACCATAATGATACTTCTTAACTTGATCTATGTTTACAATTGTAGAATGATTAATTCTACAAAATTTTTCATCGCATAAAAAACATTCTAGACTTTTAAGATTCCAGCCCGTATATAATTTTTCTTTACTTGCTGTAGAAATAATGCATTCACTGCCAATTAAAGTGCAATATGCAATGTCATAAGTAGAAAGAATGTTTACACAATCCATATTTTGAAATGCTAATTTGAGTCCGACTCCCATAAAATAACTGTTTAAAGTTAAAAATAAATTACCATATCAGTATAGTCAACATAGTATGTAAAATTGTTACCTCAATTTCAATTATTTTTATGAATAGTACGCCTGCCTAATAGGAATGACTTTGCATCCATCATTTTTTTTCCCTCCATTTTTAATTTTTTTATAACAATCCAACCATCTAAGCACTTTATTTTTAAAGCTTGAATTCCATCAACTACAACGCTTCCGGCAAGCACATTAGTATTTTCTAGGTAATAATCTGCTTCAATTATTTTAGTCAGCTTTTGATCTATTCTGGCCCATGCACCGGGATAAGGAGAAAGGCCACGTATAAAGTTGAAAACTGTTTCTGCATTTTGATTAAAATTTATCATTGTGGTTCCTAGGTTCAATTTTGGGGCATCAGAAGCTGTATCGGGATTTTGAGGGATTAATTCGAGCGACCCATCCTCAATGGATTTGACCGTTTTTAAAATAGTTTCAGCGCCTAAAATCATGAGTTTATCATGAATGGATCCCGCAGTATCATCTTTTTCTATTGGAATGTGAGCTTGATATACCATATCACCAGTGTCAATTTCATGTTTTAATTTGAAAGTAGTAACTCCAGTTTCTTTTTCTCCTCGCATGATAGCATGGTTGATTGGAGCTGCACCTCGGTATTTTGGTAATAAACTACCATGAAGATTGAAAGTTCCATATTTCGGCAAATCCCAAACTACCCTTGGTAACATTCTGAATGCTACTACAATAAATAAATTGGCATCTAATGCTTTTAGTGTTTCAATAAAATGGGCATCCCGAAGTTTCACTGGTTGTAAAATTTGAAGATGATGATCCACTGAAAACTTTTTTACCGCCGATTGTATAAGTTCTTTTCCACCTCGCCCACCATAACTATCAGGAGCTGTTACTACCGCTACAATATGATATCCATTTTGTAAAAGTAATTTGAGACTTGGTACCGCAAATTCAGGCGTACCCATAAAGACTATTCTCAAAGAATTTTTAGACATTAATCGTTTATTTATGATACTTTGGGGGCAATATACGTCTTATTTGTAGTATAGTTATAAAAAAAATATAAATGCGACTTTCAACATTTTTAATTCTCTGGTTGCTTGGTGGTACTCTTTACGGTCAAAATTCAACCATTGAGGGATATGTTTTCGAGGATGATAATAGAGGCTATCTAGGAATGGCACTGGTAAAACTAATGGATTCTTCATCTCAATCTATTTTGGATAGTACATATACTTCATCAGAAGGGTACTTTAAAATGACAGCCCCCAAATCTGCTCAATTAAAAGTGAGCGTGGAGAAAGATATGTTTTCTAAGTTTGAACAGGATATTTTCACAGAAGAATCAAAGGTATTCGTGAGTGCAAAAATGACCCGTGTACCCGGTTATATATTTGAAATTACATTAGCAGAAAAAAAAGGTAAAGAGACAGAAGTTTCAAAGGCCATAAAGGATGCTAAAATCGAAGTATATAACAACACAACCAAAGAAATTACTCTGGATATTTTAAAAAACCCGTACCCTGAATTCAAAGTAAACTTACTTAAAGGAAATCATTATACCATCTTAATAAGAAAGGATAGCTTTCTCACAAAACGTATGGAAGCATTTGTTAATGTCAATGGTTGCATACTATGTTTTGAAGGTGTCGGAGATGTTCGACCAGGTGTGGTAGATAATCTTTCAGGTTCAAATACCATAGGTATGCTACTGGCCAATGTCGAATTAGATAGAATTGCCATAGATAAACTGGTGGGTTTTGCCAATATTTATTATGCTTCAGGAAGTGCTGAGCTCAATAGTGAGGGGAAAAAAGAACTAGATAAGGTGGCAATGATTGCAAAAGACAACCCAAATATACTTTTTGAATTGGGTTCCCATACTGATTATGTTGGTGATGAAAGGTCAAATTTGATATTGTCTGAAAATCGGGCAAAATCAGTTGTAGAGTACTTAGTGAATAAAAAGGATGTGAGAAAAAATCAACTCATATCGAAGGGTTACGGCGAGACTAAACCAATTAATAATTGTAATGAACAGAATCCATGTAGTTCTTCTGAGCTTGCCAAAAATAGAAGAACCGAGCTAAAAATTATTGGAATTTCTGATGAAATCAGGGAAATGTCACTGAAAGAAATCAAAACGATCGAAGAGTTTGAAGAAGAATTAATGCAATCTATTCAATCATCGACTCAAGATACCCATTCAACCGACAAAAAAGATACAAACATTGCTTCTTATCCAGAAGATACCAATATTACAAACAGTCATCAACTTGAAAAATCAACAGAAACAGAGTTGATTATTAAAGAATTGAAAAGTGCTGAAAACACAAATACTGAAATAGAAAAAAATTCTAAATACTTTTTGATACAGGCAGGCAAGTTTGCGACGAAGGATGATGCAAATTTTCTTTTGGACAAACTGCTATTATTAGGATATAGCCATGCTTACATTGTAGAAAACGACTCGGTGTTTACATTGGTAGTGGATAAAACATATCAAGCAGAGGATGCTCTTCATGTGATAGACGACCTGATAAAAAATGATGTCAATGCGAGGATAATCGAATACTAGTTTGATTCATATTTAATTTCGATACCAAATCTACTGTCCAAAACGCACAGCTGTTTAGCAACTGAAGGACTCACCCAAATGGAAATGTCGCTACTGTAGGTTCCAAGAGGTAGCCTACCTATTACTTTCACCGATGTTTTCTTTCTCATCATAGGATTGTAAAGTTCTATGACACTTCCGATTTTTGCGCCATTGAATAATGCAATCTGACCACCACCTTCTTTTGATGTTTTATCCCATCCTGCGATGACATAATCAGAAATGGTGTTTTTTGTCGAAACAAAACTGCTATCTTGTATTGATAACGTAGGTTTGATGACCTGATTGGGTTCTACATCTTTATTGGAATTTATAGGAAGATAGCCAATGCATAAAAATTCTCCTTCATTGATATTGGTAGTTTTTTTTAAGTTTAAATTCTGTAAAACAGCAGTTGTAGTCTTAAAATATTGTTGGGTTATGGTATAAAAAGTTTCCTTCTTTTTTACCTTATAATTTACACAAAGATATGGTGTAGAAGGCTTTATGGGTGATATAGCATCCTTTGAAATTGGTACATTTACAATCTTGCCTAATGTCAATTTTGAATTATTATTGATTTGATTGATAGCTTTCAAATCCATAACATCCAAATTGAACACCTTGGCAAGACTGTAAAAAGTTGTACCTGTTTTCACAACATAGTGAAAAACAATATCATTCTCAGGGAGAACATCAACAAAGATGCTATCTCCCGAAGAAAAAAATCGGTTCGGTTGCTGACTTAAAGAATATGTGAAAATAAGTATGTTGAAAAAGAACAGACTTATTAATTTACGTACCTTTGTTTTTGTATTCAATGCTTTGATATTTAAAATCGAGTGCAAATATATTAAATATTTTTATAATATGTAATTTTATTTATTTTTTGAAAGTTATTATTGTCATACCCGCCAGAATGCATTCCACAAGATTGCCGCAAAAGCCTTTAATTGATTTATTGGGTACATCTATGATTATGCGTGTTTATCATCAGGCTATGAAGGTGAAAAATGCGCATGATGTCATTGTAGCAACTGACCATGATGACATTTATAATCATGTCAATGCTCAAGGTGGACACGTTATTATGACTTCAAACCATCATGCGACGGGAACGGATAGGGTAGCAGAAGTGGCTAAAACAACAGAAGGCGATTTTTTTATCAATATTCAAGGTGATGAACCCTTGATCAATCCTTTGCAGATCGAAGATCTCATAGGTGACATGAATAGGTATGATGCAAATATCGCTACCCAATGCACAAAAATTACTGATCAAGTAACCTTGTTTAATGAAAATACTGTCAAAGTTGTAAGAGACAATTCAAATAAAGCCCTATATTTTTCAAGACAGGCTATCCCTGCAGTTCGGAATCTTTCATATGGGAAATGGTTTCAATCTGCTACCTATTATAGACATATCGGTATTTATGGATTTAAAAAAAATGCATTGCTGGCTGTTGCATCACTTCCATTGGGGAAATTGGAGGAATGTGAGAAACTGGAGCAACTTAGGTGGATGGAAAACGGTCATATGATTCACTGTTTTGAAACACAATATTCTACCATTGGTATCGATACACAAGAGGATATATCCTTAGTTGTGGATCAAATATTAAAAAATGAATTTTCATAAAATAATTTTTTCAAATATCTTTGTAAATATTCTAATATTCCTATATGAATCCAAATATAATGATTTCCAAAAAAGTGAGCGAAATGGAAGAGTCTGCCACAATCAGGATGGCTCAAAAATCTCGTGATCTAGCATCAAAAGGTGTCAGTGTCATCAGTTTAAGTCTTGGAGAACCAGATTTCGACACACCTAACTTTATAAAGGAAGCTGCTTATGATGCTCTCAAACACGGAAATACAAAATATACACCTGTTCCAGGATTAATGGAACTGAGAAAAGCAATTTGCCAAAAATTTTTAACTGAAAATAACTTGCATTTCTCGCCGTCACAAATTGTAGTTTCAAATGGTGCAAAACAAAGTATATTTAATATTTGTATGGCCACTATCAATCCCGGTGATGAAGTCATTTTATTGGCGCCATACTGGGTTTCCTACATTGAAATCGTGAAATTCGCAGGTGGTGTGCCGATAGTTATAAAATCTGATATTTCTACTAATTTCAAGACCAATGCAGATGAGTTGAGAAGTTTCCTGACTGAAAAAACAAAATTATTGATTTTCTCTTCCCCATGTAATCCGACAGGTTCTGTATATGGCATAGATGAATTAAATGAGATAGCTGAAGTTCTTAAAGAATTTCCAAATGTCCTAGTCGT
Organism: Lewinellaceae bacterium; assembly: GCA_020636195.1. Lineage (GTDB taxonomy): Bacteria > Bacteroidota > Bacteroidia > Chitinophagales > Saprospiraceae > OLB9. The sequence continues at coordinate 277,545 of JACJYH010000004.1, forward strand.
TTCTGATGAAATCTATGAATACATCAATTTTAGTAGTTCCCACGTAAGTTTTGGGGCAATAGAAGGTATGGATGATAGAACAGCGACCATTAATGGATTCTCTAAGGGTTATGCTATGACTGGGTGGCGTCTAGGTTACATGGGTGGCCCGCAATGGTTGGCTGACGCATGCAATAAAGTTCAGGGTCAGGTGACGTCAGGTGCTGCATCCTTTAGTCAGGAAGCTGCCATCCATGCTCTAAAAAATGGGAAAGAAGAAGCTGAGAAAATGTGCGTAGCATTCAAGCAAAGACGTGATTTACTTTTGTCAAAGCTGCATGAAATCCCAGGATTGAAGTTAAACCGTCCTGAAGGTGCTTTTTATATTTTTATGGATGTTAGTTCATACTTTGGTAAGTCTGATGGCAAACAGGTTATCAATAACGCTGATGATTTTGCTGAAGCAATGCTTACGGAAGCCCATGTTGGAATGGTCTCAGGAGGTGCATTTGGCGATGACCAATGCGTAAGGCTTTCCTATGCCGCTTCTGACGAACAATTGAAAATGGCTGCCCAAAGAATTAAAGAGGCCTTGTCAAAATTTCATTAGTTCAATGATACACAAAAGATTCCATATACTTCCTTTTCTCATATTTAAATCGTTATGTATCATCCTTGTTTTGTGTTTTATGACACAATCAGTAATTGCCCAAAAAAATTTTACGTTACATCTCAGGGATGGAAACAACAAGGAACCATTGATAGGAGCTTATGTTCTGACAAAGGATAAGTCATTTGTTTCAGATGAGAATGGTATCTGTAAATTTCAAATTGATAAATTCCCTACTAAATTAAATATCAGTTATATAGGTTATGATGATTTGACCTATACTTTAACTAATCAATCCGATGAAAGTATTCTTATTGACCTATCACCGAAGGCCACTACGCTTGATTTGATTACAGTAACAGGATCCAAATATGAACAAAATATTGCAACTTCTCCCGTTAGTATCGATATCATCAAAGCAGATATCGTCAGCAGTACCAATACCTTGAAGGCAGATGTTATCCTGAATAAAATTCCTGGCGTTCAAGTCATTGACGGTCAAGCAAACATCAGAGGCGGAAGTGGATTTTCATATGGAGCAGGTAGTAGGGTGATGCTGCTCATTGATGACATTCCTGCTTTGCAACCTGATGCAGGATTTCCAAATTGGGGAGATATTCCTATAGAAAATCTTTCTCAAATAGAGATATTGAAAGGTGCTGCCTCCACATTGTATGGTTCTGCAGCTTTGAATGGAATTATAAATTATAGGACTGCTTATGCAAAATCAAATCCTGAAACGCATGCATCTGCGGCATTCACAGTGTTTGACAGTCCAAAAGACATGCAAAAAAAATGGTGGGGAGATACACTTAGATATTCTACCAATGCATCATTTGTCCATAAAGAGAAATATGGAAAGTTAGATTTTGTGGGTAGCGGATTTTATACCAAACTGGAGGGTTTTAATCAATTTACAAATGAATCTAGAGGTAGAGGAAACATAAATCTCAGATATAGGTTTTCGGAAAAATTTATTCTTGGACTTAACACAATTGCAAATTTTTCGAAGAGTAATTCTTTTTTCATTTGGGGTGGTCCTGTAAGCAAAGCTATGCAAGCATTTCCGGGCACAGTTTCGGATAAAAAAGCAAGGAGGCTATATTTAGATCCCACAATGACCTATAATGATAATTTTGGGAATTCTCATAAACTTCTTTCACGTTGGACATCCATCAAAAATGATAACAACACAAACCAGTCCAATTATTCAAAAAATGGCTATATAGAATACCAATATCAACGAAAATTTGCACAGTTAAACCTAAATACAACTTCAGGTGTCGTTTGGTCTGGAAACAAAACTGAATCCCAAATCCTCGGTGATACCATTTTTTCTGGTAGATCCTTTGCTTGGTACCTTCAAGCAGATAAGAAGTTTTTTGAAAAATTGATTGTCAATGGTGGAATTAGATTTGAGCATAACCAACAGGTTTCACCTATCAATTTTATGGGAACCCAATCTCCAAAGGTTAAACAAGAAGGTCGTTGGGTTTCTCGGTTTTCTATCAATTATGAATTGCATAAATACACAAATTTTAGAGCTTCATGGGGCCAAGGTTATCGATTTCCTACACTGACAGAAAGATTTGTGACCACCACATTTGGTTCATTTTCAATATTTTCCAATCCATTTTTAGGTTCTGAATTTGGATGGTCAGCAGAAACGGGACTAAAGCAAGGCTTTAAATTGGCTGCATTCAAAGGTTTTATTGATGTGTCAGGCTTTGTTTCAGCTTATGAGAATATGATCGAATTTACATTTGTTTCTGATGTGAATCATTTAGGTTTTCAGCCCCAAAATGTAGGAAACACACAAATATTTGGTACGGAAATAAGCGTCATTGGACAAGTTGCAATTGGTAAAGTGGACATCAATATCCTTACAGGATATACTTATCTTGATCCGAAATATAAAAACTGGGATACTGATGAAGCCATTAGAAATAGTGTTTCAGGTGATGAGAACGTCTTGAAATATCGATCAAAGCATCAATTTAAGTCGGATACTGAAGCAAAGTATAAGAAATATAAGTTAGGATTAAGTTATCAAAGGGTAAGCCATGTCATCAATGTTGACAGAGCGTTTGAGTCAGTACCACCAATTAATTTCGATGTTTTTGGAATTAAGGAATATAGGCATGCCAATAATAAAGGCTATTCCATTGTAGATGTACGAATAGGAGTTGATTTTTCTAAAGTATCACTCACAGGTATTGTTTCTAATGTATTCAACACTGAATATACACTCAGACCGGCACTTATGGAAGCACCACGAAATTTTACGTTGAGAGCTGATTTCAAAATATAGAAATGAAGAAAATACTTTTTATAACGGATTTACATTTGACTAAAGATGTAAATACTACATCAGGAATAGATACATATGCAAATTTCAACAAAATTCTAGAAGATTTTAACAAAGACACCAAACCCGAACTCATCGTCCTGGGTGGAGATCTTTGCCATACCAAACCAGATCCAAATACGTATGCATATGTTTTATCTTCACTATCAACTTTTGATGTTCCTATAATCACAATCCCCGGCAACCATGATGACAGCAGACTTGTTGCTGAGTCAGGATTATCTCCTTTTAGGTTAATAAGAGACGAATTATATGGAAATATTCTGACTCCAATCCAATCTATCGCCTTAGATTCCTCAAAAGGTGAATTCTCTGAAGAACAATGGGCATGGATTTGTGAGATATTTTCAAATAATAAAACCGGTCATCAGATTGTCTTTATGCATCATCCACCTGTGATCTGTGGAGCCAGGCACATGGAACCAAAATATCAATTCAAAGAGCTTTCGAGATTTCAAAAGTTACTGGAAGATTTTAAGCACATTGAATTTCATATCTTTTGTGGTCATTTTCATTTGGAAAAATCTATCCGTGATAAGAACTTAAATGTCTATGTGACACCTTCAACTTTTGTACAAATTCATCCGGATAAAGTTCATTTTGAACCATTTATGCCGTATATTGGGTATCGGATTATTTACTCTGATAGTATAGGAAGTGTTATCAATACACATGTAAAGTACGTGTGATGTAACCTGTTCGATAAGAAAAAATTTGATCGATTCCAAATCAACATATAATTACAATAAATATATGTCTTCTTTTCCACATTTGAGCTTTTCGGGTTTAAGATATATGTGCAATATTAAAATGATGAAATAACGTTCATTGTCATAAAGGAATAAATTTTTACATCTTTACAAATCGCTTTTTATATGTAAAAAAATTGTAAATCGTTGACATTCATTATATTTAAAAAATTCTATATATTGAAAATTTGCTAATACATTAAAATATGCTATATTGAAAAGGTGTTTGTTCCTAAAATTATTTTGTTATCCACATAAATTGATTTTTATCCACATTTTGCTCACATATACATCGGTGCATTCTACACCTTACTTTTTGGAAAAGAAATTATCTTTGCATTAAATAAAAATAAATGTGTGGTGATTTTGAATAACTTCACAATCCAATTCATTAATTGAATTATACATTTTATTATTATCTGATATAAAATAGAACTTCTTGATACATAATTTAGTTTGTATAATGAGTATTTGGAATTTCAAAAGTATTTACTTGAGCAAAAAAGTTAATAGGTTATAAATTTATGGCTGATATTCAAAGCAATCTTAAAACCGTAGCAGGTAATTTCGCCAACAAGAAACGCGAAAACGAACTTGTGTATGGTCGTGTTCAGCCGCAAGCTATTCCACTAGAAGAAGTTGTATTGGGTGCCATCATGATAGATAAAGATGGCTTTCCGTCTATCATCGAAATTCTAAGAAAAGACAGTTTTTACTTGGATAAACATCAAGTAATTTTCTCCGTTATGGAAGATCTTTTTGGGAATAGCAAGCCGATAGATTTATTGACAGTGCATGAAAGTCTCAAAAAGTCCAATCAATTAGAACAAATTGGAGGCATTACCTATTTGATGGAGTTGACCAATAAGGTAGGATCGGCTGCAAATATTGAATACCATGCTAGGATAATTGCCCAAAAATTTATTCAACGCGAGCTCATTAAGGTATCAACGCAAATCATTCATGATGCATTTGAAGATACCAAAGATGTTTTAGAATTGCTTGATGAAGCTGAAAGAGGATTATATGACATAACAGATCAAAACCTAAATACCGGATACGAAGCGCTGACTTCACTGGTTGTGAAAGCACAAAAAGAGATAGAATCCATAGCAGCTAAGGGTACAGATTTGACAGGTGTGACCACTGGATTTATGGGCCTAGATAAAATGACCAATGGTTGGCAGAAATCTGACCTCATCATCATTGCGGCTCGTCCGGGTATGGGAAAAACAGCATTTACATTGTCACTTGCAAAAAATGCAGCTGAAAACGGTCATGGCGTTGCGTTCTTTTCATTGGAAATGTCAAATGTGCAATTGGTTCAGCGTCTTATATCCATGGAAGCCGAAATCAATTCGGGAAAATTGAGAAATGGCCAATTGGAGGAATACGAGTGGAAAAAATTGCATAGCGCAGTGGATAGGCTTTCAAAATTTCCTATTTATATAGATGATACACCGGGCATCAATATCTTTGAACTACGAGCAAAGTGTCGAAGGTTAAAGCAAAATCACGATATTGGACTCATTGTTATAGATTATTTACAATTGATGGCAGGAGCACCTAATGACAAAAGGGGAAACAGAGAGCAGGAGATTTCTTCTATCTCAAGAGCGCTCAAAGGATTGGCCAAGGAACTGAATGTTCCGGTCATTGCACTATCGCAGTTATCCAGAGCAGTAGAAAGTAGAGGAGGAGATAAGCGACCTCAATTGTCAGACTTGAGAGAATCCGGTGCAATAGAGCAAGATGCGGACATAGTAACATTTATTTTCAGACCAGGCTATTATGGTTTGGGTGACGGAGATGGAGGCACTCCTTCAGACCTAACAGAAATCATCTTAGCGAAGCATAGAAATGGTGGTCTTGGCGCCATAGAATTGAGGTTTGTTTCTCATTTTGTGAAGTTTGAAGATCCGGGTGAAGCCGGCTTTTCTACTGATTTAAATGCATTTGATCTCAATCCTTACAACACTATCATTACGAGACCATCTAGGATGAATTCAGATTCAAATATCCAAGAAAACTTCAATTCTTCTTTTGATGACGAAGTTCCATTTTAAACCTTTTTCTTTTTTTTGATGAGATTAAATAAATATGCTTCATTGGCTGGTCTGGGAACGAGACGTCAATGTGCACAGATGATTTCAAAAGAAGGCATACAAGTGAATGGAACGTTGATATTTGAACCTGCGTTCGAAGTCTCAGATAGTGATATTATTAAATTTCATGATAAGGAATTAAAACCCAAAGTTGTACTGCATTACTGGCTCGTCAACAAGCCTCAAAAACTTCCCTTGTTGAGTCAAGATGACCTATCTACGGCTACCTTGGTAAAAAAGAAATCAGAATTAAAGTTGAATCCATTAGGAGATATGTCAGACGGATCATGCGGACTTTGCGTTTTTACAAATGATGTGCATCTCATTCAACTTTTTACTTCAAACAGACATAAAGCCAAAAGCCAATATATTGTACCACTTTTGGCACCAATTTCATTGGATACCTATCAACTTATACGTGATGAAATAAGTAAACAAGGTAATGGTATTGTAAATTGCTTCCATAGGTTAAATGAAAGCGAAGAAATTGAAGAGATTACTTTTGAAGTGATAGGAGAAGGAGACAAGGTCATTTATGATTTTTTGTTACGCCACGGCTTAAAATTTAATAAGGTGGATAGAGAATGGTTTTGTGGCATGACAAAAAAGGACTTGAAACGTGGGTGGAGTAGGCCTTTGAGTGAGAAGGAACGGATTTTTCTTATTCACTTCACTCATACCACTCAATAGCAGTCAAAATCCCACATCCCTTAATATAAATACTTTAAAAACAATTCTGCATTAAAAAAATGGTGCTCGGCTCTACCTTCCGAGTACAAGCACTCATAAGATAGTGAGAATGCCGAGCACGCTGTCCATGGGATTGGATCACTTTCGGAAAATATGGGGGTATTTTCCATCTAAACCATACTAAAATGGGGTAGCACAGCTTTGGAAAATGATCTGAAAATAAAGTTGCAATAAGTGTGCCAATTGAAACACTTTATACCTTTCTACGCATGGAAGTATTAGTCAACTCACATGAAAAATTGTGGTTTGGTTTAGGTATAATAGTTAATTCAACTTAAAATTTTATAGCGATGGAAGCAATCTTATTGTTATTTGGTATCCTGAGTGACTACATCGTTGAAGATGAAGCTGATGGTATCTAAGGTTATTGTTAGGGTAAGAAGGTTTTTACCCTAACCTTGTAATTTTTCTTGTACTTTTTCAAGGAGCCATGGTTTAGATACGACACCCCTTGTTTCCTGAATTTCTTTTTCTAAATTCACCAACTTATTTTTGTCTTTTGATGTCAATTTTATTAATGATCCGGTAAATCTAATCAGATTTTGTTGATGCAGTTTCCTATCTTTGGTAAGGGATTTTTCTCTCCTTACATACATATTAAAAGATTGTAACAAGGATTCTAGTGCATCATATTCATTGAGTTCATAATAACAATGAAGCAAAAGGGCTTTTGAACCTAAACTATACCACACATCTTCGTATGTCACTTTATTTAAATATTCAATTACCTTTTCATAGTTTTTTCGATTGAATTCCAATCTTGCAAGGCTAAAATAAACGGCATTATCTCGATCTTTTTCTTCAAGATAGGAAGCATATCTATGAATAAAATCTTCCGCCCAAGAAGATTCGTTTACTCGAATTGCAAAAAATACAATATTTCTAAAAGAAGTAACACTTATGAAAGAAATCGCAAAGCTGGTTTCATTAAGCATGCTATTATATAAATCAAAAGTTTCTCTTTGGAAATTAAGATTACCTTTATTGACCTGATTGATACAGTAACTGATAGCAGTAGCGTAAATCTCCTTTGCCTCCTCTTCAGGAAATAGATGTAAACTGTCTTTCATTAGTCTTCTCAATTCAAAATAATGCGCAGTATCGTCTTGATTGATGTAGGTGTTTTGCATTAGGTAGTAAAGTTGCACCGCCGGTATTTCTTTCTTGAGAGCAGTTTGAGATTCTTCAAGAATAAAGTCCATATATGGGATCTCCATTTCTACCTTGTACATTTTTTTCCAACTCAATAACGTACAATACATTCTGAGCTTTTCGATGAAATAAAATGTGTCTAGATGTGATGAGATTTGCTCAATATTGAGCTGACCTTCTATCTCAAATTTGGATTTTTTCTTCTCATTTTCACTTTTGGTATTGAATCGCAGGAGTTCTAATTCATACCGGTTGTAGTAATATTGTCCTGACTGATTATTGTCTTGTTTGATCAGCCGTTCGAATTCGGAGAGAATGCCATTCAAGAGCGGTTCCATTGACATTTTATGCGCTGCTCTTAACCGAAGATTGGAAGCCAGGGTGGGTGCGTCGTTTAGGGCTTCTTGGGTTAAAAATTGTTCTAAAAGTTTAACCAAATCAGAATTGAGTTTTAAAAATTTTTGATGTTGATAAGGTGCGCTTCCAAAAATTCTTGTCCACAATGCTTCATCACTGAAATCATATGCATCAGTCCTAATGCACTGATCAATGATGTCAAAGTATTCAATGGCAGCTTGATTTGAATTGAAATATGGTGATTGTAAAAATTTCATGAATGCGTTTCTTGCATACACATCTAATAATATCGCTGCTTGTACTATTTTTTTTGATCTCATTTCGGCGAAATATGCGGTAGAAAACGGGCTCTATAAAATACAAATATACAAAATGCTAACGTATCTAAGGATTAATTGTTTGATGTTTAAAATGCATTTTCCTTCCAAGTATGCAAATCTTTATTATGATGGAAGATAATCTATGATTTAGTCAAATCAAATCAGCCTAAACAGCCAAATTCCTTCCTATAGGTTTTTGTAATATGTACTTGATACATTATTCATCAAAATAAAATCGTTTTGGGCTGCTATCATTTAATAGATACTTTCACTTGATTGAAATTTGAAATTGAACTATAAATACTGTATAATACTATCATAAAATAGATAAAACAGATTTTAAAATTTATATTACTATAAGAATTCATTTTGTTTTATTATTGAATATATTTGTATTGGATTTAGCCCTAAATCAGACGGATTAATTTTCATATGTACGCTTAAAAACTGGGTTTAAACATTATATAAAAAACATATACCAAAACAAAAGAATAATATATTATGATATTTTGATATATATAATTTTATACAAATATCAATATTTATATTATTCAAAATCAATTGTTTAAAAATTAACATAAAAAATATAATAAAATACTTCATATAATTTGGTTTTCTGAAAGAATATATATTATTTTGCATTCAGTTAGAAAGTTTATTTCCCTTAGAATAAATTTGAACACCATGACTTTAAGAAATTTTACATACTTATGTATCGTTCTTTTGTTTGTCCCCCTACAAGCAAAGGCACAGTATTACCCAGCTATGCAACATGTGTACCTCACTTCTGGTGAGAGCTATAATGCTGAAATTCAATCATTTGCAAATATTTCAGTGAAACCGGATTTGAATTGCGTGGTGGACGGTGGTATAACCAATAATGGAAATGGTACTTACGGTTTTAATATGCACGCAATAGACCCCAATTTTTTAGGGGAAACTAGCGTCATTGTTGAATATCTTGTCTTTAACCCACCGTTTAATATTAAACCTTTCTATACTAGAATCATTCTTCATTATTCTGTTTCTGTATTACATGCTCAAGATGACTATGTCACCTTTACCGAAGATACAGATGTTTTCCCACTCAATAACGATACAACAACCGGAGATAGTCTCTGGCTTGAAAACATTGCATTTGTTAAGCATGGTCAAGCTGAAATAAATGGCGATACTATCCATTATTTACATCTAGATGGTCAAGATGAAGATGTGATAATGTATTCTGTGAAAGACATGGAAGGAAATTCAACCAAGGCAACCATTTACCTACAACGTGAAGGTAGTTTAACAGAAAATGATACGACACATCTGTATGTAGAAAGAAATAGAAAGCTCAACTTGTCTAGACCATCTCAAGATTTTACATTAACAATACAACCTTCACACGGAAATCTTACCTCTTTATCATCCTTAAAATACCTTTACTCACCGACTTCTAGTTCTGTAGTCGACACCGTACAATTTTCTAATGGAAATTCCATTGATAAAACATATCTCATCCATGTTTTTGAAATTCCGGAAAACGTTTCTAGCGTTATTGATGACCATATATATACAGCTGTAAATAACCCTGTAACCTTTGATGTCTTCGCCAATGATTTAGCTAATAAATATTCGATTAGTACTTATTCATCACAATTGCAACACGATACATTGGGAGTTTTTAGTTATACTCCACCTTTAAATTTTTCAGGAGTTAAGAATTTTAGTTATACGGTCAACTTTGGCTATTATTCAGCAACAGGTATAATTTCTATTTATGTTGGAAATTATGCTCCAAGGGAAAATGTTCAATACAATATCCACACTAAAATAAATACTTCAGGCTTTTTAACATATGATATTCCTTTGGAGAATTACAGTTTTACTGTAAGTGCACCACCTGCCTACGGCTCAGCATTAGTGCAACTGTCACAGGATAGCATAGAAGCTGAATGTAATGCTATCACTTCACGGGCAATTATCTCATATACACCGGACGCCGGGTATTATGGTAATGATGAATTCGATATTACTTACTGTGTAGATTCATTACAATGCGAAACGTACAAGATATATGTTCATATCTACAACACATCAGACACCGAATGTGTGTGTCAGGGAAAAGATTGCGTTTGGCAAGGAGATATGAACAACGATGGCATAGTTTCTGTCAATGATTTATTGGTTTTAGGTAGGAACTATGGATTTGCTGGTCCTACATCTGGTGAATCTGACCAGAATTTTCCACATGGTCGGTTTTCTGATAATTGGCTGCCAAGCCCTTATGCTACTACGGATATGAAGTATGTAGATGCTGACGGTAATGGGCATATCGATTTTAATGACATGGAAGAAATCTCAAACCATTATGGAGAATCTCATAATTTGGTTCCTGATGAAGTATTAGCGATAAAAGATTACCCATTTTATATGACTTCAAATGCGAGTGCGGTGGATTCCGGAGATGTTCTGATCATCAAATACCACATTGGTACACCTAGTAGTATCGTAAAATCGTTTCATGGTATGGCTTTCGCGGTTAAATTAGCTCCAAATTTTGTGGATAGTTCCAGTTTTGAAAGCCATTTTTACGAGGATGCTTGGTTTCATAATAATGACGCCAGTCTTCAAATGGCAGTACAACCAAGTGATGGTGTCATCCACATGGGTGTGACAAGGATGGATGGGAAAGAAGTCTCAGGATTTGGAGAAGTTGGCGAATCATCATACATTGTTGAAGACGAAGCTGAAGGAATTAAGACTCAAGCGGATTATATCATGCGTAGGATTTCAGCCACTGATATCGTGCTGATGGATGAGACTGGGCAGATGGTGCGAGTTCCGGATGCCTACATAGATATTCGCCAGAATATTAAGAAGTCAGAACCTATACCGTCTGAAGACAAGTTATTGATATATCCAAATCCTACTTCTGATGGAATAAACCTTCACTTTAATGGAAGAAATATCATCAAGGGATATAGAATCTTTGATATGCAGGGAAGAATCGCTGTAAATGTTTCAGATGTTGATAGTCAGCACGCAATCATATCTACGGATAATTTCAGCAATGGAATGTATATCATTCAGGCTTACACCACCCTTGGCACTATTCAAAAGAAAATAGAGGTCATCAAGTAATCATCTTGTCCTTATTGGTGTTCTATAATTGATGCTCATATAGAGTATCTGATTTATCGTTTGTATAGAACATTTTGGAATCAAATTTTATTCACTTTAAATGGATTGCATGGCAACTATCTCAAATATCTATGAAGTCAACATAAGACAATATACTTCTACAGGAACTATTGATGCATTTTCGGATCATCTTCCCAGATTATCTGAGATGGGTGTAGAAGTGTTGTGGTTGATGCCCATTTTCCCCATCAGTAAAACAAAAAGAAAGGGTAGTTTAGGAAGTTACTATGCACCCTCTAATTATAAAAGTATCCATTCTGAGCTTGGTGATATCCAATCTTTTAGAAAATTGGTGACAACTGCCCACGGATTGGGCATGAAAGTTTTACTTGATTGGATGGCTAATCATACTGGCTGGGATCATGTATGGATACAAGAACATCCGGAATTTTACCACAAGGACGAATCTGGTCAAATCAGGGAGCCTTATGATAAAAATGGAAACCCTATGGGATGGTCTGATGTGGCTCATCTGAACTATCAAAATGAAGCCTTGTGGGAAGCTATGATAGAGTGCATGAGCTATTGGGTGGACACCTTTCACATTGATGGATTCAGGCAAGATATGGCCATGTTGGTAACAAATAATTTTTGGAAACATGCTGTCCCAAGATTAAGAGAGAAAAACCCCAATCTTATTTTTATTGCGGAATCAGAAGAAGAAAACCATATTCAAGAATGTGGCTTTAATTTTCATTATGGCTGGAAATTTCATCATTTGATCAACGAAGTTGCTAGAAATGAAGCTGAAGTACATTTATTATTTGACTACCTTCAAGCGAATATTTCCATCCTGAAACACAAACTTTTATTTACGTCCAACCATGATGAAAACTCTTGGTCGGGGTCTGAAATCAAAAGAATGGGCGAAGCATATCAATGTTTTGCTGCATTGACATATTTGATTGGAGGTGTTCCTCTAGTATATAGTGGACAAGAAGAACCCAATCCTAAAACAATAGCTTTTTTTGATAAAGATGACATAGGTTTCAAACATTTTGCACTTCATGACTTTTACAAGAAACTAAATATGTTTTTTAAATATCTACAAAATGAATCATCGAAGCGACATGTGAGATTCGAACTATTGAATAAATCTATCCTTTATGTGCATCAAATTTCTATGCAGAATGAAGTCTACGCATACTTTAATCTTTCCAATCAAAAGTGCAGGTGCATTTTACCACAAAAAGTTGGAGGTTATGATGCATTATCTGGAGAAATTCATAACTTTGATGGTGGTTCAGAAATGGCCTTGGCGCCATGGAACTTCGTAGTTTTTCATTAAACAAAATCAACAATGATTACTAAACCAAAATTATCGATCACATCCATCGTCAATATGAGCGTTGGCTTTTTTGGCATTCAGTTTGGCTTCGCCCTACAAAATGGAAATGTCAGCCGAATTTTTCAAACCTTAGGAGCAGCAATCGATGATATACCGATACTTTGGGTTGCGGCACCAATGACAGGCTTAATCGTTCAACCCATAATAGGATATTTTAGTGATAGAACATGGCATCAAAAATGGGGTAGGAGACGACCATTTTTCTTCATAGGTGCGTTGTTGGCATCCTTAGCTTTATTATTCATGCCCAATTCTTCTAGTTTATGGATTGCAGCGGGTATGCTTTGGATTTTGGATGCATCTATTAATATTTCGATGGAACCTTTTCGTGCATTTGTTGGGGACAACTTACCGAATGAACAACGAACCGTTGGATTTGCAATGCAAAGTTTTTTTATTGGAGCTGGTGCGTATATAGCTTCTTGGTTACCAACGATATTTGATCATTTTGGAGTGGCAAACACAGCTTCAGAAGGAATGGTTCCTGATACAGTCAAATATTCTTTTTACATCGGTGGTATAGTTTTCTTTTTATCTGTTTTATATACTGTATTGACGTCAAAAGAGTATTCACCGGAAGAACTAAGGTCATTTGGACAAGAAGATGAAGCAGTACACTCACAAGGTAGCGGTTCTCTGACTAAGAGCAATCTTTTTTTACCGATAGGTATTTTGATGCTACTTGTTGGAATGGCACTTTCAATTCTTATATATAACAATGATTTAAAGAAAGATTTATATATACTAAGTTTTGGTATTATTTCATTATTTGGTTTGCTTTTCTTGATTGCGGGAATTCTAGTAAAATCTGGAGTAAAAAATAATGGGTTTACCAATATCATGAATGACTTCCTAACCATGCCGAAAACGATGAAACAATTGGCATTTGTGCAATTTTTTTCATGGTTTGCATTATTTGCTTTTTGGATCTATGCCACAGCAGCCATCACACAGCACATCTACGGCACCACTGACACGCAATCCGAAATATTCAATCAAGGTGCGAATACTGTAAGTGGAATGATGGGTAACTATAATCTCATTGCAGCAATAGTTGCCTTCTTTATTCCCGTTGTAGCAGCGAAAACATCGAGGAAATTTGCACACTTTTTAGCACTGACTTTGGGTGGTTTGGGATTGATTTCAATTTACTTTTTAGGCCAAGGGTTGACTTTGCAATGGTTGCCGATGATAGGTTTAGGTATTGCTTGGTCATCAATTCTTTCAGTACCCTATGCGATCTTATCAGGAGCACTGCCGGCTGAAAAAATGGGCTATTACATGGGCGTTTTCAATTTTTTCATTGTCATACCACAACTTGTCGCTGCTTCACTATTGGGATTTATCCTTACGACATTTTTTGATGGGCATCCGATTTATGCCTTGATTGTAGGTGGTGTATCCATGATTCTCGCCGGAATATTGACATTTTTTGTATCAGATAGGCAAGATTAGGGCAAGTTTTATCTTATATTTGCGGGCGATTTAAGTCTTTTCATGAAAATAGCAGTCTTTCCAGGCTCATTTGATCCGATCACCACTGGTCATGTGGATCTAGTTAAAAGAGCTTCATTATTATTTGAAACCATTATTGTAGCCGTAGGTATAAATAATCAAAAGCAAGCGCTATTTCCTCTGGAAACTAGATTATCATGGTTAAAGGATGTTTTCAAAGATTACCCAAACGTACAAATTTCCTATTTTGAAGGATTGACTGTAAATTTTTGCAAGGCAGTCGGAGCACATTTTCTGTTAAGGGGGTTAAGGACTTCATCGGATTTCGAATACGAAAAAACAATTTCTCAATTGAATACCATTATTGGCGATGAATTAGAAACTGTATTTTTGATTAGTAAGCCTGAATTCTCCCACATTAGTTCTACAATAGTTCGAGAAATCATCAAGGGAAAGGGCAATATTTCGAGTTTTGTTCCCGCAAACATCGTGAAAGATATTCAAACATTGAACAAATAAATAAATCATGTCAAATGCGTTTTTTAAGGTACCGGTAGCTGTGAACGAACCGGTATTGCCTTATACTTCCGGCAGTCCGGAAAGAAAGTTGCTTGTTGCAGCTTTGAATGAATTGAAGAGTAAAACAGTGGACATACCTATGTCTATAGGTGGTGATGAAGTCCGAACTGATGATAAAAGAAGTTTGCATCCACCGCACGACCACCAGCATACTTTGGGTCATTACTATTATGGAAATAGAAGCCATGTTCAACGGGCAATCGACGCAGCGCTCGCTGCTAAATCTGAGTGGGAAAACATGCCATGGCAAGAAAGAGCAGCAATTTTTCTGAGGGCAGCTGACCTACTTACAGGTCCATATAGGGCAAAAATGAATGCGGCAACCATGCTTGGACAGTCCAAAAATGTGTACCAATCAGAAATCGATGCAGTCTGTGAATTAGCTGATTTCTTTAGATTCAATGTACAATACATGACCGAGATATATGCCCAGCAGCCTGAAAGCCCTAGAGGAACATGGAATAGATTGGAATATAGACCTTTAGAAGGGTTTGTTTTTGCATTAACTCCATTTAATTTTACATCTATTGCCGGAAATCTGTGCTTTGCACCTGCACTCATGGGTAATACTGTGGTGTGGAAACCGGCAGAAACACAGATTTATTCGGCTGCTGTGATCATGGAAATTTACAAAGCTGCTGGTTTACCTGATGGCGTTATCAATTTGATTTTCGTGGATGGTCCAACTGCAGGCGATGTCATATTTTCACATAGAGAATTTTCCGGATTGCATTTCACAGGTAGCACTGGAGTTTTCCAAAAATTGTGGGCAACAATTGGTCAAAACTTATCCATGTACAAATCATTTCCACGTTTGGTGGGTGAAACCGGAGGAAAAGACTTTGTTTTAGTACATCCATCTGCAAATCCGAAGGAAGTAGCAGTAGCACTTGCAAGAGGAGCATTTGAGTTTCAAGGTCAAAAATGTTCAGCAGCTTCAAGGGCATATATCCCTAAAAGTCTTTGGAAAAAAGTAAAAGAAGACTTAGTTAATGACTTAAGTTCCTTTAAAATTGGGGATCCAAATGACTTTACAAATTTTATCAATGCTGTGATAGATGAAAAATCATTCAATAAAATAACAAATTATATCGAAAATGCAAAGTCAAGTCCTGAAGTTGAAGTCGTATTTGGCGGTGATTTTGATAAGTCAAAAGGTTATTTTATCACACCTACAGTGCTGAAAACTTCCAATCCAAAATATACCACCATGTGTGAAGAAATTTTTGGCCCGGTTTTAACTATTTTTGTCTATGATGATGAAAAATTTGAAGAAACCATACAATTGGTGGATGAAACAAGCCCTTATGCGCTAACCGGTGCAGTATTTTGTAATGATAGATATGCTTTACAGAAAGCAGTCAATGGACTAAAACATTCTGCAGGTAACTTTTATATCAATGACAAGCCTACTGGTGCAGTTGTTGGTCAGCAGCCTTTTGGAGGTGCTAGAAGTTCAGGAACAAATGATAAAGCCGGATCTATATTAAATCTTTACAGATGGATTAGTGCAAGAACAATCAAAGAAAACTTTGTTCCACCAACAGATTATAGATATCCATTCTTAGAAGAATAAGTAGTTAAAATAAAAAGCCCCAATATTTTACTATAGTTGGGGCTTTTTATTTTACCGTTTTCAATTAATATTTGAGATTGGCGATGATGTCAAACTCATCATAAATGGTCTTATCGCCTAAATTATCAATGAAAGAACCGGAACCATAACGTACATTAAATTCTGCACGATCAACTTTGATTTCTGCCGAACCATTTCCGTTGAGTACTGTGGCATTAAATTTTATTTCTTTTGTGGTGCCTTTTATAGTCAAGTCCGCAACAATTCTATAGTCTCCGACTTTACCGTAAGGTGTCACCTTCTTGAAAACTATCGATGCAGTTGGAAAAGTGGCAACTCCAAAAAAGTCATCTGATTTTAAATGACCCTCTAATTTACCTTTGTATTCTCCTGATAAGTCAGAACACTGAATAGATGTCATATCCATATTTATGGAACCACCTTTAAGCACTCCATTTTCAAAATCAAATGTTCCATCTTTCACTTTGATGGTGCCTTCATGCATTCCTGTGACTTTATAACCCTTCCATTGTACCGTTGATGCAACAGCATCTATTGATGATTTTTGCGCAGATACCATGCCTGCACATAGCATAAAAAATAAAATGTTGACTACAATTTTCATTATGATAAAATTTATTTTATTAATATTTGTTGTAACAAATGTTTGAAAATAAAGTTTATGGTTTCATTCTTCATCAGTAGTAAGTGAAAGTGTGCATTTCATTTCAACAATCAATAAAATAATGAAGGCGATGAGATATCGCCTTCAAAAAAAAATCAAAACAATTAGATCAACAATCTTTACAAAATATCTTTAACCTTCTAAAACATCAATAGTGTTTTAAGAGATAATTTATCAAATCGGTTGTAGTCAATATTCCCACCAATTTTTTTTCATCTAATACCGGCAAGGCATGATAGGAACCCATGCTTAATATTTCTGCTGCTTCCTTTATAGAATCATCAACTTGTAACACATTGACATTTCTTGTCATCACTTGATCGATTCTCAACATGTCTATGAAGGCAGATCTGATATGTTCATCCAATCCTTCTTCTACGTAAGTGACTCTTTCTATATCTGATTGACTGATGATTCCTATCAATTCGTCACCGGAAACCACGGGAACATGTCTGATGCTATGTTCTTTCATGATGTTATACACATCCTTCAATTTATTCTGAGTACTGACTGTAATTGGATCTTTAGTCATGATACTCTGTACGAATTCCTTTTTCTTTAAACTCATGTGCAATGTATGAAAGCCGTATGGACAAAGATAAATACTGAATCATGATACGATCTATGACCCAGATTTTATTAGTGGCTGATTTTAGTCATGATTATTGAGGCATATTACGTAGTTTCTCTATATTGATGATTTCAATTTTTTTATCATCAATGGTAATTAAACCTTCGCTTTTGAAATCAGATAAGGTACGGATAGTGGTTTCTTTTGCAGTTCCTGCCATGGAAGCAATATCGTCACGAAGCAATGACATGACATTTGATTCTTTTACTTCGCTAAATTTTATAAGCGCATTGGCTACTCTTTTCCTTACGGAACTGTATGCTAATTCTAGAAGTAGCTTTTCGGTATCTTCAGATAGGTTCGCCAACATTTTGATAAATTTTGCTGCGAATTCTCTATTATTAAGTACAAGTAGCATAAAATCTTCAATAGGGATCAGTCTAAGGAATGACTCATCTAGGCATGCTGCGTTATCAAAATAAGGTTCTTCTTTAAGTAAAGGGAGGTAACCAAAGAAATCTCCTTGTTTGTAAACATTGACTGTAAACTCCTTTCCAAAGTCATTGATCTGATACACTTTTACACTACCTGACTCTACAAAATAAAGCCACTTGGGATGTTGTCCGGCTTCGTAAATGAGATCTTTTTTATGGTAATGTCTAGTTTCTCTATTTTCTGAAAGCTTTTCAAATTCTTTTTGGGCCTTTGCTTCATCCAAAAATCTTTGAAATCCGACAGAAGATTTATCAAAAGATGATCTAATTTTTGCACTTTTTTGTAACCGAATAGTTATGGTATCCAATAATTGAACGTCATCATATGGTTTGGTGATGTAGTCATCTGCTCCTAATCCCATTCCCTTTCTAAAATCATCTTTTTCAGATTTTGCTGTGAGGAAAATAAAAGGAATGTGAGCAGTATCAGGAGTTGTAGAAAGGATTCTGAGCACACCGTAACCATCCAGTTCAGGCATCATGATATCGCATAAAATAAGGTCAGGATTGAACTCTCTTGCTTTCTGAACACCTATTTTTCCATTTTCAGCACTCTCGACCTCATATCCTGATAATTCTAATAGTTCAGTGAGATTATCTCTGACATCATTATTATCTTCAATAACTAATATTTTTGATCCCATTCCTGATTTTTAGTGCAAATATCGATTTTTATTTTGAAATTTTAGTTGAATTTAAATCTTTAGGGATATAAACCTTAAACATTGTTCGAACATGTGGGACGCTTTCAAACTCTATTTTTCCACGGATCATCTCCAAATATTTTTTCACAATATGCAATCCTAAACCTGTTCCTTCGATATTCATTGCATTTGCAGCTCTAAAAAATCTTTCAAATAAATATACTTGATCTTCTGGTGGAATACCGATTCCGTTGTCCTCTATTTCAATGCATTGATCCTCTCCTGAATCTTTTACACGACAAAATATGTGGCCGGTTTCCTTTGAGTACTTTATAGAATTCGTAATGAGATTGATTAGAATATTTTTCAATACACGTTGATCATTATTCATCAAAATAGTAAAGTTTTCTGGTTCGATGATGATCATTTGTTTAGGCTTTTTGATTGTTCTCATTTCTTCCACTGTCTCTTGGATGAGTTCCATCAGATCAAATTCTTCCACACATACCTTTATTATACCTTCTTCCAATTTATTCATGGAAAGGAAATCATTTAATATCGAAACAAGGTGGCCAACGGTCGATTTTATCTTATTAATGTGCTTATCGCGCTTTTCTTGTTGCTCTGTGGTCTCATATTTCTGTATAAGATTGACTGAAGAAAGAATAGTAGCCAACGGTGTTCTGAACTCATGAGAAGTCATAGATACAAATCTGGATTTAAGTTCGCCTAATTCTTTTTCTTTTGTCAGTGCATTTTTTAATTCTTCTTCTCTATTTTTCAATTTTTCTTGTACTGCTTTTCTACTTTGGATTTCTTCAGAAAGTTTTGAATTTGTAGCCAACAACCGATTTACGACATCTTCGAGTCTGTAAGTTCTTTCTGTGACTTTTGTTTCTAACTCGTCATTCAATTGTAGTAGTTTATTCTCTACTATTTTTACTTGCGTTAGGTCGTGAATAAAGCCAGTAAAATATATTTTTTCGTCAATGATTATTTCATTTACACTTAGCCAAAATGGAAAACTTGTTTTGTCTTTTTTGACACCGATCACTTCTCTACCTACACCTATTATCCTTGGTATCCTATTCTTCAAATAATTGTGAATGTAGGTATCGTGTTTTTCTCCGATTTCAGGTGACATTAAGATCGCAACATTCTCACCCATCAATTCTTCTTCCTTGTATTGGAATAAAGTACAGGCTGCTGGATTAACCTTTTGAATTTTGCCACAATCGTTGATAATGATCATTCCTTCTACTGCTGAATTGAAAATGGAATTTAAAATACTGACATTTTGATTTTCTAAAGAAGATGGTTTTATGTCATTCATGATCAAAGATAAAATTGTACTTAAAACACTGTGTATTAAGTGTTACTTTAAGCGAAGTGAGTTAAATCCACAAATATCATAGATTCTTATGACATATATCATTCTTTTAATATAAAATAATTCTTGACCTTTGGGGAAAAATAAAACATTAGTGTATGAACATTCTCAACCCAATTTCAACCATTATGACACCGCATCCGATCTGTGTTGGTGCGCATGAGAGTATTGCAGCAGTTGCAAAATTATTTGAAGGTCACAAAATCCACCATTTACCTGTCATTGAGGAAGGTAGTTTGGTAGGTCTTATCAGCAAGTCCGATTATTTATTATTTAGACGTGGTTTTAATAATGAAAATAACCAGAAGATGGAAGAAGAAGTCCGTCTGAATAATTTTCAAGCACGTGATATTATGACAAAAGGTTTGGCAAAATTGGAGCCTAGTGACAAAATTAACGTTGCTTTGGAAATTTTTAAAGAAAATTTATTTCATGGAATTCCGATAGTTGAAGATGATCAGGTAGTAGGTATTGTGACCACTTATGATATTATAAAACATCTAGCAGAGGACACAAAATCTTATGCTGAATACGAGTAGGATACAATCATCTCAAAAATTGATATTGTAAACACTTCACACATAATGTAGAATGATTGACATCAAGATATATGGAACAGGAACTCCCGGCCAACAATTGGCTAAGTCTAAATTAGTATCCAGTTTAGTTGATGCTAATATTGAATATAATTTGACAGAAGTCAATGACATCTCAGAGTTTATAAAAGATGGGGTTGTTTCTGTTCCAGCTATCAAGGTCAATGATTCTGAACTGTTTGAAATCAGACCAAATGGTCAATACACTCAAAGCTTGAGAGAATGTATTCAAGGAATTTTAAAGATTGTCAAGTATGGTACCATGCAACAATATATTGTACCAACAGATTTTTCGGAAACATCCTTTAATGCATATAATTATGCTAATCAATTGGCGAAGCTTGATGGTGGATATATCAATTTGACACATGTCTATTATCCTACATCTGTGGATGTCAACCAATACACCATTTTGAGTAATGAAGTGGAAACAGTTCATAAGTCCAAATTAGATAATTATGTAAAATCACTCAATCAAGATTGGTTTGGAAATTTCATTGTGGAACCTTTTGTTGATTCAACTTTCGAGATAGGTTTTCCTAAACTGTCAATCATAGAATTATCTAAGCAGAATCACACTTCCATAGTCATGGGAACTACAGGAGAAGGCGACACCTTCAAAAAAGTATTTGGTTCTTTGACTATGGATTTGGTAGATGAGTGCTACGCTCCTTTGTTTTTAGTTCCACCAAATTGCCATTTTGAAGCTGGTGGAATCGTTACATATCTATCTGAAGATATCAAGAATGATGCAGAACACTTTTTATATGTGGCAGATTTGGCTTCTAAAATGAAAAGTACAATGCGCATAGTTCATTATTCTAAGGAGAGAGATGATAAATTTAATACGGAAGATTGCCAAGCATTAATCAAAAATTATTATCCCGAATTAGATTTTAATATTGAAATTATAATGATAGATGACGTATTCAAGCAAATTGAAAATGAAATCATTGGAGATCAAAATGCCTTATTAGCTATGTCCACCAAACATAGAAATATCTTCCAATCTTTATTCCATAAAAGTGCCAGTGAATTTGTAGCTGCAAATGCGAAAATACCGATCCTCATCATGTCGGATAGAGTAAAAACCCATTTGAAGGAAGCTTGATCTTATATTGCATTGATTTTAATAACTGGTGTTAATAAATTTAATTGTTATCTCTGTTACTTATGATTTATAAACCATTTGGAACATATTTTATTTATAGGTATGTCAATATTAACATACTTAAAGAAATATTTATATGAGCATTGAACAAACCAAATGTTTAATCATAGGATCAGGCCCGGCTGGTTATACGGCAGCAATTTATGCATCAAGGGCGAATTTGTCACCAATATTATATACCGGAAAAGAGCCTGGAGGTCAATTGACCATTACCAATGACGTAGAAAATTATCCGGGATATCCTGACGGGATCATTGGCCCACAAATGATGGAGGATTTCAAAAATCAAGCCTTGAAATTTGGTACAGATATCAGATATGAGATGATTTCAAAGGTAGATTTTTCAGGTGGTGTACATAAAATATACACAGAGACAGACCATGAGATCCACGCCGACACCGTTATCATTGCCACAGGCGCAAGTGCGAGATGGTTGGGATTAGAATCCGAACAAAAACTTATGAGTAAAGGAGTTTCAGCATGTGCAGTATGTGATGGATTCTTTTTCAGAGGCCAAGAAGTGGCCATAGTTGGCGCCGGCGACACTGCAGCTGAAGAATCCACTTACTTATCCAAGATGTGTAAGAAAGTGCATCTACTGGTGAGAAGAGATGAAATGAGAGCTTCTAAGATCATGCAAGACAGGGTTTTGGCAGCGGAGAACATTGAGATTCATTGGAACACCACGACTGATGAGATTTTAGGTGAGGATAAGGTTGAAGGAGTAAGAATAAAAAACACCATCACCGGAGCCACTGAAATTTTACCGGTTTCGGGTTTTTTTGTTGCCATTGGTCACAAGCCGAATACGGAACTTTTTGAAGGATGGTTAGATATGGATGAGAATAAATATCTAATTACGAAGCCCGGAAGAAGTTTTACCAATATTGAAGGAGTTTTCGCAGCAGGAGATGCTCAAGACCACATTTATAGACAAGCTGTAACAGCCGCAGGAAGTGGTTGTATGGCAGCGCTGGATGCAGAAAGGTACCTTGCTGAGAAAGGAATCATATAAATTTTTAAAAAAAATAATCATGTCAACAAAACAATTTAGATCCGGAGTTCTTTTTGGTGATGAAGTCACAGAATTATTGAATTATGCCAATGAAAATGATTTCGCATTACCGGCTGTGAATGTCATAGGTACAAATTCTGTCAATGCGGCATTAGAAACTGCAAAAGCTGTAAATTCACCAATCATCATCCAATTTTCTAATGGTGGTGCTTCATTTTTTGCCGGTAAAAGCTTGTCAAATGACAATCAAAAATCTGCAGTTTTGGGTGGTATCTCAGGTGCATTACATATTCACAATGTAGCAGAGGCATACGGTGTTCCGGTTATCTTGCATACAGACCATTGTGCAAAAAAACTTCTTCCGTGGATAGATGGATTGATGGACGCCAATGAAAAACATTTTGCAGCACATGGTGCGCCACTTTATAGTAGTCATATGTTGGATCTTTCTGAAGAGCCAATCGCTGAAAACATTGAAATTTCAAAAAGATATCTTGAAAGAATGTCAAAAATAGGCATCACTTTGGAGATAGAGCTTGGTGTAACCGGTGGTGAAGAAGATGGTGTAGATAACTCAGGCGTAGATAGCACTAGATTATACACACAACCTGAAGAAGTAGCGTATGCATATGAGGAACTCTTAAAGGTTTCAGACAAATTTACAATAGCAGCAGCTTTTGGTAATGTACATGGTGTTTATAAACCCGGAAACGTAAGCTTAAAACCTATTATTCTTAAAAATTCACAAGACTATATCCAGAATAAATATGGTACCAGCCCAAATCCTGTCAATTTTGTTTTCCATGGTGGTTCAGGAAGTTCACGAGAAGAAATTCGTGAAGCCATTCATTATGGAGCGGTCAAAATGAATATCGACACGGATATGCAGTGGGCATTCTGGGATGGCGTGAAGAATTATTATGAAGATCACAAAGGATACCTACAAGGTCAGATCGGAAATCCGGAAGGAGCGGACAAACCGAATAAGAAGTATTATGATCCGAGAGTATGGTTGCGAAGTGGTGAATCTACTTTTGTTTCTCGTATGAAAACAGCATTTGAAGATTTGAATTGTCTAAATAGAAACGTGTAGGTTTGGGATTTTTGAATTACAACGCAACTCATTATTCAAAATAATGCATATATTGTGGATAATTTCTGAAAATATGACTTTATGAAGATGAATAAGTTTGTA
The DNA here is from genome assembly GCA_020636195.1 of Lewinellaceae bacterium. Classification (GTDB taxonomy): domain Bacteria; phylum Bacteroidota; class Bacteroidia; order Chitinophagales; family Saprospiraceae; genus OLB9. The sequence continues at coordinate 301,840 of JACJYH010000004.1, forward strand.
ATTCTATTTTATTTTTTGTTACTATTTTCTTGCAAAAGTGATGAAAAAAAAGTGTCAGATCGCATAATTGGAAGATGGGAAGTGATTTCTTCTGAAATCAATAACAGAGAAAACCCATTGATGAAGGGTGGTTTTTTTGAATTTAAAGCAGATAAAACCATTGATTCTGATGTATTCGGGGAAGTAAATCCTTCTACTTACTCAGTAAACGGTAACAAGAATATAGATATTACCAAAACTGATGGAGAAGTAGTGAAGTTTACAATTTCAGATTTCAGCTCCGATGATACCATCAAAATAAATGGAAATTTGCAATATTATGATTTGAAGTTTATTCTGAAGAGATTATAGTATTTTAAATTGGCATCTCACGAACCCAATCTCTGACAAATTGGGCAAGAATCTATTTTGTGGTTCCTTGCAGGACAATATTTTCTGCCATAATAGATGATTTGCAAGTGTAATTTATTCCATAAATCCTCCGGAAATAGATGTTTTAAATCTTTTTCGGTTTGCTCCACATTTTTACCTGATGATAATCCCCATCTATAGGCCAATCTATGAATATGTGTATCTACAGGAAATGCAGGTACTCCGAATGCTTGAGACATGACGACGGAAGCAGTTTTATGACCAACACCTGGTAATGACTCCAAAGCTTCGAAATTTGCTGGTACAGAGTTTTCGTAATCATCCCTAATCATTTCCGATAACCTATGGATAGCTTTAGATTTTTGGCCGGATAAACCACACGATATTATGGCTTCCTTGATTTGTTCTGGAGAAAGGCTTGCCATTTTTTCCGGTGTGTCAGCCAATTTAAAAAGTTTCGGAGTGATAAGATTGACCCGTTCATCTGTACATTGGGCTGAAAGTACGACGGCTACCAATAATGTAAATGGATCTTTATGAATCAGTGGAATTGGAACTTCTGGAAATAATTCATCCAATTTTGCAATTATAAAAGATGATTTCTCTTTTAGATTCATATTGTAGGAAAGATTTGAACTATTTTATCAGGCCCAACATGCCAAACTTTATGTATTTTCCCTGATATGTTTGGAGCTTTGATACCAGTTTCTAACTTGACATTCGTATGTATGATTCTTGCTTCGTCCCAAGCATTTTGTTCTATAAAATGCTGCAATAACTTTGCACCACCTTCTACCAAAATACTATGTATTCCGTGTTGGTACAAAGATTTGAGTACCTGATCTAGATCGTTGGTATTTCCACATTTTAAGAATCTTACTTGATCCATTTCTTTCATAAAATCTTCGTTTACTACAATTATTTTCTCATCTCTATTATAATTCATAAGCGTGGGTGCAACCTTATTATTTCTGTCAAATATAATTTTAATGGGTTGAAAGTGGTTTTGGAAATACCTATCTGTCAGTTGTGGCTTATCTGTCAACCAAGTATTCTTACCTATGGCAATGCCATCTACTTGGCTTCTCAATGAATGGGTTAATATCGATGTATGAGGATGTGAAAGCCAAATTTGTTCGTCTTTTCTACCAATAAATCTGTCTTTTGATTGTGCCCATTTTAATATCACGTATGGTTTTTGTTGCAGATTCTTCCTAAACTTGCCAATGATATTTTCTGCAATGGGTGAATTATGCACTGTAACCGTGACACCATGATTGCGCAAATATTGGACACCTTTTCCTGCAACTTTAGGGTTAGGATCGATGGCTCCAATAACTACCTCAGGAATCTGGTGGTGCACGATCAATTCAGCACATGGAGGTGTTTTACCATAATGACTGCAAGGTTCCAAGCTTACATACATTGCGGCATGTTTTAATAATGGAAAATCTTTTTCATCTACAGATTTAATAGCATCCACCTCAGCGTGTGGGGCACCAAAACTCCTATGAAATCCTTCGCCAATAATTCTATCTTTATAAACAATAACACATCCCACATTAGGATTAGACAAGGTCTTTCTACCTCCTAACTTTGCAAGAGCAAAGCATCGAGACAGATACAGATCATCTGTTTTTTTCCTGTCTTCAGTTGTCAAGATGCATTATTTTCCGTGGCACTGCTTGAATTTCTTGCCACTTCCACATGGACAAGGATCATTTCTGCCTATTTTTGTTTCAGTTCTCTTGATTGTGGAAACTTTCTCTGGTTTATTGGAGACATTAGTGGCTGCCTCCTTCATGGCTTCCTCTTCCTTGCTGGTTCGTATCTTGCTTAAGTCTGTTTTCTGAACCCCAGCTTCCTGAACTCTTTCTTGCAATACAATTTTACCATTCAATAGATAGGTAGAAACATCCTTATTTATTTTGTAAATCAATTCTTCAAACAATCCATAGGCTTCGATTTTATACTTTACTAATGGATCTTTTTGTTCAAATGATGCAGCTTGAACTGAATCTTTCAATTCATCCATATTTCGCAAGTGTTCCTTCCAATGGTCATCCAAAATAGCCAATGTGATGGTTTTTTCGATATCCTTCATTATGGATTCTCCATTGCTATCGACCGCATTCTTCAAATCAGCAGCGATTGGTAATGGATTCAATCTTCCATCAGTATATGGAATGGCAATTCTTTTGTACCTATTGCCTTCTTGCTCAAACACTTGTTTTATTGTAGGTAGTAAAATCTGGGTAATTTGAGCAGATTTATTATGGTAATGGGTCAACACTGCATTCAAGGTTCTATCGATCAATTCTTCTGTCGATGTACTTTTAAAAGATTCCGGTGTTAGTTCGGGATCTATACCTAACGACGTCAAACAATCAAATCTGAATGCTTCGTAATCATTAGAAGGTTTGTGAATCGCTACGATGTGCTCAACGGCTCCAATAAACATATTATTGATGTCCACAGAGAGACGATCACCATGCAATGCGTGATTTCTCTTGCGGTAGATGGCTTCACGCTGAATGTTCATGACATCATCATATTCTAGAAGTCGCTTACGAATACCAAAGTTATTCTCTTCTACCTTTTTTTGGGCTCTTTCTATAGACTTAGTCACCATACTATGTTGGATCACTTCTCCATCTTTATGTCCCATTTTATCCATAATTCCGGCTATTCTCTCTGACTGGAAGAGACGCATCAAGTTGTCTTCCAATGACACATAAAACTGGGATGAGCCTGGATCTCCCTGTCTTCCGGAACGACCTCTCAACTGTCTGTCCACTCTTCGAGAATCATGCCTTTCGGTGGCGATTATGGCCAATCCACCTGCTGTTTTTACTTCAGGAGTCAGCTTTATATCGGTACCACGACCAGCCATGTTGGTTGCTATGGTCACACTAGATGGTCTTCCTGCCTCTGCAACAACTTCAGCTTCCCTCTGGTGTTGCTTTGCATTCAATACATTGTGCTTTATGCCTCTTAGATTCAGCATCCTGGACAGCAACTCCGATATTTCAACTGAAGTAGTACCGACTAAAACTGGCCTTCCTTTTGATGTAAGATTATTGATTTCATCTATGACAGCATTGAATTTCTCTCTTGCTGTTTTAAATACCAAATCTTCTTTATCTTGTCTGACTATCGGTTTATTTGTAGGTATAACAACAACATCCAATTTGTAAATTTCCCACAATTCACTTGCTTCTGTTTCAGCTGTACCTGTCATCCCGGACAGTTTATGATACATCCTGAAATAATTTTGAAGGGTTATAGTCGCATAGGTTTGGGTGATATCGCCGACCTTTACGCCTTCTTTTGCTTCCAAGGCTTGATGCAATCCATCAGAATACCTTCGCCCTTCCATCATCCTACCAGTCTGCTCATCAACGATTTTAACTTCTTCATTGATGACCACGTATTCTTGATCTTTATCGAATAGGGTATAAGCCTTTAAGAGTTGACTAGTGGCATGCAAACGCCTAGATTTCAACGAATAGTCTTGAATGAGTTCGTCTTTTTCATTAGTCAGTTGAATATTTTCGGCAACTTCTCTTGCAGATAAAGCTTGAATCTGATTTGTGATATCGGGCATGACGAAGAAATTAGGATCGTTTTCGCCCATTGATAAATAATCGATACCTTTTTCAGTCAGTTCAACGTTTCTGTTTTTCTCATCAATGGTAAAATAAAGTGGTTCATCAGCGATGTGCATGTGTTTGCTTTGCTCCTGCATGTAAAAGTTCTCTGTCTTTTGCAAGATGACTTTTATACCTTCTTCGCTCAAAAACTTGATCAAAGGTCTATATTTCGGCAATGCACGGTAAACTCTAAAAAGAGATAGTCCACCTTCGCCTTCTTGGTGACCGGTATGACCTTCTTTGATGAGTTTTTTCGCTTCGGCCAATAATTCTGTGGTTAGCTGTCTTTGGACATTAAAAAGTTTTTCGATTTTGGGTTTGAGTTCTATATACTCTTGTTCTTCCAAACCTTGTGGCACAGGGCCTGAAATAATCAATGGTGTACGTGCATCATCTATTAATACAGAATCCACTTCATCCACCATAGCAAAATGATGTTTCTTCTGCACCAATTCATCAGACTCTCGCACCATATTATCTCTTAGATAGTCGAATCCAAATTCATTATTGGTTCCATAGGTAATATCACAACGGTAAGCGGCAATTCTTTCTGGTGAATGCGGACGGTATTTGTCTATGCAGTCTATAGTAAGTAATAAAAATTGTAAAATTGGGCCAATCCATTCACTATCCCTACGTGCCAAGTAGTCGTTCACAGTAATGACATGCACACCTTGCCCTGATAAACCATTTAGGTAGGCTGGAAGCGTCGCCACTAGTGTTTTACCTTCACCCGTTGCCATTTCAGCAATCTTACCTTCATGCAATACCATTCCTCCAATAAGCTGCACATCATAATGCAGCATATCCCAAGTGATATCTCCACCGGCAGCTACCCATGAATTCTTGTATTTGGCTTTTTCTCCGTCTATGAGAATATAGTCCTTTGATACAGCCAAATCTCTGTCATGTGTTGTGGCTGTAACTTCAAGGAAAGCATTGTCCTTGAACCTTCTCGCAGTTTCTTTTACGACGGCAAAGGCTTCGGGTAAAATGTTCTTTAGGACTTCCTCCAAGGATGCATTTCTTTCTTTTTGGAGCTTATCTATTTCGTTGAAAATGTTCTCTTTTTCATAAAAGTCTTCAATGGACTCGGCTTGCTGCTTATGTTTTTCGATATCTGCATCAATAGGTGCCAGATATTGTGCAATTCTATCTTTGAATTCTGTAGTTTTATTTCTCAGTTGGTCATTGGACAATGACTTATAGGACTCAAAATGCTCGTTTATTTTAATGACGTTACCTTGATACCCTTTGATTTCTCTATCGTGCTTAGACCCGAATAGATTTTTTATTATATTTAGCATTTATGAAAAGAATGATTAATTGAATAATGTAATAAGTGCAATTTAAAGTCTGCAAAGATAATTATAAATTGACTCATTTGGATAGTTGTCAAAAATTAACCTGTCGGCAAAGATGATTACAAGTGTATTTTAGCATTCCAAAAGTATTCCTACAAAGCAAAATTGACAAATTGACGTGTATTTTAAATTTTAGTGAAACAATGTCAGTGGCTTCACTTCAGACTACTATAAAATGTCATACATTCTTATAAAATGGTATATGAAACAATTGCATCACCAAGTAAGGGTAATTTTCAAAGGGTTTATATTTTATTTAAATTTAAATTAACTAATTCTTAAATCTGAAAGTACTTGATTGTGAATAAGAAAGAAGGGACGCATAATTTCAATATGTAAAACGTGTAAAATTTAAGGGTAAAGAAGGGGGTAAATGTTATATTATAATAAAAAGTTATGGTATCATTTTTGGCATTGGTACAGTGAAATTGCAGTAATCAAAAGTGATTTAACAATTTGACGACATATAATAATAACCGAATACAAACTCATTATTTTATGGTATCTAAAGACGAAATGTTGTTTAGTGACATGCGGGTTGTTATTGCATTAGTTTTGCTGGTTTCAATGATATCCATCATGCTAAGTCAATTCCAAGCATCCTAATAACATATGGAGACCTTTTAAAGCCCATCGCCATTTACTGCATGGGCTTTAATTTTTTTTTGCAGATATCAAGTTAGTAATTTTTGTTACCTTTGTGTATCCGGTTTATTTATCCATTCACCGTATCCTTTTCCGATTTATGATCCAATACATCGATAAAATTCAAGGTTTAATAAAGGAAGTTGATGGAGCAGAGAATGCTCCATGGATAAATGTATATCCTCCATTTGAACATAAAGAATTGGATCAATTGGCTAAAACTCTGGATATCCCTTTGGATTTCCTAACTGATTCAATTGACGTAGATGAAAGGTCACGTTTTGAAAAAGACGAAGAGAACATCCTCATTTTGATCAACAGTCCTGTTCTAAACGACGAGGGAAAAGACAGTGAAGCCATCTATATTACGATTCCCATAGGTATCATCATCACACCATTACATATCATCACTATCTGTTCTGATGACAATCCAATCCTAGATAATTTTTTTGGCAACAAAGTAAAAGGGTTTAATCCAAAGGATAAAAAATTGTTTGTACTTCAGATTTTTGAGCAAAACGTATATCGCTTTTTGGAATGCTTGAAAAAACTCAATTTAAAACGAAATCTGATTGAACAGGAGTTGTACCATTCTTCAAGGAACTCTGAGCTACAACAATTATTGAGAATTGAGAAAAGTTTGGTGTATTTTGTTTCTTCATTGAGTACCAATGAATTATTGAAAATGAAAATGAAGAGAATAGATTTGCTGAAATTGGAGGATGATCATGAATTTGTAGATTTGTTTGAAGATATTATCATTGATAATTCTCAGGCGTTGGAAATGTCCAATGTATATACAAATATCTTGAGCGGTACTATGGAAGCCTATGCGTCCATTGTTTCAAATAATCTCAATGTCATCATTCATAGATTGACCATGGTTACCATCATTTTACTGGTACCAAGTATGGTTGCCTCCTTCTATGGTATGAACATCAAGTTTTTACCATTTCAGAATAGTCCATTTGCATTTCCATTGATTATTTTAGGTTCCTTGATTTTGGGATATGCATTGGTCAACTATTATTCTAACAAAGAATAAACTATAAAGGGAAATCGTTGACAAATTTATGAATGAAAATTCTAATTGCTTCAGGAGATAAGATAATAAAACTGAGTAATCCGGCTACAGCGCCGAAAAAATGCCCATAATGGTCTATGTTGTCTCTATTTTTATCTGCAGCCCAACTTGAATACCACAAGTAGAGAATTCCAAAAAGTATCGCCGGAATCGGTATTGCAAAGAAGACATATAATAGCTCCCAAGGATTAAGTAAAATAAAAATGAATACCAATCCAGTCACTGCGCCGGATGCACCTACACTCGAAAAATGTGGAGAATTGCGGTATTTATAGTATGTAGGAATATTAGCCATGACCATGATGAGAAAGTACAAGATAATGTAAATCCATGATCCATACACGGGGTTTTTCATTGTAATATAGGATTCTACATACCTGCCAAACAAATATAGGACATACATATTTATAAATAAATGCATCTCATCACCATGTAATAATCCGCCTGTAAGCCATCTGTAATAACTTTTGTCTCTTTGTTCAGCGAAAGGATAATGTTTTAAATTATTGAAAATATCGTGTTGACTAAATGCTACCAAAGACACCAATGAGGTTAAAACAATGATAATGAGGGTGGCTGACATATTTTTGATTTTAAAATGTAAATGTAGTATTTAATTTCTCAAACAAAAGTTCAAATCACTATAAAAAATTGGCGCCATGATGAAAATTGATTCACCATGGCGCCACACAAAGTTTAATGAAAAAGCATTATTTTCTCACTACAATTTTTTGATGTAGATTGTATTTCTTTAGGTAAAGTATATATACACCGCTGTTGATCTCTGAAAGATCGACTACCGCATCATGCTCAAATTTACCTTCTAAAGCTACATTTCCATTAATACCCAATAATGAATAATCGACTCCCAAAAGATCTTTAGAAGATTTTATGGTGATTTTGTCATATGCCGGATTAGGATATATTTTGAAATCGCTAGAAAAGTCAGACGTGGCTGAAATGAAATCATCGACCACAATTTCATACTTTTGTGAGACACACAAACGAGAATCCACTATCACCACAGAATATAATCCATTTTCAGTGATTGTGATTTCTGATGCTTTTTGGCCGGTATTCCAAATGAATGCATATGGAGCTGTACCACCTTGACCTAAAATCTCTAATGTATGCGTGCTTGGATTATAAGTGAGATTACCTTCGATTTTTGATGGAGACACTACATTAAAGTCATGTTGGATTGATAATCCTGCTATCAAATCGGTCACTGTCAACTGATAATTTCCATCAGCTAATCCCGAGATATGTGCATTTGTGCTTCCATTTGACCACGCATAACTAAACTGTCCTGTTCCTCCTGATACATTTGGATTTATAAGACCGTCATTTTCACCATAACAATTGGAAGGTCTGATTTCAGGACTTAACTCAAGTGGTGATAAAATATCCACGTGCAACGGTTGTGCGTCAATATGGATTTCTTTGAGTGTTTCATCTGAAGACAGCATAGGAAGTGGATAATCATTGAAAACAACACTTGCGAAATTTCCTACTTGACCGATGACTTCAAATTCTAATGTGAACAAACTATTCCCTTCCACAATATCTATACCATCGATACTACCATCAGCCCAAGTAAATGTGATCACGTCATCACCGTACTTCATAGGTCTAGCAAAATTATCGGTGCCCAATGAAGGCAATCCAAAATGGCTAATACCCGTAAATTTAAGGGTAGCAGGGTCAAAATGGATGCTGCCTTCCATCGAAGTCAACCCTTCAAATTGATGTGCTTTGATAGGCATATGAACGACTCCATCAGGTGTTGCGTAGATTTGAGCCGGATATAACTTCAAACTGTCTGACGTAATTCTTGTATGAGGATCATCTCCAAACGAGCTTGCACCTGCATCATTGGTTTCATTCATGTCTCCAACTTTTATACCATAGAAATCCAAATTTTGGACATTTGATGCAATCTGAGAAATTGAAACCGCCTCAGGAAATGCCTCAGTGAGCGGATTTGTTGTGGTGAAGGTGAAAGATTTTGGTATGAATCTCCATGATGTATTATTAGGGAAAGACTCTATCATTCTCAATTGCATTTGCTGCATCGCTACAATATCCAGTCCATTAACCAAACCGTCTCTATTCACATCTCCAGCTATCAAGTAGTATGGATCTGTGATTGGTTGTACTTGTAATACATGTCTTTGAAGTACTACAATGTCCAAGGCATTGATACCATTGTAAGGATCATTATCCTTGAATGGGAAAACTTGCACATCAGAATGATAAGTTACATTACCAATAGAGTAATCACCAGACACATTTGACTTCACAGAATCCTGCATATCGCCTGATACATGTACCTCCGTATTTACGATTGGTCTTTTATTATGGTGTGTTTCCAAATTACCGGAAACCAATAACATTGAAGGGATTGGGTCAATGCAAATATTGCCGGAAGATGTCTGTACATTAAGTCTTTGCATTGATGCATTGAATGCTTCAATTTTTACAGGATCATCGCTGAAGAACACGTTGACAGGTACAGTAGATTCTTCCTTAATAGATGCTCTTATAAAGAACAATGTGGCGTCATCATCTAAAGTTTTACCTGTAGGACTTGACCATAAGAATCTTATGTGGTCATCAGCAATAAATTGATTATAACCTGATTGAATAGCAGGATTAACCTGTTCAATAGCTTTAAAATGCACTTTTGACACATTGTTATTACGTATGGTAAAGTTACATGTCAAAACATCATCAAAATCTGCAACTCTCACAGGTATGATGACATCGGTTCCCACCATTCCACACGTCGTTTCAGGAATATAAAATGAGCAATCATGGCCTTTGGTGATCTCAATAGAGTGGCAGATTTGTGCACTTCCACAGGTATTTGTGGCAGTCAAACAAACATTATAAGTACCCTGACTAAATGAAGCTGTTGGGTTAGTTGTTTCATGTGTGCTGCCTGATACAGGTAAACCGCCATTGAAATTCCACGAATAAGAATTGGCATTAGTGGTTGTATTTGTGAAAAAGACTAAATCTCCTGACACATTAAAGGTAAATGAAGGCACTGGTTTTGGACATGATGCTTGTACAAGTTTTGAACAGGTCTTGTAGTGATATTGTGCCGGATCGTAATAATTTACAGATACCAAACCAGAGTAACTTCCATTTACAAGTGGAATCTGAATAGTATTTCCGGTTCCTAAAACATTTGACGTATTTGGATCAATCCACCTCACATCTGTGTAATTGGACGGAATACTCAACGTTATAACATTGCCTGATGTTGTGCTAGAAATTGTACCGGCACATTGGTTAGGATTACACACATAGATATTTTTACAGCACATATGCCATACTCCATTTTCATAATATTTGATGCTGAAAGTGTGGGTTGCACAAGAGAATCCTGTCAAGGAATACACTACTTGAGTCTGCCCAACGCTGCCTATAGTTGTTCCTGTAGTTTCGTTTGTCCATGTCAATTGTGACACGTCAGAACCCGTATAGCTCAATACTATGGCATCCCCATCAGGATTGTATTTGTAATCTATCACATTATTACAGTTTGTTGGTGGGCAGATTTCAACCCATTTGCAGCAAACTCTCCAGCAATTGCTTCCGGGATAATAGTAATATACAGATACTGGGCGGCTTTGGCATGTCCATCCGGCAGGTAATACAAATTCACCATTTGGTATCTGCGTATGATTATCATCAAATTGCCATGAAATTGAAGAAGCTCCCGGAATATTCAAAGAAAAATGATACGAATTTGTCGCAGCATTGAATGTATAATCTATGGCATTTTCACAAGTGATTGGTGGACAAATCGTTATACGACGTGAACATACTCTCCAACATTGACTGAAGCTATCAAAATAGTGTACAACAATTGTTTTTTCTTGACAAACCCAATTTGATGGTAAGTAAAAGTACCCATTTGGTAATGATACTGACCCTTCCTCGAAGTACCATGTAGCAGACTGTGCACCCTGAACATTGAGGGTAAATTGATATTTGTTTCCTGCTTCGATGTAGGCATACTGAATGGCGGTTTCACAATTGACTGGTGGACAAATAGTGACTATTTTTGAGCAAACACGGTAACACTGCGAACTGATATCAAAGTAATATACGGAAACTGTGAGATTTCTACAAGTCCAATTTGACGGCACATAAAATTCTCCGTTTGGTAATATGGTGTTTGTCTCTTCAAATTTCCATAACACAGCACCGCCATAAGAATTGGCTAAAGTGAACACAAATTTATTCGTGCTGCTATTGTATTGATAAGAAATGGCAGTTTGACAATTGATAGGAGGGCAGATAGTCACTCTTTTAGAACAAACACGCCAACAGTTAGTAGAAGTATCTTTATAATATACAGAGACCGTTCTATCTTGACAAGTCCAGTTGGAAGGCACGTAAAACTGGCCATAGGGTAGGCTGGTATTAGTTTCTTCAAACTTCCAAGACAGATTGGTCGCATACGGATTTGAAAATGTAAATTGATACACATTTGATGATGCTACATAATTGAAACTGATGTTGTTTTCACAACCGGATGGCGGACAGAGATTTACATTTCTGCAACACAATGTCCAGCAGTTTGAAGATGTGTTAAAGTAACTGACAGTAACTGTAATATTTCTACAATTTGCGGGTACATTATTGGGATCCAGTGGGACACCATCGGTATCATTTCGCCATGTGATGTTTTGATATTGAGATGTTGATCCTGAAAGGCTCAGGACGTAAACACCGTTAGTATATTGATATTGAATGAGGGTTTCGCAGTTGTTAGGAAGAGAAATGCACGACTGCTTACAACAAGATTTAATTTGTCCCGTGGTCATATCTTCATAATCTGCACAGATATTGTAAGTTCCTGCGCCTTGGAAGAGTAAATTGACGTTAGGATTTGTTGAAAGGATGGTTGTGTTATATCTCCATTGTATAAATCTGTGGTAAGTACCACCCGAAAATACATAGTTGAATTTCAAGTCAGAACCATTGCCAGAATAATTCACAGCAATGGCATTCTCACAGTCTAAAGTATTTGATGTATTCAATGGTGTACAATTCATTGTCAACTGATACTTTGTAGTAGATGAAGAAAATCCATCAACGACAACATAGTACTTTCCTTCAGGTAAAGTCATTGTTATGTCCTCCGGAAACAAGCCAGTTTTTGTGCTGGATGCAAGACATTTTACTCTGTTGCATTCCGAGAGTAAAAATATATCTTGATTGTTTGTAAAACCTTTTAGGGAGAGTTGAACTCTAGAGATGGTTGCTACATTGAACTGATAGACTTTCTCTTTACCGATGTAGTTTGAATAATTACTACAATATGGCCCTACAGAATTGTTGACTCCCAAAGTTGTAGAATCTGTAAGTGTTTTGTTGCATTCCAAAGTTTTTGCATTTGTACAAACAATCTGACCTGTATTTGGAGAGCAAGTCATACTCAAATTATACTTAGAAATGGCACCATTCCAACCATCTACCATAACATAGTAGGTTCCTGGTTCAAGGGTGACTGAGATAAATTCAGTAGTTACACTGGCAGGTTGGGTACTACTTGCAATACAATCACTCACTTGACTAGACCTTAGAAGGAAAAGGTCTAAATCATCAGTTAAATCCGCAATTTTTAATGAAATAGTGGAAGTTTGAGTCAATGTAAATCTATATGTCTTTTCTGGTCCCGTATAACCGGAGATGTTTGAACCACAATAACCACCTGTAATTATATAAGTACCTGAATTTTCATTGGCATCTATATAATTTGTTGTACAACTGATCTGAGTAGCATTTGCAAAACAATCCAATTGTGCCGAAACCCAAAGAGCATTTAACAATAAAATAAAAGTAAAAATCTGCTTCATTTTTAAAATTTAATTTAAATAATCAATAATCTAACCGTGATAAATGTTATATCAAGGTCAAAAAAAACAACCAAAAATTAAAGGGAAATGAAAAGTCAGAATAATTCTTAATGAAATATCTTGAACTAAGACGTAATATATATAACAAAGTTAACATAATTTTTTAATATATTTCACTTTTTTTAAAAAATTAATTTCAAATTCAGGGAAAACCAGCTAATTTTTTTGATGCGGTGTGCAATGAACGTGTTTTTCAGCGCCTATCTAACAACATATTTTAACATTTGGTGTGTTTGCTTGGTATTAGAGTAAGTTTAAAAATTATCCTTTAGCAAGAAAATGTTTTATTTTGGCTACAAATTCGTTAAATTTTTTGTCGAATTGCCCACATTCGACCGCAAAATTTGCCTTTTTTCGCCCAAAATAATTCCATTCTATTGTCCAAAAACAAAATTTAAACTACTCTTAGTAGAATTTCTCTAGATCAATTAAAAAGCCAAATATTTGAATAGTTAAAAAAACATTACACTTGTTGAGGCGTTACAGTCAAAATCATTTGGATGACCATGTCGTTTATAAATTGGCAACTTGCAATGCTATTGATGTTTCAAGTCTCTTCAAATGCTTGATCTATTCCGTTTGCAATATGAGCATAATGAAGTGTATAGAAACTATTGTAATTCATTAGGAATTGATAGCCAATCGGTCAATCATGAGAGTCAAATCCCATATTTGCCAATATCTGCCTTCAAGTACCATAATGTACAAACTGGAGTTTTTATACCTGAAATTTGTTTTTACTCAAGTGGTACAACGAATAGTGTTCAAAGATCTAAACATTGTATAAGACATCTTTCATCGTACTTATCTCATACAGAAAGATTGTGGAACACCGCTTTTGGATCAGTGGAGGATTATTGTTTTTTGGCGCTTTTGCCCGGATACTTAGAGCGTGAAGGTTCTTCATTGATCGCCATGATGCATCATTTTATACAAAGATCGAAATATACCCAAAGCGGCTTTTTTTTAAATGAATTCGATAAGTTACGAGAAGTGCTAAAGTATAATGAACTCCAAAATATACCAACCGTACTTTTTGGTGTAAGTTATGCACTTTTGGATTTTAGTCATTGCTTGGATTTTACATTAGGCAACGTGATGGTGATGGAAACTGGAGGTATGAAAGGCACTAGAGAAGAACTACCGAAGGTGCAATTACACAAAATCCTAATGGATGGCTTTGGAGTGCAGCGCATATACTCTGAGTATGGAATGACTGAATTGATGTCTCAAGCGTATTCAAAGGGAAATGGATTATTCGAACCGTCATCAACTCTAAAAGTTCACACTCGTCAAATCAATGATCCTTTAGAAAGAGAAATGATAGGAAAGCCAGGAATAATAGCCATATGTGACACTGCAAATATTGACTCAGCATGCTTTATTCTCACCGGAGATATCGGCGTCATACATACATCCGGAGAATTTGAAATAGTCGGACGTTTGGACAACAGTGAACTTCGCGGATGTAATTTATTGGTATAAAACCGATATCCGTATAGAATTACATATATTTGAATATCAAATAAATAAGCAAAATAATAACTAATGTTGTAATGATAGCAACGCGGTAAAACTTCTTTTCATCAGCCTTGTCTTGTGCGGTTTCACCTGCTCTTTTGTACGGATTCTTTACTCTATATTTTGACATGATTGAATATATTTGAAGCCACTAAGTTAGTTAGAATTTTAGAATCCAAAGTATTTTTTTGTAGATTAAAATTCTAGCAGCATTTGTCACTGGTCGTATCCAAAGTGGGAAAGCAATTGTTTGTCATCTCTCCAATTTTCTTTGATCTTCACTTTCAAATCCAAAAAAACATGAATCTCGAAAAACTTTTCAAGTCCTTCTCGGGCTGCAATTCCCAATTTTTTAATGGACTGTCCATTTTTACCAATTAAAATTGGTTTTTGGGATTTTCTGTCCACATAAATGTCTGCATAGATTTTTAATAGAGGTTGGGCGCTTTCTCGATCTTCCTTAAAAGCATGGACAACTACTTCAGTAGAATATGGCACCTCTTGTTTATAATTTTTAAAAATACTTTCTCTGATAATTTCTGATGCAAAAAATCTTTCGGACCTATCGGAAATATCTTCCTTGGAAAAATAGGGTGGAGAAAGGGGAAGGTCATTGATAATGGCGGTGAACACAGCATCAACTGAAACATTCTGCTCCGCAGATATTAAAAATGAGCGATCAAAATGAATCTTTGAATTCCATTCTTCTACCAATGATGGCGCAATATCGGTTTTGTCTTGATCTATTTTATTGATGATTAAGTATTTTGGACAACTCACTGTCTCTAATGCTTGGAGTAATTTTTCATCTCCTGAATATTTTTCATAAATATCTGTCACAAACAGGATGATGTCTGCATCTTCAAATGAAGAATAAGCAAATCGATTCATAGATTCTTGCATACCATAATGGGGAGTGACCATCACACCGGGAGAATCAGAAAAAACGATTTGAAAATCTTCATCATTGAATAGGGTAATGATCCTGTGACGGGTGGTTTGTGGTTTACTCGTCACGATGCTCACTTTTTGTTGCATGAGCGCATTCAGCAGTGTGGACTTTCCCACGTTGGGTTGGCCAACGATGTTGACATATCCTGACTTATGATCTTCCATTCTCGATATACTTGATTTCTTTTTTAATAATATGGGCAACTTCTTGGACTAAGTATTCTGGTTTTTTATCACGCCAAGACATCAATTGAAGCTGTCCTTTCCAATGCACGTAGTAATCTAATCTATATTTCTTGAACTCTTGCGCTACATGATCTTGCATTTGTACCAAAGCAACCCAACCTTTCTCATCACGGACGTCAATGTACCACTCTTCAAAGTAACTGTCATCGTCACCATGATAATTCAGCACATTTTCAACTATCAGAATAAACTTTGATATCCCATTTTTCATCAATGGATCTACAATGTCACGCTTTAAGAACATGATATCATTGCCAATAGCGTCATTCCATTCTCCTATGAGCTCAATGACACAAAAATGTTTACCATAGTCGCAGTAAAGTATTTTACAATACAATGTTTCGGAACCGAATTCGTCCCATTGTGGATGAATGACATAATTATATATGCGATTAGAAAACGTAAATTCGCTGTAAGTTCGGCGATAAAATGGCGATTTGGGATCTCTCTCAGCTTGATACTCATCCCTCCATCCGTGCCAAGGTTCTATATCATGCATTTTTCAGAAATTATATTTTTTCAATATACCATTTTCTTGAGGTGTAATCCCTTCTTTCATCCATACCGGCAAAGATGCACCTTGAAGAAAATGATCAAAGAATTGTTGCATCCGAATATTGAAATCCAATCTATTTTGCCACTTAACAGGCCAATGTGGTTCTTTGTTATAATTCAAGAGCCATCCAGGTTTATGAAGCCTTCGCAACGCCATGTAAAATTCTATTCCTTGGTACCATGGGACAGCGCCATCCTCATCATTATGTAGAATTAAAACCGGAGTTTTTACCTTGTCTATGAAAAATACTGGTGAGTTTTTGATGAATTTCTCCTGGCCATCCCATAATGTGGAACCCAATCTTGATTGTGCTTTTTCATACTGAAACATCCGACTCATTCCGCTTTCCCATCGGATACCGCCATATGCTGAGATCATATTGACCACAGGTGCTCCTGATTCTGCACATTTAAATCTATCTGTCTGTGTGATAAGGTAGGCTACCTGATATCCTCCCCAACTGTGCCCTTGCAATCCCATGTTTGTGGTATCAATAAATGATAAATGTACCAAGGAATCCACGCCGCTCATCACAGCATTGTAACAATCTTGACCGGGCTGGCCAACCGTATAAGTGATATCGGGATTGAAAATACAATATCCTCTGTTCGTGTAATAGCTATAACTTATCGTCGATCTATGCGCATATGGTGCTCTATGTCGATGCAATTCATCAGAACTACGCTCATAAAAATTGACAATAAGCGGGTATTTTTTATTTGGGTCAAAGTTTGCAGGGTAGTAAAATAGTCCCATGTTTTTAGTACCGTTGTAATTTGTCCAATGCACCAAAGCACTTTTACCCCATTGATATTCCTTTTCAAATGGGTTGGCATCAGAAATTTTTGAAATATGTGTAAAAGTGGTATCAGCTAACATTAAGTCAGGAAAAACGTCGAAATTTTCCTTTGTAAAAATCCACCAAGGACTTTCTTTGGCCTTTATTATAGAATTTGAAAAATGAAATGGCCCGCTTACCATCGTTTCTATTTTACCTGACAATAGATTCAGATATACCAAACTTTCAGATTTGTCATCTTCATTGAAGGCATTCAATAATAGGAGTGCATTTTTAGAAATTTCAGGCTTGTCTTTATTTAAATTGACAATACGATACCGTGTATAACTCGACCTTCCGTTGGTCAATGGAATGGCCGTCATCGGATCTTTTGGATCTATTTTCCAGATATCATACGCATCGTAGATGAACACAGCTTCATCGTTTTCCATCCATCCGGCTACACCATAAGAATCCGGTAATTGTGGTGTATCATGTCTTTCGTCGTAGTATTTGATTTCCTTTGATAGTTTGGATTTTTGATTCCACTGCATATCATGAAGATAATACGTTGAATCCTCGCTGCCATACCAAATGGCATATCTTCCCGATGGTGATATTTCAGGATCTTTATATAGATTTTTTGCAATTTCTTGTTTCATGCCTGTGTAAGTATCCAAAACATAAACATCACTGTGTAGCTCACCATTCCATGTAACCTCGCTCAAATATGGTTTATGGTCAGCGATCAACACATACCTCGTTGGGTTGAAATTGTATGTCAATATTGCTTTGGAATCTCCATCATTGACCAATTCATGGGGCATTCTAGTATTTAAGTCGTATCGAATTAGCGACCCTTTTTTCAAAATATCTTTATTTGCCTCCATTTGAGTGTAAAGTTGAGGCATATCCCATTTCCAAATCTCAACATGAATAACATCATCATCCAATACCGTTGTATCTTTTTCCGGAACTTCAGGCCTGAAGTGCACATATACTGCACTACCATCTTCAGAGAAAAACGGCGCATTTTCACTGTTCACCACCCAATCTCGTTGGCTGATTTCTCGCATTTTAGGTGTCAAATCTGTCAAGCCACTATTGGAATAAAGCAGAATTTTATACGGTTTATTCTTTATTTTTAAGGTGGTGTCTATGGCATGGCAGATGAAGTACTTTCCGTCAGCAGACCAAAGTAGGTTTTTAATTTCTTTTTGACTGCGCAAGATCGTGTCTATTGAACCATCCAAAAAGTGATAGTGCAGAAGATACAAATCAGTGGTATCCTTCGCATTATAACCTATGCACATCAGGTTAAGGGTGTCTGAAGGTGCACTCATTTTTTTGATGAATTGTAGCTTTACCTCACTACCGGTATTTATATTTCTGATGGTGCCATGGGTTTCTTTACTAGATGACTTTGTGTCCACCGAATCTTGTTTCGAGGGTTTTACCTTTGTAATATAATACAGATGTGTACTGTTATTTTTAGGTAAATGGTATTCCAATACATCACTTACTGTAGTCATGGTCTCATCGGATAATCTAAAAACCATCAAGGAATCGAGTGGCAAGTTTTTCTCATCTTTTTTCTGCAATTTATATTGTTTTAAAGTATCCGGGTGCCAGTTTTTAGTGAACACCAAATAATTGCCATCAGGGTCAAGGCTGGAAGATTTGACATTTTCAAAGGAAAATGTTTTCCCATCCGTCTTTCTATACAATTTCAAAACCTTATCGCCACCATCATTTTTTAATACATAGGATACTAAACTTCCATCATTTGAAATCTGAACATCAGCAATGCTATTCCACATTTTATACACTTCTGGACCCATGATTTTGTTTTGTGCGCTTGTCCAGTGGTGTAAAAATACAAGGCATAATAATATGTTAAACCGAAATAACTTAAATTTACTTTGTCCCATTTACGACCTATTTTTGCCCCAAAATTTAATTTTATGCAACGGTAATTTCAAATGATTGTCACCGTTGAATAGAAATTGTAAAAGTAATAAAATTTCCATATTTCATGTTAAGAATTGGATTAATAGCACACGATGGGAAGAAGCCGGAAATGGTTTCATTTGTCGTTGCCAATAAAAGGTTTTTAAGTAGTGCAAAGATATATGCCACAGGTACCACAGGAAAACACATTGTCAATGAAGGTTTTGATGTAGAGTGTTTGCTCTCAGGGCCAAAAGGTGGAGATGCACAAATTGCGGCTTTGATTGCTACAGGTGATATAGATGCGGTAATATTTTTTAGAGATCCCCTAGACAAACACCCGCACGAACCTGACGTACAAATGCTGATGAGAATATGTGATGTGCACAATATTCCACTGGCAACGAATCCGAAATCTGCCTTCCTCATATTGAAAGGGATGCACTGCGAAAACGAAGGCGAGGGATGAAAGATAAGGACTTCAGAAATATCGTAGATACTATTCCCACTTTACCGGGTGTATATCGGTTTTATTCTGAAGACAATGAAATTCTTTATGTTGGCAAAGCTAAAAATCTTAAGTCCAGGCTTTCTAGTTACTTTGGCAATAAAAGCCATCTTCAGTATAAAACTACTGTACTGACCAAACATGCCAATAGGATAGATTTCACAATAGTAGAGTCTGAACACGATGCATTATTGCTCGAGAACACATTGATCAAACACCATCAACCTAGGTACAATGTGATGTTGAAGGATGGAAAATCCTACACCTACATTTGCATTAAAAATGAAAAATTCCCTCGTGTTTTCTTTACAAGGAGATTGATAAAAGATGGGTCAATCTATTTCGGACCATACACATCTAAGTTTAAAGCCAAAATATTGCTCGATATCATCAAAAAAATATTTTCGTTGAGAACGTGCAATCTTAATCTCACACCTGAAAACATTGCAAAAGGAAAATTTAAAGTGTGTTTGGAATACCACATCCGAAATTGCGCAGGACCTTGTGAAGGATATGAAACCGCTTCCGATTACGACCTGAAAATTCAACAGGTCAAAAACATATTAAGAGGCAATTTCAAGGAAGTAAGAAAGTTCATTCAATCCCAAATGTCCTTCTTTTCGGATAGATTGGAATTTGAGCAAGCACAGTTATTCAAGGAGAAATTGGATATCCTGGAGAACTATCAATCTTCGTCCACAGTGGTAAGTACGAAGTTGGGAGATGTGGATGTATTTGCCCTTAAAAAAGATGATAAAATGGCTTATGTCCATTACATGAAGGTTGTGGATGGCACTTTATTGCACACAGATATTATCCATTTGGTCATGAACTTGGATGATGAAGTGCCGGATATTTTATCGTATATCATTCCTGAAATTCGTGAAAAGTTTTCCAGCGACGCATCACTAATTTTAGTGCAAGAACCCGTGGAACTGCCTTATGAAAATATTGTAGCTACGGTGCCCACGAGAGGTGATAAACTTAAACTCCTTGAAATGGCGATGCATAATATTGATTATTATGTGCTACAATTGAAAAGAGATCTCAGCGAGAAAAAGAAGCAAACTTCAGCTGAACGGATCATGGAAACACTTCAGTACGACTTACAAATGGACAATTTACCTAAACATATCGAGTGTTTTGACAACTCAAACATCCAAGGAACCAATCCGGTATCGAGTTGTGTAGTATTTAAAAACGCTAAACCCAGTCCTAAAGATTACAGACACTTTAAGGTAAAAACCGTTGTTGGTCCAGATGATTTTGCGTCCATGAGGGAGGTGGTGCACAGAAGATACAAAAGGATTTTAGAAGAAAATGGAGAATTGCCGCAATTGGTCATCATCGATGGAGGAAAAGGCCAGTTGAGTGCTGCAATGGAAAGTATAACAGCACTTGGTCTCAACGACAAAATGACCGTGGTAGGGATAGCAAAACGATTGGAAGAAATTTTCTTTCCTAATGATCCGGTACCTTTGTATATCAATAAAAAATCAGAATCTCTCAAGCTTATCCAACATGCCAGAAATGAAGCACATCGTTTTGCCATTTCATTTCATAGAGATTTGCGATCAAAGAATTTTCTAGGAACTCAGCTTACTAATATTTCGGGTATAGGAAAGATTAGCGCAGAAAAATTACTCAAAGCGTTTGGATCAGTCAACAAACTTAAAGAAGCTGGAGAAGATGAAATCGCCTTGATAGTGGGTGCTGTTAATGCAAAAAAGGTGGTAGCGTATTTCAATCAATAAACCCAATTGCTGCTATATCTGTTTCAAGAGTATGTTTTATTAAAGGAATATTTTAAGATATGAATATACTGTCAATGGGTGCATCCCACAGTCGTCACTCCATCAATAGAAGGTTTGCAAACTATGTAGCTCAGCGCATTTCTAACGGTGGACATGAAGTGAAGTTATTGGACTTGAATGATTATAAAGTACCTATTTTTACCGTGGATGTGGAATCAGAATATGGCTATAATGATGATATGAAAGCATTTCTCAAAGAATTCGAATGGGCTGATGTAATCTTCATTTCCTTTGCCGAACATAATGGAAGCTATGCCGCTTCTTTCAAAAATTTATTTGATTGGGCATCAAGGATTAATTCAAAAATGTTTGGAAATAAGCCTTGCATTTTTTTAAGTACGTCCACGGGAGGAAGAGGTGGTATCAGTGTCTTAACCCAAGCTTTAACTAGGATGCCATTCCATGGTGCACAGGTTTTGGGCAGCTTTTCACTGCCGAAATTTGATGAGAATTTTACTGAAGATGGAATTTTGGATATAGAACTGAATGAACGACTGCAAGAATTCATCCATGATATCAATCAGAAATTGATGGGCTAATTTTTCTTTTGATTGGTTTTCTTAGATTTGTTGTTAAAAGATTTTTTTCTCCTGTCACTAGGATTAGAATTGGGGCGATGACCTCTGAATTTTCTTTGTTTTGTTGGGTTCCACTCGGGACTGATACCTATATTTTCAGGAAGTTTCAACTTCATAATTTCCTTTCCAATCAATTTTTCGATCATCAGGAAGGCGTACATATCTTCTTCATTCACTAAGGTGATCGCTACTCCGGATGAAGATGCGCGGGCTGTTCTTCCTATACGATGGATGTAATCTTCTGCGTCTTTTGGTACAGAATAATTGATCACCAATTGTATGTCTTTGATATCAATTCCTCTAGCCAAAACATCAGTGGCAACGATGACTCGGGTTTGTTTTGATCTGAATCGCACCAACACTTCTTCTCTTTGGTTTTGGTCCAGATCAGATGAAATGCCTTCTGCTCTGATGGAGGGTGATGACAATGTTTTTAATATGGTATTGACGTCTTTTTTGGTAGAAGAAAAGATGATGATGCTGTCGAGTGTCGGTTTGTCGTCGATCAAATGTTTGATCAACTGATTTTTGTGACCGTCATTCACAAGGTATGCTGCCTGTAAAATAGCTTCAGAAGGTTTGCTGATGGCAATAGAAATTTCTACGGGATGGATGGTATTTTTCTTGGCTAATTCACGCATTTTTACAGGCATAGTCGCACTGAACATCAAGGTTTGCCGCTTTTTCGGAATGACTTCCAAAATTTTCATGATGTCGTCGTAAAATCCCATATCCAACATCCGATCTGCCTCATCCAAAATCAGATATTTCAAGTGATCAAACCGGACATTGCCCATGTTGATATGGCTGATGAGCTTACCCGGTGTAGCGATAATGATGTCAGCATGGCTCTCCAATCCCTTTTTCTGAACGTCCCATTCACTTGCATTTCCGCCACCGTAAATGGCCATGGAAGATACCGGAACAAAGTAAGCAAACCCTTGAATTTGTTGGTCAATCTGTAGAGCTAATTCTCTTGTAGGCACGATAACCAATGTGCTTGTTCCTTTATGGTCACCACGAGATATATGATGGAGTAGTGGAAGCATGAATGCAGCTGTCTTACCTGTTCCTGTTTGCGCACAAGCGATCAGGTCTTTTCCCTTCAATATTTCAGGTATAGCCTTCTCTTGGATAGGTGTGGTCGTTTCAAATCCCATGTATGAGATCGCTTCCACAATCCTTTCATCCAACTCCAATTCAGTAAACGTCATTTGATACTATATAAAACTTAATGTATAAAATATTATATTTCAGCCGCAAATATATGTTTTATTTATGTCTTCTTACTAATATTTTATACTTACACATTACGTTAAGCGGATGTATTACATCTTCACCCACTTCCCACGCCGGTGTTTGCCACTGCTATCCGTCACCGTGACGATGTAGATGCCCGATGGTAGAGCTGCTGTATCGATCTCCGGTGTGCCTTCATGTAGGCGACCATAGAGATGTGGTTTTCCGGAGATGTCGTGGATGGTGAAGTGTAGATCGCCGCTTGTGCCTTCTGGTGGTAATGAGATGTGCAGGATGTCGGTGCCCGGGTTGGGGTAGAAGGAGGGAAAAGATGAATTATGCTCAGAGGTTGCAGTAAGTTTATTACATTCTGTATCAACAAAACTGATATTAATAGAAGAGTCTTGGTAACATCTTATATTTGGTATGCCATCTGTGCATTCAGGTGGCACTACAAAACCATTTCTGCCAAAGAATTTATATAATGAGCCTACATGCTGTATGATGGTATCCATTCTGTGCCCGGTTATGTTTGATAAGTTATTAGTAAAGAATCTTTTGAGTGGCACCCCACCATTAGAATAAACGGTGTCTATATGCTCTATTACCAAGTGGTAGGGATTTCCTTCTAAAACTGATTGCTCAAAAGGTCTTGACAATGTAAATGGATCATAGTACGGATATTTTTTGGAAATAGAGTAAGAAACAGTGTCTCCAACTTCTGCATTATAATCATACAAGAGCTTCCAATTGCCGTCTTCAAAAAAATATAATTTGTTATCCTTTTCATAAGTAATGACTTCGCTATCAGTTAGATATGTATTATTCGCAGTCACTCCAATGACCCTACAGAGTCTGTCACCGATTATTGTATCTCGGAATGCCTTGGTGATATCAATCTGTAGCCTGCAATCTCCATCGGCAAAATTTCCGGAAAAACTGCTGCTGTACCACGTGGTAGACGCATCCATGTCTGTGGTATCCGTAGGTAAATTCATTACAACATCCAAATTGAATGATGTAGTACTATATATGTCAATGTAGCCACTTGATGCAAAAGCCTGAACATGAATTAATACGTAAAAAAGTGATAAAAGCTGTTTCATATTATAATAATTTTTGATTTATAAAATCTTTTTTTCCTTTAAGTTGTGTAATAAACAGATTATTTTTAAAGAAAAATTTAATCTTCATTGCACAGCCAAGTCTCTCATCATTGATAAATTCATTCGTAAATGTATTATTTATTCAATCCGCATCATAATCTTCGCTTGTATAATATAAAATATTTCAATTTCAGTAAGATTGGCGACAAAAACACAAATTGTGTTTTAAGACATTTAGATATAATTGATATCCATAAACTGAGTCTTTATCAAAACCAAACTCTTGCTGCGTCTGATACTTGTCAGAGTCGTTAAACCGAATATTTTCCGAATAAAGGTCATATATCGCTACTTTGAAGATGCTAATCCATCTAGAAGAATTCAAAATTAAAGCATGTTTTTGACTTCTAAACGACTAGTTTTTTATAATTGATTGTATTGCTATTTCGCTCGAAAAAATGAATGTAAGAGTATTGTGATGTTATAGTCGGGTTATAGTCGGGTTATAGTCGGGTTATAGTCGGGTTAATAGAGCAAATATGCAATCGGTAATTTAAAGAATGTTTACTTGGATTATATGCAAATAATATGCTCATGTACTATAAAATTGCATAATTAAGAGTATGTTTAAATTTTGTTTTTGGACAATAAAATGGAATTATTTTGGGCGAAAAAAGGCAAATTTTGCAGTCGAATGTGGGCAATTCGGCAAAAAATTTAACGAATTTGTAGCCAAAATAAAACATTTTCTTGCTAAAGGATAAATTTTAAATATACTCTAAACACATATGTATCAAAACCATTCTATGGATTTTACATTGTATAGATACAATTGATTTAAGTGAGTTCTGAGAGCAAGCATACAAAGTTGACGGTGAGTGGATTGTTGGATAGATTATCCAAGAAAGAATTGTCTACATTCGTCTTACAATATTCCAAAAAGGATAAGAAAGTGGCGACCGCTCTCAAGGTTGCATTTGCGTACCGAATGGAAGATTATGATTCGGCTATTGTTTTCAAATCCCTTCTCAATGAAATAGCACCTATAAAAACAGCGGTACAAACGAAACTGAGTGTCAATCAAAGAAAATACTTCATCGATACTGCTCTGACATTCATGGATCAAATAGATGATCTATTGGTTGAAGAAAATTATATTCACGCCTTTGCATTATTTTCAGCGCTGTTCAATAAAGTGGAATATTTGGTATATGAATGGAATGACCATGAAGAACTATTGGATATTTCGAAGAAATTGCACCATAATATAACACTATTTTTCAAGCCATCTGTGGCAAGGGCACTCCAAGATACTGTTGTAGAGTTTCTCTTAGAAATGGCAGATAAATCTTACTATACCTACATCTACGACGAATACAGCATTTATCTCATTCTGAACACATTGAAACACCATTCCCTAAGAGAGAGAATTCTCAACATGCTCTCCATAAAGCTTCAGAATGCAAAAACGGATGAATCCAGGTCAAATTATTTGGGGTTACATTTTATAGTGTTTGGTGGTTCTAGTAGTCTAACAACTGATACTTTCAGAGAATATCCTTTGACCATTCTACAGACGTATGATTTTCTTGTCAAGTTGAATTATGCCAAGTTAGGATTAGGAATTCTTGAGCAGCAGTTCAGTTCAGACACAGACAATATTACAGTGTTGCACAGGCTTTTGTATGCGTATATAGCCACGAAATCAAATCTGAAAGCCAGAAAGACAGCACTCAAAGTGTATAAAATGACATTCAATCCTTTGTATTTACAAATCATGGAAGACGAACTCCCGGAGCAACAGCGGCTAAGGTTCAGAGACGATATGTATAAATGGGTTTTGAGTACAGAAAATGACGTCAGGATTGTGGATTATTATTTGTTTTACGACCTGTATGAAGATGCTTTTTCGTATCTTTTGATAAAAGGTAATCTGGATTTACTCGAAAAATATGATGACAAACTTGTGAAGTACGACCAAAATAGGCTAGAAAACCTCTATATTCAATTGATAGAAGAGTATGCACTAGATCATGATGAAAACCAAACAAAGGTGAAGGTAAAAGAGCTATTTCAACATTTTAAGCGAAAAAATTACAGAGACTTGGCTGCAAAAATCACTAAAAACCTAAGTATTGCGTCAAGAGACAAAGATTTTTAAGCTATGCTAGATTCTATTCGAAAGAATTCAAACAGGAAACGAAAAATTCTTGACTATCTTTTATGAAACTCTATTTTCTACGCTCCATAAGGCACCCAAATGTTTTTCACTTCCACTGCCTTGCGTAAAAATTCATAGCCTTGACCTTGAAAATCATCAAACCAATCAGGATACTTTCCGTAATTCACCCATGTACGCTTGAGATTATCTACGGACAATGATTCTATTTCTGTACTGCCTTCAGCTGTACCCCAATACCAAATACCATCTACATCATCGTGTTTTGCTAATTCTTTTGCCAATTCGCCCTTTAATCCTGTTACAATATTGACAGATCCTGAAGGCACATCCGATGTTTCAAAAATTTGATAGAAATCCGTTGCTGATAATGGAGATGTCTCAGATGGTACTGCAATGACTGTATTTCCCATGGCTAATGCAGGAAATACCGACGATACAAAACCCAACAATGGCATTTCATTCGGACAAATGACCGCCATAACACCTACAGGTTCATTCATGGCAAGAGTAACAAATCTCTGAGTAGTGCTGTGCACTTTGCCGTCGTATTTGTCACACATTGCGGCATAATAATATATTCTTTCAATGGATTTTTCCACTTCAAGAGATGCTTGCGCTATATTGACATTGGTTTGTTCTGCAATCCTTTTGGCAAATTCTTCGGATCGGGCCGACAAATTTTCTGCGATATAATACATGACTTGTGCTCTTGCGTGTCCCGTCATATTTTTCCATTGTGCGCCATTGTGCGCTGCTTCTACAGCATTTCTGATGTCTTTTCTGTTGCCTTTACCCACTTCTCCCAGCCGTTCATTGTATTGATCTACTATGGTCAATGAGTAACCACCATCGGGTCTGGCTTGCTTTCCGCCAATGAATAATTTTGCTGTTCTGTCTATATCTATACGAGGTGTTTTAGATATGGATTTCTGCTTTTCTAATTTCTGCGTTTTTGGTTGATCAGACCAAGAAGACACTGCTTTGGACTTTACATATTCATACAAACCCTCATGTCCGCCTTCTCTACCATATCCTGACTCTCTATAACCACCGAAACCTGAACCTGCATCGAAGATGTTAGAACAATTCACCCAAACAGTACCTGCTTTAATCTGTGGGGCGATGTCCAAGGCTAAGTTGATATTTTCTGTCCATAAACTACATGC
Organism: Lewinellaceae bacterium; assembly: GCA_020636195.1. Lineage (GTDB taxonomy): Bacteria > Bacteroidota > Bacteroidia > Chitinophagales > Saprospiraceae > OLB9. The sequence continues at coordinate 329,492 of JACJYH010000004.1, forward strand.
TAATCCATATCTAGTATTATTGGCAAGTTTGACGGCTTCAGAGTGCGATCTAAATGTCATTGCTACCAAGACAGGACCAAATATTTCTTCGCGGGCTATTGTGGAAGAAGTGCCAACGTTGGTAAATAGAGTAGGAGGGTAGAAATACCCATCTTTTGGACATTCCCATGAAGGCTGCCACACCTGATTTCCTTCTTTGATACCGAGCTGCACGTATCCGTCAATGGTATTCACCTGAACTTCGTCCACAATCGCTCCAATGTCAATATTCTTATCCAACGAATCGCCGACACGTAGGGTCTCCATCCTATTTTTTATTTTCGCATACAAGGTTTCTGCTACACTTTCTTGTACCAATAACCGCGAACCTGCACAGCATACTTGCCCTTGGTTGAACCAAATGGCGTCCACAATGCCTTCAACAACAGAATCAAGATCAGCATCTTCAAATACGATGAATGGCGATTTTCCACCCAATTCTAATGACAATTTCTTTCCTGATCCGGCTGTGGCTTTCCTAATAATCTTACCAACTTCTGTAGAACCCGTAAAAGCGATTTTCTTTACCTCGGGATGGCTTACTAAAGCCGCGCCTGTATGTCCGAAACCTGTGACTACATTGACCACACCATTGGGTAAACCTACTTTCGCACAAATATCAGCAAAGAGTAACGCTGTGAGCGAAGTAAATTCCGCAGGTTTCAAAACAACAGTGTTGCCCATAGCCAAGGCAGGTGCTATTTTCCATGAAAGCATCAACAATGGAAAGTTCCAAGGAATGATCTGACCTACAACGCCGATAGGAGCATAATCCTTCATGGATGAATCCATCAATTGTGCCCATCCTGCATGGTAATAAAAATGTCGTGCAACCAAGGGAATATCGATATCACGCGTCTCGCGGATCGGCTTTCCATTGTCCATTGATTCTAGTACGGCAAAGAGTCGTGAGTGCTTTTGTATTTGCCTAGCCAAGGCATATAAATATCTGGCTCTTTCATGGCCGGAAAGAGCCGCCCATGATTTTTGCGCCTTTTGTGCCGCCTTTACAGCTTTATCGACGTCTTCAGCATTTGCATCTGATATTTCTGCCAATACTTTCTTATTGGATGGATTCTTGGTTTCAAAGAATTTTTTTGACAACGGTGCTTGCCATTTCCCATCAATAAACAATTGGAATCGCTTCTGGTGCGAATTCAAATATTCTATGGCTTCATTTTGACTTTCCGGTGCAGGGCCGTAGGTCATATTCAAATATATATCTTTTACCTTCATGATGTTTTGTGCTTTTGAATTGAATACATGGTTTTTTAACTCATCGGATGTCTGTAATAGGCAGAATATCTTCCTGTAACAAAATGCTCTAATTGGCGTTCGATATCTGAAAGAAGGCTGCTGGCCCCGAACCTGAAGAGCTCAGGAGTCAACCAGTCGTCGCCCAACTCTTCCTTTATAAGAATCAGCCAGTTGAGCGCATCTTTGGCTTTTGAAATGCCACCGGCCGGTTTATAACCCACTTTATACCCTGTCAAAGCTTGATATTCTCTGATGGCGCGCACCATCACAAGACTTACAGGTATGGTTGCATTGACAGATTCTTTTCCTGTACTAGTTTTTATAAAGTCCGAACCTGCCATCATGGCTACCATGCTTGCTTTAGCTACTTGGGTATATGTAGGAATTTCTCCAGTCGCCAAAATGGTTTTCATATGCGCCTCACCACACGCTGCTCTACACATTTTTATTTCGTTGTACAAGGCTTCCCATTGATTTGTAAGTACTAATGTCCTAGAAATGACAATATCAATCTCTTTGGCCCCGGCAGCCACCGATTTTTTAATCTCTTGAATTTTGATATCCAAGTCTATTTGACCTGCCGGAAAACCTGTGGAAACAGCTGCTATGGGAAGGCTAGAACCACGCAATGCTTTCTCAGCTGTGGGAATCAGATTATGATACACACACACAGCACCTGTAGTCAGATGTACGTCTTCAATTCCAAGAGCTTTCTCGATATCCGGTCTGATGGGATGCAAAGCTTTGCTGCACAATCTCTCCACATTTCCGGGCGTATCATCTCCTGATAATGTTGTCAAGTCAATGCAAGATATGGCTTTCAATAACCAAGCCGCTTGCCATTCCTTTTTTACCGATCTCCTTCCTGGAAGTGTTGCAGCTCGTCTCTCAACGGCGGATCTATTGATTTTGATATTTTCAAAATACGATGAGTCAAATGGAATGCCTTCATTTCTTTTGAACTCATGGTTTTGTGTCAACAATGCATTGATTGTTTTCACTTTTACATTTTGAGATGTGGTGGACATAGTGGTTTAAATAATGTCTATTAAAGGTCAAATATAATAATAAAAGATTCAATTAAGCATATTTCGTAATAATCAATGGACTTGGAGTAGGAGGTTGCTCATCAAAAATATACGCTGATTCAAGATGTGAGGCACTTTTTTCAAAACCATGTTCATCATTAGTATATAACATAGCTAAAGTATCTCCGACATTGACAAAATCTCCTACTTTTTTATGCAGCATGATCCCTGCATTGTAGTCTATTGTGTCTTCCTTTGTCTCTCTTCCGGCACCCAATCTCATGGCTGCCAACCCTAAATCCATCGCAGAAATAGAATGAATATATCCTGATGATGTTGATAAAAATGCTTTGGAAAAAGAATTTTTGATGCGACTTTCAATCTCATCGATATATGCTAATTCACCACCTTGGGCGGTAACCATCTCGCAGAATTTTGAGTAAGCCGAACCATTATGCAGTTTTTCGATGCAAGCATTTTTGGCACTCTCGTGATCTTGAAAAGTATTGGACATCAATAACATTTCTGCGCCCAAATGGATACAAACTTCTTCAAAATCTGCAGGTCCGTGACCTTGAAGTGTTTCTATTGCTTCTTTGACTTCTAAGGCATTGCCTATAGCAAATCCTAAGGGTTGTTCCATGGATGTGACGACAGCAACCAATGATTTATCCATTCTTTTTGCGGTTTTTATCATCAAAGTGGCTAAGGACTTTGCATCTTCAATGTTTTTAATAAATGCTCCATCTCCGATCTTCAAGTCAATGACGATAGCATCAGATCCGCAAGCAAGCTTCTTGCTCATAATACTGGAGGCAATCAAAGCAACATGATCTACTGTTGCCGTCACATCTCTCAAAGCATAGATCTTCTTATCAGCAGGTACCAAACTCTTGGTTTGACTGCAAATAGCGATTTGGTGATTGCGCACTTGATCAATGAAGTGTTCCGCTGACATATCCACTTTAAATCCGGGAATAGATTCTAATTTGTCCAATGTTCCCCCTGTATGACCTAATCCTCGTCCTGACATTTTGGCCACTGGGACACCAAAAGAAGCTACTAATGGCCCCAAAACTAAAGAAGTCTTATCACCTACACCACCTGTGGAGTGTTTGTCAACCTTGATACCCGGAATCGAAGTCAAATCTATGGTATCACCGGAATACATCATTGCCTCGGTCAGTGCAGCAGTCTCTTCTTCATTCATATCCATTAAATATGCTGCCATCAACCAAGCAGCCATTTGATAGTCAGGAATGGTGCCATTTGTGTATCCGGAAACCATGCATTGTATCTCTTCAGAGCTCAATACTTCTCCGTTTCTCTTCTTTTTGATGATTTCTATTACTGAATGCATACCTTGGTAATACTGAAATTATACATCACACAAATAATATGCCGCTTTATCAATAAAAAAATGTAATAGTGTGCAGTAAATACCAGCAAAACTCAGATGAATGATCTTTCTAAACCACTAAGCTAATCCTGTGGACTCCCGGTTGATAGGGTTTAGAAAGTAGATATTTGATGTGTTCATAGTGCTGTGGATTGTCCTTGAAGTTGATGGTGTTAAGATCAATGATCAGTACCGGATAGGATAAAATATTTCTAAAATACTCAAAATAAGCGTTTTGTATATTTTCCAAATATGTATCTGTGATGTACACTTCGTATTCTCTATTTCTTTTCTTGATGTTCTCCTGCAATATTGGAACGTCACGATGAAAATACACCATCAAATCAGGATTTGGAAAAGATTGATTCAAGACATGAAACATTTTCTGGAATAATCTAAATTCCTCTTGGTCCAGGTTATTCTTAGCAAAAAGCAAAGTTTTTACAAAGGTGTAATCCGAAACCGTAAATTCTGCAAACATATCCTTATTGATCAATGACCTCTGAAGCTGTTTGTGCCTCTCGGTCATGAAAAAGAGCTCCACAGTAAATGCAAAACGCTCCGGATTCTGGTAAAAATAGGGTAGAAACGGGTTGTCGGCAAATTCTTCGAGAATCAAGTTGCAGCTATATTCCTGTGTCAGCATATTGCAAAAAGTAGTTTTTCCGGCCCCAATATTGCCTTCAATACAAATATAATGATATGGAAAAGTCTTTTTAATTCTAAAAAGGGATTACTTCTGCAAATGTATATTATTTATTGCTAATATAAAGCATAAAATCGTGATGAGTCAATTGGAATGGTTATGATTTTGAAAGTTCTTCACTCCTTTTTTGGGCTGCAAAGAGGGCTTGCTGTATGGTAGAAGCAAGATTATTTTTCTCAAATACGCTCAATGCTGCTTCAGTGGTACCTCCTTTGGAAGCTACAGCTTTGATCAACTCATCAAGGCTCAATTCGGCATTGTTGATGAGATGATATGCACCCAACATGGTTTGTTTTACAAATAATAAGGCTGTGCCTTCATCAAAACCCATTTGTACTGCTGCATCCACCATTTGTTTTACAAAATAATAATAATATGCCGGCCCGCTTCCGCTAATGGCAGTTACTGCATTTAACTCAGATTCATTTTCCAAATAAACCGATCTGCCGGTGGCATTGATTAGGTTTTCAACCTTTAATAGTTTCTGAAAACTGATACCTTCAGCAGCTGTAAAACCCGTAATGCCCATTCCGAGCATTGCAGGTGTATTTGGCATAGCTCTTATAACCATCTTATGGTCTAAACTAGTCTGAATCTTTTCAATGGTAATACCTGCCATTATACTCAGCACCACTTGATCAGGAGAAAGAACGGCTTTTAGGTCTTGTGTGAGTGAATGGAAATCTTGAGGTTTTACTGAAATAATAACAAGATCACAGTTGGTGATGGAATCATCAATAGTACTCACCACAACACCTTCTTTCAATGACCTCAGGTGTTCACAACGCACATCGCTTTTCTCGACCAATAGTAAATCTTTCTTATTGACTAAGTCATATTGTAAAAATGATCGCGCAAATGCAAGACCCATATTTCCACAACCGATGATGGCTACTTTCATTTCAATGGATTTTAATATAAATTACTGAATATTAAATATATAATTTGATAAACTTCAAGTAATTCTTTAATCAAAAATTATCAATTATTTGAAATCAGGATTCTATCAGACTACCACTCAAAGCCATAAGTTAGTCAAATAGAATACATTCTCTTTGACATCGCAAAGGTGAAAATCGAATGCTTGAATTCCTTGGGCAATGACAAATATGCCATTACTTATTGGAAGTTTCTGACTTTTGACTTTCGTACTCTTTATTCAATTCATCAACAGTTTCAATTGTGATATCCAAAGAATTTTTACCAAACATCACTGATCCTCCTGAACCTTTCATGAGTACAAATTCATAGCCCTTCTGCTCAGCCACTTTTGCAAGATATAGGTCTAACTTTTCCTGAAGGTCTTTTTGGGTTTCCAAGAGTTTTTTCTCAAAGTCCATAGCAGAATTTTCTCGCTGCTTCATCAAAGCTTCCTCCTCTTTGGCTAGGTTTTGTTGTTGTGCTGCGAACTTCTCTTCCAACTTTTTCAATTCTACAGGAGCAATTGTATTGGCTTTTTGTTGAATCTCCATGACTTCATTTTGGAATTTTGCTGCTCTTTTTTGGAAAGCTTCTATTTTACCTGCCAAAGATTTTTCCGCTACTTTGGATTGGTTTTCCAAATCTGCTTTCTTATCAATATACAAATTGTATTTGCTCAATAACGTATCTATGTCAACGAAAACGATCTTAGGATTATTGACAGCAACGGTATCATTTTGGGCTTGAGAAACCACTGGTTCACCACCTTTTTTATCACATGAATTGAATGATAATACGGTGAATATCAATGGCAAAGTGTACATTATTAATCTGTTCATTTTGTAATATTAAAATTTAAAGCAAATAAAATCTAACCTATGTATTGGTAATCAAGCCACAAAAGTAGTCATATTCAGCGAAATGAATAGATGAAAATCTATTATTCTATTAATTGTTCTAATTCACTCACAGTCAAATGATCCAAGGAAGACATTTCTAAAAACTCATCGGAGATTTCTTGCTTTGCTTTCTGTAGTGCCATAATCTTTTCTTCAATAGTGTCTTTTGTGATGAACTTATATGCTATTACCTGAGATTTTCGTCCTATCCTATGCGCTCTACTTATTGCCTGAGATTCTGCAAATGGGTTCCACCACGGATCCAAAATAAATACATAATCCGCTTCTTGTAGATTTAATCCCACGCCACCTGTCTTCAAAGTCATCAATAAAATTGCTTCGTTTTCCGTAGCTTTAAATTCTGTCAATATATGTTGCCTTTCAATAGGTGACGTTGACCCGGAAATCACTTGTACTTCATAACCGTTTGTCTGAAAAGCTTCTTTGATTATAGACAAGTGACTTTCAAAGGATGAAAACAGCAGTATTTTATTTTTTCCCGCCAATATTGGCAACGCTACATCCATGATTGCATCCATTTTTCCCGAATCTCCCAAATATACATCCAACGCTAACCTTGGGTGATTTGCCATTTGACGCAGTCTCATTAAAGCGCTGAAAACATGCATTTTGTATTGCACATTTTTATCAAGTCCTAATAAATGGTTTCTAATTTTTGATAGCTCTTCATTATAAGCTTGACTTTGGTCCTGGCTCATCTCGCAGTAATGGATGAGTTGCGTCAATTCAGGTAAGTCCTTTGCAACCTGCTTCTTCGTGCGTCTTAAAATGAAAGGATCAATGATTTTTTTCAATGTTTCTAGTGTTTTTTCACTTTTTTGACTTCCAATGGGAGTTTTGTAATGTTGTTTGAAGAAGGAATAATTTCCTAAGATACTTGGATTAATAAACTGCATTTGCGACCATAAATCATCCAATGAGTTTTCAATAGGTGTTCCACTCAGTGATAGCTTATGTTCCGTATTGATCATAGAAATGCTCTTAAAAATTTGGCTTTTTCTATTTTTGATATAATGACTCTCATCCAGAATCAAGTAATGAAATTTCCGTTCTTTCAACCAATCAATGTCTTTAACTAAGGTTTGATATGTAGTAAAAATCACATCAAATGTCATCAGGGTCTTCCGCAATAGATTTCTCTTATCACCTAAATACACAACAGATTGAAGGCTTGGCGCAAATTTTTGAATCTCAGATCGCCAGTTATTGATTAGCGAAGTAGGTAACGCAATTAACGCCTTCAAAGGTTTTCTATCATATTGCAAAGTTGGGTTGAAAATGTCCAACTGACGCCCAGCAATTTCTAATTCTGTGGATGAATTTTTCATTTTCTCTTTCGAATCCAACAACACGGTGATGGTTTGGATGGTTTTTCCAAGTCCCATATCATCAGCAAGAAGCGCTCCCAAACCTGCATCTCTGTGGTGTAACAGCCATTGCACACCTTCAATCTGATATGGGCGCAATTCTGTTTTTAGGCCATTTGGATGGCGAAATGAACTTTTCCCTTTATTTGGTTGCACTTTGGTGACTTGTCCAAAGTTCTCGTTTTGCATAAGTGCCGAGTGATGTTTCGCCAAGCGATACATTTGACCTGATTCAGCATGCTTTGTAAGGTCTTCAAACCTTAAAAAGAGATAGTTTGGCAGTAATACTATTTTGCCATCAGGCAGTTCAAAGTAAGGATTATTTTTCTTTATGTGATCAAATAATTTGGAAATCAAAAAGGAATATTCTCCAATGACCAACTTGCCATTCAAATCGAACCAATCACCTTTTGATGTAAATTGGGTATCCAAATGTATGTTTTTGAATGCCAGTTCTTTTCCATTTATAGTGGTTTCTCTGATATTTACCTTTGATGAAACTTCAGAATAGACTTCATTTAACCTCTCCAAAAGACCAAGTTTCTCATTTTTATAAAAGAACTTATTGTTGTAATCTTTTTCCAAACCAAAAGACAATAGAAGGCTTTCAATTTTTTGTTCTGCTGCAATATCTCTTTTTACCTGCTGCACAGTCCATTGTCCGTCCTGATAAAAAACTCGGGAATTCATTTTTATAGTAGAGCCATGATAAAACTCCATGTTCTGATATGCAAATGAGAGTTCTCCCATCCATGTACCATTTAATACATTTTCATATAATTTTAAGTGGCATTGGTCCAATGAATTATATGTATCTACTATAAATCCTTCGGCTTGTATCTGTACCTTGGAAGTTAAATCCGCCAAAAAAGTATTGAAAAACTGTTGACTAAATTCATTTTTTATAAATAATGACTCTTTTTGGAGAAATGGTCTAATTTTATTTCCATTGATATGATGGAGAGAAAATAATTGATTGTTGATGACAATTAAAGACGGCTGGTTCGTGATAATTGACATCGAAGATTCGCTAGGTGAGATCAGTTTTTCATCTTCTGTAATAAGTTTCAAGCTATATTTTATGCCTGTCTGCGTCTTGGATATCTTAATGCTTGGTGCCAAGGAACCAGAAGGTTTCAGAATATCACTCGGCTTTATGAAATCCTTTTTGGGGTGCTGAAAAAGCAAGTAAAATTGATGTGTGCAGATCAATGTAATCAGCTCATGTAGTCTCTTGTCTATGTACTCTTGAATGATCTTTTTCTGCTGAGGATTTTCAAATAATTCATTGAGTTGCACCGGCTTTTTATTATTTCTATTGAAAACCTTTTCAATATTTTTCAAAGTTAGTGCTTCCGTTTTTTGAATTATTTGTTTGAGCCCAAGCTCAGCATCAGGATAAAAAGAATTAAAATTTTCAGCAGTAAGTCTATTTTGAAAATAAGTAGGCATTCCGGACTGATTTTCGGACGCAAGCCAAACTTCCACTGTCCACAACGATTGGTTAAGTGGAATTAAATTAAACACTAAGACGCCCATAAAATTTAGGCTAAGGTCTCATTTTGTCCAACAAATTGCTCAATAATTCGTATTCGTCTTCTGACATTTTCCTAAGTTTTTTCTCATCATCCCTCAATAATTCTGAGATTCTATCTATGGTAGATATGCCTTTCGGTGTCAATGTGAGTTCTATTTTTCTTCGATTTGTAGCACAAATTTGCCTATGTACCCAACCGTTTTTCACCAATTTATTTATAAGGCGAGTGAGGTCTCTGCCTTTGTCCAGCATTACGTTTTTGATATATCCAGGTGAAGCAGGTTTTGCATTTTGCCCTTTTAAAATCCGCAGTATATTAAAATGCTGTGACTGAATGTCAAACCTTTTAAACGTTTCAGCATGATAATCTTTTATATAATTTGATGTGTAAATAAGATTTATAACGGCTTTCTGAAAATTATCATCAAATTTTTGCTGCTTGATTACTTTCTCTATACGTTGACCCATACGAAGCAATATTGATTCCCTAACAATCACCTTCGAGAATGGTTTATGATCATTTCGTTATAGATAAAAAAATATTCGGATTACTTTTTCGTAAAAATAACGGCTAACTTCTTGAGCGGTGCAAATTCAAACTTGGCATCCCTCAGCCCCAACATGGTCAATATGGTAGCAAAAGGCATCAAAATCAAGCAGGGCATCCACGCTGCTAAAATGCCATCGATAGATCCATTCTTAACCAATTTTTCACCGAAAATGGTAGAAATAATGAAAATCATGTAAAAAAGTATCGCAACGAGAAGCGGATAACCATAACCACCTTTCCTGATTATACTACCTAATGGCGCCCCAATAAATAAAAAGATGATACATACCAATGACCAACTAAATTGCTGATTTAGTCTAAGTAAATACTTTTGTTTCATCTTGTTTTGATCTGAATTGATGCTTTCCAATGTTGAAATTTCATCTCTTGAACGAGTGAGGAGGGTTTGGGCATTTTGCAGAACTTCGCGTGATTGGTCAGATTGGATAGCTTCACCAAAGTAATTGAAGTCGGGTATAGTATCTTTCAAAGCAATGACTTTCCGTGTTAACACATTTTGACCTACGACCGGATTTTTCGCAAAGACTGTAGTAACCTTTTGTGTTTTTGGCAAAATCAGCAGATTATTCAATGCGCTAATTTTCTTTGCCACATTTTTAATTATTGTGTCATTGACAATAAGCTTTGAATCCGGTTGTACCTTTCTTTCATCTGCACCATGCACTGACTTAAACACCTTTTGGAGTGCCACTTGAACTTTATCCTTGTTAGAAATTATTTGGGTTTGAAAGGAATCTACTGCTGAATACAGTTGAAAAGAATTGAGCATGTCCTCTCTATTCTGGTTAAAATTCAATATACCGTCAGCATTATCAAAATTACTCATATCAAAGGTGACAATCCATTCATCGAAATATGTACGCATGAAGGGATAATTTTTTTTACTTTCCCCAAACTTGGATGAGGGTTCTATTTCCTGATATTGTATGCCTGAGTCCAGCTCCATGACGAAGTATTTGCCTTTTTCAGCATTATACATTTTTCCGTTTTTTGCAGAAAGTACCCCTATCAAACTTTTGTTACTTGGTGTATGATCATAGATAAGGATGTTATTGATATCTCTTTTATTCTTGGCAATACTATCGATACGAATGATTGTTTCATTGAAAAAATCATTGAAAATTCCTTCTTCAAATGCAAGAACCGAATTTTCCTTTCGCATGCTTATGAATCGTTTTTTAAACTGAAGATTTGCAGCCGGTTTTAAATAATTTGACGAGACAAACGAGAACATGCCCACACCCACAGCAATCAAAATACTTGGAACCATTATCCGTATCATGGATATTCCTGCAGATTTCATACTAGAAAGTTCGTATTTTTCTGCCATATCACCAAAAACCATCACTGAAGATATCAAGACTGTGATAGGGACTGATAGTGGAATCAAGGTAACAGAATAGTAAAAGATTAGTTCCAACAATTCAAATATCGTGAACCCTGTACCCAATATTTCATCGATATATTTCCATAAAAACTGCATCACCAAAACAAATGTGGCGATAAAAAAGGACAATATAGAAGGCCCTATGAAACTTGTGGAAATTAGACGGTCAATTTGTTTCACTCCGACAAAAAATACAGTTAGTGCAAGAAACAATTTTTTTCCATTTCAGTTGCAAAATACACTTCTCAAGATGATATATCAATATGCTTTGAAACACTTAAAATAACTCAAAGTCCTAAAAATTACTGAATATATATTAAAAATTAATATTTTTGCCGCTCAAAGCATCTTCTAAGTCTGAAAACGCCATTAGAAATTATTTGTATTGCATCGCAAAACCAAAGTTATTTTAAACCTAATACCTTCGCATGTCCAAGAATTTATTAATCGTAGAGTCACCGGCAAAAGCCAAAACAATCGAAAAATATCTGGGAAAAGACTTCATAGTCAAGTCGAGCTATGGGCACATTCGGGACTTGGACAAGGGTAGCAAAGGGATAGATATTGATAATAATTTTGAACCCCACTACGTGGTTTCCCCTGAGAAATACAAGGTGGTCAGAGAGCTGAAAGCCCAAGTAGAAAAAGCTTCAGAAGTGTGGTTGGCTACGGATGAAGATAGAGAAGGAGAAGCCATTTCATGGCACTTGGCCAAGGAATTAGGTTTAAATATTAATACAACAAAGCGTATTGTTTTCTCTGAAATCACCAAGCCTGCCATTCAAAATGCTGTCAAAGCACCAAGATCTATCGATATGGACTTGGTCAATGCACAGCAAGCCCGTAGGGTCTTAGATAGGCTTGTAGGATTTGAACTGTCAGAAGTCCTTTGGAGAAAAGTAAAAAATAAGTTGTCTGCCGGAAGGGTTCAATCAGTAGCTGTCAGATTGATTGTGGACCGTGAAAGAGAAATTCAAAATTTTGAAGTTACTTCATTTTTTAGAATTATTGGGTATTTTAAAGTTAAAAATGCCCGTGGTGAGATGGTGGAATTGAAGGCTGAAATGAATGAGAAACTGGCAACTGAAAAAGAAGCCATGGACATTTTAGAAAGGCTGAAACAAGCCATTTTTACAGTACGAAGCATAGAAAAAAAGCCTGTAAAGAAAACACCTGCGCCACCATTCACAACTTCAACACTGCAACAAGAAGCGAGTAGGAAGTTGTTTTTCCCGGTCAATAAAACCATGAGTCTTGCTCAAAGATTGTATGAAGAAGGACATATTACCTACATGAGGACCGATTCTACAAACCTAAGCCAAACAGCTATATCCGGAATTTCCGATGCGATACATCAGGAATTTGGCCCAAAGTATTTGAAGATTAGAACGTATAAATCGAAAACTGCAAATGCTCAGGAAGCGCATGAGGCCATCAGGCCTACATATATGGAGAAAAAGTCGATTTCTGCGGATAAAGATCTGCAGAGATTATATGAGTTGATTTGGAAACGCACCATTGCCAGTCAAATGGCGGACGCCGAACTCGAAAAGACGATAGTAAAAATAGACATGTCCACTGTGAAAGACAAGTTTCTGGAAGCCACTGGTGAAGTCTTGATTTTTGATGGCTTTTTGAAAGTATATATAGAATCCACTGATGACGAAGACGATGATCTGAAAGGTATGTTGCCTCCTTTGAAAGTCGGTGAAGTATTACAAAAGACGAAGATTGAAGGCATCCAAGGATTTACCAGACCGCCTGCAAGATATACAGAAGCCGGATTGGTAAAGCGATTGGAAGAGTTAGGTATTGGACGACCTTCTACGTATGCGCCTACCATCACAAAGATAATGGAAATAGAGAGAGGATATATCACAAAAGAGAGTAGGGAAGGCGTAGAGAGAAATTATATCGTCTTGACACTTGAAGATAAAATCCAAAGGAAAGTAAAAACAGAAGTAACCGGAACAACTAAAAATGTGCTGTATCCGTCAGATTTAGGTATGGTGGTGACAGATTTTCTTAACCAACATTTTACACAAGTCTTAGACTATAGTTTCACAGCAAATGTAGAAGATCAACTTGATAAGATTGCTTCAGATGGTGAAGACTGGAAGAACATGTTGAAAAAGTTTTATTTTCCATTTCATGAGACAGTGGATAAAACTATGGAAACGGCAGAAAGGGCAAAAGGAAAGAGAGAACTGGGTAAAGATCCAAAAACTGGCTACCAAGTGATTGCGCAGATGACACGATTTGGACCTGTGATACAAATAGGCGACAGAGATGAACTCGATGAAGATGAAAAACCAAAGTTTGCAAATTTAAAACCGGGACAATCTCTTGAAACTATCACCTTTGAAGAAGCAATGGATTTATTCCAGCTCCCGAAGACTTTGGGTACTTGGGAAGGTTCTGAAGTTACGGTAGCTTCTGGTAGATATGGGCCGTATATCAAATATAATGACCTTTTTATCAATCTGCCTAAGGCCAAGGATCCAATGCAATTGGAAATGGATGAAGCCATAGTATTGATCAAAGAAAAGATATCTGAAACAGCGCCTTTCGCCCATTATCAAGGTATGCCCATCACAAAAGGTACCGGAAGATTTGGCCCATTTGTCAAATGGAATGATATGTTTATCAGTATTCCTGCAAGATATAAATTAGATACCATTACTGAAGCTCAAGCCATTGAGATCATTGAAATAAAAATTGAAAAAGAAGCCAATAGATACATCCAAAATTGGCCGGCAGAAAAGATTTCTTTGGAAAATGGTAGATGGGGCCCATACATTAAGTTTGGTAAATTGAACTTCAAAATTCCAAAGGTCGATGGTGTTACACTACAAGCTGATCAGTTGAGAAATGTATCGTTGGATGAAGTGAAGAAATGGATTGAAGCAGAAGTTCCCAGTGCATTTAGTGCGTCAAAACCGAAGCAAACAGCAGCGAAATCAAAAAAGTAAGTAGGTCAATACAACTAATTTACCAATTTTAGCACACTATTAACTAACTTTTTGGTGTTTAAATATGTCTTATATATACGCTAATCAACCCATTCACATGAAACGCAGCATATTGTATTGTTTATTACTCCTTGTAATCACCATTTCAAAAGAGAATACCCTCAATGCCCAAAACCTTGATGAAGAATTGGGCTTTATATATGTCAAAGCTGAATATTTATTTTCTACGGGTCGCTTTGAAGATGCTGTTCCTCTTTACAATCAAGTCATTGTGAAAGAGCCTCGTTACAAAGATGCACTATTGCATAGAGGTGAATGCAAATTTGCATTAGCAGCTTATAAAGGAGCAAAAGCGGATGCCCTCCAGAGTATTGAAGTCAAAGGCATAACTGCTGATGCAGCGGCATTGTTAGGAAGGTCATTTGGTCAAATGAGAGATTTTGATCCTGCTTTATCTTCGCTATCGGCTGCAATCGGATTGAATCCTGAAAATGATACATATTTAGTTTGGAGAGCTGCGCTTTATGAGCAACAAGGATCACTATTGAAAGCTTGTCATGATTATGAAGCAGCCATGAGATTAGGCAATGATGAAGCGATGGTAAAAGCAAGGAATCTATGCGGTATTTCGGGAAACACACAAACTCATCCTACTCATGTACCACCATCTACTTCTAATACTAGCACCGATGATGGCCAATTGAAAGATGACGAAGTACTAAGCGCTAGCAATGAAGACCAACCTTCAAAAACTTCCACTACCGAGGTGGGTTCATTTGGAGACACTATCGTTGTCACACAAGTTCCGCCTGTAATAGACCCAAATCTTCCCAAAGATGACAATTTTATCAATAAAATTAAAATTGATGATGATGTAAGCATTGATATTTTTGGTCAAGAGTTGGGTCGCCGCCAAATAGAAGAAGTGCCTTCCATCCTCATTCTTTCAGAGGAAAATGGCAAGGTGGCTGTCCATATTTGTGTGAATAAAAACGGAGATGTCACTAAAGCTGAGTTCGATCCTAGCAATAGCACCATTGCAAAGAAAAGTTTGGTATCATTGGCTATCAGAAAAGCCAAAGAGTTTGTTTTCAAATCAGGTAAGTACGATAGTCAGTGCGGACAAATGGTGTTCTTCATCTCCGGTTCATAATTCAACCAAAATAAAATCAATCATGCGCATTCTTCTTATATTTTTAATGTCAATCACCTTCGGTACCATAGGTTTTTCACAATCGCAGCCGGCAGAATCTACTTCACAAAAGAGTCTAAAGCCTGAAGAACGAGCTGCTCAATTCTCTGATAATTTAACCAAAACACTGAATTTGACAGCAACACAATCCAAGCAATTGCTTAAATTGAGCTTATCATACGAAAAACAATTGGATCAAATCAACAATAATAAAAGCCTTACTACTAGCCAAAAATATGATAAATTGACCCTTCAAAGGGTTCAAAGGAATAAAAAATTGAAAGAAATTTTGACTAAAGAACAGTATAAGAAATATTCGCTTTCATTTCCTTGATTATTATGTGGGAAATAAATGGATATCTGTAACATAAGCTGCTTAATTCTATGACCAATATCAGATTCAGATAGGTTTCCGAGTCGCCTAATTTAGTCTTAAATCTTTGCCTTCTCCTATGGTGACTTACGTTTCATGTCCTAAAATCACATTTTATTTCAATAATCTTAGTCCAGTCAATTAGGGGGTCGGTGTCACTACAGCTCAACTTGGTTAAACTTTATAAAGGTACAATAATGAAATTAAGTTTAATTTATGGTTTACTTCTAAAATCTTATTATCTCAAAATTAATAATAAAGGGGATGTATTTTATATTGAACCATTATCAATATATGATAAATTAAGTAAATTTTTAATATTTGACAAAAATGGTTTTATTATATTAAATGAAAAAGGATATAATAAAGGTGTAAATTATGTTTATGAAGAAAATTTCTATTTTATTAGAGAGAAAAATGAATATGTTGAAATTAATTCTGAATTAAATTTTACTACATTAATTGAAAAATCTGAGATGCATACATCGAGTAGATTTAATTTATATTCTATTTATATAGATAAATATTCTTATGAAACTTCAAACCAACTTGAAACACCAGCTATAAAATACATCTATAAGCGGGATGAACTGATTTGGAAATACGAAAAGTTCGGCACAATAGAAATATTTTCTGATAGATACGCTTTATGTTTTACGGATAGTGATCCGATCATAGATAAACGCACCAGAAACCAATTTTTACTTTTGGATTTGTACGGAAAAACTGAACTATGGCATTTTAATCTGAATGACGACTTACCCAAACTTCATTCAACCCAACCTTTTGACCATCCACACAAAGTTGGAAAACCTTTAGGCATCTACCATGATCAATTGTGGTTTGAAATGGACAATTATGGCTTGATGTGTCTTCACAAGGATACAGGTGAGCTCCTCCATTACCTAAGAGACCTTCCTTATGCCACAGGAGAAACATATCGTGGTATGGTGCGTGCTAAAGGACATGCTGTCATACCATATACAGATGAAGCAATTTTGTTGCACGACGAAGGTAAGATTGTATGTTTTGCCATTTTTTATTATTGGGAGTTGGATTTAAGTACCATGAAAATAACGTATCACTATCTCAAAGAGTATTTTGAAGAAGTACAATGTTATACCTTTGGTGCCAGGTTTAAGCCTTTGCAGACAGATGGCGATCTGATCTACATGGTAGATACCCAACACAAAAAGATTGGCATTTTCAACAGAAAAACCCTTAGGTATGATCACATAGAAACATTGCCCGACGGCAGCGGGGCACCCCGATCCATAGAAAAACACGGAGACCGTTTGTATGTAGATACTTTTGGTAAAAAATTATTGGTTTATCAAATTGATGCAGTAATATGACCCCCATCAAAAAAATATCACTTTTCCATCTCGTACTGACAGGTTTACTGCTGTGGTATGCGGACGCATCCGCCCAATCCATAGACCACCTCGTCCGCATCCACTCTGCCAAAAACCCCGATGGTCGAAGTCTATGACTTCGATCTCATACATAAAGAATTTGCAATTCAATAAGCACAATATTGCAAAAAAGAAATATCTTCGTATTAAATAATGTTAAAATTGCACGGACACAAAATTATCAATCAAAATGCTTTACATTTTCTCACTTTTACAGTGGTAGGATGGGTCGATGTTTTTTCAAGAGATAAATACCGTGAAATTATCATCGACAGTCTTATTTATTGTCAAAAAGAGAAAGGGCTCATAATAAACGCATACGTAATAATGAGTAATCATGTACATTTGATTTGTTATACCAAAGAACCTTTTCAATTATCAGACTTTATAAGAGACTTCAAGAAATTTACATCTAAATCCATCTTAGAATCCATCCAGTCTAATACTTCTGAAAGCAGAAAGGAATGGATGCTAAGGCTATTTTCTTATTATGCCAAGTATAACAAGAATAACAAAACTTATCAATTTTGGCAACAAGACAGCCATCCAATAGAGCTACAAAGCCCTAAATGGATCAATCAAAAGCTAGCATATTTACATTTAAATCCAGTGCGCAATGGTCTTGTAGAAAATGCCGAAGATTACCTTTACTGTAGTGCTCGTGCTTATTTGGACAAACCAGGTTTAATTGAAATTGAAAAGATAGAATTAGTGAACACAATTGGCTTTATCGATAGTTAAATATGAATTGCAAATTCGAAAAATATAAGATCGCAGTTGGAAACTGCTACCATCGGGGTCAAGTGCAAATTAATGTGTACATAGGCCAAAATTCATCTTCTATTCCATCATTAAATGAACTTTATGGTAGTGCGTGGGCAAAATAGAAATTCACTGATAGAAGCGTATTATATAGACATAAGACCAAATTCTGTATATTTAAACATTGAAGGGGATAAAAGTTTCTCAGGATACGGCATTTCTCTTTTGAGCTTTCCTTTGGATCGAGTATTTGGTAAATTTAATTTCATAACAGAAAGTTTTCAAATGATTACTTTATTAAATAATATCCTTGCGGATAAAAATTATTGTAAGCGTGAATATGGAACTGATGAAATGGATTTTTCTGGTCTATCACATGAACTAACGGTGTATTCTTATAGTACATATTCCTATTTAGAAAAATGGGGTTTATGTGCAAGAATTACTACGGTTGAATTTTTGAGTATTTTTATAGAAATTCATGCCTTTTTGTTAAGGTGGAATAATAGGAAATTAATTATAGATCTTATATATGATATTTTTATTAATATCAAAAAGGGTAATTTAGAATATAAAGAAAATCTCATAATAAAAAATCTTAATGAGAAGGATTATCTAAGATTTGGTATAACCGAAGAAAAATTAAATCTGAATTTTGATGAATATATCGCATCTTTAGAGTTTCCAAGTCATTTAGCTGAATAAGAACATCTAAAAATATCTAAGCTTAATATTAATATGACCATCATCAAAAAAATACCACTCTTCCATCTGTTACTGACAGGTTTACTGCTGTGGTATGCGGACGCATCCGCCCAATCCATAGACCACCTCGTCCGCATCCACTCTGCCAAAAACACAGAGATGCGCCCACTCGATGTAGAGCGGGTAGATGATCATATCTATACGGTATATGAGAACATCCATCGGGATACGGTCAAGATAGATGGTCAGCCCTTGGGCTTAGATACCTTGCCGAGAGAGCAGATGCCAATAGTAATCAGCCAGTTTGATACTTCACATCAGCTATTGCGTACGAGTGTGCTTACGGCATCCAGGCCATTCAGAGGAGCGATCGCCTTCCAGAATGTGCGGTATCATGGTGACCGCATCTACCTATTCGTGAGTATTTATGATAAGGAGCTACGGTACAATGGTGAGACGATATGGGCGGCTACACCTGTAGATGACATATTGAATATCAATCGATGGTTTGTGATGGTCACACTTGACAGTGATCTGAACTTAGTAAGAGTGAAGGGAATCGACCATTGGTATAGTGGGTATGAGGATATAGCATTTGGAGATGATAGGATGTATTTGTTTGGGCGAGTATCTCATATTGACAACACTCCTGATACTGTAAGTGTAGATGGCTATGATATAGTGACGATGACAGAGGGCAAGAGAGTAAGTACAAGTTTTATGATGACTTATGACTTAGAGACTGATAGCCTACTCCATTGTGTCAGGATGGGTATAGGGCTGGCAGTTAGTTATTTTCATCACGGCAATGTGCGTATAGGTAGTGATGGTACAGTATATCAGTTGATACTTACGGGATGTGATAGTATCACTATGGAGGATGGTAATGTATTGGGATTTGTATGGCCCGAATATTACTCATTTGTATTTAAGTACAGTAAAGATGGATTACTGGAAGATTGGATACGGTTTAGTCCACAAGGAGGAATAACCAATTTTAGTAAGATGGAAATGACTTCTGACGGAGACTTAGTCTTTTATGGCCGGGTAGCGTATAGGATTACTTTGAATGATGAGGATTTAGTAAAATTACCATTGGATCATGGGGCAGTGGTCATGAGTATGAATCCTACTACACTAGGTGTCAACTGGTATGATTACATATCAGTAAGATCCTTTGGGAGTGGAGTTTCGATACATGCAGATGACTTAGACATTGATAATGATGATAATGTATATACTATATCTTCTTTCAGAGTAGATGTGAGAGGGTCACAGAATATTAATGGTGAAACTATCAAGTTTGGCACATACATCACTAAGTATGACCGAGAAGGTAAAATGAAGAATAGGGTCAGATGGGCCAATACTGTGGAAGATCCGGATGTATTGATTACAAGTGGTCATGATGGAAAATTGGTAGTATTCAGAACAAAAGAAGGTAAAAAGAATGAGATGGACAGTATCATCAATGAAAATATAGCATATAGTAGTCAAATGAATTTATTCAAATTTACATTTGATGATGTATCGTCAGGTATTGATGATGAGTGGACTAAAACGTCTCCATTCGCTATCTATCCCAATCCTGTACATAAAGATGGCATTTTAAAAGTGCTCGGTCAAAGTGACATAGATAATCTTCTTTACATTATATTGGATGCCTTTGGACGTGTGGTGGCAAGAGGCAACTTTCATCAAAGTGAAGGGATAGCATTGGCAGCTTTAAAATTGCAAAGTGGCTTGTATTATCTGAGTTTAGGTGTGATGGGCACTGGGTTACAGAAATTTGTTGTAATTGAATAGAATGAATAAAAATGCATAAAGCTTTTAACATAATATTTTGCTTCTTTTTGGTGAGTGTGACACTCTCTTTGACTACCAAAGCTCAAACTGTAGAAAACTTAACAAAAATACATAGTAAATCTAGCACATATTTGTCTCCTTATAAGGTGGTAAGTCTTGCAGATCATGTATATACGTTTATGCATTTTGACAATAAAGATACTTTATTCATCGATGGTGAGTCACAGACTGAATTTCTAAGTCCAGGTGCAGGTGAGTCTAATCATATTGAATTTGTGATATCAAAATTTGATTTGAATCATAAGTTAGTTAATTTAGGTTCTATTTCTGGTACCAGAATTTTGTGTAAAAATATACAGGTGCACCAAGATAAAATATATGTATTTGTAAATTTTAGTGTAAATCCTAGTTTAAAATACAATGGAGCAGAAATATGGAAAGCAACCCAAAATCCGAATGATTGGGAGGACAGTTGGAATGTGATGGTCGTTTTGGACGAAGATTTAAATTTGTTGGATGTAAAAGGTATAGATCATTACAATTCGGGATTTGATGGGATCGCTTTTGGTGATGGTAGGATGTATTTAAGTGGATATTTTACCAATATATCAGATACAAAAGAGACTGTGGAAGTAGATGGATATAAATTGTCCAGTTTAACTTCGGAACGAAATTTAGGAACTAGCTTTATGTTAACGTATGATACTCAGTTAGGGAAGATAATCCACAGTGAATTGTTTAATGTATATTATTATGGGTATTATACAGGCACACAATCGTTATTAGTGGGATTGGATGGCTGCGCGTATCAGTTAATAATGTCTAGTGGAGGTGTTTTTACATACCAAGATTTAGACTTTGAACTGGCTGGTCTTTGGTCAGCCAATGTTTTAATCAAATATACTCTGAATGGAAAGGTAGATAAAATAGTCAATTTATGTAAGAATAATGTCACCTTTATATCAGAAATGCACATGACAACAACAGGAGACTTATTACTGTACGGAGAATGCTGGAATGGACTTGGATATAATGGTGTTGACTTGGTGAAAACGCATCTACCTTATGCAGCAGTATTATTTTCCTTGGATGGAAAAGATCTAAGTTTAAAATGGTATGATTATATGGCCTCAGAGCAAAAAATTTGGGTTGGTGGTATAGCAACAGATAAAGAAGATAATATATATATAATGAACTCCAATGGGATAGGATTATTGGCAGAAGACAAAGAAGGCAAAACCTTGATATCTGGCAATCATATATATAAGTATAATATGGATGGTAAAAGATTAAGTGATTTTAGATCACAATACGGAAAACCATTCTTTTTATCCACAAAAGGTGTTGATACCTTGATAATTATGAAAGGGGTAGGTTCAATACAAGGTTCTTTTGATTCATTATTAAATATTACAAACAATTATGGTAATACAAAAGAATTTGCTTTATTTCAATTGATTCTGAATAAAACATCAGGTTTTATTGAAATAGAAAAAAATGAAAAGGATCGGATATACCCAAATCCGGTGCACAAAGATGGCCTACTGACGATTAGTGGTGATCATAGTTCAGTGGATAAGGCTTTTGTTATCAGTGATCGTATGGGGCGTACAGTGGCAAGCGGCAAACTTGATGATACCGCGCAAATATGTTTATCATCCTACAATCTGAATTCTGGGATATATTTTATTCGGATTGGAAAAGATGATAGCATACCGATGAAGATGCTAATATTGGAATAAACGCTATATTTTTTTGGCTGCCAATGTGATTAGCCAAGAATTATGTGATTTTCAGTCTTTGTAGTTTATCTACTAAATTTTCTATTTTTTCTGTAGTAAATCCGTTGTTCAGGTGTCAATACACCTTCATATTTTGATTGATATGAAAGGTCTATATCGTTGATTTTCAAATGAATGGCGTACTTATCTAAGTCTTGTGTATCTATGGACGCAAAAGTCTTGTATTTCTCACTTGCAATTTGATAAATTTTGATTTTTTGATCATTTGAAAGTTGCAATGAATGATCCGCACTTCCATCTATGATACTGGAAATTTGATACAACTCGCTTTCCAAATACTCTATATCCTTCTGTGCATGAGTAACCCAAATATTAAGAAGCGTAACGCCGTAAATCAAGAAATATTTTTGAATTTTCATGGTAAAATATCATATATGCTTGGCAAATATAGGACAAATTGAGAAAAAAACATATTTTATTTGAATATCCAAAATCAATTGCTTTTCTTTTTCTTTTTAAATGGATTGAAATCTTCTAATTTATCCTTTATTTTATTGATCTCTTCCGTGGATTGTTTTTCCAAAATGTCCTTTGCTTTCTGTTTTAAACTATCTGAAACGATACCTGATGTCATGGTATCTAACTGAGAAATGACCTTTTGTTTTACCACATTTTTGACACTGTCAATGGCTTTATTGGCTGCCTCTTCTGCCTTCTTCTTTGCTTTATCCACTTCTTTGTTGAGCACAGTTTTCACTGTATCTTTTAGTTTTTCTTCTTGCTTCTTGATGACTTGATTGAGCGAATCCTTAATTTTTTGCTCTGCTTGAGCCACAGCAGCATTGACAATATCTTGATTTGAAATACCTTGCGAAAGTTTAGGAGTAATTTTTATTGTTGGATTCTTGATGTTTCCGGTGATTTTTACATTGACAAAAATATTATTGCCATCGATTATAGAAATACCGAGCCTTGACGCTTCCTTTTGCAATAAATTTAATCCTGTATTGGCGGTGGATGTGACAACATTTCCTTCCATTAATTTTCTTGGAATAACGAAATCCAAATTATAATCCATTTCCTTTCCCAAACCATGTTTTCCGTTGATATTCAAGTCAATACCACTAAATGAAGTGTGGTAATCTTTCATCTCAACAAATCCTTTCACGATTTCAAACCAGTTTTTTGTATTGTCTAATTTGATCTCTTTTATTTGTGGCAGATTGAGTTTTGTAGCTATTTCTGACATAGGCAGAAAACCTTTTAGACTACCTTTGAGTGTTTCAATAAGGCCGGAAGCATCAAGAGAATTCAAGTCAGGTGTCATATCACTGCCTAGTTTTCCTGACATGACCAAAGTGGTATTGAAAATCCCTTCGATGTACTCTGCCAATGGAGCCAACTGCTTAAAAGTGACTATTTCTCGATAGGCATCTTTAAACTGTAAGTTTTTCAAGTCCAATTTTACCGCATAATCAGGATTTTGTATGTCTTTTGTGTTGTAAGTGCCTGACAGAGCCACCTTGCCTCCCAACATCTGAGAACTCACGTCCGATAAATCCAATTGGCTGTCGTGCACATTCATGCTGCCTGAAAATTTATTCAAAGTATAATTGGTATATTGGAGTTTATCAATGTCACCATTCAGCTTTAGATTCATTCGTTCAGGCACAGGAATGACCTGCATAGGCTCTTGAGTAGTGGATGAAGTTTCGCTCTGCATGAAAGGGTTGAGGTCCAAAAACTGAGATTTCAAATTCAATTCGCCTGTTAATATGCCTGATGCAAACAAATAATCCATGGCATTGGTCATGTAACCAGTTATGGAGAAATCAGAATCACCTATTTTACCCCTAAAATCTTCAATATCCATGGAATTGGCAGCCAATTTACCTTTCAATTTCAAGTTGTCAATGGATTGATTGTCATATTGAATTTTATTGAAATTTGCTTGCATTCTCACTTCAGATTCAGCAAAATCATTGGGATTTATACTGCTTGGAGATGCGACAGCTTCATTATCAGTTTCCACAGAACTTTGATCCACCCATTCATCTGCATTGAAATACTCAGAATCCATGGTGAGATCTATTTTTGAGTCAATTTTTGTAGAAAATACTGCTAATGGATTTTCCATTTTAAAGCCAACATCAAAGTCACTTTGACCCAATTTCATATCATCACCTTGAAAAGAAAGTTGCTGTGGTTGAGCGTTGAAGGTCAAATTTGGAATGGTGATCTTTGGCTTGTCTTCCATTTGCACAACCATATCTTTCACTTGTCCATTACCGTCAAAGGTGATAGCAGAGTAATTGGCAGCTTCCACATCAGACATCTTCGCTTTGAAAGAAAGATGTCCATCTATCAATCCCGCCAACTGTTTGATATTTTCCATAGGAAAAGCTTGCGAAATGGATGACAATTGCATTTTTGCATCCAAATTTCCTTCAATTTTCTGGTCAGATGTTGCATTGCTCACATACAATCTACCGGACACAGGATCTTCACCTACTTTTAATGAAAATGTGGGAATATCCACAGTCATATCCCGATATTGTTTTTCATTAGCAAAAATATGCACTTGTGCATTGATATCTTTCATGTCATTGGGTAGGGAAGGGTACTTGACATATCCTTTTGAAACTTGTGCTTTGACATCAAAAGAAGGCAATGAAGTTTCATTATATATTCCATTGATTTTGGCTGCAATGGAAGCTGTTCCGTTTGCAGTTACATCTTTAAAATCTTGTGTATAGGCATTCGGAATTATAGAAAGAAGTGATTTGAAGGATTCGCCTTCCATTCGGTAATTCATATCTATTTTTAAATCATCAGCGCCTACAAACTGAACATATCCGTCACCTACCAGATCCAAATCATTGATGGACAATACATTATCTAACAATGTATATTTCTCTTCGGGAAAATTGATATTGATGCCGGCATCAAAATTGGCTTTTGCATTTTTGATGTATGCAATATCATCCATTGTTATACTAAGTGCGTCAGCAGTAGAAGTAGTTTTTAAGTCAAAGACATCCTGAGTAAAATCACCCTTGCCTTGATGGTTCAAATTTTCAACTTGAACAAAGATTTTACTCACATAATCATCGTATTTGACGTTGGCATTGGTGATGCTATATTTCTTTACATTTAAGTGGTATGAAGATGATGCTGAAGAAGTATCTTGTTCCGTAATCTGATAATTTGCCAAAGAATCGCTCATCACAACAACATGAATGCTTGGAGATTCAAGGTGAATATTATTGATCTGAGGGTACATCTCTTTGGAAAAGAGAGACATAATGTCTATATCCAAGTGCGTTTTCGGAGCATCATATAAGACAACATTTTCAAAGGGCTCATTTCCAATGATTTTCAGACTATCAATGGTCAACTGCACATCCGGAAATGAAGCGAAAAATGATAGATCAGCATCAGAAAAGGTGATGTCAGCATTGGCTGACGAATTGATAGTATTTTGGATATATTGTATTATTTTATCTTTAAAAACAAAAGGAAGGATAAACCCTGCGACCAAAAGTCCTATACATAAATAAAGCCCAATTTTTGCGACTTTTTTTAAATACTTCATATTGTATATTTATAATGCTTCAAACGTAAATTAGCGTAAATTCGTTTACAACAAATGATGATTTTATGAGGGTTTTATGATAGTCAATTTCAGATTTTCGTTGACCTTAAAAAAATTATACAAGCTTCTCTGAGCATTCTTCCCATTCCTCCATTTTCAAAAGCAATAATTCGTCCAATTCTTGGTGCTTTGAAATGACATCTAAATGATTCGCTTGCACATAGAAATCTGCTTGACTCATTTCGCTTTGTAACTTTTCCAACTGTTTCTCAATGGTTGCTATCTCTTTTTCGAGCTGATGCACTTGTTTTTTAAGTTTCTTTTGCTCTTCGTATGAAATGTTTGAAGAAGCAATTGAAGCGTTAGCTGTAACATTACCAAAAGTAGATTTTTGAAGTTCTACTGCCCTCATATTTTCCAAATCTCGCTTCTGCAAAAAATAGTTGATATCACCAAGGTATGAATAAACCGCACCATTTCTGAATTCAACTACCTTGTCTGTCAATCCGGCTAAGAAATCTCTGTCGTGAGAAATGACGATCATAGTGCCCTGATAATCTTTTAAGGCATTTTTTAGGACTTCTTTACTATAAATATCCAAATGGTTTGTAGGTTCGTCAAGCACAAGCAAATTACAAGGCTTCATTATGAGCGATGCCATCGCCAATCGTGCTCTTTCTCCACCTGATAACACAACGACTTTCTTATCACTGTCGTCACCCGAAAACAAAAATGACCCCAATATTGACCTAATTTTTGTTCTCATCTCCTCAGGCGCCTTGTCTTCCATCACTTCCATGATGGTTTTTTGGAGATCAAGTAGATCTGATTGATTTTGAGCATAGTAGGATAGCTGAACATTTGATCCTTCTACTATTTCTCCATGAGATGGCGCCAACAATCCACACAAAATCTTTGCAAAAGTGGTTTTACCTTGACCATTTTGTCCAACAAATGCAACTCTTTCACCTCTTTCGATAGTAAAATCTATATCAGCGAACACCTTTTTCTCACCAAATGATTTGGCTACTTTATTAGCTTTGAGCACTTCTCTTCCTGAGCGTGGCACTTCGGCAAATCGAATTTGCATTTGTTTGGTTTGCTCGGGAATAATCTCTATTCTCTCAAGCTTATCCAACTGTTTCTGCATGCTTTGGGCCATTTTTGTTTTGGTGGCCTTTGCCATAAAACGTGAAATGGTGCGTTCTTTTTGAGCAATGTCTCTTTGTTGATTTTCGTATGCAGCTTGAGTGATAGATTTTTGCTTTCCCTTTTCTTCTACAAATTTTGCATACGTCAGCCTATAATCACTAATAAATCCCATCTCAATTTCTATAATTCTATTGCATACATTATTCAAAAACAAGATATCATGGGAAATAAGAATAATAGTACCTGAATAATTGATTAGATATTGTTCAAGCCAAATGATGGATTCAATATCAAGGTGATTGGTCGGTTCATCTAATAATAAAATGTCCGGCTGACGCAATAAGAGCTTGGCCAATTCTATGCGCATTTTCCATCCTCCTGATAAAGTACTGACAGAATTTTTCAACTCATGATCTTCAAAACCCAATCCTTTTAAAACCTTAATGGTGTCCACTTCAAGGGTATTTACATTGTGGTGTTCTAATTGAGAAGACCAATCTGAAACCTGTGACACAAGCTGATGGTAGGATTCTGAATTATAATCAGTTCGTTCAGACAGTTGAATGTTGGCATGATTAAGTTTTCTTTGAATTTCGAGGGCTTCTTCATGACAAGTCATGGTTTCTTCTAAAATGGAACGTCCTTCATTCAGATCGAATTCCTGCTTCAAGTAACCAATTGTTGTATTGGTTGGAACTTCGATTTTGCCATTATCCGGTTTTTGAATACTGGCAATGATCTTCATCAAAGTCGATTTGCCGGCGCCATTTCTACCAATCAACCCTACGCGATCTTTCGGCGAAATCATAAAACTGACATTGTTCAGTAATGATCTTTCTCCAAAATTGACTTTGATATCTCTAATGTAATACATGATAGATAGTTTAATTCAAACTCACCAATTCCGGAATCTGCGCTAGAACGGTGTATCTGTCACCACGATTATGCAATACCGTTTGCCAAAGGACGAATGGTTTGGTGCGAAACATATAATTTGCGTCCATATCATCGACAATCCATGATTTTTCACTTAACTCTTCTTCAAGCTGGCCTTTTGTCCACCCGGAATAACCAATGAAGAAACGGATATTGTCTTTTGATACCAGTTTATTTTCAATTAAAAACTTAAGCTGTTCAAAATTTCCACCCCAATACAAACCATTACAAATTTTGATGGAATCATCTAAAATATCTCCAACATTATGCAAGTAATGCAAAGTATCTATAGCTACCGGGCCACCCATGCCAACAGTCGCATTGATTTGTGGAAAGTCTGGAAGCAATTCATTTGGCTTAAATTCTAGTACTTTATTCAAGATAAAACCTGTCGTTCCATGTTCTTCATGTTCACATATCAAAACCACAGACCTTTTGAATTGACTATCCAACATAAATGGTTCCGCCACTAGTATTTTACCTGGTAAAATTTCCATTTTTTATGCTGTCTCTACAATACTATCTTTATTTGTTTTCTTTATCAATCCTGATAAAACTTTGCCTGAACCACCTATTTCAATAAAAGTAGTGATGCCATCATCAATCATATTTTGAACGATTTGGGTCCACTTTACAGGCCCTGTAAGTTGGGCAATGAGATTAGCTTGAATAGCTGATGGGTTGTCTTCAGCCGTGCCAATAACATTTTGGTATATTGGACAGGTAGGAGGTTTAAATGATGTGGAAAGGATTGCCGATTCCAATTGGCTTTTTGCCGATTCCATTAAAGGACTATGAAATGCACCTCCAACTTCCAATTTTATAGCGCGCCTTGCTCCGGCAGCTGTCAATTTTTCAATAGCTGTGTCTATACCTGACAGACTACCTGATATAACTAATTGTCCGGGACAGTTGTAATTTGCGGCAACAGCGATATCATCAGAGATAGAAGCACATATATCTTCCACGATGTTATCATCAAGACCTAGCACTGCTGCCATAGTTCCGGGTTGTTCTTCACAGGCTTTTTGCATGGCCAAAGCTCGCTGATACACCAATTTTAATCCATCTTCAAAAGTGAGCGTTTCATTGGCCACCAATGCAGTAAACTCACCCAAGGAATGGCCTGCAACTGCGGAAGGAGTGACTCCTTCTATGTTTACCAACTTGGCTATAGAATGGACAAATAATGCCGGTTGCGTGATTTTGGTTTGCTTCAAATCTTCTGACGAACCATAAAACATCACATCTGACAGTGAAAATCCTAAAATCTCATTTGCATGATGGAAAATCTCCTTTGATTTTGGAGAAGATTCATATACATCACGGCCCATGCCTTCAAACTGTGCTCCCTGACCTGGAAATACAAAAGATATCATCGTTGTTTTGTTTTGAATTTATTTCAAACTATGACCTATCAAATTTAGAAACTCATTTCTGGTTTCATTATTCTTAAACTCACCTGTAAAGGCTGATGTTGTAGTACTTGAATTTTGTTTCTGAACGCCTCTCATCATCATACACATATGCGATGCTTCTATCACTACTGCGACACCTAACGGTTTCAAAGTGCTGTCTATAGCGTGTAAAATTTGATCTGTCAAACGTTCTTGAACTTGAAGTCTCCTAGCAAATACATCTATAACACGCGGAATTTTACTCAAACCAACTACATAACCATTCGGTATATACGCCACATGGGCCTTGCCAAAAAAGGGTAGAAGATGGTGTTCGCAGAGAGAATATAATTCAATGTCTTTTACAACGACCATTTCACTGTAATCTTCCTTGAACATCGCAGATTTTATAATCGTTGCCGCATCTTGATGATAGCCTTGGGTCAAATACTGCATTGCTTTTGCAGCTCTTTCAGGTGTTTTTAAAAGACCTTCTCTGGATACATCTTCGCCAATGTGATGTATGATCTCAGTAAAAGCTTTTTGGCTTTCCTGCAATGAGCCTTCTATATAATGTTCAACTTTTTTATATCCCATAACTACAAAAATTTGTTAGTCCCCAAAATATTCAACATAAATAGCATCCGTTTCCTGCAATTTTACGCAATGCAATTCCACGTGAGCCGGTAGGTGTGGTTTTAGGTGGTTCCATATTAAAATTGCCATATTTTCAGTCGTAGGTTGCATGCCTTCTGTGAGCCAATCTACATCCAAATTAAGATTGGTATGATCCAACTTCTCAATAATCACTTCCTTCATGATGACACTCAATTTCTTGACATCCATTACAAATCCAACAATGGGATCAGGTGTTCCTTTGACCGTAACGTAAAGTGAATAATTGTGACCGTGCCAATTCTTGTTGGCGCATTTTCCGAAATAAGCTATATTTTCTTCCTCACTCCACTGCTGAATCCATAACTTATGCGCTGCATTGAACTTCTCTAGCCGTGTCAAAAATACTTTTGCCATGAAAACATTTAATATAATGTGCAAAGGTAATAAATCTCTGCCATTAATCGATTTTGTACGCTTTTAATATCTCCCATAAAACGATGCCAGTACAAACCGCCACATTTAAAGAATGTTTCGTGCCAAATTGTGGAATCTCTATAAATGCATCTACATCATTGATGATTTCATCACTTATCCCATCTACTTCATTGCCTAGTATTACTGCAATTGGTTGGTTTTTATGCCATTTGAAATTTTCCAGATTAACAGACTCTGTGGTTTGCTCTACACCTAGAATAATAAATCCTTCACTCTTCAATTGGATGATAGATTCCGCTACAGATTGAAAATATTCAAATTTTACCGTTTCAGTTGCACCCAAGGCCGATTTTTGTATTTCCCTATGCGGTGGTTGTGCTGTAATACCACATAAAAATATTTTCTCAATCAAAAATGCATCACATGTCCTGAATATTGATCCTACATTGAGTCCTGATCTTATATTATCCAAGACAACGACGATAGGCAATTTTTGCGTTTCTGAGAACTCTTCAATTGACAACCTATTCAGTTCGGACATTGATAATTTAGCCAAGGGTAATGTGTTTTAATTTGAAAATATATGTGTTAAATCAGAGTATGTTTAAATTTTGTTTTTGGACAATAAAATGGTATTATTTTGGACGAAAAAAGGCAAATTTTACTGTCGAATGTGGGCAATTCGACAAAAAATTTAAAGAATTTGTAGGCAAAATAAAACATTTTCTTGCTAAAGGATAATTTTAAACATACTCTTAGTATAAAAAACAACTCAACAGCCTAAATAACCTAAAAATCGACATAAAAAGTTTGAAAAACCTAAATTACAAAATGATACTTTGGATAAGTCTAAGTTTATAAATTCATTGCTGTCAGTGCCTTTATATAGGGTGAGAAAGTGATGCTTTAATGAACGCTACAAAAATAGGATGAGGATTTTCCACAGTACTTTTCAGCTCCGGGTGAAACTGCACTCCAATAAAAAATGGATGGTTTTTGATTTCAACAATTTCTGCTAAATTTGATTGTGGATTGATACCTGTTATTGACATGCCACCATTCTCCAATGCATCTCTGAAGGCATTATTGAACTCATATCGATGTCTATGCCTTTCTTTTATCTCCATCTTACTATAAATCTTGTGGGCCAAACTACCTTTCATGATTTTACAGTCATAAGAGCCTAATCGCATTGTACCGCCCTTATTGGAGATTTTTTTCTGATCTTCCATCAAGTCTATGACTGGCTGATCTGAAGAGCTATCAAACTCTGTACTATTGGCATCTTTATTAGATAAAACATTCTGGAAAAACTCAATAACTGCACATTGCATTCCAAGACATATCCCAAAAAATGGGACTTTGTTTTCTCTTGCAAACCTGATAGCTTCCAATTTACCTTCTATACCACGACCACCAAAACCGGGCGCAACGAGAATACCATGAAACCCTTTCAACTTTGAAACTGTATTTTCGGCAGAAAGCGTTTCAGAATGAATTGGTGTTACGACCACCTTACATTCATTTGATGCGCCAGCATGTACAAATGATTCATAAATAGACTTATACGCATCTTGTAATTCATTATATTTACCTACTAATGCGATGTGTACCTCACGTGTGGGGTTCTTTAATTTTCCTAAGAACTTTTTCCAAAGGTCCAATTCTGGTGTTTCTTTGGATTTTATCCCTAACTTCTTTAATACAATCTTATCTAAATTCTCCTTCAACATCAATAGAGGCACATCATAAATGGTCTCAGCGTCCAAGGCTTCAATCACCGATTGTTCATCCACATTACAAAACAATGCCAATTTATCTTTAAGTTCTTTTGGAAGTGGAAACTCCGTTCGGCAAACCAAAACATCAGGTTGAATACCTGCTTGAAGTAATTCTTTAACTGAATGTTGTGAAGGTTTGGTTTTTAATTCTTTAGCAGCTTTAAGATATGGAATCAAAGTCAAATGTATAACCACAGAATTGTCCTTCCCAAGACTCCTTTTTAGCTGACGTATTGCTTCCAAGTAAGGCAATGATTCTATGTCCCCAACAGTACCTCCAATTTCAGTAATGATAATGTCGAATTCTTCATTTTGAGCTAATAATTTTACCCTTCTTTGAATTTCATCGGTGATATGCGGTATCACTTGCACCGTTTTTCCAAGATAAGCGCCTTCACGTTCCTTGTTGATTACCGTTTGATAAATTCTTCCTGTGGTAATATTATTTGCTTGGGATGTTGGAATATTGAGAAAGCGTTCATAATGTCCCAAATCCAAATCTGTCTCTGCACCGTCTTCAGTCACATAGCATTCACCATGTTCATAAGGATTCAATGTGCCAGGATCGACATTGATATAAGGATCAAATTTTTGAATTGTGACGCGTAAGCCTCTTTCTTGTAATAATTTGGCTAAAGAAGCTGCAATAATACCCTTGCCTAATGATGAAGTAACTCCGCCCGTAACGAATATGTATTTTACCATAATCACTGATTATAAATGGTTGATTGTGTTACGGGATGCAAAGTTATGGAAATTTTTTGATGGTCAAAACATTATTTTGCAACTAACTCATATTATTGTTCAATTCTGAATCTTCATATTGAAATAAGAGTATGTTTAAATTTTGTTTTTGGACAATAAAATGGAATTATTTTGGTCGAAAAAAGGCAAATTTTGCAGTCGAATGTGGGCAATTCGACGAAAAATTTAACGAATTTATAGCCAAAATAAAACATTTTCTTGCTAAAGGATAAATTTTAAACATACTCTAAAATACTTTTTTGCGTAAATTTACAAAATTGAATTACCTTTGATTGACACTTTAATTATAATCAATGGGGAAAAATTCATGGAGCTTGGCGCTTCTTCAATGCATCATGTTAATCATTCTAGGTTCCACCTTGTCTCAAGCACAAGAAAATTTTGTGCATTTGGATGGATTATTGATAGGAGATGATTGGAATTCAAAAGCATTTTCATTACCAAATAATCAAAGTTATGTGCTTAAAATAGAAGGCATTCCAATAGATAAAATTGAGTCTGTATTTTTGAAAAATGAAGATACAGTATATGAAGTTTCGGCATTCCATGAAAATGAAGATGCAGATTTTTTTATCAGCAATTTAATGATTTTTGATGCATCATTGGACAATGTTAGTGCTAGGATAATCATGAAGGAAGGTCACTATTTTCCAAAGGTCATGCTGTATTCTAGGCGCATGGATACTAAAAATTTAAACCTTCTAGGGAAACATTGGCAAACCGAAAGATTTGATTCTTGTTTTTCTGCAATTCCAAACTATATTTCCAGAGAAGAGTGGGGAAGTTCATTTAACCTAACAGAGGATATCTATCGAGGAACAGCGGTTTATACCGATGTAACGCATCTCATTATTCACCACAGTGCTACATCAAATACATCATCCAATTGGGCTTCCGTAGTATCCGCCATTTTTGATTTTCATGTTAATGTCAATGGCTGGGATGATATTGGTTATAATTGGTTGATCGATCCAAATGGAGTTTTGTATGAAGGTAGAGGTGGTGGAGATAACGTCAGAGGTGCACACATGTGCGGAAAAAATAATAATAGTATGGCCGTTTGCATTTTAGGAGATTTCACTGACGTACCACCTACGCGAGAAGCTCTGCAAACATTAACGAGATTGTTAAGTTGGAAATCGTGCCTAGAACTGATCGACCCATTGGGATCGGGGCCCATAGATTCCTACTACGGTGTCATGAATACTATTTCCGGACACAGGGATGGATGTGCCCCTGCTTACACTGAATGTCCTGGAAATCGACTTTACGAGCTTCTAAATGACATCAGGGATACAACATCTGTTATTGTATTGAATAGCACTATTTCTTCTGATAAAAATGTCAATGCAAATAGCATTAAACTGTATCCTAACCCAACGCATGGATCAATGAAAATCGAAAATATTGGTGAAAGAATTCATACAATTTTTGTGACCGACGTTTTAAATAGAATTGTGTTGACTGCAATTCCAATAGATGAGAATGGACTCGAAATAGATATCTCTTCTTTGCCATCAGGAATGTATTTCATTGGAATAAATGCACAAAGAATGGCTTTTATAAAGCTATAATTGGTAAACTTATCTCTTACATATAGTTTTATTTCATATTTCATTAACGTTTTCAGACAAGAATAGCTCTGAGATAAGTCTTAGATTTGCGCCGAATTTCATGACATGAAAACAAAATCATTAAAATCCAATTCTGTAAACGTAGTCACTTTAGGGTGCTCAAAAAATCTTGTGGATTCTGAGAATCTCATCACGCAATTGCAAGCCAATGATTTTGCGGTTACCCATGATAGTAACGATTATTCGAATATAGTCATTGTTAATACATGTGGATTTATAGACCTTGCCAAGGAAGAATCTATCAATACCATATTGGAATTTGCAGAGCTGAAAAAGCGAGGAAAAATTGAAAAATTGTACGCAACGGGATGCCTGTCACAAAGGTATAAGGATGAGTTGTCACTTGAAATACCTGAGGTGGACGCTTGGTTTGGAACCCTAGAATTGCCCCATTTATTGAAGCATTTGAATGCAGATTATAAAAAAGAGTTGTTGGGTGAGCGTATTTTAACCACACCACAACATTTTGCCTACTTAAAAATCTCAGAAGGATGTAATAGAACATGTTCCTTCTGTGCCATTCCATTGATGCGTGGCAACCATGTGTCTAAATCAATAGAATCGTTGGTCACTGAAGCCAAGAATTTGGCCAAGATCGGTGTGAAGGAGTTGATTCTTATAGCCCAAGAATTGACATATTATGGATTGGACATTTATAAAAAAAGGGCACTTCCTGATTTACTCCAAAGCCTTTGTGCTGTAGATGGTATCGAATGGATACGTTTACATTATGCTTATCCAAGCAAATTCCCTGTTGATGTATTAGAAGTTATGGCAAAGGAACCTAAGATTTGTCATTATCTAGACATTCCATTTCAGCATGCTGACGATAACGTATTGAATAGAATGAAAAGACAAACTAATCAGGAAGAGCAGAGATCACTTATAAAATTGGCAAAGGAGATTGTCCCTGACATCTGCATACGCACCACATTTCTAGTAGGTTTTCCTGGTGAGACAGAAGAAGAATTTGATGTTTTATGCGATTTTGTCAGGGAAATGAAATTTGACCGACTTGGTGTCTTTAAGTATTCACATGAGGAGGACACTTCTGCATATGCAATGGAAGACGATGTTTCTGACGATGCTAAGTCATTTAGAGCAGAAAAATTAATGGAAATTCAACAGGAGATTTCCTTTGACAATAATCTAAAATATCGAGGTAAAACATTGAAAGTTTTAATAGACCGAATAGAAGGATCAAATTTTGTCGGACGGACACAATATGATTCACCCGAAGTGGATAATGAAGTGTTGATACCAACTTCTGAATATTGTAGGGTAGGAGACTTTGCATATGTTCAGATCATGGATACCAGCGAATACGACCTATTCGGAAAAGTTATAGAACAATAAAAATTACAAATTTATGGTGATTAGACAAGTTTTTATCATTCTAGTAGTTTTAATATCCAATATCTCTTGGTCACAATCTAAATATACGGTCAGTGGATATGTCAAGGATGCTAGATCAGGAGAAACACTCATTGGTGCCAATGTTTTTGTAAAATCAGAAACAGAATCTGGTGCTAGTACCAATACATACGGATTTTATTCGATATCGCTTCCTGAGGGTGATTATGAATTGATTTGTAGCTACCTTGGATATCAAGAGAAACAAATAAGCTTAAATCTTCATCAAAATCAAACTTTAAATATTGAGATGACCGAAGGTGTCATCATTGATGAAGTGGTTATCTCTGCTGATAAAGAAGAGAAGCGGAAAAATGTTGAAAGTACACAGATGGGAACGATAGAATTGCCCGTTGAAAACATCAAACTTTTACCAGCTATTTTCGGAGAAGTGGATTTATTAAAAGCCATTCAGCTATTGCCTGGTGTATTGTCATCAGGTGAAGGAAATGCAGGATTTTATGTGCGTGGAGGTGGCCCTGATCAAAACTTGGTTTTATTAGACGAAGCTTTGGTGTATAATGCAGGTCACATGTTGGGATTTTTCTCGGTTTTTAACTCCGATGCCATCAAAAATACTACACTGATAAAGGGAAGTATGCCGGCGAATTACGGTGGAAGGCTTTCATCAGTCCTAGACATACAAATGAAAGATGGAAATGATAAAAAGTACGCTGTAGAAGGTGGCATTGGATTGGTGTCATCACGTCTCACAGTTCAAGGGCCAGTCAAACAAAATAAAAGTTCTTTCATTTTATCGGGAAGGAGAACCTATATTTTAGATTTGGCACAACCAGCTTTAAAGGGTTCCTCATTTGAGGGTACGAATTACTACTTCTATGACTTAAACACAAAATGGAACTACGTTTTTTCTAATAAAAACAGGATTTTCTTTAGTGGTTACTTTGGTCGAGATGTATTGACTTTCAGGCAACCGACAAGAGATTTTTCTTTCGACCTGCCATATGGGAATAAAACAGCAACTCTAAGATGGAATCACTTATTCAATGATAAACACTTTATGAACCTATCTGCAGTGTATAATGACTATAGATTTGAGTTTTCTGGAGGACAGGATGAATACAACTTCAAACTTTTTTCAGGAGTTAAGGATTGGAATATTAAAGCAGATTTAGAATATTATCACGGGCAGAAACATACATTAAAATATGGTGCAAACATAACGCATCATACTTTGACACCAAACACTGCATCTGCTGTCATAGGAGATGTCAAATTCAATTCTAAATTCAAACCAAAATATGCCTTGGAAGGCGCTGCATATGTGCTTGATGATATAAAATTTTCAAAGAACTTTTCCTTTAATGTTGGAGCAAGATTGAGTTCATTTTCCCAAATTGGGCCCTATAAATCCAAATTAAATCAGGACACTTTTGGCACCTTTCAATTTGTAAAAACGTATTTTACACTTGAACCTCGCATTAGTGCCAATTGGAAATTGGATATCAATAATAGTATAAAGTTTGGAGTGGCAAAAACAGCCCAATACCTTCATTTAGTGAGTAATTCTTCATCTACATTGCCTGCTGATTTGTGGGTTCCTAGTACGGAGATCGTAAAACCACAATTAGGTATTCAATACGCTATCGGCTATTTCAAGAATTTTCATCATGACAAATATGAAGCATCGTTTGAAGTGTACTACAAAGACTTATGGAATCAAATAGATTATGCAGATAACTACGTCAATGATATCAGTAAGGAAGTAGAAGACGCTTTTGTTTATGGAAAAGGAAGAGCATATGGGGCAGAAGTATTTTTGAAGAAAAATTCCGGAAAACTCAATGGTTGGTTTGGATATACAGTTTCTAGGTCTGAAAGATCATTTGAAGCTATTGAAGGAGGTCGATGGTATCCTGCTATCTATGACCGAACCCATGATCTATCATTGGTTGCGAATTATAAACCATTCAAAAAATGGGATTTTGGAGTTGTTTTCATATATGGAACAGGAAAATTATTCACACCAGTGCATGGTTTTTTCATAGTAGAACAACAGATCAATCTCTATTACGGCCCAAGAAATAGTGCAAGATTAGACGATTATCATAGAATGGACATTTCCGCAACATTCACTCCTAGAGCTAAAAATACAAAGCGCTATAAAGGAAGTTGGACTTTTTCAGTGTACAATGTATATAATAGAAAAAATCCATTTTTTGTCCAATTTAATGTCGATACAAACAAAGAAACAGGAGAATCACAAGTATCAGGATCAAAAATCACAATTTTTCCTATGATACCTTCTATCACATATAATTTTAAATGGAATCAGCAATGAAAAGGAGCATATTTTATCTTTTATTATTGACAATTAATATTTTTTCATGTGAAGAACAATACCTTCCGTCAATTCCGGAAACCACGCCACAATATGTCGTAGAAGGTTATGTAGAAGCAGGTGATTCAAATCAACCGGTTATTGTTATTTTGACTAAATCCATTCCATATTTGAGCAAAGTATCTGCTGAAGTTCTAACAAATTCCTTTGTAAAGGGAGCAAAAGTTTCGGTAAATGATCAACAAAATGTGGTTCAACTGACTGAAGTATGTTTAAACGACCTATCTGATGACCAAAGAAAAATGGCACTCGAATTAATTGGTTTAGAAGGTGATTCTATTGGGTATAATATCTGTGTTTATGTAGATATCTTCAATCAAGTGAAACGTGAAATAGGAAGGTCTTATGACCTCAAAATAGATGTAAATGGAGAAATATTAAGCTCCACGACAACTATTCCTTCCCAAGTTCCGCTGTATAATTTAATTTGGGAAGAGCCGCCGGGAGCACCAAATGATACACTTGCACAATTGAAAGTTCATATTGACGACCCAGGTGATGAAGCAAATTTTTATCGTTACTTCACATCGAGCAATGGAGGGGCACTTATTGCTCCCTTTAGCTCAGTGACTGATGATGTATTTTTCAATGGACAATCCTTTGAATTTCCTCTATCAAAAGCTGAAAGTAGAGATGGTGATTTTGATCCGGATACATTTGGTTTATTTATGAGAGGCGATTCTGTTACGGTAAAATGGTGCACCATAGACAAAGCACATTTTGATTTTTGGAACACAAGAGATAATGCTGCTAATAATAATGGACCGTTCTCATCATATACGAGAATTGCTTCCAATATTCAAGGTGGGCAAGGGATTTGGGGAGGTTACGCCGTAAATTTATATCATTTTATTGTACCACCAAAATGATAATAATTTAGTGTTTCATTGACAAATTTTAAAAAAAAAATTGAACTTTGAAACTTTTTATTTGAAAAGGGGTTTATGCTCTATTATTTAAAAAACATTTTGTAGATATTTATAATATGTCACAACCATCCAATGTCACTGTAAGATATAGCGATGCCGACTTACAGGAATTTAAGTCACTCATCGTCAGCAAGCTCGAAAAGGCAAAAAGTCAATACGAAAGTTTGAAAGAACAACTTAAAGACATTACTGAAAATAACACAGATGATTTCGCCAAAGATATCACTGACTTCTCATCGATTCAGACAGAAGTAGAAATGCTGAATAACATGGCAAACCATCAAAGAAAATTTATTCAGGAGCTTGAAAATGCCATGATCCGAATTAACAATAAGTCTTATGGCATTTGTGCAGTGACAGGTGAACTGATAGATAAAAAGCGTCTTTTAGCAGTGCCCACTACTACAAAATCAGTTATGGCAAAGGTGCAGTCTGAAATGAAGGATGTTCAAATTCCAAAAGAGCGGTCTAGAGGTCTGGATGATATCGATGATGAAGATGAAGTCAAACCGGTAAAGAAAGCAGAATCTAAGCCTGTCATCATCACAAAAATTGTTAAAAAAAGTAGCACCAACAAAAGTGCTGCTTTAGATGATGATGATCTTAATCAAATATTTTCAGAATTGGATGTCATCAAAGAACTAGACGAAGAAGAACTTGCCATGGATGATGAGGACGATATAGATGACAATAACTATGACGATGACTTAGATTCCATAGCTGATGATGACGGAGGCTATGACGATATTGACATAGATTAATTTATTGTTTTCTTCTTTGTAATGAGTTAAATCAATATTACTATGATTTTTCTCAATAATTTGGTTCCAAAAAACCATATAAATTAGACTATCTTTGCGCCTCAGTAATATTTTTAACTAATTCAAGATATGTTTAGGAAAGAAAAAGATAGCATGGGATATATTGATGTCCCTGCGGATAAATATTGGGGCGCACAAACTCAAAGATCCTCAGAAAATTTCAAAATTGGTGGTCAAAAAATGCCCAAAGAAATCATCAAGGCATTTGCAATCCTGAAAATGGCATCTGCAAAAGCCAATTTTGAATTGGGTGTATTACCACAAGACAAAATGGAGACAATCGTCGATGTATGCCAAGAAATTCTTGATGACAAGCTCAACGATCAATTTCCGTTGGTAGTGTGGCAAACAGGCTCAGGCACTCAATCAAACATGAATCTTAATGAAGTCATAGCCAACAGAGGACACGTCTTGAAAGGTGGTCATTTAGAAGACGCAAAAAAATTCCTTCACCCAAATGATGATGTGAACAAATCGCAGTCATCGAATGATACATTTCCAACAGCAATGCACATCGCAGCATACAAGGCATTGGTAGATGTAACGATTCCGGGACTTAAAGTACTAAGGGACACTTTAGAACAAAAATCTAAGGAATTTATGGACGTCGTAAAAATAGGACGTACCCATTTCATGGATGCAACTCCACTCACAGTTGGACAAGAATTGAGCGGTTATGTTTCTCAAATCAATCATGGGATAGCTGCTATAGAACATTCTTTGCCACATTTATCAGAGTTAGCGCTTGGAGGAACGGCAGTGGGCACCGGATTGAATACACCGAAAGGATATGATGTCCTAGTAGCTAAAAAGATTTCTGATGTCAGCGGATTGCCATTCGTTACGGGTACCAATAAATTTGAAGGTTTATCAGCACATGATGCCATTGTAGAAGCTCATGGAGCATTGAAAACTGTAGCAGTTTCACTGATGAAGATTGGAAATGATATCAGAATGCTGGCTTCTGGTCCTCGTTGCGGAATTGGTGAATTGATCATTCCGGAGAACGAACCGGGATCATCCATTATGCCCGGCAAAGTGAACCCAACTCAATCTGAGGCTTTGACAATGGCTATGTGTCAGGTGTTAGGAAATGACGTAGCTATCAATGTTGGTGGTTTTCAAGGACATTTTCAACTAAATGTATTCAAGCCAATGATGATTTATAATTTCTTGATTTCCGCTAATTTGATTGGTGATGCCTGCGTATCATTCAATGACCATTGTGCTGTCGGAATAAAAGCAAATGCTCCACGCATCAAATATAATCTTGATAATTCGCTGATGTTGGTCACTGCTTTGAATACTAAAATAGGTTATGACAAATCAGCAGAAATAGCCAAAAAAGCACATAAAGAAGGTACCACTCTAAAAGATGCCGCTTTAAACCTAGGATACTTGACGTCAGAAGAATTTGATGAGTGGGTACGACCTGAAAAGATGATATAATTAACCATCAGTAACATGTTTACATGTGAAAATCGTATTTGTTGATGCTTTTACGACCAATCCGGGTGACGTTTCCCTTTCTTCTATAGAAGCATTGGGTAACTTCATAGCTTTTGACAGGACGCAACCAAAGGAATTAATTGGCCGTGTCTCTGATGCCGATATCCTCATCAGCAATAAAGTAATCATCGGAGATCATGAGTTGGAACAACTGCCCAATTTAAAATACATTGTGGTAGCAGCAACAGGTTATAATAACATTGATATTGAAGCAGCAAGAAAAAGAAACATTCCGGTAAGTAATGTAAGGAACTATTCAACAGAATCTGTTGTACAGCAACTTTTTGCATCTCTATTATCGGTATTGAACAAGCCAGAGTATTATAATACAGAAGTAAAAAAGGGCCGATGGTCTGCTACATCTGACTTTTGTTTTTATGACCATTCTATTCCGCCGTTGTCATCTTTGACGTTTGGGATCATCGGTCTAGGAAACATTGGTCAAAAGGTCAAGGAAGTGGCAACAAGTTTCGGTATGCAAGTATTGGATGCTTCGGTAAGAGAAGTAAAGAGCAATAATTCTCAAAAGTCCCATTTATTCGATGTTTTAAAACAAAGTGATATAGTTTCTTTACACTGTCCATTGACTAGCGAAACCAAGGAAATGGTCAATCAAGAATTCCTTGGACACATGAAAAAGGGTAGTATTTTGATCAACACGGCTCGCGGTCCTTTGCTCCATGTAAATGATGTGCTGTACGCCCTTGACTCAGGTATTCTGAACACGCTTATTGTTGATGTATTGGAGAAGGAACCTCCGGAAAATGAAAATCCTTTGATCGCTCACCCAAAGGTTTTTATTACTCCACATATTGCGTGGGCAAATAAGGGGGCTAGAGAAGCTTTAATCAAGGGAATTTCTGAGAATATCAGAAGTTTTATAGATGGAAAACGTATCAATGTTGTTAATGAGTGAAAATAATCATACTATTTATAAAAATATTAACTAACCTTTTGATGCAAAACTACTTATTTATTTCCATTCTTATCACCAGTTCCTTTGGAAGGTAGTTGTTCACCCTGCCATTGACTAGTTTCATCCATCCAATCCCATTATTTTCATAAGTTGCCATGGCCCAACCTTTATGCTCTGACATTGGTTCAAAAATCTCTCTTTTTAAGTAAAGAAGTGCATCTTTCAAATTTAATTCTATTTTTTCAATTTTTGATAATGTAAATATGCTCAATGCCAAATGATGATGAGGAATAAAGACATCCTTATTGAACTTACCTAAGGTAGTGCCCACATCAATTATTGGAATTCCACTTTTCGAAAGATGCTCTACAATAGGTTCAATGTCAGAAGGATAGAGATGCAAATTTTCTACTTTATCAGTTTTTATTTCAAACTCACTATCGTCAAAATTCACCCATTCACTTAAAATCTTCTTTTTATCAGATGGCACAGCATTCAACACCGTTGTGGTTTTCAATGGCTTTATATTATCAATGTGGTTTCTCTTCTTCCTGAGTACCGCAAGAAAAAATCCTTCACCTTTCACTTTGTGTGGTAAAAATCGATACCCATATACATCCTGCTTTTTAATTTCTTCAATATTCCACGACATAGGGAAATTCAATGGCACACTTTCGTATTCTCCTTTACTTTGAATATAAAGCAAATTATCAATATTCTCTAATTCATTATATGTACATGTGGAATAAATGAGATAACCTCCCGGAAGTAAAATTGTGTCCACGTCATTAAGAATTCTTCTTTGTCGAATAGAACAAGATGCGACATTTTCTCTAGACCAATGAAGTATTGCATTTTCTTCCTTCCTAAACATACCTTCACCTGAACATGGTGCATCCAGAAGTATCACATCAAACAACGGTGGCAACTTCGCATAGCTCTCAGGCGATGCATTGGTTACGATGGTGTGTGCATGTCCTTCCTTCGCCAAATTATACTTCAAAACATAAGCCCTTGAAGTGATGATATCATTGGATATTAAAGTGCCATCACCTTTTTCTGCTATCATTGCAGAAATAAGTGTGCTTTTCCCACCAGGTGCAGCGCTAATGTCAAGAATAAGTGGGTTTTTTATATCATTAAATATGAAGTCAAGGGCAAATTGCACAGC
This sequence comes from Lewinellaceae bacterium, assembly GCA_020636195.1. Lineage (GTDB taxonomy): Bacteria > Bacteroidota > Bacteroidia > Chitinophagales > Saprospiraceae > OLB9. The sequence goes on from JACJYH010000004.1 coordinate 373,025, forward strand.
CATCGAAGACGCTTCTTGCACATAATAAGATCCACTATGGAAGGATGGATCAAGAGTAAAAACAGGCCTTTCGTCAAGATAAAATCCCCATTTACACCATGGAACTTGTTCTTGTTTTGGTATAAGCGGTGATTTGTAGGGATTTATACGGATACTTGTAGGAGATTTGACATCATGTGCGGCCAAAAATTCATCCAGATTTGGTATGTTTTGTTGACCTATATGTGCAATAAACTCAGGTGGAAAAATCAAAGGAAATCAAATAATATTTGGATAAATAACTTACGAAATACAAAATTAGCGCTATTATTGCGAATAAAACATCTTCATCATGAGATATTTCAAATTTTCAATTTCCCTTGGTTTGGTCATTTTCTATTTTTCGTCATTGCTTTCACAACAATTTCCGGAATCACAACCAACAAAGATGACTATCAACAAAGGTTCAGAAATAGAAACGACACCTTGTATTGGAACCATTAGAGCTACTGAAATTGAAAGTAATTGGGGTATCACAGTGCAAAAATTGACCGTAAATCATCATGCCACTGCCATTTCTGTAGATTCTTTTCAGCTACTCAAAACAAAAGCAGCAGAAAAAAGAAATATAAAAAACAATAATAAACAAACCAGCACAAGTCAACGAAATTCAATAGATCCACCTTTGGTTTACAGAAATTTCAGAGGAAACAAACGAGAAAATAACGTCCCAATGGACAATTCTATGGCAATTTCAAAAAACGGTTTCATCGTCAGTGCTATCAATTCAAACGTCATTTTTACACAACCGGACGGTTCAGTGACCTATGAAAAAAGCCTGTATGATTTTTTTACATTGCTGACACTTGGGACTAGAATGTACGATCCAAGAGTTATCTATGATCAAGAAATGAATCGGTTTATCCTACTTTGTCTCCATGGTTCTGATTATGCTACTTCTTATTTATGTATCGCAGCTTCAAAAACTGAAGATCCAAATGGAGAGTGGAATTATTATAAAATCAAAGGAAATCCACTCGGAGACCAGGTTTGGTTTGACTATCCCAATATTGGCCTGACAAAAAACGATTATTATATTGCAGGATTGGAGCGAAACTCAAATAGTGATTGGCAATACAGCATTTTATTCCAAATCGATAAATCGGCACTTTTCAACGGAGAACCATTGAAGTACAAGTATTATTCTGAAATCTTTGATGCTGATGGCAATAAATCTTTCAACCTAGTGCCAGCTATTTCTGCTTGGAATGATTTGCCTTCACCAGGCATGTATATGGTGAGTAACAATGCTAATGGTGGTAATACTTACAATTTATATCAAACTGATAGCGCTCTAAATGATAGCACTAAGCTGATTTCTACTCAACTTCTTGGTTTAAAAACAGAATTGGCACCAAATGCAAGACAACCCAATTCCAATCAAGTACTTAACACATTCGATAGCAGGATTTGGTCTGCATCATTTCTCAATAATGTCGTACATTTTGGAGGCCATGCCAATACAGAAAATGGAGATGTAGGCATATTTTACGGTCGCTACAATGTGGTAGATAATAGGGTAGATGTCACCATGCTTACAGAGCCAAATAAAGACTATGCATTTCCGTCTTTTTCATCTTTTGGAACTTCAGAAGGCGAACCAAGTATTTTAATGCATTATCTTTCTTCAGGGCCCAACAACTTTGCAAGTCAAGAAGTGAGAGTTTGCCAAGGCATAGACGGTGACTTTGAGTGGAGCGCACCATCAATGTTGAAAGAAGGAACTAGTGTCATCAATGTACTCCAAGATAATGAAGAAAGATGGGGAGATTATACCACCGTGCAACGTCGATTTTTCAATGACTCTCCTGAAGTTTGGGCTGTTGGCTGTTTTGGCGAAGCCGGAAGTTACGGAACATGGCTTGGGCAAATGGTAAACATTCAGGAAGGAGATGATATCCACCATTTAGATTTTGTCGCAGAAAAAACGTATTTGCAGCAGGATGCAGCTACCGCCTTCAAGGTGCTTACATTAGATACCAGCTATCAAGTCACATGGTTTTTTGAAAATGGTAATCCTGAGACAAGTACGGCAAAAAATCCAAAAGTCTCATGGGAACAAATAGGCGCATATCAGGTTGAAGCACAAGTGACTTCAAATGGGCATGAAGTGATTGTACAAAAGCAGGCTTATATCCATGTAGCTGAACCAGTAGTAAAACCCACTGCAGATTTTACTTTTTCTGCTGATACCATTTACGTAGGTGAATCAGTGAAGTTTTTTAACCAATCCAGCTCAAATGCCGTCAATTTCAAATGGAATTTTCAATCAGGAACTCCTGCTTCAAGTCAAGAGAAAAATCCGGAAGTTTCCTACCAAAAAGCGGGTTCATTTCTTGTTTCACTGACGGCATCCAACATAGCAGGAACAAACACAAAAATAGTTTCCAAAGCGATCACCGTGTTGCCACATATAGCTCCAACCGTTGATTTTACATCTGATAAAAATGAAATAAAGACAGGTGAATCAGTTCAATTTACAAGCATTACAAAAGGAGGAATTAACAATTATGCTTGGGAGTTTGAAGGAGGCACACCTGCTTCAAGTACGGAAGCATCTCCCATTATAGTTTACAATAGTGAAGGGATTTTTTCCGTAAAATTGGTGGGAAGCAATGAAATTGGAGCTGACAGCCTTGTAAAAAGTGGCTATATTATTGTGGGACCGAATCAAGTAAAAGATGACAATGAAAATGTAAAATTCACATTGATCCCTAATCCGGTCACAAATGGATATGCACAATTGCTTATACATCACAAAACAAAAAATAAGGTAAGATTGGATTTAATCAATAGTAGTGGTGCCCATTTAGTAACACTCTATGATGACATCCTTGGTGTAGGAGAATATAAAATATCCTTTAATGCGGATCAATTGCTTCCCGGAACGTACTTTATTTCATATTCTGAAAATAGGAATGTCAAAAAAAACATTCAATTTATCAAGATCTAGGTTAACATGTTAAAGATTCAGTTCATAACATCCTAAATCCGGTATCGATTTGCGTGGCTGCTCAAGTAAGTCAAATTGGATATTGGAAATATTTTTGCCTTTTTCTCTGACTACTGACATGGTATCCAATCGGAAGTCATTGTTTTTATAATCAATAAAAAGCGGTAGTTTAACATCTTGGTAATTAATCGGATTGATACAGTGATCTAGGAAATCCGGAAACCTATTAGCAGAGAGTAAATCCTTGACTCTAAATAAACAATGGTCAAAAGTATATTGAAATTCATCGTCAAAGTCACCGGCTTGCGCAAGAGTAATTTCATCATCTTCGCCACCTGAAAATACGCAGTTGGTCAATGTCGCTTTCAATGGTGCTATTTGAATTCTATTATCACACGGAAATGTAGGACAATAATAATCTCCTAAATAGATTGCAGGTACGCTATTTAAAAATGAACCTACAGTGGTATAAGTGACAGAATATTGACCACCATAAGAAAATATCAACCCTCCACCTCCATTCTCATACAACAGTGAATTCGTCACTGAAAGTGTTGAATGTCTTGCGCTTATACCTGCACCTCCTGTGTTGAAAATCAAACAATTATTGACCGAAGCTTGCGCCAGTGAATCCATCCTGATGCCCACAATAGAGTTTTTAATGATGGTATGCTTGAAGTAATTATTCCTAGTTTCTTGCCATAATACAATGCCGGCCCACTGACTTCTCACATCTTGGTACTTGGCTTCTAACCTATCTCCTTCGATTATTATAGGTTGGTCTAACGTACCTTCAAAACGGACATTTCCATGTTTAAGCACTAAAATCAATCCATCGTTGTAAATATCATCTTCTGTCCTGATTACACCTCCATGCATAAAAATACGAGTACCGGCATTTACTACCATCGTACAACTATCCACCACCATAACACCATAAATGACATATGGTTTCGTGTCATCCATGATAAATTTTCCACCGGTGCATGGTATTTTGTATGAAATTCCACCAGATTTCACTCCCGGAATATAATTGGCGTTTTGACCAAAGGCTTCCAATAAAAAAGACTTTTTTGATTGTCCGATATCCACATGCACCTTCGATTCAATGATAAATGGAGAGTCTGAAGAGGATTGGTTGGGATCAATATTCACCTCCACAAAAATATAAATTGAGTCTTGCCCTTCTATTCGGACATCCTTTAAATCATTGCCAGCTGTACCGTCTATGTTCAGTCGAAAAAATGACTGACCTGGCTCTAAGTACACATGAGCTAAAACCGGCTGATCTTGGTGATTATATACCTTTACAAATTTAATTGTAGAGCCAATGGATGTAAATACAGTATCAAATAATAAGGTATCCTGAGAAAAGGAATAATCCACTTGTCCACCACTGTAAAAATCTTCCCGGTTGCAGGCACTCAACAAGATAAATACAAACAACACACCAAAGGCATAAGAAAATTTCATTGATTCAAGGTGAATAATTAAAAGATTTACTATAACGGTGCAAAATTAAATTTATTTTTGAATAACGGTGATCCTAACCAAATGATTGGATTTTTGACAGTAGGAAAAGCGTTTTAAGAAAAAAAATATCTAAATGCCATTGCAATAAATTATTTACCTTTGTATCAACACATTTGTAGTCAATGGAAAACAAGAATGACGCCAAAATAAGTCATCAAAAAATCACACAACTATCCATCTTAGCTGTGATCATTTTCATTGGATGGATACTCTCAAAGGAGATGCTTCCCTATCTGAGTAGTATTCTTGGAGCCATAGCCTTATATGAAATCTTGATACAGCCAATGCACTATTTGCACCTATCTAAAAAATGGCCATCTTGGATTGCTGCATTAATTTTGATGGTCGTTTCATTTATAGTTATGGTGATTCCATTTGTCTATCTCACTTCAATAATTGTGGATACGATTGCACCCTATATAGATGATCCATCACCGCTCAAGGAAGCACTAAATAAAATCAATGATTTTGTCATTCAAACTTTGAATGTTGATATTGTCAAACCCGACACACTGACTAAATTGTCAGAAGAAATTTTACCTTTTGCCCAAAAAACCTTGGGAAGCACATTCTTGGCTGTAGGTAATGTATTCTTGATGTATTTGGTGCTGTATTTTATGCTCGTTAACTCTGCTACAATTGAAATTTGGTTGAGACAGCATTTGCCATTTAAAGAAAAAAATGTGAATAAAATACTCACAGAATTTAAAAGTTTAGTCTTTAGCAGTGCCGTGGGTATTCCATTGGTTGCGCTCAGTCAAGGAATTGCAGCATTCATAGGATATTGGATTTTTGGAGTGGATAATTTTATGCTGATGGCTTTACTTACTGCCATTGCTTCGGTCATACCATTAGTGGGTACCTTGATCATTTATCTACCATTGGCAATTTACCAATTTTCAATTGGAGATGTCTGGGGAGGCGCCGGTGTAGCCTTGTGGGGTTTCTTGATTATTGGCTCAATAGATAACTTTGCCAGATTCATGATTCAAAAAAAATTAGCCAATATACATCCTTTGATTACATTATTTGGAGTGCTTATTGGTGTCAATCTTATGGGATTCCTAGGGGTAATTTTTGGGCCTTTGATGATTTCACTATTATTTTTATTGCTCAGTATATATCAAAGTGAATATGGTAGCCAAAGAACATCAACTTAAAACTTCACAATATGATTTTTCGTAATATTACTTGTTTTATGCTCTTATATTGAATCATTAAAGGATATTAGAGCGGTGATCATTTTTACTGAACTTTTACAATTATATTTGGGTTTACATAAAAAAATAATATCATGCGAAAGTTAATAGCATTTGTAATTTTTGGGACATTATTGACAGTTTCTTGTTCTAGAAATCCTGTAACAGGAAAAAAAGAAGTGATGCTCATGTCCGAAGGTCAAGAGATCGCAATGGGCCAAGAGTCAGATCCTGCCATTGTTGCAGAATTTGGGTTGTATGAAAATCCTTCCCTTCAAAATCTACTAGCTAGAAAAGGTGCAGAAATTGCAGCCATATCCCATAGACCTAATTTAAGCTATAACTTTCGGGTACTGGATAGCCCTGTGGTAAATGCTTTTGCGGTTCCTGGAGGATATGTCTATTTTACAAGAGGTATTTTAGCCCACTTCAACAACGAAGCTGAGTTGGCCGGAGTTTTAGGTCATGAGATTGGTCATATCACGGCAAAACACTCAGCAAAACAGTATTCAAATCAGCTTATTACACAAATATTATTCATTGGAGGACTTGTGGTTTCTGAAGATTTCAGGAAATTTGCAGACGTGGCACAACAAGGTATGGGTTTATTATTTTTGAAATTCAGCCGCGACCACGAAAAAGAATCTGATAAATTGGGCGTAGAATACAGTACAAAAATAGGGTATGATGCCCACGAAATGGGTACTTTTTTTAAAACTCTTAAAAAATTGAGTGGGGGAGAAGGCGCTATTCCAACTTTCCTTTCCACACACCCGGATCCGGGAGACAGAGAAATTACAGTGAATAAATTGGCCACAGAAGCCCAAACCAAAGCTGGTACCTCAAATTTCAAAGTAGAAAGAAATGAATATTTGAAATTGATAGACGGCATCGTTTATGGTGAAGATCCTCAGCAAGGTTATGTTGAAAATAGTGTATTTTATCACCCTGATTTAAAATTCAAATATCAAGTTCCAAACGGTTGGAAGACTGTCAATACACCTGCTCAGGTGAATATGGCACCGGCTGATGGAAAAGCTTTGTTATCCTTCAGTGCAACTCAAGGTACTTTAGCAGATGTAAAAAATAAAACCATTTCCGAGAATAATCTTCAAGTGGTAGAGCAAGCAAATACCATGGTCAATGGGATGAACGCAATATCTATGTTGAGCAATGTTCCGGCTTCAAACCAGAATGGACAGCAAACACCTGCATTGACTGTTTTGACATATCTTATCGAGTATAATGGACTGATTTATAAGTTTCATGGATTAAGTACGCAAACGGATTTTAATGCCTACTTCTCAACTTTTCAAACTTCTATGAAGAGTTTCTCTGTATTAACTGATCAATCAAAGATCAATAAACAGCCCATGAAAATAAAAATCGTTTCCGCAAATAAATCCGCTTCGTTACAGCAATTATTGACAGAAAATGGAATGCCTTCAAATAGACTTCAGGAACTTTCTATTTTAAATGGAATGGAGCTTTCTGATACTGTAAATAGCGGAACATTGTTCAAAGTACTTTCAGGAGGATATTAATTTGATATTCAAATCATTGTGGCATTAGAAAAAAATAATTTTAAAATAACGGTAGTTTTATTGGTTAAAATTATCTAAAGTCTATATCTTTGCGTCGCTTTTTTCAAAAGTTCTTTATCATTGCGGAAGTAGCTCAGTTGGTAGAGCGCGACCTTGCCAAGGTCGAAGTCGCGGGTTCGAGTCCCGTCTTCCGCTCCATTTAAAACATACTATATTCCAAGTCTTTGAGCCCGGGTGGTGGAATAGGTAGACACGCAGGACTTAAAATCCTGTGGCCATTGCGGCCGTGCCGGTTCGATCCCGGCTCCGGGTACCAAAAGACACTGGAAAGATCCTTCCTTTTTTTCACAATTATTATTATTTCTATTTTTTGAACTTATTGCTTTACATAGGCATTATATGATAGCAAACTAAAATTAATTTATCCAATGAAACATCTTGTTTTTCTTACATCCATCTTCCTTCTTGTATTTCAGTCAAAGTCCTTCTCTCAAAATGTGCTTTCAAAAGGCACGCTCACTCTAGAAATCACAGAAGTCACATCTGACAATCCTGATATGCAGATGCATCTCAATATGATGAAAGGCTCCAAGACTGTATTGACATTTGATGAGGACCTTCAATTAAATGAAACAACAATGATGGGAGGAATGATGAAAATTGTTGTCAAGACTAATTTAAAAACCAAAATGATGGATATGTTATTCTCCATGATGGGTAACAATTCATGGATTCAGTCACCTCTTGATGATGTGAAAAGCCAAAAAGAAAAGGACATCGCAAAGGAAACAAAAGTGACGTATGACAAATCGAAAACAAAAAAGATATTAGGTTATGACTGCTATCAAATGACCATCACCAACCCCGAAATGGAAGGAATGGAGATCACCGGTTATGTCACAGACCAAGTCAAAGCAAAAGGAACATTGATCCAAGGATTTGAAGACTTATCGCTTACCGGATATCCACTTGAATTCAATGTCAATAATGCAGGAATGAAAATGACGTTTTCAGCTACTGCTATCAGTCCGGATGTAGATGCATCAAAATTTGAATTGAATACAACAGGTTACACTAAGATGACCATGAAGGAGTTTCAAGAATCAATGGGAAGGATGGGTAGAGGGTAATCCTAGATTATCTAAAAAATTATAAAATCTTGTGCAAGAAAATGTGCACAACTGAACATTTGCTAATTTAGGTAGAGAAAATTTTATTGCATCTATTGGGTTAAATAGATTACTCAAACAGGGTTAGCAACTTTTATATATTCAGGATTTTGCTGATCAGATTCTACCAATCCATCTCGAAGTTTTACAATTCTGTGTGCATACAATGCGATATCCGGCTCATGGGTAACCAAAATGACAGTGTTGCCATTGTCATGAATACTTTCAAATATCCCCATGATCTCAATGGACGTTTTTGTATCAAGATTCCCGGTAGGTTCATCTGCTAGTATAATAGCCGGATCATTGACCAGAGCTCTTGCAATTGCCACCCTTTGGCGTTGTCCACCCGATAATTCATTAGGTTTATGCTGCATACGATCCAATAGTCCGACTTTCCCAAGCGCTATTTCAGCCATTTGAATCCTTGTAATTTTATCTATTCCGGCATAAACCAGAGGCAAAGCAACATTTTCAACAGCTGACAAACGCGGTAATAAGTTGAAAGTCTGGAAAACAAAACCTATCTGTTTATTTCTTACTTCTGCCAAAGCGGAATCATCCATTGTACTTACATCAATGCCATTCAAAACATACTTTCCAGAACTAGGACTATCTAAACATCCCAATATATTCATCAAAGTTGACTTACCTGATCCGGAAGGTCCCATTAATGCAACATATTCATTCTTAAAAATGGAAAGACTCACACTTCTAATTGCGTGGATCGTTTCTTCCCCCATTTTATAAATTTTTGACAGATTCGAAACTTCTATAATAGATGGTCCTGGCATGGAATTAATACTTTAAGTTGCTTCATTGAATTACAAAAGTAGTGCTATCCGTCCGATTATCCTCAGTAAATTAGACATAAACTATATTTGGATCGTCAAAGTGGTATATTTTTCCAGTTTATCCTTATTTTTACCCTTTAAACCAACCAAATCTTCATGACCAAACTCAAGCACATAGCCATAGCCGGAAATATAGGTGCCGGAAAAACCACATTGAGCGAACTCTTGTCGAAACATTATGGTTGGAAAGTCCAATATGAAGACACAACAACGAATCCTTACCTTGGAGATTTCTATGAAGATATGCAAAGGTGGTCTTTCAATCTCCAAATTTATTTTCTAAATAGCCGCTACAGACAAATATTGGATATAAGAAACGGCGGTGAAACAGTCATACAAGACAGAACGATTTACGAAGATGCCAATATTTTTGCACCCAATCTCCATGAGATGAGCCTTATGTCTGAACGTGATTTCCAAAATTACCAAGATTTATTTGCGCTCATGTTGAAACAAGTGCAACCACCTGACCTTTTAATTTATTTAAAATCCGGAATTCCTAAATTAGTAGAGCATATACAAACCAGAGGAAGAGATTATGAAGGCAACATGAGCCTAGAGTATCTAAAAAAACTTAATGAAAGGTATGAATCTTGGATTTCGAAGTACAATGAAGGAAATTTACTCATAATACAAAATGACAATTTGGACTTCAAAAATAATCCGGAAGATCTTGGATTGATCATCGAAAAAATTGATGCAGAAATTCATGGTCTATTTAATCTACGCTGACCATGTATGATTCAATAAAAACATATTTGGATCAACACAATATACAGTTGATCGCTGTTTCCAAGAATAGAACCTTGGAAGAAATTCTGAGTTTATATCATAAAGGTCAGCATGCATTTGGAGAAAACAAAGTTCAGGAACTTTTGGCTAAAAGAAGTCAATTGCCTCCAGACATTGAATGGCATTTGATTGGCCATCTACAAAGTAATAAGGTAAAGCAAATCATTCCTTATATTTCTATGATTCAGTCTGTAGATTCAGAAGAATTATTGATCACAATAAACAAATATTCAATTAAATATAAAATTGTAACTAAAGTTTTACTTCAAGTACATATCGCCAGCGAAGAAACGAAGTTTGGACTAAGTAGTGAAGAATTATTTTCGCTTATTGATCATGTGAGTGTACACCCATTAAGTAATATTCAAATTTGTGGTCTCATGGGAATGGCCACAAATACCCAAGATATGACTGTAGTGCACAATGAATTCAAACATTTACACGATTTATTTGATGAAATTAGAGAAAAGTGTAGTTTTCTTCAGCCACATTTCCAACATCTGTCTATGGGTATGTCTTCAGACTATAAGGAAGCTATAGAAGAGGGTGCCAATATGGTGAGAATCGGATCAGCTTTATTTTAATGATAAAATTAATCCATTTATTTGAGTACAAATGAGCCATTTTACACTTTAGCATTAAAAGATTTTAAATGAAATCCATACATATACTTGCATTAATTTTGACCTTATTCAGTGTTTCAGCATCCAGCCAAACACTACCTGACAGATGGTCAATCATAGATGAACACGTCATTGCGTCCGGAAGAACAAAGAATGACAAGTTTTATGATGTAGAAAAACTTGAAGAAATACGCATCTACTTTAACCAATCCAATTATTGGAATCTCCTTACCAATAATTATGCTTCGAAAACAGATATCCTTGCCACAGTTGTGTATGATGGTGTCACATATGATAGTGTAGGCGTCAGATTCAAAGGCCAAACTTCGTATCGAATGTCAACAGGCCAGAAAAAGTCTTTTAATATCACAATGGATTATAAAATTTCAGACCAAAAATTAAAAGGTTATAAGACACTTAATTTGAATAATGCATTTGATGACCCCGCATTGATGCGAGAAGTATTGTATTATTCCATTATAAAACGTCACACTGAAGCATTGCAATCCAATTTTATAAGATTGTACATCAATGACGTCTATTGGGGTTTGTACAATAATACTCAACAGCCTAATAAAACCTTTCTTGGTGAGTGGTATGTGAGCAACGACGGCATCAATATGCGTGCCGATGTGGATTCCAATACGTCCGGGGGTCCAGGCGGTCCCGGACCTGGAGGCATGTGGGGAGACGGAACTGCTGCCTTTAATTATCTGGGTCAGGATACGACAGTTTATCAAAAATATTACACACTGAAATCTTCCGGGGTGGAAGATCCATGGGGAAAGTTGGCATTGGCGACAAAAATTCTTAATACCTATAGTGGTAATGCTTTGAGAGATACGATCGGAAGTTATTTGAATATCGATAAAATTTTATGGCACCTCGCTTGTGAAATCGTCTTTGCTGATGATGATAGCTATATCTATAAAGGTAAAATGGACTATTATCTTTATTATGATCCGATTTCCAATCTTTGGACCACGTATGATTATGATGCCAATAGTACTTTTTTTTCAAATCATGTCAATTGGTCTCCGTTCTACAACGCTGACAAAGTCAATTATCCGCTTTTAAATAAGTTACTTGCAATTCCTGAATATAGACAGAGGTACTTGGCGTATTTAAGAACAATTATCCAAAATTCATTAGGTGATGCATCATTATCACTTATAGATCAATATGTCAGTTTAATCCAATCTTCAGCATTTGAAGATACAAAAAAATCAACCACTAATGCGGCATTTACATCTTCTATTGGCACTTTAAAGAGCTTTATCAACACTAGGAGAACCATTCTTTTAAGCAATGGTGAAGTCAACAGATCCGGATTAAAAGTGGAGAAGGCAAGTATCATTTCCGATCAGGTAGAGTGGGGGAAGGTCTATTCCAATTCTGAAGTCATAGTCCATGCACAGGTAAGTTCTACAAACGATGTAAAGGAAATGAATGCCTATATGCTCACCAATTTGAATTCAAAAGCCCTTAAAATCTCTTTGATCGATAATGGTGTGTATCCTGATGCAACAAAAGGTGATGGTATATATTCTGCACTCATGCCTAGTTTAGATGCTGGCAATTTGGTATCATTCTATATCGAAACATTAAAAAATGATGCATACCTAACCGCGAGCTACTTTCCTGAAGGTGCTGGTCACGAAATGTTTTATTATGTGGTAGAAAGCAAACCACAAAGTAATAGTCCCATCGTCATCAATGAATTTATGCCATCAAATACACAAATTCTAGATGAATATGGTGAAGCCGATGATTGGATAGAATTGTATAATACATCAGGGGAAACAGTAGATATCTCCGGATATTCTATCTCAGACAAATCAAATAACTTGTTGAAATTCACCTTTGAATCCGGTATTTCTATTCCACCATACTCATATTTGATTATTTGGGCTGATGAAGATGGTAGTCAGGGAAATTTGCATGTCAATTTTAAACTTTCAGCAGATGGTGAAGCAATTTACCTATCCGACGCATCGAATAATTTGATTGACAGTTATGAATTTGGTGCTATTGACAAAGATAAAACGTATGCTAGAAAACCTAATGGTCATGGAAACTTTGTTGTTTCAGAACCCACTTTTAATGCCTCAAATGATGTCAGCACTGTGAATCAAGTTCAATTAATTGATTGGACATTTCATCCAAATCCGGCACAAAATTATATCACTTTCAATACTCTTTTTACGGAAGAAGACGTTAGAGTATATGATATCAATGGCAGATTAGCCCATTCGGAAATATTAAGTTCATCAAAACAAACCATAAATGTTGAACAATTACCTAGAGGAATGTATTTAGTAAAACATCATGGTTCAACAAAAAAATTGATTATTGTCAGGTAGTATTTTGCAGGAAGTAGATATATTAGCCATTGGGGTACATCCTGATGACGTGGAATTATGTGCAGGTGGAACGGTAATCAAACACATTGATTTGGGTTATACCCTTGGTATTTGTGACCTAACGAAAGGTGAACTTGGCACAAGAGGAACACCTGAAATAAGGTTGCAAGAGGCCGAAGAATCAGCCAAATTTTTAGGAATGGCATTCCGCATAAATCTAGGAATGGCGGATGGTTTCTTTGGAGTATCACAAGAAAACATCCTGAAATTGATTGAAGTTATAAGAGCATGCAAACCCAAAATAGTCATAGGAAATGCTATCTTAGATCGACATCCTGATCATGGACGAGCTTCAAAGCTTATCAGTGAAGCTTGTTTTTATTCGGGATTGCTGAAAATAGAAACTTCATGGAAAGGAACACCCCAAAATCGTCATAGGCCAAACGCCGTCTATCATTATATTCAGGATAAAAACCTTAATGCGGATTTTGTGGTGGATATCACACCATTTTTTCAAAAAAAGCTTGATGCGATTAAAATTTTTAGGTCTCAATTTTTTAACCCTGACAGTAAAGAACCTAATACGCCTATATCTTCCTTAGATTTTTTAGAGTTTGTGGAAGCAAAGAGTCGTTCCTATGCTCGAGAAATCAATGTTAAATACGCTGAGGCTTTCAATGTGGAAAGAGCAATCGGCGTCAATGATCTTTTCGATCTTCTATAATTGTTCTCATTTACTCAAACATATCTCAATAATTCTTATAATCTACCCTTAACAATGCAACATGGAAGGGTACTGACGGTAAGAATGGTTATTTAAGATATTCAGCTTTTATCTCCGCATAACTTGGCAGTTTTTTATAGTGCCATTTATGAAGTAGAACTCCGCCCTTCCATAACACTATGCCGGGATTTGATCTCATAATGGTTTTTAATGTTTTCTCGTCCGCTGTATAAAAATCTGCATTCAATCCGGTTTTGGCCTTCAAATCTTCAGCTTTTTCTTTATCCAATCCACTAGTTACTACTGAAAATTTAATATTATCCTTTGCTGCTGCTACCTGCAATGGTTGAATTTCTTGTGTGAAAACATCCAAAAAGTCCTGATCCCAGTGAATAATGTATTTTTCCACTGTCTTTTCCGCCACGTCTTTGATTGATGTTTTAATGTCGAAACTATCCTTTATACCTACCACAGGAATGGTATCTATTTGATATATTGTGTCTTGAACCACAGCGTAAGTGAGCTCAGAATGAAATTTAGGTTTATATACCACTATCATGAAGTGTGGATCAGGATTGTTTAAATATGTACCTGTCATATCATCCTCATCGTAATTCTTTACTTCGAAATCGAATATTTTCGTTGTTGGGATGGGTGGCAGCGATTTAATTTGATCAATGACCTCGAATTTGCCCTCATATTTTTTAAAATTGGACATATATTCAGCAAATGGGATAGTTTGAATGGCACCTGATTCCTTATCTTTTAACACAACTTCCAATATTTGCACTGAATTATTTGATTCAATTTCTTTTGCTTTTACCTGCGCCACATTCGTTCCATTTTTAAACGGTCTAAAGTCTACATGTGGTTCGTTCCAATAAAAATTATACACACAATAGAAAATTAACAATATAGTGCTGGAGAACAGGATGACATTTCTTCTGCTTTGATTTAACCACTGATGCATCAAGCGTGCATTAAATAGAAAATAGAATGCAGGAATCAGTAAAAACAAGTCTTTGAAGAATGAAATTTTAGGCTCTAATTTGATAAAATCACCGAAACAACCGCAATCGGTGACCCTCATATTAGATAGTTTATATGGTCCCCAAGCGCTGAAATTGAAAAAATTCTGATCCGATGGAACGTATCCCGTCAAGTAGGTAAAACCTGTTAATACTGTAAAAAACACTACAAGCAAGAAAAATAACCACGCCGTCAATTTTGGGCGATCACCGAGAATCAACATTACACCAAGAACTATCTCAAAGACGATCATGAATATGGCAAAAGATGTAGCATATTGCGATAATAAAGGGAATATTGGCGCTAAAAAGTTTAGAAAAGTCCCTTCACATGTTGTATAAAACTCAGCAAAATAATCTTGCAACTTGAATGCAGTTCCTAGTGGGTCAACTGCCTTAACCCAACCTGAAAATAAAAATAAAATTCCTGTAAAATACTGAAGAAAGGAAATGAAAACTGAGTTCATTTTATGTTTTACAGCATAATGCAATCCTGTAACTACTGCTGCAACAACAGCTATGATCAAAACGAGATTTATAATCGTCATTGGAATAACGTATTAATGAGCAAAGTACAAAAGTACATAACATCTTAGGAACCATGGTATAACACAATCAAATAAATGTAAATCTATTGTTAATTGAATAAATACACCATGAAAAATCATGATAATTATGAGTCAAATGCTGATAAACTTCGATATATGTTAAGTAAAATCGGAGTGAATTTCAATGGTGGTGTGATACTAAGAAATTGCTCTTCTTTTCATTTCATTGTGTAGCAACTCTAATTCTCGACTCATTTCACCGGTAACGGATGTATTTTCTTCGGTACGTCTGATGAGGTAGGGGATTACATCTTTTATTGGCCCATAAACGACATATTTTGCAGCATTGAAACCTGCATTTGAAAGGTTGAATGTGATATTATCACTCATTCCAAACAACTGACAAAAGATAGCATGAGAATCATTTGGCGCCATTTTCTGGTCATTCATCAGTTGTACTTGCAATAGATTGCTCGTGGCATTGTGAGATGCACAACAAGTAACCACTGATGAATGATTTTGAATACAATAGGTTATACCATGATTGAATGCATCATCAGTTTCTGTCTTTGTTTTATGTATTGGACTTGGATAACCTAAGGTGGCAGCACGTTGCCTTTCCTTGTCCATATATGCACCTCTGACCAATTTAGCACCAAAAAGCACACCTGATTCGATACACTTTTGATGATCTCGTTTTAAATGTTCTAGTTTGTTTACATTGTACATTTGATATGTATTGAAGACAGTGACACGCTCCTTGTTATATTTAACCATCATCTCCAGTACAAGGTCATCAATAGGATTTTGAAGCCAGCTTTCTTCAGCATCAACAAAAATACCTACATTTAAATCAAATGCTCTAGCGCAAATCTCCTCTAATCGGTCTTGTAATAATTGAAAATTCCTTTTATCGCCATCGGATAATGTCTCACCTGCATGCAGCTTTTCTAAAACAACATTATCAACCATTCCTGTAATTTTCGTACTGACGATAGGCACTGAATTATTGGATGCGGCCCATTCTATAGCTTTGAGCGTTTCAGCCAAAACCGCATTATGGTCTTCTTCAGTGCTTTTTCCTTCAGCTCCATAGTCCAATATTGTCTGCACATCATATTCATAAAGCAATTCAATGGTCTTTTGGCTGTCAATAAGCGTTTCACCACCGCAAAATTGGTGGAAAATGGTATTTCTAATAATGGTTTTTGTCAAAGGTATATGCAACTTAATAGCCCATAATCCAACTTTTGAAAATAATTGGACCAAGCTATTATTATTCATCATTGAAAACAGCCAAGCGGTTTTTTTAAGTTCTTTATCAGACTTAGACGAAAAAGCAATTTCTGTATTACTGAAATCTAAGGGTTGGAGAGGGTCAGGGTCACTCATGTATAAGATTATTCAATTCTATTCCAAATGGTCCAAGCAGCTTCGGCTTGGTATTCCAACATTTTAAGTCCGTTTTGTGTTCGGGCTCCATGCTGTTTTCCAAAGGACAAAAATAAGGATTCTTGAGGATTATATATCAGGTCAAACAAGAAAAATTTTTCGTTCAATGTATGATAAGGAATATCCGGACATGCATCCACATGAGGAAACATGCCAACAGGTGTCGTATTTATAATGAGATTATAATCACCAAAACCATGCAAATTCAGCCATTTGTAATCGTGGATTCCGGACCTAGAAATGATGAGGTAGGGGATTCCCAACGATTCAAGAATATAGAAGACAGCCTTTGCAGCACCACCATTACCCAAGACAATCGCTCCCCGAATATTCTGAACATCTTCAATCAACTCTATGAGAGAAGTTTCAAATCCTATAGCATCAGTGTTATAACCTACCAACTGATTGTGCTCCATAGCAATGGTATTGACTGCACCAATCCGTGAAGCACCTTCACTTAATCTATCTAAATAGCTGATTATTTGTGTTTTATATGGTATTGTTACATTAAATCCTTTAAATAAATTTTTATCGATTTTAGTGTCAAATTCAGAAATATCGTTTAGAGGCAAGCGTTCATACGTTGCTGAAATACCTTCTTTCTTAAACTTATTATTGAAATAAATCGGAGAAAATGAATGCTCAATAGATTTACCTATAAGACCGAATTTCATTATTGTATTATTGCTCATTTTCTTGATTTTTATGGTTTTCCTGTTCAATATATGTATCTACAGCATCTACTAACAATGGATAAAACTGCAAAAATTCTGCTTCATACAGTAATTCCTGGCTTAAAAAAGCATCGGTTGCTGCATGCAAGTTGTTCTCAAATGACACTCTAGTTTTTAATTTTTCAAAATTTGCCAATAGTCTTTCCTTGTTAATACATGATCTCAAGAAATCAAATCTTAACATTCTGTCAAACATAGGTAAAAAAGACTTTGGGAATTCATCCCTAAAATTGTTCAAGGTTCGGTATGCAGATTCAATAAAAACATCCAAATCCTTCTCCGGGTAATATACGTCCCAATGCTTAAATAAAAAATAATCATAACAAATGTCCACGACAACCGCTGCATATTTGCCTTGTGATTGAGACATTCTGTGGATCGAAGATTTCACGTATGTGTTGTGATCAGTATAAAAATCAATCTTGCGGTGGATTTGGATCCCAAATTGAATTCCATCAGAAAAGCCAAGCAAATCTTTTGGTTTTATAAAATCCGCCAAAAAATTTCCGACCATCCATTCATCTATTTCATGACTTAATGCAAGATGTGCTAAAAAATTCAATACTTTTATATTTTTACAAATTTAAAGCAATATTCTTATTTACGTCAATGTTTAACCTAAAATTCCTTTTAAGTAAAACCCCATAATTAATATTATGTTAAATAGGATTTTATACTTTTATGATGATCACTGTCCTATTATTCCAGTTTTCTCCTTATTAAAATTAATAACATGTTCAAAAGATTCTTGGTAATAGCACTCATCGACATTGCCATCCTTGCAATTCCTTTTACAGCGATGCAATTCAGCGATCAGGTCAATTGGTCCATGATGGATTTTATTTTGATGGGCTTCATGATACTTGTTCTTGGTATTGTTTTAAATATTATACTGAATTCTCGTCTTACGAAGAAAATGAAAATATTTTGGTTCGTTTTAGCAATGTGTATTTTTCTAATTGTATGGGTCGAACTAGCTGTCGGTATTTTTGACATTTAAAGAACGGTTGTGCGTTGGGGAAATACCTAACAAAGAAATTTTTCACCTCATGGATTATCGATTATTTAAATTTACCTTTGTGTTCTATTTTATCACTTTAATTTTTAGCATTTGAAAAAATATATTCCTTCCATCATCACAGGCGGCAGTATATTGTGCGGTGTCATGGCGATTCAGTTGGGCGATTTCTATTGGAGTTCCATATTAATCATTTGTTCGATAGTCTTGGACACTTTAGATGGCCTAGTTGCTAGGCTATTGCATGCTACAAGTGAGTTTGGAAAACAAATGGATTCATTCGCAGATATTATCAGCTTTGGTTTGGCACCGGCATATATGTATTTTCTTATGGCTCCTGATGATTCATTGATTGTAAAATTGGTACCATCTTTCATGGTTTTAGCCGGTGTCATTCGACTTATCATTTTCAATCTCTCCCCTTCTCGTCCATATTTCAGAGGATTGCCGATTCCATCGAATGCATTATTTTTTCTAGGTATTATTCTTGGATATCACAATGAAAATCAATTCATTATAAACTTTTTTGATATTAAAATCAACTACATCATTACTGCACTGTTTATGAGTGCGATGATGTTGGCGTTTCCCTTAAGAATGTTCAGTCTGAAGGGATTTTCAAAGACGCAACAAAAATCCAATATCTTCCTGTATCTCTTGGTAGGAATTTCTATTATTTTATTGCTTGTGTTCTCCTACCCTGCCATTCCTCTCTTGGTTTTGACATACATTCTTCTATCAATCATCTATACTTTCACAACAAAAGTGGATGCAACTGTTGATGAAGTACCTAAGTTTATGTAATTTTGCGCAAAATTTTTATTTGATATGGCTATTTATATCACTGACGAATGTATCAATTGTGGAGCTTGTGAACCGGAATGCCCCAATAATGCCATTTATGAAGGAGGCGTAAATTGGAAAATGACCGATGGTACACAATTGTCCGGAAGCTACACATTGGATAATGGTAATGTCATCAACGTATCTAGTCCACAACCACCCGTTTCTGAAGAATTTTATTTTATAGTTGCAGATAAATGTACCGAATGTAAAGGTTTTCATGAAGAACCACAATGTGCAGCGGTTTGTCCTGTTGATTGTTGTCTCCCCGACCCCAACCATGTAGAAACTGAAGAGCAACTTTTAAATAGAAAGGAGAAGCTTCATTTATAACTATATATATTATAAAATTTTTTTGTGTTTTAAAATACTATATCAAAATCTATATCGCAATCCTACGCCAACAAGCGTATTGACCTGTTTTGGTTCACTGTTTTGAGATACATCCGGCAATGCAGATGCATCGAGAACATTTTTTTGAAAATTCCAATTGATTTTTTGGTTTATATTAGCATAAACAGAGAGGGTTTTATAAAAATTGTAATCAAGATCGAGATGAACCACATGCAACCATTTTGGATAATTTGATACTAATTTGGCCGAAATAGTTGAGTTATCTACTGATCGAAAGGAAGACCAATTGTCACCAATATATCGAGATAATTCATACGTTAAACCCATCGACAACTTATTGTTCCAATGTCGTGATATTCTATGATTTACGGATACATAGTGGGCTTTTTGAGTGCTAATAACAATGGTATCTTGATTTTTAACCACAATACCTGAAGATGAATCCGTATTGGAAGCTGAAGGCATCGTTGGAGCAAAACTTTCAAAATTATTTGATATGTAGGATCGAAGATAATACATTGTATTCCCCTGAAGTATCCTTGTATAGCCCAAACCAGCTTGCAATTGCCATTTTTGACTATTTAAATATTCATATTGGATGAATAGATTATTTAAATTTATAGTGTTACTTAAATCAAATGAGTGTAATACACTAAATATAAATACATTACGATTGCTATTTTTAATATTACTTATTGGTTCGTGTTGTACAAGATTATACATTGAAGGTGTAGTAACATCCGTATAGACTTTGGATGTAAGGGTTGGCAATGATTCCAATGACGTATTCAAATTCACAAAGCTTGTTGCATTTTCTTTTACTGTTTCGATCTTAGAACCGTAATTCACAACTTTTGGTACTACGTCTTGCGGTTCATATTGATTTTGTGGTATAGTATTTTCTACATGTGTAAGTGCATAATCTTGGTTATTGTTTTTGGTTGTGGAATTTGAAGCATGGGATATGCCTGACTTTGTCGCAATTTCTTCATCTTTGTTACTTTCTACTGTTTCTGCTACCCTATTTGCATTGATTTTTTCTGCAAGATTAGATTTGTCTGTTGTTGGTATATTGTCGTCATTTGAACTTACTATATTTATCTGCTCAGTTGACGATTTCCTCATATTTGTATCATGTATTTGTCTAACTCCCCACAAGCCAATAGAGATGAGCAGAATCCCAAGAATCCAATACAAAAGAAATAAAGGAGACTTCCTCTTCTCATTTTCAGGCAACTCACGATCTAAAATGGACCGCATTGTATCCCATTGCTGCTGTTTTAAAGTTTTCAAATTATTGTCCATATTTGTATTCTGAGTCTATAAATGATAACCAATTTTTTAAATTTTTCCGTGATTCAGAGAGCAACCATTTGGATGTCCCTTCTGAAAGCTGCAACTGTTCTGCGATTTCCCTGTGTGAATAACCTTCCATGACATACTTTATAAAAACATCCTTTTGCTTTTCGGGCAGTTTCCCCATCATATTCAACAGAAAATTCAAATCAAAATCATTTCCAATAGCAGTTTCAAATTGCTTGGTATTGGATTCCTCCAATTCTAAAAACTTGATGACTTGCTTCTCTTTGCGGAAATGATCGTACATCTTATTGAATGCAATTTTCTTGATCCAACCTTCTACATTACCCCTTTCTTTGTAACCTGAAACTGCTGCCTTATATACAGATAAAAACGTGTCGTTGATAATAGAACACACCATTGCATCATCCTTGATATATCTTTTGATGTAGAGAAAAATCCTATCAAAATACCTTTTGTACAGCAACTCTTGAGCCTTCCTATCATTTTGCTGACAAGAAGCCATAAGTGTATCATCACTGATTAAAAATCCAAAAGGCTGCTTCATGGATAGAAGTACATCATACCCTTAATACGTATGAAATGCAGATTTGGTTGGTAAAAAGTAGTTTTTATTCTTCCATCTAAATTTGAGATTATATAAATTTATTGTTCCTGATTAAATTCCGTCGATGATACTTTTCAAATCGGCAGGCCTGTACGCTATAGATTTCAAGACCTTATCATCTTGGCTGCGATAAACTAAATATTCGCCATTTTTCTCCACGATGTAGGAATCAGTATCTTTTTGTTCTTTGTAATAATTTTGGGTCAACACCGCTGTTTCCATATCACGACATGCTTTACTCATGTTAGATGCTTGAACTTCATCAAAAAGCTGCTTGAATCTAGACGCTAAACCAAATTCTAGCACCGCACCCGAAAGCACATATTGTAAATCACACAAAGCATCTGCTATTTCCACTAAATCATTGTCTTGGATGGCTTGCTCCAATTCCTTCAATTCTTCCGATAATAAATTGATCCTGAGCTGACACCGATTTGGATCAGGTATGCTTGGCTCACCAACTACAGGCATAGAAAATAAATCATGAAAAGCAGCTACATCGGTCAATCCATGGGGTTCATCGAAATGATATTTCATAAACATTTTTGTTAAGGAATGCGAAAATAGAGGAAAAATCATTAATTATGCATTGTCATACATCAAATATTCAAATACAAAAGGTAAAATGGACAGAAAAACCTTCCTTAAATCAACCTTCCTCGGTGCAGCAGGTGTGGGAACGGGCATTTTATCTTGTAAAAACTCTCCAACAGAATCCAATGTAGCCCAACAAAATTCCAAGTTGTATAAATGGAAGATGGTCACTACATGGCCACCCAATTTTCCTGTTCTTGGTGAAGCATGTGCGTTGTTTGCCCAATGGGTGAAGGAATTATCTCAAGGCCAGATGAGCATCACTGTCTATGGCGCAGGAGAACTTATACCCGCAATGGAAGTTTTTGATGCAGTAAGCAATGGCGCAGCTGAGATGGGCAACGGTGCATCTTATTATTGGGCTGGAAGGCATCCATCAACCCCCTATTTTACCAGTGTACCTTTTGGATTGAATGCTCAGCAAATGAATGCATGGTTATATTCCGGAGAAGGTATGCAGCTGTGGAACGAATTGTATGCAAAATACAACCTAAAACCATTTCCTTCGGGCAATACAGGCGTTCAAATGGCGGGTTGGTTCAATAGAAAAATGAATACGATTGCAAATTTTAAAGGCCTAAAGATGAGGATGCCGGGTTTAGGAGCGAAAGTGATCAGCAAGATAGGCGCTACCGCTGTGTTGTCTTCAGGAAGTGAGATTTACACAAATCTCGAAAGAGGCGTGATCGATGCCACCGAATGGATTGGGCCATACCATGATTATATAATGGGATTTCATAAAATTGCCAAGTATTACTATGCTCCGGGTTGGCATGAAACGGGATCAACGCTTGAAAATATCATCAATCTCAGAGAATACAATGCTCTCCCAAGGTTTCTGCAAGAAGTGCTGGAAACAGCTTCATCGAGAATGAATGTTTGGGTGTTATCTGAATTCGAAGCTAAAAACAACCTCTATCTCAAAAAAATAAAGGAAGAAAGCAGCGTGGAATTGCTGACATTTACTCCTGAAATTCTTTCTGCCTTAAGAGACAAAGCAAGGGAAGTTTTAAATGAAATTTCAATGTATGATGAAATGGCCCAAAAAATCCACCAATCGTATTTCAGATTTTATAAAGAAATGAATGAATGGTCAACTTTCTCAGAGAAAGCATTCTACAATCTTCCAAAATTGTAATCACTTAAGAAATAAAAAGGGCTTTGATCAATGATTTAATCAATGAAATTTCGGGAAGGTGGAATGTGTTTTCTTCTTCATTATAACCTTGCATTTCAGTCGCTGTCAATTCCTGCGTTTTTGTCGGTGCTTCGAAATGGTATAAAAATATAGTAGATGTCACGCTTAAAACAAGCGTCAAAACCCAAAAGAAATTTTTAAGAAGATGCTTTAATTTTAACATAAACTTAGGATTACTAGGCATATAACACATAAACAAACGAATTTGTTAACTAAAGTCTAATTATTTTGTGAGTCCACCATTTACGATTGAATTTGAAGACGACCATTTGCTTGCCATACATAAGCCTTATGGATGGTTTGTACACAGTACTGCACTGGATCGATCATGTGAAATGGTTGTGATGCCACTATTGAGGGATTATGTAGGGCACTATATTTATCCGGCACACAGAATAGATCGAAAAACGTCAGGTGTTCTGCTTTTCTCAAAAAATGAAGATGTGCATGTTAAAATCAGAAAACTTTTTGAAAACCAGTTAGTGATCAAAGAATACCACGCTATAGTGAGAGGATTTGTCCATGAAGAAATCTCGATAGATTACCCACTCACCAATGACAGAGGAAAGGTTCAAGATGCTTCTACCGAGATATTTCCCTTAGGTTATGGTGAAATACCTTTGAGTAGTGGCAAACATGCTACTTCAAGATACTCTTTAATCAAAGCAATCCCCAAAACCGGAAGACAGCACCAAATAAGAAAGCATTTGAAACACATTTTCCATCCTATTCTAGGCGACAGGCCACATGGATGCAATAAGCAAAATAGATTCCTTTTGCAAAATTTTGGACTCTCTGAAATGCTACTTCATGCAAGAAGTTTGTCTTTTCGCCACCCTATCACTGATGCTGAGATATGTATAACCTCTGCTTATTCGCCCGAATTCTCAAGAATGCTTCATGATCTTCACATCAATACATCGGATTTAAAGCATGCAAATCATACTCACTTGAACGAGTGATTTGTAGATACCGTAAGTTTTATATAGATTTGTATTTTCGCATAAAATAACAGATATGCAAAGACGAGATTTCAACAAAATGATGACAGTAGCGCCCTTAGGGTTGGGTATGACACCATTTGCACATACATCCGATAAAATTTTGGAAAATTGTACTTGGAGTAGAATTAAACCACATCCATGGAAGCAAGGCGATAAGGTTGCATTGGTAGCACCCGGAAGTCCCATTAAACCGGAAAAATTTGACAATGCAGTCAAGAATCTAGAAAACTTGGGGTTGGTACCCGTATTTACAGATACTGTTTTCAAAAAATATGGATATCTGGCAGGTACAGATGAAGAAAGAAGTGCTGACCTCATGCATCATTTTGAAAATAAAGACATCAAAGGCATTTGGTGTCTTCGTGGAGGCTATGGTTGCACACGCATTTTATCATCACTTGATTATGATGTTATCCGTCGCAATCCCAAGATATTGATTGGTTACAGTGATATTACTGCGCTTTTACTCGCCATCTTCCAAAAGACAGGATTGGTAGGTTATCACGGCCCGGTCAGCATTTCCAATATTTTTACTGATTTTACTCAGCAACAAGTCAAACAAATCTTATTTGGTCAAGCAGAAGCACATCATGACATACCACTTGTATCTCAAACTGACGTCGTCTACCGTCAGAGCCCGTACACGATCACTCCCGGAAAATCTAGTGGGACACTAATTGGTGGAAATTTATCGCTATTGGTCAACCTGCCACGGACAGCTTATGCACCATCTTACGAAGGAAAATTGGTCTTTATAGAAGATGTCGGTGAAAAGCCATATAGAATAGACCGTATGCTGACCTATCTATTGGAAGCAACAGATTTAAAGCACGCCAAAGGCATCATCCTTGGTGTATTTGCTGATTGCGAACCCAAAGAAGATGATGTGTCTCTCACATTAAAAGAGACGCTGATAGACAGACTTGCATCTTTGGATATTCCTTGCTTTTATGGTTTCACCTTTGGTCATGTATCGGATATTTGCACCTTCCCTATTGGCATCAAAGCTGAAATGAATGCAGATACCTTTTCAGTACGACTACTTGAAAAAGCCACGAGATAAGGAGTGCGCCCTACCCTTTTATCCAACGTTTAGAAACCTGCATAGGCTTACCTTCATTCCATTTTAAGACCATACTGTATATTCCAGAAGGTAAATTTCCCACAAATATTTGATCATCTTCCTGCGTACCAGAGTTTATTACCTTACCTGAAATATCATAAATATCGTATTGGTATTTACCCACAACTCCATCTACGGTCAGAAAATCTATCGCCGGATTCGGATATAACTGTACGTAAGCATTCAAATCATCCTGTGTTGCTACTGACTTACAGTAGGCAAGTACAGATTCTCTAGTGCACTTTGGACCATTATTTGCAATAAACACTGAGTCAGGATACATTGCAAGAGCATCACAAAGGAAGGATACATTGCAATCATTGAGATGTCGGTTGAACATGATATTTATATATGGCGTTTCTGAAGGAATTTTTACGCCCTCCAAAAATTTCAAAGTAAAAATCGAATCGACATTGTTGATATAAACAAATTTTCGAATTTCCTCAAGATTCGGGAATATCTCACTGTAATGGTAGTTATAACTTCCTCGATTAATAACTAACATTTCAAGGACATGGGTGTTTAAGAATCCCTTTCCAAAGTTTTGCCGTGGCCCCATATAATTTAAATAAATGCCTTGGATATATGCAGATTCCACCCATGAGAGATCGTTATCTGATGAATAATTAAGATTAAAATAATCTAGAGTATCCATATATGGAAAGTCAGTTACCTTGAGGTTACTCGACCAACTCAATATAAATCTTCTGACATTTCCTATTTTGGATGATACGTATTTCGCACTTGTTGCATCAATACCATTAAAACGAAGTTCCATTTTATTTCCGTGGGTAAAATGTGGAAAATAAGCAGGTTCAATCGTACCATTTATCGACAGTAAGGAGTCAATATGTTTTACATTCATGAAAGTCGGATTGTCCCAAAAACTAGCAAGTAATGAGTTTACGGTATCTAAAGAAGGAAAAGCATCTTTCACATTAATATTTTGGCCGAAACTCATTTTTCGGGTGTATTTCAAACGGTTCATACCTGAAACCCTTTTTTCCAGCTTGTTCTTCGTAGAGAGAAAAATATATAATTCACCATTGATCCTTTCTATTGGATACAAACTATCAAAATTGGATACATCCATTTTATCATCGTAGATGTTTATGGTATCCAGAATTTTGCAATCAGGATACTTTACAGGAAATTGATCGATATCCTGTTGGCTCCTGAGTGTAATTATAGTGCATTGACCTGTTGCAATAAAAATGTTCAATAGAGTACAGCCTATTGTAAAAAAAATCCATCTCATTTTAAACAATTTAAATGTAAATAAAAATAACCGGAAAATATCTACAGTCAGGTATTTCCGGTCAATTCTAACCTAAGATCCGCAAGAAACGGGCATTTCTACGCATGCAGATCCTCCTCCCGGAAAAAATAATGTCACAGACATGGAAACTGCTGTATCATCAAGACAGCATTGCAATGTATTTCCTAAAAGTGTCCCTGTACAGTATCCGTTTGGCTTGGTAGCCATTGAATTTCCAGCCGGATCAAAGCCGATGATTTGGAATCCAGTGTCACTCGGATAGTTAAAACTAAACTCTAAATTAAAACAGCAAAGTCCCGGAGGACTTGGAATAATAGGAGTAAATTTTGGCGCACCCATTTGAGCACCATCACAAGCCCCTCTCACCTCAGTTTTGTCATCTGATGAGGTAGTTTCTTGCTGACATTGGGTCAGAAACACCGAGAAAAATAATGAAAAAACAACTAATTTAGTTAATCCTGCAATCCTGCAATCCTGCAATCCTGCAATCCTGCAATCCTGCATTTAGAAAAAACTTTTTCATAACGTAAAATATTTAAAATGGTTAAAAAATCTCAATCATATTGTAAATATACAACACTTTTTGAAATGTTATAGGATTATTATAGTTTTTTTAAAAAAAATCTTTAACCATCTTATTTCATCACGCCATGCCCATCCTCTCCATTTTGTAATATTCTCTGAAGGTGATCATCCTACCGGAAGCTTCGTCCCATAGCTTATTTCCGATCAACTTAAGGCTTTCCACAAATGTCAACGTGGTGATGTATTTATTGAGCCATGGATTTTCATTGTGCGCTTTTTGAAGATTATAATTTGGAATCGCAGGATTGAGGTGGTGAATGTGGTGAATACCGATATTTCCCGTCAACCAATTGAAGAGTTTTGGTACCTTGTAATAAGTACTTCCTCTAAGAGCAGAAGTAAGATAATCCCACTTATATTTCCATTCTTTATACGCTTCTTCATGCTGATGTTGTACATAGAAGAACCAAATAGCGATAATAGAAAAAATGCCAATAATAGTTAAATGCGTGGCTAAAAACTTCCAGATGTCTAGAAAATACGCCATCACTCCAAAAATAATCAACAAAATGAGATCATTCAAATACAAACGCCACTTCTCATTTTTGAAAATATCCATTTTTATCAATGGCAATCTGTTGTGAATCACCACATAATAAATAGGTCCAAGGATGAACATCACGGCAAACGACCGGTAAATGCGATACTGAAATCTTCCCCAAGGGCTCAATCGACTGAATTCCCTTACTGTAAGCACATTGATATCTCCAATGTCCCGCAGCTCCAATTCTCCATTGTGCGCATGATGCACATTGTGTGATTTTGCCCAGTAGTGATATGGAATCGTGCTGAATAAGCTACATACATAGCCAATGGTATTGCGAACTTTAGAATTTGAAACAAAAGATCTATGCCCGCAATCGTGCTGAATGATAAAAATTCGCACTAAGAAAAATGCATTGATCAATCCAAGCCCAAATGTCAGCCAATAAGAATAGTCAAATGCATAATACATGAGAATCCAAATACCTATAAAAGGCCCGAATGAATTGACTATCTGAATGAATGCCTTGTATTTGCTTGTTTTTGTGTATTTTACAAAGGATTTTATTAAACCCTTGTCCACCGTGATCCGGTTCATGGATAATGAGATTGATGAATATGAATGGCAAAGATAATGGAAAATCTTGGTAGCCCATCAAGTATATGAATCAATTTTTTGAAAAAAGATGTACTTAGCTAGTGGACACATGATGAATAAATTTAATTGGTAGAATTTTGATGTAAATTCGTTTGTTTCTTATAAAAATTGATACATTCGCATTTCAAATATGTTCATAATCCATTGAAGAAGTGGCTTAAATATAGGGATCAACTGATTAATATTCTCAAGGATATTTACGAAAAATATGAAAAATCCCCATTAAACACCAAATTGCTCAACGTCCTTCCATTTTGGGTAGGTTCCATTTTGACAGGTGTCGTAGCTATCGTGTATGCGGAATTATTTGCGGTGGCAGAAAATATCAATAGCAAGTTATTCCACCGTTTCGGATGGTGGTTTCTTATATTCTCCATCATTTTTATTGTATTGGCGTACCAAATGGTGCGCAGATATGCCAAGTATGCAGCAGGAAGTGGAATTCCTCAGGTTACCGCAGCCATAAAACTTTCAAATCCCAAGGACATCCACCTTGTGAATCATTTACTCAGTTTAAAGATAGTCTTAATTAAGATTTTATCCAGTATTTTTTTCGTTTTGGGTGGTGGCGCCATAGGAAGAGAAGGCCCCACCATTCAGATTTCTGCATCCATCTTCAAAGCGATCAATGACCGTTTACCGGAGTGGTATCCACGTGTTTCCAGGAAAAACATGCTCGTCACAGGTGCCGCTGCGGGATTGGCTGCTGCATTCAATACACCATTGGGAGGTGTTGTATTTGCCATTGAGGAATTGACACAGATCCATTTCAATTATTTTAGGTCTGCGCTGTTAGCTGGTGTCATTATTGCAGGTTTTACAACTTTACAAATCCTTGGACCATATTTATATCTTGGATACCCAAGCCTAAACAATATTTCTTTTTCTTTTATACTTTCCATCATCCCGATTGCACTCCTAGCCGGAATGGCTGGAAGTGGTATGGGTGCCATGGTACTGAAGCTAAGTAAGCTCAAAATGAAATTTAAAAAGCAAATTTGGGTGCCCATCATAGTGAGTGTTCTCCTCGTCAGTTCAGCTATGCTTATCAATTACAGCACATTGGGTTCCGGAAAAGAAATCATCATCGATGCACTTTTCAACAATAAAACGAACCTGGAATGGTATATCCCATTTGTGAGGTTTTTTAATACATCTATTTCATTTTCTACGGGCGCAGCTGGTGGTATTTTTGCTCCTTCTCTTAGTTTAGGAGCGAGTATCGGGTCAGTTTTCTCCGATTTATTGCATACGACCACAAACGAATCTCATCTTTTGGTTTTATGCGGGATGGCTGCTTGCTTGACTGGAGTGACACGCAGTCCCTTCACATCATCCATCATCATCATTGAAATGACCAATACACATAATGTTATTTTCCATATTATGATGGCCGCTTTGATTGCCAATTTGATTTCATCTTATATTTCAAAAGAATCACTTTATGAACAACTTGAGCACAATTATCTCCGCCAATTAGAAAATCAATGAAAAATATAACTGATTTTAAAGTAAAAACTTCTCTGAATCGTCATACCAATATCACTATTTACTGAAGTTTAGATGTCAGAAAAGTCAAAAATGACCATTTCGGAAGTTGTCAAGCTCTATGGATTACAGCTCAGCAGATTTATAAAAAGCAGAACAAAAAGTTTGGAAGATTCGGAAGACATCCTTCAAGAAGTGTGGTATCAGGTCAGTAGATTGACAAATTTTCAAGATTTGGACAACATCAGTGCTTGGCTTTATGCCATCACAAAAAATAAGATCATTGACCTTTATAGAAAGAAAAAAACAGATTATTTAGAGGATTATTCGTTCGGTGATAGCGAAGATAATTTAGGCATCAAAGACATTCTTTTAATCGATGATAGTGCTAATCCTGAACTCAGCATATTTAAAGAGCTATTTTGGCAGGAATTGTCAGAAGCATTAGATGAATTGCCTGAAAATCAAAAGACTGTCTTTGTCGAAAATGAAATTGAAGATAAAACTTTGCAGCAAATCGCTGACGCACATGGTGAAAATATCAAGACCATTATCAGCCGAAAAGGATATGCAACCAAACATCTTAGAAAAAAATTGCTACCCTTGTATAATGAATTTTTTAACGAATATACACCGTTATGAGACACAGAAAATATTTTATCATCTTCCCTATCCTCATCTTTCTTTCTATACCATTGATTATCATGTTTTTATGGAATAATGTTGCTATTGCACTTTTTCCACTTCCCTTGATCACATACTTTCAATCATTAGGTCTTTTTATATTGACAAGAATATTGTTCGGAGGATTCAGCTTCAGACCACCTAGAAAACCGCCTTTTGCAGGTAGATTTTTGAAAGAGAAGTGGCTCAACATGTCAGATGCTGAGAGAGAGCGATTTAAAGAAGAATGGAAAAAAAGAAAAAATAATTGTGGTTAGATAAAGTAAAAACTGACATGATCCGTCTCCTAAAATATAACAAATATTTAAATCAAATGAATACAGGTATTTTAAAACCTATTTTAGGAGGCATTTTTTTGGGGTCACTGTTGTTTTTTGCTGCTCCGTTTATTTTCATAGTATTATTACTGAAGTTCATCTTCACCCCTTTTGGGATGGGACGTATGATGTATCATCCAAGATTTGGTGGTCACATGGGTTATTTTTCAGGAAGAAAATTTGAAATGGCAGATAAGATAAGGAGCATGAGCGATGAAGAATATTCATCTTTCAGAGAAAAATTCAGCGGGCAACACCATTCATGTCATCATTTTTCAAAACCACAAAATTAATAAGTATGTATCCAAGAAGATCAAAATTCAAAGTTGTGTTCTTAAGTGCGATGATCACTATAGCTGCTTGGGCGGTTTTTTACGGAAAACCACCATATATGAAGCACTTGCATCACAGCCATTGCCAACAACCACCTACAGAGCAATCTATAGAAAAATAGTTTCAAAAAGCAATCCATTTTGGGTTGCTTTTTTTTTATTTTGAAAATAGAGTAAGAAGCTATTTGTCAAGCAAAAATACCTCAAAGAGATGGACTCGAAAATTTTATAGATTTAAATGCAAGTCCCATGTTTTCGATGAGATCTGAAGCCATCATTGACTCCATACTTTGGTAATTCAGTGCCAAATCTCCGGCTAAGCCATGTAAATAAACACCGATACAAGCAGCGTCCAGTGACGAATAACCTTGGGCCAAAAGTCCTGTTATAATGCCTGTAAGAACATCTCCCATCCCTGCGGTCGCCATACCGGGATTTCCGGTTGTATTGAAAAACAAAGTTCCATCAGGGGAAGCTATGCTGGTGTATGCACCTTTCAAAACGATGATGACCTGATGTTCTTTTGCCGAAGCAAGTTGAAGATCAAGCATCTCTTTGGTGTCAGAAAATACACCAAATAATCTTTTAAATTCTCCAATGTGTGGTGTCAGGATATCATTCTTTCCAAGATAATTTAAAAGCTCCTTGTGTTCAGAAATAAGATTGAGTGCATCCGCATCTATAACTTTTGGTAATTTAGAAACTTTTAATGTCTTTTTTAATAATTTTAAAGAGCTGTCACCAGTTCCTAATCCGCATCCTATACCTATAGCACTGTACTTTGATGCAATTTGATCGTCAATATTTTCTATCCCCTTCGTTATAACTTCAGGAATATGCCCTAGGATCTGAAGGTGATTTTCAGAATATATGGATGTGAGTCCTACCCCACTTCTCATACATGCTTTGGCAGCCAATAACACCGACCCGCTCATGCCATGAGAACCACCTATAAGTGCTGCATGCCCAAATACGTTTTTGAAACTATGTTTTGGTCTAGTAGAAATTTTCCGAAGTAGATTGCTTGAATTCAATAACCTGTACGGTGAAGATTCTATTTCAATAAACCCATTGTGCAATCCTATATCCACAACTTCCCATGAAGGACAAAACTGTTCGTGTTCCGAATAAAGAAATGAAATTTTGAGTTGCTGAAATGTTATAATATGATCGGCTTCGACTGCTTTTCCTTTTACAACACTCTCCGAAGGTAAGCCCGAAGGCATGTCCACACTTAGTATAAAATTGGGAAGTGTATTTATTTTTTCAATAACATTGGCAAGAAATCCGTCAACAGGTCGATCTATTCCTGTACCAAAGATGGCATCAATGATGATGGAGTCTTTGGAAATTGTTGGAAATGGAAGTTCAGAGTTTAGGACTGAAATATGTACATCATCATATTTCTCAAGTCGCAACAAATTGGTTTTAAAATCATCTGAATCAATACTCTTCACTTTAATAATGTAAACGTGTACATCATATCCGTCCAACCGCAATTTTCTTGCAATTACCAAGCCGTCTCCGCCATTATTTCCGTTTCCACAAAAAATGACAATTGGAACAGATTCGGAACTCAGTGGCTCCAATCGTTTGGCTGCTTCAACAAACGTCAACGCAGCACGTTCCATCAAATCAATTGACTGTATTGGTTCGTTTGTAATCGTGAAATTATCCCATTTTCTAAATTGATCGGATGTAAATAATGTATCCATCATTTTTCTTTAAATCTCATCAAATGATTCAAAATCTTTCAAATAATTGTCCTTGAATTCATCCATTTCTCTTCTGTCTTTTTTCGTAGGTCTTCCTTCGCCTTTGCCTCTGATCTCAGCACCACTTTTTCCAATGAACCAATCTTTGTATTTATTGAGTTCTTCCGATGGAGTGATATCAGAATAACATGTAACTGCTATAGTAGCTGAAACCCTTTTTTCTATGATTTGTAGGACAATAAATTGAAGGTTAAACCCATTTTTCTTAACAGTGACAGTATCATTTGGAGACAACAAAAATGAAGGTTTTTGGGTAATATCATTCACTTTTACACGTCCCATTTTACAAGCATCAATGGCAATCGTCCTTGATTTATATATTCTGACACTCCATAGCCACTTATCTAACCTTACTTTGTTATTTTGGATCATTACCGTCTAAGGTTGGCAATTGAGGATCCAATTTGTGCAACGCTTCATACACAATTGTAGCTATCAAGTAATTTCTATACCACTGTTTATCTGCTGGGATGATATGCCATGGAATTTCCGATGCATTGATAGCATATTCATAAGCTTCCATATAAGCGTCCCACTTTTTGCTTTCTTCCCAATCGGAATCATTGTGCTTCCACTGCTTTTCCGGATTGTCTATCCTTTCTTGCAATTTCTTCTGTTGTTTTTCATGGGACAGATGCAAATAAAACTTTAATACCACAGTGTCACTATCGTATTGTAATAGATTTTCAAAGGCATTTATAGAAGACATTCTTTGTTCCACTCGTGACATGGTAATCCATTCATTGACCCTTTGGATCAAAATATCTTCATAATGAGACCTATTGAAAACCATGATATTACCTTTTCTGGGCACTTTTTGATGTACACGCCATAGAAAATCATGAGCCATCTCCTCTTCAGTTGGCTTTTTGAAGGCCGTAATATCGATTCCTGATGGATTAGTTTCTGAAAAAACAGTTTTGACAACTCCATCTTTTCCACTTGCATCCATTCCTTGCAGAATCACAAGGATGCTTTTTTTACCTTCTGCATACATTTTGTGCTGGAGATGGCCTATTTTTTTAATAAGATGCCTTGTCTCATGATTAAATTCCTTCTTAAAACTATCTTTTGGTGGCAAACTTGATATTTCGGACAATTTGATATCACTCATTTTCCTTATTTTTAATTTTAACTGCTTGACTATAAATTACATATCCCAATAGCAAAAGCAAGATCAGCGAAGAAACCAGACTCACTTTTTCTCCGGCAAAATAGGCTTTGGGTTTAAATTCAAATATAATTGTATGTGCGCCATCAGGTACTTTTAATCCTCTAAGCAGATAATCTACTCTGATGTGATCTACGGGTTGTCCATCTAAGTAGGCTTGCCATCCTTTATTTGGGCCATAGTAAACTTCGGAAAACACAGCCAGCTGCTCACCTTTTGTATTTGACTTATATTCTAACTTATTTGGAGAGTAAGATATCAAGTCAATTGAACCGTTTTTACTAGGGTTCAGATTACCTACATATTCTTGAAACTGTTTATTGATGATCACGTCACCTGATGGATCAAATGTGGTCAATGAATCTATTTCAGCATTGTCATCATTCACAAAGACGATACGATTGATAAACCAGCTATTTCCTAGCGCTGCCGGATTCATTTGGGCTGTTGGATTCCCATCAGGGCCATTGATGATGAAATACTTGGTATTCAGCATGTTCAATACCCTTTGATTTCCTTTTGAAATATGACGCTCGATGATGTCCTGATATCTCTGCATTTTCACAGCACTATATCCTCCAATTGTCTTATGAAAATACGAAGTTGATGCAGAGTTAAAGGTATTAATGGTAGCATCATACACCCTAAAATCCAATTGCTTATCTTGTAGGATTTGCAAGTCCACGGGACGCGGATCAAATGATTTCTTATAGGCACTTTTTGAAACAAAATCTTTATACCCTAAATATCCGGAACTAATAGACACTTGATCGATCAATCCTAGTACTGCCACCAAACCAATTAAAATAGAAGATGAAATCTTTTCTTTAAGGTACATCCAGAGGACTCCGAACGTCGCCAATGTAAATAATAAACTGCGAATCAAAGTGGAAGAAAACAGGCTTTTTCGGGTTTCTATGAGAACATCTTTTATTTGATCATATTGTTCATCACCAATATGCTCGAAACTAAATAATCCACGTCCCATGAACAACAAAACGATCATTAATCCGCCTAAAATGGCACCGGTAATATAAAGTGGTTTTATAAAATGGGATTTATTATCTTCTTCAGATACCTTTTTTAATGCTAAAATACCCAAGATCGGAATAAATATAGCCGTGATACTCAAGATAGAACTTGGCGCCCGAAACTTATTCAAAAGTGGAAGATTGTCGAATAAAAGTCTATTGAACCATTCCATATTTTTGCCCATCGATATCATCACAGTCACTATAACTGCTGTCAGCAGCCACCATTTTCGAAAATCCTTGATGATAAATAGACCTAAAATGAATAGAAAGACAGCTACAATACCAAAATAAGCAGGTCCTGAAGTGAACATCAAATCGCCCCAATACGTAGGAGCTTGGAATTTTTGCCTCTGCCCTACTGCTTTCCCCAAAGGTGATTTACCGTCAAGCCATTCGCCTGAACCACCACCAACAATTTTGGGCATCATCGTCGCAGCTACATCACCTATTCCATTACTCCACTGCATCGCATAATCCCAATCTAATCCTTTGGATTTAGAATTACCTGTGAGACTGTCTGTCAATATTGCTTCCCCTCTCATAGTTGCAGAAGTGTATTCAAATGTCGTCCAAATTTTTGATGCTGATGTGCCTATAGCAATTGCAGTCATTAAAACGAGTAATCCAATACTTTTGAAAAATGATAGCATTTCCTTTGAAACAATGGATTGATACAATTCAAAAAACACCAATATGGCCAATGCAATAGCCAAATAATAGGTCATTTGAGGGTGGTTATTCAGTAAATTCAAGGACAATGCAATTCCAAACACAGTTGCCCCAATCAAATATTTACGCTTAAACACCAATAAAACCCCTGCAATAATCGGCGGGCTTGTCATAATAGCCATCAATTTTGAATTGTGTCCAGCCTCAAATAAGCATAAATTATTGGTCGTAAAACCAAACAGCAATGCTCCCAATAATGCTAGCCAATTACCTGCGCCAAGAAGTAAAAGCAATATATAAAATCCCATCATACCCACAATCCAATAACCAGCAGGTCTGGCAATAAAAAAACCCAACGCATCTTGAACATATCTCATCAGATTATTAGGGTTTCGAGCTGAGATTTGATACGTTGGCATACCGCTGAACATGGAATTTGTCCATAGCGCCTCTTCTCCGGTTTGTTCTCTGAAATCAGTGGCTTCTTTTGACATGCCTTGATGTTGTATAATATCACCTTGTTTAACTACTTTACCTTGAAATTGGGGTAAAAAATAAACCACACTCACTAAGATGATGATCAGAATGGACCAAAGATTGGGTAAATATTGCTTCATATCTATAATCAATTGATTTTTATGTATTACTGTGTCAAAGGTAAGAAGTAATAATGTAAAACATCATATTTGAGAAAAAATAATGTAATTGGAATAGAATACTAGCATTTGTAATTGGATCATCACAAAAAATTAAAAACAAAAATAACAAAAAAGCCCTTGCAGAAAAGCAAAGGCTTGAATGTTAATATACTTACATATATTTATTTAGTGAATAGCATCTCCCTGAATTTTGTCAACGGCCAAATTTCATCATCTACCAATAATTCAAGTTTGTCACACGAATACCGAATTTTTTCAAAAAATGGAAGTACTTTGGTACAATAAGCATGGGCTTTTTCATCCAAATGTTCTATGACATTGCACTTTTTACGCGTCTCCACCATAGCAACCAAATCCTCACGGATACTTGTGATATATCCAGAAATGGACTTAATAAGTTCCATTTGTTCCTTACTATGTTGGCTAAAGTCTTTTCCAAACAACTCTTTCAAACCCGTCACATTTTCAATTAGGGTATTTTGGTATTTAATGGCTGTAGGAACGATGTAACTTGATGCTATATCTCCCAGTATTCTACTCTCTATTTGAATTTTCTTGATATATTCTTCAAGTCTTATTTCATACCTCGCTTCTACTTCCATCTTAGTCAAGATATTATGACTTTCAAACAAAGTAATACTTTCAGAATTTGTTAATGTTTTTAGAGCTTCTGGTGTTGTTTTAAAATTAGACAACCCACGCTTTTTGGCTTCCTTCACCCAAGCATCACTATAACCATCACCCTCAAATCTTATTTTTTTAGATGACTTAATTAACTCTCTTAATACATTGAAGATGGCATCATCCTTCTTCATATGCTTCTTCTCAATCAATGCGTCCACTTCAACTTTGAATTTTCTAAGCTGTTCAGCAACAATAGCATTTAAAATGGTCATGGCTCCGGCACATGAGTCAGATGAACCCACTGCTCTAAACTCAAATTTATTTCCAGTAAATGCGAAAGGTGATGTCCTGTTTCTATCGGTATTATCCAATAAAATTTCAGGAATTTTCCCAACAACATGCAATTTCAACTCAGTCTTTTCTTCAGGACTAAGACTTCCATCAGTCACTCGCTCCAATTCATCTAAAACTTCCGTTAAATGCTGTCCAATAAAGACAGAAACTATGGCAGGTGGCGCTTCATTGGCTCCGAGTCGATGGTCATTTCCAGCTGTAGCGATAGATGATCTTAATAAATCTGCATAATCATGAACAGCTTTTATAGTATTGATAAAGAATGTCAAAAACTGTAAATTGCTCTTTGGAGTTTTTCCCGGACTCAATAGGTTTATACCTGTGTCAGTACTCATACTCCAATTGTTGTGTTTACCTGAACCATTTACTCCCGCAAAAGGCTTTTCATGTAGTAAAACAGAGAAACCGTGCCTTGCTCCCACTTTTTTCATCAAATCCATCAATAGAGAGTTATGATCCACAGCAAGGTTCGCTTCTTCAAAGATCGGCGCAATCTCAAATTGATTTGGCGCTACTTCATTATGGCGTGTTTTCAATGGAATTCCCAATCTTAAAGCATCCATTTCCAAATCTCTCATAAATTGAAGCGCTCTTTCCGGAATAGAACCAAAATAATGGTCTTCCAACTGTTGTCCTTTGGCCGCTTGATGACCAATCAGCATCCTACCTGAAAGCACCAAATCGAGGCGCGATTCCATTAAGTCTTTATCCACTAGAAAGTATTCTTGCTCCCAACCCAAAGTTGCGATGACCTTATTCACATTTTTATCAAAATACCGCGCCACTTCAGTAGCAGCTATGTCCAGTGAATGTAATGCTCTCAAAAGAGGAACTTTATGGTCCAATGCTTCTCCCGTATAAGCAACAAAAACAGTAGGAATGCACAATGTTCTTCCTATGATAAATGCCGGTGAACTAGGATCCCAAGCTGTATATCCTCTAGCTTCAAAAGTATTTCTGATACCTCCATTAGGAAAACTCGAAGCATCTGGTTCTTGCTGCACTAGTTGACCACCATCAAATTTATCAATACCTGACCCATCTCCCATCAGATCAAAAAATGCATCGTGCTTTTCTGCTGTACTTCCTGTCAATGGCTGAAACCAATGCGTGTAATGCGTTGCACCCTTTGAAATTGCCCATGATTTCATTCCTGATGCCACTTGATCGGCAATTTTCCTTTCAATTTTTTTATTATTTAATATGGCATCATTGAGTACTTGGAATGCTTCCTTCGTGATGAATTGCAACATAACTTTGTTGCTAAAAACATTTTGTCCAAATAATTCAGATCTGCGCTCCGTAGTTTCGTCAACAAAAATAGGTTTTTTCAATTTTGAAGCCTTGATCGCTTCCATCCTTAAGGTTGCCATAAATATTAATTGTTTTGATAATGGCGCAAAGGTAGAATTTTGTTTTATATAAAATAATATTAATATAAATATTTTTTAGTTGACCCCCTAATAATTTAGGGGGTCAACTAATATTTTTTTATTTTTTCCTATATTTTTATCAATTTTACATAGGTATTTGTCGTATTACCTATTAAATTTACCCAATATGCTCCTGAAGGTAATTCCTTGATATTAATACTTGATTGGACATTTTGCTCCGCCTTCATCCTTAATACAATCCTTCCATAGGTATCCAAAAGTTGAATTGACTTAACGTCGCCATTTAGGGATTCAAGGTTTTGGATATGAAATTGACCACTGGTAGGATTTGGTACAATGATTAATTTAGCATTATCGAAACTCTCTGTGGCAGTAAGTGTCACTGTTTGATAAGTAATACAATTACTATTGTCCTTCACCGCTACATGGTATTCTCCATCAGGCAAACTATTAAATTCATTGCTTTGGATGAATAACTTGCCATTGTCTATAGAATATGTATATGGTGGCGTACCTCCAATCCCTTGCAAAGTGAAACCATTACCCGTTATTGAAATGTCCAATTCCAAGCTGTCTGGCTCAATGATGGTTACTGATCCTTTCACAGTATCTGATTTGGAATCATAAACTACGTAGTCGTAATCACCGGCTGGTAAGTTGGCGTATATTCTATTTGTGGAAAATGTACTACCACTGAAGCTGACATTAAATGGAGCAGTTCCATTTAAATAGACAAATTTCACAGAGCCATCATTAGCGCCATAGCATGTTATATTTTTAGCATTTGGATTTAAAGCATTAAAGACATTAATCGTAATATTTCGGGTTATGCGGCAACCATTATTATCTTTGATATACACTTTATACGATCCATTTCCGGCAAAATGAAGTGTATCATTTGATTGAAAATCAATGTCATTGAAGCTGTATTGGTACGGAGGAGTTCCGCCTGATGCTGCAATGACACAATCATACTTTATCACTGAAGTATTCGCAAAAAGTGCTGTCGGTGCAATCAACATCACCGAATCCATTGATAACATTTTATCTCCGGCATCTTTAATTGCCAATGTGTACATACCGCCTTTTACAAGGAACACACTATCAGGCTGGAAAGCGCCACCATCCAAACTATAGTAATAAGGTGCCACGCCACCTGAAGCATGCATAACTAAAGATGTTTTATCAGCACTACACTTAATAGTATCGTAAGTAAAGTCCAGAGTTAAAGGTAAAATATTTACCTCAAAGGATTTCACAACTTTGCATCCTAATTCATCTATTGCTTGTATCTCATGGATGCCGTTGCTGATGTTTGAAAATACATTTTCATTTACCAAGTCACCTTGATCCAGTTTAAAAGAAATATCACCTAAACCACCCGTTGCTGAAGCAATTAAATTATAATTCATTTGGCTGATGTCCAAGTTCAATGTAGGAGGTTGCGGTACTACCAACTGAAAGCTATCAAGTTGAGTTCCAAACTGATCCACTACCCTCGTGGTAAAAACTCCGGATGGCAAAATCATCGAATTCATTTTGACAGTATCCGAATTATTTAAGATAAATGTGACATTATCCATACCAAGATGAACAAACTCCACTGTTGCATAAGGATGATCAAAGCATGTAATTGGTTCAATTATTTTGTATCCAAATTGTGGCATCGACGTTTCTAAAACCCTATGAAGCCTTAGTTCCACCTTCCCCTTCCATCTTCCTTTATGATCTAAAATGTAAAGAAATAAAAGGGCATGTAGAATGCTGTCGTTTGAAAAATTCAACATAATATCCCCTGATAAAAGCTTATTATAAGTAAAGTAATCAAAATTTTGATAATATATATTTAAAGTTTTATCATAAATGGTTATTTGCCCAGAATCCCTGTTAATATAAATTCGGGTGTCGAGTCCGAAAGTATCTAAAAGCAATAAATCTGACCTCTTCAAGGTATATCCTCCAATTCTATCTGTCACATAAATATCATTCTTATTTACAATGGTGGTTTCCCTGCCATCATCACTCAGATAACCCATTCTCCATTCACTGGCAGGAAGGTCCGCACAAGCAGATATAGGTTTAACCCTCCAAAAAAACTGTCCTTCGCTTGACGTGGCATAACCTGTAGTATCAGTTGTAGGATGTACTGCCCAAGAACCTAAATTTGAATTTGATACATTAATCTCATATTTTGAAACTCCTTCAATAGGTTGCCAAGCTATGAGAGGAATTTCGGTGAAAATTGCCCCATCATCGGGACCGATTATCTGAATATTGCTGATCTCAAAAGTGCCTTTATCCAAGGTAATTAAAATTGTATTTTCTTCACTGCCATTGCGAGCTATCACTTCAAAGGTGTGACTGCCTAAAGGCAAATTGCTCAGATTTTCGACATGCAATATGGCCGAATCTTGAGAAACTTCTGATTCAAGTATTACAATATCTCCACCCAAAAATTGAGCTGAAACTGGTGTCGGTACATTCGTCAAAAATAATCTAATGGTATCCACCACATTATTTGATATAGGCTTCAGGTATAATTTAATCTGTAGATCATTCTCTTCGCAAATGGAGTAAGTAGATTTTTCTGCATTTGTAGTAAAAGTATTTAAAATTTTAAAGGATTGATTAGAAACATCAAAAAACCTGTTCCCTAAGCCTTCCACCATAACCCTGGCAGCTGTTGTTGGGATGTTAGGTACCACTATTTCTGCTGAGCCTGAGTTTGGTACCTCTTGCGCAAGCAAAATAGGATAAGTAAGACCTCCATCTTTTGAAAGATAAATGTTGACGCTTTTGGCATTAATTGGCTCTGCATCGGTATTGGCAACATTCCATTTTACAACTTGTTTTGATCCAACATACCATTTTACATTGGATAAATTTGGGTCTGTAACCACAAATGGACCAGCAGACGCCACAAAGTTTACTGTTACATCTTTCTGTGCTACACATCCACCGCCAATGCTATTATTTCTGACTGTACTCCTAAAGTGCATTTGCCTAGCTACTGAAGGAAGAACTTCCCATTGCCCATATTTTTTTTGCAAATCGGGGAAATATCTTCTTGGAGTATTCTTTGGATTTAAAGATCTAAAAGCAGGGCCTTTGGTTGCAGTACTTGCAGGTGGCATGGAAGCAGTTTCCCTGTCGAACTGTTCCCAACAATAGGTGAAATTTTGATAATTTTGACCATTTGCTTCATCTTCAAGATAAAAAGATGTAGAGATGGGTACAAAATATTCGTTAGAAAAATCATTAAATTCAGGTGCTGCATACTCTAGGTTTTGAACATTGGCACAAGTTGCACCTTCACCTGCTATCACATAGTTTAAAATTTCATTGATACTGTGATTATGAAAATAAGCATCACTATTATTTTGAACATTTGGGTCGCAGATGCCTGCATATCCCATGATAGTACTAGCGCTTCCTGGTTCGTATGAAGCACTTAAACTTCTCTGACAACTATTGTTTTGGGTGTGATTCCCTCCAAATTGGTGTCCCATTTCATGACACACATAATCAATGTCAAATGCATCTCCCTTTGGTGAAGGGTTCCCTGTTACACCCATAGCTTTACTATTTTTTGTGCAAACCGATCTCAAACTTGCGATACCTCCATCACCTGTTCCAAAGACATGTCCAATGTCATAGTTATTTGTTCCAATGACATTATCTACAGTTATTTGGTTTTCATCTAACATTGCTTCAGAGTTCAAGTTTGAAAATGGATCAGAATTCCCATCCAAATAGATAAGCCTATCTGTATTCCCTACTAAAGTTAAATGGATAGCTAGGTCATTTTCATAAACAGAATTCACACGTGTAACGGAATTATTATATGCCGCTAGTACTTTTTCCACAGTACCACCAAAAAACTTTGCATATTCTCCGGTACAAGATAAAGCCAACCTATAAGTTCGCAATTGACAATCTCCCAATGATATCCCATTTACGTCCAAAGGAGTTGAAGGATCATCATTGTAAAATAGGCAACTTTTATGGTTAGCAGCAGAACTCAATGGTTTGTACATGATATACTCATCGCCGTTCTCAAGAGTTATTGGGTCTAAATACAACCTGTCTCCTGACGTGGAAATATATGTAATATTGATATATTCCGGTGAAGTGGTCAAAAATATTTTCCATTCATTGGAATCAGTTAAACTGCCAATGAAAGACTTTATTTTTGGATATTTTTGGCTGAGTTCATCGTCAAATACTTTATATGGACGTAAGGTGGCATCGCGTTGTTTTCCATCAATAAATGGGATAGGAATTTGTATATTTTCGCTTCTCTGTGCTAAAAGCAAATTATTAAATTCATCCAAATGAATTCCGGCAGTGAATAGGATTTCATATTTTTCGTTGGTAGAATTTGGATTGTACTGATCACTTTCATGGATATTCCATTGACTGTAACCTATTTCAAAAAAAATGGAAGTGAATATAATCAATAAAACATACCTGATTTGCATAGACGTACTATTTTACTGTAAAACTACGTCAATTGGCTGAATTAGTGGTAATATTATAATTGAAAATAAAATAGTGTCTTTTCAAACACTAGTTCATCATTTTTTAATTCTCTTCAACACATCTAATTCGCCACCTGATTGAAAGTCCAATCCTAACTTTGACAATTCATTAAAAACAATGTGTCCTTTTGCAAAAAAATACACATTCACATTATCGGTGTGAACAATGCCAACCATTTCTTCAAGGTATTTACCTTTATCCACAACATACAACTTTGAATGGGTTTTATTAGCTTTCACATCTACCAAAAGATCTAAATTGCGGCTGGAGATCAATTGCTGTAATTTGTCTTTATCCTTGGTAGCGACATCTTGAGAATCATGAAATAAATAAATATCCGCAGCATCGATAGTTGTTTCTAATTTTGAATCGTTGTCTTTGATTTTTTTGAATTGATTACTTAGATCAATATAATAAACGCCCTCATCATTTTTATACTTTCTGAAAATATGAAAAAAATCAGATTGAGATTGAGCACACAATGCTGACATTATCATGAATAGAGACAGTAACATTTTCATATGCAATATATTATAAAATTTGGATTAAGAGTATGTTTAAAATTTATCCTTTAGCAAGAAAATGTATTATTTTGGCTACAAATTCGTTAAATTTTTCGTCGTATTGCCCACATTCGACTGCAAAATTTGCCTTTTTTCGCTCAAAATAATTCCATTTTATTATCCAAAAACAAAATTTAAACATACTCTAAATTGATTTAAAGTTAGGGTTTGATTTTTTAAGCTTTGTTTTAATCCAAACGGACCATTTTTCAAAAATAGCATAAGGTAAAGCAGCATCTATTTTGGCTCCGAAGATTTTCTGACCATCAGTACTTAAGATTACAGCGCCATCAATTTTATCTTTACCGCTATGAATCAGAAATTTATTCAAATAACCATTGGCTTGAATGGATGAAAAAATTTCAAATCCATCATTTTCTGAAAAATCATTGGAATAGTTTTCAATGATCTTGAATGTATTGT
Organism: Lewinellaceae bacterium; assembly: GCA_020636195.1. Taxonomy (GTDB): domain Bacteria; phylum Bacteroidota; class Bacteroidia; order Chitinophagales; family Saprospiraceae; genus OLB9. Next base: position 417,675 of record JACJYH010000004.1, read on the forward strand.
ATTTTGAACTGTCCAAATCGGTAAAAACGACCTGAATACCTTTCACATACTTTTCAAAATCATACCACCATTTCTCAGGAAACCCTTGATTTATGAGCCATTTTAGTGGAAGGTCTTCCGGTAAATCTATTATTTTACCATGTTTGGTATTGCTGATTTGCCGAAATGCAGTATCAAGTGTTTTTTGGCTGCTCAAATTAATTGGAAACAAAATCAACAAGAAAAACAATGCCGGAAAAGATATTCTGTAAGCCTTCAAGCTTGGCATCATCAGCTCATTATTTTTTAACTTTATCTAGGTGCTCAGCTCCTTCAATGTTGAGCTTGGATGCTAACTTTGAAATTTTATTTAAGTCAATATTGCCTACGAAACTGATCATTGTAAATTCACTGGCACTCCCAACAAGGAGAAGAAGTTCGCTGATTTTGCCATTGGTTTCCTTTGTCACAAATCGTACGTTGGATCCTTTTTCCTTGACAGTTATCAATTCTTCATATTCCTTTATGGCCAACCTTTTATTTGCTTCAGTATAAATTTGTTGAGGGTTTTTCTCTGTAGATAAAATTCTCAATCCTTTCAGGTCTTTGACGATTTCTTTAAATTCATTTTGATCACTTTCAGAAGTCATTTTGGCCACCATTTGAAACATTTTTGGAGCAACATAGACGACTTTGAAATCTGCATTGTTTTGATAATCATTGAACAGCTTTTCTATTGCATCTTGACCGAATGAAATAGATATAAAACTAAGGGTAAATATTATTGAAAAAAGGGATTTCATATTTTATTTTAATTGTTAAATTGATAAAATTATTGAATAAATATATTGGCTTTATTGACGTACGCCATATTTTCAAGCACAATATTTTGGCTATGGTTTAATTTCTTGGATAACATCATCAAAGCTTCCTCAGTGATCCGTTTTGCTTCTTCCGGATCATCCACTTCCCCTATTTCTGCTTGGGCAAATCCTTGATTAAGTTTATTGGAATCCTGATATCTGTTAAAAATAAATAAACTTGCTGTGATGAATGCGAAAACTGCTGCGACGCTGATCCATTTTCTGCTATTCAGTTTTACTACTTTTGTTTCTTTTTCAGGAATATGAATATCCTGTTTACGCTCGAAATAAGTGAATAATGGAGCAAATTGCTGATGTTCAGGATGAATTTCGGTAGAAGAAAAATACTTTTTTAATGTCACTTCCTCTTCCAAAGTGGATTCACCATCCCAGTACTTTTCTAAAATTATATCTATGGTATTTTTAGGTATCATACTTTTTAAAATTTCTTTTAAGTAACTCGTCTTTTAATGACTTCCTTGCCCTATGCAAGGACACTTTGACAAAATCTAAACTAGTATCCAACATTTCGGCTATTTCTTTATAAGAATAACCTTCTACATCTCTTAAATGTATGATCATCCTTTGTTTTTCAGGGAGATCATTCACCAAATCCATAACAAACTTCAGGCTCTCATCCGCTTCCATCTGTTTGTCCTGAGTATGGTCGTGGTCGCGAATATGATGAAATTCATCAATGTCTTTGGTATTGATTTTTCGGCTCCTCACTTTATCTATGGCAAGATTTCTTGTCACAGTCATGCACCAAGCTTCCTTGTTATCCAAACCGGAATATTGTTCTTGCCTATTCCAAATTTTAATCAACAATTCCTGCATGATGTCTTCTGCATCTTGCACATTTCCCACAATATTATAAGCAAATCGAAATAACTTATCTTTAAAAGGTAAATCGAGAATACTGACTTTATCCGTTTGCATTCTGGTTTACGACGGTTTAATAATTAAAAATGTTACAAATATGATATTTTTTTTAATTCTTTTGAAAATCACATGATAAAATATTTTTATGTATTATCTTTGATTTAAATTAGAGTTAGAAATATTGGGCATCATTTTCAGACAAAGTGCTAAATCCACACTTGTAAATCTAGCTGCCACCTTCATGGGATTTATCAGTTTGGTATTCATTTATCCTTATAATTTTGAATACTACAGTATTTTTCAGGCTATTTTCAGCAACGCATACATCATTTTACCTTTTCTTGGATTGGGCATCAATGGCGCTATTATAAAATTCTATCCAATATTTAGGGAAAAATCTTTAGACAAAGAATTACTTCCCTTCTTCCTACTTTTAGCATCCATCACAACGATTGTAGGTACTCTAATTTTGGGTTTGATTTATGTAAGTTTTAAGAGTGCGCTGTTTCATATCTTTCCCAATTTACATAAAGTAGAGTCGCATTGGCTAATGATTATTGTAATGGCATGGATACTCAATTTTAGCATTATTTTTCTCTATTATTGCAATGCAAAGCTTAGGATCGTTATACCTGATTTACTTTACAATGCTTCGCTAAAGTTCGTTCTGCCTATTTTGATCTTATTATCTTATCTATGGTCGGTTAGTTTAGATACTTTCAAGACCTGGATTCTCATTTATTACGTACTGATACTTGTACTATTAATAGTGTATGCCATTAATCTCGACTCCATTAAATGGAAAGTACCAAAGTCATTAGACAAAAGCTTGAAACAGTCTATATTGAATTTCATGGGTTATTCTACCTTAAATGGTTTGGGAGCTACACTTGCACTTCGCATAGATATGGTCATGATAGGTGCCATGTTAAACTTGGAATCTGTTGGAGTTTACGCTTACTTATTGACCATCAGCAATGTCATGGATCTACCTTCCAAATCTTTAAATCAGATATCTGCTCCGGTAATTTCAAAAAATTGGACTGAAAATGATATTAAAAATATCCAAGATGTTTATACAAAGTCAGCAATTTTGGGAGGAGCCATTAGTATGGGACTTTTTCTATTGATCTATGCTGTTTGGCCTTATGTTTTGGATTTGATTCCATCAGGTAAAATTCCGGAAGGATTACTAAATACCGGCATAATCTTACTGATTTTGGGAATGGCGAGAGTAATTGACATTATCACAGGAGTCAATAATTTGATACTTAGTTATTCAAAATTATATAAATACAATCTATATTTTCTCTTATTTTTGGCTGCAATCAATATAACCATGAATTATTTCTTAATCAAAGATTATGGAATGGTGGGAGCTGCTACATCAACGCTTGTATCCTATTTTATTTACAATGTCATCAAATACATTTTTGTACGGCACAATTTCGGTTTTAAATTACCTTTGAATCCTATTGCAGGAATGATGTTATGGTTTTCTGCTTGCATCATACTTATGTCTAAAGTGCACTTGAGTTTTCATCCAATTTTGAACATCATGATTATTGGTACATTTATTTCAATTTTGTTTGGCATTGGAATTTGGATTTTGAATCCATATAATTTAATTCAAGATTTGGTGAAAGACACTCTGAAAAACCTTAACATATTTCAAAAAAAATAGGTTATAATCTTTTGAATTATAACCTACTTCAATTTTTAGAAACAGACTACTAGCCTATTTTGTATGCATTTCGTCAGAGACTGTCAATCTATGTCTTCCTCTTGCTCTTCTTTTGGCAAGAACTCTTCGGCCATTTTTTGTTGCCATTCTTGTTCTAAATCCATGCTTATTGACTCTCTTTCTATTGGACGGTTGATACGTACGTTTCATTATTTTTTACTTTTCTATGCTTGAAAAAACTGGTATATTTTTAAAAAAGACTGCAAAGATACATTAATAATCTAAAAAATGTTGCTTTACACTATTTTTTTAACCATTCATTGATATTATAAACTCTTCATTACTTGTGGTACCCATCATGTGTTTTTTGATGAACTCCATAGCTTCATCCGGCTTCATATCAGCCAAATGATTTCTTAACACAAATAATTTTGTCAAAATAGATTCTGGCAACAATAGTTCTTCCCTCCTTGTACTAGACTTCGTAATATCAATAGCAGGATACATACGTTTATTTGCCAACGATCTATCTAACTGAAGTTCCATGTTACCGGTACCTTTGAATTCTTCAAAGATAACTTCATCCATTTTAGAACCAGTATCAATCAGTGCAGTTGCTAAAATGGTTAAAGATCCACCTCCTTCTATATTACGTGCCGCACCAAAGAATTTCTTAGGCTTGTGCAAGGCATTGGATTCCACACCACCCGAAAGTACCCTTCCACTAGTTGGTGCCACAGTATTATATGCTCTAGCTAAACGCGTGATCGAATCCAATAATACAACGACATCATGTCCTGATTCGACAAGCCTTTTTGCTTTCTCTAATACAATACCCGCTACACGGACGTGGTTTTCAGCCGGTTCATCGAATGTACTGGATAAAACTTCAGCATGCACTGATCTACGCATGTCTGTAACTTCTTCAGGTCTTTCATCGATTAGTAACACAATAAGGTAACATTCAGGATGATTGTCAGCAATTGCATTAGCAATATCCTTTAATAAAAATGTCTTACCCGTTTTTGGTTGGGCTACAATGAGTCCTCGCTGACCTTTTCCGATTGGGGTAAACATATCAATCATCCTATTGCCGTAATCTTTACCAGCGGGATGTGTGGTCAATTTGAACTTCTCATTTGGAAATAACGGAGTTAAATAGTCAAAAGGCACCCTTTCCTTGAGCTTCTGAGGATCCAAGCCATTGATACTATTCACCTTCAATAGTGCAAAATACTTCTCGCCATCCTTTGGCGGTCTAATAGTACCATGAACTGTATCACCTGTCTTCAAGCCAAATAGCTTTATTTGAGATGGGCTCACGTAGATGTCATCAGGTGATGATAAATAATTATAATCAGAAGACCTCAGAAATCCATATCCATCCACCATCAATTCCAAAATACCTTCGCTTTCTATGACACCATCTAGATCCGGAGTAAATTTTGGAACTTCGGGTTTAGGTTCCGGCGCAACTTGACGCTGCTCATACTTGGGTTCTTGCCTTCTATTTTGTATTTGTGGTTCAACATATTGTTCTGTTGATCTTGATTCAGGTGGTGTCGTCTCTGCGCTTTTCACCTCATTTACTTGATTTCTTACAGCTGCATCAACATCTTTTGGTACATATTCTATGCGTTGTGGATTTTTATGTAATCTAGGTCTATCCTTTTTAACATCTCCATCACTACTTTGAGCATCCTTTTCTGTTACTCCTTTATCTTGAGATTCTACTTCTGATGTACCCTGATCAGCATCTTTAATTTCTGCGGTGTGTTGCTCAGTTTCTTTTTTTGAAGGCCTGCCTCTTCTTTTAGGTTTTTCGGTTTCTTCTGCCTCTGCACTTATTTCGGAAACAGTTGAAGCCTTTATTTCAGAAGGTTGTTCTGGTTCTGTGGTAGGTTTTGGTCGTATTTCCTTTGATGCAGGTACTTGAGAAGATTTATCGAATCTTGCAGGCATCTCAGACCTTGGAGCTTTGACTGCTTCAGTGCTGTTTTTTGATACGATGGCTTGTTGGTCCAGTATTTTGTAAATTAATTCTTGCTTGCTGAATCTTTTCACATTGCGAAGTCCTAATTTCTCTGCTAATGCTTTCAAATCAGGCACTAACATATCGTTTAATTGTAATATATCATACATATTTTAAAATTATCAATTTGTACTGAAGGTCAATAAATTATAGCTGGTAAATTCATGCTCAAACACCTATTCAGACCACACATGCGCCAAAGGCGAAAATCAGATGTCTAAGAATGTTTTGTAAACTAATGTTTTTTGAAAAAATCTCTGTCGGACGACAGACTTATGAAATTAAAGCACAAATTTAAGACATTCTTTGTATTTCAAAACATTATCTTTGCGAAAATTTTTATTTATTAAAAAAAATAATTATAAATAGTTGTTATAAATAGTTTGAAATGATTGAGTTAAGGTTATTTAGGGAGGAGAAATCAAGGGTCATTGAAGGATTAAAAAAGAAAAATATTCCAAATGAATCCTTAGTTTTAGTCGAAAAAATAGTCGAGAAAGATGATGAAAGGAAAAAGATTCAAACGGATTTGGATGGCTTATTATCAGAGTCTAAACAGATATCAAATTCTGTCGGTAGTCTTCTAAAAGCCGGAAAAATTGAAGAAGCCAATGATGTAAAATCGAGAATCGTCGATTTAAAAAACAAAATTTCTGAATTGCAACTCTCTCTTTCCTCAGCGATACAAGATTTGGAAGACATGGTGATTCAACTTCCGAATATACCTCATACGTCAGTTCCACTTGGAAAACATGCAGAGGATAATGAGGTTTACAAACTTTCTGAGGACTTCATGCCGAAATTTGATGCGCCTGTTTTACCGCATTGGGAATTGGCAGAGAAATATGATTTGATCAGTTTTAAAGATGGCGTATTACTAACAGGTTCAGGATTTCCTGTGTATAAGGGCAAGGGTGCTAGATTGGAGCGCGCATTGGTCAATTTTTTTATAGATGAAGCTGTAAATGCAGGTTATCTTGAAATACAACCTCCATTATTGGTCAATGCAGAAACCGCAAGGGCAACAGGTCAATTACCGGACAAAGAAGGTCAAATGTACCACTGTCAAATTGATGATTTTTATTTGATACCTACTGCAGAAGTACCATTGACCAATCTATACAGAGATAGGATCATACAAGCAAAAGATTTTCCTATTATGCTCACAGGATATACGCCTTGTTTCAGGAGAGAAGCTGGCTCATATGGTGCAGACGTAAAAGGATTGAATCGTTTACATCAATTTGATAAGATTGAAATCGTTAGAATTGAGCATCCTGATCACTCATATGAAGCTCTTGAAAAAATGATTTCCCATGTCGAAAGTTTATTAGTGAAACTTGAACTTCCATATAGAATTTTACGTTTATGTGGCGGTGATATGAGTTTTAGTTCAGCATTGACATTTGATTTCGAAACATATTCAGCAGCCCAAGAAAGGTGGCTTGAAGTCAGTTCAGTTTCAAATTTTGAGACTTTTCAGACCAATAGAATGAAGCTGCGATTCAAGGATGAAGACGGAAAGTCGAGATTAGCACATACATTAAATGGTAGTGCTTTAGCTTTGGCAAGGATTGTTGCTACATTGCTTGAGAACCACCAAACACCAGAAGGAATCAAAATTCCTGCAGCACTTCAACCATACACAGGTTTTACTATCATTAATTAAATTAATTTAAAAATGGGAATTGGTTATTTTATTATTATTGGAATTTTTACAGTCGTAGGAATGCTTGTAAGTGGCAGATTGAAAGCAAAATTTGCTCATTACAGTAGAATTCCTTTATCCAATGGACTTTCAGGAAGAGATGTCGCTCAGAAAATGCTTGCTCACTATGGCATCAGAGATGTTCAAGTTGTAGAAGGACAAGGATTTCTTAGCGACCATTATGATCCAACAAAGAAAACTGTTGCGCTTTCACCAGATGTTTACAATGGTAGATCAATAGCATCCGCAGCTGTTGCCGCACATGAATGCGGTCATGCTGTCCAACATGCAACTGCTTACAGCATGTTGACGATGAGATCGCGGTTGGTTCCGGTTGTTCAATTCAGTGCTAATATTCAGCAATTTTTGTTTATGGCGTTGATATTCGGATTTGGAATCGGAATGGGAGGCAATATCCTAGCCATGGTACTCATAGCTACTTTCGGTATCACAGCGCTTTTCAGTTTAGTTACTCTTCCAGTTGAATTTGATGCATCAAATAGAGCTTTAGCTTGGTTGGACGATTCAGGCATCATGCCGGGAGGAGAACATGACGGTGCCAAAGATGCACTCTGGTGGGCAGCAATGACATATGTTGTACAAGCATTGAGCGCCTTGGTAATGTTTTTATACTTTTTATTGAGGTTCTTAGGAAATAATAATTAATTTTTTTATAAATTTGCAAGGATAAGATATCAAGCAACGATGCCTTATCCTTGCATTTTTTATTTAAGCAAAATCAAATACCATGATTGAAGAAATAGAAGAACATATCGTGCACGCTTACGAAGGTTTTGACAAGGCCATTGAGCATTTAAATTTTGAGTTAAATAAAATTAGAGCCGGAAAAGCTTCACCAGCAATGCTCAATGGATTGATGGTGGAATATTATGGCTCTCCTACCCCACTTTCTCAAGTAGCCAATATCAGCACAACGGATGCGAGAACTATTTCCATTCAACCATGGGAGAAAAAAATGCTCTCTGTCATAGAGAGATGTATATTTGAAGCAAATCTGGGAATAACGCCGATGAATGATGGTGAAGTCGTCAGATTGAGCATTCCACCGATGAGCGAAGAAAGACGGACACAACTAGCCAAACAAGCGAAGGCCGCCGGAGAAGAGTCACGTGTCGCAATCAGGGCGCACAGGCACAAAATCATCGATTTCATCAAGAAAAAAATAAAGGATGGTTTCCCGGAAGATGCCGGAAAACGAAAAGAGGATGAAATCCAAAAAAATGTGGACTCATATATGTCGAAGATCGACCACATAGTAGAAGTCAAGGAAAAAGACATAATGACATTATAATCCATGATGACGAAACTCAAACCATATTTTATTGGCATTGGAGTACTTTTTGCTCTATGGCTTATTGGAACATTATTGGTCAGTTCAGAAGTGAATACAGAGACATATACAACTTTTGATGCTCCGAAAGAGTATGTTTACAATGTTATTAACGACTTGAATTTGCAAAGAAAAATTTCTATTATGAAATCAGATCCAAGCTTTGCAATGAAATGTAAAAATATTACCAAAGGTAAAAACAGCCAATGCTCATACACATCCGAAAAATATGGCAACGGAGGTTTTGAGATCATTCAAAACAATGCTGATACTATATATATAAAACAAAATATTGAATCAGGATTTGAAAAGAACTACACCTATGTCTTTGAACCTAAAGATTCCACCCATACCGATGTACATGTATTCATTAAGAGTAAAGTATCAAAACTAAAATCCCTTTTTAAGTACTTTTCTGCATCCAGTTTAAAGTCTGAATCCGAGGAAATGATGAAAAATGCCAAATTGATTGTTGATGACAGGCAAAAACTAAGTTTATATAATGGGTTCTATGTAAAAAACGAAGCGTTTAATACTCGATATTTTATCTATAATGCAGAAACCGTGAAGGGAGAAAATATCAATTCGTATTATACACAGACTTTATCAGCTTTGTACCAAAATGCCATAAAGGCTGGAATCACACCATCAGGGCCTGCATGTAAATTGTATTTAGGATGGAATGACACACTCAACATGACGACAATTGCGGCTGCAATACCAGTTTTGGCGGAGACCAATGTATCATTTGCTAAATCATTGACTATTCCAACCCAACAAGCGGCGGTTGTTGAATTTGTGGGTGATTTAAGGGGATTAGGTTTGGCTCATGTTGCTATCGATGATTATGTAAATGATCGCGGTTTAAGAATAAATCCACCAGTAATTGAAGAGTATATCTCTGATCCATCGGTCTCTCCAAATGAAAATACATGGAAAACCAACATCATTTACTGTGTAAAACCTAGATAATCACAGTGAAGGATCATGAATCCCTTAGAAAATGGATCGAATTGGCCAATGATTTTGGAAAAACTAAGACTCCATTTTTATTCATATTAGATTTTGAACTAAAAAAGCCGATAATATATGCTTTGGATAATATTCCGGAAAATATATCCTATAAAGTCAATACTCGCAAAAATTACAATATAAAAGCAAAGTCATCAAGAAAAATTGTTCTCCACAAATCACCTATACTATTTTCAGAATATAAAATGAAATTTGATAAGGTTATGGAAGAAATCTTGTACGGCAATTCATTTCTTCTAAATTTGACTATAAAAACAAAAATAGAATCCAACTTCACACTAAAGGAGATTTTTACAGCCGCTCATGCCAAATATAAGCTGTTTTTTGATAATAAGTTTTGTGTGTTTTCTCCTGAATCTTTTATAAAAATTGAAGATAATTATATAAAAACCTTTCCCATGAAAGGAACGATAAATGCATCAATTAAAGATGCTAAATACAAGCTCCTAAATGATCAAAAAGAAATGGCAGAGCATGCTACCATCGTGGATCTACTCAGAAATGATTTAAGTCAAGTTGCCAAATCAGTGCATGTAAAAAAGTACAGATACATTGACAAAATAAATACAACCGACACTTCACTTTATCAAGCCAGCTCTGAAATAATTGGAAAACTGCATGATAATTACTATGCTTCATTGGGTGATCTATTAATTTCATTATTGCCGGCAGGAAGTGTCAGCGGTGCACCAAAAATTAAGACTGTAGAGATTATAAAAGAAGCTGAAAAGGAAGAAAGAGGATATTACACCGGCATTTTTGGAATCTTTGATGGAGAGAATTTGGATTCCGGAGTCATGATAAGGTTTATAGAAAACATAGATGGGCAATTGTATTACCGCAGCGGCGGAGGGATAACCTTTCAAAGCAATGCAGAGAGCGAGTTTTTGGAATGTATCGATAAAATCTATGTCCCGATTAGTTGAAACCATAAAAATATCAAATGGTCGCATCTTCCATTTGGATCTTCATAACAATCGCTTCAGATTGGCCCGTAAAGAATTGTTCGGTATTGAAGATAAGTTGGACATAAAAAAGTTTATTTCTATACCAGCTGATCAAAAAACAGGTTTATTTAAATGCAGGATTTGTTACAGCGACCTGATTCATTCTGTTTCTATTGAGCCGTATTCTCTTAGAAATATTGGTAATGTCAAGTTAATTTATGATGATGCTATATCTTACGATTATAAATTTGAGAATAGAGAACAACTGGATCGATTATTTGCACAACGAGAGACTGCTGATGAAGTATTGATTGTGAAAAATGGGTACATTAGTGATAGTTATTATTATAACTTGGTGTTTCAGAAGCATCACCAATTTATCACACCCAGAAAACCTTTGCTTTGTGGTACCCAGCGTCAATATTTACTGAATCGTTCCCGTATCATTGAAGGCGATGTATCTCCGAAGCAATTATTGTCATATGATAAAATTCACTTTATCAATGCTCTTACGCCTTTGGGAAAGTTGTCATTAGATATTGCCTCAAAACATATCATCACGTAAGCCATGACGATAATATATAAATGCATTAAAATATTACACCCGTATTTTCCGTGGATCTCACATACTCTTGTATGGTTATTTTATATTTTTGCTAAGTATATCATGAAATATAGAAAAGATGTCATCAATCAAAATCTTATAAATTCCCTGTATACTGATCAGTCCGAAGTAAAAAAAATTAGAAATAAATTTTATTCACATTGGCGAAAGCACCTAATACAGATTTTTGATATTATAGCATTTGATCAAACGAGAGTATTGGAACATATTGAATGTGATACAAGTGCTGTGGAAAACTCAAAAGGTGGAATCATTCTCGCCGCTCATTTCGGCAATTGGGAACAAAATATTATTGCACTTCCACTATTTTTACATCAAAAAATTGTAGGCTTTTACAAGCCGTTGAAAAATGCAGTTATGAATGAAACTATGATCCATGTGCGTAGTAAATTTGGGTTGGAATTATTGCCCATGGAAAAGGTTGCGAGAGAAGTGACGTCCTACCCTACTGAGAATAAATTTTATGTATTCTTGGCTGACCAAAGTCCCGTAAATTTAAACGGTGTCTATTGGAATCAATTTTTAACTCAAAAAACACCTTGGTTGATTGGCTCGGAAAAAATGGCAAAAAAGTATAAAATGCCTGTATATTATCTACATCAAGAACCTAAGGCCAACGGTCAATATAAGATGTCCTTATCTAAGATTACAAATGATGCTTCACTAGAGCCTGACAATTATATCATTGAAACATATAGCCAATTATTGGAGAAAGACATTTTACGCAATCCTTCGTATTGGCTTTGGTCCCATAGAAGATGGAAAAGGGCAAAATAAAAGCTACATCGATATTTTATCTATTGCCGAATAATTTGAATATAAGATTCAAAATCAAGCTTAGCAGTATCATGGTGGTTATGGGAAAGTAAAAAGAAAAATTGTCTCTCTTGATTCTAATATCACCGGGTAGATGGCCTAAAAACCCCAATTTATTGCCAAAAAAATACCAAATAATGCCAATGAACACTACCGCAATACCTATAAATATGATGAATTTTCCTGAATCTTGATTCATTCTGTCCATAAATTCGCTGGATAGGTAGCATCTTGAATCAACTGCTCTATCCTTTTTTCAACCATAGGTTTGTCATTTTGGTATGTCACTCCAAACCATTCTGAATCTGTATCGATGACTTTGACTTTGATTTTGTCTTCATTGATCAAAGTATCTATCAAACTGGGAATGTAAAATTCAGAAGTCAATTCATGTCCTTGTTGGGTCAAAAATTCAATCAGCATATTTTCTGCAAATTGAAAATAATTTGGCTTGAAGCCCCACATATTCATAGATACCAAGGTATTCTCATCTAAAATTTGGGATGTTCCGTCTTCCTTGGGATAGGAAATCTTACCATCGCTTTCTTTACCAATTTTTGTACACTCAATCACTTGAGCGAGGTGGCCCAAATCATTTTTATAACAAACTCCTCTATTGACAGTACCATGATCTGACAACGTGTTTTTCAAATAATAGGCGATCACAGCATATTCATCATCAGATTGGCTATCGGTTAAAAAATCGTATAATTGACTAAACGCTTCGACTCCATAATAATCATCAGCATTGATCACACCGAATGGTTCATTGATTACGTTTCTGGCTACCCAAATGGCATGAGAAGTACCCCAAGGTTTCTCTCTATCAGGATGCATATTTGGTCGAATCGGTAAATCAAATAAAGATTGATTGACAAATTCCATTTCGATTTTATTTCCCAGTCTTTCCCTGAAATACTTTTCAAAGTCGTCCCTAAACCAATCTCTTATAATAAATACTACTTTCCCGAAGCCTGCGTGCATGGCATCATAGATAGAATATTCTATAATTGTCTCATTATTCGGTCCGAAACCGTCCATTTGTTTTAGTTTTCCATATCTGCTACCCATGCCTGCTGCAAGTACCAATAAAGTAGGTTTTTGAGATTTTTGACCCATGATTATTTTTTTGATCTGCAAATGTAAGACGAATAATTAGGGTATCAAAAGAGAGAAAACTGATTCCTATCATGTTAAAGATTGTTAATGAACAATAAAGAAAAAAATATCTAATGTTTTACATATTGATTGCGAAAAACTTAACTAAAATTTCGGTAATTTTGACAATTGAAAAAAAAAGTATTAAAAAATACTACATACATAATATACCAATACCTTTGCAGCATTATTTTCACAATATTAAATTTATTCAAAAAATGAAAAATCTTTTATTATTATTTGCTTTACCTTTATTCGTATTTTCTTGTAAATCAGGTATGGAAGCTCACAAAGCTGCTATCACTGATCTTGATGCAAACTGGACTGCTGCTTCTACAGCTGTTGCTGATTTTGCAAACAACCTTACTAAAGATATCACTTCACAGACAGAAGCTGCTAGCAGCTTGATGTTGGAAGAATCTGCAGTAGCTGCTCTTAAACCAGATATGGCAGCAAAATGGAATGAAGCAACAACAGCATTCAAAAGTGCAACTGCTGCTTACCAACCAGTACAAGCTGAATTGACAGATTTCACAAACATGTGGACTGAAAAAGCAGCTGAAGTAACTGCATTGAAAGATGCTTTGACTTCTGGAAAGTATGAAGGCGACGCTGTTGCTAAAATTGCTGAACTTTCAGGTTTAGTAACTCAAGCAAATGAGAAAGTAGCTGCATGGACAGCTAAGCAAGGTGAACTTAAGGGTGGTGTTGACTCTGCTCTAGGTATGCTTAAAACAGCTTATGAAATGGTAGCTCCTAAGAAATAATTATAAGAGCAAATGTAAAAGCCCGAATTGAATGTTTCAGTTCGGGCTTTTTTTATTTAACATTACATTATTACTTCAATTGTAACCAAACATTCTGTGATACAGTTTTACATAAAAGTTTAAGATGAAAGCATATTTCTCTTTTCTGGTAATTTTGATCACCACATTATCTGTGGGTTTAGCACAAAACAATAACTTTCAAGAAAAAAGTGACCCAAACGCTAAATTGATTCTTGATAAACTGGAAAAACAATTTAAGTCATATACATCCTATGAACTGCCATTTACTATAGAGTTTGAAAATCCTGAAAACGGAAAAACACAAGATAAAGGCCAATATATTCAGAAAGGAAAAAGTTATTTTATAAAATTAGGTTCGCAGGAAATTTACACTGACGGCAAAACCAACTGGGTATATTTGAAAGACAGAAACGAAGTTCAAATTACAGATGTTGAACCGAATACTAACAATAATTTCTTTTCGCCACAACAGCTATTGGAGTCGTATAAGTCAAATCAATTCTATTATGCTATAACAAAGGAAAGCACCATCAAAGGAAAAAAAATCTGCGAAATCGAATTTAAACCATTGGCTCGTGGAGTATCTTACACAAAAATTAGACTAACCATAGATAAAACACAAAACAAATTGATATCTTTACGTGTCTTTAATAGAGACGGTTCAAAACAAACCCTCCAATTGGGAAATGTTGTTTCAAATAAAATATACGATGCTTCGGTGTTTCATTTTGATCCCAAAACAGTACCTGGCATACGTATTGAAGATCTGAGAATTGATTAAATAGAACCAATTCAGTTACTCAGTTTACCAACCAGCGATTCTTGGCTCAACCTCCAGGAATCGCTTTTTTTATATTGACAAAGCCAATGCACTATGTATAAGTTCTTGTTTTATTTCCTTTCGATGTTATTTTCAATTTCATCAGCTAATGGACAGTTTGGTTTACGATTAAAAACACACTCTAATAAGCTAAGAAACATCAATGCAGAATTGGCAGCTGCTCATAGTACTAACACAACATTGTATCATCGTGAGTATGAGGCAGGAATTGATTATTGGTTTAGATTAACTAAAAGCAGAATTGAATTTACACCAGAATTATCTGTGGGATATTCATCACAAAGTATTTCTGAATTGCCTGATTTTGAATCAACACTTTGGAAATATAATGTTCTCTTAAATATCCAAATTTATGCCTTAGATTTAGAAGGTGACTGCAATTGTCCTACTTTTTCAAAACAAGGCGCAACCATCAATAAAGGTTTATTTTTCCAACTGGTGCCCAAATTGACATACAACAATGAGAAATTACAGGAAAATCAAAACTCAACCAGTTTAAATCAATGGACGTATGGAGTTGGAATTGGTATGGGATTGGATATAGGCGTCAGTGATTTATTGACGGTGAGCCCGATTGTAACATATTTCATCAACTCTTCATTCAATTCGCAGTGGGTTCCTGGTGTTGATGATAATCCTTCTCAGCTACAGTTTGCATTACGATTTGGATTCAGGCCTGATTACGCACATCGGCGAAGATAGGAAAGAGTCATCTTATGAAAACACTCCTTCTGAGTAAAGATTTTCATGATATCCTCAATGAAATAGAGCATTGCTCTGATCATTACCTTATCACAGGTCGTGCTGGAACCGGAAAGTCCACACTTCTTCAATTATTCAAACAGACTACACACAAAAAAGTGGTTTTACTGGCACCAACAGGTGTTGCAGCATTGAATATACGAGGACAAACCATTCATTCTTTCTTCGGATTTCCTCCGAGAATTTTGAATGCTTCTGAGATAAAACGGAAGTCAAATTATGGAATATTCCTAAATATTGATACTATTGTCATTGACGAAGTTTCCATGGTGAGATCAGACATCCTTGATAATATTGATGTATCTCTCAGGGTACAACGAGGCAACCCAATGCCATTTGGAGGCGTTCAAATGATATTTTTCGGAGATTTATTCCAGTTACCTCCAGTTGTGGCGAGCCAATTTGAAAAACAATATTTTAGTACAGTCTATGAATCAGCATATTTTTTTTCAGCTAAAATATGGCAAGAAAAACAACCCATTGTATTGGAATTGAGACACATATATAGACAAGAAGAGCGTATTTTCATTGACTTATTGGATAAAATTAGAACCGGAACGATGGAATTTGACGATTTTCAATTGATCAATGAAAGATTTATTCCTATTCAAAATAGTGAAGAATTTTTTATAACGTTGTGCAGTAGAAATGATATTGCACGACATATAAATGAAGAAAAGTTGAACGAACTTCGTTCTGTAGCCCACCAGTTCCAAGCAAAAATAGAAGGAGAATTCAGTCCACAATTGTTTCCAACTGACTTTGTCCTTTCTTTAAAAGTAGGCGCACAAGTCATGTTCGTTAAAAATGATCCATTGAAACGCTTTGTCAATGGGAGCCTTGGAACTGTTTCTAAAATCTTCGATGACAAAGTTTATGTAACGTTACATCATGGTTCTGAAACAGAAATAATTGTGGAATCCGCAGAATGGGAATATATCAAATATGATTATTCAGATAAAAATCCAAAGGAGATTAATGTTAAAGTATTAGGCGTTTTTTCGCAGTTACCACTGAAGTTAGCTTGGGCGATCACAATCCACAAGAGTCAAGGAAAAACGTTTGACTCTGTTCTGATTAATATGGGAAAAGGAGCATTTGAAAGTGGACAGGCGTATGTGGCATTGAGTAGATGTAGGACTTTGGATGGCGTGTTTTTACAATCACCATTGCAACAAAAAGACATCATAGTAGACAATAGGATAGTTGAATATTATGAAAATTTAAAATATATCAATTGATAAAATATTCTTCAGAGATTTTTCGTATCTTTGTTTAGTATTTCAATATATTATGTGTCCAAAGTACTTGTATTTCTTCCTAGGTTGGTTTTTGTTGCCTTGCTCGTTACTTGGTCAACAAGAACAATTGAAAGATGAAATAAGAAAAATCATCCAATACGATACTGAGATTTCATATAAAAACACGCCCGGTTTCATTATAGGGATTATTGACCAAGATTCTAACTATATTATCCCTTTCGGAACGGCAGATATCAATTCTAATGAAGCACTGAACCCTTCGGATGCGTTCGAATTAGGTAGTGTTTCCAAGACTTTTACCGCAGCTTTGATTTCAATATTAGTCAATGCTGGACAACTCAGTTACGAAGATTTAGTCAATGATATCATTCCTTCAAATTATAAAAATGATAGACTTAGATATTTAAAAATATCCGATCTATTAAACCACACCAGCGGATTTCCGAAAAGACCAAAAGATTTTGGAAAAAGGGAGACATCGTACAATGATCCATATAAAAACTATACTAAGGAGCATTTACTGAATTACTACAGGTCTTTTATTCCAAAGGTCAGAAAGTTTGAATATTCTCATATCAATTACGCACTATTGGAGATCATTATTGAAAATATTACACAAATGAGTTTTGATCAAGCACTGTCACAATATCTATTAGAACCACTTGAGATGACTTCTACATTTGGAATAAAAGAAAGTGAAGCGATGCCAATATTGACAAATGGATACGATAAAGCCGGCAAGGTTTCTACACCTTGGAGTTTTCAATCATTTACAGGGTCTGAAGGATTACATTCTAATTTGACTGATCTCATGTCTTTTGTGCATGCACAATTGGGAGAGAGTCATACGTCACTGGATGAAATCCTCTATAAAAATATAACAAAGGAAACAAGCACTTTCAATGAAAAACTATCAATTTCCGATGGATGGCACACAGTCAACATCAAAAATGGGGATTTATATGTGCATACAGGACGTACAGGTGGGCATAGCGTCTATATAGGTATGGTGAAAGAAACAAAAACTGCAGCCATTGTCCTATCAAACTCATTTTATGGTACAGGAGACTTAGGCACACTGATTTTAAGAATGATCAATCAAAATTGGAAACGCAATCCTAATCAATAATGGCAAAGGAGAAAATACTAAGTTGGGATGATTTCCAAGCTATGGGCGACCCATCGAAGGTTGCCGACGATGTCAAAGAAAATACCAAAGAAACCCATCTTCAATCAGAACTTCGGATACATTTAGATAGAAAACAAAGAGGAGGTAAAGAGGTAACTCTTGTTAAAGGGTTTCAGGGAAAGAATGACATCTTAGAAGAATTGGGCAAGTCACTAAAACTAAAGTGTGGTGTAGGAGGTTCAGTCAAGGATGGAGAGATTATTTTACAAGGAAATCAGCGAGAAAAAGTAATGCAATTATTGCAAAAATTGGGCTATAATAGAGTAAAAAAATCTGGCGGTTAATTAAAATATAATTTTGTTGAATAATTATTTTTAATATTTTTTGATATTTTATTTTGAAATATTAGTATTTTTAAAATAATATATTGAAACCATAGTATCTTGCTTCAAAGTTAAAAAACTGCACATCTATTTTTTTTTATTAAATACTTGTTAATATCATTTTAACAATTTACCTTTACCACCATAATACATCTAGTTCCCGATGTATCCTTGCCAGACAGACGGCTTTCCCCTTACGAAAAGAAGATGCGACAGTGCATTGAATCATTCATTAATTTAATTTCTTTTGATGAAAAAGTTTTTACCTATCATTGTTTTTTTATTCAATATAGCTGGAATCCATCTTTTCGGTGGCAGTCCCGGCGTGACAAATGTGGCATACACTTTCTGCTCTCTCGACATTTCGGGTGAACAGATAATCAAACATGATGTGATTCCACTGCATGTAGTGACAGCTAGTACCGATTGTAATAATCCAACGAATATCACGAGTATTTCGGATACTGATTTTCTCAATGGTGGTACCAGCTACTATTATTCTGTGGATTTAGCTGCGGGGGAAAGTGTTGTATTTACAAGTCCTAACGCTACAGTCTTCGCCACTGATTGTGCTGGTGGAACTGCACCTTTGGCACCTATTTGTAATTCTGGGGGAGAGACTGTTGTCATTAGAGTAACACCTGTGAACCCAGGTACTTACACAGTCTCGGCAACCATATACTCACTTTCAGTTGACTTGACTCTATCTGAAAGCAGCAATACCGTTGATGATGGAATCGTTTGTTTTGGAGATCAGTTTTCATTATTAGCAACGCCACAAGGTTCTTCAGGATATACTTACGCTTGGAGCGGCCCTTATAGCCCAACAGGTTCAAATCCAACTTTGACTCATATTAACAACTCAAACAATGGTGTGCAAACTTATACGGTAACTGTCACAGATGTCAATAGTTGTACAGCATCTTCTACAGTAGATGTTACCTTAGCGGGTGACATTGGTTTTTCTATCGCACCGGTAGATAATACCCTTTGTGAAGGTGATGTGTTGACCATGAATATCACGTGGTCCGTAGGAAGTGGTGGCTCGTATGATTACTCATGGTTTTTAAATGGTACTTCTATCAGTACTGATGCTCCACCACTCGTTATTGACCCCGTTGATCCTTCACATTCGGGTACCTACGAACTTGTAGCAACAGATCAGGTTACTGGTTGCTCTTCATCTGCAACTTATTCCACTGTCACAGTTAATGCTTTACCAACGGTCGATAACATTACTGACAGTGATGCGGATGATGTTATTTGTTACAATGATATGTTTACCTTGAACGCAATGACTTCAGGAAGTACCATTAGCATGTATCATTGGGAAGGAGATAATGGAACTACATACACTGGAAATCCAATAAACATTACAAATACTGCAACTGCTACTGGAACGGTCATGTATGGACTGACTGTGACTGATGTTAATGGTTGCTCGAATACGGGAACTTATACCGTTACACTATTAGAGCAGATTTTATTTACCATTTCAGCGGATGAAGATAGTGGAACTGCACCAAATGATAATAATCTTTGTGAAGGTGATGAACTCACTTTTGACCTCAGCTTTACATCTGGGGATACCGGTGATTTTTCATATGAATGGTCAAGTACAGGAGGATTTACAAGCACAGACGCACCTCCACTTATTATTTCATCAGTGGATAATTCTCATGCAGGCACGTATACAGTTACAGTAACAGATAATACAAGTGGTTGTACCAGCAGCGCTACCTATGGTACAATTATCATTCATGCACTTCCTACCATCACCATCAACCATACTGAGATGAGTGGTGTAGGTAATAATGATATGAATGTTTGTGAAAATTATGATAACCTTCAGTTTACAGTAACATTCAACACTGGAAGCAGCACAGGTGCGACTTACGAATGGGATCTTCCCGATGGAAGTACAAGTACTGATTATCCACTGATCATAAACCCCGTAACGCCTTCTCATGCAGGTGATTATCTCGTTACAGTAACAGATGCGAATGGATGTACATCAAGTACAACATTTTCTGAGATTGTTGTAAATCCATTGCCTACAACTGATCCAACAACATTACATGCGTGTGAGACCAGCCTTGGCTCAGGTCAAGGAGAATTTACACTCACAGATGCTGAGTTATCTCCTGATTATCCTGATGGCAATCAAAATGATCTAGCAGATGTAGATGCAGGTTCAACCAATGTCACAGTGTCTTACCATACGACAATGGCAAATGCACAAAACGACGTCGCTCCATTAGGATCACCTTATACAAGCGCAAACGGTTCGGTTTGGGCAAGGGTTGAAGATAACACAACAGGATGTTTCGAAGTGGCGGAGATAACATTGATGGTAGAACCATTACCTACCGTGTCAAACACAACATTAAAGGCTTGTGAAGACCTACCTCCGGGATCCGGAACAGGATCATTTATATTGACGGATGCAGAAGATGGTCCAAACTATCCTAACAATCAAAATGATGGAGCTGAGATAGACAATGGTAATGTTATGGATATAACCTTCCACCCATCTCAATCGGATGCACAAATGAATCTCAGCGAAATAGATAAAAACACACCTTATACATCAGCAAATGGAACTATTTGGGCAAGGATTGAAGATCCAAATACAAAGTGTTTTAATGTTGCCCAAATAACACTTGAAGTTATTTTACCTCCGGCTGGTAGTATCACCACATTAAAAGAATGTGAAAATCCTGCCGGATCAGGAACTGCGGATTTTACATTGAATGATGCTGAATTAGCTCCGGATTTTCCTAATACAAACAGCAATGACGTAGCAGACATTGACAATGGACAAACGAGAACTGTAACTTATTACAGCACTCAATCAGATGCAGAAAATGACACAGGACCAATAGGTGACGGCAGTTATCCTGATAATACTATAATTTATGCCAGAATTGTTGATGATGCTACTGGATGCTTTAGAGTAGTAGAAGTAACGTTGGATGTATTAGAAGCTCCTGCTCCTGAGATACAACACGATGGTAGCCCTGATGATTTCACAATTTGCCAAAATGATCCATTTGATTTAACAATCGCATTAACAACAGGTACTGGGCCATATACCTACAATTGGGTACTTCCAAATGGATCTACCAATAGTGGATCTAGTATATCTGTATCTATGGCTGATCCTGCTGCTCACCATGGAGTATGGACGCTTACCGTCACAGACTCTAACGGCTGCACAGGTACAGATGATATAGCTATCACCGTAAATCCTGCAGCCATGCACTCAACATGTGCAGATGCGTTTGATGGTGGATCTAGTCCTACTGGAGTCACAGTTTCCGGAAATAACGAATGTGGTTCAATGTCTGGAATTTGTGGAGCTGCTGGCGAGTCAACTGTATGGATTTCTTACACAGTACCACCAGAGGGTTTAAAGGAGATTTCTGTCACCCTAGACCTTCCTAACGGGGTTGTAATGGCTGGAGAAGGTGGATGTTCCGGTAGCATTGGAGACTGTTCTAATACAATATTTATAGACTGTCCAACAAAAGGTGCAACATATTATTTTGCTGTTTCTTCGTCAAGAGCTGATGCTGGCGATTTTACCTTAATGATTAGAGCTGACCAACCTACATCAGATATTACAGGCCATACCTATGTTGATCTTGACGCAAGTGGAACTTTCGGTGGAATCGATTCGGGTTTGACTGGTGTCCCACTACAGTTGGTAGCCGGATGCCCAGGAGATGGAACTGTTGTAGCAACAACCACTTCTGCAGATGATGGTAGCTATACGTTCACTGGAGTCCCTCCAGGTATGTATACAGTTCAGGTTGCCCAAGGACAACCCGGTGCACCGGATGACAAACCTGTACCCGAAAATTGTTGTATTGAAATCGATCCATGTATGCCGGATGGCCCCTATACATGTGACCTTGGATGGCCGCCTCCAAATTGTACATCTAATCCTTATTCTGTTGATAATCTTTGTGACGATGCGTATAATAATCCCCTATGTAATTTAACGGTTATTGAAGAATGGCCATGTGGTCAAAACCCAAGCGAATTTGGACCTTGGTTAAACCAAGCGCACTGTAATGGAGTCTTCCACAATACTTCTTTCTATGGATTTGTGGCCGGAACAGGTGATTATCAAATTGAATTCACTATATTTGCTTGCGCAGGTACCGGCGTACAATATGGTATTTACGATGCTTGTGATCCACTTGCCGGACCTATCTGTGATGGGAATGCCAATACAGGTACAGTTACTGTCGATGCCAGTCAATTGGTCCCTTGTCAGGTCTATGTTTTTTGGATTGATGGATACAGCGGTTCAGTTTGTAGTTACTATGTACACGTTACTGGTGAATTCCATGAATGTCAGCTTCCACCAATCGAAGATATCATTTTAGAATCAGATTGTAATCCATTATGTCCATCCATTTCTTATCCTCAAACTATTACGGCAATTGCCGATCCAGAGCTAGGAAATATTACCGGTGTTGATTTTCATTGGAAAATCACAGATCCAAATGGAAATATAGATGCTTTTGTTTACAATGAATTGACCTTGGATTATATATTTCCGGAGGCAGGAACTTATGAAATATGTTTACAAACGTATCACCCATGCCCTCAATTTTCAGATCCTGTTTGCCGAGAATTTGAGTTTATTCCGTTAGTAGATCAATACATGGAATTCAAAGTGTGTACTGCAGACTTTCCATTTGACGGTGCTTTCGATGAAAATGGTGAGGAGATTTTAGATGCCCATGAGAATCCGTGGGGATGGATTGGTGGTCCAATTACACTCGCCATGGTAAGGAGTGGAAATTTCCAATTCTCCAGTCCAAAAGTGAATAAATGCGGGTGTTCTTATATTCAGACAGTTAGAATTCAAGAAGTGAAAACAGGTACCGGATATCAGCACATTGCTTTATGTCCGAGCGAAATACCATTTGCCATTGCGGATACTACATTTTCCACAAATGTCGATAGTTTCATCATTAGTTTGCCTGGTGTTACTACTAAAAATGGATGCGACACTGTCATCAGTCTTACAACACGATTATTGGATATGGGTGGTCAAATCCGCCAATCAGCATGTATGGAAGATGGCATCAGGCTCTACTTCCAGATGCAAGCAGCATTTTTAAATGCAGATAGAGATAGTTTGAAATTTATTTGGAAGGATCCATCCGGTAATGTTATTGTGGACAACGATACCGATTCTACAGATGTGATAGTCCCAGTTACCCAGACAGGCTTATATAATTTGGATATCAGAGTTTATAAATTTGGTGATTCGTGTACCTTCAATTTCACCCACAATATGACGGTTATCAAACCAGATAAACCTGAGGCTGATAATTGGCAACTTAAGGTCTGTGAAAATGAAGGCAATATTACGTATGCCATATTGAATCCTGATCCAACTAAACAATATATATGGACAATTCCACCTACTGCTTCAAAAATTCAAGATGATAGCACCGGAACTATTATTATTCAATGGAATGGGCCGACTGGTGGTCAGGTTTGTGTGTTTGCCCGAGATTTCTGTGGAGATAGTCCACCAGAATGTATGACTGTGAATTATATTGACATGACAGATCCAGCCTTTGATATCATTGATGAAGTTTGTAAAGATGTGCCTGTTGTTGTGCAAGCCACGTCAACACATATCGCAGGAACGGTTTACAACTGGAATTTTAATGGTGGTACAACTACAGGTGGTACCAATGGTCCTGGCCCATATAATGTATCATGGAATAATCCGGGAACAAAAATAGTTTCGCTTTCAGTCAATGAAAATGGTTGTATTTCCGGCCCTGCAATAGATAGTATAAAAGTAATTGATCTACCTCCTGATGTTTCATTTGATTGTTCAGCTGACCAGACATCAGTTACTTTCACTTGGGATGATTATCCGGGTGCAACTTCTTACACTGTTAATGTCATTAGTGCTCCAGCTGGATATACTACCAACCAAAATGGAAATTCATTTGTGGTAGGAAATCTGGGAGTGAACCAAAATGTAATTGCAGAATTAATTGTTACAATTGACAGTCCATGTCCAAACCCTGCACCTGCTCAGTCGGATTGTACCACTCAAAACTGTATTCCTCCTGCTGTTGCCTTTACCGCAGTGAATGCTCTTTGTTTGGTGCCAAATACTCCGACTATTGATTTAAAACCAAATATTACTGTGACTCCTATGGATCCAGGAACCGGAGTATTTACAAGCACTCCAGTAGCCGGTGCCGTTACAGCCGCAGGTATCTTCGATCCAAATATTGCAGGTGTTGGTAGCCATAAAGTAACCTATACCTATACAACAGATTTAGGTTGTGTGGCCAAAAACGATATTACTATTGTTGTTAAGGAAACACCATCAGCAACATTTATTACTGACAAGGATTTAGCATGCGTTTCTGATCCTATCATAGTGACGTATACTGGAGGAACTACCGGAGCAACGTATGCTTGGGACTTTGGTACTGATGTCATAGGAACATATAATGGAGCCGGACCGCATAGTGTCACTTGGAGCACACCAGGAAATCATACAATTAAATTGATTGTTACAAAAAATGGATGCCCTTCTGAAGAGGTCACTAAACAAATTACCTTAGATCCATTGCTTATAAAACCAGATATAAAATGTGCTGATCAAAGAAAGGATGGCGTTACCTTTGGCTGGGAGTCTGTAGCGAATGCCACATCGTACGAAATTTATATTAATGGGGCACTACAAGGCACTCAAAATACATTAACCTATGATGTCAATGGATTAAATGAAAAAGAGTCAGTCATCATTAAAGTTGTCGCAATTTCAGACAATGAATGCCCTGATTCAGAATCTTCCAAAACATGTGTAGCAACAGCTTGCCAAGCAATCACCTTGACAATTCCAAACCCAAGCCAAAGTATTTGTTTGGATGCAAATGCAGCTAAAATTCCTTTGGTGGTGAATATTACAGGTAACACCGGAGCAGGTACACCAACACAGATTTGGTCCGGTACAGGTGTAGACAATGCAACAAAAACTTTTGATCCTAAAGTTGCAGGAGTTGGCGCACATGATGTCAAAGTAGTTGTATTATATGATGACAATGCTTGTGCTGATTCTACTAATATGTTGATCACTGTTAAACAAGTTCCTACAGCAACATTTACAACTGTAGACCCGGTATGCTTTACTGATCCTGTCCACGTCACTTATACAGGTAATGCCGCCTCAGGCACCTACACATGGACATTTGGATCCGATGTGGTAGGTACATACACTGGTAAAGGTCCACACGATGTCGTTTGGGGATCTCCTGGCACGAAAAGTATATCACTGACTGTGGTGAGTAATGGATGTACTTCGATACCGGTCACCAAAAATGTGACTCTTGATCCTACGCTAGAAGCACCAAAAGTAGAGTGTATTAATCAAAGAAAAGACGGAGTAACCTTTAGTTGGAATGCCGTACAATATGCAAGCGGATATGATGTATTGATTGGAGGTGTCTCACAAGGTGTACAGACAAACACAACATTTGATATAAATGGATTGAATCAAGGTGACAAGGTAAGTATTGAAGTGGTTGCAGTCAGTTCAAACAAATGTCCTAATGTCTCTGCAATTCAGGAATGTGAAGCAACAGATTGTCCATCACCTACAGTGACATTGCCAGCTGATATTACTGTTTGTAATTATGCCAATGCACAAAAAGTTCCATTGACAGTAACCGTAAGTGGAAATGTTGGGGTTGGAACACCAGTAGAAACGTGGTCAGGTCCGGGAGTGGATAACGCCACAAAGACATTTGATCCGAATGTTGCCGGCGTGGGTACACATACTATCACTTTGAAATTGAGTTATGACAATGGTGAATGCGAAACAACTAAATCATTTAAGATAAAGGTGACCGCATTACCAATTGCTAAGTTCACTGCACCGGATACTATTTGTGTTCAAGATCCATTGATTGTTACTTATACAGGTACAAAATCAGCAGATTTGGTATTGAATTGGTCCAATGATCCTGCAGTCAGAACCGATCTTGGAAACGATAAGTATGAGTTTAAATACAACACAGCAGGTACTTATACAATTAATCTTTCAGTTGACGCAAATGGTTGTACTTCAGTACCATTCAGTAAAAAAGTAGTGGTATCAGACGTCGTTCCAGCACCAGTTATTTCATGTACCACAACTTTGAGTTCGGTATCTTTCACTTGGAACTCTCAAGCTTGTTATAAGGATTTTGAACGTATAGTGAACGGAACAAGTGTTGGAAACAGCACTGCGCTGAGCTATGATGTCACTGGTTTAAATGAAGGTGATATGGTGAAATTGGAACTTCTTACGACTTCAGATTGTCCTTGTCCGGTACCTGATGCTTCCTTAGAATGTGTGGCTAAAAATTGTCCTGATGTCAAATTGACATTGACTCCTGCTCAGTCACAGATTTGTTATACAACTGACATCACTACATCAATCCAAATCACGGCAACGGTGACAGGAAATACAGCTGGTGGCAAAGGAACGTGGTCTGGTCCAAATATTGATCAAAATGGAGTCTTTAATCCAAAAGCGGCAGGTATCGGAGTACATCAATTTACCTATACTTATGATGACAGCAATTGCCAATACAAAGCAGTCACTACCATCAATGTAACTCCTGTTCCACAGATTACTTGGGAAATTGAGAATCCAATATGTTACAATCAAACGACTGGAACTTTCAGCTATACGATTGACAATGGAACAGAACCATATGTTACCAAAGTAGATAATAATGTAGTTTCCAATGGTCAGGCAACAGGCATCATTATTGGACAACATCAAGTTATTGTTACAGACGCCAATGGTTGTATCGTGACGGATAATTTTGAAATCACTGGAGAAAATAAACCAACTGCAGATATTACCGGTCCTAATATTGTGCAACTAAGTGAATCAAGTACCCATATTCTTTCGTTCAATGGTATTAATTTAACCCAGATAGATTCTATTGTTTGGATACAAAATGGCGTGAGAGTTTGTGAAACTGATATTAAATGTTTGCAACTTGATCAAACTCCAGCTTTGGGTGATTATGTGATAGATGTAACGATTTACTATAGTGGCGCTTGTAGCATAACAACACAACATAAATTTATTGTTACTGATCGATACGATATATATTTCCCAACAATATTCTACCCAGACAGCAAGTCCCAGAATCATTTGTTCTATATCACTTCCAATGATCCGTCATTGTGGGTGAATAGAATGAGAATTTATGACAGATGGGGTAACCTAGTATTTGAAGCTCGTGACTTCAGTGGTTACACAACTCCTGTGGGATGGGATGGAAAATTTGCTGGTAAAAATGCTGAACAAGGAGTTTATGTTTACCTATTCGAATTGACATCTGAAGATAATCCAAGCTTTATAGAAAGTGGTGATATAACTTTGGTCAGATAAAATTCAAATAACGCATAGTAAAATGGGGAGAATCAGTCTTGGTTTTCCCCATTTTTGTTTTAATAAAAAACCTATTACCTGAATGTGTAACTTTTTCCAAATACTGTTGTACATTTACAGATTATATTGATGTCATGTTGAAGAAATTTATAATTTTATCATTAGTATTAGTTGTCGCGCAAAAGGGATTTTCTCAGCTTGGATTTTTTCCGGTTCAAGGAGCAACCTTTAACGGATTGGGTCGTTCTGGTGTGTCTTTTGAAGGTGTGGAATCCATATATAATAATCAAGCCGGCATCACCAAAGTAAAGAATTTTGCAGCAGATGTCAGTTTCGAACGCAGATTCAATTTGAAGGAATTGGATATCATTTCAGTATCCATTTTAAAGTCGCAAAAGAATATAGGAACCTTTGGGCTTATGTTTTCCCAATTTGGTTTTTCTAAATATAATGAACAAAAGTTTGGTTTGGCTTATGCACGAAAACTTTTCCACAACGTTTCATTAGGAGGTCAGTTAGACTATTTGTCACTAAATATCGAAAACTATTCACAGCAACATTTTATCACTTTTGAAGTGGGAACACGAATTCAAATTTCAAAACAGATTGCCTTAGGAGCTCACATCTTCAATCCTATCACGCAAAAAATCAATGAATATGACGATTTATTTTCAAAATTTAGGGTTGGGCTTCAGTACTCACCATCATCAAAAGTCCAACTCTATGCAGATGTAGATAAAACGATATATAAATCTGCATCCGTAAAATTGGGATTGATTTATCAAGTAGTCTCAAGTGTTCAGTTGAGAATTGGCTCCGATATCACAAATCAAATATACGCCTTTGGAGCAAAGTTTTCATTTCTCAATTCCTATCATGTAGCTGGTAGCATATCATCACATCATGAATTGGGAGCAACATCCAGTATTTCCTTACAATACAATGACCAAGAATAATATCCATTGAAAATATTATTCCTTACTTCTCGCCTGCCTTACCCGCTCAACAAAGGTGATAAACTCAGAGCCTATTACCAAATCAGAGAGATTTCAAAATTTCATGATGTGATTTTGGTATCCATTTCTGAAGACGACACATCAACTTTACACATATCTCATCTTCAAAAATATGCAAGAAAAGTATTTGTAATAAGAATAAAACCTTTCGAAAGGTATTGTTCCTTGATAAAAATTATTAATAGCGAAATCCCACTTAGTGTTGCTTGGTTTTACAGCAAAAGAATTCAAATTGCGATCAACAAAATCATTGAGGAAGAAAAACCAAATCTTATCTTTTGCCAACTGACACGAATGCATCCTTATTTGAAATCCCTAAACTATCCAAAGGTCATAGACTATATGGATGCTTTTGGTGTAGGTATGCAAAGGAGAAGCCACATTGTGGATATCTTCAGCAAACAAATTTACAAACTTGAAGGAAAACGCATGGCAAATTATGAAACAGACATAGCGAAATACTACGATCGGTTACTGATCATTAGCGATCAAGATAAATCAATGCTTGCATTGCCTACAGGAATTAAAGTTGATGTGGTTCCGAATGGCGTAGATGAGAAGTTTTTTGATTTCAAACCATCTAATAAGATTTATGACATCGTATTTGTAGGTAACATGTCCTATCTTCCTAATATCAATGCAGCAGAATTCATTGTCCATCAAATATTACCTATTCTAGATCAAAAAAACGTGAAAATTTTATTCGCCGGAGTTGATCCTGATGAACGGGTAAAACGACTTGCAAGCGACCATGTCACAGTCAGTGGATATGTAGATGATATAAGAGAAGCCTATGTATCCGGAAAAATATTTGTAGCTCCGCTATTTTATGGAACCGGGCAACAAAACAAAATTTTAGAAGCCATGGCATTAAAACTGCCTTGTGTAACCACAACTGCTGTGAATAATGCCATATATGCCTCCAATGGAGAACAGATATTTGTAGCAGATGATGCCCAAAGCTTTGCTACTAACATAAATAAATTATTGTCTGACAATAATTTACGAGATAACATTGGAAATAGCGCTTCACTTTTTGTTAAGGAAAATTATCAGTGGGAAGAAATAGGCCATAAATTAAATCGTATCTTTGCGCAAATAATACAATAGTTTTATAATGATTGCTCAAATTGACCTTCAAGCAGGCACTTGCCTTCACACAATCGAAGAAGCCATCGCAGATATAAAAGCCGGAAAATTGGTGATTGTGGTGGATGATGAAGATAGAGAGAATGAAGGTGATTTTATCTGTGCAGCTGAAAAGGTAACGCCTGAATTGATCAATTTCATGGCAACAAATGGCCGAGGATTGATATGCACACCTATTCTGGAAGAGAGAGCGAAAGAATTGGATATCGACCTCATGGTCAAGTCAAATACAGCAATGCATAATACGGCTTTTACTGTATCAATTGACTTAATTGGGCATGGTTGTACTACCGGAATTTCTGCCTACGATAGAGCTACGGGTATAAAAGCCATGGTAGATCCAAATATCACAGGAAAAGACTTTGCCAGACCCGGCCACATCTTCCCTTTGATAGCAAAGCAAGGAGGTGTCTTGAGAAGAACAGGACACACGGAGGCAGCTGTTGATTTAGCTAGGATGGCAGGGTTTTATCCTGCAGGTGTTTTGGTGGAGATTTTAAATGAGGATGGGACGATGGCAAGGCTGCCAGAATTGATCAAATTGAGTGAAAAACTTGACGTTAAAATCATTTCAATTAAGGACTTGGTAGCCTATAGGATGCTTACTGAAAGATTGATCAGGAGAAAGAAGGAAACGGAAATTCATACTAAATTTGGGACTTTACGGGTTATTGCATACGAGCAAATCAATAATGGCGACATTCACCTTGCCATTACTAAAGGAACATTTGATTCTAAAACTCCAACATTGGTTAAAGTGCATAGCAATGTGGAAACCGGAGATATTTTGGGAATGCTATTTGATGGATATGCTGAAAAATTATTGGGAATATTGCATAAAATATCTAACGAAGAAAATGGAGCATTGATTATCATGAGACATGGAGACAATTCTACTGCCCTACTCAATAAAATGATGCATATTGACGAAGTAAAAACTTCCAATCCTATCAATAGCGAAGAGCAAAGAGATTTTGGAATTGGAGCACAAATCCTCAATGATCTTGGGATTTCCAAAATTAAATTGATATCCAATCACTCCAAACGTAGAATCGGTTTGATAGGCTACGGCCTAGAAATCGTCGAGAATGTGGAAATGTGATATCCTTGAGAGATACTTACTCTGAAATCTTTATAGTTTCACCTTGTGAATGACTACTGAATTCCGGTGCATACATACACTGCGCAGATGTAATACCGCCAGTATATTCGCCGCTGTGATTCACAACTACTTTATATTCAAAAACATATGTACCCTTAGGTAAGACATTGAAATAAAAATTTGTAGCAAGATCCGTTGTCGCTTCATAATAGGACAAACCTGCTTGATACTTATATCCACTCAAAACATTGGTAGGTTCAAAGCCTGATGGTCTCATATCTTTAAGCTGAACGTATTCCATATCTCTATCACAAATCATAGTCATTCTTACGATAACTCTATCACCTATCTTAAGAGGTTGAGAAGATGTCACTTCATGCAAAACGTCATTTTTCTCACCATTCTCCAATTTGAAATACTTCTTTGAAATCTTCAATGGGGTGTCATCAAATTGCCTGATATGATCTAAAGTCTCAAAATATTGATAATAAGCTGCACCCCAAACCACTGAATGGTTGGGATTTGAAACTTGGATATTTGACAAGGATTTATCGATATGGGCTGACGAGAAACTTTCTTTGAAATAACCTGTTCCGGCTTCTACTTCATTGGCATTTTTGGTGATCAACTTACCACCGACTGAAATAGAAGGAATCTTAACTTCATTGATGAGAGAAGTAATGCCATCTGCTTCACCATTAATCAATAGTGCAAACAGTGCGGCTGCTGTCGCTTTGGATGTTTTCCATGCATTGGTTTGCTTATTTTTAAGAAGCCAAAGTTTCATCTTGTTAACGATAGAAGGTTCTGCTCCGGCAGCTATGTAAAACTCAATCAGCCTGGCATGTCTCTCAATGGGCAATTGATACCAGCGAAAACCATTACCTTCATTCCAATATTGGCCTAATTCGGCATTATTCATGGCTCTTTCATCCAAGGATGCTTTTATTTTCTTCCATGTCTGATTTTTGGCTCTATTCAGAGCTAAACCAATATTGGCTTGACTGAAAATTCCTCTTTTATTCCAGTATTGAGCTGCTTGTGTAATATAATACTCATAGACTTTTTGAGATGCTTCATTGGCGAATGGCTGTTGCAGCATCGATCTCAAATAGATGTACAAAGTAGCCATTTCATCTAAATGATCATCTTCCAATTTGCCACCATATTTTTTCACATTTTCAGCCATTCTATTGTACCTATTCAGGATTTCAATGTCAAGGTAATTGGTAGCTTTTGAAAGAATTTCTGAGATTACTCGATCGTCTTTTTCAATTATACCAAGTTGGATCAAATGAATCCAATTTTCTGCTATATACATTGTCGTATAAAGATCATCTCTTCCACCTGCAAACCATGGAAAACCACCATTTGAAAGTTGGGCATTTTTTATTTTGCTGATAATTGATTGTCTATTTTGGGCCAATAGATTCAAATCAAACAGCAATGCAATATTCCTCTTTTGTTCTTCTTCATTCAGCGCATCTTGTACCCAAGGTGTTTCCTGCAAAATGGCACTTTTCAGCTCTTCGTTTTTAGACAGATTACTCAGCAACGCATTTTTTCCCAAAGTCTGCCACGAATCA
This sequence comes from Lewinellaceae bacterium, assembly GCA_020636195.1. Taxonomy (GTDB): domain Bacteria; phylum Bacteroidota; class Bacteroidia; order Chitinophagales; family Saprospiraceae; genus OLB9. The sequence goes on from JACJYH010000004.1 coordinate 450,218, forward strand.
AAAACGCTTTTTATCCTAGGATGCTTATGTACAATATAGCTTGCAAGTGTGTTTGTATAAAATTGGTCAGACCAACCGATGATGTTGTTGTTATTTTGCAACTGCATGTAAGGCATAGCCTGAATAGCATACCAAATTGGATGCGATGTAAGCTCTACCGTGTATTTGAAATCCGTTTTAGTTGTGCTTGTATTTTGTTTAAAGGCTTGAAATTCAAACTTTTTTATTTCATTTCCATTTAACCAAAAAGGCATCGTTTCTGTCACAAGCATTTTATTTGTTAAAATGGGAATGGTATTTTCTTCAATGTCAATGTGTTCGCCAAAATCTGCTGTTACTCGATAAGTTATCACAGAATATTTCAATTCAGGAATGTGCACATGCCAAGAAACGGTTGCAGAACCTTTCGGTAAAAGATGCGCAGGAATATCATGTTGAGAGCTAATGATTTCTGAGGCAATATCCTTTCCTGTTAAAGCGTCAAAAAACTGTAATTTCATATTACCAGTTAATGTTTGATTGGTCAAATTTGTCACTTTTGACTTAAAGGATATTTGATCTCCATCTCTAAGAAATCTAGGGGAATTTGGAAAGACCATCACATTTTTCTGAGTTTGAATGAATTTTTCATCATATCCAACTTTAAAATCAACAGTATGTGAAAGAATCATCATTTTCCATTGTGTCAATGCATCGTTCATCGTAAATGAAATCGTCAAATTGCCATCTTTATCCGTAGTCAAGTCAGGATAAAAGAAAACTGTCTCCTTTAAGTTCTTCCTCACAAGTGGTGGAGCATCACTTTGATTTTCTTCTACGGTTGGTGGCGCCTCTTCCACAATATCATTTGCTTTTCCCATAAGTGCTTTTGCAGGCTTGCGTTCGGCTTGCATAGTTCTTGGAACGGCCATTCCATCATATTCCATATTGGATCGGCTGTAGAACATCATATTATTGCTATTGAGATAAAGAGGAATTAACGTCGGATAGTGAATATAGATAGATGGAACAGTTTCACCCCAAGACTGATATTCCGTCTGAGAAATCACTTTCATGAAGTTCAGGGCAAAAAATGACACATTATTATTTGATTTCGGATAAAACTCGTGGTTCCATATATTTGGTTTGAATTGATCTAATGATGCATCATATATTGAAGCCAAAACTTCAGCAAACACAGCGTCTTTGTTCTTCCCTTTTATTTTGAGCTGATAACTTTCTTTTGCACCTGGGAGGCACTTATCCCTAAATGTAATATATTCGATGTCAAGCATTTTGTTGTTCCAAGGAATTTCAACCCTTTCCTCTTCTGAAAAATACCTATTGTTGAGTACGTAATTTAACTTGATAAAAATATCACCTCTGTACTTTTCCATAATTGGGAATGTGATTTCTCTTTTCTTGTCCACAACCACATTTGACTCATATAAAATCTCATTGTCCTTCAATATCACCAATTGGATGAATTGACTTTTATTGGTAGCATTTCCAAGCGTAATATGCAAGCTTTCTCCTGGTTTGTAAGCTCGCTTATTCAGTACCAAGTGTATAGGACGTGTGATCGGAAATTGATTTTTAGGAGCATTTGTAATCACTACAAACTTTTCTACCTTATTTTCATTGTCAGTTGCATCCATCAAAGTAATTTTATATACTCCGGAAGTGAATTTTTGCATACCAAACCATGAAAGTGGCAAATCAATTTTAGTCTCCAATAGTACCTTTTCAACCGGCCAATTTTCGTAGATTTCCCGCGGTTGTTGATAGATTATTCTGCGCTTTTGTCTTTTCGGCATATCCATTGAAGTGTCGAAATCAGACCAATCCACGTTTTTGGGTTCATTTAATTTTTCAATTTTCAAAAGTGCGGAAGCATTTATGGAGATATCTGCAAAATTAAAAGCATCAAATTGGATAGTATCCAAATCACTCATGTCTTGATTTTGATCAGTTTTGATACTCAGATAATGTGACTTATACGCTGCTCGCACAAATTGCTTGCCTTCTCGTGTCTCACCTCTACTATCTGTAATGGTAACGTTGGTCTGAAAGGTAAAGGATGGATTGCTTTCTGGAGAAAATTGGTCATCTCCTACCAATTCAAAAGAAATTTCGAATTCTCCTTTCTCATCAGTAGTCACTTGACCAACATCCAATCGTGCCTCCTGAGGTTTGATGTAGCTCCATTCAAAATACCATGGAATGCGTGAAATGCGCGAAACCGTATAATTGACTTGGGCAAA
>JACJYH010000005.1 GCA_020636195.1 Lewinellaceae bacterium
AGAAAATTTCATTTTATGGCAGAAAACGATTTTGCAACAAACGGAAATGATGGTATGGCAATGTTTCAAAATACAAGATGGAGCATAGGTACAGAATGGCGTTTAGGCTATAACGATATGCACGGCTACGAAACTGAAACGCATATAGGAAGATACATTGGCAAAATGCAATGGTTTATGCCATTCATAGGTTTTGATTGGCGATACAGAAAATTAGGACATAACGAAATAGAAAAAAACCTTTTCGGACAAACCAACACCAAAGACAATAGAACACAAGTAAGTTTGGGTTTCAATTATACATTGCCAATGATGATTTCACTACAAGCAGAAATTTATCAAGATGGCAATGTAAGATTACAATTAATGAGAGAAGACATACCTATTACTAAGCGTTTGCGAATGGCTTTTATGGTAAACACCGACAAAGAATATATGGTAAGTTTTCGCTATATAATTAGTAGAAATCTGGGAGTTACCACTCATTATGATAGCGATATGGGGCTGGGGTTTGGATTAACATTGAACTATTGATTGTAATTATTAAATAAATAAATTGTAATTATTAAATAAATAAACTACCTTTGCCCCAATGAAAATTTTTGATTTTTTTATGGCTATCTATATTTTGGTACTCAGTGTAGTACCTTGTAGCGATATACATAATGCTTGCAACAAAGAAAATTCAAAAACAGAACTTTCCCAAAACCACGACCACCAACAAGACCAAGACGATAACTGCACACCTTTTTGCACTTGCACTTGTTGTAGTGCTTCGTTTGTCAGTGTTGATTTTACCCCCTTTCAACTAACCAAACCAACTGAATTTACAATTTCTCAAAAAATTACAATTCGTAATTTCTCTCTCATTTCCAACTTCTACGGAAATATTTGGCAGCCACCAAAGATTAATGTTTAATTTTTTATTGATTAGTGTTTAATCATAGCTGTGCTTTTTCATTTTGAATAAGCATTGTCTTGTTGCACTTATCTTTTTTTAATTGCTTTTTGCTTGATTGCAAATAGCCAATTAGCCAGTAAAAATTCATTCATTAATAATAAATAAAAGTGTTAGATAATATAATTAAATTCAGTATAAAAAACAAAATCGTAATTGGTATTGCGACTTTGTTACTCATTATATGGGGTGTATGGAGTGCTACCAAACTACCCATTGATGCCGTACCTGATATTACCAACAATCAGGTGCAAATATTTACTACTTGTCCTACATTGGCAGGGCAGGAAGTAGAGCAGTTGGTAACTTCACCCATAGAAAAAAGCATTGCCAATATTCCAGATATTGAAGAAGTGAGAAGCATTTCTCGGTTTGGTTTATCGGTAATTACGGTAGTGTTCAAAGATGAAGTAAATATTTATTTTGCAAGGCAACTTATAAATGAAAAGCTAAAAGAAGCCGAAGAAAATATTCCCACAGGCATTGGCACACCAGAGTTAGCACCAGTAAGCACAGGTCTTGGCGAAGTGTATCAATACATTATTCACCCTAAAAAAGGAAGTGAAGGTAAATACAATGCCAAAGATTTGCGTACTATGCAAGATTGGGTTGTTGCAAGGCAACTTAACGGCACACCCGGCATTGCCGAAGTAAATAGTTTTGGTGGCGAATTGAAACAATACGAAGTATCTGTTAATCCAAATCGCTTAAAAGCAATGGGGGTTAGTATTCCAGATATTTTTGAGGCTCTTGAAAAAAACAATCAAAATACAGGAGGTGCTTATATTGACAAAAAGCCAAATGCTTATTTCATAAGAGGTATAGGCTTGGTTACTTCAATTGAAGATGTGCAAAATATTGCAGTAAAAAATACAGGAGGTATTCCCATTTTTATAAAAGATGTAGCTGATGTAAGGTTTGGTTTTGCTACTCGATATGGTGCTATGACCTATAATGGTGAAGTAGATGCCGTAGGTGGTGTGGTAATGATGCTAAAAGGCGAAAATAGTAACGAAGTAGTAAAGCGTATTAAAGCAAAAATACCTACTATTCAAAAATCTTTACCCGAAGATGTAATTATAGAACCTTATTTGGATAGGACAGATTTAGTAGGCAGGGCAATTAGCACTGTAGAAAAAAACCTAATTGAAGGTGCATTAATTGTCATTTTTGTATTGGTATTGTTTTTAGGTAATTTAAGAGCAGGGCTTATTGTGGCTTCTGCCATTCCCTTATCAATGCTTTTTGCATTGGGCTTGATGAATGTGTTTGGAGTAAGTGCTAATCTAATGAGTTTGGGTGCTATTGATTTTGGGTTAATTGTAGATGGTGCTGTAATTATTGTAGAAGCGACTTTGCACCATTTGGGTTTACGAAAATCTATGCAACGATTAACTCAAACGGAAATGGATGAAGAAGTATTTGTATCGGCTTCTAAAATCCGTAGTAGTGCTGCCTTTGGAGAAATAATAATTTTAATTGTTTACATTCCTATCCTTACGCTTATTGGCATTGAAGGCAAAATGTTTACACCTATGGCGAAAACAGTAGGCTTTGCCATTTTAGGAGCATTAATTTTATCGCTTACCTACATACCAATGATGTGTGCTTTGTTTTTACCTAAAAAAATAAATCATAATAAAAACTTTAGCGATAAAATGATGGATTTTTTCCAACGCATTTATCAGCCTTTATTACAAAAAGCCATACAATTTAAATATTGGTTAGTAGGTATTACAGTTTCTCTTTTTGTAGTGTCGCTTATTATTTTTTCAAGATTAGGAGGCGAATTTATACCCACATTAGCCGAAGGCGATTTTGCCTTTCATTGCATATTGCCACAAGGTAGCTCATTGAGCCAAAGTATAGAAACTTCAATGCAAGCTTCACGGATTATCAAAAAATTTGATGAAGTAAAAATGGTAGTAGGAAAAACAGGAAGTGCCGAAGTGCCTACCGACCCAATGCCACCAGAAGCTACCGATATGATGATAATATTAAAGCCACAAAAAGAGTGGAAGTCTAATAAAACATACGATGAATTAGCCGATGAAATTTCTGAAAAATTAGAAGCAATACCAGGGGTGTTTTTTGAAAAAAATCAACCCATACAAATGCGTTTTAATGAATTGATGACAGGTATTAGGCAAGATGTGGCTGTAAAAATATTTGGCGAAAATTTAGACAGTCTTTTAATCTATGCGAAACAAGTGAGTAATGTAGTGCAGTCGGTACAAGGTGCTACAGCACCACAAGTAGAAAGAGTGAGTGGCTTACCACAAATAAATATTGAGTACGATAGATTGCGTTTAGCTAATTATGGATTGACAGTAAAAGATGTAAACGATATTGTAAGTACAGCCTTTGCAGGAAAAAGTACGGGTGTGGTTTTTGAAAACGAAAGAAAGTTTGATTTAGTAGTACGATTAGACAGTACTTACAGAAGTAGTATAGAAGATGTAAATAATTTGATGATACCTACCAATACAGGCAATCAAATACCACTATCACAGGTGGCTAATATCAATTTTAAAGTGGGTCCTGCACAAATAAGCCGTGAAGCAGGTAAGCGAAGAATAGTGATTGGCTTTAATGTAAAAGGTAGAGATGTGCAAAGTGTGGTTACCGAGATTCAAGAAAAATTAAATACTCAAATTAAATTGCCTTCGGGTTATTATTTTACTTATGGTGGCACTTTTGAGAACTTACAAAAAGCCAGTAAGCGTTTAATGATAGCAGTACCTATTTCATTATTACTCATTTTTATGTTGCTATATTTTACATTCCATAGTTTCAAACAAGCCAGTTTAATTTTTACAGCCATACCAATGAGTGCTATTGGTGGCGTATTTGCTTTACTACTTAGAGGAATGCCATTTAGTATAAGTGCAGGTATTGGTTTTATTGCTTTGTTTGGTGTAGCAGTGTTAAATGGAATTGTACTCATAGGCACTTTCAACCAATTAGAAAAAGAGGGTATAAGCGATGTAATAAAAAGAGTAATAGAAGGTACAAAAATTAGATTGCGACCAGTATTGATGACAGCCACCGTTGCCAGTCTTGGTTTTTTACCGATGGCATTAAGTAGCAGTGCAGGTGCAGAAGTACAAAAGCCCTTAGCTACGGTAGTAATAGGCGGTTTAATAACAGCAACATTCCTTACGCTATTTGTATTGCCTTTATTGTATATCATTTTTAATACAAAAATTAATTTAAAAAGAAAACCTAAAGTGAAGAAAATAACAACTGTAACAACAATACTATTAATACTTTTTGCCTTCAATGTAAATGCTCAAAATGTAAGGTCATTAAATATTGATGAGGCAATTAATTTAGCTATTCAAAATAATCAGTCCATAAAAGCAAGTGGTTTAGATATTAAAGCTACGGAGAGTTTAAAGAAAACAGCTAATGAGTTACCAAAGTTAGATTTTAATGCACAGCTTGGTCAATACAACAGCATAAAATTTGATAATGCTTTTCAACTTTCACAAACTATTCCTTTTCCAACTTTATTTGGTGCTAAAAAAGAATTGATTAATGCAGAAATAAAAGCGAAACAAATACAACAACAAGTATCTATCTATGAAATAAAAAATCAGGTTCGTAGTATATTTTATCAAATAGAATATTTGCAATACAATAAGCTAAAACTTCAAAGTTTGGATAGTTTGTACAATGAATTTATACGAGTGGCACAGTTGCGATACAAAACAGGCGATACCAAAAAAATTGAAATCAGTACAGCCGAAACTAAAAAGGGTGAAATCAATTTATTAGCACAGCAAAATCAAGTGTATTTACAATCTGCCTATCAAAGTTTAAAAACATTGTTAAATACAAATGATAGCCTTGTAATAGCTTCAAATATTGCATATGCACCCTTACAAGTAAATAGTTTGATAGATAGTAGTGCAATAAATAACCACCCAATGTTGCAATCTATTTATCAAAATATGCAAATAGCAGAGCAAAGCAAAAAAGTAGAAAAAGCACAAGGTTTACCCGATTTCAAAATTGGTTATTCCAATCAATCATTAATAGGCATACAAACTATAAATGGAGTAGACAAATATTTTGGGGCAGGCAATCGTTTTAATGTAGTAAATATTGGTGTGGCAATTCCTTTGACCGTTGGAGCTACCAAAGCCCGTATTAAAAGTTTAGAGTATCAAAAACAAAGTTTAGCAACACAAGTAGAGTATCAATCTACATTACTCAACACCCAACTGCAAAATGCTTTAGCACAATACCAACAAGATGCACAGCAATACAATTATTATAAAATACAAGCATTGCTCAATGCCGATGATATTGTAAAAGCTGCACAGTTAGGCTATCGCACAGGTGATATCACCTATGTAGAGTATTTGTTTGCTTTGCAAACAGCCACCGATATACAACTAAAATATTTGCAATCTATTCAGCAAATTAACCAAACAGTGATAAATATAAATTCAATAATTAATAAATAATAAAAAATATGTCATTCAGTATAAATAAAATAATAAGTTTAGCAATCATACTTTGTATGATACTATCAGCTTGTCATAATCACAAAGAAGGCGATGGACACAACCACGGCACAGCCGAAACAAAAAGTGAAGCAAAGCCAGAAGCAACCCACGAAGAAGCACCAGCTACAATTGCAGCCCTTACAGCCGAACAAATAAAAACTGTAGGAATTACTTATGGCAATGTAGAAATGAAAGAACTAACGGCTACTATTAAAGCTAATGGTAATTTAAAAGTACCCAATAATAATAAAGGCAATGCCACTTCATTATACGGTGGTGTAATCAAATCTTTAAATGTTCAAATTGGTTCTTTTGTTCGTAAAGGGCAAGTAATAGCCACCATTGCCAATCCACAGTTTATACAATTGCAAGAAGAATATTTAACCATAGCCAGTAAAATTATTTTTGCTGAGCAAGAATTAGCAAGACAAAAAGAACTCAACGAGGGCAATGCCGGTGCAAAGAAAAATTTGCAAAGTGCCGATGCAGAATTAAAAACATTAAGAACTCGTAGAGCTTCCTTACAACAACAAATTCAGCTAATGGGTATCAATCCTAATAATGTTTCTAACAGTAATCTACAATCAGCTTTAGTGGTTACAAGCCCTATAAGTGGCACAGTGAGTAATGTGTTTGCAAAAATAGGCAGTTATGTAGATGTATCTTCACCAGTAGCAGAAATAGTTGATAACGGATCACTGCATTTAGACTTAAATGTATTTGAAAAAGATCTACCAATGCTAAGAGTAGGACAAACCATACATTTTACACTAACCAATAATCCTACAAAAGAGTACGATGCACAAGTGTATAGCATAGGCACAGCATTTGAAAACGATAGCAAAACCATACCAGTACATTGTAATGTAAAAGGCAATAAAATAGGCCTGATAGATGGAATGAATATAACAGGTATTGTAAGTTTAAATAATGTAACTACACCAGCAGTGCCTAATGATGCGATTGTAGAAGCCGATGGTAAATATTATATATTTATTATTACTAACAAAGAACCCGAAGAACACCACGAAGAAGGTGAAGAAGGTCACAACCACAAAGAAGCAGAAAAAAGCAAGGAAGCAGAGCCAAAAAAAATGACCAACTTTGAAAAAATAGAAGTGGTAAAAAGTGTATCTAATATGGGTTACACGGCTATTACTTTTGTAAATGAAATACCAAAAAATGCAAAAATTGTAACTAAAGGTGCTTTCTTTATCAATGCTAAATTATCAAACACAGGAGGTCACGAACATTAAAAATCTTTATTGTAAAATGAAACTATATATTAATATTCCAAAAACTCTAAAACCCTACTATCAAGTAGAATTGGATAAAGCTAAGTTATTTCTAAGCGATGGTAAACTGCAAGAGTGTTGGCGACATTATGAAAGAGCTCATATTTTAGGTCAGCGTTATCCGATACAACACAGTTATGTGCATTGGCAAATGCTAAAATTTGGTATAAAAATAAAAAGCACTAAAGAAGTATTGGGGCAAATTACAAGATTGATTTTTGGGGGTATAAAATCTTTTGTAGGCACAGTTCCTATTGGAAATACAGGGGGTGCTAATATACCACCATTAAAGCCAATGGAAATACCAGCAGATTTACAAAAAATATTAACTATAAATTCTTAATAATGCAACATAAACACACATACGATGCACAAGGCAAACAACTTTGCTGCACTCAACAAGAAAAAATATACACCCAAGCAGGTGCAGCAGCATTATTGAAAGATGGACATAGTAAGGATGATGGTCACAACCACGACCATAGTGATGATGACGGACACGACCATTCTTCAAGCAATGATAGCACTTTTAAAATGTTTTTACCTGCTATAATAAGTTTGGTTTTATTATTTATTGCTATTGCACTTGATAATTGGTTTCCACAAACTTGGTTCACAGGTTGGGTTCGTATTGTTTGGTATGTAGTAGCTTATGCACCTGTTGGCTTTCCTGTAATTAAAGAAGCATTTGTAAGTATAAGTAAAGGCGAAATATTTTCTGAATTTCTTTTAATGAGCATTGCCACCATTGGGGCTTTTGCTATTGGCGAATACCCTGAAGGCGTGGCAGTGATGTTGTTTTATGCTGTAGGTGAAGTGTTTCAAACCATAGCTGTAAAAAGAGCTAAAGCCAATATTAAAACTTTACTTGACCAACGACCCGATGAAGTAACCATTTTAGAGAATAATCAACCAAAAACAGTAAAGGCAGAAGTTGTAAATATTGGTACAATCATTCAATTAAAGCCAGGTGAAAAATCAGGTTTAGATGGCGAATTATTAACGGACAATGCCTCGTTTAATACAGCTGCACTTACAGGCGAAAGCAAACCCGATACCAAAGTAAAAGGCGAAACAGTATTGGCAGGAATGATAAACCTAAACACAGTAGCACAAGTAAAAGTAACTACAGCATACACAGATAGCAAGTTGAGTAAAATTTTAGAATTGGTGCAAAATGCCACAGCACAAAAAGCACCAACAGAATTATTTATAAGAAAGTTTGCAAAAATATATACACCAATTGTTGTGCTTTTGGCTATTCTCATTACGGTGCTACCTTATTTTTTGGTAGAAAATTATATATTCAGTCAATGGCTTTATAGGGCATTGGTTTTCTTGGTTATCAGTTGCCCTTGTGCTTTGGTTATTAGTATTCCATTGGGTTATTTTGGTGGCATAGGAGCAGCTTCCAAAAACGGAATTTTATTTAAAGGCAGTAATTTTTTAGACATAATAGCCAATATTCAAAATGTAGTGATGGATAAAACAGGCACTATGACCGAAGGCGTTTTTAAAGTGCAAGAAGTAATATTAAAAGCTGAATTTAATAAGGAAGAAATATTGCAAATGGTAAATACATTAGAAAGCCAAAGTACACACCCTGTTGCAACTGCCATTCATAATTATGTGGGCAAAGTAGATAACAATATTAAATTAGAAAATGTAGAAGAAATAAGTGGACACGGATTAAAAGCAACAGTAAATAATAAAGAACTATTAGTAGGTAATTTTAAACTAATGGATAAATTCAATATTACTTATGATATTGACCCAACCACCATAGTTTATACGCTAATAGCCATTGCTTACGATAAAAAATTTGTTGGTTATCTAACCATTGCAGATAGTATTAAAGAAGATGCTCAACTAACTATTGACAAGCTAAAGGTATTGAATGTAAGCACAACAATGCTAAGTGGCGATAAATCAACTGTTGTAAATTTTGTAGCAAATAAGTTAGGCATTGCAAATGCTTTTGGCGATTTGTTGCCAGAAGATAAAGTAAATAAAGTAAAAGAAATAAAAGCCAAAAATGAAACAGTAGCATTTGTGGGTGATGGTGTAAACGATGCACCTGTAGTAGCACTAAGCGATGTGGGTATAGCAATGGGTGGCTTAGGCAGTGATGCTACTATTGAAACAGCAGATGTAGTAATACAAGATGATATGCCAAGCAAAATCCCAATGGCAATAAACATTGGCAAACAAACCAAAAAAATTGTTTGGCAAAATATAACAATGGCATTTGTAGTAAAAGCGATTGTTTTAATACTTGGTGCAGGTGGTTTAGCCACAATGTGGGAGGCTGTTTTTGCAGATGTAGGCGTGGCATTATTAGCGATTTTAAATGCAGTGAGAATACAGCGGATGAAGTTTTAATCAATTTCTTAAAATGGATAATCAAAAAATATTTATAAAAAACTGTTGCCAATAAAGTAGTTTTCGAAACAGATAAAATATTAATTAAAAAAGGCGAAAATGTACGGATTGTATTGTACAACAATTCGATGATGCGACACTCAATGCACCTGCACGGACACGACTTTCGTTTGCTGAATGGACAAGGCGAAAATGCACCATTAAAAAATAATGTGGACATTATGCCTATGGAAACCGACACATTGGAATTTAACGCTAATGTTGAAGGAGATTGGTTTTTTCTTTGTCATATTCTCTACCATATGATGAGCGGAATGGGCAGAGTTTTGAGTTATGAAAATCAAACCCCAAATCCTTTAATTCCAAATCCAAAATTGGCACAAAGAAAATTATTTGCCGATGATAGAAAATTTCATTTTATGGCAGAAAACGATTTTGCAACAAATGGGAATGATGGTATGGCAATGTTTCAAAATACAAGATGGAGCATTGGCACAGAATGGCGATTGGGCTATATCGATATGCACGGTTACGAAACTGAAACACATATAGGACGATACATAGGCAAAATGCAATGGTTTATGCCATTCATAGGTTTTGATTGGCGATACAGAAAATTTGGACATAACGAAATAGAAAAAAACCTTTTCGGACAAACCAATACCAAAGACAATAGAACACAAGTAAGTTTAGGTTTCAATTATACATTACCTATGATGATTACACTACAATCAGAAGTGTATCAAGATGGCAATGTAAGGTTACAATTAATGAGAGAAGACATACCTATTGCGAAGCGTTTACGTATGGCTTTTATGGTAAACACCGACAAAGAATATATGTTTGACATACGTTACATTATAAATAAAAATATGGGGTTAAGAACTCATTATGACAGCGATATGGGCTTTGGAGTGGGGTTAGCATTGAATTTTTAGTCTACATTTTCCTATGCCCCTGCCCCCGATTTTTCTGTCATACTTTTTGCAATGAGCCAAACATTGGGGTAGGGCAGCACATTGCTATCCTCGTTACGCTACGTTTCACTTGTGGTAGCAAAGAGCTGCACTTCAGTCGTAAAATGGCTCATGGCAAAAAGTCGCTTCGTTCCAACCACCTCCACCACTTCGCTTATGCCAGAAAAAATTCGGGGTAAGCTATTTAACATAATGTGACCTATATTATAGTACAGCCCAAAAGTGCTACCCTGAGCTTTGTCGAAGGGCATTTCGAGTATGGCTTACTGCCTTTAATTCATGTATGGACGCCATAGCACATATACCAAAAAGTATAGCATTTGTCATAAATTATGCTACAATCGCCATACATCGCTTCCATTAAAGTCAATAAGCCCAAAGCATTTGTCGAATGGGCTGTCCTATAATACCCATTATGTTTTCACTACGTAAATAGCCAGGGGCATAGGCATTCCCGTAATATCCTCATGTTCCCCACCACCCATTTTTATGGCCAGAAAAAATAAAATATGATTTATAGTATCGGTCAGTAAGAGATACCTGCCAGCCTTCGCTCCATGCTTCCACTTCGGCATGTCAGGCATCACATACTTCCCTTTCTCCGAGCAGCAAGAGTGCTGGCTTCATTCCGGTACACCCCAAAGGCAAGCGTCTCTTGCAGGTAAAATATATTTGCTAGATTGCAAACTTTGCAATCTTTGCAAACCTGCAAACCGACACAATGCCAATGCAGTCACCTAGCTTCATTTCGCCAGCACACTTGCCACTCCCAACCACAAAAAGGTATATTTTATTTTTTTCTGATACTTGTTGCCCCATCAAAAAAAAAGGTGGGCACTGTTTTTGGCCCACCTGAATTTTCTTCATTTAAAATAAACAGATCAACAGTATTTCTACTATGGCTGCTATACCAATAATCAGGTAGAATAAGCCTTGGCAGATGTCTGCAAAACTTTGCTTGTCCATGATAAAGCATTTGTGCTCATTGGTCTCTGGCTAACGCTAAAAGCAGTTACCAATTACGTTCATTGCAATTATAGCAATGCCCGGCCAGAAATTATTTGCACAAAACTTTTATTCATGATATATTAAATTTTAAATTAGCAGGGGCCGCAGCCCCTGCTTTTGTTTTACTACAATACTTTCTCACATATCTTGATAATGCCTATAACGATTACTATCGTTTTGAGCAAAATCATAGTGATATGGAAAAAAATCTGAAGGTCTAATTTAGATTCTTTTGGCCACATAACAAATGGTTTAAAGTTAGTAAATACCTACACCGTACTCTTGCGATGCTCAGGTATTATTCTACTTAACTTTAAATTTGTGACCATTTAGGTAAGAAATTTGAGCAAAGATAAGCCATAATTAAATACTTGTCAAGACCTATCTTAAATTATTTTCCTATTTTCTTTTTACATCGTTGCAATCATGCTCCAATTTTATATGCAAGTTAGCAAGCCTGATCTCACTAAAACTCCTAAAAAGACTACGGCATAATGATCCGCTAATAGCGGAATCAGCCTATGGCACTTATTCCGTTTCCTTTTTGGAGTTTTGATCAGCCTTGCACTGAATAAGCATATAAAATATATAGATCATGATTGATTTTCCTACATTTCAGGCAGGGCCAGATGGCTCTTGTGTTTCTTGCAGCTCACCAGCATTAGGCATTTATAAGCAGGTGAGTAGATATGCTTTTCAGCGTCATGTACGTCGCAGATTTCTACTGTGGTCACCATCACCAGATATCAGGGTTTATCCACTTCCATGTGGCTGTTGTATTTGGGTGCATAAGGATGGCAGTAGATTCGTCACCTCGTTACCTTACTAGCGTGAGAGCTGATATGCAGCCATAAAATAGGCATCTACTGCATACGTGGAAGACCATAATAAATTTTACTATGCAAAGTTAGCAAGGGTTTTTATTTAAATCCCAAAAGACTACGGCATAATGATCCGCTATGGCGGAATCAGCCTACGGCACTTATTCCGTTTCCTTTTGGTCTTTAATAACCCATGCACTTTTTAGCATATTAAAATTTATCATTATGGACAGTATTCCACGTATTTCGTCAGGCTCCCAGTCAGGTTGTAGCCATTTATCTCAGCTTCCCATCACAGAGCATTTACCTTTGTCTCGTTATGCCTTCCAGCATCATATTCGCAGATCTACATTAGCCCATACTACTTTGCATGGAGTCAGGGTCTACAGGCTACCATGTCATTGCTTTGTCTGGGTTTATCCTTCAGGTGAGCGAGAGCTTGCACCATTGCCCTTTTAGTAGGGCTTTTTTTATATACCTTTGCAGAATGAAAATAGGAATAATCGGTTGGGGTTCCCTAATTTGGGATCAAAGAGAATTGAAAACGAAAGGTGATTGGTTAAAGAATGGACCTGTAATCCCTATTGAGTTTTGTAGACTTTCAGCTGATGGGAGAATAACTTTAGTAATAAATAGCAAATTCAATCCAGTTCCTACACTTGTAATTGAGTCACTTTTTGAAACCTTGGATGAAGCTATTCATGACCTAGCTAAAAGGGAAGGCACAGAAGACATAACGAATATTGGACACTATGCCTATACTTCAGACTCTTTTCATTCTAGAGACAGAAACGACTTTGTTAAGGAAATTTTACAGCAATATAAAACGGATTTTGATGCTTTAATATGGTCTGATTTTGGAGTCAGATTTAAAGATAAAGGATTGGGGGATTTATCAGTTGAAAATATTATTAAACATATCGAATCTCTAGATCAAAATATGAAAGAAAAAGCAATTGAATACATCATAAAAACTCCGACCCAAGTACAAACAACATTTAGACCGTTTTTAGAAGCACATTTTAAAAACTAAAAAAGGCCCACCATACAAATGATGAGCCTTTATGCACATTAAGACAAAATAATTCTACATTCCGGAGACGTTCACGATCGTTAGGGCATTGAATGCTCCATTTTTCAAAGGGTACATCTGACCATTCACTTCTTGATAAAACTCCATTCCCATCACCAAAAACAAAGGATGTGTACTATTGGCAGTTACGGCATTCGAAAGAGTAATTGCGGCAGTAGCGGTATTTCCTATAGCCAAAACAGCACTTTCCTTGGCATCAATTACATACGTTTCATTCTCAAAATCAATTTCTGCACCTGCAGTTTCGATTTTAAAGTGTGTTGCCCCTGATGGAGCTGCAATCATGTTACCAGGCACAAATGGCGGTACAACCACTTCCAAAGTTCCCGCAGTTCGGTCGATGTTTGTGGTATAAGGAGCATAAATGGTATTTTGAAGTTTACCTTTTAAGTTGAAATCAAACCCAACCAAAAGTTCAGCTTCACCATCTATTACATTCCTTTGCCCTCTTACATTTGTGGTATCCCCTTGGATCACCTTCACCATTTCAGCAGTCAAACGACCTACCATTCTGTTGTCCGCAGAATTTTGTAAGATCGTTCTGAACGCAGTTCTTAGCAATCTACCAGCTTTACCAGCAGCTCCAAATTCCGCACCATTCTCCCTTGTCCTTTGAAAATTAGGATCATTAGCAATTCGATCAGCTTCGATTCCGCCTTTTTCTCTTGCAAGGTAGCCATCTTGTGACTTGTAAAAAGTTATACCACCAAGGGTACCATTCAATTTGATTAATCCCGATTGACGAGCCATTTTAATTCAATTTAAGCGTTAAACAATATTATAAAGCATTGCACCCTCGGCAATATCTAAATCTATACTTTGCATTGTACTCTCTGAAATGCCAAGGTGGACACACATTCTCTTTTCCACACTCCCACAACCCAAGTTTTCTATCTGATGCTCTTTTCATCACTTGTTCCAGCTTTTTATTCCTGTCATAATTGATGTAGTGCCAAGCCCAACCATTTCTGATTAAAAAAGAGTCAAGACTTCTTTTACCAATCTTTATTCTCCCAAGTTCCCTATCATACAAGTCTATTTTGACATATTCATAAGTCACATACTTTCCAAGAATCAGATCCCTAACCTTTGCCTGAGCTTGCAATCCCCAGCTTTGATTGAGTTCTGGAGCATCCACATTAAGCAATCTGACAGTCTTCAAACTTTCATTAACTTTCAACACATAAGTATCTCCATCCTTCACTTGCATAACTCTTGCAGATACTTGTGAAATACCGTCAAAAGAGATCATCAGTACCAATAAAAAAGCTACTATTTTGCATTTCATATGGCAAAAATATAGCACATTTTACTTGTTTTAAAACAGCTACTTCCGATATTTCCGATAAGTCCACATTATGCCATAAAACACACTTTTACCACTCATTTATTCTTCGTATCTTTGCCTTATTAAAAGCATATTAAAAGTATAGATAAAGTATCAAATGAACAGACTGTGTATATATCCGAAAGACATTCAGATAATCACAGGCAAAAGCGATAGATATGGCAGATATATCATCAAGAAGATCAAAGATCATTTCAGTAAAGAGCAACACCAGCTTGTTACCATTGATGAGTTCTGCCAGTATATGGGTTTACAATACGATGCCGTAATTAAGGAAATCCGGTAAACCACACAAAAGCTGTAGCCTGTGACACAGCAACACCCTACTCCATACTTAACTTTTTACTTTCTCATCTTTTCCAATAGTTGTTCTTACTATCTCAAAGTACTCTTTACCATCCTAAGCAGGTACTAAGGTAGGTTCGATCTGCATATATGCAAGGTCTGCCTATCGGCTGGCATCTCGTCATGCTGACGAGACGATCCACCTTGCATTTATGCATCTCTTCACCTGGCATTGTACCTGATAGGTTGGCATGGAGTCAGCCACATTTTTTACTTTATAAACATTTTATCATGAGTAGTATTACTAAGTTATTTCCGTTAGGTTGTGTTTATATGACATCTGGAGTAGATTCAGTTTGTCATCAGCATCCATCATTCTTTCAGTTCATTGCAGAATGCCTTACATCTCACTGTAGTGGTGATTTTGGCACCTTGTGTCATAGTGATATCGCCACTAATCAGGTAGCCATTCAGCACGGGGGTCGTGTCTTTTCATCGTATGCCATACCATCAGAGATTGATAGTTGTGGTGATAAGTTATGGGTCATCACCGAGTCAGATCGGTCATCTACTACAGTTTTGTTTCCAGGGGAGTATTAGTGCTCCCTTTTTTATACGATAATAATAAGTATAATTGTTAATTTTTTATTAACTAAGATATTTAATTGTACCTTTGCGGTCTTTATAAGAGTTATAGTATCATGTCAATAATTCAATTAGCTAAATATGTCGTTCTTTATTGTAATTTAAATGGGATTGATATATCTCATTTGAAACTACAAAAGTTACTTTATTACATACAAAGTTGGCATTTAGTGTATTTTGAAAAGGAATTACTGTTTAGCGATACACCAGAAGCATGGTTAAACGGTCCTGTTTATACAACTGTATATTCTGATTATTTTCATAAGCAAGGTTATAAAATGAATGATCTTATTGTTTTGGATCAGGACAATTCAAATCTTGAGAAAGAGTATTCTGAGCTAAGTAACAAATTAGCAGATAAAGCAGCATTAGTTGACAAAGTATTATTAAAATATTCAACATTGACTGCAGAAAAGCTAGTTTTATTGACACACTGTGAAATGCCTTGGAGCAAAGCAAGAGAAAAGTGCGAAGACATGACATGTAGAGAGCCAATATCTATTGATGACATGTATTCTTATTATTCTAGCTTAATAACTAATAAAGCTTAGCAAGTTGTTTATTTATGTACGACCAAATAGGTGTTGAAATTTTACAGCAGTTAGACGAAGAAAACATCAGTTTGAAATATGATCCCAAAAGAGAAGTTAATATAAAACAACCGCTTCATTGTAAACCGATCTTTGATTATCACTTTCTAAATATAGATATTGAACCATCTTATTGTGTTTGTAAATCAGATTTACCAAAATGTTTATTTGCAATACTTTAGAAAGGTAAAAGAAATATCCAACAAGACTCTTAATAATTGTATTGAAAATCTCAAACATTTCAAGATTACTAGTCAGCCAAATAAAGAAGAAATTCGTTTATATAAATTATTAGTTCTAAAGAATGAAAACGCAAAAATTGATCACAATAATATGCCATTGTTTGGTCATTTTGAACTTTGGACATCTGAAGAGTCTTCCCCACGAGTATTTTTTATAGTTGGGAGAATGGGTTTGTTAAATATACTACTCATAGACTTTAATCATGAAATTCATCGTAGAAAATAAGAATTTTCTCTTGTTTTCTTTTCTTCCACCTACTTTTGTTGCCCAACCGTTGCCCAATCGCCTGAATCCCTTTATTTATAAGCATTTCAGGATAATGTATTGGGAAGTAAAGTTAATTTCCTTTAAAGGTAAATGATATTTATTTGAAGCTAATATATATTTTTGCAAAAGATTGCACATTCATATGAATCATACATTAAAACGGGTAAAAAAATCAGAGAAGCCGGTAGCAACCAGTAAGCTTCCTTCCATGAATGTATTGTGGCATATTCTGGGCGTAGTTATAATTATTGCATCTACTTACTTTTTCTATCGTGGTGCTTTGAATAATGCGTTTGTCAATTGGGACGACCAAGTCTATGTAGAGGAACAACCTTTGGTATTGGAAAAAGAGTATGCTGCTCTATGGAAGACTCCAGTATCTCTCAATTATCATCCATTGACGATGACGTCTTTGGCAGCACAAGTGCCAAAAGATGTCAAGAAATTATCACCGAAGCCATTCATTCATGTCAATATCTGGCTACATATTTTTAATAGCATTTTAGTTTTCATTTTGATATGGAACATCCATCGAAGAAATTGGTGGGTTGCTATTTTTACTGCATTGATATTTGCGCTGCATCCTACCCATGTGGAGTCTGTAGTGTGGGTTTCAGAGCGAAAAGATGTACTGTATTCCTTCTTTTTTTTATTGGCGTGTATCAGTTACTGGCAGTACCTGCAAAAGAAAAACATTGGGTGGTTTGTGTTTGCATTTGTCTTATTTGTATGTAGTGTTTTGTCAAAAGCGGTAGCTGTGACCTTGCCTTTGGTCTTGTTGCTCTTGGATTATTGGCAAAACAGATCATTTAAAGATAAGCAATTATGGATTGAAAAAATTCCGTTTTTTGTTGTGTCTTTATTTTTTGGATTAATGGCCATAAGTGTACAAGGAGGAGGTGATTTTGGTGGACTTTTAACGCTTGCTGGAGAAAAAACCAAAGCATTGGCTGGGATAGAGGTATTCACAATTTGGGAAAGAATCCAATTTGCTTCCTATGGTTTTATAAATTATATCTTTAAATTTTTTGCTCCCATTCATTTAAGCGCTTTTTATCCATATCCTGAAGGTAACTCCTTGGGAGCGTTTGGTATAGCATATCCATTGTTGGTAGTAGTTTTAGGAGGATTAACTGTATGGTCAATGAAACGTACAAAGATTTTTGCCTTTAGCTTAGGATTTTACTTTATAACTATTGCCCTTGTATTGCAATTTATTTCTGTGGGATTGGCCATTACAGCTGACAGATATACTTACATTCCTTATATCGGATTGGGTTTTTGTGTGATGTATATTTTGGATACATGGTTGGTGCCATTGGCTTCTTACATGAAGTATGCGGTTTCAATTGTTTTGGGTATTGTATTGATTTATTTTGGCCTACAAACACAAAAACAAGCTATGGTATGGAAGGATAGCGAAACCTTATGGAGCCAAGTTTTGGAAATCTATCCAACGTGTGATCTTGCATTGGGAAATAGAGGAAATTATAGAGGAAAGAATGGCAATATACAAGGAGCAATGCAGGATTTTGAAGTTGCTATTTCTGATGGATGTGACGAAGGTAATGTATATGAAGGCTTGGGAAATTGTTATGGATCTCTCGCAATGCAACAACCCTCAAACAAGGATGAATTGGTGCAAAAATCAATAATGATGTATCAAAAGGCTATCGAAATAGACTCTACAAAGGTCAATGTTTATATCAACCTTGGCATCACTCAGGTACAGACTAATTCAAAAGATGCCATAATTACTTTAGAAAAAGCACTTGCCATGGCACCATTTAAGGAAGCTTATATCTTACCTGCCTATGGCGCTGCTTTGATAAATGTAGGTCAAAATGATAAAGCTATTCAAGTACTTTCACAAACCATCCAAAAACATGGAAGCCGTGTAGATGTGCTTTATAACAGAGCATTAGCATATACCAATTTGGGTAATATAGCAGCTGCAAAGGCGGACTTAAATGCGGTGCTCGCTATAAATCCTAACCATGAAGGAGCCAAGGCTAAACTCTCGGAATTGTAATGCGCTGACATTGTAATGTTGTTATCTTTCAATGTTATTTTGTAGTCCAACAGTTATACAATATCCAGAACCACTATATTTATAGATTTTATGAAGGTAATAGTAAATCGCAACATCTTCAAAACCAATAAGAAATGAAGCCACAATAAATTTAACAACAAATTTATTGTTAAAAAATTTAACAACATAATTATTGTTATGTATCTTTGCCAATAAAATTATTGTTAAGTGAAATGGATTCGACCAAATACAATTACAGGTTCTGTTGCTCAAGGTGCTAAATATTTTAGAAGAAAAGACATAGAAGACAAAATATGGCACGAACTGCAAAAAGGAAATAGTGTACTTTTCCTAGCTCCTAGAAGAGTGGGCAAATCTTCTATAATATCTTACATGGCCGACAATCCAGCAGATGGATTTTGCTGCAAATATGAAGATATAGAGTCTGACAGTTCTATTCAAGATTTTTATAAGCGACTGATCCGAATGTCTCTTGACTCACTTACAAAATATGGTAAAGTCAAAAAAGGGATTTCTGGATGGTGGAATAGCTGGACTATAGAATCCATAGGAAAAGATAATGTGGGAATAGTTAAGGCGGAAGTAGATCATAGGAAGGAATTTAAGAATTTATTAGGTGAGCTAAAAAAGAACGAAGAAAAAGTAGCTTTATTTCTGGATGAATTTCCGGATGTGATATTAAAACTTTCAAAGAATAATGAAGCAGAACAGCTATTGGAAGATGTGAGACATCTTTGCCATGATGATCAATTTAAAGGTACATTTACTTTGGTATTACTTGGTTCAGTTGGACTCGCACATATTGTAAAGCAAGTAACCGGTAGAAGCCACAAAATAAACCAGTTACACAAGGAACATTTACCATCATTGGAGAGAACTAAAGCTGAAGATTTTCTTGACTTTCTCTTACAAGGTGCCACAATGAAACTAGGTAGTAACGAAAGAGAATATCTACTCAATAAAGTAGGCAATTATATCCCTTTTTACATTCAGCTGTTGATTGAAGAATGCGATGATAGCTTATACATGGAACAGAGAGAAAAATTAACTTGTATAGACATCGATAAGGCTTATGCTTCATTATTGAAAAAGAATGAGCATTTCCAAGATTGGGATGAAAGGCTTTCTAAATATTTTTCAGAAAAATACAGATTTCTCCACCAAGTATTAACTCAATGTGCACGAAAAGGAAGTATTTCTTTACTCGATATTCTTGACATCGGAGTAAAATATGGGAACGACTTATATTGGAAAGCCGATATTGATGACATACTAGTCGCAGATGGTTATATTACTGCGGATGAGGATAATTATACGTTTATTTCTCCACTAATGCGGGATTGGTGGAAACTTCGACACCCATAAAAGACAAGATCATGAGACAAGAATATATACAATATCAGAACGCCAATCAAAGCTTTGAAGAAGTAGCCGAAAACTTTGTCGTAAGACGAAAGGAATTCGAACGAGTAATGGCCGAAATTAGAAATTATGATGGCTATTCATCATTTCAGCACACAGTATTTGTTGGCAGAAGGGGCAGTGGAAAATCAACAATACTCAGACGAATTCAAGCTGAACTATCGATGGATAAAGCACTCAATGAAAGGTATGAAGTGGTTAGGCTTGCTGAAGAACAAACATTTATCTACAAGCTGTACGACTTATGGGATTATGTGATTAGAGAGATGAATGTATTGGGTTATGCAATACAGATACCGGATTTTAGGGATTATAGGGATGACATGAAACAGTTTTCAAAAATACTTCATGAACTCATCACTGACCAACTAAAAAAGAAAAAGAAACAACTCATTCTCCTCTTGGACAATATTGATAGAATCCTGAGTTTGGGTAATCATCATGAAGAAGCATCTCTATTGAGAGAATTACTTATCAATTTTAAAGAGATAAGAATTATAGGCGGCAGTACAGTGATGTCAGAACATTTTTGGAAATATGACAAGCCTTTTTATCAATTTTTTTCTATAAAAATGCTTGAGCCTTTAACCAATCAAGAAATAAAAGCACTATTTAATCATTGGAGCGAAAAAAGAAAACTACCGGAAATTAAGAACATCATGGAGAAGTCTCCGGGAAAGCTCCAGAGCATTAGAATGCTAACCGATGGTATGCCAAGAACGATGTCATTATTTGTCGATATTCTACTCAATCAATCAGTAAATAATGGTTATCAGTACCTTCAATTTATTGTAGATAAAGCGACGCCCATTTATCAAGAGAGACTTGCATTGATATCTGAAGCGCAAAAAAAAGTATTTTCTGAATTGGCCTTTTTTTGGGATGCCGCAAGTGTGGAAGATTTGATACCTAAATGCAATATGGAGGGGAAATTGATCTCAGCCTTACTCAAACAATTGACAGATATCAAGTATGTCGAAAAAATAAAAGGAAAAACCAAAAACAACTTATACAGAGTAGAAGAGCGATTTTTCAACCTATGGTTCAATATGACTCAAGGTGGTTTGCAGCATAGAGCTATAGCAAAAGCTTTGTCAGATTTTTTAGAAAGTTGGTATGATGCAACCGAATTAAATAGTTATTGTGCGAATTTTGCGTTGCATATGAGCCATAATAAAGTATCACAAGAACATATCAAGGCCATGTCACATGCATTGATGTCAAGTAAATTCATCAAATGGGATATAAAGAGGAATTTTTATAAAAACCTAGAAAAATCTAACACCATAAATAAAGAAGATCTTAACGATCTAAAATCCTACTTCAGTGATATTGATGTAGAAATAGATACAGCTTTTGAGCAAGGAGATTATCGCAAAGCTATAGAATTACTCCATTTATCAGATATTGATGAAGGTAAGAGGTATTTTGGACTTGGACTTGCCTACCATGAGCTTCAGGATTATATCTATGCAGAAAAATATTACCTCAAAGCGATTGAAAAAGGTAATGTGAAGGCGTTGAATAATATTGCGAATCTATATGCAGACCAAGGTAAGGTGGAGTATGCAGAAAAATATTACCTCCAAGCGATTAAAAAAGGTTATGTGAAGGCATTGAATAATATTGCAAATCTATATGTAGGACAAGAAAAGCAAGAGCAATCAGAAGCACTTTACCTGCAATCTATTGAAAGAGGTGATGTAAATGCATTGAATAATCTTGCGAATCTATATGCAGACCAAGGTAAGGTGGAGCTAGCAGAAACATATTACCTCAAAGCGATTGAAAAAAGTCATGTGGATGCATTGATTAATCTTGCAATTCTATATCAAGAGCAAGGAAAACATGAGGAGGCAGAAACATATTACCTCCAAGCCATTGATAAAGGTGATGTGGACGCATTGAATAATCTTGCAAATCTATATCAAGAGCAAGGAAAACAGGACGATGCAGAAGCATATTACCTCCAAGCCATTGATAAAGGTCATGTGGATGCATTGTTCAATCTTGCGAATCTATATCAAGAGCAAGGAAAACATGAGGAGGCAGAAACATATTACCTTCAAGCCATTGAAAAAGGTTATGTAAATGCATTGAATAATCTTTTACTATTAAAATTTGAAAGTGGGAAAAAGGCAGAAATTAAAGAACTACTAAATAAATCAATAGATGTAATAAATGATAATTGGGATTATCTAAACGCTGAATTTGCCGCCATCCTATCACTTTACCTAGGAGATCTAGATCGATTTAATAAATTGTATGCACCATATAAAATCAATGGAACTGCATCTTCACTCATGCTCATTACCTTACTTTATCTAAAACAAATACATTTAGTTCATCAGTACTTTGAAAACCATATTCAAGCCAAGGAAGATTTTAAACCCTTGTATTTTGCTGTCCTACATTTATTAGAAAATAAAGATCAGGAAATACTCAGAATGCCGCCCGAAATCAATGAAATTGTAATGGATATCGTTAATGATGTCAAATCAAAACAAGCCTTTTATTCGATAAAATAAATGACATAATTGTAATATTCATAATTGATGGTCATTTCACTCAATCCAACATAGGTATTATCTTATTGTGGAATTCAATATTAGATCTGACACAATCCATAACTATCATACTTACAAATTCACAACTTTATCCTTTGGATATTTTACCTTGTAACTGATACGGTATTTTCGAGATTGATTGGCTTCGATATCTTGTATCCAAGTCAATATACCTGTTTCTGAATTGATAGTGGCCTTGTCAGACTCCAAGAGTTCAACCGTGATCTCCGAGTTGTCACTGATAGGAATCTGATCTTTTAATGTCAAGCTAATTTTCTCAGTTTTATTGTTTTTTACAGTAATGACATACGTCAGTACTTGTACTTTATTGGAAGAGAAAATCTTAGTGCTTGATTGATCTGTCATTTTTTCTTTTTTAACGACTACTTTCGGATCACGACCCATGTTGATGTTGAGTGTATCATTTGCTTGGTAAGGATTCAGAAACGTCTTACCGGTATATACATTATCAAAAATAATATTTGCCTCACCGGGCAATAAATTATATTCGGCATAGTCACCTATTTCTGCAAGAAGGAATACATCCTTTTGAATTTTTGGAACAGTATAATGCTTGAAAGTGGCAGGAATTTTAATTTCTTTGATAGCCAATGTATGCCCTTGTCCATCTGAAACAATATCATAAGGCACATCAAAATCAAAACCAATGTTGAGTTGATTGTCATTGCTGGTTATCAGATCGTCTTGGATCCCAACGCCATCTTGAGCAACCATTTCCTCCTTCATTTTTGCTACTGAAGGTATGGTATTCTGTTGGTAAGCCCTCTGGTAGTTGGCGTAAAATTGTTGCATAAAATTGAGATGCCAAGCTCTCAAAATGGGTGTTTCATTGCTTTGGTTGGGAATGCCACTAGACAGTGACAGTTTGATGTTTTTCCAATCCAATCCCGAATTTTGACTGACATTGGCTTTATAGACCAAAGTGATAGGTTGTAAAATACTTTCAGCTCTGATATCGTACATTGGGTTCCAAGTGGCATTGGGACACAAATACTTGACCGCTATATTTGATAGAGATTTTGATCCTTTATTATATAATTGCAATACGATTTCACCTTGACCTGAAACTGAGTTTTGATTTTTTAAATTTGTAAATCTTTTTTCTAAATTTGCCAGTTTGGTATTCAATTTTGACATCTTTCCTTCATAGGTTATCATATTATTTTCAATTTCAAGGCGCTTGGATTTATTATAATCTATGAGCTTTATCAATTCTGCGGTTTGGAGGCCAGATTCTGTTCCTAAAACTGCCGTGTTTTGATCTAATATTTTAAGGATTTTGCCATCTGCATTCATAGATTGTTGGATCAACCTTAGCTCATTATTGATAAGCTGAATGCTGTCTTTTAAATTCAACATTTCGACACTTAAATTTTCATCATTTGGTAATGAATTCAACCTATAACTAGTGGATAGGATATTAATATTTTTAGGAACAGATATCTGCATGCTAGACTCAAAAATGGCATTTGAGATGTTTTTTATTACACATTCAGAACTGCCTTCAGGTATCATTACTTGTGCGGAATGGCTCAATTCTACTCCTGAGAAATACACAGTTGCACTTTCTAATTTTGATGTAGTGACGATGGGTTTTTGAGCAAAAGAAATATTAAAACTCACAATGAGTACAATAAAAATGCTTGGTTTCATTTCGATTGGTATGATTTTGAACAATGAGGATGTGTGTCTATTGTAAAACGATGCTGAGTGGCTATATTGTCAGCATACCATGCACTTAACATTTTTTTAACCCAAATTGAAATTTTAAAAATCAAGGGTCACAGAATTGGGTCAAATTTTTGGGTTACCTATACCTCGTTAATAGTTTTTTCATTCCCTCCACGGTACGAAATGGTCCTTTTTCTACACCGTCATTGATGGCCCAAGTTGGTATATTTCCCGACGGATCCATGAAGGCGATATGGGTCACCTTGCATTTTTTTGGTGAAACAGCCGTAATTTCCCACGAACTCTTCAGTGAAGTCACATGGGTGAGGCCATCATGATTTATAGTGGATGTATAGGGCTCATATTTGCTGGAAAAATGGGCAGTTTTTTTGTCGTTAGATATTGCGTATTCGCCTTTCACGGTCGTCCATCTGTTTGTAAATGGAAATGGAATACTGAATTCCAAATGGTAAATACCTGAATGGTCATTGATCTCCTTTAGTGTTTTGGCAATTTTTATTTTATCGTACCATAGGTGCATATTACTGACGTCTTTCAGCATGTTCACAATGGTTTGGATGTTTTCTTCCACTTCAAATTCCACTTTGAATTCTTTGATATTTGAACCGGAAACGGTTCTTGTGTACAATACCGCACCATTTTTTGAGTCTATTTGCACCCATTTTTGACCTTCTGTTTCTGTGAGGATGAGAAAACTGATGATGGTGAGCAGCATTAATTTTATTTGCATTGTATAAAGTTATGTAGATATTTGATTTAAGTCAAGTATAGACGGACAAATTATGTTTCTGTTACATGTTTATGTCTGAATTTACGTATAAAATGGCATCTTCTGCTTTACCCAACGCACATGATGAAAGGTGTTAAGCAGCGAAGCACTTTGAAGATATGTGTATAGAAATAGATAACTTATTTGGCATTTTTCCGTTTTAAGATTGAATTTTGAATATTTGCAAAAGTAATAATGAAGCTTTTTAAATTTAGTGTAGCCTTTCTTTTCCTCATAGTCAGTTATGTGTTGACAACAGGATTTTATGTGGAAACGGAAAATAAAAATTGTTCCATAGAAAATACTGCATTTTCTGGTGGCGAACATCTCGTGTACAAGGCGTACTACAACTGGCAGTTTATATGGATTCCGGCTGGTGAGGCGGTTTTTGACGTCAAAGAAAATGTGGATACCTATGATGTAACAGTGACAGGCACTACCTATAAAAGCTATGAGTCTTTTTTTAGGGTCAAAGATTATTTCCACACCATCATCGATAAGAAAACAATGTATCCGAAAGAATTTGTGCGCATAGTGGAAGAAGGCAATTATCGAAAATTTGACAGCTTGGTGTTTTTCAAAGAGACCGATGCAGTATTGTCTTTCAATGGGAAAACAAGATCAAGCGCCCAAAAGAAAATTATACATCTGGACGGCTGTTCTCATGATTTATTGTCTGTCTTGTATTTCATGAGAAATATCAATGTCAATGCCTATAAAGTCGGTGATTTTATCCCTACCAATCTTGTATTTGATGAGGAAAAATATCCCATCAATGTGCGTTATATAGGCAAAGAGAGATCCAAACAAATCAAGGGATTAGGCGAATTTGATACTGTCGAAGTGATGCCCGACTTGGTCACCGGTAATGTGTTCAAAGATGGGAATCGGATGCATGTATGGGTGACGGATGATAAAAATAAACTTCCACTTCTCATAGAATCACCGTTGGCTGTTGGTTCTGCCAAAGCTATTCTAAAGTCATATAAAGGGCTTAGAAATCCTTTCACCAATAAAGGTTAAGGAATAAAATTTTTATTTTACCCGATACCAATATTGGGTTCGACCAAGAATGGAAACGCCTATATAGCCTCTTACTTTGAGTTTGTCATTACCTTCCAATTTCATAAGGCAACTGTACTCTTTTCCGGTTTTCGGATCTAAAATGGTGCCATCATCGTATTCTGAGCCATTTTTCTCCATATCCCAGACGATATCCATTCCTACAATATCTCTACCTTTGTTGGCTCCGCTGCATTCATTACATTTTGTTATGGTAGCTCCGGCAAGTAGCTTAATCACTTTTGCACGAATTTTTCCATTTTCTTCATAGATTTGGATATGAGACTTTTCTTTTCCATCTACATCATCCAAATTTTTCCAGATTCCGGTGATGGTTTGTGAAAAACCAAATTGTATCGTATAAAATACTAAAAATAGGGAGAATAAAACCTTTGACATCTAATTAGTTAAGTTAATAATTTCGAAAATATACTTTGACAACAAAGATAATTCAATTTTAAAAATTAAAATTCAGCATCTGTATTTTTTAACAGTAAATTAATCCCGTCATACTCTAACAAAATAAACCTTTTCTCGCCTCTAATGTGTTTTGTTTAAGTCAAAAAAAGCTTCACCATTATAAATTAGTGAGAGAATTATCATACTTTTGAAGTTCTTTAAACATCGATATGAAGATAAAATTTTGTGGTGCGGCGCGCTTTGTGACTGGAAGTTCACATTTGATAGAACTAGAGGATGGATATAAAATCCTATTGGATTGTGGTATGTTTCAAGGCAAGGGTCGCCAGATTTGGGAATGGAATAACGAGTGGTATTTTGACCCAAAGGAGATAGACTGTGTCATACTCAGCCATGCGCATATTGATCACTGTGGGCGCCTTCCACAATTGGTCAAAGACGGTTACAAGGGAAGAATCCATAGTACTCATGCTACTCGAAGTTTGAGTGCAGTCATGTTATTGGATAGTGCCCAAATTCAAGAATTGGACGTTGAATGGTTCAATGAGAAAATTTTGAAGAAACGTAAAAAAGACTTCAAGGAGTTGAGGACTCCACTGTACACTACAGAAGATGTAGCCCCTGCAATGGTGAGGTTTGAAGGCCATCCATACGAAGTCTGGGAGCAGATTCATCCCAATGTACAAGTTTTGTTTAGGGATGCGGGACACATTCTGGGAAGCGCCTCTGTTACGCTGAAAATTTTGGAAAACGGAAGAGAAATCACACTAGGTTTTACTGGTGATATCGGAAGGCCTGACAGACCAATTCTCAGAGATCCTGTACCTATGCCTGAAGCGGATTACTTGATTTGCGAATCAACATATGGGAATAGGCTCCACGAGGGCAACCCACAGCAATTAGATGTATTCTTGGAAATGATTCGTAATACCTGTATTGAAAAAAGGGGAAAACTGATCATTCCGGCTTTTAGTTTAGGAAGGACGCAGGAAATCGTTTATATGCTAGATCAGCTCTATAATATGGGCAAGCTTCCGCACATCCAAGTCTATGTGGACAGCCCGCTAGCTATCAATGTAACTCAAATCTTTGGATTGCATCCTGAGTGTTTTGACGACGATCTGAATGCGTACTTACTCAAAGATGACAATCCGTTTGGTTTCAACAGCCTTGTGTATATCAAGGATGTCAAAGATTCAAAAGCGCTGAATAACAGCAAGGATCCATGCATCATCATCAGTGCGTCCGGTATGATGAATGCAGGTAGAGTAAAGCACCATTTATTCAATAACATCGAGAATCCACAAAATACCTTCCTCATCGTAGGTTATGCTACACCGGATACGCCGGGCGGTGAACTGCGGGCAGGAAAGTCACCAATCACTCTTTTCGATCAAGAAAAGGAAGTGCGTGCAGAAGTCAGGATTATGGACTCATTTTCTGCGCATGGCGACAGAGATGAAATGTTCGAATTCATTGAAAATCAAAGAGGATTGAAAAAGCTCTTTTTGGTGCATGGAGAATATGAGACACAGCTGGAGTTTAAAGAATTTCTGAATGCCAAAGGTTTTCATGACATTGAAATTCCGGAGCCGGGTGATGAATTTGACGGACTTTGACGAGAAAACAACCGCTAAAATGCATTTTTTCAATATTCTCATCAATCAAAAAATTGAAATATTCGTTATTAACTTAGAGTATGATTAAATTTTGTTTTTGGATAATTAAATAAAACATTTTCCTGCTAAAGGAGAAACTTTAAACATACTCTTAGCGACATACATATCGGTACATTTTGAACCGAAGATTTTTTAAAATTAAAAGTAGTGTATTATGAAAGCCAAAGGAGGAGATTTCTTACTTAAAAACTCAGAAGGACAAAAATATATATTTTCAGAGGATTTCAATGAAGAGCAAAAAATGATCCGTGATACGGTGCGATCATTTGTTGAACAAGAGATTTTGCCCCTGACAGATAGAATCGAAAAATTGGAAGAAGGTCTCATACCTTCATTGATGGAACAGTTTGCCCAGCTTGGTCTATTTGGCACACATATGCCTGAAGAATATGGCGGTAGCAATATGGATTATATCACTAATTCCATCATAGGTGAGGAAATCGGGCCGGCAGGCTCATTTAGTGTCAGCTACAACGCTCATACGGGCATTGGCATGCTGCCCATCTTATATTACGGTACGGAAGAACAGAAGCAAAAGTATTTGCCGAGCTTGATTGATGGAAGTATAAAAGCATCTTACTGCCTGACAGAACCTTCCAGTGGATCTGATGCTTTGGCAGCAAAGTCCACAGCCATGCTTTCAGATGATAAATCCCATTATATACTCAATGGACAAAAGATGTGGATCACCAATGCCGGATTTGCAGACTTATTCACCGTGTTTGCTCAGGTAGATGGCGATAAATTTACCGCATTTTTGCTGACAAAAGGGATGACTGGATTGACACTGGGTGCAGAAGAAAAAAAATTGGGTATCAAGGGCTCATCAACACGCATGGTCTTCATGGAAAATGTTCATGTCCCTCTGGAAAATGTGCTTGGAGAAGTAGGAAAAGGCCATCTAATCGCTTTCAATGTACTCAATACAGGTCGATATAAACTGGGCGATTCATGCCTTGGCGGATGCAAGAAACTATGTACGGCAGCCATCACATATGCCAATGAACGTGAGCAATTCAAGGTGCCTATCGGGAGTTTCGGCGCCATCAAATATAAAATTGCAGAGCAAGTTATCAGAACTTATACGCTGGATGCTTCGGTCTATCGCACAGCATCATTGATACAAGATGCAGAGCAGGCATTCAAAGCAGAAGGAATGTCATTTGGCGATGCCAAGAAAGAAGCTGCAGAAGAATATGCCATAGAATGCTCTATCATCAAGGTATTGGGATCTGAAGTCTTGGACTACGTTGTGGATGAAACGGTACAAATCCATGGTGGCATGGGATACTCAGAAGAAGGTAATATCGCTAGGGGATATAGAGATAGCCGCATCAACCGCATCTTTGAAGGTACCAATGAGGTGAATCGCCTCATCATCCTCAATACCATCATGAGACGTGCCGTAAAGGGCGAGTTTGACTTGATGACACCCGGCATGGCAGTGCAAAATGAGCTCATGAATGGTGTGCCATCAGATGAGACTTTTGAAGGTAAATATGCTGAAGAGTTGAAAGCCATTTCAAATTATAAAAAAGCACTCATCATGCTGCTCGGTACAGCCGCTCAGATGACCATGTCCAATACACTGAATCTGAAGAAAGAGCAAGAAATTTTGATGAATTTCGCTGACATCATCATTGATATCTTTGCATTGGAGAGCACAGTCGTACGAGCCGGACAACACAGTTTTGATGATGCGGAAAAGCAAAAAGTCATCGACGCCATCGTCAAAACATTGGCCCATGACACCAATGGCAAAGTCGTCAGCAATGCAACCGACGCTATAGCATCCTTTATAGAACCATCTATTCAACCTATGTTCATCAGTGGGTTGAGAAAGTTCACAAAGTATCCTCTCCAAAATGTCAAGGAAAATAGGAGGCTGATCGCAGACTTTACTTTGAAGGCTGGGGAATACGTGCTTTAGAGTTTATGGGATAGATTGAAAAGTCTTTCAATGTTATTGTGGATAGGAACGGTAACCTGCTACATTTTTTCATCGCCATCTGATACCGCTTAGCAATGCCAGATATTGCGCAACGGCGCCGTGGCTTTTCAGTTGCACTCCGAGGTATGGTTGTAATTGCCAGTTTTTTGGGAAAGGTGAGATGATGGTCGTCAATTTGACATAGTATGGGAAGGTGTTTTGGATAAGTGCATCTTTAAAAATGTAGGTGCCTACTTGTCCGCGGATGCTGATGGGGCCAAAATCCATCTGCCCGCTTCCGTACGCAGACCACCTCGTTGCTAAAATTCTGGCAACGGCTTCGGTCTCAAAATCATGGTAGAAAAACTGGAAGGTGCTTCGCTTAAATTCATATTCGCCACCCACCATTACGTGAAAGAATCTGCTGATGTGGTAACCTACACCAAGATTCGAAACATCGACCTTGAATTTTGGACCTCCGGCAAAAGAATATTCTGAAATACCGTATCCATAGTGTGCATCCAAAAACCAACGATGGTGAACGGTGAAGACCGAGTCAGACAAGGCGATATTTGTTTTCGGTTTTTGATTTTGGAATTTTTTATAGATGCCTATAGAAGCGCCTACTAGGTTTAGACCCGCATTTGGCGTAGAAGTGGCTGAATTACTGACATGTGTAAGATGTAGGTCCATTATTGCAACAAAATCAGAAGATAAATGCATTGTATTGGCAAAGGCAATTTGGGTTATGTTGTTCAGATGAGCACCTATGGCACTGTTTTTTGGATTATCTATTTTGTCATAGACCTTTGTCACATAAGCGATACCACTGCCGATCTGAAATCTTAATTGATAATTTTTCAAACGTACCACACTGAACCCTATGGATGGAAACACCCCAAATGCCTTCCCTAGTATATGAGCGTCACCATAGTCAATATAAGCGGCATGGAGTTGAATCTTTGGGTTGTTCCAATACTTTTTCCAAGCAACCATTTTCTGCTCTAAAAGACTACAACGCAGGTCAATCAAGTAAGAGTATGATGGACTATCAAACGTGGCTTTCTTGCTGTGCTGCACAAATTTTGCCGGACTGTAAGCTAATCCAAAACCACTTTGAGCATGTAGTTGGAATAGAAAACTACACCAAAAAAATCCAATAATGACGGATAGTTTAAATTTTTGCAAAGATGAAATCCGTGATTTTTGTAAATAAATGAATCCTTGCATTGTCTCCGTAGATACCATGATTTCGGTTGGGATAATAGTAGGTATCAAACTGTTTTTTGGATTTAATAAGAGCATTGGCCATTTCTGCTGAGTGTTGGAAATGTACATTGTCATCTGCCAAGCCATGGACGAGCAGGTAGGAACCCTTGAGCCTGTCAGCAAAATATACAGGCGAATTTTGGGCGTATCCATCAGAATTTTCTTCCACGGTGCGCATGTACCTTTCGGTGTAAACTGAATCATACCATTTCCAATTGGTAACAGGGGCGACGGCAATCCCTGCTTTAAACACATCATTGCCCTTCAACACGCATAGCGAAGACATATAGCCACCGTAACTCCATCCAAAAATGCCGATTCTGTCCTTGTCAACATAAGGTTGTCGACCCAAATATTTTGCCGCTTCTATTTGATCTATGGTCTCGTAATGTCCTAGTTGCAGATAGGTCATTTTCTTAAATTCTTCACCCCGACCGCCTGTTCCGCGTCCATCCACGCAGGCTACGATATACCCATTTTGTGCCAAAAGTTGATACCACCAATAATACCGACCTAACCAACCATCAGTGACTGACTGGCTGCCGGGTCCTGAATATTGCGTCATAAATACAGGATACTTCTTGTTTGGATTCATATGCATAGGTTTGATCATCCAGCCGTTCAATGTAACATTTTCTGATGTTACAAATGTGAAAAACTCCACATCATTGGTGGCATAATCTTTCATTTGATCCAATGTCTTTTGATTGGTTTCAATTGTTCTCACTAGCTTGCCTTGATTGTTATAAACAGCATACGTAGGAGGCGTATTGGCAGTGCTGAAAGCATCAGAAAAATAATCAAAAGTTTTTGTGAAGGTTGCTGAGTGCCTTCCTTTTTGCGGTGTCAGCGCTTTCAAATTCTTTCCGTTAAGCTGAACAGAATACAGGTGATTTTCCAAAGGAGAATCTGTAATGGCTTCAAAATAAACGACACCTGATTTTTGATCCACACCATGAAAAACAGTTACCTCATAGTTAGGTGGAGATATTTTTTCGCTGATTTTACCATCCATAGTATAGAGATAGAGTCTATTGTAACCCTCCATTTCTGAAGAGAGGACAAAGTTTTTATTCTCATTGATAAATGTGAGATGGTCATTGATGTCGATGTAATATTTATTTTTTTCTTCGTAAAACAGCTTTCCGTCGGGATATTTCGTGCTGGCGAGGAAGAGCTTTAAATTGTTCTGATGTCTGTTCAAATGATAGATGCACAATTCATTGGGATCTTCTGTCCACTTTAATCGCGGTATATAGCTATCGGCAACTTCAGGAAGGCTGATTTTATGGGATTTTCCGGTGCTGAAATTATAAATATATGCGGACACATCAGCATTTTTTTCACCCACTTTCGGATATTTATAGGTGTAATTGAATGGGTAAAGCTCATCTTCATAATATTGTAAAATGTACTGCTTTACTGCACTCTCATCAAATCTTAGGTACGCAATTTTCTTGCTGTCAGGTGACCAAAAGAATGCTCTTGTAAATCCAAATTCTTCTTCATACACCCAGTCACATTGACCATTGATGATGGCATTGATTTCGCCATCTGTCGTTACTTGCGTTGTATTTTGACTTTTCAAATCAGTGTAGTACAAATTATTTTTGTGGACAAAAGCAACTTTTTCACCATCAGGAGAAAACTGAGGATTGATAATTTTGCCATGCGGATATACATTTTGTAGTTTTTTACTGGCGATGTCAAAGACATAAGCATCCACCATGGAACTATGTCTGTATATGCTTTCAGTACCACTTTCTATGAGTATTTTTTTTTCGTCATTACTGAAGCTATAGGATTCTACGGCCACAGTATTGGATGCATCATTGATGTCTTTATTATCTAAAATCACTTCAACTGCTTCTCCTGTAGTGAAATCGTATTTTACAATATTTCCATCTGAAAGCCTGGAATAATACTTGCCATCTTTCATAAAATTAAAATCTGGTAACGACCTTGTGCCGAATGTTCCATTTTCGAAGATGTCTTCGAGAACGATGGATTTCTGCGCTTGAGCCTGAAAAATAATGACGACAAAGAGGAAAATAAAATGATGTTTGAAAGAAAGCATAATACAATTTTTTATGTCACAAAAATACAAAGTTTAACACAGTTTTGAGCCATTATGGATGTGTTTTTCGGGAATTGCGAGCACTACACCGTCATCTGTCTTGAATCCTAAAACAAGACATTGTGACTGAATCACACCTATTTGTTTAGGTGGAAAGTTGGTAACCGCAAGTATTTGTTTGCCTATGAGTTCATCAGAAGAGTAGAGTTTTGTGATTTGTGCTGAACTTTTTAGGATGCCGATGTCACCGAAATCTATGTGTAGAACATACGCCGGATTTCGTGCATTTTCCAATGGGACAGCACTAATTATAGTGCCTACCCTGATGTCAACTTTTTCAAAATCTTCCCAAGAAATCATAAAATATGCTAGCCAAAAAAATAGTAACCATTAAAAAAATTTGGTAAAGTAATATCCATACCCAAATTGTAGCAAAAGTAGTAAAAATGAAATAATATTCTTAAATTTGCGCCCTTAATGCACAGAAAATTCTCACATCAATGTACATCAGCCTTTATTTGGTTGATGGTACTTTTTTCGTCATTTTCGGTTTTAGCACAAACCCATGTCAATCCTTTTGATATTCCTGAAAGGAAAGGGGAAGTCAATTCGGCTACCATACTTCCCAATGACACGTTGATCAGAAAAGCGGAAATTACCACTATTTTGGCTGATACAACCCAAAGGCTGACATTAGACAGCGTTGTTCCTCAAAACATTCCTGAATCCCAAGTTACTAATCCATTTGACGTAGATCACCGGCCACTGAAAAGGACGGAGCAAAACAGTAATCTGTCGCCATCAAATCCAAAAAACAATGGTTTCTCAGGATTTATCCTTTGGATTTTGATACTGGTCAGCGGTTTGCTAGCCATCATACTGAACACACATACCAAATACCTATCTATGGCATCAAAAGGGGTATTTAATGAAAACATTTTGAAGCGGTTGAACCGTGATGACCAAAGCAAACATGTCGGTTATCATTTTATTCTATACACCATATATGTTTTGGGAATCACAACGTTTTTCTACCTGATCTTGGATAAGATATATGGGTTGAATGGCTTGCAACTCTATTTAATTATTCTGGCTGGAGTAATAGCTGTTTATGCCATCAGACATTTAATTTTGTCAGCATTGGGTCACATATTTTCTATTTCTAAAAACACATCATTTTACAGCTTCCTAATCATGTTATTCAATCAGATCATTGGAATTGTATTATTGCCAATCAATATCCTCTTGGCTTTTGGACCAATTGAGGTTTTTAAGATAGTCATGATTGTTGGGGTTATAATTCTGCTTGTGTTTTATATTTTAAGGTCTGTAAGAGGTTTGTTAAGTATTTCTGAGTTTTATAATGAAAGAATTTTCCAAATATTTATTTATCTTTGCGCCTTTGAAATTGCGCCATTTTTAATTTTATTTAAATATTTAGATAATTCCAGGCTGTTTTAACCTATTGATCAACATTAATTAGTTTAATGACAACTAAGAGTTCTGCTTCTACCAAGAAATCGTCCTATATAGAGCAATATCAACCTGTAAGGTCTATTCTTATATCCCAACCTAAACCGGAGGATAAGTCACCCTACTATGAATTAGAACAGAAATTTAAGCTGAAAATAGATTGGAGGCCATTTATACAAGTGGAGAATCTCACGGAGAAGGAGTTTCGTAGAAATAGGTTGAATTTAGGTGATTTTAAGTGTGTCATTTTTTCGAGCAAAGGCGCAGTAGATAACTTTTTTAGACTAGCAGAAGAAACGCGTTCTCGCATTTCGCAAGATACAAGATATTTTTGCCTTACAGAGACGATCGCAAATTACTTGCAAAAGTTCATTTTATACAGAAAGAGAAAAGTTTTTGTAGGTAAGCGTGTTGCAGAAGATTTGGCTCATTATTTTCAAAAATATAAATCAGAAAAATATCTACTCCCTTGTTCTAACTTGGGATCGACAGAAATAGTACAGTACTTGGATAAAATAGGGATTGATCATACGGATGTCGTCATGTACAAGACGGTTTCATCTGATCTTTCTGATTTGAGTGATGTCTATTATGACGTTTTAGTATTTTTCAGTCCTCAGGGTATTGAGTCCCTATTTGAAAATTTTCCGGATTTTGCGCAAAATAATACAAGAATCGCTATTTTTGGCAATGCCACTTCAAAAGCGGCTGAGGACAAAGGTCTCTATATCAATATCAAAGCACCTACCACCGAAGCACCATCGATGACCAAAGCATTGGAAGACTATATCAACGTGTCTAATAAAGTTGCAAAGTAATTTTACAATAATCAGTTCACATGGATATTAAGTTTATTCAAGATTTGGAGTTGGAGATGAGTGAGGAATTGCCGGGGAAACCCTTTCAAAACCTTATGTCTCCACCCGGTCGAATAAATTTGCACCAAGATCCTGATAAATTACCTGTTGAAGCCTGTGTTTTATTGCTGTTGTATCCAAAAAATAATGAATGGTTTACCTGCTTCATAGAGCGACCGTCTCATTATATTCATGATGTACATGCAGGACAATTTGCCTTACCGGGCGGAAAGGTGGACGAGACAGACTACAGCTTTGAGGATTGTGCATTGAGAGAAACATATGAAGAGATAGGCATTCCTCCTGAAGACATCGGTATACTAGGATCATTGACGTCGCTGTATATACCTGTAAGCAATTTTTTAGTCCATCCGTTTGTGGGTTTTATGCACAAGGAGCCGGAATTTGAAATCCAACCTAACGAAGTGGCAAATCTAATAGAAGCACCCATTTCAGTGTTCATCAAGCAGAAGAATAAATCGGTTTCGGACTTGATTGTTCGAAATGAAAAGATAGAACAAGTTCCTCATTATATTCTCAATAATCAAAATAAGTTATGGGGCGCCACTGCTATGATTCTCAGCGAATTTGAAGCCATCATTTCCAAATTAGAAATAAACTGAAGACTAAACTAAATCAGAGTTTTCGACTATTTTTAAATAATTTTTTCAGTGCCGTAACGCTTGTAATGTAAAAATTCATATTTTTACGCTTAATAAATACCATTTCAAATTAACTTTTGGTCATTTTCCCTAACTATTATTTTCAGTTTATAAAATTTACATATGCGTCAGATTCAGGTTTTTATTATTTTAAGTCTATTCTCATCCATAATGTTTGGGCAAGTTCGACAAGAAACTGTTTCTATTCCTTTTAGCGATTATATCAAAAATCCTGATACCCACGTTAGGAATGAATTCATTTTGCCACTGACACTTTCAGGAACGGAATATACATTTAAAGCCACTCCAAATGATGTCATGGAAGAAGACCTGAAAAGGGAATATCCATCTCTCAGAACCTATGATCTGACATCTGATGAAAATAAAGAGACATATGGAGCACTGACTGTTACAGATTACGGAATCTATGTGACTTTGCACCATTTTTTGGGCACATCAATATTTATTAGACCATCTGATTATTCGGGC
Source organism: Lewinellaceae bacterium (assembly GCA_020636195.1). GTDB lineage: Bacteria > Bacteroidota > Bacteroidia > Chitinophagales > Saprospiraceae > OLB9. Next base: position 36,872 of record JACJYH010000005.1, read on the forward strand.
TCTCAAAAGCATACCGTCGAATATGGTATTTCTAAAGAAAAAGCAAGATGTGGCCATATAGAACATCAAGAGGATGAGAAGGTGGATTTGTCTTATCTAATCGATGATAGGAAAGGGCTCCGCAATACATTTGAGTTAGGAACTACAAGATATCGGTATGACGTGGCAATTATTTGTACAGGTGAGTATTATATCAATAATGGAAATACAAACTCGTCAGTTACATCCTCTATCACACAAACCGTCAATAATATCAGCGCAATTTATAAAAAAGATCTTTCTATTACACTTTCTACAAGTTCTTCAAGGATAAAACTGTATTCTGATCCCAATACAGATCCATTTATTCCTGACAATTTAGGAGGTGATGTTAGAACAATTCAAGCTGGAAGAGAAATAAAAGCGTCCTTTGCAGACAATGTATATGATATAGGCCATGTGTTTCATCAGCATGCAGATGGTGATGGATGGGGCAATGGTGGATTGGCACAATTGGAATGTGTTTGTGATAACAGTGTTTCATCAGGTGTCATTTCAAAAGGATCCGGTTGGAGCGGAGCCTATACAAATAGCGATTTAGGTTGGGTTCTGTTAGCAGCGCATGAATTTGGGCATCAATTTGGAGCAAAGCATACATTTAATGGTTTGGGCAATTCGTGTACATCTGCCATATCCCTGACCACGGCATATGAGATAGGCTCCGGAACAACCATCATGTCATATGAAGGCTTGTGTAATGATGATAATAATGTTACCCCAAACGGTTTAAACAATGATTATTTTCACATCATTTCAATTCAGCAAATGATGAATTATATTGTAAATGATATCGGAAATACTTGCGCTACGAAATCTGCATCAAATAATGCAATTCCGGAGGTCACTGCATCTCCTTGTAGTGCTAAATATCAAATTCCTAAAAATACACCTTTCTATTTTAAAGGGTCAGCGTCAGATGCAGATAATGATCCTATGACCTACAATTGGGAAGAAATAGATGAAGACGGGCCTAATAAACCTACCCAAGGATATGTAGGTACTCAGGCAGCCGGCTCTGCTATAGCGCCATTGTTCAGGAGTTATCAACCCAATGCCAGCACCGAAAGATATTTTCCTTCATTGGAAGTACTTAAAAATGGAGGCAGCGACTTTGAAGTCTTACCAACAGTCCCTAGAACTTTGAATTTTGCATTCGTTGCCAGAGACAATAATTCACTGGGATCAGCTTTGGCTTCTGATAATGTTTCTATTCAAGTTGTAAATTCCGGACCCTTTGAAATCACAAAACCTAATGGTGGTGAAACATTGACAGCCGGAAAAGCAGAAACCATTACATGGAATACCAACAATTCAAATAACCTATGTGATAATGTAAGAATAAAATTATCCGTGGATGATGGTTTGACCTTTGATGTAGTCTTGGCAGAGAATATTCCTTATTCGGCAGGAACAGCTACGGTTACATTGCCACCAAATTTCTTTAAAACATCTTCCGCAAGGGTGATGATAGAATGTATGGATTATGATTGCTTTAAAATCTTTACTACGTCAACAAATAATTTCAATGTTTCATCAACTTGCGACCCACAAAATTCCGTGTTATGCTCTACTGCGAAAGTGACAATGTTTGAAGGGGATCCCGGAACAATTACGGGTTTGACAAAGACGATTGCAAACGATAAAATAGAAAGAACCATTACTTCAGGATCTAGTCTCGGAAGAGTTGTTGTCCTTGCAGAAACAGGATCCGGATGTAAGGATTTCTCCAATTATTATACTGTTCCTGTGACAATTTATGCTACGGAAACCGGTAAGTACCAGATCAATGCAACTGGTTCAGGATTTTTATCGCTATTCAGAGCGGGTTATAAACCGGCAGACGGTTGTTCAAAGTTTTTGAATTCAACTAGAAGGGCGCTTGACGAGATGCATATGACAGGAGAAAATCAAACTTTTGAAGTCAATCTCTCAGCTTGTACGGATTATGTGGTAGTATTTTATTCATTCTACACTTTACCTGCTGAAGTCCAAATGAAGGTTATCGGAGGACCCGGATTGATAGTTGAAAAATCAACTTTACAAGGGAATGGCTACGTAAATAAGTTTATCGTGGTGAATCAAGCAACAGGTTTAATATATTCCATCATGGACAACCCCGATGTCAGTGGAATTCCGGTAGGAAATTATACCATATATTCCATCGTCATGTCTGATATGGATACCACTCCATTTATCGGTACTTCTTTTGCAAATTTTGTAGCTCAAGAATGCGTAAACGTCAGCTATAATTCAAAAGAATTGGAGGTTTTGCCAAATTGCACCATCTCAGGCATATCGGCAGGAGCACAAACTCCATGTATTCCGGGCAATAATACATTCACACAAACATTGACTATCACCTATGATAAAGCACCGACTACTGGAAAACTGAGTGTAAACGGTCAATTGTTTGACATCACAGGTAGCCCACAAACAGTGATATTAAATAACTTAGATTCTGATGGCAGCACCCAAGATGTGTCTGTCTTTTTTACGGATCAGCCTACTTGTAAGTTGGATCGTTCTGCAGTATTTATTTCACCGGTAAACTGTTGTCCGGTTCAAGTGGAATTGGGTGCAGATATCAATAAATGCGTCGGAGATATGGTTACTTTAGATGCCGGAAGCTCAGGGACAAATTACATTTGGAAGAGAGATGGGCAATTACTTTCTTCGAATGCGAGAACCATAACTGTATCAACAGATGGTAAGTATTTTGTGGATGTGATTCACTCTTCAGGATGCCAAAAATCGGATAGCATCACAGTGACTTTCCACGCTTTGCCTTTGATCAATTTACCTTCAACAACAGCATTCTGTGAAAATGAAAGCACGGTTATATTGGCTACTTTGGATAATCCCGGATACACTATAAAATGGTACAAAGACGGTGTGGTCATCTCCGGTCAAACCACAAATTCTTTGACAGTAGATAAAATAGGAACTTACAAAATTGAGGCGACGAATCAATATGGTTGTTCTGATTTTAAAGAAATTGTGGTTACTCAAATTACTACGCCTACGGTCGAACTTGGAGATCAAATAAACCAATGTGAAGGAGATCCTCTTACACTTGATGCTGGTGCCAATGGCAACAATTATATATGGCGCAAGGATGGAGTAGTATTATCAGATCATACACAAACTTTAAATGTTACCGAATCGGGTACTTATTCTGTTTTTGTAGAATTTGGTAATAACTGTGCAGCTGAGGATGATGTTATTGTCAGGATTTTTGAAAGTCCTGTTTTACAAGATTTACCTCCGATGGTAGATATTTGTAATGGGGAAAAAGCCACTCTTCAAGCCGTAGGATCAGGTTATACTTCGCTTCAGTGGTATTTCAATGGAAACCCTATCAATAATGCAACGAACTCAAATTTGGAAGTTGGCATCAGTGGTGAGTATTCAGTCACAGTAAAAAATGATGGAGGTTGTGCAGTCACAAAATCTTCAGTATTAGATACGCATTCAGCACCTACTGTAGAGCTTGGGCAAGATATAGTGGCATGCATCGGGCCTGATGTGACACTTTTTGCAGGTAATGAAGGTACAACTTACTACTGGACAAAAAATGGTCAAAATATCAACCAATCAGGCAATACAATTATGGTTAACACCAATGGCCAGTATGCAGTTACTGTTACCAATGACTTTGGTTGTAAATCTACGGATCAAATAATGGTTACTTTTGTAACTGGACCATCATTGGACTTGGGAAGCGATATCACTATATGTCAAGGTGAAACAGCCACGATAAAGGCACAAACTAACACTCCTACCGCATCTATAATTTGGAACAAAAACGGACTTGTGATCCCAAATCAGAACTCCTTCAATCTCCAAGTTACAGAAGCAGGTGAATATGAAGCGGTAGTTTTCGGTGGCGTACCACCATGTGAGGTTAGAAAAAGTATCGTCGTCAATGTTAATCCGAAGCCTGGCATTAATCTCGGAGTAGATAAATCTATCTGTGATGGCGATCCTTTCCCAATCTTCGATGCCGGAGCAGGACATACATCTTATGCATGGGCTCTCAATGGAGTTCCTGCAGGAAATACACAAACCATCCAAGCTAATCAAAGCGGCATTTACTCTGCTACTGTCACTAATAATTTTAATTGTAGTAATTCTGATAACGTGAAGTTGACGATAAATCCACTTCCAACTTTGACGCTGCCTTCTACTTTTGATTTGTGTAAGGGTGATACACTTATGGTAACTCCTACCACCAATGCTGTAAGTTTTACTTGGGCAAAAAATGGAACGGTAATTACTGGTGCCACTCAAGGTTCATTACAATTAACAAGTGCTGGTACATATGCTGTCACTGTTTCTAGTGCTGCTAAATGTGTTCAAAATACAACTTTTGTAGTGACAGAAAGAAATTTGCCAGTCGTTGATTTGGGTAAAGACACCTTGCTATGTCCAGGACAAAGTTTGGTAATAAATGCAGGTCAATTTTCTAAATATCTTTGGTCAGATGGAACAACCGGATCGAGTATAACGGTGAATTCAACCCTGCAAACTGAAACATCAAAGGTGTATGGGGTACAGGTTTCCAACCAATATAATTGTCAAGCACAGGATAGCATTCAAGTGACTGTGCGTCCTAAAGTAACCGCTGCAATTAAAGCTGACAATGTTGGTGTTTGTAATGGAGAACCTGTAATATTGGAAGCGTCCGGTGGATTGTTTTATTCTTGGACCGATCCAGATAACACCTTGTCATCAACAAATACTGCGACCACAATTGCTATGCCGACGGTCACCACTACATACACTGTCCAAGTCTCTGATGATTGTCCTGGGAATACAGCAAATTCAAGTTACAAAGTAAACGTCTTTGAACCTCAAAACATTTCTGCGGGTAAAGATACTTGTTTGATTTTGGGTACTACTATTGAACTGAAAGCCTCAGGTGGAGTCAGTTACGAATGGGGTCCGATTTCAGGTATAGTGGGTTCATCAAGCAATGCCAATCCTGAGATTTCTATCACAGAACCAACAACCTTTGTAGTCACCATTACAGATACGAATGGCTGTATGTTTTCTGATTCAGTATACGTATGTGTTGAAGAAGATCCATTGAAATTTTTTAAAGCGGTGACCATGATTACACCTAATGGAGATGGTGCAAATGATGTTTTGACATTCAGAGGATTGGAATATTATCCTGATAACACTTTGACTATATTCAATAGATGGGGAAATATCATTTTTGAAGCTTACGGATATCAAAGTCCGGGTGCGTTGTTGTTTGATGGAACCAAAAACGGGAAGCCGCTTCCGGCAGATACCTACTATTATATATTGCAGTTTGATAACAAAGTTTATAAAAACCCTTTGACGATACTTAGGGATTAATTCATTTGAAAAGACATATTCATATTATGACAAAATATTTATTGATCGTTATTTTCTCCTTGGGTTGGTGGGTATCATATAGCCAACAGCTACCAAACAGCAGCTGTATCACAGAAACCAGAACTGTATGGAATCCTGCATTCACTGCAGTCCATAATGACATGATTGTGGATGGATTTTTCAGGATGCAATGGATAGGTTTTACAGGAGCTCCGCTTTTAGGATTTACAAATTTACAATACCCATTTGTAAAACAAAATATGAGTGCAGGCGCGGGCTTTGTTTTTGATAAAACAGGACCTGTTTCTAAAATAGGCCTTCAGCTCAATTACGCCTATAAACTGAAGGAGTTTTTGTCGCGAAATGGGCAATTATCACTAGGCGTAGGTGCCAGTTTTTCACAATATTCACTCAATACATCAGGGGTAACAGTCAATGAAGTTCTTGACCCTTTTTACAATAATATTAAAGGCACGTCATTTTTTCCATCTATCAGTGGTGGTTTTTACTATACTTCTAATGTAAGACAATGGAAAGGAAATGGCTTCTTTGTTGGCGCTTCATTGAAACAAATTTGGACTACGGATGTCCTTATCAATGATTTTGATCAGGTCAGACAAAGACACGTTCATTTTAATATCGGAGGTCGAATTGTTTCATATAATTCTGCTTTTGAACCAATGATCATGGTTAATTACGTCAATCCTGATATCATAGATGTCCTATATAATTTGAAATATGAATTGGAGGACACATTTTGGGCAGGTTTAGGATATGGCGGTTCAAAGATGGTTTCCATTCAAGGAGGAGTAATATTACCTGATGTAGGAGGAAATCACTCACAGTTGAAAATAGGGGCTCTCGGAAATTACCACTTTGGGTCAACAGTAGCAAAAGCTGGTCCAAGTGTTGAGATGTATATTGGCTATTATCTGACCAAAAAGTAATGATCAATAAAAAATTTTGAACTTATTAAGACCTGAACAGGTTATTACTCCTAATAAAATTTAAAATTATGGCATTGAAAGTAGGTGATATGGCTCCTGGATTTACTTTGAAATCTTCAGAAAAGCAAGATGTATCACTATCTGATTATTTGGGTAAGAATGTTGTGATATTATTTTTTCCTATGGCATTCACGTCGGTGTGCACCGCTGAATTATGTGAAATTAGGGATAAAAAAGAATTGTATGATGGCTTGAAAGCTGATGTTTTAGCAATCTCTGTGGACTCACCATTTACATTGGCAAAATTTAAAGAAGACCAAGGTTATAACTTTCCACTTTTATCAGATTTCAACAAAGAGGTCAGTCAGAAGTATGGAGCATATTACGAAGAATTTGTATTAGGGTTAAAAGGCGTTTCAAAAAGATCGGCTTTTGTAGTAGATAAAGATGGTGTGATTAAGTATGCAGAGGTATTGGATAAAGCTTCTGACTTACCGAATTTTGATCTTATTAATTCAATTTTGGAAACCATGTAAATCATATGAAAATTCACTTTTCCTTACTTGGTGATACCAGCTTTGATGAGCAAGAAGATGTTTTAGTTGAAGAAATAAACTCAACAGGAACGATTTCGCAGCTTATCGTTTACAATGATGATTTCAATACTTTTGATTGGGTGATAAAGTGTTTTATAGAAGTATTGCATCATTCCCAAGAGCAATCCGAACAACTTTCATTGTTAGTGCACTTTAAGGGAAAGGCTACCGTCAAAACCGGTCCTTTAGACATGTTACAACCACTCAAAGATGCTTTGATAGATCGTGGATTGAGTGCAGTCATCGAAAGTGTTGCTGACAAAAAGGGATAACCATATGGACATTTCCATAGGTAGTAAATGGATGCTGATCGGTGGTTTGCCATCATAGTACCATGTATTTTCTCTCCGAACAACTTTGCTTTCCACACCCATTGACAGTCAATACCAACGGTATTTTGGCTATCGGAGGTGATTTATCATCCGAGCGTTTGCTTCTCGCATATAATTATGGTATTTTTCCGTGGTACAATCCGAATGAACCCATCATTTGGTGGTGTCCGTCACCGAGGTTTGTCATCATTCCACACAAGATCAAGGTGGCAAAATCCATGAATGCCTACTTTAACCAAAATAAATTCAAGGTTACCTACAATACTCAATTTCACACAGTTATCCGACATTGTAAAGATATATATCGACCTGGTCAAAATGGCACTTGGATATCAGATGAAATGGAAACTGCCTATATAAAACTCTATGAAATGGGATATGTTAGATCTGTGGAAGTATGGGAAAATGATGTATTGGTTGGTGGCTTATACGGCGTAGAAATCGGGAGAATGTTTTTTGGAGAATCTATGTTTTCACTGAGACCAAATGCATCGAAGTTTGGCTTTATATCATTGGCACGACAACTCGAAAAAGAAGGTTTTAAATGTATCGATTGCCAACAGCCAAATCCTTATTTAGAGAGCTTAGGCGGCGAATTTATTCATGGTAAGATTTTTCACAACCTTTTGAAAGAAAATAGAATTCTTTACGGAATAAACGAATATTTTTGAATGGTGGTTTTTATTTTTTAAAAGGTTTTTTTGGCTTTCTACTTTGGTGTTTTTTAGAGGGATTATTTTGAGAATTCTCTGCCTTTGGTATTGCTGATCCTGAGTTTAATAAGCGCTTTGCCAAATCCAACCTATCCAATTTCATCAATCTGTCCTTTATCCATCGCTTCATCTCAGGTTTATACCAGAAAAAATAATTGTTTTGAATTTTCTTTTCTTGTGCAGTCTTCGGAGTGGTTATAGGCTGTAATGTATATGGATGTACTCCGGAATAATAAATGACGGTTGCAACAGTCATAGGTGTTGGGGTGAAATCTTGAACTTGTTCTAATTTAAATCCAAGGTCTTTGGTTTCAGCTGCAAGTATGGCCATGTCTTCTTCAGTTGTACCGGGATGTGAACTGATAAAATATGGTATCAAAGGTTGTTTTAAACCATGTTTGGATTGTATGGCATCATACTTTTCTTTAAATTTTTTAAAGTACTTGAATGATGGTTTTCTCATTACCTTAAGCGTGGTATCCGCCGTATGTTCAGGTGCCACTTTGAGCCTTCCACAGACGTGTTTGGTAACCAATTGCTCCAAATATTCATCATGATTTTTATCATGGTTGTTTTTATTGAAATCATCGACCAATAAATCATATCTAATCCCTGATCCAACATACGCTTTTTTTACAGATGGAAGGGCATCCACTTTTTTATAGATCTCTGTCAAAGGTTTATGAGATGTATCTAAATTGGAGCAAATCACAGGGTGAATGCAGCTTGGTGCTTGACATTTGGCGCAAATGGATAAATCCTTACCTTGCATTTTATACATGTTGGCAGATGGGCCACCTAAATCGGAAATATAACCCTTAAATTCAGGATGTTCTGCGAGTTGTTGTACCTCTTTTAATATTGATTCTTCTGATCGGGAAGCGATGAATTTGCCTTGATGTGCTGATATGGTGCAAAAGCTACATCCACCGAAACAACCACGGTGCATATTGATGGAAAATTTGATCATTTCGTATGCCGGAATTGCACCTCTTTTTACATATTTTGGATGTGGAAGCTTGGTATAAGGTAGATCAAATGATAAGTCCATTTCTTTTTCTGTCATAGTGACAAAGGGAGGATTTATTACCAAAAATCGATCACGAACTTCTTGAATTATTCTATTAGCCTTCCATTTATTGGATTCTACTTCGACAATTTTGAAATTGGACGCATATTTCACCTTATCTAAGAGGCAGTTTTCATGACTGTGGAGATGCACATCCTCCCATTTTTTCATCTTTGGAAGCTGATCAGCGATATAAGCTATTTGGTTGATGTCCTTCATTGAGGTGATTGGCACCCCTTTTTTTACCAAATTTAAAATTTCCCTTAACGGTTGCTCTCCCATGCCATACACCAAAATATCAGCTTTTGAATCCACCAATATCGACGGCATGAGTGAATCAGACCAATAATCATAATGGCTCACCCGACGAAGAGAAGCTTCTATACCTCCTATCATGATTGGGACTTCCGGGTATAAGTCTTTTAAAATATTGCAGTACACTATGGTAGCGTAATCCGGTCGAAAACCACTGGCACCTCCAGGTGTGTAACCATCCGTAGATCGCCGTCTTTTCCCGGCTGTATAGTGATTGACCATGGAATCCATACACCCTGCTGTCACGCCAAAAAAATATTTTGGTGCACCAAATTTTTTAAAGTCCCTCAGATCATCTTTCCAATTGGGTTGTGGTATAATCCCAACTCTAAAACCTTCATTCTCAATGATTCGGCCTATGACAGCTGTGCCAAATGTAGGATGATCCACATAAGCATCTCCACTGATGATAATGACATCTAACTGTTCCCAGCCTCGGGATTCTACCTCTTTTTTTGTGATGGGTAGCCAATCATGCAAAGGTCTAGACGATTCTTGCTTCATGTAACAAAGGTAGGGGAAAAGTATTGAAAATGGATTATTTTGAGGTGAATCTCACTTTTGTATTATTATCTTTAGATGATAGTTTCAGTCTCATTCCAGAATCTGGAGTTTTGAAAAATCTAGCATGATTCTTTTTTCTTTATTGGTAGGCTGTTCATCAAAGAAGATAGAAGCAACCCGCCGCTCATCAATAGATTGCACGGTACCTTCTCCAAATTTCAAATGATAAATTTTCATTCCCACTTGTATCATTTTAGGATCGGCAGGAGTAAACGATTCGGGACTTATTCGTGGAATTAATGGTGTAGAATTGATAGGATTGAACTTACCCACAAGTTTTTTGGGTTCCGGAAATCCCGTTTTTGTAATGGATATAATACTATCCAAATTTGCTCCTGAAATCTCTTCGATAAATCTGGAGGGATCATTGAATCTCATGGTACCATATTGGTATCGGCTATTTGCGTAGGTAAGACAAAGGTGCTCTTCAGCACGTGTAATGGCTACATAGAATAACCTTCTTTCCTCATCGACATTGAATGCTTCAACCAATGCTTGATAACTTGGAAAAACGTTCTCTTCCAGTCCCGATACAAATACAGATTTGAATTCCAAACCTTTTGCAGCGTGGACAGACATCAATGTTACCGTATCTTGATTAACTTCCGTTTGATCGGCGTCAGTCATTAGTGTAATGGTCTGCAAATACGTGGATAAACTTTTAGGTGCAGGAAGTTCAGAGTCAGCTACCAACTCATCGTCATCTGTAAACTCTTTGATACCATCTAACAAAGATGTAATATTTTCTAGCCTGCCTTGACCCTCAATACTCTTATCCGATTTTAAATCATCGATAATTCCACTTTGCCTCACGATAAAATTGGCAGCTTCGTATGCATTTGATTTAGCTGTTTTGACTTTAAATGCTTTTATAAGTTCTACAAAACTTCCAATGCTTTTGCGTGCCCTTGGATTGAAATCTACTTGTGACAGCACTTCCCACATACTGATGTCGTTGTCGTCAGCTATCTTCGCAATTTCTTCTACAGTACTTTGCCCAATACCTCTCCTTGGATAATTGATGATGCGTTTCAAAGCTTCATCATCTTTGTCATTTACTGTCAGTCTAAGATAAGCGATAACATCTTTGATCTCTTTTCGATTGTAAAAAGATAAGCCTCCATACACCCTATAAGGGATATTTAGCCTTCTCAATTGTTCTTCAAAAATACGGGATTGGCCGTTTGTACGATATAAAATGGCAATCTCTTTATTATGGAGGTTATACCTATTTTTTTGCTCCACGATCATATCCGCTATCCGCTTTCCTTCTTCAGTTTCTGATACACATTTGATAATCTTAATTTTATTACCTTCGATTTTATCGGTCCAAATTTTCTTTGGGATTTGCTTGGAGTTATTCCTTATGACTTCATTGGCAGCTTCCACAATAAACTGTGTTGATCTATAATTTTGCTCTAACTTAAATGTCTGTAATTCAGGGTAATCGTTTTCAAATTGAAGGATGTTTTCTATTGTTGCACCTCTAAAAGAATAAATGCTTTGAGCGTCATCACCGACTATACAAATGTGGTTTGAGCTTCCCGGATATAAAGTCAAAAGTTTGATGATTTCATATTGCAAATAGTTGGTATCTTGAAACTCATCTACCAATACGTATTGAAACTGCTTTCTGTATTTGGTTCTTACATCGTCAGGATTTTGAAATAACAACCTATACATCTGAAGTAATAAATCATCAAAATCCATGGCACCGGATTTGAAACACTTTGCACTATATTTTTCATAAATTGCATGTATCAAAGGTCTTCGTGCCATCCTGTCATACGCCATGAGTTCATCATTTTGAACATACATTTTAGGCGTAATCAGATTTGATTTTGCTGATGAAATACGGGATCTGACTAATCCGGGAGCATAGGATTTTTTGTCTAAGTTGAGCTGGGTGATGACTTCAGAAATCACACTTTTCGTATCATCAGCATCATATATTGTAAAATCATTTGGATATCCCAATTTGTGGGCCTCGACTCTCAAAATTCGAGCAAAAAGAGAGTGGAAAGTTCCTGCCCATACTCTTTGAGCCTTCGGACCTACTACTGTTTCAATTCTATCTTTCATTTCTCTTGCCGCCTTGTTTGTAAAGGTCAGGGCAAGAATATTTCCCGGATTGACACCGGAATTGATCAGATGGGCTATACGATAGGTTAAAACTCTGGTCTTTCCTGATCCCGGGCCGGCAACGACCATAACAGGTCCATCTAAGGTCGTGGCTGCTTGGCGCTGCACGTCATTCAACTCGTTCAAATATGAAAATCCAACTGCATTCATCTTCAGGCAAAGGTCATATTTTTCTTTCATATTACCAAAATTCCTACTATTTGATGGTTTTGGAAATAGATGTTAGAGTATGATTAAATTCTGTTTTTGGACAATAAAATGGAATTATTTTGAGCGAAAAAAGGCAAATTTTGTAGTCGAATGTGGGCAATTCGACCAAAAATTTAACGAATTTGTAGCCAAAATACAACATTTTCTTGCTAAAGGATAAATTTTAAACATACTCTTACAATAAAATCTGTTTTAACTTTCTTGTACTTGGCTTGCGTGTGGGTATTAATTTTCTGTTATCTTTGGAGTTCATTTTAAAGCATTACTATTGCAGTCTTTACATTATCCAAACCTGTTTTCACCTTTACATTTTGATCGATTTTCGTTGAAAAATCGGTTTGTGATGGGATCAATGCACACCAATCTAGAAGAGATTCCGGGAGGCTTTGAAAGAGCAGCTGCATTTTATGGGCTGAGGGCACAAGGTGGTGTAGGCCTAATAATAACAGGTGGTATATCTCCAAATGATGCAGGGTGCGTAGCTGCAAAGGCAGCAACACTTCAAACCAAGGAAGAATGTGCTCAACATGCATTGATCACTCGAGAAGTGCATAAACATGGTGCAAAGATTTGTATGCAAATTTTACATACAGGTAGGTATGGATACCATCCAAAAATAGTAGCACCGTCAGCGATTCAGGCTCCCATCAACTTCTTCAAACCAAAAGAAATGACTGAAGAGGATATTTGGAGTACCATTGATGATTATGGGCGATGCGCTCAATTGGCCGAAGAAGCCGGGTATGACGGTGTTGAAATCATGGGTTCTGAAGGGTATTTGATCAACCAGTTTTTGACCACAAAGACCAATCAAAGACAAGATGCTTGGGGTGGATCGTATGAAAATAGAATGAAATTTCCATTAGCAATTATTCGGAAGATAAAAGAATTTGTCAGCGATGATTTTATCATCATTTATAGGATATCACTGTTGGATTTGGTAAGTGATGGTAGCACTTGGGAAGAAGTCATCCTTTTGGCAAAAGCCCTTGAGCAATGTGGCGTTCATATTCTGAATAGCGGAATTGGTTGGCATGAAGCTCGAATACCAACCATTGCAAGTGTGGTGCCACCAACAGCTTTCTCGTGGATTACATCAAAATTAAAAGAAGAAGTGGCTATACCCGTGATTGCTGTCAACCGGATCAATACCCCTGAATTGGCAGAGTCAATCATAAGTCATAATCAGGCAGATTTGGTGTCATTGGCGCGGCCATTTTTAGCTGATCCATTTCTAGTTCAAAAATCATCAGAAGGCTTGGCAAATGAGATCAATACTTGCATTGCATGTAATCAAGCGTGTCTTGACCATACCTTTCAAATGAAAATATCTTCATGCCTCGTTAATCCTCAGGCATGCCATGAAACGGAATTGGTTTATCATCATACTGACCAACCTAAAAAGATAGCTGTGGTAGGAGGAGGTCCTGCCGGTATGGCTTTCGCTCATATTGCAGCTTTGAGAGGGCACGATGTGACACTTTATGAAAGAGAACCACAATTAGGTGGGCAATTTGTGATGGCTGCCAAAGTTCCCGGAAAGGAAGACTATCACCATACAATTCGATATTTTGAAAACATGCTCCAAAAATATGGTGTAAAGGTAATTTTGAATATTGAGTTTACTCCTGAAATGTACCATAACTACCACTTTGATGCCCTCGTCTTGGCAAATGGTGTAATCCCTCGCATGCCGGAAATTATAGGTATTCACCATCTTAAGGTTCTTACATATGTCGATGTGCTCTATAAAGGTGCTAATGTGGGACAAAATGTAGCCATCATTGGATCCGGAGGTATAGGTTTTGATGTCGCAACCTACATAACCACAAGGAATGAAGAAAGCCCAATGGATTTGCAAAATTATTTTAAAGATTGGGGAATAGATACGGAATTGGAACATCGAGGTGGAGTGAAAAAAGCAGATCCTTCATCTCCGAGAAGGAAGGTGTATTTACTGAAACGATCTCCAGGAAAACATGGGCAATCATTGGGAAAAACAACCGGTTGGATTCATAAAGCGACGTTACAATCAAGAGGTGTAGAAATGCTTTCAAGTGTGGACTATCAGAAAATAGATGATCTCGGATTGCATATTTCGGTCAATGGAGAGTATCGACTTTTAGAAGTTGACAATGTTATCATTTGCGCAGGTCAAGATTCTTCTCGTGATTTATATGATGTGTTGAGCTCACGGATTGACAATGTACATGTGATAGGAGGCGCATTTGAATTAAGAGAATTGGATGCAAAAGCGGCGATTTTCCAAGCTTGCCATCTGGCTTCTCAATTTTGATATATGGCTGGTTTTCGAGTACTTATCACTGACAGAGTTCACCCTTTATTGATAGAAGGTTTAGAAAAAAATGGTGTATTAGTAAGCTACGACACATCTATTGACAATGCATCTTTGGAATCTTGTATCCAAGAATTTGATGGTCTTATCATCAATAGTAAAATACGAATGGATGCACAGAAAATGGAAAAAGGTAAAAAACTGAAGTTCATTGGAAGGCTTGGATCGGGATTAGAAATCATCGATTTGGATGCTGCAAAATATTTCAATATTCAAGTTTTCAATTCTCCGGAAGGCAACGAAAATGCTGTTGCAGAACACGCATTAGGTATGCTTTTGTCTTTGTCAAATAATCTTTGCAAATCTAATCTGGAAGTAAGAAATTTTCAGTGGAATCGAGAAGAAAATAGAGGATTTGAGCTTGAAGGCAAAACCTTAGGTATCATTGGGCTTGGTCATACTGGTGGAGCATTTGCGAGAAAAATGTCATCATGGAGACTGAATGTAATAGCTTACGATAAGTATAAGGAGCACTTTGCTGAGGATTTGCGTTTTGTAGAAAAAGTGGATCTGGTGACGCTTCAACAAAGAGCCGATTTCATCAGTGTACATTTACCTTTGACTGAAGAGACAAAGTATTTTATTGACAGGCTATTTATCAATCAATGTAAACAGGGTTTTATTCTCATTAACACCTCCAGAGGAAAAATTGTAAACACTTTGGATTTGATCTCAGCGCTTGAGCAAAAAAAAGTAGGTGGTGCATGTCTTGATGTTTTCGAAAATGAGAAACCGATGGAATATACCGAAGCAGAAATCAATATGTACAAAAGCCTATTTTCTCATGAGAAAGTATTGGTGTCCCCACATATCGCCGGATGGACAAGGGAATCGTTGGTAAAAATTGCAAAAGTGTTGTTAGATAAGATTTTAAATTCAGGAATTATCCAGAACATCCAATAGAAAAATATTGAAAGTGTAATCTTGAATACAAAAATTGATGAATATTTGAATAAAAATTTTGATAAGGGATCGAATATCCGTATCATTGCAGACTTTTTTAAGAATTTATTAACAATAGCAATAATTCTCAAATGAATAGATTATTACTAATATTATGTGTAGTCTTTGCTTCTACAGCTGGATTGGTAGCACAAACCACCATAGAAGGCAAAGTGAAAGATGTGAAGACAAAGGAACCCATCCTTTTTGGTACCATTGCATTATATCGTGGTGGCGTGCTCATTACCGGTACGGAGACGGATTTGGATGGAAATTACTTTATTTCTGACGTTCAACCTGGAACTTACGAGATGGAAGCAAGTTATGTTGGCTATGCTACTCAGAAGCAAACCGGAATTGTGATCAAGGCAGGAAAAACAAACAAGGTAGATTTTGACCTATCAGATGATGCAGTTTTGCTGGACTTGGGTATTGAGATCAAGGAACACAGAGTTCCATTGATAGAAATTGACAATACGACGCAGGGAGCGACTGTGACAGCTGAGAAAATCAGAGCTCTACCTACAAAACAAATCAATGCTATTGCCGCAACTTCAGCGGGTATCTCATCTCGAGATGGTGGAGACATTTCTATTCGTGGTTCTAGAAGTAATGAGACTGTATATTTCCTCGATGGCGTGAGAGTTACAGGAAATATGATCCCGCAATCAGAAGTGGAGCAGCTTCAAGTCGTCGTTGGTGGTGTTGAAGCTAGGTATGGTGACGTTACAGGTGGTGTGATTTCATTGACATCCAGAGGACCTTCAAGTAAAATCTCAGGTAGCTTGGAAATAGAGAAATCTCTTGATGGCTTCGGCTACAATCTTTATAGTGGAAATATTTCGGGTCCAATTTTAAAGAACAAAAAGAAGCAATCTATATTGGGATACAGATTTTCTGGGCAATACAGAAAGGTAAACGATAATAATCCTTCTGCTATCGGTGTGTATCGAGTTCCTGAATCACTTATTCGTACATTGGAGCAAAACCCTACTTACAGTATTGGAGAAGCATCATTTCCATCTATTGAGTTATACGGCAATAATGATATAGGAAAACCTTTCAAAGCAAGACCGAATGATGACAATACTGACATTGATTTAACAGGTCGTTTGGATATCAAACCTACAAGCAATATCGATATTCAAATTTCCGGTAACTACAATGACGGCAAAAATCGGTTCGGTCCAGGAAGTTCAGGTGTATCGGGTTCCAGTGATTCTTGGGTTTATCTCAACTGGGTAAATAATCCATACGAATACAATAATACTTATAGAGGTAATTTTAGATTGACACATAAGCTTGGAAAGCAAAGTATTAACGATGAAGGACAAAAGGAAAATGTCACTTCCAATTTTAGAAATTTAAGTTATACCATTACACTTGGTTATCAGAATAGAAAACAAAGGATTGAAGATTTTAGGCACGAAGATAGATTGTTTGATTACGGATATTTTGGAACAACTGAACGTTCATGGGCTCCGGTATTCTCTTTCAGAAGTGAAGATGATCCATTATCTGCAACAGAACCTTTCGGACATGTGGGTTACAATGCGGATATTGGAACTTATACTTTAAACGAAACAATCAATCCGGTTTTAGGATCATACAATGCGATCAATGGTGTCAATGTGAATGGTCTTTTGAACCAAAATATCAACTCTGCATGGAACAATATTTTTGCTAATGTAGGTCAGGTATATAATAGATTTAGTAAAGTTGACAATGATCTTATTTCTATTAACTTTAGCACCGGTTTCGATTTACTTCCGGGAGGATCTGAAAAAGGAAGACATAATGTCCAGTTTGGAGTTCTTTATGAACAAAGTGTCAATAGAAGTTGGTTAGTGAGGCCATTTGGTCTATGGAATACTGCAGAAATCCTTGCAAATAATCATATCAATGGTCTAAACTACGATAATATAGTCGGAAAGGAATTGTCGCTAAATCCATTTACTGGACAATTGGATACATTTAATTTATATGAGACAAAGTTGAATATTGATCCAGACAATCAGTTTTATAGCAAAGTAAGGGATTTGTGGAATCAAACGCACAATGAGCAACTTTCCATTCATGATTATGTCAATGTATGGGACATCGATCCAAGTTTATTGAAACTAGATCTATTTTCAGCCAATGAACTCATTTTTCAGAATCAAGTTGATTATTATGGCTTTGATTATCTTGGAAATAAATTGGGTACGGACGTTCGATTTGAAGATTTCTTCACCAGCAGAGACTCTGAAGGTAGAAGAACTTTTGTGGTGGCACCTCAACAGCCAATTTATAGTTCAGTGTATTTGCAAGATAAATTTTCATACAAAGATATTATATTTAGACTTGGTGTCCGTGCAGATTATTACGATGCAAACACAAAAGTTTTGCGAGATAATTATGCTTTATATGAGATAGAGAGTGCAAAGGATTACTATTCTCGGATAGGTAAAGATCAGCCTTCTTCTGTAGAAGATGATTATAAAGTATATGTTGCGGATGAAGAATCTGATAATGTGGTAGCTTTCAGAAAAGGTGATCAATGGTATTTACCAAATGGTACAGCGGTGTCCGGTGGAAACGTCATTTATCAAGGTGGATTGGTAACGCCTTCTTACGTAGGAAAAACAACGGGTCGTGTTTTAGATATCCAAGATAGTGATTTTGATCCAAATACGTCATTTGTAGATTATAAGCCAAAATTGAATTTCATGCCAAGATTGGCATTCTCCTTCCCGATTTCTGATGATGCAGGATTTTTTGCTCACTATGATGTGCTTTATCAGAGACCTCCATCCAATGCTTATGCATCTCCACTGGATTATTACTTCTGGGAAGATAAGACAAGAATAAATCCGAATGATACACCTCTTGACAATCCAAATTTAAATCCTATCAGAACGATAGATTATGAGGTAGGATTCCAGCAAAAAGTATCAGACAATATGGCTTTAAAGGTATCCGCCTATTATAAAGAAATGAAGGACTTGATTCAGCAAAAAGTTTTGGCCAATGTTGCTTCTCCTTTAAATACTTATAAAATATATGATAACTTGGATTTCGGCACGGTCAAAGGTTTCTCATTTACATTGGATAGAAGAAGAACCAATAATATAGAACTTACTGCAACTTATACATTGCAATTTGCAGATGGATCCGGTAGTGATGCGAACTCATCAAGTGGTATTAACAACTTCGGATCGATATTGACGTTATTACCACTCAGTTATGATGAAAGACATAGGGTTACCACAGTTATTGACTATAGGTATGGCAGTGGAAAGTCTTACAATGGACCAAGAATAGGTAATGTCAAAATTTTAGAAGAATTTGGTGTGAACTTGACTTCTTACTTGGTGTCCGGTCAGCCATATACTCTCGCAGCAAACGTCAAACAATTTGATGCATCCGGATATAAAAGTTCTATTAATGGTGCTAGACTTCCATGGAATTTTACGACTGATTTGAATGTTCAGAAACGATTACCAATTACAATAAGCAAAGCCACAGGAAAGCAGTTGAATTTCAATGTATATCTAAGGGTTCAAAACTTATTTAACACTAAAAACATCATCAATGTGTATAAATACTCTAATGACCCCGAAGATGATGGATTCTTGAATTCAAGTATTGGTCAAGACAGGATAGATGCCATTGCAGCATCAGGTAGAAATGTACAGAATTTCTTGGATGCGTATAACTGGAGGATGAATGCTCCCGGAAATTATACCCAGCCAAGACGAATTTATGTTGGTGCAATATTAGATTTTTAAAAAAAATATTACAAAAAATGAAGATATCAAAATTTTTAATTTTTATTGGAGTGTTATTTGTTTACAACTCTGATATAATGGCAAAGGAACCTACCACGCCCACAGATGGTGGTAGCCCTGCGCTTCAACAAACTACGGAATGGAGAGCAGTATGTACGCGACCTACCAAATCATACGATATGCAGGTCAATAACGTCAGAGCTAGATTGCATACAGGTGGTGATTTGTGGTCAACTGCTCAGTATTTTGTGCCAAAACCTACTCCGGGACAGCCATTAGTATCGGCATTATATGCAGGAGGAGTTTGGATTGGAGGTGTAAACAGAGCCAAGAATATCAAATTGACGGCCGTCACCTATCGACAAGAAGGTATGGATAATTTTGCAGGACCATTGGATATAAATGGTACTACAGAATTTGAAATTTGTCAGCAATGGGACCGCTTTTTCACTGTGAATGGTGATGATGCACGGAATCATGCGCAAAAAGTAATATTATCCATTGCAAATGGTAATGGAGGTGTAGTTAACATAGACAGCATTCCGGAGTCCGTCAAATTTTGGCCCGGACAAGGAAGCCCATATTTTAGAACAAAATATGGATTTGCTTTGCCGGATCAACCTTTAGGAGACTTTTTTGATTTGGATGGTGATTTGAAATACGATCCTGCAAAAGGTGATTTTCCAACTATATATATAAGAGATTGTGAACCGGAAACGATCCAAAAAGCTTCTCAACTTATTCCTGATGAAATGGTATTCTGGATATACAATGATGCAGGAGGTCCACAGACGCTTTCCGGTCCGGAAAAAATACAAATGGAAGTACAAGTGCAAAGTTTTGCATATGCAAGTAATGATGAGATCAATGATATGACCTTTTATAGGTATAAATTGATCAATAAGGCCAATGAAGATTTATTGGATTGTTATTTTTCCATGTGGATCGACCCCGATTTGGGTTGTTATCAAGATGATTACATTGGCTGTGACCAAACAATTGTTAATGGTAAACCGCGTTCATTGGCGTATGTCTATAATGAAGACGCTATAGATGGGATAGGTAGCACCACATCATGTGAGTCCACTCAGACCTATGGTACGGATATTCCTATCCTTGGAATGGACTACTTTAGAGGCCCTCGTGGTCCAAAAGTTTTCTTAAGAGATGAAGATACAAATGCAATCATTAGGGACTCAAATGGACAAGTTATTTTGGTGGATCCGGAACCATTTACTGGCGCTGTTGATACATTATTGGAATTAGGAATGACATCATTTACATATGCGGAAAACTGCTCCGTTGGTTCTGTCCCTGTTGCCACTTGTGATCCCCAGAGAGGTAGAGAAGATGGGTTTTATAATTTGATTAGGGGACTTTGGGCTGATGGAACTCCTTTGACCAAAGGTGGTACCGGATATAATCCAGGAAGCACTGAGATCACAAAATACGCATTCCCTGATGAGCCAAACGATAATAACGGTTGGTCAATGTGTAGTGTGAAAATGCCTTTCGGTGATAGACGAACACTACAGGCAACAGGACCACTGCTATTACAACCGGGTGCCATCAATGAATTGATTATTGGTGTGGTGTTTGTGCCAAGCATAGATTATCCATGTCCGGATATCACTAGGCTGCAGTATGCCGACGATATCGCTCAATCTTTATTTAATAATTGTTTTGATTTTCCAGACGGTCCTGATGCACCAGATGTCACTGCTGTCGAATTGGATAGAGAGTTGATTCTGATGTTATCAAATGAAGTTACTTCTAACAATTTTAATCAACAATATGAAGAAGTTGATATACAGGCTCCTCAATTGGGTGTGGATAATACGTATAAATTTGAAGGTTATAGGATCTTCCAATTGGCCAACGCAACAGTGAGTGTACAAGAATTGGGAGATGTAACAAAGGCGCGCGAAGTGGCATTAGTAGATGTAAAAAATGGCATCAAGGAAATATACAATTGGACAGCACAATCTAATCCTATCATTCAAGATGGACCTGTAGTGTTTATTCCTGAGAAAAAAGTTGAAGGTCTAGACAGTGGGATCAGATATTCTTTCAGAATAACAGAAGACGCATTTGCTGTCAGCGATAAAAGGTTGGTTAATCATAAGCAGTACCATTATTTGGCGTTGGCTTATGCGAATAACAATTGGCAAACCTTAGACATTGTAACAGGAGAAGGACAAAGAACTTCTTATCTAGCAGGTAGAAAAAATATTGGTGGAGTAGAAAAAAAGGCATACACCTTTGTACCAAGGCCAATTGTATATGAGAAATTGCATGCGGAGTACGGAGAAGGCGCCAGTGTAGCCCGATTAGCAGGAGAAGGCAATCCCGGTATTTTCTTAGAGATGACGGATGACATGGATCAGGTGATCCTATCTGGCAGCTTTGATGGCAAAATAACCTACAAGAAAGGTGCTGGTCCTATCGAAGCCAAAGTAGTTGATCCATTGAGAGTAAAGGACGGTAAGTATAAATTAGAAATCATCGGTACATTCAATAACAACAAAGAAATATGTAGCTTTGGTGATGATACCTACTGGAGATTGACAGATGTGACAAATGCATCGGCTCCGGTTTTACTTCTGGATAATAAGAAATTGAGCGATGTTAAGGAGTATATCTTAAAGAACAAAGGAGTTTCTATAATCGTCAATAGTGTAGAGGAGACCGGTGCTGCCGGAAGCGGTGACAATGGTGCTGTCGGTGCTAGGTACACCTATGCTAATGACGGGGGCGCAACATGGTTCAATGCTGTACGAGACAATGGAATCATCCAAACGTCCACTGATGGTAACGTCACTTTAAATATATTAGACCTTGTTCGTACCACAGATTTGGATAAAAATGGTAGTCTGTCTAAGATGGGAGGCGGATATTTTTTCCCATTCTTATCCTCTAGATATGAGACTGATCTATTGCTTCCGGTTTACTTTAGTCCCGCGGCGAGAGATTACATGCTTCTGGCAACCAGCAGAACCATCAATGCATTGAGATATCGAGATTTGAATAATGTAGATATCGTATTTACAAAAAATAAGGATCTGTGGAGTAAGTGTATCGTTGTAGAAACAGCCAGCCCAGATATGATCAATGCAGGAAATCAAACCATTGGTAATGCCAAGAATTTTGAGATTAGGCAAAGCCCTTCCAAGGATAAAGATGGAAACGAAATAGCCAATTCTACCGGATTCAGTTATTTCCCCGGTTATGCTATAGACGTAGAAACCGGTAAACGCTTGAACATCTTCTTCGGTGAGAATAGTATATTTTCGGGTGATAACACTGTATATTTAGATGGTAATGTTCCTATTGGAGGTGATATGTTATTCAACCCATCAGGACAATACTTTGCTCCTGAATTTGGTAATGACTTGAGACAGATTGTGATGGGAGGTCATCATTATATCTATGTCACTAGACAGGAATACGATGGTTGTGAGTCAATGGCCACAAAATTATTACCAACAAGTGGTGCAACTACGAAAATTAAAGCCATTGCTGCCGTTACTTGGACGGCATGGCCTGTAGGTGTGCCAAGTCATCCTTTGCTTTCAGTTCAGGAAGGATTGATTCCAAACGATCTCAGAGTCCAATTGAGAGTAGATAATCCTTATGGACAATCTAGAAAATTCAATATCAATACTGAGCGAAATTGTGACACTGATGGCGATAATCCGGTGTATGAATTTTCATTTGATGGATTAGAAGCAGAACAATTGGATGAGCAAGCAGAATACGTTGGTGCTTTGGCGAATGTCAATGTAGTTCCAAATCCATACTATGCATACAGTTCCTATGAATCCAACCAGTTTACAAATGTAGTGAAGATCACAAATCTACCTGCAAGGGCAACTGTAAGCATATATAGTATAGATGGAAGTTTCATCAAACAATATGATAGAGATGAAAGAGGCACTATTTTGAATGGTTCACAAAGGCCAACATCCACAACACAAGTGTATCCTGATCTTGATTGGGATATGAAAAATTATAAGAATGTTCCTGTAAGTAGTGGAGTCTATTTGATTCATATTTTGGCTCCTGAATATGGTGAAGAAAGAACCATCAAGTGGTTCGGAATTGGCAGAAAATTAGATCCAAACGGATTATAAAAAATTAGAGTCGGATGCAGGGGAATCGATACCTTGCATCTGACTTTATCATTTATCAATAGAAAAAGTAAAAATGATGAATATAAAGTTTTACATATCGTTTTCATTTATTTTGACAATAGCCTTTGGTGTATTTGCGGGCAATCCGGACAGACAGGGTCAGGCAGGCGCAGGAGAGCTGTTATTAAATCCGTGGGGTAAGAGTGCTGGTTTGCATTCTATGAGTACATCTAGTGTGACTGGTATCGAGGCTATGCGTATAAATGTCGCAGGATTGAGTCGAATAAACAAATTCCAAATTGGTGTTTCAAGCAATAAATTATATTCCGGGTCAGACCTCAATTTCGTGGGTTTGGGACTCGCTACCCGAGTAGGTACATCAGGTGCTTTAGGTGTAGAATTATCACAATTAAAATTTGGAGACATTCCTATTACAACAAATCTGCAGCCTGCGGGTACAGGTGGAACTTTCTCTCCAAGTTTTTTCCAATTGGGTATTGGGTACGCATTTACCTATGCGAATAAGATATCTGTTGGGCTTTTGTTTAGAGCAATTTCAGAATCTGTGATTGATGTTTCTGCTTTTGGATGGGCAATAGATGCGGGAGTACAATATGTGTCGGGTGAAAAGGACAACTTTAAACTTGGGATTTCCTTGAGAAATATTGGTTCTCCAATGCAGTTTGGAGGTGAAGGATTATCTGTGCGAAGAGATAATCCGGATCAAGCGTATGGAAGTTATCAAATCAACTATGATTACAGAGCCGCGAGTTTTGAGTTGCCATCAATTCTGAATATAGGTGTTTCATATGACTTTTATTTTAAAGACAAAATCTATTTGAGAGCATTGGGAAATTTCACATCAAATGCTTTCTCGAGAGATCAAGTTGGCGTTGGTGCTGAATTCTCGTTTAAAGATTTAGTAGTATTAAGATCAGCCTATAAATTGGATCTTGGACAGAGTATTGGCGGTAATAATATATATACAGGTTTATCTGCAGGATTTACTGTAAATGTCCCTTTGAAAGGAAACCCAATAGCTTTTGATTATGCTTATAGGGCGACCAATCCATATAAAGGAAGCCATAATTTTGCTGTGCTACTTTCATTTTAGGATGAACTATTGGTGAACCATTTGCTAATTTTTATGTTTAGCAAATAATTTAGAAGATATAGACAGACGTTTCCGTCAATCACAATGGAAACGTCTGTTTTTTATTTTTAATCATGCTATAAATATAATAATGATGTCTGGAATATCATACATGACACAAGAAGGGTATGAGAAGTTAAGAGCCGAATTGGATGAACTGAAGACCAAGGGCAGAGATGAAGCTGCAAAAGCAATAGCTGAAGCTAGAGATAAAGGTGATTTATCTGAAAATGCAGAATATGATGCTGCAAAGAACGCCCAAGGTATGTTGGAACTAAAAATCAGCGAATTGGAGAAAGCATTTGCAGGCGCTAGAATAATTGACGCTTCGCAGTTAGACACGTCCAAAGTGACAGTTCTGACCAATGTGACCATCAGAAATATCAAGACGAATAAAGATATGACTTATAAGCTAGTGGCTGAAGCTGAAGCAAACTTGAAGGAAAAGAAAATTTCAATTAGTTCACCAATAGGTCAAGGACTCTTGGGAAAAGCAGTCGGTGACCTCGCTAAAATAGAGACTCCGGCAGGTGTTATGGATTTTAAAATCATTGAAATATCGTTGTAATGGCATCTATATTTTCAAAAATAGTCAATGGTGAAATACCTGCATATAAAATAGCTGAAACTGAAGAATATTTAGCTTTTTTGGATGCTTTTCCATTGGTGAAAGGTCATACTTTAGTGATCCCAAAGAAAGAAATTGATTATATTTTTGATGTTAACGATGAATTGTATTCAGGATTATGGCAGTTTTCCAAAGAGATTGCAAAAGCTGTTAAATTAGCCATTCCTTGCCAAAGAATTGGAGTGACTGTGATAGGTTTAGAAGTTCCTCACGCTCACATCCATCTCATTCCTATCCAGAAGATGGAGGATATGAATTTTTCAAAGCCCAAACTGAACTTTTCAAAGGAAGAGATGGAAATGATAGCCACATCTATCAGAAGTAAATTATAATCTCATGATTATAGCAGAACAATTGGTAAAGTCTTACGGAGATGTTCGCGTTTTAAAAGGTGTGGATCTACATATTGAGCCTGCAGAGATAGTTAGTATTACTGGTAAATCTGGTGCAGGAAAGAGTACTTTGCTACATATTTTAGGCATGTTGGATAATGCTGATTCAGGTAAGGTCATCATCAATGGCACTGAAACCAATTCTATGGATGAAAAGCAGAGTGCAAAATTTAGAAATGAAAACATAGGTTTTGTATTTCAATTTCATCACTTATTGGGAGAATTCACGGCTCTGGAAAATGTGTGCATTCCGGCTTATATTTCCAAAAAAGATACGAATGAGGTGGATAGGAAGGCCAAAGAGTTATTGCATCATCTTGGACTTTCGCACCGAAACACCCATAAACCCAATCAACTGAGTGGTGGTGAAGCCCAGAGAGTAGCCGTTGCACGTGCACTTATAAATAACCCCAAGGTAATATTTGCCGATGAACCGACTGGAAATTTGGATCGGAGTAGTTCAGAAAACTTGCACAATTTGTTTTTAGAATTACGAAAAGAGTTGGGCATTAGCTTTGTGATTGTTACACACAATGAAGAATTAGCCAAAATAAGCGACCGAATCATCCATATTGATGATGGCGTCATTGTGTAATATTTGTTAATTATATATTAATAAAAGGTGCAATATAATGTATTGCACGGTTTTTGGGTGGGTTAACATATCGTTGACGCGTATTAAGATAATTTCATTTTAATTTTGCGCCCCCAAAGCTTATACAGTAAATTATTAACTTTTTGATGCTATTTGTATTGTAATGTTTTTTATTTACGTTATAGACCAAATGAGCAAATGCATCAGTTAAAAAATATTTAATGATGAATTGTATCCGACATAATTTTATTGTTTATATTTATCCCGTGTTCATTAATAAACGAGTATTTAGGTTCATTTTAATGTTAGCCTTTTTTATGGTTGCCAATATGTCTTCTAAGGCATTGGCGCGTAATGTGGCATACATGAATCGTTTGACCAATCTCAATACGGTGATTGATGTACAATTGACAGAAGAAGTTGAAACTCAAATCTCAAACCTTGTTGACAAATACCGATCGCAATCTGAAATTATTTTGGGGAGAACTTCACTATATTTTCCAGCTATAGAAGACATATTGAGAAGGAATGACCTTCCGGATGAATTCAAATACATCACCGTTGTTGAAAGTAGTTTATTGCCAAATGTGGTTTCTCATCAGGGAGCAGCCGGACTTTGGCAGTTTATGAAAGGTACAGCAGATTTATTGGGCTTAAAAGTCAATAAATATGTTGACGAGCGCCGTGACCTTATCAAATCTACTGAAAAAGCAACTCAATACTTGAAAGTATTATATGATATTTATGGTGATTGGACCATGGCACTGGCTGCTTATAACTGTGGTCAGGGTAATGTGGATAAAGCCATTCGTAAGTCAGGTGGATCAACAAATTATTGGGAAATCCAGAAATATTTGCCGTCAGAGACAAAGAAATACATTCCTCGATTTATTGCTGCTTCGTACTTGATGAATTATTATTATTTGCATGATCTGACGCCCGCAGCACCTTCTGAATACTTGTTATATAACTCATCAGTAAAAGTATTTAAGAGAATTGACTTAAAAAAGGTAAGTTCAGAATTTGAGATAGATCCTTACATAGTCGAATTATTGAATCCGACATTTGTTAAGGATATTATTCCTGCTTCGGAAGATGACGAATATGTATTGACATTGCCGGAGAAGCACATTTACGAATATATCGATAAATACAATTCCTATGATAACTTGGTGTATAATCCACTTATCAACTTTAAATATCCTGAAATATCAGAGCTGCCGATCGCTGAAAGTGAATCACACACAGATCATGCTCTGGCGGTGCTAAATCCATTAAAGAAAAAGAGCAGATTATCTACAAAACAGGATAATTTAAATTCTGACAGTTTTGCGAATCTTTTCAAATATCGCAAGTCAGTATCCTTAGATGGTAGTAAGTTTTATAAACTCAAACGCAAAGAGTCACTCAAAGATGTTGCCATAGCGCATCAAATACCATTGGAGTCGTTACTTGCAGTGAATCAAGTTTCCGCCACATCAGGAATAGCTCCTGGAAGTATTATTTTACTACCATAAATTTCTAAAGTATTTGAAAGTCAAAATAAGCTTGAAGGATGTTGAGTTTTTTGCCTTTCATGGTTTTTACACTGAGGAACGCTCGTCAGGGCATTATTTTTTAGTCACGATAGATGCGTGGTACAAAAGAAATCCCAATACGGATACCGAAAACATTGCTAACACTATAAACTATGAAAATCTATTTCTCATCTCGAAGCAAGAAATGGAAGCTACAAAACTATTGATTGAATCTGTGGCAGAATGTATGATTACAAAAATCGTTGAATTATCACCCCAAATTACAAAAGTAAAGGTCAGTATTAAGAAATTGTCACCACAGTTAGGCGGTGCTTTGAAATATTCTAAGATCACCATGTGCAAAAGATGTGAAAGCAATGATTGAAAAAGCCAAGAACCACCTACGAAGGGATGACAAATTAAAAAATATTATTGACAGTGTAGAAATCAATGTGCAATCTAATGGTTTAGGTTGTTTTCAATCACTGGTCAAATCCATCATATCGCAGCAATTGTCGAATAAAGCAGCTGCAACCATTTACGGTCGATTTTTAGACCTTGTTGGTGATAGAGATCTACAATCTTTTTTAATAGAAACGGAGATTGCGCCTTTAAGAGATGTTGGGTTGTCATTTCAGAAATCACAATACGTCAAAAATACTGCAACCTTTTTTAATGACCATCAACTGACAGATGATCTAATAGAAAAAATGGACGATGCATCCATTATATCTTTATTGACTCAAATAAAAGGTGTAGGACAATGGACAGTTGAAATGATCTTGATATTCAATCTCAACAGACTCGATGTATTGCCTATAGATGATTTAATCGTCAGAAATGGTATCAAAAAAATACTGGAAATCGAAAATCTTCCCAAAAAACAAGAAGACGCTTTGATCATCTCTAAAACAGAACATTGGCGGCCATATAGAAGTATCGCTTCTCTCTATATTTGGGCAAATAAAGATAATATGAAAACTTAATTGTTCAATATGTGTATTTGCATTGCCATTTTGAAGGAATATTTTCAATGATTTCATTTTAATTTCTTGGCGATAATCCCATTCAAACCAAAAGAAAATATTGTTGTTAGAAAGAAGGCATGGTTACTGATCGATTTCAAGAAAATGATGAATTTACCTTATTAAAAAGGGATGTAGAGTATATCTATGAAACGCTAAAAGCAGCAAGTGAAGCTTTATTGGATATCTATAGATCTGAATCTGAATGGGAACTCAGCTATAAATCTGACCACAGCCCCGTTACAAAGGCAGACACCACGTCAAGTACTATCATTACCAAAAGACTTCAGTCTGAATATCCCAATATCTTGATAGTCTCTGAGGAAGAAGAAATTCCAAGTTATGAAGTACGAAAAAACTTTAGAAATCTCTGGTTGGTGGATCCGCTAGACGGCACCAAAGAATTTATTAATAAGACTGGAGAATTTACTATCAATTTAGCATTAGTACGAGATCATCAGGTAATAGCAGGATTTATTTTTGTACCATCTTCAGATAGTTTTTATTATGCCATAAAAGGGCAAGGGAGCTTTGAATGGAATGGGAAATCTGAAAGAATCAAACTACAAGTCTCCACTTTTGACTTTAAAACTGAAGGAATAAGGGTTTTGGCCAGTAGGCAAGGCATGGATCATCATTCCAAAAAATATATAGAATCCTTGAAATCACCGATTATCTCTTCTAAGGGAAGCGCACTAAAGTTTATTGCTTTGGCCAAGGGAGAAGCAGATTACTATCCACGTATGATCCACATCATGGAATGGGATACTGCCGCAGGGCAAATCATCATAGAAGAAGCAGGAGGTAAACTGATAGATGCACACACAAATCTTCCTTTGGTCTATAATAAAACATTGCTGACAAATCCTTATTTTATAGCCATGGGAAACGCCATTGATGAAAAAGAGGAGTGATATCACGGCTGTTATTGTCGTTAAAGACGGAGCTAGAACCATTTCCGGTTGCATTCAAGCATTACAAAATGTGCTCCAATATATTATTGTGGCAATAGATGACCAGACTTCTGATGAAACTGAAATGATCTGCAAAGATCTTAGAGTAGAATGCCATTTAATTTCTTGGCAAGGGTTTTCTACCACAAAAAATCTAGTGGCTGCATTAGCAAAAACCGAATGGATACTTAGCATAGATGCAGATGAAATCATCAATGAAGATCTACAGCAAAGCATCCTGCATTTAGACTTGAAACCATCAACAGTGTATGCTTTCAATAGGTTATCTTTTATTGGTGAAACTGCTATACGGCATAGTGGGTGGTTTCCGGATTGGGTCAGCAGATTATACAACAAAAATGAAGCACAATGGAATGTCCGTTTGGTTCATGAAGGTTTGACTTTGAAAAAGGATAATCAAATTGTTCGGCTGGAAGGTGTTGCCTATCATTATTCATACGTTGATTTTCATCAAGTGGAAAGGAAGTTTGATAATTATGCGCTATTAAGAGCCAAGGAATGGATTTCAAAGTCTAACAAACCACCCATATTAAAACGTCTCTTTGGGCCGTACTTTCGGGTATTAAAAACGTATATTTTGAATAGAGGTTTTTTGGATGGGAATGCCGGCTTACAATTGGCAAAACTAGAATTTGAACTCAAGAGAAAGGAGCTAAATTATTTTAAAAAATTGAGGAAGTCATAAATAATCTACCACGACTTGCTTTGGTAAGGGTACCTAACCTGATATGCTTCGGAAATCATTTGCATCAATGTCTGTCTGAGAGCTTCAAAGTTTTCTCTTTCAACTGCTGAAATAAATATTGAATCCATATTGTTGAGTCCTGAATATTTGATGGCAATGCCATCCAAAATTTCTTCTTTCCCTTCATCAGATAGGAGATCATCAAAATATTTACTACGAAAGGCATCTATCTTATTGAATACCAGCAAAGTAGGTTTACCATGCGCTCCTAATTCTTCCAAAGTCTTCATCACAGTATTGATGTGGTCTTCATACTGAGGATGAGAGACATCTACTACATGTACCAAAATGTCACTTTCACGCACTTCATCTAGTGTGGATTTGAAACTTTCTACCAAGTGGTGAGGTAATTTTCTAATGAATCCTACGGTGTCCGACAATAAAAAGGGCATATTGTCCCAAACGACTTTTCTCACAGTGGTGTCAAGTGTTGCAAACAGTTTATCTTCTGCGAAGACATCTGATTTGCTAAGGGCATTCATCAATGTGGATTTTCCGGCATTAGTATATCCCACCAGAGAAACCCTGATGAGCTCACCTCTGTTTTTGCGTTGGGTCTGAGCTTGTTGGTCTATTTTTTCAAGTCGTTTTTTGAGGAGGGCGATTTTATCTCTCACAATCCTTCTATCCGTTTCTATCTCCATTTCACCCGGACCACGCATACCTATACCACCACGCTGACGCTCCAAGTGGGTCCATAATCCACGAAGTCTGGGCAGTAGATATTGCATTTGAGCTAGTTCCACTTGTGTTTTGGCTTGTGCGGTTTGTGCTCGTTCCGCAAAGATATCCAAGATAAGCGTGCTCCTATCTACGATCTTGACTTTGAGATATTCTTCGAGATAACTGTTTTGTTTTCCTGTCAAATCAGCATCTATGATCACGACGGTGACATCTTCGTTGGCTTGGATGTATTCTTTGATTTCATCCAATTTTCCGGGGCCAACATAAGATTTTACATTAGGATGTTTTATCCTTTGGGTATATACCTTTGCGGTGATGGCGCCTGCAGTTGTGGCAAGAAACTCCAACTCATCGAGATGCTCCATCACTTCAGTCTCAGTATCTTTCTCTGTGATCGCAGCAACAAGAATGCACGTTTCATGAGATTTTGCAATCCCTGAAATCTCTTTTTTTCCTACCTTCCATGCGTCGCTCATACCATTTTATTTTAAAGTGATGCTCCGAATTCAAACATAATCGATGCAATAAGGTTTTTACAATGGATTCATATTCATCTCAGCAAAATATCAATTAGATGCATCCCTATATTCCCAATCTTGTCATGAGCATACTTTTCTTCTTGGTACCTGCTTATGATTATTTTTATCAAGATGGCAATGCCAGTGTGGGCTTACTACCCATTTTGACATCCATCATCTTGTTATCTCTCAATAATGGTGTAAAATTTGACATCTTACCTCAAATAAAAGCTGCTGCCTGGGCCATAGGCATCACTGTTTTAGGCATCGGATATGCGGTTTGGTCACACCGCGAAGAAAGTGGTGGTTGGTTATGGGAATACAGTATATTGGGTATGATGGGCATGATTACATTGATCATTTTTGTGCTGCATATCGGGAAACTGAAAGCTAAAGCAGCAAATCAAATGCATCGTACCAAATAGTGTTATAGGTCAATATGAAATGGATTTTTTACTTCAATGACTATCAGTGATGAGCCAGGATCATTCTACTACAATTTTCTTTGTGATAGATCGATGATTCGTCCTAATTTTCAGGATGTAGATGCCACTTGCGTAGTGACTGACGTCAATATCTTTTTGGTAATCGGTAACTGAAAATTGATCAATGATTCTACCCGATATATCGACCACTTCTATAGACTGTATGGGCTCATCTTGTGCCCGTATATATACAAGTACGTGTGCGGGATTGGGAAAAATATTTATGGATGCTGTGACGGATTGATCTGATGTGCCGGTAAAGAGACCCAAGCTCTCACCTTTTACTAACATATAACTGTTAGCGCCGCTATCCCAATCATATGTAGGCTTGTGTGTCAAAGTATCAATATACAAGGCATCTTCAAACAGAGAAATGAGCACGTTTCCATCATCCACTTTTTTAGACCAAATAGGTGTCGCAATTCTAAGAGAATCTGTTGGTCTCATTTTTTTCAGTATCGTCTCTTCGTTTTGGTTTTGAATCCTTTTTGATGTCAGAAAGTTATCAAGGCCGCCTGTTTCATTTGTTCTGAGTATGACGCCCAGATATTCTTCAGGATTGGATACCCAATCAATAGGATAAAAGTTTTCTCGAAAGGAATTCGGAAAATCACATTCTGCTACGAACTCCCCATCAAAAGTATAGACATAGGATTCAAAATAAGTACCAGGAAACGGACTGTTTCGTTGGTTGAAGAAAAGGTTTTGGCGGTTTTCCTTAGAGTAATCTTTTATCTCCATTTGAACCGGAATGTGATCAAATTCATTTTTTATCTTAAGAGAATAGTATTCTTTCAGATCAGGCGACAGATATCTAAATAGGATACCGGCAGTATCTATCTCTGTCATCAGAATGGTATCCGGGTGGATTTGGATTACATTAAATGAAATTTGGTAGTTTAATATTGAATCTTTTGATAGTATTCTCCCATCTCTATCGATTAAGTAGCTGTTTATCCAATTGAGAAGAAACACATTTGTATTTGTTTTACTTCTTTCTAAATACCGAATATTTCCGTTTTCTTCAAACATATAGGATTTATAAAACTTTTCTGCCCCAACCTCCATGCTTATACCAGAATGATCTTCGAAATCACCATGCTTGAAAGTCATCAAAGTACCATCGTCAACATTATACTCCCTAGTACTGAGTGTCATGTTGCGCAGTGTAGCGCCAAAAGACTGAATTGTATCATTGAGCACCCTACAGATTTTACCAAGAACTAAGAGTTTATTGTCTTTTATTAGGGCTCTAATGGGTATATCTATACGTTCACCATCCGTTCTTCCATACCGCTTGCGCGACAAAATTTTTCCTGTTGCTAAATCTTGGCAGTCAAGATAAACACCTACAATAAGTCCCTCAATTGTATTTATTTCATAAAAAGTGAAAACTTTGTCCTGATACACAATTGGGTTGATATAATTTGAACCTTTGAAATGTGAATAGCCATCCAATCGAGCATCTCTCATGGTGCTATCAAATGCAGTCACATGCTAAATGACATCTAAATTGTCAAATTGGATCTGCTCATAAGGTCTTTGGGGCCAGTGTAACTGGCAGTTAAGAATAAAAAAGCTAAAAGAAAGAAGATGTTTTTCATGATTATTGTTTTAATGTTATCAAAGATAGTAATTGAATTTTATTTCATATGATAAGGAATTATAATTTTTCAACATATGACCCAGATAACTTTTCTAGTTATTCATTGTTTAAACCAGACAGTATTTTGAAGGTGTATAGAATCGTGTCTGTATTATTTCTCTATCTATTTTTAGACGTTTTAACGCCTTTTAATACTTCTATTCTATCTGCGCAAACCACCCCAACCTCGTTTATATCTGGCAAGTTTGATCCGGCAATCCATCCAGACTTTGTTGAAATAATAAAACCACACGCTGAAAAGGTAGGTATGTATCTACAAAAGGATGCCTACCAAGCATTTATAGAAATGTATAAAGAAGCCAAAAAGTCCGGCGTCAATTTGAAAATTATCTCAGCCACCCGTACATTTGAAGATCAAAAAAGGATTTGGGAGAACAAATGGAATGGGAAGGTGAACTTGTCCAATGGTAAAAAGGCAGATCAGGCTTATCCGAATCCAAAGGAGAGGGCACAAAAAATTTTGGAATATTCATCCATGCCGGGCACTTCAAGGCATCATTGGGGCACGGATATAGACCTTAATGCGCTAAACAATACGTGGTTTGAATCCGGTGAAGGAGCAAAATTATACCAGTGGATGCTGATAAATGCAAGCAAATTTGGATTTTGCCGACCTTATACTTCCAAGGATTCTGTGCGACCGCATGGGTATAATGAAGAAAAATGGCATTGGTCATATATGCCCATTGCAGGGAAGATTACTTCTGAAATAAAATTGAATTTTTCTGAATCAGATATTGCTGATTTTGATGGATGTGAGCAGGCCATTCCATTGCAGATTGTTGATCATTATATGCTAGGCATAAATCAATCTTGCTTCTGATTATATGGAGAATTCGTCCTCTTCGCTGAAAGTAAAAACTTCTATAAGGGCTATACTGGCGTTGGCGGTTCCCATCAGCATATCAAAACTAATTCCCGAAGTCAACTATCTGATCAATGCTTCTTTCGTTGGACATTTGGGTACAGTAGAGCTGGCAGTTGTGGGCATTGTTGGCGTATATTATCTCATATTTGCAGCGATTGGTTACGGGTTGAATAGTGCTCTATTATCTATAATGTCACGGAAAGCAGGTGAGGAAAACAAGGAAGAGATGGCTTCTATGTTGGCGCATGGTATGGTGATAGCGATTATCTTGGCTTTGATTGCTATTAGTATAACTTGGCTTTGGTTTGGGCCTCTTTTGCAAGTCTTACATTTGGATAATCAGGTGATTGCTCTTGCTACATCATTTATAAATGTTAGAATCATAGGTCTAATATTTTTGTTTGCACTCAATGCACAAATATCCTACGTCATCAGCCTCCAAAGGACAAGGTTCCTAGTATGGATTGCATTCATAGAATCTGCTGTCAATGTGTTTTTGGATTATGGTCTGATATTTGGTCATTTTGGACTTCCTGAGTTGGGATTTGTCGGAGCTGCCTATGCTTCTGTTGCAGCCGAAGTGATAGGTTTACTTGCGGTATGGATCATTTTGAGCCAATTTATTGGTGAAAAAATTTCATTTCGCTATTTATCTTTGAATAATCTAAAATTAGTTTTTAGCCAAGGCTTTCCATTGATGAGTCAATATGCAATCAGTACAGGTTCATGGTGGGTATTTTTCTTATTGATTAGTCGGCAGTACACCGTTTCAGAACAAGCCATATCCCAAGTGATGCGCAATTTTTTCGGACTTAGCGGTATATTTACTTGGTCTTTTGGTTCTGTCACAAATACCATTATTAGTAATCTCATAGGTCAAGGTAAGAGCGAATTAATTTTTACTATATTGAAAAAGATACAGACAATTTCCCTAGTAGGAGTTTGTATTTATATCATAGGTATAAATTTTTTTTCAGAGGAATTCTTGTCTATTTTCGGGCAGGACGCTATCTTTATGGACGAGGCTAAATTACTTTTAGGCGTCGTTTCGATGGCTATTATCATCCAGACATTTGGCGTCATATGGCTCAATGGTGTAGTCGCTACAGGAATGACAAAGGTGGTATTTTGGATAGAGTTTGTAGGTATTTTTATGTATATGTTATATATTTTTATTGTGATTGATCGGTTGGCACTGCCTTTTCCACTGGCATGGATGAGCGAATGGCTTTATTGGACGGTGATGATGGCGATGAGTATATGGTATCTTCGGCGTGGGGATTGGCAGAAGGGCTTGAAAATTTACTAAAAAAGATAGGATATTTTGTAAAATTACTTTTACCTTTGTGTCCGCAATTTTTGAAAACTTATTCACAGATTGTTCGGGCCTATAGCTCAGTTGGTTAGAGCATCTGACTCATAATCAGGTGGTCCCAGGTTCAAGTCCTGGTGGGCCCACTGATAATCAAGCAGTTATGATTTATTTCATAGCTGCTTTTTTATTTTGCACAACATTTTGCACAACATTTTGTGTGTTTCCATTATCCAATTTCTATCATCCTGCGGCACACTTCCTTCCTTCATTACGTTTGCTACATTTCACGCTGTTCCCATTACGCTGCACTTCATTCACTCATTCACTCAGAGAGCCTCGGTGGCTGAGCGCAATGCAATAGAGTCGAAGTCCCCACAGCATACTTGTGCCGCCTTAGCGGTAAGTATCATTGCCTCTCCTTTACTCTTGCAAGGTCTGCTGTAGGGGAATGTCAGCTTAACTTCATACCATCCATTGCCATTCCACCTACTACAGTCCTGGCATACCATCCCAAAGAGCCATGATACCCATGCTTTAATGCTTTACTTCTTTTAGTCCCGTTTCCAAAAAAATGTAGTCAAAAATATATCACGGATCATGTCGCAAAGGTACAGGGATGTCTCTGACACAAGAAGTACCGCTACGCTATATGTCACATATCTCCACACTTGCAGGTAGTATATGATGCCATATTCCTTCTTTTAGTCAGATCCACCCTGTGGTAAAGGCATCATGATACGAGATATATTTAAGGTGCAGTTCTTCGGCTGGTGGCTAGTATATGCACAAGTGACCTCTACTTCAGTGAGATTACAGTTTGGTAGGTTACCTTATGATTTGGTTACCATTCAGGGTTTTGGTTATAGATTCCATATCAGCCAGTTACCCTTTTAGTTTTTCATAGCTCCCTTATTGGGGGCTTTTTTTATATCCGTGTGAATTGCTATAATAAACTTTAAAATAAATAGATTGTTAGATTATCAATTTTACATTATATTTTATTGTTTTAATTTCAACTCAATTATGAAATACATACTCTTTTTATTTTTAATTGTAGGGTTTTTTCCAAATCTGTTTGCTCAAGCTGAATATGATAGTTTAACAATTAGCCAATGGCAAAATATTTTTAAGGAATCTGAATCATCGGAGATATTGGAAGGTATTTTTAATTGCGAAACTCAATTTGAAAGTAACATCGGTGGACAAGTAAAGAGAAAATCATCTGCTCGAGTTGTTTTAAAGAAAATTAAAAATAAAATATATATCTATGCGAATCATGAAGTTAACAATTCACATTGGGATTCGTATGTAAAACTAACTTATTTTAAAGGACATTATATAGTAAATAACGGCAATAATAATTATTCATATATCGTTGAAGATGTGGATAATGATCATCTTACTGAAACTTTTTTTAAAACTTCTGAAATTTCATTTTCAAATCTTGATATTAAGATTGATTACGGTTTTATTGCCAAAATTGATTATGGAAATGAAATAAAAAACGCTAAATTAAGTACTTCTGGATACAAAGTAAATGCTCCGAAATTTGACCCGATAATTTCTTTGTCAACATTAGTCTCCCAAGGCTCAGGTTTTTTTATCAATAATTTTGGTTATGTGATCACTAATAAACATGTTGTTGAAAAAGGAGAATATTTTAAAATAGTGTACAATGATATAATATACAAAGCCGAACTAATAACAAGTGGATCTCTTGATGTATGTGTTTTGAAAATCACTGAATCTATTCCAAATATAAGTTACCTAAGTTTAGGTAATTCAGATAATATACAACTTGGTCAAAAACTATATGTTTTTGGGTATCCTTACGAAAGTACATTAGGATCTTCGATTAAAGTAACAGATGGAATTTTAAGCTCAAAACTTGGATTTCAGGACAATTCAAATTATTTCCAAATGTCAGCACCAGTAAATCCTGGGAATAGTGGCGGACCAATTTTTAATGAAAAAGGTGATCTAATTGGAGTGGCTACCAGTAAGTTAATAAAAGGTGAAAATATATCATTTGGCTTAAAGATTAATAAAGTCAAGACATTCTTGGACGAAAATGGTATCAAATATTTTAACAATTCGCAAAACAAAACCAGTAATTTTTTTGAAACGGGTGAAAAATCATGTGTAATAATAAAGTGCTATAAGATTTAATATTTACTAAACTGTGTCCCACAGGTACTTTCTTAGTTGTCGCTCTGCTTGTTCATTGTAATTCATTTCTTAATTCAGAGCTATATCTATATTAATTGCAGCTTGAAAGCATCAAATAAGGTCATTTGGGATGATGTTGAAAACAATAACTGTTGGCAATTTTTGTAGTATTTTTACAGCGTTTCCCCTTTTTTGTCTTTCCCAAACATCTATGCTTGATTTTACTTTCTCCTTTTTCTTTATAACCTTTCTTTTGTTTTCCATTATGTGCTTGTGGTTTGCATATTTTACATGGTGCTAATCCCATTTTTTTAGCTTTATCTAATGATATTTTTGCAGATGTATTCTCTACCAGTTTACATGTTGATAAATGATATTTTTCTCCGTATGGTGTCTTATAAAATGATTGTGTATAAATCAATAATGGTACACTAGTTAAGATAAATAATAGACAATACCGTTTCATGTATTAATTATTGCAGAATTCTACAATATAATCGTATGCTTTTTTACTGCCTAATTCACCTGCTTTACTAAGATCAACACATCCGCCCTCTTTATCCCTTAAGACAATCTTTATTAACCCTCTCTCAAAATATCCTTCAGGATTTTTAGCGTCTAATTTTATTGCTGTATTACAATCAAGGATTGCTTCATCAAATTTTTTTAACATATAATTTATTTGTGATCTTATTATGTAAGCATCAAACTCATTAGGCAAATATTTTATTCCTATGTTTAAATCAGATAAAGCACCATAATAGTCCTTTAATCTAAATTTAAGCTGCCCTCTCGTGATATATATAGACATATCCTCCCCAGAAACTTCTGGTGAATATTCAATAGCTTTAGTATAATAATATATAGCCTCCTTGTAGTCATTCAATTTAGTTTTCTCACCAGCAATTAAAACATATGAATCGTATACAAATTCTTTACCTAATTCGGTAATTTTTATTAAATCATTTATAGAACCTATTGTATCCTCATTTTCTTTTTTTATAGCTGATCTGAGATAATAAAACTCAGAGTTTGTGTTATCTAAATCTATCGCTTTTGATATATCCTTTAGGGCAGCATCGAATTTCTTTTCAAAATAATTACATCTAGCCCTTTCAACATAACCATAAGGATTGTTTGGATCTATTGATATAGCCTTATTTAAATCATATCTCGCCCCTAAATAATCATGTTCAATTAATTTACACTTTCCCCTGCTCATATATAAATGATAATTTGTGGCATCTATATCAATTCCTTTAGTAAATTCTTGTATTGCCTTTTTAAAATCTTTTGATTCATAATATTTCCATCCATTTCTCAAATATTCGTTAACTACCTGTGAGTGTCCACTTAGACAATAGTAACTTAAAACGATCATCATTAAAATTTTACTTATCCACTTTTCTAATCTCATATTTATATTTTTTATACGTTCTTTTTTGATTCGATACTTCTAACATCTAATTTAATATTTTCGTTCATTAATTAAGTGTACATCATGTCATTGAATGGACTTATTTATATTCGGTGTGCCAAAGGCACTTCCTTAGTTGTCGCTCTGCTTGTTCATTGCATTTCACAGCCCAGAGCTTTCACAGGTAAAGCGGCGAGCATTCTATGGTATGGTTTTCGTATCGTATATTGCGCCATACCTGCCAGAGACCCTTCACTCATAAACGTTGCACTGTTCGTTTCAGGTACTCTGTCACTCTTCCAGAGCGGGGTATGTCACATACAACGATCACGGCACACCATCACGATGCTCTTTCACTGCTTCCTGTATCTGTGTATCCTGCTCAGGTAGTGCATCCTGTCCTATGCTCCACAAGTTACGCAAGATACAGGCACACTGCGTTTGCACATCCTGTTTGTATCCACATCTACCGCAGTTCATTTTATTTGTTTTGTGGCAGCCATGTGGGTACATCTGCTGGCATAGCCGCTTGAAGCCTATCCACCCGTAGCCTAACTATTAGTCTCCAGACTACTCCTATGCTCAGCAGATGTACCGCTGCCACTGTGAATTCTTGCTTTATAGTTTGGCTACCTCTGGTAGCCTGTTTTCTAAGGCATAGTCATAGCTCAAGGCTGTTTTACCTGTTTTTTATTCATTCTTTTTGTTAAAGCACCCTTCAAACCAAAAAACCTCATATATTTGTACTCGATAAGCAAACATCTATTACCAATTACAAACGTATCACAATCGTTTTAGAACGGCTATAGAATAAATATTACTTATTTTTAATAATAGCTGAAATTTTAAAACGATACCAAAATGATTAGACATACATTACAAAAAACAAAAATGTCAACTTTTGCAATTGTTGGAGATAACAATGGAATATATCATCCGTTTGGGACAGGATTTTTTGTGTCAGAAGACGGTTGGTTTGTGACAGCAGCACACGTTTTATTTAATCAACAATCCCATCAGCCAAATTTTGATCATAGAACGATAGTTTTAATGAGAGATGCGTTTGACGAACAAAGAGTCGGAAACTCTACTTGTTGTTATGGAGCAGTCCACGAAGTGTTACACAACTTTGACTTTGCATTGTTAAAAATTGACGAGACTGAACTTGAAAATAGCCAATGGTTGAAAGACGGAAAAATTGACCATTTAACAATTTCAGAAGATTTGTTAGAAGAAGCAGAACCCGTTTATTCTTATGGTTATCCATTGTCACAAGGAATAAACATTACAAATGATTTTCCAATTGATTTAAATTTAGTAAACCCAAATGGACAAAAATTTTCAATAAATACAAGTGTTCAATCCCTATGTCCAAGAATTACATCAGCAATAATTTCTTCTGTTACAGAAAACTCATTGAAAGATAGTTGCGAATGTCCAGACACTTATGTTTTAGACAAAGCTCTAAACTATGGTAATAGTGGTGGTCCAATAATTTCAGTAGAATCAGGTCTTGTTCACGGAATATGTAGTTACTTTCAGCCAGTATTTATACCCCAACAACACTTAAACAATGGTCAACTCCAAATTATGATACCAAGTTTATATGGTGTTGTTAAAAATTTATCTATAAAACCAATTATTGACCTTTTGAAAAGCAAAGGAATTGTTACGAACAAAAAATAATTTAAAATATATAGTTCGGATAATGCTGAACACCGAAAATAAATAAACTAGTAAGCACAGGAAGGCCGAAAACTGTATAGAGTAGGCTAATTAAAACAAATAAAAATGAAACATTTAATTTTTAGCGCAATTCTGACTTTGTTCTCAATAGTAGCATACTGTCAGACGACCTCACAGAAGTATAACAGTTTACTTCAAAGGACAGAATTTTATGACTCTTATGGCAGACTGACTGGTTATGCTAAAGAAAATACTCTGCTAAACCAAATTGAGTATTATGACGAATATGGACGCCTTTTGAAAACCCAAAAGCAAAATAACTTATTGAACAGGACAGAGACTTATGATTCATACGGTCGTCAACAAGGATATTCAACAGACAATAATCTTCTTAACCAAAGAGAAACCTACAATTCAAGTGGACAGCAAGAATATGTAAAGAAATGGAATTCGCTTTTAGAGCGATATGATATATTTGATAACTATGGTAGACAAATAGGTTATAACAAATACAACAATCTTTTACAAAAGTGGGAGTTCTATAAGTATTGAAAAACTCCGTTAAGGAATGTCTTTAAACAAACTATTTAAGTTTTTTATTCGCGACATTGGAACATAGAAAAACAACACACAACAGGGTTATGCGTCAGGGGTGACATTCAACCTTGGCGCTTAATGCTTTTATTCAAGTGTTGTGCTGGTTGACAGAGCTACGAAACCCGCCCGATCGCAAAGGCCGAAAACGTTCATCTTTATTCCTTTTAAATTAATAAAAAAACCGATCAGCAAAGATAATGCTCACCTTGTTTTTGTAAAGTTCGGTGCCATTCGGTTTTGGCCAAAATTATATATACCTCCATTTTAGGCATATATTTTAGTCCAAAAATCTTGACAAAAACGCTACCCCACATTTTTGCTGCTTATCGGTTTTTTTTATGGTTTCCCATGTTTTAGGGGCACCATACTACGTGCAATTGAGTACTTTTACCAAATTAGCCAATTCCGCAAATCCTCCAAATTTAGCAATTCTACCAAATTAAATCATCCCATCCATAAAGCTTCAGTTGTAAGCCCACCCGCAATTTTTCTACCACACAAAACAGATACAAAGTTAGCTACGGGAACTGAAACGTGTATGGTCCACTGCGTTCTCCACCATACACTTATTCATTCCCTTACGCTGTCCAGTATCCGTTAGTATGGTCGAGTTGGCTGTACACTTAGTTTTTCATTTTATATCTTACTTATTATGGCTTTCTTATCAGATTCAGTTTCAGTTTTTGAGACAGGTTCATTATTTATGACATCTGCTATCTTCGGTGCCACTTTAGAGCACCGTCCATTTCACGCATTTATTAGTAAGTGTATATCTCGCCATCGTTCAGGAGATTGGGGAGATTGCTGTAGTGATGATGCTGCACTTAATGATACTGCACTTCAGGATGGGGGCAGGCTCTTTTCAGTTTACCATATTCCACAGGGTCTTTATGCTCTGGAGAGTAAGGTTTGGATTATTACTGAGCATGATCGGTCTTATACCACAGTCTTATTTCCATCAGATTATTGATCCATTTAGTGGTCTTGGTATATACCAGGGCCACTTCATTTATTTTTTCACCTTTTATTCATTCACTATTTCACACATTCACTTATGAGACACAGACATCCGCTTCCTGAGCTTCCTTTTGATCTCGGTACTATAGTTCTTAGCCCAGGTATCATTTCCCTTTTACCACATGCTCCAGACATGAGAGCTTACTTAGATCGGGTATTAGAGTGGCACGCTGCCACTGATTTTGGTATCATTTCTAGATCCACACGTTTTGATAATGTACTTGCTGCATTATTAGGAGCAGGCAAGCTCACATCACGGTATTTAGTGCCACGTACTATTTGTCCTGAGCAGTCAGGAGTCATCATCACTACGCATCTGGATATCAGCACTACTACCATCCGCTTTGCGGGTGAGATAGAGTAGTTTTATTATAGCTTTGGCCTATACGACCAGAGCTATTTTTCTAATATAAAATACTCGTTTTAACGGTGTTTCTAAGCCTTCTGAGCGACTTTTATTTCCAATTGACACTTCGGGTTGTTTTTAAATAAAAGCGCTCTCATAGTATCATAAACGAATGATAATGCTCAAATTTATTTCTCAAAATAGGTATAGATATTTCCTGAAAAATTCCCCTAAAAAAACATCCCCCCTATGCTTTTGATTTTTCATTTTTTGGTTTTGAAAGTATAGTGTCTGCCGCACCAACTGATTGTATGATATAGGCCACAAATTTGATATAATGCATAGTATCAAATATTTTAGTTAAGACTCATTATTACGTTTTGTATGGGTTTTTATATTGGAAATAGAGAAATTTGGACCAGCAATCAAGCTATTTTACGCCCGATTACCAGTCCATTTTTATCATCCGATGCTATTTCTCTATGCTGTTGTACAGAGATTGTGGCCTTCTTTGGTTAAATCCCTTGTGTTTTGGCATGTTGTCCGCTATTATTATGTCAGTATTTATATGGCTATCAATGAATTCCTGACCATGATTCACTATTTTCTCCAACTCTTCACCCTTCAACTCCACTTTTAGGGTATATCCGTATGGCAAGTATTTTACCAATACGGATTCCATCAATGCTATTGCTTGATCCTTTTGAGATATAGGCACCATTATAGCATCATGGCAGGGAACAACTTTAATGCCATTTTCTTCCAAGTATTTTAGGAGATTATCTATAAATATAATAGACTCGATTTTTTGCAAGGTTATAGAAAACTTTGACGACCCTATCCTTACAGGTGACTTTTTATATTTTTTCTTGTATTCATCATATCCCATCACATTCGCCTTTTTATATTCTATGTCGATAAATTTTTCTTTTATCTTATCTATTATTTCTAATATTATCGGATAGACTTTTCGGATAGCTTCGGTTGTTTTTGATGCTTCTTTGTAATGAGTGCCAAACAATATTCCAAAACCGCAGTTTTTACCTGCATCTCTATCAGCCAATTTCATTTTATGTGAAATAGTCCTATATATATCCTTCAATACTGCATCATCAATAAAACCATCAAAATATTCATTGATATCATCCTTTGTTTTTACGTACCACATCTTTGGGGGGAGTAAAGAGTTAATAGTGTCTATTAGAATGGATAATTCTATAT
The DNA here is from genome assembly GCA_020636195.1 of Lewinellaceae bacterium. GTDB lineage: Bacteria > Bacteroidota > Bacteroidia > Chitinophagales > Saprospiraceae > OLB9. The sequence goes on from JACJYH010000005.1 coordinate 81,385, forward strand.
CTATATTATATCCTTTATATAAATCAAATATATTGGTTTTTGTAGCAATTTGGTAAATGAAGTTTGAAAAAATGCTAAATTGCGAGCAACTTAGATCTATTAAAACCATGTATTCGCCGTTGATCAATAGCTTGTGTCTAAAATGTTTAGGTAAGTTGGTAATTAGGTGGTCCATTCTGCGGTTTGTTTTATTTCTGCTACAATGATTGTCATGTTCTTTATTGACTATTTTGTACAAACTCATTTTTAAGTTGTTAAGTATTTTATTAGTTTCTGAAGACACATAGTCATCTATTTCGCCATGGATAGGTATCTTCCTTTTGCTTTTACCTTGACATATATACACTTTATTATTTACATCAATGTTTTTCATTATTTTACTTCTGTAGTAGTCTTCGCGCAGAGAAGTCTCATACTCCACATCAAAGCCATCAGGAAATGATAACAATTTCAGTGTATTTATAGTATTGGAGTGATTCTTCGCCTCCGGTTTTAATGAATCTCGATAAGTCACTTTTACATAGTCGCTATCACAATGCTGTGTTGCGTACTTGTATTTTTTGCTAATGCTATATGTTGTACTGTAAGATTCATTACATTCTAATATTCCAAGTTCTTTAATCTTACCAACCAAGTGTGTGTACTGGGAAGTTAATGCTCTCCTAAAATATTTTCTTGACAAAGACAACCACTGATCATATTGGAGTCTATTCTTGTAGTAGTTATAATTAATCCTGATCATTAACTTGATACTTTTATCCAGTTCTCTATCTGTAAAATTTTCTGTCAATATATCATAAACAGATTTTTGTATCATACCTGTTACAGGTAACATTTTCATTTTCGGCATCTTATTGAATTATGTTATTTTAATGAAAGGAAAGGGCAGACCAGTATGATCTGATCTGCCATTGTTATACGGGTTAGTGATGTTAATTTTAGATAAATTCCAGGGGTAATCTTTCATATTTTTTCACCCAATCCATTATCTTGCCTTCTTCAAAAATCAATCTCCCTCCTGGGAGTTTTGCGTGTGGTATAGCGTTGATGGCTACATATCTGTAAATACTGCTTCTGTGCAGGCAAAGCATTTTTGCTACCTGACTTACTGTAAGGAACTTTTTTTGATTCATTTGCATACGTAAATTTGAAGATACTCGGTATCTAATCTTAATTTCAGAAAATAGAAATGCAGATTGATTATACAATAACCATCCGCCTTTTAAATTTTTTTAATTACTTAATATTTGGTCAAATACAAGGCCCGTGGTGGGCGGTAACCAGTAAGAAGAGATTCCTACTGGTGCTGATCACTGTCTTTCACGTTTATCATCCACATCTACAATCTGACAGGAATCTACAGTAAGTTTCTAAATGCTACTACTTTGGTGTAGTTAGCGAAATTAGGGATTAAAAGATATTATGTTTTTGTCTTGTCATATATTGAATTTTAACGCAATATACAACAATTTTTTCAAAAAAACGAGTCTTAAGAAAACTTTAACTGTGTTTTTATGATAATTTCCATCATTTAACTGGTTTATTTATAAAAAGTCAGCGAAAATACTCTCTGTATGATACTTTATCTCATCATCATTGTATTCAATCATGTAAGTATCGGTGATGCTTTTATCTATAGTATGCCCCATTGCGTACTGGATAAAATTAAATGGTACATTCTTATTTCTACTTAAATTAGCAAAGGTATATCGGCAGTCATAAGTCTTTATAGAGTTCTTGCCGATCCTATCAGCTATGTTTTTCATTCCCCTATTGATTCTTTTGACCACCCACTTTTCTTTGCCTTTTATTTTATCGGGGGTTTCATATCCTTCAAGAAAGTTAAATACCAGATCATCTGGCTTTATACCAGTTTTATATTTATTGATGATCTCTTTAGCTATTGGAATGACCATAACCTTAATGACTTCATTGACTTTATTTTTTGTTTTCCTTCTTACAAATTGAAAGTAATTGTTGTCCGAATAAAAGTCTTTGACTCTAAGGTGCAACAAATCAGTAATATTCAATCCATAGCAGAAAAAGGACAACAACCAAAAGTCACGTCCAAACTCATCCCCATTGGAGTAAAGTTCTAATTTCATTATTTCCTTTATTTGATTGGCAGATAAGACAGTTTTTTGGGCTTTCTTTTCTACTGTAATCACAGGCTTATTATTTTTGCTTAAAAATGGATATGACTCTTTTGTCACAATACCAGATGCAATAGCTTTGTTATAGACGGCTCTCAATGTCCTTAAATAAATAGATACAGTAGATTTAGCAATATCGCTCTCTGTGACTGTACGAGAAAAATTTTCCAGAAATAGAGCATTTACTTCACTGATTTTAAAACTCCTGGTAGTAGCTTTATAATATAAATTCTCGCTATTCTTACTTAAAACTACTTCATCATTCCCAAACTTGTATTTACAAAGCTTCTTGATAGCATTTACATAAGTATCTATACTGGATACTTGGTCCTTTTTAAAACCATTGATTGATTCGATATATAAGTCAATAAGGTCATCACTTTTTTGGATTTCCTTTTTAAACAACGCCTTTTCAAAAGCTTCAAAAGAAAAAGGATTGATAGTCTTCACCTTATCCTGAAGCTCCACAATCATCTTGTTGTAAGGTAGAAATTTAGTTCTATGGCGCATTTTTATAATTTCGTCATATTCTTTTAAATCCATGAATACAGCTTGATTCATAAACTTCTTAAGTTCATATCTTTTAGTCGTTCTTTGGTAGGTTATTCTTAATTTTAGTGGAGCTTTACCTTCTTTATTAATACTTCTGGTATCAAGCCACAATGCCACTGTAGGTGCACTTATCATATATTTACTATTTAAAGGTTATCAATTTACTTGCACAACATTTTGCACAACAAAGATAAGCAAAATTAAGTTCACATGCGACACTTTAAAAACATAATTTGTTGATTTATAGTTATTTTATATAATTTTTATTAAGCTTAAATATCTATGAGACACTAATAAAACCTGACTCATAATCAGGAGGTCCCAGGTTCAAGTCCTGGTGGGCCCACATTACTCAGGCAGTTTTGAACTTTTTCAAAGCTGCTTTTTTTGTTTATAAAAAAGAAGATCGTTGAGTTGTTGGAGAAATTGGGTTTAGGAACAAAGTGAGTAGAGTAATTGTCCCAGGTTCATTCCGATATCTATCGGATTGGTGGGCTTACAAGACAAATTAAACTTAATCATTATTTATGAACTTATGTATGATAAAAATTAAATAAAATGGCATATGTGTATATATTATACTGGGAGAAATTGAATAAGCACTAAATTGGCTGTACCTCACACGATGCAGATTTGATGTTGAAAAAACATCAAGAAAGTTACTTTGGGTCAAAGTCATTTACAGCAAAGAGTGACAATTGGTAGGTTGTTTTGCAAGTAGAAGTAGAATCACTGGAGCATGCGATGAGAATCGAAAAGAAGATAAAATCCATGAAGAGTAGTGTTTTTATCAAAAATTTGATCAAATATTCAGAATTGAGAGATAAGATAATTGAAAATACAAAGAATAAAAATTAGGTTGTGTGCGCCTCAGGTTCATTCCAATAGATATCGGAATGGTGGGCCCACACAATTAAAAACTCTTAGTCTTAAATGATTAAGGGTTTTTTGTTTTACATTTTAAAGGATAACATCCAATTCATAAATCATAGCAACAAAGAAGGTGATAAATATTTAACTTGATTTACAAATGCCTCTCAGCGTGATAACTACTACGTACCAATGGGCCACTTTCTACAAAAGAAAATCCTCTTTTGTCGCCTTCTTCTTTATAGTACGCAAATACATCCGGATGGATAAATTCTGCAACATTGATATGCATTTTTGTGGGTTGAAGGTATTGACCTAATGTAAGGACGTCACATCCATGTGCTGCTAAATCATCCATGATTTCCAATACTTCTTCCTTTGATTCGCCCAGCCCAACCATGATGCCTGACTTTGTTCTTTTTCCAAGGTCTTTAGTACGTTGAATCTGTTCAAGGGATCTTTCGTACTTTGCCTGAGGTCGGACCAATCTGTAGAGCCTTTTCACCGTTTCCATATTGTGGGAGACTACTTCTTGTCCACCTTCTACCATGCGTTCAAGTGCTGACCAAGTGGATTTAACATCCGGAATCAATGTTTCAATGGTGGTAGTAGGCGACTTTTCCTTGGTTTTTACAACCGTTTGATACCATATTTCTGCACCTCTATCTTTCAGTTCATCTCTATTGACTGAAGTGATGACAGCATGTTTTACGTGCATGAGGGCGATGGCTTCTGAGACTCTTTCGGGTTCGTTTTCATCGTATTCCGGTGGTCGCCCAGTTTTTACTGCACAAAAAGAGCAACTTCTTGTGCATACATTACCCAAAATCATAAATGTGGCAGTGCCGGCTCCCCAACATTCTCCCATATTAGGACAGTTTCCACTTTGGCAAATTGTGTGGAGTTTATGTTCATCTACAAGGTGTCTGACACGTCTATAATCTTCCCCTATTGGGAGTCTCACTCGCAACCAATCCGGCTTTCTTTTTCTTTCTTCAGAAGAAATAACGGGAAGTTCTATCACTTTTGACTAATTTGATCGTTTTCCAAACTCTACGCACACGTAAAAGTTTATAAAATAAGGTTTATTTTTAATTTCTTCTGTTTCAACCATGATTGGAATTTTCCTTAAGAAAATATCAGTAGTAAGTCCGAGATATAGTGATCTTACTGTTGGTTCAAAAACACCTGATGTAAAAAGAAATCCAAATTTAGAATGCACACCAGGAACAATTTTGATTTCATCCCAGCCATATCCCGAGTTGCTTCTTCCTAATATAGCGTTGTATTCCAAAAATTTCACTGCATTTTCTTTGGTATATCTTTCGGACTTGATTGTGTAAAGATTGGCATTATTATCTTCATTATAAATAATATCCAAATAATATGGTTTTAGAAATCCTAAACTACCACCACCTTCAAAATCGTAACCAATGATGATACCTTTCCTCTTCGCTTTTTCTGTCAAATGGCGTTTTATTCCTTTACCTACTTTCAAGGCATAAAAATAATTTTCTTTTCCATATTTGAATGATTTAGAAATGGCGCCAAGCAATTGTATATTTTTGTTTTGGTTTATCTCTCGTGGATCTTTATAGTAATCTAGTTCAAAGTGAGTATATTGGGTTTTGTAGTGTGTTCGGATTTTCCCTTTCCTAAATACGGCTCCAAAACCATAAGTATTCCATTGGATCATGCCTGAAATCTCTTGGCGATAAATGATACCTTTATAGTCGGATACAGCTTTTTTTGGTTGAAAGGAAATTTGTCCGGTTACTATTGTTCCGGAAACTATATATAGCAAAACAAACCAAAGTAATTTATTACCCATCATGAAATACTTCCTACAAAGATATTATTTCTTTGTGAAAAGCACACCCATTGACACCAAGTATTGATACTTAATCCATGATCTTCACATTTGAAATGACATCAAAGGATGCGCCGTTTGACAAATTTACAGTGGAGGGGCTTGTTGATTTATAGAGATTGACATTTTCTAATTTCAACGAGCCATCATTGTTAAGTGTAGATATGGTAGTGGAATTAGAAGGCAAGAAATTCAATCCTTTAATGCTTACCTGTTTATTTAGAGCTCCATTTATCCATAATGTTGGGTGATCGCTTCCAGTATATTTTATATACAGATTTTGACTTGGTTCAGCTATGATGGTTAATTCTTTGTTTATTGTCATAGGAGCACCTACAAAATAAATGGTATCATTAGACAAAGATGGAGATATTCTTATAGTATCGCCGTCCACTGCACAATTGATGGCTGCAAAAAGACTTCCTGTTCCTGAACTCATGGTGTGGTCCACTGTCAACCTACAAGGATTGGTAAGACATACATGCATTTTCCAAGTGTTTAACATGGCAGTTGATTCTGGTGTGGTAATGTCAATAGACCACAAACCATGCACTTCGGCTCCGTCAAATACACTCAAAGAATTAGAAGGTTGATATGTCAGACCATCTTCTGGTGGGCATGGCCAGCTTCCAGGAGTTGCTTCATCATCAAAATTGATATCATATCCAACACTTATCTCCTTGTCACAAATGTTATTCCATAGAGCAAGATTGGTCGATGTTGGTGAAGTCATGGAAACAGACATGGTTTTAGTTTCATTTTGTAATCCTGATAGATCCAAAAGATTTAGATCCATCATCAATCCTCTATCTGGTAAGTGAAGTGATGAAACAATGTGACCATTATTCATTGCTTTAGGTAGATCTGTGGTTTCGTACAACCAACATGCTTCAATTTTAAATGTAAAAACCGTACTCCAATCAGAAGTACTACATGTGTTTGTCGCTTTCACTCTCCAAAAATAACTCATGTCTGGCAGCAATGAATCTTGAAAATTATAGGAAGTTCCGGTTTGTTGTGTTTGAATTATTATATTTTGAAAATTCATGTCATATGCGACTTCCAGATCATACATCGTTGATGTGGAAGTTGGTGTCCACGAAAGTGTTGGTTTAGGCGCTACATTTGTAGCATTATTAGTTGGTGTATTCAAAGCTGGTGAAGTTGCGTTTGGTAAAATTGTAATTGCAATTGATGTATTAAATGATAAACTCCCGCTAGCCCCTGTAACTGTAAGGGAATAATTTCCCGATACTGCTGTTCCATAGTCAATGTTTAAAATCGATGTTTGACTTGGATTTATTTGAGTTTTTGAAAAAGAAGCATTTGCACCTGTAGGTAATCCGCTGATGCTTAACTGTACATTTGAAGAGAATCCATTTTCAGGCGTGATGCTGATGGTGCTGTTATGACTAGTACCCATACAAGCACTAAAATTATTTGGTGTAGCAGAAATAGTAAAACTAGGGGAAACAGCATTGATTGTAATATTGGCATTGTTGACATCCAAAAATACATTTCCAACAGCTTTTACCATAACTCTACCTTGTGTTGTGGCAATATTTGGCGCCGTTATGCTTGCAGAGCCATTGTTTGGTACGCTTGCAGCTAATGTAGTAGGCCAAGTGGCTCCGCCGTCTGCAGAAAATAATATTGTTACATTCGCACAGCTGATAGGTGAAGCTGTAGTACTTGCCACATTCCATGTGATAGTTTGTGAACTTCCGGAAGTCCATGTAACTGGAGATCCTTGTGAAGTTATTATAAATGGTCCCGCTGCAGCCACCGTCGTCACAGTCAAATTTATTTCTGAATTGCATCCCGCAACACCTGTAAAATCTCTTGCTACACCTCTGAAACTCATCGTTCTTCCAATGGAAGGTACAACTTCCCATGTATTTGATGTACTTCCTGTCAAAATAGTAGCCATATCAGGGAAATACCTTGTTGGGCTGACTGTTGGCATAATATTACGAAATACTGGTCCGCTTGTATTGGTCGAAGCTGGAGGCATGGTTTGAGCTGGATTTGAGTAGCCATTCATTTGATCCCAAGCATATATGATGTCATCTCCTTCAGGATCGGTGGCAGTCAGTGTTAAAGCAAATGGTGTGGATTTTGGAATGGAATAATTGGGTTGAGATGTGACGGTTGGAGCTGTATTGGTAAACGTTGTTATGATTTGATCACAACTGTTTCCATTACCCGTAGAAATAAAAGTTTTTGTTTCTTCCATATTTTTGGCATGAAAGGTTGCATCACTATGGGCTTGAACATTTGGTGAACAGATTCCAGCATATCCCATGATGCTCGATGCCGATCCTGGTTCCATTGCAGTGGCATTATTTCTATTGCAGTTATTATATTGTGTGTGATTGCCTCCAAATTGATGCCCCATTTCATGGGCAACATAGTCGATATCGAAATTATCCCCTATAGGATTTGGCTGACCTGTTACACCACCGGCTTTATTTGAACCACAAACTGATCCTAAGTATGCGACACCACCACCTCCTGTGCTGAATACATGTCCGATATCGTAATTGGCAGAACCGATGACATTATTACAGGTTGTGATATTTTGACCAAGCATTGTACTTCCATTGTTATTGGTGTATGGATCAGTACTGCTGTTGTAATAAAATATTTGATCGGTGTTTGCTACCAATATAAGTCTTACGGCAAATTCAGCTTCATATACTTCGTTAACTCTATTGATACTTGTGGTTACGGCTGACATAACAGACGTGGGAGTACCACCGTGATATGTGCTGTATTCTCCTGTTGTAGCAAGTGCTAAGCGATAACTTCTTAGTTGGCAATCACCTATTCTCAAACCAGACTCTCCTCTTGCATTACTTTCACCCTGTACACTACATTCCCAAGGATCAGATTTAATATAATCCTTCGTAAAATAAACAATTCTTTCGTTATTTTGGGATCTATTTGCGTAATCAATGAATGTTTTTTGGCCAATATCATTGATGACAGCACGAAATCCTTGATTCCCGTAATCGATTCGTACCCTTGTCAATCCATTTTCTGGAGATACGCCATAAAACGTCCTAATATCTGGAAATTTGGATTTTAATTCAGGTTCCATCATATCATACTCAACTATTTTGAAGTCGTGAAGAACTCCATCAGCAGTAGGTATCTGAATGATGTTTGTTGAGTTTCTGACATCTATATTTTTCTCATTGGGAGATGCCCATAGAATGGTTTTTATCTCTTCATCTGAAATGGAATAGATTTTAAATTTCTGAGGCTTAAAATCATATGTAGCGACTGAAGAATTTTCAGATACTAATGTCCAAGATTGGGCACTTGCATAAGCGACTAATGTGAATAGAGTCAACGTGCTGAGAAGAAATTTCATTGAATTAATAATATTGAGCTAAAAAAGATTGTAAAAATAATATAATCAGATAATTTAAAAGGATATTTCTTATTATTTCAGTGAATAATTTTGAATCCCATACGAAGACGTGTTCTAATATAAAAACACTCAAGTATTTAAAAGATATTCGGTATAATTGATAAAAAATCTTCTATGAAATAATAGATTTGCCTAATTAAGGTAAGATTGAAATTTAAAAAATGTACTCACAATATCAATAAATACATTCAAGTATGTAAAGATTAAAATCTTTTGTATCTTTTGCTTGGGCTTAAATTTTAATGTGTTTCAATCTATCCATCGCTTTTTTGTTGTCTCTTTCTTTAATGGTTTCTCTTTTGTCAAAAGCTTTTTTACCTTGAGCGAGGGCAATTTCGAGTTTTACAAATCCTCGTTCTGAAAAATAAAGGCGGTATGGAACTATTGTCAATCCTTTTTCTGTAACTCTTCGTTCTAATTTGTTCAATTCACTGCGCTTCAGCAACAATCGTCTATCTCTCCTTGCATCGTGATTGTACACTGTGCCATGATCATATTCGGCAATGAACATATTTTTAACCAATAAATTTGAATGGTCAAACAAGCAATAGGCATCTGTGAGATTTGCCAAACCTTGGCGCATCGCTTTCACTTCCGTTCCAGTGAGCACCAGTCCGGCTTCAAACATCTGTAAAAAGGAATATTCAAATTTTGCCTTTCTATTGATGATTTCCTTGAATGCTTTATTCTCTGCCATTTCAAATTAAAAGATCGCAAAGATAATGATTTGTCAATATTTTAGTCGGCTATTTCACACAAAAAGGGTAATTTTGAGCTTGTGTTTTTTGTAAAGTGTTTTCGTAAAGAGTAGAAATATTTCTCAAAATTGTTATTTTGTCAATGAGATTAAGTCCTTCCATATTAGTGTTTTTCATATCAGCTATGTGTCTTTTTATGACCCGTTGTGTTCCTGATAATAAAATTAAATCCACAAAAATTGCGATCAATTTATCCAACAAGGAAGTTCGTGAAATTATAAATTTACAGGACAAACATGATATCAAATCTCTTTATAGATATTTTAAAGATGAAAATCCAACGAATAGATATTTAGCACTTATGGCATTTGGTTCCATTCAAGATCCAACGGCTGTAGATTCGCTTTACCCGATGTTGAATGATCCTGTGATGGAGGTGAGATCAGCCGCTGCATATGCAATAGGTCAAAGTGGAAATATAAAAGCAACGGACAAACTTATTGCTGCATTTTCTTCGAGAGATACCTTGGATATCAACAACGAGTTTAATTCCAACATTTTAGAAGCAGTAGGAAAGTTGGGAGCAGCATCAGACTTGAAAGCGCTTGCTACAATAAAAACGTACAGGACAACAGACACTTTGCTACTTTTGGGACAGTCACGTGCAATTTATAGGATGGCACTGAGGGGAATAACAACAGATGAAGGGACTTCACGAATGGTGGATTTACTTTATACGTTTGGAGTACCTGAAAAAGTCCGACTTTATGCTGCACACTATTTGGCTAGAGCAAAGAACATATCACCGGAACTCTATAAAGTCAGGCTGATTGAAGTATTTGGGAAGGATCCCAATCCAAACATTAGAATGGCGTTGGCAACTGCATTTGGAAAAAGTCAAGACCTCGATTTTCTTTCAGCAATAAAAGCGAAATATTCAACTGAACAAGACTATAGAGTTATGTGTAATATTCTTCGGTCATTAGGAAGTTATCCTTATGCAGATGTGCGAAACTTACTGCTAGAAAAAACAAAAGATCAAAATATTCATATAGCTACCGTGGCGGCGGATGTGATTTTACAAAAGGGGATAGTTGAAGATGTCCCTGAGTACGCCAAATTTGATACTGTCACTATACCATGGCAGGTAAGGGCAAAAATGAATGGAGCTGTATTAAATCATACAGCATTGTATTTTACTAAGAGTAAAACTGCTTTCACGGAAAGAATTTTTGTAAATTATAAAAATAGCTCTTCAGATTACGAAAAAGCTGCTTATATAAACGCTATCAGCTATGATCCTTTTAATTTTCAGCAGTTGATCAACCTCTATAAAACAGAGAAATCTCATTTGTTGCGTATTGCAGCATTGGAAGGATTAGGAGCTATACTAACAAATCCAAATTTTTTCAGAGCTTTCGGCAACGGATATGGACAAGTCAAAGCATCTATGCTGAATACATTTCTCGATGCTATACAGCAGGGAGATCCGGGAGAAATATCAGTTGTTTCTGAAATACTAAAAAATCCTGATTTACAATGGAGAGAATGGATAAAGGATGTGAATGCTTTGGAACCAGCCCTCAAGAAATTATCGCTGCCAAGAGACCAAGAAGCTTACAACGGTTTGATGAGTGCAGTCTCTTATCTCAAAGAAGAAACCTTCAAACCTACACAACCAAATTACAACCACCCGATAGATTGGGAAGTTATAAATCTTTTATCTGATTCAACGATTGCTGCTGTGAAAACTTCCAAAGGTTTGATTCGTATGGTTTTATATAAAAATTTAGCTCCTGGCAGCGTGGCAAATTTTGTGACTTTGGCAGATTCAAATTTTTATAATCAAAAGGTTTTTCACAGAGTTGTTCCAAATTTTGTAATTCAAACAGGTTGTCCTAGAGGCGACGGATACGGCGGATTAGATTACTCCATTAGAACGGAAGTTCCTATGGAATATTATGATGATGAAGGGTATGTAGGTATGGCTTCTGCCGGACCACATACTGAAGGAACACAATTGTTTATCACCCATTCACCAACTCCTCATCTGGATGGAAAATACACCATCTTTGGAAAGGTGGTTGAAGGTATGGACGTGGTCAATAAGATTACAGTTGGTGACTACATCAACGAAATTATCATCGTAAAATAAGAGTCAAAATGCTACCAGCTTTTCTGCGCTGTTTCTATGGTAGTGTTTATCCATTGGTAGGCATTGTCATGGAGCTGATCACCGTCTCCGGAAGTCATTGGTTCGCCAAACGTCAATGATACCACAGTTTCCCATTTCGAAAACTGACGAAAAAACTGGAGTAAAAAATTTGGTATCACCCATAGATCCAAATCTGATTTGTACTCAATTGCAATAGGGGAAACAGGTATGTCATGCTCAGCAGATTCCCAAAAGGTGCCTTTCCTAAACGGAAGTGTATGCTTTTCTTTTCCTACGGTACCCTCTGGAAATACCAATATATTGTATCCTTGCTGTATGGTTTCTATCATTTTTTCTCGTGTGGCTACTCTACTATCTTTACTGTCTCTATCCACCCAAATAATGCCTGTAAGCTCGGCACCTTTATTAATGACAGGATAACTGGCGACTTCAGCCTTCGCTATCACAAAGGCATCTAAATATCTACAGATGACTATAGGATCTACAAAAGACCTGTGATTACTCACAAAAACTGCTGGTTGGGTTTTAGGTTTTGACTTGACATGTACTCTAATGTTTAGAACCGGAATGGCCCAAAATTTTAAGTAAGATTTTCTTAACCTTAACGCTCTGGTCAAGTTATGTGGTATGAAAATACAACTGACAGCATAAGCCATCATAAACATCACCATACCTACTATAAGTAAAATAGCTCTTATCATGGCCAAAGGCAGTAGGAGGTGCCGCATTATTCCTTTTCTGCCTTCATTTGTGGGAAAAACAACACTTCTTGGATCGAGTTTTGATTTGTCATGATCATGGCAAGTCGATCCATACCAATACCCAAACCCGCTGTCGGTGGCATACCATATTCTAATGCACGAAGAAAGTCTTCATCTAACACCATAGCTTCGCTGTCACCTCTTTTGCCTAAGTCAAGCTGCTCCTCGAACCTTTTTCTTTGATCTATTGGGTCATTGAGTTCAGAAAACGCGTTGGCAATTTCCTTTTTATTACATATCGCTTCAAACCTCTCTACTAAACCTGGTTTCGATGGATGTCTTTTTGCAAGGGGAGACATTTCTACAGGATAATCAGTGATGAAAGTGGGTTGAATCAATTGATCCTCGCATTTCTCACCAAAGATTTCATCAATGAGTTTACCCTTTCCCATTGTATTGTCCACATGCACGTGCATTTTTCTTGCTGTATCTCTCAATTGATCTTCGTTCATCTGACTGATGTCCACACCTGTAAAATGCTCAATTGCTTCGTACATGGTGTATCTTTTCCAAGGCCTTTTAAAATCAATGATATTTTCTCCTACTTTTACTTTACTTGTACCGTGCAGATCAATGGCTACCTTTTCCACCATTTCTTCTACCAAATTCATCATCCATTGATAGTCTTTATATGCAACATACAATTCAATTTGGGTGAATTCCGGATTATGGAAACGGCTCATTCCTTCATTTCTAAAATCCTTACTAAACTCATAAACTCCATCAAACCCTCCTACGATCAATCTTTTTAAATACAATTCATTGGCAATGCGCAAGTATAGCTTCATATCCAATGTATTGTGGTGCGTAGTGAATGGTCTTGCTGCAGCTCCTCCATATAAAGGTTGTAAAATCGGAGTTTCCACCTCTAAATATCCTCGTTCATTGAGATAATTTCTCATGGAAGTGTACATTGCAGTTCTCTGCTTGAAAGTTTCGCGTACTTCAGGGTTCACTATCAAATCCACGTATCTTTGTCTGTATCTCATTTCAGGATCAGTAAATGCATCATGCACCTTTCCGGTATCATCAACCTTGACTACAGGTAATGGACGAAGTGATTTAGACAATACCTTAAGTTCTGTAACATGAATGGTACATTCGCCCATTTGTGTATAGAATGCAAAGCCTTTGATCCCAATAAAATCACCTAAATCTAACCATTTTTTGAATACATCATTATAAAGGGTTTTGTCATCTTCTGGGCAAATATCATCTCTGGAAATGTAAATTTGGATTCTGCCCGAACTATCTTGAAGCTCTGCAAACGAGGCTTTGCCCATGATGCGACGAGACATCAATCTTCCTGCCATGCTCACTGATTGAAAGGTGGTATCCCCATCCTTGAACTGATCCTTCACGTCTTTACAAAAAGCATTGACATCAAAACTCTCTGATGGATAAGCTTCGACTCCGGCATCTTTCAGTTTAGTAAGATTGTCTCTTCTGATGATCTCTTGTTCACTTAAATGGTGCATGGTAAAATTAAGTTTGCTGATTCTTAAAAAACGCAAAAGTACGAAATCAAGCCGAATATTGACCACAATTGAAAAACATAGGTGACATCACTATGTTATTTATTTTAAATTGAATTTGGATTTGAATTTTTCGTCATTACCAATTGTTTTACCATCACCGTTACAACATTTGTCCTCGCCTTCGTTTTCTAAGAATGGTGTAAACATTTGGGTGAAGAGAGATGATTTAATTCATCCTGATATATCAGGTAATAAATGGAGAAAACTGAAGTATAATCTATTGAGAGCAATAGATGAAGGTGCTAAAACTATCATCACTTTTGGTGGTGCATTTTCAAACCACCTAGTCGCCACAGCTAGTATTTGCCATGAATTGAATATGCGCTCCGTTGGTTTGGTACGTGGTGAAATAGATGAAAAAAATCCAACAATTCAATTTTGTAGATCAAAAGGAATGTCGCTTTTAGCTATTCCTAGAGGGCAGTACAGAGATAAAATGAGTTGCGATAACACACTTCAGATGATCTCAGCGTTTTCGCACCCATTTGTCATACCGGAAGGAGGCACCAATGATGATGCTCTAAAAGGTGTTGGAGAAATTTGGGAAGAATTGGAGAAGCAGTTAGATGAGATAGATTATATTTTTGTTGCATCAGGTACCGGAGGAACTGCGGCAGGATTGTTAAAATATTGCACTACAGCAGTGAAGGTTATTTCTATTCCTGTATTAAAAGGTAACTTTATGTATGACGCGATTATGCGTTGGAATCATCCTGAGAAAAGGGATCAGCTGATTTGTATGGAAGGATATCATTTTGGTGGTTATGCCAAATCTGATGCAGTGTTAGAACAATTTATGGATGAGTTCCAAAAAGAATCAAGTGTCCCATTAGATTATGTCTATACAGGAAAGGCAATGTACGCTTTAATGGATTTAATCGATAAAAACTATTTCCCAAAAGGCGTAAAAATAGTATTCTTGCATACTGGCGGTTTACAAGGGAATAAAGGCAAAGCATATCTTGATGAAAAGAAAAAATAACTTTTGTTTATGACATTTGAATCCCAAAGATTGAATTTATTTGAAAAATAATTGTTTATTGTGGTGTCGAATATTCGGCACAATATCAATATAAAAGTATTAAAATGAATATCAATGATTTATTACAAGGGCCACTAAGAGACATTATGCTCAGCCAAGTAGAACAACAATTCAACATTCAAGACAAAGATCAAGCTAATACCGCTATCAATGGGGTAATGGCTGCTATTATGAACGGCCTTGCACATAATGCATCAACTCCTGAAGGCGCTAGTTCTCTTACTTCAGCTATTGACAGAGATCATGATGGCAGTGTGATAGATGATTTAATGGGCTTTTTTAATGGATCATCACAATTTCAAAACACAAAAGCCACAAATGGACAAGGCATATTAAATCATATTTTTGGTGATAAAACGGATACAGCTGCCGAAGCTATCTCAAGAAATAGCGGATTGGATACCGGCAAAATTATTCAATTGATGTCCACATTTGCGCCAATCGTTTTGAGCTTTTTGGGAAAAAATTCTCAAACTGCAAACCAATCTTCAAGTGGTGGTATTCTGGACATACTCAATGGAGCAACCCGCGCTGTAAATCAGCAACCATCAAATCAAGGGTTACTTTCTAAACTACTTGACCGTGATGGTGACGGTAACGTTATGGATGATATTGCAGATATAGGATTCAGAAGCATCATGGGTAAATTTTTAGGAAAGTAAATGATAGTTTTCTAAAAGATGGTTGTTCCTTTTGTTTTTTCAGATCAAGGAGCAATCATCTTTTTTGTTGTCACAGATAGCTTTTGTTTGTGATGAGAAATAAAACCTACAAGAAATGGATTTTATATTCTGAAAAAAAATCTATAATATTTTACAGTTATTCAATTCAAATTTTTGAAAATACTGTATTGTCCATCTAGTTGACATGAAAATGCTCCAATATTAGTTGGTAATTTTTATCTTTGTGTATATAATGGTCAAGCTCAGTGGAAATATCTCTTTATATCGCATGTTATTACTTTGGAGATATACACAAGAGCCAACTTGATATAATAAATATTCATTCATTCCATAATTTCATATAGATTTCATGGGTAAATACAATAAGACGAGCCTCCAGAAACTTGAAGCCATCATCAAGGATCATGATTATTCCATTATTTACGAGAAAGGTACCTTCAACTCAGGCTATTGTATTGTTGAAGACAGGAAGGTTATCGTGATCAATAAATTTTTTAATACGGATGGAAGAGTGCAGATTTTATTAGAAATTCTCATTAACAACCTTGACATAGAAGACCATTTAGATGAAAAGTCAAAGCAATTTGTAAAATATCTTCTGAAAGACCACCTCATGACTCATGTCTGAGAATGTTTTAACAGTGACGATGCTTGGTACCGGAACATCACAAGGTATTCCGGTGATTGGATGTTCATGTGCAGTTTGTACATCCCCATTTCCCGAAGATAAAAGACTACGCACTTCGATATATGTGACGCGTGAGTCCACAAAAATATTGATAGATATTGGGCCGGATTTCAGGCAACAAGCATTGATAAATGGGTTGTCTGGTGTTGATGCCATTTTGATGACACATGAGCACAGCGATCATACTGCAGGCATAGATGACATTCGCCCATTTAATTTCTTACAGCGAAAGGAAATACCTATTTTTTCGCTCAAACGGGTGCAAGAAGATATCCATAAGCGGTTTGCATACATATTTTCTGATTGTCCATATCCGGGCGCACCAAAATTGAGCAGCCAAGTGATTGAGCCATTTCAGAAATTTCACATTGGAAGCATAGACATCATCCCATTGGACATTCTGCATGGGGAACTGCCGATTTTAGGTTTTAGAATGGGGAACTTTGCATATATCACCGACGCATCTCTGATACCGAATACTTCATATCATTATTTGGATGGTTTAGAAGTATTGATCATCAATGCTCTACAACACCATAAACATTACTCACACTTTAACTTGGATGAAGCCATAGTTCAAGCTCGCAAGATAAAGGCAAAGCAGACTATCTTGACTCACATTTCTCATCACTTGGGCACATTTCAGGATGTGAAAGCATCACTTCCTTCAGATATCACTCCGGGATATGACGGATTGACATTTCAAGTACACTGTTGAAATATGCGGCTACAATTTAAAACCCAAGGTTAAAGAAGCCAATGTCTTAGTGTTTTCAATATTTGCCAACGGGTCTAAAGCTGAATTTAATACAACGTAAGGATTATATCCTTCACTTTGGTGACTTGTATAAAACCCAAGATCAATGTAAAATCTATCTTTTCTTAATCCAACGCCAAAACCAAAATTTGGTTTGTAATAAGTGTCAGCATTGAATGGAGAATGTTCAAAGCCAATTCCTGACCTCACTCTCAAGAACTTATAGCCTAGTTCTCCTCCTAGTCTAAAGTTTACGGCATTGCCTAATTTTGTTTTTACATCTCTATTGACTTCAGCATTGTAACTTTCCTCATTAGATCCTTTCCCTGTGTATTTGGCATTAGTAAAATCTATGTATTCAACATCAAGATCTAAAAACCCTACAAGGTCATCCGACCTAAATGTGGCTCCAACACTTCCTAATGCCTTCCACGGTGTCCTTATTTTATAGTCAAATGTACCATCTTCCGATGTATAAGAATTCGTCTCTAATGCATTGTCATATAAATAGGAGTATGTAAGCTGTGTAGAATAGTCGTCCTTTAAGAAGAGATAAGTAGGGCTGTGCACAGCACCACCAATGCGAATTAGTCCTATCTTATAAAGAAAACCCAATTTGGCATTGAAACCTATGGCGGAAGTGTTTAGCAATTCACTATATTCCAACCCTTCAAACAATGCGCTGACATTGTTTGGATCGGTTTCTTGATACACTTTCAATTCTTCAAAATTGCCTATAGGCATACTTAAACCAAAACCCACGTTAAAATTATGGTTGAACTCTCCTGCCCATGCGAAAGAAAGATCATACTTGCCGCCTTTTTGGCTTACAAGTTGGTTTTTACGTACTATATCAGAAGGGCTATCAAAATCTGTATTGTAATACAAGTCTTCATCAAAATCAAAAATGGCACCTGTATTGTAGGCTGGGTAGGCTATAAATTCATCTAAATCATTGACCGAATACCCATTGGCGTGTTCTGCAAAATAAGTGGTTATAGAACCCGGCGTTAGGCCATTTATTGAATATTTTTTTCTAAAATTTCCGGTAGAATTCAGTGATATGACAAAATTTGAAGACGTAAGCTTGGAATCCGGATTGCTAGTGATGACAAAACCAATACTTTGTAGATTTAGGATGCCACTTTTTGTTGTTTCTACATCAGATGGTTGAGATGCAAAATACCCATTAGCACTTGTTAATGTAACATTTGGTGTCAACGTAAACTCAGAAATTCTATAATCACCCAATCCGGCAGGATTGATTGTAATTGATGATAAATCTCCACCCATAGCACCGAAGGCACCTGCGGTGCTAGCACTTCTTGCTGTATTGAATGAGTTGATTTGAGACCATCTAACCACGTCAGTTATATTCTGTCCATGGATCAATGCGGTTGAAATCAATTGAATAGTGAAAATTGAAATAATGATTTTATATAAAAAAGTATGTGTATATGTCATTTCAATATATTTTTTGATCAGGTAATAAAAAGGCCGGATTTATAACAAAACCAGCCTTATAATATGATGTATTGTAAATAAATTTTATCCTCCTCTTCTAGAACCTCTACTACTTTGATTGGAACTACTTCCACCGGATGAAGAACGTGATGATGAAGAATGTGTAGAAGATGAGCTTCCAGATGATGATGATCTTGAACTTCCAGACGACATGTTGCTGCTTGATCGGCTTCCACTATCACTTCTATAAGAAGGGCTCGAAGAAGATCTAGTTGAAGGACTTGATGAAGATCTAGTTGAAGGACTTGATGAAGATCTAGTTGAAGGGCTAGATGATCTGGAATCGCTACTTCTCATTTGAGATGAGTTGTCATAAGATCTTCTATTTCCACTATCCCTAGAAGATGGAGTCGGATTTTCATTTCTTGGTGATCTATAAATGGAAGATCTTCTATCTGATTCTCGGCCTGAACGATTTACATCAGGTGTTGGTTGAGGATCTCCGGTTTCAGATGTACGAGGTGTTCTATTATTACCTCTTGAATCATTCGGATCAGGAGTAATTATCTCATCAGAATTGGATCTATTTTCATTTCTTGGTTTTCTGATATCACCTCTGTATATCTTCGATGACCTGGTAGAAGTATTTTCTTCAGAATTAGGCTGTTTTATTGCCGGCGAGGTTTTAGTTCCACCATTAGCGCCATCATGGGTTGTAAATCTTCTAGGTGAAGCATTTCTTCCAGCGGTAGAAGATGAGACAGATCCTCCTCTTCTGCTTGCGTAAACTTTACTTTTATTTGAGTTGGAATTTCCATAATAGTGGCCATTGTTACCATAGAGTCCACCATGTCCATAATTTGTGTAGCCATAATAAGGACTACCACAATGTGAATTGTGATAATAACCACTCTCCCAGCTATTCCATCCATAGTAAGGTGAATAATTCCAAGATGAATAAGAATATGGGCTGCCCCAATAACTGTAACTCCATGGGTTATAATTCCATGGATTGTACCATAGTCTATGGCGATTGTATCTGCTGTATCCATACCACGGGCTTCCAAATGAAAATACTATATTGACACCATTGTTATAATATGGATTGTAGTAATAATCAGGGCCACCCCACCAAGAGTCAAAATCAGAGTAATAATAATTATAGGCATATGGTTGTCTAGAACGTCTTATTCGCTCAGTATAAGAGTACTCATCATAATTGTCATATTCATCAGAATCATAACCATTATCATACGAGCTATCGTAAGAATTGTAAGCATAATCCTGATTGGTATTATTGACTTGAGTATTTGTAGATGTAGTATAAACGTGTTTATCTTTGGTATAATCATAGTACAGGTCATCAAATTGGGCAGACGCAGGAACCATAAATGCACCTAAAAATAATAGGGTGAAGAAATTTTTAATTATTGATTTCATTTGTAAAAATTTAAAATTTTCAAAAATCTGTTGCTCTTGATTATCAATTCGTTGCAAATACTAAATTCAACAACTGTATTAAAATCGAGTGCAATTTATTACTTTTGCACCACTTAATGCGTTAACATTAACATAAATTTGTACAGCTAAAGAGTTAATTGGCATTTCAATGTTTGACTTTTCAACTCATTGTATATTTCATAGACGTCTTTATGATGCAATGTTATTCTTTTTTAATGCATTTAATATAACATTAACTAAAGTCAAGTTTTTATGGCCAAAGAAATAACAAGTAGATCAGAAAATTACTCACAATGGTACAATGACATTGTGAAGAAAGCAGATTTGGCGGAAAATTCTGCGGTTAGAGGATGTATGATTATCAAACCTTATGGTTATGCTATTTGGGAAAGGATGAGAGACCAACTTGACAAAATGTTTAAAGAAACCGGACACGTCAATGCTTATTTTCCACTCTTTGTACCTAAAAGTTTATTTGAGGCAGAAGAAAAAAATGCAGAAGGATTTGCCAAGGAATGTGCAATCGTCACTCACTACAGATTAAAAAATGACCCATCAGGTCATGGCAAATTGATGGTGGACCCTGAGGCTAAACTTGAGGAGGAGTTAGTCGTTAGGCCTACGAGTGAAGCGATCATTTGGCACACATATAAAGATTGGATTCAGAGTTATCGGGATTTACCTATTTTGATCAATCAATGGGCAAATGTAGTCAGATGGGAGATGCGGACAAGGCCATTTCTGCGTACTGCTGAGTTTTTGTGGCAAGAAGGCCATACTGCTCACGCTTCAAAGGATGAGGCAATAGAAGAAGCAAAGAAAATGCATGATGTATATGCTACATTTGCCGAAGAATATATGGCGATGCCCGTTATCAAGGGATTTAAGTCGGAAAACGAGCGTTTTGCAGGTGCTGATGATACGTTCACCATTGAAGCTTTGATGCAGGATGGGAAGGCATTACAAGCGGGAACATCGCACTTCTTAGGTCAAAATTTTGCAAGAGCTTTTGATGTGAAATTTAGTAATGCACAGAATGAATACGAATATGTTTGGGCCACTTCTTGGGGTGTTTCTACACGATTGGTTGGGGGACTGATCATGACGCATTCTGATGATGACGGATTGGTATTACCACCCAAATTGGCACCTATCCATGTGATCATAGTGCCTATACCAAAACCCGATGATGTGATATTGCAAAAAGCACAAGAAATTGCTGACGCTCTTAGGGCATTGGGTATATCCGTTCAGATAGACAAAGATGAAAATAAAAGGCCCGGATTCAAGTTTGCCGAATACGAAATGAAGGGCATACCTGTGAGAATAGGCATCGGATTACGAGATTTACAAAATAATGTCGTGGAAGTCGCTAGAAGGGATACTAAGGAAAAGATGAGTGTACCTCTAGATGGCATCGATGTATTTATTCAGAATTTGCTTGAAGATATTCAACAAAACTTATTCAATCGTGCTTTAAAGTATCGTGATGAACACATCACACGAGTAGATACATATGAAGAGTTTAAGATGGTTTTGGAAGAAAAAGGTGGTTTTTTATCTTGCCATTGGGATGGAACGGCAGAAACTGAAGAATTGATTAAGCAAGAAACTAAGGCAACAATTAGATGCATACCACTCCGCCAAGAGATGGAGGAAGGTCAGTGTATTTACTCCGGAAAACCATCAAAAGGTAGAGTCATTTTTGCGAAAGCTTATTAAGTAAAACACATTATTATAAGATTGATATGAATTTTGAGATTTCAGGTATATTGCATAAAAAATATGATATAGAGAGCAAATCGCCCTCATTTCAAACGAGAGAATTTGTCATCACTACCCAAGATGGAAATTTTCAACAGTTTATAAAGTTTCAATTGGTTCAGGACAGGTGCAATGTCATAGACAAGGTAGAGGAAGGAGAAACGATAAAAGTAAGTTTTGATCTGAGAGGAAGAGAGTGGCAGGGAAAATATTTCACCAATCTCAATGCTTGGCGTGTGGACAAGCTTTCCTTGGATCAAGGCAATATTGCAGACCATATTCCACCTCCACCTATTCCACCTTTGCCAGAAGATGGAAATGATGATGATTTCGACATGAATAGCTTACCTTTTTAGGATATCTTTATGTTGCGTCTTTTCGATCTGTAGTTTTATCAAAGAGAATGATCAAGGCGCAGTTTAAAAAGAAAAATGGGCCTACTTTATCTGTCTCCAATAAATCATTGATCAGGCTCATGGCCATGATGATGATGGTACTTAAAAGTGTGGCCATGATGAAGTATTTTCTTTCGGAATCCGTGTTTTTGAAATACACTTTTTCACCCTGCAATAGTATCACAAAGCAAAGAATTAGGAACAATAAAAACCCGATAAATCCTTGATCTGTCCACATCATCAAGAAATAATTGTGAATGCCTGACTGTTCTGGATTGTCACTCACATAGGTTTGAAATCGCGATATGGAATAGTTTTTATAATTTGAAACAAAGGTTCCAGGTCCGAAACCCATCCAGAATTTATCTTTGATCATCTCAGCACCTGCCATCCATCTATATACCCTTTCCATAGATGATATATCTTGCAACTTATATGTGGCCTCTATGAGATGGTCAAACTCTGTGTGTGTAATGGTTTTTTCATAATTGGGCGCTAGGTCCATGTAATTGTTGTTCCATGCTAAGTAAGTGATGCCAATAATCAATGTAATAGATGATAGAATCAAGGCGTGTTTCATCCATCTTTTTTCAATGATATACCAAGCCCCAATGGCGATGAAAATAGATAATATGGCAGCTCTAGTAAAGCTGAAATAAATGCCTATGACAAAAATAAATATCACAATCCATAAATTTGAAAATCCATTTTTACGGACTGAAGTTTTATAAAAAGCCCATACAAATGGGAGGCAGATCACAGAAATAGCTGCATAGGTGACATGATTTCTGAAAAATGGTCGTACCACATCATAGCTCGCCGCAAAAGTAAACCCGGCAAATGCATGCCTTACCAATACCACTAATATACTTATGAAAACTATAATTGAAACATATTTATAGGCTTTTATAATGTCCCAAAAATGCTTTGCAAATAGAAGTGGAAAAATAAAAAAGGAAAGTAGATACCATAATTTCGCCAGTAGAAATTTAATCGAAATGACTGGAACGGTTGAAGAAATCGTCGTTATAAGTATCCAAAACACCTGAAAAATGAGTAACAACCATATCGGATGAGTAATATAAGATTTAGGTAACTCAAACTGATTATAAACTAATAACAGTAATGTGCAACCGGCGAGTACTATCATCAAGGGTTCTGAAGGTAGATCAGTTCCTAGCCCAACAGCATCAAAATAATACTCCATCGAAAAAGGAAGTACGATGCAAAGCAAGTAAAATAACCTGCTTAGATCATCATAGACATATGCCAATAATAAAAGACCTATCGGTAAAATATAAACGGTTGGATTTTGAAAATATATAAATGCAACTGTAGTTCCCAATACAACACATATGAATAGTAAGAATAGGAAAGAATGATTTGCTTTATTATTTCTTACTCCTTGAACGGTTATTCCCACTTCAAACTCTTGATATTTGAGATAAGAAATAATCCAAAAACACTCAATATTGTGCCTATCAAGACTGAAAGTAAAACGATGATAGATCGCTTTGGCCTCGATTTTTGAACAGGTATATCCGCTTTTTCAACTACATGCAGTGCCGTAAAAGGAGATGTATATGCCGCTGTCAATTGTTTTAACCTTTCTTTATCCATTGAAATCTGACTGTAAATTTGGCTTAGCTCTAATTCAAGTTGTCTAATTTCGGACAGTCGAGGCATGAATTTATTGAGCTCCCCTTTGGCATTTAAGATTACATTTTGGGCACCTGCTTCCATGGCTTTGTATTTATGGACTGAATCAGCAAACACTTTTAATTGCGAATAATACTGGACTTTTCCTTTGGCGTTTTCTAGTTCAGATGTCGCATCAGTCAAAATTTTTGTGTATTCTGAAGATTGCCCCCAACCTTCATAAAGGCCTAAATTTTCTTTCAAACTACTGAGTCTCGACGCAATAGAATCACTTTGAAATTGCTTAATAGCTATATTGTTTTCATAGGTTTCCATAAGATTCTGT
The DNA here is from genome assembly GCA_020636195.1 of Lewinellaceae bacterium. GTDB lineage: Bacteria > Bacteroidota > Bacteroidia > Chitinophagales > Saprospiraceae > OLB9. The sequence goes on from JACJYH010000005.1 coordinate 105,680, forward strand.
TGACTTTCTTTGACAATAGATTGTGCAATAGATGAAATTTTTTCTCTTGCGGCATTGGCTATTTTACTTGCTATTACAGGATCTTTATCTTCTACCATAAGGTGAAGTGCGCCGTACTTTGTTTTGATGGTCGTGTAGTTTTCTAACAGTTTTTCTTTAACCTTAAATTTTGATTTTGGATTGTTTCTATCGATGTCATAATGTGAGTAAAGGTCAAAAGAATCTATGAGATAAAAGAGCACATCATATGAATTAGCAATCGTGAATAACCTATCCAAATCATTATCATCACCATAAATCCTGATATCTTTTTCTAAACCTCCAACGGGAATTGGTTTTGCCAAGTCCGGACTAGCAGCGTAGAATATTGTTTCAGCTTTATAATAGTTGGGAAGCAATAAACTGCCTACAATACTTATGACCAAAATGACAGCTATAATCTTCAGAAGTGTTTTTCTGAATTTATAAATTTGGAGGATTAGATCATTCAGGCTAAAATTCTGGTCATTCATGTGAAAAGTGCTATTTAGACGCTAAAATTTGCTTGGTGAATAATGATTTTACTTCACCCAATGGTATAATTTTTAAAATGAAGAACAAAAGTAAGCAAATAATCATACTTGATATCATACCTAACCAATTCCACGAGGACATAAAATGTGAAATGGAAAAAAATGTTAATGCAGATAGTAAGATAAAAAGTGCAAATTTAAACCATTCTTTGCCGCTGAATAAACTACCAATGACCTTACTAGTCAAGAATATTTCAGCCGCTAAGACAAATGTTTGTGTAATAACTGTGGTCCATGCTGCTCCAATGGCTTGAAACTGTGGTATCATCAATAAATTGGTTAAAAAGTTTACTCCCAAAGTGATGCCATACACAATATTGAGTTGTTTCACCCTATCAGCAGCCAGTAAAAAGGTTCCATAAACGTAGGTAAAAGATACCATAAAAAAACTGATGGACAATAGAATTAACACTCGGTAATATTCTGATATATAATCAGTAAACTGCATACTAAGGATCGGGTATCCATAAAAAATGAGAAGAGAAGCAGTCACTGTTGAAAACAACAACATGAGTTTAAGTCCCATTTGAAATATGTCTTTCAGTTGGCTTGTTTGGTATATATGCGCAGAAAAAAGTGGCAATAGAATCACTGCAAACAGGTAGGCTACCATATTGGCAGCATCATAAAATCTGAATGCAGTTGCGTATATGCCGGCACTAAAATTCTGATCATCGAGCATACGACCCAACATCACCCCATCCAATCGATTGTAGGCTGTCATAAACAGTAAGATGTAGAGAAATGGTAAGCTTTTTTTCAAGATAAACTGAATTTGGCTGAAATTTACTGAGAACTCCCATGCCACTTTATTTTTCAATATGACATACCATAGGATGCAATTAGACAGAAAGAAAGCTGCAGTTTGTCCTAATACAAATGTGTACAATGAAAAATCGGTATTAACCATCAATAATCCTCCTACAATTATCAGCAAGAGAGTTTTATCTAAAGCGGAGAAAAAACTGTCAAATCGATAGTGTCCAATCCCTGATAAAACTGTTCTGCCCAATGAAAAAAATGTGATCAAAACAATGTTTAAGCCCAAGAAAAATAATAGTTTTTTATCATCATATCCTAGAAAAAATGATACCAAAAAAATTGCAATGAAAAAAGCTATAGATAATAAAATCTTTGTGACTAAAAGTGGGATGATATGGTTTGGTGCCTTGCTTCTGTTTTTTGAAAGCCATTGGGAATTCCAATTTTGTAAACCGGGATCAGCAATGAATTGAAAAATAAATACAAAATTGAAATAATCGAAATATAGACCATAAGTGTGGATACCCAAAAGATTCTGGACATGAACATCAATTCCGAATAAATACAGTGGTTTTACGATGATATTCACCGTAAAAAGTATGATCAGATTGATGATAAACTCCCTTTTTATGCGCTTAAAATTTGTAGAAACTCACAAAGATACACCAACATAACCCAATATACCTATTCCATTCCATCCATCTTTTAACGATTTTAGGTTCTATCGATTAACTTTGCAGTTAAAATACTTTATTTTCATGCATATATATTTTGACAATGCTTCCACAACGCCTTTGTATCCTGAGGTGATGGAAGAGATGTTTGAAGTTCAGAAAAGCATCATTGGCAATCCATCTTCCATCCATTATCATGGTAGAAATGCAAGGGCATCTATTGAAAAAGCAAGAAAAGTGATTGCAGAATATATCCATGCATCAGTCGGTGAAGTGTATTTTACATCAGGTGCTACTGAATCCAATAATTGGGTACTGAGGTCTGCTGTCAGTAGTTTAGGTGTTCAGCATCTTGTTGTGTCAGCTATAGAACATCCATGCGTATTAAAAACATCTAGGGCGCTGGAGACGGAGGGAAAAATTCAATTACATATCCTACCTGTAGATGAAAATGGAAGCGTAGATTTAATACAATTAGAAAATGTTTTGGGAGCAATCAATGGAAAAGTATTGGTAAGTATCATGCATGGTAATAACGAAATTGGAACTATGCAACCCATTCAAGAAATTGGGGAAATATGTCACCATTATGGCGCTTTGTTTCATTGTGATGCAGTGCAAACTATCACAAAATATCCAATTAACCTCCAAAGTTTAAAAGTACATTTCTTATCTGCATCAGCACATAAGTTTCATGGTCCAAAAGGTGTTGGATTTTTATTCATGAGAAATGATGCTATCCTGAGACCTTTATTATTAGGCGGTTCTCAAGAAAGATCTGTGAGGGCAGGCACAGAAAACGTTGCCGGTATCGCTGGAATGGCTAAAGCATTTCAACTTTCATGTGATAATATGGAAGGCAATCGCATATATATACAGAGTTTAAAGGATAGAGTTATGCAGCGATTAGGCACGGCTTATTTGGACATAAGATTTAATGGCAACTTAAATCAACACAGTTTGTCGCATATCTTATCTGTATCATTGCCACCAACATTAAAATCAGATATGGTAGTGATGAATCTGGATATTGAAGGGATTTCAGTCTCATCGGGCAGTGCTTGTTCTGCCGGAATAGAAGAGGATTCTCATGTACTACAAGCCATCCAACATCCAATACAGAGGAAAGCAATACGATGCTCTTTTTCTAAGTTCAATACAATAGATGAAGTGGACTTCTGTTGTGATGTGATATTGCGCATTCTTTCATAGTGACATATAGTCGTGATGATAGTAAAAAAGAAATAGCTGTACTATAAACAGAAAAGGGAAGACCTGATGCTTCCCTTTTCTGTTTGCAATGCTAAAATATTAATAACACTCTATTTTCTTCTTTTTGCTGAGCTATGGTAAATGGTATTCACCCTGTCATTATTCTTATATACAGCGATAAATGCATCTCTGAATCCTAGTGCACGTATCCGATTCACATCTTCAATGGCGCTATTTTGATCAATGTAACTACCTAATACATATCTGTAAACAGATTTATTAGGATAAAACTCCGTTTCTATGGTTCCAATAGATTCTACATTTGGAAATGCCTTATTAGGTTTTTTAATAGCGATAAATTGGATCTTATAAACTTCATTTCCAGCATTATTAGCTGATGTCATTTCATTTTTTGTAGAAGTACTTTCCTGCACAATTGTACTTTCATTTGGTTTGATTTCCATGGTGGAGGATGGTTGTACAGCCGGATTAAATTTGCCTTTACACCTTTCTATTTGTGAAGCAAAAATGATTTCAAGCGTTCTCCTATCTTCATTTTGGTAATTTTTTATAAATGATTGATATTCTGTCATGGCAGCTTCACAATTTCCAAGTGCGCTCAGCGAAAGTGAAAACATATACTGTGCCATTGGATAAATAGGATCTGCTTTGAGTTTATTGAAGCATGACATAGCATTATCAAAGTCATTGGCAGCAAAGTATGATTCTCCTGCTTTATATAGGAATTCTGCGGCATCTTTATCGTATTCTGCTTCTGCTGCAACGAAATTATTTGTAACGGCAGGCTCTGACTTTTGATCTTCTATCGGTTCTATGACCTTGTTCTGCACTGCGTCAACCATTTCTTTTTCTTCAAGATTGACGATAGGAATTTCCTTTTTAACTTCAGTAACTGTCGTGGTCGGAATCACTGGCTCAATTTCAGTATATAAAGGTTTTTTCACTTTTTTCTCTTTTGAAAGAACATAGGTCAAACCCAAACCCAAATTGATGGAACAAACATCAGACAAACTTTTTGTATCTATTTTTTGTGATTCAAAATACTCAGAATCTTCTATTGTGCCGCTTTTATCACTGTCCATTGCATCACGGTACGTTGTTTCGTATGACATCTGACCCAGATAGGATGTAGCGAGATAATCAGCATTAGTATGAACAGCCAAATGTTTGGAAAACCGATATTGTAACCTCAATCCGGCAGACCAAGTCCAAATCCAAGAAGACTGATCAACCCCTGAGAACCTGTACATTTCATACTCTTGTCCGAAAAAAGTCTTGTAAAATGAAAGTGTTGGCACATTTGTGTGGCTATAACCGCCTTTTATATTGGCTATTGCAGAAAACTTATCTGCATTAATTTTGAAAACAGGGCCAATAAGTGCATAGACAGTTTTCCAATTTTCAGTGTACACAGATGGTGATGTCTCTAAATATCTTTTTGAGATGTAGTTTTTAAAGGCTTGATCACTTGGATTCATGAAATATCCTCCATTGATACCAATTCCAAAATGGTTTACAAAGTAATCAACACCACCTGAACCTCCATAGCCCAAATCAGTAAACATTTGTGTCGATTTAAATCCCTGAACAGGTGTTGAAATCATGGCATTACCATAAATATTAAATTTCTCTTGACTTTGAGCATGGACTGAAAACAAAACAATCATCAAAACTGGCAAACATCTTTGTACAATATTGCGAAGCATCATATCTTTTTTTAAGAATGTCAATAAAAGTTGTTTTCGGGATGAATTAAAATGCAAAAATATTATAATTTATTAATATGTATATTATTTTAATTATAATAATTTTAAAAATTAAGGAAATTTGTAATGGTCTTGCAAATTTATTTGATTCATCTGCAATGAAATAGTAGTAAAATATAGTATAATCAAGATCGAAACATATAAGTTAAACATCAACTACAAGCGAACTTGAATTTATTTATTGAAAATTGCTTAAAGAAGGAGTTTTATAGGTGATCATAGAGCTATTTTATTGAAAATAGTTACCTTTGCGTCCCGATTATAAGACAAAAGAAAATGCCCAGAGATACATCCATAAAATCTGTCCTTATCATCGGAAGCGGCCCTATCATCATTGGGCAAGCCTGCGAATTTGATTATTCGGGATCTCAAGCAGCGAGATCTTTACGAGAAGAAGGGATTATAGTTTCCTTGATCAATTCCAACCCAGCCACTATAATGACTGACCAAGTCACTGCTGATCATATTTATCTTTTGCCTTTGACAGTAGAAAGTTTGATTAGAATTTTGGAGGAACAAGACATCGACGCAGTTTTGCCTACAATGGGCGGGCAGACGGCACTCAACCTTGCTATTGAAGCAGAAAATATGGGTATCTGGGAGCGATTTGGTGTCAAAATGATTGGTGTTGACGTTCAAGCAATTGAATTAACCGAGAATCGAGAAGCATTCAAACAGCATGTTCAGTCTTTGGGAATGCATGTTGCTGAAAGTCAAATTGCCAACTCCTTTTTGGAGGGCAAGGAAGCTGCACAAGAAATTGGATTTCCATTAGTTATTAGACCATCCTATACATTGGGCGGTACAGGTGGTGGATTTGTGATGAAGGAAGAAGATTTCGATGATGCATTGCGTCGAGGACTTGAAGCATCACCCACCCACGAAGTATTGGTTGAAAAAGCAGTTTTAGGTTGGAAGGAATTTGAATTGGAACTGCTTCGAGATCACAAAGACAATGTTGTGATCATATGTACTGTTGAGAACCTAGATCCAATGGGCATTCATACAGGTGATAGCATCACTGTAGCACCTGCTATGACACTTTCTGATACAGCATTCCAACGCATGAGGGACGATGCCATGCTGATGATGCGTTCATTAGGCAACTTTTCGGGTGGTTGCAACGTGCAATTCGCTTTGGATCCGGAAACTGAAGACATCATTGCTATCGAAATCAATCCACGAGTATCCAGATCATCTGCTTTGGCAAGCAAGGCGACAGGGTATCCAATAGCAAAAATAGCTGCAAAATTGGCCATTGGTTATTCATTGGATGAATTGAAAAATCAAATCACAAAGACTACATCAGCATTTTTTGAGCCTTCGTTGGATTATGTCATTGTAAAAATGCCGAGGTGGAATTTTGAAAAATTTTATGGTGCTGATGCGACTTTGGGCTTGCAAATGAAATCTGTCGGAGAAGTGATGTCTATCGGTAGAAATTTCTTAGAAGCCTTGCAGAAAGCTTGTCAAAGTCAAGAAAATAATAGATCAGGGTTAGGTGCTGATATGAAGGAATGGATTCAAACGGAAGACATACTTCATAGATTGCAACATGCTAGTGATGATCGAATTTATAGAGTCAAGGATGCCCTTAGACTGGGTGTGCCGGAGAAAACTGTCCATAAGTTGACAAAAATAGATCCTTGGTTTATCAAGCAAATCAGGAAATTAGTCAAACTCGAAGAACAATTGATGAGATATAATGTCGCTGAAGATATTCCCGGAGAATTTTTTAGGGAATTGAAACAGGTAGGATATTCAGACGCTCAAATTGCTTGGGTACTGAGGATAAAAGAAGAAGAAGTCACGTCATGTAGGTTGAAACTCGGTATTCGTAGAACATTTAAAATGGTAGATACCTGCGCAGCTGAATTTGAAGCACAAACACCCTACTTTTATTCAACTTTTGATACTGAAAACGAAAGCATCAAATCTACAAAAAAGAAAATCATAGTTTTAGGTTCAGGGCCAAACAGAATCGGTCAAGGGATAGAATTTGACTACTGCTGTGTGCATGGTTTGCTTGCTATAAAAGATGCAGGATACGAATCTATCATGATCAATTGTAACCCTGAGACTGTATCTACTGACTTTGACATTGCAGACAAGCTTTACTTTGAACCCGTATTTTGGGAGCATATCGAGGAGATCATCAACCATGAGCAACCGGAAGGTATAATTGTACAATTGGGTGGTCAGACAGCGTTGAAACTTGCTGAGAAATTTCATCAAAAAGGCATTCCAATCATAGGTACATCTTTCAACAGCATGGATTTAGCTGAGGATAGAGGCAGGTTTTCAGATCTATTAAAGGCATTGGATATACCATATCCCCGTTATGGTGTAGCTCACGATGTAGATGAAGCATTGGAAGTAGCTAATAGAGTTACTTATCCTGTATTGGTTCGACCGTCCTATGTGTTAGGTGGTCAAAGGATGCGTATCGTTATCAATGATAAGGAATTGGAAACACATGTACTTAGCATCTTTAAGCACATGCCGGACAATAAAGTGCTAATAGACCAGTTTTTGGAGAGGGCAAAGGAAGCTGAAATTGATGCCATTTGTGATGGTGATGAAGTTCACATCATGGGTATCATGGAACATATAGAACCTGCAGGGATACATTCCGGGGATAGTTCTGCGGTTTTACCAACTTATTCTCTGAGTCCTGATGTGGTTGGAAAAATGGTGGAATATGCAGAAAAATTGGCTTTTGCATTGCAGATTAAAGGTCTGATCAATATCCAATTTGCTATCCAAAAAGATCAAGTCTTTGTTATCGAAGCCAATCCAAGAGCATCGAGAACCACGCCATTCATTGCAAAGGCATATCAAGTACCTTATCTGAATATTGCTACGCAAGTCATGATGGGACACAAAAAATTGAAGGATTTCAAAATTGAAAAGAACCTAACAGGTTTTGCGATCAAAGTTCCGGTTTTCTCCTTTGACAAGTTTCCTCATGTGGATAAAAATCTTGGCCCTGAAATGAAGTCAACAGGCGAGATGATCTATTATATCAAAGACCTCTATGATCCTTTCTTCAGAGATTTGGACAAAAAACGATCCATGTTCTTGAGTAGGTAACTTCATATTCTTGAGAATCATTTTCTTTTTACTCATTAATCAGAAAATGATGTTATTTTTGTCAGGAAGTAAATTTTTATAGACATTGTCTCAAGAACGTTATACTATTAAGCATAATGAACGTTGATGATGATTTTTTGAGCAATTTGTAATAGATTTATTGGTTACAGAAGTTGATTATATCAATGCAGCATGAAAGTAAAATAAGTAGAAATGCACGAAATTATTTGTCCAAATTGTAACAAGGCCTTCAAGGTAGATGAAGCGGGATACGCCGCCATACTCAAGCAAGTCAGAGACCGCCAATTTGATGAAGAAATTCACAAAAGACTGGCATTGGCTGAAAAAGAAAAGAAGGATGCCATTCAGCTTGCGGAAGCAAAAACGAAGAATACATTTCAAGAAGTACTTGCCAATAAGGAATTGGAGATCAGCGAACTCAAAGCCAAAAGTAGAACTTATTTGACAGAAAAACTTGCTGAAAAAGACAAGCAGTTGGATGAGATGAGGTTTGTGCTCCAAAACGCAGAAATAGAGAAAAAACTTGCCATTTCGGAATCTGTAAAACAAATAGAGAAGCAAAGAGACACGCTTTCCAATGAATTGAAGACAAAGGAGTTAGAGAAACAAAATTTGAAAACCTCCTTAGAACAAAAATACCATGCAGAACTGCAAAGTAAAGATGCCATCATCAAATATAAAGAAGAAGAAATAGCACGTGTCAAGGAGATGAAACAGCGGCTTTCTACCAAAATGCTAGGCGAAACACTGGAGCAACATTGTGAAACAGAATTCAATAAACTTCGTGCTACCGCCTTCCAAAATGCGTATTTTGAAAAGGATAACGATATCAGCCGCGGGACGAAGGGAGATTTTATTTACAAGGAACACGACGCTCTTGGGAATGAGATTATCTCTATTATGTTTGAAATGAAAAATGAAAATGATGAGACAGCTACCAAGAAGAGAAATGAAGATTTCTTTGCAAAATTGGATAAAGACCGTAGAGATAAGAAATGCGAATATGCGGTACTAGTTACTCTGTTAGAATCAGAAAATGAATACTATAATACCGGAATCGTGGATGTCTCCCATAAATTTGAGAAAATGTACGTTGTCAGGCCACAATTCTTCATTCCCATCATCACGCTATTGCGCAATGCAGCTATGAATTCATTGAAATACAAGGCCGAGCTTGAGTTAGTGAGAAGTCAGAATATCGACATCACGAATTTTGAAGAAAAAATGAACAAGTTCAAGGAAGGCTTTGCACGCAATTATGACTTAGCCAGCCGTAAATTTAAAGATGCTATAGATGGAATAGATAAGACGATAAAAGAGTTGGAGAAGACCAAAGCAGCATTATTGTCTTCAGAAAATAATCTCCGTCTGGCCAATGAAAAAACTGAAGATCTGACCATCAAAAAGTTGACGTATAATAACCCTACGATGAAGGCCAAATTTGATGAACTGAGTTGATTTGGGAGTTGGATAAAACTTTTCACGAAATAAAAGCAAAGATTGCATTGAGCAGCACAAAGTAGTGAAGGTAGAGTGGGCAGAAAATTCTTTTAATTTTGAAATAGAAGAAAAATTTAGTCAATAAATATTTGTATGTACAAACATTTATTGTACCTTTGTGCCATGGATGATTGTAAGTCTAAATATTGCGGTTGCTTATATTATTCTGCTAATGCTTTAGCTAGGAATATGACAAAACTCGCAGATGAAGAATTTGCAGTGACCGGTTTGTCTTCTTCCTATGCGTTTTTACTTATGACGGTCTGTTCAAAACCCGGCATTCAGCCCAAGGAGATCAGCCACCACATGCAGCTCACACCTTCCACTGTCACTCGCTTGATTGAGAAAATGGAATTCAAAGGATATCTTAGAAGGCAGCACACAGGTAGAATTACTGAAGTGTTTCCTACACCATTGTCTGAAGAAATAAATATTCAGGTAAAATTGGCTTGGAAGAAGCTGTACCTACGATACTCTGATATTTTGGGTAAAGAGAACGGTGAAAAACTCACTGAATCAATTTATAGTGCCAATGTAAAACTGGAGTAAATTTTTTTAAAGTTAAATAATTGTATGTACAAACAAAATAAAATCATAAACACATGAATATCACAATATTAGGAACAGGAATGGTTGCACAAACCATTGCCACCAAGCTAATCCAGTTGGGTCATACCGTCACTCTGGGCACTAGAAATCCGGAAGAGACGAAAAATCGTAATACACCCAATCAAAGAACAGGTCAATCATTTTATGATTGGTACAGTAAACATGACGGTGTACTATTGAAATCTCTTGATACATCAGCAAATAAAGCAGATTTAATTATCAATGCAACGTCAGGACAAGCTTCTATAGAAGCATTAGAAGCTGTTGGAGAAGGCAATTTAGCAGGAAAAATTTTAATAGATATATCTAATCCATTGGATTTTTCACAAGGTATGCCGCCATCCCTATTTATTTCCAATACCTATTCTTTAGGGGAAAAAATTCAGGAGAGATTTCAGGATTTGAAGGTGGTGAAGAGTTTGAATACCATGAACACCTACATCATGATGCACCCGGAGAGTATCGATGGAGATCACAGCGTTTTTGTTAGCGGAAACGATGATAATGCCAAAATTGAAGTCATTGCACTTCTGAAGTCCATAGGTTGGAAGGAAGAAAACATCATAGATTTGGGAGATATTTCCACAGCGAGAGGTACTGAAATGTTATTGCCAATATGGTTAAGATTATGGAAAGCACTTGGGCACACAAACTTCAATTTTCACATTCAACAAGCAAAATAATAACACAATAAAATATTTAAAAAATGGGTAAAAAAGTCATTATTACAGGAGCAAGCGGAGGTTTTGGCAGGCTCACAACATTAGCATTATTAAAAAGTGGACACCAAGTTGCGGCAACAATGCGCAATGCAGAGGGAAGCAACAAAGCCGTAGCCGATGAATTAAAAAATGCAGGTGCAGTCATCATCGATATGGATGTTACTAATACCGAAAGTGTCAATACTGGAGTGCGAAAGGCAATCGATGCCTTAGGTGGATTGGATGTTGTAGTAAACAATGCCGGTCGCGGTGTTTCAGGTATGCAAGAACATTTTACACCTGAAGATCTTCATACTATTTTTGATGTCAATGTAGTAGGAGTTCAGAGAGTGAATAGAGCAGCATTGCCATTTATGAGGCAACAGAAGAGCGGATTGCTTATACACATTTCAAGTTTATTAGGTAGAATTGCACTACCATTTTATGGTCCATATCAATCTGCTAAATGGGCTGTTGAAGCCATGGCAGAGAATTATCGAGTGGAACTCTCCGGGTTTGGTGTTCAATCTGCCATCATTGAACCGGGTGGATATCCCACTACATTTATGCATGCATTGATGACGCCATCAGACAATAGCAGGAATGAAAGCTATGGAGATTTTATGCACGTTCCGGGCATGGCAGCGAGCGCATTTGAAGACCAATTGAAAAATACACCTGAACAAAATCCACAGAAGGTAGCGGATGCTGTAGTAAACCTTGTTGAAACGCCTGTACATGAACGTCCTTTCAGAACCATCGTGGATTTCATGGGTTGGAGAGATGGTATCCAACATTATAACGATCAGTTTGAACAATTGACACAAGGGATTTATTCAGCATTTGGCATGCAAAATATGTTGAAAGTGAATGAATAATTGCGTCAATAACGTAATAAAAAAGATAGCCCAAGTATAAAATTTGGGCTATTTTGCTTTTGAAATTGTACTGTTTTGAACTATTTGTTACAATTTCTATTTTGAGATGAGTTTAGTTTTTTAGTAGTTAATTATAAACATGGAAATCACATCCGTAAAATCCTTTCTCCAGTATTATGAACGCATCAGGGAAAGAACTCTCAAATTGATCAACGTGGTTCCATCTGATCAATTAGATTTTACCTACAAACGTGGAAAATTTACTATTGGGGATCAAATCAGGCATATTGCAGCCATAGAGCGATATCTTTATGCAGAAACCATTGCAGGAAGACCAAGTATATATCGTGGATGCGGGAAAGAATTGGCAAATGGGTATGAAGATGTGATTAAATACTTCAATGATTTGCATGAAGAATCGCTAGAAATTTTTCGTAATCTTTCAGATGAGGACTTAAATAAGAGATGTATTACGCTGGGTAACTCTGAAATTGTTGTTTGGAAATGGCTCCGCGCAATGGTGGAACATGAGATTCACCACAGAGGGCAGTTATATATGTATCTCAGTTTATTAGATGTGAAAACACCACCAATATTTGGTTTGACATCAGAAGAAGTACAAATATTATCCGGAAAAAAACAATGATTTAAAGAATCACTTTATTTTTCACAACCTTGTCTGCATCGTTTCGATTGATGAAAGTAAAATAGTACACTTTGGTCACTTTGAGTAGGATTTTTACGGAAGTGATTTAGAAATTTAAATTGTCAAAACAATAGTATTCAAACTTAAGTAAATTTAGTGTGCGATTCATTATCAAATATCTACTAAAATATCTTACCTTTGTGCCGCTTTTGCCAAAAGTAAGGCGAAGCTATATCATTTGATGAGTAAATTGATATATTTTTCATTTTAAAGTCAAGTACTTAATTACAATATCCATAAAATAGATGTTTAAATGGCATTAATCGGTAAAATTAGAAATAATATGTGGCTCGTCATTGTCTTGTTGGCATTGGCGTTATCGGGCTTTATTATCATGGACATGTTGGGCTCTAGGAAGTTCGGTGGTCGAATGGGGAATCAAACCACACTTGGAAAAGTTGACGGAGAAAATATTGATATCACTGATTTCCAACGGGTTGAGAATGCTCTCTATGGCAACAGTTTGGATGATGCCACAAGAAAAAATTCTGTTTGGAACTATTTTGTGGAGAAAACCATCATTGACAAGATCTCTGATGAGAATGGAATTAGTGTAGGCAAGGAGGAATTATCTGAACTTGAATTTGGAGAAAATCTGAGTCCTATCACACAGGGATATTTCAGAAATCAGCAAACAGGCCAAGTGGACAGAGCGGAATTGGCGAAAATAAAGACGGCCATAGATGAAGATAAAGTCACAAATCCGGAATTTGCACACAGATTCAATGAGTTGCGTCAGCAAGTTATCAAGCTTCAGAAGCAAACAAAACTCAATAACTTAGTTTCCAAATCGCTCTACACACCAAATTGGATGGCGGAAACTCTGGAGAAAATGAATCAGGAAACTGCAAATTTTGAATTTGTAAAGATTGGTTATGATAATATTGTTTCTTCTGACATCACTGTCTCTGATGATGCTATTGCAGCATATGTCAAGGAGCATCCTAAACAATATACAAATAAGGAAGAAGTCAGAAATCTGGTCTATGCTGAATACAACGTGGTAGCAAGTGCGCAAGATAGCGCAAAATATTTTGCAGATATGACTGCATTAGCTTCAGAGTTCAAAAATTCTACTAACGACTCCTTGTTTGCAACCACAAATAATGGTTTATATACAGGTACTTTCAGTAATAAAAAAGATATAACTGGCGAACTAAAGGACGTCATATCTTCAACAGCAGTAGGAAGTGTCGTAGGCCCATACATAGATAATGGTGTGTATTTAGTAGCAAAACTAGTGGACAAAAAAGTATTACCGGATTCTGCTAAAGCATCGCACATATTGAGAAGAGTGGAAAATAATGATCCTATTCAATTGGCGGCGGCAAATCAATATATTGACAGTTTAAAAAATATCATCAAAAGCGGTTCCATTAGTTTTAGTGATGCCGCAACAACAAACAGTCAAGATCCTGGAAGTGCTTCAAAAGGTGGCGATTTAGGAACCTTTGGTCAAGGCATGATGGTGCCTGAATTCAATGATGCTGTTTTCCAAGGAAAAGCCGGTGAAATGTATGTTGTAACAACACAATTTGGTGTTCACTTGATAAAAGTTGATAAACTGATCACAATTAGTACTGAACCAAAGTATAAGCTGGCCTATATCGCACAACCTATCATTCCGAGTGAAGAAACTCAAGATGCTATTCTCAACAAAGCTATGGCTGCTCTAGAAACTTCTAATACCATAGAAGGCATTACTCCGAATCTCAATGGGCCAACATTTAAAGAAGCATCTGGAATAAAGATCAATGATTACAATGTAGGTGAGCTTACCGGTGATGGACAATCAAGAGAAATCGTGAAATGGGCCTATGAAAGTTCTTCAAAACCCGGTGATGTTTCGCCATCAGTATATACTTTCAAGGATAAAAATAATTACGTGGACAGTAAGTATGTGATTGCCGGATTAAAATCCATTGATAAAGCCGGACTTGCTTCTGTGGAATCAGCAAAGGCTAAAGTTGAGCCAATCCTCATCAATAAATTGAAAGCCGAAAAGATAAAGGAGAGAATCATGGGCACCGATTTAAGCGAAATAGCATCATCTTTTGATTCAAAAGTAGATACAGTCGCTTCACATATTTTTGGAAGAAATATGCTACCTGATGCAGGAAACGAACCATTGGTTATCGCTGATATTTTCAAGATGTCTCCAGGTACAGTTTCAAAACCTATGGTAGGTGAAAATGGTGTATATGTAGTGCACTTAAATTCACTCACGCCGGCAGCTATTAGCGAAGGTGCTTTTATGCAGAAAACGATGATTACCCAAGGCATTCGCCAACAAGTCAATTTCAGATTGATAGACTCGTTGAAGAAAGCAGCAAAAATTAACGACACTAGGTATAAGTTTTATTGATCTTTAGTAGGTTAATGATAAAATTAATAGAAGGGGTAAATTTTAAAATTTACCCCTTTTTTTATTGTAAAGATTACGGCGAATACTGCACAATGATTGCTACAACTAAATGAATAAGAATTGAGCCAAAATTCTACATTGATGTAACTTGAGATACATGGTTGGAAAAATTATATCTTCGTTTGGGAACACATCGGGTAAAGTGTTTTCTCTCGATAAGTCATTCTTATTGTACTTTTTTCTAACTACATTGGGAAAAGACACATATAATCCCTTCAAAGCAAAAAAAACTGATATATGGAACGTTTGACAATGAAAAGCAGAACGTATAAAAAAAGATCCTTCTTTATTTGCACAAAGAAGGATCTTTTACTTTGTTATAGATAACTTTATATCATTCTATAGCGATTTTTGATATCACTTTTGGATTAGATACTAGGCCATTGGAAGTTACAACATTCGCTTGCAAGCTTATGGTTGTAGCGACGTCCGGTGCAATATAAGGTATTGTGATCACGTGCAATCTTTCCGCCTCCACAAAATTCGGAGTAAAAGCGATATGCTTCGTCAATATGTACACACCTGAACCCTTTTTTTCATAAATTCTTATAGAATCCATTTCTACATGAGCGGAACTTACCTTCAAGGTCAGGTCAAATGTTGTGCCATGAGTCACTTTTGTCGGTCCGGTAAATGTTGCAATCTGAGCTACATCACCTACAATGTCCACTAAATCATCGACAGGATTGTAGGTGTCATAACAACTAGTCAAGCCTATGATGCAAATAGTGATAATGAAAATATATTTTGACATATTTATTTCTTTTTAATTTTAATTAATGATCCACATTTTTGCAGATAAATCCTTCATATTCTTCGCTGCCTCATCTGTATTTCGAGATGTTTCCGAAATGGGATAAGCCCCTCTTTGAATCCACAAACCATTCAAATCAGGATTATGATTTTGTGGCAACTGAAGGGTAGTATATTGGTGTCTTCTTTGATCCATCCATGCTTCAGGATTTAAAAACAGCGCCTTATACTTTTCATTTATCAGTTGATTGATGGTCAGATTTGAGCTTCCTACACTTATATGGCTATCATTGATGAAGGCGTCAGAAGCTGATGACGATACACCTATTTTACTAAGATTTGCTTTGATGCCATTCAAATAAGCGGTATAGGCTGCGTCATTGGCATTGCCACCATTTTTCATCATTTCTGCTTCTGCCTCAATGAATTTTGCTTCGGAATAGGTTACCATTTGCAGGGGTGACAGCAAATCATTGTACCAGCCGAAGAAGGAAGTTTTATTATTGTAAGCAGTATTAGCTCCACTGCCTGCTCCTGCCAAAGTACCATGGTATATGCTGTCTGTTCCCGATTTATATGCGATCAATGATGCCCGTGGATCTACAACACCTTGTACTGTGCCATTCATTAAATCCATAAAAAATCCTCCAAATGTCGTTGTAAGGTTACCTGTATTGTTGGCAAGTGCTACTGCATACCATGGATTGAAATTTCTATCTGTATAAACGAGCTGAAAATCTTCACTATTGGATTTCATACCATTGGCTAATGCATCTAAGACTTGTGATGGAGAATAGTTTCCACCTTTTGAAGCTAAGTGTAACAAATATCTAGCCTTCAGTGTGTATCCCAATTTAATCCATTTGTCAGTACTTCCTTTGTACACGATGTCATCTGTTCCCGGTTTGAACAAGGATTCTGTGGCTGATAAGTCTTGTATTCCTTGATCTATCAGAGAAATTGCTGACGCATACACAGATTCTTGAGTGTCATAGGCAGGATATAGATTGGTGAGTTGGTTATCTGCCTGTGAGTAAGGTACATTTTCCCAAGTAGCAGTGGCCAATCCTAAATTATAGGCGATGACAATTTTTGCAATTCCTGCGTAATGAGGTGCATTATTAGCTGTTGACTTTTCAATGATGATATTCGCATTGGGTAGTATGCTGAGGTATAAATTACTCCATTGACCATCAAAGGTATTCCTCAATTGAGCATCGCTACCTGAGGCAACCAAACTACCTATTTGCTGGATGTATTGACTTGAAATAGAAGCATTGCTCGCTGTAGATTGTGCCGTATAATAGAGAATAGTCGGCAGCAATGTATTTAAACTTGCATCATTTGTCTTATTGGGATCTATGTTAGTGTCACCTCCCAAATAATCTTCGCATCCGGAAGAAAAAAGAACAATTACCGCAAGAAGAATGATTTGAAAAATATTTTTTTGCATGATATTATTTTTTTGTCTGAATTAAAAGCCCACATTTACTCTCAAATTATAACTCCTTGTGTTGGGCGTATTTCTACCTGTAAATCCAATGAGATTTGTTCCTGAACCAAATGCTAATGCTTCAGGATCATAGCCTCTAAATGGTGTGTTGAGATAGAAATTATTTGAGCTAAGACCTATTTTCAAAGACTTAAAGGTCTTGCCTAATATTGACTTAGGTAAGGTGTATTCTAAACCTATATTTCTAACTCTAAACCATGAAGCATCTTGGATAATGAAAGAATGGTGCGCATTGATACCAAAAGCACGATAGGTACTTTCGTCAAATACAACCTGTTTGGTGTTTGGACTTCCGTCTTCGGTGACTCCTTTCCATACAACCACCTTGTTTCTGTCTTCTGTGAATTTCACAATACCGTTTCTGATGCTGTTGATTTCACTTAGATCCACCATATCTCCGCCTATTCTCCATTCCAAAAGGACGTTCAAAGCCAAGCCTTTGTACGATAGTCCATTGTTGATGCCCATTGTCCAATCAGGAAGCGCATTGCCAATCAAAACGTATGATGATTGATCTAATGTTGGAAGACCATTGGCACCGATGATTACATCACCATTTTCGTTTTTCTTCCATTCATATCCATATAAATCGCCTATGGAACCGCCTTCTACCAATCTCAAAGCTGATCTTCCTTGGTCATAGTAAGTGATGGAGTTACTGCTTTCAGGAAGACTTTTGACTTTATTTCTGATGCGGGAGTAATTCAAATCAACATTCCATGTGATGTCGCCTCTGACAGGTGTCACTCCAAGGAGAAGTTCAATTCCCTTGTTTGTAACTAAACCTGCATTGGTTGTAAATCTTGAAAATCCGGTCACATTGCTCACAGGAACATCAATAATTTGATTTTTACTATCTCTAATAAAATAGTTGGTTTCAAGATAAACTCTGTTATTCCATAAATTGGCTTCAAGACCTACTTCGGTTTCTGATGTGATTTCAGGTAGAAGGTTATAATTACCTATTTCGACATCTCTTCTGAAACCTCCCAAACTACCAAATGGAAATCCCGGAGTCGGTGCAAAATAACTGCCTATTTGGTATGGATCTGCATCTTTTCCAACCTTAGCAAATGAAACCCTTAATTTTGCAAAATCGAGTACATTGTTGTCTTCAAGAATGGAATTCGTCAAGATATATGCTAGACTCACAGATGGATAAAAGAAAGATCTATTTTGGCTTGGCAATGTAGATGACCAATCATTTCGTCCTGTTACTGTCAGGTATAAGAAATTTTTATATTCTAATCTCGCATCGAAAAGAAGGCCTATTAATCTTCTCAAAGAGTTGGTTTTTCCTGCTGAAAAGTTGGACGTATTTCCGATATTATAAAAACCCGGTACAACGAAACCTTCACCACGAGCATAGATGCCTTCTGAGCTGATATCCGTGATTGTATTTCCAACTGTAAGCACACCATTGAGATTGTCACTCAATTTCTTTTCTGCAGTCAAAAATAAATTGGAGTTTATTTCAGTGGCATTGATGCTCTCTTCTGTTATAAACCCTTTTACCTGTGAACCAAGGTCTAAATCTGCGGGTACGACCCTGTTTCGCTTGTCATTATAATAATCCGTGGTGATTTGGTATTTGGCCTGTAACCAAGAATTGAATTTATAGCCAAAATTGATATCCCCAAAGATTCTGTTGACATCTGTCAATAATGGACTGACTTCTGCCATGTATCTTGGATTGTCCACAGTACCTGCCGTGACATTTTTTTGTGTTCCATCTTCTTTCAAATAATCATTTACATCTATAGAAGGAGACCAATAAGACAAGGAACTAAATATAGACTTGTCTCCGGAAGCGGGACTAGAACCGTTACTCTTTGCATAATTCAATTGTCCACCCACACTAAACTTATTTGTAAGCTGGCTGTTGATCGCAACTTTTCCTGTGATACGATTAAAATCGGAGTTATACACGATACCTGTTTGATCAAAATAAGAAAGCGATGTATAATAATTAGCTTTTTCGTTGCCTCCGGATATAGAAAGTGCATGATTAGCTGAAGATCCTTGTCTGAAAAAATCTTTAAAATTTTCATATACGGGATCTGTTGCTAGAGCTGGTGGGCCAAATTGTTGGAAAACGGGAATTGATCCGGTTCTTGCTATGCCACCGATACCATGAGAATAGAAATCTTGCTGTTCCGGAACTTTATTTACGTTTTCTACCCCAAATATGCCTGAATATTCTATCGATGGAGTGCCTGATTTGCCCTTCTTTGTGGTGATGATGACAGCGCCATTTGCAGCCCTTTGGCCATATAGGGCAGTTGCTGCCGCTCCTTTCAGGATATTGATGTTTTCAATATCTGCAGGGTTGATATCTGCTGCCCTATTGGTATTCATAAACTGTTCTGCACTATTGACAGCATTTGTTCCTGCAGAAGGTAGAACATGACCGGCATTGGTAGCATTGCTGATGATGATACCATCTACCACAAAAAGTGGTTGATTGTTATTACTACCACTAATAGAGTTCATACCTCGAATGTTGATATTGGCACCGGCACCTGGAGCACCACCTGCGCTGTTTATCGTCACTCCTGCAATCCTACCTTGAAGAGCATTGACCACATTTTGTTGAGAGGAGTTACGCAGTTCGTCACCTTTGATGTTTTGTGACCCATAACCTAGCACCTTCTTGTCTTTGCTGATGCCGAAAGATGTGACGACGACTTCATTCAACACATTGGACACACTCAAAGTGACATTGACAAATTCTTGACCGGAAATCTGTAATGATTTGGTTTGGTATCCAACGTAGCTGAACTCCAAAACACCGTTTTGTGGTACATTTTTCAGTGTAAACATACCGTCTACATCGGTAATGGTACCTAAATTTGACCCTTTGATTAAGACATTCACGCCTATTAAAGGCTCAGAATCCAAATCAGAAAAAACCTTACCTGAAATATTGTTCTGAGCGCCAATCATGAGGTAGGTCATACACCCCAAAATCAGAAGTAAACTTTTGCGCATAGAAATGAAATTTTGGTTAATTAATAAAATCATGTGCAATTTAAAGATTCATTCTGAAATCAACCAACAATTTACTTTTTTTTTTAAAATTAAATTATTTGAAACCTATGTATAAAGGAATTAAATTTAAAATTATACGTTGATAAAGAGATTAAATATGGACAAGCTGTATGTTTTGTTACATGAACAGAATAAAATTTTTCTTCTAGAGAATTAAAAATCGTTAATTTTTATTACGAATTTTTAATCAATACAGCAAAATAGGTGTTTTTAAATAGAATTGCAAATTTTAAAATTAAAATTGAGTCAATAGCTGTAGTGGTAAAAGACATTTCATGAAACACAATTATAGAATTTTTTTGATTTCAATCCTGTTTTACTTTGGATGCTCCAAAGAACAAGCGGTATTATTTTCAGAAACTTTAGAAGTGGATTTTACGATTCCGGCAGGACTCAATACCATAGAAACGCATACATTTATCATTAAAAATATACAAACCCAGTATTTGAATCAGTGTGCTATCCATGGCATTGATCCGCAAAATGTTCAGGAAATATTTTCTACATTTGGCAGCTTCCAAGGAAAATTTGAGTCTGTTGATTACAGTAGTTTGAGTAAGGTGCAAGTCAATGCCGTATCAGCAACTGATAATAGTATTAAGGGAGAAATGTATTACCACGAAATGCTGCCATTCAATACAACAACTGAATTGAAGTTATTGAGTAGCACGACTAATTTGATCAATATATTGAAGGATGAAACCTTTCATTTAGAAATAAAGTTAAATTTTAAATCATTTCCGGTAAAATCGACGGTTACGAGGTTTAAATTAGGTTATGCAGTAAGATGAGCGAGGACAAAGAGTTTATTAGATTTATGGCGGTTTTTACATTACCGGAATCGTTGAGTGACGAGGTGAGAAGTATCATTCCTGAACAAAGGGAGATGATCAAGCAATACCTATATAGCGGAAAAATCATCCATTTTGCCCTAGCAAAAGATCGAAAAAGGTTTTGGATCGTTTTTTCTTGTTCATCAGAAGCTGAACTATTGTTTTTGATTGATCACCTCCCGTTGACAAAGTATTTGGATTTTGATTATCATGAGTTATTATTTTTAGAAATGATTGCCTTAAATCCGACATTTTCAGTTAATTAATGCTTATGATGGAAAAAAATCAAATAGATTTTGCACCGATTCTTATATCTTTGCGTCCCAATTTCTAGATTAGTTAAAACAGTTTGATCAAACAAATTCAAAATATTGCTCATTTTGAGGAAGTTTATAAGGAGTATTATATCCCTTTGGTGAACTTCATTAATAAATTTCTGAATAACATTGAGAATAGTAAAGATGTGGTACAATTGACCTTTGTAAAGATATGGCAACAAAGAGATGTAATTGATGTCAAAACATCCCTCAAAAGTTATCTCTTTCAAATGACAAAGAATACCATGATTGATTACATTAGGGCCAATAAAAAACACAGATCAGCAGATGATTCTATGGAAGTTAAAAGCCTTGAAATCATAGATCATGTTCATGAAGATGCATTGGATCCTTATTTGGTCAGACAAGCATTAGATCATTGTCTTAAGGATTTAAAACCAAAGGCAAGAGAGATTTGGGAATTGAATAAATATGAGGGTTTGACTTATGAGGAGATAGCAAATTATTTAAATATTTCAAAGAGATCTGTAGAGGACAACATCAGTAAAATATCCAAAATGCTGAAGGAAAATCTCAAAAACCATCCAGATTTGTTTGATTAAAGAGTATAAAAGTAAATATTTCATAGATTTTTTAAAATAAAATGTGGGACTTTATTAGTTTTTCGTCAAAGATGTATAGAATTTGAATAATTGAATAAGATAGATAAAATATTAAAGGAAAGTAGAAATCTTGAGAATTATCAATCATTAGATGTTAATGCTGAATGGGATAATTTTTTAAGTGTTTTACAGAGTGAAGGCTACCTAGAGAAAATACCTACTAAAGATACATCTTTTGTTACTTCTAAAGCTTTTACATACTCGCTTGTAGCGTTATTGGCATTGTTATTTATTGGTGGAGCTATTTACATATATCTTCACAAACCGATAAATACTTTTGAGAAACATGAAACTACTTCGGAAAGGGAAAATATAGCATTTGCAGACGGATCCACATTAATTTTAGGTAACAACTCTAAAGCAGAATACTTTTCAAACTTTGATAATAACGAACGTAAAGTATCGCTTTCAGGACAGGGAGTATTTGATGTAAAGAAAGAAGTGGCTAGACCATTTAAAGTATATTACGGTGATGTTTTAGTAACTGTATTGGGTACAGAATTTGCATTATCGAAGGTGGGAACTTTGACTGTGATTGAAAATAAATCCGGTAGTGTTAAAGTGTCAGAGGTGCTTCATCCTGAAAATTCTGTGGTACTCACCGAAGGCGATACTTATCTGTATGAAATGGGTAAGTTTATGACTCCAAGCGATACTATAACTGCGCCTCCTGTCGTGGAAGAGAAAGTTGAGATAATTGTTGAAAAACCCAAAACTCAACCTAAACCAAAGGCTGTTGCTGTAGTGGAGCCGCCGAAAGATACTCGATCTACTTATTACCTAGGTGATGTTTTGAATGATCAGCTATTGAAGTATTATAAGAAAAAAATCAAGATTGAGCATAAGTCTAAATTTGAGAAAAAAGCAAAAGTAAAACTGGATATCAATGCACCATTAGAAACCATTTTACAGGAATTGCAATCACAAGGGAAAATTGATTTCACTAAAGGTGATTGTGAAGGATGTTTTATCCTTACCCCACCACAGCAAAAGTAATTTTCATACTGATATTTACTTAAGTTTTAAACTTTTCTAAGAAGGTATTTCTTGGTCAACTGCACAACTTTTTAATCAAAGACATACTACTTCTATATTCAAAAGGAGATATTTACTCGATTGATGCCTTATAAGAGTATGTTTAAAATTTATCCTTTAGCAAGAAAATGTATTATTTTGGCTACAAATTCGTTAAATTTTTCGTCGAATTGCCCACATTCGGCTGCAAAATTTGCCTTTTTTCGTCCAAAATAATTTCATTTTTTTTATCCAAACACAAAATTTAAACATACTCTAAGTTGTCTAACTGCTTTTTTATAAAATAGTCTCTCAAGTTAGGAATTAAGATGAAATGTCATATTTTCTAAAATCATCCATTTACCTTAATTCTATTTACTTACATTATAAAGTCTATTGATTTTTTGGGTTAAACAGTTCATAAAAATATGTAACTTTGCGTTTTTTTAAAATTAGATCATGATACAAGCAGAAAAAAAATTGAAATACAAGGTAAAAGATATCAGCCTTGCAGAATGGGGAAGAAAGGAAATTCAATTGGCAGAGGCAGAAATGCCGGGATTGATGGCTATTCGAGATGAATATGCAGCTGAACAACCATTAAAAGGCGCAAGAATAGCAGGATGTCTTCATATGACGATCCAAACTGCTGTTTTGATAGAAACACTTACCGCACTTGGTGCTGAGGTAACTTGGTCTTCGTGCAATATTTTTTCCACCCAAGACCATGCTGCTGCAGCAATAGCAGTCACCGGAGTTCCCGTTTTTGCATGGAAGGGCATGAATGAACAAGAATTTGATTGGTGTATTGAGCAAACGCTATTTGCTTTTGAGAATGGTGAACCTTTAAATATGATCTTGGATGATGGTGGTGACTTAACCAACATGGTTTTTGATAAATTTCCGGAATTAGTTCACGGAATAAAAGGTCTTTCAGAAGAAACCACGACAGGTGTACATAGATTATACGAAAGAGAAAAGAATGGCACTTTGGTTTTACCTGCTATCAATGTCAATGATTCAGTGACAAAGTCAAAATTTGACAACAAATACGGTTGTAAAGAATCTGCAGTAGACGCAATCAGAAGAGCCACTGATGTGATGTTGGCAGGAAAAAGAGTAGTAGTATGTGGTTATGGAGACGTGGGCAAAGGTACTGCAGCATCCTTTAGAGGCGCAGGCTCCATAGTTACCGTGACAGAGATAGATCCTATCTGTGCATTGCAAGCCGCAATGGATGGATTTGAAGTAAAAAAATTGGATACAGTTGTGGCCAACGCAGATATCGTCATCACGACCACTGGAAACAAAGATATCGTAGTAGGCAGACATTTTCAGAAAATGAAAGATAAAACCATAGTCTGTAATATTGGTCATTTTGACAATGAAATAGATATTGCATGGTTGAATCAGAATTTTGGTAAGTCAAAGAATCAAGTGAAACCACAAGTGGATATCTACAATGTCAATGGTACAGATATCATCATCCTTGCTGAAGGACGTTTAGTAAATTTAGGTTGTGCTACAGGTCACCCTTCATTTGTGATGTCCAATAGCTTCACCAATCAAACATTAGCTCAAATTGAACTGTGGAAACATCATGATCAATATGAAAACAAAGTCTATACATTGCCAAAGCAGTTGGATGAAAAAGTAGCAAGACTTCACCTTGCAAAAATCGGTGTGGAACTTGAAGAGCTTTCACAAGGACAAGCAGATTATATTGGTGTCAATGTTGATGGACCTTACAAACCAGAATACTATAGATATTAAAAATCCACGCCATTGATTGAATTCATTGGCATGAATAGATAATGGATAAATTGGCAAGGGCTTGTTTTCTTGATGAAAAACAAGCCCTTGTGTTTTTAAAAGAAAAAATACTTTTGAAGTACCTGAAATTTAAAAACAGTATATTAACGTTACTTCATGTTTGATATTGTTTTATCCTTTCTAAAAAAATGCATTTTTAAGAGATTTATATTCACTATCCAAAGCTAAAATGAGCTTTTTCGCAAACTATTCAATCAATTTATGAATCATAGGTCAATTTTGACAACCTCTCCCATATATTCTACTTATCTTTGTGCATCTAAGCAATCATTCGAATTATGTATTTTGAATTGACAGAAGAACAGCAGTCTGTAAAGCAAGCAGCAAGAGAATTTACTCAAATTGAATTATTACCGGGCGTCATCGATAGAGATCGAAACATGCAGCATCCCACAGAACAAGTCAAAAAGATGGGAGAAATGGGATTTTTAGGCATGATGGTAGATGAAAAGTATGGTGGCGGTGGATTGGATTCAATTTCCTATGTTGTGGCAATGGAAGAGATCAGCAAGGTGGACAGTTCATGTTCGGTCATCATGTCAGTCAATAATTCTTTGGTTTGCTGGGGCATTGAGACATATGGATCTGACGAGCAAAAGGAGACTTATCTTCCCAGACTTGTGACAGGTGAGTGGATTGGATCATTTTGTTTGTCCGAACCGGAAGCCGGAAGTGATGCGACGAGCCAGCGCACCACGGCAATTGATATGGGCGACTATTACTTATTAAATGGCACTAAAAATTGGATAACCAATGGCGGAAAGTCTTCACTACACATCGTAATCGCACAAACAGATGTGGCCAAAGGTCATCGTGGAATTAACGCACTTATCGTTGAAACTTCTTGGGATGGTGTGGTTGTTGGTGCCAAGGAAGATAAATTAGGTATCAGGGCTTCTGATACACATACTATCATGTACAATGATGTAAAAGTACCCAAAAGCAATCGAATTGGTGAAGATGGCTTCGGATTCAAATTTGCAATGAAGGTGCTTTCCGGAGGTCGTATTGGCATAGCAGCCCAAGCCTTGGGCATAGCAGCCGGAGCATATGAATTAGCTGTAAAATATGCCAAAGAACGAGAAGCTTTTGGTAAACCTATCAGCCAGCATCAAGCGGTAGCATTCAAATTGGCCGACATGGCAACAGAAATTGAGGCTGCCAGACTTTTAGTCTATAGAGCTGCTTGGATGAAGGACAATGGTATGGATTATACTTCAGCGGCTGCCATGGCAAAGTTATTCGCTTCAGAAGTCGCTATGCGCCACACTATTGAAGCGGTGCAGGTTCATGGTGGATATGGATATGTCAAAGAATATCACGTAGAGAGATTGATGCGAGATGCCAAAATCACCCAAATATATGAAGGCACATCTGAAATGCAGAGAATTGTCATCAGCAGAAACATTTTATCAGGTCAGCTATACGAGCCACTTTGGAAAACCGACCATCAGTGAGTAGAGCCAAATTTTTCACAAATGAGGGCACAATAAAACTCGCCACTTTTTTTGAAATTCCTGTGAAAGTGCATTGGACGTTTGGTTTACTACTGGCCTTCGTCATGTATTCAGCTTTTATGGACAGTGCTGATTGGGGACAGGCAATGATTTTTGTAGGATTTGTTTTTGTCCTTTTTTTATGTGTCATATTGCACGAATATGGGCACGCCATTGCCGCTAGGAAATTTGGTGTAAAGACCAAAGACATTATACTTTCCCCCATTGGCGGAGTAGCCAGATTGAACAATATGCCTTCAAAACCTGCGCAGGAATTGGTAATTGCAATAGCAGGGCCTTTTGTAAATCTTGTTATTTTCAGTACACTTACTTTGATATTATGGCAATTTACCGGCAAAATACTACCTGAAAATGATGGGATGCAATTCCAATCTCCATTAGAATTTCTTCGATGGGTCAATCTCCTAAATATGTCTTTATTTGTTTTTAATCTTATTCCAGCTTTTCCAATGGATGGAGGAAGGGTATTGAGGGCACTTTTAGCTTTGAAAATAGGAAGGGTGAAGGCAACACATTTAGCGTCGGTGATAGGAAGGATTTTGGCTGTTGGGTTTATTGCATATGGCGTGTATTCGCAAAACCTTATTCTATCACTGATCGGATTGTTTATTTTTATGATGGCAGGTAAAGAGTATGATCAAACGAAGTTGAGTGAGTTGGTGCAGAATTCCAAAGCAAATGAAGTTATGCGCAATCAATTTACAAAGCTACAATTGCATGATGGTTATCCATTCGTTATACAACGCTACCATGATGGTGAGAAAAACTTTGTAGTTTTTGATATCACCGGAAATCCCATTGGAACACTTCCGGAATTATTTATAAAAGACGCCATAGATCATCCAAACGACATACTTACCATTGGCGAGCGATTTGTCAGCAATACACAAAATATCTCACCGGATATGGTACTCGATGATATTATATCACTTATGAAAGTAAAAGGTATTGCAATCCTCCCCGTTGTTAGTGACGGTGAAGTTCAAGGGGTGATAGACAGAAATGATATTGAAACCTTTATCCGCACAAAAATCGGATAGACTTAGGAAATACCTACCACGTAGAGTTTTAAAATTTATCGATTCTAATTTCTTTGACAGATTTTGGACCCATTTCTTGGGAAGTGCTATAGACGAAGAATCTAAATGGCCCGTTGGATGTGGTGATTTTGGCCACCTTATACTGAGATGACTTATCCTTTGACGCTCCCTTGTGCATGACTTCTATATTTGTGATTTTATTTGTGGATAAAAAGTCACTGATTTTGTCAAGGGCTACTTTTTTCAATAAAATTTGTTGATTGTCGATGATGCAAAGGTCCACTTGATCTTGGAGATACATTTGCAGTCCGGAGGCATCATTATTTTTCAAAGCATTAAAGAAGCCACTTTCGGTTTGTGCATTACTACTTGTAACAAATAATAAAAACAAAGACACAAAAGTCAGTTTTAATGTATAAAAGGCGTTTGACATCATAAAATTGTTCTAAGTTTGCAGTATCCAAACGTATAAAAGCACCAAAATAGTTTCAAATTTTAAGTTAAATTTTTTAACAACTTTGTTTTATGGCAAAAGCGGCTTTAATTATTTTAGATGGATGGGGTATCAATCCAAATCCAAAGGTTAGTGCCATCACGGCAGCCAACACACCTACTATGGACCGATTAATGTCCAAATATCCCAATGCAACATTGACAACCTTTGGTGAAGAAGTAGGGTTGCCTGAGGGCCAGATGGGGAATTCAGAAGTTGGTCACATGAATTTAGGTGCCGGAAGAATCGTATATCAAGAACTTGCACGCATTAATAAAGCAGTAAGAGATGGAGAGCTATTGAATAATAAAATTTGGAATGGTGCTATAGCCCATGCGCAGGCAGGAAATAAACGCATTCATCTCATGGGTTTGGTTTCTGATGGAGGTGTACATTCTCACATCCAACATTTATTGGGGTTGTGTGCTATATTGAAAGATTTTCCTGACATTGAGGTATATATTCATGCTTTTACAGATGGACGAGATACCGACCCCAAATCGGGTAAAATTTTCTTGCAGCAAGTTGAAGACAATATAAAAGGTTCAAACATATATTTAGCTACAGTAACAGGAAGATATTACGCCATGGATCGGGACAAAAGATGGGGTAGGGTGAAGATAGCATATGATGCTCTGGTCAATGGCAGTGGCGAGCCTTCAGAAGATTTTGCAAGTTCGCTGGATAAAAGGTATGCAAATGGGGAAACAGATGAATTTATTCTGCCAATTTATAACGCAAATCTCACCCCAAAGAGTCGATGTATTCACGATGATGATGTCGTTATATTCTTCAATTTTAGGACAGACAGGCCAAGACAATTGACAGAAGTCCTTACACAATCGGATATGCCTGATGAAGGGATGAGAAAACTCCATTTGTACTTTGTCAGTATGACCAATTATGACCATACATTTAATGATATCCATGTTATATTTGAAAAGGATAATTTATCCTATACCATGGGTGAAATCATTGCTAAGCATGGTAAATCTCAAGTAAGAATAGCTGAAACAGAAAAATATCCACATGTTACATTCTTTTTCAATGGAGGCAATGAAAAAGTTTTTGAAAACGAAGAAAGGATTCTCATTCCATCTCCGAAAGTCGCAACATATGACCTGAAACCGGAGATGAGTGCTGTAGAAATCACAAATGCATTAATACCATTTGTTGAAGCAAACAGTCCTGATTTTATATGTTTGAATTATGCAAATACGGATATGGTTGGCCATACAGGGATATTTAGCGCAGCAGTGCAAGCTGCTGAAACCGTTGATTCATGTCTTGGAAGATTATTGGATGTGCTGTTATTGCATGATTACAAAGCCATCATTTTAGCGGATCATGGCAATAGTGATATCATGATCAATCCGGATGGAAGTCCCAATACGGCTCACACCACTAATCCCGTTCCTGTGATTTTGGTTGGAAAAGACATCACAATGGAAAATTCAAAAATAAAAAATGGAAAACTAGGAGATATTGCACCGACTTTATTAGAGTTGATGCACATACCGATACCTTCACAAATGACCGGTAATAATTTAGTAGAAAATATTGCATGATTTTATATTTGAATAAGTAACGCCACTATATATGATTTCATTTTTCACAGATGATTTAAGGACATTTGCCATTGTGACTGAAAGCACGTTGTTGTTTGAAGACATTACTAAACTTGAATGGCTGTTTAGTGGTGCGACATACACCGATAAAAAGGAACTTGAAGGTATTTTTTTAGGTCCACGATCCAATATGATCACGCCGTATAGTACTAATGCCGTTGAAATAGTGGAAACGATGGGCATCCATACCATAAAACGGATTGAAGTGTTCCATGCTGTGGAAGATACGCATTCAGAATATGACCATCTGCTTTATCAGATGTACGAAGGATTAAGTCAAAGTATGTTTTCTTTAGAAGGTCATGAAACGGGCAATTCTGTGGTAGATGACATTGCCAATTACAATCGTGTATATGGACTTTCATTGAATGACCAAGAAGTCAATTATCTCAATGAATTATCCAAACGATTTGGGAGGTCACTGACAGAAGCAGAGGTGTTTGGCTATTCACAGATAAATTCAGAACACTGTAGGCATAAAATTTTCAATGGTAGATTTATCATAGATGACCATGAAAAAGAGATGACATTGTTTGAAATGATAAAAAGTACATCGAAATCCCATCCTAATTATATCGTTTCTGCATATAAGGATAATGTGGCTTTCATATCGGGGCCAAGGATCACCCAATTTGCACCTGAAAATCCCACCAAGCCATCAAAATATTCCGCAAAGCAGAGAGATTCTGTGATCTCACTGAAAGCTGAGACGCATAATTTTCCAACGACAGTGGAACCATTTAATGGTGCAGCGACGGGTTCAGGAGGAGAAATTAGAGACAGAATGGCAGGAGGGCAAGGTTCTTTGCCATTAGCCGGAACGGCTGTCTATATGACATCTTATCCAAGATTTTCATCAGAATTATGGAAATCAGACATAACTCCTAGACATTGGTTGTATCAATCTCCATTAAACATATTAAGAAAAGCTTCAGATGGCGCTTCAGATTTCGGGAATAAATTTGGTCAGCCTTTAATTTCAGGGTCATGTTTGACCTTTGAGATGTCAGTAGGTGAAGACATTTGCGCCTATGATAAAGTGATTATGTTGGCTGGAGGAGTTGGCTATGGTATCTTGGAACAATCAAAAAAGAAAGACATCCATGCGGGAGATTCGATCATCGTTTTGGGTGGCGATAATTACAGAATTGGTTTGGGTGGTGCATCGGTTTCTTCATCAGATACCGGCGCCTTCGGAAGTAAAATAGAACTCAATGCGGTTCAGAGATCTAATCCTGAAATGCAAAAAAGAATTTCAAACGCCATCAGAGCCTTGGTAGAAAAAGATGAAAATCCCATTCAATCTATCCATGATCATGGTGCCGGCGGCCATTTAAATTGTCTCACAGAACTGGTAGAGACTGAGGGAGGAGAAATCTATTTGGACAAACTTCCTATTGGCGATCCTACGCTGAATTATCGAGAATTGCTCACCAACGAATCACAGGAAAGGATGGGATTGGTTATGGAACCTCAGGCATTGGAGGAACTGAAATCCATTTGCAATAGGGAAAGAGCGCCATTTTTTGAAGTGGGCAGGGTAAGGGATGACCATAAATTTATTGCCACAGTTACGGATGGATCAGACACCGTTATCGATTTGAAAATGGATGATTTATTTGGAAATAGTCCAAAGATGGTGTTAAAAGATAAAACCATCCCAAGTTCTGTGATGCCATTTCAGAATTTAGAGCAATTAGACATTTACGAAAGTCTCATAAAGGTCATGAGTTTAGAAGCTGTGGCTTGTAAAGATTGGTTGACGAACAAAGTTGACAGGTGTGTTGGTGGCAAAGTGGCAAAGCAGCAATGTGTTGGTAGTTTACAATTGCCATTGAGTGACTGTGGGGTGACAGCAATTGATTTCGGTTCCCCTCAAGGCATAGCTGTTTCAATGGGCCATGCTCCGGGAATTAGTTTAATAAGTGCTGCAGCGGCTAGCAGGATCAGTATCTTGGAAGCACTCACCAATATTATTTTTGTACCATTGACACATGGATTAAAAGGAATTTCACTTTCAGCCAACTGGATGTGGCCGTGTGGGAATGCAGGAGAAGAGTCAAGGTTGTATGAAGCTGTGCAAGCATGTGCCCACTTTGCTATGTCCCTTGGAATCAACATTCCTACCGGCAAGGATTCTTTATCAATGACACAAAAATACAATGATGTCCAAATCAAAGCGCCTGGTACGGTGATCATCACTGCAGTGGGTGAATGTAGCGACATCACAAGGCTTATTGACCCGATATTTCAGGTTAACGAAGGAAGTATATACTTATTGAACATGACCGCAGCACCTCCAATGCTTGGTGGTTCTTCACTTTCTCAGGTGTTGAATAGATTAGGTGATTCTGCTCCTGATGCCCATGAACCTGAAACTGTAGTGAGCATCTTTAACGCGATACAGTTTATTTTGAAGAATAGAATGATTGTTGCTGGCCATGATGTAGGTAGTGGAGGTCTCCTGGTAAGTTTATTGGAGATGGCATTTTCAAGCCATGGCACTGGTGCAGAAATAGACTTATCGGGGTATTCTACTTTGGCAGATGCGGCAGTACTTTTCTCTGAAAATCCAGCTCTTATTTTTCAGTTGAGGAAGAATTCAGAAGAAGAAGCTTTGGTAGCGTTATTAGAATATGGGGTGAAACCTATCAAGATCGGACATGTAACGGAAAATGAAGAAGTCTATATCAAAACATACAATAACAACTTCAAATTTGATGTCAGTAAGTATCGAGACATTTGGTATCATAAGTCGTATTTGTTGGATGCTGAACAAACTGCCAATGGTCTTGCAAAAACAAGATTTGAGAACTACAAGTTACAACCGTTATCCTATCAATTTCCTTCTTGGTTTAACGGGAAACTCCCGAAACTTCCATCTGATAGAAAGATAAAAGCAGGTGTATTAAGAGAGAAGGGCAGTAACTCCGAGAGAGAACTTGCCAATGCACTTTTTTTAGCCGGATTTGAAGTGATTGACATTCATACTACCGACATATTGGAAGGACGGACTGACTTGTCTGAAATACATTTTTTAGGAGCAGTAGGTGGATTTTCTCATTCCGATGTCATGGGTTCAGCGAAAGGATGGGCGGCAGCATTTAAATACAATCCTAAGGCAGGAGAGGCATTGAGAAAGTTTTTTGATCGTAAAGACACACTTTCTATAGGTATTTGCAATGGATGTCAGCTATTTATGGAGTTAGATATGATATATCCTGAATTTCCACATCATCCTAAGATGCACCATAATGATTCAGGAAAGCATGAAAGCGCATTCACTTCAGTGGAGATAGCAGAAAACAATAGTATTATGTTACAGCGATATGGAGGAGCAAAATTGGGTGTATGGATTTCACATGGTGAAGGCAAATTTGTGTTTGATGGTGAGGAAAGTAATTATAACATCATTGGAAAATATGGATATGCTGACTATCCGAGTAACCCAAATGGCTCAGAATTCAATGCTGCCTTGGTGTGTAGCAACGACGGAAGACATTTAGCCACTATGCCTCACATCGAAAGATCGATTTTTACTTGGAACTGGCCATTTTATCCTGAAGATAAAAACCATACTGTATCGCCGTGGTTAGAAGCATTTGTCGATGCAAGAGAGTGGATAGAGCAACAACTATTTGTATAGAACGGCTGGTTGGAGCAAGTTATTCATAGATTAGGCAGCTTAATCAACGTTATTGGTCTGAAATAATTTGATACACTTTTTGTTTAAGAGTTGGATGGATTAATGTGGCTCTTTCATTGGTTACCCAAATAGCGTGTTCCAAATTTTGTTGTATGTATCAGGTATATTCAATTATTTATTTTTTGTCTAATAAGCCGTTGAAACGATTTGTGTTATTTCACGAATTTTCATAGCCCAAGGTATAAACCGCAGGCTATGAAGTGTTTGCGATATTTTCGGAATGGTTTTAACCATTTTTAATGATTTTTATTTCTTCTTCTGTCAAATTATAAAGTTGGTAAACCAATTGGTCGATTTGGTTTACTATTTTATTTTTTGACTAAACCATATGGTACCTTCTCTATCGACAAAACCGTATGAAAATCCGTTTTTCGGAACAGGGATTTTATTTGCCGCATGAACTTTCTCTATCGTTAATGGGAGTTCTTTTTGATTTGTATGTTGCTTACAGGAAACAAACACAGAAAGCACAATCAATAAAGCTATAAGTATAAATTCAAATTTCAATTTCCATTTGGTTCTTTGGTTGCAACTTGCGGTTTTGTATGATTATATTGGCGATTAGAATAGGCATCTCTTTAGGTTAACAACTAAAGTCAAATTTAAGCAATTATTTTGATTTTATTGATTTAACCAAGATTGTTTGTTTACTGTGATACGCATTCCGATTTTCTTACCCACGCTTGTCGTAGGCAAAGCAGTGCTCCATTGTGCGAGTTGACAAATAGGACTTAAGCTCCGTCTAAGCAATGTGTTTGACTTAAAAGAGGCGGTTTTTCAATAATATTTCTTTCTCAGCCAAAACGAAACTCTAACCAATAAAATCAATGCAGGGACTTCCACCAATGGTCCTATTACTCCTGCAAATGCTTGTCCTGAATTCAGTCCAAAAACAGCTATAGCAACGGCAATCGCCAATTCAAAATTATTTCCCGCTGCTGTAAATGCGACAGAAGCTGTTTTGTCATATTCTACACCCATGGCTTTGGTGATAAAAAATCCTAGAATAAACATTACAACAAAGTAAACCAAAAGCGGTATAGAGATTTTCAAAACGTCCATCGGGATTTCCACGATTAAGCCTCCTTTAAGTGAAAACATAATTATGATAGTAAATATCAAGGCTATCAAAGTTATTGGTGATATGCTAGGAATAAATTTTTTCGAATACCACTCTTCGCCGTTCATTTTTACTAAAATCAGTCTGCTTAAAATCCCCAATACGAACGGAATGCCGAGATAGATCGCAACACTTTCAGCTATCGTTGCTATAGAAATATCAACGATCGCACCTTCAAATCCAAAGAGTGGCGGTAATTTTGTGATGAAAAGCCATGCATAAAAACTGTAGGCAAATACCTGAAAAATACTATTTAACGCAACCAAACCTGCTCCGTATTCGCTGTTGCCTTCGGCAAGGTCATTCCAAACTAATACCATTGCGATACAACGAGCTAAACCGATTAAAATCAATCCAACCATGTAAGGTGGATAATCTCTTAGGAAAGTAATGGCTAAAATGAACATTAAAACAGGCCCGATTACCCAGTTTAAAACCAACGCAATAGTCAGAATTTTGGTGTTTCTAAAAACTTCAGGAAGTAAGGCATAATTCACTTTAGCCAGAGGTGGATACATCATTAAAATAAGTCCAATAGCAATAGGAATGTTGGTTGTACCTTTATTATAAGAATTGATAAAATCGGGAAAAGTTGGAAAAAAATAACCAATTCCAACACCAACGGCCATTGCAATAAAAATCCACAAAGTCAGATTTTTGTCGAGAAAACTTAATTTTTTAACAGCCATAATTTACGGTTGAATTTTTGAAAAAACGTAAAACATCTCAGTTGCTATTTGCAAACTTCTTTCTTGGTATTTTTCCTCTTGTTGGAGTGTATTGTCAAATACTTTCGGGTCATCATAGGTTATTGGGAAGCGCAATTCTGCTCCTAGCACAATGGGACAACCTTCATCAGCATGTGAACAGGTCATTATGGCGCAAAACTCCGATTTGGGATTGAAGTTGGAGTCAATTTTTTTTGAAAAACCGATAATCGGCGGTTCGTTGTCGTCATATTTTATACTGTAAACAGGGTTATTATTGTCAGATAATTTTTCAATTTGAAAACCTGTGTTTTCTAAAGTTTTCACCACCATAGAAAATAGTGCAGTAGCTTCGGTTCCTCCCGAATAGCAAGTTACTTTTTCAATTCCGAAGTGATATGCCCATGTTTGTGCCCAAATTTGTGATAAGTGGCTTCTGCGAGAATTGTGTGTACATATAAAATTTAATCTTATAGACTTGTTTTCATCTACCTTTGATTGAATGTAATCTACCAATGGTTGTAGTGTCTGTTTTCGATTGTTCGTGATATTTTCTATGGTTAGCGAAGCTACAAAATCTTGCAAATTTTTAGTGAGTGTCTTCATTATTTAAACATTTTCATTGAATTGTGGGGGTTAAGAGTATGTTTTAAATTTATCCTTTAGCTAGAAAATCCTTTATTTCGGCTTCAAATTCGTTAAATTATTCATCGAAGTGTCCACATTCGACTGCAAAATTTGCCTTTTTCGCTCAAAATAATTCCATTTTATTATCCAAAAACAAAATTTAAACATACTCTAAATTATTTTTGTGAAAATCAATACATAATATAATCCGGCAAGTATAAAAACCACGCCAGTCACATATCGCATTATTTTTTCAATTTTTGTGATTCGATTATAAAAAACGCCCACTTTACTTGCTGTAAACGCCAATATATATGTGAAAAGCAAAACGGGCAAACCAGTACCAAATGCAAAAACGAGGGGTAAGTACAAGCCGTTTGCTGATGAAATGGTCATAGGTATGAGCATTCCGAAATACAAAGCTCCACTATACGGACAAAATGCCAAAGCGAAAATTACACCAATTACAAAAGATCCAAGCAATCCTTTATTATTTATTTTTTCAGTAAGTTTTTCTTGAAAATTGGATTTGCCCAGAAAATTCAATTTAATAACATTCAGCATAATTAAACCGACGATGATCAGTAACGGACCGAGATATTTTTCACCATTTTGATTAAAAAATTTAGCAATATGAAATTTACTTGCTCCTAAATACAATACCAGCCCAATAGCAGTATAACTGAAAGCTCTCCCTAGCGAATACAACACGCCACTTATGAAAACTTTACGTTTATTGCTGATATTTTTTGAAATATAGGCTGTTGCCGTAATATTAGTTGCTAGCGGACACGGGCTTATGGCTGTCATTAACCCAAGAATAAAGGCTGATAATATCGGGATGTTGTAATTTTCTAAAAAATGCTGCAAATATTCCATTACAAATTACTTATCTCTTTATCAATTTTTGATTTTAATTTAGATGAAAACTTTTCTTTATTCTTTCCATACATAAAGGCAAAATCCGTTAAGTCTACTTGCTTTTCTTTTCCGTCTTTTATGATGTTTAAAAACAAAGATGTACCCGATGCTTGAAACTTTTCAGCCAATTTTTCATTTTCTACTTCATCTACATTCACAACATGAAAAGTTATTTTCCCGCTTTTTAATTCTTTAGCAAAATAATTCTCTAATGTGTACTTAGTATTGGCTTCTATGGCATTACAAGTTACGCAGCGATGTGTAGTGTGAAAATCCAACACTTCTATTTTTGAACTTGATTGGTCTCTTGTTTTGGTTTCTTTTATATTTTGTGCATTACAAAATGTCAACATTAAGTTGAAAATTACAAAACCTAAAATTCTATTGGTATTCATGATTTTTATTATTTAATGATTATAAAATAAGATTGAAAATATATCCTGAAATGATGATGCAAAGGGTAACAACGCCAAAAAATACGATGATGAGTTTTAAAGTCATTACTTTTTTAAGTAACATAGCTTCAGGTAATGATAAACCGACGACACCCATCATAAAAGCAATGGCAGTTCCTAGCGGGATACCTTTCTCCACCAAGACCTGAACCACGGGCAAAACACCAGAAGCGTTCATATACATGGGTACTGCAAGTATGGTCGCTACAGGCACAGCAAACGGATTGTTTTTACTCATATATTGTTCAAAAAATCCTTCCGGGATAAAACCGTGCATTAAACCACCGATGGCAATTCCAGCCAAAACGTATGGAATTATCCCTTTGAAAATATTTAAAACTTCTGCCCGGATCGCCGGCAAACGTTGCTTTAGCGATTGTTTCTCCGCAACAAATTTATCTTGTTCTTTTTGGGCATTATTTAAAACTTCCTTCACCCATGGTGTTAAATGACTTTCCAATTTTAACTTTTGTAAAATCATTCCAGAGATAGTACCCAATAACACCCCGCTTGCCACATAAATAACTGTGGTTTTTACACCAAATAATCCGAGAAAAAGTCCAATTGCTACTTCATTGACTAAAGGAGATGTTACTAAAAAGGCAAAGGTTACACCCAATGGAATGCCACCACTCACAAAACCTATAAATAGCGGGACTGAGGAACAAGAACAAAACGGTGTTACCACACCAAATAAGCTCGCCATAAGATACTGAAACCCGTACAGCTCATTTCGAGATAGAAAATTACGTACTTTTTCTATGGGGAAGTAACTGTTTAAAATACCCATAAAAAAGATTACCAAGAACAATAAAATAAATATTTTGATGCTGTCGAAGATAAAGAAATTTAAAGCTTCAGCAAGATGTTTGCCATGTGCCATTCTGAAAGTGTCATAAACCAACCAATCGGCTAAACTTTGCAACCAATCAAACATAGTCTGAATTTTTTAACAACAACGGTCAGAACCGCCACAGCATTCAGTGTTTTGATCTATGGTAGTTTTCGTCTCTGATTGCAACAAGGTAAAAATTTCGTCTTTGGACGGCACTCTCCCTTTTACCAATATTTTTTCATTGACTACTAATGCCGGGGTAGTCATAACATGATACTCCAATATTTTCATGATGTCATCCACCTTTTCAACTGTAGCATTGATATTGTTTTCATGAACAACTTCTTCGGTCGCTTTTAAAAGCGATTGGCATTTAGGGCAACCAGTTCCAAGAATTTTAATTATTTGTGTCATATTTAATTTTTGTTTTCACCTGAGGGCGATTTTTATATCCGGGTTTTTAAGAGTATGTTTAAAATTTATCCATTAGCTATAAAATGTTTTATTTTGGCACAAATTCGTTAAATTTTTCGTCGAATTGCCCACATCCCATTGCAAAATTTGCCTTTTTTCGCTCAAAATAATTCCATTTTATTATCCAAAAACAAAATTTAAACATACTCTAAATTTTACAATTAAGCTGAGAATTAAATGAGGTAAAGAAATCATTGAAAAGTTCTTGTGCCAATTGCCATTTTTTTTGGTTAATGCAATATTTTATTTTGGGTGGATTGAGTTCACCTTGTATCAAATCTGCATTTTTAAGTTCCTTTAAGTGTTGTGAAATGGTTGATTGTGCCAATGGAAAAATATCAACTAAATCTCCCGTAAAACAACAAGATTGTTCTTTTAGGTATTTTAATATGGCTATTCGTGTTGGGTGTGCCAGTGCTTTAGCGAATTGTGCCAATTGCTCCGTACTTTTATTGTATTCTATATGTTCCAATTTCCTGTCCATTCGTTCATCGCAAATGTACGATTAATTTGTGGAATATCTTTACTTTTTATGGGGCAAACATCATTATATTTTTTGGTAATTGCGAGATTTTAATGATGTCACCTTGGTTAATTCTGCTGATGGTCATGCAGGCTTGAAATGGTTTTTAGGTTCCATTTTATTTTCATTATCTACGGTATATAAGTTGTATGGCTTGATGAATATAGCTTTCATTATTCACGATGCACAATCTGCATAACCCACGGTTAAAATAGTGGGTTATGGTGAGTTGAACGAATAGGGCATTTTTATAGCTTATAAATTTGCCTGAAGTTTCTAAACTATCTAAGTATTCTGATACTAATTCAATAACTGCATCAGGTTCAACGCTAAACTTTTCATCAATAAAATAAACTTCAGGACTGCCATCTTCTTTGATCTGATTTGATGAATTCCTTTGTTCGATTCCTAATCTATTATTAGCTTGAAAAACACAATTACAGAAAATATAATTCTTATTTATATTAACCATATTATTGTCTATTAAATTCATATTGTTCTTTAATGCGCACCCCAATGCAATAAAAGTTAAAATAATTAAACTGCTCGTTTTTATATTTATATATATAAATTATTATATATTGGTTACTCTAAAATGATTTAACATTTCCATCGGAACATCTGGATGGTCTCCTGAAAATAAAATAAGTCTTAGGTAATTGCCTTTTGTAGTGCATATCATGTATGGTGTTGCAATATCAAACCAATCATGTTTATAATATTTATATATATTACATTTATTAAT
The DNA here is from genome assembly GCA_020636195.1 of Lewinellaceae bacterium. GTDB lineage: Bacteria > Bacteroidota > Bacteroidia > Chitinophagales > Saprospiraceae > OLB9. Next base: position 145,348 of record JACJYH010000005.1, read on the forward strand.
TTCGGCACTTTTTTTAGTAGGAAATTTCACAACTAAAATCATTGGGCCACAAGGCCAATCATAAGAACTATTGCAATTTAATTTAATTAGAACATTGGGATATGATGACATATTGGTATTTTTAAATACTTTATCAATATATTTTGTCATTTCAAAATAATCAATTTCAGGATTCGAATGATTTAACCATTTTTTAAAGTAAGAAATGGTATCAATTGTTTCAAATGCCCAATTTAAAATATTTTGATTTGGATTCTGTGATGATGAATAGATGTTTATACCCTTATATTCTATAAGTTGTTGGCAGTATGCCCTATTAAAAAAGAGCGAGAAAAATGTTATAATTGTAAAATAAATGAATGTTTTCATTATTAATTATTTAATTCTATTAATTTGATTTTAAAGATATACTGTTTTTTCATAGAAATGTTTGTACCACTTCGGTCTATATGGCTTACGTGCCAGGTGCTATCTTCAATCTTCTTAATTTTTGATGTTCCATAATAGTCCATTATCTTTAATGAGTCTATATTCTTATGGTTTTTACGTAAGAATACATAACTATATCGAGAATTACCATTATAAACTATATCTAAAGTATATAAATTTTCCTTACTACAAGAGTACAAACCCAGGTTAAGCATTATGGTTAACAATAAATATCTCATGGCCATTTTTTCTTTGAATCAGTATATTTAAAAAACGTAGTTTTACCAAGTTCGGCAGTTTTTGTAAATATTCCATTCTTGATATAACGTGATACCTTGCAAAAATGCAACTATATAATTCCCTCCAATATTCAGACCACTTGCTTAATAAAATTTTATAACTTAAATTTGTAAACAAAATGGCAGTAAAGATGGTAGAGGTTAATAATTACCTGCTTTTTCCTTCAAAATTTTTAGTGTCAAATTCTTTGCCCAGTTTAAAAATGTATCTAATATATAGCTGAAAATTTCTTCTGTTGCTGATATTTATGGATTCTTGGAAAAGACTCGGATATGTATATGAAAATTTGGATTTATTCCCCAAAATATCATAAAAATTTATTCTAAAATCAAAAGGGATTTTAGAAGGCTTGTAATTAATGTACTCCCCCCATATATTCGACTGCAAAATTTGCCTTTTTTCGCTCAAAATAATTCCATTTTATTATCCAAAAACAAAATTTAAACATACTCTTAATTAATTCTTTTAAATCTGGTCTATTGTTAAAAGCTTCTGGATTGCCCCTACCTGAGTTTTTTTGTTCAGCCGAATGAAACAGAAATTCAGGTTAGGATGGTTCCACCTTACCCAAATCTGTCTTGCCCTATTTTATGAGATGTATCAAAAGCCAATTAATTACAGCTTCTGATACATCCCTATATTTCCTATTGCTTTAGAATTTTTGTATTGGTAATTTCTTGGTCAGCAATAAGTCTGATGATATACAACCCAGTATTCATTTGACTCAAATCTATGGTTCCATGTTCGTTATCGAGCATACCTTCAGCAACCATAGTTCCGGAACTATTGAACACCTTAAACCGAGCCAATCCAGAGATAGATGACACTTGAACCAATCCTGTTGTAGGATTAGGAAATAGTTTCACATCAGCTCCAAGGTTGAATTCTGCACTTTCGATATGAGAAAAACTGAACCTGCCATCGAAGTCCATTTGTTTTAATCTGTAGTAATTGATACCGGAATTCGGACTTTTATCGGTTGCTTGGTAGGTAGTGAGTTCATTTGAATTGCCCTTTCCTACAACAAAATCAATGTCACCCCACGTAATTCCATCATTGCTTCTTTGGATAATCCATCCTTCATTATTGGTTTCAGATGTTACGACCCATTGTAAAAAGGATTGACTATTGATCTTTGAAACATTGAAAGACTTTAATGTCACAGGTGCGGGCGCTTGTATCACCCAAATTTGATAATTGACCAATAAGTCCGCTTTTCCACCCATACCAGGACCCATAGTCGCTCTTGCGTCTCCGGAACTACCACCAGTTCTAGAAATGCCGATGCTTTGTTCAGATGTAAAATCTATATCAAACGTGGACCCATCTTCGACCAGTGAACTGAGAATATTGTAATTGGCTGTGTAACCTACACCAAAACTCGCAGTATTAACTCCTCCCGGGAAATACCAAGAATTGCTAACAGCTTGGAAGCTACATCCACTGTTGCAGCAAGTGTGAAGATTTCCATTTGTGGCGTTATAAGCGTTGCTTCCCGTCGCATTTGGAATATCGGATAGCTGCTGGTTGAATGATTGATCTATCTTCATACCATTGACACCTGAAATGGCTCCGTATGCACCGGAAACATCCAAGCTTAAGTTATACGCTGCGGTGATTTGCCATGAAGAACATGAACCATCATCTCCACCTATCATGGTCAGTCTAAGCTCATCAGCACCTGCGCCTGTACCATTTCCAACACCATCGTCCAGAATTCTCAGTTGAGCTGATGTGGGAAGCCATACGGTTCCCGATGTTCTTTCCGCCAATGGGAGACTAGAGATAGTAGAAGATGGATTTGTGTTCATCCAATTGGTCAATGTTACCCTTCTGGTCTCAGAAGTTGAGCTTGGCCAGTTAGTTCCAGCTCCGGTTCCACCAACACCTGGATTGCATGGTACAGCCAATCCGGCAAGATTGTTGTCACACGTCCCGATATTTCCATATAATTGGGACTGAATAAAATTAGCGCCGGGAGTTCCGACCACGGTCCAAGGGACACTTGAACATTGAGTTTCACCTCCAAAAGAAGTATCAGCGGATCCGCAAGTAGTGCTACCGCCACCACAACAGGTCACAGCGGAATTGCCTGAAGCGTTACCAGTATAATATGGACCGTTTTGATAGCTGCTAGAACCCATCTGTACCCAAGTATAACCTGATGGTAAGCTGATGGCAGGCTGACCGAATATGATCAGCGAATAAAATAATGTGCAAAAAGAAAAAAAGGCTTTCATTGTTATGTGAAAATTTAGTGATCAATATTGTGCTGTTGAGTAGAGAAATCTCAACTCAAAAAGTATTGAAACCAAATACACACACGGAAAAATCTAATTTTTTTAGTCGGAGTTGTAAGCAAAGTTATAGATATTCTATTTAAAGTTGTTCATGTTTAATATCATTTTTTTTATTTATTATGTACCGCATTTATTCTTAACGACAAAGGCATTACATTATAGTTAAATATGAAAATGGCAATACATTAAATTCTGGTGAAACTATGTTTTCTTATTATTGAAATGATATTTTATTGTTACATTTATATAGAAATTTCGATCAATAAAACTACATTTGTGTGCGCATCATCAATTGCATTGAAAAATTGATTGTGCTACCCCAAAATAACTAGTTATATAGTTACTATTACAAATAATATTTACGTATGCTTACTTCATTTCAAGGTGTGATTGGTATCCTATTAAATTATGCATGGTTGTCATTTGGTATCACAAGTGGAAACGTGCCATCCATTGACCATGTAGAAGCCTGTCCACCAGGCGATCCCATTATCATATATTTTCAAAAACCGGCGTCATGGGCTCATGCAAAAATTTATTATTGGGGTGAAACTCCTGCCAATACCCAACAGGATGTTTCTTGGCCTGGAGTAGATATGACATTGATGCAATCAGGATGTGACTGGTATTATTTTGTTTTTGAAGAAGCGGTAGATTGTACCAATCTCATTTTCAACAGTGGTACCGGTACCCAAACTGCGGATTTAAATCGTTGTACTGACGGTTATTATCAAATAGGTATTGGATGGTCTAGTACGCCACCATCCGGATTTTGTGGTAATCCTCCACCTGTCGTTACAACCAATCCTACTGCTCCTTACAATGCTTTAGACCCTTATATTGTTATGGTTAACATTTACGATAATGCGGATCCGAATCCAATCATATATTATACAACGGATGGTACCGACCCGACCATTTCCAGTCCAAGTGGTTTAAATGGAATGACCATCAACATCACACAAAATACAACGCTTAAACTCATGGGCGTAGATGCTGACGGAGCACAATCTGCCATCCAAACCTTGAGTTATACTGTAGGTGTCCAACCAGCCCTAACGGTTTATTTCCAAAAACCATCATCTTGGTCCAACGTAAAAATTTATTATTGGAATCCTACTCCGGCGAATTCTATTTCTCCGGTGTCATGGCCAGGAGTAAACATGACACAAAACCAGACCAATTGTGATTGGTACTACTTTACTTTCCCTGCTACGGTTGATTGTTCAAATATCATATTTAACAATGGTAGCGGTGGCGCAGGTAATCAGACACCTGATTTATACCGCTGTGATGATGGATACTACATTGATGGCAGTGGATGGAGCACTACAGCACCATCAGGCTTTTGTAGCCCCAACGCTCCTCCCGTTTTGACGGTGTCGCCCCCTTCCGGAAATTGTGCATTGCCAACTTCTTTGGATATTGCAGCGACAGATCCTGATAGTGACCCAGTTACGATACATTATACTTTGGATGGATCTACGCCTAATCAAAATAGTGCAGTTTGGGTAACGGGCACCCCAATTCCAAATACAGATTTTACAATAAAAGTGATCGCATATGATGATGAAATGGCAGCTTCAGCAATTGAAGAACGCACATATACTGATAATAATGTAGCGCCTACAATCCAAATAAATCCACAAGGACCACAAACGTTCAATCCATCGCTCAATGTCGTGTTAACAGCGACAGATGATTGTTCACCCACTGCTACCATTTATTATACTTTAGATGGAACTACCCCGACCAATATGTCGCCATCTGCCATTAATACTGAGAGTTTTTATTTGACTGCGACGACCACCATTAAATATTTTGTTGCTGACGGTGATGGCAATACATCGCCAATCTATGAGCATGTTTATACCTATGATCCGAATTATGGATGTGGGTCATCAACTGATAATTATTTTTCTTGGGATAATGCAACTGTATATTTTGCTGTTACCGATAGATTTTTTGATGGTAATACCAATAATAATGTCAATTATGGTAGGCAATCAGATTTAGTGGGTGGATTTCATGGTGGTGACTTAGCAGGGATGACCCAAAAGATTTCCGAAGGCTACTTTGATAGTCTAGGAATAGATGCACTATGGATTACACCTCCGATAGAACAAATCCACGGTCATGTTCCAGGTTGGGGTATGGTGCCGGAGTTCCAGTTACATTATGGGTATCATGGATATTATGCATTGGATTGGACGGAGATAGATGCAAATATGGGGTCTGCTGATGATTTTAGAATGATGATAGACACAGCCCATGCCCATGGTATCAGGGTGATCATGGATGTGGTGATGAACCATGCAGGATATGACACTCCGGAAGATATGACAGAATTTGGTTGGAGTGATTGCAACAACTGGTGGTCATCACAATGGATTAGGAAGGATGATATCAATTATTGCACGCCATGTGGTGGTGGTGATTTGCAATCTTGTTTGGCCGGCTTACCTGACATTGTAACAGAGGCTACTGCGAATGTGAGCTTGCCACCTGTTCTATTGACTAAATGGGACGCAACAAAAGAAGCACAAGAGATTGCAGAATTAAATACGTTTTTCACAAATACAGGGTTGCCAAGAACACCCGTCAATCACATTATAAAATGGTTGACCGATTGGGTGAGGGAGTATGGTATTGATGCATTTAGATTGGACACATACAAACATATTGAACTAGAACACTGGGGAAAGTTGAAAACTCAAGCGAATCTTGCTTTGGCAGAATGGAAGGCGGCACACCCCGACAAAGCATTGGATGATAAACCATTTTGGATGGTTGGAGAGAATTACGGATCAGGTATTACGCGTTGGTCTGACGCTATAGATATAGGGAAAACCGATGCCCTTATAAATTTTACTTACCAAGGGCAAGCAGGGAATTTTTCAAGTTTAGAAAGTATTTACTCAAGCTATGCTTCTGTTGCAAACCCTGATCCTACGTGGAATTTTTTAAGTTATATTTCATCTCATGATACACAGCTTTCGGATAGGAATGATTTGATAAATGCAGGCACAACATTCTTGATGCTGCCGGGAGCAGTTCAAATTTATTACGGTGATGAAACAAAAAGGCTGCCCGGAGTAGGTCCTGGCGACCAACCCACAAGATCAGACATGAACTGGAGTAGCATCGATCAAAATGTCTTAGCGCATTGGCAAAAACTAGGAAAGTTCAGAAGGAAACATCCATCTATAGGTGGAGGTGCACACTCAATGATTCAAGCAACTCCTTATATTTTCAAAAGATCATTATCCGGTACTGACGCCCAGGATGATGTCATTATTGTCATGAATGCCACCGGAAATGTGACTGTCAATGTTTCATCTATTCCTTCATGGGTGGATGGAACCTTGCTAATAAATGCCTATGATGGTCAATCTGGTACTGTTTCAAATGGGACTGTAACATTTAATTCAGGTGCAAATGGAGTTATATTGATTGAAAATCCAAATCCTGTGATTTTACCTACCATCACTGCCACACCTGAAAACAATTCCTATGATGCGGCAGGTTTTGAAGTCTGCTTATCCGGTTTTTCAATAGATTGCAGTGCGGTGACAGTGTATTACACTTTTGACCTCAATGCTCCGGAAAATGACTTTTCTAGTTGGACAACGTATAATGGTTGTTTTTCTATTTCAGAAAGTACAATGCTGAAAGCAGTCGCGGTGAATAATTCAAATAATCTGCATTCAGAAGTATTGACTTTAAACTATTTCACTGAATTACCTGACATGCATATCTATTATAAAAATACCAACGGGTATTCAAATGTATATCTTTACCATTGGAATACACTTCCTGCTTCGTCTCAAAATACTTCTACCGCATGGCCCGGAAAACCGATGCAACTCATTTGTAATAATAATACTGCTGACCTGACAGATGATTGGTATGTGTTGACATTACCAGCTACATTGACCACCAATTTGATATTTAATTGTGGAAGTAACACATGTCAAACAGGAAATCTCTCTTCACCGGGAATACTTGGATTCTATGAAAATGGCTCTTGGACAACTGAGATGCCTAGTACTTATTGTAGCGATTGTCAGATTGTCACAAATAACACCAATGACGGTAATGGCTCATTGAGATACGCCATAGGTTGTGCTGTGCCAGGTAGCACCATATTATTTGATGCGGGTTTGGACCAACAAAGTATAGCATTACTATCTCCTTTAGTGATAAATAAAGATTTGAATATTAATACAGACCTTCAAGTTGACATCAACGGAAGCGTTTTGACTTCCAGCGTATTTAATATTGCAGAAAATAAGCATGTAAGGTTGGGCGGTCTTCATATACAATGTGCGTCAGCCGGAGACGGAAGGTGTATCGATAATCATGGTGTCTTGACATTGGATGGAGTGACCATGACAGATCCTGTAAACACGCACATAAATAGCGCAGTGCTCAACAATACTACAGGTAAATTGATATTAGAAAATACTGTACAGATTCAAAAGCAATAAAAATATGGAGCCGTTATGCACAATGAAGATAACGGCTCCATGTTCATTACTTTGTCACATGTTCTATCCAAGTGCCTCTCGGTGTCAATTCTGTATTTGCGATATTATAGGCTTCTTTGAAACCTTTTAATACCACTTCAATTTTTCTATTTGGTGAACCAGTATCTTTAAACTCTCTGATGAGTTCAAGGACATCGTGGGCAATATATTGAGAATTGCTGGCATCTATGACCACTTTAGATTCATCAGGAAGGTGTGCTAAGGTAAGTTTTATTGCTGCTTTATTCAGAAAAGAAACTTCTTGTGCTAAGTCAATATGAATGATATCGCCTTCATGGTAGGATTTTTCTGAATAAAAGTAAGCCGTTTTCAGATTTCCTCTCAAAATAGCCAAAATAGAAATTCCCAATCCTATCAATACTCCCGTCAATAAATCAGTGAAAACTACTGCTAAAACTGTGATGATGAAAGGTAAGAATTGATATTTCCCTTGTTTCCAATAGACTTTTAGATACTTTGGATTGGCAAGTTTAATACCGATCAATATCAAAATAGCTGCCAATGTCGCTAGCGGAATTCTATTTAACAAAGCCGGAATCGTGATTACACTAATAAACAATAAAATACCGTGGATAATAGTGGATAGCTTGGTTCTTGCCCCTGAATTGATATTGGCAGTTGTTCTAACAATAACAGATGTGAGCGGTAAGCCACCCAACATTCCGCTGATGAGATTGCCAATTCCTTGTGCCTTTAATTCGTGATTGGTACTTGTATATCTTTTATATACATCCATTCTATCGCCCGCTTCGATACACAACAAAGACTCAATGGAAGCTACCGCCGCAATCGTTATAGCCACAATCCAGACATCCTTAGACATGATTTCTGCAAAGTTGGGTTGAATAAAAAGAGCTTTAAATTCAGTAAAGGATGAAAAGGTTGGCAACTGCACTAGATGGTCGGCTTTTAGAGACAAAAAAGGAACATATCGGATAAATATTTCATTCAGTATTATACCTGAAATTACTGCCATAAGTGGTCCAGGCAGAAGTTTTAATCCTTTCAGGAATGTTACTTTAGTCCACAATATGAGTATGGCGATCGATATCAAAGTAATCAAGATTGCACCCCAATGCACAAAATTTAGTGATTCAAACAATGATGAAATTGTATTTCCGCCCGTCGATTCATAAAAGGTTTGATCACCCTCGGGATCCATATCAAAACCAACAGCATGTGGTATCTGCTTAAGGATGATGATAATTCCTATACCTGCCAGCATACCTTCGATGACATTATTTGGAATGTAATTTGAAATGCTGCCTGCATTGATGAAGCCCAAAATTATTTGGATTACTCCAGCCAACACCACAGATAAAAGAAATATCTCAAATGTCCCCAAAGTACTCAGAGAACTTAAAACAATTGCTGTTAATCCTGCTGCAGGGCCGGAAACAGAGATGTGGGATTTACTAAAATAGCCAACAACAATACCACCAACAATTCCTGAGATAATTCCCGAAAATAATGGAGCTCCGGATGCCATAGCTATACCAAGGCAAAGAGGTAGCGCAACCAAAAATACCACCACACCGGATGGGATATCATATTTTAAATATTGAAATAATGAATTTTTACTCTGCATATAAAGTTGTTTTATTCACATAAAATCCATTATGCGAATGTGTTAAAAATTAAATAATTAAGCTGTGAAAAGCTGTCTTTTTTAAACCTCCTCTTATATGCGTTCAGGTGGTGGAGTGTGATTGAAAGAAAAATCGCTTGGTTTAATGCAACTGAGATAGTGGGTCATCTCTGATTTTTCTTGGTTTAAATTTAAGTCATTAGGAAAATGTGAGAATTCAACTGCAAATTTCAAAACGACCAATTTGAATTTTTCTTCATGAGGGGTTTCCTCATCACAAAGCATGCCCATCTTTGTTTGATCCCATAAACCACCGGCAAGAGGTGCCACAGTGGATAGAAACAAAGTGAACAAAAGAAAATAGATAAGCTGTATTCTTCGCTTTGACATGCCCACTAAACATTTGAAAGATGTTATTGTTTAAGCAGCATGAGACTCAAAATGGTACTCTATACTGTCAGTCTGGCAATGTTACTATTGATTTCTAAATCGACATTTTCAGAGTTGATTTCAAGCGAATGTAGTGAATTATCTGATGAAACTGCTGGAGATTCTTCTTTGGAAAATGATGTGTTTGAGCTCTCCAAATTTGATGATGGAACCTCATCTTCTTCAATATTTGAGGAAAGTAATAGTAAAAAGATACATCATTTTATAGTTGAATTTAACCATCGTTTATATTCAGGAATTCAGACTCCACCTCCAGAATATTAATTTTATTTAAGTTTTTGTTTGTTTATCTTAACTGCTCAATAAGCGAGTTGGGCAATTGAATATTATATCATTTATTAAAATTTTAATCATGAGTGATTTTTATAAAAAACTTTTAGACAACAATAAAAAATGGGTTCAGGAAACATTGGAAAGTGACCCAAACTACTTTCAAAAACTGAGTGATGGACAAAAACCACCGCTTCTTTGGATTGGATGTGCAGATAGTAGGGTTCCGGCAAATGTGATTACGGGCACTCAATCAGGTGAAGTCTTTGTACATAGGAACATCGCGAATATGGTGGTTCACTCTGACATGAATATGCTCAGTGTATTGGATTATGCTGTCAATGCCCTGCAAGTAAAGCATATCATTGTCTGCGGTCATTATGGATGTGGTGGTGTGCAAGCAGCGATGTCCAATAAACATATCGGTCTTATTGACAACTGGATTCGACACATTAAGGATGTGTACAGATTTCACCATGTTGAATTGGATGGTATCAGCGATAATCAAGAAAGATTGGATAGGTTTGTGGAACTGAATGTGATAGAACAAGTATATGATCTTGCTAAAACATCCATTGTCCAAAAGGCATGGTCAGTAGGCCAAGAACTCCACATTCACGGATGGGTGTATTCAATCCATGATGGCTTGGTGAAGGATTTAAATGTCAATTTTTCAAGTAATTTAGAGTTGCCGGACGTGTACAGACTGGACAAGTTTCAGAGTATAGATGGGTAAGTTTTTTGGAAATAAAATTTGTTTTATTTCCTGACCAAGTGACAAATACTCATTTTTTATTATTAGTGGATTCAAAAAAAAAGGCCAATGCAATGCATCGGCCTTTTTCTCTTATTGAAAAGTGGATTTATTTTTTAATGTCCACTTCGTATTTATCATTATTATCGGCAGCAGTAAGAACGATATCTTTTATTACAAAAATATAATAGTCACTACCTTTTTTCGCAACAAAAATATCTCCTTTATTCACTTTGTCACTTACAGAAAGTGAATTTAAGGTACCTGTGAAAGCTACACCACTTCCGTATAGAGTTGCAATTTGTTCTTTGAATAAGACATCATCAAATTTAAAGTTTTCACTGACACCATTCTGCCCGGCTTTGACATATCTTATTTCTGTTCCGTTTACTCCTGCAATCTTTTGTCTCCAGTTATTTGCAAGTGGTAAGGCAGTATCTATACCCATGTCTCTTACTTCTACATTGGCATTGGTAGAACCAAGAGATGCACCAGTATCCAAGTCTAAACCACCTGTACCCGAAGGGCCAGCTTGATTAAACAATGCACCTAAAATTGTAGCAACAGGCTGACCTACACTTACCACCAAATCTTTTGAATCAGATTTTCCGGCTGTATCAATAAATTTAAAAGTGTAGATATAGGTTCCTGATGTACTAGGGCTTTTTACAAATATTTTACCTGAAAAAGACTGCTTTGCAGTTGCAGGAAGTGTATTTGGATTCGCAGTGAAGACATTTGTTAAATCCACAATAGCCAACCTAGATAAATCAGTAGCAGTTGCGCCGTTGATTAAAACTTCTACCTTATCCAAATCTGCTGTTCCTTTTTGGGCATCAATATTTAGGGAAAACCATGAATCCACACCAATATCAAAGGATGTTGTTGCATTCAAAGTTACCGTTGGCGGTGTAGCTTCCGTAGAAATGCTGATATTCTTTGATGCAGATTGTCCGTCTTCATCAGTAATTACCACAGAATATGTGTGTGCAAAAGCCTCAGTGTGTGCTACGATGGTAACTTTCCTATTAAAGCTTGTTTTGTCGGCTCCAGTCAAGCTTAATGGGTTTGCTGCTCCTGAAAGTCCTTCGAAAGTCAATCTATCCACAGTAACATTTGAACCGTTGTCTTTGATGGTAATAGTACTCAATTGAGCATCACCGGCTTGAGCTACAACTTGAATTGAAAACTCTTGACCCGCTGCTACCGTTGCATCGCTAGATAACACATCTGTACCAACTGCAAAAGAAACTGTTGGACCATTTGTAAGAGAAGTATCAGTACCACAAGACGCTAAAAATAAGGCAAAGCCACTAATCATCATTGCCCATCCAAAAGAAAGAAAAAATTTCATTTTTTGATTTAGTTTAAATGTAAACCTGCATATCACAGGGCTGTCCAAAATGGACAAAATTATTGTTCAAAATTAAATTTTGCTACTTAAAAAATAAAGAATTACAGGAAATGTTATAGGAAATGAACTGTCCATAAACAACACCATATTTTCTATATTGGTTCATATAATAAATCATCAATCAATATTAAGACGGATCATTTATTTTATGGTAACAGACCATTCCATCACTTGCAAATACGTGATAGACTTCCAGATGTATATGGAAAATTTTAAAATAACTTATCTTTAACATTTGAAGCTCATCATGCGTCAATTCACTATTGGTCAAATTTATTGTACAACCTCCAAATCCGCCACCCATCATTCGGGCGCCAGCAATTGATAAATTATTTTGAGCAAATTCTACAAGCCAATCTAATTCCGAACACGATACTTCGTAGAGGTTTCTCAGATCATGGTGACTTTCATTCAATAATGTCCCAATAAGCTGGATATTTCCTTCCTGGAGGGCTCTTTCAGTTTGCTTTACTCTGTTTTGCTCAGCAATCACATACTTTGCCCTTTTAAAACTTATGGCGTCTATGTTATCCTGTGATTTTTCTAATTCTGCCATAGTGACATCCACAAGGAAAGAATAATTCATTCCTAAAGTATGATTTAATTGCCTGAGAGCTATCCTGCTTTCCAGGGATCGGGTATTGTATTCAGAATCCACCAAATGATGTTTAACACCGGAATTGAAGAGATAAAAATGCCAATGCTTCGGAATGGGGATATATTTTCTAGCGCCGTTACTACAATTGAACGCCATGGCATGCTGTGCCTTAGAGAAAAATATGGCGGTTTGATCCATGGTACCTCCTTGGAGGCCGTTACCTTTTTCTATTTGGATGGCTTTGTTTAAAAGTGCTTCTTTTGTAGATGAAAATCCCAGAATGATGTCAAACAATTGAACGATACCACATACCAATGCAGATGACGATGACAAACCCGCTCCAATAGGCAAATTTCCACCAAAACCTATCTGCACAGCTTTGGGTGGTTGAAGTTGAGAAACAGTATCGTAGAAAAATCTTTTCCAACCCGAAGGAGGTTGGTTTGGATCATAGATGTATTCTTCATCTAAGTCAATTGAGAGTATTCTGGTGGTATTGTCTTCAGAATATTTGGCAAAAAAGTGGATACCCATGTCAATTGCAAATGGTATGACGGTGCCACCATGATAGTCGATATGTTCACCAATGATATTGGCTCTTCCAGGAGCAAAACAATAAAATTCCTCACTTCCAAAAATCCTATTGAAAGTATTTTTAATGCTGTCTTTATTTCTTTGAAGCATTGTGCACTGCGATGCTATAGGAGAACACGGTAGTTTCTTTTGGTTCCTCAGGTGCCAATGTAGGAACAAAATTATAATGATAAGAATGTTCCTGTGAACTCTCAGCCTTTTGTTGCGGCTGTGGAGCGGAATGGAAATGAATTCTAATGGTTTTGTGGAATGTTAATTTTAGTTTCCTTGGATTTTTTGGAACTATAAATTTTAATAATTTTACTAGCCTTACTGCTTCAGCATTGCAACTGTCATCTAACCCCGAAATGATTCTTGTATCTATGACATTACCGGAAATAGAAATGTCGTATTGTATTATCACTTCACCTTTGATTTGTCCTGAGATGACAGCCGGTGGTAGCACCATGTTTTCAGAAATAAAGTCTTTCATGGCTTTATCTCCACCTTTAAAATACGGTTTTTTTATGAATTTATCTTCCTTCAAAGATGCATCCTTTTAAATATGCAAAGGTCTATTGTCAGTCGCTGCTAATGCGGCTTCCTTGAGCGCTTCAGTGTAAGTAGGATGTGGATGCGATATGCGTGACATGTCTTCTGCGCTAGCTCTAAATTCCATCAATGCAACTGCTTCCATAATAGCATCTGCAGCTCTAGGACCTACAATGTGCACACCTAACAGCTCGTCTGTTTCTTGGTGGGCCAACACTTTGACCATGCCTTCCATATCCATACTAGCTCTAGATCTTCCAAGTGCTTTAAATGGGAATTTCCCCACTTTATATGGAATATTTTGGGTTTTTAATTCTTGTTCTGTATGTCCGACTGCAGATACTTCCGGCCACGTATATACTACACCCGGAATGAGATTGTAGTTGATATGTGGTTTTTGACCCGTCAAATACTCTGTAACATAAATGCCTTCTTCTTCAGCTTTATGTGCCAACATGGCGCCTTGAACTACATCCCCAATGGCATAAATATTTGGAACTGTTGTTTGCAAATGATCATTGACAGGAATTCTTCCTTTCTCGTCGGTTTTTATGCCAACTGCATCCAAATTTAGACCTTCCGTGTATGGCTTGCGTCCAATAGCGATCAGACAATAATCCGCTTCAATGGAAAATGTGTCATCTTGGCCATTCTTTTTAACTTCAACTGTGCATTTTTTCTTATCCGCTTTTACAGTCGTAACACTGTGACCGAGATGGAACAACATGCCCTGTTTCTTTAATATTCTCTGTAATTCTTTTGAACAGTCCAAATCCATTGATGGTATAATACTGTCCAAAAACTCTACTACCTCAATTTCAGTACCCATTCTCATGAAAACAGAACCGAGTTCCAATCCTATGACACCACCTCCAATGATGACCATTTTTTTAGGAATTTCGGTCAAACTCAGTGCTTCAGTGGATGTGATAACTCTGTTTTTATCGTAATTAAAAACCGCTGGTGTGAGTGGCTTTGATCCCGTTGCAATGATGATATCTTTTCCTTCTATTACTTCAACATCTCCGGAAATCGGCGTGATTTTAATTTGGTGCGGTGAGTTAAACGATCCAACACCATGGTACACATCGATTTTATTCTTTTTCATTAAAAACTCTATCCCCTTGCACGTCTGATCAACGACATCTTGCTTTCTTGCCATCATTTGAGGCAGGTCCACCTTTAAATCAGAAATTTGTATGCCGTGGGTTTTGAACTTCTCTTTTGCTGTATGGTAGTGTTCTGTGGAATCAAGAAGCGCTTTTGATGGTATGCATCCCACATTAAGACATGTTCCACCCAATGTATTATATTTCTCAATGATGGCTACTTTTTTACCCAGTTGGGCAGCGCGAATTGCGCCAACATATCCGCCGGGACCTGAACCTATCACTATGACATCATATTGTTTCATTGATTAACTTCAATTTTTGTCAGAATTGTTATTGTTTTGATTTGGCCTTTTGTGCTTTTTATAAAATTTCTTTTTTCTTGGATTGGAGTTGTTAGTTGCATTATTTCCACCTTCATTACTTTGAGTGCTAGCAGAAGTCGCTGGTGCCTGGGTAGGTTTATTTACCTGTTGAGGTTTGTTTGGTCTTGGGGCAGCATTGGTCGAAGCGTCTTTTGATGCCGGTTTTTGTGGTGCTGTATTTTGTGGTGCTGAAGGCGATGGTTTACGCCTATCATTATTGTTTCTCTTATTTCTATTTCTATTCTTTTTCTTGGGTTCGTGTTTTAGTTCAATCAAACCTGTAACGTCTTCATAATCGTGTTCTACGTCTTCGCTATCCCTGTCTACGACCTTCTGTTCAGGTGAATTTTCTATTAAATCTTCAGGAAACTTGCCACTTTTGTTGAGTTGTTTGATTTTCTTTGCCCTTTCGGTTGAAATGGCAATAAATGCGTTTCTGATTTTTTCATTGTCATAAGCATAATACAGCAAGCCTTTGAAAATATCTGTTTTGACCAGTTGTGCTCGCCCCAATTTAGTCTGTAGTACATCTGCATCTTCAGGAAAATCCTCCAATGCTTCCATGTAAGTATCCAATTCGTAATTGAGACAACACTTCAATCTGCCGCATTGGCCAGATAGTTTGGACTGATTGATAGCGATGTTTTGGTATCTTGCCGATGCAGTGTTAACAGATTTAAAGTCAGAAAGCCATGTAGAACAGCATAACTCTCTACCACATGAGCCTATGCCTCCAATTCTGGCAGACTCTTGCCTGGCACCGATTTGGCGCATTTCGATTTTTATTTTAAACGCCTTGGCATACTCTTTCACCAATTCTCTAAAATCAATTCTTCCTTCAGCAGTATAGTAAAATGTCGCTTTCTTTTTATCGCCCTGAAAAGATACATCACCCAGTTTCATGTCCACACCCAAAGTTCTGGCAATGACGCGCGCCTTAATCATGGTTTCTTTCTCCAATTGGCGAGCTTCTTCCAACTTTTCGATGTCTCTTTGATTTGCAATTCTTAGTATTTTTGATTGAATTTTGTCTTCAGAAACATACTTTTTCTTAAGTTGCAATCTGACCAAATCACCTGAAAGTGATATTTGGCCTACGTCATATCCGCTGCCTGTTTCTACTACAACCATATCGCCTGTAATCGCTCTGATATGGGGCTCATTTATGAAAAAATCCTTGTGTGAGCCTTCCTTGAAGCTCACTTCTACAATAGGATATTCACATGGATCGGATAAGTCCAAAACGGATATCCAATCGTAAGTGTTCATTTTATTACATCCACCTGTAAGACAGTGACCTTTGTTTCCACACCCACTTGGCGTTCCGCCGTTTGCAGAACCACAATTACTACATCCCATGAATTTATATAACTTATAGAATTGTCAAAAATATATTATTGTGAACGACGATGAACTACTTTTTGATGAAATTCATTGACGAAATCACTTTTGCAACAGCAAAGCTGCAAAGATAATAATAAAAATGAGAGGTGTTTTGTTTAACTTTTATCCAAAATCATAAATGGTGGATTTTCATTCTTTGTGAAGATGCTATGTAATGCAAACCGACATACTACACCTTATTTTATATATGTGGTTTGAGAATTCCGAATTGGATGAAGATGGAAACGATGATGACACCAATGAGGAGTCGATACGCCCAAATGTGTATTTTCTTAAATTGCTTGCCGTAATATGCAGTCAAAAAACCACCCAGCGACTGACCGACCGCCATCAATAAACCTATATCCCACCGCACCAATCCTTTCCAAGCAAATATGCATAATATAATCATTGTAAATACGCTGACCACCAATGTTTTTATGATGTTGGCGGAGATGATGTCATATTTTCCAACTAATACCAATAATCCAAGGAAAAAGATGCCCATTCCCATCTGAATAAATCCTCCGTAAAATCCTATTATAAGAAAAACGGGGATGAGAATCCAATGTGAGATTTTTTGTTCTATTTGATTTTGTATGAGCCATCGTTCCGGTTTGAAGAGAACTACCACAAGCATCAAAATCATCAGATATTTAAAGATGCTCAAGAAGGCTTCATTAGAAATAGTGACGGCAACTGAAGTACCTATGATGGCTCCAATCACGGTGATGGTGGCTATCAACTTCGTTTGCGTTGTTTGTAAAGGTTTGAAGTTAGAAAAACCTTTTAAGCTAGCCATAGACTGGAAAAGAATGCCGACTCTGTTGGTCCCATTGGCTATATTACCCGGAAGGCCAATCATATCGGTGAGCAAAGAAAGCGTAATCACTGATCCATTCCCTGCCATCGTATTGATGACGCCGGCTGTAAAACTCCCAAGGAACGCAATTAATATTTGAACTGCGCTTAAATCCATGGATGAATGGAACTTTGAAATGGTGGATTGTAGAACTGTGCTCTACAAATGGTCATAGGGCCGTCTGTCACTCTCTGATTTCTTGGCACAATTCTATAAGAACTCCATGTGTATGTTTAGGGTGGAGGAAACAAATCAATTTGTTATCCGCACCTCGCTTCGGTGTATCATGTATCAGCTGAAATCCTTCGTTCACCAATCTTTGCATTTCGGCATGAATATCATCCACATCAAAGGCGATATGATGTATGCCTTCACCGCGTTTTTCAATAAACTTTGCTATTGGACTTGCATCAGATAAAGCTTGCAAAAGCTCGATTTTATTTTCACCACTTTTGAAAAATAGGGTTTCCACATGTTCGCTTTCTACAATCTCCCTTTTGTAGGCCATTGTATTTAAGATGGCTGCATACGTTTTTTCGGATTTTGCAAGGTCTTTTACCGCAATGCCTAAATGCTCTATCTTGCCTATCATTATTATCGTATCAAAGTGACGTCACCTTTCACACTGGCGGAAAATCTGTTATACTTATATCTCACTGCATAGATATAGGTATCCGGTGGTGCCGGTTCGTTGTTGTGTGTGCCATTCCACTCTTCATTGATATTTGTGGTGCTAAAAACCTCCTGACCCCATCTATTGAAGACTAAAAACTGATAATCTGTGATCTTTTCAAGGCAGATAATGCTGTCTCTGATTGGGCCAAAGGTGCGGTTTCTGATGGTCAAGGTGTCATTTGTGCCCCCGCTTAAACCTACGCCTCCCGGAAAGAAAACATGTGCGTACCTTAGATACTGTACAAATTGTGACTCCGCCAATTCAAAATCCGCAGAAGCTGTATTATTACAAGGGTCTTTGATGGTTACAGAGTATTTTCCGGGATCGGAGACGTTGATGTAAGCATTTGTAGAGCCATTGGACCACAAATATGAATAGTTTCCATCTTGATTTGCTAATGCATTTAATCTTACCGTTTCATCACTACATAATGTTTTAAAATCGGCATAAATGGATGCTTCAAAACTATTAAAATTAATTGTGATTGCATTAGTTGCGGTATTTCCACACAAATCAGTAACTGTGACAGAATAAGTGTTACTTATGGAGACATCGGTGTAAGCATCTGTGGATCCATTGGACCATTTGTACTTAAAGTTTTCTCCATTAACATCTGTTACTGCATTCAATCTTATTGTATCCGAACACGGATTGCTATTATCTGGAATAATTTCTACTTTTTGGATACCCTTACCTTCAAATTTAATTTCAATTGAACTAATTGCCGAGTTTCCACATAAATCCGTAGCAGTGACAGTATATGTAGATGTCATCGTTACTACCGGTGAGATAGACTCTGTTTTTTCTCCTGTACTCCAACTAAAAGAGACAGGTGTTAAATCAGTGTAACCATGTATAGCAGTTAATGTTCCTGATGCTTCACCTTTGATACAATCCACAATATAACCATCTTTTTCAATAGTCACAGTACTCAATGGAATTGGTTTTACCGCAGTTGCGGAAGTAGTGGCCACTTCATCGCAGCTATCCACAATCGTGACGCTATATGTACCTGGAGTGACTCTGATCGTTTCAGAGGTTTCACCGGTACTCCATTTAATGGACTTTACAGGTGGTTTCCCAGAAGTGATAAATGATGTTAATTGTATTTTATTATCAGCACAGTAGCCTTCATAACTACTTGATATAATCACAGACGGAGTATTATATCTCTCCAATTTGGCGGTGTCACATAAAATATAGCACACTTTTTCGTCTATGGTAACCATGACAGAGTGCTTTTCTGTATCGTGTACCCTGAGGGTATCTGTGGTTTCTCCTGAATCCCACAAATACGCAGGTTCTTTTTCCAGACCTTTCACACTAGCATCAAATAGCCAATCAATTTGTTCATTTGGACAAAATCTATCCACCTTAAGTGAAAGTACGGGAATATTGAAGTTAAATGGTCCCTGATGTTGTGGGAAACGCTGTAGGTCTTGTTGAGTCTCTCTACTTTCCATTTTCATGTCTTCTTCGAAAATATCGATGTTCGAAACAGTGAAATCCGGTAATTCTTGTTCGCAAAGCGAGCTACCATCGGGGTTTAATTTGATGAGTGCGGGTACGAGCGATGTACCATCAATCTGCGTACAAAAAATCATGACGCCACCATCTGCGGTTGCAGATATAGAACCCAAATCTTCAGCAGGGACTTCCACTCTGTCAAAATACTTTTTATATTCAATTGTGCCATTTGGATTCAATTTTACCGCAAAGTGATGGGTTTTTTTCGTGGTAGCAGATGTCCAATAACCAAATAATACATAATCACCATTCAGGTCTCTCACTGCATCTATCACGTGAAGTGTATCATTTCCAATAGAGAATTTTTTAGCAGTGATAGGTGCAGATGATGTATCAGTTGCAAAGAAACTAATACCATTTTCGTGATTTCCTACGATATTAAATATGGTATCTTGATATTTGAATGCAGCAACCGGTTTCACAATTGCTCCGAATACAGGATAGTACTTTGATGTAAGCAAATTACCTAAAGTGTCTGTCTCTACAAAAAAACTAAATTGGTCAAAACCAGTCATCAAAAGGGTAGTGTCAGAGCTGATGTGCAGTGAAGTTACAGCACCCCAATTTACTTTTGTATTTCCCTTCAACTCATGTGACCATAAGACACTTTGATCATATGCCCTTTTTTGTAGGTATGTCACTGAATCGGAATTGAAAACTTGGAATAATGCTCCATTATAGTTTCTTAAAATATTTTCTCCATCGTAATAATCATTTCCATAGCTTCCCATTACTGCATTTTGGAAGGACAATGTATCCAAATTCACACCTGCCGATAGTGAACCCATTGTTCTGCTTGTAAGTCCATTATTCGTGCTAAACACTGCAAAATATAGTGAATCATTATCTCCTTCGACGATGGATGACTTATTGTATGCGATATTGAGAAAATCATCTTTCAATGCTATCCGCTTTGAAAATTTTACATCACCTTTTGGTTCAAATGTGGTAATGATCAAGGTATCAGTTTTTACCTTTGAATTGAAATCTTCAAATTCTTCCACACACAATGTCGCATAGTTGCCGGATTTCGTCTGTGTACCTGATAAAAGTACCACGTTTCTGTCACCATCAGAGTTATACAACCGATGAAAAGATTGCTGTGCATGGGTAATACCAATGGCACATATCAAAACAAGTAAGGATGTCAAAGTCCGAAGAAATGGAAATTTTTTAGGCATAAAAAAAAGATTTATAGTACTTTTAATACGGTAAAAGTACGATTTAAGTTTGAATAGACAAAAGTACGGTATATATTTGTAATTTATTTTATAATTCTAAAGATTGCTGTTTAAATTATGTTCATAAGTAGTGGTCAGGCATCTATTAAAGGAATAGTGTTACATAGTCTATTGAAAAATGAAAGCCAAAATGACTTAAAAATTTCTAAAAATCTGCTTCGTATTGATGCCACATCAGAAAAACTTCTTCTTAGATTATTGGTAGATAATTTTAAAGTTCCTGAGTTTTACCATTTTCGACATTCGTCGGATCAATTGAAACTCAATCCCGTATTTTCATATATTAGAGAAATATTTGAACAACAAAACGCCTTCATTGACCAATCTTCCCACATTGTCCGTCATTTGTGGGAATGCTCTACCCATCCAAATATAAAATCGGGTGATGTGATGATTGCCTATATTCGAGAGATCATTGTTGAAGATGAAATATTAGATGCAGTGAGTATCATCAAAGTCGAGAATCTCGAAGAAATTTTAGTGCAGGATGATGGTTCTTTAAGATCACAAGTAGGTATCGATGTAGGTAAAATAGATAAAGGTTGCTTGATATTCAATACAATGGAGAACGATGGATTTAAAATTCTCAATATCGACCATAGTAATACGCAGAAGGAAGCATTGTACTGGAGAGAAAATTTTTTAAATATCACACCTTTGAAGAATGGTTATCAACAAACAACACACTATATCCAAGCGACCAGATCGTTCATGAAAGACAGATTGTTAGATGGCGAACTATTGGAGAAAACCGAGCAGATCGGTATCATGAAGCGATCTCAGGATTATTTCAAGCATCATGAACAATTTTCGGAAGAAGAATATGCTATCAATGTGTTCAAAAATGATGCCGTAGCTGATGCCTTCAAGGAATATAAAGAAACGTATGCATCAGAGAAATCCACGCAACTTCTTAATGATTTTGAGATATCGGATCAAGCAGTAAAAAGACAGTCTAAGGTTTTCAAAAGTATCATAAAATTGGATAAAAATTTTCATATTTATGTACATGGAGATAGGAATCTCATCCAGAAAGGAGTAGATGACAATGGTAAAAAATACTATGTTTTATACTACGATAATGAAATTTAACCGTTTAAAGAAATCTAAAACCCACACCATGAATTTTTGGATGCTCAGTATTCTTACCTTACTAATAGGCACTTGCAAACCACCACAAGAAAGTCATACTTTTTTGGTCCCACATATAGTGAAGGACAGTACTGAAATCATCGTCGGAGCTGAACGATTGGGGAAGTATCTTCCATTGTTACAAGGCAAAAAGATAGGCGTAGTATGCAATCAAACGAGTCTTATTGGAAGTCAACATTTGGTCGATTCACTTCTTAAAATGGATGTAAACATTGTGTCTATTTTTTCTCCCGAACATGGCATTCGTGGTAATGCTGACGCCGGTGAATCTGTACAAAGTAGCATTGACCCGGTCACGAAAATTCCAATCATATCCCTTTATGGTGACCATAAAAAGCCTACAAAGGATGATTTGGCAGACTTAGACATCATTGTTTTCGATATTCAGGATGTGGGTGTGCGTTTTTATACATATATATCTACATTGCATTATGTGATGGAGTCGTGTGCAGAGCAAGGCAAATCCATTATCGTTTTGGACAGACCCAATCCCAATGGTTATTTTGTGGATGGGCCGATCCTTGATCAGGCATTTACTTCTTTTGTAGGTATGCATCCGGTTCCGGTCGTGTACGGTATGACAATCGGCGAATATGCCCGAATGATTAACGGAGAAAATTGGTTGCATCAAGGGATGCAAGCTGACTTAACCGTGATAGAATTGAAAAACTATAGCCTTAGTACTTTTTATGAATTGCCGGTACGGCCTAGTCCAAATTTACCGGAGATGAGAGCGATATTGTTATATCCATCCACCTGCTTTTTTGAGGGTACCACACTCAGCTTGGGTAGGGGAACTGATAAACCTTTTCAGTACATAGGTCATCCGAGCATACAATCTGAATTTTCATTTATTCCAATGCCCAATTTCGGCTCAAAACACCCGCCGCAAGAAGGAAAAAAATGTTTTGGAAGCGATCTCTCACATGTAACTTTGGGTAGTATCATGGATAAAAAGGGTTTGGACCTTTCATTGTTATTAAAGTATTACAAGGAGATAAACGCACAGGGAGAAACATTTTTCCTAAAGAACAATTTTTTTGATAAATTAGCCGGATCGGATGCTTTAAGAAAACAAATCGTAGAGGGGAAGAACGAGGCAGAAATAAGAGCTTCTTGGCAACCTGACCTTGCGCGTTTTCAAAAAATAAGGGCGAAGTATTTACTTTATAATTGAGTTATTTGTTTAGATACAAAATAACACTTACATTTGCGCCGCGAAAAAATGGCGTGGTAGCTCAGCTGGTTAGAGCGCGCGATTCATAATCGCGAGGTCGGCGGATCATGCCCGCCTCACGCTACAATTCGAAGGTCTGTTTTTTAGTTAAAACAGACCTTTTTTATATCACCTTCAAATTACTCATAATTCCACTTGCTCACCCTCAATCGATACCTTGCATCACTGACTTTCCACGATGATTTATCGATTACAGATTCTAAACTTGCTTGCTCTTTCTCTGATAAAAAATCTCTAAAAAAATCAATGCCTGTGATCTGTTCAATACTATCAATGGGTACCATATATGATTGCAGTGGAAGAGTTGAGATTTCATGGGGAATGAGAAATCCTATTCCTGCCTTCCCTTTTTCATTGTACTCCAGTAAAACCTTGTAAAAATATGATGGTACAGCGACACCGTTTTTACCGATATGTTTGCTCAAACCTTTTGTAAGTACTGGTCCGGAGATGATATATAATCCGTGGTGTGAATACGCCCAATCTCTGACATTTTCTTCCAGTTCTTTCCATATTCCATTGTTAAATCCTCTGAGCTGTGGAGAAATGTTACTCATATAAAAGGTCTCTCGCATTGCTGTAGAATCAAAAGACATATCACCCACTGGAACTAGGTGTCCACGTGTATAGCCAGATCCTGTGTAATCTGAGTGTACAGCTGAATGCGTACGTATGTCAGGATCCGGTGAAAAGCGCCCATTTCTTGGAATGTTTGGAACATTGAGATTTTCTCTATTCAAGGTGTAGGCTACCCACGATGATTCTTCATCTTTTTCTATGTAGCATAGACTGTAATATTTGTGATGTACCAATGTGCCATTGCAGGTAGGAAGATAGGTTCTGCCTAGGTCAAATGTCTTATCTATGGCAGTGGGAAGTGGTTGCTGACCGAAAAAATTTAAATTCCCTTTCTTATAATAAATAAATCCTGCCACAGCTAAGATCAACATCAAAATAATGAATATTGTCACCCTAAATGTGGTTTGCAATCCTCCACGTGAAGGATAATTTCGCCGTAGTTGTACCATTAATGTTTTCTTTTCATGCTTTGAATGGGTTTTACAACCATCTGCACTGTATCACTCAATTTTTCTTCAAACAGGATGAGTTTGTTCTTCTTCATATCCTTGAGCAGATCTATAGAATAGTGTCTTATAGTGATAAGTTCCAATTCTTCATCCCTCAATGTTTTGAAGTCTATTTGTATCTCATCTTCAAATCTTTTTATTCTCTCGGGAACTTGATTGACACATACCGTAAAACTGATGGCCGTATTGCGCATCATATTGACCTTCAGTCGATGCTTGGCTAATAGAGCGAAAATTGCGCTGAGATGGTGTTCTGCCACGAAGCTAAAATCCCTTGTCGAGATGTGGATTAAGCACTGCTGAGGCTCAATTACAATTATCGGTGGGTAGGCGATATCTTGGAGATCAGCGATGATCGTGCCTTCACTTGTTGGTTCGCCAAATGGTCTGACATACAGTGGAATCTGTTTGTTTTGAAGCGGTTTGATGGTTTTTGGGTGGATCACCTTAGCACCATAATAGGTCATCTCTGTTGCTTCTCTATAGGAAAGTCTTGGTATTTTGGTGACTTCATCAAATAATTTGGGATCTCCGGTTAAAACACCTGGAACATCCTTCCAAATATGCATTGAGTTGGCATTGAGGCAGTACGAAAGGATGGCAGCTGTATAATCAGAACCTTCTCTACCTAAGGTAGTAGTTTCATTTTCTGTCGTGGAACCTATAAAACCTTGCGTGATGATTAAGGCTCCATTTTGAAGTTGAGGCAATAACTTGTTTTGTGCATTTACTGTTGTAGTATTCCAGTCCACTCTCGCGTCTCTGAAGGTATTGTCGGTTATGATGACGTCGCGAATATCTTGCCATTCTGGATGTGCATTTAGTGACTTTAGATGATAGTACAATATTTTTGATGACATCATTTCTCCGGCAGATACTATTTGGTCGTAAATAAAATCATACTCTTGATTCGGTTCGTCATCTAGAATCCATTCTACCTCCACACAGATGTCATGGATAGCTTCTTTACATCCACTCTCACCCAAACCCAATGCATCGATAATTGTATAGTGATGCTCTTTTATTTCGTTCAATTTTACTTTTGCTTGTCCATTCACAGCAAAGTAATCCTTGACCACAGATTCTAAAGCATTGGTGGTTTTTCCTAGGGCGGAGATTACAATTACAATAGGTTTATCTGTAAATTGCATGATGATTTTACCCACATTTCTGAATCCATCAACGCTTCCTACACTTGCTCCACCAAATTTAAATATCTTTATTTCTGACATCCTTGTACTAAATTTGACGCAAAAATATCAAAAGAAATTATTTTACCGATTCATTAGAAACTGAATATCATATTTAGCACTTCAATTGAATATTATTTACTTTTGCTTTTCAATGTTTATTTGTCATCAACCCTATCATGGATATACAAGGTTTTAAGGATGCATGTTCAAAAGAAAGAGTTTCTTTCGTGTATTTTGATGATATAACTCTTGCACTTTATGCCAATGATGCATCTTTGTACCAAGTCCTTCCCTTGGTAGTAGCTATACCAACAGATGAGGATGAACTGATTAAAATTGTTAAGTTAGCCTACGCTTTTAAAATTCCTATTCTTCCTAGGGGAAGCGCTACTAGTCTTGCGGGTCAAACGACCAATAAAGCATTGGTTATTGATTTTACAAAATACTTTAATGAAATCATTGAAATAGATAGTGCGCACAAATGGGCCATTGTTCAACCCGGTGTCAACAGAGATCAACTGAATAAAGCGGTGGTACATTTTGGCTTGCACTTTGCGCCGGATCCGGCCACAAGCAGCAGAGCCACTTTTGGTGGAATGATAGCAAACAACTCATCAGGGACAAAGAGTATAAAATATGGGAAAACCATAGACCATGTACTAGAGCTCAAAGTGCTATTGGTTGATGGAACGATCCTTCATACTCGACAATGCAGTGAATCAGAGTGGAATGATATTGCAAAAAGACCTTCGAAAGAAGGTAAAATCTACCATGAGTTTAGAAAAATCATTTTTGAGAATGCAGATGACATAAGATTAGCATTTCCAAAAGTAATGAGACGTGTGCAAGGATATCCTTTAGACGAATTTGTGGATAACGAAAATTGGAATCTCTCTAAAATATTCTGCGGATCAGAAGGAACATTGGGCATTATCTTGCAAGCAAAAGTCAATTTGGAACCTATTGCAAAACACAAGGCCGCTTTTACATTGCATTATGCTCATAGGATGGATACTGTAAGGGAAGTCAAAGAAATCATTGGTTTTGCACCTGCAGCGGTAGAGATGTTGGATTTCAATGTATTCGAGCAAAGTAGAAAACATAGAAGTCTAAAGCACATCCATCAAGCTTTGATACATGGGAATCCTGAAGCTACACTGTCAGTGGAATTTTTTTGTGTTTCTCAGGAAGAGTTGAAGGAGAGCATTCAGGCATTTACAAAGTTCTTGGAGGAAAAAAGCATGGCGTATGCCTATCCATTACTGACCACACCGAAGGAATTGGATGATATGTGGACGCTAAGAAAAAATGGATTGGGCCTCATCATGGGGGATCCTGAAGGGAGAAAGCCTATTCCATTTATAGAAGATATGGCAATTCCCGTTGAGCATTTAGCGGATTATGTTAAAGAGATTTTGTCAATGTGTGAAAAATATGGCGTTGAAACCATCCTATATGCACATGCAAGTGTCGGCGTCTTACACATCAGGCCGGGATTAAATATCAGAGATGCTCAAGACGTCATTTTAATGAATAAGATCTCAGATGAAACATTCGACTTGGTCAAAAAATATCATGGATCTTGGTCGGGTGAACATGGAGACGGTAGAAATCGAGGTCATCGATTGAAGGATTTTTTTGGCGGGAAGGTATATCAATGCCTGAAAGACGTAAAGGATATTTTTGACGAAAAGCACCTACTCAATCCTGGGATGATCATAGATGTACCACCTATGGACACCAACATGAGATACAGAACGGACACAAGCCCACCGAAAGTGGACACACAATATCACTATCGGGAAGATACTTCATTTGAAGCCGTGGTTAATGCATGTTCAGGCGTTGGCGCTTGTAGAAATACTGCGGAAGGTACCATGTGTCCAACTTTCAGGGCAACAGGTGAAGAAAAGGATAGCACTCGAGGTCGAGCGAATGCGTTAAGATTTGGATTGAATCAGGATTTTGATTTTAATGGAGTAGCTGATCAAAAAGTAATGGATGTGCTTGATCTCTGCCTTTCCTGCAAAGCGTGCAAATCAGAATGTCCGTCCAATGTGGATATGGCCAAACTCAAATCAGAAGCGCTACAAAAACATCATGAAACACAAGGTGTATCTATAAAGGATTTTTTAGTCAATCTACAACCTGATCTTCCAAAGTATTTGAGTGGGAAATTTTCATTTCTTATCAATGTCATTCAAAAGTCACAGGTTTTCAAGTATATTTTGGAAAAGTTTGCGGGAATAGATCGAAGACGAACATTACCTCTATACTCTGATTATACATTTGAATCTTGGTATCAAAAAAATTACATTCAAAAGGGAAATAGAAATGTAGTAGCATTATTTAATGATACATATATTAATTATTACGAACCGGAAATTGGTATAGATGCGATTCGCCTTTTGGATGAATGTGGATATGATGTCCAACTGGTTACTGTAGGTTGTTGTCAGAGACCAAGAATTTCAAATGGATTCCTGAAGAAAGCAAAAGAGGAAGGTACTTTGATGGCACAAAAACTAGATAGAGTTTTTTCACAAGGTTTGCCACTTTTAGTATGTGAACCTTCATGTACATCTGCATTAATAGATGATCTTCCGGATTTGATAGATGATGTGGTATTGGCTAAAAAATTAAAAGACAACGTCTATGCCATTGACCAATTTTTACTTAGAGAAAAGGAAAGTGGACATTTACAAGGCGAATTCTATACCGATCAAGACCCAATCCACGCATTTACCCATTGCCACCAAAGTGCATTATTTAATGAGTTGGAGGATAATTCATTTCCAAAGACTCAAAATGGATGCTGTGGAATGGCAGGAAGTTTCGGTTACGATAAGAATCATTATGAGTTATCAAAGGCTGTGGCAAATATGAATTTTGCATCAATCGTTGCTGACACTGAGCCGGGACAAAATGTGATAGCCAATGGTTTTAGCTGTAGGCATCAGCTTCAAGATTTTACAGGATTATCTCCTAAGCATTGGGTGCATTTCACCCATTTTAAACCCAATTTTGACACTTTTTTCACACCTTAACTATACTTTAACAGCGGAAAAGAAACATTATTTTCCAATATTCCATTTATAGCACTAAATTTGTAAAACAATTTTAGAAAGAATAATTTTTAACAAAATCAAATTAAATAAAATGAAACAATTTTTCTTTGCTGTTTTGGTCATGTTTTCTTTTTCTTTGGTTGCTCAAAATAATGTAGAAAAAGCACCTGTACCTGTACCAGTGGACGTAAAAGCTGAAAGAGCAAAAGCTGTTACTGAAGTAATTGCTGCTACACCAGCGCAACCTGAAGAAGTGCCTTCAAAAGCCAAAATGGAGTTTGAATCTATGACGGTGGACTATGGTAAAATTGAATACGATAGTGAGCCATTGAGAATTTTAAAATTCACAAATACCGGAACTGAGCCTTTAATCATCAAAAATGCAAAAGGATCTTGTGGTTGCACTATTCCTACTTGGCCAAAAGAGCCTATTGCACCAGGTGCTACATCTACTATTGAAGTAAGATATGACACTAAGAGAACAGGTAGAATCAGTAAGTCTATCACTATCACAACTAATGAAGTGGATAATACACACCACATTCAAGTGGTTGGAGAGATTGGACCAAAGCCTGAGGATCTTACAGTTCCAAAACCAGAGCCTACTATTATCAAAGGATAAAAATAAACGGTTAAATAGAAATCTAAGCCACTTGAATACCATTCAGGTGGCTTTTTTATTTTCGATATCTTTTTTAATCATCTTATCCGCATTATAATTAACTATGATGTACCTTTGCACTGTAGCCACAGTTTAAGTTAATAAAAGTGTTGAAGTATCTAAGTAGATTAATATTGTTCCTTTGGGGATTTAAAATCACAGGGATTGACCCTGAGATTATTCCCAAAAAACTTTATGCGGTTTACCCACATACATCTAATTGGGATTTTCCTCTTGGACTTTTATTAAGAAGAGCTATGCCAATACGAGTAAATTTTATTGCAAAAAGTTCACTATTTAAGTTTCCATTTGGATGGATTTTTAGAAGTTTGGGAGGGATTCCTGTCGAGAGATCTTCATCCCATAATTTTGTGGATACCATGGTGCAGGTGTATAACACCCATGAAAGAATTGCTTTTGCCATAGCTCCAGAAGGCACTAGACGTAGAGTTACGAAATTCAAATCAGGTTTCTATTATATTGCGCTGAATGCTCACATACCCATTATACTTGTTACTTTTGATTTCGGAAAAAAGGTGTGTAATTTTAGTGAGCCATTTACACCTACAGGCGATTATAAAAAAGATATGTCATTCATTATTCAACATTTTCAAGGAGCAAAGGGAAAAAATGACCAAGACCGATGTCGCTTTGAAGATGAAGTCATTCACCAATAAGTAAATCATTTTAATATGCGACCAAGCTATTACCTATTATTTTTCATTGCCATTGTGTTAATTAATGTATCAAGTTCTGACGGTGTTCCTCAACCTGTTGCTGGTGCGCCCGGAGATTCTACCCAATCTTGTAAGGCATGTCACAACAGCAGTGGCACCTATGTACCATCCATTGAGATGACATTTTTAAACAAAGATTCCGTTGCTACAAGTCAATACACACCTGGAGAAACCTATCAAGTAAAAGTTAAGGTGTCAGCCACCAACAATCCAAAGTCATTTGGGTTTCAAATGGTAGGCTTGACAGGAACTAGTAATAATAATGTGGGAACATGGACGAAGCTGGGAGATAAAGTCAAATCAGAAAAATTGACGGTCAGCGGAAAAAGTAGAACTTATCTTGTTCAGTCTTCTCCGAAAACCGATGGAGTGTTTAGTGCTGAATGGAAGGCGCCAGATACTGACGAAGGGGATATAATATTTTATTTTGCAGGCCTAGCTGTAAATTTAAATGGAAGAGACAGTGGTGATAATAATGTGACCGGTAAAAAAACAATAACACCGGCAACTTCAGCAAGTCAAGATTTAGTCTCAAATATAATGCCTTTCATTTTTCCTAATCCTACAGTGCAATATTTGAATGTTAAAAATCTAAATCATGGACATTTTATTGTATATAATTATAAAGGAGAAATGGCCTGTGAAGGACAGTTCGAAAATGAACCCATTGATGTATCCATGTTGACTCAAGGGACATATGAGATAAAATTTATAGATGATGAAAGTCGTAACACTACCTTGACATTTATAAAATTGTAACCACGATGATAGAAGTCATTTTGAATTTTGACAAACATCATCTAAAAATTATAAGTATTTATAGAAATTGCGGGTTTAAAATTTGATTGCAATGCCAAGAAAGTATACAAAGAATTCCAACAAACAAGATAACAAGGATTTGCAGGAACAAATTATCAATACCTTAGTTGATAATGGAGATGTGACGGGTGGAACTAATCCGTCTGAAGCAAAAGTGTTCACTGTAAAGAAACGCATTCAAGCCAAGCTCAATGGACATGCAGCTGCACTGAATGACAAAATAGTTAGATCAAAAAACAATCGTGAAATTGCTCAGAATTTTCTGAATAGCTTTCCTGCAAGCGAAAGAAAAGACTTATTGGAAATACTTCTGGCAGAAACAACCACTGATTTAAAAAAGAAAATCACACATCCGGATAATGAACTGGTGAAAGATTGGCAGAGTGGGGGCGGTTACCCATACAAGTTTTTGATGTCTAGAAAAAACTATGAATATCAGAAATATAATCTTCAAGTGGAACTCCTCAAGTTGCAGGCTTGGGTAAAACAAACAGGTGCTCGAATCATCATACTCTTTGAAGGTCGAGATGCCGCAGGAAAAGGAGGTACCATCAAAAGAGTGATGGAACATTTGAACCCAAGGGGTGCAAGAGTCGTGGCTTTGGAAAAACCTACAGAAGAAGAAAGAGGTCAATGGTATTTTCAGAGGTACATCAAACATTTACCCACGAAAGGAGAAATTGTACTGTTTGATAGAAGTTGGTACAATAGAGCAGGTGTGGAACGCGTCATGGGATTTTGTACGAAAGAAGAATATCAGGAGTTTATGAGACAAGCGCCTGAGTTTGAAAGAAACCTGGTTCGGAGTGGAATTATACTTTTCAAATTTTGGTTTAGTGTGAGCCAGGAAGAACAAATTCGTCGTTTCAAAGATAGAGAAAACCACCCATTGAAGCAGTGGAAATTATCACCAATAGATAAAGCATCACTTGATAAATGGTCTGAGTACACTGAGGCAAAGGAAAAGATGTTCTATTATACAGATACATCTGATGCCCCTTGGACCGTCGTAAAATCCAATTGTAAAAAAAGAGCGAGACTCAACGCAATGCGATTTATCCTTCATAAAATCAATTATGAAAATAAAAATGAAAAGTTTTTAGGTAAAGTAGATCCACTTATTGTAGGTAGGTCAAATGTTATTTATGAAAAGGGTGAAACATTGTAATTTGTATATAATATAAATCAATAATATCTTTCTTCGAGAAAGCGGGCAAAATAATTATTAAAAATTTTTTTAAAAAAAAGTATAAAAAAATTTTATATTAATACTTATTGTAATATCTTTGCCCGTATAAACCTAAGTTTTAGAGTCATCTAAAATGCTCTAAAGAGATAATAGAAGCCAAGTCGTCCTGCTAATTCAGGTTGTAACGATTTTAATTATTTCTAAATGAGCAATATATATATAAATCATTTTTATATTTTATGTATGTCTTTTGTAAGTCAGTTACAAAGGACTTTTGCTGTTTTAGTTGCACATAAACTTTTTCCTGCAGTCTCAATTGTGGGATTATCGATTATTGACTCCATTAAATCACCATATACTAAAAGATTTATTTATGATTTTTAGGCCTCCCTTATATGAAAGCGTTATTAAGTTAGGTATTCCTCAAATAGAGGAAATTTGTTATTTAAAATCACTTAATCTCAAAGTAATGAAAAGTATTTTACAAGCTTTTATTTTCTTGGTCCTGCTTACATTTGGGACTGCGAACCTTTGGGGTCAATGTAGTATCTCTTCAGCAACGGTCAGCAGCGTGTCGTGTCAAAGCCACAACACGGATTCGCCGTCGGATGATGCTATTCAATTTAATCTCAACGCAGTCGCTACTTCAGGCAGCGCTCAGGGGTTTTGGATAGACGTCAGTGGAGGAACTACGGTGTCACCCCAAGAAGGTACCTATGGTACAACGTTTGCTGTTGTACTCGGTAACGGAACTGCTGGTAGCGGTTTAAGTTACACTCTTACGCTAACGGATAAATCGGATTTATCCTGTCAGCGCACTGTCGTAGTGGGACCACAGGCCAGTTGTAGTGCTGGATGTTCCACTCCAATCCAGTTTATTTGTGATACCCCGGGAAATCCCGGCCCACAGTCTGTTACCCTTACGGCAGAACCTGGGCTCACAAATGTACAATGGTATAATGAAGCAGACGTAAATGTAGGCTCAGGTCAATTAGTAGTTACTACATTGACACCGGGAATGGGAGACGGTATGGAAACCTTCAGATATGAAGCACTTAATGTGGATCAATGTCTGGTAAGTTTATGTTGTCCCATCACAGTTCAGACTCAGGATTGTGGTTTTCTCGATTTAGCCCTTATTAAACAGAAAAGTGATAACTTACCTGTAAGTATCGGTCAAACGGTGACCTTTAATATTCAAGTTTGTAACCAAGGTACAGATCCTGCTACGAGCATAAGCCTTATTGATTATGTTCCATCTGGATTTACTTTTACAGCAAATAATGGATGGACTGCTTCAGGCGCAAATGCGGTTAGGACTTTATCATCCGGTAGCGGTTTGCCGGCAGCAGGATTAGCTCCAAATGCTTGTGTTACCGTTCCTATAGATTTAGTGGTGAATAGTACTGTGAATCCAGGCAATGTTTTGAATATTGCTGAGATTACAGCTGGAACTGATAGTAGAGGAAGAACTGATGATATTGACAGTACACCAGATACTGATCCAACCAATGATGCCGGTGG
The DNA here is from genome assembly GCA_020636195.1 of Lewinellaceae bacterium. Classification (GTDB taxonomy): domain Bacteria; phylum Bacteroidota; class Bacteroidia; order Chitinophagales; family Saprospiraceae; genus OLB9. Next base: position 178,957 of record JACJYH010000005.1, read on the forward strand.
TGCCGTTGGAACTCCAAGTGATAATGTATTGAATGGAGACGGAACGGGAACTCCTGGAGGTACTGATCCTCTAGTTGATGAGGATGATCAAGACCCTGCTACTGTTAGGATCGTTGACCTAGCGTTGAAGAAGGAGATTATAACAGCTGCACCATACTCATATGGACAAGCGGTAACCTTCAGAATCACAATAGAGAATCAGGGAAACGAGACAGCAACCAATATATTAATATCAGACTATGTTCCTGGAGGATTTGCATTTGCAGCCAACAATGGATGGACAGGCTCTGCTCCACTCATCACAAGGACAATGGCTGGGCCATTAGCTCCAGGAGCAATGACAACAGTTGATTTGGTATTGACAATACAAGCCAGCACAGCTGTAGATGCGTGGTTGAATAAAGCTGAGATCAGCGGTTTCAATGACGTAGCAGGTAATCCGATAGGTCAGTATGATATAGATAGCGATCCTGATCAAGATCCGAATAATGATGCGGGCGGATTAGTAGAAAGTCCAGCAGATAATTATTTGGGTGGAAATGGTACAGGCACACCAAATGATGGAGTAGCAGCCACAGATGAGGATGACCACGACCCTGCATTGGTGAGAGTGTTTGATTTGGCGTTGACCAAAGTATTGAACACAGCCGCACCATACAGCTATGGTCAGACGCATAACTTCACTATCACGGTATATAACCAAGGTAATGTGACTGCCACCAATATAGTTGTAAATGATTACGTCCCACAAGGGTATACATTTACGGCGAATAATGGCTGGACAGGTGGACCAACTACCATAATGCATACTATACCTGGTCCATTGGCACCGGGAGCGAGTACCACACTAACTCTAGATCTTACATTTGACAGAATTACTGCGACGACCACAGCGAAGTCATGGGTGAATTATGCTGAGATAGGATCTGCGGAGGATGAGAGTGGTAATCCTGCATTTGATGCAGATAGTACACCAGGTAGTAATGGCACCAATGAGAATGCAATATTACCTGGAGGTCCTGGGGATAATGATACTGCGAGTACTTCAGATACTGGAGTAGGAAGTCAGGATGATCATGACCCAGCAGGTCCACAAGTATTTGATTTAGCGCTTCGTAAGACAAAAGAGACAGCCTTGCCAAGTTTCAGTTATGGACAGACTGTCATGTATAAGATCGAAGTATTCAATCAAGGAAATATAGCTGCTACCAATATAGAGGTAACAGATTATCTTCCATGTGGATTAGAGTTCGATGGTAGTTCACCTACAAATGCGGGATGGTCACTATCGGGCAATAAAGTTATGAAAACGTACACAGGGGTATTAAATCCTGGCCAGAGTACAAGTTTGTATATCGACCTAATCGTAAGAGAGTGTTATACCAATCCTACGAGTGCATGGGTGAATTATGCAGAAATCTCTGATGCGGATGATACGAATCCTGCGACGATAGCCCATCCAACGGATATAGATAGTACACCTGACGACACCAATGGTAATGATCCAGGTGGAGTACCTGACTTTGGTACGTTTGTGAGTGGCACGGATAATACAATCAATAATGAGAATGGAGATGAGGATGATCATGATCCAGTGAAGATTGAGGTATTTGACCTTGCATTGAGAAAGGTATTGACAAATGCAGCACCATATAGTTATGGACAGACATTGACGTTCAATGTAGAGGTATTCAACCAAGGAAACGTGACGGCAACGAACATCGTAGTAAGTGATTATGTTCCTGCGGGCTACACATTTAGTGCGAACAATGGATGGACAGGCTCTGCACCACTTATTACAACGACGATAGCGGGCCCATTAGCACCAGGTGCAAGTATGGTAGTTCCATTAGAGTTAGTGTTACAGATGAGTACAGCAGGCAGTGCTGCATGGGATAACTATGCAGAGGTCACATCGGCTCAGGATACAGATAACGTCAATAGGAATGATGATGCGGATAGCGTTGCAGACAACAATCCGACGAATGATAATCCAGTGACACCTGGAGATCCTGATGACAACAACATTCTAGGTGGTGGGCCGAATGCAGGAGAAGATGAGGATGATCATGACCCTGCTGCACCTATGATCGTAGACTTAGCGTTGAAGAAGGAGATTATTACAGCAGCACCATACTCATATGGACAAGCGGTAACCTTCAGAATCACAATAGAGAATCAAGGAAACGAAACAGCAACCAATATATTAATATCAGACTATGTTCCTGGAGGATTTGCATTTGCAGCCAACAATGGATGGACAGGCTCTGCTCCACTCATCACAAGGACAATGGCTGGGCCATTAGCTCCAGGAGCAATGACAACAGTTGATTTGGTATTGACAATACAAGCCAGCACAGCTGTAGATGCGTGGTTGAATAAAGCTGAGATCAGCGGTTTCAATGACGTAGCAGGTAATCTGATAGGTCAGTATGATATAGATAGCGATCCTGATCAAGATCCGAATAATGATGCGGGCGGATTAGTAGAAAGTCCAGCAGATAATTATTTGGGTGGAAATGGTACAGGCACACCAAATGATGGAGTAGCAGCCACAGATGAGGATGACCACGACCCTGCATTGGTGAGAGTGTTTGATTTGGCGTTGACCAAAGTATTGAACACAGCCGCACCATACAGCTATGGTCAGACGCATAACTTCACTATCACGGTATATAACCAAGGTAATGTGACTGCCACCAATATAGTTGTAAATGATTACGTCCCACAAGGGTATACATTTACGGCGAATAATGGCTGGACAGGTGGACCAACTACCATAATGCATACTATACCTGGTCCATTGGCACCGGGAGCGAGTACCACACTAACTCTAGATCTTACATTTGACAGAATTACTGCGACGACCACAGCGAAGTCATGGGTGAATTATGCTGAGATAGGATCTGCGGAGGATGAGAGTGGTAATCCTGCATTTGATGCAGATAGTACACCAGGTAGTAATGGCACCAATGAGAATGCAATATTACCTGGAGGTCCTGGGGATAATGATACTGCGAGTACTTCAGATACTGGAGTAGGAAGTCAGGATGATCATGACCCAGCAGGTCCACAAGTATTTGATTTAGCGCTTCGTAAGACAAAAGAGACAGCCTTGCCAAGTTTCAGTTATGGACAGACTGTCATGTATAAGATCGAAGTATTCAATCAAGGAAATATAGCTGCTACCAATATAGAGGTAACAGATTATCTTCCATGTGGATTAGAGTTCGATGGTAGTTCACCTACAAATGCGGGATGGTCACTATCGGGCAATAAAGTGATGAAAACGTACACAGGGGTATTAAATCCTGGACAGAGTACAAGTTTGTATATCGACCTAATCGTAAGAGAGTGTTATACCAATCCTACGAGTGCATGGGTGAATTATGCAGAAATCTCTGATGCGGATGATACCAATCCTGCGACGATAGCTCACCCAACGGATATAGATAGTACACCTGACGACACCAATGGTAATGATCCAGGTGGAGTACCTGACTTTGGTACGTTTGTGAGTGGCACGGATAATACAATCAATAATGAGAATGGAGATGAGGATGATCATGATCCAGTGAAGATTGAGGTATTTGACCTTGCATTGAGAAAGGTATTGACAAATGCGGCACCATATAGTTATGGACAGACATTGACGTTCAATGTGGAGGTATTCAACCAAGGAAACGTGACAGCAACGAACATCGTAGTAAGTGATTATGTTCCTGCGGGCTACACATTTAGTGCGAACAATGGATGGACAGGTGCAGCACCACTTATAACAACGACGATAGCGGGCCCATTAGCACCAGGTGCAAGTATGGTAGTTCCATTAGAGTTAGTATTACAAATGAGTACTGCAGGCAGTGCTGCATGGGATAACTATGCAGAGGTCACATCGGCTCAGGATACAAATAACGTCAATAGGAATGATGATGCGGATAGCGTTGCAGACAACAATCCTACGAATGATAATCCAGTGACACCTGGCGATCCTGATGACAACAACATACTTGGTGGTGGACCGAATGCAGGAGAAGATGAAGATGATCATGACCCTGCTGCACCAGTTATAGTGGATGTTGCATTAAGAAAGACCTCAGTTACTCCTGGCCCATACAGATATAATGATGTAGTAAGTTTCAACGTGGAAGTTATCAATCAAGGTAATGTTGATCTTGCAGATATAGATGTAGTTGATTATATCCCATGTGGATTCCAATATGTTGGAGGAAGCCAAACATGGGTATTGAATGGTGCTCAAGCACAAACCAATATTGCAGGTATTCTTGCTGCAGGTGCTAGTACTATCATTAGAATAGACTTAAAAGTGATACCATGTTCAACTCCAAATGCATGGTTAAACTATGCTGAGGTTAGAAATATAGAAGATGAGAACGGAAACAGTTTGAATGGTAAGGATATAGATAGTACTCCAGATAACATTAATGGTAATGATGATGGAGGTACGGCAGATAGTCCTAATGATGATTTTGTGGATGGTGATGGTAAAGCTACAGGTGGATCACCTGGAGATACTGCCACCGCTACAGATGAAGACGATCATGATCCTGAGTTGATTCAAGTATTTGATTTAGCATTGCGTAAAACATTAGCAACAGCTGCACCATACACTTATGGACAAGCGCTGACATTCAATATTGAAGTAATCAACCAAGGTAACACAGCGGCAAGTAATATCGTTATTTCTGATTATATTCCATCTGGATACAGCTTCAGTGGTGGAGCAAATCCAACTTGGAGCGGTGCTGCTCCAATGGTGACCACTACAATAGCAGGACCATTAGCACCTGGTGCTTCAACAACTGTTTCTATAGTATTGAACTTGGAAATGTCAAGTGGTCCAAATGCATGGAATAATTATGCAGAAGTTTCTAATGCTACTGATGACAATGGTAATCCAGTAACAGATGCGGATAGTACACCTGATAATAATCCGAACAATGATGCAGGGGGGCAACCAGATTCACCGGCTGATGATTATATCAACGGAAATGGCTCAGGAACTCCTGGCGATGGAGTAGCGGCTACAGATGAAGATGATCATGATGGTGCTAAACCACGTATCGTAGATATTGCGTTAAAAAAGACCACAAGTGTTACTACTCCTGGCCCATACGTATATGGAGACATAGTTAGCTTTGATATACAATTGACAAATCAAGGAAACGTTACATTGTATGATATTGATGTTGTAGATTATATTCCTTGTGGATTTGTCTTCGTTGGCGGTAGCCAACCATGGGCGATCAGTGGTTCAGAAGCATCTACTATTTGTACCGGATCATTGATACCTGGACAATCAAAAACATTGAGAATTGATTTCAGAGTTCAAATGTGTAGTGGTACAAATCAATGGACAAATTATGCTGAAGTTGCAGGCTTTGAAGATTTTAACGGCGTAAGTATTGGTTCTGAGGATATCGATAGTACACCAGATAACAATCCAAATAATGACCCAGGCGGTCAGCCGGAAAGCCCAGCTGATGATTTCGTTGATGGTAATGGAACTGGTACCATTGGAGATGGTGTTGCTGCAACAGATGAAGATGACCACGACCCTGAGTTTGTCATGGTCTTCGACTTGGCATTGCGTAAAACACTAGCAACTGGTGCACCGTACACATATGGTGAAAACCATGTATTTAATATTGAAGTATTCAATCAAGGAAATGTTGATGCTTACAATGTAGTGGTCAATGATTATATTCCGGCAGGTTATTCGTTTAACGGCGCAATCAATCCTGGATGGACTTTATCAGGTAGCACTGCAAGTATCACAATACCTGGACCTATTGCTCCTAATTCAAATGCAACAGTTCAAATATTATTGACATTTGAAATGACAAGTGGTGGAACAAGAGATTGGATCAATTACTCTGAAGTTGCTTCAGCAGATAATGATCAAAATCCTACTAATACACCGCCAGTGGATGCAGATAGTAATCCAAATAGTAATACACCTGAGGAGAATGCGGTTACACCTGGAAGTCCTAACGACAACAATATTAACGGAGGAGGTCCAAATGCTGGTCAAGATGAAGATGATCATGACCCTGCAGGACCTAGCTTCTATGATGTGGCATTAAGAAAAACCACAACAGCAACAGGGCCATTCAGTTTCGGCCAAGTGGTGAAGTTTGATATTGAAGTCATCAATCAAGGAAACTTACCGGTGAGAAATGTCAGAGTGATAGATTATATCCCATCAGGATTTACAGGTTCAGCTTTGGCTTCGAATTTCCCAACATGGACTTTCGGACCAACCAGTGCTACCACTATATTGCCAATAACTCTGCAACCTGGTCAGAATGCTTTTGTAAGTATTTATCTGCAAGTTCAACCTACTACAAACTATTCAACAGGTTGGGACAATTATGCAGAAGTTTACCAGTTTGAAGATACTGTTGGAAACAACGTAGGTAATCAAGATGTGGATAGTACACCTGATACCATGCAAAACAATGATGCAGGTGGACAACCATACAGCCCTGCAGATAACTTTGTGGATGGTAATGGAACTGGTACTCCAGGAGATGGTGCACCTTCAACAGATGAAGATGATCAAGATCCGGAAAGAATTGAAATAATAGATTTGGCATTAAGAAAGACATTGGCGACTGCCGGTCCATATGCTTATGGTGACTTACTTCAGTTTAATATTGAGGTATTTAATCAAGGAAATGAACCAATGAGAAATACAACCGTAACGGATTATATTCCGGCTGGTTATACATTCAATTTGGCAGACAATCCAGGCTGGGCAGGCGTTGCTCCAAATCCAACTTATCTAATTGCCGGACCAATTATGCCTGGTGCTAGTCAGATGTTTGCTTTGAATCTTAGAATTCAACAAACAACTGGTGGCGAAAAAGATTGGATCAATTATGCTGAAATCACAGATACCTATAATAATGATCTAGAACCACGTAATACATGGGATATCGATAGTAATCCTGGAAGTAACGGAGCAGCTGAAAATGCGGTTGAGCCGGGAGATACTGCTGACGATTATATCCTTGGTCATGACAAAGGTGGTGAAGAAGATGATCATGATCCTGCTGGTATCGAGATATTTGACTTAGCATTATTTATGGTCAATGATACAGACATTCTTCAAAATTATGGAGACAATGTTGCCCAAACGATTACAGTTACCAATCAGGGTAGTGTTGCAAGCAATGGTTTTGACGTGACTGTTTATGTTCCTGCCGGTTATACCTTTAGTACATCCAATAATCCTGGATGGGTGGATAATGGCAACGGTACAGTAAAATATGTTTCATCAGAATTTTTAGTGCCGGGAGAAACTGTTCAATACACACTTAATCTGACAGCTGTACCAACTAAGCAAGTAGATGGATGGTTGGTCTATGCAGAAATAAGTAGAGATAATAGTGTAGAACCTGGTGTAACTGTTGATATAGACAGTAGACCAGATACAAATAGAAATAATGATTCAGGTGGTGCGGTAAATACAACTAGTGATAATGTCATGACAGGTGTAGGCATCGATAGATATGGAAATCCAACATCAGTATTTGGAAGTACAGATCCAGCAACAGATGAGGACGACCATGATCCAACTATCATCAGAGTATTTGATATGGCATTGTACAAGCAACTTGTTACAACAGCACCTTATCAATACGGAGATGTACATGAATTCAAGGTTTGTGTTGTCAATCAAGGTAATCAAGTGATGCAGAATGTTCAAGTTACTGACTATTTACCAACTGGTTACACATTTAATGCAGCTTCAAATCCAGGCTGGTCAGTTTCAGGTGCAAACCTAGTCACTCAGATTTCCGGTCCTGTAGCCGTTTGTGATACAGTATGTCTAAGTCTATTCCTTAATTTTGATATGACAACAGGTGGAAGGAATAACTGGATCAATTACTCAGAAATCACAAGCATGGAAGATGTTACCGGAACTGTAAGAGAAGATGTCGACAGTACTCCTGGATCAGATGGTCCGGATGAAAGAGATGTCTATCCTGGAGATCCAGCTGATGATGATACCACATCCATAGATGAAGGAGGTGAAGAAGATGATCATGACCCTGCAGGACCAAAAGTATTTGACCTTGCACTATTTATGGTCAACGATACTGATATTCTTCAGGATTATGGAGACGATGTGACTCATACTATCACTGTGACTAACCAAGGTAATATACCAAGTGATGGATTTACCATAACTGATTATGTACCTTCTGGTTATGTATTCAATGCAGTTGATAATCCGGGTTGGGTAGATAATGGAAACGGTACAGTAAGTTATGTTTCTTCAGAATATCTTGAACCAGGTGAGACAGTACTTTACACGCTTGTTCTTGAAGCACAGCCAACTAAAGAACCAAATGGTTGGGTAAATTATGCAGAAATAAGCGTTGATCATAGCACTGATCCATTAGCAACAGTGGATATTGATAGTAGACCGGATGCAATCAAAACAAATGATGCCGGTGGCGCAGTGAATACCACAAGTGATAATGTGATTACAGGCGTTGGTGTTAATAAAACAGGTGCAGCAACAGATGTGTTTGGAAGTACTAATCCAGCCACTGACGAGGACGACCATGACCCAACTACAATCAGAGTGTATGATATGGCATTGTACAAGTCATTGAAGACAGCTGGTCCATACCATTATGGTGAGGTTCTTGACTTCGACGTATGTGTTGTAAACCAAGGAAATCAAATCATGACCAATGTTGCAATTAAGGATTATTTGCCAGCAGGTTATGAATATGAAGTTGCTAACAATACTTCTGGAATTTGGACTGTTTCAGGTACAGATCTTACGGCTAATATAGCTGGCCCAGTGGCAGTTTGTGATACAATTTGTTTACCACTTAAATTGACTATCCGTCAAACAACAGGTGGTGAGAAAGATTGGATCAACTATGCTGAAATCACAGGTATGCAGGATGAGACAGGTACACCTCAGGATGATGTAGATAGTACGCCTGGTAGCGATGGCCCTGATGAAAGAGCCGTTGAACCTGGAGATACAGCAGATGATGATACAACCAGTATAGATGAAGGAGGTGAAGAAGATGATCATGACCCTGCCGGAATTGAAATATTTGACCTTGCTCAAAGAAAAGTGACCAATGCAACCGGACCATTCAAATATGGTGACATGGTGACATTTACATTTGAAGTATTCAATCAAGGTAGTATTCAAGCGAGTGGAGTTGAAGTTACAGATTACATCCCATGTGGATTCAGATATGTAGCTGCCGCCAATGACTTCAATGGATGGACTTATGATTCAAATACCGGAATGGCGAAAGTCATCCTTCCTGGATCAATAGTTCCTGGTGGATCAGCTTCTATCACTATTCAGTTACAAGTACAACCATGTATCGTAGGAAGCACAAATGCTTGGACAAATATTTCTGAAATATCTGATTCAAACAGTGACGATCCTAATGAACCAGCTGATGATATTGACTCTGTAACAGATGATAATCCAAACAACGACTCAGGTGGTGAGCCTGATGGTCCGAATGATGACGTAGTCACTGAAGATCCTAATCTACCAGGTAATGATGATGAAGATGATCAAGACCCTGAAAGAATAGAAGTTGTTGACTTGGCATTGAAGAAAATCATGGTGACACAAGCTCCTTACAAGTACGGTGAAGTCATAGATTTTGACATCAAATTGTACAACCAAGGTAATGTAACCATGACGGATATGGAAGTGATCGATTATATTCCTGCAGGATTTGAATTTGATCCAGCCATCAACCCAGATTGGGCAGGTGCATATCCTCAGGTATTCACAATCGTTTCTGGACCTTTAGCACCAGAAGATAGTACGACTGTTACCATTAAACTTAAATTAGTTCAAACAAATGGTGGTAGTAAAGTATATTACAATGGTGCAGAAATATCCGGCATGAGCGATGAAGATCATACACCAAGGGATAATGACGATGCAGATAGTACACCAGATACTAATCCGGATAATGACAATCCGGTGACTCCTGGTGGTGATAATGACGATGTAGTGGATGAAAGTCCTAACAATCCGAACACTCCAAGTGATGATGATGAAGATGATAATGACCCAGCAGGTCCACAAATCTTTGACTTAGCCATGAGGAAAGTTCAGCTTACAGCATTGCCAAGCTTTAGTTACGGACAGACAGTCACATTCAGCATTGAATTATTCAACCAAGGTAATGTGGATGCTAAGGATATCGTCCTTGTAGATACTTTACCATGTGGATTAGAATTCATTGCAGATTCACCGGTCAATATAGCCAATGGTTGGGTTTATGATCCTACCACAAGGGAAGCTAGAACCACATATACCAATGTGTTGGCAGCCGGAACTACCGACAATGTTTCTATCGAAAATAGAGTTGTTCCATGTTACAGCAACGTAGCAACCGCATGGACTAACTGGACAGAAATAGAATCAGCGGACGATAACGATCCTACTACCTCTACTCCTCCAACGGATATAGACAGTACACCTGATGGTAATAATACCAATGATACAGGTGGACAGCCTAATTCACCGGAAGATAATGAGATCAATGGTGATCCGAATAATCCAAATAATCCTGACGCACCACAAGACGAAGATGACCACGATCCTCATCAGATCGAAGTCTTTGACCTTGCGCTTAGAAAAGTTGTGGATGATAGAGGTCCATACATGATAGGTGAAACAGCAACATTTAGATTGAAAGTTTACAACCAAGGTAATGTACCTGCTGTAAATACTGTTGTCAATGATTACGTCAGAAGTGGATTTATATTCAATGCAGCCGATAATCCTGGTTGGACAATGGTAACAGCGCCTACTTCTGCAGCTGATGGTTTACTTACTTATACCATAACATCAAGATTGATGCCGGGTGACAGTCTTATAATACCATTATTGTTAGAGATTACCTTGGATGAAAATCCAAATGTCCTTGACTGGTGGAATTATGGTGAAATTGGCATAGCTCAAGACACCTTAGGAAACAATAGGTTTGATGATGCTGATAGTTCTCCAAATTCAGATACTCCACGTGAAAATGAAGTCGAACCAGATGGTCCTTGGGATAATGTAATAGATGGAAATGGTCCTAACTTCGATCAAGACGAAGATGACCATGATCCTGAAAAAGTCATTGTCGTAGGAGGTCTTGGAGACACCGTTTGGAAGGATTTAGATGGTAATGGCTTACAAGATCCGGGAGAACCTGGCATACCAGGAGTGACAGCGATACTTACAGATTGTGAAGGTAATGTATTAGCCACTCAAGTGACTGACAATAATGGATTCTATTTCTTCAATAATCTGATACCGGGTAACTATCAAGTTAACTTTGATATCAGTGCATTGCCGAAAGGTTGTGACTTCACTTACCAAGATGTAGGTGATGATGATGAAGTGGATAGTGATGTAAACCTTCAAGGTTACGGTCCATGTACATATATCACAGGCGGAGAATTTGACAGTACTTATGATGCAGGTTTATTGATCCTTGCAGCCATCGGAGATTTTGTATGGCATGATCTCAATGGCGATGGAGTACAAGGAGCTGGTGAGCCGGGTATCCCTGGAGTACAAGTCAATCTTTACAAAGGAAATGGAGATTATGTAGGTTACACATTTACTGATGTTAATGGTTATTACCTATTTGATTTCTTATATCCTGGTGATTACTATCTCAAGTTTATTGCTCCTGAAGGTAAGGATTTAACATTCTACAATAGAGGTAATGATGCCACCGATAGTGATGTGGATGGTTCAAATGGTGATGGAACCACAGCAACTACCACATTGTCTCCTGGTGAGAGAGATATGACATGGGATGCCGGATATTACATGTGTATTCCGATTGGGGACCTAGTATGGTATGATATCAATAAGAATGATGTCTGGGATACTAACGAAAACGGATTGAATGGTCTCAAGGTCAACTTGTGGAGAAATCATTTCGGAACATGGGTGATCTGGGATTACACGCTTACAGGACACAAACCAGATACTCCATCTGATGATGGTTACTGGAAGTTCTGTGCACCTCCGGGACAATATTACGTACAAGTAATCATGCCACCATTAGGATTAGTGAGAGCTAGACCAAACATTGGTAGCATTGAAGAAATCGATAGTGATATCACCAATGCCAACGGACCTACGACGACAGATATGTTTACTGTTCTTTCAGGTCAGTCAGTGTGTGACTTGGGAGCTGGATTCTATCCACAAGCATTAGTTGGTAATTTGGTTTGGAATGACCTTAATGCTAACGGTATCCAAGAAGCCAATGAACCTGCAGTGGGAGGTGTCCATGTAGAAGCAGTAGTAAAAGCTACTGGAGCAATCATGAGTGAAGCTGTCACAGCGGTGGATGGTTCATATAAATTGGAGAATATTGAGAAAGCAGATGTGTTCATGAGATTTGCACCTCCAACAGGATACGGAGCAACCTTACCACGAGTGACAGATGATGCTTTGGATAGTGATGTGGACCATTCAAATGGTGTTAATACAACGAGAGTCTTGTCAATGCAACCAGCAATGGAGAATTATAACATTGACATGGGTATTGTCTTCGGAGTATTACCTGTTGATTGGTTAGATATCAGCGCAGTTCGTGAAAACGATACTCACATTGTAAAATGGAGTACAGCAAGAGAGGTCAATGTCAGCCACTATATAGTAGAAAGAAAGTTAGATGGTCAATCACAGTTTGAAGCTCTACCTGGAAAAGTAGATGCAAAAGGCAATACGACCCTTAAAACTCACTACACATTTGTGGATACTGATGTTGAGAAAACAGGAGTGTACGTTTACAGAGTTCAGCAAGTGGACTTCGACGGTAAATTCACATATAGCCCATTGGCTGTAGTCAATCATATCGGAGAAACATCTGTAGGAATATTCCCGAACCCTGCACGTACAAGTACAGAAGTGGAAGTGACATTGAGTCATGATAGCAATGTAACAATAGAAATGTATGACAGTGCTTCTAAATTGGTTAGAGTCATAGAATCTACCAATGACATCAAGGCTGGATTACATAAATTCCCTGTAGATTTGAATCAAATTCCTTCAGGAGTTTACAATGTGATCGTGAATATTAATGGAGTAGCCACTCATAAGAAGTTGATACGAATCGAATAATATTCAATTTGTTAAATGAATTAAGCCGATCGGTAATAACCGATCGGCTTTTTTTATTCCTAAATTTCTATTATTGTCATAAGGAAAGAATCATTTGTATGATTCGCTAACTTTTAGCTGCAACCTAAAAATCAGTGCCGAATGAAAAATGCCATCTTGGGCGCAAGGATTCCCTCGTTTCTATTCCCCAAGCTCGGTCAATTTTAATAAAATATCCAAGCAACATAGTTCTGACTCCAAAGCCATAAGACATCACTAAAGGATCTCTAAAATAGGTCACATCCAGCTCTAATAATGGAGGGGAAACGATGTGTACTTGATTTAGTGGGTTTTTATCTGAATATGGTGAACTACCATACCAAGCCAACCCTGCATCATAAAAGCCAACTATTTGAATGTGCTTAACAAATGAAGAGCCTCTGTTTTTTCCTAAAAAATATTGCATTACAGGGATTCTGGCTTCAATATTGGATAAAAGAAAAGTATTTCCATTTCTGATGTTATTCTTAAATCCTCTCATTTGGTAGGCATTGACTTTGTATGCATACGTATTGTCCGTTTGAATGGAAATAGAGTTATCAAACTGCTGAAAAAAAGAGTTTTCAACACCGCCCAAGTAATATAAAATCTTTTCTGAACCGAAAGACGTTGCACCAGCTATTCGTAGTGCTAATATAGATCTTCTTAAAAATGGTTGATAATACCTTGCATCAAAGCCCAAGACTGTTGTGAAACCTTTGGATGGTTTGAATGAAAATCCATCTGTCACCAGCAACTCAAAATGATTAATGATCTCTGAAAAAGCTTTGTATCTCAGGCCAACTCTCATATTGATACTTTCTTCGTATGAGTTATCAAATACATATTCCAATTTTAATGATACCCTTTGTTCATTAGTTACACCAGTTTGAAATGATAATGGGTCAGAACTTTGTAGTTGATACCTATCATGTCTCAGTGATGTGGTGGCTTTGACACTTCTGTAAATATTAAAAGGATATTTCCATTGGTAAAGTCCTAGGAGAGTTCTTTTATTTGTTTTTGAAGGGAGGTTGGTATTGGGCAAAATATCATTATTATACGTTATAGTCTTTCTATACGCTGCTATCCGTCTATCTATTCTTCTTCTGTTATTGTTATAAACGGCATATATTTCAGAACCATTGAAAGTAGTGGGAATACGGAGCCCGACCTCAACCTTATAATCTTCATATAGGTCAGTTGCTGTTCCCTTTAACAATATCCCTAATGGTGATGTCAGTAGTTGTGGTCGATCAGATGTATAGGACTCAAGACCTTCAAAAAGTACTTTATTGTCTAGCTTTGTAGAGATATCAATAATTGAAAATGGAATGTGAATGGGAGTTATTCTACTATTTAAAATCTCTTGAGGTGCGATGTCTTCTTTTTCTTTAAAAATATTCAAATCAATGAAAGGTTGGGTTTCAGTATTTTTTGGTTTGAATGCCAGAGGTTGAATAGGTTCCGGAGTTCCATATTTTGATTGGAAATAATATCCTACTCGCATTGTGTCATTTTGAATGAGATTAGGTTTTTGTTGTTTATTTGTGAAGTTGCTTGTATGGTTTGTAATAAAGGCCGATGATACCGGTTTATTTAGCTGTATTGTATCAATGTTACTTATTTGAAATATTTGACTGTATTCTGACTTTTGATACGTTAAAAATCCACCATTCTTTTGATCAATTGTATAATCCTCAATGGATGCAGGAGCATCTGTTACATATGTTTTTTGACCGCTAATGAGGTTTAATTTTACCAAATTTTTTCGTCCATTTTCATCTGACAGATAATATAAGTCATCTTGTATTATCTTTGGTGAAGTTTCATTGACATCTGGTGTTTTTGTCAATTGGATCAATGGTTTTCCTTGATCCTGCATAAAGAATATGTCAAAGTTTTCTGTGTGTGGTAATGTGTCATTGACGTTCTGAGCAATGATAGTTGAAGTCAAATTAGACGCAAAGACAATTCCTTTTGTGTTCTTATACATCGCCATCTCAGCGTCTAATTTATCATAGGAGTTTTGCAAAATTGGGTGGTGATTTCTGTTTTTTGAGGTATAATTATACAAGTCAGAATATCCGCTTTGGTTGGCAGAAAAAACAAATGTTTCACCGTCAAAAGATGAAATAGAATATACACGTTGGAAATCCTCCGGTAATTCTTGTAATTCATTTTCTGAAGTCAGCGGATTGTATTTATGGAGATACAGTTTGTTATACTTTTCATACACATAAAACAAGAATTTCCCATCAGATGACCATGAAATGACAGGATAATTGATATCGGTTTCTTGCATCATGTTCTTATAACCCAAGTTCAGAAGTTTTACCTCTTTATTTGAAGTAATATCCTTTAACACCAAAGTGATTTTTCCAAAATCGTTAGTGGCATATGCTAAAAGATTGCCATCAGGATTGACCGATAACTTGGTTATGAATTTTTCTTTGACAGATTTTTTCAATGGAAGTGCAGCCAGTGATGTGTATGATCTATTTTCATTTATAAAATAATCCAAGTAAAATTGTTTCCATTCAGCCATTAAATCAGGAATACTTACCCCTAAAATAAACTCAAAGGCGTCAATGCTACCTTTGTTTATTTTGGCCAAGTACAATATATTTGGAATGTTTGATTTTCCATAAGTTTGGTCAATGAAATACCAAAAACTGTGACCTGCAACCCTTGGAAATGCTTCTGAAAGTCTGTTGAAGTCATGAAATTTTTGGCTCCTTTGCCAAATGTCATAAAATTCGTTTTCAATGTCCGTATCCCAAGGTGAAGCAGCATAGTGCGTGACACCTTCAGAAAACCATTCCGGTATTTGTATGATTGATGAATTGTTCAAAAGCTCTTGAAAAGCAGTGCCATACATCATATTATTGAAATATACTTTAGCAGTACCGATTTTGATTTGTTTTCTCAAGTGCTGATGATTACCGTCAAAGTACACCAACATTTTATTGCCTATGACTTTGGTAGTTCTATCATTCGTCAATAAAACTTCTTCATTTCCAATGTTGGATTGCTGGACATCGCTGATATCCGTATAAACCAAGATTTCTATCTTGTCATTGATCTTGTGTTCTAAAACTTTCTGTACATCATTGTGATCTGACTCTGCCAAGTTCATGGTAGTCAGTGCCACATTTTTACTTTTTCCGTACCAATAGGTGATGTAGTTTTGGGTTTCATACTTCCATTTGGCATCAAAATCATCGTGATATTGTACCCGATTTTTACCAAAAGGCGTGTAAATGCTTTGGGAAAAGCATACAACAATTCCAATAACCCACACCAACAGTGTGAGCGCAATCTTAACAGGTTGGTTATACATGTTGAAAGATGTCCTGTCACAAAGATATTGCATTTTAAATGTAAAAAATGTTGTTTCTAAAACAAATCTGTTTTAAAAATTAAAAAATTTCTCTTTCATGACATGATATCATATCTTTGTCCTAAATAATTTAATTTGTAGTTATGAGAAAGTATGGACTATTTTTAAGCATTTTTTTGGCATTCTTTTCGGAAAGTTGCACCAAAGAGGATACGTGTGCTTCCATGAGGGAAAATTTAATTGGTCAATGGGAGGGAACAGTAGATAAAATTACTACTTTTGGTACAGATCAAGAATCAGAAGTAAAATCTATAGTTGTAGAGTTTTCCATTGATAATCAAGTAAGTTTCGAAAATTTTCCATTTAAAATGCAGTTTATTTACCAGTGTGATCCTGAAAAAATTGGTTTTTTTAAGGAATTTATTTTTTTAGGTGGTGACATTCCACCTTATGTTGATATTATAAAAAATAGCAACGATGAACAAATATGGGAAACTAGCTATTCTGATTTTGTACAAGTAGACTCAACATTCAAAATGGCTACCGTCTTTCAGACTTATAATTTAAAAAAGAGATAATACAGATATGTTAGATCTAGCTGGTAAACATGCATTGGTATGCGGAGGTTCTAAGGGTATAGGTAAGGCAACATCCATTGAATTAGCTAAGAGAGGTGCCCATGTCACCATTTTGGCAAGAAGCGTTGACTACATATTGGATGCGATTGCACTTTTGGACACAAGCATCAACCAAGTTCATGGTTTTATAGCTGCGGACTCTTCGGATATAGAAACACTATCACAAAAAGTGAAAGTTTTAGTCAGCGAAAGACCTGTTCATATCCTCATCAATAATAGTGGAGGCCCAGCTGCCGGAGCAATTCTCACCGCAGATGCAAGTCAATTTCTTAGCGCTTTTACTTCTCATTTGATAGCCAATCATACACTTAGTAGTATTGTGGTGCCTGGAATGAAGAAAGCACATTATGGCAGGATTGTCAATGTGATATCTACTTCGGTCAGAATACCATTGAAGGGATTAGGTGTTTCGAATACAACGCGTGGTGCAGTAGCATCGTGGGCAAAAACCCTTTCCAATGAGTTGGCACCATTTGGAATTACAGTCAATAATGTACTTCCTGGAGCAACATCAACAGAGCGCCTTTCCCAAATCATTGAGAATAAAGTGCAAAAGTCTAACCTCTCTACTGAAGAAGTAAAAAGACAGATGGAAGAGGAAATTCCAATGTTGAGATTTGGAAAACCTGAGGAAATAGCGGCAGTTATTGCCTTTTTGGCATCTCCGGAGGCGAGTTATGTCACCGGGGTTTCTATACCTGTAGATGGTGGCAGAACTGGATGTATATAACGAATAAATAAATTTTTTTATAGAAATAATAGCTTGCATTATATCTTTTATCTTTGTATATTGTGACATAATTTTAAGTGCTTAACATGCAATTTGAATTAATACGTAAAGATCGATTGGAGAAAAGTGTGGTGTCAAAGAACACTCCATTTACGATCCATCATTTCAAAAGAGAAGGCAGTGATTTGCATAAGGTAGAAGATTTGCCTTTTTTACTACATCGCTTTCCTGATGAAGAATTAGATGGTGAAATGCGCAGATTTCCATCTCATGATAAGGTAAATTATGGTAATATTTTTGGGATGCAGGAAGGATATATGCCATCTGATTTGACGCCAACGGAAACTATTTTAACCAAGATGTTGTGGGGAGAGATGGATATGGATTACACTGCATTATTGGTTGCAGGTGTGGAAAACATGGATTTAGAGGATATCTATATCAATTATAAAAAAATGAAACTGATGTGATCATTTTGCTCTTGACTCCGACTTCTATAAAAAACTATCTTCATCTTTAGCCGTAAATCCTAGTTGAATTTTGTTATCGAAGATTTCTATGAATTCTAAAACGATAGTTCATATACATCTTGGTGAAATAGAAATCAACCAGCCTCGCTTATGGTGGTGATGATTTTATCAATGTTGAGACTATGTGCCATGGCATTGAATATCTTATAGTAAGCACCTTCCATTTTGTAGAGTGATTCATGGTCTCCTTCTTCTTTCACCATACCTTTCTCTAACACTACGATGTTACTTGCATCGATGATCTGAGATATACTGTGAGTGATGATAATCACGGTGCGATTTTTCTTGATGGCATCCAGACTATTCTTTATTTGCTCCGTTGCTATCGCATCGAGGCTGGCCGTGGGTTCATCCAGAAAGATGATAGGAGGATTTTTTAGAAACAATCTAGCTATGGCAATACGCTGTTGTTGTCCTCCTGATAGTAATCTGGCATCAGCAAGGTATTGTTTTGGCAGCTCCATGATTTGGTCATGAATGAAGGCTTGTTTTGCGGCAGAGATGATGGCATGCATGTCTGCATCCATATCACCGTAACGTATATTATCTGCAATGGTACCTTGAAAAATATGATTTTTTTGAAGAACCAATCCAATATTTTTTCTTAGAAATTGAGTATTGTATTCTTTTATGTCAACGCCATCAAGGAGTATTTTTCCGGAGGTAGGTTCATAGAATTTATCCAATAAATTGATGGTGGTGCTTTTTCCTGCTCCACTCAAACCTACAAGCGCTGATGTCTCACCGGCAGGAATTTGAAAGGAAACGTTGGATAAGGCGAGAGTGCCATTAGGATAGCGGAAATCGACATTTCTTAATTCAAAATATCCATTGATGGTTTTTGGTTGGTAGTTTCCGCTCTCTTCAACCTGGTGTTGTGCATCTAAAATGTCAAAGTAAGATTCAGAATAGATCAATGCGTCATTGATTTCATCATAGATTCGATGTAATTGTCTGATCGGTCCAGACACATTATTGAACAACATAATATGGAACATGATAGCACCTATGGTCATTTGACCTTTGAGTACAAAATATGCTGTCAAAATGATGATGATAGCCACACCAAATTGCTCAATAAATCCTTTAACGCTGTCGAAAGCAAAGCTAGTTTTTCGGGTTTGCATTTGGTTATCAGTCATTGCCAATTGAATATCAGCGTGTTTTTTACTCTCAAAGTCTTCCCGAATGAATGATTTAATCACTGTGATGGATTCTATGAGGCTGATGATAGAATTGTTTTTGGTCTCTCTATAGCCTCTCATTTTTCGTCTGAATCCGCCTAATTTTTGTGCTTGTTTTTGACTAATAAAAAAGTAAATCGGGACAATACACAAACTCACAAGACCGATATAAAAATTAGCATAAAACATGATACCTAATGCAATCAATGCATTTGCAAACAGAGGTAAGATGTCAATAAAGAAATTCTGCACCAATCTCGTCAAACTACTGATTCCTGAATCAATTCTGGTTTGTAATTTGCCACTTTCATTTTCTGCTGATGTGTAAAATGCCATCTTATACGTTAGTATCTTTTCTACGACTTTCTGTGATAAATCTCTACTGATATAAATTCTAAGTTTTTCTCCATAGTACTTTTGACCAAATTGAACAGAAGCACTGATGATTTCTTTTGCTAGCAATACAAATGTGATGACGCTTAATATAGTAAATCCATCCTTAAGTTGCTTATGTTGTACCATGAGGTCATTGATAGAATCCACTGTGTATTTCAGGATTATGGCATTGACTTGAGCAGTGAGAGAACCTATGAATGTGAATACTAATGTTGCTGCTACAAGTGATTTATACGGTTTTACGAAAGGGATGATTTTTCTAAAAAGACTATAAATTGTCATGTACGGCGAATATTTAACACCTAAAGGAAAGAAAAATTATGGAATATTTGTTCCAAAAAATTTGATATTGAAATTTTCCACATTCGCATATACTTAGTCAATCATTTGGGTTTTGCTAATGAAAAACAATGAACAGAATCACCCAACTTCTTGGTACATGAAATGAGAATCAAAAAATATTTTTTGATTTAAGTGATACACCTTTTGTAGCTTTGCGTCACCAATTTAAAAAGGCCATTAAGGTATAGATGGAAACACTTAAAAGCATAGGGCGTAGGCACTTTGCACAATTTGTCAATGTATTTTTTATTTTTGCTATCATCGTCATTGTTGGCTTGGTGGTCAATCATGGTTTTATAGACGGAAACTTCCATTTTTTCAATCGTTTTTATAAGCCCGTCAACGCCGTCTTCAGTTTGTTGTCTATCGTCATGAGTTTATATCTCTTGCTGATTGCTGACAAAAAATTCTTGAAGGTAGCAAGGATGATATTTACCGTAGCGTCGGTCATATATTTTATAATTTCCGTGTTGTGGTGGGCGGACATCCTGACAGATTACATGGATGTGCATAGCCTACAGGTATTTTTTGCCATTGTGATTGGGTTTATGGCGATGTCGTATAAAATTTCCAGTCTTGGCAATTCGAATTTACATCCGAGTCTGTTGTTTGTTCTCAGCTTTCTATTTCTGATTATTTTGGGCGTGTTTTTCTTGATGTTGCCACACGCCACGTACCACAGGATTACATTTTTGCAGGCTTTATTCACTGCTACAAGTGCGGTTACGGTGACTGGATTGGCAGTTTTGGATACAGGGAAAGATTTTACTTTTTTGGGCCAAATGATTATCCTGTTCCTGATTCAACTTGGTGGATTAGGTATTCTTACTATAACGAATATTTTTTCAATGGTATTTACGGCATCATCATCTTTCAAAAACAGGATGATGGTCTCTGAAATGATC
Organism: Lewinellaceae bacterium; assembly: GCA_020636195.1. GTDB lineage: Bacteria > Bacteroidota > Bacteroidia > Chitinophagales > Saprospiraceae > OLB9. Next base: position 200,211 of record JACJYH010000005.1, read on the forward strand.
AAGGAAATGGACAATAATAATACCTTCTCGACATTGTTTAAGATCATTTCTATCACACTGCTTGTGGAGGTAATAGGTGCTGTGTTGATATATTTTTCTACATTTCACTCAGATATCGGAGCTGAAAATAGGATCTTCTTTTCAATCTTTCATTCGATTTCAGCATTTTGCAATGCAGGTTTTTCCACTCTGAGTGGTTCCATGAATGAAGAAGGTGTACAATTCAATTATTATTTTCAACTGGTGGTTTGTTGGTTGATCATCACAGGCGGTTTAGGATATTTAGTTATTATAAACCAGTATGAATTAGTGAGGAGAAGGATTACAAAATTTTTCGCTACAAAGAATCCATATTACCTTATCGATAGTTCCATGGGTGTCAATAGAATCAGCACCAATACTTATATCGTTCTAAAAACGACTTTCATTTTGTTGATAGCAGGTACATTATTATTCTTTTTTGCAGAGTATTTTGGTACCCTTGAAAAACATAGTCCGCTTGGCAAAATTATAGTGTCCTTCTTTAATTCTACAACTGCACGGACAGCCGGTTTCAACAATGTGGACATGGCTTCATTGGGTATTCCTGCTGTCATGCTGATAATGGCACTGATGTGGATCGGAGCTTCACCCGGATCCACAGGTGGTGGTGTCAAAACGACGACATTCGCCGTGGCACTGATGAATATTTGGAATCTTATCTTAGGAAAAAATACCAATATCGTTCGAAATAAAGAAATCTCACAATCCACATTAAACCAAGTGAATGCTGTGATATTGTTGTCGATTTTCGCTATCAGTTTTGGCAGTTTCTTTATTTCGTTTTTCAACCAAGACTTGAAATTTAGAGATATTTTATTTGAATGTATATCGGCATATTCTACGGTTGGCTTGAGCTTGGGTATCACATCGAAGCTAACGGCTGAATCACAGGTGGCCATTATTTTATTGATGTTTTTGGGTCGTGTCAGTTTTTTAACTTTTTTGATCGGAATCGTGGGCCAAATTGTGAAGCCTAAAAAGCAAATTGAGCCATACTATCCAAAGGAAAATGTATTTATAAATTAAACATATTGTAAGATTGTGAAACAAAAAATCATAGTGATTGGATTGGGAAATTTTGGGGGCAATTTAGCTATAAAATTGGCCGAAGATGGCAATGAAGTCTTTGGAATTGACAAAAATCCTGAGAAAGTGGATCAAATCCATTCTAAGATCAGTCATGCTCTTGGCCTTAATACAGCAGAAGAATCATCCATAGATTTTATGCCGATAGACGATTGTGATTTGATTATTGTAGCGATCGGCGAGAATATAGGGTCTTCGATTTCCACTACTGCATTGCTGAGGAAATATTATAAAGGTAGGATTATAGTCAGATCATTGTCGCCGCTTCATAGAACTGTGTTGGAGGCCATGAATATTTCAGAAATCATTGAACCGGAAGCAGAATATGCCCATGACCTTTCTAATAGAATCATGACGAAAGGTGCCGTGAAATCTATGGATTTATATGATGATTATGAAATAGTGGAAGTGCGTATTCCTCCTAAAATCGTTGGAAAAATGCTCAGTGAAATTGATATTAAAAACAAGTATAAAGCGCACATCGTCACGGTGATAAAGCAAGAAAATACACTCAATTTTTTGGGTAGTATGACCATCGAAAAAAGAATGCACGGTATCATGCACAGCGTTTATACTTTTGAAGCAACAGACTTACTTTTGGTTTTCGGAACAAGGCCAAATATTGATAAGTTTATTGAAGAAAACCAATGAGTGTAGATCTAGTCTATCTTTCAATTACATCTCGATTTTAAAGTGGATATGTACAGTTTGAAGTTGAAATATAAGGTTTTAGTGTGGGCGACCATCGTGTCTATGCTGTGCATGAATGTGAGCTACATCCCTGATTTTAACATCAAGACTGTCAATAAAATAGCGTATCTTTCTGCTAAGTCTCATGACGCTGCACCAATTATGGCCGATAGTAAAGCTAATGGCCCTGTGTCAGACAATTATCGCAACTTCCATAAGCTGATTTCTCCCGATATAGAAATTCAAGGAAAACTTGCGTTCACAGCACCACTTTGCGTACAAGAAAAGCGTGGATCAGCGGTTTTCTTGTATTTCTATTTCAAACAATTACTGCATAGAATTTTATATCCTTTTCATAGTTTTTGGTAGATGGGATGAGTAAATTGGAAAACCTGTCTTACAACCTAGGACAGAAAATTTATTTATTTATCTATCAAAAATTATAGTATCATGTCATCGATTATTATTAATATTGTATTGGCTTTTTTAGTCATCGTACCGGTTATTTATTTAACTATTAGGAAGAAGAAAGCGACAAATACTGCGTTCTCTGAATATTTACAAAAGCTTAAGTCACAGTCCATTAAAGTAGATAAACAAACAAGCTTTTCTGACGCCTGCTTTGCCTTAAGTAATGAAAAAAAGATATTGTATTATCTCAGTTATGAAGGTAAAGAAGGCCAAGTACATTTGGATCAGGTCGTAGGATGTACCACATTGCGCCAAGCCAATTCAAACATCGGGAATGCCGTAGGTGCTATTGGATTTCAAATCACCGAGAAAGGTGGCGCCAATCATTCGATTCCATTATTGGGAAATCAGACCGATAAAAATGTGGATGAAACTCAGTTATTGGACGTATTAGAATGGGAAAAAATCATCAAGAAGTACATCAATAAATAATAAAATTTATTGACACAATGGTATGGGTTCTTTTTTGCTTAGTTGTTTTCAGCAGCTTAGTGATAGATTTGGGTGTTTTTAATAAAAACCCAAAGGAAATATCATATAAAAATGCAGTAAAATGGACTTCAGTATGGGTGGCAATTGCTTTGATATTCTCGGCAATTATCTATCTCGTCTATTCGATGAAATGGCTGAATGAAGGCGAAATTTCAGGGAGTCCTTGGGACAAAGTAATTGAATATTTGACGGGTTATTTGGTAGAATTGAGCTTAAGTATAGACAACATCTTTGTCATTGCGGTGATCTTGAAATCATTTAAAATACCAAAAAACTATCAGCACAAAGTCCTATTTTGGGGAGTATTAGGAGCTATAGTTTTCAGGGCACTTATGATTTTCTTGGGAATACAATTGATGGAATCAATTTCTTGGATGCCCTATGTTTTTGGTGCGTTCTTGATATACATTGGTTTGAAAATGGGATTTCAAAATGAAGCATCAGATTATAATCCAAAAAAAACTTTTTTATATAAGACATTAAGAAGGATAATGCCAGTAACGAATGATGTGTATAAAAGTAGTTTTTTTATTAGAAAAAGAGGTATGATCATTGCAACACCTATGTTTCTAGCTTTAATCATTGTGGAGTTTACAGATATTCTCTTTGCTGTGGATAGTATTCCTGCGGTTTTATCTGTGACAAGATCTCCTTTTGTAGTATTCTCATCCAATATTTTTGCCATTCTTGGTTTGAGATCCATGTATTTTCTTGTAGTCAATTTATTAGAATCTTTCAAATATGTACATTTTTCATTGATGTTCATTTTGGTATATGTGGGATTGAAAATGATACTTACAGATACAGTAAATATTCCTGTAGGTATTTCATTGATGGTGATTCTTGGTTCCATTATTGTGGGCATACTTTTATCATTATCTCGAAAATGAAATCAGCAAGAAATTTCAACACAGCATGAGTTTTGAGAATATTAAAATATACTTGAATTGGCCGAAGAAGTTTTTGTGCTCTCATAGATAAGTCCAAGGCATCCAATCAATTCGAGTTAAACTCTTTGAATAGTTGGAGACCTTGAAGCTCATGTCGTTTTGATTCTGCCAAACTCATGTTGGACACTGTTGTATTCTTTGTAATTCAGAATATCATACATGCACATATAAGAAACTGATATATATTTTATATTATGTATCTTTGTGCCAATAAATCAATAGATTATGGCATTTTCACAAGTATTCAAAATAATTGACAAGTATTTGTTATCCACAAGAGCGGCTGGTATCTATCTCTTACTGTTTGCTATATCTATTGGTGTTGCTACATTTATTGAAAATGATTTTGGAACCAGTTCTGCACAGGCATTGGTTTTTAGGTCAACATGGTTTGAAATTTTGTTGATCTTATTTTCCGCAGCAATCATAGCAAATATATTCAGGTTCAGAATGATACAACAAAAAAAATGGTCTGCATTGATTTTTCATTTGGCTATTGTCATCATTGTATTGGGTGCTGCTGTGACTCGATTTTTCGGATATGAAGGGATGATGCATATTCGAGAAGGTGATGCATCATCTTCATTTCTTTCGTCAGAAATGTTTTTGAATTTCAAAGTTTTTCAAGATGGCAAGTCCTATACTTTTAGCGAGCCAACCTACTTCTCGTCAATTGGAAATAATACATTTGACAAAAACTTCCAAATTGGTTCAAGTCTTTACCATGTTCATCTGAATGGTTTCATTCCAAATCCGCAAGAGACTTTAGTTTCCGCAACTGATGGCACTCCAACTCTCAAAATTGTCATAGGTGGTAGGAATGGAAGGGAGGAATATTTCATTTCAAAGGGAGACAAAAAGAACTTTGCAGGAATTAATTTTAACTTCTCAGAAGATTATTTTCAAGAAGCAATTAACATATTTTATGAAGGTGATGAACTGTCATTTATGACCGGGAATGCATTTTCTCAAACTGTGATGGCTACACAGACTACAGATTCATTGGCTGCCAATGAGATGCATCCTTTGAAATTGAGATCATTGTATTCTTCAGACAATAAGAATTTTGTTGTTGGAGATTTTATGGCCAATGGAAAAGTCCAATTGCAATCTACAGGTAAAAAGATGAAAAATGAGAGTTTGGCCGGTCTTGAACTGGAAGTTACAAAGAATGACAACGGTCAAAAGGTGATGGTGTTCGGACGACGTGGTACTGAGGGACAAGTTAGAGATCTTGTTTTTGACGACGCCAAGATGGAAGTGTCATATGGTTCTCAACAAGTCAAAGTACCATTTTCTATATACCTAAAAGACTTCGAAATGGAAAGGTATCCGGGCACAAATAATCCATCTTCTTATGCCAGCGAGGTGGAGGTCAATGACCTAAACAACAATGTCAAAATGCCATTCAGAATTTTTATGAACAACATACTCAATTATGGAGGATATCGATTTTTTCAGTCATCATTTGATCAAGATGAAGCAGGTACGTACTTGAGCGTTAACCATGATTTTTGGGGCACATGGATTTCCTACATTGGATATATCCTACTCACATTAGGTTTGTTGATGACATTTTTCAGTAAAAATAGTAGATTCTCTACATTGAGAAATAGATTGAATGATATGCAAAAGCGGCAGTATTTATGGGTATTTTTGTTGTGTGTGCTCTTCACTCTAAGTGCCAATGCACAGAACACTACATCTGACATACCACCATCTGTAGCAAAGGAAATGGGTAGCTTACTTGTTCAAGATTTCAAGGGACGATTCAAGCCTTTAAACACTCTTTCTAGTGAAGTACTCAGGAAAATTGCCAAAAAGGAATCTTTGGATGGTCAAAGTTCAGAGCAAATTTTTCTATCCATGTATTTGAACCCTGAAAAGTGGGAAAAAATACCACTTATTAACATAGGTACACATCCTGAAATTCAAAAGTTATTAGGAAGTACTGAAAAGTTGGTCCCTTATGTGGCTTTCTTTGATGAAAATGCGCAGTACAAGTTGAGAGACCAAATTCGCCATGCTCAAACTGTTAATCCGAAAGATCAAAATACATTTGATAAAGCCATTATCAAGTTGGATGAAAAAATAAACATTGCCAATATGGTGTTTTCCGGTGGTTTGCTTAAGATATTTCCGATAGCCAACGATGCACAAAATACTTGGCTTTCTCCGGCAGACATCACGGAACTTCCCACACCTAGTGCCGATTTAGTGGAACAAGTTCAAAATTTTGTGGAATGGGCTGTCGATGCACGTTCCGGAAATGTGGACGAGACGGCATCAAAAAATATGATCCAATCACTGGAAGCGTACCAGTACAAACAACATGGCGATATTTTGCCATCAAAATCAAAAATTTCGGCTGAATTATTATTGAATAAATTGGATGTGTTCAGCAGGTTGAGAAATGTCTATGGCTTGCTTGGCTTGATCTTCTTGGGCTTGTTTTTTTACTCCATTTTTAAACCCAATTTCAACATCCAAAATATGACGAAATGGGCTTGGCGGATTCTCGTCGTCGTTTTTCTGTTTCACACCTTGGGTTTGGGACTGCGATGGTATGTTTCAGGAAGGGCGCCATGGAGCAATGGCTACGAATCTATGATTTACATATCGTGGACGACCATGTTGGCAGGTTTGCTTTTTGCACGGAAGTCTTTGGGAGGATTGACAAGCACATTGATCTTATCTTCTACAATATTATTGGTGGCGAGTATGAGTTGGTTGGATCCTGAGATCACGCCATTGGTTCCTGTATTGAAGTCATATTGGTTGACCATTCACGTATCCTTGGAAGCCGGAAGTTATGGTTTTTTGATGCTTGGTGCTGTCATTGGTATGTTGAATTTATTGATCATGATCTTCATGAATGCGCAGAATAAAGAACGTCTCAAATCGATCGTCAAGGAGCTGACCATCATCAGCGAGATTACATTATTAGGAGGACTTGTGATGGTGAGTATTGGCACCTATTTGGGTGGTGTTTGGGCTAATGAATCGTGGGGAAGATATTGGGGATGGGATGCTAAGGAAACCTGGGCTTTGGTCACCATATTGGTCTATGCATTCATTCTCCATATGAGATTTATTCCGGGTTTGCAGAGTATTTATTCCTTCAATTTTGCATCCTTGTTTGGTTTTGGCACCGTGATAATGACATATTTTGGTGTGAATTATTACTTGTCAGGTTTGCACTCTTATGCTGCCGGCGATCCTGTTCCAATTCCTACGCAAGTATATGTGACGACCATCATTTTAGCAATATTGAGCATTGTATCTTATTTGAAATATCGAAAAATTTGGAAGAATTGATCATCTAAATTGAGGTTAATTATTTTAACTCTCTTGGTCGTGAAGCATATTGCTTTCTTTTAGGGACATGAAGTCAATTCTGTACTGATGATTGTACCTGAATCAGTGACGGTGATTCTATAGCATTTATCCCTATTGTTCCTCAGAATAATCCCCTTTGTATAGGTTTCTATGAAAACGTCACCATTGTTGATAGTGTTTTTTAAACCTGAACTGCAACTAACGCTTTCTTTGTAAAGGTTACCATAATTATCTACTTTTGTTCTGAAACAGTTTGAGTTTGCGTCTTTCATTATCAACCCAAAGTTTTGATTGCTGAAACTTAAATCAGAATGGACAATTTTTGCATCTACTTGATTAAAGACGTGGCAATTGATACGTTCAGTCGTTAAGTTTCCTAGAGCATCGATGACTAAGCGATAACAATATCCTGACGGTGTTCGTAAAACCAATCCTTTACCGGAAGTAGAGATATCTAAGTCGGATTCTAGATTTTCTACTAGCTCATCAAAACCCGTGGGATTTTCAGTAGGAATATCCAGTTTGAAAGTGTACATACCTTGTGTGATATCTGCTGCGATGATACATCCGGAAGGTAAAAATGGATATACACCCCAATGTCCCTTCCAATCATGGGCCGAATTGTAATAGCCTATTCCATTTTGGTTGAGATAGGTGTCTAAGTAGGCAATGCGCTTCGGCTGTAATGGATTTGAGATGTCAAAAACCTGTGTTCCATCCTCATAATACGAAATAAATAAAGTGTCACCTTTGACAAATGGATTGTGAGGTCTGCAATCCAGATCAGTAGGTGCCTCCAGAGGTTCCTTAAAGTTGCCCATAGAAATTGCAGATGAATTTGCACCATCAATCGTAAGCTGATAAATATTTATCGGGCGGCCTCGAGGTAACTCTTCAGCGACAAATGCATATTGACCATCATCGGTGACCCAGCTGCTGTGGTTGTATCCCGGCAAATCATCTATGCTGATAAGCTGAATGATGTTAGAAGGATCACTGACATCCCAGACATAGTATCCATTATATCCGTGGGATGCATACGCTATATTGTCCTTGACATAGATATCATGGATATATGATGTGGACATTTTCCTCAGGAGAACCGGATTTCCGGGAGTGCCTTGATAGGTAGTGCCATTGACGATTTCAGTATCCAATGTGTATATTGTAAGTGCGCCACCACTTGCATTAGACCCAACCACATACAACCGAGCATTTGTGGTGTCCACATAGATATTGTGTGCGCTTGTAAAATCTGAAGTATTCTGTGCGTAGCTATAATTATCCAGATTTATGATTTCTAATCCTTCATAACAAGGCTTTGAACTCGTATGGTCACAAACAGCATAAAGATAGTTTCTGTAGGTTTTGAAATCTCGCCAGATGGCATTTGCGCCATCGTTGTATGCCAGTTTTAAAACAGGATGAGCACAGTCAGTGACATCATATATATTGATGGCTTGATGGCTACCTATGATGGCGTATTCTTTGCCTGTATTGTCCACATATCCCCAAACATCGGAATATTCATTTCCCGGCATGCCGTTGGTATGCGATAAAAGATTTGCATTGAAACTTTGGGCATGAAGTGATAAAACTCCAAAGGAGATTATCCATATCATGACATTATAAAACTTCATAGTAGATTTTAATTGAATGGTAAAATTAGAGTATTTCTATTGAATTCTCTGTATTTTCAAATATTAAAATTGTAATTTGAACATTTCTACAACAAATTCATTTATTAAATACTATTTTTGTTATTGTTTTTATCATGACTCATGAAGAAAATGAGTAAAAATCTTTCATCGAGCTGTGATTTTGAAGTTGTATTGTAATCGAATTTTAAAATCTGATATTATGACTAAAATAATAAAATTTACATTATCAAAATAGGCATTTTACACTATGATTTCACCATAAAAATAGAAACGGATTTATTATACATATTTAAAACACCATATTATGAAACAATTGATTATCAATGCAGTACTTTTCTTGTTCATGTTACATGTTTCCAATGCACAAAACATGGAAATATACATCGCACATGTGAAAATTGCAGATTCTTTATATGATGCAAAAGACTACATCCATTCGGCAGATGAATATCAAAAAGCCATAGACTCCAATGAAGGAAAAGCGATGTCAAATGACAGATACAATGCTGCTTGTTCTTTTGCATTGGCGGGTAACTCCGAGAAGGCGTTCTACCATCTTTTTTACCTAGCCGAACATCCTAAGGTAAAGTATAGGAATTTAAGTCATATCACCACGGATACCGATCTCGATAGCTTGCACGCACTTGAACCTTGGGAGAGATTGATTCAAATTGTGAAAACCAATAAATATGAAGCAGAGAAGGATTTAGATCAGTCATTGGTTGCTACTTTAGATGCTATTTACCAAGATGACCAGATGCCTAGACATCAGATAGATTCTGTGGAACAAAAATATGGACGCGACTCCAAGGAAATGCAGGATTTTTGGAAAGAAATCGCTTTTAAAGATTCCATTAACCTTATCAACGTCCAAAAAATCCTAGATGATAGAGGTTGGGTAGGACCTAAAATTGTTGGAGAAAAGGGCAGTGCCACCTTGTTTTTGGTCATTCAACATGCTCCACTAGATGTGCAAGAAAAATATCTACCCATGATGAAGGAAGCTGTAAAAAATGGCAATGCACGTTCTGAAAACTTAGCATTGCTTGAAGATAGAGTGCTGATGAGAAGGGGAAAAAAGCAAATCTACGGAAGTCAGATCGGAAGGAATCGTGAAACAGGAGAATATTATGTATCACCGATTGAAGACCCTGAAAATGTCAACGAAAGAAGAGCAGCAGTGGGACTAGGAACCATAGAAAGTTATGTCAGCCGATGGGGTATAACTTGGGATGTGCAGAAACACATAGAATACTCAAAGACTTTGGAAGCGGAAAAGTAGTCAATCTATCACGAAAAAAAGATTGATTTCCCTTGTAAAAAAGGGTCATAGTTGTTTCAAAATTTGGAGGGAATGAAAGTGTATCTATGTGGTACATATCCGTACTCATTGCCATATTGATGAGAAAATCTTTTCAAAGTGTTTTTAAACATCTATCTTTGCGAGTCTAAAATTTCTCAAATCCATTGACACCAAGGGATCTTTTTATTGAAGAGTTATTTCCTCATGCAGCGGCGCTGAAAACATTTGCATTTCATCTTACCCTAAATGAAGAAGATGCAGAGGATTTGGTGCAAGAAACCTACCTAAAAGCATATAAATTTATTGAAAATTACGATCAGGGAACTAATTCCAAGGCTTGGTTGTTTAAAATTTTAAAGAATGCCTACATCAATGAATATCGCAAGAAGAGCAGACGCCCTTCTACTACCGATATTGATGAAACATATCTGCACAAGGAGGGCGAGAACTCGCCACACAGTGCAGTAAATGATATGAGGCATGATGTATTTGAAGCCACTTTTGGGGATGAAGTTACAATGGCATTGAATTCATTGCAGGATGAATTCAAGACAGTTATATTGTTGTGTGATATTAATGATTTCACATATGATGAGATGGCGAAAATCCTTGAACTTCCGGTAGGAACTGTAAGATCAAGGTTGTTTAGAGCACGAAATATGCTGAAGGACAAGCTGAAATCATATGCGACCAACTTGGGTTATAAGGATTATCGATCCAAGGCAAAAATAGAACATGGTAAAGAGGAAGAAGAGTGATAGACAGGAATCCATAAGATAAATTTTATGATTTGCCAAGGGCATAAAATTAAAAAGTATGAAACAGTTTAAAAGTAACCGTGAATATGACAAATTAATACATCAATACTTGGATAATCAGCTGCCAAATGAGAAAGAACAAGAATTTATCACCGTGATGGATAACAATCCTGCGGTGAAAACCATGGTGGAAAACGAACAATTCTTCCGCAGCATTCTGAAAGAAAATATCTACAAATCTACACTTAGCTCTAAGACTGAAGAGCTTATCAAAAAGACGTTTATGAAATAAGATTTTACAGAGTCTTTTAAACTATACTTAGTCCACAAAAATAGCATTCAATGTTCCGGTATGAAGAAATAATTCTAGAAACATAAACTGGAAAATTTCAATTGAGTTGTGCATGCTTCATCTAATGTTTTTTAGAGTATGTTTAAAATTTATCCTTTAGCTAGAAAATGTTTTATTTCGGCTTCAAATTCGTTAAATTTTTCATCGAATTGCCCACATTCGACTACAAAATTTGCCTTTTTTCGCTCAAAATAATTCCATTTTATTATCCAAAAACAAAATTTAAACATACTCTAAATGGCATATTCAGACAACATATCACGACTACCACGATTAATAGCAATTTTATTTAAGCTGCAGGCTAAAACTTGTGTTACTGTCGAAATGTTGGCAGAATACTTTGAAGTAAGCAGAAGAACCATATATCGGGACTTGTCGTCATTGGAACAAGCAGGAATCCCCATTATTCAAATTGACGGCAAAGGATATGGGCTGATGGATGGATATAGATTACCGCCGATTATGTTTACTGAAGAGGAAGCCAATGCATTAATCTTTGGAGAGAAAATGATAGCAAAAACCAAAGACGAATCACTTATCAGGGAATTTAACAAAGCAACTGACAAGATAAAATCTGTTTTGCGTAATAAAGAAAAGGAAAAAGCCGACTTTCTTGGGAACAGAACCATCATAGGAAAAAATTGGCAAGAAGAAATAACAAGTAATTATCTCTCTGATATTCAAAAAGCACTAACCAACTTTCAGGTCATTCAAATCGAATATAGAAAAGAAGGAGCAACTGAAAATAGCAAGCGAGAAGTAGAGCCTTTTGCCATTTATCACAATACGTCAGAGAATTGGGTTTTAATAGCTTGGTGCAGATTAAAAAAAGAATTTAGGAATTTCAGAGTAGACAGAATTCAAAAAATGAACTTTCCATTGGAAAAGTTTGAACCCCACAAAATGACATTAGACGAGTATGTAGAAATTCAAAGAAAAAAACATTTTCATGAACCTGTGTCATAGGGTTGACACAAACCAAGTTTACCTTTGCGAAAACAATATCATGTTGATGGATTTTTACACAGAAATGTACATCAATGCCCCAACCGAAAAAGTATGGGCAGCATTTGTTGAGCCAGACCAATTTTTTATGGCTTTTTATCAGGCAAACATACGTTCTACTTTCAAAATTGGAGAACGGATAGAATACGTCGGGATGTATCAAGGTCAAGAAACCGTACATATATACAGAGAGATTTTGGAATATGAGAAAGGCAAACTTCTTTCCTATACCGATCATCCTGGGCCTATGTATAGAGAAAATCATGGAGAATTACAATCAAGAGTCCGGGTTACTTTTGAACCTATGGGACAATCAACCAGACTTACATTGACAAATGACCTATTCACAGAAAACAACCCAATGCAGGAGGAAGCCCAACAATGGTATCTGATCCTGAGCAATTTAAAAACTTGGGTAGAATCCGGAAATTTAATGAACCTTCCAAATCAATAATAATGATGCATACAACAAATTATTATAATGTATTCATAGAAATAGCTGATGATTGTAAAACTGATAAAGGAGAAATGCCACCAATCAAAGGTGAAAAGAAAACTGTAGCAAACTTGCAATTCGATATGCTTTATGAAAATCCATATAAGTACACTTCTGATGAAGTTTTATTCAGCGTTTTTGCTATCAGAAATGAGGTTGACAAAAGTGAGATGACCGAGCAAAGAGAGCATTATTTTTCCAAAGGTCAACCATGTTTTCGTGCTTCACCTTTAACAAAATCGTATGGTTGGGGAATACACAGTAACGAAGAAGGAAAAATTGCCATGTATGGAGTGGAGACGGAGGATTATAAAAAGTTCCTTTCTGATGATTCGATTAAGAAGGTAAAAGCAATGAACAGTAAGAGGAAATAGCGGTCTCTTTTTTTTGTTTATTTTTTTTAGATGTAGAAAAAAAGTAAATGCCTTGCTGGCTTGAGGCAAACATAATTATAAACCGAATCTTGTGGGTTTCAACACAATTTCGCAATTCATAAATAAAAGCCGCTTAAAATGTCTCTAAATGCGTCACTTTTGCCTACTTTTGGGACAAAATTGGTAGTTTTTAGATAGACTGCCGATCGCTGCAAGCAAAAAAAATGAAGAATAGGATCAAAATATCAACTGATGGCATTAATGTATACGCTACATTAGATGTTAATGCATCTAAAATTGGAGTTAGAATTCTAGGTGTTATGTTGTTTGTGGAAATTATTGTTGTTTTAATACTGCTGAGCCAGGTAAAACCAGATGAGATAATTTCAATGATAATTCCTATAGTCTTGGTTTTAATTTTTTTCATTGGATTACCAATAAAGTATTTTCTGTGGAATGTATATGGGAAAGAAGAATTAATAGTAAATGCAAAGTCAATAAGTTGGGCATACGATTACGGATTCTTCAAAACAAATTTAAAAACAGTCAATTACGATAGATTAGGGACAGGATATGAAAGAGTTCAAATATTGAATGATGAAGAATTAGGTAAATTAATTTTCTATAACTATCGAGAGTCTGATAATCTACAAGAAATGATCCATAGTACAACTGTGCTTTTGAAAAAAGATGAAATCGAAGTATTTGATAGGAAAATTTCCGAAGTATTTTCGAATGAATTATTGGATAGTAATGGCTTTATTCCATTTTCAATAAATTGACAAAAAGAAGCTAGTAGCTCAACATATAAGGCTGGAAGTTGTGTTGACAACCGACTTTCAGACAGTGTTGAACGAAGCTGCACTAGAAACTGTAAAAACAAAAAACTGTTTGAACCAAAACTGAAATAGGTCAGGGAGGCATCTTTTTTAATTGATTGATTTAGAATGAGCATGAATCACAAAGGCGAGTTTTTTTGTTTCCGTCGGGAAGATGACTTTTAATTGTTAAGAAGACAAAATAGCTGCCGCTTTTTTTGTTTTTTTGATGTAGAAAAAAGGTAGAAGTCTTGCTGGCTTGAGGAGAGATATAATAATAAACCGAATCTTGTGGCTTACAACACAATTTCCGCAATTCCTAAATAAAAGCCGCTTAAAATGTCTCTAAATGCGTCACTTTTGCCTACTTTTGGGACAAAATTGGTAGTTTTTAGATAGACTGCCGATCGCTGCCAGGCTAAAAATACAATGAACTCAATGGGCAATAACAAGAAAATAGTAATCCAAATTACAAACATCTGGCCAGAAACTGAAAGCGTTTTTGACAAACGAGAAAGAAATTTTACTGAGGACGACATTGAAAAAATATTATTAATGTATCCTGTTGAATTGCTTGGGGCGACCGTTGGTGGAAAATTGAATCGCATTTGCTTTGACAAATCTTTTAATTTTTGGTAGACTGAATTAAAACCTCATTTGGATGAAAACATTATCAAAATTAACCTTTACAATTATCCTGATAACTAGGCATATGATGAAAGTGAGTGTACTAGAGGCATTGAAACCCCAATTATACTGTTATCAAAATACCAATAAACAATTACTTAAAACGAAATAAAATGACAACAACATTATACAGACCAGTTGGACCTAAAGAACTTGCCTTAATAGAGCAGTCAGGTTGGACAAAGTTTCCTCCTCGACTTCCTGAGCAACCAATTTTTTATCCAGTTATGAACGAAGAATACGCAGTGCAAATTGCAAGAGACTGGAATGTTTCAGCATCAGGTTCGGGCTTTGTGACAAAATTTGCAGTATTGACAGAATATTTAAGCAAGTTTGATGTACAAAATGTTGGTGCACAAATTCACAATGAACTATGGGTTCCAGCAGAAGAACTAGAAGAATTTAATAGAAACATTGTTGGACAAATTGAAGTAACAAAATCATTTTATCCAACGGACAAATGAGAAGCACCAGCTTTAGTAACTGAGTTTTAGTATTTTACACAGCGCCCAGTTCCGACATTATCGGAAAAAACACCGTTGAACTTTACCTTCGGGTAGCAGGCAAAGTCAAAATTCCCAATGATATATAGAGTTACAAAAGTTTTCTTTGTAAATCATAGCACGGAGTAACAAACCTTGTGTAATCTAGGGTCAAAGAGTTATACAGCCACATCATTGGAACAGCAAAACTAAGCTTGTATTTTGTAATTGAAGTTTAGTGATGAAAATACCACCAATCGCCAAAACGACGCTTGTCGTCTATCAGATCAAAAGAGAATGTCTGATATTGCGGATTTTGGATTTATTTAATTTTTCGAATTAACATGATTGAATTCAAGAATTAACAACACATCGTTATTTAAAACTGTTATTCAATGACTTGCAAATATACATCGCTCATCAACAATTAACAAGTTAAAAATAAAGATTTGCATTTTACTTCTGAACAAATTGCATTCAGCCTGCATTGACAATTTACACATTGAGAAGTATATTAGCCGCCAACAGCAGTAACTGTTGCACAACCATCTTCAAAAACCATATCATGGTAAACCTCGAATGATGAACTGTTGCCTTGTTCAAGCTCACTGAAAATTATAAATTATTGAGCTTTTAATCCCAAGCTACCGCACGTTGAACAACCCTTTCCCACCTTTGCTGGAAAGTCAATAAAATAGCATCAAGAAACACAAAACCCTATTGTTCACAAAAAGATAGATATCAAAACATGAAAAAAATCTCAAACAACTTTTATCTTTACTGCCAAGAAGAAAAATAATCTTCATAATTCTAAGAAAATTGATAACTCATGGATAATCGTCCTAACCATTTAAAATGTATGGTTCGTTCATCTGAATTGCTGATGCCTCTTAAAAATCATTTTAGCATTTCCAGCTGTAGATGGATAAAAGTATCAACATTACTTTGAGCAGTGTGTGATTAAAAACAGAACAATACAAAAGAATGAAAGAAATAAAAATATCGCCTGAGTTTAAAACACAAACTACTAAAGCAGTTTTATCAATAATACTATTTGTGCTAACCTATTTACTAATGTTAGCTCTTGCAATAGTTCTGACAGTGTCATGTGTCTATGGAGGAATAATGCTAATGGCTTTCCGTCCAATGTTTATAACTATTGCTTTGGGTATAGGATTGGCAAGTTTAGGAATTCTAGTTTTATTCTTTCTTCTAAAATTTATATTTAAGTCCCATAGGGTTGACCTATCACATCTTATTGAAATTAAGAAATCAGATGAGCCAAAACTTTTTGATATGATTGACGAAATTGTAAAAGATGTTGGGACAAACTTTCCCAAAAAAGTATATCTCTCAACTGATGTAAATGCCGCTGTATTTTATGACTCTAGCTTTTGGAGTATGTTTTTTCCTATCAAAAAGAATCTTCAAATTGGATTAGGTCTTGTAAACACGGTAACTCAATCTGAGCTTAAAGCAATATTAAGTCACGAATTTGGACATTTTTCTCAAAAAACAATGAAAGTTGGAAGTTATGTTTACAATGTAAATCAAGTCATTTTCAACCTATTATTTGAGAATGAATCGTATGATAATATTATGCAAAAATGGGCAAGAGCAAGTGGTTATTTTTCAATTTTTGTGGTTATTGCCATTAAAATTATTGAAGGTATCAAATTGATTCTTAGACAAATGTATGGCCTTGTAAATAAAAGCTATTTGGCGCTCTCAAGAGAAATGGAATTTCACGCAGATGAAATAGCTGCCAATGTTACAGGCTATGAGCCTTTAAAATATGGGTTGCTAAGGTTGTCTTTGGCTGACCATTCCTTTAGGTCAGTATTATCTTTTTATGACGGAAAAATTATTGAAAATAAAAAATCTGAAAATATTTATAAAGACCACTTGTTTGTAATGAACTTTCTTGCAAAAGACAACAATATTGAAATCAAAAACAATTTACCTAAAATATCAGAAATCGAATTAAATAGGTTTAATAAATCTAGATTGGTTATTAAAGACCAATGGGCATCACATCCAAGCACCGAAGATAGAATTGCTATGTTGGAAAACACAGGTTTATCTAATACAAATCTCAATAATGAACCTGCCAATCAATTATTTTTAGACATTGAAAAAACCCAATTAGACCTTACACATAAGATATTTAAAGATGTAATTTATTCTGAAGAATGTTCAGTTTTGACTTTTGAAATGTTTCAATCAAACTTTAAAGAAGATTTTTTAAAAAACACCTTTTCAAAGATTTACAATGGTTACTACGACAATAAAAATCCATTATTTTTTGACATTTATAAGATTGGACCAACCACAAAAGATATAGAATTTGAAAATTTGTTTTCAGAAAGTAAAGTTGATGAAGTTTACACTGCCTTATCATTGCAAAATGACATTGAATCAATCAAACAAATTTCCGATAAAACCTTTGATATCAAAACCTTTGATTATGACGGAGTTAAATACTCAAAGAAAGATTGTAACGAGTTACTTTCTAAATTAGAGAAGGACCTGGAATCATTAAATGAAAAAATTAAAACTAATGATATTGAAATTTTCAAATATTTTATAAGTCAAGAAGAAAAAGCTTATTTGAACTCTTCATTAGAAAATTTATACACCAATTTTTTTAATTACGACAAAGAGTTTGATGTAAAATATGATGTTTATATTCGACTATCAAACGAGTTGCATTTTGTTAATTATACTACACCTTTTGAACAAATTAGAGCAAATTTTATTAATGTCGAAACACTTGAAGAGAGTTTAAAAAAAGGGATTTTTGAAATACTTAAGAGTCAAGATTATCACACAGAAATAACTAAAGAAATGAAAAGTAACTTCGAATTGTACCTATCAAAGAAATGGCAGTATTTTGAAAATGAAAAATACATTAATAATAATTTAGAAATGCTTTTTTCGGCAATGAATAACTATGCCTTTCTTTTATCACGAGGATACTTTTTAATAAAGCAGAAATTATTAAATTACCAAGCAGAATTAATAGAAACCACGCATAACAACTAAGTTTTCGTATTATACACAGCACCCAATTCAGACACTAACGAAAGAAACTCAGTTGAACTTTACCTTCTTTCAGCCTGCAATGTCACAATTCCCGATAATATATGATGTTACAGAAGTTTTCTTTGTAAATCATAGCACGGAGTAAGAAACCTTGTGGAAACTAGGGTCAAAGAGTTAGACATCCACATCATCGGAAGAGTAAAATAAGGCTTGTATTTTGCAATTGAAGTTCAGTGATGAAAATACCACCAATCGCTAAAACGACGCTTGTTTCCTATCAGATCGAAAGAGAATGTCTGGTATTGCGGATTTTGGATTTATTTAATTTTTAACACTATTTGAAGTGATATATCCGTTGATCATTTCGTTTTGTCATGTGAACAATTGATGTTTATGCGTTTATCGGTAGGTATTTTTACATTGATATTTTTGCTCAGCTTGTCTCAACATGGTTTCGGGCAACAGTTTAAAACCTTTGCTCCTTTTGGAGAAGAATTCACACTACAGTCGCCTTGCCAAATGAAGCGTGATGCAAAGGAAATTATGACCGATATAGGACGACTTTCGCATGTGTCTTATTCTTGTGGACCACAGGAAGAAGATAAAAATTTTGCCTACATCATTAGCTACGTAGATTATCCTGAAGGGACTTTTCATCCTGACAGCCTCGATCTTATTTCGGATGTGTTGTCAGAGAGCGTTGAACAACAAGCTGAACATCTGGGCGGAAATATCATCTATTCTGCTGATATGGATGACCTAGGATTCAAAGGGCAATTGTACCGTATCGCCTATAAAGACGCTAAGATATTTGTGAAAGGGCGCGTGTTACTCGTTGGGGATAGAATCTACCATCTGCAGGTGTTTGCCTTGGCAGAAAACAGTTTAAATGATGCTATGGATGTCTTTCTCAATAGCTTTGCAGTGGATAAATCATCAGGTAAATAGCTGCTCATAGTAATACCTGTACACCATCTCATAAAATCCATTGTAAGGCTGTGGTGAAGAAAGTAAAACATAGTAATCTTCCATAATCTCTGCTTGCTGCTCAAAGTTGAAATCTGTGATTTTCTTTCCATTGAGCATTCCTTTGTAAAGATTGGTCACACCACCGTAATCGTACACCGGATATGATCTTTGTGCTGATATTGCTCTACTGATATACACAGAACCAAAATGTTGAAATTGCCATACATGCATCAGTTCGTGGATGAGCACTCTATCTTTTATCTTTGTGGTGAAGTTGATAGTGTTGAATCCCACGTAAGCAACCACATGTTTTTTCTTTAAAAATTTTGCTGTTGGGTCAATTTGAATTACATCAATGTCAATGGAATCTTTATAAAATGATCTCGCAATATTCTTTTCCTTTTCATTCATAGGTCTGGTTTTCCATTTTATTAGTCTTGTAACGAATTGGTAGATCTCTGGTACCCAGAGGATATCATGAACATACCATAAAAAATCGGTTACGTAGTGTATTTTTTTCGTTGGCGGAATGTAAATGGAACGATGATTAGTTTTTTTGTACCATGAAGTGCAATGCAGGTACAACCTTAAAATCCTTTTAAAGTAATTTTTATATGAATAAGTGAATATAGAAACTATGTCACTCAAATCTCAATGCCTTAATAGGTGTAATTTTTGTTACAAGGTAAGTTGGAAGGATTAAAAAAATCAAAGTCACAACCACTGTTCCGATATTGAGCAACAATATAGATGACCATTCGATTTTTATTGGTGCAACGCTGAGGTAGTAACTTGCTTCGTCTAAGGTGATGAAATGAAACTTTTTTTGTAAAAATGCCACACCCAATCCAATTACATTTCCAAATACCAAACCCATAATGATGATATAAAAAGCATTGTAAAGAAAAATCTTTCTAATGTTCCAATTGTTCATGCCCAATGCTTTCAAAGTTCCGATCATATTTGTTCTCTCGAGAATCAAAATCAATAATACTGTGATCATATTGATAAGCGCTACTATCAACATCAAGATTGTTATGATAGTCTCATTGATATCTTGCAAGTCTAACCATTCGAAGATGCCCGGAAACTTAGACCTAATGGTCTCTGCGTACAGTTTTGCCGGTAATTCTTCATAGTAGATGTATTCGGATATTTCATTGAGATCATTGACATTTTCTAAAGTTACTTCCATGCCTTGGGTTTGGTTTTCTTTCCATTCCAAAACTTCTTGCAGTTTTTTGATATCTACCACACAAAATCGCCTGTCATATTCTTCTAAGCCTGTATTATAAATACCGCAAATTGTAAATCTTTTTTTTATGCGATTTTGATCCCTTACAAAAGATAATATTACTTTGTCATCAATATGTAGTAAGAGTTTATCAGCAATATTCTTTGAAACTAGTATCTGAGCACTTGCAGTATCAGATTTAAATTGGATACCGGTACCTTCCACTAAAAAAGCATCTAATTTGCTCCAGTCATAGTCCTGTCCTACACCTTTCAGCAATACGCCCAAAAAATTCTCTTTGGTATTCATGATAGCAGGCATGATGATAAAAGGATAGACACCACTTACACCGCCTTTGGTTTCATACGAAACGACTTTGTCTTTCCATTCATAACCAAGAATTTTTAATGGTTTTTCATAGGTCAATCCATTTATATTCCTGATCTCATCATAAAAAGCAGCATCCGAATTTATGGGGGTGATTTCAAAATTTCTATTGACATTGCTGTCCGTGATGTGGATGTGACCCCAAAAGCCAAAGATTTTGTCTGTAATCTCCTTTTTAAATCCAGCTATGATGGCAGTGGTCAATATCATGACCGATAGACTGAGGGCTATCGAAACGATGGCAATCCTAATGATCATTCTTGTAAATGAACCACTATGACCGAATGCTATACGCCGAGCAATAAATTGAGATATACTTTTCAATTCAAGTATGATAAGGATGCAAATGTAAGTAGTTATCTGTGTGTTTTTTACAAAACTGAATTTTTATATATAAAGTTTTATTCTGCACTTCTTAAAAACTCATATCGAAATTTAAATTTTCAGAATGAACACAATAGGCATTATCAAAGGAAAATTGTTAACTTCGCCTTCTCATTAATAAATTTTAATTTCATATATGCGCAATCAAAATACCGACCTGTTTTCTCGTAGGCACATTGGAATTTCTTCCTCTGAATTAGAACAAATGCTGGACGTCATCGGCGTATCCAGTTTGGATCAGTTGATTCATGAAACTGTACCTGATTCAATCAGAATGGCAGAACCCATGAAGTTGCCGGAAGCATTGAGCGAATACGATTATCTAAATCATATAAAAGGCATTGCGTCGAAAAATAAAGTCTATAAAACCTACATTGGTCAGGGATATTATGGTACTATAACTCCGTCAGTCATTTTAAGAAATATATTTGAAAATCCGGGTTGGTACACGCAATATACGCCATACCAAGCGGAGATATCACAAGGACGTTTGGAAGCATTGCTCAATTTTCAAACCATGGTCTCTGATCTTACTGGACTTCCTATAGCAAATGCATCACTTCTAGACGAAGCGACAGCTGCTGCTGAAGCTATGACCATGTGTGAAGGGATTCATAATAAGAAAAGAAAGGAAGCAGCAACCAAATGCTTTGTGGACAATGGTGTTTTTACACAAACAAAGGATGTATTGATTACTAGGGCAGAACCTTTGCATCTTTCTGTCGAAGGAGGTGACTACAAAGCGTTTGATTTTAGTGATGATTATTTTGCTGTCGTCATACAGTTTCCAAATGCACATGGTTCCTTAGAGGATTATACATCATTTGTGGAGAAATGCCACGAAAAAGATATTTTAGTTATTGTAGTTGCCGATATTATGAGTCTCGCTATCTGCACACCACCGGGAGAATGGGGTGCTGATGTTGTGGTTGGTAACACGCAGAGATTTGGCGTTCCAATAGGTTTTGGAGGTCCTCATGCAGGATATTTTGCTACCAAGGATGAATACAAAAGAGTAATTCCGGGTAGAATCATTGGTGTTTCCGTAGATGTGCACGGCAATAAAGCTTTGAGAATGGCACTGCAAACGAGGGAACAACACATCAGAAGAGAAAAAGCCACATCCAATATATGTACTGCCCAAGCATTACTCGCCATTATGGCCGGTATGTATGCCGTCTATCACGGCCCGGATGGAATACGAGAGATTGCAATGGCTATGCATAACAAAGCTGTTACGCTCAGGAATGCTCTGCAAAAGATGGGTTATACAACAATAGGTAACACTATTTTTGACACCGTCACCATCAGCATATCTGATGACGAAGCGTCAAAGATCAGAGCAAGTTTTGAAGATAAGCACATCAATCTTTATTATTCAGAAGGCTATATAAGTATTTCCATTGATGAGACAATTTCTCATAGCGACGTAGAAAATGTAGTTTCCATATTCCAGTCAATATCAGGTAATAATCCCGAATTCAGGTGGGCAGAAAACACCGGTTTGGGTAGGTTGCAGAGGACTTCTGATATTTTGGTTCATCCGGTCTTTAGTATGTACCATACAGAGTCAAAGATGATGCGATATATCAAGCGTCTGGAGAATAAAGACCTTTCATTGGTGCACAGTATGATCAGTCTTGGATCCTGCACTATGAAGCTCAATGCGGCGTCAGAAATGATACCTGTTTCATGGCCTGAGTTTTCACAGTTGCATCCATTTGTGCCAAAGGATCAATGTGTGGGTTATCATCAGATTTTTGATGAATTATCAAGTTACTTGTGCGAAATAACTGGATTTCATGCCTGTTCTTTACAACCAAATTCAGGAGCTCAAGGTGAATATGCCGGACTTTTAGTGATCAGAGGTTACCACAAATCGAGGAATGAATTGCATCGAAATGTGGCCTTGATCCCATCGTCAGCCCATGGTACAAACCCGGCAAGTGCTGTGATGGCAGGCATGCAAGTAGTGGTAGTGGCTTGTGATGAAAGAGGCAATGTGGACATCAATGATCTAAGAGAAAAAGCCACTCAGTATAAGGATACTTTGTCTTGTATGATGATAACTTACCCGAGTACGCATGGTGTTTTTGAGACATCCATCAAGGAAATGTGCCAGATCATACATGACAATGGAGGCATGGTGTATATGGATGGCGCCAATATGAACGCTCAGGTGGGGCTCACCAGTCCGGGCATCATAGGCGCTGATGTATGCCATTTAAATTTACATAAAACATTTGCGATTCCTCATGGTGGTGGCGGGCCAGGTATGGGTCCAATCTGTTGCAATGAAAGTCTAGCGCCTTTTTTACCAAGCCATAGTGTTGTCTCCGTTGGTGATAGTCATAACCACGCAGTTTCAGCAGCGCCGTATGGTAGTGCAAGCATTTTGCTAATTTCCTACGGATATATCAGAATGTTGGGGGGAGAAGGGCTGACGAATGCCACAAAATATGCGATACTCAATGCCAATTATATCAAATCCAGATTGAGCAATGCTTATCATATCTTATACTCAGGTGAAAATGGCCGTGCAGCCCATGAGATGATCGTGGATTTGAGGGAATTCAAGCCTGCCGGTGTTAGTGCCGAAGATGTAGCTAAACGGTTAATGGACTATGGATTTCATGCGCCGACGCTCTCATTTCCGGTTGCAGGAACCATCATGATTGAACCTACCGAGAGCGAAGATAAAGATGAACTGGATAGATTTTGTGATGCATTGTTGGAAATTAGAAAGGAAATAGATGAAGTCGCTGACGGAACTATGGATACGCACTCCAATGCACTTTCCAATGCACCTCATACTGATAGAGTGGTTACTTCGGATATTTGGCCATATTCATACTCACGAGAAAAAGCGGCATTCCCGATTGCTTACTTGAAAAATGGATCCAAGTTTTGGCCATCTGTAGGAAGAGTGGATAGTGCCCATGGAGACAGGAATTTGATATGCATTTGCCCTCCAATAGAGAGTTATATTACTGAGTGAGTCATTAGGTATTTACAAGTATAATTAAGGGCAATAAAAATTACACCATGCAAGAAACCTAAAATCCATTGATAGGGTTTGGGTTAAAATTGTATTAATTTTATTTTGATTACCAACTATTTCAACTTTACTTTGTGTATGCTATGGCATTGTCTTTTAAAAAAAGATATTTTGACCTTCAATTTAAAAATCTAAAAACTTATTTTAAAGATTTTTGAATCATACATAACATTGAAAATAGGAATGTGTGAACAATAATGTAGCAAAAGATTTAATTAGTGCAAAATTAGTAGAATTACAAACCAATATAAATGGTTTGACTACTGTGCAAGCGGTTGAAAGAGCTAAGAATTATGGATTAAACTCATTGCAAGAGAAAAAAGTCAATCCAATTATTCAATTCTTAAAATACTTTTGGGGTCCGATTCCATGGATGATTGAAATCGCTGTGATATTATCAGCTTTAGCAAAACATTGGCCTGATTTTTTTATCATATTAACATTATTGATTGCTAATGTTTTAATAGGTTTTTTTGAAGAGAAACAAGCTTCTGATGCCATTCAGGCACTAAAGCAAAAATTAGCTTCTAGTGCAAAGGTTTTAAGAGACAATAAATGGAGTTCTGTACCTGCAAAAAACTTGGTTCCCGGAGATGTATTGCAGATAAAATTGGGAGATATCGTACCTGCTGATGTACTAATTATAGATGGTGGGCCTGCTGAAGTAGATCAGTCTGCATTGACAGGTGAGTCACTACCTGTCTCACATGTCATAGGTGAAGCTGTGTATTCAGGTTCTATCATGAGGCAGGGTGAAATTCAAGCAGTAGTTACATCAATAGGTTCAAATACCTTTTTTGGAAAAACAGCGAAATTAGTAGAAGAAGCACATACAACTAGTCATTTTCAAAAGGCAGTTTTAAAAATTGGGAACTACCTAATAGTCTTGGCTTTGATATTAGTTGCAATCATTATTGGGGTAGCATTAAATAGAGGTGACCATCTTGTTACTACTTTACAGTTTGCATTGGTGCTTACAGTAGCATCGATTCCAGTAGCTATGCCTACTGTACTTTCTGTAACCATGGCGGTTGGTGCTAAACTTCTGGCAACAAAACAAGCCATTGTAAGTAAGTTAGTTTCAATCGAAGAGTTGGCAGGCATGGATATCTTATGCACTGATAAAACAGGAACATTAACTCAAAATAAATTGACTGTTGGGCAGCCGTTTACGCATCAATATGTCAAGTCTGAAGATCCAGTATTGATTGCGGCTCTGGCTTCAGAATCTGCCGGTGGTGATCCTATTGACAATGCAATAATGGCTGCGATGCAAGACACATCTCAGTTAAAACAATTCACAATTACCCAATTTACGCCTTTTGATCCGGTACATAAAAGAACAGAGGCGAGCGTCATTGATTCGGAAGGATTAAACTTCAAGGTGAGTAAAGGCGCTGCACAAGTGATACTAGGGATGACAACTAAAGATGATGTTGAAAAGCAGTCAGCAGAAAAAGCTATTGAAGAATTTGCAGCCAAAGGATTCAGGTCTCTCGGTGTTGCCAAAACAAATGAAATTGGAGAGTGGAAATTAGTAGGTATATTGCCTTTATTTGATCCTCCGCGAATCGATGCGAAAGAAATGATTGCAACAGCCTTGGAATTGGGAGTAAAAGTAAAAATGGTAACTGGAGATGCTATAGCAATTGCAAAGCAGACGGCAACAGAACTCGGTATGCACCCAAATATTTTAGATGCTGTAATACTTGGAGACAGATGTGAAACTAGCTCCTTAGAACATATCAATGATATAGAATCTGCAGATGGATTTGCACAAGTGTTTCCTGAGCACAAATTCTGCATTGTTAAAGCGCTACAAGAAAAAGACCATATTGTAGGTATGACTGGAGACGGTGTCAATGATGCACCTGCCCTGAAGAAAGCTGATTGTGGGGTAGCAGTTTCGGGAGCTACAGATGCTGCTCGTGCAGCTGCTTCGATAGTTTTGATGACACCAGGATTATCAGTGATAATTGATGCTATAAAGGAAAGTAGGAGAATTTTTCAGAGGATGAATAGTTACACTATTTATAGGATTACAGAAACTTTGCGGGTTTTGTTCTTTATGACACTTTCTATATTGGTTTTCAACTTTTATCCAGTCACTGCTATCATGATCGTATTATTGGCACTATTGAATGACGGAGCAATCTTGACCATTGCATTTGATCATGTAAAATATAAAAATATTCCTGAAAGTTGGGACATGAGATCCGTTTTGAGGATTTCTACAATTTTGGGCATCACAGGTGTTGTTGCAACTTTTGGACTGTTTTATCTCGGTGAAAAAGTCTTTCTTTTGGATCGAGATATGATACAGTCTTTGATCTATTTAAAATTATCAGTCGCAGGACAGCTCACCATATTTATTACTCGGACACGAGGCCCATTTTGGTCAATTCCACCTGTTAAAGCTATGGTTTTTGCCGTTGCGACCGCCCAAGTAATAGCTACCCTTGTAGCCGTATATGGGATTCTGATGACGCCTATTGGTTGGAAGTGGGCGGGATTTGTTTGGCTATATGCTATCGTATGGTTCATTATTTCTGATATTGTAAAAAGATGGGCGTACAAAGGTATAGAAAACAAACTTTCCATTTCTTCTCAAAAACCCATAGGTGCTATATGACCGTCCTACATGATTTTTTTATGACGATACCGGATATCTTTTTCAAATTTATCATGGTGACTTTCTTTGCACTATTGATAGGATTAGAACAAAGAAGTAAATATTTGACCACTTCATCGATTCATTTTGGTACTGATCGTACATTTACACTCATAGGTATTCTAGGATTCATTTTGTATGTTCTTGAACCGGTGACATTGCTTCCTTTTTTGCTTGGTGCACTACTTCTTGGTACTTTTCTTATTTCATTTTACAATAAAAAGATGGAATCTGAAAATAAGTATGGAATAACTGGGTTCCTTGCAGCTCTTATTACATATTGTTTAGCTCCATTGTTGTATACCCAGCCAAATTGGTTTGTGATTCTTTTAGTGGTTACAGTGCTGATATTGGAAGAAATGAAGCGGCCATTGATTGCTTTCACCAAAAAAATTGAAAGTCAAGAATTTATTACTTTGGCAAAGTTTTTATTAATGATTGGAGTGATTTTGCCTCTTTTGCCATCAGAATCTCTATTGAAGAATTTTGATTTTTCTCTATATAAATTTTGGTTGGCTATTGTAGCCATCTCTGGAATTTCTTATGGAAGTTATTTGTTGAAAAAGTATGTCTTCCCATCAGCAGGAATAATCCTTACAGGTATTTTAGGAGGGATGTATAGTAGTACAGCTACTACATTTATTCTTGCTAAGAAAAGCAAAGAGATTCACCAACCTTTCCAAATTTCAGCTTCCATTCTCCTCGCTACTGCCATGATGTTCATTCGAATCTTCATATTGGCTTTGGTTTTCAATGCAAAGATTGCGAGAGAAATTGCGCCAGCTTTTGCAGTTCTCTTTGTCGCAACTGTAATCATATCTGCATTTTATTTGAAAAGAGGAAAAGGAGAAGATGATACACATTCTACTTCTTTAACAAATACTGCAGAATTTGGCAATCCTTTAGAACTCAAGACAGCATTTGTTTTCGGCGGATTATTTATATTTTTTGCCATTGTAACACACTTCATTACTAAAGAATTTGGAGCACAAGGAATTCAGATTTTGTCTTATTTAGTGGGTGTGACAGATATTGATCCATTTATACTCAATGTTTTTCAAAGTAAATTTAGTGTGCCGAATTCTGTTTTAGTATCAGCCATACTAAATGCCACCACTAGCAATAATGTGCTAAAATTATTGTATGCTATATCATTATCTGACAAGGCTGTACATTCGAAAATTTTCATTGGTTTTTCTATACTAATAGTATTAGGTATCATTTCTTCCTTTATTTATTAATAACTTCATTCCATGTCAAAAAGTAAAAAAGATCTTCATCATTTATACATTGAACTTACAAAACTTCAAAATGATCTTATCAAAACCAATAGAAAATTGTTACTAATTTTTGAAGGACGAGATACTGCAGGAAAAGATGGTACGATCCGTATGCTGACCAAACACTTAAGTCCTCGTGAGATCAGAATAGTAGCCTTGCCAAAACCAACAGAAAGAGAGCAAAACGAGTGGTACTTCCAAAGATATGTCCCTCATTTGCCGGCCGGAGGTGAAATTGTATTTTTCAATCGAAGTTGGTACAATCGTCTGGGTGTAGAAAAAGTCATGGGATTTTGTTCTGAAAAGGAATATCACGACTTTTTTGAACAGGTGAAACACTTTGAAAAAACCATCACACATTCTAACATCATTATATTAAAGTACTACTTAGATATCAATAAAGAACAACAAAAATTGCGATTAGAAGAAAGGCGGATTAACCCTCTGAAACAATGGAAAATCAGCCCAATTGATAAAGTGGCTTTAAGTCATTGGGACGATTATTCAGGAGCTCGCAATAAGATGTTGAAGAAGACTGATTTTGATTTTGCACCTTGGTTTGTCGTAGATGCCAATGATAAAGAAAAGGCACATATGGCATTGTTGAGACATATTTTAGGCCAATTAAACTATAAAAACAAGGATTTTCATCATAAGGATGAAAATGTGGTAATTAAGGCATCTGATGCATCATTGGAGTCATAGAGCATGATTGTCTGCACAGAAAATTGGAACATACAGCCAATTGGTCTGTTTAGAGTTCAAATGCCGTCATGCAACAATTTTATATTCACCTTTAAAAACATAGATCATGTTAGAACAAATCAAAAAATTTGAAGGCAATATTTTAGCCATGGAAGTCATCGAAGGATTTACAGAGACTGATGAAAAATTAGCTCAGAAATTCTTTCAAAGTAAACTGGACGAAGGCCATGAATATGTACATGTTCTGATAAAATTGGATGAAATGAAATTGTCCAAGACAAGTGTAAAAGCATTTTTTGAAGATTCATTATGGGCGATTCGTAATTATAAATCCATTGGGAATATTGCTATTGTAGCACATTCTAATATTTTGAAGGCCTTGGTACCGATAGATAGTTTTTTCTTCCAAAGGCTAAGGAAAGGATTCGATGAGCGATACTTTGATGTTTCTGATTTAGATAAAGCTATGGACTTCATAAGTCAATAAGTTTTTGTGCAAAACTTGAAAGAAACTTCATAATTCTGCGTAATGTATAAAAGTCCTTACCTTTATATGGATAAATAATGGCATTCAATACAGAAATTTGCAAAGGACTCAGTGACAGGGAAGTTGTCACCAAAGCCAAACAGACGGTGGATTATTTTGCTTGTTTGGTGGTGAAGTACGAAAAACGGTTATTGGCATATATATGTACCATTTCTGCAACCCAATGCAGTCATGCTGAAGATGTACTGCAAGATGCATTTGTGAAAATATGGAAGAATTTGCACGCCTACGATGCATCATTGAAGTTTGAAAACTGGATTTTCAGGATAGTACACAATGAGACAATCAATCATATCAGAAAACAACATTCTCACGGTAAAGGCGAATCTGTGCCAATGGATGATACAATACAACAGATTGCATCAAATGAAGATGAAACTTATAATGTTGAGGAACCTTTATTGGAATTAGAAAGAGCACTCCCAAAAATAAAGATGGAACATAGAGAAGTTTTAGTTTTAAAATTCTTTGAAAATAAAAGCTATGAAGAAATCTCAGATATTTTAAAAATTCCTGAAGGTACCGTGGCGACACGTATCAACAGGGCGAAAAAAGAGCTCAAACAATGGGTGAAAAATCCTATACACATTTCTTGACATAAAAAATTTGAAAGATGAATTTAGCAGATAAAATAGTACAAAATATCAAAGATGATCACATAACACCAACACCAAAATGGTTTTTTACATGGGGAAATGGATTGAAAGGATTACTTTTTGTGTTATTTATCACATTGGGAAGCCTTGCATTTTCTGTTGTTCTATTTGCCATTTCCCAATCTGATTTCAAATTATTATCTCATTTTGGCCACACAATGCTTGAGAAAATACTGGTAGTGATGCCTATCCTATGGTTGGTTTTACTGGTTGTTTTTCTTAGTGGATCTATTCTCAGTGTGCTACAAGCTAGCAGGGCGTATAAGTTTACGTTTGATAAATGGGTTGCATTTAGTACAGGATTAAGTATCGTTCTGGGAACCTTATTTTTCATTACAGGAGGCGCACAATTATTTGAACAAAAATTTGCTACTTCGATAGAATCCTACGAGAGTATCCAAGAGAAAAAGTCGAAAATTTGGAGTCAACCTCAATTAGGAATGTTGTCTGGAAAAATCATCGAATCCGGTGACCAAAGATTGACGATCACAGATTGGCGAAACGAGAATTGGAATATAATTATAGATAGTGCATTTGTTGCCCCACGACTAACATTGGAAGCTGGGGAACTCATCAAAATAAATGGTAATATCGTTGATGGCCATACTTTTGAAGCTGAAAGGATCACGCCTTGGGGCGGTATGCCGGGAAAATGTTCAAATGAAAAAAATAATTAAGAGTATGTTTAAAAGTTATCCTTTAGCAAGAAAATGTTGAATTTTGGCTACAAATTTGTTAAATTTTTCATCGAATTGCCCACATTCGACTGCAAATTTGCCTTTTTTCGTCCAAAATAATTCCATTTTATTGTCCTAAAACAAAATTTAAACATACTCTAAAGAACATCAAAAGAGAAAATCATTTTTTTGTAATTTCTACAAACTACCGTGGAGTAATATAATTCATAATGTATTGAATATCAATATGTAATATGTTTTATTTATTGGTGAATGTATTTTTATAAATTTTTTTTCAAAAAAATTGAAAGAAACTTAGAGTGGCTGCGTATTCCTGTTGAAACATTTTTTAATTCACAATTAATCAAATCATGAATACGATAAAATTTATAGTTGCCGCCATTATTTTCGTCAGCATATCTGCATTTATTTCTGCACCAAGTATTAGTCTTAGTCCTCAAGAGCAGGAAGGATTGATCAAAATGCGAGAGGAAGAGAAACTTGCCCATGATGTATATAAGGCCATGATCGAAAAATGGGATCATCAGGTGTTTAAAAACATTTCCCAAAGCGAAGCAAGGCACACCGAGATGGTTAAAAATTTATTAGCAAAATATAATCTCGAAGACCCATATGTGGAAGGTGTAGGCAAATTTCAAAACACTGAATTGCAGACTCTTTATAATCAGTTGGTTGCAAAAGGAAGTCAATCTCTACAAGATGCTTTTGAAGTGGGAGCGACCATTGAAGATTTAGACATTGCCGATCTTGATCAATTATTGTCTCAAACAGAACAAAAAGATTTGGTGGAAGTGTACACCGCCTTGAGAGCGGGATCATATAACCACATGAATGCATTCATAAGACAATTATCCAAATATGATGTCACCTATCAACCAAAATATATGTCTGAATCCTCATTTTTGGAAGTACAATCAAATAATTCTGAAAAAGGGAATCATTCATGCAGTGGGTCGCAAAATCAACACAAATGTGGTCAAAAAGGTGGATGTAAGTCATCAACCAAGGCTTGCGCAGGCAAAGGTTCCGGAGGAAAATGTCATTCAGAAAAATCAAAATAAGTCACAATAAATATCTTATAATCTTTAAAATTAAATAAAATGAGAACATCAATTCTTTTTAGCTTAACATTCTTATTCCTTCTGTCTTGTAATAAAGATGAAAATAAAAATGATAATGTCACCATCAATGACGACGACAAGCAAGGTCTAATCTATACCCGACAAGAAGAGAAGTTGGCCTATGATGTCTATCGCTATGCATTTGATAAATATGGTTTATCGATTTTTGACAACATTTCCAACAGCGAGTCCACTCACCAATCAAAAGTAATTCAGCTTCTTGAGAAA
The DNA here is from genome assembly GCA_020636195.1 of Lewinellaceae bacterium. Classification (GTDB taxonomy): domain Bacteria; phylum Bacteroidota; class Bacteroidia; order Chitinophagales; family Saprospiraceae; genus OLB9. The sequence goes on from JACJYH010000005.1 coordinate 232,200, forward strand.
TACAATATTCCTGATCCGATTGTCAATGTGGAAAGAGGTGTTTTTGATGACACACATCTTCAAGAATTGTACATCCAATTGGTTAAAAAAGTAGATATTTCTTTGGTTGATGCGCTTGAAGTTGGTGCTACTATAGAGGATTTGGATATCTATGACATCATGGAACTCTATACTATCACCAAGAATGCAGATATTAAAAATGTGTATGAATCATTAATCTGTGGGTCTAGAAATCACTTGAGAGGCTTTACAAGTCAACTCACAAGCAGAGACTTCAACTATAGCCCGCAATTCATCACTCCGGATTTATATCAAACTATACTGTCTGGCAGCCATGAAAATTGCGGTAATTAATTGTGTTTTATTTCAACCTTCTTTGACCTTTTACCTTTCATGTCAAAGTTTAATGAATTATTTGTGATAAGAAAAAGGCGGTCTCTGAGAGATCGCCTTTTTTATTATGTCAATTTAAAATCTTACTTTAAAACTATAATCGATTTTTGAAAACGTTCTGAGCCACCTGCTATTTTTAAAATATATTGGCCTCCAACTACCTGAGGCTGTAGCTGCATTTGGATATTTCTATGAGAAGCATTGATCCATTCTGTTGATTTTTGAATGGATTTTCCTAGAACATCTATTAATTCAAAAGTATATTCACCTGCGGGCATTGATCCACAATCTACATTGATTATATTTGATGTAGGGTTAGGATATACCTTCAAACCATATATTTCTGATAGATAGTCATGAGAACTCACAATGTTGATGTTGATGGATTGTGATGATGTATCAGTGCCGCAAGCATTGTTGGCTATCAATTGCACAGTGTACATTCCGTTGCTCGAGTAGGTATGAGAAGGATTCACATCTGTGCTGGAACTTCCATCTCCGAAATGCCAAATAATATTGGATGCAAAGTGACTGCTATCTACACATGTGATGGTGGCACCTGCTGACGTCAACCCAAATCGAGATTCAGGTAAATATCCTACATTGATGTGGTTTGTAAACGTATCCGCACCCAAAGCATTTGAAGTGATCAAAGTAATCAAATGAAGACCTCCTTCTGTAAACGTAAATTGAGGGTTTGCATCAGTGGATGTAGCAGGATCAGCACTCTCAACAGTCCAATTATAATTCTGAGCGTTGGTACTATTATTCATGATTTGTACAATTGTACCTTCGCATGGTGCTGAATTAGAAACTGTAAATTGAGCTGTAGTATATGCATTGATGGTAATAATTTTTGAATCCATCGCTTGACCACAAAAGTTCTCGTTTGTTTGAGCAATAGTATAATCACCATTCAGTGGCAGCGTTATCGTTGCGTTTGGTGTATTTATTTGTTGGGAGAACCCATTGGGTCCTTGGATTATGTATTGGGTTGTAGTAGCACCGACACCTGTGTTGGCCAAAGTCAAATTATTGAGAACAATACCCGTAGAAAAATTAGCGGTAGGCAAGGTGCCTATGACGATGGCATCATTTTGCTGCACAGTGGTGCTTCCGGTACTATTGGTCACAGTCAAAGTCACATCAAAAGTGCCCGGATTTGAATAGGTTACAGTTGGATTTTGTAAGGTTGAAGTGCTTGGTGTGCCACCTTCAAATGTCCAAAGCCAAGCTGTGACGGATGGAGAATTTTGCGCTGTAAACTGGATGTTAGAAGGAGTACAACCCATATTGGTACTAAATTGTATGGACGCAGACGGCAATAGCTGAGCGGTCACTTGCTGTGTGGAAGTTTGTGTGCCGCAACCATTTTGTGCTGTCAATACAACCGTATAGTTACCTTCAGAAGCATAGGTATGTGTGGGATTAGTTGAAGTGCTTGTGGCGCCATCACCAAAATTCCACGATAAGAGACTTCCATTCTGTATTTGAGATGTAAAATCAAACGTCAAAGCATCGCTGATGAAATTAAAATTCACTGTAGGTGTCGTGGTTACAGAAATTAAATTATTCATTGTCAATGTATCCGCACCAAATGCATTATTTACGATAAGTGTAACACTATAATTTCCTGTATTTAGGTAAGTGACGGATGGATTTTGTTCGGTAGAAGTACTTGGTGTTCCTCCCGGAAAACTCCACATATAACTTGTTGGACTATTGGATGAAGTGGATGTAAACTGTACAGCATTACCATTACAAATGGATTGTTGTGACGCTGAAAATCCTGCGACAGGTGCCACACCAATAGTAAAGTTTTGGCTAGATGTCACTGTACCACAATCATTGAAGGTGGATAGCTGCACTGTGTATGTTCCATTAGTACTATAAGTATGTGAAGGATTGGTGTTTGTACTTGTACTTCCATCGCCAAAAGTCCATTCGTATGCAGTTCCATTCTGGGATGTATTGTTAAAATTAACTGTCAGTCCATTGACAGTATAACCAAAGGAAGAAGTTGCCAATGGCAACACATGAATTAATCCATTCTGTTCATATTCACTTCCGGAGTAGCTATTATATCCTATCAAAAGAACATTGAATGTGCCTGGTGAATTATAAACTACAGTTGGATTTTGTTCAGTTGAAGTTGCCGGCGTTCCTCCTTGAAAGATCCACTCAAAACTGGTCGCATTGGTAGATGTATTGGTAAATTGAACGGTCAACGGATTGCAGCCGCTGGTTGGTGCAGCTGTAAAGGAGATCGTAGGTGGGAATTGAATCACGACATCATATGAAATTGTGCTGGTTTCACAGGGATTAGTAACGGTCAAAGTAACGGTATAGGTACCATTGACAGCATAGGTATGTGATGGATTTGTTTCAGCACTTGTGGCTGATCCATCCCCGAAATTCCACTGAAAAGTGTAAGCTGATGAACCAATGAAAGTGAAGAACACATCATTAAACGTTGTTGAGTATGTAAAATCAGCCACGGGATTTTGTATCACTTCAATGGTAATAGGTAAAGTGATAGAATGACTATTTGCTCCTTGAATAGCGGTCAATGTAACGTTGTATGTGCCGGATTCATCCCATTGCACAGTAGGTTCAAACTGAGTAGATGTAGCCGGAGTTCCTCCTTCAAATTCCCACATATAATCAGTCGCATTGGAAGACATATTGGTGAAAAACACATTGGCCGGAGTACAATTGTTTAATACAGTATAGCTGAAATCTGCAGTCGGCGGATTGGCAGAAACACAATTATCCAAGCAATTCAGGCTAGTATAAAAGTTTGTTATCTCATTGATAGAAGTTCCTGACCACGTATTGGTATTGCTGACCGATGGTGCCATGATACCTGTATTATGTGATGCATCAAAGTTGTGACCTATCTCATGCGCTACCATCACTCTTTTTAAATTTGCATTCGTAGAAAAGTCTTCTAACACATGATATCTAAACTGCGTGCACACAGTACCTACCCAAGCGAGCCCGATCACGCCACTATTGAAATTCCGATTTGTCCAGCAGCCTCCGATATCATGAATGGTAGTGAAACCTGAAGTAGCCCAAGATGTGAAATCATCCAAGAATGCACCTGAATCAGTACTAGATGTCCATGGATCACAAGTCGAACAATTGGAAACCCATTGCTCAGAAATTTGATAGACAAATTCATCAGAAAAGTCATCATCATAGTTGGTCTGGACATTATTGACAACGCCTATATTGTGGTTTTGCACAGCAGTGACACTTCCTAGGTTTTGAACCATAGAATTGTCACTTGCTAGTGCATAACGAATATAATAACATAAGCCTGTACGACTGCCTACATGATCACCTCTATTGGTTTGTCTATAGGCATCCATTTTTTCTTTTTGCAACTCATAACCGCATTTGACGCTGCTATCTTCGATGATATCATTCGTTGAATACATGATAAACTGGTCTTTGGCGGAAGATTTTATATAATAACTCAAGGGTTCAATATAATAAGTTGTACCTCCTGCGGAAATAAATCCGTAAATGAAGTCGCGATCAAAGGTCAAGGAAACCCTGCTAGATGAATTTCCGGATACAAATCCTTGCATGGGCAGACAGCTAGGTTTGGAGTTTTTAACCTGCAAGCCATCTTCATTTTGGATGGACAACTTATAGTCATCCGCGATGATATTGGATGGTGTTAGATCTAACTTCCATGTGACGTCATCGCTGACATGTAGTGTATATTCATTTGTTCTCGTAGAATGTCGAATTATCTCATCATACACCAATTGGGTATTGGCAGTGATGATGTCAAAATTTTTAAATTTGGTTTGTAAAATGGATTGGTTGGTATTCTGGGCCATTGCTACAGTTGCGAAAAAAGAGCAAATGATGAATCCTAAAAATCGAAACATAAATGTGCCAATTAGATTTTAGTAAAATAATGTTGCAAAGAAACATAATTTTAAAAATATAGTTGGAAAATTTTGTTAAATGATAATAGACTTAATAAAAATTTGTCAATAAATGGCAAAACTTATGCACTAATTTGATATTGTGTACATTTTTAGAATACAATCAATGTTTAAATGAATTGTCCATTTTTAATTTGGATCAATATCAATGATGATTCTAGCTGATTTGGTATTGGGAAATCCTTTGATATAATGGACAGCTTCAGTTAAAATGAATCGAATTTTTAAGGAAACTTTGACATCTTTTTCCATTTTTATCATCAATGATTGGATATACAGCCCTCTTAACCTTTCGATATTAGGTGGTGCGGGGCCCACACATCTATTGCCAATGCGAGCATGAAGAAATTTTGCCATGAGGTTAGCTGCTTCGAACGCTATCTCCTTATACTTATGATGTATCTCTATGTGTATGAGTCTGTAGAGAGGAGGATAAATAAACTTTGCACGCTCTGTCATCTCCCTAGTGTAAAATTTATTGTAATCTTGATGAATGGTTTCTAAAATGATAGGATGATCGGGACTGTATGTTTGGAAGATGACAGTGCTTTCTGACCCTCTTCTCCCTGCTCTCCCTGCTACTTGTGTCAATAATTGATATGCTCTTTCATTGGCTCTGAAATCCGGAAATCTGAAGAGGCTATCTGCATTGAGAACGGCAACCAAACCAATATTGTCAAAATCGATTCCCTTTGTAATCATTTGCGTACCTATCAATATTTGGATGCGTCTTTCTTCAAAGTCATATAGTATTTTTTCAAACTGTATTTTGGTTTTTGCAGTATCTAAATCGATTCTGCCTGCCTGCGCATCATGAAAATGGTGCTTGATGGCTTCCTCTATGCGCTCAGTTCCAAACCCTTGTTCTATCAATTCTGATGTACCACATGCAGGGCAGTCATTTGGAATTTTTGATCTCAAATTGCAGTAATGACATCTCAGCTCGCGGATGGTTTTATGTAAGGTGAGGTGCACATCACAGTTAGAACATTCTGCGCGCCATCCACACACAGGGCAATGTAAGCTAGGAGCATATCCTCTTCTGTTTTGGAAGATCAGTATTTGTTTATCTTTTTCTAGTGTAGATTTCATCTCTTCCAGAAGTTGCCCACTAAACAATCCATCAAACCTTTTATCCTTATATTCTTTGCGTAGATCGATAATTTTTATGGTAGGCATGGTAGCTTCACCGTATCTTTGATCGAGGGTAAATAGGGAGTATTTGTTTGATTTTGCATTAAACATAGACTCAATACTCGGCGTGGCACTTCCTAGTAGCACATGGCTTTTGTGCAACTTCGCTAAGTACATGGCTGCGTCTCTGGCATGGTAACGAGGTGCCGGTTCCATTTGCTTATAAGATGGATCGTGCTCTTCATCGATCACAACTAAACCGAGATGGATAAATGGTAGAAAAATGCTGGACCTCGCACCTACCACAATTTTTGCTCCTGCTAAAACAGCATTCCATATTTCAACCCTTTCTTGATTGTTCATCCTGGAGTGGTAAACTAGGATGTCCGTCTGGAACAATTGTTTTAGCCGATCCACGATATGGTTGGTCAGAGCTATCTCAGGTAATAGATACAAGACTTGTTGTTGTAATTCCAGCGTTTTTTTGATTACTTCTGCATACACTCTTGTTTTTCCACTTCCGGTAACTCCATGAATCAAACAAGGTTTTTGCTCTGAAAATGAATCATAAATATGGCTGATGGCGTTGGTTTGAAGCTCTGTCAATTGCGGCATTTCTTCTTGCTCAGATATGTCATTCTGTGAAATTCGAGATACTTGTTTTTTCTCCAAGTAGAAAATGCCCTTTTGCACCATAGCCTTTATGGTAGATGCATCCGTTTTTGTCAATTCATTAAGATGTGACATTTTGATGTCCGCAATTTTTCTAGATATCTGAACAAATGCCAATAGTGTATCGGTTTGTTTTTTGCTTTTTTCTACCAATGCAAAAGCCGCAGAAAGATTAGGGTCTTTTTTGTGTTCCGGGTCTAATTTTATAAAAGTTTCAAATTTGGGTTTGAATTTCTCCACCAATTCTTCTTTGATGGAAATGATTTGAGCATCCAATAGTTTTTTTAATACGGGATATACAGATTTCTTTTGTAGGATGTCTTGGATCTGCCCAATTGTGAGTTCGTTTCTTATGGATACAGCATCTGCAACGAGAAATTCGTCATCGTTGAGTTCAAAGCTTTCCCATGGTACACTTGGGTTGATGATGATTTTTGTTTCGCTTTCTAGTTTTAGTCCTGATGGCATCGCATTATTCATGATCTCACCAACGGAGCAAAAGTAATAGTCGGCCATCCATTGCCAAAACTTCAGTTGGATTGGTGTCACCAAAGGCAACTGATCTATGACGGAAAGAATGGGTTTTGTTTTTGTAGGCGCTTTATCTGTGATATTCATCACGATGCCCGAATACAATTTATTTCTCAAGGGCACTTCTACCCGCAATCCCGGATACACACTGCTTTCTAAGTGTGTAGGAATTTCATAGCTATATACCTCTGGCAAGGCCAAAGGAAGGATAACTTCCGCAAATTTTTGAGATAATGCCATGATTATGGATACTCTATTCTTCCTATGGGATATAATCGAAATGTCGGTTCGAAATAGGGAGAGTTTTTATATACAATAGACAGAAGCTCATAATTGTTTATATCGGGATTTTCTTTTTTCTTATCCTCTATCTGTTGTTTCAGTTCAGGGTGATGCGTAAGGTATTGTGTTGCATACGCATCAAACACATATTCTGAAAAATATTCTTTTTGGTTTAAAATCCCATCAAAAAAATTCCAACAAAACCAGCTATCACTCGCTGTGGGTTCCAAGGCTTGGATGATGTAGTGGACGGCAGCGTTTGACGTGGATACCAAGGCATCACCTGCGTACCATTTTTTGGTCATGGTGAGTGTGTCACACACCACCTGAGTATGCACATAATGGCTTTCGTAGGGATATGAGGATGTTTGTATATCTTTAATCCTATACATGGTTGTCGTCAATGTAGTGTCTTTATCCAGAAGGGAGATAGGTGCACCATTAATTTTCAAAAGTTCTATGACTTTTTCATAAGCTGATGGGACAATATAGTATTGAGGTAACGTGGTGAAGGCAATGGGCTTAAAACGATTGAAGTATGGTATATTTCTATTGTACGGTGCCTTTGTATCATATTTCCTTATCGGCAATCCCGTCACGAAACTGGTATCCATAAATTCTTTATAACCAAGAAAATACAGAGAATCCGCCACAGATTGGTCCAATTGAAATGAAATGGGCAATGTTTTGGAAGTTTCGCTGATAGCTTTGGCCTTCACTCTACTTTCCTTAATTTGCTGATGAAACGAGTAGGTAAAGTTGATCAAATGCTGGATAAAATCTAATGTAGATTGTACGCGATTCTTGTAAGGTTTCAGCATATGTGTTTCAGTCATAAACCCATACGTGTGGTGCAATGCTGCGTAGCCTGTGGAATATCTTGGTAAATCTATGAACCCTTCAATCCCTTTTGAAAGTCCATGTTCGCTATTGACGTATGGAATCATTGGCCATTTAGATTTAGCCATTGTATCATAGAGATAGGGTAAAAATTTTTCATTGAGGAAATCAGACATCGGCTGTTCCAATTTTTGTGGGTGTGTGGCGATCAACGTCATCGTATAGGCGTAATCGGCTCCGTCACTGGTGTGCGTATCCAGAAAAACGTCAGGGTCCCAAGCACTAAATACTGTATTGAAAGCGATAGCGTTTTTACTATCGCACTTCATGAAGTCCCTGTTCAAGTCAAGGTTTTTTGCATTTCCTCTAAAACCGCACTCAGCGGGGCCATTTTGATTGGCACGTGTGTGGGCGCGTCTATTGAGCATGCCACCCACATTGTACACAGGGATGATGACGATGGTGATTTTATCTAGAATTTCATTGATATTCTTTTGTGACAATAAGGTTTTTACCAAAAGTTGGCACGCATCGATCCCGTCAGGTTCGCCCGGATGGATGCCATTATTGATGAAGATGACGGTTTTTTTTGCCGCTTTGGACTTTTCAGGTGTGAAGTCATCATTTCCTGCCAAAATGAACGTGTGGAGCGGTTTTCCGATATCAGTTTTCCCTGAAATTTGAAGTGATGCCTGCGGCCAATCATTGGCTACCTGCGTGTAAAATTCTATGAGCTCATCATACGTGCTTGTGGTATTGTCATCAGATTCAAACGGAATCATTGGAAGGGTTTGTCCTTCACCATGACCATAAAACAAGACAAGCAATACAATGAAACACCCAATATTATTCCACTTCTTGGTGATCACTTTCATCGAATTGTATAATGTGTTTGAAATATATTGCGGCGATCAAACCAAAGACAAATCCACCTATGTGTGCCCACCAAGCAGTGCTATCGCTTGCGGTATTTTTCACTCCAAAGGATCCGATACCATAAAACATTTGTTGCACAAACCATATGCCTAGGAAAAGTATGGCGGGCATGTAGAAGGATCTGAATAGGATAAGGATGATGACCTTTATTTGTGATTTTGGAAAAATATACAAATAGGCACCCATCACTGCAGCGATGGCGCCACTAGCTCCCAATGAAGGTACCACAGCAGAAGGTGGAGAATAATTGTCTAAACAAGGTTGTGATAAAGAGCATGGAAAACACATGATGTCAGCGTAGCTCACCGAGGCAGTACTGAAATATATATGCGCAAAAGATGCAGCCAGCCCACCAAGAATATAGAATATCAGAAATCGGACACTTCCTATTTTTGCTTCGATATTATCACCAAAAACCCATAAAAATAGCATGTTGCCAATCAGGTGCATCCACGAACCATGCAAAAACATGCTGGTGATCAAGGTGATATAATCTCGGCCACTGACGATGTTCGCAGGAATGGTGGAATACGCACAGATGAGATTGCCTTCTGTGGATACTTGAATCAAAAAGACGATCACGTTGATGGCGATCAAACTATAGCTCACTATTGGTTTATAACCACCTTGTACTTGAGTGTCACCTATTGGAAAAAACATCTTTGCCGATTTTAAAAGTGGTAAAGATAAAAGAATTCTTGGATAGTGTATTTTAGAATTGATATCGAATCAATATGCATTTATCAAATTACACAATATTATACAATTGACTAAATCAAAGAGGATTGCGTCATTTGTGGTGCATGAATTATGTATAATATTTGTCCGTAATCTGCCATTAACCCAAAACCTGCCATTGAACCCGTTTTTGAATTAATTATCTCACTAAGGCATTAGGCATGATGACAGTCTGTAAGTAAATGCAGGTTAATACTTTGGTAAATGTTGGAGATGGTTTATAACGCTACTTTTTTGAAATGTTTACTACTGATTGCTATATGATTGGTTTATTATGATATCTGCCTCAAGCCGGAAAGGCTTTTACTTTTTTTCAACAGCAAAAAAAAAAGTAAACATAAAATGCCGCCGCTGTTTTGTCATCTTAATGCCTAAAAGTCATCTTCCCGACGGAAACAAAAAAAACTCGCCTTTGTGAAGTGTGCCCTTTCAAATTCAATCAATTAACAAATGTACTGCCCTGACCATTTTGTGTTTTGGCTCAAACAGTTTTTTGATTTTACCGCCTTCAGTGACTTTTATGCTAAAGACAAAAAGGCGGAGAATAGCCATCTACTCTACCTTTTTAAATGTGTATCACCTTTTACTTCATGATGTATTTTATAATTATTGTTCGCTCAAGCAGGCAAAGTAATTTGAAATGTTGTGCAAAGTACATACTAACGTAAAAGTTTTAATGGGCTTTCCCCCTTATTGTTGGAACTGAATACAAGGCAAACCACGCCATTCCACTTGATTTTTTAAATTTTAATTATACGTTTAATTGCACGACGGAATTCACTTCCTTTTTGAGTGACTTCTACGGTATAAATTCCACTCGGAAGAGCAGAAATATCTATGTTTTTCGAAGTGTTCTCCTTTTTTGCAATCAATTGTCCTATTTGATTATAGATCAAAATCTGTTTTATTTCGGCATATGATTCAATGTTTATTGTATGGAAAGCAGGATTGGGATAGATGATGATTTCATCATTATTTTCAATGTCTTCAACTTTCAAAATAAAACAATTTTGAACCAACGAATCTTGATACACCTTGACACCATTCTCAAAAAAACACCTTAAAAATAATGCTGGGCTATCTATGATGGAGCATATACTTTCATCCAAAAACCGCCTATCTCCACCCATTCCTTCAATCCAATAATAGATACTATTATCTTCCAATTCACACAGAAGGCTTATTCTTTTTCTAGGTTTTAGGTCAGAATACACCACAGTATCTATTTGTGTGACAATAAGATTAAATAGAGGTCGATCCGGATAGCGAACTATGGTGTCCCTAACCTGAGCGGTAAAGTCGTACATTAGCACTTCATATCCATTCTGATAATGCATAAATACTTGACCATCTTTTTCTCTGTAATAATATTTTGTATTGATGAGATTTGCATTGATTGGGGTATTATACACCAACTCATAAAGTGGTGTACCTTCTACAGTATCTTGGGTCTCGTGAAACGAATAGGTACGTATTCCATTATCCACCGGACTTATAAATGATTCGTAATGCACTACCCATTCTTTGTCTGATGTAATAAACGGAGCTGTTTGGATAACCGATGTAGAATGATCTATGATCTGATCTTGCGCCCAAACACGTATGTTCATATAAAGAACAATCACTAATGTTTGTAAAATAATCTGTTTCATGTTTAAATTTTTTAATTTTTAGTTTAATTTAAATGGTTGACTACTTGTGATTTACATTGGCAGAATGATATAACTCACCATGTGAATACTGAAAAATTATTGCTTCCAAAAACTGACATTCATGATTAATTTCATACTTGCTTAATATAAATAGTAAAAATAATGCTTTTGTGCAAATGACACAATGTAAACTAGAAATTTAACAAAAATAATATTCACAAATGTCTGCCCCGTAATGCTACAGTGTAAGCCCAATAGTCGGAGATGAACATTGCATCAACCCATTATTATTACCAACAATAATATTTCTTGCATCCAAATGACGGTTCAGTAATAAATTCAAGATACTGCTTTCAAAGCTTTAAAAAAATGAATTTATATTTCTTATTTGTTTTACTCGGATCATAGTCGGGATATACTCGGGTTATAGTCGGGTTATAGTCGGGTTATAGTCGGGTCATAGTCGGGTCATAGTCGGGATAATAGGGCAAATATGCAATCATTTAGAATGTTTGAAATCTCACGTGTTTTGGACACTAAGAAGTGGATTATAATGGTAGAGGAAAATGAGGTCAGAGTGTTAAACCATCAATGTGAACTTTACGAAGTTCTCAACCACTGCGCACAAATAATGCCCGCAGCTACTGACACATTAAGTGATTCAGCTATTTTATTTGATGCGCCGTAAATGGTGATTTTTTCTTGGATGTACTTGGCATTTTTTTCACTGATGCCATGGCCTTCACTTCCTAGAACTAGGATGGCATTGTCTATAAATTGTGTTTCAAATATGGATGTACCTTCCATGTATGTGCCGTAGACTATCTTTTCTCCTACGATCTCCGAAAGCTCCGCTTCGTAAAGGTTTACCTTCGCCAGACTGCCCATGGCTGCTTGTACCACTTTAGGATTGTAGAAATCGGCGCTGTCAAAAGACCGAACTACTGCTTCTATTCCAAACCAATCAGCAAGGCGTATGATCGTACCCACATTTCCGGGATCTTGAACATTGTCCAAATAGATGATTTTGTCATCCGATTTCATAGTGGTGATGGGTGTATTTGGGATTGAAAATACGACCAAAATATCCGACGGTTGCTTCAATTGCGAAATTTGAGACATTTCTTTGGCACTGACCTTGATTGTTGCATCTGTCTTGAGACCAAGCTCTAGATGGCTCAGCGTATGCGCAGAGAAGATGTAAACAGGCTTAAACTTACCTGTTGAGAGCATGGTTTGACATGTTTTTATACCTTCCGCTATGAACATTCCGGCTTCTTTTCTTCTCTTAGCCAGGTGCAATGCTCTAACTTCCTTAATCAATTTTTGCTCCATTTCTACCCACTATATATGCCCCAAAGATATAATAACAATATAAAAAATCATGTTGTATCACATGCATTGGTTACACATTAAGAGATGTAAACAATGAAATGTTCTAATTTTTGTATTTTTGTGTCACTTTATAAACATATGACCATAAGAAATTTGTTGCCCAAAGGAGAGTTTTCATTACATAAGTTAAGGCTTCAATTCCATTTTTCCATCTTCGCCTTTGTCATAGTGGCGATTACAGGATGCGAAAGCACCAGATTCATGAAGGAAAATGAAAGCCTTGTTACCCATGTGGCTCTAGAATTCAAAAACCCCAAGACGATCAAACATAAAAGCACACTAGAAACCGAATTACTGACCCTGATAAAACAAAAACCCAATTCGAACTTTATTTTTTTCTTGCCAAAGGAATATTTGTATTTGAAAAATTCAGGTCGAAATGATACAACAAAAGTCAATAAATGGCTAAGAAACATAGGCGAACCACCATCCATTTACAGTGATTCTGTGACACAATCCACCGTCAAAACGCTGCAAAATTATCTGCAGTTCAGTAAAGGTTACTACCATGCTCGTGTGGACTATGAACATATCGAAAAAACAAAACAAAAAGGGTTACAAACTTCCTCCCGAACTGATGTTTGGAAGGAACAACTGAGCAAAATAAAGTACATCATAGATCCAGGACCAAGATATTCCATCTCTGATATTGATTATGTGGCCTCAGATTCTACATTGCTACATTTCATTACACAGGATGATGAAGATGCATTTGTCAAAAAAGGTGATTTTCTTGATGCTTCAAAGCTGGAATTGGAAAAGTCTCGCCTTGCTCTGCTTATTCAAAATGCCGGCTTTGCAAATTTTTCAGGCAATAATATTGAAATAGAAGGCGATAGTAGTCAAGTTAGCCATACAGTTCACATTGTATATCGATTAAACACACCTATGGGTAGCACCCAAGTTAAAAGATTCACTGTGGGTAAGGTCAATGTGTATTCAGACTATAGCAATGACAAAGAAGCATTGACGATCCAAGACACGCTCAATGGATTGCAGTTTTTTAGGAGATCAGAAATTCCTGTGGTCAAGGAAAGTCTCCTCAGCGAGGGCGTTTTTCTGAAAGAAGGCGAAGTCCTAAAAAGAGATGACAGGCAAAGAACCTATAAGAAACTCAACAGCTTCGAAGCCTATAGATTCATCACCATCAATCCACGTTACGACTTATTGTTAGATACTGTCGTGCATTTTGATATTTTATTGACACCACACCAAAAAAAATGGATACTGGATGGTGCATTAGAAGGGTATTTTTCTACGCTAAATACCTCAAGATTATTCGGTATATCTACATCCGCTTCTTTGGTCAATAGAAACCTTCTTGGTGGGTCTGAAAAATACAGTTTGAGAGCAGAGTTTGGAACAGAATTGGGCAGGCAAGAAGGCTTCAATTTCAAGCAACGCACCCAGAATTATGCCATTCAAAATAACTTGGTCATCCCATCATTTCAAGATTTTCTGAAGCTGGGAAAATTGGTCAATGGACTAGGTATCATCAAAGATAAATTTTACAATAATTTCAAAGAAAATGCGACTACTAACGTTGCTTTGGGTGGTAACTATCTGAATATCATTGATTACTATTCGCTGAATTCTATCAATTTGTCATTTGGTTTTGATTATACATCACCCAAAAATAATAGATATGTATTCAGGCCATTAGGATTTAATTTGGACCAATATGACATCAAAGACAGCACTCGATTTGACAATAATCCACTGATCTTTTTATCCTTCAAAGATAATCTGAGTACTGGTTTTTTCTTCAGAGACTTGTCCATTATCATCAATAAAAAGTATAAAGGTGGCAAGTATTCATTTATTCAAATCCATAATTTTGAGCAATCCGGAACAGAAGTTTTCTTGATGAATTCAGCCGTCAATGCCATTTCCGGAAAAAGTAATACGTGGGAATTACCTATTAACTTCAATGGAGATAAGATTGGTTTTTCAAAATATTTTAAATACGAAATTGATAATAGATTTTACAAGACTTTGGGTGCTCGTGAAGGTATCGCTGCTCGGATCAATGTAGGTATAGCAGTGCCATTTGGGGATACCAAAGCAGTTCCGTTTGTAAAACAATTTTCGGTGGGTGGCCCCGTCAGTTTAAGGGCTTGGAATATCAAGGAACTTGGTCCGGGAGGTTATTATGATGTCAATGAAAGAATCAAGCAAAGACAACAAATATTTGTAAATCAAGGAGATATCAAAATTGAAGTCAATGCAGAATACCGTTTCAATATTTTCTTGTTCTTGGATGGTGCACTTTTTATAGATGCAGGCAATGTGTATCTTCTTAAGAAGGATGCCACCCGACCAAACGCAGAGATTTCATCTAAATTTTTATCTCAATTTGGTGTCGGGATAGGGTATGGGCTTCGTCTCAATGTAGAAATTTTCAGCATACGTTTTGATTTTGGTTATAAGATTAGAAGTCCGTATAAAGATCCAATTACGAAGGCGAATTGGTACACCTTAAATAGTATATTTGCGCAAGGTCTTGGCAATGTTCAGGTTGGCATAAATTACCCATTTTAATTGTATCGCATAATCTTTTCTCTATGCTTTTTGTTCACCTTTTTAAAAATAAATAATAATAGATATGAATGTTTTAAAAATGAGCGTGGTAATGCTGATGATATCCCACGCTGTGTCGGCCCAATTTTCTTTGCCACCATTGGAGTATTCTTACAATGCTCTTGAGCCATACATCGATGCCATGACGATGGAAATCCATTATACTAAGCACCATCAAGGATATGTCAATAATTTAAATAAAGCTGTGGAAGGTACGCGATTAGCTGAGATGCCACTAGACGAGATGCTCATCAATGCAGAAGCGCGTGGCACAGCAATCAGAAACAATGGCGGAGGGCACTACAATCACTCTTTGTTTTGGTCTATTTTGTCCCCGGAACCGGATAAAACGCCCAATGGAAACTTAGCCACGGCCATACAAGCAACTTTTGGGAGTCTAGACAGCCTAAAAAAGGCACTTAATATTGCGGCAACCAAGAGATTTGGATCAGGTTGGGCTTGGTTGTATGTTACGCCAGATAAGAAATTGGCAGTATCGTCTTCACCTAATCAAGACAATCCACTAATGGATGCTGCAGGTTCTGAAAGAGGTATTCCCATCCTAGGTATTGACGTTTGGGAACACGCTTATTATCTCAAGTATCAAAATAAAAGAGGAGACTACCTAGGTGCCATTTGGAATGTATTGGATTGGGAAAGGGTCAGTGAAAATTATGACAAAGCGATGAGCAGCCCACTTTTATTAAAGATAGAAAAAGATTCTTGGACGGCGCTGAAAGACTTTCATAAGGTGATGGCACAGACCTACCATCCTATGGAAGAAGGTAATTTTACACCTATTAGGACTCGATCAGGCGAACTGGTTGAGAAAGCAGAGCTATTGGCCTCTTCACCTATTCCGTCATCATTTAACACAACTGCAATCAAAACAGCCATCAATGATCTGATCATGGGTAGTAAAAAATTGCATAAATTAGCTCTTAAAAAAGGTAATGATAGCAAGGTAAAAGATAGCTTGGATGCCTTACATGATGTGTTTCATACCATTCAGGGATTGTGTAGCCATTAATTTTTCATGAGAATAGTATTTTTTTTAACAATACTTTGTCAATATTAAAGCTTTGTATTACCTTTGCGATCCTTTTAGAAAAAGGAAGTTTTATTTTGTAAGTAATTTAATCATTGTATAAATGAAAAAGGATCTTCACCCACAAGATTATAGAATGGTCGTATTCAAGGACATTTCAAATGACGAAATGATTTTGACAAGATCATGTGCCAAGACTCGCGAAACGGTTACTTTTACGGATGGTAAGGAATATCCGCTAGTAAAAATGGAAATTTCATCATTTTCACATCCATTCTTTACCGGAAAAGTAAAATTTGTGGATACAGCCGGACGTATTGATAAATTCAATAAGAAATTTGCGAAATTCCAAAAAAAGTAAGCTGATTTTGGTGTTTTAAAAGATAAAATTAGCCCAAGACTTTTTGTTTTGGGCTTTTTTATTGATGATAATGTAGGTGTGGGTGGTGACAAATTGCAGTATTGAGCGTTATTAATGGTGTATTCAATTTTTTTGTCGAAACATGACTTCAAATAGAAATTTAATTTTGTTCAGCGATGAACATTGGTTTAATTTGTTGCCGTTGACTTTTACAAGACCTGTTTGTGAACTTCGAGTAGGTATCATGACATTGAAAGAGAAATGGAAATACTACCTCAACGGTACATGCAGTGATATAACTCAAGATTACTTATCGAATAAATATCCTGTCAGGATCGAGGAAGATAATCTTCTCATCAATTCCACTTTTTTACCGAATCCTTCGTTATTGAGCCATATAGAGGCAATGAATCTGATGGATGCATTGTTTTTCGATGATGAATTGGTAGCTGCACGTGTGGATAGGAGTACGCTCGAAGTTTTGCAAGCTACAGGAGAAGGTTTTTCTGATTTGCGCAATATCATTTTAAACGAAGATGCCATCTTGGATTTGCGTAGGATTACGATGCCACACCATATTTTTATAGAAAATGGGAAGGAAATTATTCGAGATTTTGACATCATCACAAAAGATAGAGAAAGCCATCCCATCTCACCTACAAACACCATATTAGGCACTCAGCCTATTTTTGTCGAAGAGGGAGTTTGGATGGAGTCTTGTATATTGAATGCTACTGATGGGCCTATTTATATCGGGAAGGAAGCAGTGGTAATGGAAAACAGCGTGTTGAGAGGACCTGTATCTGTAGGAGAACATGCAGTTGTAAAAGTAGGTGCAAAAATTTACAAGGATACTACGATAGGACCGAACTGTAAGGTCGGTGGAGAAGTGCAGAACACAGTGTTTTTAGCCAATTCCAATAAAGGTCATGATGGATATATAGGCAATAGCGTGATTGGTGAATGGTGCAATCTTGGCGCAGATACCAATACTTCCAATCTAAAAAATAATTATTTGCCGGTGAAAGTTTGGTCATACACAAAAAAATCTTTTGTCAATACAGGCGAACAATTTTGTGGTTTGATCATGGGCGACCATTCCAAATCAGGCATCAATACGATGTTCAATACAGGCACTGTGGTTGGTGTAGCTTGCAATATTTTTGGGGATGGATTCCCACGTACCTTTATCCCATCTTTCTCTTGGGGTGGCGCAGCTGGATTTACAACACATCAGTTGGAAAAAGCATTAGAAACAGCTGAAGTGGTGATGAAGAGACGAGGTATCACCTTGACAGAAAATGATAGGGAAATACTGACACACCTGTCAAAAGCAGACTATTGATACAACCTTGTGCGTCGCCGATGTGATGAACTACATTTTTTATGAAAACAACATTAGTTTTCCCTTCAAATAATTGTAGAAATTTATAAAGTGATTCAATATAAATGTTAAATTTGCGTCAAGAGCAGACCGAATTTATATGATGATTTCACCTAGACACACCTTTGTTTTACTATTTGTTTTGGGATTTAGTTCCTTTTTTCGGCTATCAGCTCAAGAAAAAGGCACAATTTCAGGAGCGTTTGAAACCAACGTTAATTTTTTTCTGAGAGATTCTTCTATCAATGCCATCAATACACCTCAGTATAACCATCAAGTATTTGGTGGAGAAGCGTGGCTCAATCTCAATTATGTCAAAGATGATTTTACGTTTGGTGTACGGTTTGATATGTACAATAATTCCAACCTTCGCATACCCACAGGTTCTTACACTGGCATGGGCATAGGTAGGTGGTATGTCAAGAAATCATTGAATAAATTGGACTTAAGTGCTGGATATCTTTATGACCAAATCGGCAGTGGATTTATCTTCCGTGCCTTTGAAACAAGAACTCTTTTCATTGACAATGCTCTTTATGGTGTCTCCGGTAAGTATCACTTCAATGATAATTGGGCATTAAGCGGATTTGTTGGAAGACAAAAAAATGCCTTTGATGTGTACTCAGGCAATTTAAAGGGAGCTAAATTAGAAGGATTTTTAAGTTTTGGTGAAGGATCAGCTTTGACATTGGCACCTGGTGTGGGCGTGGTTAATCGCACCATCTCTGATGAAAATATGGAAGAAATCGCCAATTCATTAAGATCATATCAGGAAGCGGATAGATTCTCACCCAAGTACAATGGCATCGCTATGACGGTGTACAATACACTGAGCTACAAGAACATAAACTGGTATGGAGAAGTATGTTATAAAACAGATGACGTTTATTACAATCAATTTGCTGAGAAAACAGAGATTGTAGGCACTTCTGTCGGAAAATACGAGCAAAAGGATGGCAGCATTATTTACAATAGTGTATCCTTTACAAAGGGGAAAATCGGCGTGACTGCAGAGATGAAGAGGACTAAGAATTTTAGTTTTAGAATAGATCCTAACCAACGACTTTTGCGTGGTTTGATCAATTATTTAACACCACTGAATAGACAAAATACGTATAGGCTTACAGCAAGATACAGCCCGTCGGCTCAAGACATTTCAGAAATTGCGTATGCACTAGATGTGAAGTATAAACTCAATAAAAATTTAAGCTTCAATGTTAATGTTTCAAATATAGACAATCTAGAAGGAACGTCATTATTTCAGGAATTGTACACAGAACTCCTCTATAAACATGGTCGAAAGTGGCAGATAACAACGGGACTTCAAACATTGAAGTACAACCAGGAAATTTATGAATCAAAAGCACATGCGCCCATCGTTCATACATTGACACCATATTTTGATTTTCTGTATAAATTTACACCTAAGAAGGCGTTGAGGGTAGAAGGTCAATACATGCATACGGAACAAGATTTCGGAAGTTGGTTATTTGGTTTAGCAGAAATGAGTATTGCGCCTAGGTGGATTTTTGAAGCGTCAGGAATGTACAATGTAGTACCTAAGAAAGCCAATGCTTTCGGTGAGATTAAGAAAGTTTTGTATCCTACACTTGGAGTAGTGTATAATGCACATGCTCAGAGATACAGCCTGAGATATGTAAAGCAGGTGGAAGGCGTGGTTTGCAGCGGTGGGATTTGCAGATTGGAGCCTGCATTCAGTGGTGTTAGATTCAGTGTAAACACTACTTTTTAATTTTTAAATAAGTAAACAATGAAATTTCTCAAAATATTCAGTTGGATCATCTTTATTGGGTTGTTCTTAGGTTGTAATGAAATTCCAATAAAATTAGCTGATCCAGAAATTCCAGACTCAGATAGAACTGTTTTAATAGAGGAGTTGACAGGTGTCAGCTGTACCAATTGCCCTAAAGGTGCGCTTGCTGTGGAAAATATTTTGTCACAATATCCCGGAAGGGTAATTGTGGTGGGCATTCATGGCGTCCTATTATCACAGCCTTTAAAAGATGCAAGTAAATATGATTTTCGGAATCCTGATGCCCACGATTTAGAGCTTTCATTTCCAAACTTATTGGGAAAACCGGCAGCATCTATCAATAGAAGTTCGGATTCAAACGGAGACATCGTAGATATCATTCCTGATCGGTGGCTCGGAAAAGTAGAAGCTGAATTGCAAAAACCACATGTATTGAACATTGTTCTTGAATCTCAATTTGATCGTACATCACGACAATTGCAAGTGGAAATAGCCGCTATCCCATTGGATGATCTTCCTGACAATTATAAAATTAGCGTTTATCTCATCGAATCCGGCATCGTTGATGCGCAAGCAGATGGCGGCGAAATCATACCAAACTACGTCCATAATCATGTAATGATGGATATGCTTACAG
This sequence comes from Lewinellaceae bacterium, assembly GCA_020636195.1. GTDB lineage: Bacteria > Bacteroidota > Bacteroidia > Chitinophagales > Saprospiraceae > OLB9. Next base: position 252,525 of record JACJYH010000005.1, read on the forward strand.
ATTTTGATGGTGATGTCTTTGGGAGTGACTTAAAAAAAGGTGAAATTTATAAAAAGAAATATAACTCGGTTTTTCCTGTGGTGGATGGACTTTGGGATCCTGATCAAATGGAAGTGGTAGTAATGATAGCAAAAGACAGCGTCGGTGACAAGTCTGTTTTGCAAGCTGCATCTGCGCATGTCGTAGAATAAAAACAGGCTAACTGAAACGCAAAGATTGGTTTACCATTCTTTTAATTTATGGAATCATACAAGTTTCCTTTATTTAGATTACTCTCAAATATTACTTGATGTTACGTCTAAATTGCAAACAATTGGTAGATAATATAAGCGATATAACCTGTAAAGAAAATGATGCCTTCGGTTCTACCCAATTGATTTTTCACCAATAATACACTTCCCAATAAAAGACCAAGAGCTGAAACTATCGCTATAGTGATATCAAAATTTGTGATGCCACCCTTGGGTAATGGGGCAACTAATCCGCTGATACCAAGGACAAAAAACACATTAAAAATGTTGCTGCCCACTACATTACCCACAGCTATATCAGAATTTTTCTTCATGGCTGCCACCACGCTTGTCGCTAGCTCCGGCAAGGAAGTGCCAAATGCTACGATGGTGATTCCGATGACCGCCTGACTCATTCCTAGAAGGGTAGCGATTTCCACTGCATTATCCACGAATAGTTTTCCGCCACCAAGTAATCCTAATAAGCCTATAAAAATAAAAAAACTTGATTTCCAAAGTGGTAAATCTTCAATCGGAATCTCGTCGGCATCTGAAGTGTTTTTTGTTAGGTGGATGAGGTACACCAAAAATACCGCCATAAATGACAATAATATCAGCGCATCGCTCAACGAAATGATATCAATAGACGCCCCGTCAAGGAGAATATCATTTGTGATAAAGTAAAGCACGATCACCGAAAGCAGGGCAAAAGGGATTTCTTTTTGAACCGTATTTTTTAAAACTTTCAGCGGATTTATAATGGCGGTGATGCCTAGTATGAGCAAGATATTGGCTATATTACTACCTACTACATTACCAATAGCAATTTCAGACGAACCGGTATAAGCAGAATACGCACTCACAGCCAACTCCGGCGCCGAAGTACCAAATGCGACAATCGTCAAACCAATGACGATATTCGGAATATTGTATTTTTTTGCTAATGAAGAAGCACCGTCTACTAAAAAATCTGCCCCTTTCACAACAAACACAAGCCCAATAATTAATAATAATATGCTGAGCATTCTCTTATTTTTAATGCTGCATAACACAAAAGCAATATGAATAGTTTTACATTAATTGGTTTTTCAAATCTTCACAACAAATCTCTCAAGCGAATCACCTTTTTAATTTTTTGGCCATGCCTATCTATGGTCAAATGGATTTCATCGCCTGCCTTGCCACTCAGTTTTTTACTGATGTTTTTTAGTGTAAGGAATCTGTAATTCCAAAATCCCATTTTCTTGATAACGTCTCCAACTCTTATGTCTGCTTTATCTGCCGGAGAATCTTTCAATACATATTTGACATAATATTGATTGAGATTGGCACCGAAACTAAAGACAGTCATCCCACTTTTATCCATTTCAAAATGCTTGTCATAACCTTTTAATGGTTTTATATAACACACATCGTGCATAAAATCAATATATATATCTAAACGGGACAAGATTTGATTGCCGATGATTCCATTTCTTATAAATTTCTTGCTATTGATGTACATTGAATCAAGAGCTTGAAAGTGCACTATCAAATTTTGAAACTCCAATGCTCCGAAGTGCAGTCTAAGTACCTTCCCTGAAAACCCTTCTACGTCACCTGAAATACCTTTCCCAATGTTGCCGGATACCACCACAGCAGGCAAGGTCAGTGTACTGTCAGTATTGTTGTGCAGCATGGCTGTCATGCCAGCTCCGGTATCTAGTAGTAAAGTTACATTAGATTTATCATTTGGATTGATGCTGACTGTGGAAGTGATGTAGGGTTTGTTATCTACAATTTTTATGGATTCTGCGTGGTGATTTTTGATGAGTTTTGGGTTGAACGATTCTGAATTGTGAAGGGTGATGGTATTATTTTTATAGTCGATATGCAGTATCATGGACTTAAAAAGCTCCATGCCCACGATTCCAGAAATTTCTACACCTAGGTATTGAGAGAAGTCAAAGGATTTATCCTCTAACAGAATAAGATTGGTGCGCACGGTGGCAGTGTTGACGATGGACAGCAAGGCGCCGTTTGAGACAGAAGCGATGATTTCAGATTTTAGATCGGCACCTTGTACTTTTATTTTTTTATGCACAGGAAGTCGAAGTATTTGGATGCTTTGATTTGGAAATAAGATGGTGTGCTCTGCACCGGTATCCAAAATCATTTTTTGAATGAAAATATTTTGAATAACCACATCAATGACAATGAAACCATTGATATTGGTAAATGGAATGGTGATCTTATTATTTTCACCCAGTAGTGTAGGATATATAGTGCCATGCAATGTAGTCATTGACATCAGGAACAGTGCGCTGATCCATGCGAATACTCGAACATACTGCCTATACATCATGAATATGGATTCAATGGAATGTACAAATATACGGTATTTTATGAGAACCATTTTGGGATGTGTATTTATACATTCCTAGATTTTAAACAAACTTTAGATAGATTTGATGTGCACCATCCACCACATTTTAAATATTCTGAATTATTTACTGCCTATGCTGCTACATTGAAGAATTTTATTTTCATCAATTATTAAAACTGCCTTATATTTGTGAGGAACAAAACAAAGGTGAAAAACCGGACGGCCAAAGAATTATAAAATAATATATCAATGAGATCCTTTTTCTACTTATGTTACTTGCTCATGTTATTGTATTTTGGATGCGCCAAAACCCTTAATATCAACGACATTAATGCGCTTTCCAGAGTCAAATTCGAAAAACCATCATTACAACCAGATAGAGAATTATTTGATTTGCGTGTGGATATCATCAGGCAGACAGCAGACGATTTCAGAGGGGATTCTATTGTGGGCAAAAGGGATCTTCCATACCACTATCTTGGTTTCAGTTTAGGTAATGGTATATTTTATGATTTGAATGGTAATCTTTCCATAAGGGTAGATTACTTATTGAATATGGAAACAACCGGCGATTTTAAGATTGAGAAAACCTATCGCAAAAGCAAAGCTAATTGCATGTATCAAAGTCAGGATGGTAATTTTTCATTTGGCTTAACAAACAAAAATAAGCGACATAAAGTATTTCAAGTACAGAGTTTTGATGATAGTCTCGCCATTTCGATCAATGATAAATTTCGTAATGCCATCGTTATAGGAGATACGCTCACAAAATTTATGAATAAGAAAAAGGTGCTTGTAGAAATATTTAAAGATGGTGAAAAATCGTATATTCAAAAAATCGGGAAGAAAGTAAAACATTATATAGTTGATGACGATTCAATCATCCTTGGAAATACCTACAAGATTACTCAAAATCAACGAGGTGATATGATTCAAATTTTATTAATAGGAAAGAAGAGTGACAAGCTGCTGTACACAATTGTTCGGGATAGTGCATCCATGTTTATCTACGACGATAAATATTACGGTAAAAAATTGACTTTTGGCAGTGACCAATTTAATGTGCATGAAAGCAATGAAATGGATTTTGGATTCAGGGGAGTGAATTGATACTTTTGTGAAGGTTTATATTTTTAAAAGCATGCAAATGAATATGCTATCCTCCCGCAAGAAAAGAAGTCATTGGCATTAAAATATTCAGTAAAATATTCGAAAAGCAGGAAAGTATTGGTGGAATAATTTTCTTTGATGACATCAAAATTTATTGGGAATCTATAAAGGATGTTTTTCTATTTACATCAAAAATATCTCAAATGCCACGCATTTGTGATTTATTCTGTAAATATTTTCTCGTATCTTTGTTTTTTTGAAGATTATCAAATCTGTTATTCAAATGATCAATAAAAAAGTAACCGATGTCAGAGCAGCGCTACATGGTGTAAGCGATGGCATGACATTGATGGTAGGTGGATTCGGTCTGTGTGGTATTCCTGAAAATGGGATTCTCGAGTTGGTTCGCCTTGGGGTGAAAAATCTCACTTGTATTTCCAATAATGCCGGTGTGGATGATTTTGGACTTGGTTTACTCCTCCAAAAAAAACAAATCAAAAAGATGATTGCTTCGTATGTTGGAGAGAATGCGGAATTTGAAAGACAGATGTTGAGCGGAGAATTGGAAGTTGAGTTGATACCACAAGGGACTTTGGCAGAGAGATGTAGATCTGCACAGAGCGGCTTTCCCGCATTTTTTACACCAGCCGGATATGGAACAGAGGTGGCAGAGGGAAAAGAAGTCCGAGAATTCAATGGGAAAATGTATGTGATGGAAATGGCTTTCAGTGCTGATTTCGCCATCGTCAAAGCATGGAAAGGTGATGAAGCCGGAAATCTCATATTTAAAGGAACAGCACGAAACTTCAATCCTTGTATGTGTGGCGCAGCAAAGATTACAATAGCTGAAGTAGAAGAATTGGTACCGGCAGGTACATTAGATCCTAACCAAATTCATATTCCAGGTATTTTCGTTCAGCGCATATTCCAAGGGGAACACTATGAGAAGAGAATTGAGCAGCGCACGGTAAGGTCTCGAACATAGTGATTTAGTATTATTATATTGACACAACTTTAATTGATTGATTATGGCATTGGATAAAATAGGTATTGCAAAACGCATCGCAAAAGAGCTTAAAGATGGATATTTTGTCAATCTGGGAATTGGCATTCCTACTCTCGTAGCCAACTACATTCCTGAGGGCATCGATGTAGATATTCAAAGCGAAAATGGCGTATTGGGTATGGGGCCGTTCCCATATGAAGGTGAAGAAGATGCTGACATCATCAATGCCGGAAAACAAACCATCACCACACTACCAGGAGCAAGTTTTTTTGATTCTGCTATGAGCTTCAGTATGATCCGTGGCAAACATGTTGATCTCACGATTCTTGGTGCGATGGAAGTGTCAGATCAAGGAGATATTGCCAATTGGAAAATTCCGGGCAAGATGGTCAAAGGTATGGGTGGTGCCATGGATTTGGTGGCATCGGCAGAAAACATCATCGTAGCCATGATGCATGTCAATAAAGCAGGTGAATCAAAACTATTGAAACAATGTACCTTGCCATTGACGGGAGTCAAGTGTGTCAAAAAAATTGTCACTGAACTAGCTGTTCTGGATGTCACGGACAGAGGTTTTAAACTTTTAGAACGAGCTCCAGGAGTCTCTGTTCAAGAAATTATTGATGCAACAGAAGGCGCATTGGTTGTGGAAGGGGAAATTCCGGAGATGGTGATAGATTGATCATTTACAACACTATCCTCATCAAATCTTCTTGCATTTCTTCTTAAACCACGATTTTACTTCACCCTTCAGATAAGGAGAAATCCGTTGATAACACTCGTCGTGATAGGCATTGATCCAATGTTTTTCATCACAACTCAACAATTTTTTATCTATTAATTTCTTCTCAAAAGGATATAAAGTGAGTGTTTCGAATTCTAAAAAGCCTTTATATTCTGATGCTTTTGCCACTATGAGGTTTTCTATGCGCATACCATAAGCGCCGTCTTCATAGTATCCAGGTTCATCACTCGTAAGCATTCCTACTTCGTGTACAGTTTTACCTCTTTCTGCAAAGCTCGGTGCAATGCCTTGTGGTGGTTCGTGCACATTGAGAAAATACCCTACACCGTGTCCCGTTCCATGAAGATAATTCAGTCCATGGCTCCACAAAAATTGGCGTGCCAAAGTATCAAGCTGGATGCCTGTGGTTCCTTTCGGAAACTTAGTGCGTGCCACACAAATCATACCTTTTAATATCGATGTATAGCTGATTTTATGTTTCTTTTTTGGTTTACTCAGCGTAAATGTCCTAGTAATGTCCGTAGTTCCATCAAAATACTGCCCTCCACTATCCACTAATAGAATGCCTTTTGGCAAAATGGTCTTGCATGTATCTCTATGTGCATGATAGTGCACTATGGCACCATTACTTTGATAACCCACAATAGCAGCAAAACTTTCACCAAAATAATGCTCTTGCTGACTTCTGTATTCAGCTAGTTTGTCCGCAACATCGCATTCATTTATAGACTTTTTTTGTTTGAGTGATTTTTCAATCCAATGGAAAGTGTGTGCAAGTGCTGCACCATCTTTTCGCATGGTATTTCTAAGGTGTTGTATTTCTACATTGGTTTTTATTGCTTTTTCCCACTTCGGTATGGATGGATGGTACTTGACCTTACATTGAATGGCGTCATACACACTTTGACTAATGGTACTTTCATCAACCAATAATGTTTGATCAGAACCCATAGAAGACAAGAATTGCAATAACTCTTCGTAAGGATGAAGCTTTACTTTTGCTTTTGTAAAATAACCTTTGACGTCTCGAGTAACCTTTCTTGCATCAATGAAAAGGTGTGCTGAAGTTTTATCTATAACTGCGTAGGCGATAGCCACAGGATTGTATTCTACATCATTACCTCTTATGTTGAAACTCCAAGCAATATCATCTAATGTGGATAAAAACAAGGCATCGCCTCCTGCCATTTTTATTTTGTTGCGAATGACGCGAAGTTTTTCATTGATGGATTGTCCGGTGAAAGTTTCAGAGTGTATAAAAATAGGTGAAAGTGAATTTTCTGGCCTATCCTTCCAAATCATGGAGATAAGGTCTTTTTGATACACCAATCCAATTTTTTTCTTGCTCAATGCATTTTGTAACCCGTCTATGGACTGTTTTGAAAACATGAACCCATTGACAGCGACAGAACTGCCGGCAGGCAAAGTTTCCAATAAATACTCTATGTGTGGTGAGCCGAATTGGTTGTACATTTTGTGGAGGGTAAATCCCGAATTCGCCAATTCCATCTCTGCTTGTATGAAATAACGGCTGTCAGTCCATAATCCTGCGTGGTCGTGTGTTACAATGACCAAACCTGCTGATCCTGTGAATCCACTGATCCAAGCTCTCTCTTGCCAGTGTGGAGATACGTATTCGCTTTGGTGTGGGTCATTGCTTGGGATGATGACAGCATCAATTTTTTGCGATTTCATGACCTTTCGGAGCTCGGCTAATTTTTTTTGTGTGGTATCCATATTCGGGATTTATTGATATTGGTAAATGGCAAATAATTAGATGATTTCAAAATGAATAAAATAAATATTATAAAAATATCTAATATATAAAAATTATCCTTAAATTTGCGGTGTAAATATAGGACATTTTATACTATTCACGAGTGAATGGCGAGAATATTATCGACTTTAAGCAGTGAATTTATGAATGTCTAGGAAGTATCATTTTAGTCAAAAACCCATATTTCATCGCCATGATTAAGCAAAGTCTTAACCAGAAAATGTTACAGAAGCTGTCTCCACAACAGATACAGCTTATGAAGTTATTGCAGATTCCCACGGCAAACTTAGAAGAGAGAATCAAAGAGGAGTTAGAAGCCAATCCTGCTTTGGATGAAGGTGATGATGCTGAAAAAAATGTTTTTGATTTAGAATCAGAAGGGTACAACAGTTCTGAAGGTGAAACCTCTGGTGACCATAACGATGAAAAGGAATTTGAGTTTGATGACTACCTCAATGAATACCTTGAAGACGATCCGGCTTCGTACAAAATGAAAGGTGATGACTTTGTGGATGAAGAAGAAAGGCGCATGCCCGTTCCTGTAGAAAACACATTTCATGAATTGTTAGAAAAGCAGTTGGGTTTGCTTGACCTCAATTCTGAAGAATACCTCATAGCGAAACATATCATTGGATCCATAGATGAAGATGGATATCTAAGGAGAGAACCCAAAGCCCTTGTCAACGATATTCTTTTTACGTACCAGCTACAGACTGACTTGGAAACGATTGAATGTTTGATTTGTAAAATTCAAAAGTTTGAACCTGCCGGCATCTGTTCCAGAACACTGCAAGAATGTTTGATGTTACAATTGACAGACAAATTTGAAAAATCCATTGATCCTGAAGTCAAAGAATCCCGTAGGATAGCTTTGAAGTTATTGAAAGATTTCTTTGAAGAATTTACAAAGAAGCATTACATCAGAATGCGTAAAATGTTGAACCTTTCGGAATCAGACCTAAAAGCTGCTATCGATGAAATTCTAAAATTGAATCCAAAGCCCGCCGGCACAGTTGAAGGTAATGCAATCGCAAACCAATACATCATACCGGATTTTATCATTTCCAATAGAGATGGTGAATTAGAGCTCAATCTGAATAGTAAAAACGCACCAGATTTACGTATCAATGATCAGTACATGGATATGCTGAAAGGATACAAAGAAACCATTCAAGGTAGGAAGGCTACTAGGCCAGAAAAGGAAGCTGTTTTATTTATAAAGCAAAAAATCGACAGCGCCAAATGGTTCATCGATGCCATAAAGCAGCGCCAAAACACGCTCTACAGAACCATGTATGCCATCATGCAGTATCAACAAGAATATTTCTCCACGGGTGACGATAGAAGAATAAAACCTATGATCCTCAAAGATGTCGCTGAGGTGACGGGTTTGGACATTTCTACGGTCAGTAGAGTAGCAAATTCAAAGTTTGTGCAGACGGAATTTGGAGCAAGAAGGTTAAAGGATTTTTTCTCAGAATCCATGCAGACGCAAGATGGAAGTGAAGTTTCTACCCTTGAAATAAAAACCATCCTCGGTGATGAGGTTGCAAAAGAAGATAAGCGCAAACCACTTTCTGATGAGCGCCTCATGGAGATATTGTCGGTAAAAGGGTACAATATCGCCAGACGTACCATTGCAAAATATCGGGAGCAACTGAATATTCCTGTGGCTCGGCTGAGAAAGGAGCTAGTTTGATTAAGTACCTTTTCATTTTTGTGGATTGCTCTAACTTTTTGTCATTTAGTTTGTTTATCGTGAAAAAGTTTTTAATATTATGACCTTTGACGATATCTATTCTGCGGTTGAAGCCCAAGCTGGCAATGTCACTGCTTTCGGTGCAAAATTAAAATTTGAATTGGGTGATAATGTCATCCTCATTGATGGAACCGGAGACAAAAATGTGGTTTCTAAAGATAATGGTGAAGCTGCGTGCACCATCTCAACAGATGAAGATACCTTCATAAAGTTAAAGAATGGAGACTTGAATCCAATGATGGCTGTGATGACCGGAAAGGTCAAAATCAAAGGCGATATGGGTTTGGCTATGAAACTACAGTCGCTGATTCAGTAACTGCATCTATTTTATCCAATATTTTGGCATTAATCTGCCGTTCTTACCACTGTGTTTTCTTGAATCCAGCACGGTACAAAGTAACTTTCTCCGGCTTTAATTCCACGGAAAAAGATGTCTTCTTTTTTAGGCATGAATTGTGTGTATCTGCTGATCAGTGCATTTGCTTCTGACGCCACAGAACCATCTATACTTTTGGCTTTATTCCACATGTCGATAGCCGGCCACGTCACAACTTGACTTTCCCATCCTCTTCCAGTTCCACATAATGGGCCGCTAGACGCATAAAGGTTGCCTATCAAAATATAAGGTGCGCCCCAATTGGGTTTTTGTTTGGCGGCATCCAAAGCATATTGCCTTGATTTTGGAAAATTTCTTAAATCGCGATAATAGATCTTCGCTATCAGGAGCAAGTACTTGGCTTTGGTTTCACTATCATTGCTTTGCGCTATACACTCATCATAAGACTGGATGGCTTTAGTGTATTTTCCATCAGAATAATAGCTATTTCCTTGGGCAGCGCAGCTGATTTGTGGTGGCGCTACATAGCACTTAGTATCCTTTGCCTGTTTGACTTCCACCAATCTCGAATCAGAACTTGGACATTCACCACGTAACATACGGGCATAAGCCATATTGATGATTTCACAGCTATCTGGATATGCTTTAAATAACTCATAATATTTCGATGCATAATATTCGCATTCATAGAAGTCATCTATCCCTTCTAATGCTTCCAATCTGTCAGGTGCATAATCTTGTATAACAGACCAAGTGTCACACGCTTGTCCTTTGCAAGTGGCAACTCCCTTCTTGATAGCCTTATCTATCAATGAAGCATATTTTCTGCCCTCTTCCACGGAGACGCTACCATTGATCGCGCCATTGTAGAGTAAACGGGTAAAAGGATTGATGACGAAGTAATCTGCATCGACGCCTTTTACATCAAAGTTTGACTTCAATAAATCATAGATGTGGGCTTCACTTGTATAGTCAGGGTAGTAATAAAAGTAATCGAATCCTTTCAAACCATTAACGTAGGCTTCATCACCGAAACATTCCTTGCGTTTGTCGTAGATCATCATAACAGTGTCCACATATAATTTCTTCAATTTTATATCCGTTGTTTGGTCAAACATAGATTTGAAAATCGCTACACCATCATCAAAGTGATATTTTACTTTACCATTCGAGCCTGGTGCCAATTGGTAGGCGATTCTCCAGTGCTGTAAAGCTTCAGGAAGTCTATTGTATTTCATTTCATCCTTATATAATACAAAGGCTGTTTCTGCTCTTTCACGATCATAACCTGAAAGGTTATTGAAGCTTTGGCAAGGACTTATAGGTTCTTGCTTTGGTGGTGACGGAGGTTCAGGAGTTGGTGGTGCTGTGATGGTTGTACCCGTTTTTGGTGTACAAGACCATAACATTAGAATGGTGAAATATAAGACCGCTGAGTATTTAATGTTTGAATGCATACTATAAAAAATAAGGATATCTTAAAATATTGATTGTAAGTTGTTTAAACTTGTTTTTTACTAAATATTAAAGCAAATGAAATATTCATTTCTTCAAATAAAAACACAAATATGGGTAAAAATATTTTATTAATGATGTTCTAGAATAGGAATATGGTGTGACCAATTGATGAAGTTTACCCAATATTGATTTTTTTCTTTGGCCAAAGCAGTAGGGGAAATTCTTTTGTAGACTTTTTACTTTAAGACTATAATCTTTTGTTGTCACTTAAAATAGATCGAACCTCTTCCATGGTTAAATCAGTGATGGTGGATATCACAGATATTTCAATATTATTATCAAAACTTTTCAAAACAAATTCCTTTTTTCCTTCAATTTTTCCTTTTTGGGTACCCATTTCGAAGCCTTCCTTCTTGCCTTTAGCTTCTGCATCCGCGATGAGTGTCCTTTCTGTTCGGATGGTATCCCAATATCTGTCGTATGCTTCGAGTTCTGCCTTGGTATAGGCGCTCTCTTTTGTTAACTCCAATGCTTGAGCTATCTCTGGAACAGACATCAAATCTTTAAGCAATGTTTCGTCTATCATTTCGGTACCATTTTCTATCTCAGATAAGTAACGCAACCATAACACGTTTAGTTTCTTCTCTATTATGTTTTTCGGCTTAAACTTCGGCAATTCTACAAATACTAGTTGAAGTCCTTCTATTATTTTATGGCTGTCTTCATTATGAACCAATCTGTAGTGGTGATAGTAGTTTTCTGCATCATCATCGAAAATCTCATTGACAATACTGAGAGCATATACAGGTTGGAGGCCGCTATATTCTACGCCCTTGTCTAATTGTCTGACATAGGCTTTGGCTGCATTGAAGAGGACGCGACTTTTGAAGCTATCTGTCCATAGCATTTGCATTTCTACTATAAACTGTCGTCCTTTATTGTCTTCGCATCTGACATCAACGATTGAGTTTTTGATGATCATGGGAAGTTCAGGAACGAGTTCAGTGGGAAGGTAATCTATATTTTGTATAACTTGATCCACTTCCAATGGGAGAAGCGCATTGAGAAAACTCTTGAGGATGTTGGCATGTTCGCCGAAAACCCTTTTGAAAATCAAATCATTTTTTGGATCAAGGTAGCGCATGACACAAATATAGGTATAAAATGATTGGCATCCGATAATTTTTGTATTTCACACTTTGTGCAATAGTAATCTTTTTTAGCTTTGGTCTATAATCATCATCTCAAAGACTATAATCTTTTATTGTCAATTAAAATAGATCGAACCTCCTCCACGGTTAAATCTGTGATTGCGGATATCACAGATATTTCAATATTATTATCAAAACTTTTCAAAACAAATTCCTTTGTTCCTTCAATTTTCCCTTCAATTTTCCCTTCAATTTTCCCTTTTTTGGTACCCATTTCGAAACCTTCCTTCTTGCCTTTAGCTTCTGCATCTACGATGAGTGTCCTTTCTGTTCGGATGGTATCCCAATGTCTGTCGTATACTTCGAGTTCTGCCTTGGTATAAGCGCTCTCTTTTGTTAACTCCAATGCTTGCGCTATCTCTGGAACAGACATCAAATCTTTAAGATACTTCCACCCAATATTCAGACCACTTGTATAATAAAATTTTTCCAATAATCGAAGATTGCAACTGCGATCCTGAATTTTTCGAAATTACAATTTTTAATCATTTAGCTTTAAGGTACATGGTACTCTCATATTCTGCCTTTTCAATTGTAATTTAACTTTCCTTGCCATAAAAATTCAGTTGGCTATCCTACATGTATTCTATCAGGCATTTCACATATGGTCTCCATTGGTGGTACAGAATTTGGAGTAGATATTGGTGGAGGTGTTGGATATGCAAATACAGATAATAAAGATGGGAAATTTTATAATAGAATAAATATGATGTCGTGTAATGTTGGCTTTACTGGATCTCCACTAAATGTAAGTTTTTCGTATTTTGGAAATAATACTATTTTCGATGAGCGATAAAAGAATTACAATTATTATCATAACAATTAGCATTTTTCTGGGTATATTTTTCTCTTACCTGGATACAAAAAATGCTATTAGAATACATAAAAAATTAAAATCATTAGATGTGCGTTTTGAAGATTCCTTGTATTTTGAAATAAACTATATAAAATGGGACGGTTATTTGAAATGTTATGTCTCAAATGACTCAATGTCGTGGTGTGGTAGATATGATAGCTATGATAATGAAAGTGACAATAACAGGTTTGATAGAAATGTTGATAATTTTAAAATTCTTTCAAAAAAAGCAAACTGTGACACATTAATAACAATAGATAGATATAGGCAACTAAGGTATTATAATATTAGGTCAGGGCCATGTTATGAGGGAGAGAAAAAAGGTTGGTAGTTAAATTTCCCCTGTTTGGCGTAGTGCGCAACTATGCCGCAGTGTTTGTTGTGGTTTTGCCATAAAAATCCTGGCAGATTGATTGATAATAAATATCTTTGAATTTTATGAATGAGGTAAATGCTAGGCCAAATAGAATATACGTATCTAAAAGACGTAGGTTCAGACTACGCCTAGCGGTGTCAATCTTGGCAAACTATGACTAGGCAACAAATATATATGGAAGGTGTAAGAATTATGAATATGTTTCATCCAGCAGGACAAAACCCTAATATTTGTTTACCTATAAGATTTAAAGGAATTTAAAATGATAAAATTTTATTGTTACGAAACAAGAAGGATAAAAAAATACCTTACATTGGGTCAAAGAACTCGGATGGATACATCAAATTTGAATAAAAGTTGGGCTACGGATAGAGGAATTTTACCACTTAACTACTATGATTTGGAAGTATTTCATGGTAAAGAATTTGATAACTTTCTTACATTTGGTTTTACAGCTGTTATTCACAAAGATGTTGTCGAAATTTTAAAATCAGAACAACTTACAGGATGGAGATCAAACCCAGTAAGTATAAAAATAAAAAAAGGAGTAGTCAATTATGATTATGAATACTGGGTGATCACAGGCAAATGTGGTCCTTTGATAGCCGGAGAAATCGGCCATGAATATCATAAATTTACTGATGCGCACAATGTAAAAACAACACATCGATTAGGAGTAAAATTCGATATGGATACTTGGGATGGCTCTGACTTTTTTATGTCAACAGATATGTCTGGTTATTTATTGATGACAGAAAGGGCAAAAAAGGTAATTGAGTCAATAGAATCAAAAAATGTTTTAATCACACCAATAGAAGAATTGAAGGTGCATGAGAATTATAATAAGAAGTAAAAATTCATACTAAAATTAATAAAATCCGAAAGTACATTAAGTTTTTTAAATGATTAGATTAGGATATTCAAAAGAATGGTTGGATTTAGGTATTGTTGATGAAGACGATATTCAATTCCAAATTAAATTACAGCAAGATCTGCAAGATTTTAACGAAGAACATATGCGATATAAGTCGTTAATTAAATTTGTAAATAAGACTGTTATTACAAAACAAATATTGGATAATTTAATAAAGGTTTTGGATAAGGACCCTGACAAAAGTATGGTAAAGGGTTTTTATACCTATTTGTTAAATTATCAAGATTGGTCAGATGAAATTTTCTCAATATTATGTCAAAAAGTAAATAGTACCGATATTGCAAATAGAGCAAAAATTATTAGAGAATTTAAACTTCTGCACGATTTATCTGAACCAACTGTATTAGAGTTCATTGACAATGATAAATATCATCGAATTTTAGTGGAGTGCTTATCAAATATTACTTTGCTAGAAAAAATACTTGAAAAATCTAAATCCAAGAAAATTAAAAATGTCATAACTCAAAAACTAATATATTTAAAAAGAAAAATGAGTTTAATAAAGTAATAGCCACAAAAAACAAAAAATTCTGTGGCATTGATATGCTATTATCTTGTATCTTTGTATCGGAGATAAAAGTATCTTTTGACCATCTACTATCAGGAGATTCCTGGCGGTAACTACAATTATGCATACGGTATGGAAATGAGTGGGACTGGTTGGTACAACAATAGTGAATATCAATACAAATTCAATGAAGACCGAGTGGTGCAAAGCAATCGAGTGCTACGAAAGCACTCGATAACGAGGGAACTGCGACCAACTGGATCGCAGCAACACCATTTTTAATTAGGGCTGAATATTGACCTTGCACTTTATCGCGGCCTTGATCCTGTGTTAGGTAAGTGGTATCAGGTAGATCCTAAAGCAGAAGCTATGGGCAGTATGAGCCCTTACTGTGCTATGGGGAATAATCCAGTATTGCACACTGATCCGGATGGGGATATATTGCCAGCAATCTTAGTGGGTGCAGCAATTGGATTGGTTGCAAATGGAATTGGAAATTTTGTTTCGGGAAAAAGCTTTTTTGAAGGGGCTGGAAAAGCTGCATTATTTGGTGCAATAGGAGGGGCACTTTCATTTGGAATAGGAAGTGCCGCAAATAGTTTGTTCGGTACTGGTGCCTCAATAGGAAAAGCAGCTTTTCAGATGGGAGCTCACGGTCTATCGGGAGGTGCGATGTCAGCAGTCCAAGGTGGCAGTTTTACAAGTGGTTTGTTGAGTGGTGCTGTATCATCAGGTATGAGTAGTGGGGCAAATGCAGTTGGTATAAATGGATGGGGGATGGTTGGTATTGGTGGTCTAAGTGGCGGTGTAGGATCATCAATTGCTGGTGGAAGTTTTTGGAGAGGCGTTGGGCAAGGGTTAATCACTAGCGGTTTGAATCATGCTGCACATAGTGGAATGTTTGGAGAGGGCCTAGCTGTTTCAATGGTTACAGGAAAAATGCGTCATATTGTAGGCCCTGATGCTGTTGGCGCTGATGTTGGTGTTGATGTCGCAGGAGGTGGCGGAGGGCATGCACATAAAATACAAGTTTTAATGTTGCGTGGAAAAGAATCTGGTAGCACTTATACCTTAGATGAGAGTGGTATTCATGGAGGTTTAGCTTTTGGGGCATCAGTAGGATTAACACGATATTATTATTCTGGATTAACAACACAATTAGATCATACAGCTTTTTTTGGAAGAAGTTGGGAATTAACTCTTTCATTTGGAATTGGAGTTGCTGCGTCATATGCAAATTCGACATATAACAATAAGGTATATAGCTTTGGAACTAGTTTTGGATGGAGCCCGAGTATTCTTCCAAAATTACAGGGGACTTTTGGCCTATACAATACAACACCATCTTCTTGGTCTGATTTTATATTTTCTTATTAAAAAGCTTATTAAATGAAAACGTCAAAATATGTTGTTATGCTTATTAGTAGTTTTTTTCTTGTGATGCTAGGAATGATGATTGCAATTAATAAATCGGACAGACTTAAGTATGAAAAATTGAAAATAATCGACTTTCGAGATAGTTTACATTTGCAAGTAAAAAGTATTAAAGTTTATAATGGGATTTTTGAAATAAATAATACATATAATCTTAATGGCCCTTACTATAAACAAGGGGATAAATATACCTATACAACATTTGCTACATCTAAACTTGATAGTGTTTTGAAAGAAAAAAATTCAAATCGGTTTATCTTTATTTTTAATGACGGAATAAGAGATACAGTATTTTATAAACCGCTAGAAAAAAATAAGAACTATTTTATTTGGGATTAAATAAAGTATATTTTTTTACAATAGTCCGCTAAAAAAGTGAGAATAAAAAATATATTAGGAATAAGTATATATAAAAGAAGTAAATGCGTATCTTTAGGTTCAAACCTGAGATCAAAACTCCAACATTATAATCTCCCCTGCTGGCGCAAGTTTGTAACTTGTGCCTTTACGTTATAGTCATTATTGGTTTAGATAACATTAAATTGAATTAAGATGTTAAAGTATTGCTTTTTTCTTTTTCCCTTTGTATTGTTTACATGTGATAAGTCAGCTCTTATTTCGTTAGACTCAAAATACGAAAAAATTACATTTTCTTGTGGTGAAATAACTATAAATTCCCACAGTACAAAGGCTGTTTATTTTGATTTTATACTTAATTTCAAGACAACTAGAGAATTTAAAATTTATCCTAAAAAGATAGAGATTACTTACCTAGGTGAAAAAGTTCCATATGAAATATTTTATGGTAAAAATAAAATAGATAAGGATAGCATAAACATCATTAATGATGAACAAATGATCTTAGAGTTTTCATTGTTAGGCAATCCAAAAGGCACTCACAATATTCCAGCAAAAGAAGGAGATACCATACTCATTCAGACTAATAACTTTTTAATTTGTGATGGAAAACAAACATTTAAAGAACCAATAATTTTAGTCGTAGATAAAATCAACTAAAAATATCAGATTTATGACTTATGACTTATAAGCCAATTGCGTTTTGACTGAAGCGAGGTGATGCCCTGTTGGCGCAAGTTTGTAACTTGTGCCTTTACGACTACAACAGTCATTAATAACTAAACACATACCCTTCAAGACTCATAGGTCTTTCTATTATTTCAATATCCAAAACACCTTTAATACCTAAATAATCTCTCGCACTACTATGTAAATAATGCTCAGCTTCACTCACTATACCTGCCGTAACGGGATTATTATGAACATAATCTATCTTCTGAAACGTAACTTCAGGACTAAAAAGCTCAATGGGATGGTTGTCTTGTTGCCAAAATTGAAAATCTTTATTATTTCCTTGTTGCTGTCCCGCACGTTTGAAAATATTCATCATCCACTCTTTTCTGCTTTCGGATGGATTGTTTTCTATGGCTTCAATGAGTTTTTTAGAAGTAAATTTTTTGAGATCTCGCAAAATATCTGAATGGCTATATTGACCTATCCTAGAAAATACTAGATGGACATGATTACTCATCAAGCACCAAGCATGCAAACTTAATCCTTTATTTTGTTGACAATATCTAACACTATTAATAAATACTTCATTATATAAAGGCCTAGTAAAAACATCTACCCATGATACTGTTGCAAAACTTACAAAGTATATACCTTCATTATGTATAAACTTGTATTTATTACTCACGCTCTTTTATCTTTCTTACAACCAATTGTATCAAAATCCTTACCAAAATAGAAATGCTAGATTAAGCAATAGCTAGTAGGCACGAGTTACAAACTCGCTCCAGCAAAGGGTGCACTTAGTAAGTTTTGTTTTATTTACTTAATTATGGAATAAAAACTATCGATGTATTTGAATAGTTAGATGAAGGATGCGATATTTTAAAGAACATTAAGCCTTTCATATTACCATTTAATTGGTATTCAGTATTTGTATTGATATCTTGGTTCATAATCAATTGACCTAGATTATTATAAACACTAAGTTTTAAATTATTTTGCTGATATTGATTAGTTGAAATTTTAAAGTTATTGTTATTAAAAATGACGCTGAATTCTAATTTTTCATAGAAATCAGAATCGGATGTTTTGATTCCTGTTTCAACATAATAAAGTTCCCTCCCATATTCCTGATTCAATTTACCTAAAAAATAGAGCTTACTTCCTTGTACACCTAATGGGTTTAATGACCCTGATGAAAAGGTCTGACTATATGTAAAGATTTCTTTTTTCGTATCTTCATTTAAATTAAAGATTGTAATTTTACCACTTTTGCCTACTGGGTCATCTGATTTGTAAAAGGCAAAGTCATCATACCCTATTAGGGAAGGCGCATCAGAGTACTCAACATTATAAATTTTAGTTTTAGTAGGATCTCCTCTAAAAATAGCAATTTTAGCATTGAAGCTATCATCATGAGTTAAGTAAGCTGATAACTTTTCTGGAATATTATAATAATAAGGACTAAGATTTCTATTTGATGGGCTATAAGGAGTAATATTCTCAAGAAGGAGAGGATTTCCTGAAAGTAAAAAATGTCCACCTTGATAATAATATAAAATAAGGGAGTCTTTACCAAAATCCTTAAAATATGGAAATTTTTGATAATTATATGGAAGGATCTTTTCTGACTTGATTTGCTTTGTGCTTGAATTAAATCTTAATAATTCTGATGATGCAGAGACATCACTGTGTATTAATATCAGTAAATTTTCCTCGTTAATCACCTTTAGGCCATAAATACTTGAACCAGGTTTTACTTTTATTGAGGCAATCATGGTTAAAGTCTCATCGTCGAAACCGAATAATTCTAATGAGTCATTCATAATGTTGGCAAAGGCTACTCCGTTTCCATATTTGACTGGTGCTCCAAATTTTTCCTCGCTTCCTCCAAAACGCATATTGTCATTAAGTTTTTTAGTTCCATTTGTAGTGCCGTCTGTTATATAAATCTCATCTTTGTAGGTTTCTCTACTTCCTAATCCCAAATAAATTTTTGAATTGTTTCCTATTGCAAAAGACTTAAATGAACCCTTATACTCAAATACCATTGAAGTGCCTAATAATGAACCATCTGTTTTCCAAAGTTGATTGATATTGCTGTCAATCTTTTTCAAAAAATACAAATTATTTTGAAAAGCAAATAAAAATTCCTCAAAAAATGAACAAGACTCTGAGCATAATTGCGAAATATGGGTGACTTCACCGCCCTTAATAGAATACAAATCTCTCTTTGCAGAAATGTCACCTATGAAATATATAATATCATTGATTTGTAATGATGTATAATTATAGTTAGCAACTGCCAAAGCTCCAGGATTAATATCTTTAACCAACACAGCTTGAGAATATGAGAGCGACTGAATGAGGGTAATCAGAATTGTCACTACAAAGAATTTAACACGGTCTTTTGAAAACATATAACTACTTATTTCATAATGAATAAAAATTAATAAAAGTTATTTTGATAATGGTCAAAAACAATGCCAAAGGAATAACTCTGAATTAATTAGAAAAATACTTTACTTTGATGTGACTTACCTTACATCCAAGTCACTGCACACCCTTCACAAAGGGGACAAATCTGAACTTTCCAAATTCTTCCTTTTGATGCTCTGTTTCAGAAATTTTGGTCACCCGTATCATGTCCAAAACTTCTGATTTGCCCTGTGGCAATACCATGATGCCGCCGATCTTTAGTTGTTGGAATAGTACTTGTGGAATCTCGGTAGCACCTGCAGTGACGATGATTTTGTCAAAGGGTGCAAACCTTGGCGCACCTAGATATCCGTCACCATACAGCAATCTTACTTGATTAAATCCAATGGATGGTAAAAATTCTGAGACACTGTCAAAGAGTTTTTTCTGCCTTTCTATTGAATACACCTTCGCACCTAAATATGCCAATACGCAGGCTTGGAAGCCGGAACCTGTGCCTATTTCAAGAATTTTATCACCTTTTTTGACATCCAATAGTTGGGTTTGGATGGCTACCGTATATGGTTGTGATATGGTTTGATCCGCATCAATGGGGAAAGCCACGTCTTTGTATGCCCAATCCGCAAATGCCTTATCTATGAAGTAGTGCCTTGGAATATCTATAAAGGCTTGCAATATGTTTTGATCAGAAATGCCTTTTTTACCCAGTTCCTGAACAAGCTTTTGCCTCAACCCTTTATGACGATATGTGTCCACCACGTTATTTCAAAATTTCGACAAATATATTAAATATTTTTATAATTTGATTATTGAATGACACCATCTATGATTTTGTTGATTTTGTGTTAATGTGAAATTCATCTATCAATTGTTGCATTTAATCGGATATTTTTATAAATTTGAAATTTATTATCACACCCAAGTGTTAGATTTAATATAAGCACATCTATGGATTTTTTACATAATGCGGATATTTACCTGAAGGGATTTTGGTATTTAGCTATTCCGGTTTCTATTTTATTTTTGATTATCAATGGATTACCATTATTGGATCTAGATAGTATAGATACGGATGTAGAGCATCCTGATAGCCCAAGCGATCTGTTGAGTTTTAGAAATATTTTGAACTTTCTGCTTGGACTTAGTTGGGGTGGCATTGCGTTTTATTCTACGGTTCAGAATAAGGCATTATTGATAATTGTGGCCATCGTAATAGGTTTGATTTTCTTTTATACTTTTAAATATTTTATTCAACAATTTTTGAAGTTACAAGAAGACAATACTTTTGACATTGCCAGAACTATTGGTCAACTGGGAGAAGCATATCTGCGCATACCTCCTGATGGAACAGGAACCGGAAAAGTGCACATTTTGATGGATGGAAGATTGCATGAATTAGATGCAATGACGGAAGGAAAGGAGATTTCCACAGGAGAAAAAATTGAAGTAATCGGTCTCAATGACAAAAATATATTAATCGTAAAACCAAAATATTAACCACAATAAATTTAAACGTTTATGCAAGAATTTACACCCATAATTTTGATTTTCGTAGGGCTTGTAGCCAGCATCATGCTACTGGTATATCTCATTTCACGGTACAAAAGATGTCCATCGGATAAGATTTTAGTCGTTTACGGACGTACAGGTGGCACCTCTGCCAAATGTATTCATGGTGGCGGCGCCTTCATCGTGCCCGTGATTCAAGACTATGCTTTTTTGGATTTGAAACCCATCTCTATTGAAGCTAATCTCACCAATGCGCTGAGCCGACAAAATATTCGCGTTGATGTGCCATGTCGATTTACCATTGCCATTTCAACTGATCCTGATCTCATGGGAAATGCCGCAGAGAGATTGCTTGGACTAAAACATGAGCAAATTCAAGAGCTAGCCAAGGATATTTTATTTGGTCAGTTGAGATTGGTCATAGCGACTATGTCCATCGAGGAGATCAATTCAGACAGAGACAAATTCCTTGAAAACATCTCTAAAAACGTTGATACGGAATTGAAAAAGATTGGATTGAAGCTCATCAATGTCAACGTCACTGACATCAAGGATGAATCCGGTTATATCGAAGCATTGGGAAAGGAGGCAGCTGCAAAAGCGATCAACGAAGCGAAGATTTCCGTAGCTGAGCAAGAAAAAATCGGGGAATCCGGAAAGGCACTTGCAGATAGAGAGAAAGACATCTCCATTGCAGAAACCCATCGAGATAGAGATGTCAAAATTGCCATTACCCAAAAAGATAGGGAAGTGAGCATCGCCAGCGCTGCAAGAGATGAATCCATAGGTAAGGCAGAAGCAGAAAGGGATACGAGAATAAAAATTTCTGAAGCAAATGCCATCGCGGTGAAGGGTGAAAACGAAGCCAAAATATCCATAGCTTCGTCTGATGCCAATCGACGAGAGAAAGAAGCTGAGGCCATGAAAATAGCCATCACGGCAGAGAAAGTGCAACAAGCCAAAGCACTTGAAGAAGCGTATGCTGCCGAGCAAAAGGCGGAACTTGCCAGATCTGAGAGAGAAAGATCCACGCAAATCGCTAACATAGTAATTCCGGCTGAAATATCTAAGCAAAGAGCCATTATAGAAGCCCAAGCAGACGCTCAGAGAATCAGAGAAAATGCCAAGGGGGAAGCTGATGCCATCTATGCCAAAATGGAAGCCGAAGCAAAAGGTCTTTATGAAATATTGACCAAGCAAGCAGAAGGTTACGAAAAGGTGGTGAAAGCAGCAGGTGGCGATCCATCCAAGGCATTCCAATTGCTCTTGATAGAGAAATTACCTGAACTCGTAAAAACACAAGTAGAAGCAGTTAAGAATATCAAGATTGACAAAATTACGGTGTGGGACTCCGGAAATGCAACTGAAAATGGGAATGGTGCCACTGCCAATTTTGTATCCGGTATGATGAAATCCGTACCACCGCTCAATGACCTTTTTAATATGGCAGGCTTGAATTTGCCAACCTATCTTAAAGGTGCAGATGCGGCAGATCCATCCACAGAAGCGAATCCAACAGATGAAAACGATGCTCCAAAAAAAGGCACTAAAAAAAGTGATGAACAGTGACATTTTATAAGAGTATGTTTAAAATTTATCCTTTAGCAAGAAAATGTTGTATTTTGGCTACAAATTCGTTTAATTTTTCGTCGAATTGCCCACATTCGACTGCAAAATTTGCCTTTTTTCGCTCAAAATAATTCCATTTTTTTGTCCAAAAACAAAATTTAAACATACTCTAAGCTAAATTGACCGGAAGGTTGATGAAAAGCGATGATATCGTCATTATTTTCTGAAAATTTGGTGCTTACTTATAAGTAGAATATCTTTTTGAAAAGCCTAAAATCTGTGTTTGCGGATTTTAGGCTTAACATTTAATTACCAAAAATATGGGCTTTTGCTGCACACATTTTTGGTTGACAACTGTTTCCTTGTGGTATTGATGAAATGGAAGTGACAGTCATAGAATTGTTACGTACTTCCATTGAGATCAGAGTTAGATTAAAAATTTGGTGTTATGGAACAGAAGGAGAGGATTGTTGTCATTGGCGGTGGATTTGCTGGTTTGCAATTCATTCAGAACCTACCAAAAAATAGCTATGATATTTTATTGATTGACAAGCTGAACCACCATCAGTTTCAACCATTATTTTATCAAGTAGCCACATCGGTGATAGAACCATCGAGTATTTCATTTCCATTCAGGAAGATATTTTCGGGCAGGAAAGATATAAGAATTAGGTTGACACATGTAGAAGAAATCTTGCCTGATCAATCCATGGTAAAAACACCCATTGGGAACTTTCCTTTTGACACTTTGGTGATTGCCACTGGAGCGAAGACCAATTATTTTGGAAATAAAAACATCCAAAAGAATGTGTATAGTCTTAAAACCACGTATGAAGCGATTACAATCAGGAATAGTATTTTGGAGAACTTTGAAAAACTTCTGTACGCTGAAGGTGAGGAACTGGAAGCATTGTACAATATTGTAGTGGTCGGTGGCGGGCCGACAGGTGTGGAACTGGCAGGCGCTTTTGCAGAGATAAAAAGAGATATATTACCCAAAGACTACCATAGAGTGGATTTTAAAAGGCTGAACATTTATCTTCTGGAAGGTAGCCAACATACGCTGAATAATATGTCTGAAATTTCTCAGAAGGGATCTTTTGACTATCTGACAAAGATGGGTGTGACGATAAAATTGGGTGTCTTTGTGACGGATTATGATGGCACGAAACTCACTATGAATAATGGAGAAACGCTGCAAACCAAACAGGTCATTTGGACAGCCGGTGTGACCGGAAATGTGATTTCGGGCTTGTCACCGGAAAGTTTATCTCATTCCAATAGGTATATCGTGGATCGACATAATCTGGTGAAAGGATATGACCACATATATGCCATCGGTGATATCAGTTTGATGCAGACACCAACCTATCCTAAGGGACATCCCCAACTCGCCAATGTAGCCAAAAATCAAGGTATATTATTGGCAAAGAACTTAGTGCTAAAGCAAGCTGGTAAACCCCAGAAAGAATATGAGTACAAAGATCTGGGCACCATGGCAACGGTGGGCAGAAACAAAGCCATCGTTGAACTTCCATTTGTCAAATTCAAGGGATATTTTGCTTGGGTCGTGTGGATGTTTCTTCATTTGATGTTGATTTTGAGCGTAAAAAATAAACTCATTGTCTTTATCAATTGGGCCAGCAATTATCTTACAAAAAATTCATCACTGAGATTAATTTTGAAAAGTGGAGACAAGCCGAATGTGGATGAATCTGCTTAAAGAAACAGATTTAAAATTTGTTTTTACAAGTCATTTTTGAGCACTTAATATGTACACATCACCGCTATCATTGGAATATATTTTTTCCAGTTTTTCATGAGCTGTTTTAGCGTATTCAGGGAGATCTTCCCAGTCAAGATTGGATAAGTATCGTGTCATTCCATTCATGATGAGATACTTACCTTGATACCTCTCAACAGAAATGGTGTCAAATTCTTTAAAATCCACAAATCTCACAAATGATGTATCAAATTGTGCAATGTATGTAGAAATGGTTGCATTGGCTCCATCAGTGACAACAATGGACTTTTCCTTGGCGTGGTCCAAGACATAAGTTGTCAATTTTTTCTGGTCGTGATAATTGACTTTTTTGTTGTAAAGTAGATGTACCACATACATAGATATCAATCCCAAGGAGAACATTGTTATAGCCAATCTTCTATGACTGAAATACATAGATACAATTCCCAAAATCAATGGAACATAAAGATACCAAGTGTTTTCGTGTTGATTCACGACTGCTATCCAAAGCATCAATAGCAAAACTACAAAAGCAAATACTGCCGATTTTATATTTTTTTGAAGGTTGTTGAATCCTATTGCAAAAACAATAGTGCCTATAGGAAATGCAAACATAAAATGTCTTGGATCCGGACAAAGAGGCACATAAGAAGAGTAGGAGATGGTCATGAAATTGGCCAAAATCATACAGGATAGCCATAGTTTAAATAGAAAAAGGAAAATTCTATCCTTAGGATTATGCCACAGCAAGGGCAAAAATATTACAGGTAGAAGAATGACATTTCTTATAAAACTCAACCAAAGGTCAGTAGTGATTCTTCTCAAGAGAATGGACATAGGTTGTACATCATAAGAGCAATCATGTACATAGGTAAACGCAAAAATTGTTTTAACCCTTATCAATGGGTCTCCAAAATAGAAGTAGTTTGCAAGCGCATATAGGATACCGAAGATAAGAATTGTGGTGACGGTTCGAATCCAAAAATATTTGTTTTTTCTCTGAATTGCATCTTTTGCTAAAAGCACAATAAAAATCGGATAAAAAATGAGAAAAGTTTCTTTGGCTAAAAAGACCAAAATAGCTCCTGTGATGAACCAAATGATATGTGTAATTCGACTTGTGTGTATTTTGAAATCCACCAAATAATATCCATAAACCATCATGGTAAAACCTGTCATCACCACAACATCGGGCATAGGTTTCTCCAAATACAATGTGATGATGGGCATACATGAATAGAATAATACAGCTACAAATTTTGTCCATACATCGTATTTCTTTAAAAACTGTAAAACAATGTAAAGTGTGACCCAATGAAAAGCAACATTGAAGAAAAAATTTGAAAAGTCATTGATGCCAAATATGCTATAGATTGCAGTCAAAGGCAGAAAAGTCGCATACCGAAAAGCATAGAGGTGAAAATGTGTAAATTGCCCTTCAATAATGGATACAGCTATTTTACCATACCATATTTCATCGTAGCCAAAGTAACCTCCATGGAAGAAAATGAATTGAATGGCCATGAGAGTGGTAGCAAACCCAACTAAAGCAACATTTTCATACGTAGTAGTTTTCATTTTTCATTAGTTGGAACGCCAGAAGAAAGGCGTAAAAATGATAATGACTGTGAATAGTTCCAATCTTCCCATCAACATGAGCACCGTGAAAACCCACTTGGCATTTGTAGGTACCCATGCAAAATTATCAACAGGGCTAAGTTTTCCTATCGACGGCCCGACATTGCCAAGGCTTGTCGCCACGCCTCCAAGTGCGGTTTCAAAATCCAATCCAATGAAGGTAATGACCATGATACCCATTAAAAATATCATCAAATATACCAACAAAAAAACGAGAATATGGGTAAGGATTCGTGGTGCAACGATGTTACCATTGAGTTTCAATCGTATCATCGCCCTTGGATGTAGGATTCTTTTGAATTCAAGCCAAGTATTTTTGACAAAAACCGTATGTCTGATGAATTTTATACTTCCCGAAGTGCTGCCTGCACAACCTCCAACAAATAACATAAGAAAGAAAAATAGATTCAAACCAGGACTCCACTTAGTGTAATCATCAACTACGAATCCCGTGGTCGTCACGAGGCTGATCAACATAAATAATCCTGATCTGAAATTCTTTTCTATTTCTCCATCTACATTGATATTGATCCAAAAACCCAATATCACTGCTGTAATCAAAATAAATAAAGTATAATATCTGAATTCGTCATCTTGCCAGACACGTTTGTATTTTCTTTTATAGAGGTAGTACACCATAGCGTAGTTACACCCTGCAATAAACATGAACAATGAAATTGTGTATTCTATAGCAGGTGAATTAAAATGGGCGATACTCAAATTCTTAGTGGAAAAACCACCGGTAGCCATAGTGGCAAAAGCATGATTTACAGAATCAAAAACTGTCATTCCTTCAAAGTAAAGGATGACGCTTAGGATCACTGTCAGCATAAAATACATGAACCAAAGCCTTTTTGCAGTCTCTTTGATTCTAGGATGAATCTTATCTGCGGTTGGTCCGGGAGCTTCAGCTACAAACAATTCGATACCGCCAATTCCCAATAGTGGAAACAACGCCACCGTAAGGACAATGATACCCATTCCCCCAATCCAATGCGTCATACTTCTCCAAAATAAAATACCCTGAGGCAAGGATTCTATGTCACCGAAGATGGTGGCTCCCGTAGTTGTGTAGCCTGATATGGACTCAAAAACAGCATCAACAAACTGTGGTGTGACACCGGAAAAATAGTAGGGTAATGCACCGGCAAGTCCCATAAAAACCCATCCAAGAAACACGACCAAGTAACCTTCCCTTTTCTTGATTTCCATGCTTCTACTGAATCTTACAAACCACAAGGCCACGCCGACTATAGCACTGAGACCTCCTGATAATAATAAAGCATTCAAATCCGTAGAGTGATAGTAGTAGGATACTCCCGAAGTGGCAATCATACATCCTCCCAATAGAATCATCAGGGCGCCTAGGACATTTGATATGGGTTGAAAATTGATGTGCATAACTGGTTTTACATAAACATATCTTCTACTCTTCCGATTG
This sequence comes from Lewinellaceae bacterium, assembly GCA_020636195.1. Lineage (GTDB taxonomy): Bacteria > Bacteroidota > Bacteroidia > Chitinophagales > Saprospiraceae > OLB9. The sequence goes on from JACJYH010000005.1 coordinate 280,003, forward strand.
CTTGGGTCAGAGCCAAAATGATCACCTTGTCGCCGAGTTGCAAGATGCTGTCACCTGTTGGTATGATGATCTGATCTGCTCTGATGATGACACCAATCACTGCTTGTTGTGGAAGTTTTATTTTTTTTATAGGTTTACGTGTGAGTTTACTTTCTTTATCTATAATGTACTCGATCACTTCACCATCTACGCCAGGAAGAGAAATGATAGCTTCAACCTTTCCTTTACGTACAAATCTAAAGATATAGTTTGCGGCAATTACTTTTTTATTAATGATGGTATCCACACCGATACCCTGAGAAATGTGGGTGTAATCTAAGTTTTCTACGAGTGCGATGGCTTTATACACACCTTCATTGCTGGCCATCAGAGCGGAGATGATATTGGTTTCATTATTTCCTGTGACAGAAATAAAAACATCCATTCTATTTAATCCTTCTTCCTTCAGCAACTCGATATTGGATGGATCTCCTTTGATGACCAAGGTGTTCGATAGTTGGTCTACTAGCTTTTTACAACCGGATTCCGATTGCTCTATGATGGTGACCTTATAATCATTCTCCAACAAGCGTGCGGTTTCCATGGATATGAGGTTTCCACCTACAAACATGATCCGCTTTATCTTCCTGCTTTCCTTACCTAAATGTTCCAAAAGTTCTTCAACATTCTCTGAATAGAGGATAAAATAGATGTGATCTCCCTTCTGGATGACCGTATTTTCTCTTGGAATGATGGTCTTTTGATCTCTTAATATTGCGATTGGCGTATAGGTCAGATGCTTTAATTCTTTTATTTGACCTATGGTTTTATCTATGTATTCTGATGTGGAATGGACGGTGGCTCCGATGAGTGTCACTTTTCCATTTTCGAAATCAAAACGATCCGTTGCTTGGCCACTTTTGATAAGTCTGATGATCTCTTGAGAAGCCAATAACGATGGTGAAATAATTTTGTCAATGCCAAGTTCCATGAAGGCTTGCTTGGCATCCTGCTGCAAGTTCGTCATGCTATTGATTCTTGCAATAGTCTGTTTTACTCCCAATTTTTTTGCAAGAATGGCAGCAACAATATTGACGTTTTCTAGAGTTGTCACTGCTAAGAATATAGATGCATCTTGGATACCTGCGTCCTTGAGTATGGCCATGGAAGAAGCATCCCCCAAGATGGTGATTACATCAAGGTGGGTAGAAGCATATTCCAACACATCATGGTTGGTATCTATGATGACAATATCATGATTGTTTGATGAAAGTAGTTTTGCAAGGTGAAACCCTATACCACCTGCTCCGGCTATGACTATCTTCACTATGTATATCTTAAATCAAAAAAATTCAATGCTTTTGCTTTAGGCAAATTGAAGCAATATTTTACAAAATTATTAAAAAGTTAGAAGATACAAAAATATATTATGTAATTTTGCGAATGTATTGTAATACAATTGAAAATACATTATTTATAATATTAATGTTTGATGTATGAAAATTTTGATGGTATGTCTTGGCAATATTTGTAGGTCTCCTATTGCACACGGCATCATGGAAGCTAAGGTAAAGTCAAAGGGGTTGGATTGGCAAGTAGATTCAGTCGGAACATCGGGTTGGCATGATGGAGAACAACCAGACAGGAGGGCAATTTCTACTGCAAAGAAGCACGGAATAGACATCAGCCACCAAAGATCTCGCCGCATTACTAGGCAAGATATTCAAGCGTTTGATGTAATTTTGACAATGGATATGCAAAACTACAAGGATGTTTTACATCTATGTCACACCACTTTAGAGAGAAATTAAGTGCATTTGATCCGAAACTACGCGCAACCGGAAAAAGACCTTTCTGTGCCGGATCCATACTACGATGGCAAATTTGAAGAAGTCTATGTACTTTTGGATGAGGTGATAAATGGCGTCATTCCTCAATTATTAGAAGTAGAAGCTGCTTTATAAGAAAAAATTTGTCATTAGCTGTAGCTCAATCACATTATAATACAATTAACCATGAACGTAGATGTGATTTCCTTTTTTTCTAAAAATTCAAACATACTCTTAAATTAATTTTATCAAATTTTTTAAATATACCTAATATCTTACAGCAATGTGTGGAATTGTAGCAATTTTTAATGTCAAAGAATCGGCCGAAAAAATGAGAAGCCAAGCGATCAACATGGCTAAAAAAGTAAGGCATAGAGGCCCTGATTGGTCCGGCATTTATTGTGGAGATCATACGATTCTAGCACATGAGCGCCTTGCAATAGTGGATCCCCAATCTGGTGGGCAACCTTTATATACAGAAGATAGAAAAATTGTTTTGGCAGTCAATGGTGAAATTTATAATCATACTGATATCAGATCTAAATTTGAAGGGAAATATAATTTTCTTACCCATTCGGACTGTGAAGTGATTCTCGCACTGTATAGAGAAAAAGGTCCTGATTTTTTAGAAGAATTAAACGGTATTTTTGGTTTTGCCTTGTATGATATTGAGAATGATGCATTTTTAATTGCGAGAGATCATATGGGCATCATACCCTTGTACCATGGCTGGGATGTCTATGGTCAATACTATGTGGCATCAGAACTGAAGGCTTTAGAAGGTGTATGCAACAAAATAGAAGTTTTTCCTCCGGGACATTACTACTTTTCCACCGACGGCGAGATGAAAAAATGGTATTCACGTGATTGGATGGAATTTGAAAATGTAAAAGACAATGAAACTGACATAACAACTTTACGCAAAGGACTTGAAGACGCAGTGCACAGACAATTGATGAGTGATGTTCCGTATGGTGTATTGCTTTCAGGCGGCTTGGATTCGTCAATTATATCTGCCATAGCCAAAAAATTTGCTTCCAAACGTATAGAAACACAAGATAAGTCAGATGCTTGGTATCCACAATTACATTCCTTTGCAGTAGGACTGAAGGGCGCACCGGATCTGATAGCTGCAAAGAAAGTAGCGGATCACATAGGTTCTATCCACCATGAAATCAACTTCACTATTCAGGAGGGCATCGATGCGATCAGCGATGTGATCTACCACCTCGAAACTTATGATATCACCACAGTTCGTGCATCAACACCGATGTTTCTGATGGCTCGAGTTATCAAGTCCATGGGAATCAAGATGGTTTTGAGTGGTGAAGGTAGTGATGAAATATTCGGAGGGTATTTGTATTTCCATAAGGCACCGAATGCTCAAGCATTGCATGAAGAAACCGTCAGAAAATTGGATAAATTGCACCTTTATGACAATCTTAGGGCAAATAAATCATTGGCTGCATGGGGCGTAGAAGGTAGAGTACCATTTTTGGATAAAGAATTCATGGATATTGCCATGCGTATAAATCCGGAAAGCAAGCTGCCTAAAAGTGGCAGGATGGAAAAATGGGTGCTGAGAAAAGCATTTGAGGATATGTTGCCTGAAAGTATCGTTTGGAGACAAAAGGAGCAATTTAGCGACGGTGTAGGATACTCATGGATAGATACCCTCAAGGAACTTGTCCAAAAGAATGTCACCGATGAGCAATTGGCTAATGCTGTTTATAAATTTCCTGACCAAACACCATCATCAAAGGAGGAGTATTATTATAGAAGTATTTTTGAGTCGCACTTCCCATCTCGATCTGCTTCTTTATGCGTGCCATCTGTGCCATCGGTAGCGTGTAGCTCACCTGTAGCGCTGGAATGGGATGCCGCCTTTAAAAATATGAATGATCCATCCGGACGAGCAGTCAAGGATATCCATACACAGGCTTAAGGTGGATGTACCTAACTCAGTAAATAATCATCAATGTTTGATGTAAAGTTAACAATGCTTTGGATGCACGCCAATTTCTACAGTTCCATGTAATCGAGCGACTAAATGTTTGAGAATTGGTCTCAATTATTGATTTGAATAGTGCTAAACATGTAAGTTGATTTGCTTGTGAACAATTTTCTTTTTGTTGCTACCAAGATATACTTAGATGGTGATATTTTTTCTATACTATCAGGGATAAAGATGGAGTCAGAATCTTCATAACTAAATAGCGCTTTTCGGTCAAAATTGCCATTTTTGTCCAAAGTAGTCATCGTAGCAATAAAATCCCCATAATAAGATGTGCGTTTCGGTTTGCTACCCACAGGATTTTTGTAATTGTCTTCATCCTCATTGTAAAATAGATATACCTTGTCTTTATAAGCAAAGGATTTATGACTTAAAAATAAGGTTGATTCAGGATTAGATTGAAATTTTGGTAATATACTTAATCGATCGATATCACCTTGCGGATTGATATTGATGATGATGATGTCTTCACTATAATAGACATAAGAAGTTGACATTACACCCCTTGAGTTGGTACTTTTATATTCCACAACGTAATTTGGTTCCACTGTTACAAATGCACTGCCATCTTCAATTATTTGCATATCATTAAACCTAAAATTGTCTTTCAGACCCTTTTCACCGGATTTATCTTTGTCAGATTTTCGTTTTCCTAATTTTTCAAGGTCGTTTTCGCTAAATTCTCTTTTTGTGGATAGAGTGACTTCACCATCCACTATCTTCAGAAAGAAAACACCATGTGTTGGTCCGTCAACAGTATTACTATATAAACCAACACTATACAATTCACCATTGTCTCTAAGTCTTAGGTTGGCTGATTTAATAAATTTGTCAGAAATATTTAATGCAAATTTTTTCACTTCAGCGGAGTCGTTTTTGATATACATCAATTGAATTTCATAGGCAGCTTTATCGTCTTTTTTCTCGCGTTTTTTATCATCGTATATTTTGTACAATAAATACACCTCACCATTAGGATTGATGACACTAGAGAGCATTTTCACTTGGGCTTCTGTTTTGCTAAACTTCATGGTTTTATCCCATATTTTATTGAGATTATCATCTATGGAAACTAAGTGAATTTGATAATTTTCCTTTTTACTGTCATTGTCAGATTCTGCCATAAAGAGAATCTTTGTGGTATCATTTGTCAGGATCCAAGATGTCGTTGGTATGTCTCTTTTCCTTTCGTATTTAAATTTGGACACCGTGATTGGTTTGGAAGATTTTCCTTCAAGCGATATCGGTACAATTTTGTAGGATATGATATCTCTATCTTTATCATTGTCAGAAATCATGAGAGCTAACTTTTGATTGATATAAACAGAGCCATTATAATTTATATCATCTTTTGACACTGAAATTTCTTTGGATTTTACTTGTTCAAAAGAATCATTATACTTTTCCAAGAAGAAATTATATTTGAATGAGAATAAGCCATGTGCTTCCGACCTCAAAAAATAATATTCTCCATTGTTTTCGCACAAAAACTCAGGTACTGAGCTGTTTTTTGGAAATTTATACAAAGGACTTAAAGCAACTGTTACATCTTGAGCAGATATAGTCCAAGCAATTAATATCATCATGAAAGTGAAAATCTTATTCATTTTTACTGCATTTATACACAAATATATGGAGATATATTTATTTTTGCTAAAAAAAAGATATGAAAATTTATCATGGTTTCTTGGTTGTTTTGATTGTTTTTGGATATTGCACAAATGCCATAGGGCAAAAAACCAAAACAAAGAAAAATTCAGATGTTGAAATAATTGACTTTGGTGGAACGGAGAATAGAAAAAAGACGAGGGAAGTTTCTCATCCCATCATTCTTAAAACATCACCCATCATGCCCTTATTTGGAAAAGCATTGGTTGAAGCAGAGTATGGTATCAATGACTATTTGTCCTTAGAAGTAGGCGTAGGACCAACATTTAAATCTGTCCTTGATCAGAATGTATCATTCTTGGATGAGTTGTATGGAAGTGATTATTATTGCGAAAGCACGAATTGGTCCTACGATATTTGTGATGATTTTAGTGACTTAAGTATTCGTAAACAGGGTGTAGGACTGAGATTTGAGTTAGAACCCAAACTGTATTTAGCTAGCGATGCTCTTGAAGGAACATCAGTCAGTCTCGTACTCAGGTACACCAATAACAATTTTAAAGCTCAACCTGTTTTTGGTGCGGCAAATAGTTATACGCGACTTCCGGAATTTTCATTTAAGGAAAATCAACGATTTTTGGATTATATAGTTAGACTTAATTACCAAACACTCTTTCCTAAATTGTCCTTTGAGTATTTTCTCGGAGGAGGAATAAGGAAAGAAAACTCTTTACGACAAGATATAGGTGCAGATAATGCTTATAGTGCTGTTGGTAGCGCATCCGTAAATTCCAAGAGGTCATACTTTGTCCTTGATTTTGGAATGAGAATAGGATTCCAGCTATAAAAAAGTTTAGAATCCTTTTTGCAGAAATTAAATCTTGGCGATGCCTATTGCTATCTGAATTTCATCTGAAATTTCTACTTTTTCGTCATTAACTTGACCTGCAAATGTAATGGTTTCGGCCAACACTTCTTGCTTTATATAGTCTCCAAATTGACGAATGGTTTCCTCTAAAACATCATGCTTTTCTAGTACAACCGAAATCTTATCTGTGACATTCAAATCCGCATTTTTACGCATATTTTGAATTCTATTCACCAATTCCTTGGCTAGACCTTCGTGAATGAGCGCATCATCCAATGATATATCAAGCGCCACAGTGATGTCTTTGTCAATGCCTACCTGCCATCCCGGAATGTTATCAAAACTGATTTCTACGTCTTCGGGTGTGATAGAATATGCTTCTCCATTGATGGTCAATGAGATGACACCTTTTTTCTCAAGTTCATTGATTTTGGCTTGATCAAACTCTGCGATCATAGCAGCGCCATCTTTCATATTTTTACCAAGTGATTTACCTAAAGTTTTGAAATTTGCTTTTGACTTTTTCTTGATAAAACCTTCTGTATCAGTGATGTATTCAATTTTTTTAATATTCACTTCAGAAAGTATCAGTTCCTTGACAGCTTCAACTTGATCGATGAATGACGGGTGTATGATCGGTAAAATAATCTTGGCTAAAGGCTGCCGAACTCTATGGCCTACTTTCTTTCTTATAGAGTGAACAACAGATGAAATTCTTTGGGCATAATCCATCCTTTGTTCTAATGCATCATCAGTCTCTTTGAGATTGGCAACGGGAAAATCAGCTAAATGTACTGACTCGTGGACTTCTCGTCCAGTAGCCGAATTCAAATTATTGTATAGCCACTCTGAAAACATAGGTGCTACGGGTGCAGATAATTTTGAAATATTCAGCAAGCAGTCATACAGTGTTTGGTAGGCTGCTATTTTATCTAGTCCATATTCACCCTTCCAAAACCGTCTTCTGCACAATCTTACATACCAATTGCTCAGGTGCTCATCAACAAATTCCATGATTTTTCTTGTGGCATTCGTGGGTTCATAGTCTGAAAAGTCATCTTGGACATCTTGTATGAGATGGTTCAGCTTTGATATGATCCATCTATCTATTTCAGGTCTTTCACTTACATGAATATAATCTTCTTTGTATTGGAATGCATCAATATTGGCATATAAAATAAAGAAGTTGTATGTATTGAACAGGGTGCCAAAGAATTTTCTTCGTATTTCATCGATACCTTCTAAGTCAAATTTTAAGTTATCCCACGGTTGTGCGTTGGATATCATATACCATCGAGTTGCGTCAGCGCCATAAGTTGCAATGGTCTCAAAAGGATCGATAACATTGCCCAATCTTTTGGACATTTTTACTCCATTTTTATCGAGAACCAAGCCATTGGAAACGACAGTTTTGTACGCTACACTTTCAAATACCATGCTGGCAATAGCATGCAAAGTGAAAAACCAACCTCTTGTTTGGTCCACACCCTCAGCGATAAAATCTGCAGGAAACTTCAAGCCTTGATCGATATAAGACTGATGCTCCATTGGGTAATGCCATTGTGCATAAGGCATTGATCCCGAATCAAACCAAACATCTATAAGATCGGTTTCCCTTTTCATGGGCTTCCCATTTTTTGATACCAAAATGATCTCATCAATATAGGGTCTATGCAAATCGTCAGGCATCACTTGTTGTAAACCTAGGGTTTCGTTTGCTTTTTCTATTTCACTGTTCAATTGTGCCATAGAATCTATGCATATTTCCTCGGACGCATTTTCTGTTCTCCAAATTGGCAAAGGAATACCCCAATATCTAGACCTCGATAAATTCCAATCATTGAGATTCTCCAACCAATTTCCAAATCTCTTTTCACCCGTATGTGCCGGCTTCCAATTGATGGTTTTATTCAGTTCAATCATCTTATCCTTCATTGCAGTGGATCGTATAAACCAGCTGTCTAATGGATAGTACAAGACGGGTTTGTCGGTGCGCCAACAATGTGGGTAATTGTGCACATATTTTTCAACCTTGAAAGCCTTGTTTTCTATCTTTAATTTTATAGAGATTTCTACATCGACAGATTTCTCAGGGGCTTGTCCTTCAGGATAATATTCATTCTTTACGTATTTGCCGCCAATTTCATCCAATTCATCTCTGAATTTTCCTTGAAGGGTTACCAAGGGAACCAAATTGCCATGCTGATCTTTTACGAGCATTGGTGGTATTTCCGGATGTGCTTCTTTGGCAACTTTTGCATCATCTGCACCAAAAGTCGGAGCAGTATGCACGATGCCTGTTCCATCTTCTGTCGTGACAAAGTTGCCACCAATGACTCTAAATGCGTTTTGCGGATTTTCGTAAGGTGTCGCATATGGCAATAATGGTTCATACCGCACTCCGATGATGGATTCTCCTGAGAATGAAGCATCTACCAGATAAGGTATGAATTTTTGATCTTTTTGGTAACTTAAGAATTCTTCTTGGTTTTCTGCTAACCTAAATGGATTTGTGAACACCTTTGATACCAATTCTTTCGCCAATATCACTTGTATTGGCCTGAAAGTATATTGGTTATATGTTTTTACCAATACATATTCAATATCAGGGCCAACAGTAAGCGCAGTGTTTGAAGGTAATGTCCAAGGCGTTGTGGTCCAAGCTAATATGTGAATGTCTCCATAATGTTCAAGAAACTGTGGAAGGCTCTCATGAATTGTCAAAAACTGTGCTATGACTGTGGTATCAGAGACATCTCTATATGTGCCTGGTTGATTCAATTCATGTGAGCTAAGTCCTGTGCCTGCTGCCGGTGAATAGGGTTGAATGGTATAACCCTTATATAAAAGTCCTTTTTTATACAATTGTGATAATAACCACCACACAGACTCTATATATTCATTTTTGAACGTGATGTAAGGATGGTCAAGGTCAACCCAATAGCCCATTTTCCGTGTGATGTCATCCCAAACATCCTTATACTGCATCACCGTTTCTTTACATTTCGCATTGTACTCGTCAACGGTTATCTTGTTTCCAATGTCCTCCTTCGTGATTCCAAGTTCCTTCTCTACACTCAATTCTATAGGAAGTCCATGGGTGTCCCAACCGCCTTTTCTCTCCACTCTGCGACCTTGCATGGTGTGAAATCTACAGAAAATGTCTTTGACTGTTCTACCCATGACATGATGGATGCCGGGTTTGCCATTAGCTGAAGGTGGACCTTCATAAAAAACAAAGGCATTTTTTGGGTCTTTTTGTTCTACACTCTTCTTGAAAATATCATTTTTCTGCCAAAAATCTAGGATTTGGGCGTCTATAAGCGGAAGGTCTAACTGTTTTAGTGAATCACTGTAGGCTGCCATAATAAAAATATGAAAGGGCGTATTTTAGTGATAAATCAGCCAAAATACTTATTAAAAAGCCGCAAAGATAATTGAATATTTTCAGTTATACGTATCTAAAATAATGCTAATGACTCTAAAATGAGCACTGCAGTATTTTTACAAAATAAATAGTATGCTTATTCGTGACCCAAACCTTACCAATTCATGCTTGGATATGCTCTCTGCATGTATTGGAGTTCTGTGAGCATAAAACCAAGGCTTTCGCTGTGAATTCCTGCTTTTCCCCCAGTTCTGCTGAAGTATTCAGTTGGCCAAGTAAGTGTAGCATCTTCTATTTTTTGTCTGGCGTAACCGATTGCTTTATCCTTTACATCATTGAGATTTGGACAATACCCTTGTTCCATACACCAAACTTCAAAAGGTGCGGGCGTGAATAATTCTTCATAGTATTCCACCAAATTATTCAATGAATCTTGCATGAGATTATGGCTTTTTTCAGTTCCGTCTCCCAATCTCAATACCCATTCGCCGGAAAAATGGAGGTGATATCTTGCTTCTTTTAAACTTTTTTCGGCGATTTGGGCCAATGTCTCATCTTTGGATGATTTGAGTCCATCCAAAATGTAATAATGATAGCTGTCAAATAAAAATTGTCGGATGATAGAATCGCCAAAATGACCATTCGGTTGTTCCACAAGAAGACAATTGTAAAACTCTCTTTCCAATCTCAACATTGGATAATCATCTTCTTTCTTACCTTCAACAGATGCAAGATAGGCATAGTAGTTTCGTGCTTCTCCTATTAAGTCCAATGCAATATTGGTCAATGCGATGTCTTGTTCCAGTACTGGCCCGTGTCCGCACCATTCTCCTAAACGTTGACCCAGAATCATGCTATCATCCGCCAATCTCAGGATGAACTTTTTCAAATTGCTGTCCATAAATTACATGTGTTTTAGTTCGTCCGGTAATACATAAAATGTCGGATGGCGATAAATCTTGTCTTCTGCAGGTTCGAAGAGTGATTCTTTTTCAGCAGGGTCAGAGGCCGTTATCATTTTTGACTCTACCACCCAAATGGATACGCCCTCATTTCTCCGTGTGTACACATCACGAGCATTCTGTATCGCCATAGTGGCATCAGCTGCATGGAGGCTTCCCACGTGTTTGTGATTCAAACCGTTTTTAGAACGAATAAAAATTTCAAATAATGGCCAATCTTTCATTTTGTATTAATTTATAAATTGAATAATTTATGGGCATGCCGATGGTATTGAAATGATGTTTCCCAATGTTGTGATATTCACTAAGAAACATGCATTATTGCTATCTTTTAAGATGACGCCTTTTGTAGGCGAATATATGGATATATCTTCTGTCATAGAAGTTGAAAAATTTTGAAGTGGTGGCGATGTGACTTGAGTTTCTAGTTCACCATTACTTCCGATACGTAATCTAAAATGTGTGCCATTTGGAGACCTTAAAATGATCCCTTTACCCGGGTTATCGATAAATAAACTGCTACCTACCACTTTTACAGTATTTTGAGTGCCGGAAAATGGAGTGGTTTGAATTGTGCCCATGTCATCGACCGTCACTCTATATCTTTGATTTTGTGTAGAAACCAGTATAATCCCACCTGCAACAGTAGCCACTTGATAATCATTATCTATCTTTACGATTGGCTCGTATGATGATAAAAGCGATATCTTGACGGCAGCATTCACATCTATTCTACCATAGCCATACACATTGTTAGGTACGCCTGATACACCATTGCATATTTGAGTAGAGGTGATATGAAGTGCAGTCTGTTCAAATACTTCTTCAATTTTATCTACATTTCCTTCCAAAGTTGGATTTGCGGAAAGCAAAAGTGCCACAGCGCCGGCAACATGGGGGCCGGCCATGCTTGTACCACTGTAGGATGGAAATCCTCCATTTGTGATACATGATTTAATGCTGACTCCGGGTGCGGAAATATTTGGTTTTAATCTATTTGAATTATCAACAGTTACGGCTCCTCTGCTTGAAAAACTGGCTATAGCATCGCCGCTGTCGGTTGCTCCTACGGTAAAACTGCCTTCAAATATTGCTGCGGGATTATTGACAGTACCACAAGCAGATCCTGAATTGCCCGCAGAAACGACGATGACGCAGCCTGCAGCACGTAAATTATTCAGCGCTGCTTCCATAGTGCTAAAATTGGATGTGTTACATCCTTCACTTGTGGGGCATCCCCATGAATTATTGATGACATGTGGCATCTTATCAGGATCACCATTGGACGGAGTACTGTTATATGGATAAGGTGCCAAAAACCACTCGAAACACTCTACATAAGTCGTCAAAGTGCCATAGCCTCTTTCCATATTTCTACAACCTATCCATTTTGCATTGGGAGCTACTCCAAATTCTTGTCCTAAATTATCCAATCCTCCTATCATAGTGCCCATGGTATGTGTTCCATGATTATTATCATCACATGGGTAGGAAAGGTTATACCCACATGGATTTGTTCCCGTGGTGTGGGAATTGTTGGCATAAATGGCGTCATGCCAATTGTAATTATGGTCAGCTGATGTGCCATTCCAGCCTTTGTACTTACTTTGTAAAGGAGAAATATCCCAAGCGTAACCCGTGTCTTGTCCACCAACAACTATACCTTGCCCGGTAAAACCCATATTCCATACGCTTGGTGCGCCGATAAGTGTTAGATTCCATAGAGGTGATCGTGTTCCGCTATCATCCTTAATGGCTGGTGGAGTATCTAGAATTTTAAAAGTTCCGTTTTCAATGATTTGCTTGACATCATCCCTTTCAGCCAGTTGTCGTATCAATGCTAAATTACCTTTGGCATTGATAGCATTAACAATATAAAATGACTTATATTGAATGTTATTTAATGATAAGAACGCCTTGATTTCGCTTTGCGAATGATCCGCCGAATTCAATAAAGTTTCATACACATATCTGGCCTTTTCATTTTTTGTCATGGATGGGTGCAATCCTTTTAGTTCCGCTTGTTCAGATAGAACCACTACAAAATCTAATGTAGCATCAGGAACTGAATTTAATAAAACGGGGTCAATCTTTGAAATGGACTGACCAAAGATTACTCCATTACCAAACCCTATGAAAAAAATCAATATAAAAACGAACTTATGAAGCATCCTATGAATATTGTATTTTCGATTGAACATCTTGTCTTTCTGCTTGCTTTTCAGCGTATGCCATTGCAGCGTCTCTTACCCATTCTCCTTCTTCGTGGGCCTTGATTCTTGCTTCCATACGAGACTTGTTACACGGTCCGTGACCATTGACAACTCTCCAAAATTCATCCCAGTCAATGTTCCCAAAATCATAGTGCTTTCTTTCTTCATTCCATTTCAGTTCGGGATCAGGAAGTTTAATACCCAATATTTCGGCTTGTGGTACAGTCATATCAACAAATCTTTGTCTGAGATCATCGTTGCTCACTCTTTTTATTTTCCACTTCATGGACTGCGCTGAATGTGGTGATTCACTGTCATTTGGTCCGAACATCATTAATGATGGCCACCACCATCTATTGACAGAATCTTGAACCATTTGTCGTTGGGTTTCAGAGTTTCTGCACATGGTGAGTAATATATCATATCCTTGTCTTTGATGAAATGATTCTTCCTTGCATATTCTCACCATTGCTCGTGCATAAGGGCCGTAGGAAGTTCGACACAATGCAACTTGATTCATTATGGCGGCACCATCTACTAACCATCCTATAGCGCCAATATCAGACCAAGATAGAGTGGGGTAATTGAAAATACTAGAATATTTAGCTTTTCCGGAATGCAGTTGATCTATAAGTTCTGATCGAGAAATACCCAAAGTTTCAGTTGCAGAATACAAATACAGTCCATGGCCTGCTTCATCTTGAATTTTCGCTAATAATGCCAGTTTTCTCTTTAATGAGGGCGCTCTTGTCACCCAATTGCCTTCCGGCAACATACCAACAACTTCTGAATGGGCATGTTGAGAAATTTGTCTAATCAGCGTTTGCCTGTATGCATCCGGCATCCAATCTTTTGGTTCAATTTTTATTTCCTGATCAACTTTTTCCTGAAAATGTGTCTCTAAATTTTGTATTGCCATGATGATGGTATTATGTATTTTTTAATGCATTTTTGATGAAATGGTTTATTTCTGCTTCAACTTTGTTTTTATTGTACTTTCCCACACTTTGATATGTTCGATTCAGGGTAGAAAGAATTATTAAAAAAACGACGTCCAAATCAATATAGTTGAAAATGCCTTTGTCTTTGCCTTCTTGCAAAATGTCTTTGAAATTTTTTTCATACTGCGTACGCAATTTTTTAAAGGTTGTTATATCTTTTGCTTCCATAAAGCGCCATTCATCGTTGAACACAGCAATAGATGAAGGAAATGAATAAGCAATATCCACGTGCAATTTTATGAGCGCATCAATTGATTGCTGTGGGTTATTATTATTCTGCTTCAGCTCAAGCATTCCTTCAGTAAATTGGTAGGCACATTGCATACATATTTCCTTCAGTATCTCTTGTTTTGAATTTATATGTGAATAGAGACTAGATGGCATTAGACCTACTTTTTCTGCAAGATCGCGCATACTTGTTGCACTGTAACCTTTTGATTCAAATAGGCCTGCAGCAGCATTGATGATTGTGGTTCTATTCATAAAAGTTACTTTTGGTCAAAATCTATATAAATTTCAGATGTAGTAGGGTGGGATTGACACATCAATATATATCCATTTTCTACTTCATCTGGTTCCAAAGAGTAATTGAGATCCATGTTGACATTACCTTGGATGAGTTTTGCTTTGCAGGTGCTACATACGCCACCTTTGCAGGAGAAAGGAAGGTCTGCTCCATTTTCTAAAGCAGCATCCAATAAATTTTGTCCTGCTGATGGTAGTTCAAACTCGAATAGGTCACCATCCATTTGAATAGTGACATGACTGATGAAGGCATCGGAAGTAGAGGCAGCTTTTTGGCTTGCAATTCTGGCCTTCAAACCATCGGTATTGAATAACTCAAACTTAATTTTATGGGCATCTACACCTAGAGTTGATAATGTTTCTTTTACGTTAAAAACCATTTCATTTGGTCCACACAGCAAAAAATATTTTGTGTTCTTCACATTGACAAAGTGAGTTAATAAGGCGTTCGTCTTTGTTTCATCTATTCGACCATGAAAAATAGGAAGTCCAATCTTTTCACGAGAAAAGATGTGATACACTGATAACCTATCGATAAACTCATTTTTAAGTCCTTCCAATGCTTCTCTGAATAAGATAGACTCAAAGTTTTTATTACCGTAAAATAAGGTTACTGTAGTCGTTTCAAAATTGAGCAAAATGTGCTTTATATGGGATAAAATCGGTGTGATACCGCTTCCGGCAGCAAAACAAACTACATTATCACCTTCCTGAACGTCAATGGTGAAACTACCTTGAGGAGACATAACTTCCAGTAAATCACCTTCTTTCAATCTTTTATTTGCAAAAGTAGAAAACAACCCATTTTCAATTTTTTTGATAGCAACAGTATATTCATTATCTTTTGGGATAGTACAAAGCGAATACGACCGTCTGACATCTGGTCCAAGTTCAGGTGCAATAAGTGTTAAATATTGGCCAGGAAGAAAATTGAATTGATCTTTTAATTTGGAAGGAATATCGAAGGTAACATTGACGCAAGATTTGTTATTGCGCTCAACCTTGCTCACTTTGATGGGATGAAAACTTGAAGAAGACATAAGTACGAACATTTGTTCGCAAAGATAATCGATTATCTTATTGAAAGAAAAAATTTTATCATGAATCAGCAAACTAATGATTTTTAAACTATTTGATTCTAGAGCATTTGTAAAATAAATCGCATATGAAAAACGAATAGAAATACCTTGACAAGTTGTATTGGTAGCGTCTATATTTAAATTGTATTCTAAGTTTTTTTGTAATAATTCTAAATAAAAGTAAAGTATATAGGGAATCAACTGCGAGAAAATAAAAAAAAATTACGACACATATTAAAATATATTATAATGTATATACAATTTAAAAGCAAAATGATGTAGAACATATTGTAATAATAGCATATAAACTGTGCTTGTTGAAAACCGGTACAATAAAAGTTTGGCACTTATTTTGATTTTTAAATGCTGGATGAGTTGTATTCATATACATCATTTGTATAGGTGGATCGCTCTCCAAACGAATTTTATTAAATAACCTTAATTATTTCAGAAGCAGATGGCATTGAGAGCTGTTATAGCTGATACGCAGAAAATGTTTGCGGAAGGTGTACAAGCGATTTTGACAGAATTGAGTATGCAGTCGATAAAGATCGTAGGAATTGCATTTTCAATGATGGAGCTCAAGAAAATGATGCATTTCCCAGTGGATGTTTTGATTATGGACATCACAATTGCAGAGCAAGAATCTCACAAAATAATCTCTGAACTTAAAAGTGAGAATCCGAGTTTGCGAATCATTGTTTTATCCAACATCAGTGACTCAAAACTTGTTCGGCAAGCATTTATAAACGGGGCTGACGGATACGTTTTGAAATCCACACATGCCTTAGAATTGCTTGAATGCATTGATAAAGTCATGGATGGAAGCACATTTATTGGTGAAGGATTGCGTTTAGCACCTGAGCTAGTGCAGAAAAAGAGGAAGAAGTCTGAAACATCAGAAGAATCAATGAAGTACGAGGAAAGATTTTTTCTCAAGCAGAAGTTGACAAAAAGAGAAAAGCAGATTTTGTCATTGATAGTACAATTCAAAACCACAAAAAATATTGCGGAAGAGTTGTTTATAAGTGATCAAACTGTGGCCTCTCATAGAAAGAGAATCATGAAGAAGTTCGGTGTAAACAATACAGGAACATTGATAAAGTTTACGCTTGAACACCAATTGGTATAATAATTGTAACAGAAATAGGAAATAACTGGCATCCCCTTGCCAACCTGATATTTGCAACAGTCACCCCCGAATGAATTTGAGATGAATTTGGAATCATTTTTTAGTTTATAACTTAAATCTAATTATCTCATGAAATCGGAGAATTTTACTAATTCAACCAGTATTCATCTTGGGAATTTTCTCAGAATGAGTATTTTAACTGTAGTCTTTACAGCGTGGTATTCCGGTATGATAGCTCAAATACAGCCATGTCCTTTAGCTTGTAACAACCTTGTTCAGGTATCTATGGATGATGATTGTATCGTTGAAATCACACCTGATATGATGCTTGAAGGCAATGGTGTTAGTCCCACTTGTAACTATGTAGTACAGGTGAAAAATCAAAGTGGTCAGCCGATCACAATACCGGGATATTCCGGAAATAATTATGTGGACAAGAATTATGTCGGGCAAACACTTGAAGTGAAAGTGTGGCTTGGTAATAATTCATGTTGGGGATTTATTAAGCTTGAAGATAAGCTTGCACCAACCATTGATTGCCCGGATGAACCGGAAGTAGTCACATGTTGGAATCCAAGCTATCAAGCTTCGGTAAGTCTGACAGCATTGATTGCCACTGACAATTGCGGAGGCACTTCTTATGCAACAGTTTTGTCTGATGTGGTCACAGACCTTGGATGTGACAATGACTACATTGCAAAGAGAGTGATTTCGTATCAAGCAAAGGATAAGTATAACAATACTTCTTCGGTTTGTACAAGGACAATTTACTATTCTCCAATTGGATTGGATGATATCAAATTTCCTAAGAATTATGATGGAACACTGCATAACAGACCTCATTTAGAATGTGATGGTAACTATGCTTGGAATCCGGTGAATGTTAACACATGGGATACCAATAATTCAGGATATCCTGAGCCATCGGAAACTGGTGGTCCGTATATTAAGGACAATGCAAACATTCAAAAAGTCATTTACGGATACAAAGTGAATGTACCTTCTACTTTTGGAGGCGCCAACCTTAATGGTTGTACTGCCGGAAACGTTGTAGGTTGGGAATACTCACTTCGCAAGGTGTTGAATGCATCAAATGTATTAGACACTTGGAGAACTGTATGCGATGGCAACGGTGGTGTTTCTGCACCCGTGGACACTTTGTATTATCCATTTATAGGAACAAATACTCTTTGTAAAATCAATACAACCTATTCAGATACAAGAATAGATATATGTGCAAAGTCGTACAAGATTTTAAGATTTTGGACTATTCTTGACTGGTGTACTGGTGAAGTGAAGCAAATGCACCAAATCATCAAAGTATTGGATGAAAAAGGTCCTGTAGCAACCATCCCAACGGATGTAACTGCACCAAGTGGAGCTTGCCAAACCAAAGTATCTTCAGTGATTTTGGCTGATCCATATTCTTGTACAGGTTCCTGGAATGCACTAGCACCTATCAATGTGTATGATTGTTCAAATTGGGATTACAGCGTAGCATTCTTGCTTGCTGATGCCAATGGTTCAGCACCACAAAATGGATACTATGTTACTCAAGATGGTAATACAAAAGTAGTTCAACTTTCTGATGATCCAGTCACTGGTAAAAATAGATACAGAATCGATGGACTTCCTCTAGGATGTACGTGGATTAGATATGCAGTAAGTGATGAGTGTGGAAACGTAACATATGCATTTACTGAAATTTATGTTGACGATAAGACACCACCTGTTGCTGTTTGTGATGAGCATACAGTAGTGACATTATCAAACAATGGATGGGCTCACGTATTTGCGCTATCATTTGATGACGGTAGCCACGATAACTGTTCTGATGTTACATTTTTAGTAAGAAGAATGGGCACAACCACTTGGGGTGACTACGTTCAGTTTGATTGCAGCGATGTTGGAAAAGATGTTGTAGTAGAACTTCAAGTCACTGACACAAACAATAATAGCAATACATGTATGGTGATAGCAACCACTCAAGATAAAGTACCACCGGTAATCACTTGTCCGGCAAGTGTTTTGATAGATTGTCAAGCCGATACATCTGCTAATGTTTTGGGTAAACCTGTATATTCTGCTACTGCATTATCTACACCTTATTACACCGATAACTGTCCTAATCCTAAGATGACTTGGAAAAACATAGGTGGATCATTAAATAATTGTGGCCAAGGTACCTTACTTCGTCAATTTACAGTAACAGATAATGGAGGAAGATCTTCAAGTTGTACACAATCCATCACAGTTAAAGATTTAACTCCGTATACTGGTCCTACAAGTTTCCCTGATGATAAAACTTTGACAGGATGTCTAAACGTGGATACTAAGCCATCAAAAACTGGTGAACCTGTTTTGGGTGCTGCAGCTTGTAGCCAAGTAGCATATACATATGAAGACCAATTATTCCCATTTGTTGATGGAGTTTGTTATAAAATCCTGAGAAAATGGACAGTGATAGATTGGTGTAAATTCAGAGTGGATTCTGATGAATCTACCTACATCTACCCTTCAATACCTACACTTGGTGTCAATATGTGGACTGATATCCAGGTCATAAAAGTAGTGGACACTGAAGCACCTGAGATACAAACAACTTCAAAAGCTGATACAAATGTATTTGGTGCTGATTGCTCTGGTGAAGTTGTATTGACCAATTCTGCAAAAGATTGTACACCAGCTGGTGAGTTAGAGTGGACATACACTGTAGATATTAACAACGACAATATCGGACCACACAGAACTGGTACAACAAATGATGCATCAGGTGTGTATCCTGTCGGAACACATAAAATTACTTGGACTGTAGAAGACAAATGTGGTAATACTGCCACTAAGACTTATACTTTCAGAGTAGTGGATGCCAAGAAGCCAACTCCATACTGTATTAGTGAATTGACAACAGTTGTTATGCCATCTACCGGTAGTATCGCTATTTGGGCAAAAGATTTTGATAAAGGTTCTTCAGACAATTGTCCTCTACCAGGATGTGGATTGAGATTCACATTCAATGGTGCAAAACCAGTTCAAAGTAGTGACCATTATTTCGATCAAAACGGACTTTCCACAAAAGCAAAATATGATGCAGGGTTGGCACAGTATTGGAAACAAAGCGACTGCTCATCATCTATGGTATTTACTTGTAATGACCTAGGTGTAAAAGAATTGGACATGAGCGTTTGGGATGCTGCCGGTAATACTGATTATTGCACAGTGAAGTTGACCATTCAATCAAATGGTGATGCTTGTGGTGGCTCAAGAGTAGCAGGTCAAATAGCTACTGAGGAGATCAAAATGATAGAAGATGTTGAAGTCAATGTGATGAATAGCAATAGCAACGAGCAAAGTGTACAGATGACTGACAACAATGGTCAGTATGCGTTCACAAGCTTGCCAGAAAATGCTAGTTACATAGTGACACCTAAAAAAGATATCAACTATATGGATGGTGTTTCTACTTTAGATTTGGTTCTCATTCAAAGACATATCTTGAATATTGAATCATTTACTTCACCATATAAATATTTTGCTGCAGACGTCAATAAAGATAACAATGTGACAGTAGGTGACTTGAGTGCTTTACGTAAATTGATCTTAGGTATTGATGCAAAATTCCAAAATAATACATCTTGGAGATTTTTCAATAAGGCTCAACAAATTGCTGACATTGCACACCCATGGAATACAGAGGAATTTATCAATATCCAATCTTTGTCTGGAGATATGATGAATAATGACTTCTTGGCAGTAAAAGTTGGAGACTTGAATAGCTCTGCAACCGGAAACTCAAATTCAAATAATGTAGAATCCAGATCTGCTAAGATTGTGACTTTGACCACAATGGAGCAAAGTTTTACAGAAGGTGAGTTTGTGAAAATGGATGTTACTTCAAAAGATTTCAATAACATCTCCGGAGCTCAATGGACAATGAATTATGATTCTAAATCGCTTGAGTTTGTGGATGTTGAGTCAGGATTGTTGAATCTAAGTGATAAAGTCAATGCAGAAAAACAAGGTCACATCGTGATGTCTTGGAATGATGCCCACATAGTCACTGCTTCAAAAGACCAAACATTATTCACGATCGTTTTCAAAGCAACTGCGAACAATACAATTTCAAATACCATCTCAATGTCTTCAGATGTATTGTCTGCTGAAGTTTATGATCAAGATCTTAATGTAATGGGATTAGGATTAGAAGTCAGACAAAATTCAGGTGATGCGATGGTGCTTTATCAAAACACACCTAACCCATTTGAATCAAGTACAAAAATTGGATTTTACTTGCCTGAATCCGGTACTGCCACATTTACAGTCTATGATGTGACAGGACGAATTGTCAAGAAAGTAAGCAACACATATCCTAAAGGTCAAAATGAAATCAAGATTTCAGAAAATGACCTTAATGCAAAAGGTGTGTTGTTCTACGAGCTTGAATACAATGGACAAAAAGCAAATAAGAAGATGATTTATTTGAGCAAATAGTTATAACAAACAAAAAATATTCGAAAAGTTCGGGAGATTTCCTCCCGAACTTTTTTGTTTTAAATATTACATAAAATTATTGACCATAATAAAAAAAATTACCTACATTTGCCTTTGAAATGAACAGTTTTTCCCTTCTGTATTAACTTTTAAAATTTTTGGCGCACAATTTGCATTATAGTTTGTTGATATATTTTTATCATCGTTATTAGCAAATTTTGTCAATATTTCGTTATATTCAAATATTGCTTTTTAAAAGTTGTACTTTTGCAATCACAAGTTTTAAACATATTTAAATTTCCCGGCATGAGGAAGATGTTATTTTTTATATTCTTTTTTGTTGGTGTTTTTACGCATACTTCGAATGCACAATTGGCACTAACGCTTCAAAATGTTGAAGTAGCAGCTACGGGTGATGTAGCATCTGTGGATGTGGTAGCCACGTCCGGATTTACAAATTTATTCTCCACTCAGATGTCTTTTGGCTTTGATTCACTTCAGTTGCAATTTGTAAATGTTACAAATTTTAATACCACACTGGATTTGAGCAGTAGCAACTTTTCCGGGCCAAATGGAGCAGGAGTAAAAAATGGTCAAGTCACCTTTTCGTGGCAAGATGGTCAAAACGCGAAGACCCTAGCTAATGGAACCTTGTTGTTTAAATTAAACTTCAAAACCTTGGGTGCTAAATGTACAAACTCTCAGGTGCAAGTGACAGGAAAGCCTTTGGCAATAGAAATAGTGGATGCCAATTTCAATTATATTACCTTGACTTCCACACCATCTACTGTCAGCGTAAAATGTGACGGTCCGGCCGATCCATGTCAAGAACCTGCGTGTGACAATCCATCAAATTTCAAATTGATCGGTGGAGTTAAGAATGCCAAGCCAGGTACTCAGGTTTGTATTCCTATCTCGGTCAAAAATTTTACAAATATAGAAAATGGTCAAGGCGCTATTACTTGGGATTCCACAAAACTAAAATATAAATCAAAAATAGTTCCCGGAGTTCTACCTAAAAACTTAATTTTCAATGAAGCTGATAGCCTAAGCGGAAAGGTTTCCTACTTGTGGTATCCTGATGATGGAAATGCAGTGACTCTCAATGATGATACAGTTATTTTTGAATTGTGTTTTACCGTCTTGGGAGCAGTTGGAGAGTCTGTTTGTGTCACATTAGGACAAGGTGTACCAGCAACGCTTTGGGGCTCTACTACAGTATCTGAATTGCCTATTTGTTATGAATATGGTCAGGTCAACATTATTTCAGATGATGTTACAACTATGGTTCAAGTCGGAACAAATTCAGGCACCCAAGGTCAGACTGTTTGTGTTGACATTACAGTGAAGGACTTCACAAATGTCGTTGCTGCAAATGCGTCATTTACTTGGAATCCTGCAGAATTGAAATATGTTAGTACTGGAGCTTATAACCTAGCGGGATTGAAATTTAGCGATTTCAACTTGGTCGCAAATAATGGCGTTCCCGATAGCAAGCTCAATTTCTTATGGCAATCCTCTATGGATCCTGTGGATAAAAATGATGGTGATGTCATCTTCCAGATATGTTTTCAACTTCTAGATTGTCCTAAAACAGCTACTATTCAAGTAGCGAGTACTGAAATCATTGGAGATGGTGCCGTGACCCTTCCTAGTGCGGGAACTCCGGGCTCTATCACTATATCATGTGGTAATGATCCATGTACTATTACTACGAATTCTGTCACTGATGTAACATGTTTCGGAATGAGTAATGGAGCGATCAGCGTGACTGTAAACAATGCAGCTACAGGATGTATGTGCCAATGGAAAAATTCAGCAGGTACCATTGTCAAAGCTGCACAAGCGGTAACTTCAGGATGTAATATTTCAGGTATCGCTGCAGGCAGCTATACGGTAGAAGTATTATGTAATAATGTGGTCACATGCTCAGCATCAATTACTGTCAATCAACCAACAGCCATCAACATACCTACATTCGGAAATATTACAAATGTCAATTGCGGAACAAAAGGTGCGATAGATATAAGTGGTACTTCCGGTGGTACGAAACCATATACCTATAATTGGTCACCAAACTTAGGTAATGTCGATAAACCTACAAACCTTGATGCAGGTGTGTACAATGTCACAGTGACGGATGCACATGGTTGTACTTCGACAGCAGCATTGACAGTAGGAAACGCTACAACGGCAATGACCTTGACTGGCACGAGTACCAATGTAAAATGTTTTGGTGGATCAGATGGTTCCATAGCCTTGAATATCAATGGCGGTTGTACTCCATATACCATCACTTGGAGTGGAGGACTAACTGGAGCAAACCCACAAAATCTAAAAAGTGGTACCTATAATGTAACCGTTGTGGATAGTGCAACACCAACACACTCCGCTAATGCAACATTTACAATCTCACAGCCACAGCAAGCAGTTTCTATCACTGTAACCAATGTCACAAAAGCTGATCAAGGTGTTTCAAATGGTAGCATTACCTTGGACATAGTAGGTGGCACTCCAAATTATAGTACCAATTGGTCAGCAGGGGGAAATAATGCGTCGAATATAACAAAAACAACAACCGCTTCCAATCTTGGTGCGGGTACATATAATGTTACCATAACTGATGCCAATGGTTGCACTGCAATACAAACAGGTATAGAAATCACTGAAAATGGTACGTTGGTGGTAGCTCCAACTATTGGAACAGTCACTGCATCAAATTTCAATGGTTCTGGTATAGCATGTAATGGAGGCTCAAATGGAACTTTGACGGTCACACTTTCTAAAGGTACGGCACCATTTGATGTCAGAGTATTATCAGGAACAACCGTAGTAAAAGTATTGCAACCAAACACCCAGACTTTTACCGTTTCAGATTTAAAAGCTGGTACGTATACGGTTGAAGTAAAAAATGCATCCGGTACAGTGACTTCTTCAGCCATAATCTTATCAGAGCCTACAAAATTAGTTGCTCAGTCTAAAGTAGAATGTACGGCTAAAGACGAAGATACTGGTTCTATTACCATCAATATGAATAATACAGGAACGGCACCATATTCGTATTCATGGGGAAGTTCTAGTAATACATCAAATACACTTTCAAATATTGGCCAAGGGCCTTACAATGTGACGATAACTGATGCCAACGACTGTGTTGTGTCGGTGTCGAATATTGAAGTTGAATTTTGTAATACTACTGGCCCAGGATGCTTTGAAAGTACAGATATAGTCACGCCGAATGGTGATAATATCAATGATTATTTCATCATTTCATGTCTTGACCAATATCAAAATGAATTGACAATCTTCGATAGATGGGGTAAAGTCGTTTATTCTGCCGTGAATTATGATAATTCGTGGTACGGATTGGACCTTGCAGGAAAAGACCTTCCGGAAGGAAGTTATATATGGGTTCTCACAGTTTATAAAGATAATGGTGTCAGGGATGTGTATAAAAACACAATGACATTATTGAGATAACATCAATTAGAACATAATTTAAAAGCAACGTCATGTACAAAATAAATTTTATAAAACTCGTTGTAATTGGAGTTTCGATGGTTTGGGGATTCGCATCTCATGCGCAATCAAGATATTTTGATGAGAGATACATCTATACACAAGCACAAATCAATCCGCAATTGATCAATCCGGGTGCATTTGGTTGGAAAGACATGCATACAGTTTTACTGAATTATCGAAACAAATGGTCAGGAATTCAGGGAACTCCCAAAACCATAACCCTAAGCTATAATGGTCCGGTTGGAAATGGCTTAGCAGTTGGAATCAATTTTTTAACCGATAGGTTTGGATTTTTGCAATCTACAAAAGGTGCCGCTGGCTTGAGTTATACCATTTCCTCAGAAAATAATAAACTTGGATTTGGAATCACCGGAGAATATATAAAACATAGCCTTTCCGGATTTGGAAATGCAGACCCTACTGATCCATATATAGTTCAAGCACTTTCCGGCGCAGAGTATTTTGATGCATCGTTTGGTGTATATGGTACATACATGGATAATTTCAATTATGGTTTGGTTCTGCCATCTGCAGTGAGTACTCGAATCAATGGTGATGCTGACAATTCAGTAGATAGATCTCTAGGATTTATTTTACAAATGGCATATAAAATGCAGATACACCAAGATGTCTCAATGCAACCTGGTATCATATTCAAAAAACTCAATCAAGTACCTACACACTTAGACTTGAATCTTAATTTTGGATTTTTAGAGGATAAGCTCACAGGTGGATTAAGTTATACATTTGGAGGTGATAAGAGAGTGGGATTTTTAATTGGTGCAAAAGCATCCGCTTTAAATATCTATTATTCTTACAATTCATCTTCACAGATTATACAGGATTATAACAATGGTTCTCATGAATTGACCTTGTCCGTGGACTTCGGAGGCAAGAAAATGTAATATTAATATAATATACAATCCACACAAACAGGTCAGTGACAAAATTACTGACCTGTTTGTATTTTTAACCTTTTCTATGATGTATTGTATATTTGCCCTTTTAAAACAACTTATTCAATATTGTAATGGATTTCACATCTCCCTTAGTAAAAGACTTTCAACTGGCTGTAAATGACAGGTTCAATGTCATGATTCCCATAGATCAGATTATCATCAATGAAACTAGAAAAGAGTTTGAAGGTGATTTTACAATCGTGCTTTTTCCATTTGTCAAATTGTTTGGAAAACCTATAGAAGAAATAGGCCAAATATTGGGTCAAAAACTTGTGGACGATCAACACTTTGTACAAGGCTTTAATGTCGTAAAAGGGTTTTTAAATATCACACTTTCTGATTCGTTTTGGTTGGACGTCATGGATGAGCTTACTGAAAATCCAGTAATTGAAAAATCCAAATTGAAAAAAGGAAAGGTGCTCGTTGAATTTGCATCACCCAATACTAATAAACCACTCCACTTAGGACATATTAGAAATATACTTTTAGGTTGGTCTATGAGTAAAATTTATGAAGCAAATGGGTATGATGTAATAAAAACACAAGTTATCAATGATCGAGGTATTGCCATTTGTAAAAGCATGTATGCATGGAAATCATGGGGAAATGGCGCCACTCCGGAATCTCTGCAAGTAAAAGGAGATCATTTTGTGGGTGATTTTTACGTATTATTTGAAAAGAAATTTCAAGAAGAATACAAACTATGGCAACAATCCAATGATGCACAAAAGCTTTTTTCTCAAAATGGTCAATTCAAAGATCAAGAAGAATTTTTCAAAGGCTATAAAAACCAATACTTCAATGAAAAAAGTAAAATAGGCAATGATGCAAGAAAAATGCTCCTCGATTGGGAAGCCAATGATGAGTCCACGAGACAACTTTGGATGAAAATGAACCAATGGGTTTATGATGGTTTTGACACAACATATCACGACTTAGGTGTCAGCTTTGATACTACTTATTATGAGTCAGATACCTATCTTTTGGGTAAAAAAGCTGTCAAAACAGGTCTGGATAGTGGCGTATTTTTTAAGGAGCCGGATGGTAGCGTTTGGATAGATTTGACAGATGCCGGAATGGATAAAAAAATAATGCTCAGATCCGATGGTACATCGGTGTATATCACCCAAGACATAGGGACTGCACAACAGCGGTATGAAGATTTTCAAGTGTCCAAGATGATTTATACCGTTGGTGATGAACAGGATTATCATTTTAAAGTTCTTTTTGAAGTGCTGAAGAGATTGCAAGAACCTTTTGCCGACGGGCTTTATCATCTTTCATACGGTATGGTGGAATTGCCAACAGGGAAAATGAAATCTCGTGAAGGTACCGTGGTGGATGCAGATGACATCATCAGTGAAGTGATTCAAGAGGCTGCTCTCTTGACAGCAGAAAGAGGCGAAATCAGTCACTTGTCAGAAACTGAAAAAGCTGAAATCATTAGGAAAATAGGTTTAGCGGCTTTGAAGTTTTTTATCATCAAGGTTGCCCCAAAGAAGAAGATGATATTTGACCCGAAAGATTCAGTGGATCTTCAGGGACAAACAGGCCCTTACATTCAAAATGCCTATGTTCGGATCCAATCGCTTCTGCGAAAGGCAGCAGAACAAAATATAAATTTGAATCAGCGAAATGACCAAAATTTAATAACTTTTAATGCTTACGAAAGATCACTACTGAAACAAGTCATGCAGTTTTCGGACATCGTTAGAAATGCCGCAGAGACGTATGATCCCAGTATTATTGCCAATTTCAGCTATCAGTTAGCAAAGGATTTTCATAGATTCTATCATGAAGTTCGTATTTTGAATGCGGAGAATGCAGATGTAAAAGTTTCAAGATTGAAAATATCAAAGGTTGTTGGTGATGTGCTAAAAGCAGCTTTTGATTTGTTGGGAATTGAAATGCCGGATAGAATGTAATTACATGTGTCAACTTATGTAGATATTCATTGTTAAAAAGGTTATTCTATAGATTAAAAAATTTTTAATACAATGAATAAAGGAGTAATTGTGTCGTTGATAGTTATCTTAATTGGTGTGATTGTGGTTATCACTTCATCAAAAGATGTGAGCACCTACGCATCCATCCAAGATGCTAAATCTGGAAATTTAGTGAAAATTGCCGGGCAGTTATCTAAGGACAAGCCTATGGAATATGATGCTGAAAATAATCCTAATCAATTTGTATTTTTCATGCACGATCAAAAGGGTGGAGAAGTCAAGGTTGTTTTGAATAAGCCAAAACCTCAGGATTTTGAAATGTCGGAACAAATAGTAGTGACAGGTCGTATGACGAATGATGTCTTTAGTGCTACTGACATTCTCATGAAATGCCCTTCAAAATATAAAAATGAAGAAATTTCTATAAAAGATCAAAATGGGTAAATAATGGCCACAGCATATCTGGGCGAACATTTATACATCGGATATATAGGCCAGATTGGCATCTTGATCGCATTTGTTTCTGCAATTTTGTCGGCTTTTTCATATGCTTTGTCGTCAAAGGATTTTGACTCTGGTTGGCATCAATTGGGTAGGTGGGCATTTTATGTTCATGGAGCGTCAATATTTGTGCTTATCAGTGTTTTGTTTTATGCGATGTACCACCATTTTTATGAGTATGCCTACGTTTTTGACCACGTTTCTGATGATTTGCCGTTGAGATATATCCTTTCAGCTTTCTGGGAAGGTCAAGAAGGGAGTTTTCTTTTATGGATGTTTTGGAATGTTAGTCTTGGGTTTATTTTACTACACAAACCTAAAAATTTTGAAGTTCCTGTCATACTTGTCTTTGCTCTGATGCAAGTGTTTTTAACTAGTATGATATTGGGCATCTATTTGCCTATCGGCACTGAAGGTTTTAAAATCGGTAGCAACCCTTTTGTGTTACTCAGACAGATAAATGAAGCCCCTATTTTCCAAAATGCTGATTACTTGTCCTTGATCAAAGGAAGAGGTTTGAATCCCTTGCTACAAAATTACTGGATGACGATTCATCCGCCTATCACTTTTTTGGGTTTTTCTTCTACCATTGTTCCTTTTGCATTTGCTTTTTCCGGTTTGTATAGTCGAGACCTTAAATCATGGATAGAAGCCTCATATAATTGGGTACTTTTTTCTGCCGGAATTCTTGGTACAGGGATTTTAATGGGCAGCTTGTGGGCTTATGAAGCATTGACATTTGGAGGATATTGGGCTTGGGATCCTGTTGAGAATACATCTTTGGTCGCTTGGATTGTATTGATTGGTGGCATCCATCTTCATCTCATCACAAAGAAAACAGGAAGACAGTCCAAATTATTGTACTTATTCTACATACTTGCATTTGTTTTGATTCTGTATTCCACATACCTGACACGAAGTGGGATTCTTGGAGATACTTCGGCGCATGCATTTACAAACATGGGATTAGAAAGCCAGTTAATCGCCTTATGTCTGTTTTTCTTGATTTTTGGGCTATTTTGGTGGATTAAAAGATTTAAGTCCTTTGACAAACAAACGGAAGAGTCAGTATATTCTCGTGAATTTTGGTTGTATATCAGTGCACTGATCCTTTTATTGAGTGCTACATTGATTATTATGGCAACAAGCCTTCCTGTATTCAATAAAATAATTGCTGCATTCAATCCAAACTATACAGGTAGAGTGATCACCGATCCCATTTATCATTATAACAAATACCAACTTTGGGTAGCTGTAGTCGTGTCAATCATATCTGCCAAAGCCGTGCATCTAAGGTATTTCGCATCAAATTGGACTTTGATAAAGAAAAAGTTCTTACTCCGAATTTTCGTTTATTCTGTACTCGCCATCATCCTGACATGGATGTTTTCTCTTGAGATTTCTTACTTTCATTGGCAAAATGCACTTCTATCATTTTCTGCATTTTTTACTATAGTCTCTAATGGTCATTATGTCATTTCAAAATTAAAACAAGACACAAAGCTGGCATTTGCAGGTATTTCACATTTTGGTTTTGGCTTGATGATTGTTGGTATTTTAGGAAGTGCATTGAATCAAAAACATATTTCTTCAAATCCATTTTTGTTTGGCGAGGTTTTTACCAAAAAAGATGTAACTAAATACGTGCAACTTATAAAAGGTCGCCCACTCTTTTCTCAAAATTATTGGATTACATATGAGTCAGATACTTTGATAGGAAAAACTTTAACCTATTCAATAGATTTTAAAGAGGTTGGTGCTGACAAGAACGTGCTTAATGAGTTTAAATTACACCCTAATGCTGTGTATTCAAATGATTTGTCAAAAATTGCCGCCTTCAATCCAGATACAAAACATGAGTGGACAAGAGATGTGTTTTCAGCAGTAGTATCAGTGCCTCCAGCGGTCGAAAGCATAGAAAAGTCAAAGGAAATAGAAGGTGCCTTAGTTTACAATAAATTAACTATTCCAATTTCAGATTCTATTTTCTTGGAAGATTCTATCGTATTGAAACCATTGACTATTCATTATGAACCTTCAAATGTGGTATATAATCGACACGAACATGTTGCAGGTTTGGGAGTGAGTATTAAGATTCATGATTTAGCATCTGATACATCATTTGTTGTAGAGCCGGCATTTGGAATAGATGGCGCATTGCTGTACAATTATCCTGTCCAAGTTCAAGATCTTGGATTGAAAATTAGACTCAATGAGGACAATGCGTCTTCATATTTTTCTGAAGATGCTAAGCTAGATTACCAAGAATACAAAGTAAAAGAAGGCCAGAGTTTCAAGATAGGAGACAGCGAGGTAAAACTCGTTGGACTAAATAAAAATCCCAAACATAAGAACTATACATCACAAGAAGGGGATATCGCCATTGCTGCTATTCTTAAAATAAAACGCAACAATATTGAAGAAGTAGCAGAGCCAATTTTTATTATCAGAGATAATTTGCCTCAAAGTATCAAATATTTTTTACCTACTTTGGGCTTGCATATCAGATTGAGTTTCATTGATCCGGTAAATGAAACGTTTACATTTCAAATAGCAGAAGATATTAATAACCTGAAAAATATAACCTTGGATATTGCAAAAAACGTACCGCGAACAGACTATGTTATATTACTGGCAACAGTATTTCCGGCAATAAAATTATTTTGGTTAGGAGGAATAATGATGATGTTGGGATTATTTTTATCATCTTTTTCTAGACACTTTTTAAAGAGGAAAATATCATAATCATGAGGGTGGCTATAATTGGAACAGGGAATATTGCCAAATCTTTTTGTCGTGCATTACAAAATTCCAATGTTAAAATTGAGATTATAATTGGTAGGTCTTTACTGAATACAAAAAATTTTGCTCACGACATGAACGTCAGCTACTCATTGAATCTAAATGACTTGCCTAGAGACCTAGATATATATTTTTGTTGTGTCAATGATGATGCTCTGCCACTGATTTCAAAAAATTTTCCATTTGATTTGAAGAAAGAGCAGGTTATCGTCCATTTTTCAGGATCTGTTCCTTCTACTATTTTTCAGTCGAGATTTCCTTCCTTTGGTGTAGTTTGGCCTATAGAATCTGTTCATCCAAATACTGACTGGAATAACATGACCATAGTAGCAACTTATTCGTCGCCCTTGGTTCAAAAATCCTTGAGATTAATATTAGATCCATTGACGAAAAATGTGATTGAAAAAAGCGACGAAAAAAGGGTGAGAATGCATCTTGTAGCTGTAATATTAAATAATTTTACCTATCACCTTATCTCCACAACAAAGCAATATTGTGAAGAAAATGAAATTTCTTTTGACGCGTATTCCAGAATTTTAAATACAACCTTTGAATCGATAAAAGATGAAAATTCAGATATGCAAACAGGCCCTGCAAGAAGAAATGATATGGTGACGATTCAACATCACATGGAATTATTAAGTGAAACAAAGGCACTAGCACATCTCTATAATTGTCTTAGTAAAAGTATTTTAGAAAAGTATGAGAATATTAGGTGAATTTAGTTTCGGCTCCATTAAAGTAACGGTTTTTATATACAATGAGAAAGTTTCAATCAAATTTGAGAGAAACCTCGTTGAAATAATATTCAAATACAGAGACGGAAGTGGTATGAACACTTTTGAAAATGCCAAGGAGCTCTGCACTGATAGCTTTATGGAAGAAATAGATAGAACACTATATGATCTGGAAAGGAAAAAGCATAAGAAATTGGATAATGAAATTTCAAATGACGATTTTGAATTTCCAAATATCTATTAACAAATTATTAATTGGCAGTTTTAATTGCATAAATATCTCATAATCAATATAAATTTTGTTGGGCAAAGATTAATTGAAAAATATTTTAAAATTTTATTTCAAAATATACTTTGTCAATTTGAAAATCTCCTTACCTTTGCGGCCCTTACGGGAATGAAAATATATATAATGATGTATATAGGATAGTAGTAAGGGGTTTTGTAAAGGTAGTTTAGGGGGGTAAAACT
>JACJYH010000006.1 GCA_020636195.1 Lewinellaceae bacterium
CTATTGCTGCATTTTCAAACTCCTTTGTTACCCCACTAATAAACGACGGGGACAAATCTATACATACACTCGATATGGCATCTCTCGGACTACCTTTTTCATCTAGATATTCTGCTATCTCTTTAATGGTTTCAGCCCCTTTCCCTTCTGTTGCATGTAGTACTCTGTGGGTGTCCATATCCACTGCTAAAGTAACATAATTATGCCCTTTCTTTGAACTAGTCTCATCTATGCCCAACTTTGTAATTTTACTGTGATCAGCATCTGAATACGCTAAGCCTATCCAATAATCAAATATGGTCCATATGCGTTTTGGGTATTCTCCTAATACTTTACCGACCCTGTTTACAGGCATCTCTTGTTCAATTAATAACATGCTAAAGGCCTCAAACATTAATGTAAAACCACTCCCTTGTCTAGCCCAAGGTACTTCCACGATTTTGATTCCTTCAGCACTTGAAATTCTTGGAAGCTTGCATATTAAATAACATTCATGCTCGAAAAAATTCAAATGCCGCCATTTTCTTTCTCGGTGATCATAGACGGTACTCTTGCCTTGTTTATCCACAAATGATCCATTTAAATATCCAATCTCTATCTCAAGTACTCGCTTATTATCAACTATCTTGAAACTAATTGCCTTTATTTCCCAAGGTGCTTGCAAACCTAATGCAAGGCTAAATATTTGCTCACTATTCATGGCACTAAAATACAGCATTTTAGGTATTATTCCCACTCAATTCGACATAGACCCAATTTTTATTACCAATGAATTATTAAATTGTTCAATGTTTACTGCCTAAACCAAGGATGGTGCCATTCGGAATGACTGCGTCTTTGTTGATCACTACGATGCCTTTTTTGATGACATAATTGTCAAATTCTGCATCTTGAAGGCTGTCATTTCCCCTGATCATCACATTGTGGCCGATACGTACATGCTTGTCAATGATGGCATTTTCTATGTAACAATCTCTTCCTATACCCATAGGAATGTGGTCGTTCTCATTCATCTCCTCCAATGATTCATAATAATCATTTCCAAGGATATAGGTATTCTTTACGATTGTTCCGTAATCTATTCTCGCCCTGATGCCGATGATAGAATTTTCGACCAATTTTGCATGAATTATAGAACCTTCAGCTACGATGGTGCGTGAGAAGGTGACGCCTGAAAACTTGGCTGGTGGTAATAAACGCGGTCTAGTATAAATTTTATTTTGGTTGTCAAAGAGATTGAATTCAGGAATATCCTTTGCCAAAGCGATGTTCGCTTCGAAGAAGGATTTTATATCTCCTATGTCTGTCCAATATCCTTCATAGGCATAGCTGATCACATTCATACCTTTTTCTATGGAATCAGGGATGATCTCCTTACCAAAATCCACTGCTGATGGGTTTTCATTGAGTAATCTACGCAATGCAGGTCTACTGAACACGTAGATACCCATAGAAGCTAAATATACTCTTCCATTTTGTTGCATTTTTTCATTCACAGGTGATTCCCATTGTGATAACACATCAGCCTTTGGCTTTTCGATAAATGAAACAATATTGGAATCATCATTGACTTTCATAATTCCAAAGGAAGTGGCATCAGCTGCATTGACAGGTATGGTGGCAATCGTAACATCTGCCTTTTTTTCCACATGATTGGAGATGACTTGATCAAAGTCTATTTGGTACAATTGATCTCCTGAAAGAATCAAGATATACTCAAAATCATAGTAGGCAAAGTTTCTAGCAGATTGTCGCACAGCATCTGCCGTCCCTTGAAACCAATCCATATTGCCGCTCGTTTGCTCAGCGGCCAATATATCCACAAAACCATTTGAAAAATTATCAAAGTGGAAGGTGTTTTTAATGTGTTTATTGAGCGAAGCAGAATTATATTGAGTTAGGACAAAAATCCTAAATAAACCGGAATTCAAACAATTGCTGATCGGAATGTCAATGAGTCTGTACTTACCACCAACGGGAACAGCGGGTTTTGATCTGTCTTTAGTCAATGGGTACAATCTCGTACCTGCGCCACCTCCTAAGATCAGGCAAATGGTTTTTTGTAAAAAGTTACTATATGTCTTCATAAAACTACTATTATATCGTGATCAAATTTGTGTAAGAAGGTTTCCAATGTCAATGTTATTATGGATCATATCGATGGCCATTTTCACCTTCCACGGTGTACTTCTATTTATTTTTACTTCTATCTTACTGATGCGCAACACTGCACCATAGGTATCTAATTCTGTCCTGATCAATGGCAAATTGTTGGCTTCAAGGTATTTGATGGTGTGTTTATCCATCTGTCCATCACCTGTCGCTACTATACCAGACAATGGGCAATTTTTAATGCCATTGTGTTCTGCCATGACTTCAATCTTTTTGATAGCGTCATTCATTGATCTCGTTGCCACTACCAACAAATTGTCTTGCGAACCCTTGAGTTCTTTGAGATCTATGAGTGAACCCGCTAAGATGTTTTCCACTTTATTATCGATGTAATCCATATTGTACGTCACTACGCCGTGGACTGCTTCGGCTACTGTTCGGATCAAAGGATATGCCAATGTCTTTTCGTAGGGTACTAAACCTAAAAGCGGAATAGATTTTTTCTTCAACCAACGACCCACATAGTGATGTATTTTGTCCACTTTATCGGGTATCACTTTGTTTATTATGACACCTAAGAATGGAACATTTTCTTCCCTGAACAGTGCGGTCGTCATATTGAGCATGTCAATGGTAGAGCCTATGCCGCCTTCAACAACCATTACCACACCAGCATCCACAAGTGATGCTACTTTTGCATTGGAAAGATCAGCTACGCTTCCTACACCGGGATGTCCCGTTCCTTCAAAAATCACCAATTCATTTTCTTCAGTGAGCACATTTGAAGCATGGATGATGGCATTGGCCAAGTCGGAAGGATTCGGATGATCCAAAAATTTTTCTGTGGCTCCAGGTCCGAAGATAATCGGACTATGAATTTCGGGAATCATGGTAAATCCAATCAAATCTGAAAACAATACGGTGTCTTTATCCACCCGTAAAGTGTCAAAATCCAAGAATTTTTGGCCTACAGGCTTACAATATCCTACTTTGATACCGCTCTGCATAAAACATGACGTCAGACCAAGAGTTGAAGTGGTTTTTCCAACGTGTTGGCTGGTTGCCGCAACATATATATTTTTATACTTAGCCATGGACTTTGTGATTTACTGACTGAAGGATCATTTCACTGATATCTAGTACCATTACTTCATCTTGACTTCCTTTGGCTTGTAAGCCATCCGTCAACATCGTAATACAAAATGGGCAATTTGCTCCAACGATGTGTGCTTGTGATTCAAGAATATCTTCTGCTCTTTCGGTGTTGATTCTCTTTTTACCGGGTTCGTCTTCTTTAAACATCTGTGCACCACCCGCACCACAACACAATCCATTTGATTTACTTCTTTTGAGTTCCACCAGATCACCATCCAATGCTTCTATCAGGTCTCGTGGTGCTTGGTATTCGCCATTGATCCTTCCTAAGTAACATGAATCGTGGTAGGTCAATTTTTTTCCCTTGAATGCACCACCTTCTATTTTGAGTTTTCCTGAGGATAACAGCTCATTCAGGTATTGGGTATGGTGCATGACATGGTAGGAGCCACCCAAATCCGGATATTCATTTTTTAAAGTATTGAAGCAATGTGGGCACGCTGTTACAATGGTTTTAATCTCATATTGGTTGAGCGTATTGATATTCTGTAAAGCGAGCATCTGAAACACAAACTCATTTCCTGCTCTACGGGCAGGGTCACCTGTGCACATCTCTTCATTACCAAGTATGGCATATGAAATACCTGCAATATCTAACAGTTTTGCCATTGCAGCTGACACTTTCTGGGCCCTTGCATCGAAACTACCAGCACATCCTACCCAGAAAAGTACTTCTATTTTACCACCGTTTGCACTGACTTCCGCCATTGTCTTTATTGCCATTTCGATATTTTTTTGTGACTGTATCCAAAACAATGCTTCAGAGCAAAGTTAGTGAATATAATTTTTGATCTTTTGAAAAAAATAAAATCTTCGTTAATAGTGTATATGATTTTGAGCAGCATCATAAGAGCATCATCATTGATGTGTCCAAGCAGTTCTCTCTTCAGGTATTTGCCAAACACAGCCGCTGTTTTCTAATGACGTAAACATAGGTACCCAATCAGGTGGGCCGGCTGACTCTGATAAAATCTCATACCGCCTCAACTGAAGAATTGGTTCTAATGGATTGATCATGACAGGGCAAGCTTCTACACAGGCATTACATGTAGTGCAGGCATGGATTTCTTCTTTGGAAATGTAATCAAATAATGATTTTCCATCTGAGTAATTGTCAATTGTCAAAGCCGTTGTTTCTTCTCCATTTTGTCCCTGAGCAAATTTGATATCATTGCTTCTTAAATTTGTACCGATTTCTTCCGCTCTATCACGAATAGACATCATTACTTTGCGGGGTGACAATTTTTTACCTGTGATATTGGCTGGGCAAACAGCCGTACATCTTCCACATTCTGTACAAGTATAACTATCCAAAATATTTTTCCAAGTCAAATCAGTGATGTCTTTGGCCCCAAAATCAGCTATTTCTGTATTCTCAGAAACTGCCACTTCCATTCCAAGCATAGACTTCACTTCATTCATGATTTCGGGCATATTTTCAATTTTTCCTCTTGGAGAAGGATCATGGAAATATACATTGGGAAAAGCAAAGAAAATATGGAGGTGCTTGGAATATGGTAAGTACAAAATGAAAGCATACACCACCAAAACATGAAGCCACCAACCAAATCTTTCTATGCTGACCAGTGCATCATGACCCATATCACCGAACATCATTGGCCCAAACCAACTGCTGATAGGCATGGATGTAATTTTTGCAAAATGTTCAGGATCAATATTTTGCAAAACTCTATCTGCGCCATTCATCATAAAAATGCCTGTAACCAAGAGCATTTCCCCCAATAATATCAGGTTTGCGTCTAGCTTGGGCCAACCATTGAGTTCCGGTTTCGCCAGTCGGTCAACCTTGATGATATTTCTTCTAACTAGAAATGCTATGGTTGCCACCAATGCAAATAAGGACAAAAACTCAATCGTGCCAATGATGCCTGAATACATGCCACCTAACACATGATGCATAGCCCTGTGGGTGCCGAAGATGCCATCAATGAGTATTTCAATTAACTCAATCTGTGTCAATAAAAATGCTGTATAGATGCCCAAATGCAAAACAGCCGGAATCCACCTTTTAAACATTTTTTTCTGTCCAAAAGCGATCAGAAAAACATTTTTCCATCCTACTGATGGTTCTATCTTGGCTTCATATTTCTTTCCCAAGCGAATATTGCTAAGCACTCTTCGATATTGTTTTAGTGCTAAAAATGCTACTCCAATGGTAATGAGTAAAAAAATAATCTGAGACATACCTTTTGGTCTTATAAGATTTTGGGTAGCAAATTACGAGAAATTTAATGATTATGTACTTTTGTGCTTATTTTTCTGTCAAAAAAAAGTATCATGATTGTTCTGAATCATTACCAAGTATCTCATAAGATTAACAGATTAGCGTTTGATATCTTAGAAAATAGCATGGATAATAATGAAATTGTCCTCATCGGCATCAACAATAATGGGTATCGATTTGCCCAATTGCTTCATACAGCGCTCACGAGCCATAGTGATAAGAAATTTTATCTCCATAGGTTAAAATTGAGCCCTTCGAATCCATTGGATGGCGATATCACGTTAGATGTTTCTACAGATTTTTTAGTGAATAAGAAGGTCATAGTCATGGATGATGTTGCGAATACTGGGAGAACAGTTTTCTATGGATTCAAAGCACTAATGGGTGTGTTGCTTTCAGAATTGGAAGTGGCTGTTTTAGTTGATAGAAAGCATAAAAAATTTCCGGTAAAGGTAGATTATGTCGGATTATCCCTTGCTACCACAATCCAAGAACACATCAAAGCACATTTGTCTGATGCAGCAAATATGTATGTAGAATTGACTTAGGGTAGATTACTGAGAAAAAGGCTGTATAATGAGTTCTGATCCTGTGGACAAGGTGATGAACTTGTTGGTGTAGGCAGTGACAGATTTGACAATGCACTGCGTTCCGGTAGGCAATATTGGATCACCAACTGCTTCTTCAGGAACCACAACATCATGACAATATTGAGGTAGCGCATTCAAACTCCAATTTTGATATTTTTTCCAATTTGTGTCAGTTCCTTGCCAAGTATTGGTGGCTGTAGCGCTCACATTAACTTGGATTGTGATACTATCTCCTCGTGTCCACTGTCTTGAATATGGAACAACTGTAAGTTTTTGTATGGCTGCATTGACATCCCATTGTACGGAAGCATGCGCATCTTGAACATTGGGCGCAGTGGTAAATGAACCACCTTCGACGATCCACTGATAATATGGCGCTATAGAATCTGTAACGGAATATACTTGAGTAGAGTTTGCGGGACAAATTTGAAGGTTTCCTTCTAACGTGTGCGGAACAGGTTTTAATAATTCTGAATAGAAGAATATTGAAATTTTCGGCATAATATCGCTATACAGTGCATTATTCGGTTCATCCTCATGGACACCGTGTCCTCTATTGGTATAACTATAAAATGTATAGTCTAGATTTATTAGATCGCCTTCTGATGCCAGAGAGTCTGAACCATAGACCACAGGCAGGTCACTACCAACGATATAAGGAGAAATGTCTTGAAAAGGTTCGCCATATGTGTATGGAACGGTTCCATCATCAGTACTATGAAACATTACCATTTTGGGGTCGCCTGAAGATTCCATGTATTGAGCGCTACCTAACGCACCCGCTAAACTAAATACTGCAGTCGCATGACCACTAAAACTTTGATTATTGCCCACACAATCCAAGCATAATTGATCAGGACAATTACAGGTACTCAATCCAAGAAAACCACATGATTGAGTCCATGCATATGTAGATAAGGGTCTCTCAGTTTCTGTATCCAAATACGCATTATGCAAAGCAACGAATGCACCCGCGCTATGTCCTCCAATGTATATATGTTCAGGATCGATTTTGTAAATATTGCTTCCGGCAGCATCCGCTTTAAAAAACCTTACTGCGGACCTACCATCTTGTATTCCCCTGTAAACAGCACGTTTAGACAAGTCTTCGTCAAAGAGGTTCATGCCTAATCTGTAGTCTATCAGAGCTGCTACATAGCCTCTCTTTGCCAGATCAATAGCAATCAGTCTCATGCTCCAATGATCCTTACTCCCGGCAACAAAACCACCTCCGAAACAAATGATCACAACGGGTCGTTTTGTGATTGTATCGCCTTGTGGCTGAAAGATATTCATGTATAGATTCTGGTAGTTGAATGCGTACTCATTCACATTGACCGGATATCCTGTTACGGTTTCATAAAAGCCGCCTCCTGGTTGCGGTACAGGCACGTTGTTACTAAAAAGTACATTTGTGGTTTCAGTTACATTCTGAAATATTTGTTGATAATATCTGTGAGCATTAAATTGTGCTTGACTTTCTTGAACACTTGCCAAAACTATAATAAAGACTAAAAATTGTATTGCTTTCTTCATCTCAATGAGTTTTTGAAATTTCAGTAGTAAAATATGGTTTCAATTCCTGACGGAAGTTTGGTGAAGCTTTGAAGTGTGCCAGTATTTCTTGATATTTTTCTAAAGGCAAGAGGTATTTTTGGCATAGCTCAGCCTCTTTTTCCTTTTTACTATCTCGTATAGATGCATTGATGCGAAGGATATCTTCCTGCAGTTGCAATTCATTTTGACTTAATTCGGGTTTATTTCCCATCAAACCTACCTTCAAGATTTCTCCATATCTTTCTTGGCTTACTTTGTGTTTATTCAAAAGAGAGACTATCAATGAATCGTTGGCTTGACCTTGTGGTTTGACCTCTAAATAGACTTTAGTAAATGATTGTAACTCTTCTTTAGAAAAATATTCTTGTGCAAGAACAAGATTCCCTGATAAAAGGATATAAAAAATCAATAGGCAGTAGCGTAACATCTTGGTAATGATTTAAAATTCGGTATCTAAACCCTACAAAGCTAATGAAATTCTATTATTATTCAAAAAAATAGTTGAATCTTTTTCAATAATGAAGAAATGGAAATAAAAAAGGCCGCTTAAATACACTTCAAGCGGCCTCCTTTATCTTGCTATTGATATCAATTATCTAGCGAACGCTGTGGCGCGTTTTTCACGGATAACGGTCACCTTCACTTGTCCGGGATATTGCATCTCATCTTGGATCTTTTGTGAAATGGTAAATGCTAAGTCATCGGCAAATTGGTCAGAAACTTTTTCGGATTCAACGATGACCCTCAATTCTCTTCCGGCTTGTAAAGCATACGCTTTCTGTACACCATCATAGGATAGAGCTAATTCTTCCAATTCACCAATTCTCTTCAAATAACTCTCCAAAATCTCACGTCTTGCACCAGGTCGAGCACCAGAAATAGCATCACATGCTTGCACTATTGGAGAGATGATGTTGTTCATTTCCATCTCATCATGGTGGGCACCTACGGCGTTGAGAATGACAGGATGTTCTTTGTGCTTTTCACAAATCTGCATACCCAAAAGTGCGTGTGACAATTCAGAATCCTCTTCTGCTACTTTTCCAATATCATGCAAGAGTCCTGCCCGTTTCGCCATTTTCACTTGCTTTGGATTCAATCCCAATTCAGCCGCCATGGTTGCACAAAGATTGGCGGTTTCTATGGAGTGCTTAAGAAGGTTTTGTCCATAAGAAGACCTAAATCTCATTCTACCTACCATCTTGACAAGATATGGCGCAAGACCATGTATGTCTAAGTCTATAATGGTTCTTTCTCCGATCTCGACGATCTGTTCTTCTAACTGTTTTTTAACTTTTGCAACGGTTTCTTCAATTTTGGCAGGGTGGATTCTACCATCAGCAACGAGCTTCTTGAGGGTAAGTCTGCACAATTCACGTCTGATTGGATCGAAACTCGAAATGACAATGGCTTCAGGTGTGTCGTCCACAACGATTTCTGCTCCCGTTGCCGCTTCTAATGCGCGAATGTTTCTACCTTCTCTTCCTATGATTTGTCCCTTGATGTCATCAGATTCTAAGTTAAACACCGAAACCGTATTTTCTATGGTGTACTCTGCACACATCCTTTGAATGGTCTGAATGACGATCTTTTTTGCTTCTTTGTTGGCATTTGCCATTGCATTGGATACGGCTTCTTTTTCTATCGCCATCGCTTCGGTGGTTGCTTTTGCTTTGACTGCTTCAAGTAACTGCTCTTTTGCTTGAGTCTCTGAAAGTTTTGAAATGGTTTCTAATTCTTTTATAAACTGTTCATTTGCAGCGTCCAATTCTTCTTTCTTTTTCGCCACAATTTTCATCTGCTTATCCAAGTTTTCTCGGATAAGATTTTGTTCGGCTTCTCTATTTTCGATTCTTTCGATTTCTGTAGTCAGTCCTGACTCCTTCGTTTTTAATTCTTTTTCGAGCGTTGTAAGAGCAAATTCCTTCTCCTTCATTTCCACTTTTTGCTCCGCTTTCCAAGTTTCAAATTCGGATTTCAATTTAGAAAAATTGTCTCTTGTCTCTTGGATTTTACGTTGTTTGACGGCTTCGTTTTTCTCCATGGCCTTAGCAATAATTTTTTCAGCTTTGCCATCTGCGTCGTCTAGTTTCCTTTGTGCTGCTATATCAGCTTCTTTAAGCGTAATGTCGGCTTTGTCATTTGCCTGTTTGATCTTTGATGAGGACGTGGTCTGAACGGCAAAATAACCGATCACAGCTCCAACTACCACACCGATCACTATCCCAATAATATAACTCATGATGATGTATAGAATTTAAAAATGATTAAAAAACCCTAAAACTTTTGTTTAGGAATGTATATAAATATCACCAAAGAGCAATAATGTCTTAAAAGAAACTTTACTGAGAAATTTCTATTTCTTTCGATGTCATGTCGTCCAACATGTGAGATAATTCTGTCAATGACTGCATGGATTCCTTTGAAATGACTTCTG
This sequence comes from Lewinellaceae bacterium, assembly GCA_020636195.1. Lineage (GTDB taxonomy): Bacteria > Bacteroidota > Bacteroidia > Chitinophagales > Saprospiraceae > OLB9. The sequence goes on from JACJYH010000006.1 coordinate 10,097, forward strand.
CATTTTGTTTTGCTTTTACAGAATCATTGACGAAGGTCAATAATGCCATGATCACATGATCCAGCTTGTCTCGTGTGGGATATTGAGTTTGAAAACCCACAATTTTTTCGTTGATTTGTGCAATTATATCCGAAAAATACACCACTTCTTCCTCTGTCACCTTGACAGGGAAAACACGTCCGGCAATGGTGACGGTCATGGGTTTTAGGTCGGCGCTTTCCATCAACTACGAGAATGAATCATGTACAAACATTGATCTATATCATCAATAACAGCACTGATTTTCTGATCCAGAACTTCTTTATCAAGTACTGACTTTGGGTGCTGTTGTAAAACATCTTTTTTTGATTCTTCAGTAAAAGAATCTTTGTGACTATCTACTATTTGGTTTTTGTCCTTACCGTTACTCTGAGATATAGTATTGGCTACTTTTAGCTTTTCTATCTCAGACTTTAATTGTATATTTTCAACGCAAACAGCATCAAATTGCTTTTTGAAATTGACAATTTTTTGCTTGATTGCTGTGATTTCTATATCTATGCGATTCTCTGCCAAAATAAAATTATTCTATTAAGTTCGAATATTTGCTCCTAGAGTCTCCGCAAGATTTGTGGATATCTTTTTCATGATACCATCTACTTCTTCATCCTTGAGAGTTCGGGTCAAATTTTCAAATAAAAACGACACAGCGTAAGATTTTTTGTCCTTTCCTACCTGTTGCTCATTTACATAAACATCAAATAGTCCAATGTGTTTTAAAATTTGATTATCTACTTTTTTTGCGACTTTAATAACTTCCTCAAAAGTTATTTTTTTATCCAATATCAATGCCAAATCCCTTCTGACTGTTGGGTATTTTGAAATTTCTGATACTTTGATTTTATGTCCTTTCAAAAGTGTCATGACTTCATCCATCAAAAGGTTACCATAAAATACCTTAGTTTTAATACCGAAAGTGGATAATACTTCTTGATCTACTTCTCCAAAATAACCTATAGTACTTGATCCTCTTTTTAGGAAAGTTCCATACTTTAGATGCTGTGAATTTTGGAATATTTCCTGACTTAAATTTCCAAGGTTGAGCCTTTCCAATAGGGAATTTATCACGTATTTAATATCAAAATAGTCCACATCTTTTTTACCATTTGCCAACCATGATTCTTCATTTTGTTTACCACTGATAAAGATGGATAATTGCTCGCTTTCCGAGAAGGATGCATCATTTTTTGAATAAGCCTTGCCAAATTCGTACATTGCGATGTTCGACTGTTGCCTATTCAGGTTATACGAAATGGTTTGGAGTCCACTCAGCAACATGCTTGGCCGCATCACGTCCAGTGAAATATTGGATGTATTATTGATGATGATGAGATCGCTTTTATCCTTGAAGAATTTTGATTCCATAAGGGATAAACCCATGATTTCATTCAAGCCACGAGAAGATAAAAAATCAGCGACCATCTCCTTGACCTTATATTTATTTGGTTGTGTAGAGTAGCTGATGGTACTTCTGATTTGATCGGAAATCGGCACTTTATTTAAACCGTAGATTCTAACGATCTCCTCTATCAAGTCCACATCTCTCAGTACATCGACTTTGTTGGTAGGCACTTTTACTAAGATGCTCTCATCATCAAGCGGTGTAATTTCCATATCCATCGCTGACAATATGCTATGGATATCTTCTATTGGGATGTGCATGCCAATAAGCTGGTGAACTTTAGCGTAATGCAGCCTTATTTCAACAGGTTTGATTTCATGAGGATAAACATCTACTATGGTATTGCTTATTTCTCCACCTGCGATCTCTCTGATCAATGATGCTGCTCTTTTCAAAGCATAGATGGTGATATTTGGGTCAGCACCTTTTTCAAATATCTTAGCGGCATCAGTCCGAAGATTGTGCTTCATGCTAGTTCTACGAATCGTATTGGCGTCAAAGCAAGCGGACTCAAGGAATATGTGTTGGGTTTCTGTGGTCACTCCACTGGATTCACCACCGAAAACACCTGCCATACACAATCCTGTAAGATCACCATCACAGATCATCAAATCATCTGATGAGAGGCTACGTGTTTCATGGTCAAGAGAGACAAAAGGTGTTTTATCCTGTAATTTTGACACTACGATTTTTTTACCTGATATCTTCATCGCATCAAATGCATGTAGAGGTTGTCCCAATTCATTCAAGACAAAATTGGTGATATCTACGATATTGTTAATGGGTCTGACACCTATCGCTTTTAATAAATTTTTTAACCATTGTGGAGATTCACCAACGGTGACATTATTGATGGTAATACCGCTATATCGTGGACAAGCCTGTTTGTCTAAAACTTCTACATCGATATTCAAAGCTACTTTTTGAGTAATAAACCCTGAAATATCCGGATCTATCAGCTCCTCTTCATACTTTTCATTGACTCGAAGATATGCCAATAAATCTCTTGCCACACCCAGTTGTGAAGTAGCGTCAGATCTGTTCGGAGTTAATCCGATATCAAAAACATAATCTTGCTCTATCTTGTAATATTCTGATGCCAACATCCCTATAGGTGTATCTTCCGGAAGCACAATGATCCCTGAATGATCATCTCCTAATCCCAGTTCATCTTCTGCACAAATCATACCCATGGAAGCTTCACCTCTAATATTTCCTTTTTTAATCACCCAAGGATCGCCTTCTTTTGGATATAGTTTTGTTCCAATAGTAGCTACCATTACCTTTTGGCCCGCAGCAACATTCGGAGCACCACAAACAATATTGAGCGGTTCGTCACCTCCTATATCCACAGTGGTCAATGATAATTTATCAGCATTGGGATGTTGTTGGCAAGTCAGAACCTGACCGACAACAATGCCTTCTAATGAACCTTTGATAGATTCAACGCATTCAATACCTTCCGCCTCTAACCCGATAAGCGTAAGCATTTCTGCAATTTTTTCAGGTGTGTAGGGTATATGTAAATACTTCTTTAACCAATTAAATGATAACTTCATAAAAATTCTATCTATTCAAACCCAAAGAGTTCATGACAAACACAACAAAATTGCAAGATATTTCACATACTTCAACAGTTGTATAATGAAAATATATCATGTGTTTTGTCCGATAATAAACGCAAAATTACATTTTATTACTCATTCATTTCAGTAAAACTACTTTTATTTTATACTTTTGTTCGAACGTAAATCGCACTTCATGACATTTGCTGAATTGAATCTAAATATCATATTGCAAAATACCTTGCAGACATTTGGATTCACGTCACCTACGATCATTCAAAGAAAATCTTTTCCTGTCATCATGTCCGGAAGAGACATCGTTGGTATAGCACAAACAGGTACCGGTAAAACTTTGGCGTATGTATTACCCATTCTAAACTTGATAAAATTTGTAAAACATAGACATCCTCAGGTACTCGTTGTGGTGCCTACGAGAGAACTCAGCGTTCAAGTTGCTGAAGTTTTTACAAAATTTTCCTTAAATCTAAATGTTGTAACCAAGGCAGTTTATGGAGGCACCAATATCAAGACCCAAGCAATGGAACTTGCAGATGGTGCTGATATATTGGTAGGTACGCCCGGCAGACTTATTGATTTGATCTATCATGGCACACTGAATCCTAAATATATCAAGAAACTCGTCATCGATGAAGTGGATGAAATGCTCAATTTGGGCTTCAAAAAACAAATTGATGTGCTCTTCGAAATGCTACCACAAAAGAAACAAAACATTCTCTTTTCTGCTACTATGACGGAGGATGTAGAAGTCATTATAGATGAAGAATTTGACGTGCCACAAGTAGTAGAAGCAGCGCCTTCAGGAACACCATTGGAGACCATTCGTCAAGAATTGTATCATGTTCCGAACGTGAATACCAAGATCAATCTTTTATTCAATATTCTGAATACACACAAAGAAAAAACCCTCTTGTTTGTATCAACGAAATCATTGGCAGATTTGATATTTGAAAGGGTAAAGGAACACTCTGATATTTCTTGCGGTGTCATACATTCCAATAAGGATCAAAATTTTCGTTTCAATGCTGTTAATGCTTTTAAAAATGGCACTACAAAATTCCTGATAGCTACCGATATTGTGGCTAGAGGCATCGATATCGAAGATGTAGAATGTGTCATCAATTTTGATGTGCCTGAGGAAGCCGAACAGTATATTCATCGAATAGGCAGGACAGGAAGAAAGGGGAAGTTTGGCCAATCCATTACATTTGTGTCTCCGTCTGAAGAAGCAGCATTAGGTGAGATAGAACTTTTGATGCAAATGAAGGTTCCTACTGTGGATATGCCATCAGAAGTACAGGTTTCTAGTGAATTATTGGAGATGGAAATGCCTAGGGTTCATATGAAAAATCAACTTGCCCCTATCTCTATTTCGACTGAAGAAAGTGCTTTTCACCAAAAGAAACAGAAAAACACCAAAACCAACAAGAGGTTATCGAAAGCCGAACAAATGAAATTGAAGTATAAAAAACCTAAAACACGCGGTCAAAAAAAATAGTATGCATAACAATAGAACAGTAAGTACCGACATTTCAGCTCCAATACACGTCGTTTGGAATCTTTGGATATTGCCATACCATATCAAGAAATGGAACTCAGCTCATGAATCATGGCACACACCATCAGCAACAAATAATTTCTATGTTGGTGGTAGGTTTTCCTATTCCATGGCATCAGTAGATGGCCAGCATTCCTTTGATTTTGCTGGCACTTACACGAAGATCACGGAATATAAAACTATAGAGTATGTATTGGATGATGAAAGATCAGTACGCATAGATTTCGAAAATACTGATGGAAAGACAGTTGTCACAGAAACCTTTGAATTGGAAACGACCAATGATCCTGATATGCAGGTGATGGGTTGGCAAGCCATTTTGAATCATTTCCAACAATATACTGAAGCGCTTTTATCGAAATTATTGCAATATCAAAGAAGAATATCTGTAACACCAGAAAAATTATTTACAACAATCATCAGCAAACCAACCTATGAAGCGTGGACGAGCGTTTTCAATCCAACTTCTAGATATGAAGGCTCATGGGATGAAGGTTCAACGATTCTATTTTTAGGAACGGATGCATCAGGAAATTTAGGAGGAATGGTTGCCAAAATTCAGGAAGTTATAGCCAATGCTTTTATTAGTATTTTTCACCTTAAAGAATGGAAAGAAGGAGATACCATTGACAAAGATTATGTGATTCCTGACGTAGAATCGCTTGAAAATTACCAACTGCTGCCCGTAGAAAATGGGACACTTATGGTAGTGGACATGATAGGTGATTTCAGTCAGTATAGAAATTACTTTGATGAAACTTGGCCTAAAGCTCTAGAAAAATTGGATCAAATATCTTCTTGAAATGGATAAATTTAAACATATTGATGATTACCTTAAAACCTTGGATGAATCCAAAAAGGAAATCATTGTGCGCATCATAGACACCATCCAAAAAACAGTGCCGGAGGCTGCATTAGGTATCGCATATAATATGCCGGCATTTAAGTACAGGAAAAAGCCAATGATGTACTTTGCAGCCTTCACAAGTCACATCGGTGTGTATGCTTTGCCAAGCAGTAATACTGAATTTGCACAAAAACTCAATGCATACAAAACAGGAAAGGGTTCCATTCAACTTCCATTGAACCAACCTATTCCTTATGCATTGATAGTTGATATAGCACGATTCCGAAAAGAAGAGATTGATGCTCTTTTAGATCATTGATCTTAAGCTAATAAAAACTTGCCTTTTTCGTACACCAGTTTTCCATCAGCCCAAATTTCTCCGTCTTTAGACATATTTGCGATCATGTCCCAATGGACAGAAGAAGAGTTCTGGCCTCCTGCTTGTTTGTATGACTGACCAATCGCCATATGTACAGTGCCTCCTATTTTTTCATCAAAAAGTATGTTTTTTGTCGTTATTTGGATATTTGTGTTTGTGCCGATTGCAGCTTCCCCAAATCTCCTTGTTCCGTCAATGGTAAAAATTTCATCTAAAAATGCTTTTCCTTCTTCTGTAACCACGACTCAATGAAACCATCTTTTACATGAAGGGTAACGCCCCGAACTTGATGTCCATTATACACCGTCGGTAAATCAAAATGTATGAAACCGTTCACAGAATCTTCGACCGGGCTTGTATATACCTCGCCGCTCGGCATATTATTTCTTCCGTCAGAGTTTATCCAAGTGCGATCTACCACTGAAAACTGAATGTCCGTTTTGGCATTTTTATAAATGATAGTTTGCGCACTATTGAGATAATCCACTATCTTTTGTTGATTTTTTCTGACTTCCATCCATGCGCTGATCGGGTCATCATCATAAAGATGACAAGCACCGTAAACAAATTTTTCATAATCTTCAAGGCTCATTTCGGCTTCTTGAGCAGCTGCAGAAGTTGGAAATTGACATAGGGTTCGCTTGAGACTTCTATTTCCTATTCTGTCGAAATAAATATCTTGAATGACTTTTTGTGACTGACTTCGGATAGCAGCCTTTTTTGAATCTACGTTTTTGTTTTCCTTAGTATTGTATGGTGCAAGGATGTGCAAGTATGCATCAAATGTCTCCATGATTTCCTTCTTCTGTGGGGAGAGAAACAAAAGTTGCTCCTCTGAAGCCTCTTCAAAGAATATTTTATTTTGCTCCCTGAAACTCAGATCACAATGGATGTGTGCACCTGCCTTGGTAGCTTCGCGAAACACCTCCCTAACCAGAGATTCTGCGGCTGTTGTTGTGCTGATGAGCAATTTGTCACCTTTTTGGATTTCAAGGCAGTAATGGACCAATAGATGTGCATACTTTTGTAAAATATCCATGATTTTCTACTTTTTTGCAAAGGTAGAATTTGACGCACCATTTAGGTAAAATAATGCTATAAAACCGACTTTTTTAAAATCTTTGGAATAAATATGTGCCTTTTACCAACCATATCTCTGTTGAATACGTATAAGATGATAGAGTGAAAATTATTCAAAATTAAAATTTAATAAAATGAAGTCTTTAGCCAATTTTTTCATAGTCTCAATCGTCATACTCAGCCAAATGTCGTGTCTGCAAGATAGATGCACGGATGAGCGGGTGTTTACCCAATATACGCCTGTTAATATGACACGTGCAGAATTTGAAAGGTCAATTTTACTCACTTCAATTAGACCGCTCAAAGATCCCGGAAAAATGTATTTTTATCAAAATTATCTATTTATCAATGAGAAGGGTCTTGGTGTGCATGTGTACGACCTTACGGATATTTCAAGCCCTCAAAAGATAGCCTTTTATGATATTCCGGGCAATTTTGATATTGCTATCAAGGATCATTATCTGTATGCTGACAATGTCATCGATTTGATCACCATTGATATTGCTGACATCAATGCACCAAAAGTAGTGGCAAGAGAAAAGGATTATCTAAAACAATATGTCAATTTCGTTCCCCAAACCTTTTATGCCTATAGTGTCAAAACAAATGTAACGCAAATACTGACATGCGAAAATCCAAACTTCAACAGTTCATGGTTTTGGGGTGGTGTTGATGATGTTTTTCTTCAAGATGCTACAAGCGGCGTAATCAATGTGAAACAGACTTCCACATTTTCCGATACTGGTATTTCAGGATCATTTGCCAGATTCACTGTTGTGGATAATAATTTGTACGTCGTTGGCAACTCTAATTTACTGGGTTTTGACATCCAAGCGCCGGAGAAACCTGCATTGAAATCAGATAACAATTTAGGTTGGGGTATAGAAACCATTTTCCCATATAAAGATAAACTATTCATTGGGTCTTCTACAGGTATGTTTATCTTTGAAAGAAAAGCAGATGGTAGCGTGACTTTAGCTTCTACTTTCACGCATGCAAGAGCCTGTGACCCTATTGTGGTTGAAGGAAATACGGCATATGTGACCCTCAGAAATGGAAATCGCTGCTCCGGATTTGAAAATCAATTGGATGTCATTGACGTAACCAATATTTATTCTCCTTCTCTCATCATGTCATATGGTATGAAAAATCCACATGGCTTGGCTGTTCGAGATGCGAGTGTATATTTAGCTGAAGGTGACTTTGGATTCAAAGTTTTGGATGCAGCCGACCCTAAAAATGTCACATTAATAACGTCCAAAGATGATATACATACATATGATATGATTTCATTGGATAAAAATACGCTTTTTGTCATCGGGGATGATGGATTTTACATCTATGATGTCACTGACAATAGCAATCCTAAGGTACTGAGTTCCATAAAACCTGAATCATGAGAAACACATTCTTATTATCCATCATACTGTTTGTTGGACTGACAACGCAACTTAATGGACAACAATTCAATGATGTCTTGAAATTAAAAAATGGACATGTCATCAGTGGAAATATTGAACGATATAGCTTGGATTCTATCACCTTGGTGACCGAAAATGGAGTAAAAATCACTTTGCCAACAAATGAAATTAAGAAGTTCCAAATGGGAAGGGAAAAGGTTTCTGTTTATAATTTCAAAACTCAAAAACCTTATATCAATACCCAAGTGTCCATGCTGTATTCCCAAAATAATAAAGGTGTCAGTGCTTCACTTAGTGCTGGCTACGTTTTCAACGAATGGATGAACATTGGCTTGGGATCCGGCTTGGATAATTATTATGCAAAGAGTGGATTTGATATGATTCCTGTTTTTGGAGAATGGACAGCTTTCCTTTCAAAAACAAATGTTGCACCCTATATCCGATGTAGAGCAGGTTATAATTTCAGTATTGAGAAAGAAACATCCGGCTATTTAAACCCTACAAACAATCCTTTTATCAACCCAACTGTGGGTTTGAGATTGGGCGCAGGGAAGCCATTTGTTCATTTCTTTATTGGTGCAAAATTTCAGAAATTTCGTGTCAATACCATAGGACCTGAAGTCTCTGATGATTTTAGGATTACATTCAGACGCTATGACGTGGGCATCGGGATTACGTTTTGATATAGGTTGTTTTTAAAGAAGGAAATCAAACCTATTGAAAATCAATACTTCTAAAAGAGTTATTTTGTGAATTATAGAAAATAGTTCGAATAAATTGTTTTAAAGTCCTCCTAGTTGCTAATTCAGGATTGCGTACTTTTGCATCTTTTTAGAAAGTAAGAATTTTTTGGTACGTAATATGAAAATTTTAAAATTTGGAGGTTCATCCGTTGGTACACCTGAAAGAATAGAAACAGTATTGTCTTTGATGGGACAGTTAGTGAAGGAAAAGATTTCTTTCTCAGTGGTATTTTCCGCATTTAGTGGTGTAACGGATCAACTCATACATTTGGGAAAAACAGCGAGCTCAGGTGATGAAGGATATAAGAAAGTGATGGATGAGCTTAAAGCAAGACATATATCAGCAGCAGAATATCTACTGAGCCATCAGAGGTTTATTGAAGTAAGAAAAACCATTGACGACCATTTCAATACGTTGGGAGACATGCTCAAGGGCGTTTTTTTAGTCCGTGAAGCATCGCCTCGTACCATGGATTTCATTCAAAGTTATGGGGAAAGACTTTCCAATATGATCATTGCGGAAGCTGCAATAGATAGAGGTTATCCGGCTTCTTATTTGGATGCACGCCAATGTGTGGTTACAAATTCTGAATATGGATATGCAAAAGTCAATTTCAAGAAGACAGACCGTAATATTGTAGAGTATTTCGAACTTCACCCTGATAAAATTCATATCATTACAGGTTTTATTGGAGCAGATGAAGATGGACTTACAACCACCTTGGGACGTGGTGGGTCAGACTATACTGCCGCCATTTTTGCCGGTGCACTGCAAGCCGAGGTACTTGAGATTTGGACAGATGTAGATGGTGTTTTGACATCTGACCCTAGAAAAGTGGATGGCGCTTTTACCATTCCTGAGCTCACTTACAACGAAGCTATGGAAATGTCTCATTTTGGTGCAAAAGTCATCTATCCACCTACTATACAGCCTGCGCTCAGCCGAAATATTCCCATTGTTATAAAAAATACTTTCAATCCTGATTTTCAGGGAACGCTTATCCACCAAAAGTATCAAGACACATCTCGATCTCCAATCAAAGGTATCAGCTCTATGACGAATGTTTCACTTCTGCTCTTAGAAGGAAGCGGTATGATGGGCGTTCCAGGTGTTTCCGGAAGATTGTTTACGGCATTGGGTAGGGAAAAAATCAACGTGATATTGATCACGCAGGCATCTTCTGAACATTCTATTTGTTTTGCCATTGATGATAAAGATAGATTGAAATCCATTGAAGCGGTGAATACCGAGTTTGCCATAGAACAAGCTGAAGGCCTCATAAACCCGATCAAGGTAGATTCTGATTTGTGCATCGTGGCAGTGATAGGAGAGCAAATGAAAAGTGTCCCCGGAATAGCGGGAAAACTGTTTAAAGCATTGGGAAAAAATGGTGTCAATGTAATCGCTATTGCACAAGGTAGCTCAGAGTTGAACATTTCATTTGTCATACACAAGTCCGATGAAGCCAAGACGCTCAATGTCATCCATGATGCTTATTTCCTTTCTGAATCGAAAACGATTAACGTCTTTATGATCGGTGTCGGTCTCATAGGCAGTACATTGATAGATCAGATGATCCAAAATAAGGCGTTGTTGAAATCACAGAATGGAATCGAAATGAAAATCTGTGGTCTAGCGAACACCAAACACATGATTCTAAACCCAAAAGGCATAGATAGTAGTTCTTGGAAAGAAGTGCTGAATACATCCGATATGGTTTCTGACGCAACAAAATTTGTCAATTCAATGATTGAAATGAATCTGTCAAATTCAGTTTTCATTGATAACACATCGGATAGTGAGATTCCAAATCTGTATCCGAAAATTCTTCAATCCAGTATCTCTATTGCCACACCAAATAAAGTAGCTGCCTCGTCCGACTATGACACGTATTCTAATTTAAAATCATTGGCAAGAAAACATAATGTACAGTTTCTCATTGAAACCAATGTTGGTGCCGGGCTTCCTGTGATATCTACATTGAGAAATTTGATCAATAGTGGAGATAAAATCTTACACATTGAAGCCGTTTTATCTGGTTCTATATCGTATATTTTTAATGGTTTTGATGGTAAAAAAAGCTTTTCACAATTAGTTCGCGACGCAAAAGAATTGGGCTATACAGAACCTGATCCCCGAGACGACCTCTCCGGATCGGATGTGCGCAGAAAAATTACCATCTTAGCAAGAGAAGCCGGCTTTAAATCAGAAATGAAGGATGTGGTCATTGATCCTATCCTGCCAAAAGCTTGTTTTGAAGCGAAGGATGTCAATGATTTTTTCAAGACATTGGAAAGCTATGATGCAACATTCCAAGCTAAACTAGAGAAAACAAGCAAAGAAAGAAAAAAAATGAGATTCATTGCCAAAGCTTCACCAACAGAAGTGACCTGCGGCATCAAAGAAGTGGATGAAAGTAGCCCATTTTATCACCTTGCCGGAAGCGACAATATGATCGTCTTCACCACAGAAAGGTACCAATCGAGGCCATTGGTGGTTAGAGGACCAGGCGCAGGTGCTGCCGTGACAGCGGCGGGTATTTTTGCAGAGATCATCAATTCATTTAGTGTATGAGTAAGCCCGGAATAAAAGTATTTGCTCCTGCCACAGTCGCTAATGTAGCTGTGGGGTTTGATATATTGGGTTTTGCCCTTGAAAAACCGGGCGATGAGATCATCGTCAGAGAAGGTCAGGAAAAAGGATTGAAAATTACTGAAATTCGGGGTGCACAAGGCAAACTTCCTTATGACATTATGAAAAATACTGCCGGATTTGCTGCATATAAACTTCTGGAATATTTGGAAGAAACTGATCGTCCACTAGAGATGGAAATCCACAAAAAAATGCCTTTTGGCAGTGGCTTGGGTTCTTCAGCTGCCAGTGCAGTGGGTGGTGTATTTGCTGTCAGTGAGTTTTTAAAAACAGGGTTGAGTAAATACGACATTTTGAAGTTTGCAGTGGAAGGAGAACAGTTGGCGTCAGGAGCGTACCATGCAGATAACGTAGCGCCTTCACTGCTTGGTGGTATGACATTGATCAGGGACAATGCTACATTGGATATCAAAAAACTGTACATCCCACATGGCTTATGCGCTGTCGTCATCTATCCACACGTAGAGATACTGACGAAGGATTCCCGCAATATTTTGTCTCCGACGATTGATTTCAAATCCCATATAAAACAATCTGGCAACCTAGCAGCATTTGTGGCATCGATGTTTACATCGGACTATGACATGATACGAAAATCGCTTTCAGATAGCATCGTAGAGCCGCAAAGGGCACACCTGATCCCACATTTTTATTCCATCAAACAAATCGCTTTGGAAGCAGGAGCATTGGGTTTCAGTATATCGGGTGCCGGCCCATCCATGTTTGCTTTGTGTGATAGCACTTCTATAGCTGAAGCCATTGCAGAGCAAAGTATGAAAACATATTTTGATAATAAGATCGGAGCGGATTATTATATATCAGGTATCAATCACGAAGGTGCCATTTGTTTTTAGGAAGGTAATTATGGGGAGCTTAGAGTATGTTTAAATATTATTTTTAAAATTTGTTACCAAGGATTTTTAATTCAAATGTCTCCTGAATATTGAAATGATGAATTATTCAGGAGACATTTGAATTTGATTGTAAATCTTTCTGGTGGTCTAATTCTTTAAAAATTTCCCATTGTGAATTATGTGACCATTTTTATCTAAAAGTTGAATCCTATAGTATCCATTTCTTAGTTTGGATATGTCTACTGTATTATCAGTTTTTTCCATACTCTGAATTAATTGACCATTAAGGTTATAAATCTTTACCGAGGTGTATTGATCCTTAAAATCTTCTAAGACAATAAAGTCACTTGTTGGGTTTGGAAAAAGTCGTTGATGTAGGTTGGGAGTATATACGCTATTTGGTATTTGTGTTACATTATTAATATTTACATAAAAGCCATTTCTTGGGCAAACAATATCAATAGCATTATCATTATTTAGATCACATGGGAAAAATTTATAAAACCCAGTATATTTACTAAAATCCCTTTCTTCATATGAATAATTAGTTTCATCTATGTTCTTCAACCAAACTGTGTTGACCGTAGTGCCAATGATTAAATCTTTGATTCCTTCTCCGGTTACATCAGCGATATCTGCGCCATAGATATATCCATCTTTTGGTTTGAAAAATACCATATCTTCAAATTCAAAATTTCCTTTATTTAAAGATAAAATGATGTCGTCATATTCTAATAAAAGTAGATCTTCATAACCATCCTTATTGATATCTGTGATGACAGTTCTGTACACTTTTGGGTATTTATCTTTATATATCACTTTTTTATCAAAGATACCATTCCCTTTGTTTTCAAGAACCATCACTTGATCACCCGATAACTTGGTTTCAGATATCACTATATCCACTAACCCATCCTTATTGATATCACCATACACTGCACTTGAAAAGCTCGCACTTCCCTGATAAATGGTTTGTTTGCTATATTGATTGGAACCTAAATTTGTATAAAGTAGAACACTATTTGTTGTGTAGGAGACACCAAAAATATCCATATCTTGGTCGTTATCTGCATCGGCCAAATAAAAACTTACAGAACCACTTACCCCAAGAGGAGTTGATGTAAATGCAGCTGCTCCATTATTTACTAAGACAACAAGATCGTCATTATCTCCATTCGCTAAAAGAATGTCCTGATCCCCATCCCCATCAAAATCAAAAGGTAATGGTTGGCCTTTTATTTGGGAACTTGTGCTTATTGCTTTTGTATCGAAACTCACATCTGTTTCTTTTTTATTGGTGAATAAATATAAACGATTTCCAAATGCACCAAAATATATTCCAACAGCATCTTGATATCCATCTCCGTTAAAATCAGCTACACCTATGCTGCCAATTTCGTCATAAACAAATTTTGTTGTAAAATCTTGGCAAAAAGCCGGATACCCGTAAACTACAATTAATAAAAATAAAAATTTCCTCATGATATAATAATTGATTAAGATTTAAAAAAATTGAAATATTTTTGCTTGAAGGGTGTAGCATCTATTCAAATTGTATTAATTCTTCTAAAGTAATTGAAAGGCAATCACTGATTTTTTTCAACTCACTGATTGTCGGTTCACGTTGTCCATTTTCAATTTTTTGATACGTTCTAACAGATATTCCTAAAATGTCTGCTAAGGCTTCCCTAGTTAAGTTTCTTTTAATCCTGATGACCCTCATTTTCATACCAAATTCCATACATATAAATTTTTTGTATTAGTTAAAGAAATATATTTCCTGTTTAGGAAAAATATTGCCAAAAAAAGGAAGGAAATTGCTGATTTTATTTCAAATTTAATTTCATGTTCTTTTTTGACTTGATTAATTTTGCAATACCGATTTTTTAATTTTTTATCCTAAAAACAGATTTATGTCCTCTATTCAAATTTCAAAGCCTCCACTACATTATTTAATGTTTCAATACTGGATTTCGCTATAAGCGATCTCATAATACTTCCAAATTTATTAATTTAATAACAAATCTTTCTTATGAAACAAAGATATTACAAATATATTACATATGTATTTATTTTTCAACTTTTTTTTAAAATAAATTTATCAGCGCAGTCTTTTGAGCAATTTAGTGACTGTGAGAATCCATTCAAAATATGCAAATTAGGTACTTATAAATTTGATATGAAAGATGGATTTGGTGCCATACAAGATATTCGGTATCCATTAGATTGTGCAGACGTTTCCTTTAAAGAAACCAACAGTAAATGGATTGCTTTTACATCTATCAGTGATGGTGTTTTGACGTTCACTATTTATCCTGATCATCAAGAAGATGATATCGACTTTATAATTTTTAAAAATGACCATCATGATTGTCAAAAACTGATACCAATCAGATGCATGACTGCCGGTAAAAACATTGGTGAAAAAGTAGATCAATCAGGGAATTGCCTAGGTGAAATGGGTTTGTCTGTGCGCTCAGTTGAGGAATTTGAAAGATCTGGTTGTGATATAAACTCACAGATGTTTTTGAAAATGCTAAAGGTACAGAAGGGAGTGGAATATCTTTTACTTGTCAATAACTTTGATAGTGAAGAGGGGTTTTCTATCACATTTGAAGGAGATATAGTGCCGGAAAAAAATGAGAATTGTGAATGTAAAGCAATTCCAATCGATATCATAGCCTTATATCCGAATCCAACCATTGATCGAGTCAACGTAGATTATGTCAGTAAGACAGGAAAACCTGTTCGGTTTGAGTTGGTAGATATCGATGGTAAAGAAATCAATCAATGGACAGAACAAGCCAAATTGGGCCAAAACACTTTTTTGTTTCATACAGAATCGTTGACAGCCGGTACATATATTTTGATGTTAAAACAAGATGATTTCATTACCACCAAACAATTTATAAAGAAATAACCATTTATACACATTCTAAAAATCGATTTCAATGAAAAATTCAATTTTTCTAAGATCCTTCAATGCACTATATTTTTTATTTGCAGCCGGTTTGACCATGCATGCTCAAAGTGCATCAGTTGGACTCAATATGGATGAATTTAAACCTAGCAAAGAAAATGTTTTTGTGGACAATAATGAACCATATCACGGTGATCCTATAGGTTCGTGGCCAAAATGTGGTAAACCAATACTCGGTTCATATGCCATCGTCAAGGATTCTATCATCATTACGTGGGAATATACCAAAGAAGATGCTAATTCTTCAGACATAGAGCTTGCTATCAGCGACAGATCACACGTCAGGAATGAAAACAGCGTGTTCCTTAAAAGTAACCGGTATAGTATCAAGATTCCCACATCATTTAATGAAAAGGAAACTGAAATAAAAATTAGAAGACGTTGCTTCCTACCTGATGGAGACTACTTTTTTAGTGATTGGGTATTTCCTTCTGCTGCCCCAATAGTACCATGCGACGGTGGTACTATTGGATATGATACTATTGTCTGTGATATTACAAATATTCCTATAATTAATAATTTAAATTATGGTAGCGACAGTACAAATTATCAATGGGAAAAATCTGCAGGAAATGGTGGAACAAATTTTATTTCTATCAATGGTGCAAATAATGCATTTTATCAACCTCCGCCACAAGCAGGTATGGTGACTTATAGAAGAAAAAATAATTGTGGCTCCATTTCAAATACTGTATTGTACCAATTTCCTTCGACTGATTTTGCAATATCGGGACAAAATTCACTATGTTTAGGTGAAACAATTCAATTATCAGTTGTATATAATCCAGATATTTCCTATTTATGGAATACAGGTGCAACAACAAATGTGATTAATGTGTCACCAAGTGTCAATACAAATTATACTGTTTCAATTACTTATCAAAATTCACCGTGTACTTTAGAAAAATCAAAATTAATAACCTTAAAACCTGTTATACAAGCATTTTCTGCTTCTGTTGGAAACTGCATGGATTCATCTAACAGTAATGATTATTACTATTCTGTTTATTACTCAATAACATTTGAAAATGCATATACTGGAAATATTCACTTAGATATTAATGGTAATCAACGAAGTACAATTAATGTAAATGTAGTTGCAGGGCAGACAATTAATGGAAGTAAAGTGATCAAAAGTAATGGCGTTTCTATCAATAGTTTGAGAATAACTGATCCATTTGGTACCTTACATTGTGGAAATGCAAGTGTAGAAATAACGAACCCTTGTCTAACACAATGCCAATATTCTAATGTTTCTTTTGGTCCTTACACTGATTGTGTGGCCGGTCATTTCGATATTCCTTTCAGCTTCAACTTTGAAACTAATGGTACGGGATTTACAGAAGTATATGTATCCTATGCAAACCATACATTTACTCTGGCTGCAGATTCAAGCCACAATTATAATGGTGTACTAACAAATATACCGATTGGATCATCAGGTGATATTTCGATTTCAACCAATTCAACTCCAAGTTGCGATTATAATTATTCGTCATTTGTTCCGCCAAGTACTTGCGATAACCCACCTTCAAACGAATGTTCGGTTTCATATGTATCGGGCTTTTGTGATGGTGGTACATATACTTTGACAGCAACGGCATTGATAGCTGATCCTGTTACAAATACGACTTTTGAAGTCAAATATGACGGACAATATATGACTTACTATACTGTGCTGCCGGGGCAAACAGTATATACAATAGAAATTACGGGTTTGATGCCTGATGGACAGATGCATACTATCTCCATAGAAGGTGCATCATGTCAAAATATAGCTACAGATGAATTCTATGCGCCGGCAAGTTGTGGTTCCGGCTATGATTGCCATATTACTGCAAATTATGATGTTTCTGAATGCAATGTAACCAATAACAGATATTCTATTGAAATCAGTGGATATGCATTTTGTTTACCGGATGTAGTTACCATTTCTGATCCAACCAGTGGACAGGAAGTTAGTGTAAATCCAAATTCGGATGGCTTTTTTGTTGGTGTTTTAGAAAACTTGCCTTCTGACGGGGAAACACATACCATAGATATTTTAAGTGAATTGAACGGTTTGACAGGCGTCATCTACACCGCACCGGAAATTTGCAGCAATGTTCCATCATTCCAATGTGGCGACCCATATAATCAACCTAATAATTTTTCAGAAAAGCCATTGGAGAGGTTGGAAATCGGTGAGACTTTTAAAGCTGCGGGATTGCCTATCATTGTTGATGAGGTTGAGGGGGCAAATGGTGTTTTTTCTGGAAATGGATATTTGCCGACGCCATTTTACCATAAGAAGTTGAAGGTCCACTTTTCTAATATCTCTATCAATGAGGACTATCAGATGTTTGGAGGAGAAGTATTGGGAGTTTCTTCCGGATTTGTGCTAAATGATGTATTACCATTGGACACATTTAGTATAGGTGGTGATATATGCATCGTTGCACCTGCACCTGAGGGTTATGATAGTGATGGCTTCAGCTTGGTCACAGGTTTAAATGACAGAGGCTTTGGAAGAGATAGCCTTTATTATCCGGATGGAACTAAATATGATCCTAATGGATATGACTTCAACGGTATTCATGAAGATACTGGAACGCCTTATGATAATTTTGGTTGTGACATGAATGATCTCAATGCAGATGGGCAACCTTGCTTCAGAGATAGTACATTAGTTAAAATAAGGGATTCAATTTATAATAACATTGTCCCGACAAAACTCGATGGCCTGATAGGTTCCAATTTAAATAATCTACTTGATAGTTTAGCGTCATTTGATTGTGATGCTATCAGGACAGAAATGAATGCCAAAATTACTGCATTGGGTTATGACGCTAAGTACATCAAAGGGGAATCCAATCAGTATTTCAATGAAGGGTTAAGCGAGCACTTCGCTTCCGAACCAAAACCGCTTATACTCAATTCGGGTAGATTGGAAGATGCCAAAGTTCTGGAGAAAAAACACATAGAATTGTATAAGTGCGATAAATTGTCCACTTTGCTGAATGAAATGGTCAAAGAACTCCAAAATGTTGACAAGCAGAAACTGGCTAAGTATATTAAAGATCAGTTGACTACATTGAATAAAACAGATCTCCAAAGACTCTTAGATGACCCTGATGAGTTGGAAAAATGGGTATTGAGTGCCATAACATCATACCTTGAAAATAAGGTAGGAGAATCGATAGGGATGGATGAGTCCAGTGAGCCAAGAAAGCCATCCACATATGAACCTCCGGCAAAAATACATAGAGAGAAGAGTGCATATTTCAATGTTGCATCTACTGATGATGATCCATTTAAGTATGATTTCACGCCTAAACCAGGGGAAGAGGAAGCATGGTTATATAATCAAGGGTTTAAAGTGATCAAAGGAGTCAATCGAGGATATTACCTTGAGGAAGCATATAGGCAGTACCAACAACAACAGCTATTAGGAGGAGAAGATGACTATGTGCTTCAGCCGATCCTCCTGACTAAGGATACTTCAGGAATAAAGTATAATATCTATATTGACCAAATCAAACTAACGCCTACAAATGCTTCCCTAGACGCATACTTTATTTTTAAAGTGCCATCAACAGATAAAAAATTGGCCATGTACGCCCAAAACCTCAACTGGGGAAGTGGAGGTCTTATAGGAGAGTCCAGCTTGCACTTAGGTAGTGCAATAGAAATGAGGCTGTCCAATTCAGCTCTTTTGAGATTGAACGCTAGTACACCGGGATCCACCAATGGCACCTATGTAACATGGGACTGTTCAGGGTTTCAAAGTATAACGATTGATGCTGATGTGGAACTCTGTAGAGAATTCGTCACACCGCTAGATCCCGAAACTTTACAACCGTTGGCCGGCGATGAAAGATTCTCTGTCAAAGTCAAAACTACTCTTTACGATTGGTCAGACTTTTATTTTTCTATATCAGCCAATAAAGCTTTTGCGATTACAAAATATCCAACATACAAGTGGAAGTTGACCGGACTTACCATAGATATGAGTGACCATAGATCACCGTCAGGAAATATGTTTCCGGACTATCAATCTAAGAATTATAGCAATGGTTTTACTAATGAATGGCGAGGATTCTATTTAGAAGAACTCAGTGTTACCTTCCCGAATGATTTTTCAAATGGCTCGGCTCCACTCACTGTGGGGGTACAAAATTTTGTCATTGATGATTCAGGAGTTTCAGGTACTGCTTTTGTATCCAATTTAGTGCCTATCGAGACCGGAAATTTGGGTGGTTGGCCTTTTTCTGTGGATACTTTAAAAATTACGGTCTTACAGAACCACCTAAATGGAGGTGGCTTAAACGGGAGAATTAAAGTGCCCGTATTTAATAGCCCAATGAGATATGCGGCAACCATGTTTCCGGATAACAAGTATGAGTTTTCTATTTCGACCACTGGAAAACAAGAAATGGATATGCTCCTTGCTGATGTGACTTTGGACTCGCTTTGTAGTGTCAAGGTACTTTATGATAACGGAGAAGTAGTGGCGAAAGCCAGTTTGACAGGGGAGATGACCATAGGTGCATTTGGAAATTCCAAGTTCTCATTGCCGGCCATGCGCTTTGAAAATTTTGAGGTGTCCAATAAAGCGCCTTATTTTAGTCCCGGAACTTGGAAGATTAAAGATACAATATCCACAGGTAATCTTGCCGGATTTGAACTCTCCATTAACAAAATTGAAGCAATAAAGAAATCTGATACTGAAGCTGGTGTATCATTAGACGTAGGTGTATCCTTAGCTTTAAAAATGAAAGCCTCCGGCGGATTTGATGTTATAGGTGAACTGACAACCGATGATGAAGGCAGACAAAAGTGGGTACACAAATATACAAAGGTTAATAAATTTGGAATTGATGCAGATTTTTCAGGCGGTCACATCACCGGCTACTTGGAGACCTTTGATGGAAACAACAAATATGGAGAAGGATTCCATGGATTGGTGAAGCTGAAGGTGAATACTCTAGGAGAGTTTCAAGCTATGGGTTTGTTTGGAAAAACTTCATTCAAGTATTTCTTTGTGGACGCAGCCATTGAATTAAACACCGGAATCCCTGTAGGGCCTCTAGAAATGAATGGTTTTATAGGTGGCGTTTCTTACAGAATGAACGTGACCACTGACGGTTCTGTGGCACCTCCTACTATGAATTCGAACAGCCTACCTGCTTTGGGAAAGTCCTTCACCGGAAATATATACTTACCAGATGAATCAAAAGGCCTTGGTTTGAGAGCCGGCGTTAAAATAAGGATGGCAAAAAATGCGAAAATCTTTAACGGGTCCATTTTGTTTGAAATTCTCTTTAACGCTGACAAACCTGATGGTAGTGGTGGTGGTGTCGCAAATATTACATTGGATGGAAAGGGGCAGCTGATGAATCTAAGTGCAATATCCGGAGAGTTAAAACTAAGTGAAGGATTAAAACCTTCCGGAGTTTCCGGCAGCCTTTCTGCCCATATCAGGTTTACTTATGATTTCAATGAAAATATATTTTCAGGAAAACTGGTGGCATTTCTATCCGCAGGTGCACTTAAAGGAGCAGGAGGAGGTGGAAAGATGGTGGATGCAGAGATCTATGTATCGAGTAGTAAATGGTACTTTTATTTTGGTACCCCCGCCCATCCATGTGGTATTGCTCTGAATACGAATATTCTAAAAGTTACCTTATCAGCGTACATGTGTATTGGTACAGAGATACCGGGATTACCGGCAGTACCTGCGGATGTTGTAGCAATTGCGGGAGATATAAAACCAAACAGAGCGTTTGCCAATAGTGGAAATGGATTCTTATTTGGAGCCAGCTTTGATATACAGGCAAAAATCAATGTGCTTGGATTGGCGTCAGCAGAAATGCAAGCCAAGGCAGGATTTGACGTTATGATCCGTGATTTTGGGGATAATGCAACCTGTGCAGGAAGAAGTGGCACTGTGGGCATTGATGGTTGGTACGCCACTGGTCAATTATGGGCACTAATATCCGGAAAATTGAAATTGCTAGGCTTTACAATTTTTGATGCGGGTATTGCTGGCATTATGCAAGCACAATTCCCAAATCCTTTTTATGCGCAAGCAACCTTTGGAATCACAATAAAAACATTTCTTGGGAAAGTGAATAAGAAGCTCAAAATGGAATTTGGCGATCAATGTATCATACAATCCGACAATCCGGGATTGGGTATCAAAATCATCGCAAGTGTGTTGCCTGGCGATGGAGCTAAAAAATTACCATCTGATATCTTGCCGGTTGTTTCATTTAATGTGCCTATAACCACCTTAGATATTGGAGATAAATTTGATTTGTCTATTGCATCAGTTAGCATCCAGTCTCTAAAAAATGGTTACACCTATCCTGTGACGCAGATATTTAGTGACGATTTTTCAACATTGACAGTAAAACCTCGGGACTTATATTATGCCAATGATAGCATCCGATTTACTGTAAAAGTAAAAGTTGTGAAGAATGGTGGCCAGCCAACATATGAAGAGGAATCTGTAATATTTACTACAGGTGAGGTGTACCAGACTATTCCATTGGCGAATGTAGAATATAGTTATCCGGTCCACAGTATGAATAATTTTTACAGAGGGGAATATAGCTATCAACAAGGATATATACAATTAAAGTTTGGTATGCCACATTTATTTTACAATCTACCGGAAGGTGTTTCACAAAAAATTCGCTTAACTCCAAAAAATGGAGATCCATTGATATATGATTTTACATATGATGGATTGAACGCCAGAATTGTGTTTCCTCTTGGAATGGAGCAATTGAAGAATGAGACTCATTACAAGCTTGAATTGGTTAGATTTGACTCAAATGTTTCAAATAATACTAATCCTAATGAAGGCGTGGATGTAAGTACATTGGCCAATAATATGAATTTTGGAAATATGCTTTCCGGATCAGGTACACAAAATAACAGTTCTTCAAGTAGTGGCAACGAGTCAATTTTGTTTGATTTGAGCTTTAGGACGAGCAAATATAACTCAATGACAACAAAATTTTATTCACTAACAAAACAAGGCGATGTTTATGTCACCGATGAACCTTGGGATCATATTGAATTTGGTCAACTAATGGATGTAAGTATTAATATTACGGGATGGCTAAATGATCCAATAAGTAGAATGTACCCTTATGATGGTATTATTTATGCTAATTATCCTGTTCAAAATATAAAAGTTGATACGCGGCAGGAAATCAACGACGATTTAAAGGTTTTTTCTGTTTGGGGTACTACGATGAAGAACATATTCCGAACAAAATTGAAGAATGATGCTGCAAAGATTAAATCAACAGTAGCGAGTTATTTCACATCCGAGCAATCAACCAATAGCTATCTTTCTTACTTAATGATGTCGTTTATAAATCAACCGGGATTTTTTGATCAACCTATGACAGTAAAATTCTCATATACACTACCTGGAGGTATAACCACTTACAGGAATTCACTTAATTTTTAGACAATAAGCCATGAATAAAATGATTTTTAGAATTTCAATTGCAATAGTATTTATAGTAATGTATTGCACAATTCAATCTCAAAATCTTTCTTCTTTAGCAGTGTATAATGCTTCTGAAAATAAGATAATACTCAAGTGGTTACCCTCAGACTACCTGACGGCAAAACAAGGGTTTATCTACGGGTATCAGATTTCTCGTTTTCAGATTACATCCGATAGCACTATTTCACAACCCATCGTTTTAGACACTATTTTCCCTTACAACAGTCAGCGATGGGCCGAAGTAACATCTGAAAATACTGATCTTATAGAAACATCAAAACTGATCGTATCTGATACTGAAGTTCAAATAGATGATAGTACGAAGTTTCGGCCTGATACTCTCACAGAAACTAAATTAGTTCACGCATATTATATTAAGGAGCATAATGAATCCATGTATATGTTATTACAGCTTGTTTCCGATAAAAGTTTAGAAGCGGCGAAAGGGCTTGGACTAGGATATGTGGATGATTACATGATAGATACACATAATCAATATGGGTATCAGATCACTCTTTTGAATGATTCCTTATTCACAACCTATACAAGAGTAGATTTGGAAACACTAGACTCCTTGAAAGCACCGGAAGTTTTGACTCCCGAGAGTGGCAACAAAGTGGTGAAATTGATGTGGAAGCTGGACGAAATAGTGCAGTACTCATACTACGATGTCTTCCGCTCTGAGGACAATGTCAACTATACACAGATCAATGAAAATCCGTACATCTTTCTTTCAGGTGAAGATGCAGATACCGGCTCCTACAAAGATAGTATTCCGGAGAATGGTGTGACCTATTATTATAAGATAAGAGGTTTCTCTCCGTTTGGTTTCTATGGCCCATTCTCTGAAGTGGTAGAAGTTATGGGTGTCCCCGATCCACTGCCTCTAGGGCTTACAATCGACAGCATCTCCATAGAAAGCGGCGATATCGTCATGAGATGGAGTGTGTATAATAGATTTGACAGCATACCGGTTGATATGAGTACAGTGTTAGGATATGACCTTCTCTTCACCACTGACGTATCTCTGAAACCTACTTTATTTTCTTCCGTCAGTGACCCGAGTGCCAGAAGCACATCCTTCGAAACATTGCAAGATGGGTACTACTTTATAGAAGCACATGACAGCAACGAATACCGATATACTTCTATACCTTTCCTCTACCAAGGTATCGATAGCATCCCTCCGGCAGTGCCTACAGGATTGCAAGCAGTTATCGGTGCAGATAAGGCAGTGCGGCTGACATGGACACCCAATACAGAAGACGATTTGAAAGGGTACTACCTCTATTATGCCCATGGTGTAAGCGGTGATGTCTTTCAGATGACCAGCGAACCCTGCACTGACTCCTATTACTACACCAAGTCACTGGATGGATTCTTGCTGGATGACATCTATTATGGTATAGTCGCAGTAGATAAGCGTGGTAATCAATCTGCCGTTTCGCCACTGGTACATGTGACGATACCTGATGACACACCACCCGCCATACCTATTCTTGCACAGGTGATTCCAAGACCTGAAGGCGTACGTATAGCGTGGAAGCTTTCTACATCTCCGGATCTATCTACGCATCTATTACAAAGGAAATACAGTACCGCTACGCAATGGCAAACCATTGTGAACATTAAAAAACCCGAGGAATTTCCTCAACTACCACAAACCGGTGCGGAGATCATGCCATCCAACTACATCGATGATGATGTGCTGGATGTGAGGACCTATGACTATAGGTTGGTAGCCATCGATTCTTCATCTAATCGATCCTACTCTGATGTCGTGACCATCTCTCCCTATTCAGTAGGAGAAAAGGGCATCATCAACCTATTCACTTCTTCATTGGTACAAAAAATGGAAACCTATACGCCATTTCCCGGCGCCTCCGCTGTACAGTTTCAAAACCTGTCCAATACGAATGTAGGCAATTCCACACAAGGTGCCGTGAAAGGTGCCTATATCTCTGACGGGAAGGTAGCCCGACTCCAGTGGACGTACGACACTGATTTCCCTTCCAGCCTAGAGGACTTCAGCGTATATCAGAAGATCACCAGTCCTGTACCGCCCAATTCGTATGGAGCTAGCACCGTGAATAATGACAACTATGTGCTCATAGGCACGGTCAAAGCGAGCGAAGCCTATCGCATCGCCGCTGCCAATGGCGTACAAGCATACATGTACTTCGTAGAGGGGCTGCAAGAGAAATACCTGCCGATGCTACCTGTAGTAAAACCGGGTACCAATACCAATCCTACTTCAGGAAACACTGTAAGCAGTCCATTCACGTATAAGATCATCGCCAATCACCGTGGTGGCGGATACTCGAGAGATGGCATCGCACCGCTTGTGATATATCAATAAAACAAACCCTATTCAATAACACATTTAAATAAATTATCATATATAATGGCATCATTGTGAAATATTTTTTAGTGGTAATTTTATACTCTTCGCCACAAAAATTTTTCATCATCGATGCTATATGACCTTTAATCAAATAATAAATCATACACAAATGAAAAAACAAATCATCATCATCGTCTTCATGCTCATCGGTTGGATGAGTGGAAATGGGCAGAATGAAAGTGGGTTGCGAAATAACAGTAATTTAGATATTAATGATTTTGCTGGATTTCCATCATCATGTCAAAATGAATTAGAAACTGTGGCTGGAGATGTGAAAACATTGATGCCATCAGGGAATTCAGATTTAAAAATTGCTTTAGTAAAAGTTTATCCCCCTAGTGCATATATTAATAAAAAAGATGGGATAAATGCAATGGCAGAATTATCTCGAAAGAATATTGCCGACCAATATCTAAATTACATCCTTTTTATTGCGGAAATATTAGAAGACGAGAATGTAAAAATAACAATGGATTATTCAATTAATTTCACTTTGCCTGGGGAATGTAGTTTGAATTCTGAAATTTTGTTTGGGGCATTAAGTTCTGATTTGTCAAAGGTGAAATCAAGCTTGAATCAAGCAGAGTGCACCATTACAAATGCTTTAGAAAATCTAAAATTTAGATTAAGTACAGGATGCAATTATGATGCAAATGAGGCAGCTTCTTATTTAAAATCGAAAGGATTTTATTTATTTTCTTTAGATGGATTCAATGTTGAATATGGTAATCCTCCTGCTATTAAAGCTGATCCAAATCACGGTAAAAGAGAACTTTGTCATGTTATTGACTATACAGAAGGAGAAATGAAATTAAATAATAATGCGATAAGCACATATCTTGAAAGTCCAAGCTTGTCTCAGGGCTCTAAAAGAATTATAATTTCAAATTATAAAGTTTTTCTTAATAATTCTTCTCATAATTTAACGCTAAGTAACATGGTGGAAGAAGAATTATTGTCCCCTTATGAGAATGGTTGTGATGCTACCGTGGTTATTCATTTCATTGGAAAAATAGGTGATGGACCTGACTATGTTGCTATTGGGGTCAAAACAAATGATAAAGCTGTGAGTTATGGGAACTACACCGTTGATCAAATAAAAGAGATGGCTGCAGCGGGGAATTTGCCTAACCAGAGTCAATTAATTTCAATAAAGTATAGGACACATGATAGTATGAAAGCCAATGCCAATGCATTGGTGCAAATGATTCCACATATTATCGGAGACGATGTTTACTTACTATCTCCTATTTGGTATGTAGGATATACATCAGGAGTAATGGATGGCCTCATTGACCTATTAGATTCTGTTGGTTTAATTTGCCAAATCATGTATCATGAACTTGCTCAAATGAAAAATGCGGCTGCCACAGGCGGGGCATTATTTCTAGCTGATATCGTAGTTCATATGGTTAAAATGAAAGGATTTGTGGCTGGTATCCAAGATAAGTTTAATTCAGATGAAGAATTTGATTTGGAAGTTGAGACCTTTATAAATCATCTTAAGAATATTACCATGGATCAGATACTTAGTTTTTGTTGGAACATGATCAAAGACGTTGCAAAAAACGTAATTTTTATGAATGGTGCTTTTGAAGCAGGATATGCAGTTGGAAAAATTGCGTTTGAAGTTATTTCAGCTGTATTAACAGAAGGAGCAAGTGGGGTAATGGATGTGATGACCGCAATGAAAAAAGCGAACACTTTTCTAAAGTCTGTTGGGGAAGGAGTTGCATCAATTGCTAAAACTAAAGGTGATGATATCGTTAGATTAGTCTCAGCAAACCTTGATGATTTAGTTAAAGCAATTGTGGATTTACAAAATTTAAAACAGTGGTACAATCTCGGAATGAAAGCTCAATTAAAAGGCAGGTTGTTAGACTGGGCACAGGATATAAAATTAAAGCATTATCTGCAAAAATTGGATAATGATTTAGGGCAGATGCCAAATTTAAAGTCATGGCTTGAAGCGAAAGGTATCGATGGCCTTGACTCTTGGCGGTATCTAGAGGATGCATTTCCAGATAGAATCTGGTGTATCCCATAAAAATTATATGAAATTCATTTTTCAAATAGGTCAATATTTATTTCATAACTTTGCAAAATCAAAAATATCATGAGACATTATATAAAATCATATATATTATTATTTTTTCTTTTCATCACGGCAGGTTTGCTGAGTGGACAAACTGGTTGTGATGATTTACTCATAAATTTAGGAGACGACATAGCAGAAGCAGGCGCAACGCTTAGGCCTTATTTTGAAGATGTGGCTAATGTGGGTGGGAAGCGCATTAAGGCCTGGGAAATTGCTCGGAGAGCAAATTTGGATGAGGCAATTAGTTTGAGTCCTGATGATCTCACAAAGATAGATGACTATATAGTTAGAACTGGAAAAAGTGCTGATGACGTAGTTGAAGAAATTGTAGGAAATTCTAAAGCGACCTCAAGTACTTCACGATCTTGGGTTGACGTAGTTTCAAAAGGTGCTGGAGCAAAAGTAGGACAGCTTGGAAATTATTCAGTTCATGAAGGGGGAGAAGTGATCTACAGAACAATAAGCCAATCACATTATGATGATTTACTTGCTTCTGGTAAGTTGCAAGGAACTGGAGAAACAACTACAGCTGGAGTGATAGGAGAAGCCCAAGGCTATAATGGTATAACCGTCAAATTTTACGTTAAAAATGGAACCATTAATGAATTTGTTGCAAATGGAAGAATGGCACAATCCAGTCATACTTTGGTAACACAGCAATTTGGAATAACGCAGGTTGCACCAAGTGGTTGGAACACCCAGTTTGTGAGATTCAAGCAAGAGAATGGATTAGTTAATATTCAATTAGGTAATGGTCCTGGACTAAATATCCTTAATAACAACCTAATTGGATTTGAAAAAATTAGTGTACAATGATTTCTGAAAGAGATATTCAATTACTTGAGGATTTATCCTTAGAAAAGATTAACTTAAAAGTTTTTAGGGAAAGATTTAGTATTAAGCTTACCCAAAAGAACTTGTTTGAACTGTTAGCATATATTATTGATAAGGAAAATGAAAAATTATTAAGATCAATTAATTCATACTTCTTTAAAACCTCATTTATCCCTGAGTCGTGTGAAATTTATAATAAGTTACTAATTGAAAATTGGCATCGACAACATGATGATATTGCCAGTATTTTACAATTTCATTTAAAGTGTCCATGTTCGACAATTTATTTTGAAAAATCCATCAATCTTAAATTCGATTACTTATTTGAAACAGATGATTTCGAGCCATACGTTACAAAATGCATGTGGGGGATTGCAAAAATAAATAGTAATTATTCTAAAGAGGTCTTAGTTGAGCTAGCCAAATCAGAATATTACTTAATTAAAAAGGCAGCAACCTATCAAGTTGAAAGATTAAATCTTGTAATAAATTAACTCTTATAAAGACTTTCTTTAGGAAGTTGATTAATAGCTTCCTCCAAATTTTCAGGAATCAATGAATGGATTTTTTTGCAAAGTGGAGTAATGTCTGTTATGGAAACAATCCAATCATTGATGTATTTTTCTACAGCAAACCCAGAGAGTCCAATTTGGATAGATCGATAAGGAAGTTTTTCTAAGTGTATATCACGTTCAGGATCCCACTGAATACGTACAGGGGCAGCTTTTACTTTTTGCTCCCACTCTTCTTTTGATTGATGTACATCTGGATCAAAATGAGACAGGCAGGAGTTATCCAAAGCCCATTGTAAGCCTTCTCTTTTGATTTGAATGGCTAAAACATGTTCTTGACCTTCTTTCGTAACCCGCCCACATCGGTACATCATCCATAAAAATGATGGCTTTATCCATGTCATTCTTTCTATCTTGAAGGGTGGCACAAATTTTTGATTAGCTACTGCAGGTATGGCAATTTCTTTTTTGTAAGCTTGATAAACGGTTATTGTATTATCATCAAAAACAGCTCTGATTTGATTGTTATTCATTATATGGCCGTTACATTTTTATTGAAGAAGTCTTTAAACTTCTTTTTGGTAAGCATTGTTTCAATCATACCAAAGACGATATTTTTATCTTTTTCATCAAGCTCAGCAATAAGTCGAGCTTGCTCGGTAGCTGATTTATCTTCAAGGGTAATCTCTTTGGGTACATCGGTGTCCATGTGTACGATCTGATCGATGGTGATGCCATAAAACTTAGCCAGCTTATCCAAAAGCTCTACAGAAGCTTCCCTTTGTCCATTTTCAATTTTACTATAATGCGATATGCCCAGCCCAACTTCGTTGGCCACTTCTTTCTGTAAAATGCCCTTTTCTTCTCTTAATCGCTTGATATTGCTTGCTAAACTCATGGTATGATGCTTTGAATCACGGTGCAAAGTTAGCCAATTATTCATTTTAGGCACCAATTATACAATTAGTCAAAAATAAAGTTGCACCCCGTTCGGCGTAGGCTGCGCCTCTGCCTGTTACGCTTTGCGTGATCGATGTGGGTAGAAAAGGCCGAAGATTGGATGTACAGTACTCAACGGAATTGTAGTGGATTAGATAGTTTTATAGAAATTACTATTGCAGATATATGATGGCTTTGCTGCTTAGTATTCAAATTGGAAATTTGGTAACATTTAGACCAGCTTACCATGTTCCTTCAATATGCTGAGAATGTGTTCTTCTGACAGGTCTGTGATATTTGATATTAATGGGATATCCACTCCATTATCAAAAGCTTTCAACACAATTTCAACTTTCACCTTCTGGATGCCAATTTGTTCACCTTTTTGAATACCAATTTGCTCACCTTTCTGGATGCCAATTTGTTGATTCTCTTCAGCAATGCGCGTGTATGTGGTCATAATATCTTCTTTTATGGGCTCTGGAATGGCTTTTAAAAGGCTTAAAGGACAAAGATTAACTCGCAGCAGTACTATATAATTTTGCCATAGTATCTAATAAAAACCAATACAATAATTTAGACCACCTTACCATGTTCCCTCAATATGTTGAGAATCTGCTCTTCTGACTGGTCTGTGATATTTGAAATCAATGGGATATCCACTCCATTATCAAAAGCTTTCAACACAATTTCAACTTTTTCCTTCTGGATGCCAATCTGCTCACCTTTTTGGATGCCAATTTGTTGATTCTCTTCAGCAATGCGTGCGTACGTGGTCATAATATCTTCTTTTATGGGCTCTGGAATGGTTTCTAAAAAACTTCACAGTAATAAATTTAACTCGCTGAAGTACTACGAAATTTTGCCACGGTATATAATCAAAACCAATACAATAATTTAGACCACCTTACCATGTTCCTTCAAAATGTTGTGAATCTGCTCTTCTGATAGGTCCGTGATATTTGAAATCAATGGGATATCCACTCCGTTATCAAAAGCTTTCAACACAATTTCAACTTTCTCTTTCTGGATACCAATTTGCTCACCTTTCTGGATACCAATTTGTTCACCTTTCTGGATGCCAATCTGCTCACCTTTCTGGATGCCAATTTGTTCTCCAATTTGTTGATTCTCTTCAGCAATGCGTGTGTACGTGGTCATAATATCTTCTTTTATGGGCTCGGGAATGGTTTCTAATATTTTTTTTATTTCTTTGGGATGTATATCGGATGCCGACAAGACATAAACAAATGTCTGTTTCAAAAAGTTCCTATCTTCGAGTTCATCGTGAAATACAGAAAATACCCTTATGATATCTTCTGCTAACTTCACAGGATCATGTCTCCACTTTTGTGCAACCATAGCGACGGCCATCATGGTACTTTTCATGGCAAGTAGCGTCTGGTCCGGCACTTGATGCAAAGCTACAAAAACGTGATGAATTATCGGCAAATAGTTTGTAATGTCCTCAGAATATTTACCGAATAAACTAGATAATTGAGTGACCTTCCATTCTTTTTTGCCTTGATAATAAATGATCGGAATGATGGGTTTGAGTGGTTTTTTATCAACGATGCACTTATGGTAATGCGCAAAAAGATAGTAACCCAACTGTATCAAAACATTTTTATCCGGAGCACTTTTATGTTCAAATAATAATGCAACGTCTAATTTCTTGTGTGACGCATTATTCAAAGCAACTTCGAAAACCAAATCAGAGAAATATTCACTGAGCTGGGAATCCATATAGGACTCTTGCAGGACTTGAAGGCTATCGAAATCGAGTTGGTCGCTCAGTGCTTTTGGTAAAATCGTCTGTAAAGAAGCCGCTGCCCTTCGTGGGTCAGAAAAAGACTCTCTGACAAACTTATCGTGTATATTGTTGATTTTTTTGGCCATAAGTAAAGATAGTTGTTAGGTAAACGCAGGACAAAACTGATTAGTTTGGTGAAGAGTTGAAAAATGTGAAAAAGAATAAGATATGCAAAATTAATATCCATATATGGGCTGTATTTCTAATCAGGAATTTAATCAGTAGATTGACCCAAAGGTACCTAGAACTCATTGTAAAAGTAGCCTGTCTCCAGTGGACGTATGACACTAATTTTCCTTCCAACCAAAACTAAAATATAGGTTTTGACAAGGAGAATCTACCCAGCCCTTATGTGAATAAGCCAAATGATCTGATTTATTTGGTTATTTGAATATATTAACCATTCACAAAGTGGAAGACGTTCAGTTGGAATTGGTAGCGGGTTAATAAACTATTAATGATATATGGATTGATAACTATAAATGATAAATTTGCGTTTTCTTTCAAATTGTGCGATACATGACATTTAAAAATCGAAACCCTTTTCTTTCTCCTTTATGGATGCTAGTGTTTTTATTGTATCATGTACAAACTTTTTCTCAGAAAACATTAGATGAATCTTTGCAGGAAACAAAAATAAGCGTTGATGGAAAGGTGTATTCTGCAATGATCACTGAAACCGGTGATACCTTGATTTTGGTTGACTTGGACAATGTCAGCATTACTGCCATGCGCACATTTGCGTCAGATGAAGAGTATCAAAAATACCAGAGATTCAGAAACTATGCACTCAAGGTTTACCCATATGCCAAGGAAGCCATTAGGATTTTCAGAGAATTGGAATATGCTTCCGCCAATATGTCCAAAAAAGAAAGGAAGAAGAAAATCAAAGAACTAGACGAGCAACTGACGAAAGAATTCGAAGAACCACTAAAAAATTTGACCAAGTTACAAGGGAAGATCATGATCAAAATGATAGAAAAAGAAACCAAGCAACCCATCTATAACCTTATAAAAGATGTCAAAGGCTCATTTTCTGCCTTTTATTGGAATCAATTTTCAAAATTGTACAGCTACGATCTAAAAGAAGGGTACAATCCTGGACAATATCCAATTTTGGATGCGGTACTCAATGATTTTGACGTTTCTTATAGGATAGAAAACGAGACATCATTGAAATATGTAAAATTAGATCGTTCAAAATTAAAAAAGTAGCAATTTTCAGTAATGTTTAAATCATCGTGGTCATCCCCATCCAATATCGCCGTTATGAAATACTGGGGTAAATATGGTCTCCAGCTCCCTAGAAATCCTTCATTGAGTTTCACATTGAGCGCTTCCGTCAGTCACACCACTGTCACTTGCATCCCAAACATTGGGAAGGGCAATCATGTGAATATTGAGTTTTATCTTGATAAAGAACCTAACGAAAAATTTGGATCTAGAATATCAAAATGGTTGGATACATTGACGCTTGAGTTTCCGTTTCTAAACGACTTCACATTACATATCGAAACATCCAATACCTTTCCTCATTCAAGCGGCATTGCTTCTTCTGCATCCGGATTATCTGCTCTAGCCTTATGCTTATGTGACCTACAAGAGCAAATTTCCGGAATAGCTTTTGAAAGGGTTGAATTTTATAAAAGAGCTTCCACAGTTGCCAGGTTAGGTAGCGGTAGTGCGTCCAGATCGGTATTTCCATTTATGTCAGTGTGGGGTTTTAGCCCTGATGTGCCTGATTCTTCAGACGAATATGCCATCGCAATAGAACCTTTGGATGTATTTAGAACCTACCATGATGCTATTTTGATTGTGAATCCTAAAGAAAAAAGTGTGTCATCTTCTGTGGGGCATTCACTTATGGAAGGTAATCCATTTGCCGAAGCGAGATACAAGCAGGCTAATGATCATCTTGCATTATTATTGAATGCGATGGACAAAAGTGATGTACATGCTTTTGGGAAGATAGCAGAACAAGAGGCGCTGACCTTGCATGCGTTGATGATGTGTTCTGATCCTTCATTTATTTTGATGAAAGGGAATACTTTGTTGATGATTGACAAAATCAGAAGTTTTAGAAAAGACACGAGCATACCTGCCTATTTTACGCTAGATGCGGGTCCGAATGTACATCTCTTATATCCTCAAGAATATTCTTCAGAAGTACATCAATTTATTGAAACCGAGCTTCGTTCATTGTGTCACAATGGATTTATCATTTGGGATAAGGTAGGAAGTGGTCCTAGTCGATTGTGATGCTTCCTTGCTCATTAGGTAGTTGAACTTCCGGTATATTGTTGATTTGCAGCTGCAGAAATAAATTTGATAAATTATAAATTACCAAAGCTTTATACATATATAAAAATTTGAATCGAAATTAAAATGCAACTTCTCCCTTCAGTAGTATTTTAGTTCGCATGCAGAATGCGTTATGATTCAATTGATTAATAAAAAAAATATTACTTTAATTTATACTACATTTGAAAATATTCTTACCTTTGCGACTCTTTTTTAGAGAGCAGTTATAAATTCAATATAAAAGTACCTAATTTTAAACATAAAAATATATGCCTACTATTAACCAATTAGTAAGAAAAGGTAGAGAAAAAGTAGTTATAAAGAGCAAATCTAGAGCTTTGGATTCTTGCCCTCAAAAGAGAGGTGTTTGCACCAGAGTGTACACGACTACTCCAAAAAAACCTAACTCTGCATTGAGAAAAGTAGCCAAAGTGCGTATGACAAACGGGATCGAAGTTATTGCTTATATCCCTGGTGAAGGCCATAATTTGCAAGAACACTCCATCGTATTAGTTGCAGGTGGTAGGGTAAAAGACTTACCTGGAGTAAGATACTCTATCGTCAGAGGTGCGTTGGATACTGCGGGTGTCACCAAAAGGTTGCAGAGTAGGTCTAAGTATGGTACTAAAGCTCCTAAGAAGTAAATCAGTTTCTGATAATAAAATAATGTAAATCGTAAGATGAGAAAAAGAAAACCAAAAAAGCGTTTTATAGCTCCGGATCCAAGATATAATGATCCTATGGTGACCCAGTTTGTCAATAATATGATGTGGGAAGGCAAGAAAAATGTATCCTATGGTATTTTTTATGATGCAATGGATAAAATAGAAAGCCGCTCAGGAGAAAATCCTCATGACATTTGGAAAAAGGCCCTTGAAAATGCCATGCCAGCAGTCGAAGTGAGGAGTAAGAGGATCGGAGGTGCTACTTTTCAGATTCCTACAGAGATCAGACCTTCAAGAAGATTATCTATCGGAATGAAGTGGTTGATTAGATTTTCTCGTGCACGCTCAGGAAAAGGTATGGCTGAAAAGCTGTCTGCAGAAATCTTAGCAGCGAGTAAAGGTGAAGGCGCATCTGTAAAAAGACGCGAAGATACACATAGAATGGCTGAAGCAAACAGAGCATTTGCCCATTTCAAAGCTTAATCTTTTTTATCAGGAACTTGAATTATCATGTCTAAAGATCTTAAATTTACAAGAAATATAGGTATTGCTGCGCACATCGATGCAGGAAAAACCACAACGACCGAGAGAATCCTCTTTTACACAGGGAAAAACCATAAGATTGGTGAAGTCCATGATGGCGCATCTACTATGGACTGGATGGAGCAAGAAGCAGAACGTGGTATCACGATCACCTCTGCAGCTACTACCTGTACATGGAATTATCCTACCACTCAAGGTAAAACAAATGATGATTCCAAGTCATACCAATTTAATATCATCGATACTCCCGGCCACGTAGATTTTACAGTAGAAGTCAACAGGTCACTGAGAGTTTTAGATGGTTTGGTCTTTTTATTTTCTGCAGTAGATGGTGTTGAACCTCAATCTGAAACAAACTGGAGATTAGCAGAGAGATATCGTGTGCCAAGTATCGCTTTTGTCAATAAAATGGACAGAAGTGGTGCAGATTTTTTCATGGTTGTAAGAGACATCAAAGAAAAATTAGGTGCAAATGCGATTCCACTCCAAGTGCCTATTGGCGCTGAAGAAAAATTCAAAGGCGTTGTAGATTTAATTACAAATGAAGCCATGGTTTGGAATGAAGACGATTTCGGAGCTTCATACAAGGTTGTGGATATTCCAGATGATATAAAATCAACAGTAGAAGAGTATAGAGCAAAATTGATAGAGTCTGTAGCAGAGTATGACGATCATCTTCTAGAAAAGTTTTTTGAAGATCCAAATTCTATCACGCAAGCAGAGATAATCAGTGCTGTTCGCAAAGCTGTTATTGACCTAGCATTCACTCCTGTGATGTGTGGTTCAGCATTTAAAAATAAAGGTGTTCAGGCAGTATTGGATGCTGTTTGTGCATTCTTACCAAGTCCCGTGGATACTGAAGGTATTACAGGCACCAATCCAAAAAATGACAAGGAAGAAGTCAGAAGACCTACTACATCAGATCCTTTTGCTGCCTTGGCTTTCAAAATTGCTACTGACCCATATGTAGGTAGATTGGCTTTCATGCGTGTATATTCAGGAGCATTAGATGCCGGTTCATATGTATTGAATACCAGATCAGGTAATAAAGAGCGTATATCTAGGCTTTATCAGATGCACGCCAACAAGCAAATTGCAATAGAAAGAGTAGAAGCAGGTGATATTGCTGCAGGAGTAGGTTTTAAAGACCTTAGAACAGGTGATACCTTGTGTGATGAAGGTCATCCAATAGTATTAGAAAGTATGGTTTTCCCTGATCCGGTTATTGGATTGGCTATTGAACCTAAGACCCAAAAGGACTTGGATAAGCTTGGAATGGCATTGGCCAAACTTTCAGAAGAAGATCCAACTTTCAGGGTGCGATATGATGAGGATACCAATCAAACCGTCATCAGCGGTATGGGTGAATTGCACTTGGAAATTATCGTTGACAGATTGAGAAGAGAGTTTAAAGTTGAAGTCAATGAAGGTGCACCTCAAGTAAATTATAAAGAAGCGCTTACTGCAAGCGTGGAACATACAGAAAGATTGAAGAAACAATCTGGTGGTTCGGGTTTATTTGCACAAATGTCATTTGAACTAGGGCCTGCAGATGAAGACTTCTTGAATTCTGAAGATTTCAAATCAGGAAAAACCAAATTGCAATTTGTCAATGACATCTTTGGTGGATCAGTACCAAAAGAATACTTTGCTTCCATTATAAAAGGGTTTAACTCTATGATGGACAATGGGATATTAGCTGGATATTCCATAGATAGTATGAGAGTCAGATTGTATGATGGTCAGACGCACCCTGTGGACTCCAAACCTTTGGCATTCGAATTATGTGCGAAGGAAGGATTTAAGGAAGCAGCGAAAAAATGTAGCCCAGTGTTACTTGAGCCTATCATGAAATTGGAAGTTGTTTCACCTGACGAATATGTAGGTTCTGTTATCGGAGACTTAAACAGAAGAAGAGGTTTGCCGAAGGGGCAAGAGCCAAGAACTGGTGGAGCCGTATCCATTTCTGCAGAAGTACCATTAGCAGAGATGTTTGGTTATGTGACACAATTGCGTACCATCACATCAGGTCGTGCAAGTAGCACAATGGAGTTTAGCCATTATGCAGCAGCACCGAAGAACATTGCTGAATCAGTCATTGAAAAAGCAAAAGGTTCATCAAAATAGGATTAGTTTTAAAAAATTTAAAAATATAATTGGTCAAAAAGAAAATTCGTGTATCTTTGCGGCCTATTTTAAAAATAGAGTATTATAAAATCAGGTTATGAATCAGAAAATAAGGATAAAACTCCGTTCTTACGATCATAATTTAGTGGACAAAAGCACTGAAAAGATAGTAAAAACGGTAAAAACCAGCGGCGCAGTAGTGTCCGGTCCGATTCCGCTGCCTACTGAGAAAGAAGTGTTTACGGTATTGCGTTCCCCGCACGTAAATAAAAAATCTCGTGAGCAGTTTCAGTTAAGGACGCACAAGCGCATCATCGAGATATTCACTCCTACACAAAAGACAGTAGACGCACTTTCTAAGTTGGAATTGCCAAGTGGCGTAGATATCCAAGTGAAGCTTACCTAAGCAAGGTTTTTTCTTATTTTTTTATTTCTGAATATTAAAAAACTCATCAACCATAGGTTGTGGGTGACAATATAAATTTTAATCATGAACGGATTAATAGGTAGAAAGATTGGTATGACCAGTATTTTCGACGAAAAAGGTCGAAGTATAGGTGTTACTGTCATTGAGGCTGTGCCAAACGTAGTAACACAAGTCAAAGTTAAAGAAACAGATGGCTATGATGCTTTGCAATTGGCTACTGGTGAGGCAAAACCCAAAAATACAACACAACCATTGATGGGTCACTTTAAAAATGCCTCTACTTCACCAAAGAAAAAGGTTGCAGAATTCAGAAGCCATCCTTTGGAGAAGAAACTTGGTGAGGAAATAGCGATTACTGAAATTTTCAATGAAGGAGATAAGGTCAGCGCTGTTGGAACTTCTAAAGGAAAAGGATTTCAGGGTGTAGTAAAAAGACATAATTTCAGTGGAGTTGGACAGTCCACTCACGGACAACATAATAGATTGAGAGCTCCGGGTTCCGTAGGTGCATCAGCTTGGCCTTCAAGAGTATTTAAGGGTCTTCGCATGGCGGGTCAAATGGGTAACCAAAGAGTAAAAACCAAGAATTTGAAGATTGTAAAGCTTTTACCTGAAAAGAATTTGATACTTATCCAAGGGTCAGTTCCAGGTCATAAAGGTGCATTCGTAATCATTGAAAAATAAGGATGATGAGATTAGATGTTTTAAATAAAGAAGGTCAATCTACAGGTAGGTCAGTAGAGTTATTAGAAGATATCTTCGGAATTGAGCCGAATGCTCATGCGGTATATTTAGCTGTAAAACAATATAATGCAGCTCAACGTCAAGGTACCCACAAAGCCAAGGAGAAAAATGAAATAGCTCGTACAACAAAGAAATTAAAAAGACAAAAGGGAACAGGTACTGCAAGAGCTGGTTCTATGAAGTCACCTGTGTTCAGAGGTGGTGGTAGAGTATTCGGTCCGAAACCAAGAGATTATTCTTTCAGACTGAACAAAAAAGTGAAAGAATTGGCTAGAAACTCAGCATACTCTGACAAAGCTTCAAACAACCAAATCATCGTGGTAGAGGATTTTAATTTTGACAAACCACTGACAAAAGACTTTGCAAAAGTACTTTCAAATTTGAAAATTGAAGGCAAATCATTGTTTTTGACCAAGGAGTTAAATGAAAATGTATATTTATCATCAAGAAATTTGCCTAAAGCAAATGTAATGCAAGCGAAGGACGCAAACACCTACTCAATCTTACATGCAGATGTGGTAGTTTTGACAGAAAACGCACTTACTGAGATGAGTTCTAATTATAATAATCAATAGTAGAGAAGATGGCAAAGCAGATTATATATAAACCGGTAGTCTCTGAGAAGTCTGAGAAAATGACTTCTAAGTCCAACAAATATACTTTTATAGTAAATAAGGACGCCAACAAGATTGAGATTAAAAAGGCAATAGAGGAAATGTTCTCAACAAATGTAGTAGCCGTAAATACAGCTGTCATGCCTTCTACTCCTAAAGCTCGAAATACAAAGAGTGGTGTGGTGAGAGGTAGAATTAGTGCTTTCAAGAAAGCATATATAACCTTGGCAGAGGGTGAAGAAATAGAAATTTTTGGAGCAATAGAAGAGTAAACTTTTATTAAAAGATTAAGAAATGGCAATCAAAAAATTTAACCCAATAACTCCGGGACTTCGTCAAAAGGTCAATGTGGACTATTCCAGTATCACAACCAATAAGCCCGAAAAAAGTCTTACCTCAGGAAAAGGAAAAACTGGTGGAAGAAACCATGTTGGGAAAATGACCATGCGACAAATTGGTGGTGGACACAAAGCGAAATATAGAGTTATCGACTTTAAAAGAGATAAAGAAGATATTCCTGCTAAAATATCTACAATCGAGTATGATCCAAATAGAACTGCGTTCATTGCTTTGGTAGTGTATGCTGATGGAGAGAAAAGATATATCATTGCTCCAGATAAAGTAAAAGTGGGTGATACCATCATGTCCGGAAAAAATGCAACTCCGGATAATGGAAATGCCCTATATTTTGGACAAATTCCATTAGGTGCTGACATTCACTCTATAGAGATGGTTCCTGGAAGAGGCGCTGCTTTAGCACGAAGTGCCGGAACTTATGCCACAATGGTAGGTAGAGAAGGTAAATATGCGATCATAAAATTGCCTTCAGGTGAGGTAAGAAGAGTACTTTTATCCTGCAAAGCAGTGATGGGTAGGGTTTCAAACCCTGATAACTCATTGGTAGTACTTGGAAAAGCCGGTAAAACGAGATGGCTTGGAAAAAGATCCAGAGTGAGAGGTGTGGCGATGAACCCTGTAGATCACCCAATGGGTGGTGGTGAAGGTAGAGCTTCCGGTGGTCACCCTAGATCAAGAACAGGTATCATGGCCAAAGGTCAGAAGACCAGAAGTGCTCACAAAGCATCATCAAAATTGATAATATCTAAACGTAAGAAATAATAAATATGGCTAGATCAATTAAAAAAGGTCCGTATGTTCATCACAAATTGATAGAAAAAGTGATGAAAAATAGCGAGTCAACAAGGAAGACGGTGATTAAGACTTGGTCAAGAGCATCCATGATCATTCCTGATATGATAGGTCAAACCATCGCTGTACATAATGGAAAAACTTTTATCCCTGTATTTGTCACTGAGAATATGGTAGGGCACAAATTGGGCGAATTTAGTCCAACGCGTACATTTAAAGGTCATAGCGGTAATAAAAAATAATTAATCAGATAATTCTATAATATACATCACATGGAAGCACTCGCGAAATTGAGGAATTGTCCGATGTCAGCTCGAAAAATGAGATTGGTAGTGGATAATATAAGAGGTAAGTCTGTAGATGAGGCTTTGAATATTTTGAAATATACCAATAAAGAAGGTGCAATTTGGTTGGAAAAAGTCGTTTTATCCGCCATTTCAAACTGGACTGTAATATCTGAGATTGAAGACCCTGAAGAATATAAGTTGTTTATAAAAACAGCGTTTGTAGATGAAGGACCTTCATTGAAAAGGTTTAGACCAGCACCTCATGGTCGTGCACATCGTATTCGCAAAAGAATGAATCATGTGACGATTATTGTAGAAAACAAAGTTGATATTAATTAAAAAAATCTTGTAAATATCCATTCATGGGTCAAAAGACAAATCCAATTGGTAATAGACTAGGAATCATCAAAGGTTGGGATTCAAGCTGGTTTGGTGGCAAAGAGTTTGGGCAAAAAGTCGTAGAAGACGAACAAATTAGAGTATATCTCAATGCGCGGATTCAAAAAGGCGGTATCGCAAAAATTGTAATTGAGCGTACCTTAAAAAGAATCACCGTAACCATCCATACATCTAGACCGGGAATTATCATCGGTAAAGGTGGCCAAGAGGTTGATCGCATCAAAGAAGAGTTGAAGAAATTGACGAAAAAGGATGTTCAGATTAATATCATTGAAATCAGAAAACCTGAGTTGGATTCCGCTATCGTTGGTGAGACCATCGCAAAACAGATAGAATCTAGGATCAATTATAAAAGGGCCATCAAAATGAGCATGCAAAGTGCAATGCGAGCAGGCGCTGAGGGTATCAAGGTTAGAGTCAGTGGAAGATTGAATGGTGCGGAGATGGCTAGAAGTGAAGAATTTAAGGAAGGAAGAACACCTTTGCATACGTTCAGAGCAGATATTGATTATTCTATCAAAGAAGCCTTGACCGTTTATGGAAAGATTGGTATCAAAACTTGGATTTGTAAAGGCGAAGTGTTAGAGAAAAGAGATCTATCTCCAAACATTGGTGTCGGAAAAATGAACAATGAAACACAAGTCAGAGAGCCTAGAAGAAATGACGAAAGAGGTAATAGAAGAGGAGGTGATAGAAGAGACGGAAATGACAGACGTGGCGGTGGGGATAGAAATAAAAAAAGATAAATAAATTAAGATAATTTCATTACCTTTGCGGCTCTTTTCAAAAAAGGTAGGATTTAAAAGATAATTTGGTATGTTACAGCCTAAAAGAACAAGATACAGAAAGCAGCACAAGATGAATCCCAAGGGTATTGCCCTCAAAGGTAGTACTATCTCTTTTGGTTCGTTCGCATTAAAGTCGATGGAAATAGGAAGAATTACCAATCGACAGCTTGAATCTGCCAGGATTGCCATGACAAGGTATATGAAAAGGGAAGGTAAAGTGTGGATAAGAATTTTCCCTGATAAGCCCATCACAAAGAAACCTCAAGAGGTTCGTATGGGTAAAGGAAAAGGTGCTCTGGATCATTGGGT
Source organism: Lewinellaceae bacterium (assembly GCA_020636195.1). Lineage (GTDB taxonomy): Bacteria > Bacteroidota > Bacteroidia > Chitinophagales > Saprospiraceae > OLB9. Next base: position 52,099 of record JACJYH010000006.1, read on the forward strand.
AGCTGTGGTAAAACCAGGGAAAATCATGTTTGAATTAGATGGCGTTCCAAGAGAAATAGCAGTTGAAGCCTTAAGATTGGCTGCTCAAAAACTTCCGGTTATGACCAAAACAGTAGTTAGATCTGATTATAGCGAATAAATATAAAATTTATGGCATCCAAGAGATATTTAGAACTTCAGAATTTAGATAGCGAAACGCTTAAAGCAGAAGTGGCGCAATCAAAAAAGGACATTCATCAGATGATGTTTGACCATGATTATAAAGGCTTAGAAAATCCCAATGAAATCAGAAGTGCAAAGAAAGAGGTAGCTCGATTGCTTACTGAACTTCGAAGCAGAGAAATGAAAGAAATGGATGCTAAAGCCCAAAGCAAAAGGAGTAAAATCAGATTTAGAAGAAAAAATAAATAGTGTCAAATGACAAGCTCAACATTAAATAAAGTAAGAGTAGGCGTGGTAGCTAGTGCCAAGATGGATAAGACCATCACTGTGCTGATCGAAAGAAAGATCAAACACCCTATTTACGGTAAGTTTGTTAAAAAATCAAAGAAATTTTTTGCACATGACGAGAAAAATGAATGTGCAGAAGGTGATACAGTAAAAATAACAGAGACAAGACCACTCAGTAAGAATAAAAGTTGGAGATTGGTTGAGATTGTTGAGAAGGCAAAATAATAAACAAGCAGTAAAATTTAAATATCATGATCCAGCAAGAGTCAAGATTAAAAGTAGCTGATAATACAGGCGCAAAAGAAGTCCTTTGTATTAGAGTTTTGGGTGGTACTCGCAGGAGATATGCTTCTGTAGGAGATACCATCGTGGTCGCTGTAAAATCTGCCACTCCTACCGGTATTAAAAAAGGTACCGTAACAAAAGCGGTTATCGTACGTACCGCAAAGGAAATTAGGAGAAAAGACGGATCTTACATTAGATTTGATGACAATGCTGTAGTGCTTTTGAACAGTGCGGGAGAACCAAGAGGATCTAGGATCTTTGGCCCGGTTGCGAGGGAGTTGAGAGATCGTGATTTTATGAGAATTGTATCATTGGCACCTGAGGTGCTTTAATTTTAAACTTTTTTAAGTTATGTCAAGCAAGAGATTTGCTCCAAAATTGCACATTAAAAAGGGAGATAATGTAAAAGTTATTGCCGGAGCATCCAAAGGATCTACGGGAGAAGTGTTGCTTATCATTCCTGATAAAAATAGAGCCATCGTTTCGGGTGTAAATATAGTTAAAAAGCATGTCAAAGCTCAAAACGACAATCCGGGAGGTATCAATGAAATGGAAGCACCGATACATATTTCAAATCTTATGTTGGTAGAACCGAAAACGGGCGAACCTACTAGAATTGGTAGAAAGATAGTCGATGGTAAAAGTGTGCGTTATTCAAAAAAATCAGGTGAAATTATCAAGTGATGAGTTATATTCCACGATTAAAAGAAAAATATAAAAATGAAATTGTTGGTAAACTTTCCGATCAATTTCAATATAAAACAGTCATGCAAGTTCCAAAACTTGTCAAAATTGTTGTGAATCAAGGTGTTGGCGCTGCTACTCAAGATAAAAAATTGGTGGACAATGCTGTAAATGAAATGACAAACATCACAGGTCAAAAAGCAGTTCCAACCATAGCAACAAAATCAGTGTCCAACTTCAAGTTGAGAGAATTCATGCCCATCGGTGCAAAGGTGACTTTGCGCGATAGAAAAATGTATGAATTTTTAGATCGCTTGATCACTGTTGCGTTGCCACGTGTCCGAGATTTCAAAGGAATCAATGATAAAAGTTTCGATGGAAGAGGCAATTTTACCTTGGGTATCAAGGAACAAATTATCTTTCCGGAAATCGATATAGATAAAGTGAATAGAATATCTGGTATGGACATCACATTCGTCACCACTGCAAATACAGATGCAGAAGCATTCGCACTTCTTAAAGAGTTAGGTTTACCATTTAAAAACCAAAAGAATTAATCTAATGGCAAAGAAATCCATCATAGCAAGAGAGTTAAAAAGAGAACGTTTGGTCGCAAAATATGCGGACCTTCGTAAGAAATTGAAGGAAGAAGGAGATTATGAAGCCTTAGATAAACTACCAAAGAATAGCGCAAGAGTGCGCCTTCACAATAGGTGTAAACTTACAGGAAGACCTAAAGGGTACATGCGTAGATTTGGTATTAATAGAGTGACATTCAGGAAAATGGCCAACGAAGGTTTGATTCCAGGTGTAACCAAAGCCAGTTGGTAATTTTTTGAATATTTTAGTCTGAAAACATCATGATAGTAACAGATCCAATAGCAGATTATCTTACGAGAATAAGAAATGCACAGCAAGCCGGACATAAAGTGGTTGAGATACCTTCTTCAAAAATTAAGAAGGCCATCACTGAAATTCTTTATGACCAAGGTTATATTTTGAAGTATAAATTTGATGATGAGGCTGGTAAGCAGGGCATTATAAGCATTGCTTTAAAGTATGAACCAACCACGAAGAGACCAGTAATCCGAGAATTGGGACGAATTTCTAGACCAGGTTTGCGTCAGTATGCGTCTCACAAGGATTTGCCAAAGGTTATCAACGGATTGGGAATAGCAGTAGTTTCTACTTCAAAAGGTGTCATGACAGATAAGCAAGCAAGAAAGGAAAATTTAGGTGGCGAAGTGATTTGCTACGTTTATTAATTTTAAAACCATAACGCATTATGTCACGTATAGGGAAAGCTTTAATTTCAGTACCAAGTGGTGTTAACATAGACATCTCAAAGGGAAATCTTGTCACTGTAAAGGGTGCAAAAGGCACACTTTCTGAGCAAGTCAATCCTGATCTTAAAGTCAAAATTGAAGATGGAACGCTTACAGTAGAGCGGCCAACGGATCAAAAAAGACATAGAGAAGCACATGGCCTTTATAGAGCATTGATCAATAATATGGTGGTCGGCGTATCTGAAGGGTTTAAGAAGGAGTTAGAACTTGTGGGTGTCGGTTACAGGGTTTCCAATACCGGCAATCTACTTGAATTGATGCTTGGTTATTCCCACCCAATCCATTTTTTATTGCCTGAAGAAATAGTATTAAGCACTAAAATGGAGAAAGGTGAAAATCCAAAGATTTTGTTGGAGAGCTATGACAAGCAATTATTAGGTCAGGTTGCAGCAAAAATCAAAACTTATAGAAAATCTGAACCGTACAAAGGTAAAGGTATCAAGTTTGTCAACGAAGAAATTAGAAGAAAGGCCGGAAAAACAGCCGGTAAAAAATAAAAGTATATGGATACTAAAGCATATAATAGAAAGAGAATCAAATTCCGTATTCGTAAGAAGATTAGCGGAACACCGAATAAACCACGTTTGTCTGTTTATAGAAGCAATAAGGAGATTTATTGCCAATTAATTGATGACATAAATGGCGTAACATTGGCCTATGCTTCATCAAAAGGTAATAATGAAACAGGACAAAAATCAAACCAAGCTTCCAATGTAGGAAAAGCCATTGCTGAGAAAGCGAAGTCTTTGAACATTGAACATGTAGTGTTTGATAGAGGTGGATATCTATATCACGGCAGAGTGAAGTCTTTGGCAGATGGTGCTAGAGAAGGTGGTTTAATTTTTTAATTTTAGTATAAGAAAATATGGCAGCTCCGGTAAAAGTAAGTCAAACGGAATCAGAATTTAAGGAAAAGTTGGTGAACATCTCTCGTGTGGCGAAAGTTACAAAAGGGGGTAGAACTTTTAGCTTTTCTGCCTTAGTAGTTATTGGCGACGGAAAAGGAACAGTTGGTCATGGAATGGGTAAAGCATTGGATGTTTCTGAATCCATTCAAAAAGCCGTTCAAGACGCTAAGAAAAATTTGATTCAAGTACCGTTACATCATACAACCATTCCTCATTTACAGAAAGGAAAATATGGTGCAGGAAAAGTATTACTTAAGCCTGCAGCTGATGGTACAGGTGTAATAGCAGGTGGTGCGATGAGAGCTGTTTTGGAAATGGCCGGAATCCATAATGTATTGGCTAAATCACAAGGATCTTCCAATCCGCATAACGTGGTGAAAGCAACATTTGATGCACTATCTAAAATGAGAATTGCACCAGTTATTGCGAAGCATCGCGGAATAGAATTATCAAAAGTTTTTGAAGGTTAATCCCTTAAAAGTTATCGATTATGGCAAATATAAAAATAACACAGGTAAAGTCAACAATAGACAGATCGAAGAGACAAAAGGCCACTATAAAGGCTTTGGGTATCACTAAGTTGAATGGAAGTGTAGTAAAAGAAGCAAATCCACAAATATTAGGAATGGTGGCTAAAGTAGCTCATTTGGTGAAAACCGAAGATTGCTAATAGCTTTAACATAAAAAATATATTAAGAAACATGAAGTTACATAGTCTTACACCAGCAAAAGGTTCGGTAAAATCTCAAAAAGAAAGATTAGGTAGGGGAGAAGGTTCAGGCTCAGGAGGAACAGCCTCTAAAGGACACAAAGGTGCGAAGGCCCGTACGGGTTATAAGAGCAAGAGAGCTTTTGAAGGTGGTCAAATGCCTATCCAGATGAGACTTCCTAAACGTGGGTTTAAAAACATCAATAGGGTTGAATACACTGCTATCAACGTTTCTAGACTTCAAGAGATACATGATAACTTCGGTCTTACTGAAATAAATAAAGTATCCCTCTATAATGAAGGTATCATCAATAGAGGCGAAAAAGTTAAAATTTTGGGCAATGGTGAGCTCACTACTGCTTTGAAAGTACACGCAGATGCTTATTCTGCAAGTGCGAAAGCAAAAATTGAGGCTGCTGGAGGTCAAATCGCTGAAAACAATATGTAATAATGAAGAAGTTTGTAGAGACCTTAAAGAATATTTGGAGTATCAAAGAACTGAGAGATAAAATTCTCTTTACTTTGATGATTATAGCCATATTTAGATTAGGTTCATTTATAGTTATTCCGGGAGTCAATCCTGAAGTGCTCGCTTCTGCAGCTAAGGGAAGAAGCGGTAATGACCTTTTGCAACTTATCAATACATTTACGGGTGGTGCCTTTAATCAGGGATCAATATTGGCGTTAGGAATCATGCCTTATATCACGGCATCCATCATTGTTCAATTGTTAGGCTTTGCGGTACCATACTTCCAAAGATTACAACAAAAGGAAGGGGAATCAGGAAGAAAAAGAATCAACCAAATCACTAGATTTTTGACATTATTGATCACCTTGGTACAAGGTAGTGCATATTTATTGTTATTAAAGTCCACACCAAACGCCATCGATAGCCAATTAAATCCTTCAGTTTTTTGGGTGAGTGGTATGATCATTTTGGCGACAGGAACCATATTTAGTATGTGGCTGGGTGAGAAAATCACAGATCGCGGGATAGGAAATGGTATTTCATTATTGATCATGGTAGGTATTATAGCGCGACTCCCATCATCGTTTGTGTCAGAATTTCTTACACAAGCTTCCAATAACAGGTGGATACCTCTAATTTTAGAATTCGTTTTCTTTGGATTAATCGTTATAGGAACAATTTTGGTTTTGCAAGGTATCAGAAAAATTCCTATTCAATCAGCTAAAAGGATGGTTGGTAGAAGTGCAATATCTACAGCGCCTTCAGTGAATGATTTTATTAATTTGAAACTAAGTGCTGCCGGAGTGATGCCGATTATCTTTGCTCAGGCTATCATGTTTTTGCCATTGCAAGCAGCACAGTACTTTACAGGAAAGGCAGGTGTACAATCTGACGTTTTACTTAGTTTAAACAATTGGAAGTCATTGCCTTACAATATTTTGTTTTTTATCCTTATCATTATATTTACGTATGTATATACAGCGTTGATTGTGAATCCACAACAGTATGCTGAATATCTAAAGCGTATGAACTCATTTATTCCTGGTGTAAAACCTGGTCAAGAAACACAAGATTATATTGATACATTGACAACTAGAGTTACTTTGCCGGGCTCAATATTTATAGGAATTATCGCAATTTTACCTGCTATAGTCTCATTTGTAGGAGTGAACGATGCTTTTGCCTTGTTTTTTGGTGGAACGTCATTGCTGATTTTAGTAGGTGTTGTGCTTGATACATTGCAGCAAGTTGAGAGTTATTTGTTGATGCGCAAGTATGATGGTTTAGTAAAATCAGGTAGAATTCAAGGCAGAGCCACTCAAGGTATCACCATAGGTGCCGGAATGTAAAAAAAGCCAAAAAGGCTGATGATATTTTACAAGACAAATGAGGAAATAGAGCTCATGCGGCAAAGTAATATGCTAGTGAGCCGTACTTTAGCCCATGTAGGGGAACTTTTAAAAGTAGGAGTTAGCCCGAAAAACATTGACAAGTCAGCAGAGCAGTTTATTAGGGATCATGGCGGAATTCCGGGATTTAAAGGATATCGAGGTTTTCCAAGTACATTATGCATGTCCACAAATGATAGAGTAGTTCATGGTATTCCGGATGATAGACCATATCAAGATGGTGATATTGTTTCGGTAGATTGTGGTGTCATACTCAATGAATTTTATGGTGATGCTGCATATACCTTCTCTTTTAAAGGTGTTGCAAAAGAAACCATGACACTTCTGAAAATCACAAAGGAATCTCTTCAAAAAGGGATAGATAATGCGATAGTCGGGAATAGAATTGGTGATATCAGCAACGCCATTCAGCAATATTGTGAGAAAGAGCATGGATTTGGCATCGTCCGGGAGTTGGTAGGTCATGGTGTTGGACGCAGTTTGCATGAAGAACCTGAAGTACCGAATTTCGGATTGAGAGGAAGAGGTGTTATGCTTAAGGAGGGAATGGTTCTGGCAATAGAGCCCATGGTAAATCTCGGAAATAAAGCAGTAAAACAGCTCAAAGACGGATGGACCATTGTGACAAGAGACAGCAAGCCTTCTGCTCATTTTGAGCATAGTGTTGCAATAAAATCAGAGGGTCCTGATATTTTGTCAAATCATGAAATCATTGAGGATAGTATAAAAAAAAATGAGGATTTAGTGATAATTTCCAATATTTTTTAGATATTTGCGCTCCAATTTTAAAAATGGCAAAAGAAGATCTTATTAAACTGGATGGAATCATTGAAGAGGCGCTTTCAAATGCCATGTTTCGTGTGCGATTGGAGAGTGGTCACCTTATCACAGCGACGATATCCGGAAAAATGCGTATGAATTATATACGTATATTACCAGGTGACAAAGTAGCCGTTGAAATGTCACCATATGATTTGTCAAGAGGTCGAATTAATTATCGATATAAGTAGCGAAATAATATAAAAATGAAAGTTCAAGCATCTATAAAAAAGCGGTCTGCAGATTGCAAGATCGTTAGAAGAAATGGGAAACTTTATATTATCAATAAGAAGAATCCCAAATTTAAACAAAGACAAGGTTAATATATTTAGTTATGGCACGTATTGCTGGTGTAGATTTACCGAGAAATAAAAGAGGTGTGATTGGTTTGACCTATATATATGGGATTGGACCATCATTAGCATCAAGGATTTTGGAAGCTGCAGGAATTTCTGAGGACACAAAAGTTCAAGACTGGACTGATGATAACGTCAAATTCATTTCTAAGTTTATTCAAGATGAATATAGAGTAGAAGGTGAATTGCGTAGTGAGGTTCAACTCAGTATCAAACGATTGATGGATATCGCTTGTTATAGAGGTTTGAGACACCGTAAAGGTCTTCCTGTAAGAGGGCAAAGTACTAAGAATAATGCCCGTACACGTAAAGGCAAAAAGAAAACCGTAGCAAATAAAAAGAAAGTAACTAAATAATACCAATAATTAGCATCAGTTATGGCCAAAGGTAAAAAAGTAAGCAAAAAGCGGGTAGTAAAAGTTGAATCGGATGGATTGGCATTTATTCATGCTTCTTTTAATAATATCATAGTTTCATTGACCAATAAAACAGGACAAGTGATCTCATGGGGATCTGCAGGAAAGTCTGGTTTCAGAGGGTCAAAAAAGAATACACCATATGCTGCGCAAATGGCAGCTACCAGTGCAGCGGAAGTAGCGCATGACGCTGGTTTGCGTTCAGTGGAGGTTTTTGTAAAAGGGCCTGGTGCCGGTAGAGAATCAGCTATCAGAGCAATCGATTCAGCCGGAATTAAAGTTACTAAAATTAAGGATATGACTCCCGTTCCGCACAATGGTTGTCGTCCACCCAAAAAGCGAAGAGTCTAATCTTAAATAGAAGTTTGAAATGGCAAGATATACAGGACCTACCACAAAAAAGGCAAGAGTATTCGGAGAACCAATCTATGGACCCGATAAGGCATTTGATAAAAGAAAATACCCACCAGGTCAGCACGGTCTTACAAAAAGACGTAAACAGAGATCTGATTATGCAATTCAGCTCAATGAAAAGCAAAAGGTTAAATATACTTATGGAGTTTTAGAGCGACAGTTTAGAAGATTGTTTGAACATGCAGCTGCAAAATCCGGAGTAACCGGTGAGATTTTGTTGCAAATGCTTGAGTCAAGATTGGACAATGTCGTTTACAGAATGGGTATCGCAAAATCAAGAAGAGCAGCTAGACAATTGGTTTCTCACAAACATATTTTGGTGGATGGTGTTTTGACAAATATTCCATCAATGTTATTGCGTCCCGGATCAGTAGTTGCCGTTAGAGGAAAATCTAAGGGAATAGATGTGATCCACGGCAGTGTTCATGCAAAACGCGATAGAATGTATGGTTGGATAGAATGGAACCCTGAGAAAATGGAAGGTAGATATCTTGCTCATCCCGAGAGAGAAAAAATACCTGAAAATATAAACGAGCAGTTAATCGTAGAATTATATTCTAAGTAATAATCTCTTATGGCTTTCTACAGAAAGCCTATCTTTTTTATCTATATAAATAGAAAACAATTATCAGATGAGTATTCTCAACTTTCAGAAACCCGATAAAATCTTACTCCAAAAAGCAGATGATTTTGAAGGGGTATTTGAGTTTAAACCTTTAGAACCTGGTTTTGGCCAGACCATAGGTAATTCATTAAGAAGAATACTATTATCATCTCTTGATGGATATGCCATTTCAGCAGTAAGAATTGCTGGAGTAGATCATGAGTTTTCAACAATCAAGGGTGTTGTTGAAGACGTAGTGGATATTATTCTCAATTTAAAGCAAGTACGCTTAAAGCCCACAAAGGATGCTGTAACTTCGGAAGAAGAGAAATTGTATGTATCGATTTCTGGTAAGAATACTTTTTCAGCCGGAGACATTGAAGCAAATACAAATATTTTTAGGGTGATGAACCCTGATCTTTATATTTGTACTCTCGAGCCTGCAGTAACTTTAGAGTTGGAATTGACCATTACAAAAGGTAGAGGTTATGTTGCTGCGGATGAAAATCTTCCTAAGGATGCACCTATTGGTGTCATTCCAGTAGATGCCATCTACACTCCAATTAAAAAAGTGGCGTACAAGGTTGAAAATACAAGGGTAGGTCAGAGAACTGACTATGAGAAATTGACAATTGAATTAAAAACGGATGGTACAATTCATCCTGAGGATGCTTTGAAAGAGGCTTCACGTATCATGATCCAACACTTGATGTTGATCACCGATGAAAATATCACATTCAATGATTCTAATACACGTGAAGACAATGTCGTAGATGAACACATCCTTCACATGCGAAAGTTGCTCAAGACATCATTAGAAGATTTAGATTTATCAGTTCGTGCGTACAACTGTCTCAAAGCAGCTAAAATCAATTCACTTGGTGAGATGGTTAAATTTGACATGCATGAATTACTTAAATTTAGAAATTTTGGTAAGAAATCATTGGTAGAAATAGAAGAATTGCTCCAACAGAAGGGCCTTACTTTTGGTATGGATCTTTCAAAATATAAGTTGGACGAAGAATAAAATCGTTTCGGCCCATCATTGGATGGATTAGGATTATTTATTAATTATCCGTACAAAACGTTGACTCAGAAATTGCAAGGCCGATTGTCAAAGTGAGTCAATAGTGGTACAAAATATCATAATACTTTATGAGACACGGCAAAAAAAATAACCATTTAAGTAGGAAAAAGGGACACCGAGATGCATTGTTGATGAACTTGGCGAATTCTCTTATTTTACACAAAAGGATCAACACCACTTTGGCAAAAGCAAAAGCATTGAGAGTATTTGTGGAGCCATTGTTGACAAAGGCTAAAGATAATACCACTCCATCTAGAAGAACGGTATTTGCAGACCTTCAAAATAAAGAAGTACTCAAAGAACTTTTTGATAATGTGGCAGCTAAAATTGCTGACAGACCAGGAGGATATTGCAGAATCATAAAGACCGGATTTAGAAAAGGTGATGGTGCTGAGACAGCTATGATAGAATTGGTTGATTATAATGACGTAATGAAAGCAAAGGTCGCAGCAACTAAATCTACTCGTAGAGGTCGCAGAAAAGGTGGTTCTTCAGGAGCTGTTGCAGCAACTCCGGTTACTAATGTAACAAACACACCTGCTGAGTCTTCTACACAAGAAGAAGAATAACAGTTTTCAATAAAATAATAAGAAGGGTTGAATATATTTCAGCCCTTTTTTATTTGTATTTATCTTGAATTTTTTTGTAAATCCTTTCATTCAACCACCATTTGATGGTGGCGTATCCGATGATCCCTGCTATCAACATGGTCAACAATTGAGTGAAAGCGGCCGGCGACAAAAAAACTTCATTAAAACTGTGTTTAGTTAGACTCCAAATATTTACAATAACAAACACAGCAAAACCAAAGAAAGCACCATTCTCCAATCCGTATCGAATTCTGCCCTTCTCTCTGATTTTGTCCCAATTTTCTTTGAATCTTTGATCGTTTTCGTGCATGGATATCCATTTTGCTTTGCATTTTAAACTTTCGAATTTGTTAAATTGTTTCTTGTTCGCATTGAAAAATGCTCCGCCATCCCTACATTATTGTATTTTTGCATCCAAATTAATTTGATTTATGAGTATTATTGAGTTGAAGGTACCTACAATAGGAGAATCCATCACAGAAGTGACCCTTTCACAATGGTTAAAGAAGGATGGAGATATTATTAAGCGAGACGAAGCAATATGTGAGTTTGAATCGGACAAAGCTACCCTTGAATTTCCTGCTGAAGCTGACGGTAAACTTACCATCATTGCCAAAGAAGGAGAAGACCTGCCTATTGGTGCCATCATTGCGAAGTTAGATACTTCGTTTACTACTGATAACTCTGGTAGCATTGACACTGTCCCGCAGGTAAAAGAGGCTTCAAAAGAAGCACCTAAGGAGATCAAAGATGATAGTTCTTATGCCAAAGGTCATCCTTCACCTGCTGCTGCAAAAATTCTTGATGAAAAAGGTGTGGCGGTAGAGTCCATCACTGGTTCAGGAAAAGGCGGTAGAATTACGAAGGAAGATGCCCTTAAAGTAGCAACCCCTGTAGTGAAAAATGATGGTGTAACAGAAAAAACTGCTACTGTTTCCAATGTTGAATTTTCTGAACCTTCAGTGGAAATGGATTCTTCTAGGTCTGAACGGTCGGTCAAAATGAGCCGTATGAGAAAGACAATTGCTGCAAGATTGGTTTCCGCAAAAAATCAAACGGCAATGCTCACCACTTTCAATGAAGTAGATTTGAGCGAGCTCAATGCATTGCGTAAAAAATATCAAGATCGATTTGTGGCAAAGCATGGCATAAAATTGGGCTATATGTCTTTATTTGCAAAAGCTTGCGCAAAAGTATTGATGGAAATGCCTGATGTGAATGCGAAAATTGATGGCGACAACATTATTTATCACGATTATGTAGATATTTCTATTGCAATCTCTACGCCATCTGGATTAGTGGTTCCGCCGATACATAATGTGGAATCATTACAATTTCATGAGATTGAAGAGAAAATAAAAAATCTTGCTGATAAGGCTCGTAACGGAAAACTGAGTCTGGAAGAGATGAAAGGAGGTACATTCACCATCACCAATGGAGGTGTTTTTGGCTCTTTGATCAGCACTCCTATCATCAATGAACCACAATCTGCTATTTTGGGAATGCATACCATCAAAGATCGACCAATAGCCTTGGATGGACAAGTTGTTGTAAGACCTATGATGTACCTGGCATTGTCGTATGACCATAGGCTCATTGATGGCAGTACTTCAGTGACTTTCTTAGTAAAAGTCAAGGAACTTTTGGAAGATCCTATGACCTTGATGATGGATTTATAACTTAAAAAAGCAGTTTACTTCTGCTTGGGCTTATACTTTGATTTTTCCAATATCGTTTGACTGTCATTCATTTTGATCAAGTCGCTCAAGGTTGTTTCCGGATATCTTTTCATATACGCACGAATGATTTGCCAGCCTATATAATCTCCAGTTCTTCCAGGTGCTTCTGTCGGCATTCCCGGACTATTGGGTGATGGATTGATGTACTTTCCAATTTTAGATTGACTGGATTCATAGAATAAATTGTTATCCAGAAAAAACGACCACATTGGTAGCTCATTATTTTTACACCAATCGAGCTGTGATTCTGAAAATTCCATGATGATGGTATCATTGGCCTCAGGAAGGAACTTTTCGGCGATATACAGACTTTTCCCGTGATTCAGCATAATATCCAACATTTTATATCCCGATGGAGGGCCTACAAATTCATCAATATAAAGGTTGGCCACTTTTCTAGTTATATGGTCTTTGTTCCATGACCTTGTAAAATAATTGGAGAAATTAGTATTGTCAGGAGCGACCATTTTATAATCTATTGCGTCACCCAAAAACATGTCAAGACTGATTCCAACACCATCCTGTTTATTTTTGTCTTCAAAAATAAAAACTTGATACGTAAAATCGCTTATCAATGTGTAGAAAGTCGGCATCTTTATTTCCGGAAAGTGGGTTTGCATTTCTTTAAATAATTTTTCAAAATCTCGTTTCATGAAATCTGTATTCGGAAACACCTTTAGGACTTTATCTTCAAGGGCAATAAATCCTGAATCTCTTGAGGCTTGTTGCCAATTTTTGTACAATCCAGTTGAACCCTGAGTGGTGTCTAGAGATAGTATATTTTCAAAATAGAGCTTGGAAAATTCAGGATGTGCTTCATAAAATGATTTCCAATCATCAACACTTTTTATATTTTGAAGTTCCTTATACACATCTACAATGGATATGGAGGAAGCGAAATCAGGATTTGCGTCGTTTCTTTGAGCATTCTGGCAGCTATGAAGAATAAAACCGGCAAAAACGAAAATGAGAATATGCTTAAGCATTTAGAATATTTTTAAAATTGTTTATGTAACGGAAAATCAATAATGTTGGTTTATAATTTATGGTTTTCTAGCCAAGCAATATCTGCTTGAATTGTGATTGAAACGATGCCTTGGGATTTTATAATGTAAAAAATGTGATTGAAATTTCATTTCATAGGGTAAGAATATTGTTTTTTACTTTTTTAAGTCTAATTTTGCATCATATAAACCAAATTTTACCAATGAATTTACACGAATATCAAGGAAAGGCATTGCTTTCTTCCTATGGAGTAACGATACAACGCGGCATTTTGGCATCGACTGTTGAAGAAGCTGTGGAAGCATTTGATAAATTGAAACAAGATACTAACACTGAATTTGCTGTAGTAAAAGCACAGATTCATGCTGGTGGAAGAGGAAAAGGAGGCGGTGTCAAATTGGCCAAAAATCGTGAAGAAGTGAAGTTACATGCGGGAAACATCCTTGGTATGATGTTGAAGACACCGCAGACACCCGGAGGAATGACAGGCTCAGGAAAATTGGTGAGAAAAATATTAATTGCAGAAGATTCTTACGCTCCGGATTTTAGTGCCAATAAAGAATATTATGTTTCTATATTGATGGATAGAGAAAAAAAGCGAAATGTGATCGTTTATTCTACTGAAGGAGGTATGAACATCGAAGAAGTTGCAGAAAACACTCCACATCTTGTACATAAAGAATGGATTGATCCTCACATTGGACTTCAAGATTTTCAAAAAAGAAATATTGCATTCAATCTTGGATTAGAAGGAAATGCTTATAAAGAATTTCTAAAGTTCATCACAAATTTATATAATGCTTTCATTGGATTGGACGCATCATTGTTTGAGATAAATCCATGCTTGAGAACCGGAGATGGTCGCATCGTGGCGGTGGATTCTAAAGTAACCATTGATGACAATTCATTATTCAGACATCCTGACATCGAAGCGATGCGAGATACCGATGAAGAAGATGCTGCCGAAGTAGAAGCAAAGAGTTATGGTTTGAGCTATGTCAAGCTTGACGGTAATGTAGGCTGTATGGTGAATGGAGCTGGTTTGGCTATGGCCACAATGGATCTTATAAAATTATCTGGTGGCGCTCCCGCCAATTTCTTGGATGTAGGAGGAACAGCTGATGCAGCTAGAGTAGAGCAGGCATTTCGAATTATATTACGGGATACTAATGTCAAAGCAATTTTGATTAATATTTTTGGGGGAATAGTTCGCTGTGACCGTGTAGCCCAAGGTGTGGTGGATGCATATTCTAATATTGGAAATATAAAAGTTCCCATTATAGTCAGACTTCAGGGTACAAATGCCGAAATAGCAAAAGAATTAATAGACAACAGTGGTCTTCAGGTGCTTTCAGCCATTGAATTCCAAGAAGCAGCTGACCTCGTTAAAAAAGTTTTGAATTAGTGCCTGAAATGCCGTAATCATATGGCATAGGTTGTTACAACATTATGGCAAATTCCTATACATTATTTGAGCTCAATGAATATATCAGAAGAGTCATAGCGCTTAATTTTTCTGAACCTATTTGGATACAGTGCGAAATTTCACAAATCAAAGAGGTCAGGGGAAACGTCTATCTGGATTTGGTGCAACAGGATGAATCTTCCCACCAAATTATAGCACAAATTTCTGCTAGTATTTGGTATAAATCCTACTTATTTATTAGAAATAAATTGGGGAACTTGCTGCCTTCGATATTAAAAGAAGGTGCTCAAGTAAAGATGAAAGGAATTGTGGAGTATAACGAAAGATATGGGATAAAATTCATCATAGAAGATATTGATCCGGCGTTCACAATTGGCTTGCTTGAAATGAAGAAACAGAAGATCATTCAGCAGTTGAAAGATGAAGGATTGTATGGCTTAAATAGCCAAAGGCAGTTGCCGAAAGTCATTCAAAATATTGCAGTTATTTCTTCTTCAAAAGCGGCCGGTTACGTGGATTTCACACACCATTTAGAAGAAAATCCATATGGCTATAAAATACATGTAGATCTGTACGAAGCTTCTATGCAAGGCCAAAATACCGAGAGAGAAATATGTCAAGCAATAGAAGATATCCATAAAAAATCAGTGGACTATCATTGCATTTGCATATTGAGAGGAGGTGGAGGAAAGACTGATTTGTCTTCATTTGATAATTATAATATTGGAGCAGCCATCAGTAAATCTATTTTGCCCGTTTTGACAGGAATCGGTCATGAAATTGACACAAGCGTTGCCGACCTTGTTGCTTTCAGAAATTTGAAAACGCCCACGGCATTGGCTGACTACATTCTAGAGCACAATTCTATTTTTGAAACTGAGATTTTAGAGATTGGGTTTAAAATTGGAAGGTACGCTGAGTTGAAAATAAAGCAAAATCAATTGAACTTGCAGTATGTTCAACAAATGCTTCATGTCGTGCCAAATGAAAGGGTGCAAAAAGAATTTTTTCTACATAAAACCTTCCAGCAAAATATTGATGCTGCTGTCAGAAAAATATTTTACACCCACCAAGAGTCCCTGAAGAATATGGAAAGAATTTGGACAATGTCTGATCCAAAGCAAGTTTTGAAAAAAGGTTATGCCATCATACGTCAAGGTAAAAGCATAGTTAAGTCAGCCGAAGATCTGAATATCGACAAATCAATTGATATTGAATTTTATAAATCAAATGCAAAAATCCAAGATTATTCATTGGATATTGAGACAAATTAATAAAATGAATTGGTTTAATTTTACTAAAAAAATGCCGACAAATATCGGTTTAAATCACATATGATCATGAAAAAACAAAACCTAGATTACGACAAAGCATATTCTGAACTTTTAAAGATTTTAGAACACCTACAATCGGATGATATTGGATTAGAAGAGATTTTCAGTAAGCTTCAACGCGCCATCGAGCTCACCGAATTTTGTAAACAAAGACTTAGAGAGATCGAAACTGTCGTTGATAAATTGAAACCATCAATCTAGATGTATAATAGGAGATAAAAACTTCAATTTTTCCTTATGATTATTGTTGAGCCCAATATTTTTTCTTGGATTGGTAATTAATAATGGTATAAAAGAGAACACTATTATCCAAATTTTTTAAAGTCACAAAGAAGAAGAGTTTTTATAGGAAGTCCTAATTCCCTGTTTAGTGACTAAAAAATTCTATTTTTGCCAAAAATAAGGGATCTGTAAAATGATAGATAAGTTAGAAGGTATTGAGAATAGATATTATTACCTTGAGGAACGGTTGTCAGATCCGGTAGTTTTATCGGATATGACTCAGTTTGCCAAAATCAACAAAGAATACAAAGACTTGAGTTCGTTGATAACAGTCTATCATAAATATAAGGAGGTTGGAGCTGCAATAGATAATGCAAAGGTGATGTTGCTAGATGTAGATGATGAAATGAAAGCAATGGCACAAGAAGAACTAAATGTCTTGACTCCACAGTATGAGGAGCTTCAAGAAGAATTGGAAGTACTGCTTATTCCAAAGGATCCTGAAGATACAAAAGATGTGGTCTTCGAGATAAGATCGGGCACAGGAGGTGATGAAGCCAGTATTTTTGCAGGAGATTTATATAAAATGTACACAAGATATTTTGAGTCTCAAGGATGGCGATTTGAAGTGATCGACGAAAATCCGGGCACTGTAGGTGGTTACAATAAAATTGTGATGGAGGTCTATGGTGCTGAAGTATATGGTAAGCTAAAATTTGAATCAGGAGCCCATAGAGTTCAAAGAGTTCCTAAAACGGAATCACAAGGAAGGGTGCACACTTCTGCTGCGACAGTTGCAGTAATGCCAAAATTTGAAGAAGAGGAAATAGATATCAGAAAGGATGACCTGAAAACAGATACCTTCAGAGCGCAAGGTGCAGGTGGACAGCATGTCAACAAGACAGAATCCGGAGTGAGATTTACGCACCTTCCCACGGGCATTGTAGCGGAAAGTACAGACTCCAGATCTCAGCACAAAAACAGGGAGATTGCCCTACAGCGATTGTATGTTAAAATAAGAGAAGCTGCTAAGGAAAAGGCTTACTTGGAACAAAAAGATCAAAGAAAGTCATTGGTAGGTTCCGGTGATAGATCTGATAAAATCAGAACATACAATTATCCTCAAAATAGGGTGACGGATCATAGAATTAATTTGACGCTTTATAATTTGGATACCATAGTCGAAGGTGATTTAGATGAAATTATTAAAGCACTTCAAGTGGCAGAAAACGCCAATAAAATGCAGGGAGGCGATAATTGATCATTCTGCAATGTTGATAATTAAATGGAAGGTCACATACCATATGCCAAAAGTAATCTCAACAACAATGACACACCGCTTTGGGCCAGGCAAGCGATATGGTACCAAATTTTAGTTGAGAGATTTTACAATGGGAATACAAACAATGATCCTACAAAAGAAACTTGCGAAAAAGCGACTATAGATCCCATACCTGAATCTTGGACACTGACACCTTGGTCTCATAACTGGTATAAACAAGAAGAATGGGCTCAGGGTACAGGTTTAGACTTTTATAGAGCTGTCCAAATGAGAAGGTATGGAGGTGACCTGGATGGCGTCATCGAAAAGATACCTTATTTAGTAGAACTTGGTATAACCGCTGTGTATCTAAATCCTGTCAATGATGCGCCTTCATTGCATAAATATGATGCGCGGTACTATCATCATATAGACGTCACATTTGGAGATGATATCACAGGAGATAGAGATCTCATTTTGACTGAGAATGCTGATGATCCAAATACATGGCAATGGACTTCAGCAGATTTGAAATTTTTAAAATTAGTTAATTTACTCCACCATCATGGAATAAAAATCATAATGGATTTCTCGTGGAATCATACAGGAATTTCATTTTGGGCGTTCCAAGATATCATAAAAAATAAAAGTCAATCGAAATATAAAGATTGGTACAATATTCATTTTAAAGTAGATCCGGATACCGGTAGTGAAACCTTTAAATATGCCGGATGGCAAGGAATATCTTCGTTACCCGAATGGAAGAAAGTAGAAACTACGGAAAAAAGAGTAGGCGAACCTTTTGATGGAAATTTGGACGCACATGTCAAAGATCATATTTTTAAAAGTTGTAAGCGATGGATAGATCCATATGGAGACGGATCATGTAGAGATGGCATTGATGGTATGCGACTTGATGTTGCTGAAGATGTACCGGTAGGTTTTTGGAGAGAATTCAGGCAGTTTGTAAAATCTTTGAATCCTGATTTTTTCTTGGTTGGTGAAAATTGGTGGTCTGAATGGCCTCACAGATTAATGGATACAACACCGTGGTTACAAGGTGATATTTTCGATTCAGTGATGCACTACCATTGGTTTAAAGTGGTACGTGGATATTTTGTACAAAGTGTAGACGGACTATCGTTATCAGGGCTTATCAATAGCTTAGAAGCATTAATAAAAAAATTTCCATTACAAACTCAGCAAGCATTGATGAATGTTGCTGCATCACATGATACGCCAAGGTTGTTGACGTCGTTTCACAATAAAAATGTATATAAATTGCGGTGCAAACCTTCAGAGGATTCTTCCTATTTCACGGGTTTGCCTGATACTGAAGTGCGAAGGCTGGCGAGGTTGTTATTGTTTCATCAATTTACCTTTATTGGTGCGCCACATATTTGGAATGGCGATGAGATGGGCATGGTTGGGGCAGATGATCCTGATAATAGAAAACCACTTTGGTGGCCGGATATTATTTTTGATGAAGAAACACAAAGTCCATATTCTAATTACACATACAGTTTTGTGCCAGGTTTTAATCCGGATTGTTTTGAATTTTACAAGTCATTGATAGCTTTGAGAAAGCAGTATGATGTCTTAAGTTTGGGTGACCTGAATTTCATTTATAAAGAGAATTTTCCTATATTAATGTACCAAAGAAAGTATGGTGATCAAGTATTTTTGGTTCTAATCAATGTGAATAGTTTTGAAGTGAGCTTGCCTAACGAATTTGCTGGTAATGAGTTGATTTTCAGAGTAGGTTTTAACGAAAATCCACTCAAAGAAGTAATGCCTCCCTTGAGTGGATGTATTCTTAGTGTCTGAAGCAAATATTATTGCTCGGTAGTTGATTCCGGTGTTTCTTCCGTAGGCACAACGATAGTTTCAGGAAGTGACTCTACCACCTTTTTTAAGTTGTCAAGGCCTCCTTGTAAATCCTTGCCCAACATTTCATCGAAATTCATGAACAATAACATCAAATTTGAAGGGAAAGCCATGTGGCCTTCAAAACCCCAAACTACCTTAGTTGCATTATCTCCGGCAGCTTCGGTTGTTAAATAAGCCTTGTTTTTGGCTTCAAATGGTTTCATAAATCTGAGTTCATAATCTATTCTCGAACCATCGTTGATAGCTATGATTTCCTGTTCACCTTGACCTACATTCTTGTTATCGCTATCCCAAGCTGACACGAAGCCTACTTGACCATCTTCTCCTCGATAACTTTTTTTCATGGCAGGATCCATAGCTGCCCAAACGCTGAAGTTGTCTTGGTTTTTCAATAATTTGATATAATTAAAAACATCTCCAATTGGTTTGTTTACTACCACTTCTCTAGTCACCGTATAATCTTTTTTAGCAAACGCACCAACTACCAGTAAAAGGACGATTAATCCTAAAATAACAAATAAAATTTTTTTTAACATGATCTAATATTTTATAAAATTGATAAAAAACTACGTAAATGTACTATGAATGTCTTTAATCCCAAAATTTTCGTAATTGAATTATGCACGATACCTAATTTGAAATGCCGTTTTTGGGCTAATATTCTACATAATTGGCAGATGAAAATCATATTTTGGACGATAAGCGACTGAGATACCTGATTGTACTTGAAAATTGACCTATATTTGCAATCAAAATTAAAAATTATTCATTTTATGAGCATCCTTATATTTCTCATAGTATCATATATATTGTTGAGTTTTAGCCTTTCAAAGTTATTCCCAAAGGCTGGTGTACCGAGTGTGAAAGGTTGGATTCCGGGAGTTAACTTTATAGAATGGGCAAAAATTATTGGCAAGTCGCCAAAGAGCGTTCTTTGGCTTTTATTTCCTATAGTCAATATTTTTGTGTTCTGTAGCATGGCTATAGATTTGGTGCAATCATTTGGGAAATACAAATTCTTGCATTCTGCTGCAGCAGTTGTATATGCGCCTGCCATATTTTATAAAATTGCTGTTACCCCTGAGGACAAGTATGTTGGACCCGCAATCACAAGACACAGGGAAATACAGCAGGCGATTGAAGAAGCTCGCAAAAATAATGATTCTTACAAACTGAAACAATTAGAAGCTCAAAACCCATTCAAAAGGTCAACAGGTAGAGAATGGGTAGAATCTCTGGTTTTTGCTGTTTTTGCTGCGGCATTCATTAGAATGTTTCTTATAGAAGCGTATATGATTCCGACGCCTTCTATGGAAGGCACATTAAATGTTGGTGATTTTCTTTTCGTTTCTAAGGCGCACTACGGGATTCGTACGCCTATGACAGTCATACTAGTGCCGCTTTTGCACAACGTTATTCCCATCATCAATAAGGAGTCCTATCTTAAAAAGCCAAGTTTGCCTTACTACCGATTTCCGGCATTAGAGAAGGTTGAAGCAGGAAAGCCATTTGTATTCAACTGGCCGGTGGGCGACAGCGTTTATATCACATCTTCCAGATCTTATTTTTTGAAACAGGTGGAAGGGATAGATGTGACGCAAATCAATGATAGAGAACTTGCTTCAAAGATAAAAAATAAAGATTACGTGGTCCGCCCTGTAGATAAAAAGGATCACTACATCAAGCGTTGTGTTGCAAGTCCCGGAGATAGTCTGAAAATCATTGATGCCCAGCTATATATCAATGGTGTTCCTGCTAAAAATCCGGAACATATGCAATTCAAATATCAAGTAACTATACCATCAGGAGTTACATTGAACAAGAAAAAACTTGATGATTGGGGGATAGATGAAGGTGATGTAAGTTATGAAAGTAGCCAAATGCCGGCAGGAATGATGATGCTATTTTTGGATCAGAGTCAGGTAAAAAAATTATTATCCATCGATCCGGGGATCAAAGTAGATCGTGTTCCAAATTTCCCTAGCCCAAGTATGATGTTTCCTTTTGATGCATCAATCAATAAAGATTGGACTGTTGATGATTACGGGCCTATCTGGATACCAAAGCAAGGGGTCACGATAAAATTAGACAAATCTTCGCTGCCTTTTTACAGAAGAATTATAAACGTTTATGAAGGTAATAATCTGGAGGTAAAGGGCGATGACATATACATCAATGGTGAGAAAACAGATTCATATACATTCAAGCAAGATTATTTTTGGGCAATGGGGGACAATAGACACAATTCTGAGGATTCACGTTCGTGGGGATATGTGCCAATGGACCACATCGTGGGCAAACCACTGTTTATTTTCTTTTCAACAAAAGAAGGAAGTATTAGGAAAGGAATCAACTGGGATCGTATATTTACATCTGCCAATAAATAGACATTCACTAAAAATGTTACGGTTTGTCATCCTTTATATTTTTGTTTTCATTGGGGTTTTTCTCAATGCCCAACTACCGAGTACTAATGTATATGTTGCCCAGCTGAGATCTTCAGGAGCTGAACCCATTATTTCAAACGTTGAGTATGTTTCAGATTTCAATGCAGGTGGTTATACCAATCAACCTAAGTTTTTTGACTACGAAAATATCTATGTTTCTGTTGCATCATCCTCTGATACGATAACAGATATCTACCAATTGAAAATAAATTCCCATGAATATTGGAGAATAACTGAAACAGAAGATATCAGCGAGTTTAGTCCCGCGCCAGTACCAAATTCTGAAAATTTTTCAGTTGTACGAATAGAACAGGATGGAGTGAGCCAATCTTTATGGATATATCCTCTCAATCGTTCCAATCAGGGACAGCGATTATTGAAGAAACTCAATACCATCGGTTACCACACTTGGTTAAATTCCAAGAAAGTGGCCTTATTTTTAGTTGGCAAAATCAATACCTTGGCAATAGCAGATATTACCAATGATGATGTTCAAATAATAACTGAAAATATAGGTAGGTGTATCAAAACCAAAGATGAAAATACAGTAGTATTTGTTCATAAAATTCGCCCGGATTTTTGGCTATTGAAATCGTATGATATTCGAGAAAAAGCCATTACCACCATTTGTCAAATGCCCAAAGATCGGGAAGATTTTGAAATACTCGCCAATGGCACATTTATAGTGGGAAACGGTAGTAAAATTTCCTTTTTTAATCCTGAAAAGTCAACACAGTGGGTAGATATTGCAGACTTTACAGCTATTGGAATTAACAATATTACGAGATTGGCGGTAGCAAGAGATAGATTGGCTTTTGTCAATGTCAAGTTGAAACTAGAGTGAATATCATGAGTCAACCAGCTGTCAAATTATTTTTCCTACTAGTCATCTCTCTATCGCTTGTTCATTGCAGTAAGAAAGTTTTGCCTATCAGTGATCAGCAAGAATTTGATGCTTATTTGGAGAAATATAAAAATGAATTTTTAACGGACGAAAGGTCTCCATTGCAAAAGGAGGATTTAAAATATTTAGATTTTTATCCTTTTGACGTATCATGGAAAATAGAATGCTCATGTGAAACGCCACAAAACTCCGAGGCTTTTGACATGGATTTGTATAGCGGAAAGAAACGCTCTTACAAAGTCCACACAATTCTTCATTGTAATAAAGGCAAACATTTGTTTAGTTTAGAGCTCTATCAATCGATGGCATACCCATCAAATCCTGCATATGCCCACCATTTGTTTTTACCTTTCAAAGATGAAACCAATGGTGAGGCAACTTACGGTGGAGGAAGGTACATAGATATTCAAGATCATGAGATCCAAGATGGAAAAGTGATGATAGACTTCAATAAAGCATACAATCCTTGGTGTGCATATAGTTCAGGATATAATTGTCCTGTTCCACCTGTGACAAATCACCTACCTTTTGCAGTAGAAGTAGGTGAAAAGATGTACAAAGGGGAGCACAAAGAACACTAAAATGGGTTTTCTAATCTAGGAAATTTGAACCTACCCATTTCTTTTTTTGGGTTATATAAAAAGTGAAAGTGTAACTTTTGTCACCACTTTGTGGTTATATAGCCATTATCTTTGTGAAATATTTTAAAAAATTTATAAAATGACATATTCAGAAATCATAAATGACGAAAAACCAGTCTTGGTTGATTTTACTGCTGCTTGGTGTGGACCATGTAAAGCAATGGCACCAGTATTGGAGCAGTTGGCACAGAAAATCGGCGATAAGGGTAAAATTGTAAAAATTGATGTTGATAAAAACCCTCATCTAGCTAATCAAATGGGCATTCAAGGCGTACCTACGTTTGTGTTATATAAGAAGGGAAACATTTTGTGGAGACAGTCAGGTATGCAGTCGCTCAATACACTTGAGAAACTCATAGAAGATGCAAGTGTAAAATCATAGTAGGCACAATATAAGTTTAATAAAAAAGGAGGAAAGTTTTATGACTTTGCCTCCTTTTTAATATGCTAAATTTACTATTTGAAAATTTCACACTTGCCCAAAACCGGCAATCGCAAAAAACTCAAATTTCATTTTCCATACCTATAATCACCGAAGTGAGTAATTTTTTTTAATTCTGAGTTACTGGAATGATACTCACCCAGGTTCTGTTGTCTTTACTCTTTGAAAATTCAACAGTACCGTTTACTTGTGCATGAACAGTAAAGTCTTTTCCAAGATATACGTTTTGACCAGGATGAAATTTAGTACCTCTTTGTCTGATAATAATATTTCCAGCTTTGGCAAACTGACCACCAAAAAGCTTCACGCCCAATCGCTTACTTTTACTGTCTCTACCGTTGTCTGAACTACCTACACCTTTTTTATGTGCCATGATACGTTAATTTTAGATTGATAAATAAAAATTAGAGATTGATAGAATTAATTTTAATCTTGGTAAATCTCTGTCTGTGACCATTGAGTTTTTGGTACCCTTTGCGTCTTTTCTTTTTGAAAACCAATACTTTGTCTCCTTTTTGGTGACCTATCACCGTCGCGGAAACATGCGCATTTGAAATAGTCGGCGTGCCTATCTGAGTACTATCATCATTGATGACCATCAATACTTGGTCAAAAACGACATCAGCACCTTCAGCGGCTTCTAACTGGTGGACAAAAATCTCTTGGCCTTTTGTCACTTTGAATTGTTGACCAGCTATGTTTACGATTGCTAACATGCTTTATTATTTAATTTTTTAAAAATGTGTGCAAAGATAATGCATTTGTACATGCTGTGCAAATATCCAACCATAAAATGTGTGATACTGACCTATGTTTAGATCATTACAACTGGAAAGTCATTTTTTTACTGAACTTACTTGGGATTTTTGTAACAAATCCACAATGGTCAATGTAGATTTTTTAATCTTGTTTGACCTGAAAGTTATAGCTTGTTTCCGTGCATTAATTGATCCACCAATATAGTATCTCGCGAACCAAGGACCTAAGCTGATAAGCGCATCCGTCCAACTAAGCCGTTGAGATGTTTCAATGGCGAGCAATGCCAATCCGGTTAACAAACCAAAAGATTTTACTCCATCAACTGGATTTCCATAAACAGTTTGCCCCAAGCCTGGCAGAATTATACTCAAAAGTGATGCATTTTTAGGATTGATTTTTAGGGCTTTAGTATAGGTGCTCAGGGCTTGATGTATTTCATCTAAATTACCATGATGAACGTAACTAAGCTTTGAAACATATTCTAAGCCTTGATCAGGTTTTTCCAAAAGGAAAAATAAGATACCAATATAGAAATTTTTTTGATTCACTCTGGAAGAATCTTCGGGTACCATTTGGATGGCTGCAACCAAAGCTTGTTGGTAGGAGGAAGTTGAAATGAAGAGTTGTACTTTTTGAAATAAGAGATCATTTTGGATCTTTGGTTGATCATGATAAGCATAATAACCTATGTCTAAAAACTTGACAGCTGAAGGATAATCATGTACTGTTACAAATTTCTCTGCAATTCTCTGATACACCTGTACATCTAAGGTAGTATTGCTGTTGTAATAAATCCTTAGGTACTCTTTATATGCGTTTTCATATTGACATGATGTGTAGAGATAGTCAGCATACTCGATGTTTGATTTTTCTTTATTTTGAGCGGATATAGAAAGGGAAAGATTAAAAATCCAGATTCCTAATATAATTTTTCGTATCATCATGAATAGATCTCCATTGTAATGAATTATAGCGTTTTACACTTTTTACAGTGCCATATATGTTGGCAATATAAAATCCCAAGCTAAAGCCTCCATAAATCCACGCACTAGTGGACTTGATGCCATTGGCATGGAATCTTCTGTATGATTGGTATGCTGTTGTCGCAACAAACAAAAGGCTGATGATACCATCTTTTGCATCTTTGGCATAGACACGTCCACTGCCGGGAAGAATGGAAGATAGAGCGGCGCCAACAAAGGTGGATTTTTGTTTTAAATCTGTACTTCGCGTTAAAATTGATTGAAGTTCTTGGTCCTTAATATGTGAATATTCCCAAGTTTTACGGGCTGTCCTTGTATCTTGCAGAAACAACTCATTGCATGTTTTGAGTTGGAAATATTTGGAGAAATTACTTGGTTGGTCTTGAGTAAGTATGGAGTAAGATTTTTGAAAATAGTCATTGATTTGGAGAGCTGCTATGAATTCAGAGTTAATGATACTGTCTTTTATAGAACTATTCATGAGCCTTTTCTCTATTGTTGAAACGTCTCCCATTTGCCTATATGAATAAACCAAATCTCTAAGAATAGTTCTGTCGTTGGGGTATTGAAAATGTAGTCTCTCCAGTTCTTCTGAAGCGAAATCAAAAAGTTTTTGATGCATTAAAAATCTTGTAAACTCATATTGATTCCTGAAATCTTCGCTTTTTTCTTGTCCAAAAAGAGAAAATGAACAACATACTAAGATATAAATTTGTAACCTTATATTCATTGTATTGGGTCTGAAAATCTTTGGAATTTTGGATCTATCTTATATTTTTCCGGGCTAAGACCATTGCAGCGGGTCAATCTATCCATGGTCATTATACCTCCTTTGACAGCACCATACTTTCTTACGGCTTCGATGCCAAACACAGAACATGATGGATGGAAATTACACATATTGACATCCTGAGATGAAAAAAATGATTTGTAAACATAGAAAAGTCCTGATGCCAATTTATCCAATGTAGAGTCATTGTGTCGAAATTGTTCTTGAAATGATTGCACAACTGTTTTTGGGGCCACGACTTGAAGGTTTTGTTCAAACAATAAGAAATCACTTGCCGATTGTGAAAACAGCTTCGATGTCACTAGCATAAAAAACACTAAAATACTAATATTATTGAAGGGATATCTTATCAAATTGAAGCGATTTGAATAATTTTTGTTCATTGCCGGTATACTTTGCAGTGATGAGCGTTGGTATAGGCATGCCTCTAATATTCTCGTAATTGTCAAAAAATGTGGCATTTATCTCTTTTCCATCTACATCAATGAGTCTCACAGCCTTTAATAGATTATTTTCAGTTTTCGTATATGCATTTTTCAAAAACTTCGCAAAAACTTCAGGAGGCGACCATTCAAAGAAGGAAGCACTTTCTGTAACATCTGTATTTTTTAGTGTAAACCCCAATTCACTTAAACCATAGTCAATTTTTTGTACTTCTAGGAGATCAGTAAAGATCGACATATCATCGAAGTTCTTTATTTTAGTCGAAGTAATCAATGAGTCACCAATAAATTTTTCAAAAATACTGTCTTTAATAATCCACTTTTGTCTATCGGGAAAATGAATATTAAATTCTATCCTTTTCTCATCTTTATTCATGAAAAAAGTACCTTTAAGAAGTGCAGAATATGGTTTTTCTAAACCAGTTCTTTTCTCCATTAAAGTGAATTCCGAAGAAAATTGTGAAAATCTCTGACCATATGTTGAAAAATATCCAACAATAAGACAAAATATGATCAGAGATTTCTTGATTTTATGGCCCAATTGTACCTTATGCCATGTTATGTACAAAGTCACTCACTATCTGTACATCTGCAAATTTAAACAAGCCAGCAAAAGAAAGAATGCTCCATAAAACTACCCAAGCTATGCAGCCCCAAAGTGCATTCATGACTTGTTCTTTTCTATTTGAACCCTCATCCATGGCAAGATAAACGATCAGCATACCGATCAACCCTAAGCAAAATCCCCAAACGAATCCAGGAATATTTAATGGTGCTCCATCAGCATCCAAAATCCCTTCTTCACTTGCTGAAGCACTCAAACCCAAAGATGTCACTTCATCAGCTTTTAATAGTGCTAGTTGCTCAAATGTCAATCCCTGATTGTTAATGATATCATTGAGTGATGAAATCGGTGCTAAAGCTTGCTGAATTTCAGATTGTCCGGAAGAAAATGGGTTCTCTGTAGGGTTAGTAGCAGTAGCTGAAAAATAAGAAAATAAAACAGCTAAAATTAATGTAAATTGCCTCATATAAAAGTATTTAAATGATATAATGGGTCAAATATAAACCTTTTTTGTAAATGCAATCTTAATTGATTTATTTTTTTTAATACAAATCATTACACTCATGAGTAATGATTTGGATGTGGGTGGACATGCGTCATTATTGATAATCAAAATAGTTTTTCAAAATCCGCTAAATACAACTATTTTCAGCCGTTCAGAGAAAATAATGTGTATTCTGCTAGGACAGCACTCTACAATTTTGCTTGATAAAAATGAAATGCATCTTCCAATGCATTGGTCTTGATTGGAGTACTTTTTTTTGCCGATCCAATGTCTTCCAATAAGACTACGTGAAATTCTCCATTTTCATTTTTTTTGTCGTGTTGCATAATCTGGAGCAGTTCAGGCACTGGTTTTACGTATTTCGGCTGATGACCGTAAATGTCCAATATGCTATGCCGTATATCGAATAAATCTGATTCTGATAATTGACCCGATCTATAAGATAAATAGGATTCACATACCATACCAATGGCTACTGCTTGACCGTGGAGCAATGGTTTTTTTGAAGACATCCATTTGGATTCAATCGCATGTCCAAAAGTATGGCCAAAGTTTAAAATTTTCCTTATTCCTATATCATGAGGATCTTTCTCTACAATCCTCTTTTTTATAGAAACAGATTTGAAAATGTGTTTTTTCATCTCAATCGGGGACATCAGTAAACCATGAGATAAGGCCTTCCACTCATCGGTATCGGCTATAAGTCCATGTTTCAACATTTCGGCGTAGCCACTCTTTAATTCTTCAGGAGGAAGTGTTTTTAAAAAATCTGTGAATATGAAAACAGCCTTCGGTTTATGGAATGATCCGATGATGTTTTTATACTCTAAAAAGTCTATTCCAGTTTTACCTCCAATGGAAGCATCAACTTGACCCAAAAGAGTTGTGGGTATTTGAATAAAATCGATTCCCCTCATAAAAGTGGATGCGCAAAACCCACCGATATCCCCAATCACTCCACCTCCAAGGTTTATCAGTAATGTGTTTCTATCTGAATGAAATTCTATGAGTTTCTTCCAAATATATTCACTTGTTGAAATAGATTTTGAAGTTTCTCCACTCTTGATTTTTATAATATGAAATTCCATATTTAACAATGGAATCAAGTGGTGCAAGCAGTATTTTTCAGTATTTTCATCTACTAAAATGACAAGTGATGAAGGATTCTTCTTGCCAATGAATTCTTGTAATTTTGATGTGTTATCAAAATAGATATTATATCCTTTAGTACGAATGGTTTTCATGTGAAGCAGGTGTACATTTTCGAAACTCAATCTTTTGACTCCATTTAAGTATAAAAGTAACCATTGCTGAGATGTTTAGAGTCTGTTTTTCACACTTTAAATTTGAAAAAATTATAAGATAAGTCCTATGGGGCAATGGTCTGATCCCATCTCATCGGTCAAAATGAATGCATCTTTGATTACGTTTTCCAATTGCTGGTCCACTAAGAAGTAATCGATCCTCCATCCGATATTTTTTGCTCTTAAACCGAATCTTGCACTCCAGAAGGAATATTGGACTTTATCAGGATAAAAGTGACGAAATGAATCAATGAAACCATTGTTGATGAATCTGTCCATACCGTCTATTTCTACTTGAGTATAACCGGCAATCTTATTATAATTTTCTTTAGGCCTAGCCAAATCAATTGGTCTGTGGGCAACATTGAAATCACCGGTAACTATCACAGGTTTTTTCTTTTTAAGACCTTCTAGATAATTTGCAAAATCTTTATCCCACTCTGATCTATATTCCAACCTTTTCAATCCATCGCCGCTATTTGGTACATAGACATTGACCAAGTAAAAATCATCAAATTCTGATGTTAAAACTCGGCCTTCTTTGTCGTGGTCTTCTATATTGATATTGATAAAATCATGAACCGGTGGCTTTTTTGAGATTGTGCACACGCCTGAATACCCTTTTTTCTCGGCTGAATTTGTACTGATATGATATCCTGTAAGCGTTGCCAAAGCTTCTAATACTTGATCATCTTGCGCCTTGGTCTCTTGCAGGCAGAATATATCTGCATCAATAGCTCTAAATTGCGCTTCAAAGTTTTTTCCCATCATGGCTCTGATGCCATTCACATTCCAAGAAATGAGCTTCATTTGTGGTAACGTTTAAAATTGTTCTTAATAAAAACGGTTCCAAAGTGGTATTGTTGGTATTTCTATCAGATTATTTAGCAAAATAGATCAATTTAATATTAAAAATTATGAAAAGAAGACATTACATATTATAGTTTGGTATAATATTTGTGATCTAGAGAAAAAAATAGTTTCTTATGCCTATATTTTACAAGCATTTATTGCTGTTCTTCCTAGTCTTCAAAGTTTCAATTGGAATGACTCAAAAAAGAGTTTGTGAGAGTGATGAATATCTTTTAGAAGAGATTAAATCAGATCCAATGAGGCAGAAAATTTTGGATGAAATTGAGTTGAAAATACAGGGTTTTAATCACTCTTCTCATTCAGAAAGAAGTGATGAAGTGATCATTATTCCTGTGGTAGTACATATCGTTTATAAAAATGATGCGGAGAATCTATCAGAGGCAAGGATAAAATCGCAAATAGATGCCCTCAATCAAGATTTTAGAAGGCTCAATGTTGATAAAAATACGAATTGGAGTCAAGCAGCAGATACGAAGATTGAATTTGTATTGGCAAAGCGAAGTCCAAACGGTCAAGCAACGAATGGAATTGAAAGGGTAAGGACAACACAAGCAAACTTCAACTCATCTTCTGATTATGTGAAATATTCCGCATTTGGTGGAGCAAATGCTTGGTCTTCTGACTCCTACTTAAATATTTGGGTTTGTGACATCGCAGGTTCAACATTAGGATATGCTCAATTTCCGGGTGGTAGTTCTCCAAAAGATGGTGTGGTCATTGATTATCAAAGTTTTGGCACAACATCAGACGTATTGGCTCCTTTTAATTTGGGAAGAACAGCGACGCATGAGATTGGCCATTGGTTGGGTTTAAAGCATATTTGGGGTGCCTCGGATTGTAGTACTGATGACTTAGTCGATGATACACCAAAAGCAAACAGACCACACTACAATTGTGAATATGGCGCTTATTCTTGTGGTTCGAAAGATATGATTGAGAACTACATGGATTATTCCGATGATGTTTGCATGAATTTGTTTACTCTAGGTCAGAAAAATAGAATGAGGGCTATGTTTGACATCGACGGACCACGTCATGCTCTTCTTACATCACAGGGACATTTGGCCCCAACAGAGACGAGTTCAAGCACTTGTGAAAATATTATCATGGAGCTGAAATTTGATAACTATCCTGGTGAAACGAGTTTTTCTATTTCAGAAAAAAATGGTAATGTAGTATTTTCGAGTCCAAAATTCAGCTCTTCAGATAAGGGTAAAACTGTCAGTTATACCCAATGTTTAGTGCCGGGTTGTTATCAATTCAGTGTTTTTGATAGTTATAAGGATGGAATCTGTTGCAAATATGGACAAGGCAACTTTAAACTGATTCAGAAAGGATCTACTTTATTTGAAGGAGGAGAATTCGGTGCAAACACTTCATTCGATTTTTGTGTCGAAGGAGTTGTTACACAACCAACATGTGAAGATGGCATCAAAAATGGGGATGAAACCGGTGTGGATTGTGGCGGTGCCTTTTGTAATGTTTGTCCCACGTGTACTGACGGCATTAAAAATGGAGATGAAGAAGGTATAGATTGTGGTGGATCTTGCACACCATGCCATACTGAAAGTGATCCTGAACCGCCGGCAACATCAATTCCCGGTGCCTATTTTGAGACAGGATGGGATGGTTGGACAGGTGGTACCGACACTAAAAGATACACTGGAAACTTTGCTTTTGAGGGAGATTATTGCTTGCAAATTCAAGATAATTCAGGAGCTGAATCTACCATCATTTCACCCATATATAATTTTTCTTCATTTCAATCAGTAGAACTATCCTTTTCATTTTATGCGAATAGTATGGAAAGCGGTGAGAAATTTTTAGTTCAGTATTTTGATGGTGATTCTTGGCATTCAGTACAAACCTATACAAGTGGACAAAATTTTCAAAATGGAACCTTTTATAGTGTGTCTCTCATATTAAATAACAACCAATATACGCTATCCAATCAAGCAAAATTTGCTTTTGAATGCGATGCGAGCACCAATGCGGATCAAGTTTATATTGATGCTGTTGAAATTACTGGGAATCCTTCAAATTCAGGAAATAGGATGTCAACTTTAGCTTACTATATCGGCCCAAAACCTGAACTTGAGGTCACTTTGTATCCGAATCCCGCTTCTGACCATTGCGTCATTCAGTGTTCAGAAGAAATGGAATCAATCAAGATATTGTCAACCGAAGGACAATTATTATTCATGGAGAAGGAAATTCATGGTGATCATTTTGATGTCCAAACATCAAATATGAATGCTGGTATTTATATCGTGCAAATTGAATCAGAAGGTGAGATCGTTGCCAAAAAACTATTTGTAGAGTAATGCTATACCGATAAATAAAAAGGAAGGCACCACTATCAAATGGTGCCTTCAATTTGTTCATAGTCACAGTGTTAACCCCAAAGAATATTTATTAATTAACCAATACCACAATAGTTACTTTCAAAGTTTTTGGGTGTTTAGACAGCTATATTCATTTCCATTAATCTATCCATATTTCTTATCAATATTTTACTGCTTTTTCTAGAGCTATAATGTATAAAATTACTTCGCTTTAACTCGTTTAAAATCCGAGCAACAGTCTGTCTGCTTGTATCTGTCAGCAATGCAATTTCTTTATGGGACATGCCGTGATCTATCAGACACTCGTCAATACCAATCTTGACACCTTTTCTGATGCCTGATTTATAGATAAATTCAATGATTCTCTCTTTGGCTTTTTTGAAAACGAAATTGTGTAATCTATCTTCTAGGTGTTGCAACCTGCTGACCATCACATTCATAATATCAGAGGCAAAAAGATGATTCTTCTCTATCAGATGCTTGAATACTGATATTGGAATGCACACAATTCTTGAATCTGTCATTGTTTCAGCAAATTCATGATACTGTTGTGAAGAAGTAATTACATTTTCTCCAAAAATCTCTCCTTCATAAATGATATCTTTAGTCAATGTTCTACCACAAGAAGCCAACATACCTAACTTCACACTTCCTCTTTCAACAATATAGACATAAGACGGCGATTGACCGACCTCATAAATGAAAGTGCTTTTGTTGAATTTCTTAAAATTGGAAGAATTTGCAACCATTTCAAGTTCTGATGAAGACAAGACCTTTAGGAATTTGAATTCTCTAAGACTAAGTACAAGTGGTGATAATGCGTTCATATGGCCTTCTTTTATTATTATATGCTTGAAAGAGAAAAAACCCCTATGGATTTTATAAAAAAAAATAATTTTGTCTTGAATTTTTTTCATTTAGTCTGTAAAATGGTTGAATTAGGAACTTTAGATCCATATTTCATATTTTAAATTTGAATCGTTTTACAATACATTTTCAATTAAAAATACATTATGATGACGTTTATAAAAAATATTAATTTTTCAAAAGGGAAAGCATGGCTCCTAACTTTATTTGGGGTTTTTATGACTCAGTTTTTATTTGGTCAAAGCAGTACTTTAGTCATGTCTAGCAGTGCAGCAGGAGGTATTGGAGTTGGTTCTGTGATTGCAATTGTGGCTTCTTGGTCACGAAATAAATCTGTTCTGTGGGCAATACTTCATGCGATTTTAGGCTGGTTTTACGTGATATACTTCGTTTTGACAAGGTAAAATCTCACCCTTATCTCATGGAGATGTTTGAATTCAATTTTATGACTACCCTTAAAAGGTAGAAACCTAATTGCCAATTTGAAAAGATTTTATAATTTCGGATTAATCCCAACCAAATCAATTCTTATAAAATCCCTAAAATTCTTTTGATGGCAATATCATCAACCTCTCCTGCGGCAAAATCATCAAAGGCTTTTCCAGTGGTTTCAATGATGTGATCTCGAATGAAATTTGCACCTTCTCTGGCTCCTTGTTCTGGTGATTTAATGCAACATTCCCATTCCATGACTGCCCAGCCATCGTACCCATATTGCGTGAGCTTGCTGAATATTTGCTTGAAGTCTATCTGCCCATCTCCCAGTGATCTAAACCTACCTGCTCTGTCTTTCCAGTCTGCATAGCCGCCATAAACACCACACCTTCCGGAGGGTCTGAATTCAGCATCTTTGACATGGAAAGCCTTGATGCGAGAGTGATACAAGTCAATAAACTGCACATAATCAAGCTGTTGGAGTAAGAAATGAGATGGATCGTAGAGGATGCAAGCTCGAGGATGTTGTTGGACTTTGTCTAAAAATAATTCATATGTGATACCATCAAAAATGTCTTCACCCGGATGAATTTCATAACAGAGATCTACACCACATTCATCAAAATATTGGAGAATGGGTAACCATCTTTTTGATAATTCATCAAAGGCAGCATCCACCAATCCTGACGGCCTCTGTGGCCATGGATACATGGTGTGCCATAAAAGAGAACCTGAAAATGTAGCATGGGCAGTTATACCAAGATTTTTGCTAGCATTAGCTGCGTATTTGAGCTGGGATTGCGCCCATTCATACCATTCTATAGGATTACCTTTCATCGATTTGGGAGCAAAAGCAGAAAACTGGACATTATAAGCAGGATGGACAGCCATGAGTTGCCCTTGAAGATGCGTGCTCAATTCCGTTATTTCCAAACCATAACTTTGTATCTTGCCTTTCAATTCTTGACAATAATCCAGACTCTCTGCTGCCAGAGGTAGATCTATAAGTTTATCTTCCCAAGTGGGTATTTGGATACCTTTATAATCCATTTCAGCGACCCATTGACATAAACCATCCAAGCTATTGTAGGGAGGGTTTTCTCCTATAAACTGTGCTAAAAATATTGCGGGACCTTTGATTGTTTTCATTGATTTTAATATTTTAGGATGGTACTGAAATCCATTTTTGTTGGCTCTGACCTGATTCTATCACTTTGTATATGAATTGCATGCCCCTGACACCATCTTCTACCGTTGGAAAATCCACGTATATAGGATCCGGAGAAATACCATTTATTTTACTTTGAATGCATATGGCTACATTTTGATATATATTTGCGAAAGCTTCGATGTATCCTTCAGGATGTCCTGATGGCAGTCTCGTATGTCGGTTGGCTTCATTACAAAGTCCAATTCCTCCTGTGCGCAATAGTTCGATTGGCTTTTCCTGCCATCTTACTGTCAAGGTATTGGGTTCCATTTGAGACCAATCCAAACTTCCTTTTTCACCGTAAATGCGAATTCTTAGGTTGTTTTCTTCACCGGCTGAAATCTGTGATGCGTAGAGAATTCCTCTGGCTTCATTCTCAAACCTAAGAAGAATATTGCCATCATCATCCAGTACTCTACCTGAAACCATAGTACTGATATCTGCGCAAACATGGGTTATTTTTAAGCCGGAAATGTATTCAGCTAGATGAGCTGCATGGGTGCCAATATCGCCCATTGCTCCTGAAATGCCCGACTTTTTGGGATCCGTTCTCCATGCTGCTTGCTTCTGCCCTTGTTTTTCGATAGGGTAGGATAGCCATCCTTGAGGGTATTCAACTACTATTTTTCTGATGTTGCCAAGCTCTTTTTGTTGTACCATGAACTTGGCTTGCTTCACCATTGGGTATCCGGAATAGGTGTGTGTCAATGCAAAAATTTTATCACTTCCATTCACCACTTTTTTCAAATCAATCGCTTCTTCCAATGTCAAGGTCATCGGCTTGTCACAAATCACATGAAACCCCAATTCTATTGCCAATTTGATGGGTTTATAATGTTGATCATTTGGTGTGACAATGGAAACGATCTGCATTCTAATATCAGGAGGAAATTTGCTTTCATTATAAAGCATTTCTTCATAGGTTTGGTAAATTCTATCTTTTTGTAAATTCAATGCATCTCCCGATGAAATAGATTTGATTGGGTCAGAACTGAAGGCACCACATACCAATGTGTAATGTCCATCCAATGCTGCAGCCATACGATGGACAGCACCAATAAACGAACCTTCCCCTCCACCTATCATGCCCAGTCTGATCTTTTTGCCCATGAATTATTTTTTATGGGTGCAAGATCGTTAAAAATCACAACATTTTAAAAGTTGGAAATTCTCATACAGGTATAAAATTGGAAAAAGTGCTACTATCCCAACAAAGATTGATATTGGGCATTGATGTTCTTCGCTTCTTCTTGAGCTTTTAGTGAGAAATCTTCACCATTTGATGCGTAGATGATGCTCCTGGATACATTGATCAAAAGTCCAATTTCTGAGTTCTTTCCTTTCGTAATCACCTCTTGTATGTCACCACCTTGAGCACCTATACCAGGAATAAGGAGAAAATGGTCAGGTATGATGGCTCTGATTTGGGTAAGTGAAGCTGCATTGGTAGCACCTACTACGAACATAAGATTTTCGGGACTTCCCCATTTTGATGCTTCCTTTAGTACCGTTTCAAATAAGAAGCTTCCGTTTTTCAGTTTCAGTTTTTGGAAATTCTCACTTCCTGCATTACTGGTCAATCCTAATAAAATGGTGACTTTTTCAGAATATTCCAAAAACGGACGTACACTATCTTCTCCCATATAAGGTGCCACAGTGACAGCATCAAAGTCAAAGGTTTCAAAGAAAGTCTCTGCATATTTTTTTGAAGTATTTCCGATATCTCCTCGTTTTGCGTCTGCAATAGTGAAATGCGTAGAAGGGATAACTTCCATGGTTTTCTCAAGTGATTCCCAACCTTTCCTGCCTAAACTCTCATAGAACGCAATATTAGGTTTGTAGGCGACGCATTCATTTTTTGTAGCTTCTATGATCGCCTTGTTGAATTCAAATATTGGGTCTTTTAATCCTAATAAATGTTT
The DNA here is from genome assembly GCA_020636195.1 of Lewinellaceae bacterium. Taxonomy (GTDB): domain Bacteria; phylum Bacteroidota; class Bacteroidia; order Chitinophagales; family Saprospiraceae; genus OLB9. Next base: position 88,957 of record JACJYH010000006.1, read on the forward strand.
TGGAATCTTTCCCAACTCCGGATCAAGTCCTATGCAGAGGCAATTGTTGTTTGTGTTGATTTGTCTCGAAAGGTCAGTACATGTCATTTTTCAAATATCTTAGAGTATGTTTAAAATTTATCCTTTAGCAAGAAAATGTTTTATTTTGGCTACAAATTCGTTAAATTTTTCGTCGAATTGCCCACATTCGACTGCAAAATTTGCCTTTTTTCGCTCAAAATAATTCCATTTTATTATCCAAAAACAAATTTTAAACATACTCTTAGTTTTACCCTTCAATACCATTAATGGCAACAACCTTTTTTATGATGGGCACTCTTGATTTGATGTTATGTTCTATACCTGCCTTCATTGTCATGGATGACATGACACAGTGTTCGCAATTGCCCTTCCATTTTATAATTACAACATGATCTTCTGTGATTTCTACTAGCTCTATGTCACCACCATCCGTGAGTAAATGAGGTCGAATTTCATCTATGGCCTTCTCGACTTCAACAAGTATGTGCTTCTTATCAGATTCAGAATGGTGTGCAGTCTCAAGCATATAAAGTTTTTATGCCCAAATTCTTTAATGAATATATTGCCAATGTGGGATTTTCGGCTTTGAATACGCTGTTTCCGGCTACTAATACATCTGCTCCTGCTTGTAAAATACGCTCTGCGTTCTGAAGACCAACACCACCATCGATTTCGATCAGTGCTTTGGCATTTCTATCATCGATCATTTGGCGGAGCTTTGATATTTTTTCGATGGTTCTGTAAATAAATTTTTGACCACCAAATCCAGGATTCACACTCATGAGAATGACAATATCGACATCTTCCAAAATGTCTTCTATCTCCAACACATTGGTATGTGGGTTGAGAGCAACGCCGGCTTTCATGCCGTTTGACTTGATATTTTGAATAGTTCGATGAAGATGAGTACATGCTTCCACATGAACCGATAGATGGTCGGCTCCTGCTTCCCTAAATGTTTCCACATATTGATCAGGATTAGAAATCATCAAATGTACGTCAAGTGGAAGTTTCGAGTGATTTTTTATTTCTTTGACAATTGCCGGGCCAAAAGATATATTTGGTACAAAGTGGCCATCCATCACATCCACATGCAGCCAATCTGCTTTGGAATCATTGACCATTTCTATATCTCTAGCCAAATGACCAAAATCTGCAGATAATATGGATGGAGCAATAAAATGGGCCATAATATTATTTACCGGCTTTATGATAATCCTCTAAAAATTTTGCCAATCCAATATCCGTCAAAGGATGATTAAATAGTGCCAATATAGATGAAAGTGGACAAGTAACCACGTCTGCACCTGCTTTTGCAGCTTGTATGATGTGCAATGGATTTCTTATAGAAGCAGCCAATATCTCAGTGGCGTAACCTTGGATGGAATAGATAGAAACAATCTCTTCAATCAGCTTCATACCATCCCAAGAAATGTCATCAATTCTACCTACAAACGGTGACAAATATGTGGCGCCAGCCTTCGCAGCTAATATGGCTTGACCAGCAGAAAATACTAAGGTGCAATTTGTCAGAATATCCCTTTCTGAAAAATAAGAAATGGCCTTGATGCCATCCTTAGTCATAGGGACTTTTACTACGATATTTTCTGCCAAGTCCGCCAATACTTTTCCTTCTTTGACCATTTCAGAAAATTCCGTACTGATCACTTCAGCACTGACATCTAAACCTTCTACTTCCTTGCAGATGTTTTTATAGTGCTTGAAAATGTTTTTTTCTCCGGTGATTCCTTCCTTCGCCATGAGTGAAGGATTGGTTGTAACACCGTCTAAAATACCCAAATCTCGGGCTTCCTTGATTTGATCAATATTTGCTGTATCAATAAAAAATTTCATATAAATCGTGTGTCAATGATAAAAGATGAATGTAGAGTACTTATTGTGAGAGGAATAAAAATAACCATGCTCAATTTCTCATGTTCAATCTCAAATTCTAATGGAGACACTGAAATGGCTAGGAGATTTTTAATAAGTCGCAAAGGTACGATTTCTTCATGGAACCAAAAACATATTTTCAAGTTTTGCATATAATCAAATCACAAAATACATCATCAATGCTATTTTAAATAAGGGAAAAACTGGGTATGATTTTTATAAAGCGATTTGAATTAATCATATCACTAGTCGGAATACATGTCATGTTTATGTTTTGGCCATAGCAAGAATATAAACTTAAAATTACAAAGTTAACTGTCTTTTATACTTACTTCATCGCCTCTCGTTTTGTCAAACCTGAAAGTTGCGGATTAGCCTCAATAAACTGTCTGACGAATTGGGGATTTGTTTTGCTGTATTGTCGGAGTGACCAACCTTGGGCTTTTCTGACAAAAAACTCAGTGGAATTGTCATGGGCTAATATGGCAGCAGATAATATGTCTTCGTCGGTTTCTTTTCCATACTTGAGTTGAAAAATAATGGAACTTCTATTCAACCACATATTGTCGGAATTCATCCATTTTTCTAGGTATCTAGATTTCTCAGGAGATGCCTGTTTAAATATATAACCCACGGCACTTGGTGCTATAAAATCCACTGTATCCCACCACGATTTTTGCAGGATCAATGATTCAAGCCAAGGTAAATCTTCAGTTGATAGTTTTTTGATTACCTTCTCTATTAATGTCATTGCGCAATATTGCATCTCTCTTTTTGGATGTTGCCACATTTCATTTATGATGTTTTTGAAGTGTGTATTTGGCTCCAAATCTTTCGGCCAATCTATAGTTTTGAATGCTTGCTTTCTTGATGGTGATGTAATACCGTAATATTGAAACTTGTGTTTCATGTAAGCTTCCATTTGTTCTGCCCTATGTGGATCACTTATGGCTGCAAGTTTTGATTGTAATTCAGAAACCCTGGATTGAAGGTCATTCATTCGATATAATGTTGAAATAAATCTCAAAGGTATAAAAAAATTATAAAAAATTTAATGGTATAAATATGCTTTTAATAATGTATAAAAAAAACAAAATCAATGATATAAAAAATTGTAACCGAGTAAATACGTTTGTATCCGAAAATAAACGATTAATATACGACTGTGATTTTAGTCTGGGCTCACCTTTGCATCGTCAATCGATCCACGGATCAAATATTTGTTTAACCCGTCCGAAATTTCGGATACAAATTTTTAAAAAATGAATTTAAATGTAAAAAATGCAGTGCAATTGGTAGGTATCGTAGGTAATGATGTCCTCCTCACAAATTTTGAAAATGGCAATAAAAAAGCCTCATGTATTTTAGCGACCAACGAGGTCTACACCAATGCAAAAGGAGAAAAAGTAAAACACACAGATTGGCACAAGCTCATTGCTTGGGGTCGTGTGGCGGAAGACATTGCCGGCTATGTAACCAAAGGAAATGAAATTGCTGTCTATGGAAAGATAGCCTATCGATCCTATGTGGACACACAAGGAACGACCAAGTATATATCTGAAATCATTGTCAATGAATTTTTAAAAATTCAAAAGAAGGCTTCAGTACCCGCTGAAACAAGACCATTTTAAAACCATATTTCCAATATTAAAATATCAAAATCATGTCAAGTAATATTAAAAATTCTGTACAACTCATCGGTAACATAGGTAAGGATCCGGAACTTTCCACCTTCGATGGTGGTAAAACACGATTATCTTTTTCACTCGCCACCAATGATTATTATACCAATGCCAAAGGAGAAAAAGTCAAGCAAACAGATTGGCATAACATCATTGTATGGGGCAAAATGGCAGAGATCATGCATAAACATGTCATGAAAGGACATGAAATTGCCGTCCAAGGGAAACTTTCATCGAGAACTTATACCGATAAGGCTGGTGCAAATAAATACATCACTGAAGTGATTGTCTCTGACTACTATGCGATACATAGGCAAGATTAAGAGATTCTGAAATGCAACATAAGAGGTAAGGTGCTTGTTTCTATAGAAAGTGTAGTTTATTAGAATATGGCTATCAAGTACCTCTTATGTTTTTGCTGCTTTATAGAATGTATTTCCTGCCAGGTTACAAAGGCACAGGTGGATATACTTTCTGAAAAAAACGACACGTGTGAGATTGTATCTTCTTCCAAATTTTTTGAAGTGGACAGATTTGGAAATATATATGTGCCGAATGAAAAAAACGAGATTTTAAAATATGCATCTGGCGGTCGAATTATCTTTACGTATGCAAATTCTAGAAATGGAAATATTACTAGTATTGATGCCACAAATCCAATGAAACTTTTAGTTTTTTATGATGATTTCAATAAAGTAATTTGGTTAGATAACAGCCTCTCCCAAATTGCATCTCTTGATTTGGAGCCAATTTTTAGTGATATTACATCAGCTGCCACCTCCAATGATGGAGGGATTTGGCTATATTCTCCGATTCAAAATAAACTGTTCAAAACCACAATTCATGGTGAGATACTTAGATCATCAAATAATCTTAGTGACTTTGGAATTACCAATCTACAGATTTATAAAATCATGGAAAGGAATAACCATGTCATTATTCTGACAGACGACAATCGAGCATTGATTTTTGATAATTTTGCTCAATTTACTCAGGTGAAGCATTTGGATGATTACCAAGCAATTGACGTTTTTGATGACGTTCTATATTACATCGTAGAAGGGAAAATTCATAGTACTGAGTTAATCAACATTGCCGAAGAAAACCATAATGTTGTTTTCCAGAGCATACCTTTGGAAAAAGTGAATTACATACGCATCACAAAGCAAGCGATATATTACCTTTCTGATAATTGTATCTATAGATTTGATCTGAATTGAATTGCTTTTAGGGAATTCATTCAACAGATTTTCATTTGTGAAATCCCACAATATTAAATTTTTAAGAGACTTATTGCGAATAAAGATAATATATCATGGTCAATAAATTAAAATTTTACGTAATTTTGGCCTTTTAAGAAAAGGTATGAAGGTAGATGTTATTTTAGGTTTGCAATGGGGCGACGAAGGAAAAGGTAAGATTGTTGATTTTCTTGCAGATAGATACGATATAGTTTGTCGATTTCAGGGTGGGCCAAACGCAGGTCACACTATTAAAGTGGATGGTAAAAAATATGTTTTGCATACCATTCCTTCAGGAATACTGAGACCAAACATACTTAACATCATCGGAAATGGTGTGGTTTTGGATCCGATCACCATGGTCAAGGAAATGCATATGCTAGATTCTTCAGGCATAGAATTTCGAAATAGGTTGTATATTTCAAATAAAACCCATCTGATCTTGCCTACCCATAGATATTTGGATGCCGCTTCAGAAGCTTCAAAAGGGCACGCAAAAATAGGTTCTACCTTGAAAGGAATTGGGCCAACTTATATGGACAAAACCGGGAGAAATGGGCTTAGAATTGGTGATATAAAATCAAAGAATTTTAGAGTTCATTACCAAAATCTAAAAGACAAGCACCTGAAATTATTGAAACTTTATCCTGAGGTAGAATTTAATTTAGAAGAACAAGAGTCTGCTTTTTTCGAGGCAATTGATGAAATCTCAACACTCACATTTTTAAACACGGAATACTTTCTCCACAAAGCCTTGCAAGACAATAAGAGAATATTAGCAGAAGGTGCTCAGGGAAGTATGTTGGACATAGATTTTGGCACATATCCCTTTGTGACTTCGTCAAATACCATCAGCGCTGGAGTTTGCAGTGGTTTGGGTATTTCTCCAAATTCTATTGGTGAAGTCATAGGCATTGCAAAAGCATATTGTACAAGAGTTGGCTCAGGTCCTTTTCCAACTGAACAAGACAATGCGATTGGAGAAAAATTGCGATCAGAGGGTGCAGAGTTTGGTGCAACAACAGGACGCCCACGCCGATGTGGATGGATAGACATTCCACAGCTTAAATATACCATTATGATCAATGGAGTAACACAGGTGGTGATTACAAAACTGGATGTTTTGGATGATTTTGATACAATACAAACAGGTCACAACTACAAATATCATGATCAACTCACTGATGAATTGCCGTTTGATCTTGTGGATACAGATATTGAAGTGATGTATAACGATTTCAAGGGTTGGAAGCACACCATTTCGAAGGTAGATAGTTATGAAAAATTGCCGGATGAGGCACACAAATATTTGGATGCATTGGAAAAATCATTAAACACGAAAATTTCTCTTGTCAGTACTGGACCGGAAAGAGAAAAACTATTTCATAGAACTTCTTTTTTGAATTTATAAAATTGATATGAGCGCAATTCAATCATTTAAAGACTTAATAGAGTCAAATTATATCTTTTCGGGACCTTCTATAATACTGGGTGCTCCGAAATATGAGGGTCAAGTTCTAACAGATACATTTATAAGGATTCCTTTAAAAACACTGAACAGGCATGGTCTGATTGCAGGTGCTACAGGAACTGGAAAAACGAAAACGCTTCAGATAATTATAGAACAGCTGTCAGAAAAAGGAGTTCCAAGTCTTGTCATGGACATCAAAGGAGATTTAAGTGGTGTAGCAGCTCAAGGAGAAGACAATTCAAAAATTGAAGAAAGGCATAAATTGATCGGTTTGCCTTTTATTGCAGATAGCAGCCCTGTGGAGTTTTTAACCTTGTCTCATGATAGTGGTTTAAGGATGAGGGCCACAGTTTCTGAATTTGGTCCTGTACTTTTATCTAAAATTCTGGATCTCAATGAGACGCAATCCAGCGTAATATCCATGATATTCAAATTTTGCGATGACAATGCATTGCCGTTGCTGGATTTGGATGACATCAAAAAAGTGTTGAATTACATTACAAATGAAGGCAAGCCGGTTATTGAGGCTGAATACGGAGCCATTTCTACTGCCTCTGTTGGAACAATTTTAAGAAAAGTGATCGAATTGGAACAACAAGGTGGAGATCTATTCTTTGGGGAAAAATCATTTGAGATAGAAGATTTAACAAGAAAAGACCAAAATGGAAAAGGATATATTTCCGTATTGAGGGTTACGGACATTCAAGATAAGCCTAAACTCTTTTCTACTTTTATGCTGCAATTATTGGCAGAAATATATAGCAAATTTCCGGAGGAAGGCGACCTTAGTCAACCAAAACTCGTTATTTTTATAGATGAGGCACATTTGATTTTCAATGAAGCTTCAAAGGCATTATTGAATCAAATTGAAACCATTGTCAAACTTATTAGATCCAAAGGTGTAGGTGTCTTTTTTGTCACCCAAAATCCACAGGACATTCCGGATGTTGTTTTGAGTCAGCTCGGACTTAAGGTTCAGCATGCATTAAGGGCATTTACAGCAAAGGATAGGAAGGCTATAAAACTGACGGCAGAAAATTATCCACTTACAGATTATTATCAGGTGGATCAGTTGTTGACAGAACTTGGAATAGGTGAAGCCATTGTGACAGCGCTCAATGAAAAGGGTATCCCTACGCCATTGGTTCAAGTGTATCTGCGAGCCCCTCAATCCCGAATGGACATTCTTACTCCTGCTGAGATCAATAGAATTTTAGATAGAAGTTCTATAAAGCACAAATATGATGAACTCATCAATAGAGAAAGTGCATACGAGATTTTATCCGGAAAAATTGAAGAAGCTCAATCGGAAGAAACCCAAAAAAGACTGAGAGAACAAGTAGAAAGTGCATCTGAATCTTCGACGACTCGTCGAAGAAATGAGAAAAGCACTTTTGAAAAGGTATTGAACAGTCCCACAACACGCCAAATAGGTCGAACTGTTGCCCAAACATTGACAAGAGGTTTATTAGGTGTATTGGGTGTAAAAACCACCACAAGGAGAAGTACAAAAAAGAATACTTGGTGGTGACATGTTTGTATTTAAGTGATTTTCATCATTGAATTCCATGATTTAAAATGGATGATTTAACTATTTATAGATATTTTATTCCACACATGGTCTAAATATTATACTTTTGCTCAACGTATTAAATATTTTAACATAAGGTGACATATGAATTCCACCAATGTAAAGGACCCAGAATACTTCCATAAAGTTGTAGATTGCCAGTATGCTTGCCCCGCACACACGCCTGTGCCCGAGTATATCAGATTAATTGCACAAGGTGAATACACCAAAGCTTACATGATCAATTGGGAATCCAATGTATTTCCGGGTGTTCTTGGTCGCACATGCGATAGACCCTGTGAACCGGCTTGCAGAAGAGGCCGTGTAGAAGAAGAACCAGTAGCAATTTGTAGGCTGAAACGAGTTGCAGCAGATAATAAAGATGATATCACCCCTTTTCTACCTGAAATTCCATCTATTAAAAATGGTAAGAAGGTAGCATTAATAGGTGCTGGTCCGGCCGCTTTGACCGTAGCAAGAGATTTAGCACCTTTGGGTTATCATATTGACATATATGATGATCAATCAAAAGGTGGGGGAATGATGAGGAGCCAGATACCATCCTTTAGATTACCGGATGAAGTATTGGACTTTGAAGTGGATATCATTTTAGATATGGGACTTATGACCCATTTTAACCATTATGTGACAAGCCTTAAGTCTTTATTGAATAAAGATTATGACGCCATTTTCGTCGGAACAGGTGCACCAAAAGGAAAAGATTTGCACTTGCCGGGCCGAGATGAAGCATCAGCAAATATCCATGTCGGTATCGAGTGGTTGGCTAATGTTGCATTTGACCACATCCATAAAATAGGGAAGAAAGTATTAGTACTTGGAGGTGGAAATACAGCGATGGATTGTTGCCGTACATCATTGAGATTGGGCGGTGAGGATGTCAAGGTTTTAGTGAGAAGCCCATTTAAATCCATGAAAGCATCCCCATGGGAGATTGAAGATGCCATGCATGAAGATATTGTCATACACGAAAATCATGTTCCTCTACGATTTGAAGTGGAAAACGGAAAACTAAAGGGCATGTATTTTCAAAGAGTGGAAGCAAAATATGACGCAAATGGCAAAAGACAACTTGTCCCTACAGGTGAACCCGATGTTTTCTTTCCAGCTGATGATGTCATAATAGCTATTGGACAAGAAAATAAATTTGAGTGGATTGAAAAGGATTTAGGTATTGAGTTTGACCAGTGGGATATGCCTTTGATCGATGAAAAGACTTTTGCATCCACAAGTCCTAAGGTGTTCTTTGGTGGCGATGCTGCCCTAGGTCCCAAAAATGTAATCACCGCAGTAGCACAAGGTCATCAAGCTGCCATCAGTATTGATTTATACTGTCAGGGGCAAGATATACATGATAGACCGGATCCACATACCAATCTTTACTCAACAAAAATGGGGATTCACGAATGGTCTTATGATAACGGAATCGTCATAGACGAAAGATATTTGGTACCACAAGCAGATAAATCTATTACCTTAAATAATATTAAAAAGGAAGTAGAATTGGGTTTTGACATTGCCACTGCTTTCAAAGAAGCCCAGAGATGCTTGAATTGTGATATTCAAACTGTATTTACCGCACCAAAATGTATAGAATGTGATGCATGTATGGATGTATGTCCTACTAGCTGCATCAACTTTCTGGTACCTGCTGAGGATGAATCAGAATTGAGGGAGCAACTTCGTGTACCAGCTATCAATGATACGCAAGAGCTAATGGTATCAGAAGTTTTGAAAACGGGTAGGGTGATGGTAAAAGATGAAGATGTCTGTCTTCATTGCGGACTTTGTGCGGAAAGATGTCCCACAGCTGCTTGGGATATGCAACATTTTATTTATAATACTGCTAAGGCAGGTCAGATGGTTTTTTCATGAGTGCTGTAAATGATTTTGTAGTTCGGTTTGCAAATGTCAATGGAACCGGATCAGCAAGTGCAAATTTTCTTTTTGCCAAGACTGTTTTTAGAATGGGCGTACCCGTTTCTGCAAAAAATATCTTCCCTTCTAATATTCAAGGGCTGCCAACATGGTATGAGGTCAGAATTTCTGAACATGGCTACCTAGGAAGGAGAGAAGGGATAGACATAATGGTCTGCGTCAATCCGCAAAGTATGCTGGAAGACATAAGAAGCGTAAAGTCAGGTGGATATTTTATTTATGACTCCACAAAAAAATTGCAAGATACTTTCCATAGAGATGACATCCATTTTATTGGTGTTCCGTTGATGGAGATATGCAATAGAGAGTTTTCAGATCCGAGACAGAAACAGCTTTTTAAAAATGTGGTTTATGTTGGAGCTTTAGCTGCTCTTCTTGATTTGGATACTAAGGAAATTGAGCAACTTTTTACAGAACAATTCAAAGGAAAAGAGAAACTCATAGCGCCTAATGTCAAGGCATTGCACTTAGGTTTAGATTATATAAAATCCCATTATTCCTATCCACTACCATTCAAGGTAGAAAGACGAAATCTCAATCATGGAAAAATCATGATTGATGGAAATAGTGCTGCAGCTTTGGGTGCATTGTATGGTGGAGCTACCGTCGTTTCGTGGTATCCTATAACACCGTCCACATCATTAGTGAGTTCATTTGAAGATTTTGCTCGTGAGTTCAGGGTGGACAGCATAACCGGAAAACACAATTTTTCAATTGTACAAGCGGAAGATGAATTGGCCGCCATTGGAATGGCAATAGGTGCCAATTGGAATGGAGCGAGGTCATTTACAGCTACAAGTGGACCTGGAGTATCCTTGATGAGTGAGTTTTTAGGATTGGCATATTATGCAGAAATTCCTGTTGTACTCGTGGATGTTCAACGTTCAGGCCCATCTACAGGTATGCCTACGAGGACGCAACAATCGGACTTAATCAGTGCAGCCTACGCATCACATGGAGATACGAAGCATGTCCTACTCATCCCGTCAAATCCAACCGAAGCCTTTGAGATGATGGCAGAAGCTTTTGACATCGCTGAACAATTGCAATCGCCGGTGATCATGCTTTCTGACTTGGATCTTGGTATGAATGACCATGTCACGACATCTTTTGAGTGGGACGACACTAGAACATACAATCGGGGAAAGGTATTGACAGCAGAGCAACTGGAAAACCTATCTTCATGGGGAAGATATAGAGATGTGGATGGTGACGGTATTCCATATAGAACTTTGCCGGGTACGCACCATTCTAAGGGTTCATATTTTACAAGAGGTAGTAGCCACGATGAAAACGCTGCATACTCGGAGGATTCTGATACCTATGTAAGGATCATGGAGAGGCTGTTGAAAAAATTTGAAACAGCAAAAAAGATGTTGCCTGAACCTGAGAAGTATGGTTCTATTAGTCATTCTGACATTGGCGTCATATATTTTGGAACCACTCAATTTGCAGCAGAAGAAGCCATAGATTACCTTAATAATGCTGGAATTAATGTGCAAGGGATGAGACTTAGAGCATTTCCTTTTCATGATGATGTCATGGAGTTTATTGACAGTCACGATGAAATCTTTGTGATTGAACAAAATAGAGACGCACAGATGCGATCATTATTAATCAATGAACTTGAAATAAACCCCAAAAAGCTTCATAAGGTGCTCAATTACAATGGTCAACCGATCACAGCGGATTTGATTTTTTCTTCAATCCGTCAAAAATTATCTCAAACCACCAATAGTCAATTATCATGAGCTATTTAAAACCTAAATTTGCCCACCCAAGATTGCCTAAAAATGATTTAGGATATACCAAAAAGGAATATGAAGGCGTGATCTCAACTCTATGTGCGGGATGTGGGCACGATTCAATTTCTGCTTCCATAGTTGATGCGTGTTTTGAATTGGATATTGCACCACATAGAGTGGCGAAAATGTCAGGCATAGGGTGCTCATCAAAAACTCCGGCCTATTTCTTAAGAAACTCTCATGGATTTAATTCTGTCCATGGCCGTATGCCAAGTGTCACAACAGGTGCAAATCTTGCCAATAGATCCTTGATTTACATCGGTGTTTCCGGAGATGGCGATACTGCATCCATTGGTATGGGTCAATTCATCCACGCCGTACGAAGAAATGTCAATATGACCTACATCGTTATGAACAATGGTTGTTATGGATTGACAAAAGGTCAAGATTCAGCTACAGCGGACAAAGGTTCCATTTCTAAGTCAGGAGATGCAAATTCATTTGAGGGCATTGATTTATGTGCATTGGCTATTGAATTGGGTGCAACGTATGTGGCGCAAAGTTTTAGTGGTGATAAGGAGCAGCTTGTACCTTTGATAAAAGCAGCGATCACACATAATGGATTCTCTTTGATAAATGTAATTTCTCCGTGTGTAACCTTCAATAATAATCCTGGATCTACAAAGTCTTACGATTATGTCAGAGCGCATAATGAAGCGCTTTCGAAGATAGATTTTGTCCCCGTCAAAGAGGAAATAGTGACCACTTATGATCACACATCTGTAAATGTTTTGGAAATGCACGATGGATCGCTCATCAAATTACAAAAGATATCCCCGGAATGGGATCCGAATGATAAACTTTCAATCGTTACAGCACTTCATAATGCAAGGGCTAATCACCAAATTCTTACAGGCTTGTTGTATATAGACAATGACAGTGTCGAATTAAATGATTTGATCAATACCACAGAAACGCCATTGAATACATTGAATTACGATGTGTTGTGTCCCGGAAGTGAAGTATTACGTGAATTTGTTGGAAGGTATGCGTAACTTTTATAGTATGAGATATTCATAATGGATTGCATTTGAACCTTGTACTTTGCATCTTGCATGTGTAGAATAATGATGCAATCAAGTTTAAAAAACTATCAATAAGCTAAGATGGTAGCTTAAAAAACTTGTAACTCTGTGTTTTCATTAGAGTTTCTCAATACCTAAATATAAAGCTAAACATCCTGTGACAAGGCTCGTCAAAACGTAAATGATGCCAATACTAAGCTGCCCTTTGGCACTAAATTGGAAAAGTTCATAAACGAAAGTCGAAAATGTACTCATTCCTCCGCACAATCCAACGATCACCAAAAAGTAACTATTTGAAATTGTGGTTTTATCAATAAAATATTTGTAAAAATACCCTAATACCAAGCAGCTAAAGATGTTGATTATCAAGGTGCCAATAGGCCAATAATTGTCAGATGGATCTGAATAATTGAATCGATTAGAAATGATATATCGAATAATACTGCCAATCCCACCACCTAGAAAAATGTACACAAAACTCATTGGTCTAGGTTCATTTTTTTCTTCTTTGCAACGAGAACTGATGCCAAATAAGACAAAAGCCAAGCGAGGATCAAAATGATGTTAAGTAACATGAGATTTCCAACTCCTTGGAGACTAATGGCTATGATAATGAAAATTATATTGGTAAGAAATAGAACACCTGTCGCTTGCATATGAGAGAGGCCCAAGTCTATTAATATGTGGTGTATGTGTTTTCTATCAGGATTAAACGGTGATTTGCCTTCAATGGCTCTTAAAATGAATACCCTTAACGTATCAAATAATGGAAGGATAAGGATGGCAATGGCCAAAGAAGGTGCACTAGCAAAGGTATATGGACTGTTTTGTAATCCATTGTGCATCTCAATAAATTTTATGGCGAGAATGGCACTCACTAACCCCAAAAGTAGCGCACCTGTGTCACCCATAAAAATTCTTGCAGGAGTAATGTTGTATTTTAGAAATGCAATTAGAGCTCCACAAAGCGAAAAAGCAACTATGGATATCTCTATGCTACCTGTCAGGTAAAACCACGTACCTAAAATGGCATTGATGAGTACACCTAGACTTCCCGAAAGTCCATTGATACCATCTATGAGATTAAAGGCATTGATGATCACGATGATAGTAAAAATGGAAAGTATAATACTAGACGCTTCTGAAATTTCGTAGATTCCAAAAAACCCATACAAACTCGTCAATTTTACTTTGGCTCTGAATACTAAAATACCGGCTGCAAATAACTCACCAAAGAATTTTGTTGAAGGCGGCATTGGGTCGATATCATCTTTTGCACCGATGAGAAATATGATGATAAAAGCACATAAGATATACTGAAGCTCCCCAAAATAGGTAAATGGTGTCCACATGATGATGGAAAAAAGTGTTCCTGCAAATATGGCTATGCCACCTAATGAAGGAGTGCTAATTTTGTGAGATCTTCGTTCTCCAGGCTCATCTACTAAATTTTTTTTGATGGCCACATTGATAATAGAAGGTATGGCTAAATAGGTCAAACAAAATGAAGTAATAAAAGCCAAAATGATATCGTACATTATTTGGTACTATTTCAATTTGTCACAAAAATACATGTTTTTTTATTAAATATTCTCCAAAATAAAAAGCCTATCTTACTTTAAAGATAGGCTTTCTATACATTTCGATATTTTTTATTGGTGTTTTACATCTTATTTTAACCAGATGTATTAAAACTCAAAACAAAGGTAGGAAATAATTGTATATAAGTGATAATTAATGTTTTTATAACATCATAAACAAAAGTTATGAACTTTAATATTTCTCAATTGAAATACCTGATGGCATTAGGAACTTCAAGGAGTTTTAGCGCTGCGGCAGAAATATGCAATGTATCTCAACCTGCACTCAGCATGGCTATAAAAAGGTTGGAGGATGAATTTGGAATTCAAATGATCGATAGGGGCACTTCTCCATTGAGCTATACAGAGACAGGAGAAATGATCGCTTCTCAAGTGAAAACTATATTGGAAGAGGTGCAAGCATTGGAATTGCTCATCTCGGACCTGAAGAATGATGATCTGTCAGGTGAAATAAAAATTAGTGTCATTCCGACATTGGCACCTTATCTTATTCCCCTTTTTCTCAAGAAATTTGAAACAAAGTATCCTAACATAACCTTGGTCATTGAAGAAAATACAACGGCTTCAACGGTGAAAAAACTTAAATCATCTGAACTGGATGCAGGCATATTGGTGACGCCATTGGATGAGAAATCTATAGTCACCCATCCAATGTTTTTCGAAGAATTTTATGTGTACTCACACTCCAAAATAGAGAGAAGCTACGTCCTTCAAGAAGAACTCGATCTCAATAATTTCTGGCTTTTGGAAGAAGGACACTGTATGCGACAACAAATGATTCGCCTCTGTGAACTTAGAGACACACAGAAAAGTCAATTAAAATATAATGCTGGAAGTATCGAATCCATCATCAATCTTACGGATACCATTGGTGGTATGACCATCATTCCTGAAATGGCGACATGGCGATTACCAGCTGAGAGGAAATCTAGAGTGACCCCATTTGTTGAACCAAGCCCGGTAAGAGAAATTAGCTTAATTCACCATAAATTTACAACGAAATCTGGACTGCTGATGGCACTGAAAGGTGTAATAGAGGAAGTGATACCCGGTTACATGAAGATAAGAGAAAATGCACAGAGAATAGATATATCTCCTCCTGAACCATTTAATCAAAATTAAATAAAAAGAGAAACAGTTGATGCAAATAGTACGATCAACTGTTTCTCTTTTATTTTGAGTATTACAGTGTAGAAATCAGGCTTTACCTACAAATCTATTTACTGCAAAACTTGCTTTTTCGATCACATCATAATTGATTTGATAGATGTGAAATTTTCCGGAAACTTCTACCGAAACCACGCCTGCCATCCTTAGTATTTTAAGGTGCTGTGACGTAATGCTTTGTTCTAATTCCAGACTGCTATAGATTTTATTAACATTGATAGATTTGTGGTTATCAATGTAATCTAAAATCTTTAACCTTAGTGGATGAGCCAACGCTCTCATTAACTCCGACGAATAATTTAACTTATCACTGTCGAAAGTAACCTTTGTACCTTTCATGCGTTTCCTTATTTTATTTTTAAGACCTAGTGCAAATATCTAAAGATATTTTAATCTGACCAAACAAATATTAAAAAAAAATGATATTTGTTTTAAAAAAAAATAATAAAAGTAAAAAGGTATGTTATAATTTGTTGATTATGAGTTAAATAAAGAAATTGAATAAAAGTAAGAATTTAACTAGTTAAATCCTCAACTAGGCTTGAAATCTGGCTTAACCTGTCTTTGTCCAAGGAGTAGTATATAAACTTCCCTTGTCTATCAGTAGCCACCACACCAGCTCGTCTTAATATAGCTAAGTGCTGTGAAGCTACAGACTGCTCAAGCCTCAATTTGATATAAATATCAGTAACAGTCATGCTCTCACCATCCTCCAATAGGTCAATGATACGCTGCCGTAACTTGTGATTTACAGCTCGCAACACCAGCACTGCTTTACGCAAGTCTGCATAATCAAGCTGCACTTCTTTGCCTCCCTTTTTCAGGGTGACGGTTTCGTTCTTCTTATTTCTCATGCGAAATGGTTTGATTGTTCACGGAATTATCTACAACTATTTCAATAACCATACCAAACCATATGTTAACAAACTTAAAATGGAAAAAATTTTTATATTGCAATAAATTTAATATATAATTAACAACAATTAAGTGTTTTGTATATGTATTTTATATTAAATAATTTTCTTATTTGATTTTGTAATATTAGGCTCTTTGAAGTAATATGGACTATATTCGCCAATATTGACAAAGTTTTTTTGCTTGAAATATTCTCTTGCAGCTTTCTCCATGTGTTCAGAAATAGGGTGCTCATGATGTAGTAGTAATTTTTTTTCTGAATGCATCTGTTTATATTTCTGAGCTCCAGAACCACAGATGTGGATATTGCCTTGACTTTCCAATTGTAGTGATTCTATTTCAAAATTTATAGCCTTGAGTGGATTTGTCAACTGCCGAAAACTATCCCATACTGAATAATAAACTTCCATCCTTCTAGCGTCAATCATGGAAACAATGATATCCTCTGTACGAATATCCAAGTCTGCAATTCCATTCATGAGAATTTCATCTGTGGGTATTGATATAAGTGGAATAGATAGCGCCAAACACATCGCTTTAGCCGTGGAAACTCCTACCCTAAGAGATGTATATGATCCCGGACCGTGACTGATGGCGATGGCATTGATATCTTTAATGTGAACTGTTGAATGGTCCAACACTTGACGTATAAGAGGCGCTAATAGTTCGCTATGCGCATTGGGTTTGTCGGTGATGACAGATGATAGAATTTGGTTTTCATCGCAGATTGCAACTGAACAGTACAACCCTGATGTTTCTAACAGCAAGATATTCAAGACTTACTTATTTATGCTTTTGAAAGCAATTTTTTATACGTATTGGTGTCGTTGAGTAACTTTATTGCCTCATTGATTTCAGGATCTTCGTGTAGTGTGTGTTTAGTTTTGCCTTTTTGATGAAAGTACCTAACTATGAGCTCATTTTCTATCTCCTTTATAATGTCATCCTTGGCGGATAAGAGCAATGCTTTCTTTTGTTTTATTATTTTATCCAGTAATGACTTGGACTCTGCCAAAATCTCAGGGGATTCATGCGATGTTTCTAAATTTTTAATCATCTCACGGACTGACTTCTCTTGCGCGAGTTCGAAATTCATGCCCTTTTTATCAACAAAAGATACAAAATCATCAAAATCCATAAATTGAAATTCACCCGGAAGTTCTATTGTATCGTGTTTTTGGGTGTATAGATTGGCGTAATCAAAGAAATAATGGTTATCTCTTAGCAATTGTACAATCTGAGGAAGTTCTTTCACATCCATTTTTACATCAGGAGTGATTCCTCCTCCATCCAAAACTTCGCGACCATTTTTAGTTTTAAATTTTGATCTCAGTTGGTCAGGGATATCTTTTGGTTCTCCGTTTTCGTATTCTACACCCTGAATACATCTTCCGCTAGGAACGTAATATTTTGATGTAGTCAGTTTTAATCTTGAATTAAAACCCACTTCTCTCGTATTCTGAACCAATCCTTTGCCAAAGGATCTTTGGCCTAATAAAACGGCTCTATCATAATCTTGCATCACACCTGAAACTATTTCAGATGCAGATGCTGATTTTTTATCGATCAAGATGACCAAAGGCAGTTCCAAATCCATGGGTTGACTGAGTGTTTTATAGGCTTGATCTCTTTCTTTGACTTTTCCCTTGGTTGTCACTACGACTTCACCTTGAGGGATGAAAAGGCTGCAAATATTCACAGCTTCATGCAGTAAACCACCACCATTGTGCCTTAAATCCAGAATCAAACCTTTCATATTGGGATTTTCGGTTTTCATATCTTTCAATGCTTTAGCAATATTTTGACCTGCTTGAGCGGTGAAAACCGTTAAAGAAATATATCCTATGCCGTCCGCCACAAATCCGGAATAGGGAACATTTGGAATATTGACTTCTCCACGTTGCACGACAAATGCTTTGGGTGCGGTTTGTCCGTTTTCGATCACCATCATCTGAATATCTGTACCAGGAATGCCTCTCAATGTTGCATTGATTTCATCCATTGATTTTCCTTTCAGAGGTACACCTCCGATGGAAACGATTTCATCACCTGCTTTTAATCCGGCTTTCAGTGATGGGCCACCTTCATAAGGTTCAAGAACCATGAATTTATGATCAATAATCCCAACTTTGGCGCCAATACCTTGATATTTGTCATCTTCACTGATCCAGTAACTTTCCACTTGAGACTCAGTAATATAATTTGTATATGGATCTAAGCTGTTGGTCATAGCATCAATGGCAGTTTTCATCATAACAGATGGATCGATATCATCCACAAAATCTCCATTCAATTCTTTATAGACATTGATGAAAATCTCTAAATTTTTATTGATCTCATACAAGTTTTCTTTTTGTCCAAAGCTAGTCATCGGCATCAATAATAAGATAGCGCCAATGAAAGGCAGTCCACAAATTTTATGTATCATGTACTAATGGTATTAGATTGAATAACTATCCACTAACATCTTTTCTATTCAGTCGGTTCAATCTTGGATTCAGCTAATCCTTAAGATTGAATAAATTTTAACACAACACTCAATAATTCATGAAGGGCATCTGCGTGTACCCAATGACCTGCTGAAGGAATTGTGATGATTTCAACTTGACTGAACATCTGCGATATCGTTATTTCAGCATTTTTAGAAATATATGGGGATTTTCCACCTTTGACAAAAAGAGTAGGTATGTCGCATGTATGTTCAAAGACAACAGCATCTAGTATATTTTGATAATCTTTGTATAGCAGTGGCAAATTAAACTTCCATGCAAAGGTATGGTCACTATTCCGACCTAAGTTTTTTAAGAAAAACTGAACCGTATCCGGTTGATGGAGCTTATCTGTCAATTGAATTTCTGCTTCTTTCCTACTGCCTATTGTATCGAGGTCAAGAGAAAACAACGCATCAAATTCATTGCTATGACCTACTGCATATTTTTCGGGACTGATGTCAATGACAATCAGCTTAGATACCACTTCAGGATAATTTTTTGTCAATGTCATCGCTGTTTTTCCTCCCATAGAATGGCCAATGATGATAGCTTCATGAATCCAATGATCCATCATGAACTGGTACACATCGTCCGCTAAAAGCGTGTAATTGAAAGTGTCAGAATGAGGCGACTTTCCATGATCACGCTGATCGATCAATATGGCCATAAATCCTGCATCTTCTATCTTTTTTCCAAAAGTAAGCCAATTGTCCAATGATCCGAAAAGCCCATGCAATATAATGACAGGAAAACCTTGACCTAATATCTTATAATTTAATGTCATGTCAATATTTAAAATCCTTTATGCGATGGTATCTCAATACCTTTGATTTTCCTATACAATTCGGTAGCATATCCATCTGTCATTCCCGATACAAAATCAAGGATTGACATCACGCGAACGTATGAAGAAGATTGGTCAAATGTCTGGAATTGCTGTGGTACTAATTGTAAAATTTTATCTTGGACATCGGTTCTTCTTTGGCACAGAGCAGCACTAACAAAATGGTGCAATAACTCTGACATTACGGTATATCCTGCTAGTTCAATTTCGATGACGGATCTATGGTTGTAGATTTTACGAATGGAGATGCTGTTTATCTCCTTCAGCGATTTTATCTCTGCCTCACATACATCCAATAATGATGCATTGAAATTTCCCGAAAGAATGTCAGAATCATGATCCATAAAAATTAAAGCAACCTTTTCCACTAAATGTAAAATACACTTTGCTCTGAGGTATGCGATGGCTTCATTGGAATCGGAAATTTGGTGGAATCTATTTTGAATAGCATCAAAGTTCACAGAATTGACGATTTCCGCAATCAGTTGGAGAAATAGTCTTGAAATTTCTTCTAGTGAGATGATGCCTATCCTATGCGCATCTTCCATGTCAATGATGCGGTAACATATGTCATCAGCAGCTTCCACGAGATATACAAAAGGATGCCTTTGGCCTATTTCAACTTGGTTGAGAGAAAATTCTTCCATTATTTCGTGGAAAATTTCCTTTTCCGATTGGAAATAGCCATATTTCTTTCTACTAAGGAATTCTTTTTGAACCTGACCGGAGTGGCACGGATATTTGATAATCGATGCAAGCGTCAAAAACATGAGTCTGTGACCACCTATCACTCTTCCATTGAATTGATGGGTTAACAATCTTAAGGCATTGGCATTACCTTCAAAAGCGGTGACATCATGCCATTCGTTTTCGGAAAAATAGGATTGCAATGTTGATTCATCAATAGTTGCGTCTGCATGGGTTTTGAAGTAATTTGAAATCGCTTTTTCTCCGGAATGACCAAATGCAGGATTTCCTAAGTCATGGGCCAAACAGGCAGAAGCAACCACATCTTCTAAGTCATACTTGTAAAACTTTCTTGATGTCGCAGTCAAAGAATCTTTATATTTTTTAGCTATTTTTTCGCCTACGATGTGTCCAATTGACCTACCTACACTGGAGACTTCCAAGGAGTGCGTAAGTCTGTTGTGTACGAAAACATTTCCGGGGAGTGGAAATACCTGTGTTTTGTTTTGCAATCGTCTGAATCCGGATAAAAATATGATTTTATCATAATCTCTTCTGAAGTCTGAACGAGCATCTTGACCCGTATGTTTTTGACCAAATCGTTTGAAAGAAATGATTGTGTTCCAATCCAACATTCGAATATTAAATGATAATCCGGCGCAAAGTTACGGAATACATCACATTTTCTTGCTATATCCCGATTGTCCCGGACTACTGATTAGAGCTTCTGAGCATTGTTGATAATCATGACCGTCAACTTGGATTGGCAAACCAATTGATCGTTTTCATCATAAATATCAGTGGACCATACGTGGATTCTTGCACCAATTTTAATCGGTTTTGTGACTGAATACACATAACCTTCCTTAGCAGCTTTTAAATGGCTGGCATTGATTTCCAATCCAACCGCACTTTGGGATGTAGGATCATCCAGCATAAAAAAGCTTGCAATACTGCCCATGGTTTCTGATAATGCCGCAGAAGCACCGCCATGTAACAAACCCATTGGTTGGCGCGTACCATGATTGATCGGCATTCTTGCTTTCAAAAAATCTGGACCAATTTCTAGGATTTCTATACCTAAATGCCCGGCCATAGATGTTTGGTTAAAACCATTAATTTGGGCGACTTCAAATTTCCTTTTCCACATGCACTATGATTATAATATCTATTTGTTGAGCTATCTTTGCAAGACCAAAAGTAACAAAATAATTTTGAATTTAAGCAGATATGATGCATCAAAGATCGTTTAGTCATTCCAATATCAAATTTCAATGGGTCATACTTCTAGTAGGTGTTTTATTGTTTTGTATAAAGTTTTTGGCATTCTTCATCACGAATTCTGTGGGCATACTTTCGGATGCTTTGGAAAGCATTGTCAACATCATTACAGGTATGATCACGCTACTTAGCCTGAAATTTGCCGCCATACCTAGGGACGAGAATCATCCCTACGGCCACGGCAAAATTGAGCTGGTTACAGCATCATTAGAGGGGTTTTTGATAGCCTTAGCCGGTGGTATTGTTATATTTGAAGCTATCCAACGCCTTGGAAACCCAATCGAGGTGATAAAGATGGATATTGGATTGATTCTCATTCTTTTGACCATCATTGGTAATGGACTATTGGGATGGATTAGCATCAAATGGGGTAGAAAAAATCGCAGCGTGGCAATAGAAACCGGAGGTAAGCATTTGCTTACAGACAGTTTTTCGAGCGTTGCATTGCTAATTGGGTTGTTTATATTCTACTTGACAAAAATTACTTGGTTAGACAGTGCCATTGCCATTATTTTTGGGCTGTTCATCATTTATACAGGTATAAAAGTCTTGATTTCTACAGTCAATGGTCTTATGGATGAAGCAGATCCCATTATTTTAAAACAAATTTCTGATGTCTTGATTTCTGAGCGTAGAAGTCCTTGGGTCAACATCCATAGGCTTACTTACTTGGGCTATGGACAAATCGGCCACATGGACATGCATTTGACGTTACCATTTTACTTCAATTTGCAGGAAGCAGAATCAGAAATTCAGACTCTTAAGAATATTACTAAATCAGACTTATCAGAATTTGACTTAGACATTTCCATTCAAAGTGAACCATGTGTATTTGAAATGTGTAGCATGTGTAATATGGAAAGTTGTACCCATCGAAAAACATTGCGTGATCCATCCAAACAATGGAGCTATGCTTCTTTGGTCAGTAATAATGCCTTTAAGTCAAAATCGGCGAAAACAAACGCATTACAATAAGGATAAAATAGGGCAAGGCCATCATCCCATCAATCCAGAAAAAAAAGAAGGATTTGTCATCGCTAGGTTGAGTGCGTTTAATCAAATATGATGTCACTACAAGGGTAGTCAACATAGCATAGAATGCATCAGGTGGTATGGTTTCTCTCTTTATGCCAACTACGATGAAAAGAATCCCTAAGATGAAAAAGCTTATAAATTTGCTTTTATGAATACCCGTCAACACTGGAATAGATAACAAAGATTTTTCCATATCAATATAAAAATCACCAATATCGAATGCTAAACACAGCACGAAAACGAAGAAAAAAATGCATATAAATAACCACCAAGGTATCTCTATGGTGGCCAAATGTGCCGGAACAATCACTGTGAAGTATGAAAATACCAAGGAGATGATCAGAGGTTGAACATATTTTGGTGCCCGAAGGCTTGGGTAGATCTCAGCGATAACATAGAGAAAAGATAACACCATACCCGGAATGAGAATAAATACCATTTCTAATCCTAATGAAAGAGCGCAGTAACCACCCAAAACTAGTGAAACAAGTATGATAACATCAGCAATGAGGTGATTTTGAAGCGCATAGAGTTTTTGTTGGCCTATCTTGGCATAAAAATTATACAGCGCCAAGGTGCCGAAAAACAATACACCGTCATACATCCATTGCAAATCAATGTGCATCACAAATGCCGCAAATTCTGCTAAAAAAACCACACAAAGACCTAAAAATATAAAACTTTGGAGAAATATCAGGGAGAAGGTATCCTTTACCGTGCGATCCATGTGTCTATCACTCATCA
Organism: Lewinellaceae bacterium; assembly: GCA_020636195.1. GTDB lineage: Bacteria > Bacteroidota > Bacteroidia > Chitinophagales > Saprospiraceae > OLB9. The sequence goes on from JACJYH010000006.1 coordinate 112,387, forward strand.
TCTAACATGAAACCGCAAAGTATCAATAATAGGAGTATCTCAGTTAATGAATCACCAAGTTTATCAATATTTTAATAGAAAACTAGTGAAAACATTACATTTTCTTGACAATAGGAGAAGTTGTGTACTGCACAATCACTCCACTTTCACGAAGGAGCCTATACCTGCCGTCTTCCCATCAGAGTACACCTGATATATGTAGGTACCTGCAGATAGATTGGACAGATCAAGGATATTTTCTCCATCACCGATGCCAGTGTGAACATAAACATTACGACCTTTTTGATCAAAGATGCGAATATCCACAGTTCCTGAGATACCTTGGAGATTTATGTTCAGAAAATCATGTGTAGGATTTGGGTAGGCGTGGATGTATTCATGAGTGACATCTTCATGAGTTGATGTAGATATACCTAAATCTTCCATTTTGAAACTGAAGTAATACTGAACAACTGATGTGATATCATTTGGAAGGTTATAATCCATTTGAAACCCCACCAAAATATTATCTTCAGGTAAAGGCTTTACAATATTATAATTTCCCATATCGAATTCCGGAATTTTTGGTGTAATGATATGACCCACTACAGTAGCCACATCGCTTCCTTTTTTGATTTTCAAGATATCTACCCCGTGTTCTGTATTTGTTGAAGCACTCACTGCAACATACAGTGCATCATTTCGAACATCAAAAGCATATACATATGAGTAATTTCTAGATCTATCGTAGATGTATGGCACCTTGGCAAGGGTATTTCCATTTTTGTCCAACCACAGCAACCAATTGAACCACTTAGCATCTACAGGGGAGTTACTGGGGATCATGAGTTGGTTGATGGTGATAGTACCATCTTTCAGGATCATTCCGGCAGGAAAGTTTCCATCTTGTGGAACGGAATACTCACTACTTACATCTTTTTCTCTGATTACTTTGATATCATGGATGTCAGAAATGTCAAGCCACACTAATTTTGAAAGTTTAGGAGGCTCGGTCTTATCCAAGCTATTATAAGCTGTGTACATTAATAGCATTGTGTCATTAGACAATAGGTTCCAGTTATTTAAAACATTCGGAAAAAAAGTATCACTTCTCGCTATGGTATCGCTGAATGAGGTATGAAGATCATGGTCAAGTTCCATATCTTGATAAACATTACTCATCCTAAAATTCACCACCTGAGTACTATCTGTGTAATAACTGTATAAACCACAAAACAATAAGTCATTTTGATTATTTCTGACCATACGGACACTTCCTAAACCAATTCGTTTAAAAAATAAGCGTGATGTGTCTTGCCCCACTTGTTCGGAAACCAACAGTCCATTGTCCGGATTGATCGTTTTTCTGATTGGATTCGCAAAAAATGTGAAATTAGCTTGAGTTTTGTCTAGAGTATCCATGGCTTTATAGCCGATAATTTCCACATTGGAGTCAGAATCAATGTACATTTTCTGTCCAAAGTAATCTTCTCGATGTTTTAGTCCCACATAAGAATTATTGTGAAAAATCCATCTTAGTTCACCTGATTTTTGGTCTAAAGCATGCATGAGGCAGCCATCTACTGTACCATATGGACTTTGCGCAGTACAATTTTCTAAAATGATGATTTGATCCTCTTTTAGTACAGCGTCTATAGGTCTGTGTCCCCAGTACGGAGTGGACCACTTGTCAAGTGGAGACTTGATGAAGTTTGTGTCTATAGAAATATACGACCAATTCTGCTGTATTCCCGTAAATTGGATGTCGATGGGAACTACTGTTTGTCCGTATGAATTAAAAAATGTCCAAGATAGTAGAATTGAGACAAGAAGGGTAAAATGAAATTTCATGATAAATTGTAATTTTAAAGTAATTTAAATAAATTACGTAAAAGTAGCACGTAACATCACATCTGTCCAAAATAAAATAAAATGACATGATGGATTGTCCCTATATTTAGGGTGCAAACCAACCACACCATGTCAGGGATAAAAATAAGCGTATTCAGCCAGATATTAGCACTTGTAGATAGAAATATTTGTAACAAGTTAATTAAGAAGCATCAAAGTGACAAACATAGTAAAGGTATCAATACATGGACACATATGGTATCTATGATATTTATGCAATTATCAGCGTCAACATCAATTAGAGATATAGCTAATGGTTTAATGAGCGCTACGGGCAACTTGAGCCATTTAGGTATTACTAAAGCTCCATCAAAATCATCAATGAGCTATATCAACAAGCACCGTAGTTATGAAGTATTTAGGGACATCTATTTTGAACTTCTAGAATCATTGGAGCCATCGTTAGAAAAATCAAGGAAGTATGCCCGAAGTCTTAAGCGGAAGATATATTTGTTGGACTCTACGATCATACCGCTCAGTTTATCCCTTTTTGATTGGGCTAAGTTTAGAACAACCAAAGGAGCGGTAAAACTTCATACAGTTCTTGATTACGACACAGGTCTTCCTTGTTATGCGGTACTAACTGAAGCTAAGAAGCATGATGTTAAAGCTGCTAAAACGATAGACTTTCCTTGTGGATCGGTAGTAGTTATGGATCGAGCATATGTAGACTTTATATGGCTTAATAATTTGGACAGCAGCGGCGTATTCTTTGTCACTAGGCTCAAAAAGAACGTCAAATATGAAATAATAGAGACTTTTGTGACAAATGAGAAGCATGAGCACATCCTGACAGACGAAGATATCAGGCTAACAGGGATTTTTACCGATGTCAAGTACCCTAAAAACTTACGTATCGTCAAGGTCTATGACGAGGAAAATGACCAAGAACTATTATTACTCACAAATAATATGTCTTGGACAGCAGACACTATCTCACAACTATATAAGTCGCGATGGGCTATTGAAATCTTCTTTAAACATTTAAAACAACTATTTCATATCAAATCATTCATCGGAACAACCGAAAATGCAGTACAGATTCAGATGTGGTGCTCATTGATAGCAATATTGCTCTTAAGTTACATCAAAGCAAAGGCAATTTATGATTGGCATTTATCAAATTTAGTATCTTTGTTAAGGTTAAATCTATTTGTAAAAGTAGATCTATGGCAGTGGGCTAATTATCCTATCTTAAAACCAGAAAAACCACCTGATAAATATGGCCAAATGTCTTTTAATTTTTAATAAGGAAGGCTTGTTTTCAAAAACATCAATCCATAAGCTTAAAATATCAGTATTTTGGGCCATATTTGCTATGGTCAAAAACGTTTTGGACAGATGTGACGTAACATATAAAATTACAAATTTTTCTAGCAAAAAATTTTATACCTTTTTACTCGAAAACATCTGAAAATTTTAAGAACAGAATATTGTTTTTTAAAACTTTTGAGCTCAAAAAATAAAAATATTTTTGGTGCGTTGGTTTGGTATTATATCAGAATTTTATTTTGATTAAACCCAACCCCGTCCCTTCCCTAAGTAGGGAAGGGTGACGCAGGTGCTTGGTTTTGGTAGATGGCAGTTTGGGCTACGTTGTAGTTTTTATAGTTATTGTGCTCTGCAATGAATTTTGAAAAGCAATTTACTTTCATATGAATTGGGGAAGTGTGACGGAGGTGCTTGGTTTTGGTAGATGGCAGTTTGGGCTAAGTTGTAGTTTTTATGGTTATTGTACTCTGCAATGAATTTTGAAAAGTAATTTAGTTCCGAATGAAGTAGGGAAGGGTGACGCAAGTGCTTGGTTTTGGCAGCTATGACTTGTTGGGCTGCATTGTACTAGTTCTGGTTTTTTACTCTGCAAATAATTTCAAACAGGTACTTTAGTTCCGAATTTAGTAGGGAAGGGTGACGCAGGCGCTTGGTTTTGGCAGCTATGACTTGTTGGAAATTATTTCTAATAATTTGTAATTTTGTGATAGCACAAAGAATTTGTAAACACTTTATTCATTATCTCTTTTATAGAATGTTTGAGGTGTGGGAGCAAAGGAACAAAAATATTAGTTCTATTATTAAAATTCTTGGAGAGTAAAAAAATGACTAAAGATTATTAAATAAATGAGATATTTTAAAACGTTGCAATTTTCTAGAGAACATAGGAAAAATCCAACTTTGGCAGAGAAAACATTTTGGGAAAAGGTAAGAGGAAGGAAGTTCTATGGATTAAAGTTCAATAGGCAATTTATCATTGAGTACAAGGAGATCCTTGGTAACAAACTTTTTTACATTGCAGATTTTCATAATTTTGAGAACAAAGTTATCGTAGAATTAGATGGAGAAATTCATAAGAAACAAGTTGAATATGATAGAGAAAGGCAAGCAAATTTAGAATCTGTCGGTTTTAGGGTAATAAGATTTACTAATGATGAAGTACTTGGAGATTGGGAGGATGTTAGTAAAAGGCTTATGGCATTTATTGATGGTTCTGATTTAGGGTGAATATTTTGGAACCCAACCCCATCCCTTCCCTAAGTAGGGAAGGGTGACGCAGGTGCTTGGTTTTGGTAGGTGGCAGTTTGGGCTAAGTAGTGGTTTTTATGGTTATTGTACTCTGCAATGAATTTGGAAAATGAAATTTAGCTCCGCATTAAGAAAGGAAGGGTGGGCTAGATAATTAGATTGAAATTATTTCCCTCTAAACTTGGCTGAATTCTCACAACTTGCCCAAAAATACTAGCTATTGCCTAGCACCTTTTTTTTCATCTCGACAAATTCTTCTTCGGTGAGGATACCTTGATTTTTCATCTCGGCCAACTTCTGCAATTGGTCTATGGTATCGTTATGTTTCTCCTTTTCAGAAAAACTGTTTTGTCGTTTTTGCATTTCTTCAGCGACTTCCTTGCCCTTTTCAAACTTTTCATTGTAGTACTTCTTGAGTCGCTCGGGATCAAAATCCAAAAAAGTGCCTCCAGTTTCGAAGTGCTTTTTGAACACTTCTCCCAGTGCGAACGTAGAAGCACCTGATAATACTGCTAAGGTGATACCTCCAAGAATAGAACCTACGCCAGGAATAAACTTCACGGCCCTAGCGCCAAGGCGCGCCAATCCTGTTCCCGTCAATGCCGAAATGATGGCTTTTCCCTCAGTTTGTTTGAAATCTACGTCATAGACTTTGCACATCTGTCGGATCATATCCAGCTGTATGGCGCCGACGGCAAAAAGATCGGCAATAGGAACAGGAATAAATCCGGCACCCATAGACCAAATCATATGATTTTTAATTATTGAGTCTGCGTGGTCTCCTCTATTTGAACTTTGGTTTGTTGACATTTTATTGATGTGTAGATGAAGTTTGTATAACGCTTTTCAACCTTCCTTTTGTTTCCAAGATCAAAAATTTTAGATAAAAAGATGATTTTTCCCGATCATTGTTCTGATTTTTCCCATGCTTTTACTCCATCACCAGCAAATAAATTTTGCACAATCTTTTTGGTTGCACCTGCATTTCTTTCAAAAAAATCTTTTGTGCCTATCTTGCAGCGGTGATAAAAATCCTGATTGGTACCAAGGATGTTCAAGATTGGGGTTAGTTCTGATGCATCCTTTACTGAAAAAGCGATACCATGATTGATAAAGTAAACCGCTTCTTCAAATTTTTGATATTTTGGTCCATAAACAAGGGGAATGCCATACACTGCAGCTTCCAATGTATTATGAATGCCGGCTCCGAAACCACCACCGATATAGGCGAAGGTAGCCACTGCATAAAGACTGCTCAGCTTTCCGATATTGTCCACCAAGCAGATTTGTCCATCATATTGTTGGTCAGAATAGAGGAAAATGGATGCGGATCGCAGATTTCTTTTAATTTCCGTAAGATGTGCAGTGTCTATTTTATGTGGTGCTATGATACATTTATATGATGCAAATCTTTCAATAATACCATTGACAATAGGTAAATCTTCAGGCCAAACGCTTCCAAAAACGATGACTTTGTCGCTTCCATCTATCCATTCCGTGATTTTCTGATCGATAACAACATTTTTTGACCGCTCTAAAACTCTGTCTATCCGTGTATCTCCACAAACTATGCTCTGGTTAATTCCGAATTGCGAGAGAATGGATGCAGACTTTGTATCTTGTACAAAATGCATATCAAACTGTCGCAGTAATGTTTGACATGGTTTAGCCCATTTTGAGAAGAAATATTGGTCATCTCTAAATATAGAGGAAATGGAGAAAATAGGAACCTTATGGGACGTAGCTTTGTAAATCAGATTCCACCAAAACTCATATTTTACCAATACAAGCATCTTGGGTTTCAAAGTCCGAAAAAGAAAAGTAGCATGTTTAGGTAAGTCAGATGGCAGGTAAAAGATATAATCTGCGTAAGGATAGTTTTTTTGAATTTCATATCCGGATGGTGAGAAAAAGCTCAGTGCGATTTTTTCATTCGGAAACCGTGATTTGATATTTTCTATGATAGGTCTTCCTTGCTCAAATTCTCCTAAGGAAGCACAGTGTATCCAGATACAGTTTTCAAATTTTGACCAATTTAATACATCGTTTAGTGTGTTTCTTCTACCATGGTATAATTGAGAGAGTTTTTGGTTGAAAAACCTACCAACGTAGATATATACATTACCAATGTGTATAGCAATTGTATAAAGGAAGAGCCAAATTTTTTGTTGTATCAATAGTAAACTGTCTGTGATTGACTGGCTAAAAAGAAGGAGATATTCCAAGCAATTCGTGCACCGAACATAAGATCTAATCTGTTTTTTATAGTAGGCAATCCCGTATCAAAATTGATCGCTCGTACTTCGGAAGTGAAGCCTTGAATGGCGTCTAATCCGATCTCATAATTGAGTTTTTTATTGGAAGACATCACCTTGAATGTTACAGTTTCTTTCAGCGAAAATCCTCGGGTCAGTCGATCATAGCCAACATACCTTCCTGCTCTTACTTGCCCTACCGAATTTCTCAAATCATTGAAGTCGATTTGATGTTGGAAAATGCCACCACCTATCATGCCTTTGATACCGGTTCTGGATGTAGTACCAAAAGGAAAATGTTTCCCCATCATGATGCCAAGCCAAAAGCATCTCTCCCTGATGAAAATATCTGCTATCTGATCATCATCACCAGGAATAGAATTGTTTGCACTTCGATACGGTGCTAAGACATCTTCTTTGATTTTTTCACCAAAAAAATAGATGAATTCCGGACTAAAAGCCCAATTGGAAGCAGTCAAATAATCTCCTGACAAGGAAAAGCAAAGGGTAGAACCATACCGATTTTTCATATCAGCTCCCGGAATATGCGTTCCAAAGCCAATGCTGAAACCGACTACACGATCCTTAGAATAAGGTGGAAGGCTGTCCTGACCGTTGACAAAAATGACATTGGCAGAGAATAAAAAAAAGAAAAACAATGCGAAGTATTTCATCAGTTTTGGAAAGTTAATTTGAAATATAACTTTTGATTAGTTTCAAGATTATAGCCATAAAATTCCACAAAAATAACCTGAGGAAAAACGCCTAAATCTTCTGTATGCACATAAAGGTTTGTAACAACCATCCTTGATTCTTCCACCTTGGTTGTTACCTTGTATTTACCTTCAATTTTTGAAATAAAAAATGTGATATGGGGATACACCTTGAAATAAAAACGTATCAAATCAGGGTGAATTACCTCAAATTCATATCCGTATGCTAGATTTTGTTGTATGGCATTGATAGGGTGTGTCTCAGTTACGCCGGAATGATGTAAGTCCCACCAATAGACCTGCATGGGATTAGATGTTTGGATGGCGCCATCAGGATGTAGATTGGCTTCGAAAATGACAGAGTTGTATGTATTATTCCTTTGGATGAAGAGCAATAAATTTTCGATACCTGTAGGAATAGGATATCCTTGTGGCATGCCCGGATAATCATTGATTTCTAAACCAAGTACGTCATGATTAGAATTCATGTCATAAGATTTTAGGCAAAGATAAAGATTATATCATTACAAAAATGGATAAAAGCAACATGTGTCTTGAAAAAGGCCAAAAGGGGATTTTGTTCTATTAGTGACTATGGAATTAATTATTAGGCATATGTTAAGAATTTGGGGGAGAATAATATAAGAACACATCCGAACAATGATTTTAGACTGGTGTTTATGATATGGATGATGAAAATAATGGGAGTAATATGATCAATGAAGCGTACAAATACAGTGAGTTTACAAGTAAAATCCTTGGTTGTGCTATGAAAGTACATAACACTTTGGGTAATGGATTTCGAGAGATTATTTACCAAAAAGCTTTAGAAATAGAGTTTAGAAAAAATAATCTGACCTACAATAGAGAATTTGAAATGCCCATATATTATGACGGAATTCAAATAGGAACTCGACGCGTTGATTTTTTGGTAGAGGGTAAAATATCTGTCGAGATAAAAGCAGTAATTGAACTTGAAAAGGTTCATTATGCACAAGCTATCAATTACTTAGAAGCATATAATCTTGAAGTAGGTTTATTGATTAATTTTGGGTCAGCTAGCCTTCAATACAAGAGATTTGAAAATAAGAAATATAAAAATCATGTATCATAATCATCAAATAAATCATTGTTCTGACAGTGTTAGCAAATGTCGGAACAATGATTTTCAATAGGTATTTATAAGATTTTTATGGATCAAACATTTCTTCATCCCATCACTCCACATCCACTATCTGTAAGTTGTGAATGGCAAATATTCCGACACCACCATTTATATTGCTAATGACCGGAACTGGAGACCCAAATGGATTATCTTCGGTGTTTTTATATGCTCTAAGTGATCTGCTAAACTTGAAATAGTCTTCAGAAATATGATACCAATTGAGTTTTATTTTTCCTTTGTCATTATCATAATATAACGGATCAATCAGAAAATCAATGACCTTTTTTTCGCCATCAAAGCCTTCATCGCTCAGCAGAAGTGTTTCGTAGTCATAGGATTCATACGCTGATGGGTCCACGCTGGTGATATATGTGTAATCACTAATATCATCGTAGTTTGGTACTGATATCTTGATAGCATAAAAGTTCTTTCCTTTTGGGTCATTGAATGTTACTGAGACTTTGCTTTTTTTATTGCCGTCTCTGTCCAATCCGCCATTTTCTGAAAACACAGCCGAAAGTATATCGCTTGTAGGAAGTATTTCCATTGCCGCACCAGCTTCATTAAAGTCTTTGTGCGTCACTTTGATTTGTACATTATCCCCGGATTTTAGTTTAGATGGCAGTACAACTCTATAATTATTTCTATTGTCATTGCGGTCCAAAGATGAAATTGTTGCTGCTTTTAACTCCATTCCATTGACATTTAGATATACATCAGCGTCTGAAATATCTAATGCATAATTTGGCTTATCTTCTAAAATACCTTGGTTTTGAGATATTCTCATTTGAATGGTGTCCGCCATGATGTTGGAAACACAATCGACTACTAAGGTTTTTTCAAATGGCGGAGGGTCCAATTCTAATGTAGTTTCAAAGAAATCTTCACACGAAGTCAATGAAAATATAAGTATGATGGCGGCTATTGATAATTTGAATGTGAAATTCATGATGAAATAACATTTAAAATTTTAGGGAATAGGTGATATATGGTATTATTGGGAACAAGCTGACTTGTTTTAACACCTTTTTGTCATAATAGTAATCATGACTAAAATACACAAAAAATGGATTTTTATTGCTGTAGGCATTATATGCTCCAAATGACCATGTTCTGGTTCTATTCTTTTTATTTTTTATAAAATTGATGCCAATATCTAGCCTATGATACGGTCTCATCCTATAGCTATTGCGATCGCCGTATTGTTCGATAGTGTTGACATATGTGTATGGATCATTGACCGTGCCGTAAGTTTCTTGTACGCCATAGCTGGATTTTGCAAGCGTGACAGCGTTTCCGGTTCCATACACCCATGTTCCTGATAGGTTGATGCCTTTGGATAGTTCATATATTGTCACCAAAGAGATGTCATGCCTTCTGTCGTATTTGAATGGAAATGTTTTTCCCTCGTTAAGATCCTGAAATTGTCTATTGTTCCAAGCAAGTGTATATCCGATCCATCCTGAAAGTTTACCAGTTTTTTTCTGTAAAAAAAATTCTAAACCATAGGCTTCTCCATTACCTTGTGTGATCCTGTCTTGCCAATCTGTGAGTTCAAAAATTCCGGATCCATCCTTGTAAGCGATCAGGTTTTTCATTTTTTTATAGTATGCTTCTATTGATATTTCGTAATCAGATGCGAAATTTTTGGCTGCACCTATGGCAGCTTGCCATGATTCTTGTGGTTGGATTCTTGCTGTAGTAGGTAGCCAAAGATCGGTTGGTAACCCAATTCCTTCAAATGATAAAAGATTGATATACTGACGCATGGTTGCGAATGAAGCTTTCAGACCTATATTGTGTGGTAGTAGATACCGCATGCTCACTCTCGGTTGCAAAGAAGTGTAAAATGCATCATCAACACTAAATCCGGATAAATGCAATCCCGCATTAACTTTGAATTTTTTTGTGATTTCGTAGTCATCTTCTGCGTAGAGGGCCAGTTCAGTGGCATTTTTTATGGGTTGACCCAATGATTGCTTGAAATTTGTATTATTGATAGTGCTGATTTGTTCTAGATTAAATTGTCCGGGATTGAATTCATGCAAGATGACATTGGTGCCGAATCTGATGAAGTGATTTGGGGAAGGCACATAGTCAAAATCCAATTTCGCTGCATAATCCCTTATTCCTGAGAGATAACCCAGTGAGATGAAATCTATGGATTTGTCCTCATATTCAGTACCCAAAGAGATTTCAGTATTGAGTTTATATTTGCTATAGGTCAATGTTGTATTCATAAACAATTTGTCGTTGATCACATGATTCCACCTCATTGCCCCTGTAAGATTGCCCCAACCTAAATAGTTATCCGTATAATCTTTTATATTGGAATAAGAATCCTTCTGCTTAAAATAGAACTTGTCATTTCCTCCATACACACTTAGATAAATCCTGTCTCTTTGCGAAAAGATATGATTTACCTTTGCATTGAGATCATAAAAATAATATCCTGTATCACCTTCTGAATTTTCAGATTTAAATGATCGCTTTATGAATGGCTTTGCCAAAAGATCAATGTAGGTGCGCCTTCCGGAAACCAAGAAGGAAGTTTTTCCTTTTTTGATCGGACCTTCCAAGGTAAGTTTAGATCCTACCAAGCCAATAGATACGTCTCCATGAATCTTCTGCTGATGACCTTCTTTGAGATTTATTTCAAGCACACTGGATAATCTGCCACCGTATCTAGCAGGAAAACCACCTTTGATGAGGGTGACATCCTTGATTGCATCGGCATTAAATACTGAGAAAAAGCCGAATAGGTGATTGACATTATACACTGGCACACCATCCAATAATATCAAATTTTGATCGGGGCTACCACCACGCACATAAAGTCCTGATTGTCCTTCTCCACCAGATTGAACTCCGGGTAATAGTTGGAGAGCCTTTAACACATCTGTTTCTCCTAATAATGCAGGGATTTTTTTAATCTGCAATATGGGGACATCGATCGTGCTCATTTGGCTTTCGGTTTCTATTTTCTTTTCTTTTGTTGCCACAATTTCCACCTCATCGAAAATGGCTTCTCCACTCATTTTGATATTGTAATTTTGTGAAGTTTTGCCCTGCACAGTGACTGACTGTGATTTGTAACCAATATACGATATCGTTAGTAGGATGCTATCTGCTTTCTCCAAGGTGATGCTGTAAAATCCATAGGTATTGCTCACTGTTCCACTTTGCGATGCTGAATGGTAAATATTACATCCTATAAGTTTTTCTCCGGATGATGCATCTTCTACATATCCAGAAATGGTGACTTTTTGACCTGTCAGTATGCTACTGAAAAGCAAAAAGATGAGTGTTTTAAAGATTTGCTTTTGCATTTTTTATTGAAATTATAATCTTGAACTATTTCATTTAATTGTTAATGATGGCATTTCGCTGCCTATATGACATTATTTTAACGTTTATATAATTTTACATTAAAATGAAATTTCTTTTGTCCCATAATTTAAAAATGACCTTTTATATTCCGGATTATCTACTAATTTTGTATTTTCTAATTCAACTCATCGATAGATGCAAAGGCGCCCTCGCTCACTGAAACCTGAACACCTGGAGCAACAGATTGTAAAACTGCTAAGTAAAAACCCAAGAACAAGGTACAACCTTCATCAGATATTCAGAAAAATAAACATTGGCAACCCAAAAGAGGAAGTTATTAATATCCTTTCAAAGTTACAAAGTAAAGGAAAAATCGTCAAGTTTGCAGGAGACAGATATAAGTGGGAAACGATGGCAACCGAATTTGCTGAAAAAGTCAAAAAGTCACGCAAGGAAGAAACTATCTTATATTCAGGTATTGTAGATATGACCCGATCCGGCGCAGCTTATATCATCAATACAGAGAGCGTCGTAGATATCTATGTACATGCAAAAAATCTCAAAGGCGCACTTCACAAGGATGAAGTAACCGTGGCTGTGCCCATCAGCAAGAAAAGTCGTAGGCCTGAAGGTGTCGTCGTAAGTATAGATAAAAGGGACTTAAAACGCATCGTTGGTCATATCGATATGTTTGATAATTATGCTATTGTAAGGCCTGAAAATGACAAAATCTATCCCGATGTGTATGTTCATTTTGATGAAAGTTTGGAAACAAATCAAGGGGATAGGGTGATCGCTGAGATTACTGATTATGGCAAAACAGGCTCAAAAAGAGTGTGGGGAAAGGTACTCAAATTACTCGAAAACCTGAGTCATCATGAAATGACCATGCAGAGTATTTTGTTTTCAAATGGATTCGACCCGACATTTCCGGAAGACGCTGAGGCAGAAGTGGCTGCAGTGGATGGGAAAGTCACAACTGATGAAATTTTGAAGCGCAGAGATTTCAGAACTGTCACGACATTTACCATTGATCCGGCTACGGCTAAGGATTTTGATGACGCCATCTCTATCCAATTTTTAGAAAATGAAACCATAGAAATCGGCGTTCACATTGCTGATGTCACCCATTTTCTAAACGAAGGCAGCGCCCTTGATCAGGAAGCTGGTGCGCGTACCACTTCTGTTTACTTAGTGGATCGGGTTTGCCCGATGTTGCCTGAAAGACTGAGCAACGATCTGTGTTCTCTCAATCCACATGAAGATAAATTTACTTTTTCAGCCGTATTTACTTTTGATAAAGAATTTGATGTCATCGGAGAATGGTATGGAAAAACCATCATCCATTCTGATAGAAGATTCACCTATGAAGAAGCCCAAGAAAACATGGAAACTCAGACAGGAGATTTCTCTAAAGAATTGACCATTTTAAACAAAATAGCATACAAACTGAGAGAAGAGCGCTTTGATCAAGGCGCCATTAGTTTTGAATCCGAGGAATTGCAGTTTATCCTTGATGAAAATAATATGCCTATCGGAATGTACGTCAAAGAAAGAAAAGACGCCCACAAACTCATTGAAGAATTTATGTTGTTGGCCAATAGATACGTGGCTACTTTCATCGCTAAGAAAGCAAAACCAAAAATCCCATTTGTGTATAGAATTCATGACCTGCCAAACCCTGAGAAACTTGAAGATTTCGCAAGATTTGCAGGTGAGCTCGGATTTCAATTTAGGACTGACACACCAGATCACATTGCGACTTCTTTCAACCGCTTGGCAGAAGAATCTCAGATAAACTCTTCCTTGAAACTTTTGGAACCTTTGGCGATCAGAACCATGTCAAAAGCCGAATATTCTACCGAAAACATTGGACATTATGGTCTCGGATTTGAATATTACTGCCATTTTACATCACCTATTCGGAGATACGCCGATGTGCTTGTGCATAGGATTTTATTTCAAAACTTAAAGTCCATCCATCGTGAAGATCAGCAAAAATTGGAAGCCAAATGCAAGCACATTTCAGAGATGGAAAAAAGGGCCAGCGATGCTGAAAGAGAATCTGTCAAGTACATGCAAACCATTTATATATCTCAGTTTATTGGTAAGACATTTGAAGGCATCATTTCCGGAATCATCGAGAAAGGGATCTTCGTAGAATTGGTCGAGAATAAGGTTGAAGGATTGATTCTTTTTGATAGCATGGGTGGAGGATTCGAAATGTCCACATCTCGATTAAAAGCAAGAAATAGATTTTCAGGTGATGTATTAACTATTGGACAAGAAATTTGGGTCAAAGTCATTTCAGCAGATCCAGATACCAAGAGGACAGATTTCCAGTGGATTGACTCACAAGAAAGGTCAAATTAATGAAAATAACAAACCTTTTGGAACTTCAAGCACATCTACCTGAGCAAGAATGGATACTAACAGACATATTGAGAGAAGTTGTAAAACAAAATTTACCTCGGTATTGTAAAGAGAAAATTGCCTTCAATGTGCCATATTTTTATGGTAACAAAGGCATATGTATCATCTGGCCGGCTTCCATTCCCAAAGGAGGTATAAAAAATGGTGTTTTGTTTGGATTTTGGCAGGGTTACTTACTGGATGATAAAAATAGATACCTTGTTAGGGGAACCAATAAAAAAGTTTTTTATAAAATTTATCATGATCCCGTTGACATTGATTTAAATGCGATTTCAGCATTATTGGAAGATGCAGTCAGATTAGATGCTACATTCAAGCTATCAAGACGTTAAAAAAATTAGCAATACAAAAAATCTTTTTGTAACTTTGTAATACATAAATTAAGAATACATATGTTTGGTAGAAGAACGAATCAAGGTTATGACGGCTATCCACAGCAGGGAAGACGTGGTAATTTAAAGATTACTATTATCATCGGCCTTGTGATGGCCGGTTTTGCTTTGTTTAAATATTACAGTGCAGAACAAGTGAATCCAATCACTGGTGAAAAACAACATATTTCTATCTCAGCAGATCAAGAAATTGCGATAGGTCTGCAAAGTGCACCTCAGATGATTCAACAATATGGTGGATTATATCCAGATCAAAAAACCCAAGACCTTGTAAAGCAAGTAGGTCAAAAACTGGTGCAAGGTACCATCGCTGCCAAGTCTGAATATCCGTATGAATTTTATGTGCTCTCTGATCCGAATACGGTTAATGCTTTTGCATTACCGGGCGGTCAGGTGTTCATTACCACAGCGCTTTTGGGTAGATTGGAAAATGAAGCACAACTTGCAGGAGTTTTAGGTCACGAAATTGGACACGTCATTCATAGACACGGCGCAGAGCGAATAGCTAAAATGGATCTTACCGAAGGTCTGACAGGTGCTGCGGTCATAGCTGCCGGAGACTACCAAAGTGCTCAATTCGCACAAATGGTTGGCAACCTAATCAATATGAAATATGGCCGTGATCAAGAGTTGGAATCAGATGATTTCGGTGTACGCCTGCTTATAGAAGCAGGATATGATCCTCAAGCATTGATGGGCGTCATGGACATTTTAGAGCAATCATCTGGTGGCCAAACAGTTCCGGAATTTCAAAGTACACACCCTTCTCCGGAAAACAGAAGAGAAAAAATTATGGAAGCCATCAAAAAGTATAATTCCGGTGAGGGTACGCATTGATGCAAAAATACTTGCATTTCTGATTTGTTCCATTTGGATTTTTGGTTGTTCACAGAAGCCATATCGTGATGTCTTAAAATTAGATCAAAAGGTGATTACAATTGATAAGGGAGCATCACGTTTAGGCCCTTGCGAACCATCCATTTGCATCAATCCTGAAAACCCTAATGAAGTCTTTGCCGGTGCCGTTCTAAATCATGCTTATAGAAGTTTGGACGGAGGTAAAACTTGGGAGAAAAATAAGTTGAAGTCCAGCTATGGTGTGTATGGAGATCCAGTGGTAAAGGTTACAAAAGGTGGCCGAGTGTTGTACTGCCATTTGGCTGATCCTAAAAACAACCCTTACCGAAGCAAAGAATTTTTAGATAGAATAGTTGTACAATCATCATCAGACCACGGAAGGTCATGGACAGATGGTGCGTTTCCACCTTGTAACCACGAAAAAGACCAAGACAAGCCATGGTTATATTGCAGCCCTAATGACAGCAACCTCGTCCTCATGGCATGGACAGAATTTGACAAATACGGAAGTTCTGATAAAAATGATAAATCAAGAATTCTGTTTTCTCAATCTCAAGATGGCGGACTTTCATGGTCTGAAGGAAAGGTGATTTCTACATATGAAGGAGATTGTCTTGATGGAGATAGGACGACTGAAGGTGCACCTCCAGTGGTTGGTGTCGATGGCACATACTATGTCGTTTGGGCATATGATGATTCCTTATACCTAAACATGTCAAAGGATAAAGGTGTAACTTGGTTGGAAGCTGAACGAGCTGTTGCGCCCCAAAAAGGTGGATGGGCATACGAAATTCCGGGAATTGGCAGGGCCAATGGCATGCCTGTCATCTTGTGTGACCATAGCCAAGGACCTAGGAATGGATACCTATATATCTCATGGAGCGACCAAAGTTCTGGTGAAGATGATACAGATGTTTGGATGATCGCTTCATTTGACAAAGGTGTAACTTGGACAGAAAAGAAAAGGGTCAACGATGACGAGAAAGGTCATCATCAGTTTTTCTCATGGATGGATATAGACCAATCCAATGGCGACCTCTATTGGGTGTTTTACGATAGAAGGAATCATAAAGATGTCTCTACCGATGTATTTCTTGCTCGCTCAGTAGATGGTGGAAAAACCTTCTCAAATTATATAATTTCTGATGCACCTTTTATCCCCCAAAGCAATGTATTTTTTGGTGATTACAATGATATTTCAGTACATCATGGTATGGTGAGGCCTATTTGGACAAGATTGGACGAAACGATATTATCTGTTCAAACATCTCTAATTCAATTTTAATTTATCAGTATGAGGACTTTTTTAAGATTGATGATACTAGTTTTGTGTGTTACTACCATCATTCATGGTCAAACAACATTGAATTTAGAAATCAAGTATGAGGTCAAACCAATAAAATTCTACTCAGGTGATAAATTAACTTTTAAATCCAAAGACTTCCCTGATAGCTGGCAAACCCATAAAATAGATAAGTTTTTACTGGATGATGGCGTGATACTCTTTGACGATACTATGTATCAGATTGAAGATATCACAGCTGTGAAAGTTCATCAGAAAACCAGTTCTGTTATTGGTCACTTGTTGAAAGGTTTTGCAGCAGGTTGGGTACTCTTTGGTACCCTTGGATCATTGGCTACCGGAAAGAAGTTTCTGAAAGAAGATATTTACATTGGTGCCGCAGCAGGTGTTTTGGGTTTTTTATTTGGAAATGTCTTCTCCCATAAGGTTTATAACATAGGCTCCAATCATCATCTAAGACTTGTAGATGTCTCAATTATCGCTCCTCAGCCGTAGCTAAATTATTATTTTTTAATAAATATTATAAAATAATGTAATATGTAAGTACATTTGCATAAAATATTATTATGTCTGGATCAGAGCACCCTTATATCAAAGAAAATGCATCGCAATTTATTATGGATGTTGTGGATAAATACGATACTTCATCAGTGGACGCAAGTGCATTGACACCTGGTGAGTTGAAGAGAATAGAATTGATGAGAATGATGAAGGAAGACAGTGATAAGGTAGAATACTTATGGATTTTATACTTTTTACAAGCTCTTATAGTCGTTTTCGGTCTTTGGTATATGTATATTTATGCATCGTATCTTCCGTTGATTCCTATCATTTTTGGATTTATTTATATAATATTTTTAAGACAAATACTGCGTCATTATGCACAGAGGTTGCTCAGCCATAAAGACAATTTTGATACGTATCTTTTTGAAGGATTCAGCCTTAAGGAGATGAGATACAATGCGGTTAAATTTGCCTATTTGGTATTTTTCCCATTTGCTGTATTTTTCATTTATTATGCATTTTTCAGCCATGAAGTGTATCTACCATGGTGGTTGTCTATGGTAGTAGCATTTGTTATATCGGGCTTGGGCTGGTTGTGGTACTTCAAGGATGACGCTGAAAAACTATCGAATCTAGAATCCGACCTCAATTCTCTGCAATATTTGAAATAAATTTCTCTTGACTGTTTATCAAGATTTTTTTAAATTTTGGGATGCCATAGATTTTGACATTTCTCTTCCTGACGGCATCAAAGTTCTGAATCCACATGAAGACAATCCGGAAATAAAAACGGTAATGGAGACTTTTTACAAGCAGTACTACTCAGATGATAAGAAGCGCGTGCTTGTTTTAGGTATCAACCCGGGAAGATTGGGTGCCGGAGCCACTGGAATTCCTTTTACTGATCCAAAGCGGCTCGTTGCTGAATGTCATATACCCTATCATGGTGCAGTTACCCATGAGCCATCATCTGTATTTGTGTATGATGTCATTCATGTTTGGGGAGGGCCAACACAATTTTACAATAAAATCTATATCAATTCTGTATGCCCTATTGGATTTGTAAAAGTCGATTTGCCCTCCGGCAAGGCAATTAACTACAATTATTATGACCGTCAGGATTTGACTAAGGCACTTCAAGGTCTCATACTTGCGAACCTTAAAACGCAACAATCAATTGCAAGGAATAATGATACTTGTGTAGTATTGGGTACAGGAAAAAATTATGAATATCTTAAACGACTGAATGAACAATATCATTTATTTCGGAAAATTGTTCCATTAGAACATCCAAGATACATCATGCAGTATAAATCAAAATTGAAAGAGGATTATGTAAAAAAATATATAGACACACTTGGAGAATTGGCTACCTCATAATCCTTTCACTGGGTCTAAAAACCTTTCTTATACTTAACCAAAATGCTGTAATCAAATAGAGAATAATGGGTGAACCCAAGGTTAAAAAACTCGAGTAAATAAAATACATACGCACTCTCGAAGTATTCATGTGGAACTTTTCCGCGATATATCCACATACGCCGAAGCTATATTTTTCAATGAACGGTTGTAATTTTTGAGTGATAACTGACATGATTTTCAAGAAATGTTCTTTGTTTTAATGTAAAAAATGGTGGAAAAGTTTAAAATTACCATTAAAATTTTTGAAACCAGTCATTAATTTGCTGTGTAGAGGATTCTTTAAACGTTTTGTGCATATACTCATTCGTCTGAGCATCATAAACGTAGTCCAAACCCCATGTGCGATGGTTCAAGCTCAACTGCTCCAATGCATCAATTATGTAATCCACCTCTGAATCCGTCGTCGTAGGATGGAAAGACATCCTTACCCATCCCGGTTTGTTGCAAAATATTCCTTTTGAAATCTCTTCAGTCAACAGTTTTGATTGCTCTTGAGACACGTGCAATAGATAATGGCCATACGTGCCCGCACACGAGCAACCGCCTCTCATTTGTATGCCAAATCTATCATTGAGAAGTTTTACAGCCAGATTAAAATGTAATCCTTCAATGTAAAATGAGATCACTGCCAACCTATTTTCATGGGCTTCAGCAAGAACTTTGAGGTTCGGTATAGACTTGAGCCTCGGCCAAACTCTTTCCAAGATCTCATGCTCCCTTTCCAATATATTTTTGACACCCATTTTATCCTTCAGCTTGATGCAAAGTGCCACTCGTATCGTTTGTAAAAAACTAGGTGTGCCACCGTCCTCTCTAGCTTCTATTTCATCGTGGTATTTGTGCTCTCCCCAAGGATTTGTCCAGTCCACAGTGCCACCTCCCGGATTATCCGGAATCTTATTGTTATACAGTTTTTGATTGAAGATTAATATACCGCTACTTGATGGTCCTCCTAGGAATTTATGTGGAGAAAAATAGATGGCATCTAAGGCGCATAAAGGGTCTTCAGGGTGCATGTCTATTTCAATATATGGCGCAGAACATGCAAAATCTACGAAGCAGAGACCGTCATTTTTATGCATGATTTTGGCTATTTCATGGTATGGTGTACTCAGACCTGTGACATTGGAACATGAAGTTACAGCAGCAATTTTTACTCGGCGATGTTGGTATTTTTTTATTAATTCATTGAATGCTTCCACATCCACCAATCCATCAGGATCGTGAGGCATTACCACTACATCTCCTATGGTTTCAATCCATGAAGTTTGATTAGAGTGGTGTTCCATGTGGGTCACAAAAATCACTGGTTTTTCATCTGAAGGCAGGTTCACTTTATCCTGAAAATTTTCATGCAATTTCAAACCAATAATCCTTTGCAATTTATTCACTACACCTGTCATGCCTGAATGTGAAGAAATCAGAATATCGTTTTTATCCGCATTGACATGTTCCTTGATGATGTTTCTCGCTTTCTTGTACGCCAGCGTCATCATTGAACCCGTCATATTGGTTTCTGTGTGAGTATTGGCTACAAATGGAGCAATTTCATTGGAAAATATCTCTTCAATAGGGCGATACATCCTTCCACTGGCCGTCCAGTCAGCATAAACAATTTTTTGAATGCCATATGGTGACTCGAAAGTCTGATCGGTGCCGATGATCTGCCGTCTGAATTGGTCAAAATACTTTTCTAAACTCATACCAATGCATTCTTTACCAAATTGATCAATACTCTTGCCTCTGATTCTTTTTTTGCTTCTGAATAGATGCGTACAATGGGTTCAGTATTTGATTTTCTAAAATGAACCCATCCATTCTCAAAATCTATTTTCAAACCATCGATATCATTGGTTTTTTCGTTTTTGAAACTTTGCTTTAATTTTGATATCAATGCTGCATAATCATGCTCTGGTGTGAGATCAAATTTATCTTTTATAATGGTGTATCCCGGATATCCTGCTTTAATATTGGATACAGAGACTTTCTTTTGCGCCATCAATGATAAAAAGATGGCAATACCGATCATGGCATCTCTACCATAGTGTAGATCAGGGACGATAATGCCTCCATTACCTTCTCCACCTATGACAGCATTGTTTTGTTTCATAGCATTGACTACATTGACTTCACCAACAGCAGATGCAATATATTGTCCTCCATGTTTTTTAGTTACGTCAGACAGAGCCCTTGTGGAAGAAAGATTGCTTACTGTATTGCCTTTATGTATGCTTAAAATATAATCTGCTACTGCAACCAACGTATATTCTTCCCCAAACATAGTTCCATTTTCACAGACCAATGCTAAGCGATCCACATCAGGATCTATGCTAATACCTAGATCGGCGCTTTGTTGTACTACTGCATCCGAAAGATCTTTCAGATGTGCGGGTAACGGCTCAGGATTATGAGCAAAATGACCAAAATTATTATCATTAAGAAGTGTATATTCCACACCTAAAGCATCAAATAATGGTGGTAAGGCAATGGCACCAGTTGAATTGATGCAATCGACCACGACTTTGAATTGGGCATTTCTGACGGCTTCAACATCCACATATATGCTCTTTAGAATTTCATTTATATGTTTCTCAATGCTTTGATCGTCAAACATGAGGGTTCCAAAATCGTCAACTTCTGCGAAAAGTAGTTCCTTGTTTTCAATAAAAGAGAGCACTGCTTGACCATCAGCGGCTGATATAAATTCACCGTGTTTATTGAGAAATTTCAATGCATTCCATTGTTTTGGATTATGGCTTGCAGTAAAAATGATTCCACCATCTGCAGCCATGAATTTTACAGCCATCTCCACTGTGGGAGTTGTAGAGTAACCAAGATCTACCACATCTATGCCCATAGCCAAAAGTGTATTTATGGCCAATTGGCTCACCACACTTCCACTCAACCTACCATCTCTGCCGACGACTATTTTTGGTTTTTGCACCTGTTTCCGGACCCACATACCAAAACCTGCCGTACATTCCACTATGTCAATTGGGGTGAAATTATCACCTACATTACCACCTATTGTTCCGCGAATTCCGGAAATAGATTTGATTAATGTCATGTTACTATGATTTTAAACTGCAAATATACATTCCATTGCTTAGACTCCTCAAAGTAGAGTGACTAATATCCATAATAAATCCCAGTCATATCAAATTTTTTCTTTGAAATGATTACGGTAATTTAATAGTTATCGGTCAGTGCAAAAAGACAGCCAACGCACATTCAAGCATATTTGGTTTTGACCGACACATAAAGCCAACCCTTCGCAAAACCAAAAGAGCTTGAATTTTTCCCAATACACGGACGACAGAATAAAAAATAAAACGTACTTTTGACGAATCTGTTAAAACAATATAGACAAAATGAATTTATTTGGGTCGTATTTAAAAGATAGACGAGCACAGCTTAGACTGCCTTCTAGTAAGGTTGCCACTAAACTTGAAATTGGCACTTCTATATTAAGCAAAATCGATATAATTGAACGGATGAAGCCAAAAGAAATATTGCTAAAGCCGGTTGTAACCTTTGATGTTCGGAAGAAGAAAATACAAATTGAGCTTGTCCAATGGACTATTTTATCTGAACTTGGAGACTTGGAATTTTTAACTGCTGGACTTAAAAATGTATTGAAGAAAATATGAGCACGAAATTTTTTACCAACGAAGAACAGAATACACTTCTGAAGAAAATAGAAGGTATTTTCAAACATAAAAATATCCATTTCTTAGATGCTTTGGTTGGTTACTTCCGTGCATCAGGTTATTTTCAAATTCGTGAATTTGTTGAGAGTGCTCAAAAAATAAGAATTCTTGTTGGTATTAACATTGACTCTCTAGTTTATCAAGCCAACCAACAAGGCGTCTTATTTAACGGTGATGCTGAAAAGGCACAAGAGGAATTTTTCCAGCAAGTTAAAAAGAATATTCAAGAAGCAGAATACGACAAAACTGTAGAAGGTGGGATGATCCAATTGATAAAGGACATCACCACAGGTAAAGTAAAAATCAAAATTCACCCCAAGCAAAATATACACGCTAAAATTTACATTTTCAGAGAGAAAGAAAAGCATGACCACGGTTATGGCTCAGTAATTACTGGATCTAGTAACCTTACAGATGCAGGTCTTTCAAAAAATTTCGAATTCAATGTTGAGCTAAGAGATAATTCAGACATTGATTTTGCAACCAAAACTTTTGACAAACTTTGGGATCAAGCTGTACCTGTTGATATGGACAGCATTGAAAAACTTCAAAAGGAAACCTATCTAAACGACAGCTATACGCCTTATGAAATTTATTTAAAATTCTTGATTGAGTATTTCGGGAAAAGCATTGAGTTTGATCCCAACTCTATTTCAGATTTGCCAAAAGGTTTTAAAAGGTTATCGTATCAAGTGGATGCTGTAAATGACGGTTTTTCCAAAATGATGAAACATAATGGATTTTTCTTAGCTGACGTTGTGGGACTCGGGAAAACCATTGTATCAACTCTAATTGCAAAGAAATATTTTTATACCAATGGGTTTCCAGAACATCGTTCTAGAACACTAATCATTGTTCCCCCACCTTTGAAGGACAACTGGATTGAAACGATTGAAAAATTCAACCTAGACAATGTAAAAATCATAACTAATGGAAGTCTACACAAAATCAATGATGCGACCATTTATGATTTAATTATCGTTGATGAAGCCCATAAATTCCGGTCCGATACAGCTGGAATGTACAATGAGTTGCAGAAGATTTGTAAAACACCAACAAGAAGAACTTTGCCAGATGGAACATCTGTTTCAAAAAGAGTAATTCTTGTTTCAGCAACACCCTTGAACAACAGACCAGAAGATATTGCCAATCAGGTTTATTTATTTCAAGACAGCAAGGAATCAACCTTGGAAACTGGGAATCTTCAGCACTTTTTCAGACAGCAAATTGATGCTTACAAGAAATTGAAAGGCGAACCAGATATTGCCAAAGTCCAAGCAGGTGTCAAGAAAATTTATGAGAAGATAAGAATCAAGGTTATTGAGCCGCTAATTGTTCGCAGAACAAGAACTGACTTGATGGCTCACGACTTGTACTCAATAGATTTGGAAAAACAAGGTATCAAATTTCCAATTGTAAGGCAGCCTAAAAAAATATTGTATGTGCTGGAGCCACATTTGGAAGATTTGTATGATAATACCATTCACGTTTTAAGTCACGAAACGCAAGGGTTAAGATACAATCGTTACCGTGCCATCGGTTTTTTGAAACCACACAAAAAGAATAAATACAAACAAGCGGATATGATCTCGGCTCAATTAGCCAAGATTATGAAAACGCTTTTGGTAAAAAGAATTGATAGCAGTTTCTTTGCATTTAAACAAT
The DNA here is from genome assembly GCA_020636195.1 of Lewinellaceae bacterium. Taxonomy (GTDB): domain Bacteria; phylum Bacteroidota; class Bacteroidia; order Chitinophagales; family Saprospiraceae; genus OLB9. The sequence goes on from JACJYH010000006.1 coordinate 136,547, forward strand.
CTCTTACTAGGTTTATGAAAGCCACAGAAGCTATGGTAACTATGTTTGAAAATGGCCGCATTTTCATAGCTCCAAACTTGCCAGTTTCTGATATGGTAAATGAAGGTAAAGAAGAAGAATTGATGGATTTAGTTTTGGAGAAGTCTATAGAAGACCCAACCATCGACATCTGCGAACCAGATGATTTTGAATTTGACTTCTTACCTGGACTACAGCACGATTTAAAATTGCTTAAAGAATTATCTGGTGAATGGGAAAAGGTTAACGAAGACCCTAAATTGGATGTGTTTATAGAATACTTGAAAAACACCCTTTTAAGTAAATCTATAAATCCTGAATCCAAATTAGTGGTATTCTCAGAGAGCAAGGAAACGACCGAATATTTGGAAAAAGAACTCCATAAACATATTTCAGCTAGCATTTTATCTGTGGATAGTAAATCAAGAAAAGACAGAATGCCAACTATTCGCAAGAACTTTGATGCCAATTTACCAAAAGCTGATCAAGAGAATAATTACAGCATCATACTAACTACTGAAGTATTGGCTGAAGGAATCAATTTGCACCGTTCTAATGTGGTTGTGAATTATGATACGCCCTGGAATTCTACCCGATTAATGCAAAGGATTGGACGTGTAAACAGAATTGGTTCAACGGCTGATGAAGTTCACGTTTTTAATTTCTATCCAACCACAAAAGTCAACAATGACATTGAATTGGAGAAAAAAGCAATTATGAAATTGCAATCTTTTCACGCTGCACTGGGTGAAGATAGTCAAATATATTCGCCTGATGAAGAAACCGAAACATTCGGACTTTTCGACAAGGAAATGGAGGAAGAAAAAGACGAGAAATTGGCGTACTTAATGATGATTCGAGAAATCAAGGAAAAAACGCCTGGTGTATTCAAGCAAATCAAAAATATGCCTTTCCGTGCAAGAGTTGGAAGAAAAAATAAAGACCTTAATCAGAGTACTATTTGCTATATCAAAGACAGTAAGCGAGATGCATTCATTTTGGTGAAAGACAGTGAGGAAACAGAAGAACTAACCTTTTTGGAGACAGTTAAGATTTTTGAAGCAGAAGTATTGGAAAAAGCCATTCCATTACATTCAAAACACCACGAACAAGTTCAAGCGGGTATTTTGTTATTTTCTGACTTGCTGGAAAAGGAAAAAGCCAAAGATAAAAAGATAGATATCACACAAGGCCCCAATGAGAAAAAAGCAAATGCTTATTTAGAAGCTATGCTAAATCTTCCCTTGGCGAATGAAGAAGAAAGAGCCTTAATCATCAAAGCTAAAGAAGCTTTGCGTCAAGGTCGTTTTCAAAACTTGCAAAGAGACATAAATAAGTTTCAACGCACTTTAAAGAAGTTTCCATTGAAGCCTGCAATCATTATGGAGAAAGTCATTGAGATTCTCAAAGCCTATCCTTTAATGAATGAAGAAGCCGAACAGGTATTCGAGAAGAAGATTGTAAGGGTTAAAACCTTGAATCCTGAAATTATTATCACTGAAAGTTTTAGCTCTTAAGCAATGAAAGAAAAAGACATTAAAGACATATTGAAAAGCAAATTTCAATTGGACGAGGATAAATATTTCCCTGCCCAATGGAAAACTGTTTTGAATTTATTCTTCAAGAAGATTGAATATTTCAGTCATCCAGAAAACTTGTTCACTGAAAATGATAAAGTAATTGCTGGTAAACAATTAGGAACTGTAAAACTCGATGACGGAAAACAACTAGCAATTTTCACAGTAGAAGTTGCCAATAGTATAAGCATTGTTCGCAATAGACAAGGTTTGCGTGAAATTGCAGCCAAACACATTGACCAAAACATAATTCATGGTACTTTGGCATTTTTCTACAATAAAAAACAAGCAGATTACCGTTTTTCATTCATTGCCAAAGAAGCGAGTATTGATTTAGAAACGGGAGAACTTATAAAAGGAGAAACCAAGCCAAAACGTTACACGTATTTGCTCGGTTCCAATGAAGCTTGCACCACACCAGCGAAGCGAATGTTGGTATTGGCAGACAAAAAAGAAAAAAGCGAAGTAAACATCAACCAACTAAAAGAAGTGTTTTCGGTGGAAGCCCTGAACAAAGACTTCTTTAAAACCTACAAAGCACATTACGAGAAGTTTTGGAAGTATTTGGCTGATGAAGAAAATCCGTATAGAACAAAATTAGTTGATGCTGAAAAAGACGATAAAGTAAAACAGGAAAAACCCATTCGTGATTTTGCAAAAAAACTCTTGGGAAGAATTGTGTTCTTGCATTTTTTACAGAAAAAAGGTTGGATGGGTTGTTCGCCCAAAACAAAAGACTGGATAGATGGCGAACCGCGATTTATGCAACAACTGTTTGAGGATTTTTCTAAACCCGAAAATTTCCAAAGTCAGTGCCTTACCCATTTGTTTTTTGAAACACTTAACACCAAAAGACCTAATGATACTTTTGAAGTAAAAGGACTAAACGGCAAACTGAATGGTTCACGTGTGCCTTATTTGAATGGCGGGTTGTTTGAACCTGAAAAAAACAAAGCCACTTTAAAAATTGATTTCCCTGCTGATTATTTTAAAGAATTGTTGGAGTTCTTTGAGCAATACAATTTCACGATTGACGAAAACAGTCCCGATGATCACGAAGTAGGTATTGATCCTGAAATGTTAGGGCATATTTTTGAAAACCTACTGGAAGACAACCGAGACAAAGGAGCATTTTATACGCCCAAAGAAATTGTGCAGTATATGTGCAAGGAAAGTTTGATTCAGTATTTGCTCAACACCTTTCAAGAGCAAAAAGACCTGCCTGACGGCAAGGCAGGCATTGAACAGTTTATCCACTTTCATACCGTTTCGCCTTTATTGGCGGAAAAAGAAAATGCTATTTTACTCAATAAAAAACTAGATGATATAAAAGTTTGTGACCCTGCCATTGGTTCGGGTGCTTTCCCTATTGGAATGTTGCAAGAGATTTTTGAAGCCAAACGCTTTATTTATCCATACCTGAAAACCAACCAAGACTTTAAACCAGCCGAAGTAAAAAAGAACATCATCCAAAATTCCATATATGGCGTGGACTTGGAAAAAGGGGCAGTGGACATTGCCCAATTGCGATTTTGGCTTTCTTTGGTAGTAGATGAACTCAACCCACACCCATTGCCCAACTTGGATTATAAGATAATGCAGGGCAATAGTTTATTGGAAGAGTTCGCAGGTTTTAAGCTAGATAAATTAATGGATGAAGAAGATTCCATAATTGCAACAGGTGTCCAACAATTATCCTTAGGTGTAGATTTTGATGCTCCAAAATTTCAGTTAGAAGTGTTTGATAGAGTGACAAAGGAGGAACTATGGAAATTAATGGAAAAGTTTTATGACCCAGTTGCTTGGGAAAAGAAGACAGGAGAAAAGGTTGATAAGACCCAAACGAAAAAAGATATAAACGATATAATTGAGGGAAAAATTCACGCTTTTGTTTTGGGCGAACAAAGGAAATTAAGAGATGAAATTGCTCAGAAGAAAAAAGATTGGAACATAAAAGATGAGGATTACTCCAAACTCAACCAAAAAAGTAAGGATTACAAAAAGTTTGAACTAAATGTAAATAAACTGGAACAACTGAACAATTTTGAAAACCAACTAATAAAACTACAAGAATCTGAAGAACGACCTTTTTTTCTTTGGCATACTTGGTTCAAAGATGTGTTTGAAAAAGGCGGTTTTGATGTAATGATAGGCAACCCACCATACATTCAGCTTCAAAAAATGGGCAAGGAAACCGACATTTTACAAGAAGCAGGTTTTGAAACCTTTGCCCGTACAGGTGATATTTATTGCTTGTTTTATGAAAAAGGAATTGACCTTTTGAAAAAGGGCGGAACCTTGACCTACATAACTTCCAATAAATGGATGCGAGGTGCTTACGGAAAATCATTGAGAAATTATTTTACCAAAGTAAACACACAGAAAATATTAAATCTGGGACCTGGCATTTTTCATAGTGCCACTGTGGACACCAATATTTATGTTGGAAAAAAAGAGCCATTTGACAATCAAGTAAAAGGTATTTCAATTGAAAACCGTTTTGATATTTCATTTCTGAAAGAGGATGAACTTATCCCAATGCGGGATGTCAATGAAGATGCTTGGGTAGTGCTAGATGAGGACGATTTGAGAATTAGCAAATCATTTGAAAAATACGGTAAACAACTAAAGGATTGGGAAATAAAAATCAACTTTGGTATCAAGACAGGCTTCAATGATGCCTTTATCTTTGACCAAGCTAAACGTGATGAATTGGTCGCTGAAGACCCCAAAGCTGATGAAATCATTAGACCCATTTTAAAAGGAAGAGAGATTGAACGGTATTATGCAGAATGGAGCAAGGATTTTATAATATCGACTTTCCCTGCGAAAAACCTAAATATAGACGACTATCCAAGTATAAAAAACTACCTGGAGAGTTTTCAGCCTAAACTCAATCAAACGGGTGAAGAGTTCATAAACGAAAACGGTGAGGTTGAAAAAACTAGAAAGAAAACGGTGAATAAATGGTTTGAAACACAAGACCCAATAGCTTTTCAAGAAGAATTTAAAAAGGAAAAAGTAATTTGGAAGCGGATTGGCTCCATTATGCGTTTTGCTTATTCGAATGAAGAAATGTATTGTTTGGATAGCACTTGTATTGCCACAGGTGAAAAAATCAAATACCTCACAGCTGTTCTAAATTCAAGAGCAGGTTTGTATCAACTATTCAAAACATCTCCCCAAACAGGTACAGGTGATCAAATCATCAGCGTTCAAGCATTAGAGCCACTTTTGGTTCATTATCCTTCAGAGGAAGTTGAGGCTAAATTCAATTTGATGGTGGATTATATTTTGTGCATTAAGAAATCCAAAGATGTACTTTTTCAATCTGTAACCAACGAACACATTTCAGGCATCTTTGAAAATCTGGTGAATATGATGGTGTACGAACTCTATTTTGAGGAAGAAATGAAAGCCAAAGAAATAGATGTATTGCAATTTGTAACCGAAAAAGCATTTCCAGATATCACCAAATCAGAAGACAAAAAAGCCATTATCCAAAAAGTGTATTACGAGTTGCAAGAAAAAGACAACCCCATCCGCAATCGTATTTTAGTAGCCAGCAGCAGAAGTGAAACCATTGCAAGAATTAATGCAGCAACTAGTTAGAGATGAGATTACACGAATTACATATCAACAACTTTAAGTTTTTCCCCAAGCAAGACCCAAACAGTCCTTTGCTCAAAATAGATGGGAAAAACTTATTGGTATATGGCGAAAACGGAAGTGGTAAATCCACAATTTACTGGTCAATATATACTTTACTCGAAAGTGCATTTAAAATCAATGAATTTGATGTACAAAAATATTTTGATCGAACAAGATCGGAATGTTTGATTAACATATTTTCTAAAAGCAATCAGTTATCTTTTATAAAAATGATATTAAAAGATGATTATGGGAACTCTACAGAATACTATTTAGATGGTAATTTACACAGCATCGTTGCCAATATGCGTAACTCTGATATACGTGAAAGTTGTATGGCATGTGATTTTATCAATTATAAAGTCCTAGCCAAGTTACACTTCACTAAATATGAAGCTGACATTGATCTATTTGAATGGTTTCAGGATGAGATTTTTCCATATTTAAGAATTCCAGATATAGATCCAATAATTAGTATTGGTGATTACTACAAAAACCTTGCAAAAGGTCCACCGCAAGTCAAAGCTTTTGATGAAATAGATAAATGGATTTATCCTAACCCTAGCATGGAAAATCATCCAAATGAAGGAGTAAGAAAAGATTTTAAGAAATATAATCAATTTCAGAAAAAAGTCAAAAATTGGAATAATCAATTCTTAAAATATATTAAACATCTTGAAGTTAATGCAAATGAAATATTAAAATCAAATTTTGGTCATAATTTTGATTTAAAACTAAGTTTTAAAAAATTTGATCTTAAAGTCAAGGAGAAATGGGATGGGCTAATTATATCTAAGCCTCAAATATTCTTATCTATATCACGATATAATAACCTAAAAGATAGAGTCTTAAAACCAGAGTATTTTTTGAATGAAGCAAAATGGACAGCCATTGGTTTGTCTATAAAGTTTGCTATTCTTAATGACTTTCTAAGTCGTCCAGCCCAAGCGCAACTACAAGCGTTAATCATTGATGATCTGTTAGTAAGCCTAGATATGAACAATAGAGATATTGTTCTGAATTACCTTTTAGACCATTTCGCGAATGATTATCAGATTATCATGCTCACTCATGATAGGGCACTTTATGAATTTGCAAAAAGGAAAATAGATATAAAAGGAAAGAGCAATGAATGGATTTATCTTGAGATGTTCGAAGATTTATTATCGAAAACCCCAAAACCTTATTTCAAGCCATTAAAATCAAGCCTTCAAACGGCAACTGACTATTTCAATCAACACGATTATCCTGCCTGTGGTATTTACCTAAGAAAGCGTTTTGAAGAATTGTTGAAAAACTTATTACCTCCAAAATACCGCAAGGTGCCGTCAAAAGAAGACCCAAATGTACAGGTAGATAGGAATTTAAACGACTTAATTAATGCTTTGAAGCCATATTGCATAGAGGAAAATATTGATTACACAGATTTAGCGGAACTCAAAACTTACAAGGATGCTATTTTAAATCCACTTGCACATAATGATCTAGATGCTCCATTCTATAGAAGAGAAATAAAAATCCTCATTGAAATTCTCGAAAAACTGGAAAAAATAAAAAGAGGTCAAGTTATTCATCATCCTAATCGAAATATGAATTTCACCTTAAATAAACCAGATGGAACCTTTTTTACAGTTAGAATGAAAATAAAAGAAAGTGTGGTACTGATTGACGAAGATGGAAAACCTTTACGTATATCCGTTTTTTCAAAATGTAAAGTATCTAGTAAATCAAACAACGGAGATACTGATAATAACGAAGAAAACTTTGATACACTGAAAGATGTATATGAGGAAATGTGCAACAGGTTTGGAATAGCTCCAGTTCAAGACATTTCAAGATGTTTTGATTATGACGGTGTGACGTTTGACCAAAAACTAATTGACTTACGAATATGATGCCAACGCTTCACAGCTACACACATTGCCAAACTGCACAAGCCAACGCTAAAACCCAAGCTTGGCAAAGAGTGTGTCTGTCCAGCCTAACCGTTAAACCGACAGACAACCAAGCGGACAAAAAAAATGCCGAACTTATAACAAATTGTATGTGGCAATAGCGGGTGAAGTGGTAAATCGAAGGTCTGTGCTTCTAAGAAACTTTGTGCTAAACGGACAGGAAAATGCATCTAATCCGCTATTGCACATACACGCAAAACGGTGTATCCATAACCTAGAGACATGGAAATTTTTCAATTTATAATGAAATAATTTATCAAATCAGATACAAGAAATAAGATATAATTTCATTTTTGAAATTATTTTCACTAAATTATTTTGATTATACAAGATGTTATGAATGTATGGAGACGCTGGAACGATTTTTCAGGTCGATCAAGAAGAAGAGAATACTGGATGTTCTTTCTTTTTAATGTTGTAGTTGGAATGATATTGAGTTTGTTAACATCAGTATCTGAAATATTTGGTATTCTTTATGTTGTATTTGCTATTGTAACCCTAGTGCTTTCTCTTGCCGTTGGTATAAGGCGTATGCATGATACAGGCCATAGTGGTTGGTTCATATTGGTGCCGATTTATAATCTTATTTTGGCTTACACTTAGGGAGAACGCAAAACAAATAAATGGGGACCTGATCCTTAGGGTTCTGGACTAGAAGAAATAAATGAGATAGGTCAAAATGACATGGTCTAAGGCCTAATTTGTGGATGTTATCTTGGCGTTGCAGGATTTACAATTTCCATTGATGATCATCTGAGATTCTAAGGGCTCAAAACCATTTGGCATAGCAACCGAAGGTACAAAAACATGGTCTAAGCAAAAGGTATGTTGACACTTTTGACAGTGAAAGTGTACATGTGCATCATGGTGTTTCTGGTGGTTACACTCAGATTCACAGAGTGCAAATTTTGGTTGTGATGTACCATCTATTGCTTTGTGAATCAATCCTTTGTCTTCAAAGTTCTTAATTGTTCTGTAGAGTGTAATTCTATCAGCATCCGGCAACATAGTTTCTAAATCTTGCTGTGAGAGTGCTCTTCCGGCTTCAACAAATAACTGTAGTACATCCTTCCTGAAAGGTGTTACCTTCAGCTTATGTTCCTTTAACAGATGTTCAAATTTTTGATTCATTGTATGGTGCTTCCATTACTATTTGCATCCTCTGCATACACAAACGAGAGTTTTTGATCCGTTCCTTCAGCCATCAGAATCATCCCTTCAGAAGTGACGCCTCGCATAGTGCGTGGAGCTAGGTTGGCCAATAAAACCACTTTTTTGCCAATGATGTTCTGCGCATCAAATTGCTGAGCAATGCCTGAAACAACGGTACGTATTTCAACACCGATATCGACAGTTAGTTTCAGAAGCTTATCGGATTTTTCTATTTTTTCTGCCGACACAATCGTGCCTGTCCTCAAATCTAGCTTTGAAAAATCCTCATAACTTATGCTTGATTTTATTGGTGTCAATGATTGTCCTGCTGATGCGTCTTGAGTTTGTTGTGCTTGTAAAGACTTCGACAACTTATCTATTTGCGCTTGAATTGCTACATCTTCGATCCTAGAAAAAATGTGCTCAGGTTGACTGATGACATGTCCCGATTTCAAAGGCAATTTCCCCTCTGACATTTTATTCATGAGATTCAGCAGTAACTTATCTTCTTTTTCAAAGGATACATTCAGCAATCGTGCTATTTTATCCGAAGTAAATGGCATGAATGGCCGACATAGTACTCCAATAACGTACACATATTGCGCAGCCAAATTCATCACCGTCTTTACTTTTTCAGGATCTTCTTTGAAGGTTTTCCAAGGCTCATTAAATTGCAAAATCTGATTTCCTTGGGATGAAATATCCATTAAGATTTTGAGTGCGCCCCTGAAGTCATAATTTTTAATATAACTACACCATTCATCCATTTGATCAAAAAGTCGAAGAATTTCAGCTTCATGAAATGATGATTCTAGGTCTCCTTCTACGCCGATGATGTCTTGATCTTCATCAAATTTTGGTATTTTACCTTGGTAATATTTGTGAGTCAATACAACTACTCTATTCACAAAGTTGGCTAAGTTATTGACCAGTTCATTATTGACAGCATCTTGGTAGCCTTTCCATGTAAACTCGCTGTCTTTTTGCTCAGGCATATTTTTGATCAGCACATACCTAAGTTCATCTTGTTTTCCAGGCATTTCGGATAGATATTCGTGCACCCAAACAGCCCAATTTCTAGAAGTAGAAATTTTATTTCCTTCAAGATTCATAAATTGGTTTGCCGGCACATTAACAGGAAGGATATAACCTCCATGTGCTTTCAAAATTGCCGGGAAAATCAAACAATGAAAAACAATATTATCTTTTCCAATAAAATGAATTAAACTGGTGTCATCATCTTGCCAGTATTTTTTCCAATTTTTACCTTTATCTTTTGCCCATTGTTTAGTTGCAGAGATATACCCGATAGGTGCATCCATCCATACATAGAGTTTTTTACCTTCATGTCCGGGTATGTGATGCGGCACATCCACACCCCATTCTAAGTCTCTCGTCATCGCTCTGGGTTGAAGTCCACCTTCAAGCCAAGATTTACACTGACCCAATACGTGGTTTTTCCAGTCTTCAGGGTCATGCAGGTGTTTGCCATCAAGATCTCCGGTTTCTATCCACTTCTTCAGCCAAGATTCATAATTGTCGAGAGGAAGGTACCAATGTTTCGTGGTTTTCAAAACAGGTTTCTCTCCTGACAAAGTAGATTTAGGATTTATCAAGTCGGTCGGACTCAGAGAAGAACCACATTTTTCACATTGGTCACCATAAGCAGCAGGATTGCTACATTTCGGACATGTTCCCGTGATATATCTGTCAGCTAAAAATTGTTGCGCTTTTGGGTCGTAGTATTGTTCGGATTCTTTTTCAATGAATTCACCCTTTTGATATAAATTATTAAAAAACTCCTGAGAAGTTTGGTGATGCAGTTCTGATGATGTTCTATGGTAGATGTCAAAAGATATGCCCATTTCCTGGAAAGTTTTTTCAAACAATGCATGGTATTGATCTACAACTTCCTGAGGACTTACATTTTCTTTCAGTGCTTTGATCGTGATAGCCGCACCATGTTCGTCTGATCCGCAAATGAATGCCACATCCTTACCCATCATCCTTAAATACCTGACAAAAATATCTGCAGATAAGTAAGCACCCGCCAAATGTCCTATATGCAAGGGGCCATTGGCATACGGCAGTGCTGAAGTCACCATATATCGTTTGAAATAACGCATACTTGAGGAGTTTTTAAAACAAACCGCAAAGATAGGATAATATTTTTGTTTCTAAAATACAAAATTCATTGACTTTAAGCACATTGTTTAATGTAATTCAAATGATTCTAGGGTATAAATGATCTCAGTTTGAAATTCTTGAACTTTATATATTTTGATAAAAATGTTACTTTAGCGTTTAAAAGTGAATAGATTTTTGTCATCGAAAGGGTGGATATACTAAAAGCTTGAAAATGGAGATAAGTAAAGCGCTCGCTGTAAGGCTTAGAGAAGTATTTTTAGATGGGCAATGGATTGCTAATACCAATTATAAGCATCAAATTCAGGATTTGGATTGGCATAAAGCCACACAAAAAATTGGGACATTAAATTCCATAGCTTCTCTCATATTTCATGTCAATTATTATTTGGCTGGAATATTGGAAGTTTTTAATGGTGGCGAATTATTGATTAGAGATCAATTCGCTTTTGATATACCACCGATTACAGGTGAAGAGGATTGGGCAAAGATGAGAAGCACATTTTTAGACAATGCTGCAATGTTCGCACAAGCAGTAATGGAAATGTCAGATGTCCAATTGGCCTCAAATTTTGTAGATGAGAAGTATGGTAGCTATGCCAGAAATATAGAAGGAGTGATTGAACATGCGTACTATCATCTCGGACAAATCGCCATAATCAAAAAGATGCTTGAAAGTAAAAATCATCTATAGTATGTGAAGAAACAAATAAGAGTATGTTTAAATTTTGTTTTTGGATAATTAAATGGAATTATTTTGAGTGAAAAAAGGCAAATTTAGCAGTCGAATTTGGGCAATTCAATGAAAAATTTAACGAATTTGAAGCTGAAATAAAACATTTTTTAGCTAAAGGATAAATTTTAAATATACTCTAAAAGTCCAAAATCGAAATGGAAAAATATCAATATTTTCTATGGTCATTTCAATGGATTTAGTGCTGAAAATTAACATGTCAGGGCCACGCCCTTAAGACTGTTTTTCGGAGCTTTCGCTCCTAGTAACATGTGAGGGCTATGCCCTTGAGGTTTTTGTTGGGACAAAGTGTTGATGCGTGGTTGATTTTCATTAGATTTCACTTTATCTATGGTTGGAAATATAAATTTTTGTTATTGTTACGGGTATTTGTTGGATGCGATTATCAAAAATTCCACTGGAGATTTCATTTGATAGGGAGATTCAAAAGCCTTGATTTTTATCATCTTAAAAACAACTAATTGGCATTTTACAGATGAATTTTCATAAACACATCTGGGATTATTGTACAACTTCCAGTTTTGTCAACACGCCAAAATGATCAGACACTACGCCGATTACCTGATTTGTAAATAGAATTTGTGACGCTTTGACATTTACTTTATCATTATTTTTGATGAAAATATAATCAATTCTTCCAGGCAAACTCCCACCGACTGTGTAATATCTTGGATCTGCCGGAATGACATTTGCATTAGGATTTTTTGCTAAAAATGCATCGATATAATCACCATTGCCTACCATAGTTGTATATCCTTCACTATATGGATAGGAACTGGTTGGGTTGCCATTGAAATCACCCGCAACTATGGTGATTGCATCTGCTGAACTTGCTTCTTTTTCTATGGCCATGGCCTTGAGTGCTTTGATTTGATTATTCTGCTCTTCATCATTGAGTGATTGCCTCCAATGCAAATGGGCTGAAAAAATATTGAATTGCCTGCCAAACTTTTGATAAGCGCCATAGATGACTTTGCGAGTTGTGATATCTTCTTTAGACGTTGATTTGGATACTATTCGTGATTCTTGTTCTAATGGTAATTCTTTGGATAATATGCAGATTCCTTCCTCATATATTTGCCACCCATAATGCGCCCAATCCCATGTTATTTCGTAATGTTTATTGTACTTTTTTTCTAATATTTCATTGATCTTCAGTGCCATATTGTCGGTTCTGATATTTCCGGAATACATAGATGCGTTTCTGTTTTGGGCACATTCTTGAAATGCAACAAAATCTATATTCAGTTTTCCTATCACATCCGCTATGATGTTGAATTTTTCATTTTGGTTGTCTTCTTGGTAGGTATGTAAATTGAGTGTCAATACTAAAAATTCATTCGTGGTTTTTGTAAAGAATTCACTTTGCACATTTGATAATGAAGTCTCAAGGAAATCAATTTTTACTTCTGCTGAATCTTTGACGACGATCCCGGAAGAATTCAATAATTGTATTTTAATGCGATACGTTCCGGGTAATGCATAGTGATGAGTTTTCTGTAATTCTTGAAACTCATCCATGCCAAAATAGCCAATAGATTGATCTCCCCAATGTACTTCACCATTTAATATTTCATTGTTAGGATCAGAAACATTTCCGGATAATTGGACGATCAATCCTTGTTTTTCGAGAATAAAATGCACACTGGGTTTTTCAACTTTTTGACAAGATGATACAAATGCCAAAATGCAAATACAAAAAAATATTTTGTAACGTTTCATGTAATTACTCGATCTATTAAAATATTATAAACAAAGGTAGAAATTCTATTTACCAAGCCCAAACTAATAGGCATCAATTATACAATGTTGCTATGAGAAGGTATTAAAAATGATAATCGAGATGGAATCAGATTTCGATGAAGCCTTTGTAAAATCTCAGAGATTTTCGGAACTTTTCTACCTTCAAATATTGTTATTATAGATGAGCAAAAAATATCATCATGGAAGATCATTTTGTTACAGTGCGTACATATCACGATTATATCACCGCACAATTGATACTCAACGCATTGCATGATGCAGGAATCACCACCTTCCCACTCAGCGAAAGCAGTGCCTTACCGCCGACAGATGAATATCATATTATGGTGCCGGAGCACGAAGTCGATAATGCCATTGATGTAATTGAGAAAAATGAAGAGTTTTAATTAAAATAAATTTGGATCATCTCATTTTTATGCAAATTGTACAAACTGGCGGCTTTATCTAAATTGACCGCTATCACCAAGTAATCTGAGGAATTAAAAAAAGCAACGGGATCACCGATAGGCACATCCCCGTAGTGGTTATGCAATATTGTTATGGGTTCGTTTTGCTTATAATAGAGCTCAAATGATCTTCCACCTCTTAATGATTCAAATTCGCTGCGTTTTAGATTGATGATGACGTTTTCGAAATTGTCAATGTGTATAATTGCGGCTCTGATTTGGTGTTGAGTCAGTACAGGTTTTAGTAGCATTTTTTGATAAAACTGTTCAGGTATAGGCCCAATTTCTGCTAATGGCAGTCCGTGACTGATATAAGCGATGGCATGTGCTAAAACTGAAATGGTGGAATTGGCCTTGTCATGCGGCGCATCCACTTTGTAAATTTTTTTTGGATCTAAATCATCAAAGATCAATGAGAAAATTCCATTATTGGGGCCTACGAAATACTGTCCATTTTTATTAAAAGTGATGATTTCGCTATTTTTCTTATAGTGGCTATACACTGCAACCGCATGGATGGTGTTTTCAGGAAACGAAGGAATCACATTTTGAAGATAAAATGCTGCTTGGACGATGTCAAATTTATCAATGTGATGGCTGATATCCACTATTTGCACTTGTTTGATATGGTGGAATATAGCGGATTTTAGCTTCGCCACGTTGTAGTCTTTGAGCCCAAAATCAGTGGTCAATGAAACCAATGCCATGCGTTATTTGTTAAAAATCAAAAATTAATACGCAATTATTTTTATAATATAAAATGTATTTTAATATTTGTTGCAAAGAAATAAAATGTTTTTAATAAATTATAATTTTTTGTTATATATTATTCATCTTTAAATAAATCATTTGAGCGAAGTAATACTGACCATTGACTCTGTGGACCCTATCGAAATATTTGGGGAGCACAATAGTAAATTTAACTTATTGAAAAAGGCCTTTCCATCTGTACAGATGACATCTCGAGGACACCAATTGAAGTTGGTAGGAGAAAAGGAGGACGTAGATCAAATCCGAAATAAATTAGAAATCATGGTGAAGATGATTGAAGATCGTCGGGAACTCACAACTCAGACGGTTGAAGACATCTTGATCAGCGACCATAGTATCGAACACAAATTGACAAAGACGGAAGAAGGTGGCGTCATCGTTCACGGTAAAAATGGTGCTGCTATCAAAGCAAAAACCAGAAATCAAAAAAAATTAGTTGATTTAAGTGAGAAAAATGACATTGTTTTCGCAATCGGACCTGCAGGAACCGGCAAAACATATACAGCGGTAGCACTTGCTGTCAGAGCGTTGAGAAATAAAACGGTGAAGAAAATAATATTGACAAGACCTGCTGTAGAAGCTGGTGAACATCTTGGTTTTTTGCCGGGAGACATGAAAGACAAGGTGGACCCATATCTTCGGCCATTGTATGATGCATTGGATGATATGCTTCCCATGGAAAAGCTCAATTTTTTCATTACCAATAGAATCATTGAAGTAGCTCCGTTGGCATTCATGAGAGGGCGAACATTAGATCATGCTTTTATCATTCTGGATGAGGCACAGAACTGTACTACCACGCAACTAAAGATGTTTCTAACAAGGATAGGACCAAATGCAAAGGCAATTATCACTGGCGATCTATCTCAAATAGATTTACCAGGACACCAGAAATCCGGCTTAAGGAAGGCATTGGATATATTGAAACCAATTGATGGCATAGGTCAGCTCTATCTTGGGGCTGAAGATGTTGTGCGACATAGATTGGTAAAAGCCATTATAAAATCTTATGATATGGCTGACGAAAAGGAAGAGATGGAAAGGGTAAGGCTGAGAGAAGAAAAAGAAAAGGAAAGATTGGCAATGATAACAGAAAACGAATATGACAAGTAAGATCACATATTTAGGAGATTTACGTACTGAATTGACGCATATTTCTTCGGGACAAACCATCATCACAGATGCGCCGATTGATAATCAAGGAAAAGGCTTGGCTTTTTCTCCGACAGATTTGGCGGCGACTTCTCTAGGTGCGTGCATGATCACGATTATGGGCATTTCAGCGCGGAATCACGGACTTAATATAGACGGGACAGAATTGGAAATTACCAAAATTATGGCATCAAATCCTCGTCGCATTCAAGAAATAGAAATCAAAGTTATCATGCCACATGGGAACTTTTTGAAGAAAGATCGTGTATTATTAGAGGCCGCAGGTAGAACGTGTCCTGTAGCATTCAGTTTACATCCCGACATAAACCAAAATATTACTTTCATCTGGAAGTAGTTCTCTATTTAGTAACCATTAAATATTTATATTATGTCATTAGAATCTTTATTAATTGTTTTAGTAATTGGCGCTGTAGCCGGTTGGTTAGCAGGTCAAATTAGACAAGGGTACGGGTTTGGGTTATTAGGCAATATCATCATTGGTATTGCAGGATCCTTCGTGGGCGGATTGATTTTCAATGCGCTTAACATCAGTTTGGGTTCAGGGATCGTATCTACATTGATTAGTTCTGTAGTGGGTGCATTGGTGCTCTTGTTTTTGATAGGGTTGATAAAGCGTTCGTAGTTTTATCAATTTTTTCTCAATGAAAAAAGGGTACAATTTTTAATGATTGTACCCTTTTTTATTTGAGTATGTTTAATTTTTTTTGGACAATAAAATGGAATTATTATGGGCGAAAAAAGGCAAATTTTGCAGTCGAATGTGGGCAATTCGACGGCCCGCATACACGGCGTGACCAGCTTTTGCTGGGCATGACCGCTGTATGCTTTGTTCGGTGTCGTATTCTTTTCTATTCAGTCTTATTGAATCCAATTGGTTTGTCATTTTTTACTTTCCGCATAAATTCTTCAAAGTCATTTTCATCCAATATTTTTATTCTTTTTAGCCATTCTAATTGTCCAATTTTTTGCTCGACAGGAGTTTTATCTTCCCATTTCAGATACTCATTTTTATAAGCTTTCCTTATTCTGTTTTTTAATTCGCCAATAAAAGTTTCTACTGCTTTTTTATTAGGTTTTTCTTGAAAAAATTCAATACTTTTTTGTCCACCTGTTAGGTAAATTAATTTTTTCCCTGGCTGCCACCTTATTAAAAATATCATTCCCAGAAAAAATCCACTCCCTAAAGACCAAAAAACAAGCATTCCTTTATTTTCAGATTCAAAAACTAAAGATTCAATTAAAAGTCCGAATTGAATAAGGAAAAACGCCCAAAAGAATAATTCAACAAACATTGAGTTTTTAATAGATTTCTTTACTGTGTCTACTCCAAGGTCTAAATAATCAACAGAAAATTCAATCTCTTCATTTATTTTTTTGTCATAAATTTCAACATTATTTTCATTTAATCTAAATTTCTTTCTCCCAAACATTCTTTTCTGTTCTAATTCTTTTAACATTTTAGTTTTGATTTTTATGATAGTAGAGTTTTTGGTTTTTCTTCATGACACCGAACAAAAAATTTAACGAATTTGTAGCCAAAATACAACATTTTCTTGCTAAAGGATAAATTTTAAACAAACTCTTATCTAAAATCAACTTTTTACAGAAACTTTTTCACTTGATCTTCCAAGTCGAATCTTGGATTGATGGCCACAATTTTTCCGTCTCTACCTACCAAAAATGTTGAAGGTATGCTCCTCACATCCCATTGTTGTGCAGGTGCGCTTTCCCATTTTTTAAGATCAGATACATGTCCCGGCCATACTAATTTGTCTTTTTCAATGGCTTCAAGCCATCTATTTTTTGACATTTCCATTTGCTCTTTCAGTTGATTGGCATCTGTAAACCTACTTGCTGTTCTACTATCCATACCATCCAATGAAACACTGAAAATGTCGAAACCTTGAGATTTGTACTTATGGTATATTTCCACAACATGTGGATTTGCTTTGCGACAAGGTCCACACCATGACGCCCAAAAATCAACCAAAACAACCTTTCCTTTATAATCTGAAAGTTTTCTGATTTTACCATTTGGATCAGGTAATGAAATTTCCGGAGCCGGTTGACCAATCTTGATGGTTGCGGCTGCTGTCTGCTGGTTGAATGCTTGCTCTAATTGAGTGACAACATTTGCATATTGACCACTTAATTCCAGTTGTGGATACTGCGCTGTCAATCTTTTGGATACTTCCTGATGTACATTCAGAAATTCAGGCCTAAAAGTAAACAATCTAGCAGCCAGCTGAAATCCAACAAGAGGATCTGATTCAGTAGTTGTGAAAGTGGTCAATGCCGGCACATCAATCTGCTTATTGATGTAGTTCTTCACTTCATTTAAATATATAGAGGTCAACTCTGAACCTTCTACCTCATATTCAAAATTATTGATTTTGGCTAGATCTCCTGAATATTTCACCTTTTTTTCTTTTCCGTTGGAGATCAAATCTGCAATTTGCTCTCCGATTCTTATTCTATATAAACCGGTTTTTAATCCATCAGGTAGTGAAAATGTAAATTCACCTTTTTCATTTGCTTTCTCAGTCAATAAAATGTTGCTTTGACTCGTCAGTGATATTTGATCTAAATAAACTGACATATTTCCTGCTCCCGTAATATTTCCTTGTATTTCAGTCCCCTTTTTTAGTGCACTGCAAGATGAGAAAAATCCGATCAGGATGATTAGAGTAAAGATAATTGTTTGTTGTATCCTCATTTTATAATGTATGTGATTTAATATTGCCGTAAAATTAAAATAAAGTTCAACGTCAAACATCTAGCCTGTAATTGAATGTTGTTTTTTTATATTAAATTGTGAAATTTTTAACAAATAATATATGACTCTGTCTCAAATGTTACCAATGAATTTTTGGAGTTTGTATAACTCTTATGAATAAATGAAATACACATATATTTAAATTTTATATAAAAATTCTGTATATTTTTACCTTAAAAAGTTGCGCACATCAGAAGTTGGTTATAAATTTACACCGTTTTTAATTCCGTACGTATCCATTTACTGACGATCTTTGATCGAATTCAAAGGGCGTTTTCTTGACAAACATGGTATTTTGCGTACATTTTGTCTTGTAAGGAGTCTTCTGAAATTCATTTTTTAATCGAATTCATTTAAATTAATCATAAATGAAAAATGTAAGATACGTTTACAATCCACACACTCTTCAATACGAGCCTCATAAACTGAGCCACAAAGATAAACTTCGGCGTAGCTTAGTCTTCATATCTACAGTTGCACTCACATCTTTTATTTTATTCGTAATAGCATACCAATATTTTCCTACTCCAAAGGAAAGGTTGGTTCAAAACGAAAAAGAGCAGCTCGAATTTTATCTTTCAAACTTACATGAAGAATTTGACAATCTTAGTGCAAAAGTTGAGTCATTGCACGAAAAAGATAGCGAGATCAATAGGATGATCTTGGGTGTGAAGCCGATAGATGAAGGTATTTGGAATGGTGGTATCGGTGGTCACGATAAGTACGCATTTTTAGATAATTTGAAAGAAACGGGTAAAATGTTGAAAACCAACCTTACAAGGGTTGATGAATTGAAAAGAAAAATTGAGATCCAAAAGCATTCCTTAGATAGTTTATTTAAGGTTGCTGAGACAAAAGAAAGAAAAATTGCTTGCATACCATCTATAAAACCGGTCAAAGAAACAGCACTTAAAAAGGACGTGAGATTTTTATCCGGTTTCGGTATGAGGATTCACCCAATTCATAAGCTAAGAAGATTTCATAAAGGTATAGATTTCACCGCACCAACAGGTACTGACATTCAAGCTACCGGAGATGGCAAGGTCGTTGGTATCAATAAAGCAGGCAGCGGTTATGGTAAGAACGTGGTCATAGACCATGGATACGGTTATAAAACACTGTATGCCCATATGAACACAATCAATGTGAAAGAAGGGCAGGTAGTGAAAAAAGGCCAGAAAATTGGTGCAGTCGGTAATACAGGCTCTTCTACTGGAGCACACCTACATTATGAAGTGATATTAAATGGCAATTCTATCAATCCAATAGACTATTGTTTAGATGGATTGACTCCAAAAGAATATCAAGAATTGGTCAAAAGAGCAGCTACTGACAATCAGTCTTTAGATTAATATTCAAAACAAACGGAAACGATAGTTTTCAAAGGGAAGGGTAATATGCTTGAGCTATTACCCTTTTTTATTGGCTTCAATTGCGTACACCAAAGGCATTTTTTCACCAAATTTTTCAATGATCCAGTGTCCATTGGGTAATTGTTTCATTTCATTGAAACAATTGTAAGGCGAGTGCTTGAATTCTTTGAACTGTTTGATGGTAAGGCCTGAGCTTAGCAAAGCTGTGAGAACTTCACTGATACTGTGATTCCAGCCTATAGATTCATTGGTGATATCTGCATCGTTTTCAGCATATGTACCTGTACTTAACTCAATGATTGGTTCGTCATTGAAATATGAATAAGTGATGCCGTCAAAATAATCATCATACATCCATATGAAAGGGTGAAATTCTACGAAAACAAGTTTTCCTCCGGTTTTAAGGTGACGTGCAATGATTTTTGCCCATTTGTCTAGGTCTGGAAGCCAACCTATGACGCCATAGGTAGTGAATATGATATCAAATTCGCCTAAATTCAGTCGGTCTATTTCATAAACATCTGAACAAATGAATTGTACATCAGTGTGAAGTTGATCATTGAATAACTTCGCAATTTCAATTGCTTTTTCAGAAAAGTCCACTCCATATGTAAGTGCTCCCATACGTGCAAGCGACATTGTGTCTTGACCAAAGTGGCATTGTAAATGCAAAATTCTTTTACCATGGACATCACCAAGTAATTCCATTTCTATTTCATTCAAAGTAGATTTGCCATTGAGGAAAGCTTCATTATCGTAAAAAGACGAAGACACATGATGTTCTACTCTCTTATTCCATAGAGCTTTGTTCGTCTCAATATACGTTACATCATTTTCTGAGGGCTGTTTCATATACTTCTATGTATCTGCTTGGTGTTATTTTTTGTACCAATTCGGTGATCAATGGATATGGTATGTCTGCTTCCTTTTTATACCTAATACAACTTTTACCCATATCAAGTTTTTTGGGATAGGCGGCATGTTCTGAAACAAACCAGTCATACAGTTCCGGCATCATGTACAAACCCATATGGTAGATACCGATGAAATTTTTTTGAGCAGCAAAACTTAAGAATGGCAATGGTGTTTTTGGATCACAATGGTAACCCTTAGGATAAAGCGAATGTGGAACTACGTAGCCAAACATTCCGTATGCCATCGCCTCTTCAAACCCATCAGGAAGGTGAGATAAGCAAATTTCTCTAAGCTTGTTGAGGGCGATTTTTTTATCCGGATCCTCTACTTTTGATATATATTCTTCCGGATTTGAAGCATGAATTTGCACGATATTGATAAAATTATTTGCAACAAATATAGTGCTTCAAAACAAATTGTGTTCGAATATTTAAAAAAACAGTAAAAGCATAGAAAAATTATTTAATTCATAAAATATTGATAAATAGGTCAATATATGTTGTGTATAAAAATATATGAAAATATTTTGTATTATTTTTTATTATATATGTAATTGCCCCTATATTTGCACTCGAATAGTGTGAGAATCTATTCAGAACCTATCTAATTTTTTCCAACCAAGATATATAATAGATTAAACCTAAATTGTTTTTACATATAAATTATGTATATACAATTTTTTGCTGCCCAAGGTATTTTTTTTACTAACGGGAAACTTATACATATAGTATATTACTATGTATAGTTGATTTCATTTTTCCAATCTGAGTTAATTTTAATAGACAAAAGAAAAAGTGTGTGATTTTGTTGCATACTCTATGTCATTTATTTTTTAATAAGTTACTGGGACTTAATTGTATATATATGCAACTAAATCTCATAACAGTAAAATTTTAATTAATTTCTTAAACTCAAAATTTGGATCTCATGAATGAAACAAGTTTAACACGTTTCTCAAGTCTATCAAGGGCATTTATGCTGTTGGTAGCACTCACATTAGGGATTTCATTGCAGACACAAGCCCAGACATCTTGTGCATGTAAGGGGTCTCTACAAGTTTCTTTGGATGATGCTTGTGAGGCGGTTATCACTGCTACACAAGTTTTAGCTGATGGTTCCACGTGTGGTGGAGCAGCCACTACGACTGTCGCCATTATGAAGACTCCCACAACAGATGTGGTAGCATCTGGTGTTGGTCAAGCCGTCTTGACGGAAGGTCTTCTATATGTTGGTAAGACGTTATACGCAAAAGTCACTTCTGCACCAACAACAACCGGTGGACCAACCAACTCATGCTGGTCAGTGATCAATATTGAGGATAAATTGAAGCCGAAGTTTGTGGAATGTCCTGTGACAAAAGTATTGACATGCCCAGTCATGGAATACTTCAAGCCTGAAGCAACTGACAACTGTGGACCTGCACAGGTATTTATGGTTGGAGAGGATATTTTAGTCAATAATTGTAATCTTCCTTTAGTATTTGCAGGACCTGATACACTCAAAAGAGTCATCAGAACTTTCAAAGCAAAGGATAAAGTTGGAAACATCTCTGATGAAGTTTGTGAAGTAACTATTTGGGTTGTTTCTCTCGAAAGAGATGAAATTGAAATACCTAAAGATGTTCAACTTTCGTGTGATGGAGATTATGCTCGCATTCCTGTTGGATTGCCATTTGCAGGTCACCCAAATCCTACTAATATAGGCAGTAAGAAAGGTACAGGCACACCTAGCATCGCTATTCCAAAATATGATGGATGGGCAGGAGCAAAATATGGTGCAGGTACTTATGCAGTAGGAGAAGAAGAATTGACATTAACAGGTGGTACAATGAATACACTTCCTAACAGTAAAACACTAGGAGCGAAAATGTGTATGACTATGCCATCAAGTGGTTACTTGACATTTGATTACGAAGCATCTATGGTGTCTGCTGCTGGTGGAACTGCCACTGCAGGTGCTAATTTTAATAATGATGAGCCAGGTTATTCACTGAATGGTGTAGGCGTAAGTTTGGCATCAGGTCCATATAGTGAGCCTGTTGAAGGTGAGGAAGAAGTTTGTGTTGCCGAAGGAGATGTATTCTGTTTTCAGGTTTATACCATGAACAGAGCTAATTACACAGTTTTAAAACTTACAAACGTTAAAGTTCCTGTTCAACTTTATCCTAATCCAGACGCATTCTGTAATTTGTTCGTGTCTTTCAGTGATGTAAAATTCCCTGAAATCAAGTGCGTAACAAAGATTATGAGAACATGGCAAGTGATCGAGTGGTCTTGCGATTCTTCAGTTGAGACGTATAATCAATTGATTGAAATTTCTGATAAAGTGGGACCTGTGATGACTTGTCCAACCAAACTTGTGTACTCTACAAGCGGACACACATGTGGTGCAACCGTAGTACTTCCTACTGTACCTATGACAGATAATTGTAGTGCAAACCTTCACGCAACTGTGGAGTATCCAAATGGTTTCCTTGACACCAACGGTGGTTTAGTGACTTTACCGGTAGGATGTCATACAGTTACTTATACAGGTTATGACAATTGTCACAATAGCAGCGTTTGTGAGTTTCAGGTTGTAGTAGAAGACAATACAGCCCCTGTTGCCGTTTGTACTCAATACACAGTAGTATCATTGACTCAAGATGCACAAGCATGGGTAAAAGCAACATCGTTTGATAATGGTAGTTATGATGAGTGTGAACTTGCAAAAATGCTTGTAAGGAGAATGAATCCTGCTCCATGCGCTCCATGTAAAACACCACAATTCCCTGGATTTACATTCTTAGGAGAATATGGTTCTACTCCTCACTATTATTATGTTTCTAGCCATAAAGCAAATCCGGAAGTTGCTGCAAAAACAGCTGCTGCAATGGGTGGTCATCTTGTGGTATTGAATACAGCTGCGGAAGATCAGTGGGTATATGAGAAAGTTTCCGCATGGAAGCTTGACGAAGATTATATCATAGGTTTAAGAGATATCAAACAAAAAGGTGAATATGCATGGATCAATGGTGAGACTAGCACATACAGAAACTGGGAAGCAGGTAGCCCAAGAGATGTTCTTGATGGCCATAACTCATATCCTTATGTTAGAGTTCAGAGTTTGAATAGTCACTGGTATGATTTCGGTTCAGAAGTTTGTGAGCAAGAGCAATACTTATATGTAGTTGAAATAACTGACCCATGTGGTTTCAGTGAATATGCAGGATTTTGTTGTAATGATGTGAATACTTCTCAAGTAGTAGTATTCAGAGTAATAGATAAATCCGGAAACTGGAATGATTGTATGGTCAATGCCACTATTCAAGACAAATTGCCACCAACAATAGCATGTCCACCTAATATGACTGTGTCTTGTAATGACAACTTTGACTTGACAAAATTGGCATCTTGGTTTGGATGGCCAACTGCATATGATAATTGTGAAATTCCTAGTATTGTTACCGATTCTACAAACACATTAAATCCATGTAGAATAGGTACAATCACACGTAATTTTACAGCTACTGATAGAGGCGGACGTACTGCATCATGTACACAATGGATCAAAGTTACAGGCTTGAACCATGCATTTGAAATGACTGAAGACAGATGGCCTTCAGACGTGACAGTCAAAGGTTGTGAAGATCCTAATGATCCTGCTTTCGATCCGGATAATACAGGCAGACCTGATCTGACAGCGGACAATATCTGTAGCTTGGTAGGTGCAGATTATGACGATCAAATATTCACATTCAATAATGGAACAGGAGAAGCTTGTTTCAAGATATTAAGACATTGGACAGTGATTGACTGGTGTCAAGAATATATTGAAAATGGTGGAACACATTATAAAGAATGGACACATACACAGATCATCAAAGTATATGATCCGGTGAAACCTGTAATTACAAGCAGCTGTGCCCCTAAAGCTGTATGTACTTATGATGCACAGTGTGCAGATGGTTACATCGAACTTACAGCAACAGCAGAAGATGAATGTACAACAACACTTAGATACAACTATAGAGTCGATCTTTACAGTGACGGCTCTTTCGATGCAGGTCTCTCAAAATCAGGTTTAAGTAATGTTGCAGATGCAAGTGGAAATTATCCGGTAGGAACACATAAAATAGAATGGTCTTTTGAAGATAGATGTGGTAATGTCACAAAATGTATTCAAGAATTTTCTATCGTCAATTGTAAAACTCCTACTCCTTACTGTATCAATGGTTTAGCAACCAGTTTGATGCCAATTGATACAGATAATGATGGTTCACCGGACGCTGGTATGATAGATATTTGGGCTAAAGATTTTGACAATGGAAGTTCACATCCTTGTGGATATCCTGTACTTCTTTCCTTTGCTCCAGTGACTTTGGATGCACAAGGTAAGCCGGTTGTTCAGGCAGGAAGAACTTTCACCTGTGCAGACTTAGGTAAAGTGCCTGTGGACATCTATGCTGCAGTCGTCACACCGATGGGCAATGTGGTACAAGACCATTGTTCTACATTCATTTCAATTCAAGACAACTTTGATGCTTGTCCTGATTCAAATCAGAAACCTGCGAAAATTTCAGGTACAATAGAGACTCCTCTTAACATACCGGTGAATAATGTTTTCGTAGAATTGCTTGGTAGCGAGTTGACTGCAGAAACTGGATTGAATGGTCAGTATTCATTTGCAGATGTTGAATCTGGTTTGGATTATGTAGTCAAACCACAGAAAAATATCGATCCAAAGAATGGAGTTTCCACTATTGACTTGGTATATATGCAAAGACACATTTTGAATATTGAAACCATCAAGGATCCATATAAGATCATTGCAGCAGATGTCAATAAAGATGGTCAGATTTCAGTACAAGACATTTCTGAATTACGTAAGTTGATTTTGGGTGTACATGATAGCTTCCAAAATAATGAATCATGGTTGTTTGTGGATAAGGATTATACCTTCCAAGATCCTCAAAACGCCAATAAAGAAGCATATCAAACTGTGTATAATATTTCAAATCTAAGTTCTGATATGACTATTGACTTCAAAGCGGTCAAAGTTGGAGATATCGATGGTAACGTGAATCCTGGAGCTGGTTCAGCTATAGTAGAATCTCGTTCATCTAAGAATTTTGATTTGAATATCGACAATGTTTCCTACAGTGCGGGTCAGACATTTGATGTGCCTGTGTACGTACAAGATGCTTCAAGCATCAACGGATTCCAGTTTACTGTGAATTTTGATCATGATGCTTATGTGTTGACTTCTGTTCAGGGTGCTTTATCAGGTATGAATGATTCAAACTTCGGATTCAATCATTTATCTGAAGGTATTCTTACAGTAAGTTATAACAAAGATTTGCCGTTGCAATTGGTAGCAGGAGCTCCGGTAATGACATTGACATTTGCAGCTAAAACTGACGGTACATTGAATCAATCACTTTGGTTGGATTCATCTATTACTCCTTCTGAAGCATATGATGCTGATAATAGTCTTATGGAAGTTAACCTCAGGGTCAATAATGCAAATAATGATGTGGTATTGTATCAAAACGTTCCTAACCCATTCAAAGCACTTACCAATATAGGCTTTGAACTTCCATCATCAATGGATGCTTCATTGACCTTTACTGATATTGCCGGAAGAACTTTGAAGGTGATCAACAGGAAGTTCAACAAAGGATACAATGTCGTAGAAATTAACAAAAATGAGTTGAATGCTCAAGGTGTAATCATTTACACATTGAAAGCTGGTGATTTCACTGCAACTCGTAAAATGGTTGTCATAGAATAATATTTCTATAAAGAGTTTACTGTTTTTGGGATGGGACCCCTCTTCGAAACGTCGAAGGGGGTCTTTTTTTATATATTAGATTTTATACTGATATTTTTTCATTATGTTTGCATTTGAATGAAATTTATCGTCAATGAAGCCTTATTTAGATTTACTGGACCATATTTTAACCAATGGGATAAATAAAAGTGATCGCACAGGTACGGGTACACGAAGTGTTTTTGGGTATCAAATGCGATTTGACCTAAGTCAAGGTTTTCCTATGTTGACCACAAAAAAACTGCACTTAAAATCCATTATTTATGAATTATTGTGGTTTCTGAAGGGAGACACCAACACAAAATATCTCAATGATCATGGTGTCAGAATTTGGGATGAATGGGCAGATGAAAAAGGCGATTTGGGCCCTGTATATGGAAAACAATGGAGAAGCTGGGAAACTCCGGATGGCAAAGTGATGGATCAAATCTCTGATCTCATCCACACTTTGAAAACTAATCCATCTTCTCGTAGGATGATTGTAAACGCTTGGAATGTTGGAGAATTAAACAAAATGGCCCTAACTCCATGTCATGCCTTATTTCAGTTTTATGTGGCAAATGGAAGATTGTCATGCCAACTGTACCAAAGATCTGCAGATACCTTTCTTGGCGTACCATTTAATATTGCATCATACGCACTGCTTACATTGATGGTTGCACAAGTCACAGGATTTGAACCCGGTGAGTTTATTCATACTTTTGGTGATGTACATCTATACAATAACCATTTTGAGCAAGCAAAACTCCAGTTGACCAGAAGTCCAAGAGCTTTACCAAAGATGGTTTTAAACCCTGAGGTTACATCAATTTTTGACTTTGAATTTGATGATTTTACGTTAATGGATTACGATCCACACCCGCACATCAAAGCTGCAGTTTCTGTATAAGTTTCTGCTTTTATTCAGTCTTCAATAACTCAATTTTGGCCATTACTCCAAGATGATCCGATAAATACCTTCCATTCCTTCTCTTATCGGTCAAATGGGTATATTGTTTGAATTTTATCTTTTCTCCAAATATATAATCTATTCTAGGCATGTTTTTTAGCCTTCCGAAATCATTAAAAGTACCTTTTGCTCCCTTTATTTTTTTTGGTAAATTATCTTTATACGCATCTATTAGCATTTGAATAGGCTTATCATCAGGAGTTGCATTGAGGTCACCGATGAAAAGATGAGGCAAATTTCCTATATTGAGACTATTTATATTTTGGAGGATCAGCTTGACAGATTCGATGCGTGCTTTTTGACCCATGTGATCCAAGTGAGTGTTGAATATCCACAGTTGACGCCCATTTTTAGAAATTTTCAATTTGGCATAAGTACATATCCTAGGATAGGCGGCATCCCATCCTTTTGATGGTTGGGTAGGTATCTCAGAAAGCCAAAATGTACCTGACTCCAAGATTTTAAAAAATGTTGTGTCGATGAGTATGGCAGAAAATTCACCTTTTTGCTGTCCATCTCTACCTTCACCTACAGAAACATAATGAACCAAGGAAGAATCCATATACTGCAGTTGATGCAATAGTGCTTCTTGTAAACCAATGATTTTTGGATCTTTATTTTTAAAAAACTGAACGATTTCTTTTTTCCTTAGATGCCAATTATCCAAAGAGTCGCTCTTTACATCTAATCTAATATTCAAAGTCATAGTCTTGAATACTTGGCCATTGGATACACTCCAAGAGAGGATCACTGATATAAAAACTAGGAAAAAAAATCTCATAATTCAAACGGTAAATTTCTTATGCAAAGCTAGATTTGTTTGACGATTTTTACACAGTTTTAAATTGGAAAATTGTTAGATTGTTACCTTTTTCAGTGATTATGCAAAAATGTGATAGGTGATTAAAGCACCAAAATATGCCATTGCGCCCATCGTAATGAATTGAATCATGGGCCATTTCCATGTTCCGGTTTCCTTGCGAACTATGGCTAATGTGCTCATACATTGTAGTGCAAAAACATAAAAAATCAACAATGACAAAGCAGTTGCTGTATCATATCTACGGCTACCATCAGGTTTCAATTCAGCTGACATTTTTTGACGGAGCGTTTGCTCTGCGTTTTCTGCGCCAAGACTATATAAGGTTGCCATAGTACCGACAAACACCTCCCGAGCAGCGAATGAAGTCAGAAGGGCAATCCCTATTTTCCAATCAAAACCTAAAGGCGAAATAGCCGGTTCAATCCATTTTCCGGCATGACCGATGTAGGAAGACTCTAGCAGCTTGGATTTTTCAAGTTGGAGTGCATCTTCCTCATTCATTTCTTTTTGTAGAGCTTCAGTTTTGGCACTTTCTTTGGCGCGGAGCATGCTATTTTTTGGCCCGTAACTTGCTGCAATCCACAAAAATATTGAAATGACCATAATGATTTTTCCGGCACCAGTGATGAAGGACTTTACTTTTTGAACTACAGTTGTAAAAATGTTTTTTAAGAGAGGTTGCTTATATTCCGGTAATTCCATTAATAAATAAGAATGCCCTTCAGACTTGATCAATAATTTGGAAACGTACGCCAGTAACAAAACTCCTAAAATTCCGAGTAAATACAGTGCTGAAAATACCAATCCTTGTGCATTGAATCCCCAATACTTGACGGAAGAAGGAACGACAAATCCGACCAATACTGCATACACAGGCAGTCTGGCAGAACAACTGATCAATGGACTTGCCAAAATGGTGATCAATCTCTCTTTTGGATTGCTGATGGTGCGGGTGGACATGATGGCAGGAATCGCACATGCTCCGCTAGAAATCAATGATATTATGCTTCTCCCATTCATCCCGAACTTCTGCATCAGCCCATCAAACATGAATACAACTCTACTCATGTACCCAAGCTCTTCTAAAACTGCAATGAGGAAAAATAATATCGCAATTTGTGGTATGAATACTAAAACTCCACTTAATCCTGAAAGAATTCCATTTACAATTAAATCTCCGACCCAATTATTAGGTAGTATCGTGCCTATGAATTCGGCAGAAAATGCGAACCCTTTTTCTATCAGCTCCATGGGAATCGTAGCCCATGCAAAAACAGCTTGAAATACCAAAAACATAATTGCGAAAAAAATCACAGGACCGAAAAACCTATGGGTGATTACTCTATCTATTTGATCTGTTAAATTCTCGGAAATCTTACTTGGAGAAACGGCAGATTTAAGAACTGGAAGGAAGCCATTATACCTTTCCATCGTTTCGTGCACTTGAAATTGTAGGTCCGAGAATCCACATTGTTTTGCCGCTGATTCTAAATCTAAGAATTGTTTGTCTGAAACATGGGTAAGCCATTTGTAATGGTGCGCTATAAGTTTCTTAAAATACGGACTTATATTTCCAAAACTATCCATTTTTCCAACAATGCATTCTTCTTCAGTCGAAAGCGAATACAGTGAAGAGTGATCATGTTGTGGAACATCTGACAGGGATTGGTTGATTTGATTTTGCAATGCTTCGATTCCATAATGCAGCCTTGTAGAAATCTGAAGAGTCGGACAATTCAGGTATGATTGAATTTGTGCAGTATTGATTTGAATTCCCCTTTCTGCAGCAATATCGGACATATTCAGTGCCACGATAGTATTAAAACCCATGTCCACGATCTGGGTGACCAATAAAAAATGACGTTCTATTTGAGTGATATCCAGTACGTATATGACCAAATCGGGATGCAAATGATGATGTACATTTGTCAATATTTCTATAGGAATCTTCTCATCGGCAGCGTTTGGATAAACGGAATAGATGCCGGGAAGGTCAATGATATGGAAGGCATTTCCATCCCATTCGGCTGTGCCTTTCTTCACATCCACTGTCACACCTGGTAGGTTGGCAACATTTTGTCTTAGTCCCGTTAGAATATTAAAGAGAGAAGATTTTCCTGAATTTGGGTTCCCTATTATGGCAATTTTGGGCCACGAATCAAAGGCTTTCATTTGTCTGCAATTTTGATGGCTGCAGCTTCAGATTTACGAATAGCTAAATGTAAGTTGCCCATTTTGACGTAGTACGCATCTCCGAAAGGTGAAGGACGCACCATGCTTACTTTGGTTCTTGGTAAGAGTCCAAGACTCAAAAGTTTGCAAGTAAAAATACTCAAATCAATTTCTTCAATAAAAGCTGATTCTCCAGGGAGAAGTTCACCTAATGTCTTCACGGGGTTTGAGATTAATTACCTTTAATGTTATTTAGACTAATTATAAATTACAAAGGTAATGATTTTGGAATAATTGCACAAAAGATGGAAATAAAATGTGGTTATCCCATCTCAGCTACGACCTCTTGAACTTCAGGTACCATTCGTTTTAGCATGCCTTCTATGCCCGCCTTCAGCGTTACTGTTGATGATGGACATCCACTGCATGAACCTTGCATGATGACGGAAACTATTCCATCCTTGTAGGATTTAAACTCTATATTTCCACCATCCATTTCAACTCCCGGTTTCACATAAGTATCTATAAGTTCTTTTATTTTAATGGCAATTTCACCATCTTCACCTTCATACATTTTTGCTGTGTTTGCAGATTCTATTTCTCGTAGGGCTTCTTCAAACCCTTCAGAAATGATGACGCCTTCATCCGTCACATAAGATTTTATAGAATTTTTTAATGGAAGCATGATGTCATCCCAGCTATAGTTAAATTCCTTGGTGACAGTTACAAAATTATTACAAATATACACTCCTTTGACATAAGGAAATTGATGAAATAGCGCTGCTGCCAATGGTGACCATTGCTTTGCCATTTCTTCATCTTTGAAGTCTGCGGTGCCTCTATATAACATCTTGTTGGTCACAAACTTCAATGTTTCAGGATTTGGCGTTTGCTCCGTGTATAACATTATGGGTGTTTTGACGAGTTGGTCCATGATCTAATTTTTAATGAAATAGAACAACGTAATTTGTATTGGGTTCAAAGTGTATATGTATTTGTCTTTACTAAGGAAAGTAAAAATGTTATTGTTTGATTAAAATTTTAATTCAAATAATTTAATTTTGTGCTTTGCCGTTGGTTAACTAAATCACGACTTTAGTATGAATGTTATATCCATTGCAGTCTGCATGCTTTTTGGAGTTTTTGTGTCAAATAATCCTTCAGAGGTTGATCAAAAAAAAATGATCGATCAAGTCAATGTAATTAGGACACATGGATGTCATTGCGGCAGAACATATATGGCGCCCGTTCAACCTGTGAAGTGGAACAATACCTTATACAAGAGTGCATTGGAACAAGCCGAAGAAATGGAGACACATCACTTCTTCAACCATTATTCTATAGATGGTTTAAATATTGGACAAAGATTGGATCAAGTAGGTTACAACTGGGAAGTTGCCGGAGAAAATTTGGGCGAAGGACAAGAAACCTTCGAAGAGGTATTGAAAGAATGGATGGCCAGCTATTCTCATTGTAAGATGCTGATGCATCCCAAGGTCGAAGAAATGGCTGTGGCAAGATATGGACATTACTGGGTTCAGCATTTTGGAAAACAACTTAGAAGAAAGTAAATGCCCACATTATTTTGATGAATTTGAAATTGCGTTCTTTAAAAAAGTAAAATTTTTATTGATGTTTTCACTGATAAAGTTATACTGCAAAGTCTGAATACGTTAAAATAATGTTAAAAAACTATAAAAATTTTCTATAAATTGAAGTAAATATTTGAAAAATAAACTACGAATTTCTTATAATTTTAAATTTTATTCACGCCTTAAGTGCAAAATCATAAGAAAAAACAATGCATTAAAAAACATATTATAAAAAAATATATATTATATGTTGCTTTTTTTGTTTTTGCGCAGCCGTAATTATGATCCCATCTTTGTATCATCAAACACAGAGAAAGTTTGATTCCGATTAAAGAATCGGTTAAATTCGGAAGATTCATGAGATTAGTCGATAATACACGAACAGCGAGTTGATTGTGATGCTGCGAGCCAAATAAGAATAATCAACTCGTATGTTCGACAACCGAATTTGAATATTAAGGATTGAGTTTTAGTTATTATAAAAGAGATTGGCATAGGAGGTGAGAGACCCTATGTTTTTAAGTTTTGGAAATGTTCATGGGATCTAATGATCTAAAAATGATCGCTTGGGGGAGCGATCATTTTTTTTTTGCCCCTATGTCATCATAATAGATTCAAAATATTGGGAAGAAGTGCTACCAAAAGCAAAATGAATAATTGAATAATGATGAATGGAATTACACCTTTATAAATATCCTTGATAGATACTTCAGCAGGTGCAACCCCTTTCAGATAGAATAAAGCAAAACCAAACGGAGGTGTCAAAAAAGAAGTTTGGATATTGAGCGCCACCAAGATACCTATGTAAATAGGGTCAAAATGGAACTTTGCAAAAATGGGTGCAACAATCGGTATGATGATGAAAACGATTTCGATAAAGTCTATAAAAAACCCTGCGATGAAGATCACAACCATCACAAAAACTAGAAATTGTACTTTTGTTAAGGCATTTGACTCCACTAAATGCACCAATATTTTATCTCCACCTAGACCTCTGAAAACCAAAGAAAAAGCTGTGGCTCCAACCAAAATCATAAAAACCATTGATGTTAAATACATCGTTTCAAAAGATATATTTTTTAAAGTTGTGGCATCCATTTTTTGCTTAAACACAGCCATTAATATGGCACCAACTGCACCCACAGCCGAAGCTTCAGTAGCAGAAGCAATACCAAAAAATATACTTCCCAATACCAAAACGATCAAACTAAAAGGCAAAATAAAAGTGAGCATTATGTCTTTTTTATTAGCTTTTAAAGGCATCTGATCTGCTGTAGATGGGGCAGGAATTTGTTTAGGAAGCCACACAGATAAAATCAATATATAGACGATATATGCTAAGGCAATGAAAATACCCGGAATGAGAGCTGCTTTGAATAGGTCACCAATGGATACATTCAAAACACTTCCCAAAAGGATCAACACTACGGAAGGTGGAATGATTTGTCCTAAAGTTCCTGAGCCTGCTATGATTCCCGTGGCCAACTTTGGTGAATATCCCGACTTCAACATAATAGGCAAGCTGATCAATCCCATTGTGATAACTGTTGCTCCCACAATTCCTGTAGATGCTGCCAACATAGTACCTACCAAAACAACCGATATAGCTAGTCCTCCTCTCATCTTGCCAAACAATCGACTCATGGTTACCAGTAAACCTTCTGCAATGCCTGACTTTTCTAGTACCAAACCCATGAAGATAAACATCGGAACAGATAATAATACATAATTTTGGATGGTGCCCATCACTCTAAGTGGTAGAAAATCCAAAAAATCAGGTGTCAACCACCACCCAACCCAAATGGAAAGTCCGCCTAAAACAAATGCTACAGGATATCCTGAAAGCAGAGCAATGAAAATGGAGATAAAAAAGAGTAAGGCAATTATTTCAATTTCCATAGCGCTTCAGATTTTGAAAAATCATAAGTATGCCTTGGAACAGTAATAAAACAAAACCTAAAACTATCGCAAATTTTATTGGATACCAAGCTGGGATGCCGTTAGGATTTGGGCTACCTTCCTTCATATACCATGCGTTGATGGCATAGTGATACGCTGTGCGAATGGATAATACACACCATGGAATTAAGAGAAAAAGCGTGCCAAATAGGTCAATCCAAATTTGTCGTTTCCGACTCCATTGGCTATAAAATAGATCAACTCTGACATGTTTATCCTGTTGAAGTGTATATGCAGCTCCAAGCAGAAAAATGATTCCAAATAAATGCCATTCCAGTTCGATCACCCAATTATAGGTGATGTTGAAAATATATCTGGTAGCTACATCTAGGGTGATCAATCCAACCAATGCAATAGTGGAATAAGCTGCTATTGATCCAAAAAAATGTATAATTTTTTGAATGTATTGGGCGATGGGTGATACTCGTTCAGATGACGTATTTTGTATTGGTTCCAACCTGATCCAATTTTGTAACCGTAAATTTAAAATTATTAGTGGAAAACCATAAGCTTATCATGAGAATAAAAATTTTAAAATCTGACAAGTCAGACCAATTTTTATATCATATGAATCCAAATAGTTACATTTTTGTTTTTTATGCCCAATTGATTGAATGACTGTCGAAAAAAAAGGAATTTTTTGGAGGTGAATTTTCACATGGATAATGAAAATTGGCTTAGGAGTACACATTAAAAAAAGTTTTACTTGTTCAAGAATTTTAAAAATCTCAATGGAACGAATTTTATCCTAATTTTTCATCTATCTTTGCATCGTCTTCCATTCACCAATCCAATAAAGTAATGAGTGATTTTATTCACCATGAGTGTGGTTTAGCCTTAGTCAGGTTATTGAAACCTCTCGATTATTATAAAGATACCTTTGGCTCCACGTTGTATGGATTGAACAAAATGCAGTTGTTACTTCAGAAGCAACGCAATAGAGGTCAAGACGGAGCAGGTCTAGCAACTATAAAATTGGATGCACATCCAGGGAAGCCATACATAGACAGATATCGCACGAATTCTCCCCAATACCTTAAAGATTTGTTTCAAAATGTGTTTTCCCATTATCAAAATGTGAACCATAAGAACATGTCTGATGGCCAATGGTTAAAGGAAAATGTCCCTTTTGCTGGAGAACTTTTGCTAGGACATTTGAGATATGGAACTCATGGTGCCAACAATATAGATTCTGTGCATCCCTTTTTAAGACAAAATAATTGGATTACAAGGAATTTGGTCTTGGCAGGTAACTTCAACCTCACCAATGTGGAAGAGTTATTCCAGGAGTTGATAGAGTTAGGTCAATATCCTATAAAAAAGACCGATACAGTGACTGTCCTTGAAAAGATGGGTCATTTTTTGGACGATGAAGTACAGAAGTTATTCGATACATTTAAAGCAGAAGGATTCAATAATATTGATGTCAACAATAAGATAATCTACCATCTCAACGTGAAAAGGCTGCTCCAGCGTGCATCCAGAAAATTTGATGGAGGTTATGTCATGGCAGGATTGATAGGTCATGGAGATGCCTTTGTGTTGAGAGATCCATCCGGTATCAGGCCTGCATTTTACTACTACGATGATGAAATAGCTGTAGTCGCTTCAGAGCGTCCTGCTATTCAAACGGCTCTAAATATCAGGTATTTCCAAGTGAATGAATTGAAACCTGGCCATGCGTTGATCATCAAAAAGGATGGAAGGATATCGGAGGAACAGATATTGGAACCGCTAACGGAAAAAAAATGTAGTTTTGAGAGGATCTATTTTAGTAGAGGTACAGACAGAGATATTTATTATGAGAGGAAGAAATTGGGTGAATTGTTAGCACCAAAGGTGATGGAAGCCATTGACTATGACATAGACAATACTATATTTTCTTTTATTCCTAATACCGCTGAAGTAGCCTTTTATGGAATGGTAAAAGGTTTAGAAGATATTTTAAATAATAGAAAAATGCAGGAGATTCTTGTTCTCAAACAAAAAGGGGATTTGGATCAATCGGCGCTGGAATCTATTATGAAAAAGAAAATAAGAGTAGAAAAATTAGCTGTGAAAGATGAGAAGCTACGCACATTCATTACGGAAGATACGGCTCGCCACCAATTGGTGTCACACGTCTATGATGTGACCTATGGAATTGTGAAAAATGAAGTGGACACATTAGTTTTAATGGATGATTCCATAGTCAGAGGTACGACACTCAGAGACAGTATTGTATATATTTTGTCCACATTGAAGCCCAAAAAAATCATCATCGTCTCTTCTGCTCCTCAGATCAGATATCCTGATTGTTATGGAATAGATATGAGTAAAATGAAGGATTTTGTGGCATTCCGGGCTGTTGTTGAACTTTTGGAGGAAGAAGGTAATATTGATATTTTGGATGAAGTGTACCACAAATGCTTAGAGCAGGAAGAGCTTCCTATGGAATTAATGGAGAATCAATTGAAAACACTCTATGATAGATATACAGAAGAGCAGATATCGTCTAAGATTTCAGAGCTTGTCACTCCAGACGGAATAAAACCTGAAATCAAAGTGATCTACCAAAATTTAGAAAATTTACACCTTGCGTGTCCGGGACATCAAGGAGATTGGTATTTTTCAGGGAACTATCCAACTCCAGGAGGTCATAGGGTGGCAAATCGCTCGTTTATAAATTTTGTCAAAAATACGAATACAAGAGCTTATTAAAATATGAGGATAGTGAGGTGTAATGCAAACCGAGTTTTGGGATTAGTTATTTTCTGTTTATATGTCGGTTTTATCCATGGCCAAGCGCCTGGTTTAGTGATTCAAGCAGGATCATCTATGGCTTGGGTAAAGGATCAACAGGTGACACCTGAAGGGTATTCCCATCCGGGTTGGGCTATATCTGCTGATGCCAGATTGCTGGATGGAAGCATGTATTTCTTAGTCGGTGGTCAATATCATCAGCTACAATTTTATCCGGTTTCAGGATATGCATTAAAAAAGGGTGACTGGCATTTGATGATGGGCAGATTCGGTTTGGGATTTGACTTAGCCCACATTTCAAATCTCATTGTAATTCGCTCAAAATTATTGGCATCCATCAATTTTAATATCACAACACCGGAAGGTGGAATACAGACACCCACATATGAAACAGTCAATGAAGCATTCTTTGGAGCAACATCAGGTATAGGAATTACTATTGGTTTTGTGGACGTAGATTTGGAATATCAATATGGTATTATTAATGCCTTCTATGAAAAAAGTGATACAAAGGTCAATTTTCTTTCTCTTATAGCCGGATTTCACTTCTGATATTCAATATTAGTCTCATTTTTATTTCAATAATATCGATTTTGGAGGTTTGTATCTAGAGTATGTTTAAAATTTATCCTTTAGCAAGAAGATGTTTTATTTTATTATCCAAAAACAAAATTTAAACACACTCTAAGCCATTTGGAAAGCCAATAGATAACAATTTATAAAAACTGACGTTAGGTTTCATTATCTAGAGCATTGAATGGTGGTTCGTTGGATTAGAATTGCATGTACATTTTTTCTTTTCACTTTTGGTTTCTATGTTGCCAATGCACAAGGAGTGAAATGCTTTGATATTTCCACATATACACATCCCAATTCATTACGTCATTGGAAGTATATTTCGGTAGATTCTTCGGTATTTTCTCGCACTATTGACTCCATAGTGGCAGATTTTCACAAAGAAGGATATTTTGGTTCAAAAGTGGACACTGTTAAGTGCCATGACACATGTCAAGTTATAATTTTTAAAGGGGAAAAAATCCGTGCAATGCACTTGTTGTTGAGTGATGAAGATAATGCAATGCTAGAAAATGCAGGCGTTCATTGGGAAAAAGCGCCATTAAAATTTTTAGATAAAAACGAAAGGCAGATTGTTTTTGATCACGTGTGTCAATATTATGGGAATATTGGGTATCCATTTTATAAAATCCAAATGGATGATGTCACCTTTCAAAAAGATACCTGTTTTGCTCGGTTGATTATGGATAAAGGTCCAAGGGTAAAAATCGATTCTATCGTTATCACTGGAGACATTCGGCTCAAAAAATCATTTTTTTATAGGTATCTAAGTATCTCTAGAGGAAGTTTTTATAATCATGGATTGATAGAAGATATTCCTGATAAACTGAACAATTTGCCTTTTGTGAATTTGGAAAAGCCACCATCTCTATGGTTTGATGATGGAAGTGCTACCTTGTCACTGTATGTCAATAAAAAGCCTGCAAGTCGTTTTGATTTTCTTTTGGGAGTCATACCGCAACAGAATGTGACAGATGGGAAAAAATATGTCTTTACCATTGATTTTGTGGGTGAGTTGTACAATGCTTTCGGGTATGGAGAATATTCATACCTGCAAATAAAACGCTTGAAGCCTTCACAATTCAACTTAAATTTAAAATCAGATATTCCTTATTTGGGCTCACTTCCAGTCGGCAGTTATCTAGAATTTAAAATATTGAATTCAGGCGTAGAAAACTTTGATGTTTCGTTTGAATTGGGTGGCCAGTGGGTGTTCGGACGTGGCAATACTTTGCGACTATTGTACAAACAGTTTTCTTCTAGTCTTATCAGTATTGATACTATCCAATTGAAAAAAAATATGCGATTGCCTGACCGCCTTGATTTACAACAAACATCCGGCGGGATGCAATTTTTATATAAAAAGCTTGACTATATTTATAATCCAACCAAGGGATATGCATTTGACATAAAGGCAATGATAGGAAAGAAAAAATTCAAGCAGAATATCGATATTTTAAAGATTGAAGGTTATGAAAATGCTTATGATACGTTGCGTGCCAGCTCTATTTTTTCTGAGATCAGTGTGCAAGGAGCGTATTATCACACACTCAATACTTGGTCTTCCATCAAGACAGCTTTACATGCTCAAATCAATTATAATCCTGAAAAAGTAAGCTTAAATGAGTTTTTCAGAGTGGGTGGTAATGCTTCTATTAGGGGATTCGAAGAGCAATCCATTCTGACAGACAGATACACATATTTTTCAGCAGAATTTCACATCAATTTTGACAAAAACTCATTTCTTTCCTTACCATTCATTGATGTCGGTTGGGCTCATGTGCAAGGAGAAAATAATACCTTTTATACTGATCGTATAATTGGAGTTGGCTTGGGACTAAATTTTGGTACAAAAGCGGGACTGTTTAATGTGTCATTTGCTGCAGGACAAAGGATTGGACTGCCTATAGATTTCAGTAAGATGAAGGTGCACTTTGGATATGTAAATCTATTTTGATAACAATACGATCACTCAAACAGTGCACTCAATCTGATCGTAAAACCATTTTTTAAGTCCAAGTTGTGGCCTTTTCCTATTGTATAATCGACTGAAAAAAGCTCCAAAGGACCAATTTTAAAATTTTCAAGACCAATAAATCCTTCTATATATCCGCCATTATTCGGAGTATATAGTGCTGAACTTCCGAATACAAACGTCAATTTGGTCTTTCGAAGGAGTGGGAGATATTTCGCCACGTATCCATTAAAATGATGTCGGAAATTGTATTGAACGCTCCATTTGTTAGATGAATATTGGTAATAAGGTAGTAGGTTGAATGCAGATAGATCCGGATTGATTGGCATAGTGACTTCATTACCTATTTGGTGGATAAAATCTCCAAAATAGGATGGGGAAGCATGGAAAAATGTAGTGGCTTCGATGTTGTAACTAAAATAACCAAGCAGTCTGAAATTCACATACG
Organism: Lewinellaceae bacterium; assembly: GCA_020636195.1. Classification (GTDB taxonomy): domain Bacteria; phylum Bacteroidota; class Bacteroidia; order Chitinophagales; family Saprospiraceae; genus OLB9. Next base: position 176,064 of record JACJYH010000006.1, read on the forward strand.
TATCTCTCAGTTTAAATTGGTTTTTGATAAAGGTGCTAGAGTGATTGTCCAAAGGATGGCCAATGGTGGCGCTAATATGTACATTTGGCCAGTTGGATTGGTCCCTAACTTTGAGATTTGGAAGAGAAGCATACGTTTGTGCCGGACTCCAAACAAAGCCTAGTTGGGCCATGATGTAGCTATTTTCTTTTAGCTGTGACTCGTTTTCTACACCCAATGGAATATTATTCTCATATTCTCGCTGTTGAAATCTCCAGCTATACTGACTGTGAATGGCCATAGGTCGGCGGTGCATCCATTCTAAAGTTGTAGATAGGTATAATCCATTGGAAATTTCACTTTTAAAACTTGCTGAAATGAAGTCTTTTTCAAAGAGTTTTATTTTATTGACCTTGTCCAGTAAAGAATTCCACGTATTACTTCTTTCTGATATAGGCTGCCTAGGATCGAATTGCAAAACTTTCCTTCCAAATTCTACTTTCCAAAAGGTTTGATTGTAATTATTAGATAAGTATTCCAATGAAAATGCGGATTTGATTCTCTTATCAGCAAGTCCATACTGCAAGGTATTTTGAATAGTGAATTTTCTAAAAGAAGAATCGGATTGTGTCCAATATGTGTTCAAATTAATTTTTGTCCCTTCTAATGCATTGAACCGAATGAGCGCCGATGGATCCCGTATGCCTGCATGTCTGCTTTTGTATGAATTACTCCATTGATATCCTAATAGGAGATCAGAAATTTTGAAAGCATTGTTCTTCCTGTCTATGGAGTCTTGGTAAGATTTTGATGTCCATATTTTTTTCAAAGAATCTTTCCGGATATAGTCTAGTTTTTCTTCTAATGTGAGTGGAATTGGTCTTAAAGTTTCCCATTCCATCCTATTTCCTGATGTTTTGGCGTCTTGGGTTACTAAAAATGTCTCTTTGGTATTTACTTTCGTTGAAACATCAGCATCGAAAACGTATCTTGAAAAAACATGGTGAAAATTTCCTGACACAGTAAAACCTAAAATATTTGACCTAAATGATAGTTTCTGAGCAAATAAAGCATAGATATCATCAGTTGGAAGGTAGATTTGGTGTATGTGTATGCTGTCTAGAAATGCTATTGAGATGCTATTTTTATTGATATCTACATCCATTCCAGTGATCATATAGTTTTTGTCTTCGATATAGATGACACCTGAAAATAAAGGTTCGTATTTTGAAATAGGGATGATGGATATTTTATATATCATTGAGCCCTGATCACTGATTTCTTTGCCTAAAAGTTTATAATGATAATACTCCAAAGCTTTATCCGCAATCGGGCTAACCAAAGTTCTATTGAATTGGATGTAGTCATTGTAAAAATTGAAAGTTCCACCATCAAACTGGTTTGCCATATATACGACATCAGTACCCGAAGAAGTAGATGATATCATGATTTCTTTGGTTTTATCAGGATACTGAAAATAGAATTTGGATGTGGATTCGGAGAAATAAAGAATTCCCTGACCTGAAGTGTCCACAAGTCCACCCAGCGTTCCTAAGTTTTCACCTAGAAATTTTTCAGGCATTTTATCCATTCTGATCAATGACTTGGCATAAATATCAGCTGTGTAAGTCTGATGTTTTATTTTATTTTTTGCTTTTTCTGCTATTGTTTTCCTTATGATGTCATATGCAGGATCTTCCCGTTTTGTTGATATGACGAGTTCATCTATTATAAATTCTTGGGAATGCAGGGTGACATTAATGGTTTGCTGACGCCTAGAATTGATTTTTTTATATACGGTTTCATAACCAATATATTGGAACACTAAAGTAGCAGTATCAGATTTTGCTGATTCTATGAAATATTCTCCTTTTTCATTACAAATGGTACCGTTGGTGCTGTTTGCCCAATATACAGCAGCAAAAGGCAGAGGTTGACCTGACTGATCTCGCACCATACCACTAATTTGGGCAGATAAAGTGCCACAAGTCAGAAGTCCAATACAAAAGAAAAAAGAATATCTAAGTCGATACATATCACTTTAAGGGTTCGAAAACCCTTTGGTAGTAGGTTTTTGGTGTGTCATTGACAAAGCCCCATTTTTCCAACCATTGTTTTTCATCATCATACTGCATTATCTTATATGTTTCCTTACCGATGGTGTCTTGATTTTCGTTTAAAATGAACATTTCAGTGACGTTTCCGTAAAAATCGTTTGTGAATACATATTTTCTTGATGGATAAAAGTTTTGATCCACGATGGTTTTTGACGCTAAAAAACCATTATGATCATAAGTATATTTTTCAAATCTGAGTACTTCATTTGTGCTACCATCAAAAGCCTCGCTGCTTGTCTTCTTGCCACTGTTATGATAAATAAACCGATAATAACTCAATAATTTTCCTGTACTATCAAAGTAGTCAGCGCCTGACGATAAGGTGTCATTGCCTATAAATTTCTGAATTTCTTTGCCCTTTAGACTGTTGTCAGGATTTAAGTAATGGGTTTCAGATTTTTGTCCTTTGTTCCAAATGTTCTTTTCGACATAAAGCAAATCTCCATGTTTATATCCATTTCCGTCTTGAATGGCATTGTAGATTTTTATAATTTCTGTCTTAGAATTTGAATGAGTTCCTTGATGTGCCGACCCTTCGTCTTTGCAAGACCACAAAGAGATGCAAATGATACAAAACCAACTAACTTTCCACATGATCGCTTATAAATTTTAATATTGTCAATTCATTCCAATTGAATGGAGCGCCAAAGTTAGCGAATCCCACATGACCGCCATAGGATGGCATAGATAAATAAAAATTTTTATGACCTTGTGCCATGTTTATAGGAAAGCAACTTGGAGACAGAAAGGTATCATCTTTTGCATTGATCAACAAAGTAGGGATAACAGCATTGGGCAGTGATTTCAAACTGCTGTTTTGGAAATAATAATCGTCAGCATCTCTAAATCCATGAATGGGCGCAGTGAAGTAATCATCAAAATCCACAAGGTTTTTAACTTTTGACATATTTTCTATCTGAATTTCGGGAAACTGTGTCGCTTTCTGCCTCATCTTGTTTGAAAGTGATTTGAGGAAGTTTCTTTGATAAATGATGTTTTTGCGTTTTTTGATTTCGATACTGCTGCCCTTCAGATCACAAGGTACAGAAACACCAATAGCACAGCGTATATTGTGGGGCACCGTAAATACTTGATCTGTCGTATATTTTAAAACAACGTTGCCACCCAAACTAAAACCAATCAAAACTACAGTCTCATAATCGATAGTATGATTTTGAATATAATGGTGCAAATCTGCCGTGAATCCACTATGGTATAATGATTTTTGAAGATTGATTGGACCACTGCAGGATCTAAAATTGATACATGAAACATCCCAACCGTGTTGTGCTAACAATTCTGATGTGCCAAGCATGTATTGCGAGTATGCAGAACCTTCCAAACCGTGTAGCAATACAGCAAGTTTCTTTTGTTTGTCATGAACATTATCCACATCAAAAAAATCTTGATCAGGAGTGAAAACTCTTTGTCTTGAATATACGATATTTGACTTCCTAAATAAATAGGGGAAAAGTGTATTGATATGCGCATTTCTCAGCCATATCGGAGGTGTATAGTTGACTTCTAATATCGGCATGAATTATTCAGGATGTTTGAGCAAGCCTTGTGAAATTTCGATCACTTTATCAGGATAATCAGTGATGATGCCATCAACACCACAATCTAAAAGCCTGAGAAGGTCATCTTCATCATTGACAGTCCAAGGGATGACTTGAATATTTTGGGAGTGGCATGAAGCGACTGAAGATTTACTTACCAAAGTGTGTCGTGGACTATAAATATTGGGTTTGAAAGATAAAGATTTTAAATTGGTGTCCAGATTTTTATGATTATCGATTAATAGGGCAATAGTAATATCACTTTTCGCAGCTTTGCAAATTTCTAAAATTGTTGGATCAAAGGACTGAATAGTACACTTTGATGTAATGTTTTTTTCCTCCAGAACTTCCAATAATTTTTTCACCAATACGGAATCTTGCGGATAGAAAGTGCCTACTTGTTCCCGATCGTATTTCAATTCTATATTGTATTTGATTTGAGACTTTGAGCTGCTTTGTGTAAAGGCTTCTATTGTATCGATGACTTCTTGGAGCGTTGGCTTGTAGCACGGAATTTTAGATTGTAGCGGAAATTTAGAATTTCCCTTCAAACCAACATCAAACATTTGCACTTCTGCAGTTGTCATGGAGAAAATATTGTGAGATTTTTCATCACTTTTTGTGATGTTTTTCCCATTTGGTGTAGTAGAAAATAAATGGTTAAAATAAGGTTCGTGGGATACTATAAGGTCACCATCTTTGTCCATCACTACATCCATCTCTAGCGTAGAAACACCAAGGTTTACCGCTTCTACAAACGCAGGAATTGTGTTTTCGGGCATCAATCCCCTACATCCTCTATGGCCTTGGATATCCGGAATTCGGGTTATGATGACTGGATGTGGTTTACACATGCTCATTGAAAAGAGGAGTAGCACCAAAATAAAGTGCAAATTCCGGTTAATTGTATTACAACATAACACCAACCGTCAATACAAATTGATTGTCATTTAAAATCCATCTTGGTTCCACAAAATAATCCAATTTTTCAGCTTCATATTTCAAGAATACACCAAGAGATAGCGAATTGACCGTTGTGGAAGTATAGGTGAAATTAAGACCTGCAAATGGGTTGAGAATAAACTTGCCTTCGTTGACATTCAGCAATTTATAATGTAGGTCACCATCTATTGCCCATGATACAGACTTGGAGAAATAATATGTGGCATTGGCATGGATGTCAAAATTTGAACCGATTCCAAAACCTACTTTACCAGTGATGCCTAATGCATTGTAAATTTTATTGTTGTTGTATCGAAGTCCTGCTCCAAATTTTACTTGAGAATGTGCAGTGTATAATGTGCCCAAAAGTAACACAAATGCTAAAAGAAAATGCTTTTTAGTTATCATGCTTTTATTTCTTGGTTTTGCAATTGAGAAATAGGTATTTCAAATATCAAGACAAAAATAATAAACATATCCATATTTGAAAATTTCTGTAGTCATGATTTTAAAATTGCATTGGTAAATGGTGCGAATTTTATAGATAAGACGCTACTTCATATTAATAAATATTATTTTATGTCATGGCGCAACTTCCAAACAATATTTTTGTGTATTATTTTGACGGTTTTGTTTTATAAAAATGGGCTTAAATGGAAATTCTAATTGACTCAATCTAAAAAATTATTATTTATTAAAACATTGTAAATGAACTATTAAAGTATTTTATAAAAAAATATATTAATACAAAATTAATTTAATATTAAGAAATGATTAACATTGCTAAATTTTTATATTAAGTACAAATAAAATTTATAACTAACCGTAATTTAAGATTTTATGAAACACATTTATTTAACGCTTTTAATGCTATTCGTTTGGCTCGGTTCTGCCTACAGCCAAAGAATAATTTCCGGTACCGTATCTGATGAAACAGGAGCGCCACTTATTGGTGTCAATGTCATTTCGGGTCAGGATAAAACCCTTGGTACCATTACAGATATTGATGGTCATTTTGCGCTCAAAGTGCCAAATGAAACAAGTACTTTGCAACTCAGCTACACAGGTTTCAAAACTCAAGAGATTGCCATTAGCGAAGACAATATGGTAAATGTTGTCATGTCAGAAGGTGTCCTCGTAGATGAAATCGTCGTTGTGGGATACGGAGAGCAAAGAAAGAGCGATGCTACTTCTTCTATTTCCAGTATCACAGGATCAAAATTGGAAGGATTGATTGCTCCGACTGCGGTGACTACATTGGCAGGTCGAGCAGCCGGTGTTCAAATTAATACACCTACAGGAATACTAGGTCAAACACCTGTGATCAGGATTCGTGGCGTGGCGTCCGTAAATTCCGGAACAGACCCGCTGATAGTCGTAGATGGAATGCCCATTTATTCGAACAGTCTTGGTGGGTATGCTAGTACATCAGGATTAGGGGATATCAATCCAGCAGATATCGAATCTTATGAAGTGCTCAAAGATGGTGCTGCCACAGCCATTTATGGTTCTAGAGGCGCCAATGGTGTCATCCTCATCACCACCAAAAAAGGTAAAAAAGGGGCTGCAAAAGTGACTCTCAGCTCAGTTTTCGGACTTGCAAATCCGGTGAAGACATTTGACCTCCTAAAAACAAAAGATTTCTTGGTGATTTCCAACGAGAAAAGAACCAATAGAGGCCAAACTCCTTGGGCCGTTGGCGATACATACGATACGGATTGGCAAGCAGCTGTCCTCAACAGTAACGCTTTTCAAATGTCTCATTCATTAGGAGTCAGCGGTGGTAGTGAAATGAATACATATTATCTTTCATTAAATTACACTGGTCAAGATGGTATTGCAAAGGACAACAGTATGGATAGATTTGGATTCAATGCAAATATTGAACAGAAAATCGGTAAGAGATTGACTTTGGGTGGTAAGATGATGTACACACAAACTAAGTATGATGGATTGAATACCGGAAGGAACTCACTTTCAGGTAATATATTCAATGCGATGCGTCAATTGCCTAATACACCTATTTTGAACCCGGATCATCCGACAGGTTATAATTTATCCACAAACAATACTGTTGTGGGACAGTGGGACAATACTGATCCCGTGGGTGATAATATTTCAAACATTGGTTATGTATTAGACCATAATACTTATCAATCCACAGTAAAGAGACTATTGGGGAATTTTTATACTTCGGTAGATATTATGAGTGGATTAAATTATAAATTTCAACTAAGCTTGGATAATCCGAATACTTCAGGATTTTTATATTGGAATCCTGTACATGGTGATGGTGCCGGTTCAAATGGTAGATTACAAAATAGTTCAGATGATTTGTTAAGATGGGACCTGCAGCATGTTGTCAATTATAACAAACTCATTCAAAACAAGCATAGTATCGGTATTACAGCAGTAGCTGAGTACCAAAAGTCAAATTACAATTACTTTGAAAGTATAGGTACCAATTTATTGAATGAGTTTTACAATAAGGTTACTGTTTCCAATGCCTATGCTGTTCAAGAATCTGGCGGAGGTGCTTCGGCTGATGGTATCATTTCCTACCTGGGTAGATTGAATTACAACTATGATCAGAGGTATTTTGGACAGATTTCTCTTAGAAGAGATGGTTTATCTAAACTTGCTCCTGCCAACAGATGGAATAACTTCTTGGGTTATTCATTGGGATGGAATATCGCCAATGAATCATTTTGGTCAGATCTAAAACATACCATATCCTCATTTAAAGTCAGATATTCTTTCGCCGCAGTTGGAAATACAGACATTGGCACCTATCCTTACTTTGGATTGACAGGTGCTTCACCATATAATGGGTTGAATGGTATTGCATTTTCTCAGTTTGGAAATGATGCGCTTACTTGGGAGACAAGTAACAAAACTGACTTTGGAGCGGATTTGGGATTTATGAATGATAGAATAAAGGTGACCCTTGATTACTTCATCAACAATATTGATAATTTAGTGTTCTCGGAACCACTTGCACCATCACTTGGGGTACCTTACAATAAGATCAATAAAAATATTGGTAAATCTCTAAACAAAGGATTCGAGACCGAAATCAAGTATGATGTCATTGATAATAAATCCTTCTCTTGGACATTAGGAGCAAACCTAACCTTGATTAAGAATAAGATTGTAGCATTGCCAAATGGCGGAGCCGATATCATAGGAGGAAGTTCTACTGACATCAATATTCAGCCTAACATCATCATCAGGGAAGGTGAATCCATGAACAGTATCTATGGATACGAATATTGGGGCGTTAATCCTGCTAATGGAAATCCAGTTTATGTGAAAGTAGACGGCAGTCTTGTGCAAGGAAATGTTGCAGATTCAAAGTATTATTTATTCGATGAGGCAAATCCCGGCACTTTAGGAGAAGTTTCATCGCTGAGTGCTGCTACAGATAGGAAAATATTGGGTAATACGCTTCCTACATATTATGGTGGTATTTCTTCCGATATGAATTACAAGAATTTTGATTTGAAATTCCTCGTAAGATTCAGTGGAGGCAACAAAATTTTCAATGCTACAAGAAGAGACCTTATGAATATGAACCTCAATAATAACAGCGCAGAAATATTGGGTAGATGGCAGAATGTAGAAAATCCAGGAGATGGGCAAACACCAATTTTATGGGCAAGTTCGAATACTTTTGTCAACCTGACCAGTAGTGCCACCACTCGATTTTTGGAAGATGGAGACTTTATCAATTTGGATAATATTTCATTAGGTTATAGTCTTCCTTCAGATTTAACCAAGAAGGTCAATATCAATAAATTGAGATTCTTCATCCAAGGGCAGAATATGCTGATCATTACAAAATACAAAGGATTGAACCCTGAGATGGAAACATTGGGAGTGGATCTAAACGGAACTCCAAGGGCAAAAATAGTCTCATTTGGTTTGAGTGTAGGATTTTAATGGTTTAAAAGATAAAATTTATTGAATAATGAAAAATAAAATGTATAAAATAATGATATTCACGCTATTGATTATATTTATCAATAGTTGTACTCAAGATAATATTTTGGACCTTAAGCCCATAAATAATATCTCTATCGATGATGCATTCTCTACACCATCTCTCATAGCAAGTTCTGTAAATGGTATGTACAATGCAGCTGCTATTGGCCAATACAATTCTTCTTCAATCAATGGTGGTAGAGGATATATTTGGGGTGCGGCATTCGTTCAGCAAGGCGATAATAGAGGCGAAGACGTGGTCAATACCGCTACTTTCTATCAACTGACATACACCAACACCTACGATCCTACCACTGCAAATAATGTCTATTATTGGGTGGATGGGTATAGATTGATCAACAGAGCAAATCTTTTGATAGAAGGAGTGACAAAGGCAGTAGCTAATGGCATCATCACGGCTGAAGTTGGTAATGATTATATAGGACAAGCCAAGTTTTTCAGAGCAATCACGCATTTCGAGATGGCAAACCACTTTGCTAGACCATATAATGATACTCCAAATGGCGCCCATGAAGGGATACCATACAGAGAAGTGGGAGTAGATACACAAGGGGAAGTAGATGAAGTCTTAAAGCAAGGAAGAAACACCGTAGGAGAAATATATGCCAAAGCTTTAGCTGATCTGGATGATGCTGAAAATACCATTACAAACTCGGATAAAACTAAAGTCACTAAAAATGCTGCCATTGCATTTAAGGTTAGAATCAATTTACATAAGAGAGATTGGGCCAATGTGATCAAGGAAGGTAAAAAATTGGAGGGAGTATTCAGTTTGGAATCTCATCCGGGTAATGTATTCTTAAATGCGTACAATAACAAAGAGTCAATCTTTTCTATTGCACATACAGCAACCCTAAATCCAAATGTCAATGCCGCTTTGGCTTCCCAGTACAAAAGGAGACTTTTGGTGTGTATAAGTCCAATTATATGGAATGATCCTGAGTGGTTGGTGGATGATAAAAGAAGGTATGATAATGATGCCGATCCATTGGCCATGGTTTTCACTTCTTCAGGTAGAAAATACACCAATAAATACAAAGATGTGGTCAGCTATACCGACCCTGCACCTGTGATAAGATATGCTGAAATTCTGTTGAATATGGCTGAAGCGTATGCTCGCTCAAATGATATGCCTAATGCGCTGAAAAACCTCAATCTGGTCAGAGATCGTTCATTGGCAGATCCAGCTACCCAATCTTATATATCATTTGCAGATGCTAAAGCAGTTTTGGGCGCCATCCTTAAGGAAAGAAGAATAGAATTTCTTATGGAAGGAAGAAGATGGTCTGATATCCATAGGTTACAAAATGATGATCTATTTCCTATAAGCGGTGTTCCCGCTAAAGTAGCCAATGGAAACCCTAAAGCAACTGACTTTAATGCCGGTGTGCCTTACGCTGGTGCATTAGGTGTCACCGCATTAGCAAAAGATGATTACCGTGTCATTTGGCCGATACCTCAGATAGAGCTGAACGCTAATCCAAATTTAAGCCAAAATCCGGGATATAATTAATAAATTAGCAAATGTTATAAATAAAAAAGGGACTTCTAAAGAGTCCCTTTTTTATTTATGTGAATACAGATTTCTAAAAGCTGTATTTATATCCAGCACTTAATTGAAAACCTCGGTGTTTCACTCTTATATCAATGATCGATTCGCTGATAAGATCTGAAAATCCCATGGCATAACGACCATCCACAAAGAGAATGCTATTGTTAACAGTAGTAGATGCGCCGGCTCCCAACGCACCACCTATTTCTAATCTATTAAATGCATCTTTTGAAAGATCGATATTGCCTTTGTATAGGTTTATGTCAACAACGATAGAAGCTTTTGCTCTGTAGTAGGCATCTATATAATATCCAAATGTAGGACCTGCGTAGACATACACTTTATTTTGACCATTGATGATGTTGTAATTCATCAGTAAAGGCACTTCGATTGATTTGTAGCTGACATCTGCTTTGAGATCAGCAGGGAAGTTTAAGTTGAACCATTGACTTACACCTTCACTAGCAGTAAATCCTTTTTCTATATAATTCAATTCAGGCTTAAATGTAAACTTATCATACACAGGTATTTCAGCCACGATGCCTGCGGTAAAGCCCGTCAAATGGTCAATATTTGGGATGAAGGACTCATTAATTCCTGAAACACTTGCATTGCTGAAATTGGCACCAATTTTTACGCCAACATTCACTTGTGCATCCATTGTAATTGCACAGAAGAGCATTGAAACTAACAACAAACTTATACTTCTCATGATAAAAATTTTTTGGATAATAATATTCACAAGACGCATATGAAATTTGTGGAAGCGTTAAGGAAAATGAAAAGTTTTTATAATTTAGAATTAACCAATAATTTAGAGTATGTTTAAAATTTATCCTTTAGCAAGAAAATGTTTTATTTTGGCTACAAATTCGTTAAATTTTTCGTCGAATTGCCCACTGCACTGCCCCCCTATAAATTTGCCTTTTTTCGCTCAAAATAATTCCATTTTATTATCCAAAAACAAAGTTTAAACATACTCTTATCGGAATAGCAAAATAAGAGCATTGTAAACATAGTGAAAGAATGGCATTACACCCGGATTTAACCAAAAATCAGCAATTGCGGAATGAACTTTCCTTTCGGTCATTCAATTTTTTGATATGATCATGTAAAACAGAGGCATTATCGAATCAAGCTTGTAGATTTATTGGTATATTTTAATCCACTACGGTCCTTTTCCTGAAAGAGGAGTTGACAAGCCACACACCATAAAGTGTAATGATAGAGCCAATGATGACAAGACCTGTGACATGTTCACCTAAAATTAGGCTTCCCAAAAATATAGCCACAATTGGGTTGATATATGCATAAATGGAGGCCTGTTGCATTGGTAGGTGTTCTAAAGTATATAGAAAGCTTCCAAAACCAATAATAGACCCAAATAGGATTAAATATCCAATAGAATACCATGCCTGAATGGGCAAATTTTGAATTGGCACATAGTTAGGCTGTAGCATTGAGATACCATAAAGTGCGATGCCTGCTATCAACATTTGAAATCCAAGGCTAAAATAGGGATTGAATTTTTTTGCGTGATTCTTTGTGTACAGAGTTCCAAATGCCCATGTCCAGGAGGCAATAAATGAAAGTAATATGCCAAATGAGAATGCAGAATTGACAAAATCTTGTAAATGGTCAGCAAAAATCACGCAAACACCGACAAAACCAAGCAATAATCCTATGAGTGCCTTCCTAGGAAGAAATTCTCTGGTGGTAAAAATGGCAATGATGACCAACCACAATGGATACGTCACTCCCAATATGGCACCTAATCCGGCTGGAATATAATTCATGGCCCAAGTGGATAACCCATTGCTACAGACAAAATTGAGAAATGCCAGAATCAACAAACCTTTCAAGTCAGATCTTCTTGGCCAGGTTGCACCTTTGAAGGTGAAGTAGATCAAGAATAATGATCCTGCAATGATTTGTCGGATGGCTGCCAACTGTAATCCTGATAGGTATGTCGTACCAAATTTTGATGCCACCCAAGTTGTACCCCATATAATCGATACGATAGCCAATGCCAAAAATGCCTTGGAACGAGGGCTTCCATCAAAATTTCTTTTCGGATTCAAAATACTCAGTCCATTCAGAGCATCAGAGCGAAACACCTTCTTGATATTGAATATTTTGGCCATATATATTTAATGGCGCAAATGTAGTCATATAAATGAGAAGACCAATGCAATATTATCGATCCATTTTATGTAAAAGTGGAACAATATTGTCATCTCGCACAATATCCAAATACAGTTATTTGTTTGTAAAAGGAATCCAATAATATTTTGTTAAAAAAAAGGAAGGAAATACATTGAAATAGGAAATGTTTTAACTTTCCAACAAATTAGTATTTTTAAATATGATTAAAAAATAGATTAGTCTATGAAAAATATTTTTTCATTAATTGTCTTGTTACTTTTATCTCTTGTCACACAGGCCCAAAGGTATGAAGTCAAAGGAACCCTTCAGGATACACTGGGTGAACCTCTTATAGCAGCTACCGTGATGTTGATGGATATGGATTCTATCTTATTAGATTATACACAAACGGACACAAAAGGCGCTTTTATTTTCAAGGGGATTAAGGAAAAAAATTGTTTACTGAAAACGTCGTATCTGGGATACTTTCCTTTGACGGTAGCTATTCAGCAGCCAAATGATACAAAGCTAGATCTTGGAGTATTGAAGATGACAGAAATAGCCAAAGAGCTGATGGAAGTGGTCATAAAAGAAGCGCGTGCACCTCTTCGTTTGAAGGGTGACACAGTAGAGTATGATGCCAGCCAATTTAAGGTGCCCGAAGGGTCAACTCTTGAGGCATTGCTGCGCCGACTGCCCGGATTAGAAGTCAGTCAAGAAGGTGATATTCAAGCAGACGGGAAAGGAGTAACCAAACTTACGGTAGATGGAAAGACATTTTTTAGTGATGATCCGAAATTTGCCATCAAAAATCTTCCAGCTGAAGGTGTATCAAAGGTACAAGTATTTGACAAAAAAGATGAAGAAGCATTGTTGACGGGAAAAAGTACACCTAGCGATGAAAAAACGATGAATGTAGAGCTAAAAGACGAGTTTAAAAAGGGTGGTTTTGGCAAGGTGACAGCGGGCGTAGGTACTGAAAACAGGAAGGAACTCAAAGGGAACTACAATAAATTTGACAGTAAAAATCAACTCTCTTTGGTTGGAGTTGCCAATAATACAGGTAGAAACGGCCTTTCGTGGAATGACAGGCAAGATTTTATGGGATCAAACAATGTTGATGACAATGATGACTATGACTATGGATTTGCAAATTGGCGATATTACAACCAAGAAAGTTCATTAGAAAGTAAAATTGGAAATGCATTTTGGTCAGGAAATAATGATGGTTTTCCTAGATATGTCATAGGTGGAATCAATTATAACTATGACCATAAGAAAAATAAGGTTTCGGGTAGGTATTTTTTTCAGAACAATGGCAATGACAAGGATATCCTTACAGACTCGAGAACTTTTTTATCTGAATATTTTTTGGATAATCACTCTACGGAAAACCAAGGAAAATCAAGCGTCAGCCATAAAGTGGAAACACGATATCAATATGATTTTGACAGCTTGTTGACAGCTATTGCGACCCTTGATTTTTCAAAAGCCAATACATCGGATAATCAACAAGGTCAAGCAGAAATTTTTCGTGATGGTGATCTACTTTCTAGTTCCACTGAATTTAATAATAGTTCTGAAATTGATGGACGACTCATGAATACTTCACTTTTGTTGCGAAAGAAATTCAAAAAAGCAGGAAGATCTATCGGAGTCAATGGATCATATCTCAAGACAGATATCACAGATTTTCAAAAAAGATTTTCTGATAATCAATTTTATAATTTGAGTGGTATACTTGATAGCACACTGTCTATCAAGCAGTTAAATTATGACACTCTCGATAAAACAGTCTATAAAGTCAATGCATTGATGAGCGAACCACTGACCAAAAAGTGGTTTTTTAAGGTATTCTATAATTTAAGTTCAAGGGAAGAAAACGGTGATAGATATGTCAAGGATCAGAACGAAGACAACTCCTTGACATTGAATAATGGGTTGAGCCGCTTGTATCAAAACACCATCACCAATCATAGAATTGGTTCGATCATCAGCTATGCCCACAAAGGAATCAATTTCTCCGTAGGTGGTGCAAGGCAGCTGTTTGATCTTAACGGACATTATGCTTCTCCGGACGTGACGCTATTTAATGGTAGAGTGGAAAAGAAGTATCGGGTGTGGCTGCCAAATGTTTCTTTTGGTGGGGCAATAACGCGGAACACATGGCTCAGTGCTGAATACACTGTTGCCGTCAGAGAACCTACCATCGAAAACCTACTACCTGTGGTTGATTACTCCAATCCACTCTATATCAAGGAGGGGAATCCTGATCTTTTGCCGACATATAATAATTATACAAGTCTTTGGTTTAATCATTCTTGGCCGGCAGATGCCATCAGAATTTATATGAGTATTGGATATTCTTCTTCCAAGAATCAAATCATTCAGAATCAAACAGTGGATGAAAACTTGGTGACAAGATCAAAGCCCATCAACTTCGATGGAGGGAATGAAGTATGGGTTACTACCGGTATCAGTTTTCCGATCATAAGAAATAAACTGAAAGTAAGGACAAGCTTATACACGACAAAAAACAATAGTTTCAGCATTGTCAATGATGTTTTAAATGAAACAAATTCGTTAAAATGGTGGCCAAATCTTTACATTGAGATCCTTCCATCAGACAAGGTGGCTATTTACGCCAATTCTAATTTGTCAATAAATAATACTGAATACAACATCCATACATCACAAAATCAGAACATTATCACCCAAAATTATAACATTGATTTCAATGCCAACTTTGCTAAAGGATGGTTTTGGAATAGTACATTGAGATATGCTTTATACAAAAATGAGCGATTTGGCATTGAACAAAACGTACCTATCATCAATCTTTCTGTTTATAAACAAATACTAAAAGGTAACAAAGCAGAAATCCGTCTTTCACTGTATGATGCACTCAATAAAAATATCAGTGTCAATCAATCCACATCCGTCTCCAGAGTATTTAGTTCCACAACTTTCTCACTAGCGAGATATGTAATGCTTTCGTTTTCGTACAACATCAAAGGAATGAAATCAACGGTTACAAAAAATGACAATTATTGGTAAAATTAAATCAACATTCAAGCATGCAAAAAAGTCTTTTATTCATTTTTTTAATATTGGGCTCACTATCCCAGAGTTTTGCACAAGGAGGTAAGATTGTCTATAACCGCAAGTATAATTGGATCAATATTGCGACGAAATTGCCTTATCTGAGTCAGGAAGAAAAAGACAGGATCAAGACCTATTGGGGAAAAGAAGATGAAGACAATAAAGGTACTAACTTTCTGTTGACGTATAACGATAGTGGAAGTGTCTATAAGGAGATGGAGAAAGTAGAAAATCTGGGTTATGACTGGAGCGATGAAGAAGACATTTTCATCAGAGATTTTGACCAAAAGACAACCAAAGACATCCGGATATTATTGGGTAAAAAGTATGTGATCGAAGACGACATCCCACGATATAAATGGAAGATACTCAATGAACTGAAAGACATAGGCGGTTATGTCTGTATGAAAGCCGAATTGAAAGATACCATCAATGACGTAGTCATCCAAGCGTGGTTTACGGATAAATTACCCGGATCATTGGGCCCTGAGGGATTCGGTGGTTTGCCGGGCACTATTCTGGCATTGGACTTCAATGATGATGATGTCAACATTATCGCCACAAAAATAGAGGTCATCGAAGACGATAAAGTGGAACTTCCATTTCCAAAAAAGATAAAAGGTAAACCTTTAAAATATGCGGAGTACTACGCCAAAAAAAAGAAGCACATTCTCCTCAGTATAGAAGGGAAACGCAATCCTTATTGGGAAATGCGGTACTGATGTTTAAGGTAATAAATTTTTATTCTGAATATCGGAAGTACTAGAACAATAAGGCCGCGGTAATGCATTGATTTGCTACTGATTTTTTAATACTTATGGATTATTATATATGTAATTCAATATCTTTGATACTCATAATAGACAATACTTATCCATCGTCGTGAAGAGACTTTTAACCAATCTTACCTTTTGGGTGCTCCTTGCGATCACCATTGGAATAGTATTGGGTCATTATGCCCCTGAAATTGCACTAAAACCAATCCTTCATGCGGATTGGAAGTCCCATTTTATGGGTCAAGAATTGAAAGTAGGAAAGACGCTCAGCGAATTTTTTGGTGGTATGTTTATTTCCACGGTTAAGTTATTTATCAATCCTATTATCTTCATCACTATCATACTTGGAATAGTGTCAATGGGAGACTTAAAAAAGGTGGGTAAAATCGGTGCAAAGGCATTGATTTACTTTGAAATCGTCACAACCATTGCGCTCTTGATCGGCGTTGTAGTCGCCTATTTGATTCAACCCGGAAAAGGTGTGACCAATGCCCCAACAACGACTCAAGATGTCAGCGCATTCACTTCCAAAGCACAAGATTTTGATTGGTGGAAGTTTTTCTGGGATAATTCCACGCTACAAGTATTGGTCATTTCTCTCATTCTTGGTGTTGTTTTTAGTAAATTAAAAGATAATACGTGGATATTGAAGTGGTTAACCATTGCATCAAAATATGTATTCAAAGCCTTGCACAGAGTCATGCTTTTTGCTCCAATTGGTGCATTTGGTGGGATGGCATACACCATAGGTAAGTATGGACTTGCTGCATTGTTCCCACTGGCGAAGCTGATGATCACAGTATATATCACCATGGCTCTTTTTATCTTAGTTGTGCTATGGTATATATTAAGATATTACAGGGTTAACCTGTATGGATATCTCAGATATATCAGAGAAGAATTGCTCATCGTTTTAGGAACCTCATCTTCTGAGTCGGCATTGCCCAACCTCATGGAAAAACTCGAAAAAATGGGCTGTTCTAAATCGGTTGTAGGATTGGTAGTGCCTACCGGCTACTCTTTCAATCTAGATGGAACAACAATATACTTGAGTATGGCTATCATATTTCTCTCTCAAGTGTATGCTGTTGAGCTCACTACCTCTCAGATTCTGACCATTATAGGCATCCTTATGGTGACATCAAAGGGTGCAGCAGGCGTAACTGGAAGTGGTTTTATTGTACTCGCATCTACTCTGACAGCTTTGGATGGAGTAATACCTATAGAAGGATTGGCATTGTTGCTTGGTGTGGATCGATTTATGTCCGAGGCTAGATCTATCACAAACTTTATTGGCAATGGTGTAGCTACCATTTGGCTAGCAAATAATGAAAAAGAATTTGATCGATCAAAGATGGAATATGTCTTTGGTCATGTCGAAGAGAGCGAAGATATCTTGATGGACAATTTAGATGATTGAGATACTCATACGATATAAAAAACTGAACAACACCTTGTGAAACATTTGTCTTGATACCTCAGTTTTACTTACGATTGGCGATACGAGATGTTTTTGTCAAGCATTATCCTTAGTGACTAAGTGTAAACTTCAATTTAGTAATTTAATAGTGCGTAATTTAGACGAAATGATCTATGTTTGTGTAAATGGTAGATTTTTAGATCAACTGCATTTTAGCAACTTTAGGATCCACAATGGCTTTATCATGTTCGAAGTCTAGTATAATCCGCCATTTTTGCATCGTGGCAGCACCAATGATGGCTTCTTCACTCAGGCCGGGAATTACTAAAAATTCATCAGAAAGCAAGACATCATCCATGTAAAAATCTAACCTTACAGCTTCATTTACTTCAATATAATGACCTTCCGATGCGGTTCCAATCATTCTAGTGCGACCAAGTGAGACAGGATATTCAAGTTCTTCTAAAACGTCAGGATGGATGCAAGATAGATTTGCGCCTGAATCATAAAGCGTAAACAGGTGTTTCTCGCCTAGAGAACCAACAAATAAAAGTGGAGATTTGATGATGGACATATGTAATCGTTTCAATTGAAACAATTATTGATTTGATAATGTTCCACATGAGTTTTGAAAAGATGATAAGATGAAAGAAATGAATTGTACTCATCAAAAAAGGACAGAGAAAGATAAGTTGAACAAACACTATTAGAGTATGTTTAAAATTTATCCTTTAGCAAGAAAATGTTGTAACTTCAAATACGGGAGGTTCAACTTCCCATCCTTTCATAGAATGTACTTCGATCTTCATGGATGAACACTATCATAGTAATGCCCGGAGAGATAACTTTTATCTCCAAAGTGGTGAGCTTTTGCGGGAATATCAGAAGCGACAGAGCATCTCTGACTGCACATTATGAGTCAATTGATCAGATTTATCAATGGCAAAATCAAATTTTATTGAATCATCATTTTTTTATTAAAGGGAAAGTAATAGGGTGTAATCATTGGGGAGATGTCTTTAGTGAAAATCTCGTATTCACTTATTTATAATATAGTAATAGAAACATTATCATAATAATTGATTTATCTTTGTCGCTTTTTTCATTGTAATCTCTTAAGAGTATGCACAAGGATGTGATGGCCTCCAACCATAGAAAGACAAAAATCATTGCCACTGTTGGCCCGGCGTGTGATACTATTCCAAAGTTGATGGATTTAGTGAAAGCCGGTGTAGATGTTTTTCGTTTGAATTTTTCACATGGGACGCATGAGAATCACCTAGAAGTGATAGACAATATACTGGAAATCAATGAGATGCTAGGCACCCATGTCGGTATTCTAGCTGACCTGCAAGGGCCGAAACTCAGGGTTGGGAATATGGAGAATAACGGCATCAACATTGCGCCTGGAGATATTTTGACCTTCGTGAATGAGAAATGTGTCGGCAACAAAGATAGAATTTACATGAGTTATTCATCTTTTGCCAAGGATGTCAAACCGGGTGAAATGGTATTAGTGGATGATGGGAAAATCAGATTGGAAGTCATTTCTACCAACAATAAAGATGAAGTCAAGTTGAAAGTATTGTTTGGTAGTTTTTTGTCTTCGAAGAAAGGTGTAAACCTACCGGATACTAAGATTTCGCAGCCATCGCTCACTGAAAAGGATCTGGAAGACTTGGATTTTATACTGACTCAACCTGTGAATTGGATTGCACTTTCGTTTGTTAGAAATGCTTCTGACGTCACAGATTTACAGAAAAAGATCGCCAAGAAAAATCACCATGCAAAGGTGATTGCTAAGATAGAAAAGCCGGAAGCAATTAAGAATATCAAAGAAATCGTAAAGGTAGCCGACGGTATCATGATCGCTAGAGGAGACTTGGGTGTGGAAGTACCTATGGAACAGCTTCCATCGCTTCAGAAACGCATCATCATCCGTTGTGTGAAAATGGCAAAACCTGTCATCGTTGCTACCCAAATGATGGAAAGCATGATCGTCAATCCTTCGCCATCAAGAGCTGAAGTGACGGATGTAGCCAACGCTGTACTGGACGGTACCGATGCAGTGATGTTGTCAGGCGAGACTTCCGTAGGAAACCATCCTGTGTTGGTGGTAAAGGAAATGCGCAAGATCATTTCAGATGCTGAAAAACACTTTTTGATGTTGGTACGTAGAAAAGATCCCGATCCGCAGGCAGAAACCTTCCTATCCGATGTACTCTGTTTTAATGCACCAAGGATTGCGGAGATCGTCCATGCAAAAGCTTTGACGGGCATCACTGTAAACGGGTATACCGCTTTCAAAATGTCTTCCTATAGACCCAACAGTGAGATCCATATTTTCTCCAATAAAATCCACATGTTGAGTACGCTAGCATTGGTTTGGGGCGTAAAGGGTCATTTTTATTCTAAGTTTACGACCACCGATGATACCATCAAGGATGTCAACGAAAAACTCAAGGAAATAGGTTGCGTAGTACCTGGTGACATCGTCATTAACACCGGAAGTATGCCGCTGCAGAAGCGCATACGTACCAATATGCTGAAGATATCTGTAGTAGATTAGGGAAGTGGCTATAAGCCAATAATGGATGATTCTATGACCAGCCTTTCAGTTTTGGAATGCCTTTAGTGGTTTGGGTCGTCTATTTAGCTATGGCTTTGTTATTCTTTCTTTTTCTTTTAGTTCTTTTAATTCTTTATTTAGATCTCTATTCTTCAAGAAGTCTTTAGCCCATTGCAACTTTTCATTATAGCTTGGATTCGCCTTATACTTTTCAGTCAAATTTTTTGTAATGGTGACATTCAAATCACTTATATCAACCTTATTCTGAACTAATGCCTTCATTTTGCACTCACTTTATTGATCATAAAAAAATTGTAATCAGTACCCTTTTTGAAACGTTCTAATTTGCCGTCAAGTTCCCCATATAATTCAAAATCTGCTTCAATAATTTCAAGAAAGGCTGAAAGATACTTCCGGTAAAGCCTAGTTCTTGAGTGCGTGCTACCTTTTGCAATTACCAAAGTGCCATCATATTTCTCAAAGAACAGATACAATGTAGAAGCTACGGTTAGTAGAACCTTTTCAGTGTCATTGTTATTAGTTCTCACAAAGTCATCAAAATCCTTGCTTAAACCAATTGAGTCTCCAAATGCTAAATTATAAATATTTTCAACAATGTGCTGGTATAAAACCACCTTTAACACTTTGCCTTTTGGACCTTCACTTATGAATTCGTAGGAAAGCTTATCTGCATCAATTTGTAAAGCATATTTCTCTTTTCCCATTTATTTCTATAAAACCCTACATCTTTGGTTTCTAATCACAAAGATAAGTTTTCCGCTTGGAAATTCTGAAAGATTTTTTTGCGTTTTGCCTTTGTAAGATTATATCAATAATATAACACCGCTTTCAAAATGTCGTCATACAGACCCAACAGTGAGATCCATATTTTCTCCAATAAAATCCACATGTTGAGTACGCTGGCATTGGTTTGGGGCGTAAAGGGTCATTTTTATTCTAAGTTTACGACCACCAATGATACCATCAAAGATGTCAACGAAAAACTCAAGGAAATAGGCTGTGTTGTACCTGGTGACATCGTCATCAACACCGGAAGCATGCCGCTTCAGAAGCGCATACGTACCAATATGCTGAAGATATCTGTAGTAGAGTAGGGAAGTGGCTATAAGCCAATAATGGATGATTCTATGACCAGCGTTTCAGTTTTGGAATGCCTTTAGTGAAGAATCCGGCAAGAAATCCTGGGAAACCCATCTCTTTCATCTTGTCTTTTACAAAGCTTTGCATCTGTGTTGCATCCCAATCCGGGCGTGTAAACTGCCCCTTTTCGTAGCAGTAGGCGCAATACATTTTGCTGGTGGTTCCATCTGCATTGGTGCCGCCGCCGTTAGGTGATTTTTTCAGTGGCATGCCGCAACTTTGACAATTTTTATATGACTGCTCCATAAGAATAGATTTAAGGTGTTGAATATGATTTTTAGAATTATCTGAAAATAAATAGTACAAAACCTAAATACGATTTGATGTTGTAATGTTTCAAATATTGCAGCAACAAGAGCATATTTTATTTATTGTGGTAAGTTTTATTGATGATTTTGTGAGTATTATTCTATTGCTATATTTTTATTAATACTATTTCTTCATTCAATTTTGACCAAATATCGGTTTTAAAATTTTGAAATTTCCTTTGGTATAGATGACCTGCTGACAATTGGACGCATTTACTTCTGGTACATTACTACTATTTGGTTGTATCTATTTCACCTTCTGTTTTACAAATCTATATCCAATCCCTAATGCGAAAAATCTACCTGTTCCATCTGAGTAACTTATCGCTTCAGGCTGCTCGACTCCTTTGTATGTGTAACTCATTCTTAACTCTTGTATGATTTTATGACCAAAGACTTGTTGAATATCAAAAAACAACTCAAGCCTACTCCAAAAAGCATAACCGAACTTTAAACCAAAAATTGGAACCAACTGAGAATTTGAATATGCAAATGCTTCGATGTCCTTTAAAAGTTCAAAATTATCGGGTTTGATTCCATCCGGAATATCACCACCAATTATACCAACATCTTGGGAGATGGATTTCTGAATACCAAGCCCAAAATTTGGCTGCAAAATAAATTTACTCTTTTCAAATATATTATAGGACAAAATAAAATCCAATCTACAGACATCAACACCATTCCAACCACTTCCTCCACCTCCATTTTCTTTATAAAAACGAAAAAATGTAGTTACCGGATACTGTGAGTAACAACCCGACAATAAAATTCTTTCATTTATCCAATGAGCATATTGAACTTTGTAAAAATAGTTGTCATTAGCAACTCTTGTGCCAATGATATCCGGGTGCAGTTTAGTCTTAAATTGAGGAGGATAATAAGTTGGGCCAAATTCAATAGTTACGATTTGCCCATGTAATGAGCAAATCTTAATGATAAAAATTTATGTAATGAAATAGGTTCTCATACTTCATACACTTTCCATTTGTTCGGTCAAAATGGTCGCAACATCATCTAAATTGTACTTCATCGTCTTACTCATCCACATCTTATAACTCTGAACGTCTGTCTTTTATTTTCTCCGTTTTTTGGTGAGCTTTTGTTTTACAAATCTATACCCAATCCCTAATGCATAAAATCTACCTGTTCCATCTGAGTAACTTATCGCTTCAGGCTGCTCAACCCCTTTGTATGTGTAACTCATTCTTAACTCTTGTATGATTTTATGACCAAAGACTTGTTGAATATCAAAAAACAACTCAAGCCTACTCCAAAAAGCATAACCGAACTTTAAACCAAAAATTGGAACCAACTGAGAATTTGAATATGCAAATGCTTCGATGTCTTTTAAAAGTTCAAAATTATCGGGTTTGATTCCATACGGAATATCACCACCGATTATACCTACATCTTGGGAGATGGATTTCTGAATACCAAGCCCAAAATTTGGCTGCAAAATAAATTTACTCTTTTCAAATATATTATAGGTCAAAAATAAATCTAATCTACAGACATCAACGCCATTCCAACCACTTGCTCCACCTCCAAATTCGCTTAAAAAGCGAAAAAATGTAGTAACAGGATACTGTGAGTAACTACCTGACAATAAAATTCTTTCATTTATCCAATGAGAATATTGAACTTTGTAAAAATAGTTGTCATTAGCAACTCTTGTGCCAATGATATCCGGGTGCAGTTTAGTCTTAAATTGAGGAGGATAATAAGTTGGGCCAAATTCAATAGTTACGATTTGCCCATGTAATGAGCAAATCTTAATGATAAAAATTAATGTAATGAAATAGGTTCTCATACTTTATACACTTTCCATTTGTTCGGTCAAAATGGTCGCAACATCATCTAAATAATACTTCATCGTTTTACTCATCCGCATCCTATCACTCTGAACGTCTGTCTTTGATTTTCTCCGTTTCTTATTGAGCTTTTGTTTGGAATCTTAAATTCTCGAAGGAATTTTCTTCTTTAAAAAATGTAAACTAACTCACAATAGCCAAAAAAAAATACCTTCTGCCTTTGCTCTGTATTCTCGTAGATACTTAGGTTCTGCAGCCCCTGATCGGGTGGTAGGCCATTTTTAATTTTGCCTTAAACTTGATTAACTGTAGTCTTACACCGTTTATGTCGGCTACATTATCAATGTTAAAATAATACTTGTCTCGCTTTCCCAGTCACAGCCTGACACTTTTCAGGCTTAAAAATTTTCACTCAAATGGTTTTTTGTTGTTATTTGGTTTTTTAAAACCAAATTTGAAACAAAGATAAATATTTTTATTTGGTGCAAAATATTTTGATGGTTTTTTAATAATAAAAAATGGCTATCAAATCGCCCCGTTTTGTTTAAAAGGTGAAATAGAAGATACTTAATTTTGTTTAAAAGTTAGATTGGATGTTGCTTGACATTGCCTTATTTACGACCATTATATATCCAATCCACCGCTTCCCTCACACTGCCTTTTTCAAGAAGGGATTTTTTCGCCGCATCATACGCCAGATCCGTTGCTTCCATAATCATTTTTGTTCCTCTGTCTATGAGTTTTTCATTCGTAAGTTGCATATTGACCATTTTATTGCCCTTGACGCGTCCTAGCTGTATCATGGTTGCAGTGGTGATCATATTGAGTACCATTTTTTGCGCTGTTCCGGATTTCATCCGAGTGGAGCCAGTCACATATTCAGGACCTACGATGACCTCGATAGGGTAGTCACATGCCTTGGTGATGGGAGCGTCCGGATTGCAGGTGATGCACCCTGTTGCGATACCATGTGTACGAGCCGTTTCCAATCCTTGTATGACATAAGGTGTGGTACCAGAGGCGGCGATTCCAATGA
The DNA here is from genome assembly GCA_020636195.1 of Lewinellaceae bacterium. Taxonomy (GTDB): domain Bacteria; phylum Bacteroidota; class Bacteroidia; order Chitinophagales; family Saprospiraceae; genus OLB9. The sequence goes on from JACJYH010000006.1 coordinate 200,549, forward strand.
GGATGTCTGAGGTATCGATGTTAAATTTTTGTAGGTCTTTCCAACATTGTGTTGTACTATCTTCAGCGGATTCTACGGAGGAGCGGATGGCGGCATCACCACCTGCAATGATGCCTATGACCATGTCCTTCGGAACGCCATAGGTGGGAGGACACTCAGATGCATCGAGAATGCCCAATCGGCCACTTGTTCCGGCACCAATATAAAACAGTCTGCCTCCATTTTTCAGTTTTTCTACCACCTTTTCCACCACTTTTTCGATAGCCGGAATGGCTTTTTCAACGGCAAAAGCAACAGTTTTATCCTCACCATTGATGTCGTGAAGGATTTCAGATATTGCTTTGGATTCTAGATGATCGTATTGGGAGGGTGATTCTGTGATTTTATGCATGTGCGCTAGATTCTCGGGGTTTTGAAATGAACCATAGTCCAATGAATGTCAATATACCATTTAAAATAAGAATTTCTATACCTATCTTAAAACCTGAAAAGAGACGTTGGGACAGATGGCTCAAAGATGTGATGGTATCCTGTGCAAAACCGAGTTTGGAGCCGAACCATTCAGGGTTATTGATGAAATCTATGCCTAATATTACAAGTGGTGATAACAAGCATACGAGCAACACCCATCTATCATTCACTAGTCTATGGGTTAATATACCAAATGAAAATAGTCCCAACAACGGCCCATAGGTATAACCTGCCAACTTGAGAATGACGTCTATGATAGACTTGTCATCTATCCATTTGAACATCAAAATACACAACAAAAATATGAAAGCAAAAGTCAAATGCACTTTGAGCCTAGTGGCTTTCTTTTGCGCTTCGGATTGTGCAGTATTTTTTTCCATTCCCAAAATGTCAATACAAAAAGAAGAAGTCATAGCAGTTAAAGCTCCATCTGCACTAGGAAACAAAGCCGAGATCAGGCCAATGATAAAAATGATAGCCACTGAAACACTCAATGTTCCTCCCAAGGCAATGGTGGGAAAAAGATCATCTCCTTTGAGATTCAATCCATTCGATTCAGCAAACAGAAAAAGTAATCCTCCCAAAAACAAAAATAAACCATTGACTATCAATAATATGGTAGCCAAAGTAACCATGTTTTTTTGAGAACCTCCAAGGGTGCGTACACTGATGTTTTTTTGCATCATCTCTTGATCCATTCCAGTCATGGTGATGGTGATAAAGGCACCACCTAGCACCTGCTTCCAAAAAAAGCTGGCAGAATATGCATCCCCATTATAGATTTTTGTAAGTCCCTTAGATGCAAGGGTTTGCCAAGCTTCGTTTGTCGTAATGTTTAGTGAGGAAAGGATGGCAAAGATGCTCACTACCAATCCCAAGAGCATAAAAGTGGTCTGCAAGGTATCCGTATAAACGATGGTCTTCACTCCTCCTTCAAAGGTGTAAAGCAATATGAGTAAGAGTATGATCGCGGCAGTGACACCAAATGGGATGCCCATAGATTTTAGTATAAAGATCTGCAATATATTGATGACGAGATACATCCTTGCTGTTGCGCCTAATGTTCTAGAAACCAAAAAAAATAATGCACCCGTTTTATACGCCCTTGGCCCAAATCTCTCATCTAAGTATCTGTATATGGACGTCAAATTCATCTTATAATACAAAGGCAAGAGGACGTATGCCACCACAATATATCCAATAAAATATCCAATCACCACTTGATAGTACCCAAACCCAATAGAACCTACTGTTCCGGGTACAGATACAAATGTCACCCCACTCAATGATGTTCCCACCATGCCAAAGGCAACGAGAAGCCAATGGCTGTTTCTATTGCCAATGAAAAAAGAAGCATTATCTGAGTTTTTTGATGTGTAATAGGCAACGCCCAAAAGCAGGGCAAAATACCCAAACACAAACCCAAAAAGCAAAATTGGCGACATATCTAATTAATTTTATATTACATATATATTTATAATTATATCATCTGATATTATTGTCAACGACCTGATGATTGAATCATCGATTTGATGTGCTGGTTTAAGTCTGAAGCATTGAGCAAGGTCTTTGTATCCACATGCAGTCTGAACCTCCAATAATGATTGACATCTGCAGGAATATTGATTTGTTCTGAAGCGGCATCTGACTTCCTAATGTGCTCATCCAATCCCAATATGTCTTGTATAGGAAAAATTACCAGCATACTTGGTCCATTCAAATGATCTCTAACGACAAAATCTACGATATCAGTGGAACACGCCAGTGGGGCAAATCCTGTACCATGGATGTAGCTGTAATAAAATCTCTTGGCTAAGCTATGGTCTTCTTCCCACCATCCTCGGATAGTGGACATGTCATGACATGACGGACTGCTTACAGAAAAGTATGGGTATTGATTTACTTGACCAAATTCAGATTGTCCCTTTGGCATGCGCTGAATTTCCAGTGACATGATGTTGAGTTGCTTCATTACACCAGGAACAGAATCAGGAATCATCCCCAAATCTTCTCCACAGATAAGCATATTTGAAGCGTCCAAAAGAGCTGGGAGTTTCCAAATCGCCTGTTCTTTCCAGTAAGCATCATGTCTCTTGAAATAGTAATCTCGATACATGGCATCAAATCCTTTCTTTTGCACATCACTAAGATATTGATAAGAATGGGTCGTATCTAATGTGATGCGTGGGTTGAAGAGATTGCCACCTGAATTCGGTTCTTCTATCAATAAGACGTCACTCATCAACAACAACAGGCCTTCCAGATGTGTATAATGTTCTTGGTTCTTTTTGACAAAGTCAGAAACATCCTTTTGGTTTTTGAACTTTGGTTTAAAAGTTATCGTCCCATTGTTTTCGTCCAAAAAGGTCTTATAAATGCTTTCTGCATCATCTCCAAAGAGTTTTTCCAATATTTCCTGTCGGATGAATGGCTTTGTATAGCGCTCATAATTGCCGTAGATGCCATACTTTGCCATTTCTTCTTTGGTGAGTGGAAGTCGTGGATTGAATAAACCTAGAGTTCCATAAACCTGATCCATTGGTATCTGCCATATCCTGAAAAATCCCAAAATGTGGTCTATTCTTAATGCATCAAAGTACTTATTCAGTGCTTTCATGCGATTCCTCCACCACTTAAATCCATCTTGTGACATCACTTGCCAGTTATAGGTTGGGAAACCCCAATTCTGTCCTAAAACAGCATAATCATCCGGCGGTGCTCCTGCTTGTTCGTCCATATTATACATGCCAGGAGCTACCCAAGCATCGCAGCTGTATCTATATATGCCGATGGGTAGGTCGCCTTTTAGAGCAACACCCTTACTCCTAGCATAACTTTTGACTTTTCGAAGCTGTTTGTCTGCGTGATACTGGATAAAGTAATAAAATTCAATATCTTTAAATTTGGCATATTCCGGAGCACACAAAATTTCTAGGATTTCATTGCTGAATGTAGAATATTTCGGCCACACATTGAAATTGCAGGTATTGAATTCATCGCGAAGATGGCAAAAGACTGCATAACTTTTGAGCCATTGTTGATTTTCATTTAAAAACTTTTTGGCAGCTTCATCCTGTGTGAAATTATCATACTCTTGCTCGAACAAAATGCGTAAAAATTTGAATTTTTCCTTGAGCACTTGTTCAAAATCAATGGCTTCAAGTTTGTTCAATTTTTTTATTGCGCCGTCATAGGATTTTTGTGTTTTTTGATCCTTGAATTTTGCAATATCAGGAAGATGGATATACAAAGGATGCAATGCAAATACCGATATAGCCGCATAAGGATAACTGTCTTTCCAAGTTTTGTTGGCGATGGTATCATTTATTGGAAGAACTTGAATGACATCCATTTCCATACTGTGTACCCAATCTACGATGTCATTAAGATCATGAAATTCACCTATGCCTAAGCCTGTGGCGCTTCTTAAAGAAAAAACTGGAATGGCTATTCCTGTGCCTTTCCATTTCTCATCAGTATAAAATGTATTGTCTGTTTGTATAAAAATCTGATTGTTTTCATCGCTAAAATGCACTTCAAGTTTTCTGTTATCTCCTTTTTCCCAAGCTACTATCGCATCATTAGTAGGATCTACAATGACATATTTATATTCTATGAAAAGATCCTTTGCGCTGAGTCCAAAATCCACCGACCATTGTGGAAATAGCTCATCTGAAAGCAACCTTGGTTTCTCCCATTGTCCCAAAAAAGAAGTATTGCCTATGATACCAACGCGGTATTGGGTAGGCACCATGCCGTCATTAAGTTGGAATCGCAAGCAGTACATTGCATTGGTTGTCAAGGCTTTGTCTTCAATTGAATTTCTTTTAAATATTGCCTTTGAAAATGCATCTGACAAGAAGACATTGGATATTTCATCGCGGTTCCTCCAGCTATCATTGAAAATACCATGATGGTAGTGATCTGCTTCTATAATGCGCCAATCTCCCCATTCCACCTCTGATGAATTGCCGTGGAGCGTAGTCAAATATTTATATTTCAATGTTTTGAAACCTTCATTTGATGAGCGAAATAGAAACCAATGTTCAGCATCAAAACTTTGCATCATGACGGTTTCCACAGGGTTTTGATCTGCTTGAAACGAAATGGCAAGTTGCTGACCGATGTTTGTTTTATAATGAATGTAAAATTGAAATACTCTCATATGATGTTTATAATATCGTGCTACAAAGATACATTTTCAATTTCTTAATCGGTGGGCAAAGGGAGATTTTACAGGTTTTTTTCACAAGTCTGTGTTAAAAATGCACATACATTAAAACATGCACTCCAAAATTGTCGTTACTGAATGCATTAATATAGCATACATGAGTGACGGGATTAAAATTTTATGGGCAGATGACGAAATTGATTTATTAAAGCCCCAATTGTTCTTTTTACAAAAAAAGGGATATCAGGTGACTACTGTGAGCAATGGTTATGACGCTTTGGAAGCATTGGATTCTGATGCAGATATTGACGTAGTTTTTCTAGACGAAAGTATGCCGGGCATCACAGGTTTGGAGACATTGTCGCGAATGAAATCGAAATATCCGGGCATTCCAGCGGTCATGATCACCAAAAATGAAGCTGAA
>JACJYH010000007.1 GCA_020636195.1 Lewinellaceae bacterium
CTTCAGCATCATATGTGGAGATATTTCCTCCTGTGCGAATAGTGAAAACATTGATGGATTTTGAAATAAAAGTGTTTAGTCCAACAGCATTGTTTTTACCAATATTTTTAAATGTATTGACGCTCAACCCAAGGGGATCAATGGATAGGATCTGCTCAATAATGCCTTGTGTATTTTTATAAAAAACTGAAGAGAATGTGGTAAATCCCTTGAAGGTAAAATTATAACTCAATTCTACTTGATGAACAATTTCAGGTTCTAAATTTGGGTTTCCTACAACCCTATTTATAAAATCAGCGGAATTATTGAATGGGTTGATATAATATAAACTCGGCCTTTGAATCCGTTGGGAATATCCTATTTTCAATGTCTTAAAATTCTTCAGCGCTTTACTCAAAGTTAAGTTAGGCAGATAATTTGAATAAGAATTTTCAAATGCTGATGCGGCATCAGAAGCAAAAACACCATCTATTTTCGTCTGCTCATATCTTAATCCTGCAATGATAGAATAACTGCTCGGCAGCGTGAATGTAAATGACCCATATCCAGCATAGACGTCTTGCCCGTAATTGAAGGTTTCATTTTGTTCAGTAAACCCTTCTAATGATGGAATTTGAGTATTGTAATCGCTGATAATATTTCTAAAGACGGATTTTGCCCCTATTTCCATCTTTATTCTCTTTGAGAAGGGGTGCGTGTAATCGGATTGGATAGTAGTCTCATGATTGACTCCTTCATTGAATAGGTTTGCATTTCTATCAAAGACAGATAAAACTTCATGTACTTCTTGGATAACATAGTCTTGGTTATTATTTTGCTTAGAATACTGGACACTTAGAGATAATTCCTGACCTTCTTTTCCCTCGAATTTATGGGTATAATCCGTATTCCAATCAAATCCACCAAAAAAGTTATCACCAATGTTTTTGCGAGCATAAGTATCATTGAAGATATCGTTTGGATCCACCAATGTCACAGACGTAGATCCATCAACGTCGAAGCCAAATCCTCTAAATGTAAATGCGCTATTGATACTGTTATATCCGTTGAAATCATAAAATGCACTTACTGAGCCGCTTCCTCCCAATCTCGACGTTGTCTGATTGCCTGATTGTGAAAATGATCTTATACCCGAAGAGATGGTGTCAATGCGAGAGAATGTCAGAATACCATCTGCCGGTGTAGAATAAAATAATGATCCTCCACTGCTAAGTCCAAACCTTCCTTTTCCGGCATTCAAATTTGTAAAAAGGCTGTTTTGTCGATTACCTACTGAGGCATTAACACTTCCGGCGATGCCATCAATATTCTCTTTTTTTGTGATGATGTTGATGATACCACCGCTACCTTCAGCATCGTATTTTGCAGATGGAGAAGTGATGACTTCTACTTTCTTGATTTGATCAGCAGGGAACATTTTTAGGGCGTCTGCGACATTGCTTGAAAACATGCCCGAAGGCTTGCCATTGATCAAGATTTTTATATTCTGTGAGCCTCTAATCGAAACGTTGCCATTCAAATCTACTGACAACATCGGCACTTTTCTCAATACATCAGTGGCGTCACCTCCGGAAATAGACGCATCATTTTCAGCATTGAATACCAATCTATCGGCTTTATTTTCAATCAGCGCTTTATCTTCTTTTATCTCTATAGCTTCTAGGATTACGGTAGATTGAGCCAAAAAGATCGTTCCCATATCAGAGTCTGGATTTTTTAAAGTGGTTTCAACATTTTGAGATTTTTCCAGATATCCCAAAAATGAAATGTAGATATCATAATTTCCAACATTGGTATCATCAAATTTGAACCTACCTTCATCATCAGAAAGCACACCATCTTGTAAAATACTGCTGCCATGTTTTTTTAGGGTGACCGTGGCAAAACTAACCGGTTGATGTGTGACAGAATCTAAAACGATGCCTTCTATTTTCCCTTTCAGCTTTGGTTTTTGATTGCCACCCATAGGAAATTGGGCATTGATATTTGTTAAAAAGATGATAAAAAGAATGAGTAATGTTGGTCTCATATATTTAAATATAGGTCTGATAAATAAAACTTCAACTACAATGTCAAAGATGCATAGGTGGTTGAATCTATGGCATAAAAATAGATAAAAGTAATCGAAATATCTATCAATTCCAAAAATCTACAATCATTTTATGACTTACTGTCTAACTGATTTAGAACTTCTACTGCCATGTTATAAATATCTTGTGTTTTGTATTTTTGACCGGCAAATCTTGCTTGATTGATTTGATTTGTTAAATCAGCATACAATAAAACTGTATCATCAGGTATGCCACCTTTCAATAATACTTCCTTGATTTTGTTTAATTCTGAGTCAGAAATTTGAATGTGATATTTTTGAAGAATGAAGTCATGGATAGCTTTGTGAACAGAATCATAAAATGCATCATATTCTTGGGCATCAAGGTGCTTTTTAGCTTTTGATAGCAGCATTTTCGATTTATATTCCGGTGTGTTTTGATGCATCAATTTGAGTTCTTTGTTTTGTATCGATTTTCGTTTGATTACAATACCAACTAATCCAAGAACAAGAAATAGCCCAATGAGCATGTACCACAATCTGGAATTCCATAATGGCTCAGAAATAGATTTACCAATTATGTCAGATTTTGGAGCGGAGATTTCTTCCGAAGGAGACTTCGGCTCTGTAGCTGCATTTGATGGAGTTGCAAAAACTTTAATTGTGTCCTTTTTGAGTGTTACATATTTTTTATCTTCCGTATTGAAATATGAAAATTCCGGAACAATAGTAAACACAGTATCCTTTTTTGGCACAAATGTGTATTCAAATGTTTTTTGGAGGGTTTGTCTATCATTGTTTACAGAGACATAATCCTTGATCTGAGAAGGTGGATAGGCTTCAAGATTTGAGCTCACATCCAGTGAAGGTATAGTGATGACTTTTGGGTCTCCATCGCCACTTATAGACAATTGATAGTGGAATGCTTCTCCTGTTCCAACCGTATTTTTTGACACTTTCGCTTCATCGATTTGAAATTTTCCGACCGCTCCGGAAAATGTAGTTGGTGCGCCTGATGGCAATGGTAAAACCGATAAATATAAAGAATTTGAATGGATATTTTCAAAGGAAATATCGCCAAAAAATCCACCAAACCCTGAGTCAGTAGCTATTCCAATTTTACAATTGACAGGACCGAGCGTAAAATTCCCCGATTTCTGAGGAAATAAGAGGTATTTCTGAATAGTTTGCCTGTAATACTCCTTGCCATTTATTTGGACATTTCCTGGCATTTCCTGGATATTTTCTATAGGAACAACGTAAAATCCATCAAAGGATAATTGATCCATAAGTTCATATCTAGAAATATTTTGCCTTGTGTAAATGACTACATTGAGTTCTATTTGTTGATGTATATATGCATCTTTTACATTGGTTTCGATGCTGATTATAGTTTTATCGTTTGAATTGATTTTTTTTTCAGCAGAAGGTTTTGCCTCTGAGACCTTAACCTTGAGTGAATTGGTAGTTAGTGTTTTGCCTTGGTACTTCATGGTGGCTGGAGGAATGGTGAAGTTTCCTTTTTGTGTGGCTTTCAAAATATAACCTATGGTTTGTGATGATGATCGGGCCCCATTGATGATGGAGATACTATTAGATTTTTGAGGCCCACCGACCACTTGCATTAAGCCAAAATCAGGCATCTTTATTTGTGTCGGTTCAAAATTTTTTAAAACCAATTGAATTTGAAAAGTTTCGCCAACTTCTACTTCATCTTTGCTGGAAATAAGCTGATAATCTTGGCTAAAAGAAAATGTATGAAAACATAGACTTACAATTCCTGCAATTAAAAATCGATGAAATTGATCTGACTTGATAAGAAATTTTAAAGGATACATCATAACTAAACATCATGATTCAGAAAAGTCATCAAAAAACAATGTATTGTAACGAAGGTATTTATAAAATTGTTTTTGTTATCGAAAATTACTTATTTAAATAACTGTATATAGAATTAATTATATTTATTATCTATTGAAAATGAAAAAAATTTATATTTATTATTTTGTAAATTGATCAATATATGTACCTTTGTAGTTCAGGTAGCAATATAGCTACATTTAAATTTTTATTGAGAAATGAAAGGGGTATTTATTTTGCTTTTATGTAGCTATTCATTGTTAGTACATAGTCAATCAAAAAACTGCACTTCGCTGTGTAAAATTGATCCAATCAAGGAAGAGAAAATTATCAAACATTATATCTATACGGGCGCAGATACAACCGGGATGAATGTAAAGTTGACCAAAATTTTGGTGGCTCCGGAAAGGACAGTTCAGGTAAAAAAATTTGATAAAAATTGTAATAAACCTAATTTCGAGGATTGTTACTTTTACAAAATTGAGACTATTCCACCTGTGACCATGAATCTATACACGCTGATTGATCCAAGTGTTACAAGTCAATATGAGGTCAGGGAAGAAAAAGTGGATGTGATTATTTCTGATATGACAGAAGTGGAAAAGGAAGTGATCTGCCCTGCAAATAAGACAAAAACTTTAATATTGAAAATTCAAAAAGGACTCAAGGATAATGGTTATGACCTTCCTGAGAATGGCCTAATGGATGAAGCTACAACATTGGCTATAGAAGATTTTCAGAGATCTCAGCACATCGCATATGGTGAGATCACTTTGGAGACTTTGACGCTATTGGGAGTGAATTAGAGATTGTTCCCAACCATGGAATTTTATGTGTTCGATCACATAGCTGTCATTCTTTTTGGCATTGTATTTCCGGTGATGGCTGTGAGTTCCGGTGATGTTGATGATACCATATTGGAACAATTACCACCAAAAAAGCATCTTTTTTACACCAATGCTTTGACATTGGTCATTGGAGCCCTCATTGTCATTACAAGCTGGAATTTTGCACACAGACCTTGGGAAGACATGGGATTCAGGCCTCCACAGATTTCAACTTCAGTTTTAATTCTTATTGTGACAATTCTTTTAATATATGGAATCGATATCTTTTACGGATTGATGAACTCTGAGTCACAAAAGCAGAAAATAAAGCAACTATCTTACATGATTCCATTGAATTGGAATGAGTTTAAACCTTTTGTACTGATGAGTGCTGCAGCCGGGATATGTGAAGAGATCATTTATAGAGGATTTTTGGTGACTTACATGTATAATATTATTCCGTTTTCTGAGTATTCCGGCTATTTGGGTGCTGCGATTCCGGCAGTATCATTTGCCATAAGTCATATGAACCAGGGTTTTTGGTCTGTTATTAAAATATTCTTGATAGGCGTTTTATTAGGATTGATTTATTTGGAGAGTGGTTCATTATGGATTGTGATTTGTCTTCATGTAGCTATCGATATTATCTCAGGAATGGTAACTGTTATATCAAATAATACTTGGGAGGATTAGAGCAGAATTATAGTAAAAAACTAAATTGCTTCGTGATCGTAATTGACGGTTTATCTTTAAATCCCTATTGTACATAATGGCAAATAAAATTGCCTTTTTCAGCTTGCAAACTAAAATTGCATCTAAAATTACGACAAGGAAAACACATTTAAAAATGTTATATTATATTTATTATCAAGGCATTATGTAAATTTGAACAGTAAAAAATTTTTTTCAACCAATTTAGTTAATTTATTATTAAAATAATTGGATGAAATGTGACGATATGAAAAAAAAGGGGTCTTTACAAGAGTGTGTGTAACTTTTCTGGTATAATAATTGTTTGTTAATAATTAGTAAAAATATTTTGTATTAGGGTAACAATTTGAAGCAAGAGGTTGATTATTAAGTTACAGTCCAAGTTTTTTTCACAACCAAATAATTCAAAACTAACATGAAATTTCAGGTTTTTTTTAACAGTATTTTATTTATTTTATGCTTGACATATGTCAGCAATGCTCAAACATTGTCGATTACCGCAACACCGGTGACATCTACAGTGTGTAACGTACAAGCGAACTTTGTGGGAAATTCAAGTTGCGATTATAACGTGACTTTTTCTTGCCCCACATGCACTCCAACAACCATGACATGTTCCGGAGTTACTAATGCAAGCTCATGTGTAGTGAGTTTTACCATGGGTCCTGGAACAAATACATTTACAGCCACTGCAACACTAGTTTCCGGCTCCGGACCTCAGTGCCCTTCTACATTGATTTCAAACACCTTATCCGTATTACCTATTGAAATGAAGTCTTTTGATATCAGTAATACCGGTGATGCCGTGATGCTCCATTGGGTGACTGCTTCTGAAGAGAATAATGATTATTTTGAAATCGAAAGATCAGGAGACGGATTAGATTACTTTCCGATTGCGAGAATTTCAGGCGCAGGAAATAGTAGAGATGAAATCGAATATTCCTATCATGACGACCATGCAACAAAAGGTATCAATTATTATCGCATTAAACAGGTGGATTTTGATGGAAAGTTTTCATACAGCGAATCCAGATCTGCAAGTTTGAAACAGGGTAAATCATTTGATATTTTACCGACCGTTGCTCATGACATCATAGGTATTTATACAGACCTTGATAATTATGATGTACATATCTATAATCAATCAGGGCAATTGATGCATCAGTGGAATTCACTTTCCGGTCATCACAATTTAAACATCGATAATTTATTTTCAGGTATTTATTTTGTTGAAGTATCTAGTGAACAAAATAAGGAAATCACGAAAGTGGTTAAATTATAATTTTTACTGCAATTCAACCTCGTTACGAAAAAGGAGCCACCCAAAAGTGCGCTCCTTTTTTTATTTAGTATCCCGAACATCTTAAATATTCTTGGCTATTAATTTAGTGACTTTTCATTACCAACATGTTTGAACTAAAATGAGCATTATCTTTTTGAGACAATATTTTAACTTTATGAATATTTAAAGATCCTTTCATAAAAAATGAAAAGTTAGGCATGTCAATGTTTGGGAAATGCTGGAAAGGTAAAATTTAATTTGTTTGGAATCAAAATTTTGCTACTTTTGATTTTTCAAACCCCAAGAAGTGAAATATTTGCCTTTTGTATTAATAATTTATTTTATTAACATTGGAGGTATCCGGAGCCAGTCCGGATTGACAATAGACATCAACGCATACTCCAATAACATCCAATATTTTCGTGATGGCATGATGATCCATGCGCCCACTGCTAATAATGGTGAAAACATTTATGTAGTTCTGGAAGAATTCAATCCATATACGATGAAAGCCGTAATGGAAGTGGAATCTACAAAATACAATCAAGATTCGGGAGGTGCGCTTGGACTAGGTTTATCAGGCTTATCGGGCTTTTCAGGTATTACCAGTTTATTTGGCGGATTAAATCTAGGCTCAAGTCTTGAGGAGATTTATACGGGTATCCCGAAATCACGAGGGGCGCAATCCCTAGAAACAGGCACTACCAAGGCATCCTTCATGGAATTGACCTCAGAACTGAAGACTGCAGAAGAAATGTTGAATGCATCAGCACAAAAAATTGAATTGTTTAACCAAGTGGCAGAAAGCAGGTCACTGGCATTGAATGACATTGACCAACTCCGAAGGAGTAAATATATCAAACCATCACGCATCAAGCACTTGATGGAAGAAGAAATACAAAAAGCGTTTGCAAAAAATATAGGGGAAGATATCACCACCAATGATTTGGTCAATCCAACAATGAAGAGAAAGGAAATAGAAAAATCTATCATTGAATACGAAATTGCTAAAAATCAATATATTGCTTTAGCGGAGAAATGGAAAAAATTCATCACTTCGGTGGGTCACTTGCATGCAGATGATACCGATGATCAACTAAACTACATCATCTATCATGCTGATAGTATTGGTAGCGTTTTAAATGCCCAAATGCATACGGTAACGAATGTACAAACGGATGTCAATGCACTTGAGAAGATTTATGATGTATCTATAAAGGAAATGAGTGTACTAAGATTGGTCTATGAAGAGCTCCAAAGTGATATTTTTAAGTTTAAATTTCCACCTGTACAAGCCCAAAATGAAGAGTTGACCATCAAAATAAAAATATATGATCTCGAAGATCGCAACTCAGAACAGCCAATAAAAGAATTCGTACAACTTGTTAGCGTCAATGGAGGTTGGAAGATTACAGGAGGATTGGGTATGGCATTTGGAGCAATGTTTCATGATGCTTATGATTATAGTGTCGTCAATGATGTGATCAAAGAAGACAAGCAAGGTGATTTTTTTCCATCTGTTGTTTCCTTTGCTCATCTACATAAAATGACCAATAGCAACACTTCAATTGGCGGATCATTCGGCGTGGGATTTCCATTACAAAGTGGAACCTTTCTACAATCACTATCTTTTTTCTTGGGGCCAACGGTAATATTCGGAAAAAACCAAAAATTCCTACTGACAGGAGGGTTGATGGGTTCAAAGGTGAATAGACTTTCAGGAGGGTTTGGAGCAGGTGACTACTTTGAAGGTTCATCAGATACTTTGCCCACAAAATCAGTGTATGAATTTGGATATTTCATGGCCATTTCCTACAATTTAGTTCGGTAATAAATCCATTTTAAGCGCGCAGAGATGAAAATATTTTCAGTCATACTTTTACTCTTTACAAGTTTTTTTACAGCAATTGGGGAAAAATATGCGTTGATCATTGCTGTCGGTGATTATCCGGAAGAAGGACATTGGCCTGATATATCCAGTCAAAATGATTTGAATCACGTGAAATATACACTGCTTCGATTAGGTTTTTCTGAATCTAATATTGCCACAATTTCCGATACCCAAGCAACCCGCCAAGGTATTATAAATGCCTTGATTTTATTGAGAGATAAGATTTCAACTGATGATCAAGTATATATCCATTTTTCCGGACATGGGCAACAAGTTGTGGATCAGAATGGGGACGAAATAGATCGCTTGGATGAAGCTATCGTACCGTATGATTCTCCATTAGACTACGTAGAAGGCGTCTATGAAGGTCAAAATTTGATACGAGATGAAGAACTAGGCGCATTTATTGATGAAATGAGGCGAAAAATCGGATCCAACGGACAGATTATCCTCGTTCTTGACTCATGTCATAGTGGTACAGGTACCAGAGGCATGGGTAAAGCCCGCGGAACATTTAAAATCATGGGCAAGCTTCAAGGACAATCTAACATCCATACGTTAGAGAATACTGAATCAACGGAGAGTGCAGAAGGCCTCAATATGGCACCATTAGCAGCATTTTTTGGTTCAAGTCCACGAGAACTAAATTATGAGACAAAAGATGATCAAGGGTTACCTGTCGGTAGTTTGACTTTCGCGCTTACATCGGTCATATCAGAGCTTAATTCCGAAGCAAGTTTCGAAGAAGTATTTCAACGTGTCAAACAGAAAATGAGTTATTTGGCACCACGACAAAACCCACAATTTGAAGGTATCGGTGATTTGTTGTTTTTAGAATCCGGAAAATCAGCACATTCTCATGAAGGTAAAGTAATTGCTTTGCAAACTAATGGTAACTGCGTTATAGATTTAGGCACATTATCTGGTGTATTTCCAGGGTCTCAAGTTGAGATTTCGGATGATGACAAACCTCAATCCATCATACATGGAGATGTTATTCACGCAGGACTAAACACCGCTGAAGTGGTGCTGAAAGATTCCATTGCCCTCGATAAGACACATTATTACAATGTCAAGATTACTCAGTACAGCGAAAATCCCGTCACCATTTCTATAGCGAATAAAATAGACAAATCCGACAACCTGCATCAAGTTATTAACAAGCTCTTGGACATCGTTCCGTCAAGAGGAGCTGATGACAATTCTGAGATATTCGTATTGCTTGAACAAAAGAAATTAATTTTACAGAAAAAGGATGGCACCAATATTTTTGAAACAGACACTGAAAATGATACTTCTGCTTGGCAGAATGACATCAAAGAAAGCATAAGAGCATATGAACAATCCCAATTTTTGCGGAAATACGAAAACCACAGCGATCGCTTTGATTTTGAACTAAAGATGCACGTTGTAGATTGTAATAATATCTCCAATATTCTCAATGTAGTCGGTGATGAAATACATATTGGAACTTGTGTTCAATTTGAAGTAATTAATCATGGCATCGCAGGCGCATATTTTTCAATACTCGATATCCAACCTGACAATCTGATTAACTTAGTTATTCCGTCCATTGAGTTAGGACATACACCGGATGAATATTTTTTGGAACCCGGTCAATCTTATAAAACTTCATTTCCTATAGAAATTGCCCAACCTGTTGGAGTCGAAACGCTTAAATTGGTATTGTCGCCACAGCCATTGCACCTTCAAAAAATCATCGCTTCAAAGGGTAGAAATACGCGTGGTGTTGAATCATATTCATCATTTGAAAAAATGTTCTCGGATCTTTATAAAACGAATACGCGAGGCGCTCGTATTAAGAAAAATAGAGTAGAAGATATCAGTGTTATATCAAAAATTTTCAGAATTATTATATGAATTTCTGGTGTAATGTAAAACTTAATATTATCTTTGGTCTCAGTGTAATAGTGATTTCAAGATATCATTGGTACATGAAATCCATTTTGACCCAAAAAAAATCAACTCCAATTTATGATGGAGCAAAAGCATAGAACTTTCGCTTTGAGAGTGTGTATTTTCAATTGTTTACTCATTTTAACAATCAGTTACACCCATGGTCAGTCTCGTGCCATAGGAACACTTCCACTGATAGACAAGGGCAATGTTATTGCGGATTTCAACGAAAATTTGAACCATACTCCAGCATTCGACCGGATTAAAAAAATATATTCAAACCTTGTCAATGCAAGAGGTGATTTTAGATATCCTGTTCCGGAATTATTTTTGTTGGATCAGGAAGCGCATGCAGCTTATATCGACTACACTACTAACCATATCATTTTAGAAAAAAAGGCATATGATATATGTGATCGATATGGAGATCCGGCCATTGCTTTTCTTTTAGGTCATGAATTGACACATTATTATGAAAAACATGCTTGGAGAAGTGCATATGCTAAGGAAAACAACGATTTGGACATAGGAAAGTCTCTCAGTGAAATGGTGGATGGTGTAGCCAACGAAACAGAAGCCGACTACCTTGGTGGTTTTCTTGCTTATACTGCTGGATATGGTATGTTTGAAAAATCTGATACCATCATTCAAAATCTATACAATGCTTATCAACTCGATGAGAAAATGCCGGGATACCCTAATTTACAAGACAGAATGACCTTGTGCAAAAGATCAACTGAAAAATTAGGTTTATTGGTAGATGCTTTTGACTTGGGCAATAACCTTGCAGCCACCGGAAAATTTAGCCTTGCATATAAAGTGTATGCATACATCCTTCACTATTTTCAAAGTAGAGAATTGTATAATAACCTTGGAGTATTTGCCACCATCAATGCGATGGAGCTTTTTCATCCCGACTCATTAAAATTTAAATATGTGTCAGAACTGGATATCAAATTTCAAGGAAGCAGAAATACAGATGTGCCCATCAAGACACAGATAAACAATATATTAGATCAAGCTATTGGCCACTTCAATGCTGCCATTAATTTGGATCCGGATTACGTGCCCGCATACTTAAACAAAGCAAACGCATACGCTTTAAAGCAAGAATGGTCAAAGGCGCGCTATTTTTTGAATGAAGAAGCATCACCAAAAGCAATGGCATCCCCTGAAAAATACAAAAAGACTTTGGAAGATATAAAAATTCTACAGGCCATCATAGAATTTTATTCAGGAAATGTAGATGTAGCGAAAATGACACTTGAATCAATGTCTAATACCAATCCTTTGGCCAAATTGAATTTAAGCGCCTTAAATGGTGAAAAAATAAATAAATCCATCCTCAAAAAGGTGAAAAATAGCAACGATCAAATTGATGGGATGACATTGGATTCATTTTTTATTGATAGAAAATTTGATGTGGACAAAGTTGTAGAGATCACTAACGATATAGTATTCTTCCAAAATAAACCGTTTCGTAAAGGGTATGCGATTTTTTTTCTGGATGATATGTCAGACAAAAGGAAAAAGAATAGGTATGCATTCATTTCCACAGTAAATGGATATCAAGGATCAACTCAAAAAGGGATCTCATTAGGCGACGATAGAAAGAAGGTTATCGAGATGTATGGTGAGCCTGTCTCAGAGATAGAAACTACTGAAGGTCAAATTTTGGCATACGAGGACATCTTTTTTATCATTGACAAATCAAAGGTGAAAAAATGGACGCTTGTAGGTATCAATAGATTTAGATAAATTATAAAATAACAAAACATGTTGATCAGATTTAGTTTTTTCATGTCATGTTTCTTTTTTACTTCCCTTGGTTTAAAAGCCCAGAAGAATCATCCTGCAATCATCATTGAGGTTACGCAGAATGCTACTCTTCAAAATGAAAAAGGGAAAGCGCAGACAGTCATTCCTGGAGCAGCCTTTTTCCCGGAATCAACCATCCAGCTTGGACCTCATGGGAAGCTGGTAATTTTGGAAAATGGACAATTCAATGTCATAGAAGGGGAATCATCCTATGCGATAAAAGACAGATCCCAAAGTATGCAGACTTCTACTAGAAATTTTGATCCCACCTTTGCGGAGTACATAAAATCAGCTTTATCCACACTAAATGCAGGAATCAACAAAAAGCAAATCAAAATCAAGAACGTAAAAGAAATGGGTTCCGGTTGGGGTGCTAAGGATGGCGGCGGTGGTTCCGGCTGGGGAGTAAAAGATGGTGGTGGCGGCTCTGGATGGGGTGCCAAAGATGGTGGTGGTGGTTCCGGTTGGGGCGTCAATGATCCAAAGAGTAAAAGCGGCTGGGGTGCCAAGGATCCGGGCGGAGCGAATGGGTGGGGAGTGAAAGATCCTCAAAAAACTGGTGGCTGGGGAGTGAAAGATCCTAAAACATCCAGCGGTTGGGGTGCAAAGGATCCCAAAGGCATTGGTGGATGGGGTGCCAAAGATGGTGGCGGTGGTTCCGGTTGGAGTGCTGCTGATATGACGGTAGTAATAACCACTCCGGGCGGAGTCTATGCGCCACAAATGAGAGAATTGTCATGGTTAAAGGATGATGATGTCTATGAAAGCTTGGTTTGCATTTTTGATCAGGATCTAAATATTGTCGATCAAAAAATCACCGTAGGTAATGCTGTCCAAATGGATTTTTCTCAGTTGATGCCAGACCAATCCTACTATTGGCAAGTTTTTTCTGGTGGGAAGAAAGCTATCAGCCCTCCGATTACCTTCACAGTTTTATCGCAAGATGATTATACTTTTAACATAGAAAATGCCAAAGATTCGCACATCTATCAAAAGGTCAATGACGCTACAAAAGGTCTGATGGAAGCTGTTTCTTTTGAAGATATCAATATGTACGCCGAGGCGCAAAACAAGTATCAACAACTGATGTCGTTTTACCCTGATAATCCATTGGTAAAAATGTGCTATATGGCTTTTTGTATCAGAATGGGTCAGGAAAATATGGCAAAAGAGATATCGAAGAGTTTACCTTAAGGGAAAATTAGTTCGACATTTTATTTAATGTTTGATGTTGCTTGAATATTTTGTCTTCAGATGAGAATATTCATTTGTTTGAATAACATCTTTTAAGAAAGGGTCGCTTTCTATGGTTTCAAAATCTGTCATGCCATTCTCCATGGCTTTAGACAGATTATATAAAGCAGCTTCTAGCATGCCATCCTTGGCTTCTAAACTGGATAATAACAAATATGCCATGCCATCATCATGAACTTTCAAATAATCTTGAAGCTTTGATTTTGCAGCTATATAATCGGCAGTATAATAGTAGAATTCTATAATTCCTTGGTCAGCTTCTATTCTTTTAGGATGTTCAGACTTCGCTTTTAAGAAGTAATACTTTGCTTTCGCTGTATCTTTAGTTGCTAGATACAAATGACCAAGATTGATGGTGTTTTGAATCTCAAAAGGTGCCAATTCAAGTGCTTTTAAAAAATATCTTTCTGCTTTTTGGTAATCCTTACCTTCAAAGCCCAAAAGTCCTATTTTTATATTAAGAAATACATTGTTGCTGTCAATTTTCAAGCCATCCATAAAATATGTGTATGCTTCTTTATGCTTTCCCATAGATTCCAGTGCCTTTCCAACATTATAATACGCCATAGAAAATGAAGAATCTAGTTGAAGGGCATGCTGTCCGTAATCTAATGCCAATTGGCTTTCTCCATTATCATTATAGGTTGAAGAAATGTTTGACCAGACCAAGGCCCAATTGGGTGAAAATGCTAATGCTTTTGTATAATTTTTTAAAGCGTCATGCATCTTATCCAATTTATCAAATATTAATCCCTTCTCATTAAAACTAAAAGCTGCGGTAGTGTCTAGAATCAGGCATGAATCCTGGTAGTTTAGTGCCGACAAGTAATCAGTTTCTTCATCTGTTTGCTGAGCTTTGAGACGCTGAACCAAACCTTTGAAATAGTAAGACCTGGCTTTCAAAGTTTTGTAGTAAAAGTGGTTCTCGCCGAGCAATGAGGCAGCCTTTTCCAGCGCCTCAGGGTAGTAGAAATATGAAGAATCATATAACAACCGCTTGCCAATTTCTCTTTCATCAGAAGCCAAGTATTTATTGAGCACTTGTTGGGTTTCGTCTTGAAGCGCTGCAGCTAAATTTCTTTTCATGAGACCATGGTACTTCGACAATGAAGGTGCATTTTTCAAAGATTGATACAATTCCCATGCAGAACCATTTCTGGGATACAATAAATGATGTTTTGAAATGGCCTCTTTGAACGCCACGAATTTCTTATTGACCGTAGAATCTTCTTGAATGAGAGCGTCTTCGATACCTTTGTCAGAAGAAAATTTTAACTCTTGATTGTGCATTTCTTCTTCTGCGAGGCGTTTTGATTCGTCACTGACTTGCACCAAAATAGCGCTTTTTTGACCTACAGTCATAGGAATTTGCACATGGGGAGCCACAGACTTGGAGACATTATCTTCAAGATATCTTTCTATTTCCAATAGAGAAACTTGGTTGTCATTATTTTTATCCGCTAACCCTTTTAATCCTGCCATGAGAAAATAGGAAAACACGCCGCGTCCATGTCCCCACGACTCTCCCTCAAGGGAAAATTCATCGGGTTGACAAGAAAGAATTTTTAATTCATTGGCGTATTGTTTGCTAAGATTGGAAGCTGTGGCTCCTGCTCCACCGATGCTGCTTCCTGCCAGTTTTCCTGATCTGCAAGCATCTGTAATGACAATGACTTTGGCTTTGCTCTGCAATGAAAGTGTTGAAATAATCTCTTGCAAGTATGCCAGTCCAAACGTTCCGCCACTCATGTACACGTGTGCAGGCGCATCCCAACACAATAAAAATCCAGGCTGATTAATGGTTGTGCTTTCTACATCTCCATGCCCTGAGAAATAGATGATAACTAAATCACCTTCTTTGCTTTCTTCTATCAATCCATAAAGTGCAGAAATGAATTTGCCTGCTGTTGCATTCTCGTTGAGTAAAACGATGACACGATTCGAGTCCACATTTAAGCCTTTGGGACTTTTCAGATAATCAGCAAAAATTTTTGCATCGGTGTGTGCATATTGCAGGTCTGTGATATTGTCATTTTGATAGTCGCTGATACCTACCACTACAGCAAAGACATTAGATGATGGTTTCGAAGATGTCTCTTTTACAGGCTTGAGGCCTTTAACTTCCTGAGAAAGCAATTTTGCTGAGCTGCATTGCAAAAGAAATAATATGATGTATATTTGAAATTTCATGATTTTTTGGGCATGACTACAGATATATCAAGATGTTCAATAAACAATACATATGCACTTTTTAGTTTCACTTTTGATCTTTTTAATTCTGATGATAGGCAAAAGGGATTTAATCGTAATAATGACTTAAGAGATCAGATTGTGCGTATTTACGAGGTGCTACTTTGACTTTGACATTCTTTTTCCAGTCTCGCTCACCGAAAACTTCTTTCCATAAAGGTTCTTGATGCAATACAAAAACGTGGTTGAATCCTTTTTTTAGTGCCTTAAGAAGAAATTCCTTTGATTTGTCAAAATCTTTTATTTTTCCATAACAAAAGGCAATAGAATAAAGAATTTCAGGATCGTTTTGATGATTTTCAAGCATTTGCTGATACTTGGTGATGGCATCTTGATATTTTCCTGTCCATGTGAGGATAAGTGGTGGATAGATTTCCTTTTCCGACAAGGGATATGGAAAGTAGTCTGCCACATCGTTTAAAACCTTCATAGAATGTGTATAATCGCCTGCCATCAGGTCAAATCTTGCCAAAAGGCGATTGTGTGGATGATTGATCATGGTATCTCGTTCTAACACCTGAAGATGATGATACACTCTTGCATTTTCATATATTTTCGCACCGCTATCTACAGCTTTCATTCTGTAATTGACAATGGCAGTATCTGAAGAACAAGCCTTATCAAAATACGGAAATGCTTGTCTTTGGCTGCCTGAAGCTACAAAAAGCCTTCCAATTCGGTAATTGATATCTCCCAATTCAGCTGCATCAAAATGCAAAGGCAGAGCATTGATGTAGGACTGGATCGCTTCCTTCCGAGGAGTGATCACTTCCGGTTCATAATTGATACTTCTATACGTAGCGGAAACATTGATAATACTTGTTTCATCGTCAAATTTTCTCTGCAATTCGTTCTGTATGTTTTTAAGATCTATGTCTCTCATCACATCCATTACAAAATTACTTGAGTCTGTTATAATGGGTATATCGGTAAAAATTTCTCTATTCAGTTTGGGATGGAAAAGAATGGTATCGAGAGCCAACTTTGTAGTGGATGAAAGAGCAATATCTTCCAGCAACATACCACGTTTGTACCACCATTTACCTTCCGTTGGATTGGCAATAGCTGCATTTTTATACATGCCAATCAATTCCCTTGTAGCAAATTCGGAATTGTAGGATTTAAAATCGTTTAGTACTTGATCTGCATCCTCCCATAAATCCAATTTCTCGTACATTTCACGCAAGATGATTGCCGAAAACTCTTTATTGAGTGTAAATGAATCCTGAAACATCAGGTGCAAATATTGATCTTCAGCTTCCCTATAATGGTGCCAATTTTCATACAATTGAGCCAATAAAAAGCGATTGTCACTTGCCTTATACCATTTAGCCTTGAAAACACCTTCCATACAGCTTCTATCTCCTAAGGTTGTATATTTATTCTTCAATGGATCATCATTTATATAGGTTTCTAATTCACCTTGGTACTTATAGAAATCCATTGCTTTTTTAAACATGAATTCTGCGGGTTCATATTGTGCTATATTGTAGTAAGCTCTCGCTATATAATGGTACAACAAGGGATTTTTCAAGTCAGCTTGAATGCCTTTTTTCCAAATTCTTATGGCATTCATGTCATCTCCATTCATATAAAAATGAACCAAACCCCAATAAAAATAAGCAATATAATCCCTTGAATCCACACTATTCGTATCTAAGGGACATTCAAACAATTCCATTTCCGGTGCTGCCAATGCAAAAAAAGTCAGGCTTTCAGTAGATGACGGATCAAAATTGGTATTAAGTTTTCGTAAAGCACCTTCATAATAGAAGGAATCTGCTTTAATGAAATTATTCATTTTACTGTAGAGATCACCTAGCCTATCAAAAGGATAAAAATGCCTGTTATTTAAGTAGATGCTTTTCTGAAGTGCTTCTTCTGCCAACAATAAATTACCTACGTCAAGGTACGTACTTCCGAGATTGTATTTGGCTAATTGAAGATTGGGTTGCAATGTTTCCGCTTTCTTGCCGTATTCAAGGCTTTTTTCATATTGACCAAGCTTATTATAAGCAAAACTGAGATTTGCATAGGGAATTGCCCATTTTTCAGAGAGCTGTATGGCTTTGTTGAAGTATTGTATGGCATCTTCCTTTTGGTTAAGGTACAGTTTCAAAATGCCTATTTCATTCTGAATATATGCTGCGTTTGGTTCTATGGCCAACGCCTTCATCTGATCGTTCAATGCTTCCCTGAAAAGCTCTTGAGGATGTGCTGCTGTGGGTGTTTTGAGCCGCTTCACAATGCCGGAACAATAGAATTTTTTTATTTCTAAAAGTCGAAACAATGGCTGCGATGGATCCAATAATTTCATGCCAACTTCTATCATGGGCACCACTTCATCATATGTATAAAGACGACTATTGTAATACCTTCGTTCTTCTAATCTTGCTTCATCGCCTTCCAAGTAATCATTGACCAGGGGTTGCATAGAATCATGAATCCAAACCGCCAATTCCACTTTAAAATCATCCATCTTTTGTGGATTTGTTCTGAGTTCGTCAATGGTATTCTTCCATGGATCATTGTAATTGACATCCAATATTTGACTTACAAAGGCATCATGCCCTTTTGCCTTTAAAGCGAAGAAATCAAAGCTTTCTTGTAGATCAGACTCTCTAAGAAATGAAATAAATTTCTGCAGTTTTGTTTCAGCTATTCTTCCATCTATGGATCTGCTTGAGGCAGTGAATTGTGCAGTACTATTGGTGTTGTTGTTTGCTTGGCTTCTTGCGGTGAGTGTGGCTTCATCGACGATGCTGATAGGTTTGCTATCGATACCATCGAATACTGGTGTCTGATCTTCAAGGTTGAAATCTGTGATCTGCTGTTCTACATTTTGAACAACATACATTTTCAATTCCGCCATTGAAACTTTCTTATCAGAATTTGCATCTGCCAATCCTTCCAACCCATTGATCAGATAGTATGAAAAAACACCACGACCGCCGCCCCACACTTCGTTCTCTTGGGACAATTGATCAGGTTTACAAGAAGATATCCTCAATTCACTTTGCTTGGCTTTGACCAACTGTGCTTGTACCAATGATGATTGATGGACTTTGTCTATTCCAGACAGCGTACCGGAATGGCAAGCATCTGTGATGATGATGACATTGGCTCCGGTTTTTACTGTTAGTGTAGTGGCTAAGTCATTGAAATCTTCAATCCGAACCGCATTATTCAGGTAATTTTTATGTGGTGTATCATGCGCCAGTAAAAATCCTAATTCAAAAATAGAATTTTCACGATCGCCATGTCCGGCAAAATAAATATACACGAGGTCATTTTTCTTTACAGTTTTTTCAAGCCAACTTTTACCGGCATATATGGATGCAATGGTCGCTTTGTCATTCATCAGTAATTTGATGTGGGTAGAATCTATTGCACCACCTGCCTTGCTTCTCAAAAAGTGATAAAATGCTAAAGCATCATCATCAGAAAATTGTAAGTCATTGATTTCAGGGTCTTTGTAATCAGCAACCCCAATGATGAGTGCAAAAACATTTTGTGGAGTACCTTGTGCAATCGCTGAAAAAGAATTGAGAAAATTACATGAAAAATGAATCAATACGATCACAATCCATGTAATAGATTTCATGGAATTCATCACTTTGATATTTTTGGAGTTATGAATGAAGACTAAAACCAGCTAACTGATGCCAATCTAAAGCCGAAATATAAGCATTGATGACCAATCTATAAGCATACAGCGGCATAAATTTAAAAAGGTATAACATTTCCGGAGCCAAATTTTTTAAATACCAATCCACATTTCATAAAGATTATCTCCAATTTTTAGAGTATGTTTAAAATTTATCCTTTAGCAACAAAGTGTTTTATTTTGGCACAAATTCGTTTATTTTTTCGTCAAATTGCCCACATTCGACTGCAAAACTTGCCTTTTTTCGCTCAAAATAATTCCATTTTATTATCCAAAAACAAAATTTAAACATACTCTTAATAAAAAATCATCTAGAATGAAGCAAAATATATTAAATTTGTGATAACAAGCATTGATTTGACAACGTCAAGTTGATTATTGGTTTGAATTTTGAGATATTTTTATTTCAGTTTATTCAGCCAACAAGCAATAACAGACCTCAAAAAATAAATTTTGGCACATCACGGACCAAAAAACAAATTAGAATTTCATGCACTCTTTTATTCGGTGCTTTCGACTGCTTTTTTATTTTTTTTACACCATCTCCCTTTAAATCAACTTTTTATTGATCCTTTCAGCGAAGCGATCAAAAACCATGATATCATGGATGTCGCTTTGTCAAAATTTAGGGATCACAAAGACCCAAAGCTGTTTGATGACGAAGTATTCATAATAAACTCAGGTATCACCGATAGAAAAGCCATTGCAAAAACTCTAGAAATTCTACATAGTAAAGGCGCTTCAGTGATTGGTTTAGATCTTTTGTTTGATGAAAAGCAAGATGCGGAGATGGATTCGATTTTGAAAGCACAACTTTCAGATAAGCGTACGATTTTGGGATATACCTTTGAAGAAAATATCAACCATTATTCGGTTTTATCGCTGAACTCAGACCCATATTTTACAAAGAATGTTTCAAAAGCATACGTCAATCTGGGAACCAATGATGGATTTTCAGTGCGTACTTTTGAACCTGTGCATTCCATTGATAAAGAAAAGGATACGGCTTTCGCAGTAAAATTAGTGGCATATAAACATCCTGAAATTGCAGAAGCTTTATTAAAAAGAAACCTCAAAAAAGAATGGATAAATTTCCGCAGAAAGCAGGTTGGTTCGGCAAACGGTCATTATCCGGTCAACTCTGATGAGGTCAATCACTATCCTTCTGTTTTTATGGAAGATTTCATCAACAATGCATCTAGTTACGATGATGATTACTTCGTCAATAAAATTGTTTTGATTGGATTCATGGGTGAAAACGAAAAGGCTTACTCTATGAAAGATCGTTATTTTACGCCATTGAATGAAAAATATAGCGGTCGCTCTCATCCGGATATGCATGGCGTATTGGTACACGCCAATATCATCTCCATGATTCAACATGCAGATTACATCAATGAGGTGTCAGAGGTTAGGTTATATATCATCGCTTTCTTATTGTTTTTTATCAATTTTCTTTTTTTCGACAGGATAGTCAAGAAGAATTTATTTTTCACTGTCGCCACCATCCGAGTCATTCAAATCATACAATTTATTTTATTATTTTCACTGTGCATTTATTTGATGTCAGTACACAGTATAAAAGTCGGATTTGTTCTGATTATTACAGCTGTGATTTTATCTTTTGAACTGTACGAGTTTTATCACAAGCGCATTCAAAAGAAAATTGACATTGTATTCTTTAAATAACAACATATTCCATCATGATACCCATTACAAAGTATTCCATCCATATCTTTTTTTCTATTGCAATAATATTCATAGGATTTGGTAAAAACTATGGTCAAAATATTTCTGTCATCGGTATAGAAGGCGAAGTGTTCGTCAAAAAAGATATCAATGGCAAGGGCCAATACCACAAGCTCGTCTATGGCCCATTGAAAGATGTACATGCTATAATAGTAAAGGAAAAAAGCAAAGTGACGCTGGCAAATAATGATAAGTCAATATGTAAACTAGAATCAACGGGTGAGTTCAAGGTTTCAGAATTGGTTTTTCAAGACGCATCGAATTTCAATATGTTCAATAAATTTTGTAAGTATTTTACTTCATTTTTTACAAACCATGAAAGTTCAGAATCCAAGGCAAACTACAAAAATTCCATTTATGCTATCTCCAGAGGCACTATGGCGGAGCCTTTCTTAGATTTTCCTTTGGATGGACTCTTGCCTTATGGTCGTTTAGGTGCCATGCCGTTTCAGTGGACACATGATTGTGATGGATGCCAATACCTCATAGAAGTTAGAGACCTCGACACCAAAGAACCGGTATATACGAATACAACATCCGAAAAGCATATCACTATGGAGAATAGTGAAATTCTCCTGAAACCAGGTAAAAAATATTATTGGGCAATTGAAGTAGTAGGACAAGATGTAAAATCTGAAAGCAGTATCTTTACGATGAGTACAACAGCGGATTTCGAAAGCATAATTTCAGTATTGAAAAATGACATTCAAAACCTTGGCAAAGATTCTGATGAATTGTCCCAAAACATCTACATCATATCCAGCTTAGAAGAAACTGACCTACCAAACTATGCAATATTGTACGGATTCTATCTCAAGGAAAAATCCAAAGACAATCCATTTGTAAGTGATATTGTGGATAGGCTTTTGTACGATCATTTGATGGAGAAGTGATGGTGTAATGGCAAGGGAAGTGATTTAGAAAATTACCCAGATTATTTTTTTCCTATTTTTGTGCATTTTGTTATATACACGTGTATAAACTTAGTAGGTCTGTAAAAGAAATATTTTATATCTTTGTCTAATAAAAAATAATTTTATAAGCAAGGAATAAGTAGATTTTTTGGAATAGTTGTGTATTTGTTTTTCAAAGATCATAATACGCCACACTTTAAAGTCAAATATAATGAATATGAAGCTAATATATTGATAGAAAATGGAAATTCAAAAATTGAAAGATTCAACATATCTAAAAATGGCTCAAATTGGCTCATTGGGTGAAATATTCTGGCCTGAAACCATTTTTGGAAAAGACGGAAAAACTTGGAATTATGATATTTCTCCAGAATTTATATTTCATTGCGGTGACGATGTTGATAAAGAAAGTATTGAAGTTGTTAGAAATAAATAAGCCGGAAATACATGAAATTGGCAGTAACTTATCATGTCTCTTTTTTTTGAACGGTTAAAAGTTAGATTTGAAGCAATTTCCGCTGCTTTGTATTGCTCATTGGGAACAAACACATTTTGTGGGCTCTTACAGTAGAAAATGATATTTACACCAAACCGAGAAAATGTAATTATTATCCATATGAAGGAAGTTTTAGTTAAAATTAGGTTTAAAAATTTTAAGAGTGATTTTGGTCGAATATATGGGGGAGTACACTCATTAATTGACCATTAAGTAGTTACTTTTTTCTTTAATAAATAGTTTAAATGAAATTTATTCAAATTCAAGAATTTATTGTATTTATTGTAATATTAATGTTTTCATGTAAAAGCATTCCTGAAAAACCTGAAGGAATGAAAGTAGAATATTATCAAAAGTACACTAGAGAATTAAAAGCGGGAAAAATTGAAAAGAATTACTATAAGACGGGTCTTGCAATGGCAAATCTAGGGGAATCGCCCAACAAAGTTTTCAAAATATTAAAAAAAGCAATCGTAGAAGATTCTTATGCATGTGAACAACTTACAAATTTCAATAGGTTATATAGAGAACATGGTTTTAAAATGATTTTAATCAAAATCGATTCTAACGAATTTAAAAAATTATGCGAAACTTGCTTGGTAATGTATGGTGAATCCCTTTTTTTAGAAAGATATAAAAATGATTCTATAAATAACATGACCAGAAGAATTACTATTGATAGTTCTCAATTAAACAATTCTCTAATGGATCAACTTAAAATAATTTTAGAAGATGATCAAAAATTTAGGGATTTAAGAAAGCCAAGAAGTATGGATCAAGCCACTTTAGATAGTATTAACTTGTTAAAAGTTGAAGCCATTTTAAATAAGTTCGGGTATCCTAATGTACATCAAGTTTCATATGAATACAATGACGTAATATGGTTAGTATTACAACATCAAAAAAATAGTGAAGTCAGAGATAAATATTATCCAATTCTAGAAGAAGCCAATAAAAATGGTAACTTATCTGATGGTTTGCTTTACGCATATAAAATGCGTTCTGTCCACCATGGAACTAAATATAAATTTAAGTTGTGAAAAAAATTACAATATTTTCTATAGAAGGTGATACAACAACAACTAGTATCATTGATCGGATAAAATATTATAAATATGAAGTCAATAGAATTAATTTAGATTCTCAAGTAACTAGATTAGATATAAATATAGGTAATCATTATAGCGAAATTCAATTACAATGGGAAAACAATGAACAAAGGTCGATTTTCGAAATTATGATGGCGTCCAAATTAATAATAAAAAGCTATCTACATATTTAAAAATAATTTATAAAAATGAAGAATAAATATTATTATACTTTGATTTTGATTTTAAATTTCAGTATGATTTCAGCTCAATATAAAAATGCTTGCTTCCATACATTTGAGATCAATAGTTCTTATTTAAATGAAGCGAGGAAAATCCATTTTTATTTTCAAAAAGATACTTCCAAATTGAAAAATGGAATTTTCTTCTTTTGTACGGATGGTCAGATGGTTCTAAAGGAAAATTATATTAAAATTATTGATTCACTGGTGAACGCTAACATTATTTATCCTATTAATTTAATTTTGGTTGAATCAAATGAGAATTTTATTGAAAATAATATTCAATTGCGTAACTTAGAT
This sequence comes from Lewinellaceae bacterium, assembly GCA_020636195.1. Taxonomy (GTDB): domain Bacteria; phylum Bacteroidota; class Bacteroidia; order Chitinophagales; family Saprospiraceae; genus OLB9. The sequence goes on from JACJYH010000007.1 coordinate 24,317, forward strand.
TACATCAAGCCTCAAAATGATACTCTAATCTCTTCAATTAAAAATTTAAGATTTAACAACCATATGAATTTTTTTCTATTAGAAATACCTGATTTTATTCAATCAAAATTTGATATAAATGTACTAAAGACCAATAATTATTTTTTTGGCGTATCAAATGGAGCCGGGTTCGGTGTTTCACTTTCATCAAGAAATAATTCGTTTATTGAAAATTACATTTTGTTTTCTGAAGCTGGTGGGGATATTGACAATTTTGATCATAATGAAAGAGAATTAAAATATTATATTGCTTGGGGAGATAAAGAACCAGCACCTTTTAGACTTTCCTCTTTGACAAAGGCTCAATTCTTTATCGAAAATGGTTATGATGTTACACTTAAGGAGTTTTCTGGAGGTCATAACAGGATTATTTGGAGAAATGAGTTCATAGATTTTCTAATTAAAAATTTTTCTATTAATTAAAAGCAATGTAATTTAAAAGATACTAAATTTATTTGATTTACTTGATCTATAATTGACATGCCTTTCCTATTCACCTACCAACTAGATGCCATGGACTGTATTCCAGCCTGTCTCAAGATGATCACCGATCATCATGGGCGAGCGGTATCGTTGCAAAAGCTGAGAGAGAAGTGTCATATCTCTCGAGAAGGGATATCACTGGCAGGAATATCTGAATCGACGGAAAGTCTTGGGCTTCGCACTATGGCGGCAAAGGTTACGCATGAAAGTCAAAGAGATCTGCCGGGATTGAAGAAATTTCCGCTGCCGCGTATTGCTCATTGGGAACAAAGACATATTGTGGGCTTTTACAGTAGAAAATGGTATTTACTCCAAACCGAGAAAATGTAATTATAATCCATATGAGGGAAGTTTTTGTTAAAAGTAGGTTTAAAAATTTAAGAGTGATTTTGGTCGAATATATGGGGTGAGTACAGAAGTATAGTATTGGGAGTTGGTGCGAATCAATTGGATCTGGAGTGATAAAGGCATTGCAATGTCTAATGGCAATAAACTCACCCTGATTCAAATAAATTTGAAATGCCAATAAGAGAAACCTACAAGGTTTGGGAAGAAAATATTGTATATCTTTGTATTTTAAAAATAGTAATAGATGAATGATATCATAGTAAAGCCAAAAAATAAAAAACAAAGTGAGGAGTTACAAACGATTCTTCAGCAAATGAATGTTAGATTTTATGTGTCAGATTCAGAAAAGGAAGATCTAGGATTACTGGCTGCCATCCATGAGATTGAAACGGAAAATACAAAACCTGTATCAGAATTATATGATGCTATGGGCTGGAAATGAACGTTGAATACAAAAATTCGTTTTTATCTGATTTGCGAAAAATTAAAAATGACAAAATAGTTTTACTGGTAAAAGAAATTATTGATTAGTTGATAATTTAGGCAAGATTAAGAATCTTAAAAAACTTATTGGTTCCGAAAATGCATTTAGAATTAGGATTCGGAGTTTCAGAATAGGTTTCTTACTTTAGATCAAATTATAGTTTTATATAGAATATTAGACAGAAAAGATATTTACAAATATTTTCCGAAATAATACTTATGCCCAACACACCCGATACCCCAAAAGAAGAAATATTTGCTATCCAAAATATCTTTGGCAAGCCACCAGGATGGTTGGTCAATTGGGGCATAACAGCAGCTTTTTTATTTCTAATTGTTTGCTTGGGTATTGCGGCATTTGTAAAATATCCTGACAAACTTGTGATGCCTGCAAAATTATTTACATAAAATCCCCCAGTTGAACTTATTAGTAAAGTCAGTGCGGAGACAGATTCCATTTACATTAATGACAAGTCACTTGCCAGAAGGGGAGATATATTACTAAAATTTAGGTCCACGGTGGATTCTCATGATTTAAATATTTTGACTTCTTTTTTTGAAAATATTTCTTCTATTGATTACATACCTGATTATTTGAAAATGGAAGTACCAAAAGGATTAAGATTGGGCAATATAAGTGGTTTATACACTGCCTTTGTTCAGCAATTCGAAGAATTTCAACTTTTTTTACGTCAAAGCGCTGTATTTGCAAAAATAAAAGCCTTAAGAAATGAAATAGAACAAATAAAACAACTGAACTTATCACTCACAAAACAAGAAGTGTTTTATGAAAAAGATGTTGCACTGACAGAAAAGGATTTTGGCAGACATACCACACTCAAAGATCAAGGTGTTATTGCTGATGTCGAAAAAGATAAAGCAGAATCCAAGATACTTAATGAAAAACGAAATCTAGAAGCCTTTAAATCTCAAAAACTCAATAACGAAGTCAGGATAGAACAATTAAAAACACAGATTGTGGAACTTACAGCTGATAGGGCTTCGGGAGTATCTAACCGAATATTTGCGATCAACCAAATGAAAGAAAAAATCTTGAATGAAATTGCTGAATGGGAAGAACTCCACATCCTGAAAGCACCTTTTGATGCAGATATTTCTTTTTCAAAATATCTATCAAAAAATTTTTTTGTAAAAGCTGGTGATATTCTACTTACTTGCATACCCCATCATACCGGAAGCAATTATATCGCTCAGGGAAGACTTCCACTTAAAGCGGCAGGAACATTGCAAGTAGGCCAAATCGCTATATTGGAACTGGAGAGCTATCCAGCAGCACAGTATGGTGTTATACAAGCCAGAGTATCAGATTTTTCTTCAATTCCGAACGAAGATAGTTATTTGGTGGGATTATCATTACCTTATCCATTTGTGACTACTTATAAGAAACAAATTCCACAGAACCAAAATCTTTCAGCAAATGTTACTATCCAAACTAGAAAATATAGTTTATTGGAGCGTCTTTTCCAAAATGTTACTGATATAATTTACAATAGGAATCAATAAAAATTATGTAAGTGACATCAATTTTTATATTTTGGAAGAGATTTTGATTGCGGCATTTTAATAAATATAAAACTTGGTTTTACAAATCTATTTCAGGTGCAAAGAATTCTACTTCTCCAAAAAATTATTGACCTCAGCTTATAGAATATTAAAATCCATTAAGTATTCATGTGAAAACTAAATTCACCCTTATATTTGCATCATAATGAGCAAGCCAAAATCAAAAAAGACAGTACAAATTGCTTCCGAAAAATCACCATTCTCGCTTGGTGTAGATGCGAAAGTTTTCATCGGTTTAATTGTACTTACGTTTTTATTGTATGCCAATACGATTGGACATGGTTTTGTTTTGGATGATCCGCTGTCCATTGGTTTAAACAAAAATGTGACATCAGGTTTTGATGGGATTTGGAATATCATCACGGGAAGTTATAGGGATAACAATTTTGGTGGACAATTTTATCGCCCTATTTCTCTGGTTTTATTCGCTATAGAATGGAAGATTGCACCAAATAATCCTTTTATACATCATTTTTTCAATGTGTTTTGGTATGCATTAAGTATTGTTCTCGTCTATAAGTCCTTCAAAAATTGGCTGACAGATACATCTTTTATAATACCTTTATTTATTGCTCTTCTATTTGCTGTTCACCCAATTCATACTGAAGTGGTTGCCAATATAAAATCACGGGATGAAATTATGTCTTTGTTCTTTTTATTGACATCATTTATCACTTGGCATAGATACATGAAGGGTGGGAAAAATAAATGGTTAATATATAGTATTGTATTATATTTATTCACCTTATTATCAAAGGAATCCGGGATAACGATGTTTCCTGTTTTTGGAATGTTGTCTTACTGGGTCTATAAACAGTCTTTCAAAAAAGCAGTACTACAGGGCATCTGGTTCGTAGTTCCGGTACTCATTATTTTCGGGATCAGATGGATGCTGTTTTCAGGACAAGCACCTCCGACTATATCCATAATGGACAATCCCATAGTTGGTGCAGAAGGATTTCTACAAAAATTAGCTACATCTTTAGTCATTTTAGGGAAATACGCATACCTACTTTTTGTTCCATATCCTTTGTCTTCTGATTATAGCTATAGTGTGATTCCTTTGGGACATTTTAGCGATGTCAAGGTCATAATGAGTATAATTGTGCACATCTCATTGATGGTGTATGCCATTATGAGGACAAATTCAAGGGATTTCATTGCATTGTGCATTTGGTGTTATTTTTTAGCTATTGCTTTATTCAGTCAAATACCGATGACTATTGGAACCATGTTTGGTGAAAGATTGGTATATATGGCTTCATTTTGGTGGGTTGGAGGTCTTGTTGTGGCAGTGGGAGCAAGTAGAATTAGACAACATTCTAAGATTTTATCAGCTTTTGGAATACTCATAGCCGTTATTTTCTCGGTGTTGACATTTGAAAGGAACAAAGCATGGAAAGATAATTTAACACTTTTTACAACTGATGCAGCGACCTATCCGAACAGTGTCAGATTGAATAATGGAGCAGCAGAATCTACAGTACAATTTGCTGATTTACCTGAAAATGAAGGACGAAAATTTGAGCTTTATGACAAGGCAGAAGCATACTGCAACCAAATTCTCCAAATTAAACCTGTGCCAACTGCTTATCTCACATTGGGTAATATCAGGTTAAAGCAGGGAAGGTATGAGGAAGCGATTAAGTTTTATGATCAAGTAAATGACTTAAAAAATATAGTTGATGCCAACAAAGCATTGACCTTTCGAGAATGGGGACGTTATGCCGGTGAGAAAGAACAGAACATAGAAAAATCCATGCAACTCCTGAACCAATCATTGGCGCTCAACAGCGATGATGCAGAAACATGGTTTGTTCTGGGTGTGTGTTATGGAGTTTTGGGTGATCACAACACAGCAGCCCAAAAATTTGAAAAAGCGTACACATTAAATCCGATCCCTGAGTATGCAAAAAATGCGTACCAAGCCTATCAAAGAGCAGGGAATGAAGTTCAAGCAAACAAATTTCAACAACTGGCTACAAAATAGAATGAGAAATATTATTGGATAAGGCTGTAGGATAACGGTTCATTTATACAGTTTTACAACTTACAAGTCATTAGATACAATACTCTTCAGGTTCGCTATTGAAATGAAATATCATTACAAAGGTTTTTTGGCACGAATTTTGAAACATATTATGAATAATTATAATAAATAATCAATTGTTAATCAACTAATTTATTCATAATGAAAAATTTTTTAAAATCCCTAGCAATTGTCATTCCCTTTTTGACGATTGTCTCCTGTAGCAAAGACACTGTAGAAGTTGCCAGCAAAGATACAGAAACATACTCTGCTGACTTTTTATACAAATTCTATCATCAGATTTGTAAATTTTCTAAAACGACAAGTGGATTTTTTCCCCCACAAGTTTCTAGAGTTTATGGATATGTAGGAATCGCGCAGTACGAGGCGACATTACCAGGCATCGAGAATGCTGTCAGTCTTCAGAATCAACTGTATGGATTTGCTCAATACAAGCTACCCATTCCAGAATCAAATAATACGTATAATTGGGCAATTGCTTCCAATGCATCTATTCGTAAAATGATGAAATATATGTTTGGGACAAATCTATTACCGACAAACGAAGTTGCTTTAGACAGTTTATATGCTGTAAATCTAGAAGAACTTTCAGTGGGTATTGATGCCAATGTGGTTTCCCGTTCCGTAAAATTTGGTGAATCCATAGCTGACGTAGTATATGATTATTCCAAATCAGATGGAGGCCACGAATCATACAAAGACCCATTTCAATTGCCATATACAGTGCCGAGTGACCCATATTGCTGGGTTCCGACTTCAGCAGTTAAAACGCCTTTGAGTCCACGATGGGGTTCAAACCGCCCTTTTCTCATAAATAACATTACAAAGGTACAACCAAGGATGCCTGTGGAATTTTCATCAGACACGAATTCAGAATTTTATAAAGAAGCCATGTATGTCTATAATACAGTTCAAAATAATAGCACAGAACACGTAGAAATAGCAAAATTTTGGGCAGATGATCCTTTTGCTACGTGTACTCCTGCTGGACATACATTTAACATATTGACTCAGATTTTGAAGGAAGAAAAGGTGACCCTAGCAAAAGCAAGTGTTGCGTTTGCAAGATTGGGTATAGCTGAAAACGACGCTTTCATTGCATGTTGGAAGGGGAAATACGACTACGTTTTGATTCGTCCGGTTTCCTACATTCAGAAATATATAGATCCATCTTTTAAAACAGTAATCGGAACGCCACCATTTCCTGCATACACTTCCGGCCATTCATGTGAGATGGGTGCAGGGGCCAGAATATTTACGGAGTTATTTACAGACGGTAGCGGATATTATCCTTTCACGGATTACAGCCAATTACAGTACGGATATGCAGCCAGAAGCTTTCAAAATTTCGATGAGGTGGCTCAAGAATGTGCAATCAGCAGGTTATATGGTGGAATCCACTATACTTTTGATAATGAAAAAGGGCTTCAAGTAGGAAAAGCCGTAGGTGATAACGTAAATAAAGAAATAAAATGGCCAATATTTGTAAGATAATCATCATTGCGAGTATGATTTTAATGTCATGCTCATCAAAACAACAAGAGATAGACCAAGCCATAGCGCAATTAGGAACCCTTCAATGCAAGGCAGTTACAATGAAAGAGGAGAGATTTGCTCTTTTCGAACAGATCAGAACCTTAGAAAGTGATACAGTAAATAATATCAGGACTATCGATTCTTTGAAGGGATATGCTGAATCACTAAAAAGTGAAAGCCTTGTGATAGCTGATTCTTTAAATAATGCACTTTCTCGTACTTTTGAAACCATAGTGACAACAGACAAGGACAAAGCATACTTTAATACAAAGATGAATGCACTAGTAGAAAAGTGCAAATCTAAAGGTGGCTGATGTAGTGACAGATATGTAAGTGTCTTTTTACAATTGTTGGGTAGTTAATTATTTAATTAGTTCTTCACCCATCTTATTTTAAGTACAGACCGTTAGTAGATTTAAAATTTAAATTTTATAAAAACAAATATTTAAAGAGTTGTCAAAAGTGACAACTCTTTGTTGTTATTTAAAGTAAAACTTTGACCTTGATTTGTGTCAATTGTTTTTCTATGGAGTTTTGGGTGATCACAACACAGCAGCCCAAAAATTTGAAAAAGCGTACACATTACATCCGATCCCTGCGTATGCGAATAATGCGTACCAAGCCTATCAAAGAGCAGGGAATGAGGTTCAAGCAAACAAATTTCAACAACTGGCAACAAAATAGAAGGGGGAAAAATTGAGGAGTAAATATGAAAGATAAAATTAAAATTATTAATTTTTATCAAAGTAAAATCAATTAAACTTTAATACATTATCTAACGATTGATGCAGTCAAAAAAAGAGGAATAGTTGGACTATTCCTCTATACAAAAGTGAGTTACAAAATTATCATTGCGGCATGAGGACTATCTTTTTTACTACAGTGCCCAAATCACATTGTACCTTTATATGATACACACCTGCACTAAACTCTGAAATATTGATAGTTTTGATATCTGTAATATCTGAGGTTTTTATGATTTTCCCGGTATTATCCAATATTTTAATAGATTGTATTTGGGCATCACCCGAAGATATATTTATTATCCCCGTAGTAGGATTGGGAAATACTGAAATACCAGAAACAAGTAGGTCTTCAGAAGGTACAGTGATCGAACCATTTACTACTTTTATATTTATTGATGCTTTGTTGCCATCTTCAAAATACTTTTCTACGGGATCATCGGAGATGGTTATTTCACTCGAGCCATTGCCACTTGCGTTAAATCTGAGAGTAAACAAGATGGCATCTTCAGGGAGGTTATAGGCATTCGTGGAAGAACTTTCCCATAAAAACCCTAATTTACCTTGGCTTGTAAAAGCTTGATTGAAATTATCATTGCTAATTCCAAGGGATGAGTTGAAATTTTGAACAGACAAATAATGTGCATAGTTTGGATTCCAATTTACAGAAAACTGACCGCTGACTATATTCTGAAACTGCCCTACTGATATTGGAATGTCGAACTGTTGATTGCCCATTATGGTTGCCGAACCCACAGCCAATGTAATATCATTGAGTTGACGCGTATCGGTATTACCATTAATTTTTGAAGGCGTATTGCTCAAGTTGACATCCCCAATTTTGATACCGACAAAATCTGTATTATATTGATCAGTACTGAGATTATTGAAAGTAACTGTTGTTGGAAATGCCGTACTGAACGGATTTTGTGCATTTGGAAAGCTATAAGAGTTTGGCACAAATAACCAAGATGTATTAGATGAATATTGACTTATGATGGCTAATATCAGTTTTCTGATTTCAGTGACATCTCCTGTATTTACCGAACCGGATCTATTGGCATCTGCTGCTATAATTTTATATGGTGTGTTTAGTTTTTCAAGTGCTAAAATATGCCTTCTGATTGCTGTAACATCTCCAGTATTAACGCCGTTGACATGATTAGTATTTTTATACGGTGTGATGGTATAATTCTGATTTCCCTCCAACTGTTCAAAGCAGTAAAGACCATTATCGTTTGTGGTGGTTGTAGCAGTTTTATACCCAGAAAGTTTAACTTCTACATTTGGAACAGGCACATTGTCTTCTCGTAATACCTTGCCACAAATAGAATAAGTATTATTTTGTGCACAGAAGCTGCCTTGGGCAACTATAGGAATGACTGTTTTATCATTTTGTTCAGCGCTCAACTCAGCTGGAGAACCTGTTATTTCTATGGTAGAGGTGCCTGTAAAAATTGTTTTTATTTTTATGTTGACATAGAGTACGATAGAATTATCCGTCAAGCTGATTGGCGTCAGGTTATCCCAAACGACAGTAGCCAATGATGTAGAGATCAATCCGTAGTTGAGGTCACCGGCCAAATTTCCCTTTTCAATGCTGACAATTTCACCTTTTGTAGGTTCATTTAATTTTATGGAATATTGAAATGATGTGATATCAGTAAAATTTTTTACTCTTATTGGAATTTTTACTATACTTCCTACAGAGGCACAAACATTGTCATCTATATCGAAATTAACTGTCGGTTGATTTGGATTTGAACTTCCTTTGCATCCATTAATTATTAAATTATCGATACTTGTTTCTCCTTTAAATTCAATTGCTGTTATATTTGCTCCCGAAATGGGGGGAAGATTTGATATTTTTTCGCCACTAACATATAATTCTACACCTCCTTTTCTATCGATGACCAATTCAAAATATGCTGTGCATGTACCCAAATCACCTCCTGAAAAACAATCAGGTATCTTATTTAATTTCGAAACAAGATCTGATAATAGAATTTTTTGAACGCAAGTATTTTGATCCATAAGACAGAACTCGTCATTTACTATCGTTTGTATCGGAATACCCCATCTGCTCCAATCGAATTCGTAATTAAAGGTTACTTTATAGCTTTCGTATAAAGACAAAATTGAATTATTTAATTTGAGTTTCAATGTTTTTTCTGCGGGGACATATGCTGATTCTGATCTCAAAATTGCATAATCTCCTTCCCACCAAGTGGAATTTTTTGATATTTTTTCTCCTTCCTTATAGCCAAAACTATTCAAGGATTCTTTGTCAAAGTCTTCAGTAAATACATTTGAAGCATTTGAGCAGTCTAAATCATTACATGACCTTTCACAAGATGTATAACCGTCATGAAATGCATAGCAGCTGTTTTGATACTGTTTATCATTATAACAGATTGGAGTAAAGTCAGGGCTGCATAAAATTAAACTATATAATTCTTGGTAACAAATATCATCGATATAATATAGATTTGTTTGATCATTGGATCTTCCATAAAAACGCAGCTGACCTATTGCATTAGATTGGTAGTTTGTTTCTTTGTAAACAAATTTTCCATCAATCCAAAGTTCTATTTCATTTTCATGTGGCTGGAAAATCAAAGCATGTTTTACCCAAGAATCCGTATTAATATTAAAAGATGTTGAAAATGTTGGATTTGTCATAGTTCCTGTTCCTACTTTGCAGAGTCCGTTTTTTGTTTCCATGATAATGGCTCCAATAGTAGTACTATTTGTTTTAATTGCCCATTGTGAAGACTTTTGACTTGGTATATACATCCACCATTCAAGCCTAGCAGCTATTTCACCTATGTTTCTATTGATATTTAGATCTATACTGCTGCTGGCATTACATTTAATAGCTCTTACTCCATTTTTGACCTTTTCGTTCGTAACAAGTGCATTTTGCGAGGTAGTATTTTGCGTGGAGAACCGAGGACTCGCTTGAGGTAAGAGATTTCCCAGTATATATTCTTCAAAACTGTAACAATCACTATATTTTGAAGGGAAACTACAACATTCGGCATTACATTCTTTTATAATAGGACAACTAACACTAATATTGAAGCCACCACTCGCGCCCAAGAATCCATCAAGCACAATAGTAATAGTTTGTCCGGCAACAAGATCTATAGAAATTATTTCATTTTGATTTCCTGAATTATTTGAGTATGCTAAGCAATTATATTTACTTAAACCATTTGGGATAGGAAAACAAAAGTCGCTAAGAATAAATAAATCTAAATCATCATCTAAATTTGTGCAGTTAATAGTGTACTCTCCTGGCTCATCTGCCGTAAATGAAAAAATGCTTTCGTACCCTGTCATGCTGCCCCTTTTATTATCTGGTAGACAAGAATAGTGATTCATTTTTGGGGAATCGCAAAGGCAAAAAACATTTGGAGGACAGTTACATCCTACATAACCTTCTTTGGTTTCACCACACTTCAGAGGTTGTGCAACCTCATTACATGGTCTGAAATCATCCCAAACAAAATCATCGCATCCCACATTTATTGTAAAAGCTCCCTCTTGGTTTTGGTTGTATCCATCCACAACGATGTAATAAACTCCTGGATTGATCAGGGTAATGACATCATAATTTATATTTTGAAATACAACACCATAACCATTAATACTTTTATCCAAGCAAGCTAATGATTGGGGACTCCTACCTTCCCATCCGTTATCACATGCATCGAGGAGGAACATATCCAAATCAATGTTTCCTCCATTGTGAATCGATATGTGCCATACTTCATAATCAGTCTTTTCGATTTTGAAAAGCAAGTCTTTAGCATTAAATTGATTGGGTCCTGAATAGCAACTTCCATAATCATTTCTATCATAATTATTGCTCCCGAAACGCGTATCTGTGGTAAAGTTATCGCCACAATTTAGTAAGGTTTCCCCGCATTGCGCATTTATCACATTATTATGAAGAAGCAATATCAAAAGAGCTAATAACGCTATCTTAATAAAATTCTTAGCGGATTTTGTGCTTAAGTGTTTCATTTTTTTTGATTTATTAGTTTATGAAAAAATGTTTTAATAAAAATTCTGCACGCCTATAGAAATGTTCTATATTGAACTATCCGAAATTCAAATATTATACTTCTATTATTGTGCAATTATTGACACAAAATTCCTATTATCTGAAAATATGTAAAATATAACTTTTGTTAGTGCTATTGTTGATTGCCCTTATAGACATTGAGTGCTTCCGTCCTATTAGAGACTTGAAGCTTATCATAAATTTTGTGGATGTGTTGCTTTACTGTTCCAATTGTAATATTCAAAATATCTGCGATCTCTTTGTACAGTAAACCTTTTGAAAGTAATTCCAATAGTTCTTTTTCCCTACTTGTTATCGGCAGATTAATCTGCGAAGGCTGAATCATAGTTTTATTAAAAATTTCAATAATTCTTCTTGCTATGGTAGGGCTCATGGGTGAACCTCCACTGTAAAGTTCTCTCAGAGATATAATAATCTTATTGATATTTTCATTTTTAAGAATGTAACCTTTAGCTCCATGTTTTATGGACTCAAATATTTTTTCATCATCGTCATATACAGTGAACATACAAAATTGTGTGTGTGGACAGTAGTTTGAAATGTACTGCATAGCTTCTAGCCCACTAGCTCTTGGAAGGCCAATATCTACAATAACGATATCTACCGGATTCTTTGGCAAAAAAAGCATTGCATCTTCCGCATTGTGATATATTTGATTGCATGACATATCATTTTGTTCATTGAAAATTTCTTTAAGGGTATATGCTACTTCTTTCAAGTCTTCTATGATGGCGATTTGAATTATGGACATTGAATATTTAATTTATTTGGATTGTTATTATATACTTCATACCATGATCAAATTGTTTGAATTGAATATTTCCATGCATTCTATATACTCTTTTGTTGATGTTGTGCAATCCATTTCCTTTACCTAATTTTTCATCGTAATCAAAGCCAAGGCCACCTAACTCTTCCATTTCCACAATCAATTCATTATCCTTCTCCTCTATTCTTATTCTTACGGAACTTGCTTGGCTGTATTTTACAATATTGTGTAACAACTCTTTTATAACCAGAAACAAATTTCTTCTTTTTTCTCCGGTAATGTTTGTGGATGAATCTAATCCTTCAGATATAAAATCTAAGTTAATGCCATGATCTGTTAGAAATTCTCCAGAATACCTACGAATATATGCAATAAAATCTCCAACGTTATCCAATTTAATATTAAGTGCCCAAATGATTTCTGACATATTTTCTAATAATGTATTGGATTGATTTGAAATTTTAGCTATTACATCGTATAAGTCTTTGTTTGAAATAAATTTATGTGCTTTTTCGCTTAAAAAAAGTATTGTAGTAAGCCCGGAACCTAAATCATCATGCATCTCGGAGCCAATTCTCATTCGCTCTTCTTCGATGGCTTGTTTCTTTTCCAAAAGTAGCGTTTGCTCTCTTAATAATGCATCTTTTGTTCGGTTCTCTTCCAGATATTTTTTCTTTTGAAATGCAAGCAAAAACCAAACTAAGATGATAGATAGAAAAATGGGCATGACAAATGATGCCATGACTAACCAATACACTATTTCTTTATCAAATATGGACATAATATTGCCATTACATAACCCAAATATAAAAAGACATTTCCGAGCTGGACAAGATCAAACAAAGCACTCCCAAAAGCTGTTTCATTTTTAGTAAAGTACTCTGCAAATGTCAGAATTGGAAACGAACACACATAGAACAAAACTATCCCAAATCCCATCCATACCAACTCATTCTTAAAGAAGTTTTTTTTGTATTCATACAGCATCAAATATCTGAAATAGATAAGAATAGAAAAAAAGGTCATTAACATTCCAACATTATAACGAACACCGTGAAAATACGAATTCGGATTTTGCTTATATAAATAAAAAATCGTCAATATTACGTAAACCCACAAAAAAATATTACCAAGCAGTTGAAATCTATTTAATTTAAATACCCATAAATAATAGGTAACTGTAAAAATTGTGTAAACATTGTTAATGACCCAATTATTTCCTAAAGTTGCGAAATGTCTATTGACAAGTTCAAATGTCAACGAAATCAATAAAAATGTTCTAAAAAAAGGTATATCAAAAATTCGATTTTTCAAACTCAAGGCTAATATAAAACCAATTGTTAGAACACTTAAATATACCATTTCAATCATACTCTAGTGAACCTATAACTTTGGAAAAGGGCCTATCGAAAATGTGCCATGCATAAAGTTTTTACTAGTTGCTTGTAAGTCACATTTTGGTGGACATAACTTTCCAATGTTTTCAGCAGGAAACGGCTTGTTTCCGAAAACCACATCATCACCATTGGAGTCCACAGCCCTCAAAACTACAGTATTTCTTCCTTGGTAATTTGTAAAATAATTTGGGTCGGTGTTCGTATAATTATTTGGATATTTTGCAAAGTACACCCTCAATCCACTATCTGTACCGTTACCTGCTAAAGTCAACAGTCGTTCTACTTCACTTTTTTTGAAATATACAGATTTTTCGAGTCTCGCTGTATCCTCTCCCATATTTTCATAAAATAATAAATATGCGTGTGTTAATAACTTTCCTGTATTAAAATCCACCTGTGAAGCAATCTTATCAAGCGATTCTAGATCTTTCATGTTAACAGCGGTTACTGTTTTAAAAAATTCCCTTTTTTGGTCATCCGTCAATGACTTAAAATCTGAAACTAATTGTTTTACCGCAAGGTTATTTGGCCTTGCATTGTTCACTGGATTTTGATCTTTTGGACCACAAGAAAATAGGAACACAATGCACATAAAACATACTAATGATTTCATAAAATTATAATTTTGTTGGTTAATAAAATGTTACTTTACTTTGTCTTTAAATTTGATAGGTTGCTGAAATAGTAAATCCTCCATTTTTGTAGCTTTTTCTGATGTGATCATCGATTTTGATTTCACTTTGAGCTGCATTGGAGTAGATAGATTCTGTACTGATAAACGAATCTAGCGATGTGGCTTGATGGATGAAACTTGATCCTAAATTGATAAGAAATCGTTTATCCTTGCCTAATCCTACGGTAAAGCCATACTGAACCTGAGGAAGTATGTTATTAGTGCCTTGTGTTACAATAGATCCCAAACCTACGTGGATGCCTGCACTAAACCAGGAAGTGACATAATATTGCAAATGTGTTAATAGGTTTAAACCGAAACCGAAAGCATTCTTTTTAGATTCAATGAGGCGGAAATACCCATCATCCGAAAGGGTAAAAATCGTATCATTTGTATTTGTACCCTGCCAATCAAAATATTGATATTTGTTTTTTGATAAAAAGACGCCAGCACTCATTGAAACTGCCCAGAACTTCTCTTTATGCACTCTTTTATTATATATTTGCTTTGAGATTTCTCCACTTCCATCTTTTTTGGTTACAGTCACTGTGATGTCCACACCATCAGCACCGGACATATTGATGTGATAGGTTTGCATCATATTAGCTTTAAAGAATAAAAGAGATGTCAGCATATTCATATAAGATGCTTTTTTATCACATTCGTTTACTTTATTTTTAAAATCAACAATAATACTGTCAATTTCCATTTCATCAAATTTGTTGCCTTGACGTATTGCTATATAGGCCATGGTGTCTTTAAAAAAAGTGTCACAAAAGTTATCTTTAGACACTTTAATAGCGTTATCAACAGTTATATGAGCACCGTTAATTGAATCAAATGGCTGATATGGTTGATAGGTAAACTTATCAATCTTCACTTCTATTTTTTCTTGAAAAACATTGATATTTTTAATGGTAAAAGTAAAATCTTTTGATTCTTTATCCATTTCTGTAAACATTCCTGTTTGTAGGTCAAGGTCTTGACCAAAGGCAAATTGAAACAAGGATAAAAAAAGAGTAAATATTATACAATAAATTGATTTTATTTTATGTGGGTTATGCAGATTCATGATCTAGTATTTTATATATTTAGTTAATACAGCTAGTATAAGCCCTGAAAAGGCAGATGCAATGGAAGAAATATACTCATTTTCTCCTTTGACAGCTTTAAATATCGCAAAACATCCTACTCCAAGATATATGATAGCATATATTAAGCCGATCCAACTACTTGATTTTACTGATGTTTTATTGAATGAAACGGCATTGCCAATGTTATCAAACGCCCTTATTGCAGATGGTTTGACATTTGGATCAACAGTTGACGGCTTGACATCTAATAGAATTGCAATCGATGCCCCAATTAATGTAAATAATGCCGTAAATAGATATTTTGCAAATGCTTCTAATGACTGTGAACAAAAGATTTGAATAGACAAATACATAAAGAGCAACAATCCAATAACCATAATTGCGCTTAAGATAAAATTTCGTTGCATGTTTTGATTTTTAATTTGTGATTAAATTATGACAAAGGTCGAATACTTCAATGTCAGTGTCTATATAACCTTTGTTACATGGATGGCACAAATAATCTATTATTTTATAGAAAATAGTGCAAATATTTTACAAAAATAGATAATGCGCATTGTATTGTTCTAAATTATATGCAGAATTACAAAATATAATATCCCATCTTGTATTTATAGAAAAACATAAAATTAATAATTTCATCTTATTTTTTCCCATACCGAATAACTTGATTAAATTTGTAGGATGAATCATCTTATTATCAAAATTAAAGAAAAAATACCATGTCCACTTCAATCCTACATACATCCATTTTTAGGGTAACCATCTTATTCATTTTCGCTATTCATCTATGGCAGTGTAATTCTTCAAAAAATTTATCGCATCAGAAATCTTCAGAACCCCAAAGTTCTAATGACAATGGTGAGTGTGTTGCTCTCTGCGCCATGCCGGAACATACTGTTTCTACCACAGGGCGCTTTCCAATTTACACTGGTGATATCAATTCTGACAAGGTAAAAGTGGAAACTAAAAAAATCATCATCCAAGAACAATCCAAAAAATGGGAGAAAAAACGTGCCGATAATAATTGTAGAACGCCAAACCCTGATGATTGTCTGGTGTGGTGCCTTGTTGATGTTCCTGAAATTTCTGAAGAATTAGTGATTCTTTCAGATACCACGCAATCAAATAATTTTACTTGGCGCACTATTGAATACGACATAAAGACGATTCCCCGAGGGACAAAAGAATGGAAACCTATTCTTTGCGAATCTGCTTACACGATGCAGTTTTTATTTGACCTACAAAATGCTTTGAGAGAATCCGGCCACTATACACGCAAGAATAATGTAGAAAAAATGGACAATAAAATTAAATCTGCACTTTCAAAGTACCAGATTGAGAATAATTTACCGGAAGGGCATTTAGACTTAGAAACCTTGAACCATCTCGGAATTGCATACCCCAAAAAGTAGGATAGGCTTTCAAAGAAAAAGCTCCACCCGATACATCGAGTGGAGCTTCCTTTTAAAAAATCCTACAATTTAAACCATTGGGGACTAGGATTTTTGAGCATTGTGCATCCTTAAAACACTGTTGATATTAACCAATTTATTCACAAGAATCTTTTAGCGCTTTCAATTCTTCTCTGGAATTGACGGTCACTGAAGTACCATCTGTCATAGTAACTGTGATCGGAAACTTCAACTCAGGTCTTGCCTTCACTCTTGGATTGTCTTTTTTCCAAGCTTTCAATGCTTCCTTCAACCCTGCTAAATCGTCACTGCTATTGAGCGTGTACTCTGTACTGTCAGGAAGAATCACTGTGTATGGATAGTCGATGGTAAAGCATGCAACTTGTTCTCCGTGGTTGCCATGACCGTTCGGACCTCCATCATGCTTTATCTTGCCGCAAGCTGCATGAAGTTCTCGCACCTGTGTTTCGTTTTCTACAGTGATGATCTCACCATCTTGATTGACAACTTGGAAAGGAAAAGCTATAGTTGGTCTTTCTTTACGAGTTGCGCTAGTAGATTCACGCCATGCTTTGATCGCTGCAATCATCTCTTCATAAGAATTTACTTCTACTGATTCAGCGCCGTCAGGAAAATCTACAGTCACCGGAAATACCAATTCGTAGCATCCTCCTCGACCTATCTTACCATCTGTAAGGTTCCTTGAGACCGTTTCTTCAGCAAAAGTTGCAGCATCATCAGTTGTTGTGCTATCTGTACTGTCAGTACAAGAAGCGATAAATAATCCAATTAGAAGAACGAAAATCCAGTTCAATTTTAAAACACTTGTTTTCATAAAATAAAAAATTTAAAGTTTGAATAAATGTGATACGCTTTGAAAAGGAAGTGACATAGTTTTTGTACTCAAAAACTTTAATAATATTTATTTCATTATATGTAATTAATTAAATAACAATAAGATATATTTAAATATTTTATTTTAACTTCGCTGGCTCTGATAAATAAGAATTACGGTACAAATTATATTAATTCCATTTCAAATGTTGCATGCTTTACAATAGTACACCATTTTTTTCTACCTTTGCGCGAAGCAAAAAGCGTATATGTCTCATATTGTAGCGATCGTGGGCAGACCAAATGTAGGAAAATCTACATTGTTCAATAGATTGATAGGTGAACGTAAAGCCATCATAGACAATGTCAGCGGAGTGACGAGAGACAGAATCTATGGTTTTTCTGACTGGAATGGCAAAAATTTTACAGTGGTGGACACAGGTGGTTTTGTCAGAGGTTCCAGCGACATCTTTGAAGCAGAAATCCGCAAACAGGTACACATCGCCATTGAAGAAGCGACCATCATCATTTTTCTCACAGACACGACTACGGGCATTACCGATTTAGATGAAGAAATTGCCAACATGCTGCGCAAGAGTCCTAAAAAAGTCATCTTGGCTGTCAATAAAGTGGATAATAACCAGCGTATGCTGATGGCCAATGAGTTTTATAGTTTTGGATTTGAAAACACCGTGTTTATAGCGGGTATTTCAGGCTCAGGAACAGGAGAATTATTGGATATGATCGCTGATATGCTACCGGAAGAAGCGCGAGATACTGCAAGTAGTCTAGAAGCAGGAGTGCCAAAAATTGCCATTGTAGGTCAGCCCAATGTAGGCAAATCATCCCTCACTAATGCCCTCATCGGTGAAGAAAGAAACATAGTCACAGATGTGGCCGGAACCACGAGAGATTCTATCTACACCTTGTATAATAAATTCGAAAAGAAGTTTTACTTAATTGATACTGCAGGCCTTCGTAAAAAAGGAAAGGTTAATGAAGACCTAGAATTTTATTCTGTACTCAGAGCCATCAAGTCTATAGAAGAAGCGGATGTATGCATTCTCATGATTGATGCCATGCATGGTATCGAATCCCAAGACCTGAGCATACTGAGCCTTATACAGAAGAGGAAAAAAGGCGTCATCATTGTCGTCAATAAATGGGATTTACTGGAAAAGGAAACCAATACGGCCCGAGATTTTGAGAAGAAAATAAAGGAAAAAACCGCACCATTTACAGACGTGCCAATACTCTTTACTTCAGTTATGGAAAAACAACGGATCTTCAAAGTCGTAGAATCGGCTCTTGAAGTCTATGACCATAGAAGTATGAAGATAAAAACTTCCGATCTCAATGAAACCATGCTTGAGATTATAGAGAAGAATCCACCACCATCCCACCGCGGCAAACATATCAAAATCAAATACATTGTTCAACTGCCAGTAGCGTATCCAGCCTTCGTGTTCTATGCTAATTTTCCTGAACAAATCAAGGAGTCTTACAAGAATTTTCTTGAGAATCAGTTGCGGGCTATCTTTCCTTTAAGCGGTGTGACGATCAGTATTTACTTCCGAGATAAATAGCAAAACAATGGGTTGGAGAGCGTTGAATATAAGTGGCGTTTACACGTATGAACCTAAAATATGGGGAGATGATCGCGGCTACTTTTTTGAATCTTACAATGCCTCTTCAGTACCTGATGAATTGAAGAATGTACATTTCGTTCAAGACAATGAGGCGTTGTCAATAAAAGGAGTCATCAGAGGATTGCATTTCCAAAAAGGCGAAGCTGCTCAGAGCAAGTTGGTGCGTTGCGTGGAAGGTGAAATTCTAGATGTCATCGTTGATGTGAGACCACAATCACCAACATTTGGCCAACATATTTCTGTCATTTTAAATTCTATCCAAAAGAAGCAGTTATTTGTTCCTCGTGGTTTTGCCCACGGATATATGGTGCTGTCTGACACAGCTATCTTTGCGTACAAGTGTGATAACTATTACCAACCATCTGCTGAAGGAGGTATTTACTACGCTGATCCGGCACTAAACATTGACTGGATTCTTCCAAAAGAAAGCCACATCATTTCACCAAAAGATGCAGTCCTTCCTGCGTTATCTGAAATCGTATCAGGCTTATGAATGGTGAGTTTGCTATGAAAATTCTGGTCCTCGGCGCTGATGGACAAATAGGGAGTGAATTCAGAGAACAAGCCCACAATTGGCCGGAAATCCAATTTAATTTCTGTTCAAAAGGCGATGTAGATATCCTTGATTTTAATCAGATCAAAACCCATGTTGATAGATTTCAACCTAATTTTTTAATCAATTGCAGCGCATATACTGCCGTAGATAAAGCAGAATCAGAAGAAGAAAAATGTATGCAAATCAATGTCTCAGGTGTGGAAAATTTGGTCAAAGCATTGGCAGGGACGGATACTGTTTTAGTACATTTCTCATCTGATTATGTCTATCATGTTCCTGGGCCATGGCCCATCTTAGAGACTTCAGAGATACATCCATTGGGTGTATATGCCAGATCAAAAGCACAAGGTGATTTGGCCATCCTTCAATCTGGGATTAAGGCGATGATCTGGCGTATTTCATGGGTCGTCTCTCCTTTCAGGCATAATTTTATCAAAACCATGGTAAAGTTGACCTCAGAAAGACCACAGCTCAATGTGGTAGATGATCAGTTTGGCGCTATCACCTACACCTATGATTTGGTGCATGCGCTCATGAAGGCACTAATACATACAAAAAGCGATGCTACTAGAGATTATTCCGGCATCTACAATTACGCAAATGAAGGGCTCACAACATGGTATGATTTGGCCTATCGCATCACAAAACACAGAGATATACCGTGCAAGATAATCCCGATACCGACAGAAGCTTATCCAACTCCAGCTGCCAGACCTCATTGGAGTGTTTTGGATAAAGATAAAGTGAAAAGAACCTTTGATATCCTTATTCCTCATTGGTATGATGCGCTTAAAAGATGCTTAGACAGGCTCGAATGAGCAAGAATGGAGATGATTATTTCTCCAAAAATCTTAAATATTTCTTAATTCATTAAACCTTCTTACTTGTAGAAAGTCTATTTTTTATCAATGTGACAATTTACAATTGATGGTAGATGACAAAACAATGATAGCACTGATCAAGGAACCTTCGAAATCGAGGGAAGGCTTCAGGTTATTGGTATCTCAAAGTAAAGAGAAATTGTATTGGCATATCAGGAAGATGGTAAAGAATCACGATGATGCAGATGATATTTTGCAGAATGTGTATGTAAAAGTTTTTAAAAATATTGGCGATTTTAAAGGTGAATCATCATTGTTTACCTGGATGTTTCGGATAGCGAATAATGAAAGTCTCAATTTCCTCAAGGCGACTAAAAACAAGGAAAAGGTGCAGTTGGAGGAGTTTCATTATAATGGTGTGACGGTAAGCCAAAGCCATTTTGATGAAGAGGCGACGTATCAAAATCTGATGTTAGCAGTAGATAAGCTGCCGGAAAAGCAGAAGGAAGTCTTTATGATGAGATATTTTGAAGAACTAACATATAAAGATATGGAAGGCATCACTGGCACCAGCCAAGGAGCGCTGAAGGCATCTTTTCATTTGGCAGTACAGAAAATCACCCAAAATTTAATTAAAAATAACGAAAAATGGATAACCATAAAGAGATACAAGACGAATTGATGGAAACGTCACCATTGCTAAGCAAACTAAAAGAAGTACCTTCTTTTGAAGTTCCAGAAGCGTATTTCAATGATTTGGAAGAGAAGGTTTTACATCGATTGAATGCAAATGAAAAACCTCCAAAAGTCATCAACATCAACAGAAGATTATTAGGTGTCGCTGCTGCAATTGTATTGATCTTAGCATCCATTTTCCTTTTCAACCAGCGAACGGTCAGCGATGCAACTTTTGCCAATTCTAGTTCTGAAGATTCAGAATTGTACATGGATTATTTGGTGCAAAATCCGGATGAAATTGACCTAGACTTGCTTGTAGAAGGCGGCTTATTTGATGATATGGACGTAGAATCCACGTCTCGCAATGATGGAATCAAGCCAATTGACAGTACAAATTTATATTATTAAAAGAGTTTTTTTTATAACAATTATTAAATCTATTCTCATGAACATCAAGTATTTATTATTTGCTTTACTCGGGTTCTTTACATTTTCAAATGCCATTATAGCCCAAGGCAATCCCGGACGTGAAAGGATCAGTGAAAAAATAAAATCGCACAAGGTTGCTTTCATCTCTGAAAAGTTGAACCTTTCAGAAGAAGAGGCGCAGAGATTTTGGCCTATCTACAATCAATATCAAAATGAGCTGATGGAGAATAAAGAATCCATCATGATGCGACCAAATCCTGATATGAATGACGCAGAAGCTGAAAAACTGATGGACAATTTTTTAAGGATGCGAGAAAAAGAAATCCAAATCCAGCGACATTATATCCAAAAGTTTAAAACAGCCATTCCACCAAGAAAAATAGCCATGCTTTATAAAGCTGATAGGGAATTTAAAGAAGAAATGGTCTCACGGATCAAAGACAAAAGGCAGCGTAAAGGTTAGCAAAATGAGCCGATGGAGTTTTTTCATCGGCTTTTTTATTCTGATAAAAACTGCATCAAAGTGCAAAATCAATTGATCTTATATGGTATTTGTAGATTTGAAAGTTCATTGACTAATTCATTGTCCACTTTCACCTTATGGCTTGAAGACAATAGATCCAATTCGATATCCAAATCCGCATCCACCAGTTTTATTTTAAATCCATGTGGGCCTGGATGAGATATACACAGGGTTTCAATTTTTTGCGCAATAACTTCTGTTATTTGATCCAATGATAATTTTAGAGTGATGGATTTCGTCAGCATTGTACCCACGGTATCCAGCATTTTGATGTTTTTCACCCTGAAAAAGTATCGATCAGAGTTATATCCTTTTTCATTCATTCCCTCCACGTAGATCACATTGCCTTTTTCTAGAAGATGTTTAAAGTTCAGGTATTGTTCATTGAAAACACTGAGAGTTGTACTTCCTACAAAATCTTGAATTGTAAACCGACCGTAACCATTTCCTTTTTGATTCACTGCATGGACGACATCTGTCACAATGCCACCCAATTTCAATGTGGAACCTATGACATCATCGACTTTATCCAGAGAACAATTGATGAAGTTTTTGAATTCCAAATGGTAATCGTCTAGCGGATGGCCACTGATGTAGATGCCCGTGACTTCCTTCTCCTTCTCAAGTTTATCAATGAGATTCCATTCTGGTACGTTTGATGGTTTCGGAGTTTCTATATAGTTAGTCATGGAATCACCGAATAGTGATAATTGATTAGAATCCCTTTGCGCTTGGAAATTGGCACCATACCTCAACAATGATTCAATGAATGTATCATTTTTGTCATCAGGTTCAAAATATTGAGCCCTATAGATATTCTCAAACGAATCAAAAGCACCTCCCAATACCAAGCTATCCATACATTTTTTATTGACCGCCCTTAGGTTCAACCTTCTCATCATATCATAGACATCTTGGAAAGGACCTTTTTGCCTTCTTTGATTCACGATTTCATCCACGGGGCCTTCTCCCACACCCTTCAGCGCAGACAGTCCAAAACGTATTTGACCTTTACTATTGACAGTAAATTTACTGTTGCTTTCGTTGATATCGGGACCAAGAACTTTGATACCCATTCTCTTCGTGTCTTGGAGGTAAAAATCTATTTTTGAAATGTCATTTTTATTGTGGTTCAATACTGCCGCCATATATGCCGCAGGATAATGTGCTTTCAAAAATGCGGTTTGAAAGGCGATGTAAGCATAACACGTTGCATGTGATTTGTTGAATGCGTAGGAGGCAAAAGCTTCCCAATCGGACCAAATCTTCTTTGCTATTTCTTCATCATGGCCATGATTTTTGCATCCCTCTAGAAATTTAGGAAACATTTTGTCCAGCTCAGCTTTCTGTTTTTTCCCCATAGCCTTCCGCAACACGTCTGCCTCACCTTTTGAGAATCCTGCTAACTTCTGCGAAAGGAGCATCACCTGCTCTTGATACACCGTTATACCATAGGTTTCTTGCAGGTACTCTTCCATTTCCGGAAGGTCATATACCGTTTTTTCTTGACCGTGCTTTCGTGCGATAAAATTGGGTAAATACTGTAGCGGTCCAGGTCTGTACAACGCTACCATTGCAATCAGTTGCTCAAAGTTGGTGGGCGCTAAGTCCTTTAAGTATTTTTGCATTCCAATGGATTCAAATTGGAAGATTCCGGCCATTTCGGCATTTTGGAACAGTTCAAATGTTTTCTCATCTTCCAATGAAATATTGTCTATATCTATGGTATCACTGTACTTTTCTTCGATGATTTCTATGGCGTCTTTGATAATCGTCAGTGTTTTTAAACCTAAGAAATCCATCTTCAGTAATCCTGCCTCCTCAGCGACACTGTTGTCATATTGTGAGACCAACAATTCAGAATCTTTTGCCAATGATACAGGGATGTAATCCGTGATATCGCCAGGAGTGATGATGACACCACAGGCATGGATTCCCGTATTTCTCACAGAACCTTCCAATTGTTTCGCTGTGCGAATCATCTGACCGATGTCGCCTTTTTCTTCTGCCAATTGCCTGAATTGCATGGCTTTTTCTTTGTCATCAGTGCTCAGTTGCTCCTTCAGCTTGGGATCAACGTCTTTTTCTGCCAGTACGGCCTTCAAGGTTGCATTGAGATGTGAAGGAAAAGATTTGGCAATCCTATCTACTTCTGACAATGGAATATTCATCACCCTGCCTACGTCCCGCAATGAAGATTTAGCAGCCATTGTGCCGTAGGTTACGATTTGAGCCACTTGATTTTTACCGTATTTTTCCATTACATAGTTGATCACCTTGTCACGTCCGTCATCATCAAAGTCGATGTCAATATCCGGCATAGAGACTCTCTCAGGATTGAGAAATCTCTCGAAAAGGAGATCATATTTTATTGGATCAATATTTGTGATACCCAAACAATATGCGACACAAGATCCCGCTGCAGAACCACGTCCAGGCCCAACTGAGACGCCAATGGACCTAGCCACACTGGTGAAGTCTTGCACGATTAAGAAATAACCTGAATATTTTGATCTGACGATGACATCCAATTCAAAATTCAAACGATCTTCTATTTCCTTTGTGATGCTGCCATACTTGTGTTGTGCACCTTTAAAGGTAAGATATCTCAAATAATCCTCTTGATTATTGTAACCTTCAGGTATTGGAAATGCTGGTAGTAATATCTGTCGAGCCAAATCAAGCGATTCTACCTTGTCTTCTATTTCCATGGTATTTTCTATGGCACTTTTCACATCTCCAAAGAGCGTGTTCATTTCCGCTTTTGTCTTGAAATAGAAGTCTTCGCTCGGAAATTTGAAGCGGTTTTGCTCTTCTAGTACAGATCCTGTGTTGACACAAAGTAAAACATCATGTGGGGATGCATCTTCCTTCTCAACATAATGTGCATCATTGGTGACAATAGTTTTTAGGTTGTATTTTTTTGCCAATTGAATGAGAACTTGATTGACGTCTTCTTGACTTTTGCCAGTCCCGTCAATGTTGCTCATGTTGCTATGTCTTTGGAGCTCGACATAAAAATCTTCACCAAATAAATCTACCCACCATTTGAGCTTTTCTTCCGCTTCCTCGATATCACCAAAGAGGATGGCTTGAGGTATTTCTGCGCCGATGCAGCAGCTTGTAGCAATCAATCCTTCGTGATATTTTTCTACAAGAGATTTATCAATACGTGGATATTTACCGTACAAACCTTCTGTATATCCTAGTGAGCAGAGTTTTGTTAAATTTTGATAGCCAATCTCATTTTTTGCCAGCATCAGTTGGTGATATCTTACATCCTTCTGACCACGTGATTTTTCAAAACTCTTCACATGGCGATCTTCTACCAGATAAAATTCACAGCCTATGATCGGTTTTATTTGTTGTGCTTTTGCCTCTTTTACAAATTTAAAAACCCCAAACATATTGCCGTGATCTGTAATGGCAACTGCTTTCTGACCGTCACTTTTTGCTTTTTTTATAAGCTTTTTTATATCAGAGGCACCATCCAGCAGTGAAAATTGCGTATGAGAATGTAGGTGGCAAAAATCTACCATAATAATTGAAGTATGAGATTGAGTCAGATGCAAAGATAATCGAATATCTGCGAAATGAGACAGCCTTGATGGATATTAAAACCTTATAATTTTGTTAATTGGGCATCAATTCCAATGGTTCTTAGGCATCATTTGATACCTTTATGCACTCAATTTAAATAGTTGTTTTCTATACACATCATATGATTCGTACGCAAAATTTAGAGTTCAGATATCAAGGATCGGATTCCATCCATTTCCCTGATTTGCAATGCGTTGAAAACGATAAATTATTGGTATTGGGTCATTCTGGCGTTGGAAAATCTACATTGCTCCATCTACTTGGTGGATTGATTAAACCAATAAGAGGCAAAATTGAGATCGGAAACACAGATATTTCTACATTGGGTACATCACGGTTAGATGCATTTAGAGGAAAAAACATAGGGATCATTTTCCAACAAAATCACTTTATTCAATCATTAAATGTACTCGAAAATGTTCTCATTGCACAGTCTATGATAGGAACAACACCTGATGTTCAGCGCGCAAAATCTCTTTTAGACTCTCTAAATTTGAGTGGTAAATATAAAAGTAAAATGCATGAATTAAGTCAGGGAGAAAGACAGAGAGTTGCAATAGCAAGGGCTGCCATCAATAGCCCAAAGGTGATTTTAGCGGATGAACCTACTTCTGCCTTAGATGACGAACATTGCAATAAGGTCTTTGATCTCATGGACGCATTGACAGCTTCATTAAAATGTGCTTTCGTCATCGTCACACATGATAATAGATTGAAGGATAAAATTGATAACCAAGTTGTTATAAAGTAGCCTATGCGTATCATATCATTAGCGTGGCGCAATATCATCACAAAGCCGCTGAATCTTTTTTTGACTGTGACACTCTTCAGTCTGTGCATTGGTTTGATGACGTTTATGTTGCTTTTCAATACCCAACTGAAAGAAAAATTTGATAAAAACCTAGCCAATATTGACGTGGTGGTTGGAGCAAAGGGAAGCCCGCTGCAAATGATACTGTGCAGCATGTTTCACATCGACAATCCAACGGGAAATATTACCATCAAAGAAGCTACGCCTTTGTTGAGAAAAGGTCACCCTCTGATAGAATGGGCAGTGCCGCTTTCATTGGGCGATAGTTATAAATCCTATAGAATCGTCGGCACCAATTCGAGCTTTTTGGATGTGTATGATGCTGAATTAATAGACGGTCACCTATGGGAAAATGATTTTGAGACGACCATTGGATATGGTGTGGCACAAGATTTAGGCTTGCATATTGGAGATACTTTCGTCAGCTCGCATGGATTCGTTGATGATGAAGATTTGGCACACGATCATGCACCTTTTAAAATTGTTGGAATTTTGAAACCTACAGGTTCAGTGATAGACCAACTAATTTTAACTACCTCTGCGACCATATGGCATGTTCACGAGCATGAAGGTGACGAAAATGAATCAACTCATGCAGACACTACAGAGGTTTCTACCCATCAAACCGATGCCCATCATGAAGAAATGCATGGACATTCACAAGATGAAAACAGTCCAACTACACTAAGCGCAGGTACAATAAACCAAAATAACAATGAAGGATTATTGCTCCATCCGGATGAAGATATCACCTCCATTTTGATCAAATATAAGAACAAAACCAGTTTTCAATCGCTCAATTTCGCAAGAAATATCAATGAAAACACTTCTATGCAAGCAGCTTCTCCGGCAATAGAAATGAATAGGTTATACAGCATGATTGGTGTGGGTGCAGATGCTCTCAAGGCATTGGCAATATTGATAGGATTGGTGTCAGCACTATCTATATTTGTTACGTTGTTGCGAAGCATGAAAGAGAGAAAATATGAATTGTCCATCCTAAGGGTTTTAGGCGGAAGTCGATTGAGAATATTTTCCCTAATCATGTATGAAGGTATCATTATTGCGGTTATCGGATTTATTGTGGGCACCGTTATCGCTCATTTAGGGATGGAGGTCATGGCACATTATTTAAAACAAGATTTCAGATACAGTTTTACCGGATGGCGTTGGCTGACAGAGGAATGGATGATTCTTTTAATATCAATAGAAATAGGGTTGATCTCAGCATTTATTCCTGCATTGCAAGCCGCAAAAACAGATATTAACAAAACTTTATCTGAAAAAAATTAATCAATATGGTAACCAATGTATAAAAATGTCTGTTTTCCACACATGATAGAAGTGAAATTACCATTTAAATTGACAATAATAGGTGTATTATTTTCACTGTCAATGTTCGGACAGCGTGGTGATACTTGGATTACTTTGAGCAAGGTGACCTTTACATCCACATTCAATCCCGAATTTATGATAGAGACAAGGCAGCCAAAGTTATCTGAGGCCGTTGAAAGTCTCAATGGTGAAGAGATTGAACTCGATGGCTATATCATTCCACTGACCGGGCAAATCAGCCAATCTACTTTTATGTTCAGCAGGTATCCGCAAGCCACATGTTTTTTCTGTGGAAAAGCCGGACCCGAATCTGCGATGCAAGTCTTGATGAAAGACGGTAAAAAAGTGAAAATTACTGAAAGAAAAGTAAAGTTAAAAGGTCGATTGTTGATCAGTCCACAGGCAGAATCCGGCCTATTATATACATTGGATAATGCTGAAATCACAGAATAATGCGTATGAAATTTTATTTAATTTTGGCCTTCATTGCCCTTAGTTTAGGACTTTCTGCACAAGTAAAATCCGATGAAAATGTGTGGAAAACTCTTTCAAAAATAAGTTACAAAAAAGAATACGATGAATTAATGGGTTTCAAAATTGACAAACCCGTATTCAATGATCAAATAAAAGCGTTGGAAGGGAAAGAAATCACCTTAAAGGGATATATCATTCCTACCGATGGATACAAAAGCCACACTGAATTTATTTTTTCGGCATTCCCGTACAGTATGTGCTTCTTTTGTGGAGCAGCCGGACCGGAAACAGTCATGGAAGTGAAAGCTACTGAAGGGATCAAATATGTGGCAGATGCGATTTATCTGAAAGGCATTCTGAGGTTGAATGATTCGGATATCAATAGGTTGATGTATAAAATTGAAAAAGCCACCTTGGTAAATAATTGATATGAAACTGTCCCATCCCATCACCGTCAAAGATTTCTCAAGGAAATATGACCTCCAAATCATTGGAGGTGAAAATGCGCTTATCACCGGAGTGAATGAAATTCATAAAGTGACACCCGGAGATTTGACTTTCGTGGATGTAGAAAAATACTATCAAGCCTCATTAACGTCTGCGGCTACGTTCATTTTGATCAATAAAGAAGTGCCGTGTCCGGAAGGCAAAGTTTTGCTGGTTACGAGTGAACCATTTGCTGTTTTCAATGATTTTCTTTGGTCTTTAAGGCCATTTGCTACTGAATTTAATGGCGAAAAGGTCAATATAGGTGAAGGTTCGGTGATTGATCCCAATGTAACTATCGGCAAGAATGTGGTCATTGGTAGCAACTGCTATATTCAATCCGGAGTTTTCATAGGTGATGATACCATCATAGGCGATGATGTGCACATAGAATCAGGTACGATCATTGGAACAGATGCGTTTTATTACAAAAAGAAAGATGGCAAGTTCACCAAATGGCGCTCCGTTGGAAGGGTTTGCATAGAAAATAACGTTAATATCGGCGCCGGATGCACCATAAATAGAGGGGTGACTGGAGATACAATCATCGGAGAAGGGACAAAATTGGACTGCCAAATCCACATAGGACATGGAGTAGTCATAGGAAAACATTGTCTTATTGCTGCGCAAGTAGGCATCAGTGGGAAGACCATCATTGAAGATCATGTCACCATTTATGGACAAGTAGGCATTGCTCAAAATGTGCGGATAGGCAGCGAATCCATCATTTTAGGTCAAAGCGGCGTCACTAAAAGCATACCCGGGAAAACCACCTATTTTGGAACGCCAATTGAGGAAGCTTCCACGGCTTTCAAACATATGGCTTTCGTCCGATCCTTGTATAAAAGCAAATGATTGCTTTACACCCAATACATGTTTATTGGATAGAAAACTTTGAAGACACAATGCGGTCTCCAACTTTTGCTCGCAAAATGTAAAAGCCTGACGTCAGTGATGAAGTATTGACGACAAAGTTTTGATTGCCGTTATCAAATGGTTTAGACTCAAACTCTACGATCTGTCCCGTTGAATTAATGACGGAAATAGACTGCAATGTGAAGCCTTGAACACCAAGTTTTACCATTAAATTGGTTCCTTTTTCAACAGGGTTAGGCATCAATACCATTTCAACTTCTTTTGCCCATTCATCACTAGTACCTACATACATGGAAGTGCCTGTTCTAAAAGTAAGAGACTTAGATGTACTACACGTAAATCCTTCATTAAATGGCCTGATGGTGGCGTTATACAATGAACTTTTTTTCAAGTTTGTAAGGACGATATTAGGATTTGTTACGATATCAGAATAGTAAAATCCGGAGCCTCTGATTTCTATCAGGTACATGGAAGCGCCTTGTACAATGTCCCAAGCAATTTCTACATGATCGTAGGTTGCAACAGTAGATCCTTGTGTAGGAGAAATGACCACAGGTGCATCCTCTATATACATAGTATTTGGAGTGTAGTTCACTCTCAAATGAGATCTACCACTTGATAGGAAATTGTTTCTCATCCGTTCACTTTGTCCATCCGTAAAAAAATATTCATCGCAATAGTTAAAATATCCCATTTGATTTTTGATCATTGGCACTACTTTTTCTCTATTGATGTCATACACAGCAGTATTGAAGAGGCATGAAGATGCAGTCAAACCAAAGTTGTAATCCGGTGGTGTATCACAAATATTGTCTGCGGCATCTGCGCAATTCGACTTATTCATCACTTCTACAAGGATATTCGTTATTCCGGGTGCATGCAAGAATTTAATGGTATCTCCATGAATGTTTTTGTCATAGGGTACATTTTCCCAACCGTAAAAAGTATGCCTTAGGCTGAAAAAGTGTCCGATTTCGTGACTTAGTGTGTTGTTACCTTTGATAAGTTCTTCTTTTCTGACGATGACATAATCCCCTTGAGATGAGTAATATCCTTGTACTGTTCCAATGGTTGATGAGCTGGTTTCTGCATTCTCTGTGATAAAAACATTTAGTGCTTTGGCGTCTTTTTTCAATACTATTTGAGAATTATAAGAAGCTGGTGAACTAAAGATATTGGTGTTATTGAGATAATTGAATCCATTAGCAATGTAAAATTGGATACCTGAAGAATCATAATCAGTATTCAATGTACACAGTTGATTGAGTACATAATAATCATTGATTCTACCTGTTCCATCTGTATTGGCTGTCAAATGAAACTTTATGGGGACGTAAACTACATCTTGTCGATTGAAAGGTTTGTGTGTGTCGTTAGGATATAACCTTTCCATCTCTAATTGGTCTTCGATAGAGACACCACATTGGTGTGTTGTGGTTTGTTGAGCTCTAATTTGAGTGGTCAAGCATACACATACAAGAACGATAATTTTTTTAATACTCATTTTAATATTAATTGTACTTGGGACAAAATTATTTTAAATAAGTTGACTTTAATGAAAATGTACTGTTTTTTTTGAATAAATATGTAATTTGACACATTTTGATCTTTTTACATTTGTTTAACACCATCAAGTTTGGGGAATAACCTTATAAATAATACTTTTGCAGATCGGACTACTATTTCAAAATATCATTTGGAAATAAAGTCCTTACTGTTTTTCATATTTTAAAATCATATTAATCATTATATCATGAGCAAAGTAACCGTCATCGGTGCTGGAAACGTTGGAGCTACTGTAGCCAATGTTTTGGCACATAAAGACTTAGTCAAAGAAATAGTTTTAGTAGATATCGTAGGCGATCTGGCAAAAGGCAAAGCATTGGACACATGGCAACAATCGCCTATCGATCATTACAGCACGTCTATCATAGGTACCAACGATTACAGAGATACGAAAAATTCAGACATTGTCGTCATCACTGCAGGTATTCCACGGAAACCCGGCATGTCACGTGATGATTTGATCACGACCAATGCCAATATCGTCACTTCGGTTGTCAAATCTATTATGGAATATTCTAAAAACCCCATTATCATTATAGTTTCTAATCCACTGGATGTGATGACCTATGCAGCTTACAAAGCTTCAGGTTTGAAAAGAAATAGAGTTTTTGGTATGGCAGGGATTTTGGATACAGCAAGGTACAGAGCGTTTTTGGCTACTGAACTCAAGGTTTCACCAAAGGACATTCAAGCGTTATTGTTAGGTGGTCATGGTGATACAATGGTTCCACTACCTCGCTATACTACAGTTGCGGGAATTCCTGTTACGGATCTCGTCAGCAAGCAGAAACTTGATGCTATTGTGGAGAGAACAAAAGGTGGTGGTGGAGAGCTGGTAAAACTTATGGGTACTTCCGCTTGGTATGCTCCTGGAGCAGCTGCAGCACAAATGGTTGAGGCTATTTTGAAAGATGAAAATAGAGTATTTCCTGTTTGTGCAAAATTGGATGGTGAGTATGGATTAAAAGATGTTTTCGTTGGCGTACCAGTTAAATTAGGTAAAAACGGTATCGAAAAGATGATCCAATTGAAATTGAATAATCAAGAACAGAAGTTGCTTCAGGATTCTGCTTCCGCAGTGAAGGAAGTCATGAATGTGTTTGATAAGATATAATGCCAGGAACCTTCCGGATAAGTACTTATGCTTTAAAAATGCAGCATGTTATTCGGAAGGTTTCAAACTTTCTTTAAACTTTTGAAAATGTGAAGTATCTCTGTACAGCCCATCATTGATGGAAATGGCAGAATTGATGTCCTTCATTGCAGCTTTTTCTTTTCCCATTTTTAAAAATATTTGACTGCGGAGAAAATAGTATTCAGCATTTTCTTTATTGAGTTTTATGGCTTTGTTGATCCAATTTTCAGCAGAATTTACATCTTTTTTATTGGTAAAATAGTAATCTGACAATAAATACATGCGGTAGTCATCCTTTGGATTGATGTGCTCAATATATTCTATCGCCAGAGGTTCGAATTCTTCAATTTTACAATCATCCTGCAATCTATTTAGCAAATATTGATAGGTCAAAAGCTTATAGTTGTTCGGACTTGAAATTTTGAAAAGTGCCAGACTTTCATCAAAGGAAGGCCTTGGAAAACCTTGGTACAAGCGCAAATAGATGAGTATCTGGATGTTTTTTTCTACCTTTTGTTTACCGATGAGACTATTGAAAGTATCTCGATGTGCAACCATATAAGAAAACTCTCTACTTCGGGTATCTGATACAAAGTCAAAAATAAATTTCATATTCGACGGTTCACTCCAATCGGATTGTGTAGCTATGTAGGCTTTGGCAACTTCGGAATGTTTGCCATCGCCGTCCATCAGACTTTGATATGCCAACTGTTTCAATGCATCAGGTGGAAGATCGCTATAAGAATTTCCTGCAATTCTGAGTATATTTTCATTTTCTGCTTGCTCCGTGATGATCGTTTCAGGTTTACCCATTGGGTTTGACATTATCTCTGTGGTAAGTGATACAGTAAAATCCCCTTTCTCGATAGCCCTTCTACCATTTGCTATCAATTCTTCTTTTGAAACGGCTTTATCAACCTTGAACCTCAAGAAACCATCAGAACGTAAGATCGCCATTGTAGGTAAAAATATGACATCTAGTGCATCTTTGTACTCTTGGGCGTATGCAGAAGTTTCCATATTGATACGGACGTTGATGAAATGGGCATTAAAAAAACTGCCTACTTCGGCATCTCTGAATATGGGCTCCATTTTTTTACAAGGAATGCACCAATTGGTGTATGTCTCTACAAAAACAAGCTTGCCTTGACTACTTGCGAGAGATTTAGCTTCTTGGTAGGAAATAGCCTCATAAAATCTGATGCCTTCACAAAACCCATGAAGATAAGCCCCAATGACTATCAGTACAATAGCTGTAAAACGTCCAATGGCATGACTATTCACTGCTGTTCGTGTGCTACATTTTACTTTTCAGAAAACCTTCCAATGCCTCGTACTGGCTGGTGTTTTCCCCTTTTTTCGCTATTTTTTCTTTTGCCTTTTCTACGATGCTTAGCGCTTTAGAATATGAGCCATTCATGGAAAATGTTTGTACCAGTAATTTGAGTGACGCATAATCTTCTGTCAGATCAAACAACTTTTCTGAATATTTTTCTGCATCTGCCATCATCTCTTTGTTATCATCGAATGTGCCCGTGATAGAGCTAATCACTTTATTGTAGGTTTTTGAATTTTTGGCATCTGATTTTATATATCCTTTGTAGGCCTCTCTATATTTATCCGCTTGACGCAACGCAGAATAAAAGGACATTTTTGATTCAAAGCTGAATTGTTCGCTATCCTTTGGAATTGATCTCTTGGCATTGGTTAGGGTCTCATCAAGTAATGGCTCCGATTCAAATTGAATGGCTTTTTTGACAGAAGCATCTAGGCTAGCAGCCAATTTTTGTTGCAATTGTTGGAACCCAACCAATTTTCCTACTTGGTTTCTGTGATCCAGAACTAAATTAAAAATCCTTGAATCTGACTCAACCAAAGCTTCAAAATAAAATACCAAAAGTTGATCTTCCGTGATGTCGGGTTTTGATCTGATATAGTCATTGGCAATCTTTCCTGACGGTTTTCCTGCTGCATTCAATGCCTTAACATATCCCAAAACCAAGTCATAACTGCGATCACCGGCATTGTAATTTTCTTCAAACTTTGCGCTTTGGTCATTGCTTTTGATGGCGTCTTTTGCTATCGATATCAACGCATCAGGTTGCCTGCCCCCAACAAATTTTTTGACTATCTTTCCTTCTCCATCGATAAAATAGAGCGTAGGATATGCTGAGACAGCGTATTTATGGCTGAAAGTGACACCATCCTCGCCTTCCATATCCAGTTTTAAATTGATGAAATTTTCATTGAAAAAATCTCCCACTTCCTTCTGAGTGAAGGTGTTTTTGGCCATCGCTTTACACGGGCCGCACCACTTCGTATAGCAATCGATAAATACAAGCTTTTGTTCTTCCTTCGCTTTCGCAAAAGCATCTTTCCACGGCACTTCCAGAAACTCTATGCCTTGAGCTTGGACATTCAGGTTGTATAAAACTATGACTATTAAGAGATATAAAATTCTGCTCATCAATTGATATTTTTATAGGGAACAAACACAAGAAAACGGTTAAATGTTGGATATTAGTATGAAGTCTTGGTCACATTAGGTATGAGATAACTGATTTTTTACATCATAATGCCAAAATAGTGATTTCAACACGCCTGTTTTTACTTTTGTTTTCTTCTGTATCATTAGGCGCAATTGGTCGGGAATCTCCATAACCACGAGTGCCTATGCGCACGGGTTCGATACCTTCTTGCAAAAGGATATTTCTGATGGCTTCGGCTCTCATATTTGACAGTTGTCTGAGATCTTTTTTATCTCCCACATTATCTGTATGGCCATCAATTCTGATATAAAGAGTTGGAAATTTTTTGAGAATGTCACCAATTTTTTTAATCGAAGACATGGATGAGGAAAGAATATTTGGCGTAGCTCTCTCGAAATAAATATTCCTTAGGTAATGTGTGAGTAGGCTGTCATTTGACATATCGAATTTCAATGTGTTTTGGATGGGCGCCACATTTTGAGCAATTCTTCCGTCCGGATATAATACCATGGTAACTTCGATGTGTTTTTTTCCTTTGTTTACCCATTCTTGTGGATCTATGACGAGGGTATCGCTTTTTAAATTTCTGTTTTCAGCATAAAAAGCCACGGGTTTATTCTTGTAAAAAATATACTTACAAATCCCATCCTTTGATCTGAAAAAACCGGACATAGGCATCTTGCTATAAGCATCACCCCAATGAAGTTCGCCGGGAATGGCTTTTCCTGTTTCCGATGACACAAGAGTTATAGTCACCCAAACATCTTCTGAAAAGGTATCCCTCTTGAGAAGCGCCTCAAAAATATCGCTGCTACCGTCACGATTTGATGTGAAGTAAAAATGATGGTCATCAGGCCTTAAATGTGGGTGAGACTCATCTGCCGCACTATTTACCGGCGGAAATAGACATTTCGGTTTTGACCATTTTAGATAGGATTCACTTTCTCTCTGTGCATACCAGATATCTTTCCCTCCAAAACCATTGGGCCGATCAGATGCAAAATATAATGTTTTACCATCTCGAGACAGAACAGGCGTGGTTTCACCATAAACCGTATTTATATCATCCAATGGAATAGGTGGACTGTAAGCTTGGTTGATACCGCCAAAACTCGCATACATATCCATATTTCCCGGTGTGCTTTCCATAGAAAGGATCAAGACATCGCCATTTTCACTTGAAGTAAGGTTTACTTGTGAACTCACCTTGTCAAAGCCTTGTATATGAATCGGAACCGGAAATGTAAAATCTTGTCCTGACATGGTTGTCAGCGAAAACCCTTTTTCTATACCGCCTTCAGGGAAAAACTGATTGATGACGATATAATTATTGTCGCCGGCATATCTGGAACAGATACTATTGGGCAGAATACAGTTGATGGGATATGTAGGATGGAACAAGCCCTGAACAGAAGAATCATTGATCATGGTGTACCAAATATCTTGATTGTATCCGGAAGAGATTGGGTCAGTGATTCGACGAGAAGCAATCTCAGAATATACGGATTGAAGCCTTGTTTCGTAATCGGTAGTTCCATACTCTAAGTAGATGTCTTTACCATCTATAATGAGGGTTTTTTCGCATTTTGGATCTGCCACTCTTGTAAAAAAAAGTATCTTTTCATCATGGGATAAAATAGGACAAATTTCGTCTAAATACGGGTCGTTAATGGGATATGGCAGCTTATTTAGACTGTGTTGAGCCCATAGATGTATCTGAATACAGCCAAAAATTATGACAACAAAGTAAAGTCTCAAAATATAGATCCTAATGTAATACCTACGAAATTATACGGTGCAAAGTTACTAAAAAATTAGAAATAAAAATTGGGGATGTATAGCACATGCAGCACCACTGTAATGTATTAAGATACAATTATGAGTAGGGTGATCACATTTATTCAAATTGTATGAGTTCTTCTAAAGTAATTGAAAGGCAATTTAGAGTACAATGTAATTTGTAACTTTTGCTATTAAAAATTCAGACATTGATAAAGATTGTCCAATCTGACAGTAAAAAAATTTTCCCATTTGGCTTGTCGCTGGTATATTTGCACATCACTCCGTAGAAGTATGGAGTATAGAGTTTGAAAATGGGGATTATCTGGGCAGAACTTCCAATCATCTTATTTATATTACATTCGGGGGGAAATCTGCCGGTGCTCTTTCGACAGATGATGAAATACTTACATACTCAGGATACACCAAAGTAAAAGAAGTAGGTCGTAAACCTGGCAGCCACTTAGTGTACAATCTGGAGTGAAGGATTTGCATAACTTCTTGGTAGGGGATGCTGGAGTTGCAGTGTATAATGGATGTATTGATGATCTTTTTGATTTACACAAAACTCTATTTAAGAATACTGATGATGAAGTACATATATTGCTGGGAAATATCAAGAATGGAAAGGCTGGTGGTGTACACCATAAAAGTGCAATTGATTCAGGGTCGGCAAGAGTAAGACCTGGCACTACCAAATCTAAACCTAATCAACATGGCGTTTATGAGGCGCATATAGATATTAAAGATGCAAGTGGTAATTACATTCCGAAAACAGAAGTTTCAACCTTTTTTCCAGATAGTTGGAGTGAGATGCAGACACTGGAAAATATTCAGCATGCGTGGGAAAACAGTACAAAGGTTGTAGGATCAACCAATATATAGAGGGCTTAGTATTGACAAAAAATAAAATAGAAATGTACTTGTATTCAGAGGGATCAATACAATCTGCATTCCCGAAATTATAAAATATGTTTAAGTTTAATTATGCTTTCTACATTGAAATAGATGCTAATGGCAGGCAACGACCTTTTATGACATTTAGTCCCAGTGATAATTATAAACACTTAGGGAATCTAGCATTTGGTCGAATGTCTAAGTCTGGAAGAATCCATGAAATTTTAAATGAGATAGGCGAAGTATTGGACGGTAGAAAGGAGAAATATGATTTTGCTGGCGATGATTGGTGTATAGTAAACTTCAAGAAGGAAAGATCAACGATAATAAATGGAGTATTTGATTCTTTTGAGCCATTTGAGATGAACTCTATTGAAATACAAAGATTTATGCAAGATTGGTATGAATTTTTACTAAAATGGGAAAACAATGATATTCCAGGATTAATTTATCCAGATAGCAGAGAAATTTAAGTGAACCCTTATAATTTAGTTCTGGTGATAAAAGCATCGAGAAGTGTAAAGACATAATCTTTGTCCTTCTCTGTAATTTTAGTGAGCTTACATAACCGCAATATTTTTCTGAAAGAAGTCTTTAAATTCCCCCGTTCGGCGTAGGTTGCACCTACATCGTGGTTTTTCACTGGATGTGATATAAATCTTGGTAGTTTGCCATAAATTTTATTTCTTTGTGATATGAGTACAAGATGCCAAATACATGATAAAGCTGGAACTTACTCCATACATTTCAGGTGGTGGATTGGGTTGATATTTTTACAATGAAAATTTAGTAAAAATCAATATTGCAGATATATGATGGTTGTAATGTTTATAATCAAATTGGAATTTTGGCATCACTCAGTCGTAGGCGCAGCCTACGCCTAACGGGGATTAAATAGTTATATAAAGCTTCTACTTCATGGGCTTTGCAAGTAGTGAGTTCATTTTAATTTGAGAAAGTATGGCACAAAATTTTATAAAAAATATTCTTGAGCTTTTAATTGTATTTCCCATTATTTTGGTGACGTTGAACAAATCTGCTACAAGGTGGAAAGCTCTTATATTATTTGGACTATTTTTTATTTTCAACAGTTTCTTATTGGAACTGCCGCGTCAGATACCAGAATTTAAAATTATAAATGGACATTGGAATTGGTCGGGGAAAATTTATGCTGTTCTGGGTTCGATATTGTTTTATTTAGGGATTAGAAAAAATTTAGGTCAATATAATTTTTTTACGTGGAGACAAAAAGAGTATTCCTTGAAACCAACTATTATCGCTTCAGTTGCCGTTTCGATTTTGACAATTGGAATTTCTTATTTCTTTTTTGGAAAATCAGAAATCGATATTGAAACCTTCTTTTTTCAAGGAACGATGCCAGGATTGGATGAAGAAATTGCGTTTAGAGGGATAATGTTGGGCCTCCTATCCACGACATTGAAACCAAAATTAAAAATTAATGGATTGAATATTAGTAATCCTTCGATATTGGTCACATCAATATTATTTGGATTAATACATTCCCTACAAATCGACAATGAATGGAATATAAGAAACAATTGGATGTATT
The DNA here is from genome assembly GCA_020636195.1 of Lewinellaceae bacterium. GTDB lineage: Bacteria > Bacteroidota > Bacteroidia > Chitinophagales > Saprospiraceae > OLB9. Next base: position 63,532 of record JACJYH010000007.1, read on the forward strand.
TTGGACAAACATTTTTGTTTGGTCTAATAGTAGGGTGGATGACCCTAAAGAGTGGAAGCATTCTTATACCTTTGATATCACATAATTTGACAAATATGCTTGGTACGGTAACAACATGGATAAAATGAGACAGGAAAGTGATAATAAGCACCAGTTCGGCGTAGGTTGCACCTACGTCGCAGTGAAGCTATGGCTTCGCCATAAATCGTATTAGTTTGCCATAAAATTTATACATTTGCATAAATTATATGAGTACGGGATACCAAATTTATGATAAAACAGGATCCTACTATCTTACTTTTCAAGTCCTTGATTGGGTTGATATTTTCACAATGAAAATTTAGTAAAAATCAATATTGCAGATATATGATGGATATAATGCTCATAATCAAATTAAAAATTTGGCAACACTCAGACCTAGGCGTAGCCCGCGCCTAGAAGGGGTATTTTTTGATGTATGATGCCTTTTCCCCCATTCGGATCTTCGTTGTTCCAATAGAGTTCCTGATCACTTTGCGGATATGAGTCAATAGTGTTTATTATTCATCCCACTATGGATAAAATAGTTTTATCTTTGCAGTAATATTTTTGATTATGCCAGAAATAAGTAGGTTTTATGGAATTATTATATACATGTATTATTTCGATCATGTTCCGCCTCATTTACATGCCAAGTACAATGAAGATGAAGCCTTAATTTCAATTGAAAGTGGTGAAATAATGACAGGAAATATCCCCAAAAAACAATTGAGATTGGTGCAAGCATGGATTGAATTGCATAGGGAAGAATTGTATGAAAACTTCAAACTCTTGACTAAAGAAAACCCAAGTTATTTTACTATTGATCCACTTTAATAAATATTATGTTAGCAAGAATTGAAAAAATATTAAGTATCGATGGCCACTCCATTATGTGTAAATGGACAAATGGTGATAAAAGAGTTATTGATTTTTCAAAAGTGGTAGCAAATTATCCAGCAAAAATCAGAGAAAAGATACTTGATTTAGAAGTACTTGGCACTGTAGAATTAAATCAAGAAGCTAAAACTCTTCTCATACGAAATGTTTTGTCTTCAAATAATGGGGAAATAGATTTTTGCCCTGATGTACTATTTTATAATAGTGAATTGGTTAGCTAAATTTTTTAATTTCTTCAAACACAACCCCAGTTCGGCGTAGGTTGCACCTACGTCGAGGTGATGCTATGGCTTTGCCATGATTCTTGGTATTCTGCCATAAAATTTATACATTTGCATTAGATGAGCACAGGATACCAAATACATGATAAAGCTGGAACTTACTCCATACATTTCAGGTGGTGGATTGGGTTGATATTTTTACAATGAAAATTTAGTAGAAATCAATGTTGCAGATAAATGATGGTTGTAATGCTTCATAATCAAATTGGAATTTTTGGCAACACTTAGACCACCTTACCATGCTCCCTCAATATGTTGAGAATCTGCTCTTCTGACAGGTCTGTGATATTTGAAATCAATGAGATAGCCACACCGTTCTCATATGCTTTTAGTACTATTTCAGTTTGCTTATTTCTAATACCAATCTGCTCACCTTTTTGGATACCAATTTGTTCTCCTATCTGGATGCCAATTTGTTCTCCAATTTGTTGATTCTCTTCAGCAATGCGTGTGTACGTGGTCATAATATCTTCTTTTATGGGCTCTGGAATGGTTTCTAATATCTTTTTTATTTCTTTGGGATGTATATCGGATGCCGACAAGACATAAACAAATGTCTGTTTCAAAAAGTTCCTATCTTCGAGTTCATCGTGAAATACTGAAAATACCCTTGTGATATCTTCTGCTAACTTTGCAGGATCATGTCTCCACTTTTGTGCAACCAAGGCGACGGCCACGACTAAATCAATGTCTTTTCAATATTTTCTTTCAAAAGTCTTACCATTGAACATAAATACACCACTTGGACTGGCACCGCCGAACCATAATTCGCCACTTTTTGTCTTATAAATTGTCCATATGTGGTTGCTTTCCAGACCATCTTCTTTGCTAAAATTTTCTACGGTTTTGCCATCAAATCTCCACACTCCTGATCCTGAAGTGCCAAACCAAATATTACCAAAAGAATCTTCTCCAATAGAAAATGCTTTCTCAAGTGAATTGCCTTTAGTGTCTTCTTGGCTTAATTTATTTTGGGAAGTAAAATTGATAATTTCTTTTCCATTATACTTCAAAATGCCGCTACCATTATTAGCAATCCAAAGATTTTCGTGGCTATCTTCCATGATATCCCGTACATGCATTGAACCAGGCACACCATTTTGGCGCAGATATTCATTAGAAATTATTGAAAAATCTGTGCCATTGTAACCAATCACTTTTGAATAGGTTCCAATCCAAAAAGTACCATTTTTTAATTTTATAAAACGGGTTGATACAGAATTGTTAAATACATCTCCTGTATCTCTCGGAACAGGAAATGATCTAAAAGTAAGGCCTTTTTTATTGTAGTGTAAAATGCCGGGCCGTCCATCTCGATCACCATGACGGTTGCTATATCCAGCCACAGGATCACTCATAAACCATAGGTCAGTTCCACTTAATTCCCAGTCTTCATAGGATAAAAAATTTCTCTCAGTGTACACCTTCATCTTTTGACCATCGTAGGTACTCAACCCTCTACCACATTCAAACCAGATAATTCCGGACTCATCTTCATAAATATTTCTTACTTGGTTATTGCTGAGTCCATTTTCAGTAGTAAAATATGTGAAGATGCCTTCTCGAAGCATACAGGCACCTTCTCTGTCGCTGCCAAACCAAGTATTGCCATGACTATCTTCTAAAAATGCTCGAACTCCTGAGACGAAATGTAATCTTGCTGTTTCGAATTCAGTTTTTGTATTCTGATCATACTTTTGTGCTTGGAGCAACGAATCTTGATAACTTGAAATTACAAGAAAGATCAAAATGAAATTTACAAATTTAACATGTGCATTCATCTGAACATCATTGGAGATCAATCATTTTTTATATTAACCATTAGTCTTCATAATCTAATCTTTCCTTGAAAAAACCCTTGGCAATCATTGCAATCCCTATGAAGAGCAGCATAAAGTAAATCCTTTTTATAACTATGGCAAGTGTAAAACATAACACTAACAGGGAAATTCCCACAATAAAATAGAACATTCTTCCACTTGTGCTATTACGATCATGAATTTTTTGAACATTTGTGAATTGATCCATGGCCTCGCCCATTGGTAAAAATCTGAAATCAATTTGTGGTAACGCTTCTTCCTCTGATCGACCTTCTTTGACCAAATTTGTCAACTTTCTTCTCTCGATCAACTTCAAATTCTGGGTTTCCTTCTGTACCATCTTTTGCAAAGTTTGCTCATCGATTCCAACCAACTCATTGGAAGAAAAAGGGTCAATGCCTACTACCAATAAATGCCGGACCTTCTCCTGATATTTTTCACCTAAGATATTTTGAGCGCTGAGGATGATTTGATTGATTTCATTTTCATAAAATCCTTCTTCTTTCAGGTACGCATGAATTTGATCTCTTGACTTTTGCCCTTGTAGATCTTCGGCTATCTTGGTTGCATATTTGATTTTCTCTTTGTATTCCATGTCATACTAATGTTTAAATAATATTTTTTTACCACTTGCTAACTGAATATTTGCTAACCCTTGACGCATTACATACACATAATTTTAAAGAATAAAAAAATGCGATCACTTGAACAAATGTAGCAACTTAAACTCAAAGATATTTTATTTTAATTGTATTTCAAAAATGCGCTGATTTTGTGGCCGAACAAATCAAATTACTATGACTTTTACTCTACAGATTTTCTTATAAAAGGCAAAAATAGAATCAACAATTTTCCAAAATCAAACGTTGATGTCTTTTTCGATTCAGATTTTTCATTATTTTTGTCAATCGACAATTTCACCATTCCAAACCAAAAATATGCATATCATTTATGTTAGTTAGAAAAACCATCCCTTTAGAAAGTATCGTAAATTTTTCCGGAATTCATTTGGTTTGGTTGCTTCTATATTCCACATTGGTGACGGTTTTGTATGAATACGCAGGATGGAAGTGGATTGCGATTCCATTCGTTCCGGTTACTCTCATCGGTACCGCATTAGCGTTTTACTTAGGTTTCAAAAACAGCCAAGCATACGATAGATTGTGGGAAGCAAGAAAAATATGGGGTGCCATCGTCAATAGCAGCAGAACGTGGGGAAGTTTGGTTGTGGCATTGGTCAGAAATCCTGAATCATCAGAATCGCAACTACAATCGATAAAAACGAAGCTGATTTATAGGCACATTGCTTGGTTGTACACATTGAGAGAACAGTTGCTTATCCCGACTCAATGGGAACATGTCAGCCTTAGGAAACATTTTGGTAGCATAAATGTCAAAAGAAGAGATCAGTTTGGGGTAGGAAAGTTCAAAGAATATCTCACAGAAAAGCAAGAAAAATCCTATTTTTCAGAGAGCGACCAATGGAAAAATGCTGCGAATGGTGCGACCCAAATCATCAACATACAAATCAAGGAAATAGCTAAATTGTGGGAAACCCAGTATTTGGACCTATTTCATCAAATAGAATTGCAAAGTGTACTAAGTGATTTTTATACTTTCCAAGGACAAGCGGAGCGCATCAAAAAATTTCCTCTTCCACGTCAATACGCCAATTCAAGTCTTATCTTCAATGGTATTTTTATTTTCTTATTACCGCTGGGCATTGTGGCTGAATTCGCAAAGTTAGGTGACAATGGTATCTGGTGGACCATTCCATTTGCTGCCTTGGTCTCATGGGTTTATGTGATTATGGAGTTGGTAGGCGATTATTCTGAAAACCCTTTTGAAGGATTGGCCAATGATATTCCGATGCTTGCCATATGTAGGACAATAGAAATTGACCTTTTGGAAATTTTGGGAGAAACAGATTTGCCGGAGCCAATAAAACCGGTCAATGACATCCTTATGTAGAACTTAATTCAATAAACCTAAACAAATAAATATGGATTTATACAATCAAATTTTCAATAACAACAGAGAATGGGTAAAAAACAAAAAGGCATCCAACGATGATTTTTTTAATCATCTAGCTGAAGGTCAAAATCCTGAAATATTGTATATCGGATGCAGCGATAGTAGAGTGACAGCAGAAGAAATGACAGGCGTCGAGCCGGGGCAAATGTTTGTACACAGAAATATAGCCAATCTAGTTCCCAATAATGACAATAGTTCTGCATCAGTGATAGAGTATTCAGTAGCACATTTGAAAGTGAAACATATAGTTGTATGCGGCCATTACTTCTGTGGCGGTGTGAAAGCTGCCATGCAAGCAGCGGATTTGGGGATATTGAATCCTTGGCTTCGAAATATCAGAGATGTGTACAGATTGCATAAGGAAGAATTGAATAGCATCACTGATGAAAAGGCGCGTTATAACAGATTGGTAGAACTCAATGTTCAAGAACAGTGTGCTAATGTCATCAAGATGGCCACCTGGCAAAAAAGTTTTCTTTCCAATGGATTTCCTCATGTTCATGGATGGGTATTCGACGTCCAAACTGGGGAATTGATTGATCTAAAAATTAATTTCAACAAAATACTATCTAATATCAGAGAAATTTACGACTTAGGTTTGGGAAAATCAAATGTGTAATATCTCACAAATTAACTTCTTTAATACAAAACAATGAAAGTAATAATCACTGGTGTGACAGGAATGGTTGGTGAAGGTGTGATGCTGGTATGCCTTGATCATCCGGAAGTCACAGAAGTTTTGACTATAAGTCGAAGGACTTCAGGCCATACCCACAGCAAACTCAAAGAATTGCTCATTGATGACTTTTCAAAAATACATCAATATCGCAACCAACTTTCAGAGTATGATGCATGCTTTTTTTGCGCTGGTGTCAGCTCGGTGGGTGAAACCGAAGAATCCTTCACAAAGAAAACCTGCGATTTTGTAGTACCTTTTGCGGAGTTTTTAGCAGAAATTCAGCCAAAAATGGTCTTCACATATGTTTCAGGCACCGGCACAGACAGTACGGAGAAAGGTAAAACCATGTGGGCAAGGGTGAAAGGAAGAACTGAAAATGCTGTTGCCAAATTGGGTTTTAGAGGCGTGTATAATTTTCGACCGGGAATGATGAAACCGATGAAAGGACAAAGAAATTTAAACTTCATCTATAAGGTTGCAGGAGCGACATATCCTATTTGGAGCATAATCTTTCCTAAATGGACGTGCACTCTCCAAGAAGTGGGCCTGGCAATGATCCACTGTGTGATTAGGGGATATCCGAGCACCATATTGGAAGTAGTTGATATGAAGAAACAAGCACTTCGATAAGATTATTTCCTTCTTATCATTATTTTCCTTCTTGATGCCAAGGAAGGGATGGGAGCATTATACGTGTTCAATCCATCAATAAAAACAATAATCCCAAATCCCATCATGCCATAATAGATAAAACCGGAACCTTCCCAAATAGTACTGACCGTTAATCCAAAACCAAATATAAATAAAATAATTCCTATAGCCATTTGTAATTTTGCTTGTCCTTTTATAATCATCGCATTTTGGTACTGAATGATGTATTCATCGATATGCAGCTTAGCATAATTGATGGATTCACTATCGTAATTATCAGAAAGCTTTTCTATTTCTGATTCAATAGTTTCAAAATCTTTACCCTCATAAGCAAGATTTCTGACGATATCTATTAAATGTGATTTCAAAATTACAATGAAATTAGTATTTACATTCTCCAAAATATGCCATATGTCACATTAATCCTGAAAGGGAATAATTATTCTTTAAGATTGTTGTAAATTAAATTATGATGTGATATCTTTGACGTGATAATTTTTTTTCTATTTTAAAACTTTTTTAACATGTTAACACAACACAACACAACACAACACAACACAACACAACTAAAAGCTTTCAAAACCTAACAAAGCTATTTAAAAAATTTCAGATTATAAGTTTTATGTTGCTTTTAAGTTTATTTACCGCTGCTTGTGATCAACAAGAAGAAAATTCAAATAAAAATGCACAAGAAGTTTCAGAATTACGCTCATCTGGACTAGAAGAATCACCTTGCACAGATATTTCTGGAAAATGTGATCCTGATAATGTTCAAACCTTAAGTTATACATTGACTGATGTTGACGGATATCCGGGATGTAATTTTTTTGTATCAGTCACAATGAGTGAATGCAACATTGGACCTTGGTTTACAACCTATATTGGAGAATTTCATTTAGATTCATACAACTGTCCCAAATATACCCAAGATTTGAAAAACGCAATGATTACAAGTGATTCTGTACTTGTTGGGTTTTTATCTGATTTTGATCAAAAACTATATATCGCCTTTGAAGATTATTATTATGGTCTAAACTCCATAAGTTGTGAAAGAGGGCAACAAAGAGAGTTCCAATATTATTTATCTTCATGCAAACAGTACTGTATTAAATACGTTGAAAACCAAAAAATTCAAACAATTTCTGCAGCATGTGGGAATGGCTGCTGTAGAAGACAAACCAGTATGTGTACTGATCCTGTAACTGGAAAGGTGAATAAACAAACAATTTACACTTCTACTACAACTGCAGATTGTGGTACTATTATCCCTGATTTTGGCAGACATAAATGTGACTACGTCACTTCATGTGTTATGACCTGCCAATAATGCATTAAGTAATGAATAAGAAATGCCTGCATATGCGATTTTGGTAGATAGGCATTTCTTATTTAAAAAATTCATTTGGTATGAAAAAATATATTTCCTTTGTTATTCTTGTATTGCCCATCATGCTTTTTTCACAAGAAGGTGTACCGCCCGTCCTTAACGGCCTCACACCAAAATGGTATCATGTGCTGAAAGATACCAACTATGTGCAAGATACTTTTGGGTTAAATATCAGATCTGCATATAATATTTGTTTTCCAAGGCGATTAAAATTAGCGGATCATCAATTGCTCATCAATAATACTTGCACTTCAGGATTAGGTGATTACCATGGAAATATAATCCAAGATATAGATACACGTTCAGGCAAGATGAAATGGGTGAGGGCTCTCAATAACGATAACTACCTTGATCACCAAGAATATTTCCCCGGCATGTTCTTTGATCAGGAGCAAAATAAAGTAATTTTAACCGGATTTCAAAAATACGGTACACCATCTACCTATTCGCCTGGTTGGTTTGCTCCCCAGCCGGTTTTGTTTTCAACCATAAAACTGGATGGTGATAAAGGCGATATACTCAAGCACGTCGTCAATTCTGATTTAAGCGACACTATAAGATTAAAACCAAATGTCGGGATATTTATGAGGACTAATGAGCACAACGACTGGTATTTGAGGGGACTTCCTATTGACTTAGGTTGTTTACATACCTTTGAAAGGATCACAGAAGAACAAAAACTGGTTTCAGATTCATCTTTGACCTATTTTAGTCCCAAAATAGGTCAAAATCCTGTGTACTTTTTAGGTGAAAATCTCATCGAACAAGATAATCATAACAATATGTATGGTATCGTGATGAATAAGAATTTTTTTTATCCTCAACCTTTAAACGCAAAGATTATAAAATTTCATTTAAATGATGAAACTGAAATCACACAATCTAGCATAAATGTAGAATTTGAAACAGACATCTCAGATTTTATACGACTTCCGGAAACAGAAATTGGGTTTTTACCGAATGCTTTGGTCACGGACGAAGCATTGTATTTGACCATGTCTTATTTGGACACATTGAACAATTATAGCTTAAAGAGTTGGTTGTTAGGAATAGGTGCGGATGGTAACGTGTTATTTTACGTTAATTCGCTAGAAGTAGTGGGAACTGCAGCAACAAGTCTTAGATTTATTGGTAGAAAAAATGGTAGGTTGTTTTATAACTTATCCAATAAACAAAATGACAGAACAATTTACAGTATAGATGATCAAGGTATAATAGAGACGTATGGCATCATACACAATAGAGCTCAATCACCAAAAATAGAATTCAGCAATGCAGTGATTTCTGATGAAAATGACCTGATCATTTCTATGAAGATTGACAATGAATATTGGTACACAGCAGCTTATGACCCGAAGGATTTCGGTATTGACATTTTTAGCAGTACATTTGATGTAGGGAGACACCATTCTTATAAAGTATATCCAAACCCAACAAGTAGTACTATAACTATTCAGGCAGATTATGATATTCACGGAAACTGGTGTCTATATGATGCCCTTGATAGAGTTATAAAGACTTCTCAAACGCAAGGTCTGCATACAAATTTGGACTTATCTGATCTAACTTCAGGCGTTTATTTTTTAAGGCTGCAACAACAAGGTCAGGCCGAAATACAAATCGAAAAAATTATCAAATTGTAATACTATTTAACCACCATTTGAGCAAAAAATGGATGCTCAGGATTGACGAGAAGTTCTTGCTTCAAAGGATGAATGATGAGATCCATGTCTTCCATAGGAATGGCTCCAAAAAGAGGTTCAGAATTTCCTGGGAGCACCAAAGCTCTACACGTAGTTGCGCGGTTTTTAAACAGAACTTGGACATTATCTACAACATCATACTCTTCAATAGATCCATTGGCTAGTTGTGCTTTTCGTTTTTCCACAACAGGCAACTGCAACTGTTCTTGGATGACTTCGTTGATGCATAGATTATGCGCTCCGAAGTCCACAAGCATGTTTACATACATACGTTTTACTTCTTCTTGGTCTAGAAGATTTCTCCGAACCATTCCGAGATCGTCACCATTGATCAATTCTATTTCAGCGTAAATAAGACCCATTGTTAATATTATTACAATAAAAACATCTTTAGTACTTATCAAGTTCAATGTGAACTACATTACATAAGATATGGTTCGTTAAGATGCTAAAATACTACAAATGCACTTCATTTTATTGTGATTGTAAAAATGGCTTTGCTTCATGAATACGCATCATTGATTTTTACGTATATGATTTTTTTGTGAAACACCTTTCAAATATAAAGATACATAAGATGCACATATGGCTATGGCCAAAGGAAAAAATCATAAACTTATTTCGATAAAATTAACTGCGCATTTCGCCTTTGCACAATTTAAGAGAATATACGTACCTTTGCACACTTATACATAACGGAGGTCAAACACATGATAGACATTACTTTGCCGGATGGCAGTGTCAGACAATACGCGTCAGGAGTGACAGGGATGGAAATAGCCCAATCGATCAGCGAAGGATTAGCGAGAAATGTCCTTTCTATTTCAGTAGATGGAAACGTATGGGATCTATCTAGGCCAATAGAAGAAAGCGCCGCTATCAGGCTACACACGTGGAATGATCCCGAAGGGAAAGCCACCTACTGGCATTCGTCAGCACACTTGATGGCCGAGGCTTTAGAATCCTTGTATCCGGGGACAAAATTTGGTATTGGCCCAGCCATAGACAATGGATACTACTACGATGTGGATATGGGCGAGGAAACTTTGACGCCTGCAGATTTGCCAAAAATCGAGCAAAAAATGCTTGAGTTGGCTAAGGAAAAAAATGTCTATCAGAGACAATCCATCTCTAAAAAAGATGCTGTTCAGTATTTTAATGAAAAGGGAGATGAGTACAAATTAGAGCTTTTAGAAGGGCTTGAAGATGGTCAAATCACATTTTATACCCAAGGTCAATTTACCGATCTCTGTCGTGGACCTCACATCCCTGACACTTCCTATATCAAAGCGGTCAAATTAATGAGCTTGGCAGGTGCTTATTGGCGGGGAGATGAAAAGAGAAAACAACTCACTCGTATTTATGGTATCACTTTTCCAAAGCAAAAGGAGCTGACGGAATATTTAGAACTCCTAGAAGAAGCCAAGAAAAGAGACCACAGAAAACTTGGTGCAGAGCTGGAACTATTTATGTTTTCTGAAAAAGTAGGTCAAGGATTGCCCATCTGGCTTCCCAAAGGTACACAGCTGAGAGAACGGTTGCAGAACTACCTTAGGGAAGAGCAAGAGAAAATGGGATATCAAATGGTTGTAACACCGCATATTGGTGCAAAGCAGCTTTATATGACTTCTGGTCATTATGCCAAATATGGTGCAGATAGCTTCCAACCAATAAAAACACCTAAGGAAGGGGAGGAATTTTTCCTAAAACCGATGAACTGTCCTCACCATTGTGAGATTTATGGTCACCGACCAAGATCATACAAGGAATTACCACTCAGAATTGGTGAATTTGGCACAGTATATAGATACGAACAAAGTGGAGAGTTGCACGGACTTTCTAGAGTGAGAGGATTTACGCAAGATGATGCCCATATTTTTTGCACTGTGGATCAAGTTAAAGGTGAGTTTCTTCAAGTACTAGAACTCACAACAAAGGTGATCAAGATGATGGGATTTGAGAATTTTACGGCGCAAATCTCATTACGTGATCCGGCAAATCCTGAGAAATATATTGGTTCCGATGCCAATTGGAATGCGGCTGAACAAGCCATTATAGATGCTACCAAAGAAGTGGACTTAGTTACCACAACTGTATATGGTGAGGCTGCGTTTTATGGACCAAAATTAGATTTCATGATCAAGGATGCCTTGGGAAGGTCTTGGCAACTTGGTACCATTCAAGTGGATTATAATCTCCCTGAAAGATTTGAACTCGAATATATAGGATCTGACAATCAACCACACAGACCTGTAATGATACATAGGGCACCATTCGGGTCTATGGAGCGCTTCATCAGCATATTGATTGAGCATACAGCAGGCAAATTTCCATTATGGTTGACGCCGGATCAGTTTGCAATTCTCCCTATATCAGATAAATGGATTCCATATAGTGAAGGTATAAAAGCAAAATTGGCGGCAGAAGATATCCGTGGTTTTATAGATGATAGAGCAGAATCAATAGGTCGCAAAATCAGAGACACGGAGCTAAAACGCATTCCATTCATGCTGATTATCGGTGACAAAGAAGCTGAGAAAGGTGAAGTGTCCGTCAGGAGACAAGGGCAAGGAGACCTTGGTTCTATGTCCATTGATCAATTCATCTCTATGTTCAAGGATCAACTGGAAGTAACATCTTGAAGACCTTTTATCATATAGTATCATTTGTGTTTCATCCTTTGTGGATCATCACATATCTTACTCTTTTCCTTGTATCCTTTGATCCGTATATCTTCGGTTTTTCAAATCCCAAAGCCAAAGGGTTACTTTTAATATCTGTAATCACCATTACGGCTATGTTTCCAGCCATAGCCATTGGACTGATGAGAGCCTTGGGGTTGATTTCTTCATTTCAAATGAAAGATGTCAAGGAGAGAATAGCACCATTGGTGACGACAGGTTTATTTTATATTTGGCTGTATGTGAACATTAAAAATAATGATCTTGTACCTACACCTATGACCTTGTTTGTATTGGGTAGCACTATATCGATTTTCACCGCTTTGATTATTAATATCTTTTCGAAAGTGAGTTTACACGCTATCGCAGCAGGTGGTATGGTGATGGCTATTATTATGATTTTGCTGAAGTATTGTTATTATGATTTAGTGTTGCAGGTCTTTGGATGCCAATGGATTGTTGATCAAAGAGGAATTATTTACTTTGTAATTCTTTTGGCTGGTATTATAGGGACAGCAAGATTAGGCTTGGGGGCACACAAAAGTGAAGATGTATTTGGAGGATATATTGTAGGTATTTTGTCACAGATGTTGGCATTCAATATTTTAGCATAATTTATTTTAATAAAATGGAAGACCTTAAAAATCGCATAGAAACATTATGGAATGATAGATCATTATTGCAAGACCCACATAGGCATAGTGATATTTTGGAGGTCATTGAAATGCTGGACAAAGGGCAGATCCGCATAGCAGAACCAAATGGTGATCAGTGGATCGTCCACAAATGGATAAAAAAAGCAGTAGTACTATACTTTCCCATTCAAAAGATGCAGACCATAGAAGTTGGCCCTTTTGAGTTTCATGATAAAATACCTCTGAAAAAGAACTTTGCAAGTCAAAATGTTAGAGTTGTTCCACATGCAATTGCCAGATATGGCTCTTTTATAGAACCGGGTGCCATTCTGATGCCTTCTTATGTCAATATTGGCGCTTACGTAGGCTCAGGAACAATGGTAGATACTTGGGCGACGGTAGGTTCATGCGCACAAATAGGCAAGCATGTACATCTATCAGGTGGTGTAGGTATTGGTGGCGTATTAGAACCGCCTCAAGCACAACCCACTATTATTGAAGACAATTGTTTTATAGGTAGCAGATGCATCGTCGTAGAAGGTGTACGAGTAAAAAAAGAAGCTGTTTTAGGTGCCAATGTGGTATTGACCCAATCTACACGCATCATTGATGTGACAGGCCCGGAACCCATTACATATAAAGGTGTCGTTCCAGAAAGGTCTGTAGTTATACCAGGCAGTTACACAAAATCTTTTCCATCCGGAGATTATCAAGTGTCCTGCGCATTGATCATCGGTAAAAGAAAGGAAAGCACGGACACGAAAGTTTCCCTAAACGACGCTCTCAGGGATTATGATGTGGCGGTATAGAATAGTATTGTTGTTGTGTCTTGGTAGTCTCGCTTCATGTCGTACAACAAGATTACACAAGAACAGAGATATTTCTATACAAATCAATGACGCAATACACCAAACGAATCTCCTCCAAAATTGCTATCTAGGCATATCTATCAGGGATGTGGATGGTGGAAATGCCATATTTGATTATCAAGCGGATAAATTATTTACGCCTGCTTCAAATGTAAAAATATTGACTGCCTATGCGGCAAAGCACTACTTGAAGGATTCTTTACTGTCTTGCAAATGGATCGAGACCGACAGCACCGTCACTTTATGGCCTTGCGGAGATCCATCACCGATGAAAAATGGTCTTCCTGAAGGACATTTACCGGAAAGATTGAAATCAATTGTGCAAAATAAAAAAGTGTATATTTCTACCGCACACGCTGATATTTCGCCATTTGGAAACGGATGGATGTGGGACGACTACGGAGATGATTATCAAGCAGAAATCAGTGCTTTTCCTATCTATGGCAATGTGCTCACCGTATTTGGTAAAGATTCATCATTGCTTGAGGTGATGCCCTTTTCGGAAGATTTTGTAATCGATAGAAATTCCATAAATTCAAATATAAATAGAGATATCATTAGTAATGTATTAAGTGTAGGAACCAAGGGAAGACAGGGAGAATGGATGCAAGAAATACCCATCTATAACGCTGAAAAAGTGAATAAAAAATTGTGGGAAAATCGCATTGGCACTGCATTAGTTGATACCATTTTACAAGTACCGGAACAAGGAGTTCACTTACTCCATTCCATCCCTTTGGATACTACGCTAAGACTTATGATGGAGCGAAGTGACAATATGATTGCAGAACAATGTCTCTTGCAAATAGGGATGAGTTTAGGAGATACTTTGAATTCAAAATATGCAATAGATACTGTCCTCAATGACCTTTATTTACCTTTTAAAAATGAGTTGAAATGGGTGGATGGTTCGGGATTGTCGCGATATAATCAAATATCACCTTCAATTTTAAGTCGTATCCTTGGTGATATGTATAAAAAATTGGATCGCACAGAGCTGCTCTATATGATGCCGAAAATAAAACTGAGCCTTCCTGAAAAAAATCAACAAACTTCTGCATCCAACTTTTATGCTAAATCAGGTAGCATGTCGTCAGTGTATAATCTATCGGGTTATATTGTAAAACCTTCCGGAAAAACCTATACTTTTTCCATTATGGTCAATCATTTTTTGGTGGCACCATCTAAAATAAAGAAGGAGGTTCTTCAACTGTTGCAAAAAATAGATTTGTTACTTGCCAGTTAATTGATGTACATTCAAATCAACAAAACGGTGCATCAGTTTCCAATCTTAACTGAAGTCATCGTCAATGATCCTGCAATAGGAACGTCATTAAATAATTTGACTTCTTCATCTTTTTCTTTTAACCCTAAAGCATACAGTAAAGGCAAGTAATGTTCAGGCGTAGGTATCGCCATTTCAAACGCTTTACCTTGAGATCGGAAGTTTATTAATGACTGATGATCCCCATTCAAAATATACTGTTTCATCTTATCACTGGCTTCTTGTGCCCAATCAAAAGCAAATGCTTCATTCAGCTTGTTCCATGCCACTAATCTCAAATTGTGCACCATATTTCCACTACCAATGATTAAAACACCTTTGTTTTTTAATTTTTGAATTTCCCTTGCTAATGCGTAATGATAACTTGGCGGTTGTGAATAATCAATACTCATCTGAACGACAGGCACGTCCGCATCCGGATAGAGATGTTTGATCACACTCCAAGCACCGTGATCCAGTCCCCATTGATCATCCAATCCCACGGTTGTAGTTTTAATTAAATCTTTGGTTTTCTGAGCTAACTCAGGGCTTCCGGGCGCAGGGTATTGTACTTCATACAAAGCTTGTGGAAAACCACCAAAATCGTGAATGGTAGGAGGATGTTGCATTGCTGTCACAAATGTTCCTTTGGTTTCCCAATGCGCTGAAATGCACAGAATTGCACTTGGTTTAGGTATTTCCTTGCCTACATTTCTAAATCCCTGAACAAATTCATTTTCTTCAATGGCATTCATTGGACTTCCATGACCCAAAAACAACACTGGCATTCTTTCGGAATTTTTAAGTGTTGAAGTCACCTTATTCAGCTCTGTTAAGGACGAACTCGATGCAAATAAAGGCATAAAAGCCATGGTCTTCATAAAATCTTTTCTATTCATTTGTGGGAAATTTCAGGTTATTACCAATATATCCGGCAAGTGTCATCATATGGCATTCATAAACCTAGAAAACAAACAGAAGTGTTGGTTGAAAAGTTTTTGGAGAAATACAGACAAAATATACCTTTATAAAATTCCTTATTCTCCCAAATTTATCTTTGAATGGTTTATGGAGTCAATATGAAATGCATGTTTTATTCCTCATTTATCCATATTATGCCAAATTTTAACTGCTATTTACGAAAAATATCACATATTTGTATTATTATTTTTACTCCAAACATAAACCAATAATAATGAAAACATCATTCACCACCGTCGTGAAGGTTCCTTTTGTCTTTACTTTTTTAATTTTGACTTTTTCGGCTTTCAGTCAAGTTTGGCAGTATGGGAAAAATAGATATACGATTAAGGTCGATGGAATAGAAAGGGAGTTCTTTGTCCATATTCCCCAGAAATATACCGGCAATGAGAAGGTACCTCTCGTCTTCATGCTCCACGGTACGAGTGGCGATGGTGAAAAGTTTTATGATGCTGTTGGGTGGCGAACACTCAGTAATCAAGAAGGTTTCATCGCTGTATTTCCCTCATCATTAAAGTACACAATCGTCACAGGAGGCGATACTACCAACATTACAAAATGGAATACCACACCTGACACAGAATTTAAAATATTACCACCCGGTGCAGGCGCCGATGACATCAAATTTTTAAGAGAAATTGTCACTCAAATTGTAGATAAATTGAACATAGATGAGGACAGAATTTACTTGGAAGGATTTTCAAATGGAGGCCAAATGGCTGCCAAATGTGCCATTGAAATGAGTGATGTATTGGCAGCGGTTTGTGAAAATGCCAGTTCGTTTTACTTGGATACAACATATCTCCCAAAAAGGAAACTCCCTGTGCTCTTTCAGATCGGAGATAGGGATTATGGTCCCGGCAATGAAGGTCCGGCTGCTCCAATGTCTTACTTTGATGAACTGATCAGTGACCCCAATATTACCTATAAGGGTGGCAAATTACATTTTATCGCAAAGCGGCATATCGAAAATTTTGATTTGCAAAGCGACTTTACCATGGTAGGTGACACCACATTTGCATTGGCAGCGACCTTCCTACCAAACCATCCAGGTCCGGGAACTGGTTACGAGTTCATTTATGTGTTTGTATATGATCTAGCACATAAGTACCCAAATGGGGAAAATCACCCTTTTAATGCGCCAAGGTTACATTGGGATTGGATGAAACAGTTCAAAAGAGAATTTGTATCTGCTACTCATGAAGACAAGAACATTCTTCCTTCTTTGACAGTGAATCCTAACCCATCCACTGATTTTATTGAAATAGAAAATGCTTCAAACGTTACAATTTTTGATCTTTTTGGTACAACCCAATATTCTGGCACATCTAATTCTCCCATCGATATTTCCTTGTGGAAAAATGGATTGTATCTCGTTAGGTCAGATTCAGGAGTTGGAAAGTTTATAAAAATTTAAGTACCAAAATCTGAAATAGCCAAATTTCTGAAAATTAGAAACAGATTACAGATTTACGAGCAATACATACCTCAGACGACTCAAAAACGCATCACTATGGAAGCATTACTGAATTACATACTCAGCACTGAAATCAATTGATTCTTGATCCCACGTACTTGAAAACTCTAGCAGTTTATGAGGATCAATGAATGCCGTGCATCATCTTTTGTAAGGTCTTTGACAATCCAAAGAGTATCAATGATGCAACACCAGCCAAAATAATAAATACCCAGAAGAAGTCATACAATGTGACGATCTGCATACCTAAGAAAGATTTTGGAGCAACAACCTCTGCTACAGTGTCTGCTCCGCCTTCACCCAAGCCGGCAGGAAGTAAGCTGCTCAAAGTACCCGCTAGTTTATTGGCTAATGCATTTGCCAAAAACCATGTTCCCATAAGTAAGGACGAAAAGCGAAGTGGTGACAATTTTGATACCATAGACAATCCTATTGGAGACAAGCAAAGTTCCCCGATGGTGTGGATAAAATAGAGAGATACTAACCACATCATACTTATCTTTATTGTAGAATCAACGCCTTTGACACCAAAGGCAATAACCACATATCCCAATGCCACCAAAAGTAAACCAATGGCCATTTTTGTTGGAGAAGATGGCTGTTTGTCTCCCATCTTAGTCCAAACCCAAGACATGATAGGAGCGAAGATCACAATGACAAGAGGATTCACCGATTGAAACCAACTGGCAGGAATGACATCCTGTGAAAAACTATGGATATGTCCTGTAAATGTCAATAATACAAGAACGACAGCTATGACGGCTGCTATTGTTAGATGGATGTTTTTCTTCCATTCGAAGAACCATTCAAAAAACTTCATTAGATAAAAGCCCAAAGCGGCCAATGCAAGTACAATGATATATTTATTGATAGCCAAAGGTACATTTCTATCTACATTGGCATCTGCAAATACTGTTAGTGAAGCACCTGCTTGTTCAAATGCGCTCCAGAAAAAGATCACAAAAAATGCAAGAATGAAAATGACAATAATCCTGTCTCTTTCAATTTTTGTAATGGATTTGTCCTGAATGATAGCAAAAGGAGATAAGAAAAATGCTGCTACAATTAGGTAAAACGTAATGTCAAAATTGGTTTCGAAAATTTGTTTGAAATTCATCAAGAAAAATACAAAAGCTGTACTGGCTATCACAAGCCCTATCACTTTTAAGTCTGTTTTCTTGACTTGTATGCCTATGGATTCATTATTTGGACCTTGGAGGTGTTTGTTTTTGAGCAATTCAAAGGAGATCACGCTGATGATCATACCAATACATGCTGCTAAGAATCCCCATTTGAAATCTGCCGGATTACCCGTATCGCCTAATCCACCACAAATCAGCGGGGAGAAAAATGCACCCAAATTGATCCCCATATAAAAAATGGTAAAGGCACCATCTACACGGTTATCTTCCTTGGTGTATAGTTGACCTACCATTGTGGATATATTTGGCTTAAAAAATCCATTACCAATAATGAGAAACGTCAGTCCGGACCACATCAAAGTGATGGCGAGCGCCTTTTCGCTGTAGAAGGATCCACTGAGAAACATCATAAACTGCCCAATGGCCATGATAATCCCTCCAAGGAAAATACTTTTTCTATTTCCCCAGTATCTATCTGCTAGATAACCACCTAAAAGCGGAGTCAAATACACCAATCCTGTATAACTTCCATAAATGATCGAAGCCTCATCTGTTGCTATAAGAAGTGCTTTCGTCATAAATAGTATAAAGATCGCCCTCATACCATAGTAGCTGAAGCGCTCCCACATTTCCGTAAAAAACAATAGATAAAGCCCTCTTGGATGGCCTTGCTGTGCTGACTGTGTACTCATATATTCAAATTTGCCGCTAAAATTAGGCTTTTTATTTAAATTGATACACTAATTGGAAATAAATTAAGATTATTTCTTGCTATACATTCCTAAGTTTCTTGAAATGGTATAGTGATTTCACCGTTTTCTAATACCTCCATGTAATAAGACTTGGAATCTTCTCCTGAATAATGTATGCCATCAGTCGAGCGACCAATCATGATTTTAATGGAAAGATCTGTATCAATAGATGCTATGGAAATGGTGATGCTTCCATCGTCACTCACACGAGTTCCCGCAATGGATTTGTGCATGATCGAAGTACCTTTAAAGTCTATCGTAGCCAAAATAAAATCATAGCTCAACAAACCACCTTTCCAATAGACAAATCCAATAAAGTTCTTTTGGTTTGGTAACCGAAAACAAGGAATAAACTCTGTAAATTCGTCCACATCCTTTTCCCAAGGTATTATTTTCTCAATAAAATCTAAAGATATTGGTGGGTTTTCTTTTGAAAATGCGGAAATGTACTCATCAGAAATGATCACAGGAAGTTCCACCTCTTGAAAAAAATGCTCTAATTCTTGTAGATACTGCATACAATCAATGATTAAAAATCCAGTTCAATAGTGTCTCCAGGTTTATACTTATTTTCAGGATGTGATGGTTTCTCTGTTTCTTTTTGTGGTTCAGAATTAGTTGTATCCTCACTAACTTCCATCGATACTTCAGGGCTTTCCTTTTCTATTTTAACCACCGACAAAAGCTTATGGTCTGCCAATTTATTACCAAGAGCTTTCCAGCCTTTTATTTCAATAAATTCTGTTACATTGAGTTCTTTCTCCACCTTTGTAGTACCGGATTTAAAGGTGTACAGAACGGTGCAAGGATGATCTTTCGAAGCAAAATAGAGTTTAGTACCTGTGGTTTCAGGAATGAAGCTAAATTTTTGATCTAGGGTGCTGGTTTCTATTTTAAATCTTTTTACCATGGTATTTCCTTTTTCTCCATCAAAATAGATGGCTGAAATAACCGTATTTTCATTCAATCTACCGATCTCTAATAGATTGTTGACATCATACTTTTTATTGAGATCCAATTGGTGGACTTCGTATTTTCCATCCTTAAATATAGAGAATATGGTGCAACCCGTATCAAAAGCTCCCAAATATTTTCCTCTACCGTCTTGATTGAGCTTGCCGCTTACTTCATCCATATAGATTTTCATAGCTCCAAGTGATGACTTGCCCACGGATACCAAGCTGATCTTTCTGACGGGATATTTTGTTACGATGTTACCTTGTGAACTTCGACCTTTGATAGCCAATTCCCCAAAATCAAACTCAAAACTTTTCTTTTTTGCGGTAGATGATTGACTGAGCTGAACATTCACTATTTCAGCTTCTCCGTTGGGATAGGATGCAAAATAAAGCACCTTTGATCCTTTTCCTCCCTTGGTGAGATCATATTCCTTGTCCCTTGTGATGGCAGTGACATTGAATCTTTTGGCGTAAGCCCTTCCTGTTTCTGTGTCTAAATATACCATGTTATACGTGGTGCGATCATCGGTTTTCAACCAAACATCACAATGGATGATATCCTTACCCACAAAGACCTTATCTTCGATTCTTACGACTTTAAACTTTCCATCTCTATTGAATACAATGATGTCTGCGATATCAGAGCAATCACAAACAAACTCATCCTTCTTCATGCCCATACCTATGAATCCTTCCTTGCGATCCACATACAACTTGGCATTGTTGGCGACTACTTCTTTGATTTCAATGGTATCAAATCCTGTGATCTCTGTACGTCTCTCCCTTCCTTTGCCATATTTTTCAAGCAATTTTTCAAAGTAGGCTATGGCAAATTCCGTCAAATGTGCCAAATCGTGCTTTACCTGCTCCAATTCAGCCAATGTATTGGCCATACTCTCGTCTGCCTTGAAGGTATTGTACTTAGAAATTCTTTTTATTTTGATTTCTGTCAGCCTGATGATGTCATCCTCTGTCACATCACGCAACAATTGAATCTTCTTGTCGCCACTTTTTGCAGGAAAAGATGGTGTTGATATATATTTTTTTAATCCAACATCGATGATTTTCAGGGATTCCTCCCAGCTCTCTGCTTCTTCGATATCTCGATATATCCTATTTTCAATAAATATTTTCTCCAAGCTAGCATGGTGCCACTTTTCTTCCAATTCACCTTTCTTGATCTCCAATTCCCTTCTGAGGAGCTCCTGAGTCTGGAAGGTAGAAATCCGTAATATTTCTGAAACTGTGAGAAACATCGGTTTATTGTCCACAATGACACACGCATTAGGCGAATATGAAATTTCACAATCCGTAAAGGCATACAATGCATCTATCGTCACATCTGGAGAAACTCCCGGCATCAGCTCGAGCTGAATTTCTACATCTTTGGCGGTGTTATCATAGATTTTCTTTATCTTGATTTGGCCTTTATCATTCGCTTTTAATATAGAGTCAATCAAACTATTTGTGGTTACGCCAAATGGCAGTTCCACAATATTCAACGTGCTTTTATCGACTTGTTGGACTTTTGCCCGAATTTTCACTCTACCTCCGCGACCTCCATCCTGATAATCAGAAACATCTATCATGCCTCCTGTCTGAAAATCAGGAAAAATCTCCACTTTTCTATTTTGAAGAATTTTAATAGATGCTTTGATCAGTTCAATAAAGTTGTGTGGCAATATCTTTGTAGAAAGTCCTACGGCTATACCTTCTACACCTTGTGAAAGTACCAATGGAAACTTGACCGGAAGCGTGACAGGTTCTTTCTTTCTGCCGTCATACGTTAGCTGCCAGTCAGTGGTTTGCGGATTGAAAAGCACTTCAAGTGCAAACTTCGTCAATCTCGCTTCTATATACCTAGGCGCAGCGGCAGAATCACCTGTGCGTACGTCGCCCCAATTCCCTTGGCAGTCTATGAGCAGGTCTTTTTGACCCATATTGACCAAGGCATCGCCAATGGCTGCATCGCCATGAGGATGGTACTGCATGGTCTGTCCGATGATATTGGCCACTTTGTGGTATCTGCCGTCGTCCATTTCCTTCATGGCATGGAGAATCCTGCGCTGTACAGGCTTCAGACCATCATCTATATCTGGAACTGCTCTCTCTAAAATAACATAGGATGCATAGTCAAGAAAATATTCCTTGTACATCCCATTGAGTGTCAATAATTCCTCCGATGTATTTTCAACATTTTTTTTGTCTTGCATGCAATTACAATATAACGGCAAATATATGTGGTTTTTTTCTAATATTATAGAATTGCGTCATGCTGATACAGGATTGGAATGATTTTGGTTAAAAATTAAAGTTATTTTAGCCATGATAACTATTCGCTTCATATTTCATTGATGAGCTCATGATGGGAAAATGAAAGTATAAGCAATTTATTGAAAAATGGTGATTGACTGCTTTAACTAAATATTTTCTCCTTCATTCTTACATCTTCTCCATTTTTACTCAAATATACCTTACTGCTCTGAATATGAAGTATTTATGTCTGAATTGATGATATATATCCCGGAAGATACGCAAATTGCATATTTGCGCTATTAACCCGACTATAACCCGACTATAACCCGTATATAACCCGACTATGACCCGACTATGACTTGACATTGATTAAATATCGAACTATTGATTGACGAAATCCATTTTAGAACCTATTCACTTTGACCTTTGTGTCCACTTCTAGCAAAACGACTTTTCCAACTCCACGGGGATTTTGCTATTCCATCTTCTTAATTGGCTATTGAACATAGTAAAATACTAAACAACACAAATCCAGGGGCGGAGCCCTGACACCTTCCATTTCGTATTCATATTTTTTAATGTCATCAAAAACAAAACATGTAAAATAGCTTTAGAGATAATAATAACCACAAAACAAATCAAGGGGCAAAGCCCTGACACCTTCCCTAGGAGCGCAAGCTCCGAAAAATCCCCCAAGGGGCATTGTCCTGACACCTTCGTCAGGGCAGAGCCCTGCCATCTTCAACGTTGTGGGAAAATCCAAAGTAACAATTATAAATAAATTCATCCACCATTTGAAAAATACCTATATTTGACTATTATTTGAAATGATCAAAAAAAACTTACCTGAAATGAGATTTGTCATTTTTCTATTGTTCACAATGTTTCTTGTTCGAGAATCTTATTGCCAAAAGCAAGACTATGTTTGGTTGTATGGGTCAGAAGCCTATGATATTGTATTACCGGACAGGGCGGCAGATACTACAAGAGGCGCTTGCAATATTGACTTTAATTTCGATCCACCTAAACTCTACTATGACCCAAAAAGATTTTTAGATTTTGCAGATTGTAATTCAAGTGTATGTGATGAAGAAGGCAAGATACTCGCATATACCAATGGTATGGTTATCTATAACTACCAAGACTGGGCGGTAGAGGACACCATCAACTATAGCAATGATTGGGAATATAGTAAGATTGAGTATAAGAACATCATCATTCCTGACGGCATTTTAGGGATACAATATGCTTTGCTGCTTCCTGCCCCAGGTCGTTTGGAAACTTACTATGTATTTTACTCTACAAGAGATAGATCCAATATTATCTACAATAATCATCAGATTAGATATGCTACATTTTCCATTGGAAAGAATGATCAAGATGGAAGCTTAATCAACAAGGATGTACCTGTCATCACAAATGATTCATTGTCCGGAAGTATGACGGCTGTTCGCCATGGGAATGGAAGAGACTGGTGGTTAATAGCCCCTCGGCGTTATGGAGAAGATGTCTATGTGTATTTAATTGACCCACGTGGGGTTCATTTCCATGAAAGGTATAACACAGGACTGCCTCCTTTACTACCCAATGGAGGAATAGGCCAAGTGTACACTTCACCTGACGGAAGTTGGGTCAGTTGGTTATGCGGAGGAAAATTAGATATCGATGGAGGACGATTATATTTAAGTCGTTTTGACCGTTGCAAGGGTGAGTTAAGCAAATCTATGACAATAAATATAGACATGTCTGATTATAAAATTACTCTTGGTGTAAGTTTCTCTCTAGATAACAGGTATCTGTATATGGCCAATAGAATTTATTTGTATCAATATGACCTTGGAGATGATGATCCTCTCTCTACGGAAGAGAGGGTAGCTACCTGAGATGGATATGAATATTTTTTTCCTTATGATACCATAAATCCACTTGGGTATGATGTCAATTTTTGTTATTTGGGTCTTGCGCCTGATGGGAGGATTTATATCTCCCCTAGTTCTGCTGGAACAAGATTGATGAGTACTATCGAGTATCCTGATGAAAAAGGAGTGTCATGTACAGTAAGGCAACATTCCATTTTAATGCCTACCGGAATCTTTCGTGGAATCCCCAACTTCCCGCACTACCGCCTTGGCCCTTTGGACGGATCGCCGTGTGATACCCTCGGTCTGGACAACCACCCCGTGGCGAAGTTCCGCTACGAGCCGGACAGCCTCGACTATTTGCGGCTGCGGTTTACGGACTTGAGCTATTTTCGGCCGGAGTCGTGGACATGGAACTTCGGTGACGGTAGCCCACAGGAATCGACGAAAAGTCCATACCACACCTTCCCACATCAGGGTGTCTATCACGTCTGTCTCACCGTCAGCAACGAGAACAGCAGCAATACCATATGCCGTGACATTGCCCTCGGGACGAGTAGCAGCACAGACATCTCCGCAAGCAAGGCAGACATCACCACCTTTCCGAATCCTGTGGAGGACTATCTCCTCGTCACCCTTGGTGAGTACGTGCCCGCACATGGAGAGATCAGCCTCTTTGACATCTCGGGTCACCCTGTGCTGTCGCAACGTCTCTATTACGGGCAGAATAGTATCGACATGCAGTTGCTCCCTTCAGGCATCTATCTGTGGCGTTTCATTGATGGCAGCGTACAGGTGAGAGAAGGCAAGGTGGTGAAGCGGTGATAATCACCGTATGCTTTTAAACTTTATACTAAAGTTTCTTTGATTGGTATGAAATCAATGGTGTCCAAAATTAAACCAAATCATTGATATTCAAGCCTATACTTTTAGTTTGAAAGTAAAGTAGATGACCCATCGAAGTTTTTACACTCCGACGATAAGTTTAAATCCTACGCCATGGATGTTGTCCAATTTTATTCTCTGATCATCAGATAGGTATTTTCTCAATCTACTGATAAATACATCCATACTACGCCCTAAGAAATAATCGTCTTCACCCCACAGTTTTTCAAGGATGACTGAGCGTTTTAGCACATTATTTTTGTGATCTAACAGCATTTTCAATAAATCAGCTTCCTTCTGTGTCAGATTGCGGCTTTCTTGTTTGATAGACAAGGTCAGATTTCTATAATCAAACTCGTATTCCCCAATTCTAAAGACATCATTGATCGCTACAGTGACATATTTTCTTCTGAGAAATACCTCGATCTTCAGTATCAATTCTTCGATGGAAAATGGTTTTGTAATGTAGTCGTCAGCTCCAAGTTTCAATCCATGAATTCTGTCTTCTTTCATAGATTTTGCAGTCAAAAAAAGCACAGGGACATTTGGATCAGCGCTTCTTATTTTTTCAGCGACTGCAAATCCATCCATCTTAGGTAGCATCACATCGAGTATGCACAAGTCAAAGTCATTGGCTTTGTAGAATGTGTCCACGGCAGTTTCTCCATCCATGCAATGCACTACTTCGTAGCCATGCAACTCCAGATTGTCTTTGGTTACGAAGCTTAGTGTTTCATCATCCTCGACATACAATATTTTAGATTTCTCTGACATAAATTTATATGATTTTAGGTATTTTTATTGAAAATGTAGAGCCTTCGCCTACTTGTGACTGCACATCAACTTGCCACCCGTGGGCCAAGCAAATGTTTTTTACATAATACAATCCAAGACCAAATCCCTTCACATCATGGATGTCACCGGTAGATACACGATAAAACTTATCAAAAAGTTTTTTTAACTGATCCTTATCAATCCCAATACCGTGATCTTTGACTTGAATTATGATACCGTTTTCAAAATAATCACAAATTAAAACCACTTTTGGTTCATTTTTGCTGTATTTTACAGCATTATCAATCAAATTTGAGACAATATTTACAAAATGTAACGTGTCTGCTTCTATTCTTGCTTCATTTTTCAAAGGAATAAACTCAATATGATCTGCTTTCAGCTTTAAAGATTCATTAGCAACAATTTTTCTTAATGTTTGGTTAACTTCAATGATCTCTTTTTTAATTTCTATGCTTCTTTTTTCTACTCGTGCTATGTTAAGTACCTTTTCTACTTGATCATTGAGCCGTTGATTTTGATTTTGAATGATTTGGGCATATTTTGACAATCTTGGGTCATCTTTAAGCCGCGGATCATTGGACAAAAATTCTGAAGCGATTTTTATTGACGAGATAGGTGTTTTAAATTCATGGGTCATATTATTGATGAAGTCTCTTTGGAGTTCTGATAGTCTCTTTTGCTCCAAGATGATGTACATACTATAGATAAAGAAAATAGTGGCAAGTATAGAAAGCAATGTCAGAGTGATGGTCATATTTAGATTGGCCAAAAGGAAACTCTCTTTGTTGGGAAATCTCACAACGAAGTAATAAATCAAATCGTTGAACTTGGGAAGTTTCTTGTTTCTTTTGATATCCTCTACATTCTCGACATCAATGGATTCACTGCAATAATTGCCATACACCAACTCATCCGTACTGCAATCATATACTGCGTACTCAAAATCCACTGAGAGCCCTTGTTTGTGCATTTCTTGTAGCAAATATTGCTCTAGGATGCCTGCATCTATCTTGGTATTGATATTGACGGCGTAGTAATTGGAAGACCTTCTTTGGATGACACCGGTTTTCGGGAGCACATTTTTATTGAAAGTCGCCATTCTATTAGCTACATTGCGTAGGACAATATTGACGGATTGGTCAAACTCTTTATCCTTGATATCCCATGTCTTTAATAGCCAATAGGATTGAATAAACAAGATCCCCACAATGGAGAGACCTCCTAATATTAACAATCTTTGAATCAGTCTATTAGACATATGGTTTATATGAAAACAAGTTGTTAAACGCAAACATCATCCACCATATTACATGTATAATTCACCTAAATCATTTGAAAAGGTTGTATTTAATAATGCAATATACGGCTCTGAACCCATCTTTCCAATTGATCTTTTTGCCTTCAGCATAGGTGCGACCATAGTAGGAAATGCCCACTTCATAGATTCTTATTTTCGGTATTTTGGCTACTTTGGCAGTGACTTCCGGTTCAAATCCGAACCTGTTTTCTACCAAATCAATACTTTTTATGATGTCAGACCTCCATAATTTATAGCAAGTCTCCATATCCGTAAGGTTCAAATTGGTGAAAGCATTGGAGATAAAAGTCAAAATTTTATTTCCTATACTATGCCAGAAAAACAATATCCTGTGGGGGTTTCCTCCCATGAAACGAGAACCATATACTACATCCGCAAATCCATCGGTAATAGGCTTGAGAAGTATATTGAACTCGTTAGGGTCATACTCTAAGTCTGCGTCTTGGACTATGATGTAGTCACCCGTTGCATTTTTAATACCTGTATGAAGTGCTGCACCTTTTCCTTTATTCACGTCATGTCGATAATACGCAATCTCTACGTCAGGGTGCGAAGAAGAGAATTTGTGTACTGCATCTTCTGTATCATCCTTCGAACAGTCATTGACCACAATGATTTCCATAGAAAAATCTTCAATTAACTTTACATTGCTTAATTTTTCTAAGATAATGTGTATAGTCTTGCCTTCGTTATATGCCGGAACCAAAACGGACAATTTTTTACTTTCCCTCTTCATGTCTCAAAATTTTTCTATCACTATTTCGAATGACCATTCTCATCAATTCAAAACTATTTTACCTAAAAAATTGAATATATTTGCACTTTATTGTCTAAACCACGTACCTAATAGGACACAAAAGTAAACAAATTATGGATTTTTATCCTCTAAAAATATCTAATATTCAAGATGAAACACCAGATACGAAGACGTTTACCTTTGAAATTCCGGACAGCTTAGTTGAAGAGTTTAATTATTACGCAGGACAATACGTCACTCTATCCATCATGATTGATGGGCAAGAGTGTAGAAGATCTTATTCTATATGTACGGCACCACACCATGATAGATTTGCCATCACAATAAAACGGGTTGTTGGAGGTACTGTTTCGAATTATATCAGTGACAACCTAAAACGTGGTGATACCATCAATGTCATGGTTCCACAAGGGAAATTTAAGTTCATTCCTGACTCAAATATGTCTCGGCAGCATTATTTTTTTGCAGCCGGAAGCGGCATCACACCAGTTATGTCCATGATTGAAAGTGTGCTGGAGGAAGAACCAAAAAGTAGTTGTCACTTATTTTATGGAAGTAAAAATGAATTCCAAATTATATTCAAATCCAGATTAGACGACCTTGAGCTAAAATATAGAGGTCAACTATATATTCACTATATTTTGAGCCGTCCGGTCAGATATAAAGCTGATGGTATTTTAGGATTTTTCGGAAAAAAAGTGACGAAGTGGAAAGGGTTGACAGGAAGGATCGACATCACTACTTTGTCAAATTTCTTGAAGGATCAACCTATGATAAAACCGGAAATCCAATTCTACCTCTGTGGTCCCGGTGATTTTATTTCGGAAGTGGAAGCCTATCTAAAATCTAGAAATATAGATAGAAAAACGATCAAGAAAGAACATTTTGTTTCTAATGCATCGTCACCAAAAACTACGTTGGAGACTGTAGATGCTTCCGTAAATATCACTTTAAAGGGTGAAAAATTCAATGTCTCCGTTCTCAAAGATCAAACCATATTAGACGCACTCAAAGACATAGATAAAGACCCTCCACATTCTTGTAGCAGCGGCGCATGTTCTACCTGCATCGCCAAAGTCACCAAGGGTTCTGTGGTGATGGACGTGTGCTATGCCCTTGAAGATGAAGAAATTGCTGAAGGATATATTTTAACTTGTCAATCCAAACCACAAACCGAAAACGTCGAAATTACCTATGATTTGCACTAAAAGTGTGCTGAAAACATAAATGTGTTTCTTAAACCTTATAATTCGTAGGTTGCGTTAGTATTTTACGAACTTTCCTTTTTGAAGTGTCTCGTCGTGTGTTTTGATAATCATAAAATAAATAAACCTATACATGGATTCTCTGTCTGCTTTATACGCTTATACTGAAAATTTTTCATCGCCACCGTCTGAATTATTGAAAAAGATAGAGCGATTTACACATCTTGAAACCACTAACCCCAAAATGGCATCAAGCCCATTGCAGGGAAGTTTTTTAAAGATGATGTGTTCCTTGACATCACCAAAAACAGTACTTGAAATTGGGACATTTACCGGTTATGCTACGGTCAGCATGGCTGAAGGAATAACAGATGGTAGCAAAATCATTACAATAGATAAGGATGAAGAGCTTTCTAAAAAAATTAAACCCTTTTTAGAAGACATTACGGTAAAAGACAAGATTTCTGCTTTGGTTGGAGATGCGATGGAAGTAATTCCAACGTTGATTGAAAGTCTTGACTTGGTATTCATTGATGCTGACAAGGCAAGGTATTTACAATATTATGAACTGGTGTTACCCAAATGTCGAGCCGGGGCTTTGATCATTGCAGATAATGTCCTGTGGAGTGGAAAAGTTCTTTTACAAAATCAAGATAAAAACACGCAAGCAATATGCGCTTTTAATGATTTTATAAAAAATGACGCCAGAGTTGAGAATTTTATTTTACCTTTGCGGGACGGGTTAAATATTATAAGAGTTCTGTAACCAATACAGACTTGCATAGAATGCTATTATAATGATAAAAATCATACAAAAAGATGATTTTGATTTATTTGGTACATTTATTGATCAGAATTCTATAGCTGAAATCCAACTTGTCTATAACTTTGTTTTTTTTTTACATTTCGATATTTAAATAATGTGTGTTAGATTTTTCCCCCTGATGAGTTTTATTGCATTGTCTATGGTGACAATGTTTTCTTGTACGCCTGAAACTCAGAGCGTGTATGAAGCAGAATTGACCAAAGTGATTGGTGATAAAACTAGATTTATCTTACCTGATTCAGATGACTTTGCTTCGATTCCACAAACATCTGCCAATCCATTGACAGCTGATAAAGTAGCATTAGGAAAATTACTCTTTCACGAACCTATGTTTTCCAATGTAGCAAAAACCCAAGAATCAAACTACACTTATACGTGTTCTACATGCCATGTTGCTGATGCAGGTTTTAGACCGGGCAGACAACAAGGTATTGCTGATGGTGCTTATGGGTTTGGTGTAAAGGGAGAGTCTAGAGCTAAAGTACCAACTTATAAAGAATCTGATTTGGATGCACAAGGTGCAAGACCTCTTGCTACTCTTAATACAGCCTATGTCACTAACTCTATGTGGAACGGATCATTTGGCTCAGAAGGTGTCAATATCGGGACAGAAGATGTTTGGGGTAAGTACGATCCTACTACAGCTTTAAATGCATTGAAAGCTGGTGCTTTGGAGTCACAAAATATTGCAGGTCTTTCTACACACAGAATGTTCTATTCCAAGGAACTTATTACAAAAGCAGGCTATAAAGCTATGTTTGATGCAGCATTTCCGAATTGGTCAGAGGAAGATAAATATTCGAATAAAGGTGCAAGTTTTGCTATTTCTGCGTATTTGAGAACATTACTCACCAATGAAGCACCATTCCAAAAATGGTTAAAAGGCAATAGCGAAGCAATGACTGAACAAGAAAAACAAGGTGCATCCATCTTTTTCGGCAAAGCCGGATGTGTGACATGTCATTACGAGAAAAATCTAGGATCAATGAACTTTGCAGCTCTTGGAGTTAAGGATCATTATGAGATGGGTGGATTGAATACATCAGAATCTGACCGTAGAAATTTAGGACGAGGTGGATTTACCGGAAAAGATGAAGATATGTATAAGTTTAGGACTCCACAATTGTACAATTTAGGCGATAGTGGCCCATATTTTCATGGCGGAAGTAAAAACTCATTGGAAGAAGTGGTGCGTTATTTTAATACAGGAGTTGTAGAAAATAGCAGAGTACCTAAGACACAAATAGCGGAGTTTATTAAGCCAATAGGATTGTCAGAAGAAGAAATTCAGGCCTTGACCACATTTTTACAAAATGGTTTACGAGATCCAAATCTGAAGAGATACGTACCTTCAAGTGTATTATCTAGAATGTGCTTTCCGAATAATGATCTCACTTCAAAAATTGACATGGACTGCTTTTAAGCATCTTGACATTTGATTTAGAGGTCATTTTCTAACTCGGTTTTCCCATTACAATTTTTTATCAATACTTAACAAATTATTATTTTTTATAATATAATTTGAAGATTGTCAATATTTTAATATTTTTACATTTTTTTCTTTACTCAGACAGTTGTATTTAAGAAATGTAGATATGTACCTATCACATTTATAAATAGATAAAAAGCAGTGTAAAAAAAAACGATAAACTATCACTTTTTTTACATTTTGATAGGTGATAAATTTCATTATTCTTTTTAAATTTGCGCTGTTTTTAATTTGAGTTTGAACATTTCGATTAATAATTTATAAATTGTATCCCATGAGGAATTTATTAACTCTAATCTCAGCAATAGTTCTGACTTCTCTCATTGTCAGTTCTTGTAAAAAAGATATTATTGACACCGACCTGAAATCAGTACCAGTGAGTGACTATAAAAATACCATAGTACATGACTGGAATGATATGTGGTTGAAAGTAGAAAGACACGCAGAAGGCTATGCGCCATGTCCTGCTGCTAATGCACTTGGCTATATTGGATTGGCAAATTATGAAGCAGTTGTGGCGGGTATGCCTGACTTCAAATCGATTGCACCACTATATACAGGTTTGCAAATTCCACAAGTTTTAGAAAACCAAGAATACCACTGGCCATCTGTCATCAATGAGGTCAATTATTATTTTTATATCAGACTATTCCCTGAAGTGGATGGTAAATATTTAGATGACATAAGAGCGCTTTTCACAAGATATGAAAATGAGTTTTCAAATGAAGTGGATAGTGAAGTTTACTTAAGATCAAAACTCCACGGAGAAGCAGTTGCGAAAGCAGTTTGGGATTGGTATAAAACTGATACTGAATCCTTTGAAGGCTATAAGAAGGTGTTTGATGGAAATACCTGGCAAGATAGATTGAACGAACCAGGCGCTTGGGTACCTACTTTTCCTGGACCTGGAGAAGGAAAATATCCACGTTGGGGAGAAGCAAGAGCTTTAGCCATCACTGAAGACCAAAAAATATGTAAGCCTTACACCAATTATGCTAAGTATAGCGAAGAGGAAGGTTCTACATTCTATAATGCAGCAAAAGATGTCAAATACTTAAACATCAATTCTCTTAGCTATAATGACCAATGGATTGCTGAGTTTTGGAGTGACGATTTAGTGCATATTACTTTCAGTCCACCATCAAGATGGCTTGCTGTTGCTGACCAAGTATATGTAAAAGATAATGTAAATCTTGAAACAGCAGTGTATGGTAATGCAAAAGTTGGAATAGCTCTTCACGATGCAGCAATTGGCGCTTGGAAATCAAAATATTATTATAACTTAGTAAGACCGGTTACATATATCAATAAATTCATTGATCCTGCTTGGGAAACTAATTTATCACACCCAACAGGCGACCGTAATATTACACCTTCATTCCCTACATATCCATCAGGACACGCTACATTTAGTTCAGCTTCAGCAGAAGTATTGAGCGATATTTTTGGATATGCACACAGCATGACAGACAATTGTCATAAAGACAGAACAGAATTTATTGGTACTCCAAGATCATTCAACAGTTTCTATGAGATGGCAGAAGAAAATGCCTATTCTAGAGTTCCACTGGGTGTACATTATGACTTTGATGCCATAGAAGGAAGACAGTACGGACAAAGAATTGGACAAGCAGTGAATCGCTTGCCATGGAAAAAATAAAAAAGAAATTTTAAAAATAAAAGGGGTCGCTTTGTGTGACCCTTTTTTGTTTATCTTAAAAATACATATCTATGCGCATTTTATCATTGATCTTCATTCTTACGCTTTCTTTGACAAACTGTAAAGAAAAACCCCAAATGCCACCTGTAGAGAAGATTCAACAAAAATTTAAAAACGGCGCTGTTTCACGAGAGTTTGAAACTATTGGTGGTAAAATTGAAGGCCCAATGACAGAATATTACCCTTCCGGAAAGGTCAAATGTCAACGTAATTTCGTGAACAATAATGAAATAGGGAGAACTGTATATTTTTTTGAAACCGGCACCATCAAAGAAGTGCAACATTATGAAAATGGAAAAAGAATAGGCTTTGACACGGTTTTCTATGAGAGCGGCAAAGTAAGATTTGTATCAGAATTCAAAGATGGAGTCAATAATGGTATATTCAAGGAATACGATGAAACAGGTGCTGTTTTGGATGAACAAATGTTTGAAAACGGCAAAAGACTAGAAAAGTAGAGGATATCCTTATGCGGCGTCTTTTTTCGATTTTTGTTTTCATTGAGTTGGCATTAAGCTTGATTTTGCTCCTAAAGTCTGAATTTCTCATTGGAGAACATCCAAACCCAGTAGAATTTATTGTTTCAAAATTATACGGGAGTTTAGACCTTATAGTTGCCATTATGGGTTACTTGATTTTCAAACATTGGAAATTTGAGAGTTTGTTTCGTAAACTCTTTCTTGCTTATACAACTTCGCACATTTTGCGAGCAATGGTTTTTTGGAGCGGGTTAGCCGCATCGGTTGCCTCATTTCAATATTTATTTTATTTTCATTTAGGATGTGCTGCTGTATTGTTGGTGGCATATCTGAGTGATAAAACACCATGGGATGATCAAAGACAATCAGCTTCCTGAACTCATTCAAGTGTTGACGCCTTCGGCATCTTCCAATGATGAGTTTACCTTTGACAATTTATTTATAGGTAGTCCAAATGTATATGGAGGGCAGGTACTAGCGCAAGCAGTTGCTGCTTCAAATCATACCATCACTGACGGCAAGTTTCTCCATTCTATGCATGCTTATTTTATGCATCCCGGCGATAATAGTTTGCCTATAGACTACAAGGTAACTACGATGAAAAATGGAAGAAGTTTTGACATGAGACGTGTTGTCGCTTCGCAATTAGGTAAAGAAATTTTCGAGATGATGCTTTCCTACCAAATTTTTGAAACAGGAATAGAACATCAAGCCATCATGCCCAATGTTGCTCGACCGGAATCTTTGACTTCATTTTCTGAAATCTTTGCTGAATATGCTGCCAAATTCAATATTGAACCCAGAGGGATATTCTCACCAAAAGGACCATTTGTTTTTCATCCGGTGGAACATTACGACCCTTTCAATCCAACCCTTCGCCCTGCCATCAATCATACATGGTTTAAAACCAATGGTACATTACCTGATAATCCGCTGTTACACCAAGCTACATTGGCATATGCTTCCGATTTCAATCTATTGGTAACCGCATTACTACCTCATAAAATATCATTTTTTACCACGCCAATGCAAATAGCAAGCCTAGATCATGCCATGTGGTTTCACCGCCCAATCAAAACCGATGAATGGTTGCTTTATGTTGTAGAAAGTTCCAATGCGATAAACGGGAGAGCATTTTGTACGGGTAAAATCTTTGATCTGCATGGCAATTTGATTGCTTCCACGGCGCAAGAAGGGCTCATAAGGCTTTTGAAATAACAATCAAGAAATCGGTTTTACAATTAGTTAACGATCTTAACGGTAAATTCCATTTTCATAACCCATTATTCTCCTATATTTGCACTTTAGATTGTTATCAGGTAACACGGTCACATAAACCCAAAACACATGACTTCTTCTGAGATTAGACAAAAATTTTTGGATTTTTTTAAGTCTAAGGGACATAAAATTGTTCCTTCTGCTCCTATCGTGGTCAAAGACGATCCAACGTTGATGTTTACAAATGCAGGAATGAATCAATTCAAAGATTATTTTTTGGGCAATCAAACACCGGAGAACCCTCGCATCGCCGACACTCAAAAGTGCCTAAGGGTGAGTGGAAAGCACAATGATCTAGAAGAAGTTGGTGTGGATACATACCATCACACTATGTTTGAAATGCTCGGCAATTGGAGTATTGGTGATTATTTCAAAAAAGAGGCTATAGAATGGAGTTGGGAACTTTTGACAAAGGTATATGGCTTGCCAAAAGATAGATTGTATGTCACTGTTTTTGAGGGTGATGCTTCAGAAAACCTGCCGCCATCATCGGTAG
This sequence comes from Lewinellaceae bacterium, assembly GCA_020636195.1. Lineage (GTDB taxonomy): Bacteria > Bacteroidota > Bacteroidia > Chitinophagales > Saprospiraceae > OLB9. The sequence goes on from JACJYH010000007.1 coordinate 99,128, forward strand.
CTTTGGTAGAATGGAAGAAATGGGTAGAGGAAGATAAATATTCGAATAAAGGTGCAAGTTTTGCTATTTCTGCGTATTTGAGAACATTACTCACCAATGAAGCACCATTCCAAAAGTGGTTAAAAGGCAATAGCGACGCAATGACTGAACAAGAAAAACAAGGTGCATCCATCTTTTTCGGCAAAGCCGGATGCGTGACATGTCATTACGAGAAAAATCTAGGATCAATGAACTTTGCAGCTCTTGGAGTTAAGGATCATTATGAGATGGGTGGATTGAATACATCAGAATCTGACCGTAGAAATTTAGGACGAGGTGGATTTACCGGAAAAGATGAAGATATGTATAAGTTTAGGACTCCACAATTGTATAATTTAGGCGATAGCGGACCATATTTTCATGGCGGAAGTAAAAACTCACTCGAAGAAGTGGTACGTTATTTTAATACAGGAGTTGTAGAAAATATTAGAGTACCTAAGACACAAATAGCGGAGTTTATTACGCCAATAGGATTGTCAGAAGAGGAAATTCAGGCCTTGACCCAATTTTTACAAAATGGTTTACGAGACCCAAATCTGAAGAGATACGTACCTTCAAGTGTATTATCTAGAATGTGCTTTCCGAATAATGATCTCACTTCAAAAATTGACATGGACTGCTTTTAAGCATCTTGACATTTGATTTAGAGGACATTATCTGACTCGGTTTTCCCATTACAATTTTTTATCAATACTTAACAAATTATTATTTTTTATAATATAATTTGAAGATTATCAATATTTTAATATTTTTACATTTTTTTCTTTTCTCAGACAGTTGTATTTAAGAAATGTAGATATGTACCTATCACATTTATAAATAGATAAAAAGCAGTGTAAAAAAAAACGATAAACTATCACTTTTTTTACATTTTGATAGGTGATAAATTTCATTATTCTTTTTAAATTTGCGCTGTTTTTAATTTGAGTTTGAACATTTCGATTATTAATTTATAAATTGTATCCCATGAGGAATTTATTAACTCTAATCTCAGCAATAGTTCTGACTTCTCTCATAGTCAGTTCTTGTAAAAAAGATATTATTGACACCGACCTGAAATCAGTACCAGTGAGTGACTATAAAAATACCATAGTACATGACTGGAATGATATGTGGTTGAAAGTAGAAAGACACGCAGAAGGCTATGCGCCATGTCCTGCTGCTAATGCACTTGGCTATATTGGATTGGCAAATTATGAAGCAGTTGTGGCGGGTATGCCTGACTTCAAATCGATTGCACCACTATATACAGGTTTGCAAATTCCACAAGTTTTAGAAAACCAAGAATACCACTGGCCATCTGTCATCAATGAGGTCAATTATTATTTTTATATCAGACTATTCCCTGAAGTGGATGGAAAATATTTAGATGACATAAGAGCGCTTTTCACAAGATATGAAAATGAGTTTTCTAAGGAAGTGGATAGTGAAGTTTACTTAAGATCAAAACTCCACGGAGAAGCAGTTGCGAAAGCAGTTTGGGATTGGTCCAAAACTGATACTGAATCATTTGAAGGTTATAAGAAGGTGTTTGATGGAAATACATGGCAAGATAGATTGAACGAACCAGGCGCTTGGGTACCTACTTTTCCTGGACCAGGAGAAGGAAAATATCCACTATGGGGAGAAGCAAGAGCTTTAGCCATCACAGAAGACCAAAAAATATGTAAGCCTTACACCAATTATGCTAAGTATAGCGAAGAGGAAGGTTCTATTTTCTATAATGCAGCGAAAGATGTAAAATACTTAAACATCAATTCTCTTAGCTATAATGACCAATGGATTGCTGAGTTTTGGAGTGATGATTTAGTTCATATTACTTTCAGTCCACCATCAAGATGGCTTGCTGTAGCTGACCAAGTATATGTAAAAGATAATGTAAATCTTGAAACAGCTGTGTATGGTAATGCAAAAGTAGGAATAGCTCTGCATGATGCAGCGATTGGTGCTTGGAAATCAAAATATTATTATAACTTAGTAAGACCGGTTACATATATCAATAAATTTATTGATCCCGCTTGGGAAACTAATTTATCACACCCAACAGGCGACCGTAATATTACACCTTCATTCCCTACTTATCCATCAGGACACGCTACATTTAGTTCAGCGTCAGCAGAAGTATTGAGCGATATATTTGGATATGCACACAGCATGACAGACAATTGTCATAAAGACAGAACAGAATTTATAGGTACTCCAAGATCATACAACAGTTTCTATGAAATGGCAGAAGAAAATGCCTATTCTAGAGTTCCACTGGGTGTACATTATGACTTTGATGCAATAGAGGGAAGACAATATGGACAAAGAATTGGACAAGCAGTGAATCGCTTGCCATGGAAAAAATAAAAGAGACATTTTAAAAATAAAAGGGGTCGCTTTGTGTGACCCTTTTTTGTTTATCTTAAAAATACATATCTATGCGCATTTTATCATTGATCTTCATTCTTACGCTTTCTTTGACAAACTGTAAAGAAAAACCCCAAATGCCACCTGTAGAGAAGATTCAACAAAAATTTAAAAACGGCGCTGTTTCAAGAGAGTTTGAAACAATTGGTGGTAAAATTGAAGGCCATATGACTGAATATTATCCTTCCGGAAAGGTCAAATGTCAACGTAATTTCGTGAACAATAATGAAATAGGGAGAACTGTATATTTTTTTGAAACAGGCACCATCAAAGAAGTGCAACATTATGAAAATGGAAAAAGAATAGACTTTGACACCGTGTTTTATAAGAGTGGCAAAGTGAGATTTGTATCAGAATTCAAAGATGGAGTCAATAATGGTATATTCAAGGAATACGATGAAACAGGTGCTGTTTTGGATGAACAAATGTTTGAAAACGGCAAAAGACTAGAAAAGTAGAGGATATACTTATGCGCCGTCTTTTTTCGATTTTTGTTTTCATTGAGTTGGCATTAAGCTTGATTTTGCTCCTAAAGTCTGAATTTCTCATTGGAGAACATCCAAACCCAGTAGAATTTATTGTTTCAAAATTATACGGGAGTTTAGACCTTATAGTTGCCATTATGGGTTACTTGATTTTCAAACATTGGAAATTTGAGAGTTTGTTTCGTAAACTCTTTCTTGCTTATACAACTTCGCACATTTTGCGAGCAATGGTTTTTTGGAGCGGGTTAGCCGCATTGGTTGCCTCATTTCAATATTTATTTTATTTTCATTTAGGATGTGCTGCTGTATTGTTGGTGGCATATCTGAGTGATAAAACACCATGGGATGATCAAAGACAATCAGCTTCCTGAACTCATTCAAGTGTTGACGCCTTCGGCATCTTCCAATGATGAGTTTACCTTTGACAATTTATATATAGGTAGTCCAAATGTATATGGAGGGCAGGTACTAGCGCAAGCAGTTGCTGCTTCAAATCATACCATCACTGACGGCAAGTTTCTCCATTCTATGCATGCTTATTTTATGCATCCCGGCGATAATAGTTTGCCTATCGACTACAAGGTCACTACGATGAAAAATGGAAGAAGTTTTGACATGAGACGTGTCGTCGCTTCGCAATTGGGTAAAGAAATTTTCGAAATGATGCTTTCCTACCAAATTTTTGAAACAGGAATAGAACATCAAGCCATCATGCCCAATGTTGCTCGACCAGAATCTTTGACTTCGTTTTCAGAGATTTTTGCCGAATATGCTGCCAAATTCAATATTGAACCCAGAGGTATTTTCTCTCCAAAAGGACCATTTGTTTTTCACCCTGTGGAACATTATGACCCTTTCAATCCAACCATTCGCCCTGCCATCAATCATACATGGTTTAAAACCAATGGTACATTACCTGATAATCCGCTGTTACACCAAGCTACATTGGCATATGCTTCCGATTTCAATCTATTGGTAACCGCATTACTACCTCATAAAATATCATTTTTTACCACGCCAATGCAAATAGCAAGCCTAGATCATGCCATGTGGTTTCACCGCCCAATCAAAACCGATGAATGGTTGCTTTATGTTGTAGAAAGTTCCAATGCGATAAACGGGAGAGCATTTTGTACGGGTAAAATCTTTGATCTGCATGGCAATTTGATTGCTTCCACGGCGCAAGAAGGGCTCATAAGGCTTTTGAAATAACAATCAAGAAATCGGTTTTACAATTAGTTAACGATCTTAACGGTAAATTCCATTTTCATAACCCATTATTCTCCTATATTTGCACTTTAGATTGTTATCAGGTAACACGGTCACATAAACCCAAAACACATGACTTCTTCTGAGATTAGACAAAAATTTTTGGATTTTTTTAAGTCTAAGGGACATAAAATTGTTCCTTCTGCTCCTATCGTGGTCAAAGACGATCCAACGTTGATGTTTACAAATGCAGGAATGAATCAATTCAAAGATTATTTTTTGGGCAATCAAACACCGGAGAACCCTCGCATCGCCGACACTCAAAAGTGCCTAAGGGTGAGTGGAAAGCACAATGATCTAGAAGAAGTTGGTGTGGATACATACCATCACACTATGTTTGAAATGCTCGGCAATTGGAGTATTGGTGATTATTTCAAAAAAGAGGCTATAGAATGGAGTTGGGAACTTTTGACAAAGGTATATGGCTTGCCAAAAGATAGATTGTATGTCACTGTTTTTGAGGGTGATGCTTCAGAAAACCTGCCGCCATCATCGGTAGCTTTGGTAGAATGGAAGAAATGGGTAGAGGAAGATAAATATTCGAATAAAGGTGCAAGTTTTGCTATTTCTGCGTATTTGAGAACATTACTCACCAATGAAGCACCATTCCAAAAGTGGTTAAAAGGCAATAGCGACGCAATGACTGAACAAGAAAAACAAGGTGCATCCATCTTTTTCGGCAAAGCCGGATGCGTGACATGTCATTACGAGAAAAATCTAGGATCAATGAACTTTGCAGCTCTTGGAGTTAAGGATCATTATGAGATGGGTGGATTGAATACATCAGAATCTGACCGTAGAAATTTAGGACGAGGTGGATTTACCGGAAAAGATGAAGATATGTATAAGTTTAGGACTCCACAATTGTATAATTTAGGCGATAGCGGACCATATTTTCATGGCGGAAGTAAAAACTCACTCGAAGAAGTGGTACGTTATTTTAATACAGGAGTTGTAGAAAATATTAGAGTACCTAAGACACAAATAGCGGAGTTTATTACGCCAATAGGATTGTCAGAAGAGGAAATTCAGGCCTTGACCCAATTTTTACAAAATGGTTTACGAGACCCAAATCTGAAGAGATACGTACCTTCAAGTGTATTATCTAGAATGTGCTTTCCGAATAATGATCTCACTTCAAAAATTGACATGGACTGCTTTTAAGCATCTTGACATTTGATTTAGAGGACATTATCTGACTCGGTTTTCCCATTACAATTTTTTATCAATACTTAACAAATTATTATTTTTTATAATATAATTTGAAGATTATCAATATTTTAATATTTTTACATTTTTTTCTTTTCTCAGACAGTTGTATTTAAGAAATGTAGATATGTACCTATCACATTTATAAATAGATAAAAAGCAGTGTAAAAAAAAACGATAAACTATCACTTTTTTTACATTTTGATAGGTGATAAATTTCATTATTCTTTTTAAATTTGCGCTGTTTTTAATTTGAGTTTGAACATTTCGATTATTAATTTATAAATTGTATCCCATGAGGAATTTATTAACTCTAATCTCAGCAATAGTTCTGACTTCTCTCATAGTCAGTTCTTGTAAAAAAGATATTATTGACACCGACCTGAAATCAGTACCAGTGAGTGACTATAAAAATACCATAGTACATGACTGGAATGATATGTGGTTGAAAGTAGAAAGACACGCAGAAGGCTATGCGCCATGTCCTGCTGCTAATGCACTTGGCTATATTGGATTGGCAAATTATGAAGCAGTTGTGGCGGGTATGCCTGACTTCAAATCGATTGCACCACTATATACAGGTTTGCAAATTCCACAAGTTTTAGAAAACCAAGAATACCACTGGCCATCTGTCATCAATGAGGTCAATTATTATTTTTATATCAGACTATTCCCTGAAGTGGATGGAAAATATTTAGATGACATAAGAGCGCTTTTCACAAGATATGAAAATGAGTTTTCTAAGGAAGTGGATAGTGAAGTTTACTTAAGATCAAAACTCCACGGAGAAGCAGTAGCGAAAGCAGTTTGGGATTGGTATAAAACTGATAGTGAATCCTTTGAAGGCTATAAAAAGGTGTTTGATGGAAATACCTGGCAAGATAGATTGAACGAACCAGGCGCTTGGGTACCTACTTTTCCTGGACCTGGAGAAGGAAAATATCCACGATGGGGAGAAGCAAGAGCTTTAGCCATCACAGAAGACCAAAAAATATGTAAGCCATACACCAATTATGCTAAGTATAGCGAAGAGGAAGGTTCTATTTTCTATAATGCAGCAAAAGATGTCAAATACTTAAACATCAATTCTCTTAGCTATAATGACCAATGGATTGCTGAGTTTTGGAGTGACGATTTAGTGCATATTACTTTCAGTCCACCATCAAGATGGCTTGCTGTTGCTGACCAAGTATATGTAAAAGATAATGTAAATCTTGAAACAGCTGTGTATGGTAATGCAAAAGTAGGTATAGCTCTACATGATGCAGCGATTGGTGCTTGGAAATCAAAATATTATTATAACTTAGTAAGACCGGTTACATATATCAATAAATTTATTGATCCTGCTTGGGAAACTAATTTATCACACCCAACAGGCGACCGTAATATTACACCTTCATTCCCTACTTATCCATCAGGACACGCTACATTTAGTTCAGCGTCAGCAGAAGTATTGAGCGATATTTTTGGATATGCACACAGTATGACAGACAATTGTCATAAAGACAGAACAGAATTTATTGGTACTCCAAGATCATACAACAGTTTCTATGAAATGGCAGAAGAAAATGCCTATTCTAGAGTTCCACTGGGTGTACATTATGACTTTGATGCCATAGAAGGAAGACAATATGGACAAAGAATTGGACAAGCAGTGAATCGCTTGCCATGGAAAAAATAAAAAAGAAATTTTAAAAATAAAAGGGGTCGCTTTGTGTGACCCTTTTTTGTTTATCTTAAAAATACATATCTATGCGCATTTTATCATTGATCTTCATTCTTACGCTTTCTTTAACAAACTGTAAAGAAAAACCAAAAATGCCACCTGTCGAAAAGATTCAACAAAAATTTAAAAATGGCGCTGTTTCACGAGAGTTTGAAACTATTGGTGGTAAAATTGAAGGCCCAATGACAGAATATTACCCTTCGGGAAATGTAAAATGTCAACGAAATTTTGTGAACAATAATGAAATAGGGAGAACTGTATATTTTTTTGAAACCGGCACCATCAAAGAAGTGCAACATTATAAAAATGGAAAAAGAATAGGCTTTGACACGGTTTTCTATGAGAGTGGCAAAGTGAGATTTGTCTCAGAATTCAAGGATGGAGTCAATAATGGTATATTCAAAGAATACGATGAAACAGGTGCTGTTTTGGATGAACAAATGTTTGAAAACGGCAAAAGACTAGAAAAGTAGAGTATATACTTATGCGCCGTCTTTTTTCGATTTTTGTTTTCATTGAGTTGGCATTAAGCTTGATTTTGCTCCTGAAACCGGAATTTCTCATTGGAGAACATCCAAATCCTGTAGAATTGATTGTTTCAAAATTATACGGGAGTTTAGACCTTATAGTTGCCGTTATGGGTTTCTTGATTTTCAAACATTGGAAATTTGAGAGTTTGTTTCGTAAACTCTTTCTTGCTTATACAACTTCGCACATTTTGCGAGCAATGGTTTTTTGGAGCGGGTTAGCCGCATTGGTTGCCTCATTTCAATATTTATTTTATTTTCATTTAGTGTGTGCTGCCATATTGCTGGTGGTATATCTGAGTGATAAAACATCATGGGATGATCAAAGACAATCAACTTCCTGAACTTATTCAAGTATTGACGCCTTCGGCATCTTCCTATGATGAGTTTACCTTTGACAATTTATTTATAGGTAGTCCAAATGTATATGGAGGGCAGGTCCTAGCACAAGCAGTTGCCGCTGCAAATCATACCATCAATGACGGCAAGTTTCTCCATTCTATGCATGCTTATTTTATGCATCCCGGCGATAATAGTTTGCCTATCGACTACAAGGTCACTACGATGAAAAATGGAAGAAGTTTTGACATGAGACGTGTCGTCGCTTCGCAATTGGGTAAAGAAATTTTCGAAATGATGCTTTCCTACCAAATTTTTGAAACAGGAATAGAACATCAAGCCATCATGCCCAATGTTGCTCGACCAGAATCTTTGACTTCGTTTTCAGAGATTTTTGCCGAATATGCTGCCAAATTCAATATTGAACCCAGAGGTATTTTCTCTCCAAAAGGACCATTTGTTTTTCACCCTGTGGAACATTATGACCCTTTCAATCCAACCATTCGCCCTGCCATCAATCATACATGGTTTAAAACCAATGGTACATTACCTGATAATCCGCTGTTACACCAAGCTACATTGGCATATGCTTCCGATTTCAATCTATTGGTAACCGCATTACTACCTCATAAAATATCATTTTTTACCACGCCAATGCAAATAGCAAGCCTAGATCATGCCATGTGGTTTCACCGCCCAATCAAAACCGATGAATGGTTGCTTTATGTTGTAGAAAGTTCCAATGCGATAAACGGGAGAGCATTTTGTACGGGTAAAATCTTTGATCTGCATGGCAATTTGATTGCTTCCACGGCGCAAGAAGGGCTCATAAGGCTTTTGAAATAACAATCAAGAAATCGGTTTTACAATTAGTTAACGATCTTAACGGTAAATTCCATTTTCATAACCCATTATTCTCCTATATTTGCACTTTAGATTGTTATCAGGTAACACGGTCACATAAACCCAAAACACATGACTTCTTCTGAGATTAGACAAAAATTTTTGGATTTTTTTAAGTCTAAGGGACATAAAATTGTTCCTTCTGCTCCTATCGTGGTCAAAGACGATCCAACGTTGATGTTTACAAATGCAGGAATGAATCAATTCAAAGATTATTTTTTGGGCAATCAAACACCGGAGAACCCTCGCATCGCCGACACCCAAAAGTGCCTAAGAGTAAGTGGAAAGCACAATGATCTAGAAGAAGTTGGTGTAGATACCTACCATCACACTATGTTTGAAATGCTCGGCAATTGGAGTATTGGAGATTATTTCAAAAAAGAGGCCATAGAATGGAGTTGGGAACTTTTGACAAAGGTATATGGCTTGCCAAAAGATAGATTGTATGTCACTGTTTTTGAGGGTGATGCTTCAGAAAACCTGCCGCCATCATCGGTTGCTTTGGCAGAGTGGAAGAAATGGGTAGAGGAAGATCACATCGTCTTTGGAAACAAGAAGGATAATTTCTGGGAAATGGGCGATACAGGTCCTTGCGGTCCATGTTCTGAGATCCATATTGATTTAAGACCTGAAGAAGAAATTTTTAAAATTCCTGGGAGAGAATTGGTCAATCACGATCATCCGCAGGTCATAGAAATATGGAATAATGTCTTCATCCAATACAATAGAAAGGCAGACGGTACACTTGAATTACTACCTGCCCAACATGTAGATACGGGCATGGGATTTGAAAGGTTGGTACGCGCTATTCAAGGTAAAACCAGCAATTACGACACTGATGTTTTCACCGGCACCATTGCTGAAATCGAAAAAATAACCCTTAAAACATATCACTTCAGCGATAGTAAAATGGATATCGCTTTTAGAGTGTTATCTGACCATATCAGAGCCATTTCATTTACCATTGCCGATGGTCAACTACCTTCTAATACCGGCGCAGGATATGTAATTAGAAGAATATTGAGGCGTGCCGTTCGGTATTATTACAGCTATTTAGATTATAAGCAACCGCTTTTGTTTCAACTAATAGATGTGTTGGCACTTCAATTTAAAGATGTATTTCCTGAACTGTATGCACAAAAGGGATTTGTGGAAAGAGTGATTAGAGAAGAAGAAAAGGCTTTCCTAAAAACTTTGGAAGGCGGTTTGCGCAGACTGGAAGATATCACATTGGTAAATAATACAATCCAAGGACTGTCAGTATTTGAACTCTACGACACATATGGATTTCCAATTGACCTCACCCGCTTGATCGCACAAGAAAAAGGTTGGAAGCTGGACGAGAAAGGGTTTGAAGCTGCATTGGCAGAACAAAAAGAGAGATCTAGAGCTGATGCAAAGCGAGAAACTGGAGATTGGGTAATCGTACATGAAGGCGGCAATACACAATTCACAGGATATGATTCACTGATTCTTGAAGAAGGAAAGGTGTTGAAATATAGAATTATTAAACAAAAAGATGCAGAGATCATCCAATTAGTCTTGGATAAAACACCATTTTATCCTGAAGGTGGTGGACAAGTAGGAGATACAGGAATGTTGTTTTTTGACGGCGATGTCATCAGAGTATTGGATACCAATAAGGAAAATGATTTGATACTGCATATCATAGATCGATTACCGGATATACTGAATTGCCCGGTTTATGGAGAAGTTGACGAGAATAGACGAAAACTGATACAAAATAACCACTCGGCAACGCATCTTCTGCATGCAGCATTGAGACAAGTTTTAGGTACGCATGTGCAACAAAAGGGCTCATTGGTAAAAGATGATTATTTAAGGTTTGATATCTCCCATTATCAAAAAGTGACGCATGAAGAGATAAAAACCATTGAGTCCATTGTAAACCAAAAAATCAGAGAAAATATCTCTTTGGTTGAATCTAGAGCCATTTCATTAGATGAGGCGAAGAATGCAGGTGCGATGATGCTTTTTGGAGAAAAGTATGGCGACAAAGTACGTATGATTACTTTTGACCCTACGTTTAGTAGGGAGCTTTGTGGTGGGTGTCATGTCAAACATACTGGAGATATTGGGTATTTTATGATCACTTCAGAAAGTGGAATTGCTGCCGGAGTGAGGCGATTAGAGGCAGTCACTGCTATTGGTGCAGAACGGTATATCAATGCCCATTTAGATGATCTCACAGGAATAAAGTCCTTTTTCAAAAATAATATCAATATTGTAAAAAATGTTGCTGAATTGGTCCAGAGCCAAAAGGATGCACAAAAGGAAATTGAAAAACTTAGAACATTACATGCCAATAGTCTAAAAGACAGTCTGTTAGCAACGAAAACTGAATATGAAGATACCACGGTTGTTAAAGGCATATTAGATGAAGTAGATGTAAAATCTGCAAAAACTTTAGCTTACAATATTCAAAATGAACTGAACCAAGACAGTGTGGTGTTCTTTGGACTAAAAGGTGAAAAACCAACAATATTATTGGCTATTTCTGAGTCTCTTAGTAAATCTAAGGGTTGGCATGCTGGTAATATCGTCAAAGCAATGGCTCCAATGATCGATGGCGGTGGTGGTGGCCAAGCTTTTTTCGCAACTGCAGGTGGCACCAATTCTGATGGTTTGTACAATGCAGTTTCATTATTAGAATCATATTTAAAATAATAGACAAATGGATCAAAAATTATATTTCAACGAAAAGGAATTGTTAGCGTTTTTGCTGATATATATCGCCCATGTGGATATGGTTTTTTCTGATGAAGAAAAACAGATGATACAAGATAGAGTTGGCGAGGATTGTTACAACCGTATGTACCATGAATATAAGCAAATGAGTGATTATCAAGCTTATGAACTGATACTCAGTTATAAGGAGGTGCATTTCCCTACCGAGGAGAAGAAACAAAACTTGCTTCATCACATGCAGGAATTATTTGAATCGGACCATGAATTCAATATCATGGAAAAGGAACTCCTTCATTTTTTAGAGAGGATGATGTAAGTTGAATTAATGTAAAATTGAGAATAGAATGGGTCAATAGTTCTGTTGCACCATTCTACATTTCAATAAGTCCAAACTATGTGTCGGAACTACCTCATGACTGTTTAAATCCCAATCAAGGCACCGATCACAACATTCAATCCCGTATCATCAGCAAAATAACGCATTCTATTCAAGTAATCTCTGTACTTCGTATTTAGTAAGTTCTCAGCATTCAAATAAAATGTACATTTCACGGACTTCAAGTGTAGATCTCCCGAAATAGATGCACCTAAGAGACTATAACCCGAAGGAGGTGGTAAAAAATCCTGAACCAACTCACTGGATTTTTGTCTAAAGACCCAATTTTCTGATAGCTGAAAGGTCATATTTTTAATTTTACCCATCTTGGGCACGATGTGTTGTAACGTCAATTTTCCATTATTGGACGGCATATAAATCAATCTGGTTTGGTGGGTGATATCCTTGCCCTTCAGTAAACTACTTTGAAAATTCAATAACCATCTATAATGTGGCGCATATTTCAAATCAACATCCCAACCTGCGATGGATGCATTGGTTTGACCATACCGAAATACAGGAAACGCTCCACGTATCGTCAATCTCACTTCGCTATCAGGGTATAGATAGATATAATTGTTTATCCTTTGTAAATATACGGTAGTTTCTAGCTTTAGTTTTTCTATTAATTTTCCTGAAAGTGTCAATGAAGTTTTCATAGATGCTTCCGGATTCAGAGTAGAATTACCAATTTCAATACCGCTGACACCCTGATGTAAGCCATTGCTATATAATTCATTGACAGCAGGCTGCCTCTGTGTAAAACCTATATTTAGAGTAGTATTCCACGAATTAACAACATCTCTACTGATGCCCAAAGAGAGACTTTTATTAAGGAATGTATTTTGAAAATGTTCAATAATTCGGGGCAGCGATTGAGAAATAGTGGCTACTTTCAAATCAATAAATTCCAATCTTGTTCCCATCTCATAGTTCCAATGGTCAAAGTTTGCTTTATAAATACCGAAGAAACCTAATTGTTGCGATGCATAATTTGGGATCAATGGTAAAATATCTGTTTCAGGTATATTGGTATTCAAAATATTGTTAAACTGCACTCCTGTATGGATGGTAGCTTTTGAATTTAATTCGCCTTCGTATTGCAATTCTGCAAAATGCGAATCTAACGATAAACTCAGTGCTGGGTTTGTATTATCATTTGACCTTCTGATATCAAATTCCTTTCTGATGTTTTTTTGATAGGCGTAGTTGAATTCCAATTTATTATTATCGGTAAAGTAGTATTTGGTTGTTACCTTTGTCAGAGTGTGCCGCACATCTTGAAAAGGTCTATCAATATCATATGAAAATTCACTTGCTGTAAAAAATGGAACATCCCTATGCAATGCTTCTTGAAGATCACTGATGTTTCCAATATGGGATCCTCTTAATATGCCATTTTTTGAATGAAAAGTACTGAAGAATAGCTGGTTTTTCCACTTTTTAGAGATGGATTTTTCCAGCTGAACAGCAATATTTTCCATTCTATTCCCAGTGTTTGTGAGGTAATAATCTGATGTGCGTTTATCACCACCTTTTTTTAACGTTGCGATTACTTTCCAACCAATCCCATGAGTAACGTTTTTAAGTTCAGTATGGAAGTTATTTGATCTGCCATTTGTTGCGTATGAATAATTTATTTTAGCATGAAAATGTGGCTCAATACCTATACTTCCCGGATCTATGAGAATGACATTGCCCAATGAACTTCCTTGATATTGAAGGGCAGCCACACCTTTGATCACTTTGATATATTTTGCAATTCCCGGATCAATCTCAGGACTGTGGTCCAATCCCCATTGTTGGCCTGCTTGTGCGATGCCATTATTCATGATCATCAATCTGTTACCATACATACCTTGCACCACAGGAATGCCTATGTCTCCGCCACTTTTTATTGAACTCACACCCGAAATATGTTGAAGTAATTCCGACAGATTTTGATTTGAGTTTTGATTCAAATATTGAGCATTGATATTTTGTGAATTTTGAAGCCCTTCATTTTCATTGCTGGCAGTCACTTCAACTTCACCCAACACATGACAACCTTGATCTAAAAGGACAGTAATTGTTGAATCTGATACCGTAGAAATAAACATGTCCCTATTTTCATAGCCGATATAGCTAAATGAAATGTGGTAGCCTTTTGCACACAATTGGTCAATTAAAAAGGAACCTACACTGTCTGTTGTGAATGATGTTGCCGTTTCTTTGATGTATATGCTTACAAATTCTAGTGGCGTTTTGTCATGCGAATCCAAAACTCTACCTTTTAAGGTACGATTGCAATTTTGAGCGCTGACAGTTACTGCACTATATATAACAAACCACAAAAGGATAAGGTACTTATATGACATCAATTTGAAATGTTACTTCTATATCAGTTTCGCCACCAGCCTGATCAATGAGTCCATCACTGACCGAAGACCCAAATTTATCCGGATTGTGGCGTAGGATTATTGTGAGCTCACCAGTGGCTTGATTACCTGTTGTGATGGTTGTTTTCAGACCTATTGGATTTCCATTGGCATCTTTATCGGCGTATTTTACTGATATTCCTGCATTATTAACTACGTAAAAGAACTGATGAGCATTCCCTTCTTCTTCTACTTCCATACTGATATCCGATGATGGATTTATAGCGTCATTTCTTAATGTTAGCATTCCATTATAAGTTGTATGAACTTTTAATTTTTCATTTTGAATAACAGGTGACAAACCGCCATCTCCGTCTAAGTCCTTGAAACTAAATAATATAGTATCTTGCTGGTCTGAACTCACCAATCGGAATTCAAGTGTGGTAATCAATTCTTCCTCATTCGGAATAACCGGATCAATTGGCTCACAACCAATTAAGTACATGAAAATCAAAGAAAACACAACCAAACGAAAATACCCAGTCATTGAGACATACAATAAATGTGCACAAAAGTAACGCTTCAAATGCAACAACGTTGCATTTGACTGGTATAATTATTTGTTAAATTACTTTGGAAGGTGTGTATAGCTGATACTACACTTTGGAGAAAAACCGATCCATGTTCACCCTTACTGACAGATGATTGGTAGCCCCAGCCACATGGTAATAACCGACACCATAGTCTATTTTAAAGCCTTTAATAGAAATGCCTATACCGCCTGAAAAACCAGCCAATGACCTGAAAGTGGTCAGTGATAATTCCTTTCTTCGCCAGTGGTCATAAGCAATGCGCAATTTAAGGTTTTCACTTTTGCCTAAAAGAAACTCTCCATTTACAAGAATATGTCGGAAGATATTATCAACGGACTTCGAAAAGGCACTTCTTTCAATACTTTCTCCGAAAATATCGGTTTGAGTGGACACATTTGGATCATCATAGACTACATTGGCAAGGTGCAAATGGTGTCCAATGATGGCAAATCTCAGTGGTAGATGGCTTAGTTTCTTTGTAATGCCTATTTGCACATCAAGAGGTGTCCCGTATCGTTCGCCATTATATGTGGAAAGTTCATAACCTACATTTTTCACAACAAAACTCAAATTCCAGTTGGAAGAATCTTTACCATATGTGAGACCGACGTCTGCTAATATACCTTTACTACCGTAATTTTCTATGTGACTATTTGCAAATTTTAGGGTTGCACCAAAGTGAATTCTTTCGGCCACATGTTTAGCGAGAGTAAGTGAAAAACACTGATCACCAGCTCCAAATTGTCCTTCTTCAATTCCTCTATCATTTGTTGCAATAAAATCACCATAACCGATATATTGAATACCGAAACCTGCCATCAAGCCAAGTTTTCTCAAGTAGTGCCCGTACGAGATAAATCCGTATTGCACATCAGCGAAATGAAATCCATGACTAAAACTGAATTGCTTAGCCATCTTTGTATTCAGGTTTGCAGGGTTCGATGCGCTTAAGTTGATATCATCATCTGAGACACCTATCACACTGCCTCCCAAGCCTGTAATTCTTGCAGATGGTGGCATATTGAGGAATGAAAAAGACGTTTTTCCGCTGATTTGAGCGTAAACACCTGTCACAATCAATGCACAAAAAAACATTATGAACAGAATGTCAATCTTCTTCATATGCCGGATAATTATCTGATTTCCAAAAAGTACGACATATTGCCATGCTGTCACACATCATCTTTTTGATCAACGTCCCCGTAGTATCAAAGCGCTCCAACAACCCATATTCATTGTCGCCATTTAAATATTGGCCTTTCCAGTGCACTTTCCCGTTAGGATGATACTCAGTAAACGGACCATTCTCTTCATTGTCAGAAAAAGTCACTTCTTCTTTCAATGCACCGGAAGGATAGTATCCCTTGAGTATTCCATTTATTTTATTATTGACATAGGGTTTTTCTATTTTGATTTTTCCATCGGGATAATAGATGAATGAAGGCGCATTGAGATTACCATTGTCATCATAAAATTCTTCGATTTCCTTTACACCATCTGTGAAAAGTGTACGTGTGCCTTTGAAATGACCTTCATGGTATTCACCCTCTTCCAACGTTTTGCCATCTTCACTTAGTATATGGTACTTCCCATGTTTTATACCATCCTTGTTGATACTATACTCTTCATGCAATGCACCATTTTGATAGTAGGTGGTTTCCTTTGATTTTTGGCATCCAAAGGTAAATGCTATAGCTAAAAATATTACAAATCTTATCATGATGTTAAAACGTAATTAATCTGATTCTGGTATAAATATTAAAACAAATATACTTCGATAAAAAAAGCAAAATTAGAATGTAGATAATATAGATTAAAATTATTACAAAAGCAAAAGTAACAAAATGATGACATAGTACAAGTTTAATAATTTATTTGACAAAATTTAAATTTTTCAATTGTTATAATCCTTTATCTTTACATTGATGGGGTTTGATATAAAATGTGCTCAAATACTTCTGAATGAATTTAATAAATGCGTATTTTTAACCAATTTCTATGCATTTTGGTCGAGTATATGGGGTTTTACACAAAATAAAAAAAGGTTTTTTACATTTTTAGGTTTAATATGTTAATTGTTTTTGGGCCAGAAATACAATCCAAAGTACAAAATATGCAGAAATACCGATTTTATATTTTGAAACATCAGCAAACTTATTATCTTTGAACGGTAAGATGATTATACGATGCAAACCATTATATGTTGACAAAAAACCAATACTTAACATCCAAAGAAGCCAAAAAAATGCTCAAAGTATCTGATTGCCATCTAGCGCATATGAGGTTGGAAGGTAAATTGCCTTTTGTAAAGGAAGGTAATGCTTATATGTATGAAACAATGGGGCTTGAAATTTTACTTAGTGAACTAAGCAATAAAATAATTGAGTAAATGGTGGTATCAAAAGCTGCAAAAAAATTTAATGTTTCTTCAAGGGAGATATGTAAAATATTAAATTTAAAGGGATTCTTAAATGCTGATAGGCCTAGTTATTTTTTGTCAGAATTAGAATTTTCTATTTTAGAGTCAGAGTTTTATAATGTTGCAAATCAACAATTAAATAAAAACCAAGAAGTTTTATATATTGAATCTATCATCCAAAAAAAAACTGAGTTTGCATCAAATATTGAAATTGTTGAAAAAATTAATGAAAGTTCCTTTAAATTAAGTTCTAGAGCTGTTAATATTTTGAAATATCAAATTATACCATTTTTAACAGTTAATAATTTTAAAAGTAAAGAATTATGTAATTTGAAGTTTTATACAAAGCTTAGAAATTGTGGAGCTAAAACATCTATTGAGTTAGTAGATTTTTTCAATGAAATAATTATGGGGGATTTTCAAGTCTTTGACATGAATAGGGCTAATCAGGTTGAAAATCTGGACCAAACTGTAAAATTAAATTCTGAGATCATAATTGAACTAATTAAATTACATAAAAATATATTATCTGTAAGATCACAAAATGGAATTGATTTTATAATAAAATCAATATTAGATAATCCAAAAAATATTTTTGAATATTTAATACCTGAAAAAGTTGCTAAGAGAATTCAAAATATTGGTGCTAAATCTAGTCTAGAAATTAGCTCATTTTTGGAAAAAATTCTGATTTTATTAGATCGTGAAAAAATTGATAATTTATCTGAACATGTAAAAATACAAACATTATTTGTCGACCTTGGTATTAACCAAAAAAAATTAGACAATTACAAAAATGAGATTCCCACATATTTTGAAATTTTTGAATTGTTCATAAAAGCAAAAAAATTGAGGCTTGATATAATCGAAGATTATTTAAAAGGAAATAATTATACATCAATTAGCAATAAAATTGGTCTTAGTTCTGAGCGGGTGAGACAAGTTGTTTATAAATTTGATGAGGAACTAACTTTTTATACAAAATCTTTTAATGATATTATCTCAAGAAGCGAATTTGATTTTTCTAATTTTATAACCGAAGGTGAAAAGATTGGAAGTGAAAAAATTGTTAAAAAGTATGACATAAAACTACATCCAAAAATTATTGGAAAATTACTTAACCCTAAGGTTTTCATCATAAAAGCCAAGAGGAACTTAGATGAGGAAGGAAAGCTAAATAATTATTTTGATATTAAATTGTTGATTCAAAAGATTCTTGAACTTAATAAAAAAGTTGAAGATGATTTTTATTTACCCTTAAATGGATTTATTTTTAATTATCTCAGAGAGAAAGAATATACGAAGCAAATAGACAAATTTTACAATGAAATACAAGATTTAATCTTCGAAAAAACAGGAATAATTACAAATAATGAAGGAGCATTAGTATTTCTGAAGAATACAAAACCTAAAAAGTATGATGTTATAAAAGAGCTTTTAGAGAAAACTTGTAGGCCAATGCATTTAGATGAAATATCTGAAATTATAGGTCTGAAAAAGGAAAACATTAGGGGTACATTATTGAAGGGAAGACATTTGTTTGTAAATACTGCTTCCAGTACTTATGGCTTAAAAAAATGGGAAGATGAAGGCAAAATAAAAGGAGGAACAATTATTGAGATTATTTATCAGTTTTTAAACTCAAAACCTGAACCTTCACATATTTATCAAATTTATAAATATGTTTCGCAATTCAGAGATACAACAGAAAGAAGTCTTGAAGGATTGATTAAATCTGATACTCAAAATAGGTTCCTAAAACTAGGAGCTAGCTTTTATGGAATAAAGGGAGTTCATGATGATTACGAATACGAAGTATTCAGACCACTTCCAGGAAGTTGGCACCTTTTTCTCTATAAAAATTATTTAGGATTAAGTGTGAATCTTGATCAATTCATTGCGAATGAACAAAGGAAATTTAATATGCATACGTTTGTAATAAAAGCAAACGTTGAAAAAAGAATTGATCTTGGTGATATAAAAATTGACAATAAAGGAATGTTAATATTCAAAAAGTAGGTACATTCGCCAAATAGTGGCCGACCTAAACGCATTGAATAGAAAGTAAAAAAAAGATGAAGGCAGAATTTATAAAGGACGAGATAAAAGATCAGTATTTAATCGACTCTAGACCTTGGATAATTGGATTTAGTGGAGGTAAAGATTCTACCGCAGTTTTGCAACTAGTGTGGTATGCAATTAAAGAAATTCCTGTAGAGCAAAGACATAAAGAAATACATGTTGTTTGTAATGATACACTTGTAGAAAACCCACGTATTGTTGAATGGATTGACCAAAACCTTGATAATATAGTAAAAAGTGCTGAAAAAGATAAACTTCCAATTATTGTGGCTAAAACGAATCCTGAATTGGAAGATAGCTTTTGGGTTAATCTTATTGGAAAAGGGTATCCTGCGCCAAATAATACCTTTAGATGGTGTACAGAAAGATTAAAAATTAACCCAACTTCAAGGTATATTAAAGCTAAAGTGGCTGAGAAAGGCGAAGTTGTTATTCTTTTGGGTACACGAACAGACGAGAGTGAGACTAGAAAGAAATCTATGAATAAATTTCAGGTTGGCTCAAATCGACTGAAAAGGCATGTTAATTTAAATCTAGCTTTCGTTTATTCACCCATTTCCCACCTAACAACGAATGAACTTTGGGAATATCTCATGCAAGTTCCCAATCCATGGAATGGAAGTAATAGGTCACTAATTACATTGTATAGAAATGGATCAGGTGGAGATTGCCCTTTGGTCATAGATACCACAACACCATCTTGTGGACAGAGCAGATTTGGTTGTTGGGTATGTACCGTTGTAAAAAAGGACAAATCTATGGAAGCATTTATTGAAAATGGCGAAGAAAAATTTGAACCTTTACTTGATCTAAGGGACTGGCTAGTGGATAACAGGGATAAAGATGAATATAGGATGCAAACTAGGCGGAATGGCTCTGATGGTAAAGGTCCTTACAATATTTATGCTAGAAAACTTATTTTGAATATGCTATTTGAAGCACAAAAGATATCTGAAGAAAAACTGATATCTACTCAAGAAATGAAGGCAATTCAGATTTTGTGGCAGATGGATGGTTATTATGAAAATGTGTTTGAATTATATTATAATGTCTTTAATGAACAAAAATCATTTGAAATGTCAAAAAGAGATGAAATTAAGAAGCAACAAGTCAATGCATTAACAATTGTTTGCGAAGATAACGGTATTGACCCGGAAAAAATGTTAAATCTATTGAGAAATGAAAAGGATAAGAGACTACTAAAAAAGAGATTAAATATCCAAAGCATGATTGATGACTTAATTAAAAAAGAGATTGAAGCATGATCATAAAAGAGATAGTTTTTGAAAACTTCAAGCCTTATTGTGGCAAGGTCAATCTTAATTTAGAAACGACTCCAGAAAAGAATGTTGTTCTAATTGGTGGTAGAAATGGTCAAGGTAAAACCAGTTTTTTGGTAGGCGTAGTTTGGTGTTTATATGGTAAAAATATGGCATCAGTGGATGAAATCTTTAGTAAAGAAGTAAAAAACAATTATACACAATGGTTACAAAAAGCTTTGAACTGGCAAGCTAAAAACGATGGAAATCAAAAATTTTCTGTGTCAGTGATTCTAAAGGATGTGGAATTGTCTGAAGGGTTGTCTCCAGAAAATAAATTCCATAATGTAATCACATTAAAAAGATCTATTGATTTCAATAGTGACACTCCAGAAACTTTTAAGATTTTAATAGATGATCAAGAGATGGGTTTAATTAGCGATGAAACTGAACAAATAAATTTTATTAATGATTTTATCATTCCAATAGATATAGCTAAGTTCGTTTTCTTTGATGCCGAAAAGATTGCTGAAATTGCTTCACTTGACTCAAAGGATAGAGCCATGTTAATGGATAAATCTTTTGGTCAAATTTTGGGTTTAAATACATATGCAGAACTTATTCAAGATTTGAAAGCTTATGAACAATCTCTCAAAAGACAAAATGTAGAAAATAACATTGAAATTCAAGTTTCTTCTTATGAGAATGAGATTAGAATTGAAGAATTAAATACCATAAATGCAGGCAAGGAATTGGATAATTTGGATGAAAGAATAGAATCTCTTAAAGCTGAACAAACAAATGTAACAAACCAATTAATAAGAAGAGGAGATTCTAATTTGTCTGTTAATTTGGATCAAATAAGAAAGAAAGAGGAAGAGTTTAATGAGAAGTTATCAGAAGTAAGTTTTAAATTTAATGAACTTTCTGATTTAATCCCATTTGCCATCATTGGTTATAAATTGGAAGAAGTCCACGAACATCTGACTCAAGAAGAAGAAATCAAGAAAAAGAAAATAGCCAATGAAGGATTGGTGGAAAAAACAAAAGAGTTAGCAGATAAATTGTTTAATAAACCAAATTATCCCGCTAATGACATTTCGATGGAGCAAAAAATATTTTATTATGAAAAAGCTAAGTCTTTATTATCTGACCTTTATCTTAGAGAGCAAGATTCAATTGAAATTGATTTTGAACACGGATTAAATAAATCAGATGTTGACCATTTAGGAAACGTTCTAGATCTTTTAAATAAACAATCCAAGGATACATTTGAAAGTTTATTTAATGATTATTTAAGGGTTCAAAATGATATCCTTGACATACAGAAACAAATTAGAATGGCTGAAGCTGTAAATCAAGATGAATTTATTCAGGACTTACAGGATAGAAAAAAAGAAATTGAGAAAGAAATAGAAGAGTCAATTAGAAAAACAGGTCAATTAATTGAACAGAATCAAATCTCAGAAAATAAAATTAATTCTGCAAAAGTAAATATTGAGAGGTTATTATCGAAAGTAACCATTTCTAAAAAAATCGAGCAACAAATTAATTTGACTAGAAAATATATAAAAGCACTTGAAACCTTTATAACTGATCAAAAAAATAAAAAAGTCAAAGAATTAGAAGTGTCTCTACTTAGAGAAATAAATCAAATTTTAAACAAACATGAATTAGTAACAAGTGTAGAGATGGAGTTAATCCCTATAAAAGACAATTTTGGGCTGGATGTTCGATTATTTAACAATTTAAACCAAGAAACCAATCCTAACTCAGATATGTCAAAGGGCGAGCAGCAATTATACATTTCAGCTTTGCTCAAAGCTGTTTTAGCGGAGTCAATTCATAGTTTACCTATATTAATTGATACGCCGTTAGGTAGGATTGATCAAGAGCACAGAGATAATATCTTACAAAAATATTATCCTTTTCTCTCTGACCAAGTTATTATTTTTTCAACCAACACAGAAATTAGAACATCTGATGTTCCAAAAATTGAAAAGCATATAGCAAAGAAATACAAACTTGAATATATCGCTAATAAAACAATTGTTCACGCAGAATATTTTTAAAATGCAGAGAATAAAGACTTCCGAAGCGAATAAAGTTGCAGTACAAACGCTTTCTGGAAAAGGGAAATATAATTTCAAAGACAATAGAACCATTGGGCAAATTGCTCTTGCATATAGTGTTCAATTAAATAAAATATTTGATATAGAAATAGATTATCCAATAAAAGACAATAAAGGATTTGAATATCCAGATAGTCTTTTAGGCGAAATGTTTCACACTTCCAATGATATGGTTTATAAAGCTGTATTAAATCATCATTATGGAAAAAACCTGTCGCAAGATGAATTTACCAAGTTAGTAAAACTGCACATTGACCATGGCCTTGAGATATTTCAAAAAGACATTTTGGATAATTCAAAGGGCAAAAATGCTCATATTGATTATTTATTGAAGCTTATAAAAAATGGGCTTTCTGTTATGAGCAACGTGACTTCCATTTACTCAACTAAAATAGAAAGAGATGAAGCATCTTACAATGGGTTGATAGAGGTTACTATTGGCACAGATGCAAAATCATGTGAAGAAGTAAAGTTAAGGATAAACGATGAAAATTATTTTGATAGCCAGCATTTTGCTGTAGCAGGAATGAACGGTTCGGGCAAAACAGAGTTGGTGAAAGATATTCTAAATCAAATAACACAACAAACAAAACATGAGCTGAAATTTATCTTTTTTGATTATAAAGGAGAAGGGCAATCTGATAAACTAAAAACATTTCTATCCGCAACTAAAGCAGAGTTTATTGACATCCAGTCCACTCCACTTAGTTTTAATCCATTAATTAATATAAGTTTTACTAATGAGAGAGAAAGAGTAAGATCTATCAAAACCTTTAGAGATAAATTGGGAGCCATTGATAAGCGGATTGGTGTTAAGCAGAAAAATTCTTTGGAGCTAGCCATACAAAGAGCATTTGAAAATGAATCAAAGTCAGGTAACCATCCTACCATTGTTAGTGTTTACGAGGAACTCCTTGCATATTACGAAGAGAGCAAAATGAAACCCGACACCATGACCGCAATCATGAAAGACTTGTCTGATGTGGTATTTTCTTCCGAATATGATAAAAATTTTAAGCTGATAGATAGAAGTTTGTATGTAAACCTACCTACTTCTCTCCCTGAATCTGCACGAAAAGCTTCGGTTTTTTTAATGTTGAATTATATTCTTAATCACTTCATAGACTGTACAAATGTAGTTCCAGATGAAAATAGAATTAAGCCAATAAGATATATTATTGTAATAGATGAAGCTCATGCATACCTTAAAGAAAAAAACATGGCTGCAGTACTAGAAGAATTGTTAAGAATGATTCGATCGAAAGGTGTCATAGTCATGATGCTTTCTCAGGGAGTAGAAGAATATAAACAAAAAGATTTTGACTTTTCATCACAAATTAAAATTCCAATCTTCTTAAATGTACAGAATAAGGAACTAAAAGTAGCCAAGTCATTTTTAGGTACACCAAAAAGTGAAGGTAAGATGACACAATGTCTTCAAAATCTAGAATCTGGAAAAGGAGTCATCAATTTTGATGAAACAAAGTTGATTGATATTAGACAGTTTTGGAGAGATGGAAGGTGATTTTCAACTTAAAGCAATTTAAAAATGAGTGATTTAACAAGTAAATTATCATTAAATGAATTTTTAAGAATATTTATTCCTGGAGTTTATATATCAATGTTATTTGATATAATAATTGTGCAAGGTATTAATAATTTGCCTAATATTATTCTATCTGAATCTTATCCTACTATAATTTTCATTATATTTAGTTTGGTTTCTGGTATATTTTTTTCATCCCTAGATTTACCTAAAAGACTTTGGTTTTTTAAAAATAATATTCCTGTAAACATAATCTATAAGGATACAGAGTTAGAAAGTGAAGGATTAAATATTACAAATGCTTATTTCAAGTTCTACGATTCAGAAGTTAGTCCAGAATTCAAATATAAAACTGAAAAGGATAGTGGTTTTTATCATTTGTGTATGAATTTGGCTATAATTTCGTTTTTATATCTATTATTGTCTGTATTTATTTATGGATTTTGGGAACCAAAAACTATATTTCTGATAGGTAGTTTTATCTTTACGTTATTATCATCTTTGACGATATTTTCTCCAAAAGTTAAGATTAATTTTCATAGGCAATCAGAAATGTTTAAAAGGTCAAGTTTCTTTAAAATATAAACACTTGAAATAAAGATATTAGAATAGTTACTAAAAATAAAGTATAAACAAGTATTAGGACAAAACGAAGTATTAAATTATTTGAAATTGGATGGAAATTATAAGATATTAATAAATTATAAATTTTAAAAATGATAAATAAATTTTCAGGCCTTGATGATAAAGAAGGCCATAAGCTAAAAACCAATATGGAGAAAATCCACATGTACCAAATGGTATCAAAATTATCAAATAATTATATTTAAGAATTGTGTATTTTCTAAAAATATGAACGAAAAAATTAAAAACATTCTAATTCTAATTGCATACTTTATAGTCGCAATTGTAATATTTGGTTCTATGGGTGTATGGCTCCCTATTCTAATAGATAATTACAACTTTAATCAAGTTGTAGAAGAAACTAATAGATCTCTTCCTAATAATATTCTTACCTATTCTCTCGGAATTTTTTTAATAGCTATAATTGATAGAATTGTTTATTTACTTTTTAAGACAAGCAAATATAGTAACAATGTTCTTGAATTTTTTGGGATAATGTTTGCTCTTTTTGGAACAGGAGTATTAGTTTTTTTATCTCTTAAATCTCTAAAAAATACACAAATTGAATCTTCAATTTCATATGCAAAGTATGTAGCTTTTGTTGCTTGGTTTGCTTGGCTATATGTAAAATTTCAGAGTACAAAAACAAATAATTTTTCACCAATTGGAGGTATATTATGAATTTTAAAGAAATATATGCAATCAAAGTATCACAACCACTTTGTGATTTTTATTTGACATCGATGAAGGCGATTGACATACTACAAGTTTCATTTTCTGAGCAACTCCAATATTATGATGAAAATGGTAAACTTCAAGGAAGCCAAAGAAAAGTTGATTCAAAAAGACTTACTGAAATTGGTAAATTTATTGATTCAGTGGAAATGTCTTTTCCTAGCTCAATTATTATTGCTGCTAATTATAATGAAGATGGTGAATTAATAGATGATGAAAATATTCGTTGGGATATTGAGCAATTAGCTGATAATCTTTTCAAAATTATTATTCCGACAGAAGCTAAATTAGCAGCAGTTATTGACGGTCAACATCGATTACAAGGTTTTGGAGATAAATATTTAAAAAATAAAGAAAGATTAAATACTGAATTGCCCGTATCAATTTTCTTTGACCTATCCAATCCTTATCAAGCTTTTCTATTTGCAACAATTAATGGAAATCAAGTAAAAGTAGATAAAAGTTTGGCATTAGAACAATTTGGTTTTAATGTGGAAGACGAACCTCAACATTCTTGGACTCCTGAAAAACTAGCTGTCTATTTTGCAAGGATATTGAACTTTAAAGAAAGTCCAATTAAAGGACATATCAAAATTGCTCCAAAAATATCTAACCAACTCCATAAACAAATTTTTAAAACAGAAGCTGAATGGTCGGTTTCCACTGCAACTATTGTAGATGGAATACTAAATTTAATTACAAATAACGCTAAAAGGGATAGAGTTGAAATGGCACAAGAAAATATTTGGGGTAAACGTAGTAGAAGCATGGTTGAAAATTTTAAATCGGATAAATCACCATTAAGAAGGGAATACATTAATAAGGATGATAATTTCATTTTTGAAGTTGTTGTTAACTTCTTGGCAGCTGCTAAAAAAACAGTTTGGAATGAATATAATCACAGGTCCTATATTTTCAAAACAGTCGGAATTCAAGCACTTTTTGATTTATTGAAGAGAATTTTGGAGAAAAATAAAACTGCTAAAGAATCAGAATTTATAACATATTTAGAGCAATCAACAAAGTATGATTTTTCAAGTAGTAGTATTCAGGCATCGGGAATTGGAAGAAAAGATATTCGAAATGCCCTTCTTCTTTCCTCAGGCTTAATTGACGAATCTTTTCTAAAACCTGAAGATTTGAATAAGATTAAAGAATTTACTACATGATGACATTAGTTTTAATGATTATCTCTGAATTAGCAATTACTTCGCATTCTTTACACCATTTTATCACAAAAAGAAAGAAAGAAGATTCATATAAAATCAATACATAAATCAATATGAGCGATATCAAACTATTTGAAAGTAAAAAAGTCCGTACGCATTGGGATGACACAAAGGAAACTTGGTTTTTTTCTGTGATAGATGTGATAGAAATACTTACAGGTAGTAGTATTCCCAAACGATATTGGAGCGACTTAAAGAAGAAGCTTACAAAAGAAGGCAGTCAGTTGTACGAAAATATCGTACAACTGAAGTTCGAAGCAACTGATGGCAAAAAATATGCTACTGATTGTTTAGACACACCAAATTTACTGAGACTAATCCAATCCATCCCATCTCCCAAAGCTGAACCTTTCAAACAATGGCTTGCAAGAGTCGGATACGAGTGAATGAAAGAAATTCAGGATCCAGAAATGAGTCTGGATAGAGCTAGAGAAAACTGGCAGAAACTGGGTAGAAGTGAAAAGTGGATTCAACAGAGAATGACAGGTCAGGAGACTAGAAACAAACTTACAGATTATTGGAAAGAAAGTGGCGTTGAAACATCAGATGAAATGGAACATAGCGTAATTCACGAACACCATAAAATACATAATTATTCAGTGAGTAATTTGCATTTTTGACTAACATCATCCACCAAGAATGGACAAGTCTGACAGTAAAGAAACACAAAGATTTAAAAGGTTTGAAATCTCAGAATTTGCGTGATCATATGAGTGAAGCCGAACTTATATTTACAGCATTAGCGGAACTTTCTACACGAAAAATTGCAGAAATAGATAATGCAAAAGGTGTAAGTCAAAATGCTATTGCAGGCAAAAAAGGTGGCAAAATCGCTAAAGACGCAAGACTAGCTTTAGAGCAAAAAACAGGTAAAAATGTAATTACAAATGAAAATTTCTTGCCTCTACCCAAAAACAATAAAAAGATGAGTTAATTTTTTGGACTTATAAAAATACTTACATCTCCATCATTTCGGCCATCAATAGCCATTCTTCTTCCTTTTTAGATAGTGTCTGCTGCAACTGCTCCAGCTCTTGTGCGTATTTCAAAATAGCCTCAGTGTCCGTACTCTGTTCTTCAAAGAAGGCATTGATTTCTTTTTTGCGGTCTTCAAGTTTTTTTATTTCCCTCTCCAGTTTTGAAAATTCCTTGCGCTGCTCAAAACTGATTTTACCCGGATTCTCAGTCTTTTCTTTTGGTGTAGAGACTTCATTTTCCACTGTGGATGAAGTTAATATTCCACTTTTCAATAGATTCCGATATTCCGAATGGGTGCCATTGAAATCCTTGATTCTTCCATTACCTTCCAAAACAAATAAATGATCAGCAATTCTATCCATGAAATATCTGTCGTGAGTGACCACGATGACACACCCATCAAACTGCAAAAGATAGTCCTCCAATACATTGAGCGTCAAAATGTCGAGATCATTTGTCGGCTCATCTAAAATCAAGAAATTAGGGTTTTTCATCAGCACCGTCAATAGGTACAACCTGCGTTTTTCGCCACCGCTGAGCTGAGAAACGTACACACGTTGTTGCGATCTGGGAAATAAAAATCTTTCCAACATCGCTTCAGCACTGATTTTTTGACCTTTTTCCATTGGAATATAATCAGCAATATCTCTTATAACATCCAATACCGTTTTATCTTCATTCAGCTTCAATCCATCTTGTGTGTAATACCCGAAGACGACGGTATCACCAATAACCACCTTACCCGCATCAGGTGAAATCCCTTGAGTGATCAATTTCAGCAAAGTAGATTTACCCGCTCCGTTAGGGCCTACAATTCCTACTCTTTCTCCACGTTTAAACTTATAAGTCAAACCTACTATAAGAGTTTTTTCACCATATTTCTTTGAAACATTGTGCAACTCTACCACCTTAGAACCCAAGCGGGTGGATTGGATCTGCAACTCTAAATCTTCATTGTTGCGTTTTACTGAAATCTTATCTTTGATATCATAGAAATCATCGATTCTGGATTTGGCTTTTGTTGTGCGTGCCTGTGGTTGGCGTCGCATCCACTCTAATTCTCGTTGGTACAGCTTTCTGGTTTTGTCTAAATTTGCAGCATTATTCGCCAACCGTGCCTCCCTTTTTTCCAAATATTGTGCATAGTTGCCTCTGTAAATAAAGACTTCTCCATTGTCTAATTCTAATATTTCATTGCACACATTATCTAAAAAATAGCGATCATGGGTCACCATAAAAAGGGTGATGGCAGGTTGTTGTAAGTATCTTTCCAACCATTCGATCATCTCTATATCTAGGTGGTTTGTAGGTTCGTCTAAAATTAAAAAATCAGGTTCTTCAATCAATATTTTTGCTAATGCAAGCCTTTTACGCTGTCCACCTGACATTTGATGTACACGTTGATCAAGGTCTGAAAGCAATAATTTATTCAAGATTTCCTTGATTTTCGCTTCAAAATCCCACGCTTTCAAATCATCCAATCTCGAAACACACGATTGAAGTAATGCGCCATCATTGGATTGAAGGGCAGCTTCATAATCTCTCACCGCGATGATCGATGGATTTTGACTATCGAAAATGGTTTCAAGTACAGATGCATTCTCATCCAAAAGTGGTTCTTGCAATAGAAAAGCCGTTTTCATATCCTTGGCTATAAAAATCTTGGCTTGTTCACCTTCCACGCCATCTCTTCCGGCAATCACGCGCAGTAAAGTGGTCTTACCGCTTCCATTTTTTGCAACTAAAGCTATTTTGTCCCCTTTGGATATGGATAAGTTTACATCTTTAAACAGTACCTTCTCGCCATATGATTTTGACACATTTTCTAATGATAAATACTGCATAGATCGATTATTTTTTGACCCTTTTGATGAGTGATGAAATGCAAAGATACATGAAGACAAACTACTGCCAAAATAAATGTAATGAAGTAGAATACGCTCAATAAACTAGTCAAGCATTGTATGATGGACACAAACATATGAGACATTTAAAAAATATGTCTTACTTTTGCGATGATTTTAAACCGAAACGATAGATGCAGACATTAATAGAGAAATTTCCATTTCAGCTGCGTGATGCGGTAGAAGCTGTAGCACAAATTCACATCTTACCACATGATTTTGAGATCAGAAATATTTGTATTTTTGGAATGGGAGGCTCAGGTATCGGTGGAAAGTTTGTCAAGGATATGCTCTGTTCCACATCAAAGCTCCCCATCGAGGTATATAATGGCTACGAAATTCCAAAATTTATTGATAAGCATACCTTGGTCATCGCTTCTTCCTATTCCGGCAATACTGAGGAGACTGTCAGCAATGTTCAGGCACTCTTATCGTCACAAGCCAAAATCGTTTGCATTACTTCTGGAGGAGCTCTACTAGATATAGCTAAACATAACAGCCTTGAATTCGTCCAATTGCCTAGTGGATCAAGGTCACCAAGGGCTTTTCTGGGTTACTCTATCGTCTGTCAACTCGGCGTACTGAAGGAGCTAAAACTTATTGATAGCAGTGTGCTAGAACAGGTTAAAGTAGCCATAGATTTACTGATATTCGAACAAGAGGACATCAAAGTCAAGTCTCATCAAATCGCTCAATCAATGGCACACAAGCTTCCGTTGATGTACACATCAGAACGTATGGAATCTGTTTCCATCAGATGGAGACAACAAATCAATGAAAATGCAAAAATGCTCTGTCACCAATTAGTCTTTCCTGAAATGAACCATAATGAAATAGAAGGATGGAATAGTGCTCAAGACAAGACATTGGTTGTATTATTGAGGAATAAAGATGACCACAAAAGAAATCAATTGCGATTCGAAATAGTCAAAGATCAATTGAAGCATAAGACCTCATCTATCATAGAAATTTATAGCAAAGGGCAATCATTGGTAGAGAAGATGATGTATCTGACACATTTTGGAGATTGGGTGAGTTATTACTTGGCTGTTGTGCAACATATTGATCCTATATCCATTGGGATGATAGATCATCTCAAAAACGAACTCAGTAAAAATGAAAATTTATAAACCGGATGTAAGTCCAATTTATAAATTTTCCACTAAAAAATTACAATCTGATTTGGTCAGCGATTATTTAAAAGGATCACTCCATTTAGGATCTTTGATCATTTCTTCGTCTGTCAATGTCTTTAAGAAAGCCACCAATGCTTCTTTTTCTATTGCTGAGAAATTCAATTGCTTTGGAAATCCATTTGCATCTTTAAACTTCACATCCAATGCTCTATTTGGCTTGATACCAGAAGAATAGTGGTCAATCACTTCTTCTAATGTTTTAAATCTGCCATCGTGCATATATGGTGCTGTCAAAGCCACATTTCTCAAAGACGGGATTTTGAATCGACCTTCGCTGACACCTTGATCCTTATAAATTACGTCAAGTCCAATATTGGTAGCGCCTTGCAGGTCTTGTTGGATACCTTGAGAATTGACGCCGCCACCACCATATGGACTGTCAGGTCCATCAAGAGGTACCATTTGTCCTGATCCATGACAGCTGGAACACATAGCGCGTGAAGAATGAAATATCTGGCTACCCATCAGTTCCAACGCTGAAAAGTTTGCAAAATTATTACTTAGGCCGATATCATTTCTCGATCTGGTAGAAGTAATGCTGCCAACAAATTGAGCAATAGCTTTAGATAATTTTGCTGATGTCACGTATTCATTTCCGAATGCTTTCTTGAATAATGGCTTGTAATAGTCTATGGCTTCAATTTTTTGAACTAGGTTGTCTATATCTTCCATACCCATTTCGATGTGATTTTGAACGGGTTTCAAAGCTAGATCTTCTAGTGTCTTCGATCTAGAATCCCAAAACAGGTTGCTTTGCAAGGCAACATTGGAAAATCCTAAACTATTTCTTGTAGTAAGTTTGCCTTCATATCCTTGGCTGAACTGCTTACCATCGGCAAATCCTTGGGACTGATGATGGCATGTGCCGCAAGAAATGGTATTGTTCAGAGAA
Source organism: Lewinellaceae bacterium (assembly GCA_020636195.1). Lineage (GTDB taxonomy): Bacteria > Bacteroidota > Bacteroidia > Chitinophagales > Saprospiraceae > OLB9. The sequence goes on from JACJYH010000007.1 coordinate 131,068, forward strand.
AGCTTTTTATCATAAAATAATACCCTTCCTAAAGTGGCAACATCTGAATTGATATCCTCAAATTGGGAGGTCATTTTTTTTATTCCAAAATTCAGGTTTGAGGTAGAATACGAATATGGTGTTTCCGGCAAAGAAGGTGCCTGAAGATCTTGTTCTACTACAACAGTATTGTCACTACATGAAGGCAGTAAAAACGAAACACAAATAAAAAGGTAAAAAAATTTTTTCATATTAACATGATTTAGAAATTAAGAAAGCATATCTAAAAATTCATAACGTCTTAAAACTTAAAATGTTGCATCCCATTAGCAAAAAAAATTAGTACAATCGCACAAAAGCAAAAATATTTATTGGCGTATTGAAATCAATCGCAAGACCATTACTCGAAATACCAATAAATAAGTTTGCGTCAGTACCAACAAAAATACGTTTACTAAAGTGGTATTCCAATCCATAAGATTTCTTTAAACCCAATTTTATATCCACATTGTCATCAGCGAAAAAAGCCAATGCATATCCACTGGAATACGTCAAATGTTTATCCTTCGAGATTGGATAACGTCTTTCTAATCCAAATGCAAAATCGATAAATCTCAGATTTTCAATGGATGTACTAATGCCCAAATCCATTATCAATGCCCTCTCAGAAAAATATTTTTTATATTTAAAACCAACTGTACTGAGTTTGGTTTCTACGAAATTGAAAGGAACAAATTTTGATATCAAAGGTGTCATATTCAGTCCAATCTCCTTAGTATAGGACCAAAAATATGGGTCATCTTCATATAGATCTTCTTCAGCATAAACGGATACACTGTCTAATGATGTATTTTGTGCAAAAGATACTGCAGCAAATAATAGTAAAGCAAGGGTAGCGATCGAATTTTTCATCAAAATGCAATTTGAATAAACAAGGTTTGTGGAAGAGCCAACTCTGCATTGAGGGACTTGGACTTAAAATCTGTACTTGAAATGAGACCGTCATCAAACTTCCTTGATGATTGGCTGTAGATCACGTATAAGGACGATTCTGTACTTAAATACATGCGATCTGAAACCTTAAACTCAAATCTTAAAACTGGTCCGGATCCTACTGAAAATCCCGTAAGATTGCTTGTAAATGTGATGACATTGAAATTTGTATCAACAGCGGAACTAACAGTTTTGTCTCTTCTAAAAGACCCAAGGACATCAAAGCCATAGGCAAATAAAAATCGCTTTTGTATGGGGAGATACCACTCGTAGCCTATCGATGCGAACATTTGCCCTTGAATATTCGAAGCACTTATCGTGGAAAAAGAAGACCCTTCAGAAGTCTTGTATAAAAAATCTAATCCGGTTCTCAGACCACCTTTTGTTCCCATTTTCCTGAATGAAATGCTATAAGGTGATGTTGTATTTGATGGATTTAAACTGAAAACATTGCCAAGAATATTGGTCACATTGATGCCCAAAGCTCTCTTGTATTTGTAAAATTGGCTCGCATCTTGACCGGTCAGTTTAATAATGAAAATTGAGACAAAAATGAAACTTAGGATTTTTTTATGCATTGATCATGATTTAGTTATAATTTCAAAATGATAAGATTCAGGTGTTTTGGGGATGGTTTTGTAAAAATTGTCTTACAGCGGCGTATGAGACGGTCGTATTCTTGAAATGTGTGATGGCCTCATTGATTTGAGCATCATTTGCTTTAAGCGAATTTAAAATGTTCATCAAGTGCATCTTCATGTGGCCGTGTTGGATACCGGTTGTAACTAAAGAACGTATGGCAGCGAAGTTTTGTGCCAATCCCACAGCGGCAGTGATCCTCATGAGCTCCAATGCTGAAGGATTCCCAAGTATATTTAATGAAATTTTTGCCAATGGATGCAATGATGTCAATCCACCTACAGTTCCGATAGACAAAGGTATTTCCAGCCAAAACTTAAACATATTATCTTCCAAGGTGCAATAGCTCAAGCTCCTATAACTACCATCTTTAGCAGCATAGGCATGGCCTCCGGCTTCAACTGCCCTAAAATCATTTCCGGTGGCTAAAATAACTGCATCTATACCGTTGAAGATACCTTTATTGTGCGTAGTAGCACGAAACACATCTATATGTGCGATATCTACAGCCGTTTTAAATTTCTTTGCGAGCGTCTCCGCCATCATCCCATTAGTAAAAGTGCCTAAGCCTTCAATCGGACATGAAACTTCCGCTTTGACCAAGCATTGTGGCGTATAATTTGACAAAATAGACATGATGATATCCATGTCTTTTGCTTCATCTGGTAATGAAGGATGTGCTATGATGAAGGATTCTAATGTAGATGCAAAGGATTCCAAAACAGAATTGATGAAATTTGCGCCCATGGAATCTTTGGTGTCAAAGGTCACCATAATTTGATAAATGTCCGGAATGGATGCAGAATAGTCCAATAATTCTGTTTTCAAGATGCCACCACCGCGTTGTTCCATATTGGATGTAATATGTTTCGCCTCCTGGATCATAGCTCTTTCTACATTTGGATAAATGGTGTATAAATCTTCTTTTTTACCACACCATTTAAAATGGATGTGCCCTGTTTTTTCAATACCTAAAATTTCTGTCTTGAAACCGCCTCTTGTGGACCAATATTTTGCAGCTGATGAAGCTGCGGCCACCACGGAACTCTCTTCTATAACCATAGGCACAGTGTACACCTTGCCGTCAATTAAGAAGTTCGGTGCAATACCATAAGGAATGACATAGTTTGCAATGGTATTTTCGCTGAATCCGTCAATAATTTTTTGTAGTTGGGCATTTGAAATTTCAAATTCAGATATACTATTTTCGATATCAAATGGCACCAAACTTTTTAACCAATTGATTTTTTCACTTTTTGACCATTTTGAAAAACCTTCAATCTTCATTCCCATCATCTGACCTTTAAAAATTGCTTTGCGAAACTTAATCCCTTGATTTGACTTTCTATGTACAATTGTAGTGTTTCATAACTTTCTAAAGCCGGTTTCAAAAATCCCGCTCCTTGTCCGTAAATAGCTTTGAAATGCATGGTTTCAATAGCGTAATATCCATCTAAAAATGATGAAATACCACCCGAAATGATAAACTCTTTGCAAGCAACTTTTTCTGAATTTTCCTTAATAGTGTTGGCCCATTGGATCATTTCTGAATAAGTATGCCCGATAAATGAAAGTGCACCTTGGTTTATTTCTGTTCCGGAATGTCTTAATGACTCCAAAAGTGCAAAATTGGTACCGCCCACAGCTCCAAAATCAATAGCAGCCAATGGCAGTTCCATGAGTGCCTGTAAGCTTTGTGGTCCGAATCCTTGACCTACTTCTTTGACTATAATTTTATGAGGGAGATGATCTAATACTCTTTTTATAGTTTCGATAGGTTTGTGTACGAGTCTATCACCTTCCGGCTGCACCCATTCTTGCGTAGGATTGACATGAATGATCAAACCGTTTGCTTCCAATTTTTGTAATAAATCATTGACTTTATGCATTTGATGATCATGCACCAATTGTTCTATTTGTGCAATCCCTAAGTTGGCATATAAAGGTTGCTCACCCACCCATTTTCTGACCAAAAAATCATCAAGATAGGTGTCATCATGCAGGAGTTGCCTACACGAACCCAATCCCATACCCAATCCGAATTCTCCACATGCCTGCGCTAATCTCTGGTTGATCCATTTAGCTTTCTCAGTTCCACCTGTCATACTCGAAATCCACATGGGAGCTTTAAAAGTGCGCTCCAAAAATTGAATTGACAGGTCTTCATTTTCAGGATGCGCTGCCAGCATTGGTTCGTAATAGAATCTTTTGTCCACTGCATACGACTCAACTTTTGAATCAAATGCCAGCGTCAAATGATCCTTTTTACGAGAAGAAGCCATGGTATCCCCTGAATTTTGCGATTTTGTGTCAGGGTTTTTCTTCATTTTTACTATTTAATTTAAAAAAATTTGTCAAAAATAGAGATAAATTCTGATTATTATAGAAATTTGTAGCTCTGTAGTGCATCATTTTCTTGTGGCACTAAAGAAAAAAATCGGTAATTATTCCCCCCTGACATTATCGGCACATAATTATTTTGCTCAAAATTGATTTAAGAATGTTCATCAGGTACTGGAGTATTGCTTTATTTTTTCTGTTTTTTTCACATATTAATGCCCAATCCTTAGAAGCCGTCAATGATTTTAATTCAGGGGTGGACGCGTATAGGAAATCCAATTTTTCTCAGGCAATACATTTATATACTCAAGCGGTCACAAGGGATCCAAATTATATCAATGCCTATTACAATCGGGGCAATTGTTGGCTTGGTATGAAGGATTTTGAAATGGCAAAGCAAGATTTCGAAAAGGTGATTGCATTGGATGAAAATCACGAGAAAGCCTATCTATTTAAAGGTTACTGCGAGCTTTTACAAAAAAAATATGCTGAAGCTATCCAAAGTTTAGATATGGCTATTAGGCTCAATCCAAATTCAGAAAAAGCATATATCAACCGAGGAACGGCAAATCTGAATACTGAAAATTATGCTCAAGCAGAAGATGACTTGACCCATGCAATCAGCTTGGGAAGTCAGTCTCACGTCACATTTCAAAATAGAGGCATTGCTAGGTCGAAACAAGGAAAAAATATAGAAGCCATGAGTGACTTTATGATGGCTTCAGACTTAAAACCCGACTTTTTGGAGAGCACAAAAGAACTTTCAAAAATATATTTAAAGCTTGAAAAATGGAATGAGGCCATTGCCAGTTTGACCTCAGCTTTGAGAATAGATGCATCCAATGCTGACTTTTACCATCAACGAGGGTATGCAAAACTCATGAAAGAAGACCTAAATGGAGCTATAACAGATTTTTCTATTTGCTTAGAGCTCGATCCAGCCCATAAATCTGCAGCTGAAAACAAAGCCATTGCAGATTATAAAATGGGTAATTTTGAAGCAGCAGTGATGGATTATACCGATGTAATAAAATTTTCACCAAAGAATGCTACACTTTTTGTACAAAGAGGCATTTGTTTACTAGAAATAAAGCAATTTGATCGTGCTATTACCGATTTTGATCAAGCCATTAAAATAAATTCAGGTTTGGCAGAAGCCTACTTCAATCGAGCCAATGCTTATTCAAAGACCATGGATTTCAAAAGCGCATGTAAGGATATCAAGCAATCTGCAAAACTCGGTTATGAACCCGCCAATGCGCATGTCAATGCACTTTGCAATCTTTGAGTATCAAATAGAAATTAGAATTTCACCAACGTAACACCTTCACCACCTTGATCAGGGTGTGGATGCCATATTTCCTTGATATCTTTGTACTGTCGGAGGAGTTTTTTGACTTCGTTTTTCAGAACGCCTGTGCCGATGCCATGGATGATTTTGACCTCGTAGGCGTTGCTTACCAATGCTTTATCCATAAACTCTTGCAACATATACAGCGCATCCGATTTGGTATATTCGCGGATATCAATTTTCGTTTCATGTTGACGATAGTCATCTGAGAGTACATTATTGACGCTTTTATGTTTTTTGATTTCTATGGGTTCTTTGATTAATACAAGGTCAATGATAGGAACCATCAGTCTAAAAGTCCCTAAGTTGACTTCGGCCATATCCTTACTCATAGAGATGATTTCTCCGGTAGATGTCCCATTGCGCATTCTAACATGCGATCCCACAGCTAGTTTTTCATGGAACTGTTCTTCTGACTCGAAGACTTCTTTCTTGATTTCATGTAGTTCCTTTTTGGTTTTACTTTGATGTTCGCGCAATTTTAATGCTGCCGATTTAAGTTTTTCTTCATCCTTAGATTTGCGAACTTCACTGAGCAACTTTTGGATTTCTTGAACATCGTGGGTTACTTTCGATGCTAATTGTTCTTTTGCTTGAAGTTTCAGTTTCTTTTTCTTGATGTCGAGATCACCTTTCATTTGTTCGTATGACTTCATCAATTTATCCAAGCGATCTTGCTTTTCTATCAGCGATGTGAATTTATTTTCATACTCACGTTTTTCATCCATGAGTGCGCCTAACAGGTCATCTATAGCGGTTTCTGACTCACCAACTCTCTTTCTTGCGTTGTTAATAATTTTTTTATCCAGGCCTATTTTGTCTGCAATTTCAAAAGCAAATGAACTTCCCGGTTTTCCGATATGCAATCTAAAAGTAGGCTTCAAATGTTGCCTGTCAAATTCCATTGAACCATTGACGATGCCTTTGTTTTTATACGCAAAGTACTTCAAGTTTGAGTAATGTGTGGTGATCACTCCGAAAACTTTCCTATGGTTGATTTCTTTGAGAATGGATTCAGCTATCGAACCCCCAATTTTCGGATCCGTACCCGATCCAAATTCGTCAATCAATACTAAACTTAAACCATCAGCATTTTCTGTGATAAATTTCATGTTGGAGAGGTGAGAACTGTAGGTACTCAAATCATCATCGATAGATTGCTGATCGCCAATATCCACAAAAAATTTAGTAAAAATTCCAAATACAGAGTTTTCATCTACGGACACAGGAATTCCACTTTGAACCATCAATTGTAACAATCCAACCGACTTCAAAGCAACAGATTTGCCGCCAGCATTGGGGCCGCTCAACACTACCAGCCGATTGTCCCCGAATAACTTGATATCAAATGGGATGACGGTCTGTTGGGTTTGCCGACTTTTCAATACCAGTACAGGATTTGAAGCCATTCGAAAATCAAAAACCGGTTTTTCTTGAATATATGGCTTGCCACCACCAATAGCAAGTGCAAAAATGGCCTTTGCCCTAATGGTATCTACTTTTGTCAACACATGTTGAATCGCCAAGATCGCATCTGAAAATGGCCTTAAGTAAGCACATAATTCTCTCAAGATTTTATAAATCTCATGTCTTCGCTCTGCTATCAGATTATAGACATCATTGTTGAGCTGCATGACAGATTCCGGCTCAATAAATACAGTTTTACCAGTAGCTGACTCATCATGAATCAAACCTGGTATTTTTCTTTTATGTTCTACAGCGACCGTCAAGACCTTCCTGCCATTTCTGATGCTCTCTAAACTGTCTATCAGGAAACCCTTACTTTTTGCGACTTCTAATTCAATATTGAAAGCTCTATCTGCTTGTTGCTCTTTTGTTTTTATTTGCTTAGTAATTTTCAACAAGGCTTCAGATGCATCAGGTCTTACATTTCCTTCCTCATCCAAGATTCTATCTATCTCTTGAACCAGTTTTCTGTCGATGATGATCGCTTGAAATAATCCTGATAAAATAGGATGTGTCTTAGATTTCTCCCTATCTTCAAAATAGGATGTCAAGTCAACACCTAAAGATACCAAGTGGTAAATTTTGCCGATGCTGTCAATCTCTAATACGTAACCTTCTTTCTTAAGTAAAACCACATCTTCTCTTACATCTTCAAATGAGCCCATAGGAATATTGTCACTGCGCTCCATAGATTTTTTGTACTCATCTACCTCGTTATGGAGATTTGAAATGCGTACTACATCATCAAGGATTTCTAATTGGTCAAAATACGCCTTTGCCATGGAAGATAGACAATACGTTTTGATAGACTCAATGATCTTATCGAATTCCAGTTTATGTCTTATGTCAGAGGGATATAAAATCATGTGTTCTGATATTTACGGCACATTTGCACCCATAGATGCTGACCATATTTCTGTCCATTCTTGCTTTGTTAGAATGGTGGATTGAACCATTGGGAGTTTGGATATTCTATCTGAATTTGTAGTACCTATGACAGGTATAGGATGTGTAGGATGGCCAAGAATCCATGCCAAAAGTATAACATGTTCGGGGACACCATGGGTCTGCGCTATTTTTTGTACTACAGAATGTACTGTACTATTATGTTCTCTGAAGTATGTTCCCATCGGTGACCATACCATGGGTTGGATATTGTGGATGGCCATATATTCCAATTCACCATCCAACATTGGTGAAAAATGTGTCGCTGAAAATTGAATTTGGTTGTAGTTGATAGGCATACTCTGTCGCAACAACTCTGACTGAAATGGTGTAAAATTACTTACTCCAAAAGATCGTATTTTCCCTTGCTCTTTTAGGAGTGATATGGCTGCAGCCACTTCTTCGGGCTGTAAAAGTGGATCAGGTCTATGCAATAAAAATATATCAACATAATCTGTTTGTAATAGCTTCAATGAACGTTCACAACAAGAGATGATATAATTCTTGCTGTAATCATAGTGTTTTATATAAATATCTTTGTTGTTGGGTTTTCTGATACCACATTTTGTAATCAAAGTGATGTCTTCTCGGGCAATATTTGATTGTGCAAATGCTCTTCCAAACGCTTCTTCTGTGGTATAATCGCCATAAATATCTGCATGGTCAAAGGTGGATATCCCGACATCTAGGAAAGCATGCATCAATGACTGCATCTCCTGAGTACTTGCTTTTATACCGCCTTCGCCCCAAAGCATGCATCCTGCTGCCATTTTTGACAATGCTATTTCCATTTTTGATTGATTTCTGTCTATGTGGTTTTCTTGAAAACAAGCACAGTCTTTCCGGATTTATCCTTCAGGACGAGCTTAGATTTTTCAATGGCATAACTGAATGCGTTGGACAATCTCCAGTTAAATTCTTCATCTATTTTACCTATATTCTGACAGGCTTTTTTAGTCCTAATAAGTGATCCGAAAATCAATGTTTTCTCAGAAAACTCCAAAACGTCGCTGCGATAATTATTGCAACCATCAAACCCTGATACTGAACGATAATCTGATGTAAACACCAAGGTTGGAGCTACTGCTTCTGCTACAGCTACCTCAGGTGAAAGGATGGCTTCCAATTTCCAAGGTTGTAATAACAATGGATTTACCATGGATTTTTCTTCCAAAATAGACTTTAATCGGAAAAGATCATTCCCAAAATTTCTAACAAGCAATTTTGATTGAATGCCTATTTTTGGTTCAAAATCGTCAATATTCTTACAAAGCGGTCTCCAGTCGTTCGTCAATTGTTGCGCCACTTGAACTTGTAAACAGTTTTCACCATTCACTCTTGCAAAATATGGGCTTACCCAAACGATCTTTTCATCATCTCCCAATGGTATAGGCGGTATTTCTTTTTTTGCACACGTAGTAACCATACCTGCTAAAACCAAAATTAATAAACTCACTCTCGACATAGGTATTATGCTTTAAAGCCTGCTTTAGCGCTAATTTCCAACATTCTATCTATTGACTTCCGACCTTGTTCTATGATCCAATCTTCTAGTATGATTTCCGGAAGTTCATATTTCATACACAAGTACAGCTTTTCCATGGTGTTCAACTTCATGTAAGGACATTCATTACAAGCACAATTGCTGTCAGGAGGAGCCGCTATGAATTCTTTATCTGGTGAGGCGAGTTCCATTTGGTGGATGATGCCTGCTTCAGTACCAACGATAAATGAAGTGGCTTCTGATGACTTTGTAAAATTGAGTAATTGGCTTGTAGAACCTATAAAATCTGCCATTTTCAAGATATGTTCTTCACACTCAGGATGAGCTATAAATAAGGCATTGGGATGCCGTACTTTTAGCTTTGTGATTTTCTCGGCTGAAAAAATTTCATGTACCATACAAGCACCATTCCATAAGACCATGTCTCTTCCCGTCTTTTTGATGAGATAGGCACCTAAATTTTTATCTGGAGCAAAAATGATCCCTTTTTCTTCGGGAACACTATTGACGATGACTTCTGCATTGGATGATGTGCAACATATATCGGTCAGTGTTTTAAGCTCTGCAGTACAGTTGATATAACTGATCACGACATGATCCGGATATTTTTCTTTGAATTTTGAAAAGAGAGAAGGTGGACAACTATCAGCCAAAGAACATCCTGCCTTCAAATCCGGTAAGATCACTTTTTTATTGGGATTCAGCATTTTGGCGGTTTCAGCCATAAAATGTACTCCGGCAAACACAATGATATCAGCGTCAGTTTTTGCTGCTTTTTGAGATAACTGGAGGCTATCACCTATATAATCTGCAACATCTTGGACTTCAGATTCTTGATAATAATGTGCCAAAATGACCATGTTTTTCTCCTTTTTCAAAGCTTGAATGGCCTCTACTAAATCCATTGTGGGATCAACTTCCATATCCAAAAATCCATTTTCAAAGAGATTTTTTTTTGCATGAGCTATCTGTGATGACATAATGAAAATTTTATAAATAAATTGGATGCTATTTTAAAACTTGGAAATTCTACTTTTGGTTCAGCTAGTCAATAATTTTATCTCACGGAATGGTATCTATTACAATGCTGGCTTTTATAGGGTAATGGTCTGAAACCTTCCTTCTAATGATGTCAAATTGGGTAACCTGAAATCGTGGGTCAGTAAAAATATAATCTATCCTAAGTAGTGGAATGATACCTGCATACGTAGTTCCGATACCAAAGCCACGCTCTTTGAATGCATCGATTTTGTGATCTGAGAGAACTTTATATGTATAAGATACAGGTGTATCATTCATATCTCCGGCTAGGAGGACAGGATAAGGACATTTGTCAATACTTTCTTCAATTTTTTGAGCTTGGTCACTTCTACTGATATGATAGTTTTTAAATTTACGCAGCATAGATTTAACATCATACCAAGCCTTGTCGGTCGATATATTGTTATCGTTGGCGAGTTTTTCAGCATCAGCACTAATCCTGTTGGATTTAAGATGGTATGAATACACTCTTATAGTGTCACCAAAAGTGATAATGTCTGCCCACACGCAAGAATTTGTAATCGTTCCAAAATTTATCTCACCCTTTTTTATCATCGGAAACTTTGAAACTAGAACTGCACCTTTTGATACATGATGAATAAAATGCTTAGGAAATTTTTCTTTGACCAATTTTAGGGCTTCCTCATTGGTCTCCTGAAGACAAAGTATGTCGCCATCGGTCAAATCTTCTAATAGCTCTTTGTATCTTCCTTTCACTTGTTTTTGGTTCTTTTCCTTTGGGATATATCCAAATGATGCATTGCTCATGTTAAAGGACACCACTTCTATAGTTTTCTTTTTTATTTCTATAGGTGCACCTTTAAATGTAATGAATCCGGTAATATAATTCCAACCCAAGAGTAAGCAAACTATTGAAAGTAAGGAATACTTTGGTTTTTGTATCATCCAAAAAACGATAAAACCAATGTTGACAATTAAAAATATTGGGAACATCAGTCCGAAAAAGGAAAATACCCACGTTTTAGAAGGATCAATGTATGGAGCAAGGTAGGACAATAAAGTTCCGATTACGACACCAATATTGATAAACCACGATATTTTTGTTATAAAGTTCAATTTTCCGTGTTTGATGCCTTGTATAAAATATCTTTTTCCACATCACTCAGACTGTTATATCCATCTTTTTTGATCTTGTCCAAAATTTGGTCCACTTGATCTTGTAGAGAATTGGAATCGCTGTTTTTATCTGAGAATGGTTGTTTTTTGTGCACTACTTTCAAGGTTCTTTTTGCAGATTTTTTGGTTTTAGGAGAAGATGCTTTTGATGAAAAAATATCAAAGCCATTTCTGAGACCAAAAACATATAACATCCCAATTATTGCACCACCAATATGTGCTGCGTGTCCTCCGGAATTAGACTGTCCGGCTACTCCAATGAGATCCAAAAATAAAACGACAATTCCAATGTATTTTATTTTCACTCGCCCCAATAGAATCAAACTGATTTCATAATCCGGTGAAGCCATGACGGCCATGAATACAATCGCCATCACACCGGCTGATGCGCCCACCGCATAACCTCCGACAGAAGGATTAAAGTACCCTGATGCTATAAAAAATAAAGCTCCAAATAGGATTCCGGACAGAAATACAGGTAAAATCCTCCTAAAATTGAGCAAATCTCCTGCTATATTTCCAAACCAATATAGCGTAAGCATATTGAAAATCACATGCCATAGGCCATCATGAATGAATCCATGGGTGATCAACGTCCATGGCCTGTAGAGTAGAACAGAAATATCGCTTGGAACAGCAAGATAAGGTAGTACTTGATGGTAAAAAGTTGGAGCGAAAGCATTGGTCAATGCGGTAATGAAAAAAATGATGACATTGATGATTATCAACCGAGTGATGATATCACCGAATTTCAAATAATATTTTATGTCTTTAAAAACTGAATCGAACATCCTTTATAACTAACGTAAATTCGATAATTTCCAATATTTTATGCACAAAAAACCTACAATGGCGCCTCCAACATGCGCAAAATGCCCAATTCCGGCTTGTTGTCCACTGATACCAAAATAGAGCCCTAAAAGCACCAATCCAATCGCTAAATATTTTGCTTTAATAGGTACAGGAATAAACATGATCTGCATTTCCATATTTGGAAGCATGGTTGCGAAAGCCGCTGTTACACCAAAAACCGCTCCCGATGCTCCTAAGCCACATGAAGTAGTGAGCAACAACTGTGCTATACCGGCAATAATTCCACTTAAAAAATATAAAATTAAAAATCTCTGTTGCCCCAAAATTTGTTCCACATAGGGACCAATGAAGTAGAGTGACATCATATTGAAAATCAGATGTTGTTCGTCTGCATGGTTAAACATATGCGTGACGATTTGCACAGGGTGAAAATGTCCTGTGGATGGGCTACACAAGTAAAAATACTCCTTCCACTGCGGGTAAGGAATCAGAAATTTAATCCCAATATAAAAGATAACATTTAGAATGATGAGATTTAAAACTACGGGAGAAATTCTTTGCATGAAAAACCTATTGAAAACGTCTGAATAATTCGTTTAGTGTTATGGTGATACTGGTGGATCGACCAGTAGGGCTGACAGTGGGCATCTTGCACGCAAGCAGTTGATCGATGATTGCGGACATTTCGGATGGCTCAAGTTTTTTTCCTCTTTTGATGGCAGAAGACATCGCCATGGATCGAGCTATATTGTCCTCAAGACCTAACTCAAGCTCTAGATTCTGGCCATATTGGTCAATGACCTCATCAATGATGGTGTTAATATTTTGATTACTATCCATGTGCGCCGGCGTACCATGCACTAAAAAACTATCATTACCGAAATCGACTATGTCAAAACCGAGTGTATTTACCTTCTCCATGATGACTCTCATAATCTCTGCTTTTGCAGGGTTCAGTGATATATTAATGGGAAATAATTCTCGTTGAGTGGCTATGGATTTCGTCTGAAAAGCTTCTAAAAATTCTTCATACAATATTCTCTCATGTGCGGCTTGCTGATCTATGATCATGAGACCAGAACGCACTGGAAATGTGATATAACTTTGGTGCAATTGGGTAGGTATATAACTGCTTTGGTCTTTGACAAGAAGGTTTTCTTCTTCGGATAAATGTAAATGTTCTTTCTCTAAATGAGAAATGTTTCTTTCGGCTTCACTTTGAGAAGCTACTGACATTTTACCATATAAGTCATTCCAAGATTGGATATCACCTTGAGATGGTTTTTGTGTAGGATGTTGTGGTGTAAAATTAGAAGGTTTTATTATCGATTGTCCACTATCGGAATTTCTTTCAAATCCGGAAAATGCACTTTGAGGGGCATCAAAATCAAGCATCGGTAGGATGCTGTATTGGCCCAATGCATGTTTCAGAGAGACTTTCAGATAATTGTAGATCAATCTTTCGTCTTCGAATTTTATCTCTGTTTTTGTGGGATGGACATTGATATCGATTGAAGCCGGATCGAGTTCCAAAAAGAGAAAATAACCGGGAAAATACTCCTTTGAAATGAGTTCATCGTAAGCACTGCGAACAGCATGGTTGAGATAGTTACTTTTGATGAATCTATTATTGACAAAAATAAATTGATCTCCTTGGGTTTTTTTTGAAGCTTCCGGTTTGGTAATAAAACCTGAAATTTTCACAAAGTCAGTTTGCTCTTCCACGGGAATCAACTTCTCTGCCATTGACTTTCCGAAGAGACCAATGATTCTCGCTTTCAACGATTGGATAGGAAGATAATACACTTCATTATCATTGTGAAATAATGAGAAATGTACTTGTGGATTTGCAATGGCAACTCTATGAAATTCATCTAATATATGTCTCATTTCCACCGGGTCAGACTTCAAAAACTTCCTTCTGGCAGGTACGTTATAAAACACATTTTTTACCGTGATACCTGTACCGGTTGGAGTAGATACCTTGGTTTGTGCTTTTACATCTGACCCTTCAATGTGGATTTGGTGACCTATGTCTTGATCTTCTAATTTTGTGATTAAATCCACGTGAGCGATGGCTGCAATAGAAGCTAAGGCCTCACCTCTAAATCCCATTGTTTTTATTGAAAAAAGGTCGCTAGCTTGTTTTATTTTTGAAGTAGCATGTCGCTCAAAAGCCATTCTGGCGTCTGTTTCGCTCATGCCTTTGCCATTATCTATGACTTGAATGGATGTCTTACCTGCGTCTTTTATAATCAATTTTATGGATGTGCTCTCTGCATCCAGAGCGTTCTCTAAGAGTTCCTTCACTACGGATGCCGGGCGCTGAATCACTTCTCCAGCGGCAATTTGATTTGCTATACTATCCGGCAATAGATGTATAATGTCAGACATCCGTGGTGAAATTATTTTTTAAGAACTTGAATGATATAAGCCAATTTATCAGACTGCAGGATGGCATAGGTTATTAGAGATAAAACAAAGATGATGTAAACTAACCTAATATTGGATGCTTTGGTTTCCTTCTTCTTCAGAGCAGGATCGTAATGCATTTTGTTGTGCATTCCATACTTTATCCGTTCTTTTAGAGCTTCTACATCCGTTGGATTATGGTCGCTTGAATTATTTTTATACTTAGAAATTCTCTTTTCTAAATCTTCCTTAACAGGATCATAAAACCTAGGAATGTAATCAAATCCTTTTGGCTTTGGGCGTCGACCTATTCCAAATTTTAACATATCTTGATTATATTATTCAATGCAAACTCACTAACAATCTTATGATGCATTAGGCATCAATATTGGCGTATTTTGCATTCTCCTCGATAAATTGTCTTCTTGGAGGTACTTCATCACCCATCAACATAGAAAAGATTCTATCGGCCTCCATGGCATCATTTATGGTCACTTGGCGAAGAATTCTATTGGAAGGATCCATCGTTGTCTCCCATAATTGCTCCGCATTCATCTCGCCTAGACCCTTATAACGCTGGGTTTTTATAGATGTATCTTCCTTTCCGTTGGCATAATTCTCTATTGCGGCTTTGCGCTCGTCGTCATTCCAGCAATAGACAAAATTTTTACCCTTTCTAACTTGGTATAGAGGTGGCGCTGCGATATAAATATGGCCGTGCTCTATCAATGGTTTCATATACCTGAAGAAGAAAGTCATGATGAGGGTAGAGATATGGCTGCCATCCACATCGGCGTCGCACATGATGACAATTTTGTGGTAGCGAAGTTTATCGATATTGAGAATCTTCTCACCTTCTTTCTCTTCTATGCTAACCCCAAGGGCAGTAAACATATTTTTTATTTCCTCATTCTCGTAGATTTTGTACTCCATAGCTTTTTCTACATTCAAAATCTTACCTCTTAATGGTAGAATCGCTTGAAAGTTTCTGTCCCTACCTTGCTTGGCTGTACCACCCGCAGAATCTCCTTCCACTAAGAATATTTCTGATTCCATTGGGTCTTTTGAACTACAATCTGAAAGTTTTCCTGGAAGGCCAGTACCTGTCAACACATTTTTTCGTTGGACCAGTTCACGTGCTTTTCGAGCAGCATGTCTTGCGGTAGCTGCCAAGATCACTTTTTCGATAATTCTACGGGCATTTCCGGGATTTTCTTCAAGGTAAATTTTCAATGCATCTCCAACAGCTCTGGATACAATACCTTTCACATCAGAATTCCCAAGTTCTCCTTTGGTTTGTCCTTTAAATTGTGGCTCCGGTACTTTAACAGAAACGATAGCTGTAAGTCCTTCCTTAAAGTCATCACCGGAAATGTCAATTTTCAACTTGCTGAATAGGCCATTGTCATCACCATATTGCTTGAACAATCTCGAAACCGCCATCCTAAAACCTTGTACATGCGTACCTCCTTCTCTGGTATTGATATTGTTTACATAGGAAAAAATGTTTTCCTGATACCCGGTATTGTACTGTAAGGCTACTTCCACCTCAACATTGTCTTCTTTTCCCACAGCATAGATGGGCCTATCTAATAACGGGGTTCTACTCTCGTCAAGAAAAGTAACAAATTCGATTAATCCACCTTCAGAATGAAACTCTTGGGTTTTTGGTTCACCAGATTCATCTACAGCTCTCTCGTCGGTGAGTGTCAATGTCAATCCTTTATTCAGGAAAGCCAATTCCCTAATCCTAGAAGTCAGCGTTACGATATTGTATTCTAAATTCTCAAAAATCGTATGGTCTGGTTTAAAAGTCACTATAGTACCGGTATCATCTGAAGTCCCGATTTCCTTTACGGGGCCTAATGGAATTCCTTTAGAATACTCTTGTTCAAATATTTTGTTTTCTCTATGGACTTCTACGCGTACATATTCTGAGAGCGCATTGACACATGAGACCCCGACACCGTGCAAACCACCTGATACTTTATAGGTATTTTTGTCAAATTTTCCTCCTGCATGAAGCACGGTCATAACAACTTCTAATGCTGATTTTTGAAGTTTTTCGTGCATTCCGGTAGGAATACCTCTACCATCATCCTTCACAGTGATAGAATTATCCTTGTGGACAATGACATCGATCTTATTACAATACCCTGCTAAATGTTCATCGATTGAATTGTCAATTACTTCCCATACCAAATGGTGTAGTCCTTTGACATCAGTACTTCCGATGTACATACCGGGTCTCATCCTTACCGCTTCTAAACCTTCAAGCGCTTGGATATTTTCGGCACCATAGGTGCTATTTTGCTTTTTGTTTTCGCTCATTAAAAATGGTGTGTATTTATATAAAAATTGATCTAATTGAAATGTGCAAATTTACAAATTTCAATCCATCAAAAGAAATAAATTCTATGTTTAATTAATTAAAAATCAAGTCAATGATTAAAAATAATGACTTTTGCATATAGAATATATACAAACATAACAATGGGTTAAGGATATGGTTTGACGATTGCTAAAAACAATAGATAATTTTACCTAAAATTACTTATTGTACGACTTATTGAGTACGGTGATGTCGCCTCTGTATTGTATTTCTTGACCATCAATAAATCGTACTATGGCGATGTACACAAATACTCCAGGATCAACAGGCACGCCCTGAAAGCGTCCGTCCCATCCATCAGTTCCACTCGGATCAGGTAAATAATTGGCTTGATGCCAGACTTTACTGCCCCATCTATCATAAATTTGGAAGTCTTTGATTATTTCCACACCAGGACCAACTTTAATTTGAAAATAATCATTCTCTCCATCACTATTTGGTGTGAATATATTGGCAAAGTATGCGTGTCGGATATTTTTTACCTTGACTTCGATATCATCACGACCAAGGCATCCGTTTTCATCGGTAGCTATAATCGTATATGTAGTGGTTTTAGAAGGATTGAAAACGACCGACCTACAATCAGAAGTCACGCAGTCAATGGTTTCTTCTGGCGACCATTGAATTGAATTGATGGCAATAGGAGAATCTATAATGGTATTTATCACATCAGACGAAGTCCCTAACTGAATAGAAATATCGGGTCCAGCATCAACTGCTATAGGTAGTGGCTGGTTGATGGTGATCACAGTGTCTATATAACATCCAGCAGAATCTATCAAATTTACTATATACAATCCAGCTTGCACTTGTACACAACTGTCAATGTGATATCTTACGCCGTTATTGATCTGGAAGGTATAATAGTTACCTGTTCCTCCAGTGATGTTATTGACAGAAATGCAGGTGGTTCCACCGTTACATACGGGTTCGGGTGTTGGGTTTAGTGAGCCAACCAATTGCGCCGGTGCTGTCAGGGTATGACAAATTTTTGCTGAACAACCTTTTAAATCCGTCACCGTAGCACAATATGTGCCTTGTGATAAATTGGACATGGTGTTTCCTGTAGTAGCGATACCGTTGTCCCAAGCATATGTTTTTATTCCTTCATTACCACCTGAAGTGGATAATACAATTACCCCTTGATCAGTGTTATTGCAATCCAACTCGATAGTTTGATTTTTATCGACATAAGCGATCAAGGAATCTGGCTGGGTTAAATAAAATGTATCTCTATGAACACAAGTTTTACTATCCGTCACTTCCACGATATATTCACCCACTCCTTTATTCTGTAAAAATGGCGTTATAACTGCCTCAGTGATCCAATTGTACACATACCCTGTACCTGATCCTCCCTGTGCTTTGACTAAAATGGATCCGTTATTGTATCCGTAGCAACTTGGATTTATAATCTCTGATGCTGCATTATCAAATGTCAATGGAGCGATATTGTCAACATTGAAAAATACCGTATCAGAGAGGCAACCATTTTGATCTTCAGCATACACCCAGTTTTCACCTGCAGGAAGTTTTATTGCCAATGCTCCATCCAATTCTCCTGATGACCAATAATAATATAGATTCATTGGGCTATTGAAAATAAGAGCAGTCCCATTATTCATACCAAAGCACTTCACCGGTTGAGAAACAGGAGTTTCAAAGGAAATCGGTTGACCTTGTGAAAGTGTGTAATCGAAATCTTTGATACAGGTTCCGGGTCCGATGACTGTCAAAGTATAGTCTCCGGAAGTACCCTTAAAAATTGAGGTGGTGTTGAGCACCGTTGCATTACCGCGTTTTCTCCATTCAAGTTTCACGGTAGTGCTGTCTACATTTAAAGAGATTTTGATAGTGCCTTCGCCTCCATAGCAGAGTGCATCTTCTACTTGAGCCATTATTTCAACTGCTGCTTTAGGTTCCACTACCACAGTGTCTGCAAGAGACTGACAACCTGTATTATCCTTCACTATGACAGAGTAGGTACCGGGACTGAGATTGGACAATGTTTTTGTGGTTCCAACAACTTGGTTCAGTTCATTTCTCCAAACGATATCGAAAGGGCTATTGACACTATTGATATCAACAGAAATTTGCGCATCATTCGCTCCATCACAGCTGATGGGTTTGTCTAAAACAGCACTTATACTCAAAGCGCCTTGCTGGTTCATCACGAATGTTTTCGTTGCCGGAGGACAATTATTCTTGTCAGCTATGGTGACAGAATAGGTGCCGCCAGTAATGTTGCCTATACTGTCGATATTGGTGCCTTGAACAGGATCCCAAGTGATGGTATATGGCATAGTTCCACCTGAATCCAATAATTTTATATATCCGGATGTAGTACAATCAGGCTGAACCACCATTGCTTTGACATCCAATTTTGCAGGTTCTGATATATTAACTCTGATACTACCCTTGCACTGATTGGCATCAAAGGCAGTTATCAAATAGTTGTTTCCGGGAGGAATATTATTAACAATGAGTTTTCCGGAAGTACTTATACCCAATAGGTCACCACCGTAAGCGTACATACCACTTGGCAGTGCTCGTACTTCAAGATATCCATCCTTGAGTCCAAAACAAGAAACATCCCTTTTATCTAAAATTTCAAAGGTAAGGCTATCCGCTTTATAAGGCATAAAGTAGGACTGATCACCGATATGACAAGCATTGGCATCTTGCACATTGATGGTAAATGGACCTGCAGGTATATTTGTCAGATCTACTACTGGCGTGATGCGCACCCAAGATCCACTATTGATTCGATAGGAGTATTCATCTCCGCCTGCACCAACATAGGGTTTACCTCCTTCAATTTCAATTCTTAGTTTTCCGTTTTTCGATGTTTTACATGTTGCAGAATCTAAAACACTGATTTTAGCTTTCAATGTATCTACATGTAGCTCAAAAGAATCCACAACTTCACAACCGGAACCATCTGTCAGCGTCAAAAAATATTTACCTGCATCCAACATATTGAGAGATAATGGCTGGGAAGGATCGTCAAGAGAACCATATAAATAGTTGGACCATAGATATTCAAAAGGTGGCAATCCTCCAGCAATAGAAGGTATTTGAATGCTTCCATTTCTATACCCAATGCATGTTGGGTCTTTTACAATGGGCGTGTCAATGATAATTGGTAAATTAGACGATATGTTGATGTTTTTCGTAATTTGTAAATTATTCGCATCAGTAATTGTAATGGAATAATTACCTGAAGGGAGGCTGGAAATTTTTACTCGATCGCCATCTTTGGCTATATTGCCGGTATAGGTGCCGCCATTGACTGAGTAAGAATAAGGTGGTTTTCCACCCACCGCATAAAACGACAAACTTCCGGTCTTTGAACCCGCTGTATTGGCATCTGTATCACATTTACGAGCATATATCTCTAAGGTATTACTGATGATGGTAATGCTTCCGGGATTTGAGACAAATTCAATTGTTTTGGTATTTCCCATGCCATCCGCTCTATTGATCTCTACCTCAGTGATTAATCCATTGAAATATACCGGAGAAATATTTCCGGGTTCGCCAATTAACTGGAAACAGATAGTCAAAAGCACTGTCCCATCGGTGAGCGTTGCAGGATCACCAGACCAAATTAAATTGACATATCCTTGATCACTGCTACCACAATTTATAAAAGGTACGCCTTCCGGAATGATATGGTGGATGGAGTCAAACGGACAAATTGGTCGGACTAAAGCTGCATTGTAAGAAATATTGAATTGAAAAGATTCTATGTCAGTGAAGTTTTTTACGGTGACGTCTAAGCACACAATGGATCCTTTTACACCTTGCCCACTACTGAAGGTCAACTCCAATGGCGGAAACATTTGACCTTGTACAGAAAATGCAATCATAATCGATAGTATCAGGGACAATATGTATGGATGGGTAGGTGGTCTTAAGTTCATGAATCTTACGATGTTATATTCCTATAAATTGAATGAATGCGCAAATATATGCAACAAAATTCTAATATGTCATATAAAGAGGGAAACTGCTGTAAAGAAACGCAAATATCCTATTTTTATTTTTATTTTCGGGTAAGTTTAAAAGATAAAATTACGATTTGTGTACATTAAATGCTGCGGCAATAATATCCTCTTGTTGTTTGTCGTGGTTTTTCTTGAAACCTGTTGCTGGTGAAGCGCTCATCTGTCGAGCAATAACTTCTATCTTGTCTCTTCTGAAAAATCTCATCAGGTATGTCCAAGCACCCATGTTTTCAGGTTCTTCTTGTACCCAGAATATTTCTGAATCAGAATTTTCATCCATGATTGCTCTCACTTCTTTTTCAGGGAATGGGTATAATTGTTCTACTCTCACAATTTTGACTTGATCCATTTTATTTGCCTTTTTGTAATCTGCCAAATCGTAATAGATTTTACCACTACACAAGAGTAATCGCTCTATTTTTTGATCAGTTTCGTCGGCAATAATTGGTTTAAACCGTGTGTTTCCTAAAAAGTCTTCAATACTACTCACACATTCCGGATGTCTCAGAAGAGATTTTGGTGACATGACCAAGCAAGGTTTTCTGTATGGGAGAGCCAACTGTCGTCTAATAAGATGGAAAAAGTTCGCAGGTGTGGTAACATTACAAACGATCATATTGAAGTTGGCACAATTTTGAAGAAACCTTTCCAACCTTGCACTAGAGTGCTCAGGGCCTTGGCCTTCAAGTCCATGCGGTAGTAACATCAATAATCCACTCATCCTTTGCCACTTACTTTCTGAAGACATAATAAATTGGTCCACGATGGTTTGAGCTCCATTGTAGAAATCACCAAACTGCGCTTCCCAAATGGTCAAATGATCCGGTGATGCTTGTGAGTATCCATACTCAAATCCCAACACAGCAAATTCAGATAGAAGTGAATTGTATATCATGAACCGTGCTGTATCCGACAAACCATCTAGCCTATTGTATTCTACATTGTTTTTTTCATCGACAAATACTGCGTGTCTATGGGAGAAAGTTCCTCTTTTGACATCTTGTCCACTCATACGTACATTTTTTCCATCTTTTAAAATGGAACCGTATGCCAATAATTCACCCAAGGCCCAATCCAGCATGTTTTTGTCTAATAGGTCTTGCTTTGATTTCAATAGCCTCTTTATTTTTGAGAGCACATTAAATCCCTTGGGAACTGACATGATATGTTCTAAAATCCCTTGTGCATCATCGATGGAAATGCCTGTCTCCGGATAACTGATATCTTGAATCTTCAGCGTTTTAGTCAGTTTTCGCCATGATTGCTCAGGTGGCTGATAGGTGTATGGCAAAGTATGTTGCTTCACCATGTCTAATCGTTCTTGCATTTCATCCCAGAATGATTTTTCCATTTCGTCACCAACATTAACAGCGATATCTCCTCTGCTGATCAGTTGTGATAAATAGATCTCTCTAGGATTTTTATGATTTTCAATGAGTTCATACAACTGAGGCTGGGTAAACTTAGGATCATCACCTTCATTATGCCCATGACGACGGTAGCAAACCATATCAATGAAGACATCATTGTTGAACAATTGGCGATACTCAACAGCCAATTTGCATACAAAGATCACAGCTTCAGGATCATCTCCATTGACATGAAAAACAGGTGCTTGCACTAGAGAGGCAGCAGCTGTGCTGTACGTGGATGATCGCGCATCTTCGAAGTTTGTTGTGAAACCTATTTGGTTATTGATGACAAAATGAATAGTGCCACCTGTATAGTACCCTTGTAATTGAGAAAACTGTACGGTTTCATAAACAACACCTTGCCCTGCAATAGCACTATCTCCATGGATGATAATGGGCAAAATTCTGTCATAATCACTATCATACAGTAAATCTGCTTTTGCTCTTGAAAATCCTTCCATCACCGGATTTACAGCTTCTAAATGTGAAGGGTTTGGCACCAATTTGAGATGCATCAATTTCCCATTTTTTGCGGGCACTTGAGATGAATATCCCAAATGATATTTGACATCACCATCACCAAAACTCTGATCTAAGACTGCTGTTCCTTCAAATTCATTGAAGATCTGATCATAGGTCTTTCCTAAAATATTGGCCAATACATTCAAACGGCCTCGGTGCGCCATGGCGATGATACACTCTTCGACTTTATCTTCTGCACCTGCATTGATGATGGCATCTATTGCTGCAATTGTGGTCTCACCGCCTTCAAGAGAAAATCTTTTCTGCCCCACATACTTGGTATGCAAAAACTTCTCGAAAATCACTGCGCCGTTGAGCTTGGACACGATCCTATGTTTGTCTTCTTGGCTCAAATTATAATCTAATGAACTACCTCTATTTTCGATTTTATCACGTAGCCATAAACGTTTTTCTCTATTTTCAATGTGTGCATATTCGTAACCAATATTTCCACAGTATATCTCTGTGAGTTTGGTGATGATGGCCTGCAAAGTAGCACCTTTCATACCGATCAGTTCTCCCGCTTCATAAGAACGCGACAAATCTTCATCTGTAAATCCAAAATCTGTATGAAGAAGGTAAGGTTTTCTGTCTAATCTAGGTTTCAATGGGTTTGTTGTAGACAGAAGATGCCCTCTACTTCTAAACGCATCAATCATATGCACAAGGGCAAATTCTTTTGTATATTGCGCTAGAGAAATGTTTGCATCTGATGTAACAGCGGTTGGTGACGATTGACCTCCAAATTCAAAACCATCGAAAAAAAGTCTCCAACCTTCATCTACAGAATCTTTGTCTTTTGTAAATGATTGATATAAGGACTCAATATAAGCCGGATGGGCATTGTAGATATACGAATAATCCCGCATTGTTGATCTAAATTATTTTGAAAGTAAATAACGCAAAACCATCGCTGTGTATGGCCTTTTGCATTAAAAAAACGTAAAATTATTAAATAATCGAGTAGAATAATAATGCCGCATAGGTGAATTAACGAAGCATTAAAGTTTTTAGTCGGAATTCCGCAAGAGTGGATTTTTTCTATGAAGAGAAAATATATTGCATTATAAGTAAAAAGTGACATGTCTGAAGACTACCTGAATCAACAGGAGGATACACTGGAAAATAATTCTGTAATTTGCCATCCAGTAATGATAAAATGCATTAGAAAAGTTTTAAGGAAAGAATATTAGTTCATCATTGGCTGATATTTTAAAATTTGCTTAGTTTTGGAACGAAATTCTTATCAATTGATGAAACGAAGTGATAGATATAGTAAATATAGACGAATTTCTTTAGAAAACACTCGTTAACACAGATGTTATTACTAATCAAAAGATAAATCAAATTATGAAAACTGAATTCTTTAGAAATATTGAGACTGATTCGGAATTAGACGAATTGATTTCAATTTTAGAAAAAAACAACATTTATTATGAAGTTTCTTCAGCAGAAACAATAGTTGATAAATTGATAGTAGGAAGTGGTATGCTCGCTAAGTATACATTAAAATTACTGCCAAAAGATTTTAACGCAACAAATGAATATATTAAGCAAGAAGCATTAGCAAAGGGAATTAGAATCGAAGACTTCGATCACTTAAGCGCCCTAAGTGATGATGAATTATTTGAGATTTTAAAAAATCCTGATGAATGGTCAGTTGAAGCTGAAATTGTAGCGAGAAAAATTTTGTCCAATCGTAACGTGAAAATTATCGAAGAAGATATTTCAAATTACAAACTTAATAAAACTCTTGATAGAAAAAAGGGGAAAAGTGTTTCCTTTATAATCCAATTTCTTTATTTCTTGTGTATTGCAATCGGATTTTATTTTGGAATAATCTTCTTAATAGCTGGTATAGCAATGGGGTATTATTATACATATGGCACAGTAACAGATTCACAAGGTAATAAACATTATGTGTACGATGAAAAAGCGAGACATAATGGAAAGCTGATATTGTGGGGAGGTATTATTTCCTTTGTAATACAAATGTATTTAATCATTAAAATTTATATATTTTGAATAGACTAAACTTATCCGGCTACAATGAAGTTCATGCTTCCAAAAGTTGGCACGAAGGGAACGGCTAGGCTGTTATAGCTTATAGAATAGAAGAAGCTAAAAACAAAATTTAAACTTACTCTTTGTGGATTGAACCACTTAAAATATCAGTAATAAAATATGGAAAATTTTTACATGGTTGATGTCAATATAATTTGTGGGACCACAAAGTGAAAGAACTGTTTTCAGTATTATATATCTTTGTTCTACAAAATGTGTTTGGATATGGAAATTAGAAGGTGTATCAGCACTTTTTTATTGTTTTTGTTGTTATCTCTCTGAAAACAATCTAAAATATGGCAGTATCAGAACTTAAAAATCATATAAAAAATCGGCTAGATACAGTAACCGATGAAAATATACTTGAAGAAATTCTAAATCTGATTAACTTTGGATCAGACAAAGAAGAAATGTTTATTATTCCATCTGAACATGTATTGGAACTTGAAAAGAGTTTAGAGCAAATGCGAAATGGAGACACTATGTCAAATGAAGAAGTAGATGCAAAAGTCAAAAAATGGCTCTCAGAGTAATATGGACAAAGAATTCCCAAGAACATTTAGAAAGTATTCTTTCATATTGGGAACAACGAAACAGGAGTAAGACATATCCAAAAAAGCTCTATAAACTATTTCAAAACGGGATAAATGTATTAACGAGATATCCTGAAACGGGCAGTAAAACAAGCAATTTACAATTACGAAAAAAGTCAATTAAAGAATACTTTGTTTACTATAGTTTTGACGAGATAAATTTAATTGTTTTAGGCATAGTTGATATGAGAAGAAATCCTAAATTCTTAAAGAAATTTGAAGAATAAAAAATCACAAAGCCATAATAGTTGCTTTGACTATACACCCTCCATATATTCGGCCTAAATGCTAGTAAGTAGGTTGAAAAATATTATTCGCCAAGCGGTTTTAATATTTGGGGTAACTATAGTGTTTCCATATACAAAAGAATTGCATTGGTCAAAAACGAAAGATCACCTTCCAGAAACCTTGGCACCACGTATTCCCAAGTCTGGGTTTCTATCACTTGACATCCAAGATATATGGTTCTTTTTAATTTTTTCGCTACATCATCTTTATTTAAAACATGTGCACAACCCAACGCAAAGGTAGTAGCGGGCATCCCATAGCCCAATATAAGTGGGCCGCTGTCCATATCACCTTCACCAGTGGAGAAATCACCTGAAGATTCCTTGCACATTTCTATAAAAAGTCCGTCAGTACAAAAATTGTCCAAAAATCTTTCAAATAATTGAACGGCAAAATCCCTATCAATTTGAGATAAAAATAGGATACTCCAAGAAATCATAGACCCTCTAGATGCCTCCCTAATAGTGTCATATTTTATACTACTTATAAGCAAATTTTGAATGGAATCCAAGTAATTTTCCTTTGCAAAAGCAATCCATTTCTTGCAAGCATCATTATATTGACTTCCCGTAATTTCATGGTGTTTTTGCAAGGATGCTAATGCTACTATATTGTCAGGGATATAGCATTGTCCCGGATAGGAAGCAAGTAATTGTGTTTGTGCCTTGGAAAACCTATCAAATAATTTGTTGGAGATTTGGTCATGAAGTTCATTCATTTCAATGTCATTGGCCAGTTTTCTATAACAACCCAGCATCATATTGAGATGACCTAAATACAAGACGGAGCCGTTCCATTTATCATATTCTATGCTGTCTCCGAACATAAAATAGGATTGCAAGGTGTCGCTCATCACATTTTCAATGATTTTACGGATAGCTATGGCATATCGCTTGGAGTTTTCTGTATCTTTTTCTGCTAAATTTGAAAGGGAAAAAACAGTAAAAGAGTGTGCAAATAGATCCCATTCCATATAAGGCATCCTTTCAGTAGAATTCCACGGACAGATGGATTGATCAATCAAATAATTACAGCGTTTATCTACCCCATTTGATGCATCAATGCCATTCAATTTTATTGCAAACCATATTCCTAAAATGGATAGTAGGGCAAAATATAAGACGATGCGATTTTTCAATACAATGATTTAGACAACACTTTGTAGAACTGTGAAGTACCGGATAATTATTGTCCTTTCGCCACTATAATACGCCAAATCAAAGTATATGGGTTGAAGATGAAGGTAAGAGTTATTATTTGAAGTTGTTTTTTCATCACATGCCATGCATCAGGGAAATGACTTCCCTTCCTAAGTTGTTTAGTGCCAATGGAATGTTCCAAAGTTCTTTGTTTCTTGGCATTACGTCATTTGAGATGGCGCGCAATTGAATGGATGGAATGTCTAACATGTTACATGCGTAGAAAAAAGCGGCGCCTTCCATTGACTCTACTTGAGGATGATATGTATCTCGAAGGTACTGAATCTTCTTTTCGCTACCTGATGAAGTGTTGACGGTGATGCCTGTGACTGATGTAAGAGTAGGTGTGGAGAAACTTTCAGATTTGCATTCATAAAGCCATCCGTTCTCTATATATGGGAAAACATTACCTTGGGCTAATTGCTCATTATAAACGTCAATGGTCTTCCCATCCGGATATTCAATGGCTAGGTCAGCAAAACGGTCTCTTTTCACTCTTACAACATCACCTATCGATAGTGAACTATCATAGCTTCCTGCAATCCCGATATTGACAGCTATGTCAACCCTATGGATAGTGGACATTTTTGCCATCGCAAAGGCAGTATGAGCAGACCCAACACCTGTTACTATGGGTGTAATGGTATGATCTCCAAACTGATATGAAAGGAAGTTCAACTTATTTCCTGACTTTTCTAAATGAGACAACACACTATCCATCTCGGGTAATGTAGCCGAAACTAAGAGGATATGCATCTGATGTGACTTAAGGAAGTGAATTCAAATGATTAAAATTCCAAATCTGAAAGTTCTCCTGGTTCGGAACTAGACCTTTCATCATCAGAGTTATAGTGCCTTCGTGGTTCTCTTGCGTATCTTTCATCTGTCTCACGATCGTAGTTGTCAAAATCAAATTCAGGGATCAACTCCTTAAGACGATTCAATGCATTTTCAAGTTCATTAGTAAATTTCACAATGTCTTCCTTATACACATGAATACGGCTTCTATCATATTTATCAGAATTGAATTTTTTCAAATTTTCTGATATGACCAAGTGGTGGTCTCCGTTTCTGGATTTTTGAATATCAATAAAGTATGTTCTCTTCGGACCTGCAAATATCTTTGAAGTATATACCGGCTTGATAAATTTTTGTTGATGGTCGTTCATGTCGCTATATTTAAATAATTGATTTTTTAATCCAAATTGCGTGTTTGAAATTTGATACAAAGTCTAAATCGCTGCAAATCAAAATCTTAGATCTTTAAATTGAAGTAACCATATTGCTGATGCGGAATTCAATTCTAAGTGCCTGATTTATTGCAATTTAACCTATTATGTCAATGTTCTAACACAAAAATCGGTTTCAATAACTACTATACAACAACAATCATCTGAATATAATTCAAATAATTATCTTAACAAAAGTAATAAAATTATATAAACTGTATATTTATTCCGGAATAATAACAAAATTTATCCCACTTCTTGCGCTTCTGCTTTCATTTGATGGAGGTACACAGATGCATAAAATCCATCATTTTTAATTAGTGTTTCATGGATGCCTTCTTCCACAATTTCACCATTTTCAAGGACGATTATTTTGTCATAATTCAAAAGGTTATTGGCTCTGTGCGTAATAACAACGGCAGTTTTATCGCGGAGGTAGGTGAGAAAATACGACATTATTTTTTGTTCTGTCTGCGTATCCACGGCAGAGAGCGCATCATCCAAGATCACTACCTGAGGGTTCTTAATTAAAGCTCGTGCTATAGAAACACGTTGTTTTTGTCCACCTGAGAGAGTGACGCCTCTTTCGCCGAGTATAGTTTTGTAGCCATTGGTCAGCGCTTCTATATCATCATGGATGGAAGCATAGCTTGCATATTTTTGAATGTCTTCAATGTCACTATTCTCCAATCCAAATGAAATATTATTTTCTATGGTATCGGAAAAAAGAAAAGCATCTTGAGGCACGTAAGCAAAACTTTTTCTGAGTATTTCTACATTGTGTTCCTTGATATCCTTGCCATCTATGAGAATTTGTCCGGATGTCACATCAAAAATCCTTGTTAACAATTCAGATATCGTTGATTTCCCGGACGCCGTCCTACCAAATATTGCCAGTTTTTGACCGTGTTTGATGGAAAAACTCACATTTTTCAATGCGGTGATGCCTGTATTAGGGTAAACAAAAGTGACATTTCTAAACTCAATGTCTCCTAGTATCGTATAGTCATCAGAACTCGTATTTTGAATTTCAGGCTGAATATCCATAATTTCATTGATGCGTTTCTGGCTTGCTTCTGCTTCTTGAACTACGGAAGCAATCCATCCAATTGCCGTCACCGGCCACGTCAACATGTTGACATACAATATAAACTCGGCAATATTTCCAGTGGTCAGCCTTCCATTATACACTTGAATGGCACCGACAACAACCACCAGCAAAGTGCTCAATGAAATTAAAAACGTCATCAATGGTTGAAAATAGGCCTCCACTTTTGCAAGTCTAAGATTGAGTTTTTTGTAGGTTTCACTTTCGTTGTCGAAGTGGCGAATAAATTCTTCTTCTCTTGTATAACCTTTGATAACTCTGATACCCGAATATGTTTCTTGAGCATTGCTCGTCAGTTTGGAAAGCTGTTTTTGGATAGCAGTGCTGCGTGCGTTGATCGTATTGCTCACGTAGTATATTGAAATAGAGAGAATCGGCAAAGGTAGGAGGGCAAAAACAGACAAGGTAACATCTACCTTTAGCATGGCATAAATCGTCAATGCAAACAAGGACACCAAATTTATACCATACAAAATTCCAGGACCCAGGTAGTTTCTGACCTTTGACACATCCTCAGAAATCCGCGCCATGATATCACCTGTCATATAAGAACGGTAAAATGTCTGATCCAATGTTGTCAGTTTTTCAAAAAGTTCTTTTCGCATATCATATTCTATGAGCCTAGACATCACTATGATAGTTTGGCGCATGAAATACATCAAAATACCTTTCACTATTACAAAACCTGTGACGATAAGGCCAAAATTCAGCAAATGTCTTCCTAAAACTTGGTATTCTGCAGAATCTAAGCTACCACCGGAAGCTTTAAAATCCTGTATTTTACCCTGCACAAGATCCAAGGCTTCACGTATCTGTTGAGGGATGAGAATGGCAAAATAGTTAGAACCAACGACAAACAATATGCCTAACAATAGATGCCATTTGTAATGGACGAAGTAATGATTAAGTCTAAATAGGTGCTTCAAAAATATGTGTTATCTGAATACAACATAACCTCAAATTGAGAAAAGAGTTGAAATTGACATGAACATCAACTCTTTTCATCTACTTTTTTTATCTGATTATTGCATGATTTTTTTTGCATAAATTTTGACTCCATCCGAAATCGAAAGAATCAATGTGTTCTTAGAGACTTGCGGCATAGGTGTCGATATTGTATTCGATCCAATCTGAAGGTTTTCCAATTCTTTTTTCATGATCAAATTTCCGGCAGCATCATGGATAAACATTCTTATCCCTTGTGTTTTTCGGGCATTAAATGAGAAGGTCAAAGTTTGCCCAACAGGATTAGGGAAAATGTTGAGATCACTGATATTTTGACTTTCGTCTGCTGAAGATGATGTCATGGATTTGCGGATGTGTACCTCATAGATCACAGGGCTGGCTTGACTTTCTTCGCCTGTATTGACAAAGAAAATATTAGAATTACTGCTTTGAATACCTCCATAAATATACCCAGCTAAAAATGAATCTTGGGCAATTTGATTTAATTCGATGATTTTGTTTTTATATGTCGGCAATCCTTCGGCAATAAAGAATTCTGCGCTTGCACCGAGATAGTCAGGCATTACATCATCCAGCGCCACTTCTTTCATGGAACCGTCCGCAGATTGGCTCACTTGTGCTATTGTCTTTACAAATGGTACATTATCGTCCTTGAATAAGACTTCATTTTTGAGATAATACTGTGCGATACCTCCGAAAAACAAGGTATGCATTTCATTATTGATGCTATCATGGAGGGGAACATGTGCACAGTGATAATGATTAAAAAGTTGATTGAAATTCTCTTGAACTGCGTATCCATCTTTCGTAATATTTATACAGTCCAAAAAAGGAAGGTCCTGATCCTTGCGAAATACACCCGAAAATAATGTCAAACCATCATGACCATCAGCGGTAACTCGAGCACCTAGATTGTAATCACGTCGATGAAACGCATTTTCATCAATCCAAGGGTCCAACCAATCAATGGTCATTGATTGTCCATCATCCGTAATTTTAAATCTCCTTACGGCATTGGTATATTCTTGAATAAATCCGGGTCCATGGTCTGGCCCCATAGGATTGTATCTTCCTATAAATTTTTGTCCTCCCACTAAAAAATAGGTATCGTCAATTTTTCCAAGATAACCTCCTGTAACCTGAAATCTATCATCTTTTACCTGCCTAAATGCATCTTTTAATGGTGTGCCTAAAGACATTGCATCAGCAAGGGTCGGTAAATGAACGGCAGTCAGTGTGGAATAGGTTGTGTGGTCGGCTTCTGTATTGCTATAACCATAGCCTCCAATCAAATACAAGTATTCTCCTTCTTGGTAAAACTGTATATTAGTGCTGCTCAAGGGTTCAGCTAGTGATGCTGCAAGCTCAGCTAATGACCTTTTTGACGTGGATTTTGATTTCAAATCAACCATTATGACTTGATTGTTGTGCCCGGCGATATCAAAGGTTGCAAATGGTTGCCGTTGGTGTAAGCCATCCAATCGCCCTCCAAAAATAAACCATTTGCCTTCGTATTCACCATGGGCAAAAGACTGTAAGCCACCCAAATTCTCGATTTGAACGGGCTTCAGCAAGACACTGAAATTCCCAGATTGCCCCAACAAAAAACTTGAAAAAATGGATATCAGTAATCCAATAAAATAATACCGCATACTATAAATTTTTATTGTTTAAATATTCTTCTTTGAAATTGCCTACGTGCACTTGCCTTTTTGAAATGATCCTGGCATGTTTTATATAATTGATAGTGCCTGCTACCAAAACGACACCGGAAATAACAAACATCACAATTTCCAAAATAGAATAATCCTTCCTGTGAAAAACATTATGAATGGTCAATCCTGCCATTAAAAAATACATGGATGTTCTCAAAAAGGACAAAAAAGTGCTTTGATTTGCCAATTCTGTTCTTTGGAGCGCTAACCTTTCCCTTAATATAAGATCGAAATTTGTTTTGTTCTGTTCTGACATAAAATTGATTTTAACCTGCTATTTGCACACCTATCATAGACCCGATAGCATATGTAACCGCAGCGGCTGCAAGCCCGAAAATGACTTGGCGCATACCTGAATACCAAACTCCTTTTCCTGTAAATAAAGTTATGGTTGCGCCGATCAAAAATAAACCAAAGGTACTTAATACTGTACTAATAATGATGGCTTTCATACCTGTCCAAAAGATAAATGGAATTAATGGGATGATAGCACCAATTGCAAATAAAATAAATGATGTGACTGCAGCTTCCATGGGTGACCCACTGAGATCTTCAGCATTGATTCCCAACTCTTCCTTCGTCAAAACTTCTTTTGCTTTATCTTTATCCGCAATGATTTCTGATGCCCGACGCTTTGCAACAGATTCTTCCAGTCCTTGGGTGATGAAAATCAGCGCCAATTCTTGCGCTTCACCTTCCGGATCAGCTTCAAGCTCATCCATTTCCAATGCTATTTGATTTTCATACAATTCTTGAGAACTTTTGACAGAAATCCACTCACCGAGTGCCATCGATAAAGCACCTGCTAGTAAACCTGCAACTCCGGAAAGGACAATTTCATTTTGTCCGCTTGTCGCACCGGCAACTCCCATCACGAGACTAAAATTGGACACCAAACCATCATTGCCTCCCATCACTGCAGCACGTAGAGCATTTCCACCTACTGTATTATGCTTTCTTTCTAACTTTAAAATGGAAGAAAGTGTGGCGTTTTCAGGATTGTCTAAAATATTTTGAAGGATGGTGACATGGGCAGTATCAGACACAGATTTTTCCTTCCCAAACTTTTGTCTAGACTGTACAACATTGGACGAAAGTCTTTTTTCCGTTTGCAAAAGATTACCAAGGATGAAATCATATCCAATGATCTTGCCAATGGAATGAATGGTTTTGGCTCTCAGAGAAACTTCGGGAAAACCTTCAACGGGATTTTGAGAGGTTGCTAACATTGCCTTAGCATGTCCCAACTCTATATCATGCATCTGCATGAATACATTTTTGAGAGTAGGATTTTCTTCCTTTTCTCCAAGGACTTTATATAGGTAAGCAGCATCAATTTCTGTCTGGATGCTTTGCTTTTTTGTATTCATTTACGTAAAATTAAAATTTTGGATTATTCTTCAATATTCTTTAATGCCATCAATAATGTGTAAGCGCCATGAGATACCACATTTGAACCTACTAAGGTTGTGGGCTGAGCAATTTGTATAAAATTGCCATCTTTGGCTCCAATAACGATCTCGACTATCTCAAAGTTGTGGTCGTCATTTTGTACAAAAATATAACTTTTTCCTTCATAATCTACTACTGCATCTACAGGAACTGCAATTACATTGTCCGTGGTCTTTTCAATTTTTGCAGATATGTACGTTCCGGGCAAAATTTCTTCAGGCCAGGATTGAACTGCGCAGATCACTTGTGCGTATCCGTCGGTATTGATCTCACGAATGATAGAAACGACTTTTCCTTTAAATTCCACATCGCTAGTATTTGTTTTCAAGAGAACATCTTGACCTATTTTTATGAAAGGCAATTCCTTTTCAAATACCTTGAGTACCGCTCTTTTGGATTGGTAGGAAAGAATTTCAGCAAAGGTTGTACCTGCTTCAATATAGGCACCCAGGTGGGTTGGAATGGATAATATCTGACCTTGCGTGGGCGCTGTGATGCTAATTGTAGGTTTGATAGAAGAAGCTGTCAATGTTTTTGGATTGATAGAAATCATTTTTAACTTTTCTTCCAGTGATGCCACTTCGATCTGATACTGACGATATTTTTCTTCTGTTTGCAATAGTGCCTTTTGGCTTGTTGCCTGATTGTCGTTCAGAGATTTTTGTCGATCATATTCTATTTGTGCGTAATGCAGTGCTGACACTGAAGACAAGTATTCTTGTTGGAGATTTACAAAAGCTAAATCTTCCAAGGTAGCCAAAACTTGACCTTTCTTTACTTGATCTCCAGGCTTCACAAAAATAGATTTTATTTGACCCGGTATCAGTGTTGTCACCCACAATTTATCCTGTGGCAAGATGTCTATAGCGCCCTGCAAGGTGACATAGTTTAAAATTTTTTGCTTTTGAATCACTGTTGATTTGATTTCAGCATTTGCCAATTGCGCGTCATTGAGATTTAATTTTGTATTATCTGAAACTTCAGCTTTTGCAGTATCTGTAACCACAGTTTCTTGGTGTTTACAACCGAAACTGATAAACAAAATAGCTAACATCAATACCTGCATGCGTTGATTGAAAATATTCATATGTGATGGTTTGAAAAGTGTGTTTTGGACTCTCATTTTTGAAGGTATTTTAGGTTGATTTCATTCAAATGAAATGCTCTTAATAATTCTACATAGTCTTTTCGTGCATTGATAAAATTATTTGATAGTATGGTGAATTCCATAAAATCAATATCGCCTGCTATGTATTTTTGTTTGATTAATTGGATAGCTGCTTCAGAAGCTGTCAACTGATCTGATCTAAAAATGTCGATGCTTGACATCATATTTTTTCTATTTTCTAAGTAGATCATGGATGCTGACTGAAGACTTTTTGTTTCCATAGCCACTCGTTCACTATGGATATCTTCCATCATTTTTATGGCTTTGACTTTTGACAGTAGAGCACTTCTGTACAATGGGATTTGCATTCCTATCTGTCCGATGTGGAATCTATCCTTTGCGGAAAAAACTTTTTGCTCATCAGATGCACCATTGAAGCTGATATTGGAATATCCCAATGAAAATGTGGGTAGCATCAATGACTTCTGATACATTTCAGCCGCCTTTGCCGCTTCCAATTCATTTTGTGCTTTTTGCACTATGGGATGCTGATCTATTTTTGGAAAAGAGATGTTGTTTTCCACATTTAGATTTTCTAAGGGCAAAATTTCCGGCCGCTCTCCGCTATCTAATTGTAGGATTCGCATAATTTGGAGGTTCAATTGGTGGAGTTCTCTTTCCACATTATTGATTTGCAGAGTGTTTTGGGTTTGCTGTTGCTGGGCCGCTAAAATTTCCAAACGATCCGTTTCTCCTTTTTCTACTTTCAGAGAAGTACGTTCCGACACTAAATTCAATAGACTATCTTGACGAAGTAATATTTGTTTTAAATAGGAATAATAGGTATAGTCCACATAGTATTCCTCCAATAATTTTTGTATGTTTTTATAATTTATCGCATAGTCGCTTTTTTGAATTTCTACTTGTTTCTGCAACCATTTCTTGCCATTTTTATACACTTTCGGTAATGCAAAAAATTGATTTACAGAAAATTCTGTATCAAATAACTGACTATTGATTTGACCTACATTTGCATTAAACTCCGTTGCAGGAATATCATATGCTGTATGTACCAATGCGTTTTGGTATTCTACCATTCGCTTTTCTATTTGGAGCTCAAGGTTTGTGTTCTCCACTAATGTTAATGCTTTTGATAGAGGTATGGTAGCTTGCGTCACGCCGACCATAGGCAAGGCAAACCAGAAAAAGATGAGCACAAAATGTCTATACTTTTTCGATGTATCCTTGATGTATTTTATGATGAATGTATTGTTCATATTCATTTTTTAAATTGTTGAATGAGCATCATTTTTAGGATGATGAATGCCTTTTTTTGATTTGGTATCAAACATGATGTACACTATAGGTAGGATTACCAATGTAAGGAATGTCGCGACAACGAGACCTCCTATGACGACAGTTGCTAATGGCCGTTGTACTTCTGCACCTGCTCCATTGCTAAGTGCCATAGGCAAGAAACCCAAGGATGCAACAAAAGCCGTCATCAATACGGGTCTAAGCCTGATAGATGTCCCTGTGATAACTACTTGGCGGATGTCTTTCATCCCTTCTTGCTTGAGCCTATTGAATTCTGCAATGAGAACAATACCATTCAACACTGCCACTCCAAACAAAGCAATAAATCCTATACCTGCACTGATACTAAAAGGCATTCCTCGCGTCCACAATGCCAATATGCCACCAATGGCTGAAAGTGGTATTGCAGTAAAAATCAACAAGCCCATTTTGAGCGATTTAAAGGCAAAATAGAGAAGTAAAAAAATCAAACCTAACGAAATGGGAATCGCAAGCATCAATCGATTTTTTGCTTTCTCCAAATTCTCGAAAGAACCGCCGTATGTTATACTATATCCTGAAGGCAAGTGAATATCATGACCAACTTTGGATTTTATTTCATCGACGATGGACTGCACATCTCTTCCGCGTACATTGAAACCGACGATGATCCTACGCTTAGCATCCTCTCTTTGAATCTGATTTGGACTATCTTTTAATTCTGCCTTTGCCAATAAATTCAAAGGAATATATTCGCCATTCCTGAGAGGTATCAATAGGTTTTGCACATCGGCAATACTTTCCCTGAGATCAGAGTCCAATTTTATCAGTAAATCAAATCTTTTCTCACCTTCATATACGGCACCTGCTCGTTGACCGGCAAAAGACATATTGATGGCTGTATTGATTTCATCGATGGAAATATTGTACCTAGCAATAGCTCTTCTATCATATTGCACCACCACTTGAGGCACACCGGTGATAGGTTCCAAATAGAGGTCTTGGGTGCCTTCTACTGTTTTGATGATTTCACCCACCATAGCAACATATTTTGTCAGGGTGTCCAGATTCTCGCCAAATATTTTGCATACCACGTCTTGTCTGGCACCTGTCATAAGCTCATTGAACCTCATCTGAACAGGATATTGGAATCCGGCTGTAATTCCGGGAACAGCGGTGAGAGATTGACCCATCTTTGCTGCCAAGTCATCAAATGTATGCGCTGATGTCCATTCTTTTTTCGGTTTCAGAATTACCATCATATCACTAGCTTCCATCGGCATGGGGTCAGTAGGCACTTCTCCACTTCCTATTTTGGTAACAATTTTCTCAACTTCAGGGTATTCATCTAACAATACCTTTGCTGCTTTTTGCGTGAATTCCACGGTGGTATTGAGGTTGCTTCCTATAAGCACACGAGTATCCACTGCAAAATCCCCTTCTTCAAGAGCAGGAATAAACTCACCACCTAGTTTTGACAAAATAAAAATGGAGATGAGGAATAATCCAACGGTTGCCACCAAGGTCAATTTTGGAATCTTTAGAAACAGACTCAATGAATTTTTGAATAACGTCCCTACTTTTTCCATGATGATATCCGAAAAATTATCCTTTGTTTTCAGTGTTTTTGTCATTGTCAATGCACTGACCATAGGAATATACGTCAAGGACAAAATAAATGCACCAATCAATGCGAAAGAAACCGTCTGTGCCATCGGCGTGAACATTTTTCCTTCTATGCCTTCCAGTGTAAACAAGGGTAAATACACGATCAAAATAATGATCTGTCCAAAAACGGCGCTGTTCATCATCTTGCTTGCCGACTGCTCTACAACACCATCCATTTGCTTGTCATTGAGTCGTGTCAATTCTTTAAATTGCTTGGAGTGTGAAAGTTGATGCATAACAGCTTCTACTATAATCACCGCACCATCTACGATCAATCCGAAATCTAGTGCACCTAAGCTCATCAAATTGCCACTGACACCAAAAAGATTCATCATGATCACCGCAAAGAGCATGGCCAGAGGTATAACAGAAGCCACAATAAGCCCGGCTCTGAAATTACCTAAGAATAAAACCAAGATGAACAATACGATCAATGCGCCTTCCAGAAGGTTTGTTTTTACGGTGTTGATTGCGTTATTGACCATTTTCGTTCGGTCGAGGAAAGGTTCTATTTCTACACCTTCCGGAAGTGTAGGTCTAATTTGTTCTATCCTATCCTTTACATTTTTGATGACTTCATTACTGTTTGCGCCTTTGACCATCATGACTACTGCACCGGCCACTTCTCCCTGATCATTATATGTTACGGCTCCATATCGTGTAGCATGGCCTTCTACCACGTCTGCTACATCTTTCAATAAGAGCGGCGTACCTTTCAATGATTTTAGAGGAATATTTAAGATATCTTCTTTTGATCCTACCAATCCTTCAGTACGAATAAAAATTGCAGTAGCATTTTTTTCGATGTAGCTACCTCCTGTATTTTGATTATTTGCGGCAAGTGCGTTATAAACATCAAAAAGGGTGATTCCTGTTGCGTTCAATTTTTTTGGGTCAATCACCACATGAAATTGCTTGAGTTTTCCACCGAATGAAGACACTTCTGCTATGCCTTTGACACCCAGAAGCTGGCGTCTGATGTTCCAATCCTGGATGGTACGCAGGGACATGGCATCGTACTTGTGTTCATAGCCGGGCTTCGGTTTGACTACGTATTGATAGATTTCTCCAAGACCTGTAGCTACGGGACCCAATTCCGGAGTGCCTATGGATTCAGGTATTTCTGCACTGATTTGATTGAGGCGTTCACCTACCTGCTGGCGTGCCCAATAGATATCTATATTATCTTCGAAAACCATGGTTACCAACGAAAGCCCGAACCTTGAAAAACTCCTGATCTCTTTTAAACCTGGAATATTACTATTGGCGATTTCTATGGGAAATGTCACCAATCGCTCTATATCCAATGCGCTGTATGATGGTGCTTGGGTGATGACAATGACTTGATTGCTCGTAATATCCGGAACGGCATCTATGGGAAGTTTTTGCAATTCAAATATTCCAAATACGATCAATGTCAATGTGAATAAACCTATTATAAGCTTATTGTGGATTGAAAAATGTATGATGTGTTTTAACATTTCAAAATATTGGTATTAAGTGTCCATTTAAGAAGATGTACTATCCCTTTGAAAGTATAAAGAAATTAATAAAGGGAATACATCATAAACCAAACTTTCTTTCAGATATATCCGAAAAAAGTTTACAAATAACAAAAATCACTTAAACCAATTGGGGCGGTCGAAATACACCTAATTGAAGAAGATTTGAAAAAGGTTTTTCTGCACTTTCTGTTATTGAATCAAAGAAGAAAATCTCTGATACATGTGTGAGTTCAAAAACAGGAGAATCTTGAATGATAAAAATCGGCATTTGACTAAAATCAACAGACTTAAAAGGAAGTTGTCTGTCTTGTAAATAATCGTCGTCGATGACGGGATTAGCCAAATAGTGCATGCTAATAAATTCAGAAATAGACATGCCTTCTCCTTCAGAAACGTGGTTGGTAAAATGTACAAATAATAAAGGAAGCTTGACCATTTCTTTCATAGGAGAAATGGAAGTCAGCTGGAGGAAAATTAAAAATTTTGCCAACGTCGGCCTCATAGACATTATTGAAAAGTCTTACAGAA
Source organism: Lewinellaceae bacterium (assembly GCA_020636195.1). Classification (GTDB taxonomy): domain Bacteria; phylum Bacteroidota; class Bacteroidia; order Chitinophagales; family Saprospiraceae; genus OLB9. Next base: position 170,744 of record JACJYH010000007.1, read on the forward strand.
AACCGATAAAATTACTTTTTGTTTAGAACTTCTTACAAAAATTTTGCATTCGGATCGGTGCTATTCTTTGGCATTATCTAATCATACACCGGAAGAACCCTCGCTAACCTACAAATTTGTGGTTTTTACGATTTTTTTCGTAAATATTTCATTTGTTGAGGTTTCTATGGTCAGGTAATAATTGCCTGCCGATAATTCAGATAAATCTAATTGTCTTGTGTTTCCCACAACTTTTTTCACCATACTTCCCTTTGCATCACGGATGGTCAGTCTTCGAATTTCCGCACCACCTTGAATAGTGATCATTCCTGATGTGGGATTTGGTAAAATCTGAAATGTATAATCAATCACATCAGTATCTATGCCGGATCTGATATCTAAGTGCATGCCATCCACTATGACTTCTGAGTACCCTTCATATCCTAGACTTGTTATTTTTGTAGCTGCAAATATTTCCACTTTTACGCTATCATTATTGACCAATTTGAATGGAAGTTGTGCCTGTTCAATTTGTGTTGTCATTGTTTCTGATGTCCATGTGCCGATGCGTTTGTAGTCAGCTCCTTCAAACTGTGATACGATCACAAGGATACTACCTTCGGAAACAATCAAGTCAATTCTGTAAGATAATTCCAAAAAATTATATTGGGCATTGGGTAAAAATGTACAGTACGCATAACCCGGTGCTTTCCCTTCAAAAGATGGGCCATTTGATTTGACCTTCATAGCGAAATTGCCTTCAGTTAAGTAATCCACTTTCGATACAGAGGTGAAATTTGTAGAATAATTATTTGTGTGCCAGAATTCCGGTGTTTCAAAATTATTTTCAATTACCCAGTTTTCAAATGAAGCATTGGGAATCTGAGCATGTATAGACATCGCAACAAAAAAAGATAAAAAGATGATGATGGGTGTTTTCATAATTTGATGAATTTCAAAAATGTTAGTATTATCGTTGAATAAATGTCTTATTTTTGATCATGTATGAATTTGGAAGGACAAAAAATTTATTTCCAAGTTTATAACGTAACAAAGATACAAATATTCTTTGATTTTGAATAAAAAACTTCATTCAAATGCTTTGTTTATAACAATTTATAATCTATAATTTGAGATATTGATGATAAGAGAAAAAATGCCCATGAAAATGATTGAAATGACTCGTGAAAATTGTGTGACCGTCCACAGACATGTTAAATTGAAATCAACTGTGCATCGACACTTTCTTTCATTAAAAAAATTCAAGGGCGTAGCCCTGATATGTTTATTTTTGAACCAAACCCCAAATAATAATCATTGTAAATAATGGATTTTCTGTTGTGTGAATGTTGAGAAAGAAGATATCTTAGGATGGTCTACTAAATGCAATTCGTTATCCAACACAAGCATCATCCATTATACTTCCACCATCACCGCTTCACTACCTTGCCTTCTCTTATTTGAACACCTTTATCTGTAAAGTGCCACAGATAGATGCCGGAAGGCAGCGACTGCATATCTATGCTGTTCTGTCCGTAATAGAGACGTTGCGTCATCACAGGGCGACCCGAGATGTCATAGAAACTGATCTCTCCATGTGCGGGCACATACTCTCCAAAGGTGACGAGGAGATAGTCCTCCACCGGATTCGGAAAGGTGGTGATATCTGCTTTTCTTGCGGAGATGTCTGTGCTGCTGCTAGTCCCAAGGGCGATGTCACGGCATGAGGTGTTGCTGCTGTTCTCGTTGCTGACGGTGAGACAGACGTGATAGACGCCCTGATGTGGGAAAGTATGGTATGGACTTTTCGTTGATTCCTGTGGGCTGCCATCACCGAAGTTCCAGCTCCATGACTCCGGCCGGAAATAGCTCAAGTCCGTAAACCGCAGTCGCAGATAGTCGAGGCTATCCGGCTCGTAGCGGAACTTCGCCACAGGGTGGTTGTCCAAACCGAGAGTATCACACGGTGATCCATCTAAAGGGCCGAGGCGGTAATGTGGGAAGTTGGGCATAGACCATGGGTTATTCGGGATGCGGAGGGCATGCTGTCGGAAGGAGCAAGCATCTCCCGGCTCATCAGGATAGTCCAAGATGTGCAGGTGTCCTGCACTGGCTGCTCCGGAAACATTGTACAAGCGCCCATCAGGCCCATAACCCCAAAAACCAAACTGTGACGTTCTGAAATTGGGATTATCGCCATCATAAAAGCCATCGTACGTTGCTATATGGATGCGTGGTTTGTGCAAATCTGACATATCATATTGATATAGGTCATTCATATTGTTGACATAGAGATACCTATCATTAGGAGAAAAGGCGACGCTTTGTCCTACGCTCGCTTCGGGTATCACCAAGGTATCAAAAAAAGGATTTGATAACAAGCCCGTACAACGATCAAAATCAAAGATGGACACAACCCCTATACTGTCCCAGTAACGCCCATCACATACCGCATACTTATCTCCTGCGTGTGAAAATGTAGCATTCCCTGCGCTCAGTACCGGATTATATTTCCCAATGGCTTGGGTGTGTATGGCATGCACTCCGGAAGGGTCTAATAAAAATGTATAATACGTGACCCCTTCTGAGTCCAATACAATAATCCACCAGTCACGTCCATTCGCATGTCGACAAGCTTGGAGCTGAAAACCTTTGATTTGGGCTTTAAATAAAACATTATCCTTCGAAACCACACAACCCTTTCCAGAATTACATCCTCTCTCAATGATGGCATACCATACTGCAAATGATCCCATTGATCCAAAATCAACTGCTTGGTTAAAATCATACAGTAGTTCCTTTCCATCTTGTACCATAGGTAACATGATATTTCCTTGAAACTGAGAAAAACCAAATACATCTCCAGTAGAAGGATGCACTTTTCCACTCCAATAATTATTATAATTAATTGTATCACCGCCTTGTAGGGGTAGGTCATCGGCACCAAATACCTGCATACCATTGGTATAACACACTAATTCTCCCCTGTCATCACTATAATTGGTATTGGTAGCATCAAATATAAACCTACGGTAGGGATAGTAGTCTATCGTCATAGGGTCTGATGTGAAATTTAATGTAAAAGGCCAAAATCTTTTATTAATGCTATCCTTAAGAATCATATCAATGGTACTGGTTGCATGGCTACCCATCACCCAGTTGTAGTCATTTTTTTGAGCACTGAGTTGTAGGCAAACAAAGAAGACATAAGCCAATATTTGATATCTAATAGGTGTCATAATGGTCAATAATTTAATGATACATAAAAAAGATGGTCGGGATAAAATCCCGACCATTCCTATCTTAACTATTATTCAATTTTTATCAGTTTACTGACAGTCGCTTCGGACTTAGCATTGATTAGGGTGACGAGATATACACCAGTAGGCAATTCGGATATATCAAATTCGTGTATATCACTTCCATTGATACTTTTCAAGACATTTCCTGTGGCATCGCCGACAGTAATATGGATGATCTCAGTGGAGGTAGTGATCATTACCTTACCTGTCGTAGGATTTGGAGACAACTGCACAGACACCTGATTGATCTCTGTTCTCTTCCTATTTTCCAACTGTACAGGACATAGGTCATCATCATTATAATAGGCTTCGTATCCCAAACCTGCTAACATATTGCGTGCCAACACCACTGTCTCCTTATACAGGGGCTCACATAATCCTGCAAGTTGCTGTAGAGCACCTAAATGGTGATCTATGACATATATATCCCCATACATCAGTTGATCTAAGTAGATGGAGGCATATTCTTGTGCAACTGCTGTGTATGGTTTATCATGTGGAAGGGAGCCCACTTGTGACTTCAAGGTTTGTAATTCCTGCATTCTCCTATTCTCGAAGGTAGATTCTACCGGACCGGTAGGTAAGATGGACTCTGAAATAGAGTTTCTGATCGCATCCATAGCATCTGATAGTGTTGCTTTCGGTTCTATCAGGTATTGGTTCCAGGTGGCTTCAAGAGTTTCGAGCTTTCCTTGCAGTTCTGATTGACTGGCATTCACTACTGATATTTCAGACTCTACAGGTGTGATTGCTGCTGCTATGGCTTTATAAAAATCTTCGTATGCATGCACATCTTCCGGAACTGAGGTATAAAAATCATTCAACCGCTCCGAAGCAGTCAAAAACTGTGGATACATGGTCAAATAACCGTACAGCCATCTGTCCTTTGCCCAGATTGAGGGTTCTCTGTATGATTCGGTTACGATGTGGTCATCTTCCAGCATTTCCTCCAACACTTGGATGTTTTCACTACTTGGGGTACTACTTCCTGTAACGCCTTCTAATGGCAGCACACACGCACCTTCACAAGCATAATTGGCATAATTTGGACTTTCTTTGAACCAAACGTGTGGACTTTGAACCGGCCAGAACGATCTCAAAGAATTGTTTTGGGCTTCATTTGCAAAAAAAGTGTTATAGATTGTATTTATTCCGTTATATGCTGCAACTCTTGATACACCAGTCCAATTATTGCCGTAATCCGGTTGGTCACCAATACTACAATTCAATGCAAGGTGAAGTCCTTTTAAATTATCAAACATCTCGTTCTGCTTAAAGGTAGATTTGCCTATTTGAGCGCCTACCAAATTAAAACCTGTATTGAACTCACTAACCATATTACAACAAATTGCATTATTTTGTACGTTAAGGATGCTGTTTATCCCTGATCGTAATCCTGGAGAAAAATTAAAGAACTCATTGTCTTTCACCACTGATTGATCCATATTTTGAAATGAAAATCCCTCATGTCCGGTTGTTACTACGGGTGATGGTGTGAAAATGAAAAATTCATTCTCGTCTGTCAATTCCACCTTCTTATAATTGACCACTTGAACAGCACCATTAGAATGTTGTGTGGTAGGCCTCATAAAGAATTCATTATTTTGAATGTGACCGGTACCACCTCTGCCCCAAAAACCGGGTGCATTTGCGATCAAATGAATTCCTGACGGATTTGGTTCATCATTGATTTCAGAAATGGTAAAAGTATTATCCTTTATTCTGAAATCATGACCGATATTGTACTTACAATACACCCCACTTTCGCTGCATATAAAATCATTTTCATCTTCAACGACCAATTGGAGTGCATACAATTCATTGCGTTCTGCAAGGACTCCGTTTTTCAAATCATGGAAAATATTGTTGTTTTTAATGTGGAGGCCTTGTACAATGTTCTCAGTTCTGATTCCATTGTTACAATTAATAAATTTATTTTGTTCAAAAACAAATCCACCTACAATGCCTCCGCCTTGAATCATAACACCTGTACCTTTATCATTCGTTGAAATATCCATATCCATTTTAATTATATTAGCAAGTGGAAAATTCTTTAAGGTATTATTTTTGATATTTACAAAATAGGCGCCTTTACAAATGATACCATTATTCATATTTTCAAATACATTCTCTAAATCATCCAATTTTCCAACATTTAGGCTAAAATTCCCTGAAAATCCGGTGAAATTTGGATTAAATTTTGCACCTCCTGAATAGATACCGCACAAATTTTTATTGGCATAGCTAGGCATTCCTGAATAACCAGGAAGTAATCCACCACCAGTAAAATGGTTCCCCACTATTAAATGTGAAGGTGAAGATGTGAAGTACATGCCGACAAAGTTATTGCTGAACTCGACACTACGCGTTAAGAGATTCCCATCATTGTTCACATGAATGCCATATAATGCATCCCTGATAGAACCTCCTAAGAAATTAGCAGTATGTCCCTGGGTTTCAATGCCCTGCCACATTTGCTCACAGCCATAAAAGTTGCATCCGTAAAATTCCGACACTCCTTTATAATATGGTGCTTGTGATGTTCCTGACGGGTTCAGAATGATTTTGGCTCCTTGATAGGCCACAAAGTCTGATTTTGTAAAACTTGTGGAAATATCGAAAATCAATGTGCCTGTGATATTGAAATGCATATCAGAATACACATTGACCACCGTAGGGTCAAATGGAATCCCTAAATTCGTAAATGCTTCCGACAGCCTAATCTCATCTAATTGCGCTGTAATGGTATATGAAGCTTGATTTGGCTCTCCTTGACACGCGGCAGCGCAACTAATATTGATGGTTTTCGTAATACTCGCTGTATCTCCACAAGCATTTGTGGCTACAAGTGTGACTTCATATGTACCGTCTGCTGTGTACGTATGGCTTATAGCGGGACTTGTTGAAGACATATTGGTTCCGTCACCAAAATTCCACGTATATGTGACATCCGATTGATATCCGACTACACTAAAAGAAACTTGACCTTGCCTATCTATACACGCTATGCTATTAGTAAAGTCAGCAGTTGGCGCATCGCAGTTGCAATCGACCACAATAGTTTCAGTTACTTTCACTATTTCCCCACAGCCATTGTCCACCAATAGCTCTATGACATAGGTTCCATTGTTTGGAAAATTATAGATGAAAACACCCGCTACACCTACCAGTTGACCATTGACATACCATTGATAATCAATGTCCTCGCTTAATCCACTGGGCACAAATGTATAGCTTGGGCAATTATTAGTGATGCTTATGGTTGGAATAATAGGTGTACACTGTACTATCAATTCCTCACACAGATGACCGCAACAACCATTGCTATCTATGATGTCAAGACATACATTGTACGTACCAGTTTGAGCATAAGTGTGGCTTGGGTTTGGTGCACTACTGGATCCTCCGTCACCAAAATCCCAACTATAGCTTGAAAATGTAGAAACATTGGAACTATTTTGCACATCGAAATTATAATCCATTCCCGATGTGTTATTGATAATTAAGTCTGTAAGTGCTGTAGTAGTACATGTTAATCTTACCTCATCTATGCCTAACACGGTTTGAGATGGATCATTTGGATTGTAATCCTTCATGGATCTCAAATATATGGTATTATAATTCGTATTTGACACCGTAAAATCCTGGGAAACAGCTTGCAAATTAAACCAATCTATTGTAGCGTGCATAATTGACTGAAAATTCGACGGAATCCACCCGAGTGTAGGATTCAAACAATTTTGAGGTAAAGTGCTTGATTCCAATAGGTAAACATCCAAATAGGTGTATGAAGCAAATTCTTCACAAATCAATCTTGAATCAACGCTGATATTATATGTGACAAGGGGGTCATCACTCAGCGTTAATCCCTCTTGAGCAATACTTTCTAAGAAAACTTGTACTGTAGCTCCTGGTCCTGATCTAAGACATGCCACTGTGCTTGTAGGATCAGGAATATAATAATCACAAATTGGACCGGATGGAGAATCTTGTAAGATATGGGGTGTGTTCTCTACTCCTCTCCAATCAGGGACATGCCCATCGCAAAAAGCATCATAACCATCATTAATTGTAGGGTCAATAAAAAAGTTAGGATTTTGAATTAGATTATTTCCACATGCCTGTCCCCATCCTACATCTGTTTTCAGCATCAAGAAAAATAACAAGAGTGTAATAACCGTAACACGCTGATAACCAGCCGTGTGTGTGTGTGTGTGTGCTAAGGCCACACGCCCTCTTGTGAGCATTTTCTGTCTCATAAAATAAGTTTTTAGTTTCGATCCATACAGCTTTTAAAATAAGTACAACAGGCCTATAGTATTAACTAGTATCGGTTTAAGGAATGTCGGCGCTTTTTAAATCGTTGTAGATCAAAAGTTTAATTAATAATAAAAATATCGCAACAAAGCTATAACAAAATCACAATAAATTCAAAATTTTTGTGGGTGAATTTTGATATATTTTTTATCATCAGATATTTTATACTCATATACAGTATAATAGAGAGTATACATCTTTTACTTATCCACCATTTTCAAAAGTACACTATAAAAGTATGGGTCAAGGGTGAGTTAAGTGATCCGTCGAGATATAGTTAAGTTATAGTTGGGTTATAGTTGGGTTATAGTTGGAGTATAGTTGGAGTAATAGGGCAAATATGCAATTTTTCATAAATTTGTTAAGGTTACACAATTAGGGGTGATTCTGTAGTAAAAAATAATTAAAATACTTATCATTGGATCATGAAATGCTTTGTTGAGGGTCATTTGGCATTTTTATTTTTGTAGCAATTATCTAGTTTTTCTATCCTCACATAATACTTTGAAGGTACTTATCAACTTTTCATATCCATATATGTTACGAAAAAGGCACGCATTAATCAATCGTTATACATTTGAATGGAAGTAAAAGTGAATGTCAATGAAGATATGTCTCTATGGGCAGATCTGAAGAATGGTGATGAAAAAGCATTGAAGCGTATGTATGACGACCATGCGGAGAGTTTGTATTGCTATGCTAAAAAATTTACCAAGGATCAAGGTTTGATCGAAGACGCAATTCACGATTTATTTGTCAATATTTGGAGGAGGAAAGAAAGTATAGGTCTCACAGATTCCATCATCAAGTACCTCTGTGTTTCACTAAGGCGTGACATCATCAGGCGGCTAAAATCTGAACAAAGAGTGGCTACACCTTATGATGATCGTATGGATATCGGTTTTGATTGGTCGGTTGAAGATACCTTGGCAAAAAAAGAAGAGGAATCAATCCAAGCAAAGAAACTCGAAAATGCGATGGCAAAGCTCAGCGCCCGCCAACGAGAAGCTGTTTATCTGAAATTCTTTGAAGAATTGTCTTATGAAGACATCTGTGAAGTCATGGAACTCAACTATCAGTCTGCAAGGAATCTGATAGCTAGGGCATTGACAGAACTGAGACAGATACTGAAACTATGGGCATTTATTCTCATTTTTTTATTCATTGGCTAAAATTACCAAAGATTTATGAGTACAATTTACATACGACCATCTTATATACTTGAACCAAAGAAAGTTTTTGCTTATGGAAGATAAAGATGTACACGATGTTTTTCAGAAATTGATGGATGATCCTTCTTTTGTTCGCTGGATCAAATCAGATTTTAAGGAGCACAATGAACAGTGGAAGTCCTATTTTACATCCCATCCTGAGCATCACAGCGTGATTGATGATGCTAGAGCTGTTCTCATTCCTTTGAGAGATTTGGATTCCACATCTTTTGATACGTCAAAGGTGTGGAATAGAATTCACGATTCCATAATGGCTGATGTCACCGACCATTCGGAGAACAAAAAATCAAGAGTTGTCAACCTGCGTTATATTATTCCTGCCATTGCGGCGATTTTAATTGCGGGATTGTTCTATCTCAATCCATTTTCATCCCATTCAATTTCAAAAGTTACAGGAAATTCAGAGCAATTGACCGTGACTTTACCGGATGGATCTTCAGTTTTAATGGATGCAAAGTCACAGATAGATTTTGATAAAAACAAATGGAAAAATGATAGAAAAGTCCATTTGGAAGGGTTAGCCTTTTTCAATGTGCAAAAAGGAAGCAAGTTCACCGTCGTCACTCCACAAGGAGAAGTCACCGTCATGGGTACCAGTTTTAGTGTATATGCAAGAAAAGACAAGTTTGAAGTATTTTGCAAAACGGGTAAGGTATCTGTACTCAGTTATAATTCTGACAATGAAAGTCAAATATTGACACCAAATGACAAGGTTATATTTTCAGAGGGAGCGAAGACATTTGTACCATCAAAAGAAAACGATGATGCATCAGTCGCATGGATGGATGGAACATATACTTTCTTAAACCAACCATTATCAACCGTTTTTCTTGAATTAGAAAGGCAATTTGATGTCAAGATTGTGGCTGATGAAAATATAAATGCAATGGCCTACACCGGTTTCTTCAAAAGAGATAATATGCAGGAAGCATTGACGTATGTGACTTGGCCTCTTGGTCTTCAATTTTCCATCGAAAAACAAACAGTGAAAATTTATAAATGACGCAGATATCGTACATTTGCGACAACAGATGATATTGACAAACGACAAAAGCATCCTCCGATTTGTAATTTTTGTAGTGCTAGGAATGGTTCTAGGAAGTACGCTTATTTCTCAGAGTCAACTGACCTATCAATTTGATATTCAAAAAAACTCAAGATGCAGTCAAGAAATCGAGCGGTTTAAAACACAGCATCATATATTGGTGGCATATAATCCACAATTGAGTCATAAGGTATCCCATTCCAGAAGAATAGAATCTCACACCATAGATAGTTTATTCTACAAATTGTGTGCAGTTTTTCAGTTGGAATTTACTAACGGAAGTGAGAAAAACAGTTTTTTAGTGCGTTCGCAACCTAAGGATATTGAACATCCTGATTTCATTATCCAGCACATCCGTTTGAAAGATATGACGGATGGAAGTCCTATCAGCGATGCAATCGTCTATGATCAGAGTAAAAAATACTATGGTTTTACCGATCAATCCGGCGACTGCTTCATAAAGATGCCGAAGAACCAATCTGTTGCCTCATTGCGCACCCATGCCTTAGGACACCAAGATGTGGAGATTCTCCTCAATGACGATACGTTCAATGAAGTTGCGCTTGCATATGATCCTGTAATGGCATCGGCGGTGACAATAGAGAATCTCAAGAAATCTCTCGTGCTTGCCGGTAAAGATGGTCATGTTGACTTAGAATCAAAAGCTATGATGCAGCTGGGAGAGGCATCGGTCTTTCATAGGGATGTGATGCGGCTACTACAACTTCTCCCAGGCGTCAGTGCCATCAATGATATGAGTTCAGGATTACGTATCCGTGGCTCGAATGAAGAGGTTACATTGATGGTATTGGATGAAATGCCGATCTACAGAGCTGACCACTTTTATGGGATTTTCAGCGCCATCAATGGACAGTATGTTCGCAAAATGGAGCTATATAAAAATAACATTCCCGTAACTTATGGCGGACGGACAAGCGGACTTTTGAAAATGTCCAGCGACAGTAAAAATGATTCATTGAATCTGAATGTAGATATCCAATTGTTACAAAGCGGCTTAAATGCCAACATCCCTTTAGGAAAGTTTCAATCGATAGGTTTGGCAGCAAGAAAATCTTATTCTCAGCTGACAAAGAGCAACTATTTTAACCTTGCTAACAATGACAATTCTGTATTTACAGATCTTTTATTGACGGAAGGCAGCACTGCTACATCTAGCCCAAAATTTGATTTTTACGATTACAATGCAAAATATCAATTCCGCAAAAATGGGCATGAATTCAGCGTCAATGCATACAAGAGTGATAATGACTTGACAAATCAATACAACAGCTCATTTACTAGTAATAGAGGTGATGTCATTAAAAATATATTTGATCAAAGAAGGCGGTGGCAAAATGATGCTCAATCCATAAGATATGAACACCAAGGACAAAGTGCTCAAATCACATCAGTTGTGTATAGAAGCCGTTTCAATTATGTATCCAATACCGATGGATCATCCCAAAGGAAAATTGAAAATATGGAGTCGTTGGATAGTTTGAACGTCAGTAGCCAAAACTACATAGAAGACATAGGTGTCAAAGGCTCTGTTCAGTTTGAAAAATGGTCAAAATTATTGTTTGGAGCAGAAGCAATTTGGCATGACAATGCGCTCAATGTCACCAATGATAACAACAACTCCATTCTCAAAACGGAGCAGAAGGGAAGTGAAATATCAGCTTTTACCAGAGCAACCATTACCCATAAGTTTTTGGGGCAGTTTGATCCGGCATTACGACTTACATACGTGCCATATCTCAATAAACTAATTGGACTTCCTCAACTGCAGTGGAAAAAATATATTGGCAACAATACTTTGCTCAAAGGTGCCTTGGGAAGACAACTCCAAGTGGTGCGATCGATTGAGCACGAAAGCGTTTTAGGTACTACACAGTCATATTTTACGATGAGCAATGGGAATATGATACCTGTTGGAATCGGCACCAATGCCATGATCGGCACATGGAATGCCATTGGTAATTTTTCATTTGATGTAGAAGGATATTACAGATGGTTGGATGGTGCTATTTTACACGCTTCACAAAGACCTGAATTAAGAAAACCCGGAAAACCATCGCCAAAGGAACAATTCAGCATCTACCAAGGAGACGCCAAGACCATCGGGGTAGATATAACTGCTTCGTATGAAAATAAACATCTCTTTTCGTTGATGTCTTATACCTTGAGCAAGTCAGATAATAGATTTGAGAAACTCTTCAATAACCAGTATTTTCCGACATCAGAGGATACACGTCATCAATTCAAATGGGTCAATACGATTTCACTTCACACCATTGATTTTTCTTTGACATACATTGCTGCTAGTGGGAGACATTTCTTGGATTTTGCGGATTTCAAATTGCCAAAAGATAGAACAGCGATCAATCCAAATGATTATCTCAATCAGCTTCCGTCATATCAGAGATTGGATGTTTCTCTTTTCAAAACCTTTAATTTCCGATCAGCAAGTGCTAAATTAGGCGTTTCAATCTTTAACTTGACGAATAGAATTAATGTAAAGTATAAGCAGTTTGTCCATGAATTGAATGTACCTAACATGCCTAATGCCGTTGCCATTTTTGGGAATGACGTTGCTCAGTTGAGTAGGACATGGAATGTCAGTCTTTTGATGCAATTTATTAGACAATCGAAAAAAATACCACAATAAAAGATTCTTGACGACAGATTCATTGGAAATTAGCTAGGTAAAAACTACCTTTGCTGTATAGGTATCCATGTATATCATGATGTCACTGACTCACTGTTGTAACACTTAGGCGTAGGAAATGGACGTTCGGAAGATTAGGCACATATTGATTAAAGATTGGAAAATAGAATTTAGACAAAGTTTTACTTTTTACAGTGTGTTACTATTCGCCGCTACAGTGGTGTTTTTTATTTACAAAAGTTTCAATAATATCAATGCCCGTGAATGGTCGGTTCTGTTTTGGATCATTATGCTATTTTCGGGACTCAATGCCGCAATGAAAACTTTTTTGCAAGAGAAGAAGGACACTTGGCACTACTACTATACACTTTTCGACCCGATAGATTTATTAGCAGCAAAATTGATTTACAACACAATATTTCTTCTGCTTTTGTCATTACTTGTCATTGGGTTTATGTCGTGGTTTATGTTTTTTCCAATTCATGATTTGCGATTGTTTTTCTTGAGTCTCATGCTCGGGGTTATAGGTATTTCCACAGTATTTACCTTTGTTTCTGTATTGATTTCTGCTGAAGGCGCCAATACTACTTTGATGTCTATTTTATCCATACCATTACTCCTACCTATCATGCTTTTGGTATTGAAGAGCACGCAAGTCAGTGCACGCTTACTGGTGGATACGGCAGTTTATGAAGATATCACATTATTAGGTGGAATAGACATGATTTTATTAGGTACAATTTTTCTTTTATTTCCCTATCTATGGAGAGCATAAATAAATCGGGAGGATCACTCAAGTGGTGGAAATGGTTGTCGGGAGTCATTATGGTGTACGTTATTATTGGCGGATTGACGGTGCCGTTGAAACCTGGTGTGACCAAGTTAATGCCGAATTCTGCTCAATTGGGAGATACCATTCATTTGGATATCGTCTCCTACAACACACACTTTACGCAAGACAATAACCTGAAAGCATTCTTGAAGCCGGATCCTATCCACTGTATAACATCCATTGAAACCTCTATTAAAGATGACATCCATGCTCAGTTTACATTTGTGCTTCCTACAGACACATTATCAGGTGGTATGAATCCTATGACTTTGATCATCAATAGCTCTCAGGATGGCGCCTTTGTACAACCCAATGCAGTATTTCTCCAAAAAACATTGACGCCTAAAATACAAACCGCTCAATGGCAAGAATTGCCAAAAACTTTTTTTTCATCGAGTGCTTTCAGATTTCCATACCGAAACATCCTGAATGAGACCATTAGAAACATTTTTTTTCATGTGGCCTTGTGGTTTGCTATGTTCATATTGTTAGTTGCCGGCGTCGTAAAATCTATCATGTATTTGCGTTCAGGTAATATCGATTTTGATATTCAATCATCGGCTTATACCAATGTGGCCATTCTTTTTGGAACGCTTGGATTGGTGACGGGTTCTGTGTGGGCAAAGTTTACTTGGAATACTTTCTGGACCAACGATATCAAGCTCAATATGACCGCTGTAGTCATGTTGATTTACCTTGCCTATTTGATTTTAAGAGGATCTACTGTGGACTATGACAAAAGGGCAAAGCTCTCTTCAGCCTATAATATCTTCGCTTTTGTGGCGTTGATACCATTGGTCTTTGTGATACCGCGACTGACAGATAGTTTACATCCCGGAAATGGGGGAAACCCCGCACTTGGAGGTGAGGATTTAGATCACACTCTGAGATTGTTTTTTTATCCATCGGTTATTGGTCTCACCCTCTTGGGTGTGTGGATGGCTGACCTTTTGATAAGATATTATAGATTAAAAGATAAAGTTTATTTAAGTCATGATTCAAAATAAAAAGTTTTCTATCATTTTCGTATTGATATTTACATTAATTATCCAATCTTTGCAGGCACAATCTACAGAGGTGGATTTTTTACGAAGTACAGGAAAAATTTATACTGTGGTCTTCGTTGTTCTCATACTTTTTATTGGGATTTTTATATTTTTAAAATCCATAGATCATAAGCTAACCAAATTAGAAAATCATATAAAAAATGAGTAATAGTAAACAAGCAAGATTTTTTGAAAGTGTGCAAACCAATTTTGACAAAGCAGCAGCACACACAGACATACATCCCGGTTTGTTGAACCAAATCAAGGTATGTAATGCTGTATATCAGATGAATTTCCCTGTGAAAATCAAAGATTCCTATGAGGTCATTGAAGCTTACAGAGTACAACATTCACACCACAGATTGCCAACAAAAGGTGGTATTCGTTTTTCGCACCTGGTAGATCAGGATGAAGTGATGGCATTGGCTGCACTGATGACCTATAAGTGTGCTATCGTTGATGTTCCATTTGGTGGTGCAAAAGGAGGTGTAAAAGTAAGTCCACGTGCATATACAGAGGAAGAATTGGAACGCATCACAAGGCGTTATACAGTGGAATTGATCAGAAAAAATTTCATTGGCCCAAGTGTGGATGTTCCGGCACCGGATTACGGTACAGGAGAAAGAGAGATGGCATGGATTCTAGACACCTACCAAACTTTCAAGGGAACAGAAATCGATGCAGGTGGTTGTGTCACCGGAAAACCGGTAAGACAAGGTGGTATCAATGGTAGAACAGAAGCAACTGGTCGAGGTGTGTTTTACGGTATCAGGGAGGCACTTCTCGATGAGAAAATATTAAAACAAACCGGTTTGTCAAAGGGCATTGCCGGCAAAACCATGGTCATCCAAGGAATGGGTAATGTAGGTTCTTATACAGGACTTATCTCTCAGGCAGAAGGTGACGTAAAAATCATCGGTTTATCAGAGCTTGAAGGCACTATCTACAGCGAAAAGGGTATAGACATGCAGGCTGCTCTGGACTTCAGAAAGGAACACGGCACCATCATAGGATTGCCTGGAACTCAGACGCTTGAAAGAGCAGATTGGATAGCAATAGAGTGTGATATCCTTGTTCCGGCAGCATTGGAATCAGTAATTACAATAGAAAATGCACATCGCGTAAGAACCAAAATTATTGCTGAAGCAGCAAATGGTCCTACAACGGCGGCAGCTGAAGATATCCTCAACAAAATGGGCGTCGTCATCATTCCTGACATGTTCGTCAATGCAGGTGGTGTGACCGTTTCTTACTTTGAATGGTTGAAAAATCTTTCTCACATGAGATTTGGTAGAATGGACAAAAGATTCAATCAAAACACATATTTGAATATTGTAAGTACATTCGAAAGCCTTACCGGTAAGTCTATCACCGAAAAGGAAAAAAGCTTCATCACCAAGGGTGCAGATGAAGTGGATTTGGTGCGTTCAGGATTAGAAGAAACCATGAGTAATTCCTTTGAGCAAATCATGGAGGTCTATAAAAACAAAAAAGACATCGGAAGTCTTAGGAATGCAGCCTTTGTGACGGCTCTAAATAAAGTTGCAAATGATTACCTTACATTAGGGGTATTTCCATGATATAGATATAATCCAATGTATAAAGCACCAATTTTATCAAGAGTTGGTGCTTTTTTATTTTATGCAAAAAACAATAATGCCCTTTTATAAAAACGATTATCTGTCTGTTGCAACATAAAATATGTATAAAAAACTCAAGCAGGCACAACTTATTCTGACTTTATTTTTAGTTTTGTATCCATAATTGACAAAAACGCAGATTTATGAGATATATATTTATGCTTATATACATGGTGCTGGGTGTCCAATGGATATCAAGTCAGTCAACCAATACTGTAAGAAATGAATATATTATCCATTTAAAAAACAATACAACCGCATTTCAAGCATTTCAAAGTGCGCATCGCAATAGTATCGGAGCACAATTCGAACCAATCTGTACGGCACCACTTGCATTGATGAAAGTGACGTTTGCCAATGAAAAGTCTTTTCGACAGTTTATAGAAAAGGTATCAGAGAATACGGACGTTCTGGGCATTTATCCCAATCATATCATAACTCCACGAAAAACACCCGATGATCCTGAATTTTCCAATCAATGGCAATATATCAACACTGGTCAAAATGGTGGAAAAGTGGGTGCAGATATGGATATGGATCAAGCTTGGGATATCTGTACAGGTGGATTGTCCCCACTGGGAGATACCATCGTTGTCTGTGTCGTTGATGATGGCATCAAGGCGTCGCATCCTGACTTAAAGGGAAACATTTGGTACAATTACCATGAAATACCCAATAACGGCATTGATGATGATGGTAATGGATATATAGATGATTTTAAAGGGTACAATGTGAACCTTGACAATGACAATGTCCATGATTCCGGTTCACATGGAACACCGGTTGCAGGCATTATCGGAGCCAGAGGAAACAATGGAATTGGAGTGAGTGGTATCAATTGGAATATAAAGTTGATGGCTGTCAATTATGGGATTGCTGATGAGGCCCATGCATTGGCAGCGTATGCGTATCCGTATCAAATGCGTAAGTTGTACAATGAAACCAATGGTCAGAAAGGAGCCTTCGTGGTGGCCACAAACACTTCATGGGGTTCAGATAATCTTTTTGCCAAAGATGCGCCTTTGTGGTGTGCGATGTATGATTCCCTAGGTAAAGTAGGTATCCTCAATGTTGCCGCTACTACCAACAGCAATACCGATGTGGATGTATTCGGGGACATGCCCACTTCATGCGAAAGTGAATTTCTCATCTCTGTCACTAATATCAACAATAAAGACTTAAAAGTAGCCGGAGCAGGGTATGGCCGGAAGTCTATTGATTTAGGTGGATTCGGCAACCAAGCCTATAACATCACATCCAATTCTTATGGTGCATTTTCAGGAACATCATCAGCTTGCCCTCACGTCACCGGAGTGGCAGCCTTGGCTTATAATGTGCCTTGTGAAGAATTTGCCCACCTTACAAAAACACATCCGGATCAAGCAGCACTCATAGTCAAAGATATGATCCTCAATGGTGCAACATACAATGAATCCCTGCTTGGTATCACTACGACACAAGGGCGCATCAATGCACATAGAGCTCTACAAAATATGATGAAACTTTGTGATCCTTGTTTTCCTCCATCGGGTATCACGATAAGTAAAAACGGGAAGAGTATCACCATAAATTGGCTAAATTCGGAAAGCAGTACAACAAATTTGCGGTATAGGCCGATAGATGAGCTCGCTTGGAGAGTCATCAATGATGTCCAAAATGGGATCGTCATAGATAGCTTGGATTTTTGTAGAGAATATGAAATTCAATTGACCAATGACTGTGGTTTGTTTCCAACCGATTATGGTTATTCGAAATTTATTACCACTGACGGGTGTTGCTACCCACCTTCCACATATACAATTTCTGCACTCCTAGATACTATATCCGTATCATGGAATGGTCAAAAAAATACACTTTTTGACGTACATATTAGGCCATTTGGTGGGGATTGGGAGGTGTATCAAACGGATACAAGTTATTTGAATATCTCCACAATTGACAATTGTTCACAATATGAAATTTTTGTGGAATCACAATGCTTGGATTTTGGAAGCATTTCAGTACCCGGTAAAATGATCACCATTAACTCTACCTGTGGCGCTTGCACCGAGCAGGATTATTGCACTTTTTTGAAAAAAGACAACAGCCAAGAATGGATTGACACCATTTTTATTAATGGTGACGCATACCCTTCAGGAGCATTTACGGGAGGATATCTGCTTTCTTCCGGCATCAACACTTCCATTCTTCAGGCCGGCACTCAGCTGTCATTCAAAATGAACATTGGGTATTTTTCTTCTCAGTTTTTGGAATATGTTTCAGTTTATTGTGACTGGAATCAAGATGGAAGTTTTAGTGAAGACGAACTATCCTATCAATCTGAAAATCCTAGTAGAAATCTTATTGAAGGTACGATAGATATTCCTGCGAATGCGCTCAAAGGCACCACAAGAATGCGGTTTTTGATGTCTTATGAAAGTCTGGATTCGCCTTGTGATGACATTAATTTTAATTACGGAGAAGTCAATGATATTTGTGTCCATATTTCTGATGACAATTGTGGGTCACCATCATCGGTCGCTTTTACAATAGAAGGTGATAATCTCATCAACATTCATAATAACGAAGGTGATAGTCTTTTGATTTTGTACAGAGATACGTCTGAGTTGCTGTGGAAAAAAGCCATCATTGCGCATTCATCGATGCTATCGGGATTTGATAGTTGTTCAGTCATTTTTATCAAATACAGCAAAATATGCGATGGCCGCTATGCTCCACTATCTGATGTCCATAGTATTAAAACCCAGTGTATCAATGCTGTTCAACAGGTTTCAGATGAGCCTATAAGTATATTTCCTAATCCTAGTCAAACCAATGTTTGGATCAATAACCCACAACCTGACATCTCTGATATTTTTGTTACAGATGTATTAGGAAGAACGTATAACCTATTGTATCTCAGAGAAAACGATAGGATAAAAGTAGATATTACTTCGCTTCAGACGGGATATCATGTGATGACATTACGTAGTAAAGGTGGATATGTGTACCATTTGCCATTTATCAAATCACCTTAATTTAAAATCATACCAAGCCATCACTCATAGCGCAAAGCATCTATTGGGTCAAGTTTTGAAGCTTTCAAAGCAGGATACAATCCAGACAAAACGCCAACGATTATACACACTATGATGCCAAGTGTAATCCAATTCCAAGGTATGAAAAACTTGCCTTTGACAGCTACAGTCACAGCAAAGCCGATACCCACGCCCATAAATATACCTACAATTCCACCTATCAAACAGATCATCACGGCTTCCATTAGAAACTGAGTCAACACGTTTTTTCGGGACGCTCCAAGTGCTTTTCTGATGCCAATTTCCCTTGTTCTTTCGGTTACCGTCACCAACATAATATTCATCAAACCGATGGATGCGCCCAACAATGTGAGCAATGCAATGACGATGGTGCTCAATCTCAACGTTGTAGTCATCTCCTTGAGTTTGGCTAAGATGCCATCACTTTTATTGATTTCAAAGTCATCCTTATCTGATATCTTGAGCTGTCTCGCATTTCTCATGATAGGCATAGCATGATTGACAGCTTCATCCATCAAGTTGGCTTGGCTGGTACCCACGATGATGTTATAAGACGATGATGGACTTCCATACAAAACTTTCGCATTGTAGAGCGGAATAAAGACCCTAAGGTCATTGGAGCCGCCGGAAGAAGCACCTTTTGATTTCAGCACGCCAACGACAAAATATTTTTGCGCATCTATGTAAATCTCCTTTCCTACGGCATTTTGAGGGACATCATTGAATAAATGCTTGACTATGTCAGAACCTATGATGGCTTTATAGGTATTGTATTGTGTCTCGGTGTTATTGAAATTTCTGCCAAAATCGATTTCATACGCCGAAACACGCAAATAATTTTCATCAATACCCAGAACACGTGTAGTGGGATTTGTCTTTTTGTCGTGGTACTTAATCGTAGCTGACGAATTCCCAAACAGGTAGAGCGCTGTCGTAGCATCAGCAAACTTATAGTGATCTTTGAAACTCATAGCTTGGTCAAAGCTGATGGGGTCAGATTCCTTTTCTACTCTACCACTGTTATTTCTACCCATGTTTTCGTTGGCAGGTCGGATACTGAAAGAATTGGCGCCCAATCTTGAAAAATTATCACTCATAGAGAATAAAACGCTATCAATGGCTGCCAAAATCCCAACCAAGCATGTAATCCCAACCGCAATGATAAGCAGAGTGAGCGATGACCTCAATATATTGGTCTTCAATGACTGCAATGCCAACAATATGTTTTCTGTATATTTCAAAGGCGCATTTTAAAAAACATGCCATAAAGTTAGATATTCTTGATTAAGATGTGTTTGTTTTTAGAAAAAACCATACTTTTAACCGACCAATATGACGTATGCATGGATTTTCTATTTGAACCCACACTTCCTTACACGAATTTTGGTGCTTATCATTTTGTACCGATATTACTCATTGGTGTGATAGGATGGGTCATTATTCGAAGGTCTGTGAAACAGCAGGAAAATCAACAATGGAAAACCCTGTTTATATTGAGCTTGTTTCCCTTTGCGTCTGTGTTGGCTAGGATGATTTTGACTTATGTCGAAGGTACATTTACGATCAAAGATGAGTTGCCGTTTCACCTTTGCAGAACCTTGGCATTGGTGCTACCTATTTTAGTTTGGAAGAGAAATATTTTTTGGTTGAATGTGTTTTATTTTCTGATTATCTGCGGTACTTTACAAGCCATCATTACCGCTGATTTACAATATTTGCCGCCACATTACTCCTATTTTATCTATTGGGTGACCCATGTGGGATTGGTGGTATTGCCCATTTACTGGACAATAGTGTTGAAGATTACTCCGACACTGCGCCATCTGAAGATGGCTGTCATCTCAGGCAATGTGTATCTTGTATTTGCCCTCATCATCAATAAGGCGCTAGGTTCAAATTACTTTTACGTCTCTGAAAAACCGCCAGGAGGTTCCATTTTAGATCTGTTTGGGCCATGGCCTACATACATATTTGTGGTAGAATGTATTGCTTTAATACTCTTTGTTGCCGCTTTTCTTCCATTTATAAAACCCAAAAAGAGTCAGGAAATCGGCGTCTTTATTGAAAATTCTGATCGTACCGTATCTTAAGATCAATAATCTGATTATAGCTTTGTAATCCCGAAGTGACGTGGTTGTTTTTCAGGTACGACTCGTAGATAACATCTCTCAATTGCGGTAAAATATCGGGATATTGCAAGAGGTACTTTCTGATATCTTTCAAATCATTGAGTACACCGAGTGGTAAGTTAGCCATTTCCTCATGGACTGAAACCTTGTTTTTGATCATTTCAAAATAGACATACCGCCAGTATCCCAGCCAGCCTGAATACTGAATAGCAAGGTTTTGCGATTTTATACAGGTAAGAAATCCGATGAAGTTGCATTCGCCTTCATCCGTGATGCCATTCGCATGCGCCAATTCATGGGCAGCTGTGAAAGGCCATTGTAGAGGGTGAAGTCCACCATCTATCTGTCCCTCGCCGATGAATGGCCAGTAAAAACCCGCCGTAGAAAATCTCAATAGAACACCTTTTGGATAGAGCATTCTGATATGCGCTTTCTCTGTGGCAAACCATCTCCATTGTGTCAAAATCGTTTTTTGGTTTTCAGCAATGGCTAAAAAATTTTCATCATAACTGCCAAGATCTTTTAATGGCAATGTATCCTGAGAAAGTTTCTCTCTAAGGTCTTTGATTTTAGTGCTTGCGGTGCTGAATTCCTTCTTCAATGCTGTACTATCCATGGTGACAGCATCAAGGTGCAGTAGATCAACCATGGATGGCCTAAAATATTGGAATCCCCAAAGGAAATAAAACAAAAAGTACGCATATCCCAATCCATTTGCAACTTTTAGAATACTGTCGTAATAAGTCAGCTTCTTATGTATCACATTCTTTAGAAAAATACCAACGATGACAATGCAGACGAAAACAAAAAAATACATAACCGGAAATGGCAGCAGATAGAGTGTGAAGCTATAGACTTTTCTTATCATTGGAAAGATCCACGAATCGTACAATTGGAAAACAGTATGTCTCCACGATGTGCTGTACAACCTCAGTATCATCCATGTGATGACACCCAAAAAAATACCTCCGTATCGATAAAGA
Source organism: Lewinellaceae bacterium (assembly GCA_020636195.1). Classification (GTDB taxonomy): domain Bacteria; phylum Bacteroidota; class Bacteroidia; order Chitinophagales; family Saprospiraceae; genus OLB9. The sequence continues at coordinate 192,955 of JACJYH010000007.1, forward strand.
CTGCTGATTTTCATCCTTATGCTAACTGTCGCTCAATATAACATCAGTACCCTAAGAAAGGATGTGTGTGAGATGTATCTTATATAAGGATAAATTTGGCTTAAAGCACACTTGAAAAAATCACTAAAAACTAATGCTTCCATTCCAATCCCCATAATAAAATTTCATTTCATCTCCAGCTCCGCTTCGTTCAACACAGTCCGAAAGTCGGTTTTCAACAGAGCTTCCAGCATAAAATGTTGGGCGCGGACATTATTTTTCTTCATCTAAAATTGGTTGGATAGTTTCTATAAATATTTTCATCTTTTCAACCGCCCAATTCTTTAATTTATCTGTTATTTCACCCTCATTCTTTTCCAAGTACAATCGCGACCATCTCTGACCCCAATTTTCTTGAACTATTAACTTTTCTCCAGTCGCTTTTTCTATTTTATCTTTGTGTACAGCAATCTTTGAAATTAAATCTTTATTAAATCCTGCATCACCTCTTTCAAAATGAAGTTCCACTCCAAAACTATTTCGTGGTCTCCCATGAAATGCCCATTCAAAATGAACTCCACTCATACCTGTGCTTATTTGATAATAATTCTTTGCGTTGGCAGCACTTAAAACTCTATCTATGTACTTATTCAGTCTGGTTGAAATATCATTATAAAAATCAACATATTCCCTTTTGCTAACAGATATAGTTCCAAGTTGGCTTTCCTTTTGCTCTGTTTGAATTATATAATCTTTTGCTTCAGGAAGTGGAATAATAGTATTCGCCTCAATTACAATTTTATTATCAGTTATCTCATAGGGCGTAAGTTTTACACATTTGATATCTAAATTGAATTTACGCAACCACAAAACAGACGCTGTTACTTCTTGTCTATAATCTTTAGATACAAGAATAATTCTCGGTTTATCATTAATGTCCTCAAATTCGGAAACAGAAACAAAATTAAGTATTTTTTTTCTCACACTTTCAAGGTTAATATCTCTTACTGTCCTTGCAAGATAATCTAAATGAATTTGACAAACTTTATCAAGTGTAAGTGTAGAGCAATATGCGGCGTATTTTATAGCTTGTAAATCAACGTTTTTACCACTATCATCTCGTTTTAATTCTACTACTACAATATTACCATCTCTATCAATTGCTAATAAATCGAGCCTTTCATTTGTTTTATCAAATCTATCGTATTCATTTGTTAATATTAATAAATCCTCTCCCAAAATATCTGGGTTTGTTTCAATCCATTTCTCAATATGCAATCGTTCAAGTATATTGTGGCTTGAGAAATCGGTCTTTTTACCCATTTCTATTGAACTTTTCTTTTTATCAAAACTGAAAATCATTACTCTGAATTTTTTTGTTTGTGCCTATCATCTGGGCTATGTGATGGATGAAGCTATATCGCATCTATCATCATAGCAATTGTTAACGAAGCATCATCCTTCCTTTTGAAGTCTTTTTGCTTCTTTTATATCAATTCTTGCTTTTTTACCGTGTTTTTCCAAGAGGTAAAGTAGATTTGCACCATTCATTAAGGTTAAAGGTTTACCTTTTGCAAATTCATATGCGTCTGAACCGTAATCTGCAGTTGTTACCAAAATTCCCTTGGTAGCACCTTCATTCATAACTGTCCCGAACAAATCTCTTACTGCTGCAACTCCAACTGTATTAGTATATCTCTTTGCTTGAATTACTATTTTTCCTCCTCTTATTGGATCTGGGTCAAATGCAATCGCATCAACTCCGCCGTCTTTACTAGCCTGGGTAACTTTAACTTCTCCTCCGTTACTGTTAAACTCATTAGCAAAGACTTCTCTTATTAGGTGTTCAAAATCTTCCCAATCCATTGAAGCCAAATTTGTACTCTTATCCATTCCGCTAGCCACTTCATAATGGTTTATAAATCGTTTATCAGTTCTATTTATCATCAAAATAGGCTGTATTGGTGTGAGCCCACTCAATTTACTGCTTCCTATCCCTTTGAAGTTTTTGAAACAAGTCTTGGGGTCAACATGCTCCAAATCAATCTCTATAAATTCTGCTTTCTTGGCTTGTATTGATAATATACAATTATTTTCCCTCTTACCAGTAGCCCGATTAATAGCATTTACCCAACCGTTGAAACTAACAAAATCAATCGCGTTGGCTTTATCTGCTTCAAAAATCTCATGGATAGTACGCAGGGTTATTTTATACATAGTTGCATCAAACATTTTCTGAGTCTGTGCATCAGAAATATAATATTCTTTTAATTCATTTTTGATGAACTTTACCTCGTTTAACGAAGGTAAATCTTCAATAGTAGGCAAAGAGTACTCGATAATTAAAATTTTGTTTTCAGGATTGTAGTCTAATTCAAAACTCTTTGGAAAACTTTCAGGATACTGCGAATTATTCAAAACCAATTCGCAATATTCTAAAACTGCACTTTGGTCGCAACTCATATACTTGGCTTGCAACTCATCAACTTTTTTATTTTTCTTTTCCTGTTTAAATTCAAAATCAGTCTTGCTTTTTTGCCAAGCTTTGACCTCATCATCAACTTGTTTTCTTACTTTGTCTTTTGAAGCTTCAAATTCAACTATTTGCTGTTCGTATATCTTTTTTCTAGTCTCGTTTTGTCTATTAATTTGCAAACACTCATCATTCCATTTCATATAAGCTCGATCGAAAGAATCTTTCGATTGCTGTATTTTTTTACTTTTATTATACTTTATGAGTTTGTCTAAAAAAGATAATTTTGGCTGATAATCAGACTCTTGTGGCTTTGCTGGGTGATTTTCTATAGATGGTGGATTGGGTACAAAAATGGCATTAATTTTTTTACTCAACTCGATCTCTGGGTTGGGTTCCTTAAATTTAGACTTATCCTTCAAAGTTTCCCAATCAATTGTATCATCTATACTCAAGGTATGAATAAGTATATTATCAACCTCATTTAAAGACCTTATTGCCTCTTGAGTTCTAATTTCTGCCTCCTTTTGGCTTGCCACTAGATGGTTTACAATATTCTGTTTTGCTACGATTTTATCCCACTTTTCTTCAAGTTTCGCAACATGAGATTGCACCTTATTTTCCAAGATGTCTTCATCGTAGGCAGTAAATACCTTGTAATCTTTCAGCCCTTTGTGTGTTACTTCGGCGGTATACTTGATTTTGTCGATTCTTATTCCAACATCCTCAGAATGGTAATAGATGTCAATTAAATTTTCCTTCATCTTGATTAGTTATATTGATTAATACTACCTTGTTTTTTGGTTTTCTTAACGTTTAAGTAATGTATCAGAAGTTTGGGACAATAAAAGTTAATAATCATTGTACGATGTAAAATTAAATAAAATATTCTAAAGTAGGTTACTGTAGTATGCTCAAATTTATGATACATTAAACAGGGCAAATATGGTGGGTAAAGGCATGGCGTTTTGATTGACTTTTTATGGATGAGTCTTGGCTTAGGAGTAGCTTTGATTTTTCTATTTTATGGGATAAACTTAGTGCTTTGGACTTGGTTTTGATTCTTATTATGTCTGTTTTTCAATTTGTCGGTGATATGCATAAATATCGCAGTAGTTTCGGAATACTAATAATAAAATTTCATGATTTCTCCGGCGCCGCTTCGTTCAACACAGTCTGAAAGTAGGTTTTCAAGACAACTTCCAGAATTAAATGTTATGGCTTCGTGATTTTCTCACTGTTTAGTTTCTTCTCTTTTTCAATGTTTTTCAACCATTCCTTAACTCCTGGTTTATTCAAAACTTCTTTTGCTTTTTTTGTTTTTTCAGGAAATAAATCTAGATTTGAATATTGGTCTAGAGCAGGATTGTAATTTGAGAGATTATTTGTTTTAACTTTTGATGACAACTTTTAATTATTTCTTTATAATGAAAAACCCTTGATAATTTAATCCTTTCTTGAAACGCTCAAATCCTTGCTCAAGTTCCCTATAAATTATGAAATCTGTAGAGATATAATTGAGAAACTTGTTGATGTTAATTTGATAAAGTCTGGTTCTACTTGCTGTACTTCCTGATAAATAAACATTAGCATCAGGAAATTCTTGATAGAATGCATAAATCGTAAACGCAACTGTGGCCAAAACCTTGTCAGTATCTCCATTGTTTGTAACCGCTCTATCATCTATTGTTTCATGAGTAAGATTCTTATCCCCATAACCTAGATTGTACATAAGTGGATCATCGTTAATCTTAGTGTATTTTATTACCTTGATAATGCTTCCTTTGTTTCCTGTACTAATGAACTCAAAATATAGAAAATTAACATTGTTTTCGATTTGATATCTTTCTATATCCATTTTACTCCCTCAAGACTCTATCTCTCAGGCCTCCAACCACAAAGATATTCACCATGTTGGAATATTTATAATTTTATCAGCTTTACTATATGGTTGTTGATTCCTGCGTCGTAAATTCTGCTTGGAGGTTAAGATAGATTTATTGTGTTTTGGCCGTCAGAAATGTCCTCTTTAAAATGTACTTTACCATCCAATCTCTGATTTGCAGAAAGCTGGTGTTGTAGTAATGATAATAACTACTTGCCTCAGCTTTTCGACGCTAGCCAGCTATTTTTACTGCCATTTTATTTACAAATTTAAGTTGAAAAATTTTATAAAGTAAGTGGCCTGAATTATGGGGGAGAACTATAATACTTCTCCTTTGTTCCGAATTACATGTAACTTTAAAACGATTTTCACAAATTTATACCACTAATTGTAGAAAAACAAAATATTTCCAAAATATTTTGATGCTATTTAAAAATAATTTATAACTTTGCATTACAAAGTACTTTTTATGAATAAAGTCGAAAATGATATTTCCCATATCAAGAAGATGATGGAACGGTCATCCACCTTCATTTCACTCAGCGGACTATCCGGTGTGGCTGCAGGCATTATTGCTTTAGTCGGACTTGCTGTTGCTATGAGGCTTTTGCAGGCCAATGGTATCGATTATTTTACGGATCAATCGTTTGTACTGGAGCATTCTTTAGTGGTGCAGTTGATGATGGTAGCTGTTCTAACTCTTGTTTTTGCTATCATTTCAGGAATGTATTTTACCATTAAGAAATCGAGAAAACAAGATTTAAAAATATGGAATATGACCACCAAAGCCATGTTGCAGGCCGCCCTAATCCCATTTTTAACAGGTGGAATATTCTGCGTAATTTTATTGAACCATGAGCTCTATCAATTTATAGCTCCGGCAATGCTTATATTTTACGGTCTTGCGCTGACCAGTTGCTCGAAATACACGCATACTGAATTGCTTACTCTAGGAATGATGGAAATATTTCTCGGATTGTTAGGAGGATTTTGGACGGGATATGGATTGATTTTGTGGGGCATTGGTTTTGGAATTCTGCATATCATCTATGGCATTTACATGTATAAAAAATACAAGTAAAAAGTGGATAAAATTAATATTCATACTTTAAATAAAGATTTTGAAAATAGGGTCAGATTGGGCATAATGTCTGTTCTGATGGTCAATGATTGGATCAATTTCAATGATATGAAATCAATTTTGAATATCACCGACGGCAATCTTGCAAGCCATACTAACGCCTTGGAATCTAAGTCATATATCACCGTCCGCAAAGCATTTGTTGGAAAAAAGACTGAGACATCGTATAAAATCACTGCAGTCGGTAAGAAAGCTTTTTCCGACCATATCGCAGCACTTGAAAATTTATTGAAGCAATAATATATTTTTTTATTTATTAACTTTGTAATACAAAGCACTTTTAAAAAATATTCAAATGGAAACACAAAACACCGTTGCCAAAGCTTGGCAAAGAAAATCCACACAAGTCACATTGAAATTAATGCTCATTGGCTTTTTGATTCTCTTTCTTTTGATACCAAAATATTTGATCCTAAACCTTGTGGATGAAAGGCAAGGGTACAATAATGCAGTCATCAATGAGGTCTCACAATCGTGGGCAGGCAAGCAGCTCATCACGGGGCCATCATTGGTCATCCCATATACCGAGAAGATACCGGATGAATCAGGGAAACTGGTTACCCAAGTTGAAAAGTCAGTTGTCATTTTTCCAAATGATTTTACGATTAATGGAGACGTGGAGACAAGTGTCAAAAAAAGATCCATTTATCAAGTCTTATTGTACAATTCAAGTATGCGCTTGACGGGAAATTTTTCTATTCCCGAAGGTGCCATGTCAGCAGATAGTAAGATCACTTATCACCCCAAAAAAGCGTATGTTGTGATAGGTATTTCAGCCCTGAAGGGAATAGAAAATAAGATAAAACTCAAATGGAATGAGCAAGATTTGCCTGTCCTGCCTGGCGCAAAGGATATATCATTTCAAGCAAAGCAAAATTCCAATAATTCCTACTCGTTATTGCTTGAGCCCTCAGTATCTAATTTCAGTTCAGGGATTCATGCTCCGGTTGATTTATCAAACGATAAAAGTGACTATGCATTTTCATTTGATCTAAATCTAAAAGGAAGTCAACAACTGCTGTTTGTTCCCATAGGTAAAAACAATGAAATTCATTTGACATCACCATTTCCAAACCCAAAGTTTGTTGGTGAATTTCTGCCAGAGCATACGACCAACGAAACTGGTTTTGATGCAAAATGGAGTATTTTTGAATACAATAGGAATATCCCGGATTTTCAAATAGGCTTTAGCACCATCGACCTTTCAAATGCAATTTTTGGAGTAGATTTGACCTTTGCAATAGATAACTATACGAAGGCCTACCGCAGCGTGAATTACATGATTTTGGTGATCGCATTGACATTCTTGGTAGTCTTCTTGTCCGAGTTGATGTACCGAAATAGAATTCATATCTTCCAATACACCTTGGTTGGGCTGGCGTTGGCGATATTTTTTGTTCTTTTGCTGTCTATCTCTGAGTTTCTGTCTTTTAATCAAGGTTACCTGATAGCTGCTGCAATGACCATTTTGTTGCTTTATTGGTATTCGTTCAGCATGTTTTCTAATCGTAAAAGCTCAAATTTTATGTTGGCTTTCTTAGTGATAGAATTCCTCTACATTTTTGTTATTGTTCAATTAGAAAAAATGTCTTTGCTTGTAGGAGCCATAGGCTTATTTATTTCTATTGCCGGCACCATGTATGCCACAAGGAAAATCAAATGGTACGAGGACCAAGTATAGGATATTCTACCTATCTTGTACATGGGTGCATGTGATTTGAACCTAAAATGATGTATTAGTGGAAAAATATTGAGGAGGATGTCAATGATTCACATATATTTGTGGCAAATACGCATTATTCTTTATGAGAGTTTCCACCATTACAAAAATAGAGATCATTCCAATCCAAATTCCGCTCCATGAGCCGTTTGTGATATCCAAAGGTGCCCTAACACATGCACGTAATACCGTCGTCATCATCTACAATTCTGATGGTCTATTTGGTACAGGTGAATGTTGTCCATATCGATCCATTCATGGAGAAACACAGACAGGAACGGTTGCTTTTGCAAAGGATTTGGCCAAGGCGCTCATTGGGAAGAACCCAAGAGACATCCATAGCCATGTGGCATTGATGGACAAAATGATTGTAGGAAATGCATCCGTTAAATGTGCCTTTGACATGGCATTATATGATTTAGTAGCGAAGATGGATGAGCTTCCACTCTATGCTTTTCTTCAAGGGTCAAATCAAAAGAAGATATATACTGATAACACGATCAGCCTCTTGGCAAAAGAAAAAATGGCTGAAAAAGGAGCTAAGTTCAAAGACCAAGGGTTTACAGCACTTAAAGTAAAATTGGGTGAAAAACCTTCAAAGAAAGATGTAGAAAGAATAGAAGCTGTGCGCAATGCTGTCGGTAATGACATCGCCATCCGAGTGGACGCCAATCAAGGCTGGAATTACCAAGAAGCGCTATATGCACTTCGTGGAATGCAAGAAATGAACATAGAGCATTGTGAAGAACCCATTCAAGCCGGAAATACTCAGGATCAGACAAGGCTTACTGCTCTGAGCCCAATTCCGATTATGGCGGATGAGTCTGCCTTCAACCATTATGAAACGTATAGAGTGCTTAGCCAACAAGCAGCACATTCGGTCAATATCAAGTTAGGTAAGTCAGGCGGTATCCTCAATGCTTCTAAGGTTGCGGGAATTTGTCAGGCTGCTAACGTCTATTGTCAGGTGGGATCATTCAGCGAATCTCGCTTGGGAATTTCAGCATTGGTGCATTTCGATTTGGCGTGGGATCACATTATTTTCCATGACTTGGATTCTCCGATCATGTTGGCTGATGATCCTGTTCATGGAGGTTTGAAATATGGTGATCAATGGGAAGTCACTGTAGATGACAGTCCCGGTCATGGTGCTTCATTTGACCCACAATTTTTGAATCAATTTGAGAAATTCACAGCAAGTTGACAGTACCATACTTTTAAGTAACTTTGGTTACAGTCGAAATTTATTTGCAGTAAGTCAAAATATTTAAATTTGTTTTGTGGTATTTTGTAAAATATAAATTAAAATATAGTCAAATAACAAAATTATATTCTGCATAGTTTAATATTTTCATTTTGCTAATAGAGAACATCAGAAAATGATCATATTTTGATATGACCATTGTCACACTATCTAGAGTAGGAACTTAAGAACTTTGCGGCGTGATTTGATCACATTAAGTAAAGTTAATTAAAAATGAAAGATTTAGTAATATTAGGTGCAGGTTCTGCCGGCACAATGATGGCCAACCATTTAAACAAACACTTGGACAAAAATCAATGGAATATTCATATCATTGATGAAAGAGAAAAACACTATTATCAACCTGGATTTCTTTTTATACCATTTGGCACCTATCAACCTGAAGATGTGGTCAAACCCATATCAAAATTTATCCCCTCAGGTGTTCAGTTCACTAGAGAGAAAATCAATAAAATAGAAGCATCTAAAAATCTAGTTGAGCTTCAAAGTGGAAAAACAGTATCTTATGATGTCTTGATCATAGCAACAGGTTCAGATATTGCCCCTGAAGAAATAGAAGGCATGAAAGGCTCGGAGTGGCACAAGTCGGTGTATGATTTTTATACCTTTGAAGGTACAGTGGCATTGAGTAAAAAACTCAAAACATGGGAAGGTGGTAAATTGGTGGTTCATCTCACAGAAATGCCAATAAAATGTCCCGTTGCACCACTTGAATTTGCTTTTTTAGCTGATGCATATTTTACGAAGAAAGGCATGAGAGACAAAGTAGAAATTACTTATGTCACACCTCTTTCCGGAGCATTCACCAAACCAAAATCCACTGCAGCTCTTGAATATCTACTCAAAGAAAAGAATATTCACATCGTGACGGATTTTGCGATCATGGAGGTCAACAACGAAAATAAAAGCATCGTGGACTACAGCGGTAAAGAAGTCCATTTCGACTTATTAGTCACAGTACCTACTAACAAAGGGAGCGAAGTGATTGCTAGATCAGGACTTGGAGACGAATTAAATTTTATACCTACAGATAAACATACGCTTCAATCAGCAAATTACAAGAATATATTTGTAATAGGTGATGCTACCAATGTTCCGGCGTCAAAAGCAGGATCGGTAGCACACTTTGAAGCGGAAATACTCACCGAAAATATTCTGAATTATGTGAAAGGTGAGGATTTCAAAGGAAAATTTGATGGCCATGCCAATTGTTTCATTGAAACAGGAAAAGGTAAAGCGCTATTGATAGATTTCAATTATGATCATGAGCCTGTCTCAGGTACATTCCCAATTGCCGGAATAGGACCATTAAGATTGCTGAAGGAAAGTAGTTTCAATCATTTTGGAAAGCTTGCTTTCAGATGGATTTATTGGAATATGTTGCTCAAAGGAATTCCGATTCCATTTGTATCACCAACCATGTCAACAAAAGGCAAAGACCTTTAATCAATAAGTAATTTTTTAAAAATCAAATACATAAAATAATGGACAAAGTAATCGCAGGAAAAACAATCAGTGTCAATGAAGAAGGTTATATGACTGATCTTTCGCAGTGGAATGAAGATATCGCAAGCGAAATGGCAAAGGAATATGACATAGAACTCACTCCAAAACACATCGAAGTATTGACATATTTACAAGAACAATTCAAAAATAACGTTCCGCTCAGTATCAGAAAGGTGGGTTCAAGTGGAGTAGTGTCTATCAAGGAATTATATGAATTATTCCCTAATGGGCCGCTAAAAATTTCAACAAAATTGGCAGGTATTCCAAAGCCGGCCAGTTGCATCTGATTTATCATTTATTATTTTTTTTTTTGAACATCAATACATTTAAAATATGACACCACAAGAATACAATGGTCATGTCCGAAAGATGATGATCATATTATCAAAAGCAAATGTTGACAGTGTGTATGCAGCAATGGTACTTGCCAATGGTGCAAGAATGGAAGGCATAGAGTCAGAGATTTTTTGCACATTTTTTGGCCTAGATGCCATTCATAAAACTAAGATGGATCACCTTCATATTTCTACAGTTGGTAATCCTTCAATGGGAATTCCAACACTTTTGGGAGGTCTTCCGGGCATTGAAGCACTTGCATCTTTCATGATGAAAAGAGAAATGGAAAAGCTTGATATGCCACCTGTAAGGGAATTTATGGACATTATCAAAGCATCAGGAGGTAAAATATGGGCTTGTAAACTTGCAATGGATATGTTCCATTACACAACAGAAGATTTGTATGAAGAACTGGACGGTGTTCTCACCGTAGGTGATTTCTATACGAGAGCCCATGGTTTTGGTACACAAATCATTTTTATTTAACTAAATTGTTACATCATTGGCTTTGCAAACGTGCTAAAGTCAATGATGTTCCTTTTTGGAAGTGTAAAATTCAGGAAAAAATTACTTTTTATTTGGTGCCTCTTTCTTAGGTACAGGGTCATACCCATGTCCACCCCAAGGATGGCAGCTGCTGATCCTCTTTAAACCCAGATACAAACCTTTTATAACGCCCCATTCTTGTAGTGCGCCTATCATGTAGTGAGAGCATGTTGGTGTATATCTACAGTTTTTTCCTAAAAGTGGAGAAAGAAAAATTTGATACCCTTTTATAGGTAGGATGAGTATATTGGAAATCAGTTTACTGAATATATTTTTAGACAAACGTATTTTTTTTATTTTTTAGGTAACAAATTTGGTCAATACATTGACTTATTATCAGATATACTTCACAACTAGATTGACTTATGAAACCTTAAAACAGACTGTGGCCACATTTCCTCTGATTTGTGGCTTTTTTATTTTACAATGGCGCCATACCTTTCTACGAACTCTTTCATATCTCTTACCATTTCAGGCGAACCCATGGCGATGGAAGACGTTTGATGTAAGGAAGTAATGTCCATGTCCAAGATTCGTTCCAAACGAGTGGTAATCGCTGAACCTCCTGCTTGTTCTATGATATAGGAGATAGGGTAGCACTCGTACAACAAACGAAGCTTTCCTTTAGGATATTTTCTGGTATTCGGGTACAAGAAAATACCTCCTTGAAATAATATTCTGTGTATGTCAGAAACCATGCTTCCTATATACCTCAGCCTAAAATTCATATCTGAACAATGGTCAATGTATCGCCGCATTTCAAGGTCAAATTTCAGGTAGTATCCTTGATTTACAGAGTAGTAATTGCCTGACTTTGGTATGGTAATGTTTTTATGAGAAAGACAAAACTCACCGATGGATGGATCCAAAGTGAAGCCATTCACTCCATTTCCGGTTGTATATACCATGATGGTGGATGTGC
>JACJYH010000008.1 GCA_020636195.1 Lewinellaceae bacterium
ACATATAGCACATCTTAATTTTTTTGGCGAAGAAATCGGATCAGTACCGAAAGGTTACTTGTATTTTGCTATAGCTTTTTCATTGCTTGTAGAATTTTTAAATATGCGTTTACGCAAAAAAACTTTGTCAAAGATCGATTTACACAGTGCTTCTCACGAAGCCGAACAACAAGGTTTGCTCTAGGTCTATTTGCTTTAATAGTTGGCATTTGGCTTTACATATATTTATTTCAGGTTTATAGTTCTCATAATTTTAAAAATAATCCTTATCTCTCCAACTTTCATGTTCAGGTTAATTACTACCACTCTTATATTGACCCTGTTCTCTTGCAGCCAAGAGGCAGGTTTGTCATTTTACAAATTATCAGGTCCAACCATGGGATCGACATATCATATCACAGTGCAATGCAAAGACATCCAACACATTCAAACGATTGTGGACAGCATCTTGAGCAGTTTTGACGCATCTATGTCTTTATACGCAAAACAAAGCACAATTATATCCTTTAATCAAGCCGATGAAGTGTTTTGTTTTGATCCAAATATTGACACTTACTTTGAGCCCATTTTTAAAAAATCTAAAGAAATCTACAGCTTAACAAAAGGAACTTTCGATCCAAGCATAGCTCCATTAGTGAATTTCTACGGTTTTGGATATAAGGAGAAGAAACACATTGAAAAGACAGATACAGCTCAAGTCAATGCGCTTAAGAAGCTATTGGTATTTGACAAACTTACCATCATTGATTCCACGGATCATTTACATTGTATTAGAAAACCATCTCCAGAATGTAAGTTGGATTTCAATGCTATTTCAGCAGGATTTGTTGTGGATGTGATATACCACAAATTTCAATCGCTTGGTCTTAAAAACTTTATGATCAATATGAGCGGCGAAATAAGAACAAAAGGCCAAAATGAAAGGAATGAAGATTGGATAATCGGCATCAACAAACCTTCAGAAAAGGCAGATGAATACTCTGTGGAGCTACCTTTAAAAATTTCCAATAGAGCCATTGCCACCAGTGGAAATTATCGCAATAGCTATGAGTCAAAGGGACAAAAATTTGCCCACATTATCGATCCTAGAACAGGCCTGAGCAAGCCTTCGGATATATTGAGCGCTACAGTGATTGCAGATGATTGTGCAACAGCGGATGCATTAGCCACTGCGTTTATGGTGATGGGTCTGAAGGATGCTTTACATCTCGCCAACGAACTAAAAAACGTAGATGCGACGTTTATATTTGATCAGGAAGGTGACGGTATCTTCGAATTTATGACCAGCACCAACATGTCGAAATATTATTTGAACAATGAACAGTGATACCATGAATGAATTTGTATTTAATACCGACAGAGACCTAGTCTTTTTTGACATAGAATCTACAGGGTTGAACGTAATGAAAGATAGAATTTTGCAAATAGCGCTGATCAAATACCCAAAAGGTTCTTCCGTTCCGGAAGAGTTTTCTACGTTGATCAACCCCGGAATTCCTATTTCTGAAGAAGCTTACGCCGTTCACGGAATCAGCAATGAAATGGTCAGAAACAAACCCACATTTTCACAGTTAGCGGACAAAATATTTCAATTCATCGATAATGCAGATTTATCAGGATACAATTCAGATAGATTTGATATACCCATGCTGATGGAAGAATTTGCCCGATGCGGAATGAGCTTTGATGTAGATAAAAGAAACCTCATAGACGTGCAAAAAATATTTTATAAAATGGAACCTCGAACACTGAAGGCGGCATATAAGTTGTATTGTGACGGAGACTTGAGTGATGCACATGATGCCCTTGCAGATACCAAAGCTACCGTTGAAGTTTTGAAAGGGCAAATAAAAAAATATTCGGATGCAGATTATGTGGATGGTGATGGTCAAATTACTTCAAAACCAATACAAAACGACATCAAAAAAATAGCCAAATTTTTAGCCGATGATAACAATCTGGACGTCACCCAAAGGTTAAAACTCAATACTTCCCGTCAAGTGGTTTTCAATTTTGGCAAATATTCCGGACAAATCGTATCTGAGGTATTTGTGCAAGAACCCAATTACTACCATTGGATGATGGAAAAAGATTTTTCAGCACAGGTAAAGCAGATTATTTCTACGATTTGGGACGATATGAAAAAGAAAAAATCCTAAATCAACCTATGCAAAAGTTTCGGTATTTCTTCACCTATTTTGTGATAAGCATTGTTTTTTTCAATTGTTATGAAAGAAAATCTGGGTGTCTTGATCCCATTGCAAGTAATTACTCAATCAGTTCTGACGATCCTTGTGATAATTGCTGTATATATCCGAAACTGACTCTAAAAGCTGAAAGACTTTATGGTGATTCCATTTTTAAAACCACTGATACTCTTTCCAATAGTTTTTCTCAGAATTATTTCTTTCATGAACTCAAAATGTACTTTTCTTCATTCTCGGTATTAAAACCTGATGGCACTGAATCCAAAGTCATAGAGTACATCATTGATTCGCTCCATAACCTGACCATAACAGACGATGTGAAAATCTATAATTTCAAGGAAGAAACGAAAACCATTGGAACGATAAAGCTGACCGGTAAAATTGATGGATTTACTTGTAGGTTAGGTTTGGATGAGAGTTTAAATGATACTAATTTCAATACGGTGGCAAAAACACATCCATTATCAGGTACATCCAGACTCAAAGATAATGAAAACCAACTCATTCAAGCCATATGTTCGGTAGTGTTTATCGAAGGTGCCATCTCAGATACAGTTCAGTATTTTATACCTTTGGACAACAATCCAAATATGTATAACTTTACCCAGAACTCTGATTTTTCTTTGGGGCAAGATGTAGAGATTCGTGTGAAATTGGATTTCAAAAACCTTTTTGATGACATTGACTTTAAAAGTGATTCGCTCGTTAGGGCAAGCCAATTTATAGAAAACTTTAAGACCAAATTCATTGTTTACTGATTATAATGAAACTTAAGGACTTTTCATTGACATCTAGGTTTGTTAGACTTTCATTCCTAATTCACATTGTTCTAATGTGGTCATGCACGCCTGATCCCGCAAAAGATGGAAGTTTGAGCGACATACCATATGCTCCACATAATAAGATTTTGGAGATTCCAAGTCACTTTCCTAAAATGGATATACCATCAGATAACCCTACTACTGAAGAAGGTGTGTTATTGGGAAGGCATCTCTTTTATGACCCAATTTTATCAGCAGATAGTACCATGTCTTGCAGTAGCTGTCATATCCAAAGTAAAAATTTTACTGATGGATTGCCCACGTCTCAAGGGATAGATGGTATCAATGGCAGAAGAAGTGCTATGAGCCTGGTCAATATTGGCTTTGTAAAAGTGGGCTTCTTTTGGGATGGAAGGTCTAAAACTCTTGAAGATCAGGCGTTGGCACCTGTGGAAGATCCCGTAGAATTGCATAACCATTGGGGAGAACTGATTGATAAATTAAAAGCGCATCCCACCTATCCCAAGCTATTCCGAGAAGCCTTCGGCATTGATCATAAAGACAAGATTACCAAAGAATTAGCAGCAAAAGCGATTGCACAGTTCGAGCGGACATTGATCTCAAAAGATTCTAAATTTGACAGATGGCAACAGGGAATTGAAAATCTTTCGGATATAGAATTAATTGGCAACGGCATCTATTTTGATGATGATCCAGATCTTCCTGATGGCGAATGTGGTCATTGTCACAATATACCATTAGCGGCAACAGATGATTACTTCAATAATGGACTTTTTGCAGCGAAATCTCTCACTGACTTCATTGATCTTGGCAGAGGAGAAGTGACGAAGCAACTCAATGATAATGGAAAATTCAGAGCACCCACATTGAGAAACATAAGGCACTCAGCGCCCTATATGCATGATGGATCATTAGCTACTTTTGATGAAGTGTTAAAACATTATAATTCAGGTGGAAAGGAATCTGTTTACAAAGATAAAGTACTCCATAAATTGGGTCTAGATGAATTTTATCTCAATTGTTTATCTGCATTTATTGATACATTTGAAGATACCACCTTCCTCCATAATCCGGAATTTAGTAATCCATTTAAGTAATTAAGTTTTCCCACAAATTCTCCTTTTATATGCGTTTTTCCAGTATTATCCTTTCAATAAGCCTATTGACTTTAATTTTGAGTTGTAACCAAAAGCAACAATCTATACATAATGCCACTGTCGAAGCCTTAGACACACTTGCGCTTGCACAGGGATTTCAATTAGCTCAAACGAGCTGTTTTACTTGTCATAGTCCTGATGCATCCTTTGATAATAGAGTTGCTCCGCCTATGCAGGCTGTGAAAGTGCATTATAATGCTGAAGACGTAAGCTTCACCCAATTTCATGAAGATTTATCAAACTTTTTTAAGAATCCTTCAGCAGACATTTCCAAAATGCCTGAGGCCGTAAAACGATTTGGCGTGATGCCAAAATTAAATTTTTCTGATGACCAAATTAAATCATTGGCTTACTACATTTACTACACTGAATTAGAAAAACCTGAATGGTTTGAAAAGCATTACCAAGAGCAAAAACAGAAATATGATAAATTAAGTTTGGGCAATAATGCGTTGGAAATTGGGAAAACCATGGCATTAAAAACAAAAGGTGTTTTGGGCAGAAATCTGTTGGAAGCCATCAATACAAAGGGAACTGAACATGCATTGCAATTTTGTTCTACCCGAGCCATTCCTTTGACTGATAGTTTGGCATTGACTCAACATGCCGACATAAAACGAGGTACGGATAAACCCAGAAATCCAAGTAATGCTTTAACTCCGGAAGAAGATATTATATTCACAAAAATGAAGTCATCTCATGCCAATGGAGAAGAAGTGATGCCAATCATAGTAGATAAAGACTCTATGAACATTGGCTACTACCCTATCTTCATCGATAAAATGTGTCTGCAATGTCATGGTAAACCTGAGTCCGAAATACTTCCCAAAACACTTCAAAAAATACAAAATCTCTATCCAAAAGACAAGTCAACAGGCTATTCAGTGGGTGATTTAAGAGGGATTTGGGTTGTTAAAATGGATAAGTAAATGTCTTTAATTTCATCCAAAGGGTTTTCACAATGACTTCAGCATTAGAAACATTTATGGATGAAATAGCAGAAGAATGTTAATGACGTCATTGATTAGAGTGGACTAACTGTTAAAAAATTATTAAAAATGTTGAATTTCAAGAGTACACAAAACCTTAGACTTAAAAATTGTCTTTATTTGTCGTGCACATTTTTAATCAAGAGATGAGAGTACATTCCTTTTTGGTTTTGTTCTTTTTGTTGTCACTCGTCAGAGTTTCAGCACAAAATAAAATTCATTGGATTTCAACGGATAAAATCAATCAAACCATCAAAAAGGGAGATAAAAAATTTATCATTTACTATTATATCAATGGGTGTAAATGGTGCCATTACATGGATGATTCCACACTTTCTAACCCAAGTATTGCCAAGTACATAAATCAGTTTTTTTACCCCATTAAAATTGATGCGATGTCGGAAAATAAAATTCAGGTTGGAGAACAAACCTATGGCACTCAGCAAGTCGGTAAATACACTTTTAATGAATTGGCTTTAACAATGTTGAATGGGAGAATGTCATTTCCATCCATTGTTTTTTTAGACAATCAATTCAATAAAATTCAGACTTTTGACACCTATATGGATGTGCCCGATTTCGAAATTGTGGTGACATATTTTGGTTCTGACCATTACAAAAAAACGATGTTTAGAAGGTATGCGCATAGCTTTTGCCGTGAGCAACACTTTAATAATTATGTGAATGGAAATTAAGAGTATGATTAAATTTTGTTTTTGGACGAAAAAATGGAATTATTTTGGACGAAAAAAGGCAAATTTTGCAGTCGAATGTGGGCAATTCGACGAAAAATTTAACGAATTTGTAGCAAAATAAAACATTTTCTATCTAAAGGATAAATTTTAAACATACTCTAAGCACAACGATTTACTCACCTTTGTATTTTTTTGTTAATTTTGCCTTCCTTTAAATTTTTAACCATGTATAAATTTCCAATTGTAATATTAATAGGCTCTATAATCATTGTAGGTTGTAGTAAAACCAAAGAAATGGCTTCCAAAGATACATCTGCCACACAGACCAGAATCTTGTATCCAAAAACAGAAATGGGCAATACATTTGACAAGTATTTTGGAATGGATGTTCTAGATCCATACAGATGGCTGGAAGATGACAAATCTGAGAAAACCAAAGATTGGGTCAATCGACAAAACCAAACTACAAACGCTTATTTATCTAAGATTCCTTACAGAGATGAATGGAAAAATAGATTGGAAAAATTGTGGAATTATGAGAAAATATCAGCACCATTCAATGAAGGTCAATATACCTATTTTTTCAAAAATGATGGACTTCAAAATCAATCGGTAATGTACCGTCGAAAAGGTAATGGCGACCCTGAGTTATTTCTAAATCCCAATACGTTTTCTAAAGATGGCACTACTTCTTTAGCAGGAATCAATTTTTCAAAAGATGGAACACTGGCTGCATATCAGATATCTGAAGGAGGAAGTGATTGGAGAAAGGTAATCGTCATGGATGCTAATTCAAAAAGGATCATAGAAGATACCCTTATCGATGTCAAATTCAGCGGTTTGTCATGGAAAGGAAACGATGGTTTTTATTATTCATCATATGAGAAACCAAATGGCAGTGAATTATCGGCTAAAACCGACCAACATAGATTGTTTTATCATAAATTAGGAACAAAGCAGTCTGCTGACAAGGTGATCTTTGGAGATGAAATCAAAAGAAGATATGTAGGAGGTACTGTCTCTGAAGATGAAAAATATCTAATCATTTCTGCTGCCAATGCAACATCCGGAAATGAACTTTATCTTATGGATTTATCTCAAAGCAATCCGAAGTTGGTTACCATCCAAGACAATATGGATAACGATACCGAATACTTTTATAATGTAGGATCTGAGTTATTTCTTATCACCAATGTGGATGCACCGAATAAAAGAATTGTCACCGTAGATGCTGGACAACCATCTAAAAGTAATTGGAAAACGTTTTTAGGAGAATCTGAAAATGTCCTTAACGTATCAACAGGTGGTGGATATATTTTTGCCAATTACATGAAAGATGCGTTATCCTACATCAAGCAGTATGATGCAAAAGGTAAATTTATCAGAGATATCAAATTGCCGGGAGTAGGTACTGCTGGTTTTGGTGGTTCAAAAAAGGAAGAAAAGGAAATGTATTTCACTTTTACGAATTATACAACCCCAAGCAGCATTTTCAAATACAATGCAGATTCAGGTGAGTCATCGTTGTATATAAAGCCAAACGTCAATTTCGACAGTGATAAATATACTTCAAAGCAAGTATTTTATACTTCAAAAGATGGTACCAAAGTGCCTATGATCATCACCCACAAAAAGGGATTAAAGTTGAATGGTAAAAATCCAACGATTCTCTACGGTTATGGTGGATTTAATATCAGCTTGACGCCTGCATTTAGTATTTCTAATGCTGTATGGATGGAACAAGGTGGTATTTATGCAGTTCCAAACCTTAGAGGTGGCGGAGAATATGGAAAAGCATGGCACGATGCAGGTACACAAATGAAAAAGCAAAATGTCTTTGATGATTTCATTTCTGCAGCAGAATATTTGATTCAAAATAAATATACATCTTCTCAATACCTTGCTATATCCGGTGGTTCCAATGGTGGCTTGCTGGTTGGTGCATGTATGACACAAAGACCTGAACTTTTCAAAGTGGCACTTCCTGCAGTTGGGGTTTTGGATATGCTTCGATATCATACATTTACAGCAGGCGCCGGATGGGCTTACGATTATGGTACATCAGAGCAAAGCCAAGAAATGTTCGAATACCTTTGGAACTATTCTCCTGTCCACAATGTGAAAAATGCAGCTTACCCTGCTACATTGGTTACCACAGCTGATCACGATGATAGAGTTGTTCCTGCCCACTCATTCAAGTTCATCTCTGAGCTCCAAAAGAAACAAGAAGGCCCTAATCCTGTACTCATCAGAATCGAAAAAAGTGCAGGACATGGTGCAGGAAAGCCAACGTCAAAAATTATAGAAGAAGTCACAGATAGATATTGCTTCGCACTCTATAACATGGGCATACCTTACAAACCAATCACAAAATAAAGAAACATGCAAGCCACGCAATCCTATATTGAACAAAATAAAGAAAAATTTTTAGAAGAACTTTTCTCCATTCTTCGCATTCCATCGGTCAGCGCAGACCCAAAGTACAAAACTGATGTGGCTAAAACAGCAGATGCTGTTGCAGAAGCCATGAAATTAGTTGGTGTCAATAATGTCACAGTGTATCCTACAAAAGGTCACCCTATTGTATATGGAGATTATGTGTTTGATTCAAGTTTACCAACCGTATTAGTGTATGGACATTATGATGTACAACCACCTGATCCATTGGATTTATGGGACACACCACCTTTTGAACCAACAATAAAAAAGACTGAAATCCATCCTAACGGTGCTATATTTGCAAGGGGTTCATGCGATGACAAAGGTCAGTTTTTTATGCATCTCAAAGCTTTTGAAGCTATGCATAAAAACAATGAATTATATTGCAATGTAAAATTTATGATCGAAGGAGAAGAAGAAGTTGGCTCTGTGCATTTAGGGCAGTTTTGCAAGGAAAACAAAGAACTTCTGAAGTGTGATATGGTCATGATTTCAGATACAGGTATCATCTCAAATGACACACCTTCTATTACGGTAGGTTTGAGAGGATTGAGCTATGTGGAAGTAGAAGTTGTTGGACCCAATAGAGATCTCCATTCCGGTGTGTATGGAGGTGCAGTACCAAATCCTGCACAAGTACTCTGTGATATGTTGGCATCGCTAAAAGACGAAAATAAGCATATTACTATTCCCGGATTCTATGATGACGTAGTCAATCTTTCTTCTGAAGATAGGGATGCTATGAATCAAGCCCCTTTTAATAAAGATGAATACATGAAAGGTTTGGGCATTGATGCTACAATGGGAGAATCAGGATATACAGTAATAGAACAAACTTCTATACGACCGACGCTGGAAATCAATGGAATTTGGGGAGGATATATCGGAGAAGGTGCAAAAACTGTGCTTCCATCCAAAGCATACGCAAAAATTAGTATGAGATTGGTCCCAAATCAGAAGAGTGATGCGATCACTCAATTATTCAAAGATTATTTTACTTCCATTGCGCCAAAAGGAGTGCAGGTAAAAGTGACACCACACCATGGTGGCGAAGCAGCAGTGACTCCAAGTAATACTCCAGAATACAAAGCAGCTGCGTTGGCAATGGAAAAATCTTATGGAAAAACTCCAATACCGGTTCGTGGTGGCGGCAGTATTCCTATTGTAGCATTGTTTGAATCTGTACTGGAAGTAAAAACAGTCTTAATGGGATTCGGACTTGACAGTGATGACATTCATTCGCCGAATGAGCACTATGGAGTGGAGAATTTTTTCAAAGGAATACAGACTATTCCCTATTTTCATAAATATTATTCACAACTAAAACAAAATTCTTAAAAGTATGAGAATTTCAGGATTATTATTTGCAATTTTTTTATTTTATTCAAGCATGAGTTTAGCACAAAAATTAACCACCAAATCTGATAGTTTATCCTATGCAACTGCTGTTTTAGTAGCAGAATCAATAAAGCGAAATGGAATTTCAGATTTAAATACTGATATTTTTTCAAAAGCATTTAATGATGCGCTCAATGGTAAAAGTATGATGTCACTTGAGGAAGCTCAAAATATCTTTAGTGCCAATGAAAAAGCAAAAGCAGATTCAAAAAGAAACGCATCAAAAATTGAAGGTGAAAAGTTTTTGGCTGAAAATAAAAAAAGAGATGGTGTAGTGACCCTCCCTAGTGGATTGCAGTATGAAATCATGCATCAAGGACCTGGCGGACCTAAACCCTCAGCCACCGACAAAGTCAAGACACATTATCATGGAACATTTTTAGACGGAAAAGTTTTTGATAGTTCTGTTGAGAGAGGCGAACCTATAAGTTTTGGGTTGAATCAAGTCATCAAAGGCTGGACAGAAGGACTTCAACTGATGTCTGTTGGCGACAAATATCGATTTTTCATCCCATCCAATTTAGCTTATGGTGAACAAGGAGCTCAAGGTGCCATACCTGGCAATGCAACACTAATATTTGAAGTGGAGTTACTTGGTATCAATGAGTAATTTGCAATAGAGGAAGATCTTATTTTTGAAGAGTGGCTTTGATTGCCAATGTAAATGTCAATCCTATGACCATTGATATCATCACCCTTCATCCTGAATTACTTGTCGGTCCTTTTGACCATTCCATACTAAAAAGAGCCCAAAACATGGGGCTCTTTGATTATCAATTGATACAGCTAAGAGATTATGGTTTGGGAGTTCATAAACAAGTAGATGACTATCAATACGGTGGTGGTTCAGGTATGGTCATGATGTGTGAACCATTGCACCAATGTATTTCCGATCTTAAATCTATTAAGAACTACGATGAAATCATCTTCTTAACTCCTGATGGTCAACAGCTTACGCAAAACATCTCTAATCAACTTTCTTTAAAAGGAAATATTTTGTTGGTTTGTGGTCATTATAAAGGCATTGACCAGCGAATCAGAGACCTCCATATCACCAAAGAGATTAGCATTGGAGATTATGTATTGTCAGGTGGAGAATTAGCAGCAGCAGTTCTAGTAGATTCTATCGTCAGATTGATTCCGGGTGTGCTGTCAGATGAGACAAGCGCCCTTTCAGATTCATTTCAAGATGATCTTTTGGCACCGCCTGTTTATACAAGGCCTGTCGATTTCAATGGACAAAAAGTTCCTGATGTATTGCTTTCAGGACATGATGCAAAAATTGCGGAATGGAGGCATCAACAATCATTGGAAAGGACTAAAAATTTAAGGCCAGATTTGTATAAAAAGTGGGATAAAGACTTCAAGACATAATTATTTCCTACACAAAAAATAAAAATTCTTACCTTTGAGTAATTAAGATTGCACGTAAATTGAGGTTTTTTATCATATTTTTAATCATTTGGAATTTTACTTTCAATATTGCATGGGGGCAAAATTGCTCAAAACCCTTTAGTTTACGATTTTCTCAAAGAACACACACTTCCATACAAGTAGCTTGGAGTGATTCCAATCCATCGACTGTTGGTTTTGAAATAGAAATCGTGGAAAGAGGTGCAATAAGAAAATCCGTTGCCACCCACTCATCGATCGAAAAATCCCTTCAATTGACCAATCTAAAGAGCTCATGCTCCTATGATTTATATATTAGAACGCAGTGCAGCTCGAATTCTTTTAGCGACTGGAATGGCCCGTTTGCATTCTATACCTTATTAGAAAATCCAACACCTTGCCAATTAAACCTACCGTTGAAGGACAATGGAACTGAAACATATAGTATCCTAGTAGATGAACAAGGAATAATTGGTCAAACGATCACATTGGAAGGTGTGGAAGCCATCGTAAAGCATGATTGGCCGGCTGACTTAAAAATTACAATCGAATCACCGGCTGGAACCCAAGCTGTCCTCACAAAACATCATGGAACATTGTTTGACGATTATGGAGATGTATTAGATTCTCTTTGCAATGGTTTTACAAATTTTTCGGATTTTGCTTGTACAAAGCTGGCAGACGCTAACCCTCCATTTATTGGTGATTTCTTGCCTGAGGACAACTTATTGAATAAATTTAAAAACGAACATGCTGAGGGCATTTGGAAGATCATCATCTACGATAGAGCGGTCAATGACGTAGGCGTACTCAAGTACTTTCGTTTTCGATTCAGCCAAAATATTTGCAGGTTACCGGAGAATATAACTTTATCAAATATTGGTATTCAAACTGCGCTTTTGGATTGGACGCCATACCAAAGCTGTCAATCATTGACTCTTCTCTTGGAAGATGAGAAAGGAAATAAAATAATTAAAAAAATCAATTGTTTTGAAGAAAATTACTTGATTACTGGCTTATCTCCAAATACTTCCTATACATTGAACATCATCACAGAATGTATTGGAAATCAAAGGGAAAGCATATGTTCCATGTCATTTACCACATTATGTGAACCCATCAGAGAACAAGAGACTTTCAATGCGCTCACACCGTGTTTAGACGGATGTAACACCAGTTGTAATTTGAATTCTCTTTTATTTCATAATGAAATAGAAGATGGCACTCAAGATTGGTTAGTTTGGAGTGGAAAATCACCTAATAACAATACTGGGCCAAATGCAGCCTACGGTGGCAGTGGTCATTATGTATACGTGGACAATAATGGGCTTGTATGCGGTTCATCACAAAATGTAATATTGACTTCCCAGTGTTTGGAAGTAGTAAGTAATGCATCAGGATGTGATTTTTCTTTTTATTATTATATGTTTGGCCAGGATGTTGGGACGCTAAGGGTAGAAATTTCAAATGATTTTGGATCAAAATGGACAACATTATTTGATATTCAGGGATCTCAGGAGAACAGATGGATAAGAGAAACGATTCCTTTGACAGCATTTGATGGGCAACAAGTTATACTGCGTTTTTTAGCTTTGACAACTGAAGGAACTGAAGGCGATATCGCCATTGATCAAATTGAGTTATATGGTGCCACACTTGTTTCTGAATCGAATACGTATTTTTTAGACCTGGATAACGATGGCTACGGGCAAACCCAAAATTCCATACACTATTGTAGTAGCTCACCACCTCCCGGATATGCTAGAGAAAGTGGAGACTGTGACGATGATAATGATCAAATCCATCCTCAATCCACAGAAATAATGTGCAACGGCATAGATGACAACTGCAATGGATTAGAAGATGATGCTCCTTCTTCGGATTTAATTACTACCACAGCCAATATCACAAATGTTCTTTGTAATGGTCAAAAAGATGGGCAAATTTCACTTGATATTGTTGGCGGACTTCCTCCCTATTCTGTCGAATGGACTAATGGTATGCTAGGTACGTCTATTTCAGGATTATCAACAGGATTGTATGGAGCCAAGATCACAGACTTTGGCGGTTGTGTTCACATTACGGATTATTTTGAGATCAAAGCCACATCTTCTTTACAATCAACAGTAATCAGTATCACCAAGGCAAGTTGTCTTGGAATGGATGATGGAGCTATAACCATTGCCCACAATACGGATCATCCACCATTCTCCTATGCATGGTCAAACGGTGATACCACTATGAATTTAAACAATGCTTCTCAAGGTATCTATTCTGTGACCATCACAGATAATTTGGGATGTACTTCCATATTAAGTGGACTGAATTTGGAATCTCAATTAAGTTTAAAAGGAATATTAAAATCAAAGAAAAACCCGCTATGCCACCTTCAATCAAACGGTTCAATAGAATTTGAAGGAAGTTTCGGGCATCCTCCATATATGTACTCATGGAATACGGGTGCAAATGGCCCACTTCTAAACAATGTGAAAGAAGGTATCTACCAAATAAGCATCACTGATCAAAGCGGCTGCATCTTCACTGAGTCAGTTGAACTGGTTGCACCGGACAGCTTGTATGCAGAGCTTGTAGATATCGTCCCTATTCAGTGTTTTGGAGATAAAAACGGACAGATCACAACAAAACCTGTTGGCGGCACACCTCCATATTACTACTTATGGAACTTTGGAGCACGAGTAGATGATATTTCTGAATTATCAGCCGGCAACTACGAATTGAATTTGACTGATGTCAATGGTTGTATTGCTGTTCCTCTAAAAGTAAAACTGACAAACCCTGAATTGATTTCAAATATCATTGACACAATTATTCCATCATCCTGTTCGATGAGTTTTGATGGACTTATTACCATTAAAACATCTGGTGGTTTTCCACCATACCATTATGTTTGGAATCACACATTGATAGACACTTCTACCCTATCCAATTTAAAATCAGGAATCTATGGATTTACAGGATATGACGCCAATCAATGCAAATTTTCACTTCAAAATATTTTTTTACCTTCTCAAAATATTGAAATACCAATACAAATTGATTATAAGGATATCAACCAATGTCATGATGATTCTCTAAACCAAATCTGGATTAATGTCGATTCAAAACATGCGCCCTTTGACTATAATTGGAGCGTAGGAAAGCAGTATTTTAAAAGTATAAATTTGGATACGTTGAGTAATTTAAGTGGAGGCATATACAATGTCACCGTGACAGATCATATCGGATGTGTAGGCATTTCTGATTCAGTTCATTTTAAAGAAATCGATCCTATTACATACAATATAGACAATATCATCAATAATGTTTGCCCTCAGGATAGTGCAGGAAGCATCAGTCTGACTGCAAGCGGTTCATTTCCTATCCAACAAATCATTTGGAATGACGATCCAAGTCTTACCGGAAACACCCTTTCAAATTTACCAAACGGAATATACCAAGCATTCATTCAAGATTCGGGTGGATGTAACGTAACAACCCATGAAATCACGATTTCTTCAAATGCAGAGATTGATATCAAAAGTGCTATCGTACATGATGTTGATAAGAAAGGAAGCGGTTCTATTTGCATAGAGATAATCTCAGATGCAACACCTTATCACATACTTTGGGACAATGGGCAGAAGTCATTGTGCGTCCAAAATTTAAAAGCAGGTTATTATCGCTGCACCATTACTGATGGTCTAGGATGTGAGTTCCAATATTCCTTTATTGTAGAATCTTTATCAGGTACTCATTCTGAAAATAGGATTGTAAAATTGACTACATATAATGACCAAAACCACCTCATCGTACTCAATCGAGACAATGTTGATATCCAAAATTATAGCATATATGATGTGGTTGGTAAATTAATTTTTAAAGGTTCAAATAGTGCAATTGAAGAATATATAGATATCAGTCATTTCCCATCCGGATTTTATATTTTAAAGCTATATTTTGTGGCAAATAAGGAATTTTCCATCCCTTTTGTGAAGTAATTGTCTAAAAAATATACTTTTCTATAAAAATTATTCAAAAAGAAGCTTTAGTTTGTTTCTACTGTTTATCTTTGGTATTATTTTATCGTTAAAAATTTATGTTATGAAATCATTTACATTCCCTATCCGTCTATTGCTACCAATTTTACTTTGTTTATCAAGTATTTTTGTAGCGCATTCTCAAAATCAATTGGAGAGATTTCCAAGAGAAAATTCATTAATATCGGGTAAAGAACATGACCAGTTCAATACATCGGGTGGTTATCAGTGCTTTGACGGAAGCGTTGTGGTTTCTAGGCCTGAAAACCCAACACTACATAGTGATGGCCCATATTTCCCTGGTGAAAATATTCAGTTGTGCTATAGTGTTGAGTTTTTTACATCCCAATATGGAATCTTTCCACCAAATGGCAATAATTGTGCATGGATACAAGGACTAATTCCTGTATTTTACACAGGCATCGATTCAAAATCAGCTCCTACTCTGAAAAAAGGATTAACCGGCTGGAAATGGTTTGAAGAAGGAGTAGTACATTATAATGAGGACAACGACAATTATTCAATTATTACCTTACCAAATGGTAGAAAAGGGTTGATGTACGGAAGTCCAAAACTTAATG
Source organism: Lewinellaceae bacterium (assembly GCA_020636195.1). Taxonomy (GTDB): domain Bacteria; phylum Bacteroidota; class Bacteroidia; order Chitinophagales; family Saprospiraceae; genus OLB9. The sequence continues at coordinate 15,678 of JACJYH010000008.1, forward strand.
CTGGTGAAGCGTTGCCAGCTGGTTGGTATTTCTCTTCTGTAGGAAATGGTGCAGACTGTACAAATTCAAAAAACCCTGACCAAGCTTGGGGCTTGCCTACACCTTGTAATCAGAAAACCAATTTAAATTTTTGTTTTGGTATCCAAATATCAGTGGCTGAAGACATTGCAAACTGTAGTACCGAGAAAGTTGATGTAGGACTATTTGTAATGGCAGATTCAGAAACAGGTTGTTTGCATCCAGCAACATGTGAAGGTGCAGAACCAATTCGTTTCTCAGGAGCACTTGATTGTAGTTATCCTGTACAGGTTACATTTTTAGGAAATGACACCATCTGCTCCGGTTCAGGATTGGACATAGAGATTATACCTTTCCATCCTGATGCTCAAATCTCTATTACAGCAGTAGATAATCTGCATGTTCTTGGTACTAAAAATGTAGATGCGCACATAGGCAACTATAATTTACAAGATACTTTGATCAACTTGACAAATGAATTTCAAAGCATAACATATTATGTAAAATCAGTATATGACGGAGTTAGTATCAATAAATATATCCAAGTCACTGTTGCCCCGGATAATGCAATAGCGTTTTCACCTCAGAGTACTATAATATCTTGTACTCCCTCACAATGTTTTGAGGTCAACGCTTTCATCATTGGTGAAAATGATCCCAGTGCCAATACTTGGATTGGCCCAAACATCGTAACAGAAAATGGAATTACGAAGCTTTGTCCGGAAGTTACTACTACTTATATTGCAAATTGTACAAATGCATTTGGTTGCAACTTTACCAGAGATTATACAATTCACGTGATCAATGACGCTTCAACTTGCACTTCATATCCAACGATTCATCTATCTGAATCAAATACGACCATCACAGCCAATAATACCTGTGGTACTGTTTCCAATATTTGTAATGAAAACAATGAATCTACTATTTACTTCCAATTAGTTTCACCACCTGATTTTACTGGTAGTTTAAAAGTTGATGTATTAGGTTTGAAAAATGGGCTTATAGCTCAAGTTGATAGCTCGTGTTCAAACTTTTCAAGGAACTGTGAAAGTAGCGTAACACTTGATTGCTCAAATCCAAATAGGGCATTTCTCATAGCAGTCAGCTCAAGCGCAGCAAATGCTGGAGTTTTTCAATTGATTATTTCACCAAAACTCTTTCCTGTCATACAAGGTCATACCTATGTCGATCTTGATGCCAGTGGTGACTATGGAGGAATAGATTCAGGTTTATCCGGAGTCCCTATAGAGCTGGTTACTGACTGTGATGGTACAGGAAAAATAATCGCTACAACGATAAGTGATTCTAATGGAATATATAAATTTAGTGGAGTTCCACTTGGTATGTACAGGGTTCGAGTGAGCGAAGGTGCGCCTGGTGCACCTGTTCACAATCCAGTTCCACAGGATTGTTGCATTTTAATTGAAGACGATCAATCCACTGTAGCACATGAGTGCGATCTGGGCTGGCCACCACCAAATTGCACTTCCAATCCATATTCGGTTGATAATATTTGCGAAGATGCGTATTTCAACCCTTTATGCAATTTAACCGTAATTGAACAATGGCCATGTGGACAAAATCCAAGTGAGTTAGGGCCTTGGGCAGGAAAAGCACATTGCAACGGAAAATTTGAAAATACATCTTTTTATGGATTCGTAGCTGGAGAAGGTAACTATCAAATAGAATTTACTGTATTTGCTTGTGCCGGAACAGGTGTACAATATGGTATCTACGAGGCATGTGAACCGAATGCCGGTCCAATATGCGATGGAAATGCAAATACTGGTACTATAACTGTCGATGCAAGCCAATTGACACCGTGCCAAAAATACGTGTTTTGGATAGATGGGTACAGTGGTTCAGTCTGTAGTTATTATGTACATGTAACTGGTGATTTCATTGAATGCCGACCTCCTATTGTTGAAGATATTGTTGTGGACTCAAAATGTAGTCCATTATGCCCATCAATCTCTTATAAACAAACTATAAAAGTGGTAGCAGACCCTTCATTAGCAACTATTTCTGAAGTGCAATATCATTGGAAAATAACAGATCCTAATGGAAATGTGGATGCGTTTGAGGATAATACAATGAATTTGGATTATATCTTTCCTGAGGCAGGAACTTATGAAATATGTTTACAAACTCACCACCCATGTCCCGGTTTCTCAGATCCAATTTGTAAAACATTTGAGTTTAAACAATTAGAAGATCAGTATAAAGAATTCAAGATTTGTTCGGAAGACTTTCCATTTGATGGTGTCTATGATAATAATGGCAAAGAGATTTTAGATGCTCATGAAAATCCATGGGGATGGCTTGGCGGTCCAGTAACCCTATCAATGGTTCGTAATGGAAACAACCGCTTTTCAAGCCCAAAAGTCAATAAATGCGGCTGCCCATATATTCAAACAATTTTAATAGATACTTTCCCCGCTGGAAAAATATTTTATGAATTTGCATTATGTAAAGAGGAACTTCCATTTGTATTTTTAAACAATGAATTTAATTCAGAAGTTGATAGTTTCAAAATTATAAATCCAGCTTCTCAATTTAAATGTGATTCAGTATCTTATTTAACAATTGATATTTTAGATTTAAGCGGAAATATTGTGCAATCTCCATGTATAAATAATGGAACAGAAGTCAAATTTGTACCATCCAATTTTAATATGTCCTTTGTTGATAGTGTATCTATTATTTGGACAAATTCTAGTGGAGATGTAGTTTTCGAATCCAATGACTTCGATCAGACTTTTAATATATCTGCAGATAAAAAAGGTTTATATTATGCCAATATATCATTATATAAACTTGGTCATAGTTGTTCATTTAACTTTAACGAAATTATTGATTGTCAGGTAAATACAACTCAATTCAATAAAAACTATAAAACAGTTTTAGTTCCCAATCCATCATCCAGATTTGTGAAAGTCGTTCATGATCAAACTGGCGAAATTGTGGCGCTAGAAATATATGATGCTTTAGGAAAATTTGTCAAAACAAAACACAATAGTTTCGATAAAATAATTGTAGAAGATTTTGCATCTGGTATCTATTTCTTCAAAGTGTACTTTGAAAATGGCAGTATTGTCACGTTGCCTTTTACAAAAATATAGCACTATAGGTATGGATTTAAAAACATTTGATACATAAAATGTTATATGTCTTTATACGGACTATAAAGACCTGAATTGATTGTTTTTCACTATATTTGTAGCATTTATTGATACAATCTTACACGGTATATGAATTACAATTTTCCTAGATGGTTTTTTACATTCTTGTTTTCATTTTCTACAATCACCATCCCAACTGCAACATGTCAGTATTCAAATACAAATGTGGAATCAAACGACATTGTACAGTCACCGGATTCTACAGCAAGTTCAATGATTAGATGTTCATCGGGAACATTATCTGTAATTAGACCAGACAACCCGTCATTAAGCTTTAGAGGTCCTTACTTTCCGGAAGAAAAGCTTAGGTTGTGTTTTGAAGTATCCTTTTGGAATGTTGCATCCGGATTGACGCCTCCGCAAGGGAATACTTGTACATGGCTTCAGGGACTAATTCCGGTTTTTTACTCAGGTATAAATATAGATTCGTCTTTGACTAGACCTTCAGGATTATATAATTGGAAATGGTTTGATGAAGGAAGTGTACATTATAACTATGATAATGACAAATACAGTCTAGTTACACTGCCCACTGGAAAATTAGGAATAGTTTATGGAAAATCAGGCTTGAAAGCAGGAGACGGTTTACCGGCAGGCTGGTTTTATACTTCGCAAGGTGATGGTACAGGATGTAATGATGCTCATGACCCCGACCAGGCGTGGGGATTGCCTAGCACATGTAACTCCTTTTTTAAATATTATTTTTGTTTTGATGTAAAAATTAATAGTATTGAAGAAATCATAGAATGCGATAGTTTAAATGTGAAAGGAGCACTTTTTGTCTTTGCTGATTCTGAAACAGGATGCTGGTCAGCCCCACTTTGTCAAACATATGAACCTATATCTTTCAACGGAACTATTGACTGCAGTTATCCTATTAATATAGATTATCATATCAACGATACCATCTGTTCCGGTTCTGGCTTAGACATTGAAATTACTCCTTTTCATCCTGAAGCACAAGTAAATATCATAGGATATAACAATCCTGGAGTAGAGGGTGATGATGTCGTCCATGAAGCTATTGGAAATTATAAATTGAAAGATACATTGACAAATTTGACAAATGACTTTCAAACAGTGACATACAATGTGAAAGCACACTACAATGGAGTAACTGTGAATAGACATTTTAAAATAACTCTAGAACCACACGGTGAATTCATATTTAAACCCGCCAATTCAATATTATCCTGCTTTCCTTCAAAATGTTTCGATGTTGTAGTCAGCTCTATTAATCACGATACATTAAATATGCCTGTTTGGATAGGTCCAAATACTTATATAGAAAATAGCATTGCTCACTTATGCCCTGATATTACAACAACCTATCTAGTACAAGCAAAAGACAAGTTTGGATGCTCATTTACAGAAAGCTACACAATTCACTTAATCAATGACACAACTTCATGCACTCAATTTCCGACAATACAAACAAATGATGGGCCCATCACGGTGATTGATGGAAATAATTCATGTGGCAAACCGACCAATATTTGTAGTCAAAATAATGAGTCTGTCATTTATTTCAAGTTATTAGCACCAAAAGGTTATTTTGGAAATCTGTCGATTGGGTTACAAGGACTGAAGGGAGGTATTATTGAACAGGTGGATTCATTATGCAATAATATTACAAACCGCTGCGATAGCATCATTGTCGTTTCTTGTAACAAAAATGACTGTGCATACTTGCTTGCGGTGAGTTCATCCATTGAAAATGCAAGTGATTTTCAACTAATTATCACGCAAAAGGACTTTCCGACCATTCAAGGGTACGTGTATATTGACAAGGACCAAAATGGCGAATTTGGAAGTACGGATGTACCACTTGAAGCTATTCCAATAGAATTAGTCGAAGGATGTGATGATAATGGTAATGTTATAGCCCATTTAAAAACTGAAGCCGATGGCAGCTATCGTTTTGATGATATTCCTCCAGGTTCATACTTTGTTCGAGTACCTAAAGGAACATATGGCGCTCCGGACGAAAATCCGATCCCAAATCGTTGTTGTATATCAATTAACCCCTATTTACCTGATACTATCTATACATGTAATTTAGGATATCAAGCTATAAATTGTTTAAGAAATCCATTTTCGGTGGACAATATATGTGAATTGGCTTTCGAAAATGCCTTGCCCAATCTGAACATTATTAATCAGTGGCCATGCGGACGAAATCCGGATGTCATGGGACCATGGTTGGGGCAATCACATTGCAATGGAATATTTCATAATACTTCATTTATTGGCTTTGTTGCGGGATATGGGGACTATCAAATTGAAATAAACATTTCTCAGTGCAATGGGCAAGGATTACAATATGGAGTATATGATGCGTGTGATCCAACTGCTGGACCAATATGTGAAGGCAATCCTACAACAGGTACCATTTTAGTAGATGGATTCATTTTCAATCCATGTCAAACCTATGTACTGTGGCTTGATGGTTTCGAAGGTGCTGTGTGTGATTATACAATACAACTAAGAGGTGATTTTCATGAATGTCAGCTTCCACTCTTTTATGATATTGAATTATTCGATGATGATGGTCTTTATTGCCCTTCTCAATCAAGAATCACCCAAATATATGCCAAATCAGATCCTTACCTCTTTTCTATTTATGGGGTAAATTTTCATTGGAAAATCACAGATCCTCAAGGAAAAGTAGATTCGTTTATTTATAATGATCAATACATTGATTATATTTTTTCTAAAGCCGGGAAATACGAAATTTGTATTCAATCTGAACATCCTAGGTTAGGGTTCTCAGATCCATTTTGTAGATTTTTTGAATTCTTTCCTATACCAAATCAACAAATCGAATTGAACTTGTGTCCTTTTGAATTTCCATTTGATGGTGTCTTTGATGAAATGGGTATGGAGCATTTTGATAATTACGGAAACCCATGGCGATGGGACGGAGGATCAATTACTTTAGACATGATTCAAAATGGACAAACACATTACACAACCATAAAAGAAGATTCGTCTCGATGTTCATACAATCAGGATATTGACATAAACGTGATTCCACATGGTAAATTATTTCACGAATTTGCATTGTGTACTAGCGATCTACCTTTGATATTTCTTGACACCCTATTCTATACAGAAGTGGATAGTTTTGCATTAAAATTGGTCAATCCACCACCCCAGTATCAATGTGACTCTGTGTTGTACGTGACAACTCATATTTTAGACATTGATGGTGAAATAATACAAACACCGTGTGAAGACAATGCTACTGAAGTGAGATTTATTCCAAATAAGTTTGATCCATTAGGTGTTGATAGCATATTCATCACTTGGACAAATCCTTCAGGTGACATTATTTTACAAACAAATGACATAGATCAGCCCTTTCATGTGACTTCAGCAAATAATGGCATATATACAATGGATTTGACATTGTTCAAACTGGATCAAGTTTGCACTTTTAGCTTTAGTCAATTCATTGAATGTATCATAAGTTCTACCGCTACCAGTGAAATAATAAAATCATATCTGAGACCCAATCCATCATCCAGATTTGTGGAAGTCGTTCATGATCAAACTGGCGAAATTGTGGCGGTAGAAATATATGATGCATTAGGAAAACTTGTCAAAACTGAACACAATAGTTTCGATAAAATAATTGTAGAAGATTTTGCATCCGGTATCTATTTCTTCAAAGTGTACTTTGATTTTGGAAGTATCGTTACGCTACCTTTTACAAAAATATAAAAAAAAGCGAAGTCAATAGAATTGACTTCGCTTAAATATTGAAAATTGGGGTTATTATCAGAAACAGTCAGTATCTATTTTAGATTGTAAATCATTGTTTGGAAAACACTGTCCACTTGGTAATCTTGTGGGAACGTATCTTCTTAGATCAGAATCATATAATCCCCTTGAAATAAATTTCTCGATGGCTGTTACTTCCTCATTGGTCAAACCAAGTGGAACGAAATGTTTGTCTAATTGGCTTGTTGGAACATCTGAATTTTGCGGAATGGCCTTATTTTTATATTCAATTACAGATCTGATACTTCTCAAACTAGATCCATGACCATAGAATGGTGAATCTAAAAGATTATATAGTTGTGGTACTTTAAATTTATAATTATCAGCAGGGTTCTTTGTAAAACTACCTCTACCTAAATTGGCAGGGTCGCCAGCTTTTGTGTTAATTACAGGTTCTGGACATTTAAATAGGTCATCCATGCCGATTGCATTGAACTGCATGCTGTTCAGTGCTGGACCTGTGTGGCATTGATTACAGTTGGCCTTAGAGAAGAACAAGATAGCACCTTTTTTCTCATCATCGGTCATTGCTGACTTTTGTCCACGAAGATACTGTTGGAATGGAGCCTTATTAGACAATATTGTCCTTTCATAAGCTGCAATTGCCAATCCTGCAAACTCTCGGGTATATCTGATGCTTTCAGGGACATCCGGAAAAGCATCGTCGAACAAACTCTTGTAATAGGCAATATTGATGATATTACCGTCAATTTTCATTCTATGAACACCAAGACCAGCAATAGCTTGAATTTCAAGGCCTTCATAACCCAAATTGTTCGTTTCAATTGGAGTACCAACAGTCCATTGTGCTGAAGTACCTTCATTCAAATGTGTCGCACCAAATTGACCATTCCAAAGTTGGTTGGGTTGGTACGCTCCATTCATTGCTGAAGGCGATCTCAAAGGTTGCACATCTATGGTCGCATCAGGACTATGCGGTGATCGCCCTTCGCCTCTATTGCCAAATCCGGAACCACCTTCACCTATACCTTGAAAAGTACCGGCTTGAAATCCAGCATCAACATGATGGCAGGAAGAACAAGAAAACTTGCCCATTTCAGTGGGTTCTTTAGCATCTAAACTGATCGCTGTCTCATGAAATAAAAATGCTCCTAAAGCCACCTTTTCTTTGGTAAGTGGATTCTTAGGGTCTTGCGGTATCTTAGAAAAATCTTGTGCATCAGGCATTTTAAAGTAATTTAGGTCGCCTGTCGGGGATGCACCATCCAAGATCTTGGTTAATGTAACATCTAAATTTTCCTGGTCTGGGGTAACAATAGTGTCATTTTGACAAGATGCTAAAAATAAAGCTAAAACACCAATAATGTAACTGTAACGTCTCATAATAAGGAAATAACAAATTAAAAAATATCATAATATGTTATCCCAAAAATCGTGCCAATAATTTTCACTAGCGGTAGTCTCGTATGTATGGCAAAATAAACACATATATACAAACAAAAGTTCATTTCTAGTGTTTAATTTCAATATTAGACGAGATATGAGAACAAAAGTCATTTTTTACACACTTATCTTTTTGTTTTCTTTTTCTTATTGGAGTTGCAACAAATCTGATAATGAAAAAGGAACCTTGGTACTCAATTTTACATTGACATATGATGGGCAGCCTTTGAAGATGTACGAAACTTATACATATCCAAACCCAAAAGTTCCTTTCCAATTTTCAAGAGTATCATTTTATCTGACAGATGTACAAATAGGCAATACTGGTACCCAAACCAAAATCAAAGATTTAGATTATATCAATTTAACCAATGCACATATAAATCCTGTTGCAGGAAGTGGATTTAAATATGAAATAAAAGATATTGAAAAGGGACAGTACGACCACATCAATTTTAACATTGGATTACCCTCTGAGTTGAATTCAAAATCACCTACAGATTACGAAGCTTCAAATATATTAAGTAACAATTCTGAATATTGGCCAGCGTGGGCAAGTTACATCTATTTTAAATGTGAAGGCTTGGTAGCTTATACGCCAGATGGTGAATTGATTCAGCCTGTTGCTTTGCACTTAGGTAGCGATGCTGCGTTACTTCCTATAGAACTATCTAAATCATTTTCTATTACTGGAGGTCAAAATACTGAGGTAAACATCAATATTGAAATGAAGAAGTTTTTTGGGTCTGAAAAAGTGTATGATGTATTAACAGTACCTCAAATCCACTCTTTGGGACAATTACCCTACATCAATGAGTTAGTTCAAAATTTAAAAACCGCTATAAACTAAAGAGACTCTACCATGATACATGATAGAGTCTCTTTATTGTATTTGGATGGATATTATCCAAAAATTTCTGTTCCTGAAAAATGAAATGATGATTCAATTTGAGCATTTTCATCACTATCAGAACCATGTACGGCATTTTCTCCAATATTTCTTGCAAAATCAGCTCTAATGGTACCTGGCGCAGCTTCAGCAGGATTGGTTGCACCTATTAACGTCCTAAAGCTTTGTACTGCGTTTTCCTTTTCAAGAATTACTGCTACAATAGGTCCGGAAGACATAAAGGCTACAAGCTCACCAAAGAAAGGTCTCTCACGATGGATGGCGTAGAATTCACCGGCTTTCTCAGCTGATAATTTTGTGTACTTCATGGCTACTATTTTGAAACCATTTTCATTTATCCTGTGCAAAATGGCACCAATATGACCGTCACCTACGGCATCCGGTTTGATCATTGTAAACGTTCTATTCCCTGACATATATTACTATTTATTATATTTAAAAAGGCTGCAAAGGTACTTATTTACATCGAATCCAATGGTATAAATAAAATAAATTTTGCTATTTCAGATTTATTACTCAATTTTGCGCCCTTATATGATGGAAGATATTCTGAAACTGAAGGCATCCCTTCAGAGTCCAAAAGAAGTAGTGATTTTATCTCATCGGAATCCGGATGGTGATGCCATTGGTTCATCTATGGCCATGCGACAATTTTTGGAATCATTTGGACACAATGTTTCAGTCATTTTCCCAAGCGAGTTCCCAGCAAATTTTGAGTTTCTACCAGGTGTTTTCAGGAGCCATATCTATGACTTAGACCCTGCAGTATGCAAAGAAAAAATTGGCAAAGCTGAAGCCATCTTTTGTTTGGATTTCAATGCACTGGATAGAATAGACAAACTTGGTGAAGATGTGCAATTTAGTCAAGCATTGAAGGTAATGATTGACCACCATTTAGATCCGGAACCTTTCGCAGATATAGTCATATCCATACCTGAAGCATCGAGTACTTGTGAATTGATTTACAAAGTCATAGATGAAATGGGGTTCAGCTATAAAATAAATCCTCAGATTGGCGAATGCCTATTTACAGGACTTATGACCGATACCGGATCGTTTAGATATAGTACAACATCATACACTTATCAAGTTGCATCCGCACTCAAGCGTGGCGGCGTAGATGACTATGAATTAGCCAATAAGATATTTAATTCTCAAAAAGAAAAGCACCTTAGGATTTTAGGCCATTGCTTAGCCAATAGGATGGAAATATTAGACGACTGTGGTTTGGGAATCATGTGGTTGACAAAACAAGATTATGTAGACCACAACATCCAGCGCGGCGACACTGAAGGCATAGTCAATTACCTATTGTTGATGGATAAAGTAAAGGTGGGAGTTCTTGTTTTAGAACAGCCATCGATCATCAAGCTTTCATTGCGCAGTAAAGGTGACATTTCAGTACAGGAAATTGCATCAAAACATTTCAACGGTGGCGGACATAAAAATGCTTCCGGAGGCGGTGTGTATGCCAGTTTGCAGGATGTCATAGCTAAGGTTAAAAAAATTATACCTCCAATATTAAATTCACATTAAATTTATTCATAATTAATTCAATAAAAATGAAACTCAGATCATTATTATTTATAGCTGCAGCTGTACTCACTATTGCTGCGTGTAAAAAATCTTCAGACCTAAAGACTAAAAATGGTCTAGCCTATTCTATCGTTGAAACAGGCTCAGGTGAAATGGCAAAACCAAATGACTATGTATTTTTTACATTGAAAATCTCAGGTGATGACGGAAAAGTGATTCAGGAAATGAAGGAAGGTCCACAAATGCCCATTGTGAAAGTTCCGGAGAATTTACCGGAAGGTAAAAATACCAATCCATTCGAGGAAATATTGTCCAAAAGTAAGATTGGTGATCACTACATCCTTAACATGCCTGTGGATTCCATACCAAATCTTCCTCCCAACCTATCTTCGATGAAATATCTTGTTTATGATTTCAATGTGAAAGATATTAAAAATGAAGAGGGTTACACCAAGTATATGGAAACTATGCAAGCTGAATTGCAACTCAAAGCTGCCGAAAATCAGAAGAGACTTCCGGATATCGAAGCATTGGTAGCGAATAATATTAAGCTTTATAAAGAGAATAATTTGGATGTCAAATCCACCGATTCCGGCATTAAATATTTTATTCTTGAGCAAGGAAGCGGAGATAATGCTAAAAGTGGAAATGTAGTTTCTGCTCAATATTACGGTGTGCTGGAAAGTGATGGAACTATGTTCGACAATTCTTTAGGTAGAGGTATGCCATTCACATTTACATTAGGTGTTGGCCAGGTTATCAAAGGATGGGATGAAGGTTTCACATTATTGAACAAAGGCACAAAGGCACTTCTATTTATTCCTGAAAATTTAGGATACGGAGAAGCGGGTTCACCACCGGCAATTCCTAGTAAGTCAAACCTTGTATTTTACGTAGAATTGGATGATATTCAGTAATTTTTGCATTGGCATAAATTGCGATTTTTTTCAATTCTGTTTTTATTTCTTCATCACATAAACATGCAGGGCAATGACTTCTGAGCAGTTAGCTGATATCAAAGTGCGATTGACATCTATAAGGAGGTATCTTTGACGTCGATCAACGAAAAATCGAGATAGAAGACAAAGAACAATTAACCTTTGATCCCAATTTTTGGAATGATCCTGAGAAAGCAGAACAAATATTAAAAATCCTGAAAGATCACAAAAAAGCTGTTGATCTATATCAAGATTTGGAGATGAGGTCTGACGATTTGGAGGTTTTGCTTGAATTTCAGCGGGAAGGCGAAGCAAGCGAAGAAGAAGTTGATCAAAAATACAATGAACTTCTATCAATCCTTGATGATATTGAGTTTAGAACAACATTAGATCAACCAGAAGATGTGCTCAATTGTACTCTCGAAATAAATGCAGGTGCCGGAGGTACTGAAGCATGTGATTGGGCTTCTATGCTACAAAGGATGTTTATCATGTGGGCAGAGAAAAATGGATATTCACCCATTGAATTGGATCGAGTAGATGGTGATGTGGCAGGCATAAAATCTGTTGCCATTGAAATTCAGGGTGAATATGCTTACGGCATGTTGAAAGGTGAAAATGGTGTCCATAGATTGGTACGTGTAAGTCCATTCAATGCACAAGGGAAAAGAATGACATCATTTGCCTCTGTTTTCGTCCACCCAATGATAGATGATACTATAGAAATAGATATCAATCCGGCAGATTTAGAATGGGACACTTTCAGATCTCAAGGAGCTGGTGGTCAAAATGTCAATAAAGTCGAGACAGCAGTGAGAGTAAAGCATATTCCTTCCGGAATTGCCATAGCATGTCAAGAATCAAGATCGCAACACGCCAATAGAGATAAAGCCATGCAAATGTTGAAATCTCGATTGTATGAAATTGAATTAGAAAAGCAGCGGGCAGAGCGAGATAAAATAGAATCTACAAAGATGAAAAATGAATGGGGATCACAGATTCGCTCCTACGTGCTGGACGACAGAAGGGTGAAAGATCATAGAACTGGGTTTGAATCTAGAAATACAGATTTAGTTTTAGATGGTGGATTAGATGGGTTTCTGAAAGCCTTTCTCATGTGGGATGGCGAGAGAGTGTAACGATCCCAAAGAAATAATATTAAACCAAATTTGCTCCTTTTGGCGTTTTGGGTTTAATAAATTGATTATGTATTCGATAGCTTAAAACCTCGTTCAAGAAATTCATCAAATTCATCTTGAATCCTAACAAATGCCAACATCTCATAAGTCATGATGCTATCCGTGTCCTTTAGTCCGTTTTCCACTGCTTTTGATAGATGAAAGAGCGCCTTTTTTGTATCTTCAATATTGGAATATGCGCAGGCTAAATGAAAATGTGCTTCCCAATCATACGAATCTTCCTCCAAACTTGCTTCCAAATTACTGATAGCCAATTCTATATCATAATTTCTCAGATGCTCAAGACCCAGTTTTTTATGCTTATTGTTTGACCTTTTCATTATAAAACTGAAAGACAATGGTAAATTTCTATACAGAAATTGCCCGTTTCTTTTCACATCAATGCCAACATTTCCAAAATCATCCAAAACCTTCGTAATTACATGGTATTGTGACAATCCGGACATTTCCTGAACTGTAAAATAATGGTTAAAACCAAATACAGATGTGGCTTCAGAAACTTTTTTCCCATTTACCGTAACTGTTTCCACACCAAGCCAACTATTATGAACTTCTATGGTGGTTCCTTCTATTTTTAGCTTTAAATATTGCATAACTTTGAAAATTTTGTTTTTTGCGTATAATCAATGTGTTTTGGGTTGCTCACCCACACGTTTCCTTCGATATAGAATCTCCATGGTCTGAATGCACAGGTGCCTATTCTTGCCGACATACCTACACGATGACCTTCATAAATAGAGCTTGGCTTTATCCCGTTTGAAAATATTTGGATCGGGCTTGATGGATCAAAGAATTTGTCTCCATCATAAAGTTTATTGATTCCAAAAGCATTAGCTAGGTTACCAGGTCCGCTTGTAGTTTTCAATCTATTTTCAGAATCAATGTCTCTCCTTTCCATCATTATTTTTAGTCCTTGTATGGGTTCCACTGCTCTAATTAAAACTGCATCAGCCACACCAGAATTTCCTATGACTACATTGAGCATTGGATGGATGCCATAGCAAATATATACATAAACTGAACCTCCAATATCAAACATCGTTCTATTTCTTTCAGTTATTTTATTTCCATAGGAGTGACACCCTCTGTCATCTGCTCCTCTATACGCTTCAGTCTCAACGATGATACCTTCACAAACATGACCATCAATTTCAGATCGCAGTATCATTCCCAATAAATTTTTTGCAGCCGAAAGCACATCATGAGTTAAATACCACTCAGCATGAAGCAATGTTTTGGGCATGTTCATAGACTTGATAGAGTTGCAAATGTAACCTAATTCATTTCAAATTTGAAATGAAACTGATATATTTGTGTTTATAAGAATCCAAATCAATTATGCGCATCAAAATATATTGCATTGGAAAAACAAATGAAGCCTATTTAGAAAAGGGGATCAATGAATATTTAAAAAGACTTAAACATTATACCAATATTGAATATGAAGAGATTAAAGATATCAAATCTATACACGATCCCAATACTTTAAAACTTAAAGAATCAGAAGTTTTTTTATCCAAAATAACCAAAGATGATGTGCTTGTATTACTTGATGAAATGGGGCAAGAGTACAGTTCAATTCAATTTGCATCGTTTATTGAGAAATTGACCAATCAATCCGTTAAAAATCTGGTATTTATCATTGGCGGTGCGTTTGGGCACCATTCTGTATTAAAAGAAAAAGCAAACTTCACAATATCTCTATCTAAGATGACTTTTTCACATCAAATGGTTAGGTTGATCGCAATGGAACAATTATACCGCGCCTATTCTATTATCAGAAATGAGAAATATCACAATCCTTAAATAAGAACAACATCACACTTCAAGTCCCAATTTTTTAATTATGGCATTGGCAACATTTTGACCATCTATGGCAGCAGATACTATTCCTCCCGCATATCCGGCGCCTTCTCCACAAGGGTACAAACCATTTACTTCCGTATGCTCCAAGGTAGCCGCATCTCTTGGAATTCTGATAGGTGAAGAAGTCCGACTTTCTATAGCGACAATATTGGCATCGTTGGTTATAAATCCTTTGATTTGCTGTTTATCTATTTGCACTAATCCTTGTCGAAGTCTTTTGTATATAAATTCCGGTAATAAAGTGTGAAGCGGTGCAGAAACCAAGCCTGGAATGTATGAAGTAGGATTCAGTTCTTTTGACAATACGCCATCCACGAAATCCTTTACCCTTTGAGCCGGCGCTTTTTGGGTGCCTTTGACATACTCGGACATCGCCTTTTCGATAGATTCTTGAAAATTCAAACAAGCAAACGTACCGTTAAACCCATGCTCAGATAATTCATCCAATTCTATAGAAGTCACAAATCCGGAATTTGCAAACTGACTATCTCGGCGACTCAGTGACATACCATTGACCACAATTTCTCCAGGAGATGTTGCCGCAGGCACTATCAATCCACCCGGACACATACAAAAAGAAAATACGCCTTTCCCTTCTACTTGAGTCACAAGTGAATATGCACTTGGTGGAAGGTCTTCATGTCTGGTTTGTATCTTATATTGAGCTACATCAATCGTACTTTGTAAATGTTCTATGCGCAATCCAAGGGCAAAGGGTTTTGGTTCTATTTTAATCCCTTTTACGTCAAGCATATAGAAAACGTCTCTCGCCGAATGTCCCGTAGCCAATATTACATGATCACACATAAATTTCAAGTCATTACATTTCACACCTTTAACCTTCTGGTTTTCTATGATGAGATCGGTAACTTTATGATCAAAATGAATTTCACCACCAAAATTCAGAATCGTATTCCGTATATTTTCAATTATTTTTGGCAATACATTAGAACCAATGTGTGGATGTGCATCTGTTCGGATATCATCAGGAGCACCATGATAGACCAATGTCTCCAAAACATCTGCACCGCTGCCTCTTTTCAGAGATCGAGTGTATAGTTTCCCGTCTGAATAGGTACCTGCCCCACCCTCGCCAAAGCAATAATTAGAATCCGGATTGACAACATCATTTTGCATGATATTTTTTAAATCTCTTCTACGTGACCTTACGTCTTTGCCTCGTTCCAAAACTATTGGTCGTATGCCCGCTTCTAATAGTCTCAATGCAGCAAAGTACCCTGCCGGTCCGGCACCGATAATTATAGCGGATAGCCCACTTTTTGTATTCTTATATTTGGGTTTCCATGCATCCGGGATAACATCTCCTTTTTCATACACCACGTATCGAAGAACATACATAGGAAATCGGCCACGAGCATCTAAGGACTTTTTCTTTAAAGAAATATTTTGAATCCCATGCATATGCTTAGTCTTCTGATCCAATAAGGATTGAATAAACTCTCCATCACTGATTTTATCGTACAATACCTTAATTTCTACTTCGACCATTTTCCCTTTTCTGCTAATACAGGTTAAAATATTTTGTTACAGCTTAATAAAAATTATCAATGAATAGTTTTTATATTGGCAAATATTTTACCATCACTCTATCCTATTTTATGCTTCGGGAACACAAAATATTTCAAAGTGAACTCTATCAAACCAATTGTTCCGTGCTTGTCTATGATGAATGTAAAATCGTGATAGATCCAAATTGGTTACCCTCAGAAGTTAAAAATATTAGAACATTTGTTGATCAAACCCATGACAATACGCCTATATTTTGCATCTACACCCATGCTGATTATGATCATATCATCGGGAGTTATTTATTTGATGACGCCATTGGTATCGCATCACAGCAATGTGTGTCTAGAGGTAAATCAAGTGTTCCACAAAGCGACATTCAAGACTTTTATAATACATTTTATATAAATATACCTACTGCCGTTGATTTTCCTAAAATTGACATCATCATAAAAAATTCAGAGCAAACCTTATTGTTGGAAGGAGTACAAATGCAATTTTACTTTTTACCTGGGCATACAATTGATAGCATTTCGGTGTACTTCCCCGAAGAGGAAATTTTGATATTAGGTGATTATTTATCTGATATTGAATGTCCATGGATTGATAACAATTTTGAGTTGTATCGCATGTCATTAATGGAAATAGAAAAAATAATATTGAATCATCCTTTGAAATGTATCGTACCAGGTCATGGAAGAAAGATGACCCATCAGTCTGAAGCGCTATGGCGCATTGAAAGAGATTTGCAATATTTGGAGATATTAGAATCAAAAGCAGAACCCGATGAGATTGTGGATTTTTTCAATAAAAATTATTCTCCCAATCCGAAGCTATTGGAAATTCACCATTTGAATGAAAAAAAACTTTATAAAAATTAGATGGCAATCATTGAACTTTTAAGAGAAGGTAGAAGTTTACACATTGACACTATTGTGAATACATCACAATATGATTGCATTATAAAACTTTTAAACAATTAATTATTTATGGGTTTATTTTCTTTTTTGAAATCCGCTGGTTCAAAACTTTTAAGCAATAAAGCGGAAGAAAATGATGCTGCGGTATCAGCAAATGCATCTTCAGCAACTTCAGACATGGTAGAAGCCATGAATGCTTCAAGAGCTGCGATGCTTAAGTCTCAAATTTTAGGCTACGGTATCACGGTTGATAACTTAGATGTTCAAGTAGATGATGAAAAAGTAACTTTGTTTGGTCAAGTGGACAACACAACTGACAAGGAAAAAGTCATCCTAATTGCAGGAAATACAAGAGGTATTTCTTCAGTTGACGACAGACTTTCTGTAGTATCAAACGAGCCTGAAGCTGACTTTTATGAAGTTAAATCTGGTGACACTTTATCGAAAATCTCTAAGCACTATTACGGTGATTTGATGAAGTACAATGTCATCTTTGAAGCCAACAAACCTATGCTTACTTCTCCGGATCTTATTTATCCTGGTCAAGTTCTGCGCATACCTAAACTTTAATGTAAAATTAAATGACAAAAAGGCCATGAATTTCATGGCTTTTTTTATATCAATATACCACAATGCCGCTTACAACAAAAATCCATCACGATGCTGAAACTTATGTTGGATTGTGGACGGTGACGGAAACGCAAGAACAATTAAAAAAAAACCTGGACCTCTCAGAATCAGAAGAAAAAACACTACTCAATTTTTCTCAGAAAAAAGCGATGGAATGGCTAGCAGGAAGAAACTTAATAAAATCCTTAATGCATGATGATGTTCCTCATAAACTGGCGATCATCAAAAATGCAAGTGGCAAGCCTTACATAGAACATTCAGATGCGTGTGTTTCTATCAGTCATTCTCATGAGAAAGTAGCCACAATCGTATCATCAAATCATTTAGTAGGTATCGATATCCAGCGTATTTCGCCCAAAATAGATAAAATTGCACATAAATTTCTATCACCAAAGGAATTACATCAAGCAGAGTCCAGTTCTTCACCCCTACTAGCCAAACATATGTATTGGGGTGCCAAAGAATGCGCATTCAAATGTTATGGTTTAGGAAGTGTTATTTTTATCGACCATATCCTATTAGATCCAATAGGAAACATTTCTGAAAAAGGTAGATTTACTGGAAAGTTTATGAAAAATGGTTTACTTTTACAGTTCGTTTTTTTCTATTCAATTCAGGACAATTATGTACTCGTTTATGCCCTATCTACGCAATAATATTTTTTTAGTTTCTTTGATTTTGATTACTTTGGGTTGCAAAGAGAAGCATAGCGCTCCTGAAGAAACTACACCAATCTATGAAAGTCAAGAGTTTTTAGATTTTTATAATAAATACTCAACGGATAGCCTATATCAGATGCAGCATACAGTTTTTCCTTTGGAAGGGATGAAAAGTCCAACTGATAGCACAACTATCGATCCTGACTTCAGGTGGAATGAAAATGAATGGGTGCTTCACTCCGCATTTAATGATGCCAATGGAGATTTTACTCGTGAATTTGTGGAAGTTGGAGGTATTGTATTTGAATTTATTTCTGATCTCTCCGGTACCTTCACCATGGAAAGAAGATTTGCTAAACTTTCATCGGGATGGCATCTGATTTATTATAGAGAGATGGGAAAATATCAATAGAAACAAAGTCTCGGAAAAGACTTTTTATCACATTGTTTCTTATAATTATATTTAAATTTTCTATTTTTACACCCTATATTTAGAATCACAAGTTTTCATACTATGCACAGATTTTTTTTAGCATCGATTTTTATCGTTTTTTCATTCATTGCAAAGAGTCAACAATTTTGGAGAATCACTTCTGCCAAACCTTCACTACGTTCAGAGGATAACCGCAATGTATCGCCTTCAGAATACAAAGTCTATCAATTGGATTACAAGGGATTATCTGACTATTTGCACCGATTATCTAATGTCAATCAAAGGGAAGGTAATTTAATTATATCCATTCCTGATGAGCTGGGTAATCAGGAAGATTTCAGCATTTGGGAGATGCCTGTTTTGGAGCCTGAATTGGCACAAAAATATCTAAATATAAAATCTTACAAGGGAATCAGTACTTCCAATAAGGCTAAAGCAATTTGGTTTACAACTTCCATTCAAGGATTTTATGCCGCTATTTTAGACGGAGATAAAGAAGTTTATATTGATCCCTACTCCATGGAGGATAATGAAAACTACATCGTTTACAATACAAAATACAATACCAATTCTTCTCAATTGACCACATGTGGTGTTGAAGATTTTTCTGAATTAAGGCCCACTGAAAGTGCAAATCGCAGCTTAGCCGGTCAGGTTGAAATGCGTATTTATAGAATTGCTGTAGCATGTACCGGAGAATGGGGATCTGTTGCCCGAAGAGGAACAGTAGAAAAATGTCTTGCAGATATCAACACAATGCTCACACGTATGAACAGCATTTATGAAAGTGAAATGGCTGTGAGATTCAAATTAATTGCTGATAATGAAAAAGTTATATATTTAGATCCTAACACTGACCCATATACAAATTCTGATGAAGGAAAGAAAATATTGGGCGGCAATACTGCTGTTTTAACCAATGCTTTAGGTTCAGCTTCCGGTTTTGAAGTGGGCCATGTTCTTTCTATCTGTTATGACATCGGAGGTGTTGCTCAGTTGGGTTCATTATGTCGTTCAAACAAAGGAAATGGAGTCACATGTAATAATAACAATGATTTATCAAATATTGTGACCAGAGTTATGGCACATGAAGTGGGTCATCAGTTCAGTGCCTCACACACTTGGAATAGATGCTCTGCTTATACTGATCAGAGAGCATCAGGCACAGCTGTTGAACCCGGAAGTGGTACTACCATCATGTCCTATGCAGGATCTTGTTCTTCCGACAATGTAGCAGGTGATAATGATGCCTATTTTCATGCGATATCCTTGGAGCAAATGACCAGTTATACCACTAATAATGTTCCAGCTCACCAATGTGCCGAAAAAATTGAACTTATCAATCATTTCCCACAGGTATCGGTTCCAACAAATGATTATGTCATCCCTAATTCTACACCTTTTTATCTTGCCGGAAGTGCGACCGATGAAGATGGTGATAATTTGACGTATTGTTGGGAACAAATCGATATCGGGCCAGAAACAGAGTTGGGTACAAATAATAACCTCACGGGCCCAATGTTTAGATCGGTGAAGCCATCTTCAGATGGGATACGATTTATTCCTACAATAAACAACATCATAACTGGTGTCGATTCTAAAAATGAGCCATTACCGGTAGTAACTAGAGATTTCAAATTTAGATTAACCATTCGTGACAATAATCCATTAGGTGGTGGTATCTCGTGGTCTGATTACTCCATATCAACTACAGATCAAGCTGGGCCATTCGTGGTAACATATCCTCAAAGTAGTCTGAATCTGAAATATGGCGATAAAATCAATGTTAAGTGGAATGTCGCAAACACGGACAAATCACCAATTGATGTTTCTCATGTAAATATATATGGTTCCATAAATTCTGCTTTGAAGGATGGAGATCCTAACTTGATTTTATTGGCAAGTTCTGTCCCAAATGATGGTTCTGAAGATGTTATCATTCCAAATGTTGAATCTAGGTTTTTTAGGATCGTTGTAAAAGCTGTGGATAATATTTTCCTAAACGTTTCTAATGCAGCTTCAAGAGTAGATCCACCTACTGCGCCAACATTGTATTTTGATCTGTCAAGAAATAATATTCAATTATGCCAACCATATTCTGAAGATATCGACTTGACTACAGCAGGTTATGGTGGACTAACAGACCCAATAAAATTTGAAGTTGATGGATTACCCAATGGCGTAACTGCGGAATTGTCCAGCCAATCCACCGTGCCAGGTGAAAGCCTAACGGTTCATTTCAATACTGAAAATTTAGAAACTACTTCTTCCGGACAAATCACCATTAGAGGCATTGTAGCAGGAGTAGATACTTTAGAAAGAATAATTTACGCTAGATTCGTCAGTGGTAAATTGGATAATATTCAACCTATCGCACCAAATCAAGGATTTTCCGGAGAAACTACCCTACCGACATTCAAATGGAATGACCTTAATGATGCTTCAACTTATGAAATTCAAGTTTCATTGGATCCATCATTTTCAACATCGTCTTTGACTTTTTCAAAAATCACGAGTGATACGACAGTGAAATCCACTGAGATTTTAGAGAAGGCCACTGTTTATTTCTGGAGATTGAGAGCGCTAAATGAATGTAAAGAAGGCCCTTGGTCAAAAGTACACGCATTTTCTACGGAAGCGCAATCATGTTCTATAATTCAAAGTGGTAGCAATGAGATCAATATTACTTCTACGGGAACACCTTCTGTTGAATTAGGTTTGAATGTGGAAATTGATGGATCTGTCAATGACCTTAACATCCCTGAAATCGTGATCAAGCATAGTAGAGTTTCGGACCTAGTGGTTTCACTTGTGGCACCGTCAGGAAAAACGAATGTCCTTTGGAGTAAAAAATGTCCTACCGGATTGAATGTCAAAGTAGGATTGGACGATCAGTCACCAAAGTTTTTTGCTTGCCCTATTAACACAGGAAATATTTACAAACCGGATATTCCACTTTCCAATTTTAACGGTGAAAATGCAAAAGGTAACTGGATACTGAAAGTAGATGATACACAATCCGGAGCAGGTGGACAATTGATTAGTTTTGACCTAGAAATTTGTTCCAATTTAGTATTAGATCAACCGTATGTTGTCACCAACAAACCTTTAGAAATGTATCCCACTGACCGAAGGGATATAACCAAAGATCTGCTATTGTTGGCAGATAATAATAATACTGACGAACAAATCATTTTTACAATTGTAACGAATTCAGTACATGGGCAATTGTATCTTGGAGGTACACTAATAACTGTAGGCAATACATTTTCTCAAAAAGATATCAACGATTTGAAATTGGTATATCAATCCATGGATAGCTTTGAAGGCGAAGATAGTTTTGAATTCATAGCCACTGATGGTCAAGGAGGTTGGGTACCTATTACATCATTTGTATTCAACAGAAATACATCCTTCCCAAGCGGTACCCACGATGAATGGCAAAAGTCCGCAATGTATCTTTATCCAAATCCTGTTAAGGATATATTGAATGTGTCCATCACTGAATTAACTGACGGCTGGATTTCAGTTTATAATACCAATGGCCAATTGGTGTACAAAACATCAATCCGTTCAAAGGATGTAATGATATCTACAGAAAATTGGATTGAAGGCATATATTCATTGCAGCTTTCTTCAAATGGTCAGATAGCAACGAAGAAATTTGTTAAGCTGAAATAGAATCTTTGAGTCTAGTGGGAAAATAGCCGAGCGGCTTGACTCCCACAGAATTTTTGTTCAATAACATCGCAATATGTCTAGTAAAAAAGAAGATTCAAGTTTTTTTTCTTATCTTAAGAGTTCAACTTTTTTAAGACAAATATTAGTAATTTTTGGAATTTTTGCGGTAATTATTCTTGTCGCATTGATTTGGCTTAGGTTTTATACCAATCACGGTCAGAAATTGGAGCTTCCCAAATTCATTGGCATGGACATCCAAGATGCGACAGACTTGGCACAGGATAAAGATTTTGATCTCATTGTGGTCGATTCAATATTTATCGTAGGTAAAAAAGGAGGCATCATAACCGAACAAAATCCAAAACCGTTATCGCTTGTCAAGGAGAAAAGAAAAGTTTACGTGACCATTACGAAATATGGAGTAGAAAGTATCAGTGTCAACGACCTGCCTGTATTATATGGAAATGCCTTCGAACAAAAGAAGGCTGAACTAAAATACAGAGATATAGAATGTATCATCAAAGATTACAAATACGATCCGGGAGAACCCAATCATATCTTGGAAGTGTATTATAATGGTGAATTGATCGTAAGTAAAGATACACGAAAAGAAGACCTGCTCATCACGAAGGGAGATACGCTAGAATTTATACTTTCTAGAAAAGATGGAGGTGATGTAATTGTCCCTGATCTGAGATGTTTGGATTTAGAAGAAGCCAAGTTTTTATTATCGACTAGTAAGCTGGAATTAGGTAATCTTAGTAAGAAGGGTGCAATAGAACCCGACGGAACGATGTATATTGTCTCCCAAAATCCACCTTATGATGGAATTACCAACATCAAGATGGGAGAAAAAATAAGTGTGGTAGTTTCTGGTGAAAAACCAAGAGACTGTCAGTAAAATTCAAAATTTAGTTATATTATTACAAGTAACATGAGTGATGTAAGCCATAAAACTGTATTGTCCGGTATTCAGCCTACCGGTGATATCCATTTCGGTAATTATTTTGGAGCCATTAAAAATTGGGAAAAACTCCAAGCGCAATACAAATGCTATTACAGCGTAGTGGATTATCATGCCATGACGATGCCATTTACACCATCAGTTTTGAGAAATAACACATGGGAAATTGTGATAAACCTCCTTGCAATCGGAATCAATCCTGAAAACTTATTTATACAATCGCTGGTACCTGAGCATGCTGAATTGACTTGGATTTTCAATTGTTATTGCTCGTATGGACAGCTGATGAGAATGACGCAGTTTAAAGACAAAACATCACAGCTCAAGGAAGGCCAAAAGGATGATTACATTTCAGTGGCATTGTTGGATTATCCTGTTTTACAAGCGGCGGATGTGCTAATTTATAAAGCGGATTTAGTTCCAGTTGGAAAGGATCAAGAGCAACATTTGGAGCTTACCAGAGACATAGCACAAAGATTTAATTTCCAAGTGGGAAAAGAGTATTTTTCTTTACCAGAACCTCTTTTTACAGAAACACCAAAAATACGATCCACAGCGGATCCATCCAGGAAAATGTCAAAATCGGCAGGAGAAAAGCACTATATCAATCTTTTTGCGGATGAAACGACCATCAGAAGACAAATCAAATCTGCAGTGACCGATACGGGTCAAAATCCGGGAACATCAATGGCTGAAGGAGTTCAAAACTTGTTTGAGTTGATCAAAGCGTCAGAAAATGTTCAAGCCTATGACGCACTTTTGCAAAACTATCACCAAGGTAGTCTTAAATATGTAGATTTGAAAGAAGCTACTGCTGATAGTCTCATTGCAACCAATGCACCATTCCTTCAAAAAAAATCAGAACTTGTAGCCAATAAAAAACAGATCAAAGATGAGATCAAATCCTCATCAGCAGCGATTCGAAGAGTAGCTCAAGAAACTCTGAAGGAAGTGAAAGAACTCGTAGGTTTGCTGAATGTAAAATATTGAATAAAAAATAGAACTTTAGAGTATGTTTAAATTTTGTTTTTGGATAATAAAATGGAATTATTTTGAGCGAAAAAAGGCAAATTTTGCAATCGAATGTGGGCAATTCGATGAAAAATTTAACGAATTTGAAGCCGAAATAAAACATTTTCTAGCTAGAGGATAAATTTTAAACATACTCTTAATTCTGAGCCACAAAAAACTTTATTGTCTGCTAGACTACAATCAAAATGTACATTACTGTGAGATTTGATTTATAAACAAAATCTTAAATCAGCATAATTCTTACCTTCAAATCTTAAATTATCATTAAAATTCACTAATTATTTACAAATTATTAATGAAATATTTTTTTCCTAATGCAAGTACTATTACCTTTAAGTCATGGATATACTATTGCAAGCGGACCAACAAGAATACGATTTTTTAGTAGCCTGTTTAAATAATGAAAGATGGGCTCAAAAAAAACTGTATGAAACCTATTACTCTACTTTGATTGTAGTGGCACAGAGATATGCCAATAATGATGAGGATGCCTTGGATATTTTACATGAAGGCTTCATTAAAATCTTTAAATCTCTGCACAAATTTACCATCGGGACTTCCCTTCAAGCTTGGATGAGAACTGTTTTGGTCAATACTGCAATTGATTATTATCGAAAAGAAATCAGAAGGAAAACAGAACAGATCGAAAAGGCAACATCTTTGACAAATAATACCGAAGACGTCATCAGTGCCTTGAGTGGAGAAGAAATTTTAGCTTCTTTGCAGCAAATTCCGGCATCATATCGTTCTATATTTAATCTTTATGTGATAGAAGGGTATTCTCATAGAGAAATTGCCCAAATTTTGAATATCACAGAAAGTACAAGTAGATCGAATTTAGTTAAAGCACGTACAAAATTACGTGACATTTTACAGACAAAGTACAATTTGACCGGAATCAATGACCGATTTTGATAAAGCCTTAAAAGATAAACTCAATGGTTTCACTTCCAAGGATGATGCATTTGGTTCATGGGAGAAACTTGAAGAGAAATTAAATGCCCATTCTCTTTCCGATGTGGAGAAGCAGGTCAATTTTGATAATCAAGTAAAACAAAAAGTTGAGTCAATTCAATCAGAAACCACACCAAGTAATTGGCCTGAATTAAAAGAAAAATTAGCTATTATTGATGTAAGAATCAGTACAATCTTTAGAGCCAAAATAATAGAGAGTTTATTGGTTTTTTTAATGTTAATTATTTTCGCCAAACTTCCATTCCTATTTTTCCCATATCAAGAAGAAATGCCTGAAATTGGCCCTATTGCAGAAATCTTTATAACAAAGGAATGTGAAGAACATGATAAGACAAGTGTCAAACTTTCGTACGTTTCAGGCAATGCAGGTCAGGATGAAAAGCAAATAGTTGCGGAAAATATTGAGAGAAAGAAAGTAATGTTTCCACTTACTCGGGTTTCCATGCTTCCACTTATCCATCAGACTCAAATAACATCACAAATTTCACAGAAAGAATCAGGCTCTCAAATCCGATTTAAATCGCCTATGGCAATGTCTATTGGTAATTCTAATGAGAACCTCTCTGAAAATATGGAAACATCAAGGATGCCAGTGGAGATTCAACCAATCAGCCCATCAAAAACTCTCCCTGAAAGTGATTATGCTATGATAATACCAATGTCATACGCTTCAAAACACGAGAGCAAAAAGTCCAGATTAGGTCTATGGAGCTCTATAGATGTTAACATGATCAATACGCCATTTGATAAAGTTTATTCTTTTGCATCGTACAACAGGGAAGCGCTTGGCAATTCATTTGGGCTTTTATACCAGAAAAAAATGGGTAGATTCTCATGGGAAACGGGCATCGGTTATTCTAAAAAAGTCTATGAACCAAAATTGCTGACTGAAATTTATGGTGTTTATGATGGTTATTACTTTGAAAAAAGTTTAAAGGAAATTTCCTATAAAATTGCTTCTATTCCAATAATGCTTAATTATGATTTGCTGAATAAAAAATCCTGGAATGCCAATATTTCGTTTGGCTTGAGTGCAAATGTCTTGTTGGCTGCTGACTATAAAATAGATGATGTAATTGTAAATGGTTCACTTCAAGGTCGTTACGCAAAAGTAGAAGACAGGTTGTCAGAAAAGAAATTTACTGAAGGATTTTTGGATCATTATAATATTAGTGACAATTATTATGTCACAGGAAATATGGGCATTGGTTTTGAAAAGAATATCTTTGATGACACTTCGCTTTTCATTCGGGGTAATTACTCAAGACAATTTTTGAGTAAAGATAATGGTATAGGACCAAATAAAGATAAAATTCACACTACCTCACTGCAATTGGGCGTCGTAACTACATTAAACTAGATTATTCTTCAATTTGACCTAAAATAATAGGACATAGTGTTTACGCTTGTGTAGTTTACCCACATCTAAATTGTTAGAAATCATTTTTCATTTGACCATTTTTTGAAACTTTTATTCAATTTTTACGTCAATAAAATGTCATCAATCACAAACTAATGAATAGAACAAGCAGTTTTATTCCCATTCTTAACATTTTTTTGTTTTCCTTTTTCACATCGTTTACCCTATTTGGTCAAGCTGAAAATTCAGTCAAAGATACCATCCCTGTCATTACTTTTGATCAACCCTTTTTTGACTTAGGACAATTGGATTCGGGAGTTGTCGCTACATTTGATATGGGTTTCAAAAATACAGGTTCTGGAGCTCTCCTCATTGAAGTCGTCACAGCATGTAAATGCACAGAAATTCAATGGCCCAGAGAACCCATCATGCCTGGTGATTCCGGAGTAATCCAAGTTTCATTTGATACACGAGGCCAACCATTGGGTAAAATCAAAAAAACAATAGATATCATAGCCAACACTGACCCAATCGTCATAGAAGCAGAAATGCGCTGTGAGTTAGTAGAACGGGGTGATTAATGGTCTGAACTTCTGAAGCCTATCATTTTTTTCTGGATCAACTCTCCTTTGATGATGTCATTGGCTGAAGTCACGTCTTCAAAAGTAATGGATTTAATTTGAGATGTGCTTCTATTTTCCACGAGAATGGTTGAAACTCTTACATTTTGTTGCTTGATGATGTCTAAAACTAATTTGCGCACAGTCCTAGCGTTTCCAAAGTATTTATCTCTCTTGTTGTGTAAATCTTCCAATATAATCTGTATGGCTTCTCCAGCTTTTAGGGTCAATTTATACCCATCAGATTCAAACATATTGACAGCTATATCCTTTAATTCGGAAGCTGAATAATCTTCAAATTTAAATACCTTATCAAATCGAGAATTGAGTCCAGGATTTGCCTTCAGAAAAGACTCCATATTATCGGGATATCCAGCCACAAATACATAGAACCTACCACGGTTGTCTTCCATGCGTTTCAATAATGTTTGAATAGCTTCACTTCCATAATCACCTTGGGCATTGTTTACGGAACCCAAAGCATATGCTTCGTCAATGAAAAGCACACCTCCTTCGGCTTCGTCAATCTTTTCATTGGTTTTAATGGCTGTCTGTCCAAGATATCCTGCGACCAATCCCTGCCTATCAGTTTCAACTATATGGCCACGTTCTAATAATCCGAGTGCTTTATAAATTTTAGTTAGAATACGTGCAACTGTAGTTTTTCCTGTTCCAGGGTTCCCGACAAAAACGGTGTGCAAAGAATAGTTTGAAAGGACACTTCTTCCATTTTCCCTGTGATACTGAACAATTCTTACAAGATCATAGATTTGATTTTTAACATTCTCCATGCCTGTGAGTTTTTGCAATTCTGCAAGAGCAGCAGCAAGAGAATGTTCATCTATTGGTAAGTCAGGTGTCTGATTTTTGAAACTATTTTGTAAGGCCAAGACATCTGCTTTGTAAATGACAGACATCTCTTCCTTTGTCAATTTAGAAGGATTCTTCCTTTTCATCACCCGCAATCCAAGATTGAGTTTTGCACGCTCTAAGAGATCATGGACGTATCTGGCATTTCCAAATGATTTATCACGCTTTCTATACTCTGTACGAATGATGTCCTTTATTATCTCAAAACTGTCAGGATTGAATTTTATTTCTAATTTATCAGCAATGTATAGAGCTATTTCAATCAATTCCTGTGGCAAGTAATCTTGAAACTCAAAGAAATGCTTAAATCTGGACTTCAATCCGGGATTTGATGCGATGAAATACTTCATTTCCTTGGGATATCCCGCAACAATAATAGCCAAATCACCTTTTCCATTTGACATCTCTCTCACCAAAATTTCTATGGCTTCCTTTCCGAAATCCTTAGCATCATCATTGGAGCGAGCCAATGCATATGCTTCATCAATGAACAGAACTCCACCTCTGGCTTTTTCTATAACATCCTTTACTTTAGGAGCAGTTTGGCCAATGTATTCGCCAATTAAATCTCCACGATCTACCTCAACTACATGTCCCTTTGATAACAAGCCCATTTTTCTATACAACAAGCCCATCATCTTGGCAACAGTCGTTTTTCCTGTTCCCGGATTTCCAATAAAAACTGCATGGAGATTGCTGGACTCCACTTCTTGAAATCCTTTTTCACGGCGCAATTTCAAAAATTCTAAATATAATGCATGTTCCTTTACCCGTGATTTGACTTCTTCAAGACCAATCAGTGTATCCAGTTTTTGATAAACATGCTCGAAACTCAATTGATCATCTATGAAAACGCTGGCCGGAAGACTACTTTCTTGAATTTCGACCTCATCAACGGCGAATAAACCAGTGCCGATGACTGAATTCATAAAAATAACTTCAACAGAATATTTGCTTTTTTTCCAATTATCTTTAGAGTTCGAACCCCAACCTGCGGTTACAACCATTTCTTCAGCATCTTTATGAATGGTTGTCAGTCGTGATATTTGTCCCTTTAGTTCCTTAGATTCATTATAAAATCTGAAAATCAATTCACAATGCCAAGAATCCTTTAAATTGCTTTGAAATCTGGCTTCTGTGAAAATATAGCGTGTTGATCCTTCAGAAAACTGTGATAAATAAATCCTTTTGTTTTCGTTTACATTTTCAAAAGGGCCTTCATAAAACTTCAATGATTTCAATGTCAAATATGCAGATACTTGATCTTGAATATTGTTGAATTGCCCTGCATCATCGATATAAAAATAGGCTGTTGCTATCTTGGCACCATCAATCCAAGCCTCCCAATAATATGAACCTTTTTTCCAAAATACGCCTTTCGCGGTATTTCCCCACCCTTCTCTGATATATATTATGGGCTCTTCATCTGAAATTTCCTTAGTAAAATTCAGGTTACAAATCGGCTTTTTAGTATTTTTCACATCAAAACACTTCAATTGACCGTGAATAGTACAAGGGTTATCGCCTAAGCATCTATTAATCAATGATAGCTCAGCATAAATATAGGTCACATCAAATCTATCGAATACTTGGCGGTATTTCTTCTTATTGTCCTCCAGCCACTCGGTGGAAGCATATACCTTCAAATCTTTAAATTTGAAGGGCGGATTTTGATATAATTGAAATAAATTATCCAACCTTCATTTTACTGTATGAATCCGAAATATACGTTGAATACAGCAAATAGCTATAAAATACTTTAAATTTCAACCAAATAAAATACCATTCAACGAGATAGTAGAGAAACAAAACTCAATCTTGAGAGAATAAAATTTTATGGTAAGAAATATTATTCTCTGTTTTTAGTTGTAAAAAATACAAGCCATATTCGAAGTTGTGTTCCTTGAGAGAAACTGATGATTGATCCATTACATATTTATCCAACACCAATCGTCCATTTACATCAAATAACTGAAGGTGAACCGGCAAACCATCCTTTTCACCCATGTTTATCTGAATTAAATCATTGGTTGGATTGGGAAATATAGTATTGGTTCCATCTTTTCTGTGGCTCAAATTCACAATTGGGCTTGTGTTCATCTTGCCATCAAAATCTATTGCAACTACTTTAAAAAATGTGTATCTGTTATCGAGATCAAGGATGAAATTATATTTTTTCGTATTTGATGAGACAACTTCCCCTACTTCATCCCAAGATATGCCTTCTGAAGAAGCAAGAATGGTATATTTTTGAACATTTTTTTCTTCTGACAACTCCCATGATAAAGTATTCTGCCCATCCCGTCCAAAAATTTCAATGGACAGCCAAGTTACAGGCAAAAGTCCTGATACCACACCTGCGCTAAGGTAGTTGACTTCCTGACACAGGGAAAATGAGTAAGAAGGCGTAGTGGCATATCCAAACGCACCATCGACTTTACTATCATTGACATTGTAAAAATTACCGGAAACAATAGGAACAGTAAAATCTAAAGAATTTGGAAATCTCAAATAATAATTTCCCGGGGTGATGGAATCAAAAACAAATAATCCATTTGAATTGGTATATGTCAAATTTAAAACTGCATTGGTGCTGGCGTCGCACAATCTAACATCACAATTGGACACCCTTGCTTCGTTACTTCCCATATACCCATCGAAGTTTGAGTCTATCCAAACATAAGAGTATATTGTCGCAGAACAGTAAAATCCATTATTTATATTGCAATGAGAATCTCCGGAAGTAACAGTGAAAGTATTGGTAGTATTGATCCCATTTTGGTGTGTAATGTAATTATATTTATTTGGGTTGTTACCAACAAATGGACTGCCTGCTAACCACTCGCTAGAGGGCATAATAACTTTTAAAAAATAAGTTCCCGGAGCGACACAAAATCTATAATATCCATCTTCAGAAGGAAACCCTGGTTTGAGTCCTGTCTCTACAGAACCTGCAAAAATGGTATCTTGTCCATCAATATTCCAAATCTGAACAGTAACGCCATTGATCCCGTTTTCATTTCCATCAAATAAGTTATTTAAATTCGCATCATTATAAATCTGACCACAAAACTCAGCACAACGATAAAATCCGGCATCAATATTATACACATTGGTACCACCGGTCACCGAAAAGGTAGAACTCCATATTTCCTCGTCAATACGTGAAACATCACTATTCAAGTTTGCATTACCGACTTGGTATTTTGTAGGAATATATGTTGCATCCATTGTGTATTTAAATGAGTATGAGCCAGGATACATACCAGTCATGTAGAATTCGCCACTTGAATTTGTTGTGGCTTGCTTTATCAGGACGCCATCTTTATATGCAGATACAACTACTCCATGTATTCCGGATTCGTTATTATCCTGCACACCATTGTAATTGGTATCTTCCCATACATAATCACCAATAGTCGATAAAATTCCAAATCCTGCATTGATGACGAGTGTTTCATCATCCGAAATCATTTCGCAAAGCGAATATGAATTGAGTTGGATTTTATTATCCGTAGTTGTAGAATAAATTGTTGGTTTATAGACATTTGGTAAAAAAGCTTTGTTGACATAGATTTTGTAGTTATCCGGATTCAGATTAGAAAAAGCATAATCACCAGTAGCATTTGTAACCGTGGAACCAACGAATTGTCCATTGCATCGAAGTAAAAAAATCGGAATATTGCTGATACCTTGTTCGCCACCATCGATCATACCATTCAAATCACCATCGAACCAAAGTTTTCCCTCAATAGATTGAGTTACACCATATTGTATGGGAAATAAAATCAGTATGGTGATAATAATATGTTTTAGGGTTATCATGTATTATCGGTTTTGAATTATTATAAACACCATCATTGAGAAATAAAAATTTTACTCCCAATGGAGTGACAAAGATACAATCAGATCAATGAAAATAACTATTATTTTCTTTAAATTGATGAATATAATTTATTGTAATTCATTTACTTATGATAATTATTTCATATATTTTTTTATACTTTTTTAAATATAATTTATTTTCAATAGAATACATATCACCTTAATAAAAAATGTATTCAAAGCTAAATATCAATCATTAAAACCAAATATCCATAGCTCCACCATGATTTTTGGAAGATGACATTTTCACAAGCGGGTATTCTTTGAGCAGATTTAGAATCGCTTCTTTCAGGACTCCTTGTCCTTTTCCATGAATGACAGTGATATACGTAGTACCTTTTTCAACGTGGGTGTTTAAAAACTCCTTAAAAGTTTCTAGTTGAAAAGCAAGTATTTGACCTGAAGGCAAATTATTCATTTCAGGAGCCAAAATTTCAATATGTAAATCAATAGTGTGATGTAGCATTTTTCTTGATTTTCCTTTGTTATTCTCAAATTTCGCCTTTTCATTGGCTTCTTCAGAAGACAAGAACGCATCTATATCAAAGAATTCGGGCTGATCTTCTACTTTTGAAATATTATTGATACTTGTCAAAAAGACTTTATCATTGACTTGAATGCGAAGTTTTCCATTGCTATTTTGTCCAATATACTTCCCTTTTTGTTTTGAAGTTTGCATGATGACTTCGTCACCTATCCATAAGTCACTGAGCTTGAGTTTCAAAATTTCAGCTTGAGTTGTGCCTTTGCCTCAGACCTCACCGATCCCAAAATCTGTTCATTTCCATTACCAATGGAATTTATATCATCATAATATGTTCTAGCATATCTCATTTCAAAGGTAATATTGCGACCTATGCGGTATCGACCGTTGATATAAAATCTCGTTCCTTTATTTTGATAGAATGGAATGTAGAATTCATAGAGTAGATCATTTTCATAGGTGTAAATCCTTGCATCGAAACTATTGATATCAAACATTGCAAATCTAGCTGTAAAGGAAAATGGTTTTGCAATGGGTTTATACATAACATCCTGATACATCATATAACCTTTGCCTACTGAGGTCTTAAAATAATTAGATAGCTCTATGCGATCTCTAATCTCCCATTCCTTTGTAATTTTGTAGCTGAAATGTGCCCGAATTCGTTGGAGTACTTGAGCTTGTGGATAGTCAATTTTTTCAGTTCCTGAACTATTGAGATACTTTTTTTCATATCTATATTGGAGATAACATTCCAGTTTTCTTTTTTCTACATATTGGACTTTGATGAAAAACTCCTTTCCATCAGTGATACCATCACGTCTGTAACCTATCCAAGGATGCTTCCAAAAATCGACATACGAGCTGATAGTCCATTTTCTTATAGGTCTTATCTCTATACCCCAATAAAGTCCTGATTCATTGATTGGAAGGCTGGATTCACTGAAGGCATTACCATTCAATGTGTGAAAATCAGGCGAAAAGTTCCTATAGAGTAATGAAATGTCCATATTTCTGTCCACGCTGATTAAGGCGCCATTCGTAGTGGCTTTTCCACCATTATCACTGATCGCAGTCTCTCCAAATAAGTTTAGATTTTTCCATCGATATCCATATTCTACGCTGGCATTGATCAATTGTTTCCCTGCAAATAAATACTTCTTATACAACTGTTCATCCTTGATTAGTGGTAATGAAAAATAAGTGTAGAGTGTATTTAAACCCAATTCCAACTTCCGATTCTTATACTTTACCTTGATACCACCATTACCTTGGTATAAGGTATTTTTATTTTCAATTTCTGATAGAGTGCGATGATAACCATCTTGTCTCACAGAACCAAAGTAATCAAAATCTGTATTGTCCAAAGTATCTGTGCGCAAAGATGCGTCCACAGGTTTGTAGGATGCAAAAATGGTCGTTTCAACGTGGTTAACAGGTGTCAATGTAATCCCTACTCCTCGATAATAATTTACTTCATTCACGGAGCTATATGGCCGCAAACTGCGACCTGCCCGTTTGACATTCATCACAAAAGAAGACTTACCAATTCCAAAATCATTGTGCAAAATCAAACCTTGACCCATGCTCACCACATAATCACCCAATGTCACCATGGAAACAAATCGATTGACTTTCCTTGCCATGACGAAAAAGGAATAATAATCAAAACCTTTTTTGTTGTATTGATTAAACAATGGCTCTCCGGCGTCATTTTCTGCGGTGATTCCGGCTTTAAAATCTTGTCCGTATTCATACCTATATCGAGCATAGAAGTGGTTTGGAGTGCCTAAATAGGCTGTTTCACCTTGATCGTTTGGAATGTACCCCTTTTTCTGTTCCAGAACACGTTTTGTTTTTAAAAATAGTGTTGATTTTCCTTTTGTAAATGCATCTTTAAAGTTCAAGTTATAATCTGCATCAGCTATCTCACATTTTAGAAATGGAGAAACATTTTTGATTGTTGTTAGATCCCAGGAAGGGATGGCTTGCACTTCATAAATACTCAAAAACGAACCAAACTTCTCTCGGTATTGGATAAAATCCTTGATTTGAATTTCATTGAGAATAAATAACTCCTTAAGATCATTTTCAGAAGCAGAATTGATATTCAATCGATATTCATAGTAATGTTGTAGGTTATCCAATATAGTATTGTAATCAAAATTTTCGTCCCCTGAAGACTCAATAAAGTCTTCGACAAGATTTGAGATAAAATTATTGGTTTGAATCTCTTCTTGCGCATGTGCATAATGCACGACCAAAAGTAATACGACAATAAATCCCTTTATCTTATTCATAAGACAAAGCTATAAAATCTAAGTGATTACACAAAGTAGTCCAAAATAATAATGCTAACAAATATTTCAAATTACCGTCAAATATAGGTATTTAATAAATGGTGGTGGATTAATTTTATTATGATCGTTGGATTACATTTATTACAATGTTGAAGATATCAGGACTGCCCTGACGATGGTGTCAAGACAATGCCTTGACGATGGTGTCAGGACAAAGCCCCTGATTTACACCACCATCACCGCTTCACCACCTTGCCTTCTCTCACCTGCATGCTGCCATCAGTAAAACGCCACAGATAGATGCCCGAAGGCAGCGACTGCACATCAATGTTATTCTGTCCGTAGTAGAGACGTTGTGTCAGGACAGAGTGACCAGAGATGTCATAGAGACTGATTTCTCCATGTGCGGGCACGTACTCACCAAGGGTGACGAGGAGATAGTCCTCTACAGGATTCGGGAAGGTGGAGATATCTGCCTTGCTTGTGGAGATGTCTGTACTGCTACTCGTTCCTAAGGTGATGTCACGACATGTGGTGTTGCTGCTGTTCTCGTTGCTGACAGTGAGGCAGACGTGATAGACGCCCTGATGTGGGAAGGTATGGTATGGACTTTTCGTCGATTCCTGCGGGCTGCCGTCACCGAAGTTCCATGTCCATGACTCCGGTCTAAAATAGCTCAAGTCCGTAAACCGCAGCCGCAGATAGTCGAGGCTGTCTGGCTCGTATCGAAACTTCGCCACGGGGTAGTTGTCCAGACCGAGCGTATCACACGGCGACCCGTCTAAAGGGCCGAGGCGGTAGTGCGGGAAGTTGGGCATAGACCATGGGTTATTCGGGATGTGGAGGGCATGCTGTCGGAAGGAGCAAGCATCACCCTGTTCATCTGGGTAATCCATAATGTGTAGGTGCTCTGCACTAGCGGCACCGGAAACATTGTACAGGCGCCCATCAGGCCCATAACCCCAAAAACCAAAAGGTGTCTGGGTAAATCCCGGCGTGTCGGGATTACTTTGAAACCCATCGTAGGTTGCTATATGGATACGTGGTTTTCGTAAATCTGCTATATCATATTGGTATAGGTCATTTCTGTTGTTGACATAGAGATACCTATCATTAGGAGAAAATGCCACGCTTTGTCCTACGCTCGCTTCGGGTATCACCAAGGTATCAAAAAAAGGATTTGACAACAAGCCTGTACATCTATCAAAATCAAAGATGGACACCACACCAATGCTGTCCCAGTATCGACCATCACAAATGGCATACTTATCTCCTGCGTGTGAAAATGTAGCATTCCCTGCGCTCAGTACCGGATTATATTTCCCAATGGCTTGGGTGTGTATGGCATGCACTCCGGTAGGGTCTAATAAAAATGTATAATACGTAACCCCTTCCGAATCTAAGACAATGATCCACCAGTCACGTCCATTCGCATGACGACAAGCTTGTAGTAAATTACTTTTAAGCATTTTTTTAATTAGTACTTTGTCTTTGGATATCACACACCCCTTGCCTCCATTGCACTGCCTGTCTATGATTGTATACCACACACCAATCGGTTCATCCACATATAAATCAACCATGATGTTAAAATCATATAGTAACTCCTTTCCATCTTGTACCATAGGCAGTATGATATTTCCTTGAAATTGTCTAAATCCATATACGTCTCCTGTAGCATTATGTACATTATTTCTCCAATAATTATTATAATTAATGGTATCACCCCCTTGTAGGGGTAGGTCATCGGAACCAAAGACCTGCATACCATTGGTATAACACACTAATTTTCCACTGTCATCACTATAATTGGTATTGGTGGCACCAAACATAAACCGACGGTAGGGATAGTAGTCTATCGTCATAGGGTCAGATGTGAAATTTAAGGTAAATGGCCAAAACTCCTTTTCAATGCTATCTTTGAGAATCATATCAATGGTACTGGTTGCATGGCTACCCATCGCCCAGTTATAGTCATTTTTTTGGGCACTGAGTTGTAAAATACTTATTAGGTAAATGATTGATATTGTGACGGCTCTCATGTGTAGGTTTTTAAAATTTTCAAATTACCGTCAAATATAGGTATTTTTCCAATGGTGGATGATATTTTTTGATCGTTAGTTTACATTTGCTCAGAATGTTGAAGATGTCAGGGCTCTGCCCTGACGATGGTGTCAGGACAATGCCCTTTGGGGATTTTTCGGAGCTTGCGCTCCTAATAAGATGTCAGGGCTCTGCCCCTAGGTTTATGTTTGGTATTAATTGTAAAGCTATTATACATGCATTGTTTTTAATGATATTACAAAACATGAATACGAATTGGAAGATGTCAGGGCTACGCACCTAAATATGTGTTGTGTGTTATTATTAAGTGAAAAAGCCAAACAACGAAATGAAAAATCAAAATCCACTAGGAGTTGTGTAAATCGTTGTGCAATATAATGAGGCAAAGGATACAATGATCATATTTCAAAATGGATTCCGACATTCAATATTTCGATATTTAATCAATGTAAAGTCATAGTCGGGTTATAGTCGGGTTATAGTCGGGTTAATAGAGCAAATATGCAATGAGAATTTTCAAGCTTTAAGTATGTTTCAATTTTGTTTTTGGATAATAAAAAGGAACTATTTTGAGCGAAAAAGGCAAATTTTGCAATCGATTGAGCATTTAGAAGAAAAATATCTTCAATTATGGTACTTCAAATTATAGATTGTTGAATGAATTTTAACAATTTAAAATCCTTTTCAGTCAGTCACCATAATTTGCAGTGCTTGGTCCAATCTGGAAAGTGTATTTGATCCATCCATAATGTAGATGTTACTGAAATTCAATTTTGCACCTTTAGAAATTTTCACAAAACTATCTGTTATATGATTTTCTAATACATCATTGTGCACATTCCAATTCATGACACCGATACCATTTGGATCAATGACCGTGATATTGCAGGATTTAAATACATAATTGAGATAATCAGGCATGGGCTCGGAAGTGGAAAGAGATAATTTCTTCAAAGCCATTAAAGATGATTTAGATATTTTACCCTCCTTTACACCTTCTATGTATAGATCAGGCTTGGGAACCATCACCGCTTTTGTAGTTTGTATGCCGCAAATAACTTTTTTATAATACAGCTTGATCTTGAATTCGTCAGCCGGAAACTGAGGCACTACTAAGTAAGTTGAATCGTCCATCTTTGTAAACCTTCCATTGGTAATTTTAAAATCAATTTCCAAAGGGTCAGCTCCGTTCAATGCCAGATTTACTTTATTATTGAAATTGATGTATAAACTGCTCGTTTCACCTTTTATTTCAGGGATGCCCGCAAACATATTAGATGCCCAAAAAACTGCTAATACACAGAATAATAAATATTTAAACATTACTTATTTTCATTATAATATTCATCAAATACTTTGTCAATGGGTTCCCAGAGCTCGATTTTTCGTCCATCACCATCCAGAATATGAACAAATTTACCATAGTCATAAGTTTCCACTTCATCACAAATGGTAACACCGGCTTCTTTGAGATCAACCACAAGTTTTTCTAAATCTTTGACACGATAATTGACCATGAATTGTTGATCGGCATCGCCCAAATAATTTGTTTTTTCAGACATTGGACTCCATTGAATATAAGCCGTTTTAGAAGGGTCATCCCAAGGTCTGAATTTAAAAGTGGCTCCATACGCATCAGTATCAAAACCAAGATTTTCCTTGTACCATTGTTTTGTTTTATCAGGATCTTTTGATCGAAAAAGAATACCTCCTATGCCTGTTGTGGTCATGTTTGCTACTTCTATTTTTTTAATGAAATAGAAATTTTTATTAAAAGTTTAAATTGAACGCTGAGAATACCAAATTTCAAAATCTTACTTTTGCGGAAAATACCAAATAAAGTATGATTTCAGTAGATGGATTAGCGGTAGAGTTTAGTGGTACGACGTTATTTAGTGATGTATCTTTTGTGATTAATCCCACAGATAAAATCGCTTTGATGGGGAAAAATGGTGCCGGAAAATCCACTTTGATGAAAATTATTGCGGGTTTCAAAACACCTACACGTGGTCATGTCAGCAAATCCATTGACCAAATCATTGCCTATCTCCCACAGCATCTGCTTACCGAAGACGATTCCACGGTTTTTGCTGAGGTAGGCAAGGCATATCTCGAAACCAATCAATTAAAACAAGAGATGCAAGAAATTGAACATCAATTGGTTACACGTACTGATTATGAATCTGATGAGTACATGAAACTCATTGAAAAATCTGCTGAATTGGGAGAACGTTATTATGCATTGGAAGATGTAAACACTGATGCAGAAATTGAAAAAACCTTGTTGGGATTAGGTTTTCACAGAGACGATTTCAATAAACCGACGAGTGAATTCAGCGGAGGTTGGAGAATGCGCATTGAGTTGGCAAAAATCTTGTTGCGTGACCCTGATTTGATACTTTTGGATGAGCCTACAAATCATATCGATATTGAATCAGTCGTTTGGTTGGAAAATTTTTTAACAACCAAGGCAAAAGCTGTAATGGTGATCTCCCATGACAAAGCTTTCATAGATAATATTACCAATAGAACATTGGAGCTGACGATGGGAAAAATGTACGATTATAGAGCAAAATATTCGCAGTATCTAGAATTAAGAGAATCTCGGAGACAGGCACAGATAAAGGCATATAAGGATCAGCAGAAAATGATTGCAGAGAGCAAGGAATTTATTGAAAGGTTTAAGGGTACTTATTCAAAGGCAAACCAGGTCAATTCTGTGGAGCGAATGCTTGAAAAATTAAAACCTATAGAAATAGACGAAGTGGATACATCCTCCTTAAAATTGAAGTTTCCACCAAGCCAACGCTCGGGAGATTTCCCTATCGTGGTCAAGCATTTATCTAAAAAATATGGCGATTATCTTGTGTTCAATGATGCGGATTTGACCATTCATCGTGGCGAAAAAGTCGCTTTTGTGGGTAGAAATGGAGAAGGCAAATCAACATTGATCAAGGCAATTATGGGAGAAATAGAATATAGTGGTCAATGTCAGATTGGACATAATGTTAAAATAGGATACTTCGCCCAAAACCAAGCATCCCTTTTAAATCCTGAAAAAACGATATTTCAAACCGTGGATGAAGTCGCTGAGGGCGAAATCCGAACACAGATCAAAACAATTCTTGGTTGTTTTCTCTTTTCAGGAGACGATATTGATAAAAAAGTAGGCGTTCTATCCGGTGGTGAACGTACACGGTTGGCTATGGTAAAATTGTTATTGGAACCGGTCAACCTACTTATATTGGATGAACCTACAAACCATTTGGATCTAAAGTCTAAAGAAGTCCTTAAAGATGCATTGTTGGCTTTCGATGGAACCATGATTTTGGTGTCACACGACAGAGACTTTCTACAAGGCCTTGCTTACAAGGTTTTTGAGTTTAAAGACAAAAGAATAAAAGAACATTACGAAACTATAGATGAATTCATCGAAAGAAACCGGATGAGTACGCTGAAAGAAATAGAAAAGAAAACTTTTTAAATGGTTTGTGGACAACTTTTGACTTTTAAAAGCAGTTATACTACCAAATAGCTCGATTTGAGAGGTTTATTCATATGTATGTTACTTTTGGGATTCCACGCTGCTAAAAGCCAAAGTCATCCTGATTTGGATAATTTCACATTATTTTCCAAAAATGGTAAGGTGTATTTAACTTGGACAATATCAGCCGGTCAAACTTGCGTAGGTACACAACTTTTCCGAAGTACTGACGATTTCAATTATGACCTAATATATCAGATCGGAGGAATATGCGGCTTGAACGACAGACCTCAAACATATGAGTATACTGATGAACAACCTATTCTAAATACCGTCAATCACTACAAAATACTCCTGAATTCTACTGTATCTGATCCTTCGCTTTCTGTCATTGTTTTAGATTTGAAGGAAGAAGAAAGTACCGTGATCCCCAATCCAATTCAATCTGACAGCAAGGTGTATTTTGAAAATTTCAGCAACCAACCAGCTGTGATGTACATATTTTCAGAGAATGGAACACTGATTCACCAAGCTGAAACAATTGAAAATTTCTTTAGTCTTCATGAAGTACAATTTGCCCAAAATGGTGTTTATTATTATCAAATTTTCAGAAACCAAATAGCTTTCACTTCAGGTATTTTGACTGTTAAATTGTAATTTGCCCACATAAAATCTTCATTTTAGCCAATAAATTTACTATTTTTTAATAATTTATATATTATTTTATTTTATAATATGTATATTTGCATTTTAAAGTAGTACCATGAACCGATTAGTCATTACAACACTCATTGTATTCATTCAATACATTGGTTTTTCAGCCGGTGTAGAAACATTTGAAGCCAAGGTAAAAAGCGGTGACAACATAGTCACATTCCTTGCCAGGTATAAACTGGAAGCACACCGATGTAATATTCAGATTTTCAAGGAGATGAATAATATCAAGGACATCAACACGCTTTATGCCGGTAAAAAATATATCCTCCCTGTGAATATTCAAAAATTGAATGGAAACATCCAAAAAACAACGGGTATCGCTAGTAAAACTGCGCTTCAAAGAATAATGGACTACAATTCTGAAATAGAAAAAGCAGGAGTAAAACCGAAATCTCATATCAAAGATAATATGGTTTGGATTCCATTAGATGAAACCAAATGCAAGAAGGAAGAAGAAGTGGAAGATAAAAAACCATCTTCATCAGATACAATATCAAATGACAGTTCGAGCAGAGAACCTGAGACTATAATGAAACGTTCGGGTGTAAAAACCATACAAGTCCCACTCATGGGGAGTAAATATGAAACTGTTCACATAGAAGACTTTTCTTTGCAAAATGAAGTCTATTATATCATCAGCGGTCATGGCGGACCCGATCCTGGCGCTATGAGCAAGAAAAATAGTAAAAATTTGTGCGAAGACGAATATGCTTATGATGTTGCGCTGCGGTTAGCACGAGATTTGATGCAACAT
This sequence comes from Lewinellaceae bacterium, assembly GCA_020636195.1. GTDB lineage: Bacteria > Bacteroidota > Bacteroidia > Chitinophagales > Saprospiraceae > OLB9. Next base: position 57,879 of record JACJYH010000008.1, read on the forward strand.
GGAGCCACAGTGCATATGATCGTTCAAGATGAAAATGACGGAATAAGAGACGACTCCATATTACCCTGCGATTGCGACGAGGTTTTACAAGGAGATAAAACCATACCTATCAATCAATTACAAAGACTTAAAGACAGAGTCACCCTCATCAATCGTCTTTATCAAAAATATAAAAAACAAGGTGTAAAGGTGCAAAAAGCCATTGAAATCCATGTGGACAGCAGGAGTAAAAATAAGAGGCAAGATGTATTTTTCTACTACAATAAGTCACAAAAAAACGGTAAAAAATTAGCAGAAACGGTATATAATACCTTTGAATCCAAATATGCAAAACATCAGAAAAACAGAGGATATAGTGGCCATGTCGAAGATAGAAGTTTATACATGGTTCGCAATGTTGCACCTACGATGCTCTTTGTAGAGTTGGCCAACATAAAAAATCCGGATGATCAAAAGCGGTTACTTATCAACACCAACAGGCAAGCACTTGCCAATTGGCTTTTTGAAGGTCTTCGAAAAAAATAATATAACTAAAGGTAACAAAAATTCAATGCACCTTGACTACAGTATATAACGCATTGAAAGATTAGTTTTTTAGTTAATAATATTGTGCAAAAAGGGAATTCAAAAGTGAATTCTCTTTTTTATTGATTAAGTACAAAATATTCTATCATGGAGAAATCCTTTGTATGATCCACTCATTGTCATCTAAACTATACTTCAATCGATCATGCAGCCTACTTTCTCTACCCTGCCAAAATTCAATCGACGTAGGGTCAACTCGCCACCCTCCCCAATGTTCAGGCCTTGGAATCACAGGAGCATCGTGGAATTTTTCGGAGAAATGTTTCCACCTTTCATCTAAAAATTCCCTTGAAGGAATAATCTGACTTTGAGGAGATACCCATGCACCCACTTGGCTTTCTTTCGGTCTGGAATGAAAATATTCATCGGAAGCAAGATTAGATATTTTTGAAACTAACCCTTCTATCCTGATTTGACGTTGCAGTGGCAGCCATAAAAACAACATGGAAACCTGAGGATTTTCCTTCATGTCGGTTGACTTTGCACTTTCATAATTTGTAAAAAATACAAAACCATTGTCCTCTACACCCTTTAGCAGCATCGTTCTTGAAGATGGTTTACCTTTCTTTGATACAGTCGAAAGAACAAACGCATTGGGTTCTATCGTTGCATGAGACGCTGCTTGATCAAACCAACGATGAAATTGTTCAAATGGAGATGCGCTCACTTCTTTTTCATCCAGAGAATTCAACGTATAATTCTGTCTTAAATGTGAAAACTTGTCATTCATATATTTTACTTTTTACATCTTCATCTGTTAAGTGATATCTTTTGCTACCGTAAGAAAACCTCATAATCAATCTATACACGATCCAATACATCACTGGAACGATTACCAAGGTCAAAAATGTAGCAAAAGTAAGTCCATAGATAACCGTCCAAGCCATCGGTCCCCAGATAGCAGTATTATCACCACCAATAAAAAATTCCGGATCCCAATTTCGTACAAAGCTGAAAAAATTGATATTCAACCCAATAGCAAGTGGTATCAAGCCCAAAACTGTTGTAATTGCCGTCAATAAAACAGGCCTTAGACGTGTTCCACCGGATTTTATAATAATGTCTATCACTTCCTTTCTATCCAAAAGATCTACGTGGATTAATCCCAATTCTTCAGCACGTCTCTTTTTCTCCAATAAAATAAAATCCAACAAAACTATGGCGTTATTTACTACTACACCTGCCAGTGAAATGATTCCAACACCTGAAAAGATGATCGAAATAGTAGAACCACTGATGCTATATCCCAAAAATACACCTATCACACTCAAAAATACCGACATCATGATGATAAATGGAATTGCAAAAGAATTGAATTGAGAAACCAAGATAAAGAAAATCAAAAAGATAGCTATTAAGAATGCAGATGACAAGAAACCCATGTCTTCTGCTTGCTGTTGCTGTTCTCCGGTAAATTCATATGTATATCCTGACGGCATTTTGAATTGATCCATTGAAGATTTAATCTGTGATACAACTTCATTAGAATTATGGCTAGAAAGTACGTTTGAAGCAATGGTGACCATTCTTTCTGAATTCTTACGCTTTATGGAAGAATATGTACTAGAATATTCAAACTTGGCCACCGCAGAAATCGGAACCTGCACGATTTTTCCATTGGCAGGATTTCTAAAGGTGATTTTTTGATTCATCAAGGCCTCGATATCATTCCTCGATTTATCATCCAATCTTACTGTTATAGGAAATTCGTCTTCTCCATCCTTAAACTTTGAAACTTCCTTGCCGAAAACCGAAGTACGAATAGCTGAAGCGATGCTGTATGTGGACAATTCATACCTTCGTGCTGCTTCACGATCAATGTTCACCAAAAGCTCAGGTTTTCCTATTTTGATGTCTGACTTTAACTCTTCGATTCCTCCAATATTCCTACCATTGATATATTTCACCATTCTATCAGACAATACAATCAATGAATCTACACTCTCACCTCTCACTTCTATATTTATGGGTTTTCCAGCAGGCGGACCATCTGCATTTTTGTCAAAAACCACTTGAACTCCCGGATAACCTTTGATATCTTGTCTAAGTTCGTTTAATATATCCGTCGTTGAAATTCCTTCTCTTTTGTCAAACTGTACAAATGAAATCGTAATTCTTGCTTTATTCGGTGTAACACCAGGTTCAGGTACGGCGTTTGGATCGGAAGTATTTTCTCCCACTTGGGTCAATACGGCATCTACAATCTGGCGTTTCCCTTTAAGGCGGTTTTCTATTTTAGCTTCGATATCTTTCACAACTTTGTTTGTTGCTTCAATATCAGATCCTAATGGCAATTCTATAAATGCATTGATATACTGAGGATCCGCATTTGGAAAAAACTCCACCTTAGGTTGTCTGATAACCATCAATACCAATGACAGAATCAGCAATCCCAGATTCACAAACATCATTAGAAATGGTCTTCCTAGTGACCATCTAACAAAATCGTCATAGTTATTTTCTAACCAAGGCAAGACAACTCTCTGAAACCATGCAGCAATTGGTGTTAATAAAAAATGATTTACCAAAGTCAAGACAATGACAATCACTGCCAAATTTCCAAGCCATTGGACTCCTGCTGCATACATGATCAACATGATGATGAGATATATTCCGATCCTTTTAGCTAGTTTTTTAAGTGCCCGTTTTTGGTTCAGGTCATCGGATGTATTACTTTCCACTTCCATGAACCGTTTGGCAAAAACCGGATTGATAACCAAAGCAACAAATAATGATGAAGTCAACACAATGATCAAAGTGAGTGGGAAATACTTCATAAACTCGCCCATAATCCCAGGCCAAAATCCAAGTGGAATAAACGCAGCCAATGTCGTTGCTGTAGAAGCAATGATGGGAACAGCTATCTCTCCCACCCCAAACTTTGCAGCTTGGTAGGCAGTATAGCCTTCTTGCATGTAACGATACATATTTTCCACTGCCACGATGGCATTATCAACCAACATCCCTAATGCCAACACCAATGCAAATAATACAACAATATTCAGTGTAATGCCCATCAGATTCAAAATCAGAAAACCAAGAACCATAGACATAGGGATTGCAATACCCACAAATGAGGCATTTCGTAATCCTAAAAAGAACAACAATACCAATGTCACTAAAATAACACCGGATATAATATTATTTTCTAAGTTATTAACTTCACGTCGCGTGTTGATGGATTGGTCATTAAAAACTGAAATCTTAAGATTATCAGGGAAAACGGCTTTGACTTCATTGAGTTCTTTGTCTATCTGGTCAGCTGCTTCTAGGAGGTTTTGACCCTTTCTCTTGATTACATCTAAGGAAATCACCGGCAAACCATCTGATCTGGAGTAACTGGTCCGATCTTGATATCCATAATATACTTGAGCAATATCCTTGAGTACAATAGGTCTTTGATTTTCGCTTTTTACGATCATGTTTGCTATTTGATCGGCACTTTCAAATTGACCCACTACTCTTAATCCTCTCTTAAAATCATTATTGAGAATTTCTCCACCAGACATGGTAAGGTTTTCTGCTGAAATTGCATTTTCTATATCATTAAATGATACCTTCAGTGATTGCATTTTCAGTAGATCTACATCCACCCTCATCTCTCTATCTAACGCACCCTTGAGGTTTACCTTAGAAACTTGATTGATATTTTCTATTCTATCCTGAAGGTCTTCAGCGTATCTTTTTAAATCATCATTGGAATAATCTCCCGAAATATTGATGGTCACTATCGGAATGTCAGAAAAATTTATTTCCAAAACCGATGGTTCTTCAGTTAGATCCGTTGGTAGATCTTGCTTTGCCTTATCTACTGCATCTTTTACTTTACGAACGACAGCTTCAATGTCCAAATCAGCTTCAAATTCGGCAATAATCACAGAAAAGTCTTGAATAGAAGTTGAATTTACATTCTTTATACCGCTGATATTTTCTATTTGCTTCTCCAAAGGTCTTGTCACCAAATTTTCAATTTCACTTGCAGAATTACCAAAATAGGGCGTATTGATGTACACTGTAGGTAAGGTAGCTTCCGGAAATTGTTCTTTGGGCATCCTGATGTATGCCAAAGTACCTAAAATAAATATCATGATAGCCAGTAAGAATATACTTGTGCTATTATTGACCGACAAGGTGGTGATGCCAAACTCTTTGAGCCTATTCTTAGTTTGTGGCCCTTCGCTCATTTTCGTCATTTCAAAGTATCAATTTTGTTAATCAAAACCTTCTGGCCGTCTTCTAATATAAGTCCGCCTTTGGTAATAACTATATCGTTCTTTTTAATCCCATCTGTCACGATGATATTATTCCCCGCACTTTCTCCTTTGGAAATCAACTTTTTAACTGCTTTGTGTTGATCTTGATCTTTTTCAGCTAAAAATACAAAGCTTTTTCCTGTAACATCCTGTTGAATGATATCTATCGGAACATATACCGCATTTTTGATTGTTAAATCATTGATTTTCATAATCGCAAGCAAGTTTGGTTTTAGTTCACCACTAGGATTTGTCAATTGTGCCTCCAATTTAAAAGTTCTGTTAGAAGGATCAATGGTTCTACCTATCATGGTAATTGGTTTTGTAATCTCCTTTCCTAATGCCGGAAATTCTATGGTTACTATGTCACCAACTTTGACCTTTCCCAAATATATTTCAGGCACATCAGCCACAATCTTCACTTTGGAGACATTGATTAATGATACTATCGGCATTCCCGGAGAAGCAACCTCTCCTTCTTTTAAAATTACTTTATCCACAACACCTGAGATAGGTGCATATGCATACCTTTTCTTCATTTGAGTTTGAAGTGTCACTATGGATTTTTCCAATCGTTCTTTATTATTTTTGGCCTGCAAGAACTGGATTTCAGAACCTATCTTTTGGTCCCAAAGCCTTTTTTGTCTTTCATATACGTCAATGGCCAAATTCAAGGAATTCTGAAGCTCGTCCTTTTGTTTTTCCATGGCTTCCGCATCAACAGTAGCAATAAGCTGACCCCGATTTACTTGTTGTCCTTCTACCACGTTTAATTTTATTATTCTACCACCTAAATCGCTGCTGATATTCACAGTTCCATCGGTCAATACCACTGCTTGCAAGTCTACAAACCGCTTAAAAACCCGTTCATTGACAGTCATGGCATTCACCTGAACAGGTGCATGTTCAGAAGTAGGAGTTTCTGCATCTATTTCAAGCTGAAGAGCTTTGATTTCAGCTTCCAATTGCTTCAATGCATCTTGTTTTTGTACCAATAGGGCACTTTTTTCTTCTACTGTTGTGGCAACCTTTTCCTGCTTACAGCCAAATAAAGATAAAACCACTAAAACTCCGAAGATAATATATCGACTTGTTTGCATATATCTAATTTTTATTATTCTAATTGATTAAATTTTTCCAAGAACAGTTTGAACCTCATAACCGGCATTTACAGCATCATAAAGCGCTCCAGTGAATTGACTTTGGGCTTGAAGTAGCAGTGATTCCGCTTGAATTACTTCAATGCTAGATCCTACACCTTCCTTATATTTGATAAGGGTTTTATCATAAATACTTTGGGCCGTATCAAGGCTTTTACGTCTCAGCTCCAAATTATCTTTGGCAGATTTCCAAGCACTTTTGGAATTCATCAATTGCATATTTACAGCACGTAAAAACTCCGATTTTTCTAGTGAAGTTTTTTCTTGGGTCAATTTTATGCGCTGCATTTTTGCTTTTCTATCTCCACCATCATAAATAGGGACATTGATCGATACACCTACCAAAGCCTGTGGAATAAAACCTGTTTCATTGTTATCAAATAAATTCTGACGCAACAAGCTTGCCCCGGCAGAAGCAAATCCATTTACTTTAGGGTAATATCCTGCTTTCATTTGCTTTAAATTAAGATCATTCAATGCCTCTGATGTTTCAAATAAAGTGAGTTCGGGCCTTTTAATTATTGCTGATGTGATATCTGCATCCACTTGAACATCCAATTGCTTTATCGTTTCTTTTAATGTATCAGAAATTTCTATTTCTTCACTAGCGGGATAATTCATTTGGTATTTCAATAGATTTTTACCGATTGCCAAAAACGAATGTATTTTTTCTTTTTCACCTTGCAGATTATTGATGGACAATTCCATGCGCTGTACATCCAAAAACTCAGCAAACCCTTCCTTGTACATGCTCTGTACCTCATTGATTGAATTCTGAAGATTAGCTAAGTTTTCATCAATGATTCTCAAATTTTCCTTAGCCATTAAAACATTGACATATGCTTTGATGACTTGCGATTTTATAGAGTATTCAGTGACATCTTTTTGTTTATCAGCCATTTCTCTAAGCAATTTGATCGCCTTCAATCCGTAAATGTAAGAACCATCAAATAACATAGAATTTACATCCAAACCTAATGAAAGTTGGTTCGGTTGGAATAAAGAAAACTTAAATGTTTGTGGAGTACCTAAGTCCTTTCTAGGAATGACATTTTCTTGAAAAAGTACATTGTAAACACTCGGAGTTATAAAATCTTGAATGGGCTGAGCAGGTGTAGCAATATAATATTGATAGCTTACACTTCCTTTGACCTTAGGCAAACCAATAGACTTGTATTCTCTGATTTGATGATCCGCATCAGCCCTATTTATAGCTTGTTTTTGCATTTCGGGAGAGTGCTGTATGGCATAATCTATCGCCTCAGAAAGGGAAAATGAAGACTGACCCATCATCGTTCCCACACTAAGCAATAGACACCATAAAAAAATCAATCTCATTATTTTATTCATGTATCTTTGAGTTAAAAATTTAGTGTATTAAAGTAATTCCTACCATCATCTGTGACGATACTATTAATGTGATAATTCACAATTTCTTGAAAATTAACGGCTTTATCGTATTGATTCGATTTTATATCATCTGATAATATCAATTGGAGCAAAAGAACAACATAAAATTGGCTTACTGCTGCAACATTCAAATTCTTCCTATACAATCCTTCGTGTTGCCCTCTGGAAACGTTGGAACTGATGATACGCTCAAAATATTCTAAGTGGTCATATCTTATTTTTCCCCAGGTTTTTTGATGATATTTTTGCAAGTCCATGATCAATGTTGGTGCCATATTTTGCATAAATTCGGAACCATACTTTGTGATCTGCACCATCTCGTCAATAGCATTTTCAGAACTTTGTATGATACTTTCTATCTTTTCTCTTTCATCTAGAATGTGCTTCTCCACGACTGTATCTATCAAATCATCTTTGTTCGAAATCACACAATAAATGGTTTTTTTAGACACACCCATTTTGCCTGCGATGTCATCCATGCTCACACTCTTCACCCCATATTTAAGGAAAAGTTTGTACGCTACGTTGATAAGACTTTGTCTGATTTCCACGCCGCAAAAGTAGCCACAGAAACTTTAAGTAATTAAATAGTTTCCATAGTTTACATTTTTTTAACAATAATAAGAAAACATTAAAGTTTGATAATTGGTCTTAATATTTACCACATAAATACTTTTGAAATATTTCGTTTAAATTTGTGGTTTAAAAAGTATAATTTGAATATGAAAACAAAGTTGATTTTCGCATTTTCTATATGTCTTATGATGTATGGATCGTTATCATTCGGACAAACACGTACCCGAATAAGTCAGAAAAAAAGTAAGGCTAAGACTGAGAAAATCAGTATTTGGGAAAAATTGAACCCTGAAATTAAATTTGGAAATATAGGCTTTTATAATGGATTTTATATATCCAGTAAATTGGATGTTGGTTATAAATTGAGCCAGAGATTCAGTACAGGATTGGGGACAAAACTATTTTATACGCAAATATCATATATCGGACCTGATGATACATATTTCGATTATGGTGGATTTTTATACGCAAGAGGAAAGATTACAGATGCTATATTTCTCCAGTTTGAGTACTCCGCTACAAAGTTCGACAGTACCAACTTCCTACCTAAAAAGACGGTCACCTACCCTGCTCTCGGTATAGGATATTATTCGGGTGCAGGCAGTAAATGGAGATTTGGTGCTGAATTATTTTATATTTTCAATGGAGAAGCCCAAGATTACAATGGATCTCCAGTGGAATACTGGTTTGGAGCAACATACAATTTCTAAAGATTTCGTGCAAATAGGCCACATTTCATTTGATAGATATCCACTTCTGCTGGCACCTATGGAAGATGTCAGTGATCCGCCATTTAGAACGGTGTGTAAAGCAAATGGCGCTGATATGATGTACACGGAGTTTATATCAGTTGAAGGTCTGATTCGAGACGCCGTAAAAAGTCAAAAAAAATTGGATTTTAGCGAGCAAGAACGACCAATTGGTATTCAGATGTTTGGCGCTGACATAGATTCTATGACGCGTGCTGCAGAGATAATTGAAATGGTGAAGCCAGATTTACTAGATATTAACTTTGGCTGTCCGGTAAAAAAAGTAGTGTGTAAATTGGCTGGTGCAGGTATTTTGCAGGATATTCCCAAAATGGTCAAATTGACAGAAAAAGTGGTGAAATCGACTCAATTACCTGTGACAGTAAAAACCAGACTGGGTTGGGATGAAAAAACCAAAAATATCGTTGATGTTGCTGAAAGGCTTCAAGATGTGGGTATAAAAGCCCTCACCATTCATGGAAGGACAAGACAGCAGATGTATAAAGGTGAAGCCGATTGGACCTTGATTGGTGCAGTGAAAAATAATCCTAGGATGATCATTCCAATCATTGGTAATGGCGATATAGATACTCCAGAAAAGGCCTACAAATATCGCAATGATTACGGTGTAGATGGCATCATGATAGGTAGAGCCAGTATAGGATATCCATGGATTTTTAGAGAGATCCACCATTATTTTCAGACGAAAACCCTGCTGGAACCACCTACTTTAAATGAGAGGTTATCAGCAATAAAAACACATTTAACAAAAAGTGTGGCTTGGAAGGGAGAAAGGTTAGGCATCTTGGAAATGCGCAGACACTATGCACCATATCTAAAAGGATTGCCCAATATCAAAGAATTCAGATCAAGATTGGTGACGGCAGATCACGAAAATGAAGTCATGGACATTCTGAATCAAGTTGAAGAAGTGTATGAAAACGTGATTGCAATTTAAAAGAAATCTTTATGCTATTTGATATTACACCGGAAGAAAAGGAATTTTTAGACCTAGTCAATCATGCGTCGAAAGAGTTAGAAACTCCAAGCTATATCGTTGGTGGATATGTGAGAGATAGAATATTGGGGCGACCTTCGAAGGACTTGGACATCGTTTGTCTTGGAAGCGGCATCAAATTAGCTGAAAAGTTGTCAAAGAAGCTGTTTCCAATTCCACAAATCACTATTTTCCAACGGTTTGGAACAGCAATGTTTAGGTATAGGGGAATGGATATAGAATTTGTGGGCGCAAGAAAGGAATCATATCATTGGGATTCTAGGAAGCCTGTTGTTGAAAACGGCACCCTACAAGATGATCAAAACAGAAGAGATTTTACCATCAATGCGCTAGCTGTGAGCCTCAATGACAGCGATTTTGGAACGATCATAGATCCATTTAATGGATTTAGAGATTTAGAAAATAAACTCATAAGAACACCGTTAAAACCTGATAAAACATTTTCAGACGATCCTCTCAGGATGATGAGGGCCATCAGATTTGCTAGCCAACTTAATTTCAACATAGCGCAAGAAGCTCTTGATTCGATCAAAAAAAACAATACAAGGATTCACATCATTTCAAAAGAACGGATTACCACCGAATTAAATAAAATCTTACTGTCACCCAAGCCTAGTTACGGTCTAAACCTTTTGTATCAAACCGGACTATTACAGATTATATTGCCGGAATTGACTGCCCTAGTTGGAGTGGAGATTAAAAATGGCATTGGTCATAAAGATAATTTCTATCATACACTTGAAGTTATCGACAATCTGAGAGCAGAAACAGATGACTTATGGTTGATGTGGGCCGCCTTGACACATGACATTGCAAAACCACAAACCAAACGATTCGATGAAACTTTGGGATGGACTTTTCACGGACACGAAACCTTAGGCGCTGCAATGGTTCCCCGCATTTTTAAAAAGCTACGCCTACCATTGGATCAAAAAATGAAGTATGTGCAAAAGTTAGTATTATTGCATCTTCGTCCTATCGCACTTACCAATGATCAAGTCACTGACTCCGCAGTGCGAAGGTTGATTTTTGATGCCGGAGAAGATATCGATGATTTGCTAAAATTGTGCAAAGCAGATATTACTTCGAAAAATGAAGGTAAGGTTCAGAAGTACAGAAACAACTACAATTATTTGATTGAAAAAATAAAAGAGATAGAAGAGAAAGACCATCTGCGCAACTGGCAACCACCTATATCAGGAGAAGCCATCATGAGAATTTTCAATTTACCTCCTTCGAGGATGGTTGGAACATTGAAATCTGCTATCAAAGATGCCATATTGGATGGGATCATATCCAATGATTATGATAGCGCATACAATCATCTACTATTGATTGCAGAACCGTTGGGATTGAAACCAATGCAACCGCAGTAATTACCATTAAACAAAATTTAACAACAATAAACTTGGTGGAGTGAATTATTCACCTTACCTTTGCAGTCCATTTATAAAAACATGCTTTGTTATTGTAAATGTTTGAGATCGCGGGATGGAGCAGTTGGTAGCTCGTCGGGCTCATAACCCGAAGGTCGTAGGTTCGAGTCCTGCTCCCGCTACAACAAACCTTGATATTCTTTTGATTATCAAGGTTTTATGTTTTATATGGCCTCCGTTATAGTACTAAATCATCTACTTTCAAGAAAAGCAAGTCTATATTCCCTCAATGAAATGTAATTATTATCGAAATCAATACAACTAAATTAAACATACTAGACACTAGGAAATAGAGAATTAATCATTTTCTTCATAATAATATGAGTAATCTATACCTTTCATATACATCTCTCTATCATATATTTTATCAATCAATGCGTTTTCTATCAGGAATTTTAATCTGGCTCCATCCGAAGGACTGTTCATCATTGCATGCATGTAGTCTTGTTTAGTAATCTTGCTCCAATCAACACATTTTTTAAGGCGTTTCTTCAAAATCAAATCCAACCAAATCCTAGTACTTCTTCCATTGCCTTCCATGAAAGGATGGGCAATATTCATTTCTATATACTTATCCACTATTTCATCCAATGAGTTTTCAGGCATTTCTTCTATTTGCTTTAGAGTTTCTCCCAAGAATCTAGACACAGCAAACTGAAATCCACCTTTGGAAATGTTTTTTTGACGGATTTGCCCTGCAAAATCATATAAGCCTCCGAATAAATAAGCATGAATCTGTTGCAATCCCTTTCCGGTACCCACCTCAATATGATCAATGAAGGTACTTTCAAAGAGTGCATATGCTTTGGTTTTGCTCTTTCCGTCTATGCTTTCATCACTGAAGGTAAACCAATCTATAAATCGATTGGCCTTCTTTCCCGGAAATTCCTTCCCCAAAGCTACAATCCCTGCATAATCTAAAACGTCACTTAGGTACCGTTTACCATCACTTGCCAATAGTTTCAGTTGGGTAGTAAAACTAACCAACTCACTATTCTCCTTTTTAAATTTCGCTTTGAGATACTTCCAATAATTCCGAGTTTTAGTGTAATCATCCTGATCTGTAAGTACCGCCACTATGTCCAATACACTAAACCACCATTTGCTATTTTCTTCATCCCAAATGGCACGCACTTCCCTATCTTCAAAAAACCGTATGGAAATTTTCCTATTTTTCATCGGATGAATGCGTACTGATTATTAAATGATTTTAATATTAAAATACAATAGTTTTTTAAAGTAATGGAAGATCAAATCTTTACAAATCTGACAACATGCCATTGATTTTTCGAATAAAATGAAACATTATACACTTGAGAAGGTAAATGTTTAACGGAAAATTTAATAAACAGAGAGTGCTCGTCATCAACCCTTTTTATGTCAAAACTCTTACCCAACATGTCGTACACCTTAATATCACCTTGTATATACTCTGAAGTCATAAGCGTAATAATATCATGTGCTGGATTAGGAAATATAGTCATATTAATACAATTTTTTATATCCGTTACGTCTGAGAGTTCTATATTTCCATCGCAATCTTCATCCACATCATTGTCAGGTATTTCTACGGCTCCCGGATGTATGTTCGGATCAAAGTCATTACAATCTTCATAGGATGCATACCCATCCATATCATTATCGGGAAATATGTAGGATTCTGCATATGGAATTACTGAATTAGCCACTTCAACACCTAATAATCTACCCGGAATATCATCGCAAGGCGGATGTATTCCTCCCCAAATTCTGGACAAACTACATTGATCAGCTGCATCTTGATAAGTAGCCCATTGTAAAACTATATCCTGAGATGGTCCTAATTCATGTCTCAAGAAAGAATCTTTTTTGGCTGTAAATTCACCAATTCCATTAGGAAAATATGGACTTCCCGTTACATAGGTCAATATTTCGGCAGCGGTGCGACTGAAGGTGGAATGTCCGGATACATAGCCTGCAAATGGTGGTGTTACAAAAGATACCCTTTGGTACGGATACCATTCTGAGGCCCTAATCCAATCCACACCTGCAATTTCCTTCTTGACATCAGTAAGGTAATGATAGCCTTTCCATGTTTTTATTTTCAATTGCCAGGTGTACTCTTCATCTTCACCCATGAGAGGATCGTTGGGTTTAATGTATTCTATTTTGCCCGGCACAAGTGGCAAACCCAATTCATTATAGTTAAAATTGATTGGTTCAGAGCATTGTCCTTTTTCTGCCATCCCACGAACAGCTGACACAGGTCTGATGTAATCATAATATCCTTTGTTGCTCCATGCGGCAACTGCTGCATCATGCATAGCACCACCTAACATGAAATACACTTTCACATCCCATTCCAAGGGGCTGATTTCAGTTCCATTTCCTTTATACTTTCTTTTGAAATGATCTTGACTGCTGGCGTAATTATATATATCAAACCAATGGCCTGGCGGAGTCTGAGATTCAGGGCCATCTGCCCAATATTCAGCTAAAACACGGGTGTAATCGCCTCTTTTTACCATATTTTGTTCATAAGGCAATCCAGTTACCGGATTTCTTGAGTGACCACTCATCTTGACACCACCGTCATTAAAATTATAAAAATTAGGGTAATTCTCACCTTTAACAGGTAAACTATTTGTATTTCCTTGGGTACGTGGCGAAATATCCCAAATGGTTGGATCATTTGGATCTAAATGACTTCCCCAATGTGCTACCATACCCATTCCCCATTTATAGAGGTTTTGATAAATACCGAAGGCAGAATTTGAATTATCATCTATTTTTGGAGGAGGCGGAAGCAATTTGTAGACATTCCACGTTTGTGAGTCCCTAACCAAAGTAGTAACATCTGATGGGTCTAAAGCAAAAGTGTACACATTCCCCCACTCAGCACCCAAAAACTCCGGAGTGGCGTCTGGCAGCACATTTCCACCTTGGTCCACAAAAGCATCAAAAGCAATTGGTTGCCATCTATTGAAATCTACCAAATTTGGATTTCCGGCAAATTTTATAATCAAAGGTGGATTTACTGGAGCATAAAAACTGTTCTTATAATCGTTTTCTTCATTACTTCCATCTTGCAATCCATAATCATAAACCAATTGAGCCACATAATTTCCAAACGCTCGAGGATCACCATTGGAATAATCCATGTCATCAAATGATGGGTCATAACCCATGCTCTGCATCAGACTATCATATTTTGGAAACATAACTTCCTTTCCCGGAGATGTGTCAAACCGCTTCTTTAGAAATTGATATGAAGCATAGCTAATGGAAGCATTGATTGCACTATCCAAAGACATATTAGGATTAAACTTTTCATAGTAAAAATAGTAGTCATGATGGAAACTACCCAAAAAATAAGGCTTTGAAATGTCTTGATATGATGCCCATATATCATACATCAACACAGATTGGTGAAATAAATTTCTTGCCTGAACTACAGGACGTGCATAATCTCTGCTAATACTCTTGAGAAGCATCTCATTCCATATCCTTGCTATCGATTTTTGGCCATGCAAAGTCGAAATCGATCCAACAAATAGAAAGAAATAAATGAATTTAAAAATATACCGAAACTGAGCGTCCATTATTCCGGCAACACCAATAGCGGTAAAGTGGATGCAAATAATTCTCCCTCTGTATAACTCTCTTGAAAAATAGATTGCCAAAAATTATGTTTCCGAGCTATCATAACGATCATATCAGTTGCTTTTTCCTTGGCAAAATTCTTAATTTCCAGTACTACATCATCCCCTGTCACATCAAATACATTATCAACAATTCCAGATAATTTTCCTGTGTCCGGTGATAGTTCTATTTGGTCATTTTGAGTAGATACATGAAGCACATTGACGTTTTTGTGTAAAATATCCTTCAATTCAGTCAAAAATTTGATACTTTTCATATTTCCAATACCATGAGAGTCCAAACAAAGCAACATTTGTCCCTTAGATTTATCATGCCATTCCGTACCAGTCGGTATCGCAAGCACGGGAACTAAAGTTTGATTGATGACCTTCTGAGTAGTGCTACCAATAACAAGGTTTTTTATTGAAGAACTCCCCTTTGTGCCCATGATAATCAGGTCTATGTCATGATGTCTTGCGTAGGAAGAGATAACTGTTGATGGAGCACCCTCTAGAGCATCATATTCTGGTGAAATACCGCTTGTAATGTTTGATTTCACTTTGTTGATGAATTCTTTCAAATCATCATTCAAGTAATCATGGACATGACGATCTAGGCTTCTAAAACTTCCGGCTGATGACGGTAAAACAAAGCTGGTTATGATATGTAATTTAGCTTTCGCTTTATTAGACAATTCAATAGCATAATTTATTGCAATTTCTGAATTGGGAGAAAAATCAGTGGGGCAAAGAATATTCATCATCGGTTGAATTTTAAACAAAGATAGACTTTTTTAGGAAAATTAAAGCAATCAAAGTGGTATTTTCATGCTTTTATTCCTTATTTTAAATGTGACCAAATTGGATGATGACCTCTCAGATTCCTTTTCTATGTCAATTTTCATCATAATTCTTTAGTTTTGTGCTGAAAATTGGACAATTTATGGACATACCTTTAGCCGAGAGAATGCGCCCCTTGACCTTAGAAGATTATATAGGTCAAGAACATCTTGTTGGAAAAAATAAGGTATTGCGAAATGTCATAGAATCGGGGAAGCTGCCGTCATTTATATTATGGGGACCACCGGGTGTGGGAAAAACCACACTGGCCAATGTCATTGCAAATGTTCAAAATAGAACTTTTATTGCACTCTCAGCTATAAATTCCGGTGTAAAAGACATACGTGATGTCATCGAACAAGCCAAAGGCAATTTATTTCATCAAAAAACAAACCCCATCGTATTCATCGATGAAATTCATAGATTTTCAAAATCCCAACAAGATGCGCTACTCAATGCAGTTGAAAAAGGAATCATCACGCTTATAGGTGCTACCACAGAAAATCCATCCTTTGAAGTCATCCCTGCTCTCCTATCAAGATGTCAAGTATTTGTTTTGGAACCATTGCAGGAAAATGATTTAATTCAGCTTATTCAGCACGCCATCACAAAAGATGAAAGGTTGCGTCAATACCAGATAACCATAGATTCATATGATGCACTTTTGAGAATTTCAGGGGGAGATGCCAGAAAATTGCTCAATGCATTGGAACTAGTGGTACAACAAAATAATCATGAGAGTGCCATAAACATAACAGACGAATTGGTTGTAAAAACTATCCAACAAAACATTGGTGCTTATGATAAAAGTGGAGAAAACCATTATAATATAATATCTGCATTTATCAAGTCAGTAAGAAGTTCTGATCCTAATGCTGCCTTGTATTATTTAGCAAGAATGATTTCAGCCGGTGAAGACCCTATTTTTATTTGTAGAAGAATGGTCATATTGGCATCAGAGGATATTGGATTGGCTAATCCAAATGCACTATTGATTGCCACATCATGCCTTCAAGCAGTGCATCAAATTGGTATGCCTGAAGGTAGGATTGTCATGTCAGAAACTGCGATATACTTATCTTGCAGCGCCAAGAGTAATTCTGCCTATATGGCTATTGAAGCTGCACTAGATGTAGTACGAAAAACGGGAGATTTAACTGTTCCATTGCATTTGAGAAACGCAGTGACATCTTTTATGAAAGACCTGGACTATGGTAAAGATTATAAATATGCCCATGATTTTCAAAATTCCAAAACATCCATGGAATGCTTACCTGAAAAGATAAAGGGAAGTGTGTTCTACAACCCGGGCGATAATATTGCAGAAGACAAATGGAAAACCACCATACACCAGTTATGGGGAGAGAAATACAAGATGTGAGTAGAAGAGACTTGGAATTTTTTAATTTGAATGGATATCAAAATCTTTGTTGTTGCATTAAATTGGAATTACCTTTAAGTATTTTTGGGACAACATTATTCCTTTTCGGGAAAAAGCAAAATGGTCATAAGAAAAAAATTTTTATCCTTATTAGTCATTTAAATATTTGTATATCTGCAATCTAAATATTTACTATTTAAAGATATAAAAATATCATTAATATAATTTTTGGTTTTAATATCTTCATTTATATTTGTAGCTCATTTATTAACCAAAAAAACATTATTATGTACAAAATTTTAACTTTTTGCTTTTTAGCAATTTTACTACCTGTTTTGGGAAAATCTCAGGCAACAAATTACAAAGCTTTAGAATGGGACATCTTAAGAGTAGGTTTTGTTATTCCTAGTGGAGAAGGTGTTAAAACCGGTTTTGCTTTAGGATCAGAGCTTCGTTACAATGTAACAAACGCTATTTCCGCCGGATTAAGAGCTGAATTTGCATTATTTGGAAGTGCTTCAGAAACAGGTGCAAAATTAGGTGCCGCAGGATCTTATGCTTTAATGGGAGATTATTATTTCAATCAAGAATCTACCAAAAGATTATTTGCAGGATTAGGACTTGGTTTATTTAATGGAGCATCAGCGACTATAACTGATCCTGATGGAAATGATGTCACTGCTGATGCTGGTTCAAGTGTAGGGGTTATACCACGTGTAGGTTTTGAATTGGGTCATTTAAGAATTTCAGCCGAATACAATTTACCTTTCAAGGATACAGTGTCTAAGTATTTGGGTATTCACCTAGCAGCTACTATTGGTGGAGGTGCAGATTAATTGGATTTAAAAGCAATAATTTATAAAAGGATGAGCAAATGCTCATCCTTTTGTTTTTTGTAAAATTGAGTCCTAACTAATTTAAGATATATTTATTTGATAAATGCCATATTTCATTTAATTTTTACATAGTGTAAAATACACCCAAAAAGAAGTTATACCATTAATTACCCATCAATCTCAATGACCAATTCTAAATGATTTTTTAGTAGTTTCAGCCTTTTTTAACTAAATTTTATTCCGTCTTTAGTCCGTTTTCAAATAATAAAATGCTACCTTTACGGATCAAAAAATATATTCAAATAATGCAAAAAATAATAGTTTCTCTCTTATTCATCATCCTAGGTACGTCCTTATCTTTTGGTCAAAAGAAAGCATCACCGTATGATTTTGGAAAAATGTGGACATTTGAAAATCCACCAAAGGAATGGTTAAAACAAACCTATGGCATGGATGTCCAAGATGAATGGTTCGATTACGTCAGAAAATCATCTTTAAAGTTTGCTACATGGTGTAGTGCATCATTTATATCTCCTGACGGTTTGATTATGACAAATCACCACTGTTCTAGAGATGTCGTTCCGGCGCTTCAGAAAGCAGGTGAAAATTTTGATAAAAATGGCTTCTATGCTGAAACACCGGCTGATGAAAGACGTGCTGAAGGCCTATTTGTAGAGCAAATGATCAAGGATGAAGATATCACAAGATTGGTAGAAGAAAAGGTGAGTAAATGTAATCCAACAGATGACTTAGCTACCATGAAAACAAAAGCATTGGAAGAGATAAAAGAGCAATATTCTAAAAAGAAAGATTGGGAAGGGTTGCGCATTCAGACTGTAACCTACTATAGTGGAGGTAAATATTCGATCTATGGATTCAAGAAATTTTCTGATATTCGGTTGGTATGGATTCCTGAACTAGATTTAGGCTTTTTCGGAGGCGATCCTGATAATTTTACATACCCACGATACAATCTTGACATCACATTGTGGCGTGCTTATGATGAGGATGGTAAACCGCTAAACACTTCAGAAAACTTCCTTAAATTCAATAAAAATGGTGCTGAAGAAGGCGAGCCTGTTTTTGTGGTAGGAAATCCGGGAAGAACAGAAAGATATCGTACAGTTTCACAGCTCGAGTTCGATAGAGATACACGATTTGGATATATGTACAAAATGTTGAAAAACAGAAATGACCTTATGGTTAAAAAATACAATATGATTAAAAACGACCCTGACAAAGAGTATGAAGCTCAAGAGCTTCTCAATGATATCGCAGGTGTTGCAAATTCTATGAAGGCTTTTGGCGGAATCTATGGTGGATTAAATGATCCGGCATTATTCGGCAGAAAAGTGGAGATGGAAAATTACATCCGCTCTAAATCAGAATCTCAGGCTCCATGGGAAGAGATAAGCTCCATCTATACTAAACTTAAACCATTGGGATGGGCCGTTCAATATCTAAATCCCAATGGACTAAAAGGTAAAATATATACCATGATGGCAGAGCTTTTCACCTACAAAAACCTTGTGAAGGAAGGTGGAAATGATGATAAAAAAGCAAAACTTAAGGAAAGTATTCTTTCCAAAGTAGATGCACTCCATGATAATGAAGAAGTACATTTATTTAATTTACTTCTAAATGAAATTCAAGAAGATATCTATCCCGGAGACATGACTTTAAAAAATGTATTGGGCAATAAAACCGTTGATCAATTTGTAAATACAATGGTAAAAGAGTCAAAATTCGGTGACAAAGCAAAAGCTGAGCAGTTTTTCATGAATGAAGCAGCCATGGCAAATGATGGAGATGTTTTATTAAAAGCTGGCGACGTTATGATGTCAAAACTGAATGAAGCAAACACTTTGTTTGGATCAACCTCAGCTAAAAGACAAGCATTGGAAGCAAAAATTGCCAATCAAACTTTCAAAATATTTGGAGACCAACTTCCACCGGATGCGACATTTACACTTAGAATCAGTGATGGTGTGATTAAAGGATATAATTACAATGGAACAATTGCTCCATCTAAAACCACATTCTATGGTTTATATGACAGATATTATTCCTTTAACAAGGAGTTTCCATGGTCACTACCAGCTAGATGGCAAAATCCACCTATGGAAATGTTGAAATATCCATTTAATACAGTTTCTACAAACGATATCATAGGTGGAAATAGTGGAAGTCCTTTGATCAACAAAAACAGGGAAGTCGTTGGATTGATTTTTGATGGAAATATTGAATCTTTACCTGGAAACTTTATTTTTAATGAAGAAGTAAATAGAACGGTTTCAGTTCATGCCGGTGGTATCTATGCTGCTTTGAAATATATATTCAAAGCAGATAGAATCATCAATGAGCTAGAAAAACCAAGAAAATAAACCTGGCAAATTAATTGAGAAGGGCGCTTCGACTTCGGTTGAAGCGCTATTTTTTTTATCAGAAAAAATAAATGGAATTCTTTTTCAACTTTAAATCCAAATAGACAAATTGTATGAGATTACATCTACAAATAATTGTATCTCAAGACGAAATCAAAAATTTTAAATTTTTATATTAGAACATGTTATACATTCAATATAAGTATACATTAAAATAAGGCTATGCATTTCTACACAATATATGATTGCAATGCGTCTGCTATTTTTCTGTCATTACTTAGCCTTGGTACTTTATTTTGACCGCCCAACTTACCCTCGGATTTCATATACGATCTGAAAGCATCTTTTTGTAAGGCTGTCACTTTCAGTGGTTGTAATATTTTCCCTTGAATGAGATCATCATAATAAATGTTTTGCTGTCTCATGGCGTCATCTAATTGAGCTTCTAATTCAGCTTTTGAAAATTTATCGGAATCAAATTCCACAAACCATTCATGATATGGTAATGCATGATCTGGTGGATTGACCTGTGGAGCTACCGTAAACTCTACTATTTTCAAGTTTAGTCTTTGAGAAACAGACTGCATAGCTTCTTCCACTTCTTTGCCAATCACATGTTCTCCAAAAGCTGAAATAAAATGTTTTACCCTTCCTGTGACCAATATCTTATAAGGGTCTAATGAAATAAATCTTACACAATCGCCAATGCTATAACCAAAAAGTCCAGCATTGTTATTAATAATCAAAGCGTAATCTTGGCCAATTTCAACATCTTCTATAGCATACCTTTCCGGATGTGACAAACCTATCTGACTCAAAGGTATGAACTCAAAAAAAATGCCTGAATTTGTATTGAGAAGTAAGCCTTCAGACCTGTAATCATCTTGAAATGCTATGAATCCTTCGGATGCAGGATAAGTTTCTATACCATCTATTCTATCACCTATGAGGCTTTCCAATTTTGATCTATATGGTTCAAAATTGACACCGCCATACATGAATAATGAGTAATTAGGAAATACATCTTTAACTGTTTGTTTTCCTGTTTTTTCTAATAACTTTTCATAATACATCTGTACCCAAGGGGGAATGCCACTGATCAAACGCATATCTTTTGTCAGAGTTTCTTCAATGATTTTATCTAACTTTTTTTCCCAATCTTCTATGCAGTTTGTTTTTAAAGTAGGTAATTGATTTTTTTTCACCCAAGTAGGTACTTCGTGATTGACGATACCAGAAAGCCTTCCTGTTGGAATACCATGAATCATTTCTAATTCAGGAGAACCAGAAAGGAAGATGACATTGCCATCAAAAACATCAGCACTTCCCTTTAAATGAAAATAGTTAAACATCGCTATTCTGGCGGTATTGATATGATTAGGCATGCTTTCATTGGTGATAGGGATGTACTTGATGCCGCTTGTTGTGCCTGATGTTTTTGCAAAGTACTTTGGAATTCCAGGCCATAAAATATTTTTTTCACCATTCTTAATGTGCTCAATATATCCTTTCAAACCTTCGTAATCACTTATAGGAATGTGTTGTTTAAAATCTGAATATATATGTATTTGATCAAAATGGTGTTCTTTGCCATACTTTGTTTGTGATGCTTTAACAATCAATTGCTTCATTATGGATCTTTGGTCATCCACTGCATTTTTCTTCATCTTCAAAGTATTCCTGTAGGTAATGGAAGAAATATTTTTAATGATGTAAGATTTCAGGCCCATATTGTGATTTATCCCGCAAATATAGGAATAGTTTGCGCTTTAGAGTATGTTAAAAATTTGTCCTTTAGCTAGAAAATGTTTTATTTCGGCTTCAAATTCGTTAAATTTTTCATCGAATTGCCCACATTCGACTGCAAAATTTGCCTTTTTCCGCTCAAAATAATTTCATTTTATTATCCAAAAACAAAATTTAAACATACTCTTAAATAGGTATAATGCAAAACAACAATATTACATATTATATAAATTTATGACATAAATCATCTCAAAAACTCAAATATGTTTGTTCCTTTGCGGCTTCAATAAAATACCATATCATGAGATATCCTTTTCAATATCAATCACCTGAGGCCGCACTACAATTTATCAAAAGTGGTGATAGAGTCTTCGTTCATGGAAGCGCACAGACACCCACTACCCTTCTAAAACACCTTTCATTGCAAGCAGATCGATTGAGAGATGTAGAATTGGTATTTATCAGTGTTCTTGGAGAAGTGTTTGTAGATAAACCTGGAATGGAGGATTCATTTAAAATAAATTCTCTATTTGTTTCTGAGCCTATTCGCAAAGATGTCAATGAAGGAAGAGCGGATTATGTCCCAGTCTTTTTAAGCGAAATTCCTGAATTATTCAAAAGGAATGTATTACCGCTGGATGTAGCAATCGTTCAAGTATCTCCTCCTGACAAACATGGATATTGTTCCTTGGGAGTGTCGGTGGATGTGGCAAGATCAGCTGTCAATACAGCGAAAACCATCATTGCACAAGTGAACCCAAACGTACCAAGAACCCACGGAGACGGCGTCATTCATACCAATAGATTCAAAGCAATGGTCTATGCAGATGAACCTCTACACGAAAGAACATTTGGAGAACGAGTTGGTGAAAACGAGCTAAAAATCGGAGAATATGTAGCGGAATTGATTGAAGATCGCAGTACGCTACAAATGGGAATCGGTGCTATTCCGGATGCCGTGTTAAACTGCTTGCACAGCCATAGAGATCTTGGAGTACATACTGAGATGTTGTCGGATGGAGTTTTGGATTTATTTGTAAATGATGTCATCACTAATAAATATAAGACCATCCACCCCAATAAGATTGTATCGGGGTTTGCCTTAGGTAGCCACAAACTTTATGAATATATTGATGATAATCCTGCATTTGCTTTCCTAGATATTGATTATGTGAATGATCCACATGTAATTAGGAGAAATCCAAAGGTGATTGCCATTAATAGTGCCATCGAAGTTGATATTACTGGGCAGGTTGTGTCAGATTCCATAGGTACCTATCAATACAGTGGCGTCGGTGGACAAATGGATTTCTTAAGGGGTGCTGCGCTAAGTCAAGGTGGAAAACCCATTATTGCTCTTCCATCAAGAAATGCTAAAGGCATATCAAAAATTGTTCCTATGACGCGTCAAGGAGCAGGAGTTGTAGCTACAAGAGCACATGCACATTACATCGTAACAGAATATGGGGTAGCTTATCTTTATGGTAAAAATCTAAGACAAAGAGCTAAAGCACTCATATCTATAGCACATCCGGATGATAGAGAGGCCTTGGATAAATATTGTTGGGAAAGATTTAAAAATTTCGATATTTAACCATCGTAGGGTCATAGAAAATCTCAAATTGGTTCATATCTCTATAGGTTTGAATTCAAATTAAGTTATTTTTCATAACATTAGATTTGGAATAGCTATAAAAGCTAAGTTATTCCATTTTAGTGAATTGAATCAATTGTAGATTGTTCTGAATCAAAATTCAGTTTAAATTTTATTAAAAAAAAATGCCAGAAAATAACCAAGACTTCTGACATTTAATTTTTCTAACAATGATAGAAAGCTAATTTGGGGGCTTACTATACACCGATAAAAAGGTCTTGATCCTCCTCCTGAGGAAAAATGACCACCTTTTTTGTTTTGGAAAATAGACCCACAAAAAAGGATTTTAGACTTTTCCAAAAAATGTTCATGGGTAAAAAATTTGTATATACTTATTATACGTACAAAGGTATAATTTGTTACCTCATTTGTTCACAACGAATTGTTAAATAGTAAATATAATAAATAATTGCTTGATATAATTGTTTCAATAACAATTTTATAAAGCCTATTTCACCTCATTCATTAAAAATAAAGTGATCAAAATTGATTTCGTTGTTTTGAGCTGGGTGGCTCGCCCTACCTTAAGAATTTTTGGATGCTATCCCCTTCATTATCATAGATATCATCCCAAAACTTAGGAGATTTGGTATTGATTTTGGAAGGTGGCGGTGCCAATTTTTTTTTGGGTTTGGATTTTCCGGATTCTTCAGCTTCTACTGGCTTTTTCTTGAAATCTTTTTTCTTTTTATCGTCCTTCATTTGAAATTTTTACGTTTTAAAAAAGAACAACTTTGTTCAAGTGTGTTTTAAAAAGTTATATAAATATTTTATAATTAATGATTAGACTTATGATTGATTTAAAATGTTACAAATCTCTCCTACCCGACCTATCAATAAAATTGCTTCCTGCCTGTTGCGTTGACATCATCAAAACATGTTGAATATTGACATGTGGAGGCTGGGTTGCAATAAAGTAAATTGTCTTTGCTACATCTCGTGCTTTCAATGGTGTGAAATCTTCATATATCTTTGACCTTTCTTTATCTCCTCTAAACCTTACCAAGGCAAACTCAGTTTCCTCAACATGACCCGGTGAAACTTGGCTTACCCTCACATTATGCTTTAAAAGGTCTATACGCATAGACTTTGTCAATGCATCCACTCCAAATTTAGTCGCCGAATATACGTTCCCATTGGGATACACATCTACTCCTGCAGTAGAACATAAATTTATAATGTGCCCTTTTTTCCTATTGACCATACTTGGAGAAACGACCCTTGTCATATATAACAAACCTTTTAGATTTGTGTCTATCATTTCATTCCAGTCATCGATACTTCCTTCATGAATGGGATTAAAACCTCTTGCTAATCCTGCATTATTGATCAAAACATCAACGTTTTTCCATTCGCTGTCCAAACTATTCCAGGCTTGCTCCACTTCAGAAAAATTCCTCACATCAAATACCAGAGGAGTAACAGAAATGGCATACTTTGATTTTAATTCTTCTGCAAACTGCAATAATTTCTCTTTTCTACGCCCCGTAATGATTAGCTTCCATCCTTTCTTTGCAAATTTTTGAGCGGTAGCTTTCCCGATTCCTGAGGTTGCTCCTGTGATAAGTACTATGTGATCCACGCTAATTACTTTACTTAATTTTATTCAGATTTTCTTCAAATTCCTGTTTGAATGCCGTATAATTTGGTGTTGCAGGACCTGAGAAACCCGTATGAACTTGCTGAATGACATTATTTTTATCCAACAAAATCAATGTTGGGTAAGATACCAGTTGATCTAGCCAAGGCAATGCTTGCTTTGCTAAGTCCCTCTTATAATATCCACCATAAAGAACTTCAGTATCAAGGTTCATTTGATTCTTAAATCTTTTCAGAGCATTCAGTGACCGCAAAGTATCTTCATATCTTTCGAACCCAATAGAAATCAAAGCAATATCTTTGCTGTCCTTATTGTTCAAATAATCCTGGAGAAACACTGTTTCATCCATACAATTTGGACACCAAGTCCCAAATATTTGAATGATTTTAGGTTTTCCTTGAAATTTTTGATCGGATAACCTTACAGTTTCCCCTTCCGTATTGATGAATGAGAAGTCAACCGCCTGATTTTTTTTATATGTAGTCAGGGCATAAGGATCTTTCAAGCTCAAAGAATCTGTCTTATGACCTATCCACGTAGTTGTATAATGACTTCCTGACCGAAAACTGCCTGTGACTTCATTTGGATTCAACATTTTTGCATTAAATAGGAATGCATGGGCTCCGTCAAATGCAGACAAGTACATTTTACTTCCGCTTACTACACCATCTAAATACCTGTAATCACCAGTCTCAGTCATAAATGTACCAGTCACCTGACCTCCATCTTGTTTGAAATATCCTTGAGCAGGGTAACTATCGGGAGAATCCGGCTCAAAAGTACAAGCCCAACTTCCACTAAAGTCTTTGATTTCTCCGCTCGGTATGATATCAAATCTTTTATTATCTCCATGTTTAGCTTTGAAAGGTATGGCATAGTGATCTTTATAATTGACTATCCAATCACCTTCCATGACGCCATCCTCATAAATTGCTTTGATGTAGGTATCATACACAGGAAAATTTATAATTACAGTATCTTTCTGAGTGTGAATATCTCTGCCAAAACTTATATCTTTTACTTCGATGCGCTCTTCACCATTGATAATCGTCATCACTATCATTGAATCTTGGTCATAACTGATATCAAAATTGAACGGTAACTCAGATTCAATATCAAATTTTTTCACAACATCTCTATCATCACCATACTTCATCACTGGCATTCTATCTAGCAGGAGTACACCACGCCATCTGCCCGGCGGAATTTTAGAAAATGTTTGAAATGGTTGAACACAACCTAAAAAAACCAATGTAACTAAGCTAAAAAATATTCCAGCTCTCATGACTCAATGTTATTCACTTTTCTCACCCACAAAATTATCTTCCTTGTGTTTAAATAATACATTGAATGTAGTCAGGCTACCATAAATTCTTGTGATGTACTGTTGTAAATTCACTTTTTCTTCGTCATCTAGCTTACTAGAATTGATTCTTTGTTCCATGACTCTTAATCTGTCTCTAACCATGACAATTTTATGGAAAAATGTATCAATAGGAATTTCCTTAGGTTTCAAGGAATCATCATCGGGTTGAAGAATCATGACGCCATTTTTCCATTTATCACCTAGTGGCACCAGTTCCGTAACATCTGACCATGTACGTAAAATCTTCATCAAAGCCTTTTCTGCTTGAGTAAAACTATTTTGTTCCACAGGTGGAATCCGTTCAATAATCGTCCATGCGCTATATTCCTTACCTACAAGCTTGATACCGTATGTAATAAAACAAACAGAATATGCTGCTACATCTATCCCTATTACAACGCCTTCACCAAAAGCCGGGTGCTTCACCCTAGAACCAACACCTAATATACCTTCCATTCTTCGATATTCTTTTTAAGAATCAGAGACAAATATCTCATTTTTTTTTTATTATATAAATTTTTTTCAACAATTTTTTAAAAATACATTCTTCAAATAAGGCTTATAAATCTGTCATTTCGTAAATTTGTAAATTATAAACTTATTCCATTATTTATGAATATTGCATTGATAGGTTATGGCAAAATGGGTAAAGCCATAGATTCCATTGCATCCGAAAGAGGTCACACTGTCACGTGTAAAATCTCAAGTGCTAATCTCTCTGAGTTAAACCCTATGGCGCTCCGCTATGCTGATGTTGCGATTGAATTTTCTTCTCCAGAAGCTGCTTTTCACAATGTAAAATTGTGTGTTGATGCGGGAGTTCCGGTAGTGTGTGGCACCACAGGATGGTTGAATAAAATCAAAGAAATAGAACAGCTCACTCTATTGAAAAAAGGCGCATTTTTGCATGCATCCAACTTCAGTTTAGGGGTAAACATTTTCTTCAAGTTGAATGAATATCTTGCTAAGATTATGAACCAATTCGATGATTACAATGTGGATATCAAAGAGATACATCACACTCAAAAGATAGATTCTCCAAGTGGTACAGCCATCCATCTGGCTGAAGACATTATCAAGAATATAGAGAGAAAAAAAGTATGGACTATAGGAGACATCACTAATCAACCTCAGCGAACAATTCATATCGAAAGCATCCGACAAGATCCTAATCCTGGCACACACATGATCCATTATGCTTCAGACATTGATGAAATTACGATTACACATGATGCCAAATCAAGGATGGGATTTGCGATGGGTGCCATGATGGCCGCCGAATGGATTCAAGGTAAATCGGGCGTTTTTTCTATGGATGATGTGTTGCAACTCACAAATTGATTACTCAAAAAACCATACAAAAAGTTTTTGATGCTGCCAAAATAGAAGAAGTTGTCGGTGATTTTGTCAATTTAAAAAGAAGGGGCGTCAATCTCATTGGTCTTTGTCCTTTTCATGATGAAAAAACCCCTTCATTTACTGTTTCGCCGTCAAAAAATTTATTCAAGTGTTTTGGCTGTGATAAAGGAGGTGATCCTACCAGATTTATCATGGAACATGAGAAGTTGAGTTTTCCTGAGTCGATTCGGTTTTTGGCCGATAAATATCAGATTGAAGTTGAAGAAACAACGCAAACTGCTACAGAAATTCACAATAAACATGTGACAGATACACTGTACATCATCAATGATTTTGCGAAAAGCTTCTATTCTAAAAATTTGTTTGAAACCCAAGAAGGTAAAAGCATCGGTTTGTCCTATTTCAAAGAAAGGGGTTTCAGAGAACACATTATCAAAAAATTTGACCTTGGATATGCAACAGACACTAAAAATGAAATGACGTCAGCTGCACTAAAGAAAAATTTCAATGAAGAGTATCTTAAAAAAGTAGGTTTAACTACGCAATCAAACGGGGATTTTTTCAGGAACAGAGTCATTTTCACCATCCACAATTTGAGTGGAAAGATTGTAGGATTTGCAGGGAGAACCTTATCCAAAGATAAAAAGTCACCTAAATACATCAATACTCCGGAAACGGATATCTATTCAAAAAGAAATGTTCTATATGGTTTATTTTTCGCCAAGGATCAAATAAGAAAACTTGATGAATGTCTGTTAGTAGAAGGATATACCGATGTTATCAGTCTGCATCAAGGAGATATCACAAATGTTGTTGCCACATCAGGTACTGCACTTACAGAAGAACAGATCAGGCTCATCAAGAGATATACAGACAATGTGCTTTTGATCTATGATGGAGATAGAGCCGGTGTAAAAGCTGCTATGAGAGGACTAGATTTGGTATTACAAGCGGGCATGAATGTTCGATTAGTTTTGTTACCGGATGGTCATGACCCTGATTCATACTTGTCAGAGGTTGGTGCTACCAGCTTTTCAGAGTTTATAAAAGAAAATGCCGAAGATTTCGTTCTATTTAAGACTAATGTACTGTTATCTGAAACTGCAAAAGATCCAATTGGCAAAACTAGGGCGATAAAAGACATCGTTTCTACATTGGCATTAATTGTAGATCCCATCAAAAGGATGATGTACATCAAGCAATGCAGCGAAAGATTTGACATCAGTGAAGCCATTCTAAACAAAGAGACAAATACAGTCATAAGAGATAACATCAAAAAGAAAAAGCTTAAAGAAAATCTTGAATCACCTCTACCAAATGAAGACGAGTGGATAGCACCACAAAAATCTGAAAGTCAAAAAGAAACAATATTTGAACAAAATGATAGCCATCAGGAATTGGCGGTTATCCATGTGCTATTCAATTATGGAACACAAATATACGATGAGAACACAGGGAAGAGTGTGGCAAACCATATCATTGAAGAAATATCACCAATCATTGATTTATTTGATGTTTCTATGTACAAAAGAATCATACTTGAAACTATTGATATGATTTCGAATAGGCAATTTGATATCCAACATTTTATTGGACACCAACAGGAAGATATTAGGGCATTATGCATCACAAGTCTCACAGAAAAGTATCCCTATGCCAACTGGGAAGCAAAAGGAATGTATCTACAAACACAAAAAATGCCCAATGAAAATTATATTTTGGATTGTGATAATGCATTGCTTAGATTAAAATTTAAGAAAGCACGTAAGATCATAGCTGACCTAGAAAAATACTTTAAAGAAGGTGATTTAAATGACACAGAATCTGAAGAATACATTTTAAATGTTAAAGTGTATCAAGAATTACTAAATAGAAGAAATCAGATGGCACAGCAATTAGGTAGTGTCACATTCTAATAAATTAAATTTCAGAATAGATATTTTTTACAATGCACTTATTTTATTCAGAAGATATCGGAGCACATGCTACATTGAAAAATGACGAAGCAAAGCACTGTACACTAGTTTTGAGACACAAAGAAGGGCAACAAATACAAGTATTTGACGGAAAAGGCTATGTATGCACATGTCAAATCACAAAAATCGATAAACATGAGGTTCAGTGCAAGGTTATTACCAAGTCGGAATTAACCAAAAAATTTCATCACAGCATTGCCATTTGTCCTCCTAAGAATAATGCACGTTTGGAATGGTTCTTGGAAAAGGCAGTAGAAATAGGCATTAATGAAATTTTTCTTTTACAATCAGAAAGATCTGAGAAGGTGTTTACAAAGTTAGATAGGCTTCATAAAATAATTATCAGTGCGGCAAAACAATCCGGAAACCTCCTATTTCCTAAAATTGTACAGGTAGAGAATCCTACTAAATTGATTCAGATGACGACACATTATAATGCAAGATTTTTGGCGCATTGTGTGGATGCTTCTATTGCACTTGAGAAGACTGAAATATCCCAAAATGGATTGTGTGTAATTGGACCAGAAGGCGATTTTACGTCAGAAGAAATACAACTATTTGAAAAATACGGTTTTACTTCAGTCAATTTAGGTGAACCACGACTTCGTACAGAAACTGCAGGTTTAGTGGCCTTGACATTGATGAATTATAGATAGAAAAGTAAGGATATTACATTCCTAAATAATTCTTTAACAACTTACTTCTGTTGATGGATCTCAGCTTGTTGATAGCTTTATCCTTTATTTGCCTAACACGTTCTCTTGTCAAACCAAATTTATCTCCAATATCTTCTAGCGACATAGGATGCTCAATTCCGATGCCAAAATATAACTTGATGACGTCCGCTTGTCTATCTGTAAGGGTGCTGAGCGATCTCTCGATTTCTCTTCTTAAAGACTCTTTGTACTCTAAGGCTGCATCAGTATCAGGCGTACTATTATTTTCTAAGACATCCAACAATGAATTGTCCTCGCCATCAATGAAAGGTGCATCCATGGAGACATGCCTAGCAGCTACACCAAGTGTTGTCTCAACTTCCTCAGTAGGGATTTCCAATAATTCAGCTAATTCTTCCGGAGATGGCTCTCGCTCAAATTCTTGTTCTAATTCAGAGAATGCTCTATTAATTTTGTTGAGTGACCCAACTTTATTTAGTGGAAGTCTCACAATACGTGATTGCTCAGCCAAAGCCTGTAAGATGGACTGACGAATCCACCATACGGCATAAGAGATAAATTTGAAACCTCGAGTTTCATCAAATCTTTGAGCTGCCTTGATCAAACCCAAATTTCCTTCATTGATCAAATCACTCAATGATAATCCTTGGTTCTGATACTGCTTTGCTACTGAAACCACAAACCTAAGATTGGCTTTCGTAAGCTTTTCAAGCGCTTCTTGATCACCCTCCTTGATTTTCTGGGCTAAATCCACTTCTTCTTCAGGTGTCAATAAGTCAACCTTACCTATCTCTTGCAGATATTTTTCAAGTGATTGACTTTCACGATTGGTTATAGACTTCGTTATCTTAAGCTGTCTCATTAAAGATAATAATTAAAAGTTCGATGGTGTCTTGCGAAAAAGCCGCAAAGATAAGATTTTTACTTAAAAATAAGCACAATAAGAAAATAGAATGCTTTAAAATCAGTTTTGTTTAAGGGTTGAAGACTTTTTTGAGAAAAAACTATCGATTTTAATGTTAATGCGAAATAAAAAAATTTCAAGTAATCACATCTTTGAAAAAAATTATAATAAAAATTTAAAAGATCAGAATTATTTTGACAATTATGGAAATTCCTTTTTATTGCGCTTTTTTTTAAAATAAATAAATATCAATCCTAATGGATAGGATTAAAATAGACCTAGAATATATATTCAAAGCTTCTCCGGCAATCATCTATAATTTTGTGACTACACCTGCATGTTTGGTAAGATGGTACTGCGACGAAGTGGACATTACAAATGATGTGTTTAAGTTTTATTGGCCAGGAAGCTCAGAAACTGCTTATATGGTGGATGATATAGAAGAAGAAAGAGTAAAATTCAAATGGAAAAACGCTCCAGATGATGAATATTTGGAATTCAGAATGTATAAATCTGACATCACCAATGAAACGATACTTGAAATCACCGATTTTTGTGATGATGATGAAGTTGATGAGGTGAAGGATTTATGGAATACTTACATGGCAGAGTTAAAAAAAGAATGCGGAGGTTGATGTTCTATCACTTCATGCATTTTTAGCGTTTAAAATGATATTGACTTTTTCCAACCTACGTTTACAGGCAATTTAAAAATGGCGACGACTTCTTTTGGAGACAGAGATGCTTTGTATCCTTGCATTGCTAAAACTTTGGAAGGCTTGGAACCCATTTTAGTCCAAGAACTGCTTGACATCCACATCAAAGATCCTCAACCTATCACTCGAGCTGTCATCTTTCAGGCATCCCTTGCTGATATCTATCGATGTAATATACTTCTAAGAACATGCTTAAAAGTCTTGGTTGTATTGGATGAGTTTTTCATAAAGGATGAAAAGGATCTTTACAATAAGGTTCACGCTATGCCGTGGGAGAATTATTTTGATATTTCTCAGACTTTTGCGTTAGACAGTGTTGTGAATTCAGATTATTTTAGGCATGCTAATTTTGCTGCACTGAAAGTCAAAGATGCCATTGTGGATAGGTTCAGATCGAAGTTTGGTGAGAGACCTAACGTGGACAAATATCATCCCAACTTTAGAATACAAGTGCATATCAGGCAGAATACGGCAACTATTAGCCTAGATAGTAGCGGAGAATCACTGCATAAGAGAGGTTATCGATTATCACAAACCGACGCACCACTCAATGAAGTTTTAGCTGCCGGATTGGTTTTGGCTTCTCAATGGGATCGTACTACAACTTTTGTTGACCCTATGTGTGGTAGCGGCACCTTGCTCATAGAAGCAGCTATGATTGCTGCCAACAAACCACCTCAGATGAAAGAGAGAAGTTATACTTTTCAAAATTGGAAAAATTACGATCCGTTACTTTATAACTTGATTTTAGAAAATGCATTTGGGTCACTTTCGCCAAAAAATCTTCCTAAAATCATCGGAGCAGATAATTCGCAGAATAGTTTGCAAGTCTCTAAAACAAATATCAAAGCAGCAAATTTAGAAAGCTTTATCACTTTAAAAAATGAAGATTTTTTTTACTCTGACCAAATGGAAAATGTCATTATTATTACCAACCCACCGTATGATCAACGCATCAAGCAACAAGAAATAAATTCTTTTTATCAGAATATAGGCGATAAGTTGAAACATTCCTACCAACAAAGTACTGCATGGATATTGTCAGCAAACTTAGATGCCATGAAGTTCATCGGTCTTCGGCCATCTAGAAAAATACATGTACTGAATGGAAGTTTGCCCTCCATTTTCTGCAAATATGAACTTTACAAAGGAAGTAAAAAAGCAAAATGGAATTCCAACTGATTCACCACAGACCCAATATCGGACATGCTTAACACCCACCAAACATTTCACTTCAAGGAATTCTCAATCCATCAGGACAGATGCCAAATGAAGGTCAATACAGATGGTGTATTGTTGGGCGCATGGTCAGATACAACACATAAAAATTTGATCCTTGATATAGGAACAGGAACCGGTGTCATTGCCCTTATGATGGCACAAAAAACGACTAATTCCACAATAATTGGAGTAGAAATAGATCCGTTAGCATGCCAACAAGCTTCTGAAAACATCGAGAATTCAAGATTTAGTGATAGAGTGCGGTGTATTTCTACATCGATCCAAGAATTTTCTAATACCAGTGATTTACGATTTGATTTGATCATCACCAATCCACCGTTCTTTTCCGGTGGCACATTTTCATCCAATGAAAACAGAGCAAATGTGCGGCATACCATCAAATTATCACATACGGACTTGCTGATGAGTGTCAAAAAACTTTTGTCTCATGATGGTCATTTTGACATTATTCTTCCTTACATAGAGGGACTAAGATTTATAGAAATGGCAGGAGCTTACGACCTATATTTACAAAATCAAACCAATCTGATCACAAGACCTGAAAATGGGGTTGAGCGATTGTTGATGAGGTTTGGAAAATTTCCTCAAAATTGTGTAGAAAACACACTCACTGCCCAGTTAAAACATCATCAAGTCAATGAATATACTGAAGAATACCAAGCGCTTGTAAAACCGTTTTACACCTTCTTATAATCTAAGAGTATTTTTAAAATTTATCCTTTAGCCATAAAATGTTTTATTTCGGCTTCAAATTCGTTAAATTTTTCATCGAATTGCCCACATTCGACTGCAAAATTTGCCTTTTTTCGCTCAAAATAATTCCATTTTATTATCCAAAAACAAAATTTAAACAAACTCTAACTACCAATCTGTGAATGCCTTATTGAATACATCTTCTGACAACTGATTGAAAATCTCGTTTATCAGACCTTCTTGTACAGAAACTAAATCCAAAGTATTATCATAGATTTTAAAGAAAGTAAACTTTTGTTTCCAGCTTTTACCGGGCTCATTATTATCTACATATTCTACACTTATACCTATCTCCAATTTATTGAAAGGTGAGCTATTATTTCCAGTTGGGTTTTCCGGTGTGATAGTATAAGAAGATATACTACCGGAGAATTCTATATCAGGTGTATTTTCGTTATATGTCAATCGAGTTTGGTTCCTGATTTTATTTCTAAGCAACTCAGAAAATCTTTGATTGATATCTCCAGGTGCATTAGGTACCGCCAAATCAAAATTTTGTACAACAAATGTTTTTACTGTTGGGTCAATGGAAATCCCTTTTAAGCTATAGAAACATCCTGAATAAAATACTACCAGAATGGTTGCAATTATAAATATACTAAGATCCCGCCTTTTCAACTTATTTCAGCAAAAACTGACCCTTTCCAGCTAAAAAGCCATTATTGTAAATCTCAGTTTTATATTCGCCTTTTGGCAATTGATCAGAAAGTGTCCAATCTATGCAGGCATTTGTATCCTCATTTTTATAATTAACATCACCTGAAATGGTGTATCTTACTTGGGAATTATCCATTTTATTGGTCAAAACCCCCGATCCTTTGTCCTCCACAGCCACTGTTTCTCCTTGCGGGTTAATCAACCTGACATAAAATTTCTTTGTGCCTGAAGGAGTTACCAAATTTGTCTCAGTCAAAAAACATATACGCAACATATCCACATCCTTAGCTTTTGATCGCTCTTTTAACTTTCCATCTTTTTTTATCTCATAACCTTTCACTTCTATGAAGTTTACCTTGACCGCATTGGCAATATCTACCTTAGAATCCAATACTTCCTTCACCTTCAAGAGATTTTCTTTCTCTTGCATCACGGCAAGCTTTTCTTCCATTACCGATTCCTTAGCTTTTACTTCTTCGTCTATTCTAATGGATAGTTGCGAGTTTGATTCCTTCAAACCCTTATTTTCTTCTTGTAATTGTTGGATATCAGCAAGATATTTGGCTGCATTTGCATTGAGGTTCTTAATTTCAATTCGAGCTTTGTCAAGTTCCTTTTTAGACCATATTAAATCATTGATTTTTTCCTTCTGTGATTTAAGTTCATTCTTCTGATTGTCAATCAATTGATTCAATTGAGAATTATCGCTTCTCATTTCTTCTAAGCTGGAAAGTGCAGACTGATAGTCTTGGTCTAGCTCCGCTTGTACCCTCTGCAATTCCACCATTTCAGTTTGCTGGGTTTGGTTTTTCTTTGATAAACTATTATAAATATACCATTGATAAATGTTCAACCCTAAAAGTGCAATTATAGCAACTATAGCTATCGCTGTAAAGTTTTGTTTGGTTTGAGAAGATGTCATTTTAAATATTTATTTGATAACGAGGCGAAAGTAAGAATTTATTATGTAATTTTGAAACTTTAAAGGTAAAATACATAATTACCATGAATTTATAAAATCAGTAAAAACCCTGACTATGTTTTTTGATATACAACTCTTAAAAAAATGTCTATTCATTGATATAGAGACTGTTCCTCAAGAAATTAATTTTGACGCCCTTGACGATGACATGAAATCTCTTTGGGAAATTAAATGTCAGCAATTTATGAGAGGTGATTCGCCTACCCTATCTCCAAACGAATATTACACTTCAAAGGCAGGAATTTTTGCAGAATTTGGCAAGGTTGTGTGCATTTCAATGGGATTTCTTTACTATGAGAACGGTATTCCCACTAGAATACGCATCAAATCTTTGTCTGACCCTGATGAGAAAGAAATATTGACCAAATTTTCTAAATTGCTGGAGGAACATTACTCCGACATTGAAACCAGCAAGTTATGTGGGCACAACATAAAAGAGTTTGATATTCCTTATTTGTGCAGGAGAATGGTGGTACATGGTGTATCCTTTCCGGAATTATTAGATATCAGTGGCAAAAAGCCTTGGCAGACTGCACATATTTTAGACACAATGGATTTATGGAGGTTCGGAGATTATAAACATTATACATCACTTAAATTATTATCTAAAATTTTCGGTATTCCCTCACCAAAGGACGATATAGATGGATCTCAGGTTGGTCAGACCTATTGGGTTGATCAAGATATTGAAAGAATAGTTCGCTATTGTGAAAAAGATGTCATCACAGTCATAAGAATCATGCTCAAATATTCCTCCGGCCAACCAATGATTGAAGATAGTTTCATTGACTTCCTTTGATACATTTTGTTATAGGAATTTGCTCAAATATCTCCTCGGATATTTATATGGAAAAAGTGCCATATGTAACCTTTTATCATAAGGATAGTTGATTTATATCACTGTTTACACAATTCTAGTGGTCAAATCAATCTTATACCTTTGCGGTTTTTAATTAAATCAATAAGATCATATATCATGGCAAGCAAATCAACAAATGCAAAATATGTGTATTCCTTTGGCGGTGGTAAAGCTGAAGGAAAGGAATCTATGAAAAATCTTTTAGGTGGAAAAGGAGCCAACCTTGCTGAAATGGCAGGTCACAAAAATCTTAAACTGCCTGTTCCGCCGGGATTTACCATCACAACAGAAGTTTGTACCTACTTTTATGACAACAAAAGAACCTACCCATCTGATTTGAAAAAACAAATCAAAGATGCTCTCGCAGAAGTTGAGAAACTGATGCACAAAAAATTTGGTGATGCAAAAGATCCATTGTTATTGTCTGTAAGATCCGGTGCCAGAAGGTCAATGCCGGGTATGATGGATACTGTATTAAACATTGGACTCAATGATGAAACGGTCGAAGGATTGATCAAAAAATCTGGAGATGCGCGTTTTGCCTATGATGCATACAGAAGGTTGGTTATGATGTATGCTGACGTGGTTATAGAAAAAGCAGGAGGTTTAGAGCCTGCAAAAGGAAAGGGTATCAGAAAACTCATGGACGAAAAGCTTGAAGAAGTTAAGACAAAGAAAGGAGTTCATTTAGACACTGAATTATCAGCTGATGATCTTAAAAAATTGGTAAAAGAGTTTAAAGCTTTGACGCTAAAGCATCTCAATCAACCATTTCCTGAAAATCCTTGGGATCAATTGATGGGAGGTGTTGGCGCTGTCTTTGCTTCTTGGAATGGTAAAAGAGCCATTGAATACAGAAAAATAGAGAAAATTCCTGCAGATTGGGGAACAGCTGTCAATGTCCAAGCCATGGTATTCGGAAATATGGGTGAAGATAGTTGTACTGGTGTAGCTTTCACACGTAATCCCGGAAATGGTGAAAACAAATTTTATGGTGAATACCTAGTAAATGCACAAGGCGAAGATGTAGTAGCAGGTATCAGAACTCCCGCTCCTATTAATGAATATTCTAAAAATGATCATTCAAGAAGTTTGCTTACTTTAGAAAAATTCATGCCTGCACAGTACAAAGAACTTTTCGAAATCCAAGGCAGATTAGAGCATCATTATAAGGATATGCAAGACATAGAATTTACCATAGAAAAAGGTAAATTGTATATGTTGCAGTGTAGAGTAGGAAAAAGAAATGGTGTCGCAGCCGTCAAAATGGCTGCGGATATGCATAAGGAAGGTTTGATAGATTCTGACACAGCCATCATGCGTGTAGGTCCGAATCAACTTGTGGAACTCTTATTGCCTATGATCAGTATCGATGAAGAGAAGAAGAATAAAGCCGTTGCTAAAGGGTTACCTGCCGGTCCCGGTGGTGCCGTAGGAAGAGTTGTTTTTTCATCTGAAGATGCTGTGAACTGGGGATTAAAAGGAGAAAAAGTTATCTTGGTCAGAGAAGAAACATCACCTGAAGATGTAGATGGTATGCACAAAGCACAAGCCATTCTCACCACCAAGGGTGGAATGACATCACATGCAGCGTTGGTAGCTCGTGGATGGGGAAAATGTTGTATTGTAGGATGTTCTGATATTGAAATTTTTGAAAAAGAAAAATATTTCAAAACCAAAGATGGTCACAAAATCCATGAAGGCGAATGGTTATCATTGAACGGTACCAAGGGATTGGTTTATAATGGTGTCCTAGATCTAACCCAAACTGACCTTAATAAAAACCAATCTTATAAGGCCTTAATGAGCTTGGTTGAAAAGAGAAAGAAACTAGGTGTCAGAACAAATGCTGATACACCAAAAGATGCTCAACAAGCGCTATATTTTGGAGCTGAAGGTATTGGTCTATTTAGAACAGAACACATGTTTTATGGCGAAGGCAGTGAAAAACCATTGTTCCTTTTGCGTAAGATGATCATGAGCGATACAGAAAAGGAAAGAAAGAATGCCTTAAATGAATTGTTCAAATACGTTAAAAAAGACATTAAAGCAACACTAGCAGTGATGCAAGGCAAACCTGTGACAATCAGATTATTGGATCCGCCATTACATGAGTTTGTACCGCATGATAAAGAGAAATTACATGAACTTTCCAAAGAATTAGGAATAAGGATTGGAGTATTGAACAGAAGGATTTTGGCATTGCACGAAAATAATCCGATGTTGGGACATAGAGGAGTGAGACTTGGTATATCCTATCCTGAAATCACTGAAATGCAGGTGAGAGCCATCTTGGAAGCAGCAGCAGAACTCAATAACGAAGGCGTCAAGGCAGTTCCTGAGATCATGATACCTGTGGTCATGGGTAGATTTGAGTTGAAGCATCAGAAGGACATTGTGGATGCGGTTCATGCAGAATTATGTGAGAAGTTTAATGTCAAAAAAATCAGTTTCTTGTATGGTTCCATGATAGAAACGCCAAGGGCCGCATTGAAAGGTGATTCCCTTGCTAGTGTAGCTGACTTCTTTAGCTTTGGAACTAACGACTTGACACAGATGTCCTTTGGTTTTTCAAGAGATGACATTGGTGGATTCCTTCCAAAATACTTGGATTTAAGGTTATTGATGGCCGATCCATTTGTGACAATAGACCAAACGGGTGTTGGAGAATTAGTAAAATTAGGAGTCGTAAAAGGAAGGTCAGTAAAACCAAACTTAAAAGTAGGTATTTGTGGCGAACATGGAGGTGATCCGGAATCAGTGAAGTTTTGTCATAGCATCAATATGAATTATGTGAGTTGCTCACCATTTAGAGTTCCAATAGCAAGGCTGGCAGCAGCTCAAGCAGCTATAGAAGACAAATAAATGTATTAAATAAGAGTTTAAAGGTCAATATTTCATTGAAGTATTGGCCTTTTTTTATTTATAATGAAATGGCTTCTGAGCACTTAATGGGTTGCTCGTCCTACCCTTCCAAAGTGGATGTTTGACTTCAAAGAAGGATTGATGGACAGAAATGAAGGTAAGTCACTTACTGGGCACATTTTATTTTGAATGGTGGTCACAAGACAGCCGCCCATGTATTTGACCACATTTCCCGAATGTTGATAGTAAGCCGGATGGATGTGGTTGAGATACATTTGATCATCAGATTGCGGGCCCACATTAGAGAATAAATTCCAATATCTCAGATTTGCACACCCTGTAATTACCAAGGGAGGATAATACTTGCAAGTGATAACTTCTGATTCGCAGATGGAACTCATTTTATCTTTAAACCATTTTTCATTGACGGGCATAGCAGAAGACATGGCGTATCTAAAATGTCCTGAAATGTCATCAATAAATTTCAATTGGGCATTGCTGAAATTAAGTTCAAAAAAACTTTCATCTGACTTCAACGGCATGAAACTAAAAACAAATCCCACAAATGTAGTATCCGGAAAATAGTGCTTATTTCTTTTTGTCCATTGGTCTCCAATAAAACTGTCAGGTATCAAACACGGCAAATGTATTTCAGGTGCATAGTTGGTTTTGTTTTCTTCAGGATAATAGAAATTATTCTTCAAGTCCCATTCGCCCCTTAGAAATAAAAAATCTCTGTGATCAGGTAGATAAAATGGCGTAGAACAGTTGTCAGTTTCAATGGGAATGTGGTTTGCATGACAGAATGCGTAAAATATCCCTTCAGCTATTTTCCCCTTGACAATATTACTAATCCGTGTTTTGACATCCTTTTTTTTCATCCTATCGTAGGTAAATGCTACTGACAGCAAGGCATAGTCTAAGGCTTCAACGATAATTTTATCATATGTTTCCTTTGGCAAGGCATCTATGATGATGATTTCATCCGGAGACATGAGACATCACCATCTAATTAAAGCACTACCCCAAGTAAACCCACTTCCGAAAGCTGCGAGACAAACCAATGAGCCATCTTTAATTTTTCCTGATTCCCATGCTTCACAAAGCGCTATTGGAATACT
This sequence comes from Lewinellaceae bacterium, assembly GCA_020636195.1. Classification (GTDB taxonomy): domain Bacteria; phylum Bacteroidota; class Bacteroidia; order Chitinophagales; family Saprospiraceae; genus OLB9. Next base: position 98,604 of record JACJYH010000008.1, read on the forward strand.
TGCAGCCGTGGTATTTCCATACTTTTGGATGTTATTGATGACTTTGTCATCTGGTAGCCTTAGGCTTCTTTGTATAAATTGACTTATTCTAAGGTTTGCCTGGTGAGGTACTAAAACATCAATATCTGCTGTGGTCAATCCAGTCTTATCAAGTGCTTCATGAATCACTTCCGGAAATTTCACTACGGCAGTTTTAAAAACCAATTGTCCTGACATATTGGGTGCAAGTAGATTATCATCCACCATCTTTTGTGTTACAAAGACACCACCTGGTGTGTTGACATCAGGATACCCAAATTTTTCGGTTCCGAGGTGATATCCTCCGTGTGAACCGGGATTGATCATTGCTAATTCTTCAGCATTTGTCCCGTCAGAATGCAAACAAGTCGTCAATATACCTTTACCTTCATCAGTAGTTGGTTGAAGTACAACAGCGCCAGCACCATCCCCAAATATTACGGTGACATTTCTACCTTCATCAGAAAAATCTAATCCCATGGAGTGCATTTCCGATCCTACCAACAATATATTTTTATACATTCCGGACTTGATAAATTGATCGGCAATGGAAAGCCCATATACAAATCCACTACATTGATTTCTGATATCTAAGGCACCGCATTCCTGTGAGGTTATACCCAGTTCCCTTTGAAGTAGAACTCCACAACCTGGAAAATAATAATCAGGACTTAAAGTCGCAAAAATGATAAAATCAATCTCTTCTTTTGAGATTCCGGCTCGGTCTATGGCAATGCGCGCAGCATGTGCTGCCATGGTGGACGTCGTTTCTTTGTGTTTATCAGCATATCTTCTTTCTTTGATCCCTGTACGTTCTTGTATCCATTCGTCTGAAGTATCCATGTACTTTGTTAGCTCTTCATTAGTCACTATTCTTTCAGGAACATAATATCCCAATCCGGCTATTTTGGCTTTTAACATGGCGCTAATATTTAAATTGTTAATTGGGTAAAGGTAGTTTAAAACCTGATATTTTCAAAATATTAACAAAATAAAAAATAGTAGTTGGCTAAACCAGAATTTCAATGTTCTTATCAGAAACAAGGCCGCTAATTATATCAAGGTGATATTTATATTAAGAGTATGTTTAAAATTTATCCTTTAGCAAGAAAATGTTGTATTTTGGCTGCAAATTCGTTAAATTTTTCGTCGAATTGCCCACATTCGACTGCAAAATTTGCCTTTTTTCGCCCAAAATAATTCCATTTTATTGTCCAAAAACAAAATTTAAACATACTCTAAAGAAACCTTATTTGACAAACAAGAATGTTTATTATATGAAAAGTAGGCGATATCGAAGCACTAAACTTTCGGCTAAATACAAAATTTGATGCGAGTTGAAAGCTTTAAATTATTTCAGTTTCGTATAATTTTTACATAAATTGTTCTATACCGTCTTTTATTATTAATTTATCCTTTGTTATTACTAATTTTTCATTCCGTTTTCTCTTATAAACTATAGTAAAAATGATTGCAGATAAAATGGTAAATCCTCTGAGTACATTTGGGAGCATTCCTCCAAGTGCAGTTTTATCCATTTCAAATATATGCCAAGCAAAATTCATTAACGAATGTAAGAAGATAGGTGTCCATAGGTTATAATTCCATTCTACATATAGCCAAGCAAATAATATTGCTCCCATAAATGTCACAGAAAATATACCTAACAATTCATAACTATCTTGACTTTGATATAAATGTCCAGATGCAAAAATAATTGCTCCAAAAATTATTGAAGAAATAAATCCAAGTTTTGTGTACTTAAAAGGTTGTCCAAATAAGAAGCCCCTATAGAATAACTCTTCCACAAAACCTACTATAATAGTCCCGGCTATTAAATTTGGAACTGAAATATCTTGATTAAGTTCAAAAAACATCAAACCACCTACAAGCATAGGAAGGGAAAAAACTAAGGCAATAAAAAATGATCTTATAGGATTATGATTCAGCCCTAAATTACTTAAAACATTCAGTTTAGGATTTATGAAATAAGTTCCAATGAATATCGGAATTCCGATGATGAAATAAGTAAGAATATAGCTCAACAATCCATTTCGGGTGAACAAATCCAAATTTTCTTTAATTGTCGAAAAATACTGTTTGAAAATCAGATAAAAAGTAAAGAATAGTATAGTTAGAATTATTGTCTTGTCACTGTGTTGTATTTTCAATTGTAGATATATTTTGTTTTCTGTCAAATGGTTTAGAACAAAGGCAATATTGTAATCCTACATCTCTGCCGCCAGCGCACAAATAGAAAGAACGGTGTCCACGCCTTTTTCCATATCTTGAACGCATACCCATTCGTGTTTTGAATGAATGGCTTGCATACCTGCAAATAAATTGGGGCAAGGTAAACCCTTATGTGATAAAACTGCACCATCTGTACCTCCTCTGATGCTTCCTACATCTGGTGTGATACCTACCCTTTCCATTGCCTTCAGTGCGAGATCAATAACATGTGGATGCTTGTCGATGACGTCCCTCATATTCCTATATTGTTCTCTGACTTCTACCTTGTAACTAGAATGTGGAAAATTCTTTAAAACATTTTTAGCTGTATTTTCTATCAAAGCTTTATATGCATCCAACTGTGGAGTTGAAAAATCTCTCAGGATGAAATGCACCTTTGATTCTTCTAATCCTCCTTCTATTTTTGTAGGATGTATGAAGCCCATTTTGCCGTCAGATGTTTCTGGCGTCATGGTGTCTTTTGGTAATGCGTCAACAAAGGCTGAAGCAATTTTTATACTGTTTTCCATTTTGTCCTTGGCATATCCTGGATGTGCACTTTTACCTGTAAAGGTTATAGTAAGTCCATTGGCCGAAAAATTCTCATACTCAAAACTTCCTAGGTTGCCGGCATCCAAAGTATAACCAAAATCAGCATCCAAAACAGATAATTCAACATTGGCAACTCCTTTGCCTATTTCTTCATCCGTCGTGATCAACGCTCTCACGTCTCCATGTTTCAATTCCGGATTTTGTGTCAACTGATGCAGAGCATCCATGATGATGGCGACTCCCGATTTATCATCGCTTCCCAACAATGTCAATCCGCTTGCAGTGATAATATCTTTACCTATTTTATCATTCAATGTAGGATAATCCTTTGGCGAAATCACTTGATCGGAGTCATCAGGCAATTTGATATCTTTGCCATCATATGCTTTGTGAACAATTGGTTTCACATTCGTGCCACTACAATCAGGTGCTGTATCAATATGAGCACAGAAAAAGATCTTCTTCGAAGCTGATTGGACATTTTTAGGCAAAAAAGCATAGATGTATCCGGCATCATTTGTTTGGTAGCTGATCCCCATTTGGTCTAATTCATCACATAAGATTTTTGTCAAATCCTTCTGTTTAGCCGATGAAGGAAAGGTACTACTCATAGGATCCGCTTGCGTATCCACCTGTACATACTTCAAAAATCGATCTTTTACCGTGTATTTCATTATTTAAAATTTTAGAATAATCGAGAAATATCTAATCCCAATGCGAAAATCATCAATGAAATCAACACAAGAAATCCTATGTAGTTGACAATTTCCATGAATTTATCTGAAGGTTGCTTACCTGTGATCAATTCCCAAATCAAGAACATGACATAACCTCCATCCAAAGCAGGAATGGGCAATAGATTGAAGAATGCTAATAATATCGACAAACTTGCTGTTATTCTCCAAAAAACG
>JACJYH010000009.1 GCA_020636195.1 Lewinellaceae bacterium
TTAAATTTTCCATCCAAGTCCGTAGTGCACCCGATTTTTGACTCAAGTAAAAAAAAATTTGCACCAATAAGTGGTTCATTTATTTCGTCATAAATGAATCCCTCAATTAAAATTGTATTTATTGAATCAGGGTTTAATAATTCAGTAATTATTTCAACGTTGGAACCACCGTGTTCACGATTTGTATTGATAGCTTTTTTAGAAGTTCCACATGCAACCAATGCTGTCAAAGATGCTGAAAGAATAAATGGTTTATAGACACTTGGAAATTGGGTCGATTTTAACGACTGGTTGATGGACGCAATTTGATATTTAGTGAATTTTCCACAAGTTTTTTGCCCATTCCTATTTGATAGGAATTCAATTATTTCTTGATCAGATAATTCATTAAAATTATAAACTGTTTTATTACAGGATTCGCAATATCGTTCCTTATCGGTTCCTGAAAGATTGGGCCACTCTTTATAGCAGCTAAATCCAATCTTAATTTCTTTTATATCACTTGGGCTCATTTTTGGTTTTGCAATTTCATATATTCTTTAACAACCAACTGCAGGTCCTTTTTACGTTTTTTAATATCCTCAATATTTTCAAATTTTGCAGTCCGTGCTTCTTTTCCGTCTCCTTTCAGTAAACCAGTCTTGTCATTGATAAGAGCTCCTTTGTGAAACATTAAGCTGACATGCTTCTTTGCATTCATAAAATAAGATGCCATATTGCCTTTATACATAAAGGTCGGGCTGTTCCATTTTATAGTTTCTTCAATATCCTTATCTGTGCTAAGAATAATTTCACGAACTAACTGGATTTCTTCGGTCAAAGGGTGATTAATCTTCTCAAGGTATTCGTCAACGATTGGGTTCTTGTTCATATTACTTATTCATTTTTAGCTATGAAAAATTGAACTTTAAATTAAGAAATTCCTGACTTGTGAAGTGTGAGTCCGTTCCGCTTGAACAACCATCCATTACTGCAATCAACCGTCGTGATTTTCCAACTTCTTCAGAAACTAGAAAGTCTTCATTATAATTGACATGGAATTCTCCTATATGACTTAGCTCGTAAAATTTCAAACTTTTGTTTTATTTTCTATTTTCGAAATGGATAGTAACGTTAAGGTTGTTCTTTGGATAAAGCGATAGCGAATCTATCATCATGGCCATGGTAATGATGTGTTTAATTAATTCACTGATAATTTGATTTGTTTTCCAAAGCCTTCTCTAAAGATTCTCATGATGGTTGACAATCTAATATCGGATGCATTGTTTTCTATCCTTGAGATATAACTTTTTGTTGTTCCACATTTATTGGCCAATTCTTCTTGGGTCATTCCTTCTTTGGTGCGCATATCCTGAAGAAGTACACCCAATTTGAAGGCTTCAAATCCTTCTTCATATTCTGTTCTTGTTTTAGTGCCGACCTTTCCATATTCTTGATCTAAATGTTCTTTGAATGATGTCAAATTTTTACTTTTCATTGAAGTATTGTTTTTTAATTTTAAGTGCTTTTTGTATTTCTGATTTAGGTGTTTGGTTTGTTTTCTTTTGGAATCCGTTGATTGCTATAATCAATCTCCCTGCATCAAAAAAAGAAAAAATTCTGTAAATATTTGATCCGAATTCAACTCTGATTTCATAAAGTCCTTCTGTTTCTGATAGATGTTTAAAATATTTTTCTGGAACATATTCTACTGTTTCTAACAGGTTGATCGTCCAATCAACCTTCAGTTTCGTCTTTTTATCCAATCCTTGATAAAAATTTCGAAAATGTTCACCATAAAAAATAACTTCTCTGAGAAAATCGGACTTCATTAAGCAAAGTTAGCTATTTAGAGAACAAATTCAAAACAATTTAGTTTCAATTTTTTAAATTACTTTATACTCTAATGAATTAAAATTATTGATTTTGCCTTTTTAAAAGATCCTTTAATTGATTGGTATTATCACAAATCTTAAATAGAACCATTAGTATTTCAAAGAATAAGCGGAGATGCAAACTACCAACAACTATTATAAGTAAACCACCAAACGGTCCTTTTAATCCATAAAAATTGATGAAATCTGGATTAAAAAAAACCATAAATCCGAGTAGGATAACATATAATTGTGTTATCCAATATAAAATTCTGATTATCCAAGGTGCAATCAATAAATCAAACATTAAAAATTTTTTCATTTATTCAGAGTTAAAGTTTAATTAATCGTATCGTTTGTCAGTATCCATCCCTTTATTAGTACCTAAAATAAATTGCCAATCTCTAAGCCAATCTTGAACGTAAGTAATTTCTTAACGACCAGTAAATTTATATTGCATTCGATGGCAAATATATGGCTTTTACATTGAAATATCCAAATTATCTAGGCGCGAAATCACACCTTTCTTCATCTAGTCTGTGAGATGAGTAATAATCGCCGTAGTTTCGGGAGACTTGTAATGAAATTTCATTTCCACTACAAGTACCGCTTTGTTCAACACAGTCTGAAAGTCGGTTTTCAACACAACTTAAGGCCTTAAATGTTGTAGTTCGTTATTCTTTTCGACTCTTTATATTAATAATTTTCGATTTTTGTTTAAGAAAAATATTCAGGCTTTGCTTTTCTGATTTCATTGGAAACTTCTTCAATTAATTCTGCACAAGCTAAAGCAAATTCATCATCAACTTCAATCAAAGTCGAAACTTCAGCGACATCGCCTTCATCAAAGTATTCTTCTCCGGGTAGTTTGATTTTAAATGGTAGGTTATTCGCCTTTGCAACCAAAGCATTATAACTTCTACCTTTTCCGTGTTTAAGAACGTTAACAGCGCAGATAAAATCTTCAAAGCGTAAAGATAGACTTACATTTCCTGATTGGCTGATAATTTTCTTAGCTTCTTTAAAACCATTACTACAATTCAAACCATCTTGGATAATTGATTCAAACAACGAAAACATACCAATAGCGATAATTGCTTTTTGTAATTGAATCATTTGAAGGGTCTTGACTAAAGTTGTCGAACCACTAGTTTGAAGTTCGTCAATAACTTTTGATTCCACTTCAGACAATGTCCCTAATGAGAATGCCGTACTTCTGTATACTAAATCACTAAATTGATGCATATCTCTGATTTATAATAACCCATTACGGTTTCGGGCTTTGCGTTTGGGCGGGATTCGGAGCACAAAACTGTCAACCCAGCATAAAAGCCCAATTGGAAAACTGAACTTGAATTCACCACCGTCAGCCCCCATTGTGCCAAACGTGTGTTATGCCTTCGTGCTTTCATTTTCAATGTTATGTTTGAGGTCAATTAGTCGCTGTTTCACATTAATCAGTAGGTTGTTTTTAATAAACTTTGTAAATAGGTTAAATGGAAAACTAAGCGTGAACGAATATAAAAAAATCACTTCGGTTTTATTGTCAGGTAACTCTTTATATGTCCAAGAACCAAGAAATGACTTGAACATATAAGGACCCTTTGTCATTTTAATTGCAGTCACCCGTGGCCTGTTGAATGTAACATATTCAGTCACCATACCAATACCATTTTTTGCAACACAATATGCTTTTACACCTTTGTCAGCATTTGTTACACCGTCAATAAGGTCAGCTCTTTTTAAGAAAGTGTCCCATTTAAGTCTATTGCTGTAGTCTTGCGTGAAATCAAAAACCCTTTCAGCTTTGTCGTCAATTATGATTGTCTCTGAAAATTTAATTCCTTCCATTTATTCAGAGTTTTTTTTAATTGAATTCAACAAATAGCGTTGAAACGCTTTTAGGATTATTCTTGCTGGAATATTGAACAAAAAATATAGCCTTCTGTCGATACTGTATGTTGTTGTAAGTTTTAAACTTGTTATTTGTCCTGCCGTTGTCAAATAATACGCACCTGTCGGGATTTGAAAAACGCCTTCGGATAGTTCAAAAAAATATAAAACCTTAAAACCTTTTTCGGGATTGAATGAAAATGAATATTCTGTCAAGGGTTGCCAAACCAAAATTTCCTGCATAAACTTTTTCCCACTGTCAAAATATGCAATTCTTCTACCGCCTTGTCCTTCAGAAATAATTTCAGCCTTTAATGGCTTTGGGATGTCAAGAAGTTTAAAAATTGTCGGGTCAGAAAACTGTTCAATTTTTACGTTCGTTATGTTTTCCCAAATAGTTTCTGGTTGACCATTTATGTCAATTGTCGAACCAAGTGTCTTAACGATATGTCCTTTTTTAAATGTCAATTTTCTTTTTGATTACCGTCGTCATAGCATGAGGCACAACATGTTACTATACGAACAAAAATGCTAACAACTTTCGGGTTTTCCTGCAAAATCCTATTTATTATTGAAAAAGTCTCTAAAGCCATCATGAATTTTTTTTCGATTACACAAAAATAGGAGATCTTCTTCAATTGTGCAAATTTATTTTTCATAAGCGCGAAATCACACCTTTCCTCATCTAGTCTGTGAAATGAGTAATAATCAGAGTGGTTTCGTTAGACTTATAATAAAACTTATTGATTTCTCCAGCGCATTTTCGTTCAACATGGGCTGAAAGACGGTTTTCAACACAGTTTACAGCCTTAAATGTTACTTACCGTATTTTTCTTTTAAATTCTTTTTTAAGCTATTCAATACAAATTTATGTTCTTGTTCTATTCCCCAACTTTCAAGTGGCTTCCAATAAATTCTTGGATTCAATATTGATTTGTAAGAGCTGGTTCTTGTTATTTTAGTTTGCCCGTCTATTTCTTCAAATGTGTATTTAGCATCCACAAATTCAAACCAATCTCTTCCAGTTAATGTATAGTCTATTACATCCATTTCAAGGATTTTTCCTTTTTCATATTTGGTTAATTGAGCGGTTATTTTTCCGTTTGCAAAAAGGCAATTTCTTCTTGCTCCAATTGAGTCTGCTTCTAATTCACATTTATAAGGAGAAGGTAACCCTAACATTAATCCAATTGGTTTATCTGCATCCAATTTGTCCATTTGCTTGACTTCATCAAAAACTAATTCTGGTGCATAATCCAAAAAAATAGAATTTTCAATTGTCGTAATTGAAGGTTCTGGTAGAATCATTTGTTCTATTGGGTTAAGTACAAGAAGGATAATTAATGGCGAAATAGTTACAAGCAGTTTTTTTGATTCGCCCACTTCTTTTCTAAATACTCTTCGCTGTACTTTATATCCAATAAATACCATTAATGCAAATATTGGTAACGCCATTAAGACACATATCAAGCCTTCCAACGCTCCTGCAAGTAGAAATCCAAAAAATATTAGTAGTCCGAAAATCAAATAAGATAATTGCCTTTCTTTTTTTTCTAAGGTTCCAATTGAAAATCCTACTGCAAGGGGAAATATCATAAAAAAAGTTGCACCGTAGTCGACAAATTTAAAATGCAAAAACAAGAATCCAATTCACATCTGTCCAAAATAAAATAAAATGACATGATGGATTGTCCCTATATTTAGGGTGCAAACCAACCACACCATGTCAGGGATAAAAATAAGCGTATTCAGCCAGATATTAGCACTTGTAGATAGAAATATTTGTAACAAGTTAATTAAGAAGCATCAAAGTGACAAACATAGTAAAGGTATCAATACATGGACACATATGGTATCTATGATATTTATGCAATTATCAGCGTCAACATCAATTAGAGATATAGCTAATGGTTTAATGAGCGCTACGGGCAACTTGAGCCATTTAGGTATTACTAAAGCTCCATCAAAATCATCAATGAGCTATATCAACAAGCACCGTAGTTATGAAGTATTTAGGGACATCTATTTTGAACTTCTAGAATCATTGGAGCCATCGTTAGAAAAATCAAGGAAGTATGCCCGAAGTCTTAAGCGGAAGATATATTTGTTGGACTCTACGATCATACCGCTCAGTTTATCCCTTTTTGATTGGGCTAAGTTTAGAACAACCAAAGGAGCGGTAAAACTTCATACAGTTCTTGATTACGACACAGGTCTTCCTTGTTATGCGGTACTAACTGAAGCTAAGAAGCATGATGTTAAAGCTGCTAAAACGATAGACTTTCCTTGTGGATCGGTAGTAGTTATGGATCGAGCATATGTAGACTTTATATGGCTTAATAATTTGGACAGCAGCGGCGTATTCTTTGTCACTAGGCTCAAAAAGAACGTCAAATATGAAATAATAGAGACTTTTGTGACAAATGAGAAGCATGAGCACATCCTGACAGACGAAGATATCAGGCTAACAGGGATTTTTACCGATGTCAAGTACCCTAAAAACTTACGTATCGTCAAGGTCTATGACGAGGAAAATGACCAAGAACTATTATTACTCACAAATAATATGTCTTGGACAGCAGACACTATCTCACAACTATATAAGTCGCGATGGGCTATTGAAATCTTCTTTAAACATTTAAAACAACTATTTCATATCAAATCATTCATCGGAACAACCGAAAATGCAGTACAGATTCAGATGTGGTGCTCATTGATAGCAATATTGCTCTTAAGTTACATCAAAGCAAAGGCAATTTATGATTGGCATTTATCAAATTTAGTATCTTTGTTAAGGTTAAATCTATTTGTAAAAGTAGATCTATGGCAGTGGGCTAATTATCCTATCTTAAAACCAGAAAAACCACCTGATAAATATGGCCAAATGTCTTTTAATTTTTAATAAGGAAGGCTTGTTTTCAAAAACATCAATCCATAAGCTTAAAATATCAGTATTTTGGGCCATATTTGCTATGGTTAAAAACGTTTTGGACAGATGTGAATCCAATTATTAAAATTATTGCACTCGTTAGCCAACTGTATTTGGTCAATTTATTGTATTCTTTTACTGATTTCTTCATTCCTTTTTATAGTTTGTAACGTCCTGGCCGTACCCGACGGCCATCCCGATAGGGTGGCTGGCGTAGTCACGGCTTATTACATGCTGCATTTCTTATATCTTACTTCTGGTAATTCATTAATGTTAATTTCCCATTTCTCCAAAGTACTTTGAATAATCTCTTCCTGAGATTTACAGAATTCATGATTTCTAAACCCCTCCCTAAACGAGGTAAAAAGTGAACTACTCTCCAAATTTCCCTTTTCTATTTCCCTTGTTAATACCTCAATTGTTTTCTCCTCAAAGAATAATTGTGGTTCGATTTGGCCGATATGAAAACAGGTAATAAAAACAGCCCAATTACGACATGAATCAATTCCAGAAACATCTAACTTTCCCATTTCTGGGAATCTGTTTTTATCAGCATATTCTATTAGCTCTTTAAAATTATTCTTTATTAATTCGTGTCTTATTGTGCGTTCAGCCTGAAATTTTATCATATCCGTTGTATCCATACAGACATGAGATTGGTCAAGCTCTAACATTTTACAGTAGTCAAGTTCTTTACTCTGACATCCCATCAAAAGAAATATCACAATTGACAATATTCCAGATATTCTACTTTCTTTTAGATTTTCCATTCATCTATTTTCCTTTGTTGCATGTAACTGTTACTATACGAACAAAAATTCTATTAACTTTCGGGTTCCTCTGCAAAATCATATTCATTACTGAAAAAGTTTCTAATGCCATCATGAATTTTTTTCGACCACCCAAAAATAGTAGATCTTCTTCAATAGTGCAAATTTATTTTTCACACTTATTTATTAGATCTGAAGGCAAATCTATTAACTAGTTTAATTTGCAATATAGTATGACGCAACTTTTGTTTATTGTAAATAAAAATTTGTGCATTACTTTGCTCATCCCGAGAGAAACATAAAAATTCGCTCTCGCAATTTGCGCTCATTCTCTATCAATCAATTAATATGGATGCCTGCCTGATTAAATTATGTTTTGACTCAAAGAGTTTTTTGGTTTTACTGTCTATAGTGACTTTTAAGCTAAAGACAAAAAAGAGGATAAGTACAATCCTGAACATTCAATCTATGTAATGTTCTACGTACCCCAATTAAACTTAGTTGTCATTAGCGTTTTTCTTTTCACCTATGTTCAAAGTCAGTTCACTTGGTTTCGGAAAGGTTGTAGGCAATAGGTCAATTCTAAATGGAAGTTCCATTTCTTTTAATTCGTCAATTTGTCTATCTAAAATTCCGTTATCGCTGCAGTAGTTATAAGTCAACTTTAAATAACGTCTGATAATCATTAATGGTAAAAATTGTCCCCTATAAGCCATCCATTCCATTAAGTCCTTTTTACCTTTTGAACTATTACAAGTTCTACAAGCAAAAATTAGATTTTCAGCATCGTCTTTTCCGCCAAGTTTTTTAGGAAAAATATGGTCTAACACTAAGTTGTCTACCGAACCGCAATAATTACAAATTTTTCCAGTTTGTAGTTTGATTTTTTCATCGTCAAAAATTGTCCGCATATTCATGGTTCCGTCTTTCAGTCCTTTGAATAATTTGGCTCTAATCATAAAGTTAATCATTCCATACTTTAGCTGTTTTTTGTCAATAGCGGTATGAGCCATAGCCAAGTTTGCATATGAATAGTATATTAAATGTCTTACTGTTTCAATTTTCTGTTTAGCCATTGTCTTCTTTTGTTGTTGGTTTCAGAGTCTCACTAAAATGCTCTAAAACAACTTATATCCACATCAAATCTACGACACAATCGTTGTTTTCTACATTTTTCCCTCTTTTCTTTTGAAAAAAATTACATATTTCGCAATATTTAGACAGTGCATCTCCAAAAAACCATCTCTCCTAATTTTGACAATCCTATATTGGTGAAATCAAAGTTACAAATTTTTCCATTTTCTTATGAATTTTCCCTTGATTCAAAACAATTTATCGCCTACATCTCTTTTATTTTCTATTGCGAAAATTTGTGTCTCATATGATGAATTTAAAAATAGTGGTTTTGCTTTTTGTTGGAATGATTGTAATGTCATGCAAACCATCAGAATCGAAAACCAATGAGCAAAAAAATCAGCCAAAAAATGGCATGGTGAAAGAACAAAAAATGATGGAGGTAGATGGCATCATTGCTAGAAAATCAACTGAAATACCTGCAATCCATGTCACAGGAAATGTGCTGGCCAATGAAGAAGTGGAACTCAAACCGGAAGTTTCCGGCAGGGTGACAGGTATATTTTTTCAGGAAGGAAGTTTTGTATCAAAGGGACAGACACTTATTAAACTCAATGATGACGAGCTCCAAGCACAAGCTGCAAAGATTGGTGTGGAAATGGAGCTACAAAAACAGCGGGAAGATAGGCAAAAGAAATTATTGGCTTCACAGGCCATTTCACAAGAAGAATTTGACGTCACTACCACCAATGTCAAATTGCTCGAAGCCAATTTGGACATTCTACAAAGCCAAATAAGAAAAACAAGAATAGTTGCGCCATTTTCAGGTATCATAGGTCTTAAAAATATCAGTATTGGATCATTCATAAGTCCATCAAATACCATCGCTACTTTGCAAGAAACTAACCCAATAAAAATAGAGTTTGAAGTGCCGGAAAAATATATGGATGACATCAAAAAAGGTAATACCATTTCTTTTGTCTTACCTAACTCTGAAAAAAAATATACTGCCGCCGTATATGCAAAAGAACCAAAAATAAATACTTCTACACGCACTGTTACCATCAGAGCAAAAGCACAAAATCCAAAGCAAACATTGGTTCCTGGTGGATTCGCAGAGATAACCATAGAAATTTCTAAACCATATCAGTCTATAAAGATACCAACGGTGGCATATATTCCGGATATTCAAGGTGCCAAGGTGTATCAAGTAAAAAATGGAAAGGTGGCAGCGACTAAGGTGGTAGCCGGAATCAGATCAGAACACGAAATAGAAGTGGATGGTATCAATGAAGGTGACACCATTTTGACATCCGGCATCCTCCAGGTGAAGCCGGGACAAGTTGTCAATGTAGCCATTAAAAACTTGGAACAATGAGCCTTTCTACAATCAGCATTGACCGTCCGGTTTTAGCATCTGTGATGTCACTGACCATTGTGATATTTGGTATCATTGGCTTTGTAAATTTGGGGATCAGAGATTATCCTAGTGTAGATCCGCCTGTGATTACAGTAAGCACCACTTATACAGGAGCGAATGCTGAAGTGATTATTTCCCAAATCACGGAACCATTAGAAGAATCTATAAACGGTATAGATGGTATAAAAAACATCACATCTGTGTCCAGTGACGGCAGAAGTACCATCACCGTAGAATTCGACTTATCTATCGCTTTGGAAACGGCAGCAAATGACGTGAGAGATCGCGTATCAAGGGCACAACGCAATTTACCTGTGGATGCAAATCCTCCCATCGTTTCTAAGGCAGATGCAAGTGCTCAACCGATTCTATCGCTGACAGTTCAAAGTGATTCAAGAAGTTTATTGGAGTTGACAGAAATAGGAAATAATGTATTTAAAGAGAGATTTCAAACCATTCCTGGCGTAAGTGAGGTAAGGATTTGGGGAGAAAAAAAATACTCCATGAAATTGATTATGGATCCCAACAAGATGGCAGCGAGAGGGATCACACCTAACGACATCAAAAATGCATTGACAGCCGCAAACGTGGAACTTCCCACTGGGCGCATAGATGGTGAGAATACGGAACTTACGATAAGAACCATAGGAAGCATTGAAACAGAATCTGAATTCAATGATCTCATCATCAAGGAACAAAATGGCATCCTTACACGATTCAAAGATGTCGGTTCAGCCGAGCTACGACCTGAAAATGAACGTTCACTATTGAGAGGAAATGGTGGAATTCCAATGATTGGTGTAGCGCTGACACCGCAACCCGGTTCTAATTATGTAGAAATAGCAAATGAATTCTATAGAAGACTTGAGTCATTGAAGAAAGACATCCCTGATGATTTACAGTTAGGGATTGCACTTGACACTACTATAGGAATCAACAAAGCGATCAATGAAGTCGAAGAAACCATATTCATTGCATTTGGATTGGTTGCACTCGTCATATTCTTATTTTTAAGAAACTGGCGAAGCACTTTGATCCCTGTTATTGCCATTCCCATTTCATTGCTTTCCGCATTTTTTGTGATGTGGTTGGCTGGATTTTCTATCAATATACTGACGCTTCTTGGTATTGTTTTAGCCACTGGTTTGGTGGTAGATGATGCCATAGTTGTACTTGAAAATATTTATCAAAAAATTGAGCAAGGTATGCCGGTCAGAAAGGCCGCATATGTAGGATCAAATGAGATCATTTTTGCAATACTCAGTACCACCGTGACATTGATAGCAGTATTCCTCCCTATTTTCTTTCTTCAGGGCTTGACAGGAAGATTATTTAGGGAATTTGGTATCGTTGTTTCAGGGGCAATATTGGTTTCTGCATTTGTGTCGCTGACATTGACTCCCATGATGTGTTCAAGACTTCTAAAAACTCATGAAGAGCATGGAAAAATCTACAACATCACTGAGAAGTTTTTCGTAGGTTTGACAAAATTCTATCAATATACACTACAATGGATTTTTAAAAATAAATGGCTGGCAATCGTCATCATGGGATTGTCTGTGTTTATTTTGTTCCATTTTGGCAAGATGCTGAAATCTGAATTGGCACCAATGGAAGACAAGGGTCGCATCATTGTCAGTGCTACTGCTCCTGAAGGTGCATCATTCCAATTTATGAATAACTTCCTGACCAAAGTCATTGGAGATGTGGAAGCCATTCCTGAAAAGGAAGCCATACTATCTGTAACTGCTCCCGGTTTTGGTGCTGCGGCGGCGGCAAATACGGGTTTTGTTAGGATTACCCTTGTGGATGCGTCTGAGAGGGAAAGAAGCCAACAAGAAATCGCTCAAGAGCTTACTAAAAAGGTAGGAAAATATACGGATGCACGAGTATTTGTGTCTCAAGAACAAACAATTGGTGATAGACGTGGTGGCATGCCTGTACAGTACGTCATAGAATCTCCAAACTTTGATAAACTCAAATCCATCATACCTGCTTTCTTAGAAAAAGCAAGGCAAAATGAAGTCTTTCAAGCTGTGGACATCAATTTAAAGTTTAATAAACCTGAACTTAAAATTGAAATAGATAGAAATCGAGCACAAACGCTCGGCATATCTGTCATGGATGTAGCACAAACCCTTCAATTGTATTTTGCAGAGCAGAGATTAGGCTTTTTTATCAAGGATGGGAAACAATACCAAGTCATTGGCAGGGTTCAAGATGATTTCAGAAATGAGCCGTTTGATATCAGGTCAGTGTACGTCAAAAGCAAATATGGCGATCTCGTTCAGCTCGATAACATCGTCACCATGGTGGAACAAAGCAATCCGCCACAGTTGTACAGATACAATAGGTACGTATCTGCCAGCATATCTGCCAACACAAATCCTGGCTACTCGTTGGGAGATGGTATTGATGCCATGCGTTCCATCGGAAAAGAAGTATTGGATGATTCTTTCACCACAGATCTTTCGGGACCGTCCAAGGATTTTGAAGAGAGCTCTTCCACGTTGTTGTATGCCTTTTTACTTGCTTTAGTGCTGGTATATCTTATGTTGGCTGCTCAATTCGAGAGCTATGTAGATCCATTGATCATCATGTTCACAGTGCCTTTAGCATTGGCTGGAGCCGTTTTATCTCTGTGGTTGACTGATTCTACATTAAATATCTTCAGTCAGATTGGTATCATTGTATTGATAGGAATAGTGACAAAAAATGGTATTTTGATCGTTGAATTTGCAAATCAAAAACGGGAAGCCGGAGAGGCAAAACTCAATGCTGTCATGTCGGCTGCCATCTCTAGACTCAGACCGATATTGATGACGAGTTTGGCGACCATTCTAGGTGCAGTTCCCATAGCGTTTGCCATTGGAGATGCGTCCACAAGTCGTGTCTCCATGGGTATTGCGATCATAGGTGGATTGTTGTTTTCATTATTTTTAACCCTCTTGGTGATTCCTGTGATGTATTATTTTCTATCAAGAGATAAAGATTTGTACCACAAAAGTGCATTACAAAATACATAACATACGGTTTTTACAAAAATTTTCAAAAAAATGCGTACCCTAGTATTTCTATTTATCCTATTACTCCACAGTGCATGCAGTTCATTAATTGCACAACAATTTCCCATTCTTACTGAAGAAGAAGCAATAAAAATAGGATTAAATAATAATTATAATATATTAATTGCTGAAAACCAATATAATATTTCCAAAGCCAATAATACCAATGGAAATGCGGGAATGTTACCTCAAGTATCACTCAACCTTGGACAGACATATAATATCAATAATACAAAGCAAGAATTTTTTAGTGGTGATACAAGAACTGGTAGCGGAGTAAATTCCAATGGAACTACTGCAAATATTACAGCTTTGTGGACTTTGTACAACGGCAAACAAATGTTTGTAGAAAAAGAAAAATTGGAAAAAATAGAGCAATTGTCATCCACTGAACTTCAATCGCAAACCGAACAGATCATATACCAAATCAAGAATATGTATCTGCAACTACAATATCAAACCCAAGTCATTCAAATAGCTAGAACAAACCTGGCACTTACCAAAGATAGGTTGGATTTGATGAAATTGCGTAAAGATGTAGGAACGGGTTCGGGTCTCTCTGTGATGCAAGCACAAGCAGACTACAATCAAGACAGCATTCAATTTGTCAATGCGGTTCAAAAGCTAAAACAACTCAAAATCCAACTTAATAATACATTGGTTAGACATCCTGACACTGAATTTGATGTCACTGAAAAGATAGAAAATGTCTTTCCCGAAAGTATAGAAACATCCCTTACAAAAGGTGCGCTCAATAATAGGAATCAAATTGTTGCGGAGCAAATGGCTCAAATAGCCGAACTAGACATCAAATACGCTCAGGGTGCAAAACTTCCCATTGTCAACCTAAATACCGGTTACAATTTTGCTCGATCACAGACGGAACTAGGTTTATTGAAGTATTCTCAAAATTTAGGTTTCAATGTGGGAATAACAGGAAAATGGATTCTTTATGATGGTAACAATGTCAAAAGGAATATTCAAATCGCAAAGCTCAAAGCCCAAGATGCTGAATTACGAAAAAATCAAAATCAGCAACAATTGGAAAACCAAATTTTTACGGTACATATGACGTACCAACAGGCTTTAGAATTGGAGAAAATTGCCGATTCAAATGTCTCTATTGCCGAAGTTACCCTGGCTACTACAAGAGAGATGATGACATTAGGTCAAATTACAAATTTGGATCTGCGACAAGCTGAGGTGATTCTGGCGGAGGCAAAATTCAAAAAACTCAATGCCCATTTTGAAAAATTATATGCCATTTTGGACATCAATTATCTCACCGGAAGCCTCTTGAAATAAAGAACATCAGTTACAAAATTCCAATCTTTAGAATGGGTCAATAAGTTGTTTTTGGAATAAATGCATGTAATAAAAACGTACATTTTCAAGCGTACCGAAAAGCTAAAAATAAATGCAATTCTAAAGTCCATCCTCTACCCTATTTATGCTAATATCCGACCAAAAAACGGGCTCTCTTAAGTTTCACCCCAATGACCCAAACTTATTCCCTATTTATATAGTGTGTACAACAAATTTGGCTTCTGAAATAATTTTTGTATTATAAAAATTAAAAATATATCACTTCGTTATACATTGTATATCAATTTTTTACACATACATATTAATATAATTTTATATTTTTTTTGAAATAAATAAGTGCTCGGATTCAAGTTCATTTATTATGTATAATTTCGCACTTTATTAATAAATTTTATATCACAAACACATGAAATCCCATGCATATTTTAGGCTGTTACTATCAGCCTTTTTGACGTTGTTGTTCTTGATTGTTGTGCCCAATTTGAGCTTTGCCCAAGGGCATGAAGTACCGTCCATTGGACCTGTAAGAATTGAATTTATTTTGTTTGCATTGACACTGATAGGTGTTGCATTATTCCATCATCATACGATGTATGTCGCATTGATTGGACTGATATCGGTTGTAATTTTTAAACTCTTTTTTGATCCCAATATGAACCTTACTCAGCATCTTTTCGGAGGTGGTGGAGAGGAAGGAGAATGGAGAATTTTGCTGAATCTACTCGGTTTATTATTTGGGTTTGCCATATTAGCCAAGCACTTCGAAGAATCAAATGTACCGGAAGTCTTGCCCAAGTTTCTTCCCGATGATTGGAAAGGCGGATTTATGCTTCTTGGATTGATCTTAGTGTTGTCATCATTTTTAGACAATATAGCAGCCGCAATGATCGGCGGTACCATAGCCATGGTTGTTTTCAATGGAAAGGTACATCTGGCTTTCTTAGCGGCCATTATTGCAGCTAGCAACGCAGGTGGAGCAGGTAGTGTCGTAGGAGATACTACAACTACATTGATGTGGATTGACGGAGTGAACCCTCTTTGGGTGACACATGCCTTCATCGCTTCTATAGCATCATTTCTTATATTTGGCACTATTGGCAGTATTATCCAAGATAAATACCACAGGATTCAAAAAGATGAAAAATCCGGGATTAAGGTCAATGTGACAAAACTAATCGTAGTCGGTTTGATTTTGGTTGGGGCCATTCTCACCAATTACTTTTTAGATTTTCCAGCATTGGGTGTTTGGATTGCAATCTTGCTTGGTGCATTATTGACAACTACGCCATGGCATGAATTGAAAAGTAGCTGGAAAGGCACCGTGTTTTTGATGTCATTGGTAGCTACTGCATCATTGATGCCTGTAGAAGAATTGCCGGCAGCTTCATGGTTTACAGCCTTTATCCTTGGTTTTGTTTCTGCTGTTTTCGATAACATACCATTGACAAAATTGTGTCTTGAGCAAGGTGGATACGATTGGGGTGTATTGGCGTATGCAGTTGGTTTTGGTGGCTCAATGATTTGGTTTGGTTCCTCAGCAGGTGTGGCGCTTTCAAATATGTATCCTGAAGCAAAAAATACAGTCAACTATATTAAAAATGGTTGGTTTATCATCTTATCTTATGTAGTTGGTTTCTTTGTAATGTTGGCCGTTGTGGGTTGGAACCCGCATCCTAGTCACAAAAAAGGCAATGTAGAAGAATTGGGATGCGTAGATCACAAACAATCATATGAAGACATCTTGTATAAAGACCCTTTCAATCAAAAAACAACAATAACGGATTATCTTCTCTGAAGTGAGATATTTTGCATTCAAGGCAATATAAGTCAGATCTGATGACTCAAATGAAAATCAGACTTTGCCGGAAGTTTACCTTGAATAAAAGGATTTTATCATCAAATCAACCCAAAATGTGCTTGATGCTCATTTTGGGTTGATAATTATTATACATGAATTTCCATTAAAACTATATGCTCAATTACAGAATAAAAATATGTTTAGAACTTTATTTCAAATACCATGTTACATCGCTAAATTGTGTACAGAATTTTTATCAAATAGATATAAATAGATAATGAACCCATCAAATGAAATGCTCAAAGAAATCGTCAAGAAAAAATATAGCGAAATCGCTGAGCAAAGTCCGGAAATGAACGCATCTTCATGTTGCGGAGCCGGAGGCTGCAGTACCCAAGTGTACAATATTATGAGCGATGATTATGATTCATTGGAAGGATATCATCCTGATGCAGACCTAAAACTAGGATGTGGCTTGCCAACACAGTATGCAAAAATTAAAAAAGGTGATACAGTTGTTGACCTTGGAAGTGGCGCGGGAAATGATTGCTTTGTTGCAAGGCATGAAACTGGAGAAACCGGCAAAGTCATTGGAATCGATTTCACTGAAACCATGATCAAAAAAGCGCGGCAAAACGCCGAAAACAGAGGTTTCAACAATGTAGAATTTCGATATGGTGACATTGAAGATATGCCATTATCAGACCAAATGGCTGATGTTGTTGTTAGCAATTGCGTGATGAATTTAGTCCCTGATAAATCAAAAGCCTTTAGTGAAGTATATAGAATTTTGAAATCAGGCGGTCACTTTAGCATCTCTGACATCGTTTTAAATGGCGAACTCCCAGAAAAAATACAGAATGCAGCTGAAATGTATGCTGGTTGTGTATCAGGCGCTATTCAAAAGAATGAATATTTGGATATTGTAAAAAAGATAGGATTCAAAAACATCGTAGTACAGTCAGAAAAATCCATCATCATACCGGATGATATTCTTTCATCATATCTAAATGAAGATGAACTTAAAATATATAATGAAAATAAAAATATCATCCAAAGCCTAACATTGTATGCTGAAAGGCCAAAAGCTTGCTCAGGCAATTGTTGCTGCTAAAAGATTTGATATTTTAATTCCAGTAAAAGACTTATCACCTATTGCGTAACGCCATAAGGAAGTGGTTGAGCTCTTCGGTGCTATAAAACAACACTTCTCTTGGCTTACTTCCTTGTGCTGGACCAACGATACCCAATTGTTCCATCTGATCCATGATTCTACCAGCTCTGTTGTAACCGAGTTGCATTTTTCTTTGAATCAAAGAAGTTGAACCCGACTGGGTAGAAACGATCAATCTTGCTGCATCATCAAATAAATCATCTAAATCAGATACTTTCAAATCCGAAGCTCCTGCATTCTTGTCGTCATCATTTTGATATTCCGGCAAGTAGAATGGTTCCGGATAACCCTGTTGGTCTGAGATATGTTTGATAACAGCTTCCACTTCAGGTGTATCTACAAAAGCACATTGAAGCCTTACTGTCGTACTTCCTATGTTAAGCAACATATCACCACTACCTATCAATTGATCCGCTCCGCCTCCATCAAGGATAGTTCGAGAGTCTATTTTTGAAGCCACCTTAAATGCTAGTCTTGCTGGGAAGTTAGCCTTGATGACTCCTGTAATGATATTTACAGAAGGTCTTTGGGTAGCTATAATCAAGTGAATTCCAATAGCTCGCGCCAATTGAGCCAATCTTGCTATAGGCAATTCCACTTCTTTTCCGGCTGTCATGATCAAATCACCGAATTCATCAATGACAAGAACGATATATGGCAAAAATTTGTGTCCTTCCTTTGGACTAAGCTTGCGGTCAATGAATTTTTCATTGTATTCATTCAGATTTCTTACTCGTGCCTTTTTGAGTAAATCATATCTGGTATCCATCTCAATACATAGAGAATTCAAAGTGTTGATGACTTTGCTCGTCTCCGTGATGATAGGTTCGTCTTGATCCGGCAAGAATGCAAGAAAATGCTGATCTAAATGCCCATAAGGGAATAATTCCACTTTTTTAGGATCTATCAAAACCAACTTCACTTGAGAAGGGTGTTTCTTATACAACAAGGACATTAAAATTGTATTGATACCAACAGATTTACCTTGTCCGGTTGCCCCCGCCACAAGCAAATGCGGCATCTTAGCCAAATCAGCTACGAAAACTTCGTTAGATATCGTCTTACCGAGTGCCACCGGAAGCGCCATTTTAGTTTGTGTAAACTTCTCTGATTGAAGTACATCTTTTAATGAAACAATTTGCTTGGATTTATTTGGAACTTCTATTCCAATGGTGCCTTTACCTGGTATAGGAGCAATGATACGAATACCTAAAGCCGATAAACTCAAGGCTATATCATCTTCCAAATTTCTAATTTTGGAGATCTTTACACCGGGTGCAGGAACAATCTCAAACAATGTCACTGTAGGTCCAATCGTAGCTCTAATTTTTGTAATTTCTATCTTATAGTTCAGCAACGTCGCAATAATCTGATCCTTGTTGGCTTCAAGTTCAGCGCGGTCTATTTCAGTCCGCTTATCATCATAATCCAATAATAAATCCAATGTTGGAATCTTGTATCTTGACAATTCAGCCTTTGGGTCATATGGCTCCAAGGCGTCTTCGAGCTTCACAGCCTCAATTTCTGTTTCTGGAGCAATAGGAACCTGAGCAAGACCATTTGATTGCATGGTTTCTAGGCTATTCTGATTATCAACAAGATCAAAAGGTTCTTCTATGTCTAATGACAAGGAAGTTGGATTGGGCGCCTTGTAAGATGTTGGTGCAGGCAGATCGACCTCTAAATCTAAAAAGTCCGCATCTGCCCTTTGCTCACCTATCGGGGTTGTTGGGATGGCACCCTCTTTTACATTAAAATTTGTTACATGAACATTATCTTCAAACAGTGAATCTATATCACTATTTATATTTTTAGAATTGCTTTTTGGCTTTTGATGCACTATATCGCTATCCTCTATACCTTTAAAAAAATCTAAATTTGGCAAAGAAATTTTTGATAATGGATTATCAATTTGAATTTGTTCAAATTTGGGATTAAATCTCCAAACGAAATAAACGCCTGAGATGAATAATAAGAAAATAAATAATCCAACTTGACCCATAAAATTTGTCAACCAAAAACTCGTGCTCTCACCAAATGCGCCGCCCCAAGTAAATTCTGATTTTCTAAAGATCGTCTCAAGGAACAATGACAAAAAAGCCATCATCACAATTGAGTTTCTAGCTAGAATGAAAAATGGTTTCAATGAATTCTTCACCATAAGATCATACCCGAGCTTTGCAATCAAAACTACCAATACTACTGAAGGAAGACCAAATCCCCAATAGAAAAAAGCATTTGAAAGAATAGCTCCTAACCTACCCAACCAATTATCCACACTCAAGTTACCTTGAATCAACATGCGCCATGAAAAGTTCAATACTTTATCCTGGTCCGCTTTCCAAGTATAAAGGTAGGAAGTGAATGCTATCGACAAATAAATGGCAATCAACAATAAAATAATTCCTGTAACTTTGGGGATGCGTTCATCCCTCCAAGAAAACTTTGAAGGGGATGAAGACTTCGGTTTTTGCTTCTTATTGGACATAAAAACAAGTAATCGGTTTTCTACAATAAATACTCCTAGCACAAATACATAAAATCAAAAAAGAATCTAGATTTTAGCCATATAAAACATGACTTCAGAAACCCAACCACTTGATTAGTAAACCTTTATTCTATACCTTTAATTTTACATATTTAAATGATAATGCAAAGATATAACTTTTTTTACATATTACTATTTTTTATAATATATTTTCAAAAAAAAATTTAAAAAATACCCTAATTATACTTCTTAAACAAATACAAAACCGAAATTAAAATAAATGGACTTAAGAGCAAGGACAAAATTTTCTTTCACCTTTCACACCAAGATGGAAACTATTTTCATCATTATGATAGTTTAATGTTCATGTATCCAATTCCAAAACATATCATCGAAGGGTGTAAAAACCAGAATCCAGGTTCACAAAAGGAATTATATGAACTGTCAAAAGGATATTTATTTGGACTATGCATGAGGTACATCCCAAGTAGTGCAGATGCTGAAGATGTGTTCAGTGACGGCTTTTTCAAAATATTCACAAAAATAGATAGTTATTCTTCGGAAGGAAGTTTTGAAGGATGGATGCGAAGGATCATGATCAATGAATGTTTGATGCATCTAAGAAAAAAAACAAGTCTTCATTTAACTGTAGAATTGACCGAGAATCAAAATAATCTTTCTGAGGAATCTGAAGAGTTTGAAACACAACATTCCATAGATGAAATTATGACAGCTATTGACCAACTACCCGATGGATACCGAACTATATTTAATCTATTTGTCATTGAAGAATTTAAACATAGAGAGATAGCAGAAGCACTTGGTATAAGCATCAATACTTCAAAATCTCAGCTGATTTTGGCAAAAAAGAAGTTACAATCTATTCTTAAAAAAAAAGTAGGTTTTAATCTAAAAATTAATAAGAGATAATATCATGAAATTGAGTAAAACATATCACAAACAAATTAGAGATCATTCCATTGATCCACCAAGTCATGTGTGGTTGAAAATAGAAAACAAAATGCTGAAAAAAGATATCGCCACACAAAAATCTCAACATTCTTTTTCAAAGATTTTATTGGCAGCCTCCTTACTTTTGGTTATTAGTTTCATGTTTCTAATTAAACAAGAAAATACCAAAATGGGCAATGAAGCTACAAGTGAGGTTCTTGCAGAAACAAATGACTATGGGTATTACGATTTAGATAAACTTCAACAATTATCACAAGCATACAAATCCCTGATTAAAAATGATTTATAATAAAAAAGGGGCACTCATCGAGCGCCCCTTTTTTTATTGATATAAATGTGATTAATCAACAATCAACATCTTTCCTCTGATTAATTGGTCATTGGACTTGATTTCAAACATATACATACCTGTATTTGGTACATCTACTCTATCCAAGCGAATATTTTGATTTCCTGCGATTAGATCCATTGACTTTTTCGCAACCAATTTTCCATTGAAATCATACACTCTAATATCAGTCAATCCACTGACATTAAGATCGAAATTCAAAGTTGTCTGCTGGGTCCAAGGATTTGGACGAATGCTTGTCACACCTGCCAAATCTTCGTTATTGCTGAAGCGCAAGTTCAATTTCTCAATATTCAGATTTTCATTGGTATATATTTCATTGCTGAATGCATCTGACAATGTCATATAATCTGAAAGTTTACCACTTACCAAAGCTTTCACTTTTACAGTAAATAGTTTGTCACCTTTCTGAGCAGAGATCATTTGCTTAGCTGCATAAGCAATACCTAAAGTATTTCCAGAGATTAAAACATCATTTTTGCTTACATCTAATGTTCCTTCAGATATGTCAATTATAGACAAACCATTGAATTCCAATTTAGCTTGTAAACCTGCAATAAGATCAGAAGAACCACTTAGAACATCAATGTCGAATATTTGACCTTTGACAAAACTTTGATCGTTCAATACTAATCCTGATGCTGATCTAACTTCAGAAGACTCTGATTGACTATTGCAGATAGCATTCATATTAAGATCACCAACTTTAACAGCAACAAAATCAATGTTCATGTCATTAGACAGTAAATCAATATTGTACAATTCAGTAAATGACTGTGCAAGAGGATTTAAATCAGGGTTGAATACATAATTTTTATCCACAAATCTCCAACTTGTATTGTTTGAGAAGGTCATTTTATCACCCAAAATCACTTTGCGCATTTCAGTCAAATCTCCAACGGTGATAGCTTTGTTATTATTGATATCAGCGGCAATATATTGATACGGACTTGTAAGCGACTCAATACCAAGAATATGTCTTTGTATCATCACTAAATCTACAGTACTTACACCATTCAATACATCATCATTTTTAGACGCATGAACTTGATAATTACCACCTTTTTCAATCTCACCAAATGTATATTGACCAGCATTGTTGGTATTTACTGTTACTTGTTCTGATCCGTCCAAAATTACTTCCACATTCACAACTTTAACGTCATTCATATTGGAAATTGAACCGGAGATAACAGATTTACGTCCACTTACTGAACAATCACAATTGTAAGCTTCCACGTCTCCAACACCTAACTTAGAGTAATTTTCCAAATCACTGTCGAGATCTATATAACTATGTACATCGTAAGCACCGTTACTGTAATTGACATCTGCTACACCATACACACTCAAAGTACCATCAAGATTATAAGCATCCACAGTGGCCCACATCATGTCATCACAGAAAGTTTCTCCATCACAAACATATGTACCGTAATCGATACCACCAGATGAATTTGCAGCGGACACATTAAGTGCATAGTAGTTGTTGCTGATATACACCTGCCAACCCGAACCAGGGTTCTGGAATCGCATAATTCTTGCGTGGTGTGCTGGATTTACTCCAGTTGTATGATATGGTATTCCAAAATCATCCAACATTCCACGTTCTGCAACCAACATCTCTCCAGATGTATTAAAGGAAATATCAGAAACAGGGTTTGACATATAGTATGTATTGCTTCCTTCCAAATAAGGAAGTACAAGTTCAAGTGCTTCAGTACTTGGCATTGGATTACCATCAGCATCTAATTGTACACTCCAAATTTGGTTATGTTTGGTATTTGTTGGTACATCATCTCTTAAATCTACATTCCACAATGCATAATAAAGCTTGATCACAGAATTCTCTTGATTGATACCCAATCCCCAAGGTCTCTGACCACGCGGAGCAAAACCTAAAGCACCATTGTCTAAACCGGCAGCACTTGCGTCGCCAAATCTCGGATCATAGACATTTTCTATAACTCCTGTGCTTGGATTTATTTTATAAATTTTACCATCTTCAAAATTGCTGACGAATAATTTATTGTTATATCTATCAAATGTCAAATCTCCCAAACCGGCACCGGTTTTTACAGTCCAAGCTTCTCCTAAAGGAGCGCCCCAAGTTCCTGTTAAAGTCTGGTTTGGCAATGCTGCTGCATAGGCTGCATTGTAGCTTGCTGACTGATATGTGGTGACAAATTCTGTATTCACACCTCCTGTCAAAGCATCTATCTTATAAATACTTCCTGAACCTCGTAATTGGTCAGGTGCTGTACCATCAGGAAACTCTTGAGATCCAAAAACAGTGGATGCACCTGCATAGATATTGCCATCATTATCGATTGCTAAACCGAATACCGTTCCTAAATTGCCCAAAGTCCATTCGAAAGCAGGTCCATGGTAAATCTTATCTTCGTATGTAGTACCACTTGGTCCCCAACTATCTAAAGGTAAGAAATCACAAGTACGATCATTTTTCACAATAGCAAGTACATAATCATCAGGATATGACTGACTATTGTTGTTGAAATTACCCGGTGAGCATGAAGCAGCTATTGTATTACATCCCCAAAACTCAGGCATCTTACTACAGATATAATCATTGTCTTGAATATCTACGAATGTGCTACAGAAGCTGGTATTTCCATTTTGGTCTGTAACCCAAAGCTCAATTTCTTGCTTTCCTATGTCCTCACAATCAAATGTACGGAGTATATCATCCGTATTTGATGAGAAGCTCAATTGAACAGCATAGTTATCACATGGATGTGAACTCTTATTGTCAAAAAACTCTGGACTAAGCATCACCATTGGAAGTCTTCCATCAGGTGTATCCATCAATGTCAATGCTGCAGCAAGACCTTCCTTACACACCGCAACTGGTGATTTACAGTTTCTCACTTCAAAATTAAATTCTAAAGCAGATTGATTGCCACATCTATCTTCTACAGTGTATCTAATGTGATAGATACCTATCGGATAAATTCCTGATGCATCAGCGGTATGACCACTTGAATAATATGTGCCACCTTGTGTTATAGTGTAAGACCACTTTAATTCGTCAGAAGGTGTGCAATCAGTGGCCTCTGCCACGACATCAATATGTCCACCTACACATGCAGGATCATATGAGCACTCATAATAATCACTTTGTGGTGTGATAGTAGGCGGCGTATTATCCATTACCTTAATCTCTTGTTCATATTTCCAGGTCAATGGGCTTCCATTATCGTCTCTTTGGCACCAATCGATAACTGTCCAATTTCTAATAATCTTGTAACAAGCTCCATTCGTTGTAAATGGATATACTTCATCTTCATATCTAAATCCTACTAGGTCACATACACCTTCAGAAAAGACAGGATATTGACTACCTTCAGGAAGAGATTCAGGAACTAATCCATCATACTGACACTGACCTAATACTGTATAATTTTTAGGCCAAGTGATTCCGGTATTTCCATCAAATGGTGTTGGGTTTACAACAGATATTACTTGTGAACAAGTTTGTAATAACTTACTTCCCTCAAACAATTCAATTGTTCTATAAATGGAACCTACACCACAAGCACTTCTTTGATCATCTAAAGTATTGACTACATTTAAGTTTGAAGGGCAATTGTCAATCAATGTCGGTGCTCCAAAATAGAAATCAGGATCATTTGCATCATACGTATATCCACATTCATCTATTTCAAACGAATCAGGACATTCCATGGATGCTGTAACTTTATCTTGCACTTTTACACTGACCATACACATATTTGTATTTCCACCAGCATCGGTTACTAGAAGCTGAACCATTGGAGAAGTATTGGCATCTAAACAACAGAAACCAACCTTGTCATACCATCCTTCTGTTTGCTCAAAATTGCATGGATCATCTACTCTTCTGATTTTCAATACGACATCACTACATTCGTCCATACTGCCATCATCCACAGATACTGCTGTAATCTCTGTATATCCATTATTCTTCAAACTGACAGTATTGAATTGATCACATAATGCAACCGGACTGGTATTATCTCTAACAGTAACTGTATAACTGTTTTCTGAAGAATTACCACATGCATCAAATGCTGTATAAACAACTTCGTGTACACCTACAGGAAGTACAAGTTTGCCACCATTAGTATCAATATACCCTGTTGATGAATTATCAGCTGTGTTATACGCGTTGACATATACTTTTTGAATACCTTGACAATTGTCTGTAATAGTTAAAGTAGGAACAGTGATGGTTGCATCACAGCTTGTACTTTTTGTAGAAACTGTGATGTCATTAACATGTGGAATTACAGGACCTACATTATCGATGATGTCGATCATTTGCATTCCTACAAACAATTCCACAGTGCTGCTGCACCACCATTCAACAATTCTCCAAGTTCTAATGATTCTTGTCTTACAACTTGTAGATAATACCAATTGATCTGTATAATCTATAGTTGCATTACAATATAATGTACTCAATTGTGATGTTGGATAAAGTGGGTATCCTCCCAATCTTGGAACACCTGTTACAGATGGTGCTGGATATCCAAACCCTCTGTCGTCTTCAACAAATGTATCTGAACACTGTAAAACAGCATTCACTGGAGATACCACACCAGCAACTGAACTTCTTTCTAAATATATGGTAGCAGTACATGGTTCACTTTGATTACCATAAAGGTCTTTTGCAATATACTTTCTTTCTATCTTTCCGATATACGCTTCACAATCCAAAGGAATGTGCACCTCATTCACTAAAATGCTAGTAGCTGTACAATTATCTATGGCTTCAGCTGTAACAAGATTCTCTATATCTGAAAGACAACTTACAGTAATGTCATCACATTCTATTGTAGGTGGTAATTTATCTTCTATTGCAACAGTATTCATACATCTCCAACCGGAATTGACATTTTCAATACTGTACATCAATGTTTTTCCAACTAAAGATGCATCAATTAAGGCACCTAAATTATTTCCTAAACCACTTATAACATTGATATCCCAGCTGTCATCACAACCCAAAAGGATTTCTCCATCTATTTCATAACCTGTCAATACCAAAGTCGCTGTGAGCAATGCCTCGCAGTTATCATCCACTGAAACTTGAACTGGTTTACAACCTAAGTTAGGATTTACATATTCATTTACTATGATGTTGAACGAACAGGTGCCCGTATTTCCTGAGCCATCCGTCGCTGTAAATGTGACAGTGGTCGTTCCTATTCCAAAAACGGTACCACTTAATACATCAGATTCTAAATCTATATCCTCCAATGGCGTACACACATCTGTGACGGTCGCATCATCAAAGTTGATTAAACTGTCACATTGTAATGGACTCAACTGAATGATCATGTCATCCGGGCAAGTTACTACCGGATCCGGATCATCTGCTCTGAGTATCAATTCCATGACTGTAGAATTACTACAACCTGTAGCGTCATCAGTAAATGACACAATCACAATGTCAGTGTCTTGCACCATATACGCTGTAGGATCCAGAATCAACACACCATCAATGTAATATTCGAAAACTCCCGGTTGAATGGAGATATCTTCTTGATAGGAAGTCAAATCCATTGGATTTTCAACCGTGCAGATGGTGTCAGTCACTGTACCTACTACCGGAGCAGGTCCTTCAACCGCATTAAATGCATAAAGAGTACTAATTATTGGTGTACAACCGGATTTTGAAATGGTGACTTGAACAGACTTTGGGCCTGTTGAAGACATCCATGTTCTCGATGGCGTAGCTGATGTATTATCATCAAACCCATTAAAACATGTTCCGGTACCCGTACTATTATTATAGGCACACCAAGAATAAGTAAATGGTCCCGAATCACCAGTCACTTCAGCATAATAATATACTGTAGCTCCAAGACATACGTCACCGGATGCAACTGCAACAACACTGGCTGATGTTGGACACTGCGCAATAAGTTTGGTTTGACCCAATCCTACCCACAATACACATACCATTGCTAGTATTGCTCGTTTCAAATTGAGATTGTGTAAAAATGACATAATTAATTTTTTTACTTTGAGAAATAAAATACAAAACTGTTACTGATATTAGGGATATCAAAAATAGCTCGACACTATTTCGGGAGCAAAGATAACTATATCTTTATATATTAAAATAATTTTTAATTTGTTTTTTCTTCTAAATCTGCATTTTTTAAATATATTTTTTTTATAATATATATTAATGATAATATTTTTAGCTTTTTATATAATAAAGAATGGCAATATATCAACATATTTTTTTGATGATTTCAGAGTTTTTTATTCTAATTTGACATATTTATAATAGAATTTGTCAATTTTATGGGCATTAAGGGTGTCTTTTATAGGCATCTCATGCGTAATCTATCGTATCTTTGTGAACAATACTTTTTCAATCACAAAATTGCAACCATTATAAAAATGATGAAAGATAGAAGGGTTATTTTAATAGTTCTGGATAGTGTCGGCATTGGGGCGTTACCGGATGCTGCATTATACAACGATGTAGGAGCGCATACCTTAGGTCATATTTTTGAGCATTCTCCACATATTCAGATACCTCACCTCCTTTCACTTGGTCTGGGAAATATTGATGGTCAAAATAACATTCCAAAAGTGGATAATCCAAAAGCACATTTTGGAAAACTTATGGAAGCATCCGCTGGCAAAGATACGACGACAGGTCACTGGGAGATTGCAGGCACAATTTTACAAAAGCCGTTTCCTGTTTTTGAGAATGGATTTCCAGATGATTTTATCCAAGCGTTTGAAAAAGCTATTGGATCTGAAGTAATAGGAAATTACGCAGCGTCAGGAACTACCATCATTCAAGAATTGGGAGATGAACATGTAAGAACCGGAAAGCCTATAGTGTACACATCAGCTGATAGTGTTTTCCAGATAGCCATGCATGAGTCTATTATTCCTATTGAACGCCAATATGAAATATGTACCATAGCAAGAAAAATGCTTAAGGATGATTTGGAAGTAGGAAGAGTGATTGCGAGGCCATTCACAGGAAATTCAGGTACATACACAAGAACTTCTAACAGAAAAGACTTCGCCATACTGCCACCAAATAATCTCTTGACAAGTTTGGCTGATCATGGATATGCTGTGCATGGTGTTGGTAAAATATATGATATCTTTGCAGGACATGGTATCACTTCCTACACAAAGTCTTCAGACAACGAAATGGGAATGCAAAAAACTCTTGATGCAATGGATACCATTGATCGAGGATTGATATTTACCAATTTGGTAGATTTTGATATGTTGTATGGTCATAGAAGAGATGTAGTAGGTTATGCCAAGTGTTTGGAAGCATTTGATAAATGGATTCCTTCTGTGATACAAAAAATGCATATCAATGACATTTTAATTATCACCGCAGATCATGGTAATGATCCTACCCACAGCGGCACCGACCATACGAGAGAGTATATCCCTATATTGATATACCACAAACCGGAAGGTAATGGATTAAACATTGGGGAAAGAAAGACATTTGCAGATATTGCAAAATCAATCTCTAATTACTTTGGTGTGCCACTCGACACAAAGGGAACAGTCTTTGAACTGCCTATATTTAATATGGCGTAGTCTTTGACTCAAGTTTGTTCACATGCTCTAAGGAACCCAATCTAAAAGCAAAGTTCACATTTGATTTTTTGAAAATATCGGCCTCAATCTTGCAGAAAAATGGCAGTGCCTTGGCTTGATATATAGACAGGTTTGGTTTGATATAATGGTTTTGTTCTATTATGACACCTAAATTCAAAGAATCCTTGTTAGCCGGCAAACTGTACTGACTCCATATCTTTCCACTGAATGCTAAAATGAAGATCAAAATTTTACAAATTCTCATCCTTTGGAATTTAATGATTCTAGCAGTGATTTTACATTGGGATGCTCAGCCAAAAAACTATCGTATAAATAGGCATTGGCTAAAAAGGAAATTTTACTACCCAAACTACTTCTACCTTTCAAAGAAAAGGAAACGATGATAAATCTCCAGAACCGCAGAGTGTAAACAGATTGAATATCTTCATACCTAAGTTTGAAGGTTTGTAGATAGTTTGTGGCAATATAGCTATCGGTATCCAACTCTACCCTTTTGAGCTGCATGATGGTAAAAAACATTAAAAAAAAGAACATCAATAGAAACACAACCCAAATTATTTTAAAGCCGGTTGATGTGAAGATGTAGAGTTGGCTTTCAGATGAAAAAAACAAAGCTATCGTAAAGGTTCCAAAAAAAACAATCCATGCCGTCGGAATGAAAAGCTTTAAAAATACGGTGAGGTTGGAAGAGACTCTTTGCATAATTTACGGATTTGGGCTTTCTTCAGTTTCCTTATAAACACGCGCTGCAACAAAAATAGATATTTCGTATAATCCATACACAGGTAAACCAATGAGGATTTGTGTCAGTGCATCCGGAGGCGTTATGATCGCAGCTATAACGAAAATGATCAAAAATGCTTCTTTTCTGAATCTTCTCAATAGCTTAGGTCCGACTATTCCTATTTTTGCGAGAAAGTATATTATGATTGGCAATTCGAAAGCAATTCCTGTAGGAATTGTAAACATCGTCATATAATTAATATACGAAGACAATGTGGGACTTGTAACTGCTTCTACACCTACAGAATATGAGCCTAGATAAGTAATGGCAAAAGGAGCAATGATATAGTATCCAAACAAAACTCCTACAATAAATAATATGGATGTGACACCAATGAGTCTATTAGCTATTTTCTTTTCAGAAGCATATAATCCAGGACTTATAAATTTCCAAAACTCATAAAAGATATATGGAAATGAGGCAATGATTCCTAAATAGATGGAGACTGTCAATCCCATAAAAAACTGTTCTCCAAGTTCTCTAGTGATGATTGGGATATTTGGAGGTGTAAAGCATGTGACATCAGAAACCCAGCAAAGGAATTTGTAAGTAGCAAATGATGGTTTCAGCGGTGCGAAGATGATATTTTCAAATACTTCCTTTTGGTACACCAATGATATAATAGCAAATATCAACACTCCAATAGATGCCCTGATGACGTGCCACCTCAACTCTTCAATGTGATCCAGAAAACCCATTTCCTTTTCACTCTGATCGGGAGCATCTTCGGTTTTCTTACTCTTTTGCCAAAACATATGCTAATTTAGAACCGCAAATGTACACAATATCAAAAAGACTTCCATAATACAACATTTCGTTTTTTACTATTTAAAAAAATGAATAGGAGAATTTTCTTTTCCCCTTGAAAGAATTATGACTTATCTTTGCCTACAAACAATGAGATCATGATGATACGTCGATTGGGATGGTACAGTTTTATTATATTATTTGCATTTACAGCATGCAAGACAAGTGATGACCAACCTACATTTGATTTAGGAAAAAGATACGAAACACTAATCAAGAATTATTACGCTGAAAAATCAGTGCAAAATCTGAATGCATTGCTACAAGCCATCGGTCAAGATTACAGAAATTCTGAAGACGAAAAAGAAAAAGAGGCATTGCTTTTGGAAGCACTTCGTTGGACGCAAGAAGATGATCAGAGAGAATATCAAGCACTTTTTAAAAAGGAGTTGACCAAAGTAAATCCTTACCACAACCTGAGTGAATCTTATGTGTTTGATAAAGCTGTTGATGCACGAACAGATAAGAAGCAAAATTTGGCTTCCATTTATTTTGATGGATATGCTCGAACCTATCCAAATGGAAAATTTTATGGTGAGGCAAGTACCAATATTTCGATGGACACTTCTCAGGTTGTTGATTATGTCAAATCTCTTGCCAGAGAAGCGGTAGCAGCGCCGGATTCAATTAGGATTAGTGCCATGATGCGTTGCAAAGAAGCTTCAGAAGCCTATGCCATTTCACACCCAAAAGATACAATGTCCGCAGTATTCCTTTTTAATACCGCCCAATTACTCAGAGAGAACGGTAATACTGGTGAAGCACTTGAGCTATTTGACTGGATTTACAATTATTACAAATCGTATTCAAATGCACCTAAGGCTCTATTTATGAAGGCATTTATCATGGATCAAGTATTAAAAAAGCCAAAAGTTGCAGAAGGTTTGTATAAAAAAATGATTCAGCAATTTCCAAAAGATGATTTTGTGGATGACGCCGAATTTATGTTGAAAAATCTACAAACAGAAGGACAAAAATCAAATTCATCAACAAATAAATAACAAGGTATGCATCGCTTTATCTTCTCTTTCATTTTTTCGATTGTTTTATACCTAGTAGGACAATCTCAGCAATTGGTCTCTGCTACTAAAATTGGTTCCGCCACTAAAGCGCAACTGATATCTGCAACAAATATTCCACTGATAAGTTATGGCGTTGTCTATTATAAAGTCCTATATACTTCTGTTGATGCCAAAGGTCAAAAAGATACGTTATCCGGGCTGTTGGCAGTTCCTGATAATAAAACCAAAAGGTATCCTCAACTGCTCTACCTTCACGGGACTTCAGATTGCAAAACGTGTGTACCATCCTACTATGGGACCAATGGCGGTTCAGAAGGTCAGCTTGGTTTAATAGCTGCTGGTTTGGGATTTGTAAGCTTGCTTCCTGACTATGTAGGTATGGGCGAAGGGCGTGGATTCCAAACATACGTGCATGCAGGCACTATCGTCTCCGCCACTATGGATATGATGAGCGCCGTTAGTACGTGGTGCTCTGATAATCAAGTTGCAATCAATGAACAATTATTCATCACAGGCTATTCTCAAGGCGGATATGCGTCTATGGCTGTCCATAAATACCTTGAAGAAAACCCATCAATTCATGAAGTTACTGCTGCATCTCATATGTCAGGGCCTTATAATCTTTCGCATGTGATGAAAGGTCTCATTTTAAGTGAAGAGAGTTATAATTATCCCGCATATATACCCAATACAATCCTCGGCTACCAAGAAGTGTATGGCAATCTTTATAACGAACTCTCAGATGTTTTCAAGGATGACTTCATAGCTGATATTCAGAGCTATTATAATGGAACGATTAGCTTGACAACATTGAATATTAAAATCCTATTGCGATTGAACACAGATTTTGGCAAAACTGTAGCAAAATACATGCTCAAGGATGCATATTTGCAAGAAATAGAAAGCAATCCAAACCATCCTGCAAATTTGGCTTTAAAAGAAAATGATGTTTTCAAATGGGCACCGAAGGCACCAACACAACTGCTATATTGTAAAGCCGACGATCAAGTACCTTATGAAAATAGCGTCACCACCCGAGACACTATGCTCGCTCTTGGCGCAGCTCATCTAAAAGCAACCGATGTTAATTCAAATTTCGACCATGGTCAATGTTTTAATCCGGCACTCACCAATACTATTTTATTCTTTTTACCACTGCAAAGTATCACATCTGAAACACATGATATTGCATCATCTGTCCAAAACGTGCAAATTTCTTATAAATCAGGTTATGTAGATGTGCATAGTGAAGTACCATTGATCCATCTTGAAATATTTGATTTTTACGGACAAAGACTTATGTCTTTACCAATAGAAAAAGATGTTTCGTTGCAGCTTCCATTACGGTATGGATTTGTAAAAAATGTGATCGTCAAAGTATCAGATATTCAAGGGCATATTACATCAAAAAAATTATTAATATATTAGTAATTGAAATTCTATTTGATATAAAGAATATTGATATTATAATGAATCAATTAAGGACATTATATACTTCTCAGAAATTTATAAACAATAATTCTTCAAAGGACTTGTATAAATAGCGAAATCCTTTACCTTTGTGGTTCCATTTGGCCCGGGTGCTGAAATTGGTAGACAGGCATGTTTGAGGGGCATGTGTTCGTTAGGACGTGCGGGTTCAAGTCCCGCTCCGGGCACTCCAATATTTGATAGCACAAAACCACATATTTGAGATTTATTTTCTCAGTTGTTGATTTGGTATTTGCAATTCTGAGCGATATTTTGCAATAGTTCTCCTCACCAAATCAAAGCCTTCTTCCTTCAGTTTATCAGTAATTTCTTGATCGGAATAAGGTTGATCCTTTGGCTCATTATTGATGATTGATTTGATCCTTTCTTTGACGTCATTTTGCGTAAAAGCTTCTCCGCTTCTGGATAAAATGGCGTGATTAAACATGTCCTTGAGCGCTATCACACCGTATTCTGTCATGGCGTATTTTGTACTGGTTGCCCTAGAAATAGAAGAAACATCATATCCTGTGTCATCTGAAATATCCTTCAATGTCATAGGCACCAAATTGGCCATATCTCCGGTTTCAAAAAAAACCTTTTGTCTATTCACAATGGCGGCCATAATGTCTGTCAAAGTTTTGAATCTCGCCTGCACATTTTGAATAAATTCATTAGCGGCAAGCAGCCGTTCATTCAAAAATTTATCCACTGTTTTCTGACCTTTTTGGGTATCAGCTTTGTATGACGAATGTTTCAATTCTTCTTCATTAAGCTTCAATTCTATTTGATTTCCACGGGACTGAATAATAAAATGCCCTTGATGATCTCGCTCAATTGTAAACTCAGGTGTGATGGTTAAGTCCTCCTTTTCTTGCGCTGATAGTTTTTGAACAGGATATGGATTTTGTTCCCTAATCAATTCAATTGCTCCATCCAAATCCTCTTTAGAAACATGAAGCGATTTTGCTAATGTGTCAAGGTCTCCCTTTGCCAATGCTTCAAAATACTCATCCACTAAGATCAAAGCAAGTGACGCATGTGGCATAGAATGTGGCAGTGATTCCAGCTGTAAAATGAGACATTCCTTGATATTTCTGGCTGCTATACCTTTGGGTTCCAAAGATTGAATCTGCTCCAAAACATAGAGAACACTTTCTTCAGATATATACTTTCCTTGCGTAAAATGGAAGTCATCAACAATGTCATCCAAACGGCGTCTTAAATAGCCGTCTTCGTCAAGACTCTCTATGATATATTCTGCTATTTCTACCTGATCTTGAGTTAAAAACAAGGTTTTGAGTTGGTCTTTTAGAGATGTTCTGAAGTCCTTAGCTTCAGTTATATTGCTGAGTTTATACTCATAAAATTTTTCATCATCGGAGATGCTCCTTTGGGTGGAATCAAGCTGAGATAATATTTGTGAAGGCAGTTCATTTTCATCTTGATCCATCGAATCTGAGCCCTTTGATTCCTCATGGATAGGTGTTATTTCCCTATTACTGTCATCGATCTTGGCTTCTAAAAATGGATTGGAATACGCTTCTTCTTGGATAGCATCGATGAGTTCTTGATGATTTAATTTTATAAGTTGGAGTAGCTGGATTTGACTGGGAAGCAAATTTTGGGTTTGCTTGAGAGATGTCTGTTGGGATAATTGATGTTTCATATATCAAATCGGAAAAACAATATATGAAATTATAACAAAGCCCTTTCCATAATGGTTTTGATGAAAACAATAGTTCATAAGTGTTTCAATCCGAACCAAAGCATATCCAAATGATTATAAGCTTTTTAGTATTCTTTTCAGAACATTAGAAA
This sequence comes from Lewinellaceae bacterium, assembly GCA_020636195.1. Classification (GTDB taxonomy): domain Bacteria; phylum Bacteroidota; class Bacteroidia; order Chitinophagales; family Saprospiraceae; genus OLB9. The sequence goes on from JACJYH010000009.1 coordinate 34,636, forward strand.
GTTCGATTTTATCATTCTTTAGAAGTTCTGCGCTTGCACTGATCAATACTATAATCAATAAGAACTGCCAAGATTTTAGTTTGGTTTTTTTGAATAATTTTTTCAGAAGGTAAGCACCTATTCCACTTTGGATGCCATGTTTTAAATTTTCACCCATTATTGGCATTGAAGCTAATGATTGAATGTTTGGGTCATGTGTCAATGAAGTTGCCCCATCAAACTGAGAACGTAATGATCCCTCAGCTAATTGGATTCTTTTCTGAATTTTTTCTCTCTCAAGCTCAAAAATATTTGAATTCTGATCACCCATAGTATTATTTTTTAATGGATTCAGCAATGATAGACAGGATAGATTTTTCTATCCATCGTTTGCTCATCTTTACAGCTAAGAAAAGTACTAAAATCATCATGATGGCCATGATAAAAAAACCTAGTGAAGTGCTTCCCAACCACTGCCCTATCAATATAGCGCAGCCTATCGAAAGAAATAAAAACACCAATAATACAAATGCAAGTATGAGAATCCAAGAAGTCAACTTTGATACTACTAAAGCTACTTTTTCACCTGTATTCAGAACTAATAAGTCCCACTTTGCATCTACGTATTCTGTGATATTCTCTACAAAGGTTTTCGCTTCGTTTTTAAAATCCATACAATGTTCATTGAAATTGCTACTTGTCGGATAACAAGTAGCAATTTACTAAGTTTATGACATTTTTGATTTTACGTCATTAATGACATCTTTCGTTTCATCAACGAAATTTTTAAATGTCGATTGAGCAATATCAGAAGCTTGATTAGTGGTTTTCTCAACTTCATTGGTCAGATCATCAGATGCATTTTTTACTTTTGCCCACCATTTTTTACCTCTACCAACGATGTAATCAACTAATTCATCAACTTCTTCGGCTGCTAATGATGCTGATTCTTCCATCTTTCCTTTGGCCTCGTACCACTTTTTCTTTGATTCTTTTAACTCATCTTGAAGTCCGTCATAATACTTCTTTCCTTTCTGTTTGACGGTTTTTCTATTTTCTTCTCCTGATGCCGGAGAAATAAGCATTCCGATTGCAACTCCTGCAGCAATTCCTCCCAGAATTCCTGCCAATACTTTTGATTTTGACATAACACAATTTTTTAAAAGTGAAATAATAACTTCATCAATTTTCTATTCAATAGGTTTCAATCCATAGAATAGAATTCGATGTTGTTTATTTTTCCAACAAATAGGCAGTTCCAAAAGTTCCACTAATTCATAGATTAAGCATTCTGTTGTGATTCATTTAAACTTTTTTTAAAGATATTTTGATTGGCAGTTTAGAGAAAATGACGTTCATGGTAACAAACACCACCATGAATGTGTTACTTATATAAATCAAACATTGGATTATGGACATCAATATTAAAGTAGAAAATATCAAATGCGGCGGTTGCGCGCACACAGTGTCATCTTCTTTGTTGAAATTACCACATGTTGAATCTGTGGATGTGGAAATAGAAGATGGCTTAGTTAAAGTATCCGGAGATGAAGAACTCGATAGAGAAGCATTGGTTAAAAAATTGACATCATTAGGTTATCCGGAAGAAGGAAAAGGTAATACGTTGACCACTGCCACATCCTATGTGAGTTGTATGGTAGGAAAAATCACAAAGTAAACATTGACCAAAAAAGAAAAGATAATACCCACTCAAAAAGTATTATCTTTTCTTCTATTTTTTTATACGATTGTTTTGTTCGGTATGGCTAGTTCATCAATTGGAACCGGACGATTTCCGATTAATCTCTCCACATCGGACTTCAGCAATACCTCTTTTTCAAGTAAAGTTTCTGCCAATAAATTGAGTTCGTGACGCTTCTCAATGAGCAATGCTTGTGCCCTTTCATATTGCACTTCAATCAATTTTCTGACTTCATCATCGATCATTCTTGCCGTTTCATTTGAATACGGTTTATTGAATTGATCTTGTGACATTGCATAGAAGGATACGTTTCCAACTTCGTTGTTCATACCATAGACCGTAACCATGCCATATGCCATTTTTGTTACTTGGTCAAGATCATTTTGGGCACCTGTGGATATTTTGTCAAATACTATTTTCTCTGCAGCTCGACCACCTAATGTCATACATAATCGATCCAAAAGCTGTTCAGTGCGTATGATGTACTCTTCCTTTGGTAAATATTGAGCATAACCTAATGTCCCTACACCTCTGGGAACGATAGTCACCTTCACTAATGGACTGGCGTGTTCTAAAAACCATCCACAGATGGCATGACCAGCTTCATGGTAAGCAATGATTTCCTTTTCCTTAGGAGAAATAAGTTTGTTTTTCTTTTCGAGACCGCCGATGACTCTGTCTAGCGCATAATTAAAATCATCCAGATCTATTTCAGATTTATTTCTTCTAGCGGCTATCAGTGCAGCTTCATTGCATATATTGGCGATGTCTGCACCAGCAAATCCCGGTGTCATCTCTGATAATATATTTGGCTGCACTTCAGGTGATACTTTAATGGATCTCAAATGCACCCTGAATATTTCTTCACGCCCCTGTATATCCGGTGCATCTATTGAAATTTGCCTATCAAACCTTCCTGGTCTAAGCAAAGCTGTATCCAAGATGTCTGGTCTATTGGTCGCTGCCATCATGATCACTCCTTTATCCGTGCTGAACCCATCCATCTCAACCAAAAGCTGATTTAAGGTATTTTCTCGTTCATCATTTCCTCCTTGAATCGCATTGCGACCACGAGCTCTACCTATGGCATCTATTTCATCAATAAAAACAATACAAGGCGCTTTTTCTCGAGCTTGTCTGAATAGATCTCTTACCCTTGAAGCGCCGACGCCTACGAACATTTCTACGAAATCAGATCCTGAAATTGAAAAGAAAGGAACTCCTGCTTCTCCGGCAACAGCTTTAGCCAAAAGCGTTTTACCTGTTCCCGGAGGCCCAACCAAAAGAACACCTTTGGGAATTTTACCTCCTAAAGAAGTATATTTTTTGGGGTTTTTCAGGAAGTCCACCACTTCCATCACTTCTACTTTTGCTTCATTTAGTCCGGCAACATCAGCAAAAGTGACATTGACTTTTGTATTTTGATCGAATAGAGTCGCTTTACTTTTACCGATGTTGAAAATTTGTCCTCCAGGTCCGCCACCGGCACCACTCATACGCCGCATTACAAACAACCAAATACCCAGCAACAATGCAAAAGGTAAAATCCAATTGATGATTTGTGCAAGATAATTCGTCTCCTGCTTTACATTATACTGCACTGAATGTCCTTCCTTTTTAAGGGCTTCCAGCTTGCCTTCAAACACGCCTAAATCGCCGATCCGAAATGTAAAATGTGGATTGTACCCATACATTTTACTTTCTTTCAGCTCCGGATATTTGGTATCAATAACGCTCTTTTTGATATAGACATTGACGATTTCTTTGTTGATAATGTCAATATGATCTACTTCGCCATTGGTGACTTTCTCCTCAAAAGTATTGACATCAATGGACTTCACTTCTGAGTTGATGCTTACGTAATAATTGATGGCCAAAAAACCTAAAATGATCAACCCATATATCCAATAGGAATTGATGTTGAACTTATTAGGATTATTATTTGGCTTTATTTCCTTTTTATCTTCCATTATTCTTTTTACGAATTTATGATCATTATAACATTAGGATGTCAAAGTAGTTGTATAGCTTCGATTCAATTGTCGGAATACTCTGTTGTAACAGCATCTCCCCATAGGTCTTCGATGTCATAAAACTGTCTTGTTTCAGGGTAAAAAACGTGAACTATAGTTTCAAAATAGTCAACCAGAACCCATTTTGATCCATCCAAACCTTCTGTATGATTTGGCTTTACAAATAAATTTTCCTTTACTTTTTGATTGATTCTTTCAGAGATTGCTTTTACTTGCGTGGTGGATTCTCCTTCACAGATAATAAAATATTTAGCCGGTGCGTCATCCAGTTTTGTAAGGTCTAACTTTATGATATTTTTCCCTTTGATATCCTGAATGGCATCGATGATGACTTCATTAATTTCTTGAATAGACGCATTTTGGGGAGAAACTGAAAATTGATTCAAATTGAATTTTTTATAAAAGTGAATAAACTTTTGAAGTAAATATGATTTATAATGGCAAAGTTACGTTAAATTGCATCAATTTTTATTCCATCCGTGATAGACTTGCCGATTAATTTACTAAAAAGCCCTAAAATACACCTAAATGTTGTTGAATCGACCAATGATTATGCTGGAAAATATGCACAAGATACAGATTTCATAGAGGGCACCATTATTTGGGCTGACTTTCAGACAGCCGGAAAAGGACATTTTGGCAGTTCTTGGTTCAGTTCTCCTCGAAAAAATTTATTATTGAGCTGTTTACTTAAGCCTACTTGGTTGCCAATAGAGAAAATGCCTTTACTTAATATGGTTATTTCTATTTCGGTAGCAGAAACTTTACAAGATTTCATAAGTGAAAAGATAGAAATTAAATGGCCTAATGACATCCTGCTATATCAGAAAAAAATTGGAGGCATCCTTATTCAAAACAGTATAAAATTAGGCAAATTCAGTCACAGCGTTGTTGGGATAGGCATAAATGTCAACGAACCATCATTTCCAGATCACCTTCCTCAAGCGACTTCCTTGCTCATGTCATCAAAGAAAAAACTCGATAGGGAAAAAATATTGGAACAATTATTATTTCATCTAAATAGACAATACAATCTACTTCATAGTGGTGCCGTAGAAGACATTATCCAATCATATCACAGTAAACTATATGGATTAAATCGGCCTCTTGTTTTTAACCTTCCTAAAGGCCCCGATTTCATTGGCAAAATAATTAAAGTGGATACAGATGGTCAGCTGCATGTTACTATGGAAAATGGAAACACCCAATCCTTTGCTCACAAGGAAATTCATCACGATTTAGGGACAAATTTTATTGACAGTGAATTGACACAGTGACGAGTATTTTTCGAAGTAAATCTTTCTCCTTTAAACACATGACCTAGATGTCCACCACATTGGTTACACACAATCTCCATCCGTCTGCCATCTTTATCCAAAACACTTCTGACTGCACCGTCAAAATGATCATCAAAAGAAGGCCAACCACAACCGGATTTAAATTTTGCGGAAGAATCGAATAAAGGATTATTGCATTGCCTACAGATATATGTTCCGTCCTTATAAAATTGGTCATACTCACCTGAATAAGGCATTTCTGTTCCCTTATGAAGTATGATTCTGGCTTCTTCAGCGCTTAAGTGATTCCATTTATCTGACATAATTTATGTTTTCATAATATTAGAAAATTTAGAACGGACTTTAGTCAATTTGGGTTGGATGACGATGGAACAATAACTTTGTAGTGGGTTTATATTGTAGTAATTTTGATGAAAATCCTCAGCTTCATAGAATTCAGAAGCATCTTCAATTTCTGTTACAATCGGACTTTCAAAATCAGAAGCATGGTCCCTAAAATACTTCTCTACGTCAACTTTTTGGGCATCTGTGGTACAAAATACAACAGATTTATACTGAGTTCCTACATCAGCTCCTTGCTTATTTAGAGACGTAGGATCATGAGATGTAAAGAAAACGCTCATGATTGTATCTATGGACAACACATCGGGTTCATATACAACTTTTATAACCTCGACATGTCCTGTGAGACCACTGCAAACTTCCCTATAAGTTGGGTTTTTAATGCGGCCTCCCATATATCCGGAACTAACTTCAGTCACACCTTCTATACGCTGAAAAACTGCTTCCATGCACCAAAAACAACCACCACCCAAGTAAATCACTTCCTCCATTTCATTTGTAATGACATCCTTTCATTAATGTCAAATACGTGGAAATTGTTTAGAAAAGAAGTAATCTAAACTGTTAGCATGGTTAAAATTGTCCTTATCAAATTCAGAGTTGTAATGACCGGACACAAGTCTCTGGCGCATGGCTTCAAAAATACTTACAGCACAGGCAACTGAAACATTCAGGGATTGCACCATGCCTACTTGGGGTATTGTAAAATTTCCATCCATACCTTTTACGGCTTCTTCTGATAGGCCAAGGTGTTCATTGCCAAACATCAGCGCTACAGAAGCTGTAAGGTCTAAATCATATAATGACGTAGAATTGGAATCCAAATGGGTACCAAAAATGAACTTGTACTTCTTGCGAACTTCGCCTAAACAAGTTGAAGTGTCTTCAAAATAGTGTACTTTGACCCATTTTCTTGATCCTGAAGCGCTGTTTTTTCCGATTTTTTTTTCGCTCTTGATCGCTGCAATTTTCTCAGAAATAACAAAAATTTCAGAAATGCCTACTGCATCACAAGAGCGCAATACAGCTCCAATATTATGAGGGTCATGGACATTTTCCAAAATAACGGTCAAATCATGTTGGCGATTTGCAGCGGCCTTTTTGAGTTTTTTGTCCCTTTCAGGTAACAAAAAATCGCTTTTCTCAGGTTTAGAATCGCTTGACAAATCCTGTCCCTTTAAATTCTACAATATCCAGATGTTTATTTTCAAAATAGTCAAAGTCCTTCGTGTTATTCATATCTGTTTCCTTATCCTCTGATACAGATTTTTCAATATTGAAGGTGGTTTGTAAAAAGGTCATATCCTTATTAACAATGTAATTCTGGAAATGGGTCCCATATGAATGCAAGCTATTCGCAGCCAGCATCATGATGCTATATCCCTTTACGGCATCAGATAGTGGAATTTCTCCATACAAATCCAAAAACTCCCTCCTAAACTCTCTGATCTCTTCACTGTTGAGATCCAAATAATCGGACAATGCAATGCGCAGATTGAGCGCATGATAAAAATCAAAATCAATTTTTTCTGATTCAATCAACAAGGGCATTCCATACACAACCACCTGCTTGCTTCCTTTTTCTGCCATCAGTCTTCTCAGTACGCCATAAACAAATTCTTCATCAGAAAAAGAATAATTAGGAAGAAGTACAGCTTTTATTTTAGGATTTGAAAGCAATCTAAAGAATGCGGAAGGAGCATTGATAAGACTGTCATTACTTACAAAATAAGATGTAAAAAAAGGCTCTTTTTTATTGTTAGTCAAGTTTTTAGCGGTATTCTGAAAATATTCAATCCAAGCCCTCGTTTCTTTATTATCCTTACCAACAATAGCCACCTCGCCTTGATGAAAATCATAAATGCATGCTTGTGTCAGTTTGTTAAAATGTTCTTTAAGATTTGGTTTTAGCTGTACATACCAAGGATTTTCAGACGCTATTTTAGTGCTAGTTTGCCAAGGTGACATGATAGGAATTCCTTTCTTTTTGGCTGCTTCTGCCAATTCTTTGACATCATCTTTTTCAAATGGGCCAATCACAAGATCTGTGTCATCAGACAAAATATCGTCAATCTTACTTCTTAAGTTGTAACCGCCCTCTTCAGTATCAATGACATCCACTAAAAATTTCAGACGTTGGTCATCTAGAACTTCAAGAGCTTTCAACACACCTGCATAAAAATGTACAAATCGAAGCTGGTTTCCTTGAACCAATCCGGCATCTGAATTCAAAGGAATCAATAATTTTATATGATATGAAGATTTCATATCTAGCCCTTCTGTAAAGACAGCATCCTTATCATTTTTGCTTTTGATAGGAGGCGTTTTAGTAGTATTTTCCTTTAAATGCAATGTATCTACATCTTTGACGACGATGTCTTTTTGATGTGATGGCTGATCCGTTTTTTGAGGCTTCGGAGGTGTAGTTTCTTGGCCCTTTTTATCAGGTATATCGGGTTTTACAACTTGAATATCAGGTTTTTTTGTAGGTGTTTTTTTTAATGGCGTACAACTCGCCATCAACAGAAAAATCATGAACATAAAAGTCCATTCCCTATTCCCACTCAATCGTTGCCGGTGGCTTTGTACTGATATCATACACAACTCGATTTATTCCTTTTACTTTGTTTATAATAGAAGATGAAACGTCAGACAAAAGCTCATATGGCAATGGACTCCATTCTGCTGTCATCCCATCTACTGAATTTACAGAACGTAAAGCGACAGTAAATTCGTATGTGCGTTCGTCACCCATGACACCCACACTTCTTACCGGAAGCAAGATGGCACCTGCTTGCCAAACCTTGTCATACCAACCATTTTCCTTTAATTTTTGTATAAATATGGCATCGGCTTCTTGGCATAACTCAACTTTATCTTGTGTGATTTCCCCCAAAATGCGTATGCCCAAACCCGGACCGGGAAATGGATGGCGATGTAGCAATTGATCAGAAATGCCAAGGCTATGGCCCACTTTTCGCACTTCATCCTTGAATAACATTCTTAGTGGTTCGATCAATCCCAAGTGCAATTTTTCTGGCAATCCACCTACATTGTGATGTGATTTTATGGTTACAGAAGGGCCATGTACTGACACAGACTCTATCACATCCGGATAAATAGTACCTTGTCCTAACCATTTGACTTCAGGTAATTCTTTTGCCTCATGTTCAAACACATCAATAAATGTTTTACCAATGGATTTTCTTTTCAATTCAGGATCAGAAATACCATGCAAGTGGTCTAAAAATTGCTTTCCGGCTCTTACTCCTTTTATGTTCAAACCCATATTCTCATAGGATTTAAGCACATCTTCAAACTCATTTTTTCTGAGCAACCCATTGTCCACAAAAATACAATGTAATCGATCACCTATCGCTTCTTTGAGCATCATGGCAGCAACAGTTGAATCCACACCTCCTGACAATCCCATGATGATGTGATCATCTTGCACTTTTTCGCGGGTTTCAGATACAGTTTGACTGATGATGCAGGAGGCATCCCAATTTCTCTTAATACCGGAAATTTCAATAAAATTTTTCAAAATCTCCTTTCCAAAAATGCTATGGGTCACTTCAGGATGAAACTGTAGTCCATAGACCGGAAAAACATCACTTTGAGTATGAAGATATTTGAATGCAGCAATGACGCCTGAAGACATGGCCAATACATCAAAACTATCAGGCAATTCGATGATGGAATCTCCATGTGACATCCAGATTTGGTGATCATCGGGTATGTGGTTGAAGATTAAGTCATTTTTCAGAAGTTTGATTGATGCCTTACCATATTCTCTGACTTTGGATCTTTCAACCTTGCCTGAGCGATGTTGAGCAATATATTGTGCCCCATAACAGACAGCTAAAACAGGCACTTTGCCTATTATTTGACTTAAGTCAATGTCCAAAGCAATCGGATCATGAACAGAAGCAGGACTTCCGGATAAAATCACCGCTTTTGCTCGTGATAGAGATGATAATGCATTGTATGGATGAATTTCACAATATACATCCAATTCTCTCAATCTGCGGGCTATCAGTTGTGTGTATTGGGAACCAAAATCTAAAATCAGAACCAAGTCATTCATGCCGCAAACTTACGGAATATTCAATAAATAAAAATCATCCATCAATGTGAAGTTACGATAATTTAAATTCATTTGTATTCGCATGGTTGAAATTTCAACATTAATCAAAGATTATAATCATTGAAAATCTACAAAATAGTACGAAAATATTTATGTATCTTATTGAGGAAAACTAAATTAAAAAACGTGATGCATAGTATTTATCCATTCAACAATATCAGTTTAAAACAGTACCTTTGTATTCACCTTAAGTGTAAATTTTATGACAGATATTATATTCAAAGATGTGCAATTGGTCAATCGTGGCAAAATCATTTCTACAGATGTGTTGATAAAAAACCAAAGGATTGAAAAGATCGCACCATCCATCCAAGTAAAGCACAAAGTAAATGAAATAAAAGGTGAACAACACTTCCTGATGCCGGGAATCATCGATGATCAGGTGCATTTCAGAGAACCAGGATTGACGTATAAAGCTGATATTCATTCAGAGTCTAAAGCTGCTGTAGCCGGAGGAGTGACTACATTCATGGAAATGCCCAATACTAAGCCACCTACCCTTACCCAGACGTTGTTGAATGAAAAATTTCATATAGCTGAAAAAAATTCCGCTTCGAATTATTCATTTTACATGGGTGTGTCCAACGACAATCTTGATGAAGCGCTCAAAACAGATCGAAAACACGTGTGTGGATTCAAAGTTTTTATGGGTTCCAGCACAGGAAATATGTTGGTTGATGATCCACACATCCTTAATCAGATTTTTTCAAAAGCTGATATGTTGATAGCCACACATTGCGAAGATGAAAAAACTATCCAGTCGAATTTTGAAAAGTATAAAGACGTCGCAAATCATGCGTCTTGGCATCCAAAAATACGCAGTGCAGAAGGTTGTTACTTGTCATCTTCATTTGCTGTAGAACTCGCTAAAAAATATAATACTAGATTGCATATCTTGCACATTTCTACAGCAATAGAAACCAACCTATTTTCAAATCATATACCTCTGGAAGAGAAGAAAATCACTTCAGAAGCATGTGTGCATCATCTGTATTTTTCAGAGGCAGACTACACTACCCTTGGCAATCAAATAAAATGTAATCCTGCCATCAAAAGTGGTGAGGATCGCGATGCAATCTGGCAGGCAATGATGGATGATCGCATAGATATCATTGCCACGGATCATGCGCCACACACATCGGAAGAAAAACAAGCACCATACCAACAAGCACCATCCGGATTGCCACTAGTTCAACACAGTCTCAATGTCATGTTGGATTTTTATCATCAGGGTAAAATAACACTAGAAAAGATGATAGAAAAAATGTGTCACAAACCTGCGATTTGCTTTGGTATCAAAGACCGAGGTTTCGCAGATGAAGGTTTTTTTGCTGATTTGGTTTTGGTGGATGTGAACAAACCTTGGACAGTGACACAAGACAATGTGCTTTATAAATGTGGGTGGTCGCCTTTTGGTGGAAAATCATTTGTAGGAAAGGTGCTTAAAACGTATGTCAATGGCCATGAAGTCTATGATGGCGTGAACGTATTTACAGGGTTTGGTAAAAGGTTGGAATTCGATAGAAAGTGATATGGTAATTTAAGTGCACAAGCATTTTTTTTTACAAATGTAATCGGCAATATGCAATTATGAACCGCTACTAGTATTACTTTTACCACACATGAAATATGATTACTGTTAATCAAGAATTTGTTTCCTGGATAATCTTTATCATACTTGTATGCAATTGCTAGACAAAGGCATCTTATCAATACAAAAAGATTAAAAAATTAATTCAGTTTAAAAAGTTTCATTATCTTTACTAATAAATATTCTGATTCAACACAGGCTACTCTTAACTTTGTAAAAAGAGAGACTTATGGAAAAAGAAATTTTCAAATTTTAATAGTTTATTTAAACTTATATGTTGTGAAAGTATGACATGAATGCTATGCATACATCAGAAAAATTGATATTCTAAATCCTATCATCATTAAAAAATTGTAAAATGAAAAAATTGATCTTGACTCTCTGCATTTCCACTATTTTCCTTTTCTCCTTTGGCCAAAGTAAGATTGACCGATGTGAGAAAAAAGTGGACGAATCCACCTTTTTGACTTCATTGAAAGAAACCTACAGGCTTTCTGAAGGAACCACAATGGAATTGTATCGTAGCCATACGGCTAAAAACGGCATAACCCATAAAAGATACAAACAAAAATTCAGAGGCTTGCCTGTCATTGATGCCAGCTACATCGTCCATGTAAAGGATGGAATTGTCGTTTCCGGAAATGGAGAGTTGTTGTCTGTCATTCAAACCAACATAAATCCAAGTATTTCCATAGAAAATGCTAAAAAAGTTGCATTGAAATACACCAAGAAGACCAAGCGTCTTGAAACATCTCTAGCTGACTCCACTGCAAAAAACGCACAGTTATGTATTTTCAACCAAGGGACTTCAAAAAAACCAAATCCAATGCTTGCGTATGAAGTTGAAGTTTTTGATATGGGCGCAAATCCGTTGAGAGTTTTTGTGTATGTGGATGCAAATTCCGGCATTCTATTAGATATTCGGGAAGGCGCTCTACACCTTAAAAGTAAGGGTTCAGGAATGACCCATTACTACGGGATGGTTCAGTTTGACCATGACTCTATAGCTCCTAATCAGTATAAACTCCAAGACTTATCTAGGGGAAAAGGCATTATAATCAAAGATTATTTCAAAGGTTTACCCCAATCTTCCACTCCTACCTATAATGACAGTGAAAGTATGAAAGCGAACATAGAAACTCTTTATGCATCAGAATTTTATTATGACTTTTTACAAGACAAATTTGATTACAACAGCTTAGATAATGAAGGATATCAAATCGTATGCAATACAAATATCCTGGGTTTGGGCAATGCTTTTTGGGATGGAAATGAAGTTTTTTTCGGAGGAAAAGAATGTGACGGCTTTAATAGTTTTACCAGCATCGATGTCGTAGTACATGAAATCACACATGGACTTACACAATTCAACTCAGATTTGGTATATAGCAGTGAATCTGGAGCACTCAATGAATCTCTAAGCGATATATTTGGAAAAACCATAGAATATAAGTTAGATCCTAGCGGTTTCACCTGGATTTTGGGTAAAGAACTAGATCCTATATTCCATACAGCCTCCAGATCTATGAGCAATCCAAATGAATCTGATTGTCCCAAATATTATAAAGGGTATCTATGGGATACAGAGGAAGAAGTACATACCAATAGCGGCGTGCTGAATTATTGGTACTTTCTTATCACAGAAGGTGGTCATGGTATCAATGAGAAAGGATATGCTTTTGATTTTGAAGGCATCGGAATAGACAAAGCAATAGATCTTGTGTTTGATATTGCTACCCATTATTTGACAGAAAAATCTGATTACAAGGCAATCTACACATATTCATTGGAATCTGCAAAAGCATTATTTGGGGACGAATCTACTGAAATACATACCATTCAAGAAGCATGGAAAACAGTGGGTATTGGGGAAAATATCACCAATACTGGTTTAGAAGATTTCCTTTTGACTGCATATATTGAAAATAACGATTTTTTCTTATTGAAATGTCCGGATGCGTTTGATGCGCCACTTCCACTATATGTGAACAATAAAGGAAAAACCATTCCTCAGGGAGCTTCAATCCAAATGACCGTATTAGCGACAGTATATACAAATTTGGAAGCCGATCAATTATTCATCCTACTTGATACAACGATGACTTTAGATCATGAAGTAAAAACGGATGAAAGCATTTTGAATACTTTTGTTCAATTACAGCTAAAGGAAATGGAATACGTCGATAATGCTGAATTTGAATATGCATTAAATGCAATAGTGGATGGTAATGAATATCCGTTTGAAAACTCTCAATTTTTCTTTATATTTGGAAGTGTCAATCCATCGGAAACATTTTATCAAACTTCCAATGTAGTGAATGCAGGTGGTGATTGTGCTGATGATTTTCCTTATCAACAAATAGGGGTCAACATGGACTCTGACTTATGTACTTTTGAAGATCAAGAATTTCAATTTGAACTGCAAATCACAAAAGATAACATGACTGAAAAATATAATTTCAGTGAAATTTTATCATTTTTTGACGGCAGATTTTCCATCAATTTATTGGATTATATTGGTCAAAATGATGTTGGTAAAAACATCATTGCACAATTGTTTTATATCAATAATGAAGATGAAAAATTTCTTATATATAAATGGCAGACTAAAATTAACCAACTTAGTTCATTGAAAAAAGAGACGATAGTTGATTTTAATAATAGTCAAGCATCTGAATTTTTAGTTGTGAACGATGGCTATAATAACGAAACTAGTTATTTTAATAAAAATTTGTCAATCAATTCAACCAACATGATTTGGGGTGATTATAGTTGTCATCCTATTGAAGATGTTTTTGCATTTTATGAAGAAAATGAGGGAGGTATTTCTCGCATTTATATCTGTACTGATCTCAAAGATATGGTCGAACCTACCCTTCAATTTAAGGCCAAATTTGGTTCATCCAAACCATTGGTTGGAATGGCAAAGATCTTCCAAGATGGGAATTTGCTGCCAAATGGTTTTATACTCCCTACCAACACATTCGACAGAAACTATCAATTTCCTCTAGATCAAGTCGAAAAGTCAAATATATCCATGACAATTGCAATTACATACGAATCATCGTTTACTCTAGATGATATCAAAATATTTGATAAATATGTGGCCACGCAAGAATTCAATGATGGGAACAACTTTAAAGTAGTAAATCCATCAATGAATCAGTTGATTGTATTTTCAAATGAAACCCAATCATATACTTTTGATTTGATGGACATCAATGGTCATCGTATCAATTCTCAAAAGCTTTCTGGTTCACAATCTAAAATGGATATCTCTACCCTATTACCCGGAACCTATCTCTATAGGATCAACTGCAATCAAGGAATTCAAGTTGGGAAAGTAGTGATAGTACAATAAATTGAGTCTATTCCATTAAAAAAGCTCATGTCCACATTATATACTAAAAAAGGATTTGGATCTATTTTGTTCAAATCCTTTTTTAGAGTATGTTTAAATTTTGTTTTTGGACAATAAAATGAAATTATTTTGGAAGAAAAAAGGCAAATTTTGCGGTCAAATGTGGGCAATTCGACGATAAATTTAACGAATTTGTAGCCAAAATACAACATTTTCTTGCTAATGGATAAATTTTAAACATACTCTTAGTCCATCTTCGTAAACACTGACTATTTTAATGTTCTCTTGGAGTAATCTTCCTATTAAACTCTGCGCTTTTCAGATCCGGATCTAATCGCAAAGTTTCCAAAAAGTCCTTAGGAGATATCTTTGTGTTGTTATAGGTGATTACCCATAAGTTTAAATTTGGTGCAATTTTTTTGACTAAACTGACATTAAAGTCGCTGTATTTTTTGATCCATTTAGCCAAAAAAGTATTCGGGTTAGGTTCTATGATGATCTGATTTTCTATAATCTCTTCTTGTGGTGCCTTATGCTCAACGTTGGTTTCTTCAACTGGGGTGACTACCTGTTCATAGGCTTTTGCCATTTGCCATCCTTTGGAATACACTACATCTTCAAGCTTGAGCTGAAGATCAAGAAGTGCTTTTGGACGGTCGTTCTTTCCAGAAATGACTTTTCTTACCTTATCCTTTGTAAAACCCAATTTTATTAATGGGAAATCTATGATATCACTGTAATAATCATCTTTTAATGACATAAAATCTGCGTCATTGAATGCTTTTGTCAGTGCATTGTAATCTTCCACCGACAAATTTTTATAATAAATACCGTATAATTCTGTGTTGGCAATGCCTTCAAAAACCGCTACCTTGTCTGGATATATGTGTAAATTATATACAGAACATTTGCCCAAGCAACTTCCCTTCTCTAAGCTAAACGAAGCTTTGTTCTTATCCATTTTCAATACTTTCTTCGATGTACTACAGGAAAATAACGTGACAAGACTTATAAAAACAACAACGTATCTCATATCAAAATTTTTGTGACTACTGTAACATCAATTACCCTACCAAAGTTATTTTTTCAATGAAGTTCGTATCAGTAGCAAGACCGAAAACAACAACATTTCAAAAGTGTAAAGTCTTGAGTATATCAGTATATTTTTTATAATATTAAAAATTAATTATTTATAAATTATGAAATATTTGCATATAAAAATATTTCAATTTAAAAATCACCAAAAAAAATAATTGGCATGGTTTTCGTACCATGAATTGCAGTTCAGATTTATTTAAGGAGTACTTAAGCAAATTGTTACTCGAGACCGGTGAAAGGGGAATTTAGCCGGTCTCATTTTTTTTATGCCAAATCCTCACTGACTTCACCACCGGATTTTTTATTTTCCTGCATGACAGACAATATATCTGCAAGTTTGGTTTTCAAATCCTTCCGATGTACTATAAAATCTAAAAATCCATTTTCGAGAAGATATTCCGATGTTTGAAAACCTTCAGGCAAGTCTTTCTTGATGGTTTCTTTGATCACTCTTGGTCCGGCAAATCCTATTAGAGCATTTGGTTCAGCAAAATTGAGATCGCCTAGCATGGCAAAGGATGCTGTTACACCGCCTGTTGTGGGATCAGTCATAAATGAGAGAAAAGGAATCTTCTTTTTGGCCAATTGTGTCAATTTTGCCGATGTCTTTGCCATTTGCATGAGTGAAAAAGCGGATTCCATCATTCTTGCACCACCGGATTTGGATATAATCATGAATGGCGTATTGTTTTCAATACAATAATCTATGGCCCTAGAAATTTTCTCACCAACTACTGAACCCATAGATCCTCCAATAAACCCAAAATCCATACACGCTATACATAGTGGATATTTATGGATTTTTCCTGCAGCTACTGACAATGAATCATTGAGATGGGTTTTCCGGTATGCCTCTTCCAAACGAGATTCATAGGTTTTTACATCCTTGAACTCCAGCATATCCACCGACCTGATTTCGTCAAATAATCTCGTATATTTTCCATCGAATAAAATGTCAAAATAATTTGTGGAAGAAATACGTGTATGAAAATCACATTTAGGGCAGATATAAGCATTCTCTTGTAATTCAGTGACTGTGGTCATCTCATTGCACTTGGGACACTTATGCCATAAACCGTCAGGAGTTTCCTTTTTGTTCTTTGTGGCTGTTTGAATGCCTTCCTTTAAACGTTTAAACCAACTCATGAATTACTGTATTAAATATTCATCAATGCAAGATGAATTTGCATTGAAATCGTTGCAAAAATAGGAATTACATTCATTGCAAGGAAATAAAATATGCCTATTTATTATATAAATAATTAACATATATATATATTCTTATTAAAAAACCATTTACAAAATGATGGATTTGATAAAGACACAAGTTTGAAAAAAAATTTCGTTTTAACGTATAAATTAAGACATTTGCAATTGTAAATATAGATGAGATGTCCACAGCCAAAAAAGAAATTAAAAGAATAACCACTCACATCCTTCAGACGCTCAAGGAACAAGGTGAGAAAATTTCTATGCTAACCGCATATGATTATAGCATGGCGCGCATCGTTGACGCAGCAGGTATAGACATAATTTTAGTTGGTGATTCAGCATCCAATGTCATGGCTGGTCATGAGACTACGTTACCGATAACTTTGGACCAGATGATTTATCATGCCCAATCCGTCATCAGGGCCACTGAAAGAGCATTTGTCGTCGTCGATTTGCCTTTCGGATCGTATCAGGGCAATAGTACAAAAGCGCTCAATTCAGCCATATCCATCATGAAAGAATCAGGTGCTCATGCTGTCAAGATGGAAGGTGGATCTGAAATTGAAGATTCTGTGATAAGAATATTGTCAGCCGGAATTCCCGTAATGGGCCATCTGGGATTGACGCCACAAAGCATCTACAAATTTGGGACTTATGGTGTCAGAGCCAAGGAAGAAGCTGAAGCAGAAAAGTTAATTTCCGACGCAAAGTTATTGGAAAGTTTAGGCTGTTTTGCTTTAGTTTTAGAGAAAATACCCGCAGAACTCGGATCAAAAGTAGCCCAAGCACTGCATATTCCCGTAATTGGAATCGGTGCCGGAGACGGCGTGGACGGTCAAGTTTTAGTGCTTCATGACCTTCTTGGTATCACACAAGATTTTAATCCAAGATTTTTGAGACGATATCTCAATATGTACGACTTGATGAAGAATGCCATTGAGCATTATATTTCAGATGTCAAGTCCGGCGACTTTCCAAATAAAGAAGAACAATATTAATTCATATCATTCCTACGTAAACCGACCATGAGAAAATGGAAATTTCCAATTGTCATTCTCACTTTCCTATTCATTATTTTGTTAGGTGTGGGATTCTGGGTTGTCTTCAAACCAAATACAGCTATCAAAGATCAAACATCGATCTTCATTCCCTCAGGAAGCTCTTACGACGATGTATTGACCATTTTATCAGAAAATAAGATATTGTCTTCTACACAGACATTTACTTGGTTAGCATCCTTGATGAATTACAATGATCGAACCATTCGACCAGGGAAATACAATATAAAACCTGGAATGACGAATCGCCAATTGATCAGAAAATTACGCAGCGGAAATCAAGATCCTGTCAAATTGGTATTGAATAATATCAGATTTTTAAGTGACTTGGCTGGAAAAGCTTCTCATTATCTTGAAGTGGATTCCTTGAGTATGCTCCAATATCTACGTCAACCAAAGGTTTTTCAGCAATATGGTTTCGATGTAGATAATTTTCTCACCATGTTTATCCCGAATACCTATCAAATTTTTTGGACCGCCAGCCCACAAGAATTTGTGGATAGAATGAAAAAAGAATTCGACACATATTGGAATAAAGAAAGGTTGGATGCACTCGAAACAAATCAATTGACACCAACCTCAGCCTATATTCTTGCTTCCATTGTTGAAAAAGAATCCAATTATAATGATGAAAAATCAAGAATAGCAGGTGTGTATTTGAATAGGTTGAAGAATGGAATAAAACTTCAAGCCGATCCAACTGTGGTATATGCAATGGGTGATTTCAGTATACTACGAGTTCTGCATAGTCATCTAACCTATGATTCTCCATATAATACATATCTCAATGAAGGCCTTCCACCGGGACCGATTTGTATGCCTTCCTTACAGAGTTTAGAAGCAGTCATCCATGCGGAACAACATGACTTCGTATATTTCTGTGCGAAAGCGGATAACTCAGGCGCCCATGCATTTGCTGTGACCTATCAAGAACATTTAAGGAACGCAGATGCATTTGCTCGCTGGCTCAACGAAAGGAATATAAAATAGAGAATGATGGATTACTTTGACCTTTTCGGATTGGAAGAGCAGTTTGATATTGATATTTCAAAATTGACAAAAAAATATTACGCTTTAAGCAGAACTGAACATCCCGATTTACAGTCATCTTCATCAAGCGATCAGGTTGATGATGCCATTGAAAAAACTGAAACTTTGAATGTTGCATATGAAGTACTCAAAGATAAAAAGAAACGGATTGAATATATTCTTCAGATTCATGGATTGATGCAAGGAGATCAATCGATAGATCCTGAATTCCTTATGGAAATGATGGAAATCAATGAACAATTGATGGAATTGGAGCTTGAGCCGGATGAGAACAATTTGAAAACCATCTGGGTGGCTTGGGAAGATAAAGCCTCAGAAATAGAATTAGATGGTTTGACATGGATGAAGAAGTATGATAATGGCGAAAAGACAGAAGAAGTTCTCTTACAGGTGAAAGATTATTTTTTAAAATCGAAATATTTATTGCGGATAAAAGAAAAACTTTCTACCTTTGCATCCGCTTAAAAGTAAGATGAATAATACCACGCCGAAGTGGTGGAATTGGTAGACACGCTGGACTCAAAATCCAGTGCTAGCAATAGTGTGCGGGTTCGAGTCCCGCCTTCGGTACACAACAACGCGCATAGTATCAATGATTCGGATATTATGCGCTTTTTTATTTAGAGTATGTTTAAATTTTGTTTTTGGATAATAAAATGGAATTATTTTGAGCGGAAAAAGGCAAGTTTTGCAGTCGAATGTTGGCAATTCGACGAAAAATTTAATGAATTTGTAGCCAAAATAAAACATTTTCTTGCTAAAGGATAAATTTCAAACAAACTCTTGATCTGATTGGAACTATTATCAATACTATGGCATCAAGACTTCATATCGAAAACATCATATATTTTTTTTCTCAATATATGCATATACCGATATCGCGCTATTTCTCCCGTCTTGGTGATGTGGGTAGAAATGTTTTTAATATTTTCAAAATACAGTTGTTGATGTTCGATCATCCTCGCATTTGACGTGCGCATATAATTGGGTACATCTATTTGTTGAAACAGCAAACTGAGTTCATCAGAGCGCACTAAAATCACTTCGGAACCGATATTAAGTTCAGTAAAATATACATTACATTCCTTTTGTTCACCTTTTGAATTTACCGGTTTCAAACCTGATAACGTCAATGCTTCTAAATAATCAACCAATCCAATAAATTCCGCTCCAATGGCTTCTATATCCTCAGGAAGATGAATGACACCAATGGATTTCAAGTATTGGTACTGCGAAAGGCTGTTATCCAACATCTGAGGATGCCAAATTTCAGTATTAGAAAATGATGAGAATAATTGTTTCAGCACAAAGATGGCATGTTTGAGTTCTTCATCCTTGTGGATAGTATTACTTTGATAATGCATGGAAATTCCTTCAATTTTCCAGTTCGTTCTATTCCAAATATAGAATTTTAGGTAGGTTAAGTGAGGAAAGTTCAAAAGATGCGACAGGGGCACTTCATTGGCCAAGAAGTAGCCCATAGCATTGGGCAGTTGTTTTACCCTGGTGTAGTAATAGATGATATTGTTGATATAATCCGAATAATTGCGTGGTTTATATTTGAGGCCGTCAGCATGGTATGGCACAAATCCATTATACTTGGTGTTGTCTTGTATAAATTCATCCACGGACATATTAAGAAAAGAATAAATTTGCAATATTTCTACGGCAGTAAAATTGGTTCTATTCTGTAATTTATTATAAATGCTGGTCTCCGTCAAGTCAAGCAGTTTACTCATCTTCAACACGAGTTCCTTAATATTTTTAGATCCATGATGTTTTAGGAGATGATTGACGATGGTTTTGTGATCTAGCGTATTTTCCATATACGTTTTTTCTTTTAAAATCTTTAAGAGAATATGGTAATCAATAAAATATTTTACAAAAATACAGTCAATTGTCCAATTTACTTAAATTTTTTGCAAAAATCAAGATTAAAATGCCCTTTTCTTAATATATTATTAATTTTAATATATATAAATTATTATTTTTTTATTATATAGGGCTTACATTTACCGAAGTTTTTGAAAATATTTATCATTTCAAGTAATAAACAAACAATGCATATAATTTTAAAAGCAAAACACCTGACGCTCTATTCTATGATATTGTTCTTCCTTGTCGGCTGCGACAAGGAAGAACCTACTCCAAATCCAACACCAACTGAACCCACACCCATATTTGAAAAAGTGTGGAGTACAAGAATCTATGAAGCACCACTTGAAAATGTAGGTTCAGATAATGCGTATATTTATAAAGATTTATATCTCGTGACAGGCGATCATTGGTCACATCCGGATCCAAGTATATTTGCATATAACTGCAAAACGGGATTATTAGAGTGGAAGTGGACACAGACGGGTCGTTTACAGTTTCCT